>NZ_LT835158.1 GCF_900169715.1 Kocuria massiliensis
ACCATCCAATCTTTGGGCGATACGCCGTTGGCGGTTCTGCTGACCATTTCCCACTCTCGGCGCAAGAAGCTGCACGATCAGATCACCCAGCTCTGCGATGAGATGGACCTGGTCAGATTCGAAGCCGAGATTCCCAACCGGGTCGGCATCGCCGAGGCCTGGTTCGCAGATACACAGAAGCTGGACCTGGCCGGATACCAAGATGTCTACACTGAGCTCTCGACCGCCCTACGAGCACACATGCAACGTGCATAACCACGCACGCACGCACCAACGCACACACTCACTTAATCAAGGAGAACATCATGGCAAAGAACAACGGCCTCCAGAACGCCTTCGACAAGAAGTCATCAACCCGGACCTCGAACAGTGTCGCCAGCAGCTTCCCGGCAGAGGCTTCACAGCCTCGCCCCGACGTGCGCATGACCGTGGATATGGAAGGAGACCTGCACGAACGGCTCAGGAGGGAAGCCCTCGAGAACAAGATGGCCACGCCGAAGCGGCCTGGCTCGACTGTCAAGGAGTTGCTGAACTACTACCTGCGGCGCGGCATGGAAAACTGATCATGCACACACGCACACACTCACCAACGCACACACTCACATGCGTGAGCATGTGCGGGACTGTAGGCATCGGAAGCTCTGTTAAACGGTCCTCGGCTCGGTTAACGTGGATTGTGAAGTACGTCAACCCGACAGGACCCGCGCTACATGGCACGTCGCAAACCCACCACCATCGACGGACAAACCGATCTGTTCGAATTCCTGACCCCGGAATCGGAGGAAACACGAGATGAGCGACTACGCAGCTATCGCGAAGACCAACTGGAAGCGGCTGACCCCGAGCCAGTACCAAGCCCTGGAGAACCAGGAGGTGTTCTTCCAGAACCTGGCGGACCAGGCCGAGGAACAAATCAATCAGCTGCAGCTGAGCCTGCAGGGGCAGGACAGTCCGACCGAGGACTTCCTGGCCAAGTGGGGGAGGCTGAACGCGGCGAAGCAGCAGGCCGAGGAGATCGTGATCTCCGAGGTGCTGACCCCGCCGAGGGATCAGTGGGAGACCGACCTCGAGACGGAAGAGGACGAGAGCCCGGACCCGACGTGGACCGCGATCAACCAGCGGATCGCCCAGCTGGACCAGGAAGCGACCGAGACACCGGAGTAGACGAAGACGCCTTCATTCAGGCATCACCGGATGATCTGGCTCCTTCGGGTACCCAGGCCCGTTTCCAGGCCAACCTCGCCGCGATCCAGACCCTTCGCCGGATCCAGGCCGAGGAGAGGGAAGCCACCACCGAGGAACGTCAGCAACTGGCACGGTGGGGTTCCTGGGGTGCGACCGGACTGGCCGAGGTCTTCAACCCGGCCCGGACCGAGTTCGAGGCCGAGCGTGAAGAGCTGCGCCAAGAGCTGTCCGAGGCAGAGTACCGGGCCGCAGAGCGGACCGTACTCAATGCGCACTTCACTGACCCGCGTGTAGCTCAGGCGATGTGGCAGGCCATGACCGATCTGGGATTCGAGTCCGGGCGCGTGCTCGAACCCGGCTCCGGGTCCGGGACCTTCATCGGTACCGCCCCCGAGGGCGCAGAAATGACCGGTGTCGAACTCGATCCGGTTACCGCAGCGATCAGCCAGGCCGTCTACCCGGATGCGACCATCCGCACCGAGTCCTTCGCTGATACGGCAGTTCCCGATGATTACTTCGACGTCGTGATCGGCAACGTCCCCTTCGGGCAGAACGTGCTCCACGATCCGAGGCACAACCCGGACCGGCACTCACTGCACAATCACTTCATCCTCAAGTCCTTGGATCTGGTCAAACCCGGTGGGATCGTCGGGGTGATCTCCTCGACCTACACCCTCGATGCCCAAAACAGTGCGGCACGGCAAGCCATGCACGAGAAGGCCGACCTGCTCACCGCAATCCGGCTACCAAACAGGGCCTTCCAACGCTCGGCCGGTACCGACGTGGCCACCGACGTACTGTTCTTCCGCAAACGGCACGAGCACGAGACACCCGGCAACGACGGCTGGGTCCACACACGTCAGCAACGGATCACCTACGCCGATCAGGAAGCCACAGTCAGCCTCAACGAGGCGTTCTTCACTGAAGAACTGGAAGGCCATTTCATCATCCCGCCCCGGCCTGCCACGGACCGATTCGGCAACGACACCGCCATCTACCCCTCGAACCCATCTTCTGATTTCGGCGTCTCGGTCAACGTACTGGCCAGCAGACTTCGTGGAGTTGTCACCCGTCGTGGAAACCAGAGTCTGCTCTACGACCCGACCCCGGCCAGCGATGCCCAGGCGATGCCGCTGATCGTCCCCGACGAGCAGAACCTCCTCGATGGGCACATCACCGACCAGGGCGAGGGCGTCTTCACCATCTACCGGCAAGGTACCCAGCAGCCCTTGGAGGTCCCCGCGACCCAGCGGACCGAACTCTCCTCCTTGCTCCAGCTGCGCGACCAGACACGGAGTCTGATCAGTGCCGAGGCACAGACGACCACCGATACCGAGGACATCGCAGCCACCCGACGCGGACTCTCCGACGCCTACGCCGCCTACGTAGAGACCTATGGTCCGATCAACCGGATCAAGGAATCGACCACCGCCACCGGTACGATCACCCGCCGTGCCGCACCGGTCATGGCCAAACTCAACAAGGACCCGTATGGGCCGCTGGTGTCCAGCCTCGAGGTCTACGACAACGCGACCGGTACCGCCGTGCCCGCTGCCTTGCTCTCCGAGCGTGTCCTCGAGCAGCGCAAAACGATCACCCGCGCCGAATCACCTGCCGATGCCCTGGCGATCAGTCTCGACCAGACCGGCGAGGTCGACCTCGACTACATTGCTGATCTGCTCGAGACCGACCCACAGACTGCCCGCGACCGGCTGGGCGAGACCGTCTTCGACGTCCCCGGCGAAAACCGGCTAGAGACCCGCGAGGCGTATCTCTCCGGTGATGTCCGGGCAAAACTCGAAGCCGCCGAGACCGCCGCCGTCGAGAACCCACAGCTGGCAGGCAATGTCGAGGCATTGCGCGAGGTCGTACCCACCGACCTACAACCCTCCGAGATCGAGGCCCGCGTCGGGGCCTCATGGATTCCAGATACCGTCCACACCGACTTCCTGCATGAAGTCACCGGGGATACCACCGCCACCATGCGCCGTGTCTCCGGTGCCAGCTGGGACTACTCCGGCTCCGGGATGAACCGTGGCGGCTGGGGCACCGAGAAGTTCCCGGCCTACCGGCTGCTGGGACTGATGGCCGAACAAAAAGCCATCATCGCCTACCACCCAGCCGATGAGGACGGACACCGGGCCGTCGATACCCAAGAAACCGCGATGGCCAATGAGCGGGCCGAAAACCTCGCCGAGCGGTTCAGCGAATGGGTCTGGGAAGACCCACAACGGGCCGCCACCCTGGCAGGCGAGTACAACCGCAGCTTCAACAACCTCGTGCTGCGCGACTATCAGAAGGCCGGTGAAGCCCTGACCCTGCCGGGACTGGTCAAAAATTTCGTGCCCCGCGAGCACCAGCGAACCGCTGTGGCCCGGATGCTCAACGAACCCTCGGTTGGCTTATTCCACCAGGTTGGGGCGGGTAAGACCGCCGAGATGGTGATGGGCACCATGGAACTGAAACGCCTGGGGATGGTCAACAAGCCCGCCGTCGTGGTCCCCAACCACATGTTGAACCAATTCTCCCGCGAGTGGCTGGGCATGTATCCGCAGGCGAAACTGCTCACCGCCAGCTCCGAGGACATGCGTGGCGATGACCGCCGCGCCTTTATCGCCCGGACCGCGACCGGCGATTGGGACGCGATCATCCTGACCCACTCGGCCTTCACCCGCATTCCCATGACACCCGAGCATCAAAGCGCGTATCTGGATCGCGAGGTCGCGATCCAGCGGGAGAACCTCGAGAAATCCGCGCTGCGGGCCGAGCAGAACGGTGAAAACACGGGCAGATCAACCAAGCAGCTCCAGCGTAGGCTCCAAGCCATCGAGGAGCAGACCAAGGCCCTCCAGGATGCCGAGCACGACGACGGACTGACCTTCGAAGAAACCGGCATCGACTACCTCTGTGTCGACGAGCTCCACGAGTTCAAGAACCTGGAGACAATCTCCCAGATTAAAGACGCCAGCATCGCAGGCTCGAAGAAGGCCACCGATCTGCACATGAAGATCGACTACCTCCGCCAACAGCACGGCGACCGGGTGATCACCGGAGCCACCGGCACCCCGATTGCCAATTCCATGTCCGAAATGCACGTGATGACCCGGTTCCTCCGCCCTGACCTGCTCGAAGCGGCCGGGCTGGATGACTTCGACTCCTGGGCCGCGACCTTCGGCTCCGTGATCCGTGAGATGGAAATGACCGTCGCCGGAGGCGATTCCTTCCACATGAAGGAACGCTTCGCCAAATTCCAGAACGTCCCCGAACTGCTGCGGATGTTCCATACCTTCGGCGACGTCAAGCTCCAGGAAGACCTGAACCTTCCCGTCCCGCAGATCGCAGCCCGCACCTCGGACGGACAACGCGCACCCGAGACACTGGTCGTCCAACCTTCACAGGCGCAAAAAGAATATGTCGAGCAGATGGCAGACCGCTACGAGCTGGTCAGCAAAGGCACAGTCGATCCCCGGATCGACAACGCCCTGAAAATCACCAGCGATGGCCGTAAGGCCGCCGCCGACCTGCGTCTGCTCGGCGACGAAGCACCTCTGGATGATGGCCAGGCGAAGACCAAAGCCGAAGCCACCGCTGACCTGCTGGCACAGGTCTACGACGAGACCAAGGACAATCAGTACCTGATCGCCGGGACCGACCAGGTCCACCCGACCCCAGGGGCGTTGCAGGTCGTCTTCTGCGACCTCGGCACACCGAAGCCCGACGACCGATTCAGTCTCTACGACGAGCTAAAAACCCAATGCACAGCACGTGGCATCCCGGAAGAGAAAATCAGGTTCGTCCACGAAGCCACCAACGATGCCAAAAAGGCCAGACTCTTTGAGCAGTGCCGTTCCGGTGACGTCGCGGTCCTGATCGGCTCCACCCAGAAAATGGGCGTCGGAACCAACATCCAGGCCCGGTTGGCGCACCTGGTCCACATGGATTGTCCGTGGCGGCCAGCTGATGTCGAGCAACGCAACGGGCGCATCCTGCGCCAAGGCAACCAGAACGACGAGGTCAAGCTGACCCAGGTCGTGACCAAAGGCTCCGTCGAGCCGTTCATGTGGCAGACCGTCGAACGCAAATCCGCTTTCACGAATCAGGCCATGCGGGGTAAGCTCGATGTCCGCGAGATCGAAGACATCGGCGACTCCACCATGTCCTACGCCGAGGTCAAAGCACTGGCCACCGGCAATCCGCTGCTGATTGAAAAATCCAACGCCGACCAGCAGCTGTCCAAACTCGAACGCCTGGAACGAGGTCACCGGCAGGACCAGTCGACGCTGCAATTCTCCAAAGCCGGGTGGGTCTCCGAATCCACCCGACTCCAAGAAGAAATCCCACAGCTGCGCGAAGCCGCACAACACACCGTCGACACCAGCGGTGAGAAGTTCCGTATGACCGTGCCCGGTCACGGTGAGCCCATCACCGACCGGGCCAAGGCCGCCGAGGCACTGGCCGGATGGGCCACTACCAACGGCTCCCAACGTCCCCCGCTGCGCGGGGAAGCAGACCTGGGTACCTGCGCGCATCTCGGCGGCCATGATCTGCGCATGGTCCAAGGCCCCGGTGTCATGGGCGATCTCGGCTCCTCTCCGGTACGCATCGCCATTGCCGATGCACCCGGTGTCTGCGTCGAGACCTCACGCAACGAGACACTGAACCCGCATCGCGGGCTGATCACCCGCATCGAGAACCAAATCGCGGGCCTGGATGAGAAGGCCGATCAACGGGCCACGCGGGTCGAGAAGCTGGAAGCCAGCATCGCCGATGCCGACCAGCGCCTCGGCAAACCCTTCGACAAGGCCGCCGACCTCGATCTCGCACGCCAGAACGTCGCCGAGCTGGACAAAAAACTCCGCGCCTTCCAATCCAGGACACCCACCAGTGGGGGAGTCGCGCACCCCGGTGCCCAAACCCCCCTGGGAACGGAGGCGACAGGACCGGAGTCCCCCGGGCAGACGGCGGTGATGGACCCACCCGATGACGGGATGAGTCAGGACGACATCGACCAGATGCGGACACTGCTCGGACGCGACTTCCCCCAAAACCCCGGTACCACCGGACCAACACAACAGGAGAACCCTTATAACCCCGGCCACGGGCCGGAGAACGAACACGACTGCGACAACGGAATCGACTAAAGGACAGACCATATGACCATCGCACTCTCACTGATCTCCCTCGTCCTCGGAACAGCCATCGTCTGGTACGCCGCACGGCGGAGATGGCGCAAAGACCCACCAACCGATCCAATCCGTCAGGTCTCCTTCATCGGGGCCACCCTGATCGGCTGGTCCCTCACCTGCTTCATCGTTTCCGGCATCTTGCTCGGCCTATTCACCATGCAACTGCCCGAACAATTCGCCTACCCCTACTCAGTGGCACTGCTCATCGGCATACTCGCACTCTGTGTGACCACGGTGGTCACCTGGATTCTGGACGCACGAGCCATGCGACAGGAGATGATCCACAATGGCATCCCCAACCGGCCGGTGTTCGGATGGGGAGGGCTGATCTTCCTCGTTCTGGCCATTACGGCTATGACTGGATTCGGAATGTTCGGCACCATGGCATACGGCTTCGGGTTCCTCGGCACTGCATCCGCACTGAACGATCCCAGCTTCAACGCGGACCAACAACAGACCCAGCTCTACGGGACACTTTCTGCCCAGGCGATCATGGGTGTCATCGTCATGGCCCTGGTTCTCGCCTACAAAATCATCAAGTGGTGGAACGCCACCAGAAACTGGGATCAGGCCATGGATGCCCGCCAATCCACCATGACCGTCAGCAGCTACTCACGAACCAACAACAACGGCTGACCCTGTCCAAATAATGCAACATCCGATAACATAATTGGTGCAAGATGGGCGACGGATGCGAGGAAGCCACATGTACTTAACTCGATACGACTACCGCGAAGACCTTTTCAACATCATGCGTGCATTTCAGGACAGCGGCGCGGACTGGACCAACGAAGACCACCTCAACACCTTCGCGAACAGCACAGCCGAAATGTATCGAGCCAAACACCTGCAGCGGATGCGCAAAGAGATCTTCCGAGGCCTGTTCAACTCAGACGGGACCATCAGGGGCTCGACCAAAGACGCCCGCGACCGGAATTCTGGGATTCTTCGGGTTGTGGAGAATGCTCAAGAACTTCGCCGAGTTGCTGAAGCTGCCGGGATCGCTGACCGCAGCATACTTTCCCGGTGGAAATACTATTTGCGGAACCGAGACAGCGCTCCGATGCGTTCCGGACCATTGGACCCTGCCGAAGATCAAGGACTCTGATAACTCATGCAGATCAACCTGCCGGTACCCAAGTCAGGTCTCGCCACGAAAGCATTCACACGTGCACTGCTAGGTGCCGCATCCCAGCTCGATCGTCGAGGAAACCACAGACCGGCCGAACGCATACGCATAGAACTGCAAGGCCTCGGGTGGACGTCCAATCGGGTCCGTGGCTCGCAGACGGAAACTCCGGGATACTTCCCACTGATCCTGTCCACCACACGCGAAGACGGTATCTGCCTCTACCTCGGCTTCAGACCCAATTCGCTGCAGCTTCCCAAGCACCCGCTCCGCCCCCTCCTGCTCGATGCCTCGGCAACTGCTACCAAGACGTTCAGCAGAATCATTCACGGGCCTGTACCGCCGATCCAGGACCTGGCCGCTTTCTACGGAATCCCGTACACCTGGCGTCCAACCGATGACCACCCGGACGAAGACCGCCACACCCCGGACATGGCAGTGTTCACCAACGCCGCGGGGCAATCGTTGGAGGTCCTTAACGTCCACGATGCTCGAGGCCGCGGAGACTGGGGCAACAGCCGATGGGGCCGCCCGTATGGCCGCCAAATCGGGTATTACTGGCAGGATGACTCTGAAGCCGGGGCACTGACTCACCTTCACGAGATCACCGACTGGTTCGACATGCTTCAACGACTGATTGATTTTGGTGCCGACATGCCAGCCCAAGACATGGAAGACATCATCAACGGCTTCGAGGCCCGGAACCGGGATCGGTCCTACTGGGGTGGACCCATGAGGCGAGAGTTGAAAGAGCCTGATCCGGCCCAAAAATGGGTCCGAACTCTCAACGAATGGGCAGAAGCACTCGAAAACGATTGGGCGGAGGCTCTGGAATGCCGGTAATCACCACACTGACCAAACGAGACGGTCTCCACTGGCTGTGCGAGACCATGATGATTGTTGCCGAAGAACTCGGCTACCCCGAAGACGCTCAAGCGATCCGTGAGAAGGCACCTTGGCGGCGAAGCCAACCCATCGACCGTGCCCCGGCCGGACTCCCTAGAATCGTCAAGAATCTGAGGGAGAAGCTCAAAGGCCGCGCCTACCCCGACGGAGACGCCACAGCGGCGAACGCTGTGATCGCCGATGTCCTGGGCGGTTCGCTGGATCCGCTCCTTTGGCTACGGTGCATCGCTCCTTGGCACAACCATTTCGTGCTCCAGATGATCGCGGCACGCCTGTGGCCCTCGGTCGTGCCCGCCGCCGGAGACGTAATCTGTCAGGGCTTGCTCGTCGCGTCTGTCGAAGGCAAACACGCGAACCCGAATTGTACTGTCAGGGATTCCATTTTGATCCAGTCCGAGGACGGCCTGTGCTGTCGAGCCATTGTCGATGACTCGATGATGGTGGTCTTCGGAGGCGACCCGGTCGGTCCCTATGTGCCCTGGGACACCACCCGTGATTACGACCCGGCCGATAGCCCAACACGCGATTTCGCGCACGCACCCGGGGCCGCCGTCGATCTCCTCGCGGCAATCCAGCTCTTCCCCGGCGAAGACGACCAAGTAGCCACCGACCTGGACCGGACCGTCAGTTCACCAGTGCTCGGGCCTGAGAAAGCCCCGACCCGGGTCCAGCCGTTTGCACCATTGCAGGCGGTGCTCGAGCAGATTCAAGGTGATCTTCCGAAGCACATCCGCCTGGACGTGGCGAGGGATCAGGCCGAGGATATGGGCATCCACACACAGCAATACCCTCAAGGTGGAGAAACGCACTACCTGGAACCGCAGTTCTACCTCACCGATACCCGACGCCGCAGATCCCTCGTGATCGATGCCCTCGTCCAGGCCCCAGACTGGGGCGAAGATTTCCCGAACCGTTACATTGGGCCGGCCGTCCGCCAAGGCAAACGGGTCAAAGACGACCACAACAAGGCTGGGTACCGTATCGATCCGCATGGGTTCACGACCCTAGTCGACGAGGCTGACGTCCTCGACGCATGTCACCGATTCATCAACGGGGAAACGATAAACATCCACGCACCGGACAACGTACGGGAACAGGAGGTGCCTGCATGACCTCGGAGGAAAAACCCATGAATGGGCTTCTCCCTGAGATGCAAGCGGAGCCGCCCAGCCAGCTGCGGCGGGCAAAGATTCGATACCTGGTCATCGCCATCGGAGCCTGTTGGTCATCCGCTCTCGCGCTGCTGGCAATCGTTTGGCTGATGAAAGCAGGCGAGCCGATCCCTCCGGGCTCTGGGTGGTTGATCCGGGCAGGCATCGGTACCGGGGTTCTGACTGTGCTGGGGTTTGGAATGGTGGTCTTCCTCGACCCGAGACGACGGAATACTTTCGTCACGGTGGTTTACATAGTGACTGCACTGTCAGGACTCGCCGCATTATTTATTCTGCTGTTCGCCAGCGGCTGGGGTTACTGCGGTGCCGACGGCGTTTGCCATACCCCCTACCCGAGACCCATGTAGGGACTCGGTAACCCGATCATCCCCTGCCCGATATGGCCGGGGCACCTTCCGTACGCATCGTCAAAGGAGAACCGCCATGCCAAAGACTAGTTTCGCAACGTGGACGACTGTCATGGTCCTCGCCGTTGCAGACGCGATCACTCTCTGGGCCGCATGCACGGCCATCAGAGCACTCCTCACAGCAGGCTCTTCCGTTTGGGCGATCATTCCGCTGGTTGTCTTCGGCGCATGTCTCGTAGTCTTCTGTTCTGTCGTCTTCGCCCGTTGGATCGTGCAGACTTGGTGGAGCGAGCACCGAGGAATCGGGAAGAATCAACGAGTGATCTATGCAGAAGCTGTTGGTAATCCTCGCGACCCGAGCAACGGCATCAGTGTTTGGGATCTGTCGAAGTGAGGGACCCGCTTCGATTTCTCTCAGCCGCCGAAGCTGCCGAACGGCTCGGAATCCACAAAGTCACCTTCTACCGGCGGCGACCACAACCACCACCGGATGCGATCATCGGCTCCACCAGGGGATGGTTACCGGAGACCATCGACGCCTGGGATGCCACTATGTCAAAACCAGGACCACGACCAACGGCCCCAAACATCCACGACCGCGAGGCCAACCAGTAGCCGCCACCGCATGTGGGCACGATTTGCTCTCGCCCTGATCCTCTTCGCCGTTGCCGTCGCCATGCCACTACTACTGCTCTAACAACGCGCACCCGGAGGTACAGATGAAACCCTCAATCACAGACTGGATCGACACCCACCTCGGACTCACGGTGACACTGCCAATAGTCATCATCATCGGCACCGGCTTTTCTGACATTGCAGTCTGGATATCCCAGCCGGGCTATACCTCAATCGTGGATGGTCGGCCCATGCCAGCACCGGCAGACTGGTTCGCACACCTGCTGGCCGAACCGTTCGACTCCCCGGGCTTCACCATCATCACCATCGTCTGGATCGTCCTGAACGTGCTCATGCTGGCACTCCTGGTCGGCATGGTCGGATACGACCTCTATCTGAGCAAGGAAGCCGCAGAAGACATGCCCTCGGGGCCTTTTGACCCCGCCGAAGACCAGGGACTCTAAAGCTGGAGCCTGATCCCGTCCTCAGAATCCCAGAAAATTCACCTCCGTAATCTGTTTCCACCCTTGCCTGATAACTACACCGACGGTATTGTTATGAATGTTCACTCCGGGAGTCAACGACCCGGATCAACGCGGAACCAAGAAGGAGAGAACCATGGACGCCTCAACAGATGCCACGATCACCACGACACTGCATGCGGAATCCATCCGACACCGCACCAGCTCAACGGCCACTATTGAATGGGTTCCATTCAATGCCCAGGAATACGATGCGGCATTCGATAACGTCGACCGCGCGATCATGCTGTGGGACGACGAAGGCGATCCACCGGCCTTCTTTAAAATCAACGAGCTCGGGCAGCCCGACTTGCGGGTCAGTTTCAAGAAAGTTGGGGGTCACCCGGTAGATATGGGGCGGGTTTACAATGAGGGGCCTCTTGAACCCGGATTTTTCCGAGTTACTGCTTGGATGTGGGATGGCAACGACTGCGATCCCGACGACCTATGACACCGAGTGAGATGTAAAAAGCCCGCCCGGCAGGATATGCGCACTAGGTGCGCCCAGGAAATTGTCCAATCCTCAACGAAGGCCGGGCGGGCCGCCCCACCCCACGGGGCGGAGACTGCGAACCAAGAAGGTTCGCTCACGATCCTACACGTTCTGCCCACGGAAGTCGTGGGTATCACTCAGCCCGAATCTTTGGGTCACCACATGGAAGCGAGCGACAGGCATGAAGCGATACTTATCCGCCGCGCAGGCCGCCGAATACCTCGGTATCCAGCGATCAGCCTTCCAGCGCCGTCTCCGCCTCTATACCCTCGAGCCTGACGTGATGGTCGGGGACCGACAGGGCTATACACAGGACACCCTCGATGCGTGGGACAAAACGATCCCCAAACGCGGCACATATCCACGAAAACCCCGAAGCTTCACCACCCGTCAAACTGACCAGGGGTAGGAAATAATCAGGAGCCGAAACCAAGACCAAGGTGGCGAAATGAGTATATTCAACCCGATCAAAAATCGCCTTGAAAAAATCGAAGCTGAACTCAACGCGGCCCGGCCCGATCAAGCGCCGGACTTCGATGAACAAGACAACCGAAACAAGGCCAGGAACACTGCACTCGCTCGTGGCGTACCAGAGCGGATCCTCGATGACAAAGAACCTGCACTGACCGACCAGCAGATGCAGGACTGGGCAGAAGCACTCACTCGCTCACTCGAAGCAAAAACAGTGCACAGGTATATTGTCGACCTTCATCAGCAACTGACGACCGCTCGTACTTTCCCTATTGTGACCAAAACCCAGGTCCGGAGAGTTCCACGTCTGGAGACACAGCCACGACTACTTGGCCTCGCCGAGTACAAGATGAATCGGGGCGAGTAAACCTTGCAGTCTGCACGGCAACGATTCGCTGACTCCAAGCCCTACGAGATCGTGGACCAGTGGGAGGATCTGCAAGGACCCACCACCGGGACCATTACACTGCCCCAACGGCTGTGCTGGGCGCCGTACCGGACCCTGGACCTGTCGACCATTGGTGGCCGACGGGTACTGGTTCGGGAAGTCATGGACAACGGCACAAAAGAAGACCAAGCCCACTACCTCAACGGCAGAATCATCCAATCCGTCTGGAACGAGATGCTCCTACCCCCAGCAACCCGGAAGCGATGGGCAACCAGGTTCCCCGATAAGCTCTCCAGGGTCGGCAAGCATGACTAGTCGGGATGACGAGCTTGCCTTCCAGCGAGAGGTTGCCACCGTGTTGTTGGAGAATTTGTCCCAGCACGGGTTCGTCCTGACCGGTTCGGGGGCACTGCGAGAACACGGGATCATCAATCGGCCTACCGAAGACGTCGACCTTTTCACCAACCCGCAGCAATCCACGAGTTTTCAGGATGCGACGAGTCGAGCTGTCCAGGCGTTAAAGGAGACAGGCTACGACGTCGAGGTTGGTCGTGACCTCGAGATGTTCAAGAACATCACCATCACTCGCGACGCGCAGAGCGTACAGGTCGATTTCGGAGTCGACTACCGAGGCCATGCACCGGCCTACATGGACGTCGGTGCCGTGCTGGATATCGATGATGCTGTGGGCAGCAAGGTCAGTGCTCTTTACGGGCGTCACTATCCACGTGACTTCCTCGACGTCGACTCGATCAGGCAATCAGGCCGCTACAGCGACGAAGAACTACTCAACGCCGTGGAAGCGCAGGACCCAGGCTTTGACCGCGAATACTTCTCCCACATTCTGGCAGGTGCGGAATACCTCACCGTCGAAGAGGTCGGAGTCTATGGTGTCGATGCTGACCAGCTTCAACAGATCCAACACCGGCTCCAGGAATGGGTGTCTGAACTTGCAGGTCCCGAGCGTGAAGAGCTAGATGAAATCCGTTCCTTGCACCGAGCAGATTTCCCGAGACAGCAACAGCTCGGGACGAGCAATCAGGCCGAACCGGGCCATAATGCAGGCTCAGGGCCAGTGCAGGCCCGGTCGCAAGCCCCCGGCACCGAACGGGGAGGCTAGGTGGGGATGTGGTTGGGGGACTACGAGCTTCCAAAGAATCCAGAAGGACTCAACGAGAACCGAGGAACAAGCACCCAGACGCAACGGAGGGCCATTGAAAGACTGACGACGTCGTCGTCAGGTGCTCACCTGTCCTCGTCGAGCCGTTCGTTTTCTGCGGTCAGTACCCTGGAAATCGTAGCCACAGAGACACCGTATTTTTTTGCCAAGGCGCTGATTGTCCAGCGTCGACCGGTCTCAGGGTTGATGGACTCCCGGTCACGCACAATGTCCCGGACCAGCAGCGGGTTGATCTTGCGGGGGCGACCGCCCTTGTGTCCCTTGCGGCGTGCTGCTTCCAGTCCGGCACGAGTGCGCTCGAGGATCAGCTCGTGCTCTACCTCGGCAAAGATACCGGCCATTTGCATCATGACTTTACCCATCTGGGTTCGGGTGTCGATGCCTTCGGACAATGACACGATGCCCACACCACGCGCAGCCAGATCGTCATAGAGGCTGGCCAAGCCCGAGAGCTTCCTTCCGAGGCGGTCGAGCTTCCACACGACGAGCACGTTGCCCGGTTGCAGTGCCTTCAAGCACGCCTCGAACTCGGGGCGTTTCATCGTCGTGCCAGAGACACCCTTGTCCGTCCAGATCGCGTGACAACCGGCTTCCTCCAGCGCGTGTATCTGCAGGTCCGCGTTCTGGTCGGCGGTCGAGACTCGGGCGTAGCCGAGGCGCACTGCGTCATCGGGGGAAGAAGGCAAAGGCATGTGCACGAATCTACCCGAGCTGGAGTCGAGGAGACGGTCATCTGGTGTAGAGGGAGATGATGAAGAAGCCGACCATCACGACGGCGACAGTGACCAGTCCGATACGAATCCAACGGGTCCACTGTTCGCGTGTCTTCAGTGTGGCCCCGGAGTCGTAATGGTCCACGACAAGCTGGGTCAGGCCCTCAGAGGCATCATCGACGGCACGCATTGGGCTGAATCGCTCAGATGTAGTGTTCCGTCGACGGCGGATCATCGAGACGGTGCCGGTGATAAACATCAGTAACGCGACGACAGCGCAGAAGACGAATATGGGAAGCAACAGCCCAGCATCAGCGTGCCACGGTCGACACAATATGACCACGGTCAGTCCTTCGCCGATTCCTACCAGGCCGAACATCGTGTTCATTACCCATCGGCGGCGGTCCAGGAGCGAGTCTCGGATGCATCCGATGGCGCTGAAGATGGCAAGGGCATACCCTTCAGCACTCCAGAACGCGGTCAGCAGCGGCAGATCGAGCGGAATCTGTGTTGTGACCAGCCACAGGGTGAAAACCGTAAGGATCAGCAGCCGAAGAATACGCGGCCACACAACCGGCTCCAGCTCAGGAGCCTCGATCAAAGCACCAGGACTGCGGAACCGAAGCTCTCGACGCACGATCAGGCAAAGAATGGCACAGCCGAGGAAACCGATCAACAGGAACCCGGCAGTCCGGGCTGGCTCCGGTGGGATATCGACATTGACGTGGTGGACATCGCCGATGGCCTGCACCAAGGCCGTGGCCATCAGTGCGCCGCAGGCGATGGTGGCCATGCGAAGCACGATGTCAGCCAGCCACAGGAGGCCGGTGGCTTTTGAAGCCCACAGGGGGTGAGGCAATCGAGTCTGTGTTGTGGTTACCATCGAGCGTCCTCCCACCTGGACCGAGTTGCGATTTTTGAGATCAGCGATCGGCTCAGTCCAAAGATACGTCCGACTTCCGCGCCGGAGCGTGTCTTCAGCAACTCAGCTACTGCCGCGTTACGCACTTCTGCCAGCCGTGAGGATTGCTCGGCCAAGCGGGCCTGATGTTCACTGACCAGTCGGGCCACACCTTCAGGTCCGCCATATTCATCCGACCAACCAGCAGGTTGAGTATCGAGGGCCGCCAGGAACGCCTCGGGCGAGGTTCGTGGGTCGCCCCACGCCGTTTGTTCGGTTTCAGTCATAACCCCATGTTGACCCCGGCATCCACATACGTCAACCCCCGGTCAACATTCCGGGGACGTGCGAATGCGTCAAAACCCATGGCAGCGGACCGCATTTCTGCAAACGGGATTATGCAAACTCGGTCAGCCGAGATCACGATGTTCCAAAAGAGTTTCCAAAAACCTCCGTTTTTGTATAGACGCAGCACGCTATAGCGTGTAGCGTGAGGGGTATCGAAAGGATGAGTGACATGACTTACACGACTCTTTACACAACACCTGGATGCCCGCAGTGCATGGTCACCGAAATGGCTCTAGAGAAGAACGGCATCGAGTACGACGTCGTGGATCTGGCGACGAACCCGGAAGCGGTTGAGCGGGTCAAGGCGATGGGGCACATGCAGGCCCCGGTCATTGAAACGGATGACGATCATTGGTCGGGATTCCAACCCGACAAGATCGCCGCGCTGGCGAAGGCCGGAGTCTGAGGAAGGAATCGGATGCATCAGTATTTGTCGGTCAGAGACGCTGCCCGACTGCTCGGGCTGAGCACCAGCAGCCTGTACCGGCGCGGGATGCCGGTCCCGGATGTGAAGATCGGCCCGGTCTCAGGGTGGGATGAGCGGACGGTCCTGGAATGGGACCGGGACTGGCGGGAGCAATACGCGGATAAAAACCAGGGACGGACGAAAGACAAGGAGAACGGTCATGAGTGAAGAAGTAGATACCACCGGGAAGAGCCGGTACACACTCGCTGGCTCAGAGGCGCTGGCCGCTGGAGTCTCGCATCCGTGGCCCGCTCGAGAAGAGCAGCGCAGCGCTAGTCGTGATGTGGGCGAGCACGAGTATGCGACGAAGCAGGACGTGGAACAGTTCTTGATTCGCCCCACTGAGAGTGGCCTGGATGCCGCTATTGCCAGGATGGACGAGACTCGGAACCAGGGGGATGTTTCGCAGATCGGGTTTGCCGAACGCGAAGTGCTCTACAGCGCGGCGTCGTTCGCTGAAGCTCACCGCATCCACCAGCACGTCCCGGACGAAGACGAGATGGGCCAGGCGTACCACGATATTCGCGAGACGGTTGACGTGGCCGTCGACGACCTCAACCACGCCAAGGACGGTCTCGATGATCTGCACGGGCACATCGCCTCGGGTGGAACGGTCGAGCAGGAGGTTTACATGGAATCCGCCCAGGCGGCTTTCATCGCTGAGACTCAGCTGCGCGATGCCCGTGATCACCTGTACCAGGTCACCACCCCGGTGATCCCCGGCAAAGATAATTATGACTTCATCCATCTGGTCCCGGACCGTGAGGGACCGGCCGGACCCGAGGCAGCGGTGCTGGAGACCAGCTCCAGCCCAGCCTGGACTCTGGATGAGGCCCGGGATCGGATGATCGCGGTCTGTGAGTTCGATGCCAGCGATCCGAGGGCACCCGAGATGCTGACACCTGAGCAGCAGAGTCAGCATCTCGAGGCTGTGCTCGATGCGGTTGAGTCCTTCCGATCCATGCAACGCAATGGAGCCCAACCGGAAGAGGCAAGGGGACAGGAACAGCAGGCTGGCATGGAAGGTATGTCGGCAGAGGAAGTGGCCGAGCTGCGCTCCGTGGTCGCACATGACTTTCCCCAGACTGAACCGGGGGCTCAGTCCTCGGTGACTGGCCAAGCCTCGACCACGCAACCGTGGCGCGAGGCCGGACGCAGTACCGACGACGGCATCGAACGTTAGAACCACACCAGAGAAGGAGAAGATCACCATGGCAACACCGACGCAGTTTGAGATTGATTTCGCGTGCGGGCACACCGAGACCCGCGATTTGTCCGACCGTCCCGCTGGTAAGCGGCGCGGTTTCGCAAAGTGGCTGGAATCGAAGAACTGCACAGACTGCTTCAAGAAGGAACAGGGCCAGGCCGATCTGGACCAACTATTCGAGGAAGTCGCGGACAGGAAGAAGAAGCTGGGGCTTCCTGACCTGGACGGGACGGAGAAGCAGGTCAAGTGGGGTGAGCTGAACCGGGACAAGCTGATCATGGCTGCGCATTCTGATCTGACAGAGGGTGAGGATGCACAGCTGGATGAGGACGAGTTCGACGAGCGAATCCTGGAACCGGCGCGGAAGGTGACCTCGGCGGGTTGGTGGATGGATAACAAGGATTCGGAGCCGGATGAGCTCGAGGAGCTGGTCACGACGGCGTTGGACGACGTCGAGGTTGATACAGGTACGGAGAACAATCTGTGAACAGGAAGGTGTTGAAGATGTTGTTTCACGATCCCATTGATCGGCTCCGTTCCGGGGTGGACGAGTTGCGGGGTCACAGTGTTGATCTTGGACAGGTCGAGCGAGGACTGTTCTTTGATCCATTGGTCGTCTCCCGAGACAGGGTGCAGCAGCTCTGGATTGGAGAGCCGCGTAGTGGGAAGGTCGAGCGGTCATGACTGAAGATATCGATGAGGCTAAGCCGAAGATTTGGGTAGCGCGTACCGGGTGGTGGCGACTCGGAGTTGGTCTCGGTGTCGTCCTGGGTGCGGTGCTCGCGGCGGCGGTTGCGGGGTTTGTGCTTTGGATGATTGTTGACGGTATATCGGATCCGCTGCCGGTGTGAAAGGACGAAGATCAATGAATGAAGGACAGGAACCGTTTGAGTACGCTCCCTCCCACGTCCAATGGGCAACACCTCGGCAGGAGCTACTGCTGGGGATGATTCGAGGGTTCGTACCGGGCTTGTGGTTGGGGCTGCTGGTCGTGCTGGTGCTCGGGATTATGCATTGGGGCTGGCCCGACTTCGGTTTGCTCCCGTGAGTTCCGCGACTGGTTCAACGGAGAAGAAGAGACAGGAGGGAGTAGGTTATGGCGAATGAAACGAGTCTGACCGTGATCGGTCGGTTGACGGACGATCCGCAGTTGCGGTTTACCCCGGACGGGCAGGCAGTTGCGAACTTCCGGGTCGCGTCCAATGCGCGGTTCTTCGACAAGGAGGAACGGGGATGGAAGGACAAGCCGCCGATCTTCATTGATTGCGCAGCGTGGGGCACGGAGTTCGCACAGAATGTGCACGAGTCGTTGCACAAGGGTGATCGTGTCAGTGTCACTGGTGATCTTGAGCCGAATGTCTACAAGACGAAGGACGGTGTGGACGTGCACGGATTGAAGTTGCGTGTCACTGATGTGGCGGCATCGTTGCGGTTCAATAAGGCGTTGGTTCGAGAGGGGGAAAGGTCATCATGAGTGAAGCATCTGAACGTAGATTTATTGGTGCAGTAACGGCTTCAGCTACGCGTGCCGCATCTTCGATCGCGGACATCTCTGGCGCCATTGCTGACGCAACTGATGAGGCAAACCAGGCCGCAACTGAGCAGGCTCTGTGGACATATCGCACGGTCAGTGGAACGGAGGTATGGGCTCAGTCGGCGTCTCATGAGGTTATACCAGTGTTTGGAGAGTTCTGTGTGAGTATCGTGATCGTGTATCACGTCTACGTAGTGTCTTAGACATCGTGTGATCTCGCGGGGGCTTACGGGGACCGGCACATTGAGTGCCGGTCCCCGTTTTGTATCTCGGGTGCCGCATGGGTTGGTTTGCCCCTCGACCACATGTGCACGACTTCCCCCGACCCCCACCGCTTCGCGGTCGGGGGAACTCGCACACATGTGGACGACGGGACCCACAGGGTCCACCCGCCCACAGCCAACAAGTCACCTTCGCGCATAGAGGTTTGAGTCGTTCTGTCGTTGTCTGTGGACGGCTTCTTGCACGACGACGCCGACCCTGGCCCCTTGTGGGGGCCTGTGGGTCGGCGGCGTCGTTTCGTGTTGTGTTCAGGCGGTCTCAGTCTCGGTGGGAGCTTGACTGTGCTCCGTGGAGTCTTCGCCTTTTGTGGTGTCTTCTTCGCTGGACTTTGCCCGTTGTTTCTTGGCGGTGGTGTTTGTTTGTGAGCCACGTGTTGCGCGTTTACGTTTGGCGGTTGGTTCTTTCAGGCCGATCTTTTTCAGTTCCTGTTCGGTCCATGACTTACCGGCGACGTCGTTCCACACGGAGGCGTATTCCTTGCGTGTTTCTTCGGCTCGTTTCTGTGCTTCGTCTGCTTCGGTCGCCGCCTCGATCAGTCGCCGGACGTGGGTCATTCTGTCCTGGGCAAGTTGTTCAGCTGTGTTCATCATGTTCGTTGAGTCGCTCATGGTTTCAGGATACGTGGTGTCCGCTGTGGCGGACCAGTGGTTGTTGGTATCCGGTGCCACTCCGTGGCACCGGTGTGTCACGCGGAGCGTGACCGGCGTGGAACGCCTGATTTGGTGCCCCGGCGGAGCAAGCTATACATTTAGGTAACCTAAATTGCTTGATCCTCTGGACGGAGCCAGCGGATGGTGACACACTGATGTGTGTAGGCCACCAATGAATTGGTGTAAGTGCTTCGCATGAGAGAGGTGATCTTGATGTCAGCGTCGAATGCTGGGCGTCGGCCGTTCCGCAAGCGGCGTCGGTCAAACATCGACGGTGCCCGGAGCACCATCAAGGTCACTGTTTCCGAGGTCGAGCGCGCGGCGTTGTATCGACTGGAGAGCGAAACAGGCCGCAGCGCTCAGACAATCATGCTCAGTGCTGCACTGGATGGATCACGCGAATCAACGGTCGACCGTCGTGCCCTCGCGGCTGAGTTGATGATCGCCCGGCAACAGTTGGCTGCTGTGGGCAACAACCTGAACCAGCTTGCTCGTCATGCGAACGCAACCTCAGAGTTCCCGATGGAAGCAGAGCTGATGACTAACGAGATTCGCGATCAGCTGCGCACGATCCGACAGACTCTAGACAAGCTGGAGTAGGCATGATTCCGAACATCACCAAGGGAAAGAAGATGTACGGTCTCGTGTCCTACTTACTGGGTCCTGGTCAAGCGAATGAACACACGGATCAGCACATCGTTGGCGGATCGAGTGCGATACTTTTTGAACACGCTGGCATCGACTTCACGGTCGGAGACACCAAGGCTTCTGTTCGTGAATTGGTCCGAGATCTGGACGCACCCTACCGGCTCCTGGAGGAGAAGAAGGATCGCCCGCACGTTTTCCATTGCTCATTGAGTGTGGCCTCCACGGAGGGCGATCTCAGCGATGAGAAGTGGCAATCCATCGCCGAATCGTTCGTGACTGAGATGGGGTTCGTCGACGGGACGAAACCCGACTGCGAGTGGGTAGCGATCCGACACGGCAAGTCCAAGAACGAAAACGATCACGTCCACGTTGCCGTGAATCTGGTTCGACCTGATGGTACACGCGCGACGACTCACAACGATCAACCACGAGCCCAGCAAGCAGCACGGCGCATTGAACGCCAGTACGGGTTGGATGAGCTGAAGACCGACCGCTCCAGGGCAGGATGGAAGCGAGGCGAATGGGAGAAGGCTCAGCGCGAAGGTCGAGACGATCCGGAGCGTGTTGCACTGCGACGCATGATCCGAAACGCGGCAACCGTAGCCGAGAACGAGGGCGACTTCGTCCGCCGATTGCGCGCGTCCGGTGCGGTCGTCAAACCGTATTTTTCAAAAGACGATCGATCCAAAATCGTCGGGTACAAAGCTGGTCTGCGCCCCCGCAAGGGACAGAAGATGATCATGTTTGGCGACAAGAAAGCCCTCGGCGGAGACCTGCGCCTCGACCAGTTGCGGAATCGATGGGAAGAGACAGAGCAGACCCGTACCGAAGCCGCTGATGAATGGAACGCTGCTTACGAGGGCAAGGCCACCGTCCACCGAGGTCACAAGGACTGGCGGTTCTACAAGGAGTCATCGAATCAACCTCATCGGGCTCCTAGCTATGACGACATCATTGATGCCCTGAAGAACCTGTCGGGGAATAACGATCAACGGGGCTGGGAAGAATCCGCGTCTGACTTCAGCGCCGGATTCAACGAATGGGCTGAACACGAGGACGACCCTCGTACCGCACGGAATCTCCGCGAGGTTGCCGATACTTTCGCAGATTCAGCAGGCAATGATACTCGTCCGAGATCATCCGTACCTTCCGTCCAGAAGCCAAACAGTGGGTACTGGATTTCCATGATGGCGATTGCACGCAATCCGAACGGACGCGCGGCACGCATGGCTATCTTGAAGCAGATGCTGAACACGACCGAAGCACTGTTCGATGCAGAGAAGGCACGGGGAGACTACAGACGGGCGAGAAACCTGAACTCCATGGCCAACCATCAGCTGGCGGAGGTGATCAAGCGCGAGTCCCGTTACGTGAGCAAACTCCAGCCAGCAGGACGTGCAACGGCGTCGCAAGTTGGCTCAGAGGTCACGCAGACGATGAACAACTGGAAGGCCCGTGGCGGACCTTCGACAGCTCAGGGCGGACCAACACGAGCGCAACGTCCTTGGAACCCTGATCAGTCCCGAGACAACTCACCAGAAAGGTAACTGTCATGAGTGAGCACGGAGATGCAGCAGACGATTTCTTCAACGAATCGACGAACGTCGCCATGATGCAGGCTCAACGAATCGTCGAGACCATGTCGCGTCGGATCGAACAAGCTCGGCGCGACCGAGAACAACAGGCCAACGAAGCAACTCGTGACACCGAGCAGCAAATTCACGAACGGCGTGATGCAGCCCGGGACCGATACACCAAGGTCCACCAGTCGCAGTGGTGGGACTCGACGCCCGCCCCAGAGATGGGCCGGACGTTCGAGGAAGCCCTGGCATGGCGGGACCAAGATCCAAAGGCACGTGTCGCGTGCGAACGGATCGATTCGGAATTGCAAACCCGCTACGGGGTGTCGCTTGCTGATATGGAACGGCGACTCGATCAGATGCGAGCAGATCGTGATCGCGAGGACTTCCAACGCGACCAGGACCAAGAACGAGGCAATCAGTACGACTCGGAGTCAAGAGAAAAGGAGTCCGAGGCGAACACCTCAGAAAACGACGCCGACGCCAGCACCAGAGCCACTGAGGCCAAGTCCGACCGGGACCAGGCCGAAACCGCCTGGGATTCCGCTGAATCCCACGAACAGCGTGCCAGCTTCTACGACCAGCACTTCGACGCGGAAACCGCCGAGTCGGCCAAGCTCGCTGATCAAGCACAAGCCCATCCTGCACGAGAAGCAACGAAGGATGCACCGGCAACTAAGAGTAAATCGGCTCGAGGTCAGGCTCAGTCACGATCCAGGGTCAATCGTCAGGAAATCGAACGATAAACCAGACACGAGGAAGGGGCGGCCACCACTGAACGTGGTGGCCGCCCCTTCACTGCATCAGATCACTGTGGGTCGAACAGGCCCCTCGGCGCTGGTTCGACGGGGAACGCTGCTTTTCGTGTTCGGTCTTTGTGTCCCTCGTCGACCGAGCACGCTCGGAAGGGACCGTCACCGGCCATGAGCACACGAAGGTGGTAGTCGGCATGGTCCCGCCACCAGACCGACATGCCTGTCGAAGGGTCCTGTCGCAGATGTTCCCACGCTCTCCAGATCGCCTCGAGCCGCTGCACAGCTTCCGGGTGCCGCCACCACTGCGGGCACCAGAAGCGAGTATTTCCGTCGATGGAGCGGTTGTACGAGGGGATCAGATGTTTCGTCACGAATTCCTCGACATTGGAGAAGAACAGCTCCGGCTGTTCCTCTGACTCCTCGTCGAGGTCTGGTGCCGAGAACGTTGGTTCTTTGGTGGTCATGCGGCCGCCCTCCGTTTCGCCGGATCATACTTTGCCAAGGAGGCTTTGATCTTCTCGGCGTCCTTGTCTTCGTACCAGGGACAGGTCCGTGTCAGCACTGCTGGAGCACCGGAGGCGAACACAATGGCCCGGCCTCGTTCGAGCGCGGCCAGGTCTGATACGTCCATGGTTCGTTCCTTCTTGTCGTCGTCCCGGCTGGTGCTGGTTCCTTGTTTGGAGGTCGACTTCGAGATCGAGGTATACCGGTAATCGCCGATCAACTGGCTTAACTCGCCCAGGAACTCGGCCTCCGATACACCGCCGCCATAGACCTTGACGTTGGCAGCAGACCACAGCTTTCGCATTCCTTCCCGACCCCAGACTTCAATACCCTGTGACCAGGACTGAAGAATGGTGTCGATGACGATTCCTCGCGACCCGTAGTGGCTGTACAGATTCGGCAATTCTGCCCACCGGCAGACGTTTGCGGCCTCATCGAGCATGGCCACCATCGGAGTCGCCAGCCGTCCACCTTCGGAGACCGCCAGCTCCTCAGCGGCCTCGACCGTAGCCACCGTCAGCGCTGTCACCAGTGGGCCAGCTGTTCCGGCCCCTTCCTTGGACAGCGAGTACAGGGTGTTTCGTCCCCGGACGAATTCATGGGGCTTGAATTCCTTACGGTGGTCTTGGCCTTGCGGGGTGATCCAGCGAAGCACGGAACGATTCGTCAGGCACGAGGCCATCTGACGTGCTGTTCCGAAGACACCACCGCGTTGTTTGTCCGGGGAGAGGATGACCCCGTTGACCGACTGTGAGACCTGGATGTAGTCGTTTTCTTTGAGGATCTGGACCGATTCGTCATTGCTTTCTTTGTTCAGCCACTCGTAGACCTTGGTGATGGGGTGGTTCTCGAGGGCGGCCGCCAGGAGCAACCCGGCCAGAAGGTCTTTACCGGCAGAGTCAAAGAATGCGTCTGCCTTGGCGCCGGTGGCTCGGCTGCCTGCCGAGAAGTGGGAGGCCAGATTCTGTGCTTTGACTTCGTCAGTGACATAGGACAACGGATTCCACCACCAGCTCGGGTCCTCGCCAGAGACCTGCTGTGGGTCGAAGACAAAGACATCCCCGACGTCCTCGCGGACACCACGGGTGCTATCAACGATGTCGCGCTTGTTCGACGTCGCAAGCACCGCTCCTGGAGCGGCCAGAATTCCCGGAACGGCACGGGAGGTTGTTTTACCAGTTCTTGGTCCCCAAATATCGACGCAGACGTCCTCCCATGAGGAATACAGCATTCGCCCGGACAGCGTCTTTGCAATGGGAAGACCTGGAGACTCGACGCCCATTCGCTGGGCTTTCTTGCGTGCTTGCTTCTCCATCATGAACCCGACTTCGCTGTCGTTGCCCATGTGTCGACCAGCGGCGTCGACCTTTCGCCGGTTGGAGTGGGATTTTTTGAATAGCAGCATCCATCCACCAACAACGATCCCTGCCAGTAGAAGCAGAGACACGATGGACATGACTGTCGACGAAGTCGTCCACTCATATTTGCCGCTCAGTGTGCCGAAGACGGCACCCAAAGGCGACGCTTCCGGGATCTCGCGCCCGGTTATGGCCCGTCCGAGCCAATAGCCTGCGTAGATCGTGCCTACGGCCAAGATGAATAGGCCGATCAGGCTCCACAGCAGGACCAGCTTGAGAGTATCCGATGATCGCTTAGCAGATGGTGCTCCCATGAGTTTCTCCTCGCCTATTCCTCACCGATCTCGGAATCGAGCACGGCATTGGTGACTTCATTCTCTGAATACACCTGGACCTGGGGCTCTGACTCTTCCCACCGTTTGATCGTATTGTTTACGTCCGAGTCGATCTCAACGTCCGTCAGCTTGACCGTCAGTGGGATACCTGGACGTCCGCCGACCTTGATAAGGAACTTTCCGACCCCAGGAGCCGTACGCGGTCTCTTGATAGCTCGCTTTTTTCCCGTTCGTTGATCGGTGACGACCTTTTTTCGGTCCTGACGACGACGGACCCGCGACCATGAGCCCGGGTCAGCCCAGGACATCATCGTCTCTTCCTCCGTCCGAGACATCTTGACCGAGTCGGACAGCTTCTGCATCTCGGCACGAGGCAGAGCGCCTGTCACCACACATCCAGCACGTTCGATGAAACCCTTTGCTGCCTTAATTTCCTCTTCGGTCGGCAACGCTTCCAAGTCTGAAACCGTATGAGTGATCATCGCTTGCCCTACGCCTTCAAGGCGGTTCATCCGGGTCAAGTGGTCGATACGATCCACCATCTCGGGGCCGGAACGCAGAGCTCTCCAGAGCTCGTCCAGGACGATGAAATAGTGCCGATTGGGGATGCGTCCCAAATCGGCCAGCACCCCAGCCAAATTCACCGACGCGAACGTCGTGGACCAGCACGCCAGCAAAGCGCCGGCCTGTACATCCTTCTTCGAGTCGCGAATGCCCGAAGTATCAAACACCGCTGGACGATCCATCGAAAGCTTGGCTGTTGTCTTCTCGGAAAACATTTTTCCAAATCGACCAGAGCCGTTCAGTGACTGCAACGATTGAAGCAGGCTGTCTGTACGGTCCTTGTACATCTCTTCACTACCACGATCCATCACGACTTCACTCAGCGCAGCCGGACGTGAGTTGATCAGGTCGATTAGATCACCGATGACCGGTACGCCCTCGAAAGTATCCTCAAGCAGAGCCACACCACGGTCGAGGACGTTGTACTCGTTCTCCGTAACCTTGCCCTTACGCAGAATAGAAATCAGTGCGGCACACAGCTCGACTTTGCGCTGATGTGCATCGACCAGCAGCTCTTCACGCTGCTTCTCCGGCAGATCAGGCAACACTTCCGTGAGTTCGCCCGGGTCGAGTATATTCAGGTGGCCCTTTCCTGGAGCCAGCTCGATGACCTCCCCGCCCATTTCCCGTGCCAAGTCGACGTAGTCGGGACGCAGGTCGCCGGGAACCAGCGGAATGATGCCTCGCCCGTTCATTCCCAGCAGCATGTGCCGGATGTATGTCGACTTTCCGTAGCCGGGAAGAGCCAAGGCGAACATCGAGGGGTTCGTGATGATTCCGGCTTCAAACCACGCAATCGGGTCGAACCCAATCGGTGCCCCATTGGTGATGCACGGTCCCATCGGCGCTCCCTCAATAGGCAGTGAAGACCCTGAGATCCATGGCCACAGACCGCAGCACTGCATGGATGATGAACGCCACTCACGGGGAACAGTCGTCAATCCTGACCATCCACCGCCAGAAACATAGTGCCCGCGTCGGTTCGCAGCAGGAACGAAACTCTCACCTCGCGCTGGACGCTGCTCCGCTTCTCCCTGCTCGGGCTTCCTTGTCTTTGTGAATGGAATCTTCATTTTCATTACACCGCCACTCGCGCTGTCTGGGGGAACAAAGTGTGTCTGGGAAGCATCACGCCTAGGGGAAGCGTTGCTGCGAAGGCGGCATCGTGCCACCCGTAGCACGGGCGCAACAGCAACCGTGCTGAGGGACCCATGTCATGCTCCATAGCGGCCACGGCGTCTTCCAGGTCTTCCTTCTCCGAGACGGTGATTGAGGAAATCAAACCGAAGTAGAGCAACCCTGCCCCCTTTGATTCTTCATTCGCGGTCGCTTGAGCAGCACGCAAATCATCTGCCGCACGGGCTTTGCCACTGGATGCCCTGACCTGGGCCTGGTTCTTATCGCGCTCGACGACCGCGGCAGTTTGTCCGGCGTCGATGGGCCGATAAAGCATCGTCACTCGCTTGCGATCAATGCCAGGATGTGGCGCGACCAGAGCAGAGAGCACGTTCGAGGTTGCCTGTCCTCGAGGGGCTTCGACCATCGACCAGCACCGAGAGATTCCTGAATCGTGTCGAAGCGTCTCCCACTCGGATTCCTGCATGGAGGGGCCGACGTCTTCCCAATTCAGCTCGACGGGTTCTTCGGCGTACATGGCGTTCTCGAACAGCCGTGCTGATTTCGGGTCGTAGGCGATGCGCACGGTCTCGGCGATTTCTTCGGGGGTCATCGGTGTTGCCACACCGGCCCCGGTCGATTCCAACCGCGCACAATATGCAGGGACTTTGCTCGATATGTCCCGAACGACCTCTTCGGTCTTGCGCTTGCGCATTCCTGGGCGAGGTGCTGCTGCAAATGTCAGCGTGACCCAGCACCGGATGTCGGCCATGCCTGAAGGGTAAGAGACGCTGGCCTGCTCGAGCATCATGCGAGCCATCGGCGACGCCGTATCCGAGACCGAGTGCTCGATTTCCTGGCGCAGCTGGTGCCCCGAGCCAGGAGAAGTCTCAACCGTGGCCGAGCACCCAATGAGCCCTGTTTCCCTGCCCAATGAGCTCAGGAATCCGCCCCAATTGGCTACCCACTGGTCGACGGATTCCTGGTCGACCAACGCGGCCCCGTCCGGCTCGACTGCGATGGCAATCGAGTACGTTGAGGTCGATTTGATGTGAACGATGCCGAAGGGCCGGTCCAGCGCGTCGGATGCATGGATCTCACTGGTTGCCGCGACTCCGGGAATTGAATAGTTGGGTTTCCCGGTCGCCGAGAGTGGCCCGGACCGGTACCTGTTCCGTTTCAAGCGTTTGTTGAACATGAAAATTCGCCTTTCGATGAACCGCGTTGAAATACTGACGCCGTATTTGTCAGTAATCGACATCAACACCACGAACAACATCCCGACCACGAAGGTCAGAACCGCCAGCACATAGACGTGGGCCAGCAACAAGAAGATCGTGGTGAGAATGACCGCGAAGAACAGCAGTGTCGCAGCGACGGACAGCGGTCCGAGACCAGCCCTTGCTGGAACTCGCCAATTTCCGTATGTCGGTTCCGTGTATTCCGTATCAGCGGCTGCCACTTGGACCCTCCTCCGGGTTAATTTCGCTGTTCACTTGATCGTTGAACTGCCGGCCGGCTTGATATCCCTTCCGACCACCTTGACCTGCGGCTCGTCCCGCACTTTTCATACGGCTAGCCGCCGTTGATCCTGCACCGGATGGTGACGGACCAGAGGACACGGACGATGATGGTCTCCGTGAACCTGAATCGGACGGCTCCTGGGTCGCACCCTCAGCCGCTCGGGTCGAGCGCTGAGCTCCGCTGGGAGACTGCCCAGCCTCCGAGGAACTAGTCGCCTGACTCGACCCGGTTTCAGAGGCTTTGCCTGTTGATGCTGGGCCTCGGGCATTCTGACCTGATCCCGATGATCCGCTAGCAGAGGCACCCGAGGGACGAGTCTCCGAGGAGCCAGCACTGGAATCTGTGCCCTTGGTAGCCGAACCACTAGATGACTGCGAAGCCTCGGCTGCACTGCTGCTTCCTGTCGGTGACTCAGTTTGGGACGAGACAGCTTCCTGTCCCTTGCTGACCGCGGCCTTTCCAGCTTCTGCTGTCTTTGCCGCAGCCATCGTCCCGGCGCCTCCAATGGCACCAGCTGCCGAAGAGGAAGTTCCTGCACTGGCGACACCTCCACCTGGTGAACCACCACCTGGTCCCGACGGTGCTTTCTGCGCACCTCGGGGTGCATCGGAGGGTCCGCTTTGGCTCTTCGAACCGGCTGTATTGGAACCGGAGGGGCTGGCACCTGGGGTGCCTGCACTTTTGCTTCCGGCTCGACCGATATTCGCTGCACCCGAAGCCAGCGCGCCACCGGCAGCACCGGCGAACATCGCGCCGCCACCGGAACCGGCAGCAGCTGAGACCGCTGGGACGGCGAACTTCATCAACGCGGGAAGAGCCAAGATGGCCATGACCATCAAGGTCAATCCTGTGATCGAATCCAGGAACGCAGCGGCTCCGCCTTCGGCTCCTGATTTACCTGTGAACGCACTTCCGGTCAGTTTGAACGCCGCCGCATAGATCAGCCCCGCCACCGGTTTGTAGAGGATGAAAGCGATCAGCCAATTCAAATGTTGCTTGGACATCTGCGATCCGAACGGGGTGTTGGTCGCGGAGAACGAGACAATCAATGTTCCGGTCAGGATCACGATCAGCGCCCCGCGCAGAATAATCAGCGCGACCTGAATCGCGGCTCCGATCAGTGTGATCAGTCCGAAGACAATCATGATGATTGCGGAGGCTTCGGCGCCACCCCCGGCTTCCCCGCCAGGGAAGATCATCGTTTGCATGGCCTTGCCGAAGTCTTGTCCATCTCCGAGTGCCTGATCGATGAACCATTGGCCGGTGCTGTCGGCAAATTCCACGCAGATGACGATGAAACCGATACCGGCCCCGGAGACCAAGGCCAGGGTCAGGAGTGATTTCGTCAGTTCTTTCAGCGGTTCAGCTCGTCGGGTCCAGACCATCTGCCCTGCCGCGTAGATGACGGAGAACACCGCCAATAGCCCCACGAACCAGGACAGGTGAGAAGACATGAACGAGATGACGTCAGACTGTTGGGTTGCCCCGGTGTTCTGGTCGAAGGTTCCCAACGATGGAGTCGGGACCTTCATCCAGAACGTCGACAGTGCCGTAATGGCATCTCCGACGCCTTTGCTGATCTGTTCCTGCCACTGACCGATGATTCCGTCAGCGGTTTCCTCGACTTTGCACGAGACTTGCCACGGCCAGCACATGGTTTACGGCCCCCAAGAAATGAACTGCGACTGGTCTTCGACCTGGCGGACGCTGGTATCCAGGCCCTCGGGAACAATCAGCTTCCACTGTCCGTCATCCCACTTCAGGGAAATGGACATCTCGGCTTTCTTGCCGTTGGAGCCTGCCGAGACCAGCAATCTCAAATCGGCTTGATCATCCTTGTAATTGATGAACTTGTACCCGCGCAGATCGAAAATCTCGCCGCTGGGACCATCCTGGTCCATCTGGCTCAACGCCTTATCGCGGGCCGGTGATGCGACAGCCATATCTTGCAGGTAGGTCCGTGCCGTGGCCTGGTCGTTGAGCTGGATAGCTGACCAATAGGAGGCATTCAGAGCACCAGCCGGTGAATGCTGAAAGCATTCCCTCAGCGGCTGATCGGTCTTCGGGCCAGCCTTGTCCGACTTCGGCCCAACCCACCCTGATGCGGTGGTGATCCACTCGGTATCGGAGGGAGCATCCTTCATCACGGCTTTACTATCGGAGGAACCGGCATCACAGGAGCCTGCATTGCCGGAGGCCGAAGCACTGGCCGTTGAGCTACTTGATTCGGTGGCGGCTTGGTTCTTTTTGTTCCCGTTGGGCCACAAGACGACAACCAGCGCGATGACCAGAACCGCGATGATTGCTCCCGCTACCCACAGCGCCCATGTTTTCAAGGAACCCTGCTTCTGTGCGTCGTTTGCCATGGGTCAGTCTCTCCAATCCGTGGTGGTTGCGTCTGCGAATGCGATTAGATGAACATCCGGACGACCTGGGCTGCAATCGTTGCCAGGATGCAGCCCACGATGGTCAGGCCCAAGGCCATTCCGTGCTCCTGCGGTCGACCCCGCTGGTTGTCGATTGCCAGCTTTCCGCCGATGATGATGATTCCCAGCACGCCCAGAGCGGTCACGATCCAGACAGCCCACTTCAGGACAATGGTGAACTTCTCCGAGCCAGGGGGTGCCTCTCCCTGACCCGGGTCCGGTACATCGGCCAGCAGTGCCCCGGCGTGTTGGGTGAGGTCCACCGCTCCTGCGATCAAATCAAGCATCTCTCTGGGCTCCGTTCTCAGGCGTGCGTGCCTGCAATCGTGTAATGAGTTTTGTGATGGGCCTGGGCGAGGGGACCGCATCGGCGTCGATTTCGACGCGTAGGTCTTCCACCCAAGGCACTCTCAGTATTTCCGGGACGAGCCCGGAAAGTCTGGTGATTTCCTCGCGCAGTATTCGTGGCAGTTTTCCGGGAGAGTCAGCTACCAGAATCAGACCGCTGACAGCGACTGATATTTCCCCGCTGGCCCAGTCCTTGAGTGCGGATTGGGCGGCTCGAAGCCCCTTCGTATTCGTTCGGGCGACCAAGAACACCGGGTCCTTGCTCTGTTCGGGCCACCGGTGCTCGGAATTCGCCCCTTCGCGTGACCATCCGGTCACCGTTGAAGCGCCCGAGCCGCCGTGGACTCCGATGAACCACGCGAGGGTGCTTACATCGCTGGCGTCGAACCGACCCAACTGGTTGGCTCGGTCGACTGGTTGTACCCCACGGAGACGATGTGGTCTCTGCTGCACCACGGGATCAATGGTCTCAATGTCTTCCTCTTCGACGTCGTGTTCCGTCTCGAGCTGCTCATCGAGTAGATCCCAAGGGTTTTCAGCCACGTTGCCACCTCCTCTTACCGGCTTATACGTGTGCCGTGAGACAATTATACGCAGGAGTCACTCTGTGTTGTCAACGGATTCTACGTGACAAACGGATTTGATTATGTCTATAGTTGCATTATGGAAGGATGATCGATGAGCCAGCAACCGGACCCGAGGATCGAGGAGCTGTTTCAGGGACAGGGCAAGACCATGAAGATCGGCGCCGTTGCCGACATCTTCGACACCACGCCCCAGACCATTCGGCGCCTCATTGCCGCCGGGGCTCTCACGGCCTACAGACCAGGGCGGGACTACCTGTTCCTAACGGAGGATGTGCGGGAGCTGTTCTACAGCAGCCGGGTCGACCCGGAGACACTGGCCGAGGCCCATGAAGCCCACCATGCCGAGGGCAAGAAGCCCACCAAGGAGGACTAAGCGAGAATGCAGCAGGCATCGTCTGGATGGAAGGTTGTTCTGGCCGGACTCTGTCTCCTGCTCGTGGCTCTGCTTGCACTGCCCCTGTTCGGCTCTGATGAAGACAAGAAAGCCGACGCCTCCGACTGCACCCCCGAAGTCAGCAAGGAAGGCGATGACGGCAACACAGTCAATGTGCCCAGCGAATACAAGGAGGACGTACAGAAGGCAGCCAAAGAAGCGGGACTGCCCGAAGAAATCATTGCGGCTCAGATCAATCAGGAGTCGAAGTGGGACCCCGAAGCCGGAAGCTCTGTCGGAGCCCAAGGCATCGCCCAATTCATGCCCGATACGTGGAAAACCTACGGTCAAGGTGGAAACATCCATGACCCGCACGATGGCATCGCAGCACTCGGACGATACATGAAGGACCTGAAAGAACAGGTCAAGGACGTTGCAGGCGACGATGCCAACGAGGCCGCAAAGCTGACGTTGGCCGCTTACAATGCGGGTCCAGGAGCTGTGACCAGCAATCACGGCATCCCACCATTTCCCGAGACCAAAGACTACGTCGAAAAAATCACTGGCGGAGCCCAAATGAAGTTCACCGATGATTGCAAAGCACCTAACGGAGCCAAAGCCTGGGACGGCGACCTCGGCGACGGTGAGTGGACCGTGCCCCTCCCTGATGCGCAAGTCACCAGCGGTTTCGGACCGCGCAATGTGCCTGGCCTGCCGGCCTGGGCACAACAGCACGTCGGAGTGGACTTCGTGGATGATTCCGGGCACGGGAAGATCATCGCTCCCACGGATCTGAAGATCACCGGCATCTACCGCACGGACGGTTGCCTGCTCGGGACGATGACCGGAGAACCCAAATTCCGGTTTGCCTTCTGTCACATGGATTCCTTCGACGTCGAAGCCGGTGCAGAGGTCAAGCGTGGCGACGTCGTTGGACAAGAAGGCAACCATGCCGAATCAGTCGGCGGTGGAGTAATCAACCACCTTCACTTCGAAATCCACAAACCGGGCGCGGACTATACCGATTCATCGTTCAATCCTTACGACGGTAGTGCCATAGACCCGGAGCCGATTCTGAAGGAGAAAGGCGCATGGGCAACCAAATGAGAACCCGAAACATCCTGCTGGCAACCAGCCTGGCCTTCGTTGCAACAACCGCACTGAGCAGCTGCGGGTCAGAGGACGAACCAGCATCTCAGTCATCCAGTAGCTCCACCCCGAGTCAGGCGACGTCATCATCTTCATCTGCAACGCCTGCTTCGTGCATGGACCCCTCGGTCGCCGACCGCTCCGACCCATCGGCGCTCGGAGCCGATTACCTGTCGATTGCCTGGTGCTGGAACCCTGCCGAAGATGACTCCCCCACCAGTACGACGCTGAGGGCAAAGCCTCTGATGAGCCCTGAATGGGCTGACCAACAAGTCAAGCCCCAGCGCAACTCGATGCAGGCTGACTGGAACGAGGCCCGGACTCATCACCGGGTCGCCGTGCCCACCGTGGCACCGGCCCGCGGTGATGCATCCGATGATGTCGGTGATGACAAAGCGATCCGCGCCTACAAGGTCGACTGGACCTGGCAGGGCGCGGATGCAACTCAGCATCCGGGCGGCACAGCCAATGTCACCGTGTATATGGAAAAGCACGGTCAGGACTGGACCGTCGTCGGTGCCCAAACCACCACCATGGATCAGGACGGATAGTCATGACCGACCGACAGCCACTGGATTTTCCCCGAATCACGGCCATCGCCCACGGCGAGGGTCGGGTCGATGTCACCATTAACGGGGTCACCCACGTCCACGAGCATGATGACAATGCCCAGGCCGTCCAAGCAGCCATGAACGACATCGCCAAAGCCGCCCAAGACGTCGACCGGCCCGTGAAAGTCACCGCCCAATTCGGACTGACTGCACGAGATATGGTCGTCGACGTCGACGGTACCCGTCGAGACGTCACCGAGGACTACGGCACCGCCCGCCAGCCCTGGTACAAGCGCACCCGCGTCCTCATCGCCTTAATCCTTGTTGGTCTCGTCCTGATCGCGGCCACCATCGCAATATCCGTGGCGGCCACGCACGCGAAACGGGCTGATAACAGCTCACCGTCACCATCTCGGACCACCCAGACTCTAGATTCAGCCCTTGCGTCCGGGACCAAACCAGCTGTCAGCCTCGACACTGGCTATACCGCTTATCAGACCGAAGACAACAGCTTCGAGGTCGTTGAGACCTCGACCGGCAAGCAGAAAACCTCCGACGCCCTGGCAGACGACGAATCAGACGAAGAGTCCACGGCAGCAGAGATCCTGCCCAACAAGGACGACGGATTCCTGGTCGTGACAGGTAACCAGTACCGTCTGTGGACCCCGAACGATGGGCTCTCTGCTACTCGCTCATTCAACCCGGATCAGCAGCTGGTGGTCACCCGGCAGGCACAGAACTACCTCATTCCCAAGGAAACCTCGTCTCGACCAGACCGGATTCAGTACATCCAAGACCAGACCACCAAGACCTTCGAGCCGCCCGCCGAAAAATCGTCCTTCCTGGGAATCCACGATGACAAGGCACTTTGGGCTCATCTAAATAAGGATGAACCAGAAGTCATCTCGGCCACAGATAAAGAGACGAAGGGCAAGAAGCAAAAACTGGCCAAGCCCACCAAGGATGCCAAATTATCCCAATGGATCGGGATCAACAGCCATGGCGAGGTTCTGACGATTTGGAACGCCGATGGCGCTGACATGCTTGCCATCCAGGCAGCTGATTCTGACAAAATTTCCCACACTGTCCCTGTCAATCTCCCTGACGGGGCGACCAAGGCTCTCGACTCGAGCGCCACCTCAGCGATCCTTGGCGACCAAGTCATCGACGCGCACTCTGGCAAAGCCAGCGACGTAGACATTGAAACCGCCAACGATGCCGAGCCACGCATCCATGGATTCAGCTCACATCGAGACAAATCACCCGTGTGGATAGATACTGACCACGGAGTATCTAACGTGCCCTCCGAACTGACCAAAACTTACGCGCGTGCCACCGAAAACGGCGGCACGTGGGTGGGAACCACATCAAGTAACCACATCACGCTCGATCCTGAAAGGAACTAGTCATGAGCGCCAAGAAAACGACTTCATATGCAGCAGTTACAGCCCTGGCTGCAACCTTGCTGGCCCCGGCAGCAGCACATGCCGCCGAACCGGCACAGCTGACCCCAATCCACAATGTGGCCCAAGCCGATACCCCGGTCGACCCCGGTAACGATTCGGGCTCGAACGGCAACGGCGGGTCTACGGGTAACGACTCCGGCAACACCGGAGATGATTCCACCGGAGGCAACGGCTCCAACCCCGGAAATAACGGGGCCGGAAACAACCCCGGCTCCGGTGATACCCCGGTCGACCCCGGTAACGATTCCGGCTCGAACGGCAACGACGGCTCTACGGGTAACGACTCCGGCAACACCGGAGACGATTCCTCCACGGGAGACACCCCGGTCGATCCGGGAACGGGCGATGACTCCACCGGAGGCAACGGCACCAACCCCGGAAATAACGGGGCCGGAAACAACCCCGGCTCCGGTGATACCCCGGTCGACCCCGGTAACGATTCCGGCTCCAACCACGGCTCGAACGGTAACGGCTCCGGCTCCAACGACGGTGCAACGCCCGTTGACCTCGGTCACGGGTCCGAAACCAATCCCGGAAACGGATCAGAGCAGGCACCTGCCACCCCTCAGCCCACTGAGACTCCGCATCCTGCACCGGCAGCAGAGACCCAGGCTCCCGAGCCTGCCGTGCAGGAACCGGCTGCACAGCCGAAGGCTCAGCCTGCCGCTGAGCCCACCCCGGCCCAGGCCGCACCGGCGCAGACACCCGCCGTCCAGCAGCCGGTGGCACAGCCCGAGACCACTCAGGCAGTCCAGGCACCCGCACAGGGACAGGCCACTACCGAAGCCGCCCAGGCACCGAGTGCAGCTCAACCGCTGCACACCGGGAATGCGGGTACAGCCGCTGACGGTCAGGCGCTGACTGTCGCAGGGTGGATCACCGCTGGTATGGCCCTGGTCGCCGCTGGTCTGGCAGGCCGGACCTACCTCCGCCGCAAGGCCGGAAAATAAGCCACGGCCATGACAACCAGACGCCACCGTCAGGGCACCCGGACCCGATGGGCCGCAATAGCGGCCCTGGTCCTGGCTGTCCTGGCGGTGGTCCTCCTTCTTTTAGGACTCCTCGCCAGTCGCGGCGGGCTCCCCTACTGGATGACCCACCCCTTCGACCACTCCGAGACCACCACAGGACAGAACGGGCAAGCCGTCCACCAGCAGGACGGCAAAGTCGGACTCACCGATAACAACGAAAAGTACGCGCCGACACCGGCCAAGTCATACAGAAACGCTCAATGCTCTCTGGCCCCTGAACACCAGGCCCAGCCAGGCCCGGACCAGTGGGAGATTCCGGCCCTGGGCCAGTCCGCGCCGCTACAGTCGGCCCAGCCGACCTCGTCCGGGTCAGTGGCCCTGCCGGATGCACCGGCAGGGATCGTCTACGGACCAGCCGCTCCCCTGGATGCATCCACAGGCACGACACTGCTGGCTGGCCACGTAGATCACGGTCCCGGAGACCTCTCCCGGAAGGGTGGAGAACTCTCCCCCTGGGGGCACTTGCACGAGCTGAACCCCTGCGCCCACGTCTACGCCACCGGCCCCGGCGGTGACGTCCACGAATTCGTGGTCACAGACCTCTATACCGTCGATCAGGACAAACTCACCGACGAAACCGAGTTGTTCGAAGCGACGGGGAAACGACAGCTGGCGATGGTCACCTGCTCGGGACCCACCGTCAACGACGCCGGAGGAGCCTTCCAGTTCAACTACCAGTCGAACCTCGTCGTGAAGGCTACGCCAGTGAACAGTGACGACACGCCGGAAGGAAGATAAAAGGACATGCTTTTAAGTTATGATCGGGATCATGCGACGCAGCCAACCACGCACCGGCGAACCGAAGGTCAGGGGCCCACAGGTTCTGATGCCTCAGCCATTGATGGATGCTGCGCGCGCAGACGCACAGAGACACGGGCTGGCCTTCAACGCTTGGCTCACACGCCTCGCCGCACGGGAAACCGGACTGAGCGAGTACGACTTCCCGGACCCACCGAAAGACCCTTAAACAAGAAGTGGCCCTCACCTTCGTAAAGATGAGGACCACTTGAAGAACTTTGAATCCCGCCACGACGCCAATCTAAGCCGGGATTCTCAAACGACCAACAGGAGCTGATCTATATGCACAAGCCCAAGAGACAAGTCCCAAGGAGCTTCTGTGTCTAGCTCTAGTGTAGCAACTAAGACGCCAAGTTCTACTCCCCCCCAGCACGCCGGGTCATGGGAGGAACAGCCACGCCCAGACGACGCGTTCCAGCGGCAGCGTTTGCGGGATCATCACCGGCTAACGCGCTTCGACGCAGGTGTCACCAAGCATCACTGCGCACGCACCAGCGACGACCCGCGCAACTACCCGTTCATTCAGATCAACGCCGCCGACTGGAAGAACTTCGTCGTCGTCGATGTCGACCACGCGGATGCCTACGAGCGGTTGCTCTACCCCGGCATCCCGAGACCGGACTGGATCATCACCAACCCCGCCAACGGCCACGCCCAGGCCGGGTGGGTGATCGATACCGTCTTCACGGGCGAGAAATCCACACTCGGCCCCGCGTTGTTCTACCGGGCCGTGGCGACGGCCCTGACCAACGCGGTCGGTGGTGACCACCACTTCACCTGCCATATCGTGCGTAATCCCTTCGCTGATGCTCCGACCGGGCCGGTTGAATTCTCATCCCGGACGACGCCGTGGCGACTCGGTGAGCTCAAAGCCCACCTCACCGGCTGGACCGACCCAGCCCTGTCGGCGCTGGGATACGAGGATGACCAACCGGCCATGTGGAACCCGTACCCGCCACAGCGGGTCCGGCACGAGCGAACATTGACGGCAGGCTCCCCCACTGCCGGTCGCAACTGCCATATTTTCTATAAGACGCGTTCTGCGCTGTGGCGGCTGGCAGACCGTGGCCAGGACATCCAATCTGCCTCCTACGAGATCGCACACCGGCTCAATGATGATCTGGCCTCCCCGCTGGGTCGTCGTGAGGTCGATGGGATCGCGGCCTCCGCGATCCGACAGGTCAAGAGAGGCAACGGGCGACCGGCCACCGCAGACGGGCCGACCAACCCGTGGCTGGCGCGGCTGGGGGCCGCAGGAGGCCGGGCGCGCACTGCACTGAAGATCACCGCCGCCCAACAGAACCTCGCGGCGGCACGCCGAATCCGTGAGCACGCCAGCCGACGTCGCGCACAGCAGGCCTGGCGACTCCGACGTGCAGGAGAAGTCGTCGCCGCTATCGCCGAGGCACTGAAAGTCAGCACACGCACGGTGAAACGGTACCTGGCCGCCGCCCGCATCCAGCACCGTCTGAAGACTCTGGCCTGGGTCGCACGCGGGGGTGACACACACCAAGCTTCAGGTGTATCAGCACCTCCCCATGCCTGGGTCAACCGGCTCCCCCGGCCACTCCTGCGTGCTCTCCTGACCCTGCAAGACCTGACTCAAGCACCTGCAGGATCTCCCGCTCGGGTCGAACAGCCCCTCTTCGTTGTCCCTCTTGTTCCTGAACCGGCGGGTCGATACACTCATACACACGCACACACTCACCAACGCACACACTCACACACCGAGTCAGGGAGGGAACCATGATCATCGCCATTACCAACACCAAGGGCGGGTCAGGTAAGACCACCACTGCCATGCTTCTGGCTGAAGCGGCAGCACGGGCCGGTCATACCGCCCAAGTCCTCGACGCCGACCCACAAGGATCAGCCACCGATTGGGCACAAGAGGCCGAAGACGCTGGGGACCCCATCACCCGTTATCAGGTCACCACCGTCAACCGGTCGTCATTGCCCAGAGTCGCAGAACGCTCGGAGGCCGAATGGATTTTCATTGATACTCCCCCCGGTGATCCAGCTGTTATCGACCAAGCGATCCACCTGGCAGATTTCGTTATCGTTCCCACCGCCCCCTCGCCTGGTGATTTCTATCGGACGGTATCGACCATCCAATCTTTGGGCGATACGCCGTTGGCGGTTCTGCTGACCATTTCCCACTCTCGGCGCAAGAAGCTGCACGATCAGATCACCCAGCTCTGCGATGAGATGGACCTGGTCAGATTCGAAGCCG
>NZ_LT835159.1 GCF_900169715.1 Kocuria massiliensis
ACAGCAGAACCTGTCAGAACAAGTCCCCCGCACCTCGCGGCGACAAGAAAAGACTTTACACACACGTGAACAACCACAGCAACTCGAAACCACGTGAAACACACCACACCCCCAACAAGCCCGGTATTCCGGGGATCTTGCCTGCTCGGCGCCTCCCGCGGTCACCTGAACCACAACTAGACACCAGATGAACGGCCGAGCGCCTCGAAAGGGAACACTCGACGTCGTCTACTAGGGCGTTCGCCGGAATACCTGCCACCTCCCAGAGCGTTATAGGTGGCAGATCCCATGACTCCTCGCCGAAAGGTCGTCTCCGTGCTCCCACTATCCCTCATTGACTTCGCCACCATTTACGACGGCGAAACGCCCCACGAGAGCTACCGGCGCTCCGTCGACATGGCCAGACAGGCGGAGGGCCTCGGATTTTCACGCATCTGGTACGCCGAGCACCACAACATGCCACATATTGCCTCGGCGGCTCCGGCGGTTCTGATCTCTCACATCGCTGCTCACACCGAAACCATTCGCTTGGGCGCGGGCGGGGTCATGTTGCCAAACCATTCACCGCTGGTCATCGCCGAGCAGTTTGGCACCTTGGCGGAGCTGTATCCCCATCGGATCGACCTCGGCCTGGGTCGCGCTCCCGGAACGGACATGCGAACTCTCCAGGCGTTGCGTCGCGACCCCCAAGATGCGGAGCGCTTCCCGAGCGACGTCGTCGAGCTCCAGGGGTACCTTGACGGTGCCTCCCGGATTGAGGGAGTCCAGGCCATACCGGGGCGCAACACCCGCGTTCCCCTCTACATTCTGGGCTCGTCCCTTTTTGGCGCACAGCTCGCGGCGCAACTGGGCTTGCCCTATTCTTTCGCCTCCCATTTCGCCCCGGCAGCTCTCGAACAGGCCACCTCAACGTACCGGGAGAACTTCCAACCGTCCGAGCATCTGTCCGAGCCGTACGTCGTCGCCGCCGTCAACGTCACCGCGGCGAACACCGGGGAGGAAGCCGAAGAACAGGGTCGGAAGGTCCGCCGCAAGCGCGTGGAAGCCATGCTGGGGCGCGGTCGCCAGTTCACCGAAGCGGAACTCGACATGCTCGTGGATTCACCCGCAGGTCAGCAGGTTCTGGAGATGCTTCGCTTCACGGCCCAGGGCACGGGTTCGGAGGTCAAGGACTACCTCGAACGGTTCGCTCAACTCTCGCAAGCCGATGAGCTGATGATCTCGTTGCAGTCGCCGTCGACCGAAGAATCTGCCCGATCGATGGAAATTCTGGCCGATGCCTGGGGACTCGCCGCGTCCTAAATTCACGGAAGTTCCGTCAAAGGCGGCCCACTGCTTTGTGGGCCGCCTTTGGTGTGCCGAGGGTTAGTCGACGCGTCCTTCTTCAACCTTCTGGATCGCCGCGGTATTCGGCGGAAGGTCATTGAACTCGGAGGCGTCCTTATTCCTCACCATGACCTTGCTCAGGACGGCAAGAACCACAATCAGTGCGGCCGTGGCCAAGAGCTGGACGCGGATGGCTGGGTCCGTCATACCAAGCACGACGATCGCGGCCACCAACGCGAGAGCAAAGTACGACAAACCGGGAAACGCCCACATCTTGAGGGGCAAGGTTCGCCCTTCACGGTCTGCCCGTCGACGAAGAATAATCTGCGAAATGAGCGCGAAGGTCCACACCGCGAGAATCGTGGAGCCGACCACGTTCAACATGATGTTCAGAATCACCTCGGGCCACAAATAGTTGAGGACCACGGCCACAAAGCCACCCAGCACCGAGAGAATCACCGAAAGGTAGGGCACACCCTTCGCGTTGATGGTTGCGAGCCCCTTCGGAGCCGAACCGCGCCGGGCCAGGGAATACAACATACGCGAGCCGCCGTACATGTTGGCATTCAGGGCCGAGAGCATCGCCAACACAATGATGATGGTCATGACCCCTTCGGCAGCAGGTAGTCCTGCCACGTTGAGGACGGCAACAAACGGACTGGCCGAAAGAGTTTCGTCGTCCCACGGCATCGCCAGGACCATCACCGCCACGGCACCCACGTAGAAAACCAACACGCGGATCAGGATCGTTCGAATGGCTCGGGAAACATTCTTCGCCGGCTCGTCGGTCTCAGCCGCTGCGATGGTGGCCAACTCGGTGCCTCCAAACGCGAAGACCACCACCAACAGTGCTCCCGCGACACCTGACAGACCATTGGGCATGAAGCCGTGGTGATCGGTGAGGTTCGCCAGTCCTGGTGACGGCGCTGGCAGCACGTTGATGAGCAGAAGTACGCCGACGACAAGGAAGCCAAGGACCGCGAGGACCTTCAACATGGCGAACCAGAATTCCGTCTCCCCCAGCGTTTCCACGTGGAGCAGATTCACGGCGGTGAAGACACACATGAAAATGAGGGCCAGGACCCATTGTGGGATCACGGGCCAGGCCTCATTAATGATTTGGGCCGCCGCCGTGGATTCGGCCGCGATGACGATGACAATTTGTATCCACCAGAGCCAACCGAGGGCTCGACCTGCGGTAGGCCCCATTGCCTTACCTGCGTACGTGGAAAACGATCCCGGAGCGGGGTCGGCGGCAGACATCTCGCCAAGGGCTCTCATCACGAGAACCAGGAGGAGACAACCGGCAAAGTAGGAAATGATCACGGCCGGTCCCGCAGCTTTAATGGCGGAACCGGTTCCGACGAATAGACCGGTTCCGATGGCCGAGCCGAGAGCCATCATCACGAGGTGACGTGACTTGAGGCTGTTACTCGACGGTGCGTTGAGACGGGCGCTTGTGGCACCTTCAGGGGAGTGTGATGTATGACTCATGTGGGTCGACACTACCTGACCGTTTGAATTTATAGAACGTTCGTTCAGTATTTTTTTGAAGAAGTTGGCGACCCTCGAAACTCCGGCAAGTATCCAGGTTCTCCGGGTTCATTCAAAGACTCTGCTCGTAGACTCGAGACCATGACGGAAACGAGCAATGGCAGCGCACAACTTCAGGCCCTTTCCGAGCCGCACTCCCCCGAGAGCCGGCGCGGTCGCCAGAACCCCGGGCCCTGGTCGACCATTACGGCTCCGGCAGGAACCTTTCATACCGTGCAGAACGACGACGTCGTCCGCGCCCTCGGGATTCGGTACGCACGAGCCGAGCGCTTCGGTGCCCCGGTACCTCACGTCTATAAAGACCCCTTCACCGCGGACACTCCCGCGCCAGCATGCCCGCAACGCTACGAGGAACACGATGAGCAGATTCAACGCCTCGGTTTCGACGAACATTGCCAACGACTGAGCATCACGCGCCCCGCAGATCGGCGGTCCGGACTGCCCGTGATGGTGTGGATTCACGGTGGCTCATACATCGGCGGCGCGGGCGATCTCCCGCATTATGACCCCACCGCGCTCGTGCGCGACGAGAACATCATTGTGGTCAACGTGACCTACCGACTCGGCCTCTTTGGCTACCTCGGGGATGGCCGCACGAGGGAATCCAATCCGGGACTCCTGGACCAGGTCGAAGCCGTGAAATGGGTCCACAAGAACATCGAGGCCTTTGGCGGAGACCCCGAAAGAATCACGATCGCAGGCCAATCTGCCGGAGGCCATTCCTGCTGGGATCTGCTGCTCGTCCCCGACATCAAGGGGATGGTGCGGCGAGCCATTCCCCAAAGCGCTCCCTTGGGCATCGTCCACGGTCGACGTCGCGCGTGGAAAGCTGTCACACCTGGACCTGAGAAAACGGGTCGCATGAGGCAAGCAACCACCACGGAACTTGCCGAGGCTGAGTCCGTGATCAACCGCAAGGCGGCTCTCCATCTTCGGGCGTCGCTCATGCCGTTCTCTCCTCAATATGGACAACGTCCGCTACCCGCCGAACGCAAACTCAAAACCGCGTGGAAGAGCGTGGGCCGCAACGTGGAAGTGCTGATGGGCACGACGGCGCGCGAATCGGCCCTGTTTACAGGTCGGGTGAAACTACTCGAAAGGCTCGTGGGGAAACGCTGGGGCCGACGCGGCGTCGTCGAGCCCCTCGTCCGGGCTACGACGAACCTGATTTACACGGCCGACAACGCCATCTGGGCGCAACGCCTCGCGAATGCCGGTGGATCGGTGGGACTGTATCGATTCGTCTACGGCAAGCCCGATGATGCCCTGTCCTGCTGCCACATCGCAGAGTTGCCGCTCCTCTTCCCCAATCCCGCGTGGACCGATACAGAAGACAACGCCGGAGGTGGCGTCCCGGGCCACCGAATCATGGAAACCTACGACCCCGAAACCGTTGAGGCCTCCGGACGCGCCCTGCGGGCCATGTGGGCTGGCTTTGTCCGCGACGGCTTCGGCTCGCCAGCCGTCCGAGACCTACCCGGGATTCTGGAACTCAACACTCTGAATCGCGCGTCAACCACCAATAGGAGCTGAACCATGCCTAAAACGAACAGCCACGATGAACCGATCTCAGACGAGCTACCTGAAACTCTCAAAAAATCCGACCGCAAGGCACAAGACACCTTTGCCAAGACCTACGACTCCGCAATGGAACAGTACGGCGATGCCCAACGCGCCTCGCAGACCGCCTATGCGCAGCTCAAGCACACGCATGAAAAAGTGGGTGATCATTGGGAAGAAAAAGAAGAATACGGCGATTCCGACGAACGGGCCGAATCCTCGGAACGCGGCCGCGGCAGCACCGCCGGTGGGGTCAATGCCAACGCCTCAAAGGAACACCTTTACCAGCAGGCCCAAGAGCTGGGCATTGAAGGGCGGTCACACATGACCAAGGATGAATTGGTCGAGGCCCTTCACAAAGAGAGCCAGCGCCAAACGTCTGGATCGTGACCGGCGCGAAAACCCTCGACGCCTCACCATAAAAAGCGCGCCACCCCCGCAGGGATGGCGCGCTTTTCATGTCAGAACGCGGCGGCGTGGAAAACCCCTTCTACGCTGCCGCGCCCCCGCAATTAGGAACCCTTATTGACTCGGGGATCCTGGACGATGTCGATCGGCATGGTCGAGAGGTCGTACTTCTCGTTCTCTTCGAGAGACTCGACGACTTCCTCGGCCTCGTCTTCATTTTCGACGGCCGGCATGGAACCGTGCAGGTTCCGACCGGAAGACTCCTTCATGAAGTACACGCCGATGGCACCCACGATGCACGCGAGCATGATGTAGAACGCGCCCATCATGTCCGTGTTGAACAGGTTCGCCAACGCGGTGATCACGAAGCCCGTGGTACCGCCGAAGAGGGCGACGGCGATGTTGAACATGATGCCCATTGCCGTGTACCGAACGTTCGTCGGGAAGAGCGACGGCAGAGCGGAAGCCTGCACCGAGACCTGGAACATCATGATGATGCCCATGATCAGCAAGCCCAGGAACGTGGACCACGTGTGGCCCATCATCATCAGCATGAAGGCGGGGATGGCGCCAATAATGCCGACGACGCAACCCGCGAACATGACGGGACGACGACCAACGCGGTCCGAAACGGCGCCGAAGATCGGCAGACCAACCGAGACGATGATCAACACCGGCACCAGCAAAGCGTTGCCATGAAGAGTGTCGTATCCGAGCACGTCGGAGAGGTATTCCGGCATGTAGGTGGTCACGGCGTAACCCACAACCTGAGCGCACATGACCATCGCAGAACCGATGAGCAGGTGGTGCCAGTGATCGCGGACCACTGCCTTGAGCTCGTCCATGATGGACTTGCGGCCAGCCTTCGTCGACTCCTTTTCGTTGGCTTCGTTCTGAGCCTCGAAGGCGTGGGATTCCTGGATGTGGCTACGCATGTAGACACCCACGATGCCGAGGGGCAACGCAACCCAGAAGCAGATGCGCCAGCCCCACTCGGTCATGAACTGTTCGCCGCCAGCAACTTCGAGAACAGTGGCGAGGGTCGCGGCAGCCGCGAAGCCGAGGTAGGAGCCCAAGTCCAGGAAGGAACCCCAGAAGCCACGACGACGGTCCGAGGCGTACTCGGCGATGAACGTTGCTGCACCGGCGTACTCGCCACCGGTGGAGAATCCCTGAACGAACTTCAACAGGATCAAGAGGATCGGAGCGAAGATGCCCCACGTGTTGTATCCGGGCAAGCAACCGATGAGGAAGGTGCCGAAGGACATCATGATGATCGTGAAGGCCAGAACCTTACGGCGTCCGATCTTGTCGCCAATCGGCCCGAGGATCAAACCACCCAACGGACGGACCAGGAAGGTGACTGCCAAGGTCGCGAAGGTCGCGAGCTTGTCCCACGGTTCCGGGAGCGGGAAGAAGACCATGGCAATGTAGGTCATGACATAGGCGAAGACGCCGATGTCGAACCATTCCATGAAGTTACCCAAGAGGGTCGCGCGGAGCGCCTTCTTCATCTCGGACTGGTCGACGACGTGAATGTCATCAGTCGTCAGTGAAGGTGAAGGTGATGCGGATGGTGCTGATCGAGAACCACTCATAAGTACGCTTTCTATTTCGACAAACGCGTGCCACTGTACTCGCTTGATTCAGGGGTGCAACCGCGCAGTCTCCTGCTGACCCCTTCGAAGGCACTCGGCGAGCGCCGTCCGAATCCCCAGACGACCGACTCGCATCCAGCTCTTCCGTGTTGGTGGTCGACGCAAGTACGAGTCAAGGTCCCCATAGACAGTCTGTGAATCTACCAGCAGGGTACAGAATTGCCCATGATTGCCTAGGCCTATTGTGATGCAATACATCAAATCCGGGCGCGTATACGACGCGTCGTCACCGGGCTAAGCTGTTATCGTTCGCGGGGTTAAACCCTGAGTCATCCCCTGTTCATCAACCGAGGAGTACCGTGCCCACCCCCAGCGCCGCAGAAAAAGTCGCCATCCTGACCACGGGTGGAACGTTCGACAAGTACTATTCCGTCGCCGGTGAGATGGAAATCGACGAGCCGACGGTTGGCCCCATTCTGGATCTGGCGGCCACCAACCTGGATACCGAGGTTCGTTCCGTCGTCGCAATCGACAGCTTGGACATGACGGACGAGCATCGCGCCCAGATCGCGGAGGCTTTGGAAGAAACCGATGCGCGCCGCGTCGTCATTACTCACGGCACCGACACCATGCCCGAGACTTCAGAATTCCTCCGCGAGCGCCCCGAGGCCATTAAGGGGAAGACCATCGTGCTCACGGGCGCGATGCAGCCTTCCTGCATGCGTCTGACCGATGCCCCGTTCAATCTCGGCGCAGCCGTGGCCGCCGCCCAACTCCTGGAACCTGGCGTCTACATCTCGATGAGCGGTCGTATCTTCGAAGCAGGATCGGTGGCCAAGGATCGTTCCCGCGGGGTCTTCGTAGCCAAGTAGAACCACGATCAACGGTGCACATCACCCCGTGGAAGGTTCACCGGTCTTTTCGAAAATGCCGTCTCTTCTGGTTGCGATGAGCACGAACCTGTTCTTCGGTAATTTCGTCGAGGTTGCCGGCGAGGGCCGAAGCTCCAGAGCGAGAGTCTTGCGCGCCCCCTCGGACTGATCCTCGCGGAAGGAATCGTGGGCGACGCCGAAAATCGAAGCTCGGACGTGGAACGCTGACTTTCAGGGTGACCGGTTCGGGGAGCCTCCAGTTCCGCCATCTGGCCAGGATCCCGACGACGCCGCAGGTCACGATGGAAACGATCATCCCCAGGTTTTCTTCTTTGAGGACCAGGGTGAAGAAGGCCATCTCGGCGCCCCCGATGACACCGACGGTGGCGTAGAGCGAGCTTCCACCCAATACGGACGGAATGCGGTTGACCATGATGTCGCGAAGGACTCCGCCCCCAACAGCCGTCGTGACACCCAGAAGGATAGACGGTACCCAGTGAAGACCTAGACCAAGGCTCTTCAAGGTTCCGGTAGCGACCCAACAACCCATGCCGACGAAATCTACGGCCATCAGAAAACGCTGCGCCCACGGTGCTCCAAGGTCAAGCATGTACGCGAGTAATGCCGAAACGGCCACGCCGACCCAATAGCCGCTATCCGTCAGGGCGATGGGGAAACCGGTGTTGAGAAGGATGTCTCGAATGAGGCCACCGCCCGCACCAGAAACGATCGCGAGCATCACGAAGCCCACGACGTCGAACCGGAAATTGCGGGCTACCGCGCCGCCCAATAGACCATTGGCGACGACGGCTCCAATGTCGACGACGCGAAACCAGACTCCCGGATCCCACTCGTTCACCGACTCACCCCCGACTCATGCACCTACGACACCTCGTATGTCGCGTTGATAGAACGATCCTAATGACGGACCCTTCCTCTGGCAGAAGCGAAGTCAGACTGTGGACGATGAATGGGATCGCTGCGGCCCCGACGGCCCAGCCCCGGGAGAGGAGGCGCGGCGTCGGGGCTTCGCGATCGTCAGCAAGGGATCAGTCTTGCTCTTCGAGGTGCTTGACCTCTGCTCCTTCGGCAGCGCGCTGCACAGCGGCGACGCCCTTCTTAGCAGAGGCGAGGGACTCGTATCCTTGCCCACTGGCGACAACCTCACCGTTACCGGCCTTCAGACGGAAACGGAATTTGCCTGCTTTATCCTCGTAAATTTCAAATTTTCCTGCCATGACGGGCTCCTAACGGAATCATATCGTTGACCCCTCTGACACTAGACCCACATCACATTTTCAGGGAATACATCGCGGAAACTTTTGGGAAGATCTCGGTACCTCAACGACGAAAATTACGGATTGAAGATGATGTTGCCCACAGATAAGAAGTACCCTGATCAGCGGCGAACACCACACATAAGGGTGCTTATTCGTTGTAGCCTCAATACTTAGGCACTCTATGTACCTGGTCCGGGCGGGTCGAGGACGCAATTTTTCGCCAAAACATCGGGAGGCGAAGAGTTGTATCGTCGAAATCCTGCCGTGTACCCATGCCCTGCCCGCACCTTGAGTTGGGGCTCTTCCCCTTTATGGAAGGTTGAAAGCAATGTTTGGACCCGAAAATGTTCGTCGACGCTGGAAGGTCGACGACGTCACGGTCACCAAGCCGAGCGTTATCAAGCGTGCCATCGGCGCTGCCGCCATCGGCAACATCACCGAGTGGTACGACTTTGGTGTCTACGCATATCTCCAGGTGACCATCGAGAAAGTGTTCCTACCTGACCTCGGCGGCGCTTTGGGCGCTATCATCACCGCGGCTCTCTTTGCCGTCGCCTTCCTCGTCCGCCCCATCGGTGGCTTGGTCTTCGGCCCCCTGTCCGACAAGATCGGACGCAACAAAGTCTTGTCGATGACCATGATCATGATGGCGCTGGGCACTTTCGCCATCGGCATCCTCCCCGGATACCAAACGGTCGGTCTCTGGGCTCCGTTCCTCCTTTTGGCCTGCCGCCTCCTGCAGGGATTCTCCACTGGCGGCGAGTATGGCAACGCGATGACCTTCATCGCAGAGTACGCACCGGACCGTCGCCGCGGGTTCTTCGGATCCCTACTTGAGGTCGGAACCTTCACCGGATACCTCTTCGGCGCCACCATTGCCACCGTCATGGCAGGAGTCTTGACCGACGAGCAGATGCTCAGCTGGGGCTGGCGCCTTCCGTTCTTCGTGGCACTCCCCCTCGGCCTCGTCGGCGTCTACCTGCGAACGAAGCTCGCAGATACCCCGGCTTACCTCGCCCTTGAGAAGGAAGCTGACGCGAATGAGAAGAATTCGCGGTCCAGCGAAAAGGGAGAGAAGAAGAAGGGCGAGTTTGCCACCATCTTCAAGCACTGGCCGTCGATGCTGATCTGCGTGGGCTTGGTGCTGGCATGGAACGTCACCAACTACATGCTGACCTCTTACATCCCGGGCTACTTCACCACGGTCAATAAGATCCAAGGCTCAGGCGGCGTTTCCGACCTGACATCCTCGATTTTGCAGATCATCGTGATGGCAGTCTGCCTTGTCACCATCCCATTGCTGGGTCGCCTCTCCGACCGCGTTGGCCGCAAGGCCGTCATTACAACAGGGTCGATCGCCTTGATCGTCCTGTCGGTCCCGTCGGTCCTGCTGATCCGGGGGCATAGCGACATTACGGTGCTGATTGGCCTGCTCATCATGGGCCTGAGCCTGATCTGCTTTAGCTCGACGATGCCGTCAACGTTGCCGTCACTATTCCCGACCCTGGTCCGCGCAGGCGCTCTTTCGATCGCTTTCAATATTTCAATCTCGCTCTTCGGTGGCACGACGTCCACCGTTATGAGCACGCTGATCGGGTGGACCGGCGATCTCATGTGGCCGGCGTACTACCTCATCGCGGCCGGCGTGATCGGCTTGATCGCCGTGTTCTACACCCCGGAAAGCAACGGTCGACCGCTGTGGGGCTCATCGCCAGCAGCAGAGTCGAAACCAGAAGCCAAGGAGCACGTGGAGGAGCTGAACCGCGAATACGAGTTGGCTAAGTCCGAATCGTAATCCCGAACAGCCTGCTACAAAGGGCCCCGGAGCACGCCAATCGGCGCGCTCCGGGGCCCTTCAGTATTCCGGGGAGCCTATGCGTTCGGGTCCTTGACTCGGTAGGCGCTATTTTCGGGGTTGTCCAGCGTCGAATGCTTGCGATTGTCATGCATCGCGAGTACGGCAATCAGACCCAAAACGGACATGACGACCACGTACCAGGGGAAGATTCCTCCGACACCCTGGTTCTTGAGGAACAGGGCGACGTATTCTGCAGACCCGCCAAACAGGGAGTTGGCAATGGCGTACGTGAAACCCACTCCCAGGCCACGAATGTGTGCGGGGAACATCTCGGCCTTCACGACGCCGGAGATCGAGGTGTACAGGCTGACGAAGACCATGGCGATCACAATGAACAGCCCCGAGACCACGATGGACGATTGTGAGCCGATGAGTGCCAGCAACGGCACCGGAAGAATGACCATGCCGATCACGAAAATCAGCATGTTGTTTTTGCGCCCGATCTTGTCCGAGAGGGCACCCGCAAGCGGTTGCATGAGAATGAAGATCAGGAGGCAGATCGTCATGGCATCAGCGGTCTGGCCTTTGGGGAACCCGGCCGTGTTGATGAGGTATTTCTGCATGTAGGTCGTAAAGAGGCTCTTCACAGATGAGGGTGTAGCTGTGGTGCGACCTGGGGCGGCGCGTCGGTGTCGGGGTGAGGGTCGAGGTCTTCCGATGATGGGAGTTCTCACACAACCCGTCCGGAAGACCTCGACGTGCCTGACGCTACCTTCACGCGCCCTGACCTGACTACCTTCACCCGCCTCGACGGCCTCGGTCTGGAGGTCACCGGCCAGCTGCTCGAGCCTGACCGGTCCGTGCTGGCGTGCCGGGTCGTGGAGCCGGACGACTGGTGCAGGCGGTGCGGCTGCCAGGGCGTGCCCCGTGACACGGTGAGCAGGGAGTTGGCGCACGAGCCGTTCGGGTGGCGCCCTACCACGCTGGTGCTCACCGTGCGCCGCTACCGCTGCAAGGAGTGCTCGCACGTGTGGCGTCAGGACACCACCGCTGCGGCGCCGCCGCGGGCCAAGATCTCCCGCGCCGGCCTGCGGTGGGGTCTGGTCGGGATCGTCGTCGGCCACCTGTCGATGGCCCGAGTTGCCGAAGGACTGGGCGTGGCGTGGAACACCGCCAACGACGCGGTCCTGGCTGAGGGCCGGCGTCTGCTCATCGAGGACCCGACCCGCCTGGACGGTGTCAAGGTCGTCGGGGTCGATGAGCACGTGTGGCGGCACACCCGGCGCGGTGACAAGTACGTCACCGTGATCATCGACCTCACCCCGGTCCGGGACGGCACCGGGCCCTCACGCCTGCTGGACGTGGTCGAAGGTCGGTCGAAGAAGGCGTTCAAGGACTGGCTGGCCGAGCGGGACCAGGCTTGGCGCGATGGGATCGAGGTCGTGGCCATGGATGGGTTCGCGGGCTTCAAGACCGCCACCACCGAGGAGCTGCCGGACGCCGTCACGGTTATGGATCCCTTCCACGTCATCCGGTTGGCCGGGGACGCTCTCGATGAGTGCCGCCGCCGAGTCCAGCAGGAACTGCACGGACACCGCGGACGCAAGGGCGACCCGCTCTACACCGCGCGGCGGACCCTGCACACCGGGGCTGACCTGCTCACCGACCGCCAGCACGAGCGCCTTGACAAGCTCTTCGCTGGGGACCGGCACGTGCAAGTCGAGTGCACCTGGGGGATCTACCAGCGCATGATCTCCGCCTACCGTCACCCCGACCGGGCAGCCGGCCGCGTCGAGATGAGCTCCGTGATCGACGCCCTCGCCGACAGTGTGCCTGAGGCGTTGGTAGAACTGCGCAAGCTCGGCCGCACCCTGACCAGACGCGCCTGCGACGTCCTGGCCTACTTCGACCGGCCGCGCACGAGCAACGGACCTACCGAAGCCGTGAACGGTCGCCTCGAGCACCTGCGTGGCCTGGCCCTCGGCTTCCGCAACCTCACCAACTACATCGCCCGCGCACTCCTCGAAGCCGGCGGATTCAGACCACACCTACACCCCGAATTGTGAAGAGCCCGTAAAGACGTAGAACACGAGGGAACCAATAGCCGTGATTCCAAAGACCACCCAGAAGGCCCGCTGGTGGCGGAAGACCTCTCGCAGGCTTCCCGAGCCTGCGGCGTTGCGATCAATGTGCGACGTCGTCTCCGTGAGTCCGGAACGCAACCACAACGAAACGATCGCGGCTACGGCTCCGATGACGAAGGGAAGACGCCACCAGCCTGCGCTGATCTGCTCATCGCCCAGAGTGTGCGTCATAATCACGGCCAGAAGACTAGCCAGCAACTGCCCACCGACCAACGTGACGTATTGGAAGGACGAGAAAAATCCTCGCTTTCCGGAGGTCGCCACCTCTGACATGAACGTGGCTGTCGAACCGTATTCTCCACCTACCGAGATCCCCTGAATACACCGCACGATGGTGAGAAGAATCGGCGCGAGGACGCCAACGGAGTCCGCTGTGGGGAGGACTGCCATGGCCAACGAGCCGGCACACATCAGCAGAATCGACGAGAGCATGGATGCTTTGCGTCCGTAGCGGTCGGAAACGCGCCCGAATATATATCCGCCGACGGGTCGCATGAGAAAGCCGACGAAAAAGACGCCGGCCGTACTCATGAAGGCACCCGTTTGGCCCGTACCCGAGAAGAAGTGCTGGGCAAAGTAGACGCTGAAAAATGAGTAAACGTAGAAGTCGAACCACTCGACGAGGTTTCCGCTCGAGGCGGCCAGGATCGACTTGACCGTTTGCCACGTCGATTTCTCTGGCACCCCGCGGGTGGTCTGCTCCGGTTGAGACGCCATGATGCGTTCCCTCCTGCGTATGGCGAGCCTCCCCGCCGGGTGTGATAGACCGGTCCAGGCTACGCCCAAGGAGATCCAGATCATAATGTTGACGGCCCTTGTCAGCGACGTCTCAACCCTCAATGAGGTCTCGCCGAGGTTCAAGCGTCTGGGGATTAACCGATCATTCACACAAACGTCATGACGGAATCGAGTGTTGCAGGACACGTCGCTGGAGCTCGATCCTAGGTTGGGAGTAGTTGGCACACGCCGACTCGGGGTTACGGCCTCGACGTGGAAAGGGAGAGGCCGAATGCCGCGAGGCGCTCCGTCCGCACCGCCGAAGGGGAACTCATCGTGAGCTCGTCCGTCACTACATACGTCCTCGACACCTCGGTCCTTCTCTCAGATCCGAGAGCCATGTTGCGATTCGACGAACACGAAGTGGTTCTCCCGCTGGTGGTCGTCTCCGAGCTGGAAGGCAAACGCCATCATCCGGAGCTCGGGTATACGGCACGGAAGGCGCTGCGCATCTTGGACGACCTTCGTGACGAATTTGGACGCCTCGATCGCGAGATTCCGGTGGGCGAAAGCGGCGGAACCCTCAGAGTCGAGCTCAACCACATCGATTCTTCTCAATTGCCCCTGGCTTTCGACCGTTCCGAAAATGACACTCGCATCATCGCTGTGGCACGAAATCTTAAGGCTGAAGGCGCGAACGTCGTCGTCGTGACCAAAGACGTTCCGATGCGCGTGAAAGCCGCATCCATCGGTTTGGCAGCCGAACAATACCTCGCCGAACAGGCCGTGGACTCCGGATTCACGGGCCTCTCGGAAGTATTCCTCAATCAGAATGAAATGGATGAGTTGTACAAGAACGGGCATCTGACCACCGATGCGGCCGTGGAGGAGGTCATCAACACGGGATTGATTCTCTCGTCGCCCGGCGGCTCCGCTCTGGGCCGTGTGGTGGGCTCCGATCACATCAAGCTCATCCACGGCGACCAGCAGGCGTTCGGCGTCGGCGGACGTTCCGCGGAACAACGGATCGCCATCGATATGCTCCTTGACGAATCCGTGGGCATCGTGAGCCTCGGGGGCCGGGCGGGCACCGGTAAGTCCGCCCTGGCGCTGATGGCCGGTCTCGAAGCGGTCCTCGAGAAGGGGACGCATCAAAAGATCACGGTCTTCCGTCCGCTTTATGCGGTGGGCGGGCAGAACCTGGGGTACCTTCCCGGGTCCGAGGGAGACAAGATGAATCCGTGGGCCGAAGCCGTTTATGACACCCTGGGCGCGCTCGTCAGCAAGAATGTCCTCGACGAGGTCATCGAGCGCGAGATGCTCGAAGTTCTTCCCTTGACGCACATCCGGGGCCGGTCGTTGCACGATACGTTCGTGATCGTCGATGAGGCACAGTCTCTTGAACGCACGGTGCTGCTGACCGTTCTGTCGCGTCTCGGCGAGAATTCACGGGTTGTGCTCACCCACGACGTCGCCCAGCGAGACAATTTGCGGGTGGGTCGCCACGACGGCGTGACCGCCGTCATCGACCGCCTCAAGGGCCATCCCCTCTTCGCTCACATGACGCTCACCAGATCCGAACGATCGGAAATTGCCGACCTGGTCACGGACGTCCTCGAAGACAGCGAACTGGTCTAACCCCGGAAGGGTGCGGCCTCGCGGAGGATCAGCTCTGCGGACCTGCCCGCGTGGCGACGATCGCCCCGTGGGGTCGCGCTCCTGGGTCATGACGATGATGAATCTCCTCCACCCGTAATCCCACCGTGCGCATCAGCGTTGCCAATTCGCCTCGGGGCCACCAATAGGCGGTGGTGATCGCGTGATCGAAAGCTACACTCTCGTCACCGTCGAAATACCCCATCAGAAGGCTCCCGCCGGGCCTCAACGCATGCGCTACCCGACGCAATTCGCCCTCCCGGCGCTCGGGAACGACGTGAATTAGCGAATACCAGGCCAAGATTCCCCCAAACTGTTCGCCAGAGAGCTCCAGCCAGGTGGTCCCGCCCTCGTGAACATCAAGATGGGGGTGCTTGTTCCGCGCATGCCGAATGAACTCCTCAGACGGATCCACCCCGAGGACCGCTTTCCCTTGGCTGGCAAGGTGCGCCGTCCAATGCCCGGGACCGCATCCGAGATCAAGAATTTTCCCTGAGACGCCCGCCGACCACCGATTCACGAGATCGATGTCTGGCGCGGCCACGGCACTCATCGCGCCGAGCAGTTCGGCATACTCGGCGGCCCGCAAGGAATATGCTTCGGCAATTCGCTGCTCGTTCACGGTGTCTGGCTTTCTAGTCCGGTGGGCCTTCCCTCTTCAACGGACCGTTCCAGCGACTGGGCCAGCTCGACAACCGAGCGACGCACTGCCTCATCCCCCACGACAACAAACGGGTGCTCGAGCCGGGCCAGATACGACGCGGCGCGTGCTGGATCGTCCGTTCCTGCCCGATACCGGCACCGATCCGGGGCAATTTCCCGTACTTCGGCGCTACCCCACAGAAATTCCGACGGAACATCCCGCGGCCCGCAGTGAATTTCGACGTCGATGATGTGTGCAAAGGCTGCCAAAGGCATCGGTTCTCGCAACTGATCCAGCGCTTGTCCTGCGTCCCGGCGCGGCCTGAACGTCCATTGTCCGACGTCGACCTCACGCATTCGATCGACCCGAAACTGGCGCCACTGTTCTTTCTCGACGTCGAAAGCCCCCAGGTACCAGAAGTTTCCATGCCACATCAGACTGTATGGCTCGACCCATCGTTCTGATTGAGCTCTTCGTCGATCCACGTATCGGAATCTCAGGCGACGATGACGGCGAGCTGCCTCCGCGCAATGCTGAAGGTTGCCAGACAGCACCGCGTCGACGGGTGCCTCGACGTCCAACGACGCGCGGAATCCCCTCACGGTACGTCGCGCGGATTCGGGGAGGAGGTCTTCCACTTTGCTCTTCGCCCGCTCGAAGACGGATTTGTCCGCAACCGAAGTAGAGGCAACCTCGAGGGCCAAGGTAAGAGCCAGGGCCTCTTCTTGGTCCAAAGCCAGGCTGGGCAATAGCTGCCCCCGATCCAACCCGTAGCCCCCTCCATGACCCGACTCCGAGCTGATCCGATAACCGGCCCCACGGAGCCTTTCGATGTCCCGACGGAGCGTTCGCGGGGTCACGCCAAGCTCCTCGGCGAGTTGCCGCCCTTCCCACATGGGGGTTTGGCGAAATAGGCCGAGGAGCTTCAGCGCACGGGTCGTCGGATCGTTCACGGTCCCAGTCTCTCAACTTTGCGGACAGTTACTGTCCTCTATCCACAGATACTGGAATCAATCGAAAACATCACTCACGAAAGGCCGGCATCATGGCATTCCTTACTCCATCAGCCCAGGGGGAACGAGATGTCCTCAAGACCTTCATCTTCCAGCAGCTGGCGCAGGTCAGAACCACGGTCCATGGACTGACGGATCAACAGGCACGCTCAACGCCCACCTCATCCGATCTGAGCCTCGTGCGTTTACTCCTTCACTGCGGCGGTGTCGCCGCGTGGTGGACCACCGTGTCAGCACAGCTTGCAACTCAACCGTCCATCGACCAAGGTTCTTGGACCAACGGGGAGCGGCAGAGGGCGACGCACCGGACGTCACGCTCGAGGAGGCCCTCAGCGCATTCGATGAAGCCGTTGACTATTCGTCGAGGAACTTCGATGCCATCGAGGATCTTGATGCGTTCGTACCGACCCCGGAATCTCCGTGGATCCCCAGGGACGTGACGCAGTGGCAAGTTCGATGGATGCTCACCCACATTGCCACCGAAGTGGCACGACATTGCGGTCACGCCGACATCATTCGGGAAGCCATCGACGGCAAGGGCGCTTTTCAGCTCAACGACGAGGCCGATGGCATCGAAGGTCGGGAGAATGGCTAGGGCCGTCCTCTCATCATGACCTAATAGCCCAGGTATGCCTGAGCGTTGGCCCGCCCCACGGGGACGTACTGAGGGTTGCTTGCCAAGTCGGCAAGTTTCTCCGATGAGGCATTAAATCGGCTGCGGTCCGCGACGCTCGACTTACCGGCGCCGCCTTCGGTGTGCTGCCAGAAGTCGTAGTCTCCCCACGCCTGAGGGACTTGTCCTGAGGTTTTGCTACCCCATTGAGCGATCATCAACGGGCTATCAGCGAATTCGGGGGTGTCTCCGACGCACTGATTCCACCACGCCGTGGTCGTGTAGATCATCGGCAGCCGGCCGGTTTCGGCCTGGTATTCGGTGCGGAAGTCATCGATCCATCGAATCATTTGAGCTTTCGACTGGTGATAGCACTGCTCTTCGGCGGTCTTGGCACTCGGCGTGGGCTCTAGATCGAGCATGCCGGGCAACGTCTTTCCGTCGGCGGTCCAACCGCCTCCGTTCTTGACGAAGTGCTGGGCCTGCTCGGCCCCGCCACTCTGGTGAGGACGCGCAAAATGATAAGCGCCCTTGTACATTCCGGCATCACCAATCGCCTTGTACTGCTGCCTGAAGGCGGGAGAGGTCCAGTCCAAACCGTCCGTGGCCTGCGCCTGACCGAATTTTACGCCGGCCTCAGCAACACCTTGCCAGTCATAGTTGGTGCCCTGATTGACCGAGATATCTCGGCCTTGAATTCCATCGGTGGCATGAGCGGTCGACGCCGCCTGAGCGGGGGAAAACATGGCGGAGAGGCCGACTAAAGCGGTTGCGGCCGCGGCTATCGTCGCGATGCGGTTACCTCGAAACCGGGCCCCAGAGATCGGGCGTGAGCGTTGCGTTCCTGGATCGACCATTTCTATACCTCGCAGTGCGATGTCTTGTGCGTTCGTGACATACCGGGAAGACCACCGATCTTCACCGGAGGGCGCCAAAAACGCTCCAAGGGGTCGCCGGGGAAGACGTGCGGACGCCGGGTCACGACGCTAGAGGAGCATCACGCAGTATGTCCAGAAACACACCGTTGTATTTATATTTGAAGAAGCTCGCGTATTGGTCACGAGGCACCTCTTGTCCCCTGCAATTCCGGCATTTTTGGGGAATTTGAAACACCAGGGGTAATCATCAAAATTCATCTGGCGGATACGGCGCGTTTTCGAAATATTTCGACGAACTACCGAGTTACCCGCCGTCGCTTACGGAGAAACTACGCTGATAACCATGACCTACGAGATCTCACATTCCATCCATATCTCTGCGCACCCCGACACTCTGTACAACCTCCTCTCTGACGTCACTCGAACCGGCGAGTGGAGCCAACAGTGCTACCTCTGCGAATGGACGGAACCGGGCCACCATGGTGTCGGATCAACCTTCATCGGGCACAACCGAACGCCCAGCAGAGAATGGAGCACGACGTCCGAAGTCGTCGCCGCCGAGCCGGGCCAACACTTTGCGTGGGAGGTCATTCCGGCACGAGTTCGCTGGGGATACCGGCTCGAGCCCGAAGGGGACGGAACCAGAGTTACTCAGTACACGAATTTCGGAGAGACAGCCGAACAGGTCTTCTCGGAAAGATTCGGGGAGGATGCTGAAAACCAGGTATCTATTCGCCGGGAAGCAGCAGAATACGGGATTCCTCAAACTCTGAAAGAGATCAAGAACTTAGCTGAATAATATGAATTCTCGGCGCCAAGTCGAGGGTTTGTGGATAAATACACATGCGGTGTCGTCACATTCGTATGTCAATGTTGAGACGCCCCACGGCTCGTCAGTAATTTGCCCGTATGGAAATTTCGAGAAGAAATGCGCTCTCGTGGGGTGCGGTCGCTACGGCCGCCTCCGGGGCAGCCGTCATCACCGCGCCCGCAGCCTCTGCCGCAGAGGCAACTCCGCAAAACACCAGCACCAAGAAGCGGCCTTTGAGTTGCCCGATGGGTAAGGGGAAATAAACCATGGCAGTTCAGATCGCGTCACCGAATTACACCCCCGGTCGAGAGGGCACCGCCATCGATCGCATCGTCATCCACTACATCGTCGGGACCTTGGCCGCCGCTGACACCACGTTCACGGATCCGAACTCGGGTGTGAGCGCCCACTATGGGATCGGCGAAGGCGAGGTCCATCAGTTCGTCGCCGAGACTGATACCGCCTGGCACGCCGGAGATTGGAATTTCAATCTGCGGAGCATCGGCATCGAGCATTCAGCCGATCCCAACCGTGCCCCCACCCAAGACACTTACAACCAGTCCATCAACCTGTGTGCAACGATCTGTCGCACGTATGGTTTGGACCCGCAGTCTCAGATTGTCCCCCACAACTTTGTGGTCTCCACCGATTGCCCAGGCACGGTGGACATTCAGGCGATTCGGGACGGGGTAGCCGCCATCCTTTAACCGCGCGGCGGCTCTTTCACGCCGCAACTTTCATGGAGACCGGCCCTCGAGCTCAGTTTCTAACGGATGCTCGGGGGCCGGTCTTTGCCATGGGGCCACGAGGAACGGACAATTCCCCTCACACGCTGGGATTGCGGTGGCCTCGAGACGGGCCTACCTCGTCGCCGCGGCGAATGCGTCACGCATGTGTGGCGCAAGCGCGGCGTCTCCCGCCGGGGTCATGTGGATCCCATCAGAGAGCAGATTCTCCACGTGGAAATCCGTGATCCAGTATCGGGTGTCGACTGTGCGCACGCCTTCCTCTCGGGCGGCTTGAAGTTCAAGGGCTGCGAGTGCATTACGGTCGTTATGGTCCGGCGTGCGTTTGGTGATCGGGCAGGCCATCACAATCTTCGAATTGGGGTATGCCTGCTTGATTTTCTTGAGCGTCGTGTGGATATCCGCGATGACGGCCGGATTGTTGTAAACCCACTGGTCGTTTCCAGAGCCACCGATATATACGACCGACGGGTCGCCCGCGGGCAGCTGCCAGAAGTTGTCCACAACGCCGGCCCGGTACGTGCCGTATCCAACACCGCTGAAGTCTCCCGTGAAGCCAATACCGCCCATCGCATACACCGCGTTGGTCCGATACCCGGCCTGCCTTATCCCGGCGACCACCCAAGAGTTGTATCCGCCCTTGGCGGTCTGGGAGTCGCCGATAATGAACGAATCCCCGGAGCTCAGCGCGGTGTCCGTCCGCATCACGAGGTCACCCCGCTCGGGGAAGTAAGCCAGGGCATTCTTCTCGAAGGTCGTGTAGACCTTTCCGTTAGTGAGCTTCGCGGAACGAGGTAGCCCTTCCGGCCCAGCGTTGGATCGCCACAGCTCGAAAACGTGGTTATCCATGGCCACGGGACCGTATTGCGCCGTCGTGACTACGACGCCGCCCGGGTACCGGCGGTATTGCGCGCTCGTGCTACCGCTAAACACCTGTGACAACGCCGAACCGGACGAACCAAACCCATCATCGGACGCCAGCTGGTCCATCGCCTTATCGAGGTCGGCGTCGTCGTTCGCCCCGCGAGGGGTCCACGTGACCGTTCCGTTCGGGGCTTGCGAAGCCCTACCGCCCTGGAAGTTTTGGTTCCACGTGCCGTTGACCTGCCACGAGGGGCTGGTGGGGTACCCCCATGAACCGCGCTCGTAGCCATTACGCGCCCATTCGTCGAAAATCGGCCCCCATTGAATCGGTTGAGTTCCGGTAGCCGGGGACCAATAGATCTTGCCGCCGTCGAAGTCTTCGTACACGCCTCCCGAAGGCAGGCCCGAGATTTCCGATGACGTCGGGTATCCGAGACCACTGCTTTCGGCTCCGAGTTGCCGCCACAGGCTATAGATCGCCCCGTCGGACTTCATCAGCACCACTCGACCCTGACGGGGATGCCAGATCGTTGTTCGACGGGCGCCGTCGGCACCGAGGAAGGTCTGCTGGGCACCACCAGCCGTGAGCGGCGACTCTTCGACAGTGGCTCCGCCGAGGACCCCGGTCACACCGCCCTGACGGTCGTAGTAGGCGTTGAAGCCGTTCTTGACCACATGGGTTCCAGCAGCCGATGACCACGTGACCTGGCCGCGCGAAAATTTCTGGGAGCAGATGGGGCCATTGCAGGCCTCGACCGACAACGGATACCCGAGTTGGCTCAGATGCGACTCCCAATAGGAGCCGATGGCTCCGGTGGTCTTCACGGGAACCGCCCCGGCCTCGTTCGACCAGGTGATCCAGTGCCACGCGCGAGTATTCGGGTTATAGGTCTTCAGATACCAACCGTTGGTGCCTTGGTTGTAGGAAGTCACCGGCGTCATGGGCATTCCGAACTCGGAAGCGACCGCGCCACGCCCCTTGTAATATTCGTGCACACCGCCGTTGCGGACCCACATGGCCGGTGTTTTCGGGGACCAGTAAATCCGCCCGTTGGCGAATTCCTGATACACGGCCCCGTTGGGTCCACCGATCTCGCCGCTGACCGGTTGCCCGAGAGTGGACCGGGCGGCGGAGTTTCCGTAATAGAGGCCGCCGATGGCGCCTTTGACCGACGGCGTAGCTGCTTGGGCGGACCCCGCGACGGGCCCAGCTAACAATGAAATAAAGGCAAGGAGGGCCACGAGGGCAGGCGAAATGAACCTTTTAGGGGACACGAGTGATTCCTCAGGGGAGGTCATCGAAACGATGAAAATAAATAAGCCTGAATAAACATAAGCCCATTCCCCCGCCCCGGCAACAAGAAATTATCCTCCGCCAAGTGATTTCGTGATTCCTCAATTTTTCACGATCTCAACCCCATGGATCAGCGTCGTTCCAGCGATCGCGCATCACGACGCGAAGATTCCGGTTCGGCAAACTTCATGCACGGCCCGCGACCTAGCGCCGCTTAGAATTTTCCGAATAGAAATCAGACTGCGACATTTATATACATACTTATGCAATGATTTTTCAGATCGTGGGGTGTGCTCCTTCGCCTCGAGCACCCGGGCTGCCCATCGCTGCTCAGCCATCGACATCCGCAAAAAGTGCGCGATCCGAACATCGGTGCGCTCTGCGTCGGGAGGGTTGAGTACCGTGAGAGGCAAGTAACCTACCCGAGAAGTGGAGTTTCATGAGCCTCGTCGGCGAGTCATATGTGGTTGGTCTGATCGGTAGCGGGATCACCGCAACCCTCAGTGCCCCGATGCACGAGAAAGCCGCTGACACGCTCGGGTTGCGATACATCTACAGGCCCATCGATCTCGACACCATCCCCGACGGCGTCGAGCGGGCACCCGAATTATTGAAAACCGCCGTTGACGTGGGCTTCAGCGCATTCAACATCACGTTCCCCTGCAAACAGACGATTATCGAGTACCTCGACGAGGTCGCCCCGGATGCCGCGCGCCTTGGCGCCGTCAACACCGTGGTGGTCGATGACGGTCGGTTGATCGGCCACAACACCGACTTCTCCGGGTTCGCGAGCGCCTTAGATGCCGGCCTTCCCGGAGCCGACCTCACATCGGTAGTGCAGTTGGGAACCGGCGGTGCAGGGTCGGCAACCGCCTACGCCGTCCTGTCCCGCGGGGCAGTCAAATTGTCCCTCTTCGACGTCAATCCACAACGTGCGGCCGAGCGCGCCACCGAATTGAGCGGCCAGTTCCCGGAAGCAAGCGTCGTCGCGCTGACCGCCGATGACCTGCCGCAAGCCCTCGCAGAGGCATCCGGCCTGATCAACGCGACGCCGATCGGTATGCACCACCATCCCGGAGCCCCGCTGGACTTGGATCTGCTCCATCCGGAGCTCTGGGTCGCGGACGTCATCTACCTCCCACAGGAAACGGCCCTCATTAAACGAGGCCGTCAGCTTGGCTGTCGCGTGCTCCCGGGCGGCTACATGGCCGTAGGGCAGGCGGTCGATGCCTTCGAGCTGATCACCGGTTCGCGTCCTGACTACGCGGAACTGCGCACCTACTTTGAACGCCTGGTCGCCGACCAACAAGGAGAAACACCGTGAAGACGTCCATAGCCACCGTGTGCCTATCCGGGACCCTCCGGCAGAAGCTGCGGGCCGCATCCGCGGCCGGATTCGACGGCGTCGAGATCTTTGAGCAAGACCTCGTGGTTGCACCGGAATCCCCCGAACAGATCCGCGACTACGCCAACAGGCTGGGTCTGAGCCTAGACCTCTACCAGCCCTTCCGCGACGCCGAAGGGACTGCCGAACCGGTATTTGAGGACACCCTTCGCCGCATCGAGGAGAAATTCCGGCTCATGAACCGCCTGGGCATGGATCTCATGCTCATTCCCTCCAACGCGGGAACCGCCACCGTGGACGACGACGCCGTCGTCGCCGAGCAGCTCGGGCGCTTGGCGGATCTGGCCGCTGGCTATGGCATTCGCCTGGCCTACGAGGCTCTCGCGTGGGGCAGGTTCATCAACGACTTCGAGCACTCGTGGCGCCTGGTCGAAGCGGCCGACCGCGACAACTTGGGCATCTGCCTGGATACCTTTCACATTCTCTCCCGGGCATGGCCCACCGACTCGATCCCGGACATCCCGGGAGACAAGGTCTTTTTCCTCCAACTCGCGGACGCCCCGCTCATGTCCCTGGATGTGCTCTCTTGGTCGCGCCATTTCCGCGTTTTCCCTGGTGAGGGCGGGTTCGCACTCGTCGACTTTATGGTCAAGCTACTCGCCGGTGGCTATTCGGGACCGCTCTCCCTCGAGATCTTCAACGACTCGTTCCGTCAGACCCGCGTGCATCGCACGGCCGTGGACGCGTTGCGTTCCTTGGTGTGGCTCCAAGATCAGACGGCACGCGCGCTGGAGGCTTCGACCGGAACGAACGCCGTGACGACCCGGGCTGCGGCCCGCGTCGGGGAACTGACCCGGCTGCCCGGTGCCGCCATCCCCCAGGGCCTGACTTGGGCCGAGGTACGTGGCCAAGAAACCGAACAGATCGAAATCCTCCTGATGCACCTAGGCTTCGAACATCGGGGGCGTCACACCAGTAAGCCGGTACAGCTCTGGGAACAGGGCGGGGCACGCGTGGTCATTAACGAAGAACCGGGAGCCTCCGACGAACCCACGATGGCCTCGCTAGGATTCGAGGTTCAGCACCCGACCGCGGCCGCGGCGCACGCAACCGCCCTCAAAGTTCCGGAGGTTCCACGCGTCACGCGCGAGGGTGAACAGCACTTCCCGGCGTATCTGGCCCCGGACGGAACCGAAGTCTTCTTCTGCCCACCTGCTTCGGACGGTGGCGACCGCTGGATCGAGGAGTTCTCCTGGCCAGACCATCGTGATGCCGCAACCACGGCCGGTCCCGCTATCGGCGAACCGCTGATCACCGGGATCGACCACGTGAACCTGGCACAGCCCAAGCATCACTACCCCGAATCCGTGCTGTTCTACCGCGCGGCCCTCGGCCTGAGCGTCCAGCCGTCCCAGGACGTCCCGGGGCCCAATGGGCTAGTCAGCTCGCAAGTGGTCCGCAACGACGCCGGCTCGGTACGGCTTCCCCTGAATGTGGCACCGGATCTGCGGAAGGATCCCGACGTCGAACACGTCGCCTTCTCCTGCCGCGACGTCGTCGGCCTCGCCCGGAGGGCCCAGGCCTCGGGGCTGCGTTTTCTCCGCATCCCCCACAATTACTACGAGGATCTGCGAGCGCGATTCGGTCTTCCTGAGGAAAAGATTCGCGAGCTCGAGGAGCTGGATCTGCTCTACGACCGTGACGAGCGCGGAGAATTCCTGCACTTCTACACGCAGACGGTCGGGAGCCTGTTCTTCGAGGTAGTGCAGCGGATCAACGGTTACACCGGGTACGGCGCACCGAACGCCCCCGTCCGCATGTCCGCCCAGTACACCCACTCGCTCTAGGCGTTCACGGGCCCGGGCATAAAAAGGCCGGTTCGGCGAATGAATGATTCGTCGAACCGGCCTTGTTCGTGCCGATCCCGTTCAGTCGCGGGGAGCTTCCTGAACCGTGACCTTGACCTTCTGATCAAGCCGCACCACTTCGAGGGCTTCGGTGCGAGACATGTGCAGACTGTCGATGTCGGTCAACGGGCGACGCGCGGTTTCCTTGGCCGTCATCGCGACGGCGGCCACGCACAGACCCACCACGAAGACGAAGATCGCCGGCAAGACCCAGTTATCCATGTTCTGGCCATTCAGGGCCGCAGCAATGACGGGGACGAAACCTCCCGACAGAGCGAAGCCCACTTGGGTTCCCAAGGCCAGACCGGTCGATCGGACGTTGGTCGGGAACATCTCGGCGTAGAAAGACGGCCAGGTGGCGTTCGAGAAGGAGTAGAAGCCACCGTGCATCAGGGCACCGAAGACGAAGATCAGCGGGATGTTCCCGTGAGAGACGGCCGATAGGAACGGGAACATCGTCGCCCCGGAGAGCAACGCCCCGGCCACGAACACGGGCTTTCGCCCCACCCCGTCGGAGACCATGGCCGAGAGCGGGATGACCGCGAGCCCCACCGCGTTGGACACCACGGGAACCCACAGCATCGTCGAGCGCGGGATCCCGACGCCGTTGGTCGCGTAAGAGATCGCCCAGACCGTAAATGCGACGTTGAGGGTATTCACCAGGGCACAGATCGCCACGCGAAGAATCGCGGACTTATGGTACCGAAACGCGATGGATAGGGGCGCCGCGTTGTCCAGAACAGATTCCTCTTTGTCCATCTTCTCGAAGGCCGGGGGTTCTTCGAGCTTGCGCCGGATCAGATACGCCGCAAGGACCACGAACGCCGACAGCCAGAACGGCACGCGCCATCCCCACGCGAAGAGCTGCTCCTCGGACAGAAAAGAGGTGAAAGGGATAAACACCGCGGTGGCCAGCAGAGATCCCGCCTGGGTGCCTTGAAGTGACCAGCTGGTGATGAGCCCTCGCTGGTCATCGCGGGCATGCTCGAGGGACATCGAGATGGCTGAGGCTTGCTCGCCGGCCGCCGACAGACCCTGAACGACCCGGCACAGGATCAGCAGGATCGGCGCGAGCATTCCGACGGACCCGTAGGTTGGCAGGCACCCAATGCCGAAGGTCGCCCCGCCGATGAGGAACAAGGTCATCATGAGCACGAACTTGCGTCCGAGCTTGTCCGAGAGCGGCCCCATGATCAGCGCGCCGAACGGTCGCACCACGTAGGCGACGCCGGCGACGCCCATCGATTGGAGGACGGCAGCGGCGGCGTTCCCTTCGGGGAAGAAGATGTGGTTGAGCACGACCGCGGCGGCGGTCGCGTAGACCGCGAAATCGTAATATTCGAGCGCGGAACCGATCCACCCAGCGAACGCGGCGCGCCCAGGGGATTTGCCCGGCTGGACAGCGGTGTCGGCAGCGGAAGACGTAGACATGAACCTGACCTTTAGACCGGTGGTGATAGAACTCGCATCAGCCTAAACGTGGCGGAGAACACAAGTCGAACACGCGTTCGCAATGCGAACCACCAACACTTCCACACCCGCTCCATGGCGCCCAAAGAAGGTCAGACTCAAGCCGTCGTGAACGGGTCCAGTGCTCACTCCCTGGTTTACTGGCTACCTTCACGAATAATCACAGCTGATTGATAGCAACCCGTGGTCCAATCAATCCATGCACACAATCACCTTGTCTCCGGCTAAGCGTGCGCTGGTCGGAGCCGTCATGGTTATCCTCGCCGCGACCATCGGTACCATCGTCCACACGACGGACGTTACCGCGGGGGACACCAAGATCCTGGACGAGTTCATCGAGAACCGCACGCCGGCCTTCACAGCATGGATGACCATGGTCACCAACGTCTTCAGCCCGGTCGGCACGATCGCGATCTCGGTTGTCGTTGCGCTGGTGCTGTGGTGGCGCACGGGAATGTGGAAGTCGGCGGCCTACATTTTCTGCTCGGTGGCGGCCTCGGCTCTCGTTACCTACGTGCTTAAACTGCTATTCCAACGATCCCGGCCACCGCTCATCGACCACCTGGTCAACGAGGTGGACTTCAGCTTCCCCTCCGGACACGCAACGGGGACCGCTGCCCTGGCCTTCGCGGCGGCATGGGTGATCACCCACGAGCTACAGCAACGGGCAAGGTCCAAGTCGCTGACCTGGGGTATCGCAGCCTTCGTGGTCGCTGTGGTCTGTGGATCGCGGCTCTACCTCGGCGTGCACTGGTTCACCGACACCCTGGCCGGAACCATGATCGGCATCGGAATGGCCCTCGCCCTCACCTCCGTGGTGGAGGCGAAATGGAGCAGGAGGAGCTCTACTTGGCATCGGCTCACCGCCCACCGGCCCAAAGGCCCCGAGACACACGATCGCAGCGCGCCGAGCCCTCAATTCCGGGCGGCCAAGGCCCCATCGGGGAACGTCGCGCACTAGAAGGCGCGACGCTCCGCCCACATGGCCTCCCCGATTCCCCTCCACCTCACGTGGAGCATCGGGATGCCCTTCGCACTACCGCCTATTTTCGCGCCCACGCGGTGAAGGTCACCGTGTTATCGGAATTCTGCACGGCCTGGCCGCCCTGAAAATTCTGGATCCACTTGCCGTTCGACTGCCAGGATCCCGACGTCGGGTATCCCCAGCTACCGTTCTCCCATCCCTCGTCGGCCCACTTGCTGTAGATTCCGCCCCACTGAATCTTTTGGGCGCCAGTCGCGGGGGACCAGTAGATCTTGCCGCCGTCGAAATCTTGGTACACGCCATTCTGAGCCGTCAGGGAAATTTCATCCGAGGCCGGGAAGCCTAGGCCTCCGCGCTCACGACCGAATTCGCGCCACACCCCGTTGATCCCGCCGTTGGTCAGCACCGCACTTGCCTTCGCCCTCTTGGGGTTCCAGATGAGGGACTGGGACAAGCCATCCACGGACACGAATTTTTGCTCCGCACCGCCGCTGGACATCGGCGTCTCGTTCCCGAGCGCTGCCCCGAGAGGGCCACGGGCCGCACCCGAGTTCACGTAGTAGACGTTAAACCCGCCGCGCACCTCGCTGGTTGGCGTCTTAACCGACCAGGTCACGGTTCCACGAGAGAAGGTCTGGGAGCATGCTTGACCGTTGTCGGTGCAAGTCTCGGGGGAGACTGGGGAGCCGAGGCGTGCGATATTGCGCTCCCAGTAGCCACCAATGCCTCCGGTGGTCAGCACCGGGACGACGCCCGTATTCGGGGACCACGTCAGCCAATACCATTGACCGGTATTTTTGTTGTAGGTCTTCACGCGCTGGCCGGCCTGATAAGGCTCTTCCGGGGACATGGGACGGCCATACTTGGAGCCCGGACCGCCGTTCTGCTTATAGAACGAGAGAATTGCCCCGTTCTTGACCGCGATGACCGGTGCGTCGGCGACCCAGTACATGGTTCCGCCGTCAAAGTCCTGGGACGCGACGCCGTTGGACCACCTGATTTCGTTTCCGGCCACGGCTCCCATCTCGGCCTTGACCTCGGGGTCTTGGTAAGCGCTGGCGATGGCTCCGTGCACGGGGTAAGCCTCTGCCGCCTGGGCCGGCGCGGTCAGCGTCCCGAGAGACAGGGCGGAGACGGCCAAAGCCGTCGTTAGGGCGGTGTTGATGCGATGACGCATGGGGGTCCTCTGTGATTCTTGAGTGCGAGTTTTCGAGATCAGGAATGATCACAGAATAATCTATGCCACGACATATCGTTTTCGCGTTCATGACACCAAGTTTTTGATTTCCCCAAAACACCAAAATCTGTGGAAAACCCTTGAAACTAAAGGGGTTTTTGTTTCTTTCCCGAATCTCTCGCCACATTCCGCCGAGGATCGAGCAACACCAAGGGGTGGGTCGCCCATGGAGCCTGTCAGCCTCATGATCTGAGGCCGAATCCGCGCAAGGATCTACGTCGCGAACAAGCGGTCGAGACCTCCACCCACACCCCGAAAGCGCCGTAGAGGCCTCGACCGCGTGGGGTCATTAACTGGAAACCGATCCGTAGACTTTCTGACCATTGCTCAGGGTTGCGGTTATTTCCGCCCGGGCCAAGGGTGCCGAGCCCTGATACCTATACGTTCGGGGCAAGTCCCGATAGGTCACGTTGAAGTGCCCCGACCATCCCGTAGAGAAATTCTTACACCCGCCTTGTCCTGGCGAATACACGGGGAGCCTATTGCGCCATGCGTTCCAGGTGTACCTCATTTTCCACGCCCTGGTGACGTTTCCGTCACTGAACCTGACGGGCACCCCGTCGCGGGGATTCGACAGGACGACGTACGGATCAAATCCACTCGCTCGGGTGGGATACATGGCGGTGACGTCAAACTCATAACTGTTATTCGTGGTGTTATTCTGACGTGCTTCCCAAGAATTTCCCGGTCTGGTTCCGGCGTGCTCTCCGCTGAACGTTGCCAACCGATGGTCTGGCTCCAACGCTCCCGGACCTGGGGAGTATTCAGATGCGCGACGCTGGATGTAATTGTCGATAACGACCATTTCGACGGTGACATCGTGCGGCAGATTCACGATGGTCACGTTTCCGCCGCTGGTACGCAAAACCTGCGTGGTTGTTCCATAGTTGCCGACGTCGCCCCAGTGATACCGAATGTCGCCGTCGTAAATGACGATTGGATTGCAGTGTGAGCTCGCAGCCTGCGCAGGAACCGATGCAGCCGCGGTCATCAAGGGCAAGGACCATGCGGCGCCGAGAGCAACGGTACGTCGACTAATCCCCGAGGACTCGGGAGATGGATTATTCAGTGTTGTCATGTTTCGTTCAAAAGGTGCTTCAAATAGGCGACAGAATGAACCCCGGTACGCATCGGGCATGGATAGCACCGACATCTACCGTGGGCGGATCCCCCTACTGAGGATCCGCGAAACACATGGTACTCAAAATTCTAATTATTTCCGGTTGATGCACCGCACACTATTCACACGGCGATTACAGATGCCGCCCGAGCAATGCGACGTCGTGCTCGGTTATTCGGCCTCCAGCTCCTCAGGCGCTCCCGCATCTGAGGATGGTTCGGCGTTGGACTCTTGCGGAACCATTCCACGGGTGCTTCGGAATGCCTTGAAACTGGCCCAGATCACCGCACTCAACGGGACCGATAGCAGAGCACCTGCAACGCCACCCTGGTGAGCACCAATAGCCAAGGCGCTGATGATCACAATTCCGTGCAGACTCAACGCAGAACCCATGACCTTGGGTTGTAGAACGTGATGCTCCACCTGGTTGACCACGACCACCACGCACACCAACACGATCGCAGCGGCCGGACCCGCCGCCACCAAGGCCACCAGAGCTGCCGCAATTCCCGTGACCAACGCACCGACGATGGGGATGAATGCACTCAGGAAAATCATCGCAGCCAGGGGGAATGCCAGGGGCACTTTCATGATGAGCATGGCGATGAGGTCGACGATAGCCGCGAATCCGGCAATGATGACCGTTCCTCGGATGTACCGGCCAAGCACATGCACGCTGGCGTGACCTGCGGCGTCGACCCGGTGCGTCAGACGAGCCGGAACAAAACTCAGAATAAACTGCCACATTCGGGGGCCGTCCAAGAGGAAGAAGAACAGCATCACGACCATGAGCAACGCCCCGGTGATCAGCTCGGTGACCACGGTGAAGCCTTCGACGGCGCTGGTGCTGGCGTCGTGCGTCTGGAGGTACCCGGTCGCCTTGTGGAGATATTCCTGAATGTGCGTGTTATCCAGGGGAATACCCCAACCCTCAAGAATCGTGAACAGCTTGTCCACGCCTTGTTGTGCCTGCACGGCCAGGTCGGACCATTCGTAAATGACCGTCATAACCACCGAAGAAATCACGGCCGCAAGAGCCAAGATGATCGCCAGCAATGCGGTAATAGCGGCCCAAACACGGTTGAATCGCGCCCGGCGGAGAATCCGAATGATCGGGTGCATGGCGCTGGCGATAATGAGCGCGAGCAGCAGAGGGAGGGTCACCAATTTCAGGGTGACCACCAGCCAAATCCCCAGGGCCACCGTGCCTGCCACGATCAAGATCTGGAGTCCGCGAATCGCGGCGCGACCAAAAGAATCTTTCCACAACTGCTTAGGCGCAGGAGGCTCGATGCCGTAGTCGGCAGTGGATCCGCCCTGTGGCCTTTCGACCTCGCGAGATGCTTGTGCCATGGGTGTTCCTCTGTTCGTCCGGTTATGGTTCACGCGTCTCGGCACGATGGGCTCGGCGTACCCGCGGGTTCAATACTACGAGAGCCGGCTGTTTCTGGGGAGGAGTGACGATGGCCGACGCAACGTCTGCTCACAACCTGACGTGCGACGTCGCGACATTCTTCCTGCACGGAAAGGGGCAACCGCACCGGAAGGACCACGCAGCCCAGATACTTTGAGGCCCTCAGTAGATTCATGGATCATACCCCCATGAACAGAAGAAATAACCCATAATCTAAGGCATGGAACCACAACACATGCCACAGCCTGGTGGACCCCCGCGGTCACCACTCCTCGAACGAAACACCCTGGTGATGCAACAGGTCACCGGATTCATGTCCAACGACTTCGACATTTTGGACGAGTCCGGAGCCTCCCTGGCCACCGTGAGCACAACCAACGACGCCGGGCCTCGCTGGCTCGTCGGAAGCCGATCCTTTACGGTCGTCGATGCCGCGGGTCAGTTCCTCATGGGCATCACCGATCCCATGGACTTCATGCGGGATTCATATCAGCTCGCTGATCCCAACGGCCAGCAATTTGCCCTCATCAGAAAGCGATTCACGGTCATGGCGCTGAGGGCGACGGTCGAAATCTCCGGCGCCTCGACCATCACACTTTCCGGCAAGCCATTCTCGATGGAGTTTGCCGCCGACGTCGACAGCGTCGAAATCGCCCGCGCAACCCGCAAATGGGCAGGGTTCGGTCGAGGACTCCTGGGCCATAGTCGTTACGCCCTGGAAATCCGCCCAGACGTTCGCCCCCTCGACCGGCTCGGCCTGATCGGAGGAATGGTCGCGCTCGACCTCATGCGCAATAAGCAGTCCCGCAACAACTGATTAACCCTGAAGGAAGCGCGATCCACCATGGCAAATACCGTTCGCATTATCGGAATCCTTCTCCTGGTGATTCCCGTCATCCTGCTCTTGGTAGGGCATTGGGTGCCAGGGTTGGCAGTTCTTCCGGTCGGCGCCGCAATGACCCTATGGGGCGGCGACCACTTTTCCACCATGTCGAGCCGTCGCAAGCCACCCAGCGAGACTGATCTCTACGAATAGATCTGCCGGAGAGCGTGTCGGTTACTCGGGGAGCTGAACGACCTGGCCCGCGTAGGTAAATCCACCGCCAAAGCCCAGCAGTAGCGCCATGCCTCCACGCGGCAAATCACCGCGGTGCCAGTACTTGGAGAGCCCCAAGGGCACACTGGCCGCGGAGGTATTCCCCGACTCGACGACGTCCTGAATCAATACCTGCTCGTCCGTAACTTTCAGCGCCTTGGCAAGCGGTTCGATCAATCGCAGGTTGGCTTGATGGAAGGCGAAGACGTCGATTTCGTCGATCGTCATGCCGGCGGCGTCGACGACCTTCCGCGCCTGCTTCGCGGCGTCGGTGAAGGCCCAACGCATGACCTGGCGTCCGTCTTGGGTGAACGTTGAGGGGTCGCCGGCGATGATGACGGCATCGGCCATGGAAGGCACCGAGCCCCACAGAGTTTGACTGACCTTGGGTTCCTCGGACTTCTGGAGGACGACGGCGCCGGCACCATCAGCGGTCAAGATGCACGTGCGACGATCTGTCCAATCCGTCACCTTGCTTAACGTCTCTGAGCCGATCACGACGGCGCTCTCTGCCGAACCGGCGCGAATAGCCTGGTCGGCGATGCCCACGGCATATTCAAAACCGGAGCAGGCAGTGTTGATATCCATGATGGCCGGCGACGAGAACCCGAGACGCTGGCTCACGCGTCCCGCCGTATTGGGGCTGCGTTCGGTGGACGTGGTGCTCGCGACGACGACCATATCTACGTCGTCAATGCCGGCGTCTTCCAAGGCCATGCGAGCCGCAGCGACGGCCATGTCCGCAACGGTTTCGTCCTCAGCGGCAATATGGCGTTCGACGATCCCGGTTCGGGTCTGGATCCATTCGTCGTTGGTGTCGACCATCTTGGCGATGTCGAAGTTCGTCAGGACCTTTTCAGGCTGGTAGTGACCCAGGCCTGTGATCCGTGAACCGTGCTGCGTGGAAGGCTGTTGGATGGGCATGCCCACGAGTTTACTGTGTTCGACCCCGAGCTGAGAATGCTCGGGGTCGAACACCTCTGAGGCCTAGGACATCTTGTCCGCAACCCGTTCGATCAGCCCAATGGCATTCCGGCGAGTTCGGTCGGCACGATCCTCTGGGGTGAGGGTTTCCTCCATCTGCCGAACACCGGCGGGCCTCTTGATGCCCCAGGTGTAATCGCTACACCGCAGGTCATCGCAGATATAGGTACCCACGGAGCTGTAGCGGTCCTTGGCGGATTTGCTGCTCTGAATGGAGTACATGGCAACCCCACTGTTCGGGTGCAACGTCATGCACAGCTGGCACATTTGGGCTCCACCTTTGGGCTTGCGCGTGTTTTTCTGCAGAACGATCCCTCGAAGACCGTGCTCGGTTTCGACGACGATGTACCCAGTCTGCGGGGCCTTCGGATCGACCCAGCCGAGGAAAATTTCCCGCTCCCAATCCGTTGCGGAGAGGTTCTGGGGAAGGTTCAGCCGACTCGCGACGCCCTTGGTGCAGTTGAAAAAGCTTTTGCGGATCTCGGATTCGGTGGGGTGATACATAGCTATATAAACCTTTGTGACGTGGTGTGTAGAGCTTCGCCCAACGCGGGAAGCTCCGGGGAAAGCGCACTGATGCGACGAAGGGCAGGCTTCACGAGCCTCGCCCGGCCTCAAGCTTTCAGGCGCGAGTTACTGGCCGGTCGGCGACGTCGCACGGCCGGCTCGGAGCAGAGCTATCTGGTGTCGGCGGTCAGACCGCCGACACCCTCCTGACACCCGGAGGCATAAGTGTTTATCCAAGTCACATTTCCATTGTGACACTGCGGTCAAGTGCCACTAGGGAACCCCTCGGAGGGCCTGTCTCCGGAATCGGCGGGAGGCGTTACCCGACGCCGATCAGTCCCCTTGTGGCGGGAACGAACCCATCGCCAGAGCAATACATAGACGAGATGAACGATGATGGCCTGCAACAATGCGTACGAGAAGGACCCGGAAATCATGGAGTATCCCACGCAATAAATGCACAAAGCTATTGCCGCGGAAACGATAGTCCCCAAAAATTTATGCCCTGAGTAGGCTCGTACGATTCCTTCAACCGGACTCTCCACGGCATAGGCAACCCAGTAGATCACCACGGAGACCACAACGGCCCCTAGGGGCCTCAAAAGCGTTGACATACCGGCGATCCACGGGAGGAGACCCACGAGCACGGCCGGCAATGCCGAGACCACTCCGAGCAGCAGAACCGCCGCGGCATACGCCATGCCCTGACCCAACTTCTGCTGACTCACGGCATCGTTTCCTTTCGCGCGCATCGTGACCGTCGACATGGATATCTCTTTCAATCTACGGGGGCTCTTCTGGGGCGTAAATAACTCCCGAAATTCTTGATCAAACCGTTATCAGCCCCACTGAATTCCAGAATCGAAGCGACCCCCAAATACCCAACCCTCCGGACCACACTCCACCGATTTACTGACACATTTATTCCCTTAATATCCACCGGCTCGACAACCATTATTCGAGCCTCGAATGCCAATCTAATCAGGCACGACGTCCACTAGATTCGGCTTCCACCCCTCTGCTAGCTTCATAGTTGACCGATTCGCTATGGATAGGCTTACCTAAAATTGACTTCTGCACAGACTTTGCTCGCGGGGCAACGAACCCTTTTAGGCATGGGTTCGGCTACCGAATACCGTGACCGCGTCACCGACATGGCCGAGCGCGTGGCCGAGCATTTCCGAAACGTGAGTAGCCCAGCCACGGGAACCCCCCTTGACGAACTGCGACGGCGCGTGGACGCCGTGGACCTCGATGCCGAGCCCGTCGGTGGAGCCGGAGCCATCGAGGAAATCGACTCCCTCTATCTTCAGGAAGCCGTCTGGTTCCACCACCCCGACTATCTGGCGCATTTGAACTGCCCCGTCGACGTCAACGCCGTCGCCGCTGAAACGGCTCTGGCTTCGGTTAACACCTCCGTCGACACCTACGACCAGTCTCGCGTGGCGACCCTCATCGAGCGCCATGTCCTCGCGTGGGCGGCCGAAAAGATTGGCTTCGCTCAGGGCGACGGAATCTTCACGTCCGGAGGCACCCAATCGAACCTTCAAGCTCTGTTTCTCGCGCGTCAGGCCGCCCTCGCGGGGTTCAGCGGCCGGGAGCGTAGCGAAAGACAAGCGGGGCTCGTCGTCCTCACCACCGAAGAAAGCCACTTCAGCGTCGACAAGTCGGCCTTGCTGTTGGGCCTGGCCGACGATGCCGTCGTGACCGTGGCCTCCGATTCGGAGGGCCGCATGGACCCCGAATCGCTCGAGCACCGACTGACCGCCGCACTCGCCGAGGGCAGGGTCCCCATGGCCATCTGCGCGACGGCGGGCACCACCGACCGCGGCCGGATCGACCCCTTGCCCCGCATCGCGGATATCGCGGAGCGCCACGATGTGTGGCTACACGCGGACGCCGCTTATGGCGGGGCCCTGCTGGTCTCGCCGACACGACGCGGGTTGCTGACAGGCATCGAACGGGCCCGCAGCGTCACCATCGACTTCCACAAGGGCTTCTTCCAGCCCGTCTCGTCCTCGGCACTGATCCTGCAAGATCGCCAGGATTTCCGGCTCGGGACCTGGCACGCCGACTACCTCAACCCGGAGGAGTCCGACGAACCCAACCAAGTGGATAAGTCGCTCCAAACCACCCGCCGATTCGACGCCCTCAAGCTCTTCGCGACGCTCCGGGGTACCGGTTCGCGCGCCATCGGGGAATCCATAGATCAGGTCATCGATGTGGCCCGTGAAGCCCGCGAATTTCTGGAGTGCCACGAGACGCTGCGCCTACTCTCGGGAAGCGACCTCTCCACCGTGATCTTCCGTTGGCAACCGGATGGAGTGAGTGACGCGGACGCCGACGCTCTCGTGGCCCCGATCCGCCGCCACTTCCTGGAATCCGGACGGCTTTTCGTTGCGAAGACCGTGCTCGACGGGAGGCCCGCCCTCAAACTGACCCTGCTCAACCCCGACGTCCGGATCGACCACCTGATGGATCGCCTGAACGTCGTCGCCGATCTGGCGGCCGACCTACACGAACGCGCTTCCCTGGGCGGCAACACCGGCCTCGGAACCACGCGCCCATTCCCCCACCCCACCGAGGAGAGCCACGCATGAACCCCGCACCTACGGAACACCACGTCTACGACCTCATTGGCATTGGCATCGGACCGTTCAACCTGGGTCTGGCCTGCCTCTCCGAGCCGCTCGACGACATCGAGGCCCTGTTCCTGGACGAGAACGACGGATTCGCTTGGCATCACGGGGTGATGTTCGACGACGCCACCATTCAGGTTCCCTTCATGGCCGACATGGTGACGATGGCGGATCCTGCTTCTCCATACTCTTTCCTCAATTGGCTCAAGCAAACCGGCCGCTTGTATTCCTTTTACATCCGTGAGGATTTCCACCCTCTGCGGCGCGAGTATGACGCCTACTGCCGTTGGGTCGCCGGGCAGCTACCGAACCTCCGGTGGCAACATCGCGTGGAATCGGTCGAATACGTGGAAGCCGAGGATCTCTTCCTGGTCACCTCGCTCTCCGCGCAGGGCGTGGAAAAGCACCTGGCTCGGAACGTCGTCACCGGCATCGGAACCGGACCGCGCATTCCCGAGGTCTTTTCCGGACTCGAATCCGGCGCACGGCATTCCTCGCGGTACCTCTACGAACGCGAGGAGATCGTCACCGCCGAGTCGATTGCGGTGATCGGTAGCGGGCAGTCGGCCGCAGAAATCTACCTGGATCTCCTTTCTGACCAGCGCAACCACGGCTACCAGCTCGATTGGATCACACGCTCTCCTCGGTTCTTCCCGATGGAGGACACCAAGCTCACCCTCGAACTCACCTCTCCGGAATACGTTCGCCATTTCCATTCCCTCCCGGAGTCTCGGCGCGACCGGCTCGGCCGCGAGCAGCGTGGGCTCTACAAGGGCATCAGCATGACGACCATCGACGACGTCTACGAAGCCCTTTACCGCGAGTCCTTTGAGCGCGATCTCCCGACGACGCTGCTCACCAACACCGCCGTCATCGGGGCAGAGCCCTCCGCGGGCGGAGACGAGATCGTGCTGTCCCTGCACCATGAGGAGCTCGGAACGACGACGCAGCGCGGCGCACAACAGGTCATCATGGCCACCGGCTACGCCCCGCGTGACCCGGAGTTCCTTCGTCCAGTGGAGCACCTGATCCGCCGTGACGAGGCCGGACGCTTCGACGTCGACCTCGAATTCCACGTCGATACCCTCGGTGGTCGCTTGTTCGTTCAGAACGCCGAGGAACACACGCATGGCCTCACCGCACCGGACCTCGGCATGGGCCCCTGGCGCAACGCGATCATTCTGAAGAACATCTTGGGACGCGAGGTTTACCCCATCGAACACGACATCGCATTCCAAACCTTCGGCCTCACCGCCGCGACGGAGGAGATCAAGTGACCACGAGCATTCAGACCGAGACGCCCCAGACTGGGCACGCATCCAAAACCCTGGAACTGACCCTTCGTGCGGCCCGACCGGCCGACGACGCAGGGTTCCTCGCACGGTGGCTCACCCATCCGGCCTCTCACTACTGGGAGATGCAAGACATCACCCCTAGCCAGGCCGAGGAGTATCTCGCTCAGATAGTCGCCGATGATGCCCAAGACGCTTGGATCGTGTGCGAACGCGATCAGCCGCTTGCTTACGTGGAAACCTACGATCCTGCGCGCGTGCTCCTCACGGACGTTTTCGACGCCGAACCAGGCGACCTGGGCATGCACCTGCTCGTCGCTCCCCCTCCGGCGAACCCCGCGGAACGGCGCAACGGGCTGACCAGCGCCGTCATGAGCCGGGTCGTGGAGTGGTGCGTACAGGAGCTGGGGGCGCGGCGCATCGTCGTCGAGCCGGATGCCCGCAATGAGGCCATCGCCCGAAAGAACCGAGAGGTAGGGTTCCGGTTCCTGCGGGAAGTGGATCTGCCGGGCAAGGTCGCGGCCCTCAGCATTCTCGATGCCGACGACGCCGGCCGCCCGGCCCCGACCGACCCCACGCCGCACCTCTCTCCGGCCATGATGGAACCGGCCCAACGGCACATTCTGGCCAAGGCTCTCCAGGAGTTTAACCACGAGCACTTGATCGAGTCGCGTGAAATTTCGGAGGGGCTGTGGGAGACCCCAATGCCGGACGGGACCGTGTACCAATACCGTGCCGACATTTTGAAGCTCCATCACTGGGTGATTGACGAAGCCTCACTCGTTCATCTCAACCCGGCGACCTCGGAGCGGCTCTCCCTCGACGCCCAAGAATTCATCGCCCAGCTTCACAGCGAACTCGGCGTTCCGGACCGACTCCTCGGCACCTACCTGGAAGAGCTCGCCTCGACTCTCGCGAGCGCGGCTTTCAAGAACTACCGGGGCGGACCGAATTCCCGCCAGCTGGCCCAAGGCCGGCGGGACGACGTCGCCGCGGATTTTCAGCAGGTCGAGGCGGCGATGACGGAGGGTCACCCGTGTTTCGTGGCAACCAATGGCCGTATCGGGTTTGGATTGAAAGATTTCCGAAGCTTCGCCCCAGAAGCGGGCGCCCGTTTCCGCTATGTTTGGGTCGCGGCCCAAAAGGAGCACGCGGTCCTGGAGGTTTCGGCGTCGAGCACGGCGGATGAGCACTGGTCCGAGGAGCTGACCGAGCAGACTCGCCGGGAGTTCCGCACCCGACTCGAGAACCTCGGCCTTAACCCCGAGGAGTATGTGTGGATCCCCGTGCACCCGTGGCAATTCCAGCATCGCATCGCCATTAGCTTTGCCCCGGATATCGCCGCGCATCGACTCGTGGTTCTGGGTGAGGCACCCGACTGGTACCAACCGCAACAATCGATCCGCACCGCCTTTAACAGGAGCCATCCCGAGCGTTCCTACATCAAGACGGCGCTGTCCATCCAGAACATGGGCTTTTTGCGTGGACTATCCCCCGCGTACATGCGGGCGACTCCGGCGATCAACGATTGGGTGGCCGATCTCGTGCGCGGTGACCCGACGCTTCGCAACGCGAACTTTGATGTTCTGCGCGAGCACGCTTCCGTTGGCTATACCGGGGATGCCTACCACAGCACCGAAACCAAGTCCGACCAGCAGAAAATGTTGGCCGCCCTCTGGCGCGAGAGCCCCTTGCCCAAGCTGACGGAGGGTGAACGGATCATCACGATGGCTTCCCTGTTGCACCGGGATGTACAGGGTCGGCCGGTCGTCGTGGAGTTGATGAAAACATCCGGGCTCCAACCCGCCGCATGGATTCGCGAATACCTTCAGGCCTACCTGGTGCCGGTACTCCACTGCCTCGAGGTTCACGACCTCGCGTTCATGCCTCACGGCGAGAATCTCATTCTTCGCGTGAGGGAAGGCCGGGTGACTGGTGCTTTCATGAAGGACATCGGTGAAGAGGCTGCGATCATCGGCGAGCGCGAACTGCCGGAGGAGATCTCTCGAATGCGCCACGTGATCGACGACGCCGAGGCCGCCCAGCTGATCTTTACCGACGTCTTCGGCGGGGTGCTCCGGCATCTGGTGGGGATCCTCCACGCGGACGGCGTGCTCGGCCAGGAAGACTTCTGGCGGATCGTCCGCGAAGTCATCGACGCGTACCGGGCCGAGGGGCTACCGCGACGGCGCGCGCTGGACCTGGACGTGCCCGAATTCCGGCACTCGTGCCTGAACCGGCTCCAGTTGCGGAACACCTTGGAAATGGTGGATCTTCAGGATGCTTCGGGATCTTTGATTTACACCGGGACCTTGGAGAACCCGATCGTCTAATCCTGGCTACATCAACGATGTACAACGTGAGCGGTGAGACCCACACTGTGAGTCTCACCGCTCCGATATTTCAGGCCTGCGGCCCCGCACGAACGTGAAATTACATCGGCGAAAGCGACATCTGCCCGGCCTTGGTGTAGAACCGAGCCGACAGCTGCTTGGGAGCGGTGTCGTCACGTTCGATCCAGTCCACGCAGTAGAAACTCGAGACCATGTCTTTGGGCGTAACCGTCACGTGGACGTAGCCGCGGCGGCCGTCGTAGTGCTTGACGTACGGGTGGCCCAGCCAGTCGCCGGTGTTCTTGTCCGTCTTGGCGCCGTCGCCATCCGACGCCACGGAGGTGCACACCAGCTCGACACCGAGGGTTCGGCTGTTCTCGTTGTCAAAGTTCTGCTTGAGCTCGGCCGCACTGTGCTTGTGGATGTCTCCGGAAAGCATCACCGGATTGGAGGATCGGTTCATCGCCTTCAGCATCCGCTCGCGCGCCGCCGGGTATCCGTCCCACTGATCCGTGCGGTCGGGGGTGATGGGGGTCAGCACCACACCGTTGGCCAGGATGTTCCACGTTGCGGGGCTGGTCTTGAGCGCGTTGGCGACCCAGGCCTCTTGGTCGGATCCCAAAATCGTGCGGTCCTTGCGCGTCCGGTCCGCCTCGTCCTTCGGTTCGGCGTCGCGGAACTGGCGGCTGTCGAGCAACGAGAATCGAATCAAGTTGCCGACGTCGATGGTGGTCGTGATGTCGCTGGAATCTCCATGGGGAAGAGCCTCGACGTCCAACGGCATGTTCTCGTAGAACGCCCGGTAGGCCGAGGCGATGCGTTCCCGGAAATTGGGGTCTGGGGTCGACGCCGCCGGGAGCTTACCGGTGTAGTTGTTCTGCACCTCGTGGTCGTCCCAGATCACGGCACACGCGGCCCTGGCGTGAACATCCTGAAGATGCTGATCGGTCTTGAACAGCGAATACCGCAAGCGATACTGCGCGAGCGACTTCACCTCAACCCTATGGGCGGGCCCAACCTCGGCACCCTGGCGGGTGAGGTTTTTCTCCGTGATGCCGTACTCGTAGATGTAGTCCCCCAGGAACAGGACCAAATCCAGATCCTTCTCTTGAGCCAGGTGCTTATGAGCCGTGAAATGGCCGTGGTACCAAGCCTGGCAACTGACGAATCCGAAGGAGAAGGAGGAGAGGCCGGTGTTCGCCGCCGGAAGGGTCTTGAAGCGACCGACGCGGCTCACCTCGCGACCTACGCGGAAGCGATAAAAGTATTCGGTTCCGGCGCGTAACCCCTCAACCCGAGGATGCACCGAGTGAGACAGCTCCGGCTGGGCCAGAGCGTTGCCTTCTTTCTCGATACCGACGAAGCCTTCATCCCGTGCGACCTGCCAGTTCACGGTCACGGTCCGCTGCGGCATGCCGCCACGACCGTCTTCCGCCAACGGCTGCGGGGCTAGGCGGGTCCACAACACCACCCCGTCCGGTCGCGGAGCACCCGAGGCAATACCCAAGCCAAAAACGTTCTTCAGATCGGGCTCGGAAGATGAGTTCGATTCCGAGGCCGCACGTGCCCCGGGAACATTGATTCCCAAAGCCAAGGCCGTGGCAGAGACGCCACTGAGTTGAAGAAGCTTCCGACGATTGAGACCAGATTGCTGACCGGACGATGCGTGCTGCACGGCGAATACCTCACTGAATAGTTCGTGCGTCTGTGTGTGATGGACGACATCAAGGTATCGAGTGCGGGTGTCCGCGAGGATACGCCGAAAAGACGCGGTACTTTACCCGCACTTCATGGCAATTTGCTCGTGTTCCCCACCATCGGGCGCAACGGTCAGGTATATGTGGACCCTCCACAATCTGCCGTTACCCCACCCCACCTGGGAATTTGCTCAGGATTCAGTCACGAGGGGGTCACGCATCCAATTCCCCTGAGGGAATACGTTCACGTCTCATAGCTCAGATCGCCCGAAATTTCAGGGTTTTAACCATCCCGTGACCCTTCAGGCACCGGATCACGGACACATCTACCCCCATTTTTGGGGCGTTAGCGTGGAACCACCCGATATCGCCGATGAGTTTCGGGAACGACCTTCAACCAAGGAGTTATCTCATGTTCCGCACCCAGCACTTCACCCGTAAGGCATCCATGGCCGCCGCCGGTGTTGCGCTCGCACTCGGTGCCGGCGTCGCTTCGATGGGGCCGGCTCAGGCAACCGCCACGCCGACCGCCGAGACGAAGGCGAGCAGCGCGGAATCCGCTCCTCAGGGCGTTGAACAGGCGGCACTGGTGCGCTCCACGGAGCACCCCACCACATACTTCCTGAAGGTTCCCAACACCAACGGTCCGGGTGAGCTGCCGGCTCCGCACGGTATCTATGACGTTTCCATCTCCTCCGGTGGCCAGTATGAGCAGCACCGCGTGGAGGTTAAGGACGGCGTCGTGGATCTCAAGGATTCCCATATCCTGCAAACGGCTCGCTTCGACCCCTACATCAGCATCACTTGGGTCGGCGAAGCCCACTAGCTAGAACCACACCCGAACCACACTAAGGGCCGTTTCCGTGGCATAAGCCGCGGGAACGGCCCTTCTTCACATCTCGGAGTGGAAGACCTAGTCGGAGTAGGGTATCCAGCATGCTTCGCCCCATCTTTTGGCCGGTCATCGTACCGTCCCTGTTGTTCGCGGTCGGGGTGGGGTCCACCGTGCCCGTGCTGGTCCTCTCCGCCCTGAGCCTCGGTGCGGGCGACGCGTTATCCAGCGCCGTGGTCTCTCTGATGGGTGCGGCCAGCCTCTTGTTCACGGTTCCCGTGGGCATTTTGATCGACAAAATCGGTGACCGAAAAGCGATGATTTTCGGCACGAGCGCCGCAGTCACCATCACGGCCCTGTTGGTGCTCGCCCTCTCAGGCGTCGTCGCCCGCCCCTATTCACTGGTGCTGTACATCGTTCTGCTCATGATGCTCGCGCCGGTTCAAGATATTTGGGGGCTGGCCCGGCAAGCGATCGTCGCAGAGAAAATGCCGGCCATGCACATGGGGCGCGCCATGACCGCCCTCGGCGGGACGCAACGCGTCGGCAACCTTGCGGGACCGATGATCAGCGCCATGCTGCTCCTCTGGTTCCCACTGTGGTCGGTCTATATCTTCAGCGCATTCTGCGCGGTATTGGCCGTGGTGGTGCTGTGCATCCCGGCGCTCAACCGTGGGTTCGATGAAGCCCCGTCGACGACGACGTCCCGGATCGCGCTCGCGGACCCGACGGCGCCCAAGAAACTCGACGTTCGGTGGCATGCGGTCCTCCTCGCGGGAGTCTCGATCACGATTCTCTCCGTGGCTCGGGCCGTTCAACCCATGATGATTCAGCTGTGGGGCGTGCACATTCACCTCCACGAATCTGGAATCTCCCTGCTTGTGGCGCTCGGGGCCGCCTTGGAGCTGATCCTGATGTTCCCCGGCGGCTATATCAAGGATTGGCTCGGCCGTTCCGCCGTCCTCATGGTCTGTTTGGTCATCTTCGGCGCCGGTTTCCTCCTGATGTCGATCCAGCCGACCCTGTTGTGGGCCGTCATCGCCGTCGTCGTCATGGCCGTCGGAAATGGTCTCGGTGCCGGAGTGAACATGACCATCGGCGCGGACCTCAGCCCTGCCGTCGGGCGCGCCAAGTTCCTCGGAATCTGGGCGATCTTCAACAATTCGGGCAAACTCGGCGGACCGGCGCTCGTGGCCGGTCTGCTCGCTCTGGCGAGCCTGCCCGTTGCGATCGTGACGACGGGTGCACTGACCATTGCGGGCGCAGCCTGGATGGGCTTGTTCGCTTCCACCGTGAAGCTACCCAAGGGTGTCAAGCAACGCCCCTCTCGACGTCGGTAGAGGACCCGGCGGTAGTGTCGAAGCATGCCCCTTTCCGAACCACACGCCACGAACATTCGCGCAGGTGAAAGCAGCACTCCAGCCGACGACGTCGTCACCGTCCGCGACGCCCACCTACATAACCTGAGGCACGTCTCCACGACCTTCCCCCGCGGTGCGTTGGTGGCGTTCACGGGCGTTTCGGGTTCGGGGAAATCTTCCCTCGCCTTCGGGACCATCCACGGCGAATCGCAGCGACGGTACCTCGAGTCCATCGCCCCCTTTGCCCGGCGGTTGATCGGGAGCACGATGGACCCGCGGGTCGAGGCGCTCACCGGGCTTCCGCCCACGGTCGCACTCGAGCAACGCACCAGCGGTGGTGGGGCGCGATCGAGCGTCGGAACCATCACCACGCTCTCCAACGGAATTCGTCTGCTGTATTCCCGCGCGGGAAACCATCCCGAAGAGGTCTTGAAGCACGGATCGCCCTTGCACGGGGGTCGTCTGTTGGCGGAAGCCTTCAGCCCTAACACTCCGGAGGGTATGTGCCCTCAGTGTCACGGGGCCGGAACCATTCACGAACCCACCGAACGTTCGATGGTTCCCGACCCCAGCCTCTCGATCAATGAAGGGGCGATTCAGGCCTGGCCCGGTGCTTGGCTGGGGAAGAATTTTCACGACATCGTGCGCACCCTGGGGATCGCGGACATGGACGCGCCGTGGCGAGATCTCCCTCGTGAAACGCGCGACTGGATCCTGTTCACCGATGAACAACCTGTGGTCGAAGTGCATCCGGTCCGCGGCGTCGATCAGGCCCACGGAACGTATAAGGGCCGGTGGCAGTCGGTTAACCGATATCTCCTCAAGTCCGTGGACCACGCGAAATCCGAGAAAACCCGGGCCCGGGCGTTGCGGTACCTGGACACCTTTACGTGCCCCACGTGCCACGGACACCGCCTCAACCCGGATGCCCTGCGCGTGACGTACCTGGGTCAACCGATTTACGAACTGAATGCGCATTCCGCGGAGGAGATCCTCGAAACGTTGTCCGGGCGGTGGAGCGAGGTTCAAGAGCTCCCGGAGAGTCCCGAAATTGAAGCTGAACGCCTGCTCCTACCCAACGTGGTTCCCGTCCTGGAAACGATGGTTGGCCTCGGTCTGGGACACCTCAGCCTCGATCGTCCGGCCCAGACGCTGTCCACGGGTGAGATGCAGCGCCTGAGATTGGCTGCCCAGTTGCGTTCCGGACTCTTCGGGGTGGCCTACGTGCTCGACGAGCCTTCGGCGGGATTGCACCCTAGCGAGAAGGGGATTCTGCTGGATCTCTTCCAGCGGTTCCTCGACGAGGGCAATTCGGTTCTGCTGGTCGAGCACGACATGCGACTCGTGGAGCACGCCGACTGGGTGGTCGACGTCGGGCCGGCGGCCGGCGTGGAGGGCGGACGCATTCTGCACTCCGGTTCGGTGCCGGGTCTGGCGGAGGTCGCGGCTTCGAAGACCGCACCCTACTTGTACGCGAAACACCCCACTCCGCGCGACGCCTCTGAGGCCCGGAAGCCTTCCGGTTCGTTGGAATTACACGGAATTTCGATGCGCACGATTCGTGGAGCGGACGTCACGATCCCTCTGGGTGTGTTGACCGCCCTCACCGGAGTCTCGGGTTCAGGAAAGTCCACGTTGCTGGGCGACGTCCTCGCACCGGTGTTGCGCCGAAGCGTCCGGACCAGCGTCCTGGACGACGAAGAACTCGCCGAGGCCGAAGTGCACCAGGTGAAGGGCGAAGGGGCCGTCGACCGGTTGGTGCAAATCACCCAAAAACCGATCGGCCGCAGCCCCCGTTCCTGCCTGGCCACCTACACCGGCCTTTTTGATCGGGTCCGCAAGCTCTTTGCCGCAACCCCAGAAGCCTCCAAGCGTGGTTGGGGCATCGGCCGGTTCTCCTTCAACGTGACCGAGGGGCGTTGCCCCACGTGTCAGGGCGAGGGACAGATCGAGGTGGAACTCGTCTTCCTGCCGGGCAGTTACTCCCCATGCCCCACCTGCCACGGTGCCCGCTACAATCCGGAGACCCTCCAGGTCACCTGGAATGGCCGAAATATCTCCGAGGTTCTCGAATTGACGGTTCGGGACGCGCTCGAGTTCTTTGCCGAGGATCCTCAGGTGACGCGGTCCTTGCGAGCGCTCGACGCGATTGGTTTGGGGTACCTGACCCTCGGTCAGCCCGCCACGGAGCTTTCCGGCGGTGAGGCGCAGCGCATCAAGCTGGCGACCGAGCTTCAACGTTCCCCGCGGGGTCACACCATGTATTTGCTCGACGAGCCCACCACCGGTCTTCACCCTGCCGACGTCGACCTTTTGGTCGCCGAGCTGAACCGGCTTGTGGACCAGGGAAATACCGTGGTGATGGCCGAGCACGACCTCCGCGTGGTGGCGGGCGTGGACCACGTGATCGATCTGGGGCCGGGTGCCGGTGAGCGAGGCGGGCGAGTGTTGGCCTCCGGGGCGCCTGCCGAGATCGCCGCGTGCGTCGAGTCGGCGACCGGTCGATGGCTCACGGTGCCCGACGCCGGGTAAAGCCCTCTCTACCCAGACCGGTACATTCGTGTACCCCCCGGAATCATCGGCAGATCCGCTGCTTTCGTGAGGCCGGGCGGCGAGCATTGAAGCATGACCACACAACTTGCTCCTCGCCTCAATGCCCAGGGCCTCTTTAAGGCCTTTTCTTCGACCCGTGCTCTCGACAACGTTTCGGTGACGATCCTTCCCGGAGAGTCCGTGGCCATCATGGGACCGTCCGGATCGGGCAAGTCCACCTTGATGCACGTCCTTTCCGGAATCATCACGCCCGACCACGGATCCGTGCACCTGAATCTCGGTTCGGGCCAGGGGCCGATGGATGTCTCACGGATGTCCTCCGAGCAACGGGCCGCGCTTCGACGGGACCGCATCGGCTTCGTATTCCAGGAAGGAATGCTGTTACCAGAGCTCACGGCCCTCGAAAACGTCGCGATGGCGCTCATGGTTTCGGGAGCGTCGCGGCACGAAGCGGAACACGCGGCCTGGCAATGGCTCGGAGCGTTGGGCCTGCAGGGCATGGAAAACCGCCGCCCCGGTCAGCTTTCCGGCGGGCAGGCACAGCGAGTCGCCATTGCCCGCGCTCAGGTCACACGCCCCGACGTCGTCTTCGCCGATGAACCCACCGGAGCGCTGGACAGTGAAACCTCACGGCATGTCTTGTCCGCCCTCCTCGAGTCCACGGCGTCACGAGGAGCCAGCCTGGTGATCGTGACTCACGACCCCGCCGTCGCCGCCAGATGCTCCCGCACCATTCGCTTGCACGACGGCCACATCGCCACCGACCACCAGGGGGATCCGCGATGAACCGCCTTTTTCTCCGTAAGACCTTTGACGACCGTGGAACGTGGGCCCTGCCGGTAGGTGCCTTCATGGCAACCAGCGCCATCTGGTTCACCGTGCTCGGCGGAGCACACCACCTCATGACGATGCCCTATACCTACGGTCTGGGCTACGGGTTCTTTGCCGCACTGGCCCTCATTTTGCTCTTGGTCCCCATGGCGGCGCTGATGTCCTCGGCCGGCCGACTCATGGCGCGTCAACGGGATCGACGCCTCTCGACCCTGCGTCTGTTGGGCGCCTCGCGTCGAAAGATTCGAGGCATTGCGCTCACGGAGGCAGCAGTTTTCTCTGGAACGGGGGTGTTCCTCGGACTGATCGCATACCTGCTTCTCTGCCCGCTCGTGGGACTCATCCATTTCGGCGGACGCGCCATCGGCGCTGGCGGCATGTGGATGGGATTCCCCTTGTTGATTTTGGGAATTCTCGTGCTGATGGGTTTGGCCCTCGGCAGCGCTCTGATGGGCTTGAGTCGTATTCACGTCAGCCCGCTCGGTGTTCGCGCTCGAACCGTGCCTCGGTCGGTTCGCTGGATGAGGCTCATGATCGGCGTTGGTCTGTTCCTCCTGGCCCAAATCGTTTTTGGGGCCCTCAGCGGCGGGATCGGTGGCGCCTTCCTCTTGGTGGGTTTGCTCCTGGTGATTTCCGTTCCTCTGGTGGGAGTGCACTTCCTGGGCCCGCTGGTGCTCAAGTGGGTCGCGTCGTCCCAAGCCAAACGCGCACCCACCGCCGTCAAGCTCATGGCCGCGCGGAACGTGCTGGAGTCTCCACAGGAGATGTGGCGGCAAGTCGGCGGCATCGCGTTCAGCGTCTACCTGGCCGTGGTTGCCGGCTCCGGCGTGGCCCTCCTCAATATGGGCGACACCGGAAAGGTCCCGGCGGAAGAAGTCATTTTCATGCGAGACCTTCAGACCGGAGTAATCGTGGCCCTCACCATTTCCTTCGTGATGGTGGCGGCATCGGTCTGCATCAATCAGACCGCTCAGGTCTTGGACCGCAAGGAGCTTTACCTGGGGCTCTCGCGTATCGGCATGCCCGTGGAAGATCTGAGCCGAATTCGTCAGGTTTCAGTGATGAGGTCCCTGTGGGCGGTGGTGCTGATTTCCATCGGCATTGCTGGCGTCACCATGGCACCCATTATCGGTGCCGCAATTCTCATCAACCCCCTGACGATGCTGACGATCCTCGTGACATTGGGCCTCGGCGTCGTCGTGGTGCGGGTGGCGACGTCCGCGACGAAACCCACGCTACGTCGAGTCGCTCAGGCCTGAGTTCGGCATAGCGTCGCGCGCCTTTGGGACCGCCATACCCCGGCCCCGAAGGCGCGCTTCGCTCAGTCTTGTTCCTTGTTCTCGAAGTGAGTGCGGACTTCGTGGGGTGAAACCTGGGGGATCTCCGCAGTCAGGGGGCGCTTCTGCCGAATCAGACGTCGCTTGACGAACTGCCACGCCACGGCCAAGAAAATGAACCACAACGGGCTCAAATACGCCGCAATCCGGGTGTCCTCGCTAAGCGTCAGCGTGAATGCGATGAACACGAAGAAGGCCAGGACAAACCAGGGCGCAATCCTCGAGAGCGGCATCTTGAATCCCGAAGCTCGGTGCACGTCTGGATGCCGACGTCGATACAGGATGTAGCTGACCACGATGGATCCCCACGTGAAGAGGATATCCGCGGAACAAATCGAGCTGACGACGGTAAAGGCCTGGGTCAGCGCGTCCCCACCGAGCAAAAGAGGAATCGCGGCGAAGAGAAACACCGTGGTGAAGAAAACGGCCTTCATGGGCACGCCGCGACGGGTCGTCATGTTGAGGGCGCTGGGCGCGTGCCCATCCTTCGAGAGCCCAAAAGCCATGCGTGTAGCGGAATATACGCCAGAATTCGCGCTCGACGCCGCGGAAGTCAGCACCACGAGGTTGACCACGAAGGCGGCCCCCGCGAATCCCGCATTGCCGAACATCGTGGTGAAAGGGCTCTGCTCCGGATCGATGTGATCCCACGGGGTGACCATCATGATGACGGACAGCGAACCGAGATAGAAGATCACGATGCGTAGAAGAATCGAGTTGATGGCCCGCGGTAGATTCCGGTGAGGGTTTTCCGTTTCAGCGGCGGTTGTCCCTACAAGCTCCATGCCGATGAAGGAGAAAATCGCCAGCTGGAAACCCAGCATGAAACCGGTGAGCCCGGTCGGGAAAATTCCGCCATGGCTCCACAAGTTTGATACTGCGGCTTTGGTTCCGTCGCCGTTCTCGTAGCCGCGAAGAATCAGCACGATGCCCACGAGGATGAGGGCCAGGATCGCGACGATCTTGATGATGGCAAACCAAAATTCCGTTTCCCCGAAGGCCTTGACCGGCTGCAGGTTGAGAGCGATGAGCCCTACCGCGGTCAACAGCGCGGGCAACCACACGGGAACGCTCGGCCAAAAGTATTGAACGTACGCGGTGATTGCGACGAGGTCGGCCACACAACCGACCACCCAGGAAAACCAGTAATTCCACGAGACCATGAAGCCAGCCCACGGCCCAATGTTGTCTTTGGCGATGTCTCCGAATGTCTTGTAATTGAGATTCGAGAGGAGCAATTCCCCGAGGGCGCGCATCACGAAAAAGAGGAAGAAACCGATCACCGCGTAGACCACCAACAGGCCCGGTCCGACGACGTGGGTGAGTTTTCCGGAGCCAAAGAACAGGCCGGTGCCAATCGCTCCGCCAATGGCGATGAGCTGGAGGTGCCTGTTCTTGAGGCCGCGTGACAGGTTTTCGGTGGGTGCAGCGGTCGAGGGATCGCTCATGGTCAACCTCTTCAGGGGAATGGAAACCGCGGAGTAAGTGATTGACATTACATCACGTCGGGCACTCCACACCAAACCACAAACCGACCCAGAACTCCGCGCCCTGGGACCCCGCACTTGCCCACGGCGTAGCCACCGTTCCATCTCCGGCACCCCGGGTGGCCATTTCTTATGAGCGGGGTGATCGAAAAGGTGGCAATGGGCGACTTTCGGCTTATTTCGGCCCACGTGATTGTGTCGCGATACCGGCAATCTTCAACACGAGTTTTTTCGGGATAAACGCGGCGCCCTTGGCCACCATCCGATTAGCGAACCCGTCGACAAAGCTCGGGTTCTTTCCGTTGAGGTGTTCAAAGAGCGCGTCCGCAAATTGGCCCGTGGTGCGTAGCCGCCCGACCTGCGCCTCGGTCCCGGCATGGTCAAAGAATTCCGTCCGTGTCGGCCCGGGGCAGGCCGCGATTGCCCTAACGCCATGCGGCCTCACCTCGGCCCACAGAGCCTCGGTAAAGGAGAGCACGAAGGCCTTCGTCGCGGCGTAGACCGCAAGATTGGGCACTGGTTGCCACGCCGCGGTGGAGGCGATGTTTATGATCATCCCGCTCCCCCGCTCGATCATGGGCTCCAGAAAACGCCGCGTTAAGCCGACCAAGGTCAGGCAATTCAGGCGTATTTCTTGCTCGAGAAGCTCGGGATCCGCGTCGACCACCGTGCCGCCATTTCCGAACCCGGCATTATTCACGAGGGTGTCCACGCGCCGGGTCGACAGCCTCTCCCACAGCTCCCCGGCGGCGGAGGACTCGGACAGGTCCATCTCCACGATCTCGACGCCGACGTGGTGTTCTCTCTCAAGCTCCTCGGCGAGCGCCTCTAGCCGCTCTCGTCGTCGTGCGACCAAGATCAATTGGTCACCTTGCCGCGCAAAACGACGAGCAAGTTCCGCGCCGATCCCGGAGGACGCACCGGTGATGAGGGTCGTGGACATGTGGTTCCTTCCGTTGCCAGAGGTGCCTGGGTGTTCCGGCACCTCTCTCATTCTGCGCCCTACACGGGGGCGAGTCACGACCACGGCAACGGAGTTTCTTCCGTTATTTCTGGCGTCCCTTCATGCGCGGATTCTGCTTATTAATCACGTAGACGCGCCCCTTGCGCCTTACCACCTTGGCTCCGGGCTGGTTCTTGAGGGACCGGACGGATGCTCTAACCTTCATGATGCTCCTTGTTGATAATGATTCGCATTCACATAGTACAGTAGTCGAAACACCCGACATCAAAGGAGTCATGGCATGGAATCGACCGTTACCGTCGTCGTGGGTTCCTGCGTGCCGGAACGTGGCGGCATCGCACACCGACTGGCCCGGGCCACCGGAAGCGAGATCATTCATGCGGAACGATTGGCGGTAGCGAAGGATCCGGTGCGTGAGGCTACGTCTCTCATCCCCTGGATCACGCCTCAGGACGTGGTGGTCGAATACCCGATGCAGGCCCCGATTCGGTCGGTCATCGGCTCGCTCGTCGACCCGGAAGAGCCCACCCAGTTGGCCGAGGTCGTGTGCGTGCTCGACGCCGTACATTTCTTCAGCGAGCTAGAGCGCACCGACCAGGTCGAGTACCTGGAATTCCACCACGGCACGCCCTTCACGGCGAGCTCCGCCCGCGCGCTCTTAACCGTGGAACAGATCGAGTATTGCTCCACGGCCCTGTTGGTCAACGCGGAACAATTGCCGGAACAGGACGTGGAGATCATCCGGGCGATCATCGCGGAGTTGGCGCCGTGGGCACAGGTGGTTCTCGACGACGGCACCTGGCAACCTTCCCGCACCCGCGAAAATCCCATTCCCAAGGCGCAAGATCCCGCCGGGTACTACGACGCCGTCCAGATCCGACCCGGGTGGATCGCCTACCTGAACGGCCTGCACACCGCCCAGTACCGCCACCCGCGCGTCGCCTCCATGCGGTACACCAATCCGCGGCCGTTCCACCCGATGCGACTACAGCGGGCCTTGGACGAGCACCTCGAACCGGGTTCCGCAGGCAAGATCGTTCGCTCCTGCGGTTTCTGCCGCCTAGCGAGCCGGCCGGGCATTACCGCGGCGTGGTCGCACACCGGTTCGGTCATGGCGATCGACCCCTTGGCTCGAGACGAGGCCACTCCAGGAGAACCCCTGAGTTTCGGTCAGGACATCGTCTTCACAGGATTCGATCTCCGGCCTACCGAGCTGACGCAGGCCCTCGACGACGCGGTGCTGTCCGATAGCGAGCTCATGACCGACCCTGACGAATGGCACCTTCTCCCCGACCCCTTCCCTGCATGGGTCACGGTCCGCGAGCGCTTCGAATGAGATCCGCCCCGTGCAAGGGCGCGGGGCTCGAGGACTTACCCTCGGAGATCCTTGCCCTTGGTCTCGGGAAGAGTCAGAACCGTCAGCGCGGAAATGATCAGCAGGATCATCGAGTAGATCGCGAACTTGTAGGGGTCCCCGATCCACGTCAGAACGTATCCTGCGGTCCCGCCGAACACCGCGATAGCCACCGAATACGGCACACCGAAACCTGCGGTGCGCTGATCCGTCGAAAACATCTCGGCATAGGTCGCCGGCGCGTGGCCCAGGAATGCGGCCAGGAAGATCAGCTGTACGCAAATCGCGAGAACCAACTGCCAAAGTTCCCCGCCGGAGACGAGCTTGATGAGCGGTATGTAGAACAGGAAGCACCCCGCCATGCCGGCCACGATGCACGGCTTACGTCCGATCTTGTCCGAGGCCCAACCCCACACCGGCAGGGCCAGAATGAAGACGACGTTGCCGATCAGCGACGCCGTGAAGGCATCCTGCGGTGTATAGCCGAAGGTCGTCGTCGCCAGGGAAGCCATAGTCACGGACCAGATGTAGTAGGCCACCGTGAGCCCCGCGGTCACCCCGATCACCTGAAGCCCGGTGCGCCAATTTTTGAAGACGGCGACCACGATGTTCTGTTTCCGCACTTCCTGACGTTCGACCGCTTCCATGTGTTCGGTGAACACCTCGGACTCCTGGAGCGAAGAACGAATCCAAATGGCGACGACGCCCAACAACGCACCGACCAGGAACGGAATGCGCCAACCCCATGCGCCCATCTGCTCTTCCGTGAGCAGCCCTTGGAGCAGGAGACCTAACCCCAGGCCGCAAAGCAAACCGAGCGTACCGGTCACGTAAATCGAACTCGCGAAGAGGCCGCGCTTGTCCCGCGGGGCGTGCTCGGCCAAATACGTTTGGGCCGCAGGCAATTCGCCTCCGTGGGAGAGCCCCTGAATCAGGCGTCCGACCAGCAACAACGCCGAAGCCAGCCATCCCACCTGGTCGTAGGTGGGGCAGGCCGCAACGATCAGCGAGCCGACCGACGCACTGACCACGGCAAGGGTCAGAGAACGCTTCCTCCCCCACCGGTCACCGAGAAACCCGAAGAGGACGCCGCCGAAGGGGCGGGCCACGAAGCCCACGGCGAAGATGGCCATCGTTTCGAGGAAGGCCGACTGCGGGTTTTCGCTATTGAAGACCTGCGTGGAAAAGTACACGGCAAAACTCGCGTAAATGTTCCAGTCGAACCATTCCAAGGCGTTGCCGATGCCGGTGCCGAACAAGGTCTTGAGGTTGGATTGACCACCGGTGGTGGGTCGGGTCGCCGTCTCGGCGGGACTTGCTGAGCTCACGGTGGGATCCTTTCGCGAGGGCTCGGGTGCGGTGATGTCGGACGTCGTCGACCTCAAGTGGCCAGGGAGGTCATGAGGTGAGTCGGCCCAGGGCGAGGTCCGCCAGGAGGCGGGAACAATCCCCTAGAACGGAATCGTCGTAGGTCGCGAACGGAGAGTGATTGAAGGGCGCCGTCTGATAGTCCTTCTCCGGGTCGACGGCCGCGACGAACGCGAACGCCCCCGGTATACGTTCCAGGATCTTGGAGAAGTCTTCCGAGGCGCCGACGGGGCGGTCCAGCTCGGTCCAGCGCCCCGGGAAGGACCGCTCGCTGACGTCGGCAAGATAAGCGGATTCGTCGTCGTGATTCATCGTCACGGGGTAGAGCTTGCGGGATTCGATCTCGCAAGTCGTGCCGTGTGCTGCCGCGATGCCGTTGAACAACCGGGTGAGGCTGTCCATGAGACGATCACGGGTTTCCGGGGTGAAGGCGCGTAGCGTGAACTTGGCCGTGGCGTGATCCGGAATCACGTTGGCGGCCGAACCTGCAACCACGCTGCCGCACGTCGCCACGACGGGCTCGAAGATGTCGAATTCGCGGGTCACCAGCACATGGGATTGGGTGACCATTTCCGCGGCGATCGGCACCGGGTCCAGAGCCTTGTGAGGAGCCGATCCGTGACCACCGCGACCATGCACCCGCACGATCATCGTGTCGGAGGAGGCCATGAGGGGGCCGGGGCGAGCGGTGATGGTTCCGGCGGGGTACTGGGCTGACCACACGTGCAATCCATACGCGTGGTCGGGAAGTCGGCCGGCGGCTTCCAGGAGGCCCTCGTCGATCAAGTGCTGAGCGCCATCCCAACCCTCTTCACCGGGTTGCAGGAAGAAGACGACGTCGCCGGCCAATTCTTCGCGAACGGCATGCAGTGCCCGGGCCGCGCCCACGATCCCCGCCATGTGCATGTCGTGGCCGCATCCGTGCATCGCGCCGTTGCGGGAAGCCCAGCTCAGCCCGGTTTCCTCGGTGACGGGCAGGGCGTCCATGTCGGCCCGGAGCAGAACGATCGGACGCTCGGCCAAGGGCGTGGCCGCACCCCGTCCGCCCCGAAGCACTGCCACAAACCCGGAGACCTCGTTGGCGTCCGTGATCTCCATGTCGAGCGCCTCAAATTCCTGGCGCACCCGTGCCGTGGTCTGCGGCAAGTGGAGGCCGGGCTCCGGGATCTGATGAAGTTCCCGCCTCAACGCCACCATTTCGGCGGCGTGCTCGGACACAGCGGACGAGATCACTTCGGTCACTTTCGACATAATGCGGCGGCCATTCCTCACAAAGACGACGAGTTGAAGAACAGAAAACGCACCCCGCATATGAGGTGCGTCTCCCAAGTTTGTGTTTTACCTTACCCAAGCAAGTTTGCCATGCAATGTTGTGACAAGAGGTTGAGCGAGCGCCTGTCGCCCGGAATATCCACCACGCGCGGGGGTGTTGTGAGGAATGTGTGGCGGTCGCATCCACGCTTCCGGCCCAACAACGAAGGAGCAATCATGGCAGACCTACGACGCATCCCCCGCACCGATCTTTCGGTGTTCCCTATCAATCTGGGCGGCAACACGTTCGGTTGGACCTCCAACCGAGAGGAATCCTTCGCCGTCCTGAACGCCTTCACCGAAGCCGGCGGCAACTTTATCGACACCGCGGACGTGTACTCCGCGTGGGCCGAAGGCCATACCGGCGGTGAATCCGAAACCGTTCTCGGCGAGTGGCTGACCTCTCGCGGTCGACGTGACGACGTCATCATTGCGACCAAGGCCGGCCAGCATCCCGAACATTCGGGGCAAGCACGGGATACCGTGCACGCCGCCGTGGATGATTCCCTACGCCGCCTGCAGACCGATCACATCGATGTGTACTACGCGCATTTCGACGACGAATCGGTCGCCATCGAGGATCAGGCAACAACTTACGACGAGATCGTCCGCTCCGGGAAGGCCCGGAATATCGGCCTCTCGAATTATTCTCAGGAACGCATGACCCGGTGGTTTGAATTCGCAACCGCCGAAGGCCTGAGCGTTCCGGTGGCAATTCAGCCGCATTACAACCTGTTGAAGCGGCGGAGCTTCGAGCAGGATTATGCTCCGATCGCGAGGAAGTTCGATACGGCGATATTTCCTTACTTTGCTCTCGCCTCAGGGTTCCTGACGGGCAAATACCGCTCCGCGCAAGACTTGGACGGCGCGGCCCGCAAGAGCATGATCGACGACTATTTCTCTGAAGCGAGCATCGACGAGGGGTTGGCCGTGGTCGACGCTCTCAACGACGTGGCGCAGCATCACGATGCGAAGATCACCTCGGTTGCCCTCGCCTACCTGCTAGCGAAGGGCGTCACGGCGCCCATTGCTTCCGCGCGAAACACCGAGCAGCTCGCAGACGTGCTTGCAGCGGCCGATCTGAAGATCGAGCAGGCGGAAGTGCAGAAACTCGACGCGGCGTCGGCGACTTTCGCCTAAGAATTCTCATGGCGGGGAGGGGCCACGTGAAACCCGCCGATTACCCTTTTCGAAGGGTAATCTGCCAGCTGGCCTCTCCCCGCTCCTGGAAGTCCGTCACCTCGTGGCCATCTTCGGCGGCCCAATGCGGTATCGCCTCGGTCGCCTGCGTGCAATCGAAATCGATGACCAAGTGGTCCCCGCTAGACAGCGTCGCCATCACATCCTTCGCCTCGATGAGGGGGAACGGGCATACGGCGCCCAAGGAGTCGAGCGCGAAGTAACCACCGCCAAGGTCACGCGCCTTCGTCGAGACCTGCGGCGCCTTGACCGCGAGCGCACCAGGCGCCGTCGCGAATCCCGCAAAGGGCGCCGTGCCGCCTGAAGTGGGCTGGTTTTCGATGTCGTCGGATCCTGCCGCCCCTCCGAGACTCTGATCGGTGGAATACGCATCTGCCGTAGCCGGTTGCGATGCCTTGGATCCAGCCGTGGAGGGCTTGAGCCACAATTTGGCGCCCAGGCCCACACCTAACGCGATGAAGACCAGGGCCACCCACCCTTGAAAACTGAACAGGCTGGTTTGCACCATGCCGTTACCGACGGTGCAGCCCCCGGCCCACGACGCACCGACGCCCATCATCACGCCGCCGACCACGGATCGGGTGGCTGTCACGGCGTCGGGAACGCGAACCCGGAATTCACCGGTAGCCTTGGCGGCCACGAGGGCACCACCGAACAGACCGAGCACCAACATCACGCCCCAGTCGATCGACGACCCGTCACCCGTGGCGATGAACTTCACCACGTTCGACGACGGCGAGGTAATTCCCAATCCGTCGTTGCGTCCGGCAGCCGCGGATAGGGGCCACGCGACGACGCCGAGAATTCCCACCAGCACGGCGGCGACGTAAAAGTGGAGGGGCCGCTTCCACCGTGCACGTCCGCCAAGGCTCGCGGGGCGTACGGACTGTCGCTCCCGTTTGAGGAAATGACGCACCATCAGCACCGTGACGGCCACCAAAATAATCACGAAGGGCCACGGTGAGATTCCGAGGGCTGCAGGAATCGTCGTGAGTCCCGTGTCCCACGACTTCAAGCTGGTATTGAGATCGCCGAGGGCGCCCTTCTTCATCGCTGCCGAAGACAGCGCGTACATTGCCAGCGCAAGCCACGACCCCACGAGACCTTCGGCCGCGCGGTACCACGTCCCCGAGGCACACCCTCCCGCGAGGATGATCCCCATGCCGAAGAGCAGCCCACCGACCACCACGGCTGCGGGTGCAAAGGTCGGATATTCGGGCGAAATCACGCCGACGCCAGTGAGCACCGCAATACCGACGGCGTGCACCGCGATCACGATCATCAAAGCGGTGAACGTGCGCCAAGACCGCAACAGGAAAATGTCTCGGAGCATCCCCGTCACGCAGAATCGCCCACGCTGCAAGACGACACCCAAGAGGGCTCCCACGATCAGGCCAGTGAATATCATGCGGTTCGGTACTTTCTCAGTCGGTGCAGTGATGCGTACCGACGAAGCTACTCGTGGACGGCCGGAGGCACCTAAGGGACGGTAACCCGGCGTCATCGTGCGTTGTGCTTATTCGGGCCGAGTTCACGAGCGGGAATGGCGACGACGGAAACGACGAGCCGACCCTTTCCATCTGATGGGGCACCGGACAAGGGTTTAATAGGTCACCCATTCCTAAAGGCCTTCATGCCGTCGTCACGAAATTATTAAACTTCAAATATAAAACTCACCGTATTCCGAAAACGATTCGTATTCATCATGGCCCTGGATCGCCAGCAGTGCAGTGTTAGAGATTTCTTTCAAAGCCACCTTTCGAGGCCAGGATTTTTTCACCCGTTACTTATTCGTGACCACAGCATCAGTTTGATAATAATTTCAAGAATTCCTTGTTTTGCGCCTCACGATTCGGGAGGGTACATAGTGTCATCCACAAATGATGGGAAACACCAACGACTCGGAACCACAGTCGAGTCTCTTCTAGATTCGGCGGACCGAGATGAGAGGAATGGACCACCATGAGGACAACGAAATCACACCACTTCACATCAGCCCTAGCCGCGGGTGGCGGCGCCTGCCTCCTGGCAGTCACGCTCGCCGCCGGAACCCCAGCCCTGGCAGAAGGCACAGATGCTCCACAGGCTTCGACTCAACAAGAAGCATCCCCCCAGTTGCCCACGATTGAGGACACCTGGAGCGGAACGTGGAACGAAACGACACGCCAAGTCGTTAACCATCCGAAGTTTGGCGAGCTCGAGATTCGCACCTACTTCTTGGGTACTCCGCCAACGGACACTTCCCTAGCACAAGGCGCAGTGGGATATGCGGTGTACCAGAACGGTCGTGCCGTGGGCTTCTCCCAAGACAATGGCACCAGTTCCGTGCCGCTGACTGACGGACAGCCGGACAGTGTCACGGCCGTCAACTTCGCGGACACCAACGTGGACCGTGAGGGCAATGTCTATTTCACGTCGGGAGCGTCCGTCGTCGTCTTGCGTCCCACGGACAATGGGTATACGGCGAATCAGACCCTGCCGAACGACGTCAATCAATTGTTCACCGACGCCCTCGAACTGAATATTAACGAAGACGGCGTGGCCTCAATTGTCGCCATAGACGAAAACGGAGTGGCCCAGAAATACACCATGAAGGGCGGCCACTTCTCCGTCACGCCAGCATAAACCGGCGATTCCGGAACGTGGGGCGCTCACTTGCCAGTGGGCGCCCCACATTACGTTGCTTAGAAACCGCCGTCGTTGGCCATGTTGGCAAAGCGTGAATAATGGCCCTGGAATGCGACGGTAATCGTTTTGGTTGGACCGTTACGGTGTTTCGCCACGATCACGTCTGCCTCACCGGCACGCGGCGATTCCTTGTCGTAGATGTCCTCACGGTGAAGCAGGATCACCATGTCGGCGTCCTGCTCGATGGAACCACTCTCACGCAGGTCAGAAACCATCGGCTTCTTGTCATTTCGTTGCTCTGAACCACGGTTAAGCTGCGACAGCGCAATGACCGGGACTTCGAGCTCCTTGGCCAAGAGCTTCAACGAACGCGAAAACTCGGAGACTTCCTGCTGACGCGATTCCACGCGCTTGCCGGAGGACATGAGCTGCAGGTAGTCGAGCACCACCAGCTGCAAATTATTCTTCTGCTTGAGACGCCGACACTTGGCCCGAATCTCCATCATGGACATATTCGGAGAGTCATCGATGAACAGCGGCGATTTGTCCATCCGGCCCATCACTTCGGCGATCTTGGACCACTGGCTATCCTCCAGCGAGCCTCGGCGCAGGTCGGAAAGGTTCAGGGAGGCCTCGGCGGAAAGGAGCCTCATGGCGATTTCGTTGCGGGACATCTCCAAGGAGAAGATCACCGCGGCCTGATTGTGGTGAATTGCGGCGGATCGAGCGATATCTAACGCTAGCGTCGACTTACCCACGGCCGGACGGGCGGCCACGACGATCATCTGTCCACCCATGAGTCCATGAGTTAGCTCGTCCAACTCGTAGAATCCCGTCGGAACGCCCTGCATGCCGTCGGTCTTGTCCCCGTTGGCTTCGATCTCTTCGACGGTTTCGCCGATGATCTCTTTGAGGATGACGTAGTCCTCAGACGTTCGGCGTTCAGCGACCTGGTACACCTCGGCCTGCGCCTGGTTCACGACGTCGTCGACCTCGCCGTCCTGCGAATAGCCCAGTTGGACGATCTTGGTGCCGGCCTCCACCAGACGACGCAGAACGGCGCGTTCGCGGACGATTTCCGCATAGAAACCGGCATTGGCGGCCGTGGGAACGGACGAAATTAGCGTGTGCAGATACGCCGCACCGCCGACTCGACTGAGCTCTCCCCGCTTTGTCAGCTCATCCGCGACGGTAATCGCGTCAGCGGGTTCGCCTTTGCCATAGAGATCGATGATCGCGTCGTAAATCGACTCGTGCGCGGGGCGGTAGAAGTCGACGCCCATGAGAACCTCGACGACGTCTGCGATGGCATCCTTGGACAACATCATGCCGCCGAGCACAGATTGTTCGGCCACGTTGTCCTGGGGTGGGGTCCGCCCGCCGTCGTGTTCTTGGACCGCTTCAGACATCGATTCGTGACTCCTTTTCTTCACCGCTGCTACCCCAGCCTACTGACTCTTGTACGCCGTGGAAGCCGTCCGACAGTCCGGTTTCCGGCCTGACACAACTCATCTTGTGGATAACTTGTGCAAAAGCGAATCCCTCTTGTGGACCCTCTGGGGATATCGGTGTGGATAAACAAATTTGTAGTACCGAAATCCGCGAAATATCAGGGATTATCCCATGCACAGGCTGTGGATAACTGCCCTAATTTTTCGAAGATTCACCCCTCACGTGAGGGTTGAAGGTTTGGTTTCGAGTGATTTTCGCCGAGTTATCCACAGGCGGGAGGTCCACCTGTTGATAACATTGTGGGCTTCGAAGTCATCACACGGCTCATCCAGTAGCCCGTAAGGCTTGGTGTTTGGGCATGACGACTTCACTTTGTGGTGAGCGTCGGTTTCCTACGCCACGCCGTTCATCGCGACCATCAGGAGAACCAACGGGTTAGTGGCCACGGAGATCAGCAGCAGGATGATGTTCAGGGCCTTGCGGCGTCGATATTTAAAGAGGCCAAAGAGGGCCAAGAAGCTCGCGAAGGCTGCAGCAATGGCCGATACGACCAGGCACACCAGGAAGAACCCGAGGACAGTGGACGTCGATCCAGTGTTCCCCGCGAGGAATCCGAGAACGATCAAGACGATGGAAGCGACCCAGAAGCCTGTGGCGATAACTAGCAATTTCGTGCTGGGCAACAACGGAAAGCGATTGCTCTTCCGTCCGATCCTTTTGAACCGACCCGGGGTCTGTGAAGCGCCGGTCTCGTCGGCGTCTTCCCACATCGCTTCCCATTCGGACTGCTTACTCGTTGGGGCCATTCCTTCATCCTTCCACGGGAATCTGACCGTGTTCTGAATCGTCAGTTCGTGACATACAACGAAGCCCGGTACCCCTCCCAAGGGGAGAGACACCGGGCTTCGTTCGATGCTCACGCTACGGTCTCACACAAGGTGTTCCACGGCGTGGTCACCAGCATCTAGGATGCGACGACGTCGATCTCGATGCTGGCAACGACATCTTCGTGGAGACGAACGGCCACGGTGTGGCGTCCGGTCCGCTTGATGTTCTTCTCGATGGTCACGGCGCGCTTGTCGACCGAGCCAAGGCCTGCGGCCTGGATGGCGTCGGCGATAGCGGCCGGCTTGACCGTACCGAAGAGACGACCCTCGGCGCCGGCGTTCACCGGAACCGTGACCGTTGCGGCCGAGAGCTTCTCGGCCTGAGCCTGGGCGTCCTCGAGGTTGTGCTGCGCACGAGCCTCGCGGGCCTTACGGATCGACTCGATCTGGCGTTCGCCGCCCTTGGACCACACGGTCGCGAGGCCGCGGGGCATGAGGTAGTTGCGAGCGTAGCCGTTCTTGACCTCAACGACGTCGCCAGCGGCACCGAGGCCGCTGACTTCCTGAGTCAGAATAATCTTTGCCATGTTCTTCTACTCTCCTTCTCTTTAGCGGCCAGCGCCGGAGTAGGGCAACAGGGCAACTTCGCGGGCGTTCTTAATGGCCTGAGCGATCTTGCGCTGCTCCTGAACGGTCACGCCGGTGACGCGACGCGCACGGATCTTGCCGCGGTCGGAGATGAATTTACGCAGGAGAGCGACATCTTTGTAGTCGATCTCGGTGACTTCAGCAGCCTTGAGCGGGTTCTGCTTTGGTTTGGGCTTACGGATTTCAGCCTTAGCCATCGTGGTGCTCCTTCAGTGTTGTGGAGCCCGCGGATTTCACACCGCGGGATGGGTTAATACATGGATCGGAAGGTTGCGCCTCGGTTTAGAACGGCGGTTCGTCGTCCTGGCCAGCACTCCAGTCGTAGTTTCCACCGGAGTTCTGACCCCAGGGATCCGCCGCGGGAGCCTGCTGGCCACCCCGCTGGTTTCCACCCTGGTTAAAACCGTTGCCGCCGTACCCGTTGGAGCCGCCGAAGTTTCCTCCGGTACCTCCCTGGGCACCACCCGCAGCTTGGCCTTGACCGGTGTTTCCACCGTATCCGCCCTGGCTGCCCCCGAAGTTTCCTCCTCCGGAGCGCTGGTTACGGTTGACCGACGCGGTGGCGAAGCGGAGCGAGGGGCCGATTTCATCGACATCCAGCTCCATCGAGGTGCGGCGCTCGCCCTCCTTGGTTTCATACGACCGTGCTTTGAGACGACCCTGTGCGATCACACGCTGTCCCTTGGTGAGGGACTCGGCGACGTTCTCCGCAGCCTCGCGCCAGATCGAGCAACGAAGGAACAAGGCTTCTTGATCCTTCCACTCGCCGCTCTGACGGTCGAAAGTTCGCGGAGTCGAGGCGATCGTGAAGTTCGCGACCGCGGCACCCGAGGGGGTGAACCGCAGTTCAGGGTCGCCGGTGAGGTTTCCGACAACCGTGATGATGGTTTCTCCAGCCATCATGACCTCCTGAGTCGTATTGAATAGTGCTTCCAGTCAACCACCGGTTCCTGCCCCATGGGACGGTTCCGGCGCAATTGTGGAAACTAGGAGATCTTCTGCTCTTCCGGGCGGATGATCTTGGTGCGCATGATGGACTCGTTCAAGTTAAGAACGCGGTCCAGTTCCTTGGCGACGTCCGGCTCGGACGTGAAGTTGACGACGGCGTAAATGCCTTCGGTCTTCTTCTGGATTTCGTATGCCAGACGGCGACGGCCCCAGATGTCGATGTTCTCGATGGTGCCGTTGTTCTTACGGACCACATCGAGGAACTTGTTGAGGGTCGTCTCAACGGCGCGATCGTCAACCTCGGGGTTAATGATGGCCATGAGTTCGTATTCACGCATGTTTGAACCCACCTCCTTTGGTCTTTGGCGGCTACGGTATTTCCGTAGCAGGAGGTTCGCATGTGCGTTGCCTGATCACTCGGGGATTGACCGAGTCGACACAGACCTACACGACTTTACAGCACCCGCTATCTAAAGAGCACCCCTCTGGGAGCCATGTCACCCGCCTGGGCGCGCGGCGTCGTCGGGCCCTAGAAGCGGCGGTTGTTCAGACGGGCCGTCTCCCCCGCGTTAATAAGGCCCACACGGAAGGGCATTGTGAAGAGGTCGATGAACATCAAGAGCCCCAAGATTCCAAAGAATATATAGCCGATAAGGATCGGCGCGAGGAGCCATCCCAGTCCGTGAAGGATCAGGTAGAAGACTCCCATGAAGGGTGCGCGCAGGTAGAACTTGTGGATACCGAAAATGCCCAAGAAGAACCAGAGCACGTAAGAGAGCACCAGACTCTTCCTCACCACATATACCGGCCGCGCACTGCCGTTGGAATTGATGTACTGCGGCGAATGGTGCTCGGGCTGCGGGTGGCTCATGGCTACTCCTCAATTCGGTCCAATATCCCCGCAGGCTACGGGATTACTAGATTATCGGTCGGCATGGTTGGGGTGGCATCCTGGCGCTTGATTTTCGCGATGCGTGGACGATTCGCTCCGCTTCGGCACCTGGAGACACCGATGGCGACGGTGAAACACCGCCGCCATCGTTCGCTTGCTACCGCAAAGGGTCGCTCACATTACTTGGGGTCGCGCTGAGTGAAGGAGAAGTATCCAAGAATCAGCGGCACGACAGCCCACAGGGCATACCAGAGGCCTGCCTCCACGTACTTCGGGTCGCTCTGCGGCTCGAAGGGGTTGGTGAGGATGCCACTCAACTGCTGAGGAATGTAGCCCTGGAAGTCCCGGACCCACTCCCACTGGAAGGGCATCAACAACAGGGGCAGGATAAACAGCAGGACCACCAAAATCACGATGGCGCCCGCGTTATTCCGGATGATCGCGCCCAGACCAATGCCCATCCATGCCGTCAGCACGAACACCACGATCAGACCCACGATGTTCATCAGGGTTTGTTCCTCAAAGAGGCCGAAGGTGAGATCCACCGGGGAAAGCACCAACTGAGCCATGAGCCAGGCGAGGACCCCGGAGATGATGGCGGCGATGATCGCCACGATGGTGATCTGCACGGTCTTGGCGACGTACACCATGCCGCGACGAGGCGTTGAGGTGAGCGTCGAGATGACCGACTTATTGGCAAATTCCGAGGCGATGAAAACCACGGCCATCGAAGCCAAAATGATATAGGCGAAGATATATCCCGAATCGACGGCTTGCCGTGCCACGTCGGCAGGGTTACCCACCTGCATGAGGTAGGGGTCGGGCTGTTTCCCGTTTTGGATGGCGTCGTCCAGAGCCTTCTTGACCGTACGGGCCTGAGCTGCCGTCAGGGCGGAGAACCCCGCCATCAGCACGATGGTGATGGCCAACATGACCCAGCTGGACACCAAAGTGCGGAATTTCAACGACTCAGAACGGAGAACGCCAAAGAACGACAATTTGTGCTTCGCTTCGTTGGAGTGGGCAGGTTGGGATCCCTGCCGCCCACGTGAATCTACGGTTGTGCTCATTGCTTACTTCTCCTCCTGATTCCAGGGGGTGGCCTGTTCGGTGGAGTGCTCCGGGGTGTAGCCGGAAGACTGTGGTTCGTTATTCACCTGTACCTGATCCGGTGTGTGCGCGCCCCCAGGATTCTGGCCGGGCTGTGCACCTCCGGAGCTGAGGCCCTGGTTCGGGTCCGACGAGCGGTACTCGACGGAATCCTTCGTCATCGACATGTAAACCTGCTCGAGGCTGGCCTGTTGCGGGGTAATTTCCCACAGCAACGCACCATGCGACTGCGCCCGTTGGGCCACCTCGCGACCGGTGCCGTTGACCAACAAGGAGCCGTCGCTCTGCTGCGTCACGCCAACTTGATCTCGCCGCAAAGCCTCGGCCAAAGCGTTGGGATCGTCGGTACGAACCAACACTCGGTCGTCTCCAGCTTGATTCAGGAATTCATTCAACGGCTGATCCGCCAGAACCTTGCCCTGACCGATCACAATCAAGTGATCTGCGGTCTGCGACATTTCCGACATGAGGTGCGACGACAAGAAGACCGTCTTGCCTTCCGAAGCCAAATACCGGGCCATCTGACGAACCCAAATGACGCCCTCGGGGTCGAGGCCGTTGACCGGCTCATCCAGAATCACGGTGGTCGGATCGCCGAGGATCGCGGTGGCGATGCCCAGTCGTTGTCCCATACCCAAGGAGTAGCCGCCGACCTTCTTATTGGCCGCGCTGCTCAACCCGGTGATCTCGATGACCTCGTCCACGCGGGACTTCGGGATGCCGTGTGTGAGGGCCATGGCCCGGAGATGATTCACACCGCTGCGACGAGGATGTACGGCTCGCGCTTCGAGCAACGCTCCAACACTCGTCAGAGGCGAGGAAAGTTCGCTGTATCGCTTTCCATCGACGAGCGCCTCGCCCGCCGTCGGTTTCTCCAAGCCCAGGATCATGCGCATCGTCGTCGACTTGCCGGCGCCGTTCGGTCCCAGGAATCCGGTGACCTTACCCGGCTGGACGGCAAAGGAAATATTGTCGACGGCACGTTTGGACCCATACTGCTTGGTGAGGCCAGAGACCTCGATCATGGTGGCTCCTTCCTTGCCCGGCACTGACCGGGGTAAATGTCGTCCGTAACCAGCCTAAGGGCTAAGTCCTTGACATTCCCTGGCAATTCACGGACCGGAGCATATTTCATACCTGGGTATGAGTTCGCACTGGTGCCTAGCACTACCCCAAGCGGATTCTCTTCGCTCTGTGGACATTCTGTGACGTCCCAGGAACCGTTAATTCACCGTGTTGGATTCGGCCCACCATTGCTTCAAGCGCCGTTCCGCTTCTTCGGGCCCTAAGCTTCCTTCATCCAAGCGAAGATTGAGCAGATAGTTATATGCCTTGCCGACCATAGGTCCAGGTTCGATCCCCAGAATGCTCATGATCTGCTGGCCATCAAGATCAGGCCGCATCGAGTTAAGTTCTTCTTGCTCCGCCAATTCGGCGACCCGGCGCTCCAGGTCGTCATACGCCTTTCGGAGGCGTTGCACTTTGCGGCGATTGCGGGTCGTGACATCCGATCGGGTGAGTCGGTGGAGTCGTTCCAGTTGATCGCCGGCGTCTCTCACGTACCGGCGTACTGCCGAGTCGGTCCATCCGGCGTCGCCATATCCGTAGAACCTCATGTGCAATTCAACGAGCCTGGTCACGTTCTTGATGGTTTCATTGTCGAATCGAAGCGCCCGCATTCTCTTCTTCACGAGTTTGGCCCCGACGACGTCGTGATGACGGAAGCTCACTGCGCCATTGGTGTCGATCTTTCGGGTGGCGGGCTTGCCGACGTCGTGCATGAGGGCGGCAAAGCGCAACGTGAAATCTGGTGCAGGCACGGCACCATCAGGTCCCGTTTCGAGATCCACGGCTTGCATCATGACCGTCAAGGAATGTTCATAGACATCCTTATGGTGATGGTGCTCGTCCGTTTCCATTTGAAGCGCCGGGATTTCGGGCAGAACATGTGCAGCGAGCCCGGTGTTGACCAGCAACTCTATGCCTCGCCGCGGGTTCTTCCCGATGATGAGTTTGACGAGTTCGTCGCGCACCCGTTCCGCGGAGATGATGGTGATGCGCTCCGCCATGTCGTTCATGGCTTGCACAAGTTCCGGTGCGGGGGTGATGTCCAGGCGAGAAACGAATCTCGCGGCTCGCATCATGCGCAGCGGGTCATCCGAGAACGAGTCTTCGGGCGTCCCCGGCGTGCGGAGCACGGCAGCGGAGAGATCTTTCACACCGCCGTACGGATCGACCAACTCGAGGCTCGGTAGCCTCAACGCCATCGAATTAATCGTGAAGTCCCGGCGGAAAAGGTCGTCCTCCAATTTTCGCCCGAAAGCAACGGTTGGCTTCCTCGAGTCCGCGTCGTAGGCCTCAGCGCGATACGTCGTCACCTCGATCATGGCATCACCCTTGCGCAAGCCAATGGTTCCGAAGTCTCGGCCAATCTCCCAGTGAGCGTCGGCCCAATCGCTCGCCACATCAAGGGTTTCGTCAGGTGTGGCATTCGTCGTGAAATCCAGATCCAAGGCAGTTTCACCGAGGAAAAGGTCGCGGACGGGGCCACCCACCAGGGACAGCTCGAATCCTCGCTGCTCAAAGAGCTTGCCGAGTGCTAGAGCGACGGGGTGGATCGATGAGCTGTCAAAGAGGTTTGCCATAGTGCTTAAATCGTGCCAGAAATCCACGACGACGGTGCGCGCCTCTGTCACCGTCCGAGACAAGGGCACCTTCACACGGGTGCCGTTCCCGCACGTGTCAAGGTCGAACTCTGTAAGGTGGACGTATGACTTTTCCAGTTCCCCGGGCGCCGAAGAAGCGGGCATTCACCCCGCCTTCGCCCTTGCCCACGGTGGAAGAAGTCTCTGCCGGGGGTATCGTTGTCGATCTTGAGACCACGGATCATCCCGTCGCCATCATCGCGCGCATCAATCGCGGCGGCAGGCTCGAATGGTGTCTTCCCAAGGGTCATCCGGAAGGCGAAGAGACCAACGAGGAAGCCGCGTGTCGTGAGATCGAGGAAGAAACGGGCATTGCCGGACGCGTCCTCGCACCCCTCGGATCCATCGACTACTGGTTCACCGTCGCCGGACACCGTGTCCACAAGACGGTTCACCACTTCCTCCTTCAAGCAACCGGTGGTTACCTAACCACCGAAAAAGACCCTGATCACGAGGCCATTGACGTCGCCTGGTCCAATATCGATGACCTCGGTCGAAAATTATCGTTCCCCAATGAACGGCGTATCGCAGACATCGCCAGGGAATACATCATCCATCAGCTGTAGAACCGTGTGGGTGATGGCCCGGCAAAGGTCACTCCCATTCCTCCATCGTTAGGCAGAACAGATATGGCACGTACCGGTGCACGTTCCAGCGCCATTATGGCTGCAGGAACCATGGTCTCCCGCGTTCTGGGCTTCGTGAAGACGATGCTCCTGGCGGTGGCCATTGGCGCTTCCACCACCACCGGTAACGTCTTCGCCCTGGCCAACACCTTGCCGAACCTCATCTATGTCCTCGTGGCTGCGGGCATGTTCAATGCGGTGTTAGTTCCGCAAATCATCAAGGCATCCAAAAAGCCCGACGGAGGCGCGGACTATATCTCGCGTTTGCTCTCGTTGGCAGTGATTGGATTGGCTGTCATCACCCTCCTGGTGGTGTTGTGTGCCCGACCCATCATTTCGGTCATGGCCAGCGATTGGTCCCCGGAAAAGCTGGACATGGGCACCACGTTCGCCCTTTGGTGCTTCCCCCAAATCTTCTTCTACGGCCTGTACACCGTAGTCGGCCAGATCCTGAATGCTCGCGGTGCCTTTGGTGCGTATATGTGGGCTCCGGTACTCAATAACGTCGTCGCCATCGCCTCGTTGCTGGTATTCATCGCACTGTTCGGCACCTGGCAGACCGGACAACACGACCCCTCGCATTGGACCACCGACAAGACGTTCTGGCTCGCCGGAATGGCAACGATCGGAGTGGCGACTCAGGCCATCATCCTGTTTATTCCTCTCAAGGCATTGAAGCTCGGATTGGGTCTCAAGCTGGGGTGGCGTGGCATCGGTCTCGGCACCGCTGCCCGGCTCGGTAGCTGGACCCTCGCGACCGGCGTCGTTGCCAACCTGTCCTTCCTTTTCCTTGCACACATCGCTACGACGCCCGAAGGTTTCCAGGAACAGTTCAACCATCCGATTGCGGGTAACAACATGCTCGATCAATCGACCATGCTGTATCAGTTGCCCCACGGCGTCATTGGTTTGTCCATCGCAACCGTGCTGTTCAATCAAATGTCTCGTCACGCGGACAATAATGACGACGCCTCGCTCGTCCAAACACTGTCGCAGGGCCTGCGCATCAGCTCCGTGGCGACCATATTTTGCGCGGTGGCCCTCGTGGTCTTCGCCGGCCCGGTCGGAATGCTCTTTGGCGGCGGCTCCCCCGCTCAAGGTGCCGTGGTGGGGCAGGTGATTTCGGTGATCGCCCTCGGCGGTCCCTTCCTGACCATCGCCTTCATGATGGGACGCGCGTTCTACGCTCACGAGGACGCCAAAACTCCGCTGGTCAATCAAGCCATCTCCGCAGTTTTGGTGATCGTCCTCGGATTCCTGGTTGGGCGTATTCAGCCCCAATACATTGTTTTCTGCCTCGCTGGGCTCTACGCGGGGCAAAACATTCTGGCAACGCTTCTGTTCCACCGAGGCTTGAAGAAGTGGCTCGGAGATTACGACCTGGCGAATATCGTCAAGACTCACCTCCGGGTATCCATATCGGCGATTTTTGCTGGCGTTTTTGGATATATCGCCCTTCGGCTCATGGGCGGAGGTTCCTTCGAGGGCTTCGCGTGGCACAGCCAAATCACCGCGTTCATCACGGTGATTGTTGGCGGATTAGTCATGGGCGTGGTGTATCTCGGCGCCCTGCGAATGTTCCGTGTGAGGGAACTTGACGGAATACTTCGTCCTGTCTTGGCACGATTTGGACGCTAGATAGAGCCACTCGGCCGGTCCGCCGGTATCATCGAACTGTTACTTCGACCCAAACAGCGCGGGGGTTTCTTTTGACGCAGGCTATCCAACTCGGCTCCGTTCTGGGCGGCCGCTATAAGGTGACCGGTCAGATCATCACGACCGCCGCGCAAGACCAGGTTCTCGACGGCAAGGATCAAGTCCTTGAGCGCAAGGTCTCGATCCTCGTCGCCAGCCCCGAGCACAGTGACCTCCTGATCGAGAATGCTCGCGACGTCGCCACAGGGTCTCGGTCCGGGTCCCTCCAGGTGCTCGACCTTGGTCAGTCGGACGACATCACCTACCTGATCACGTCTCACACCCAGGCGAATGACCTCCTTGATCTCCTCCTGACCGATCATCAGGACAACACCTCGTCCGAGAATGAGGAGCTGGGAGGCGAAATTTTCGGAGGCTCTGATGCTCCGACGGCGCCTTCCTCCGATTATGAGCAGGTTGGCACGGAAACTTCGCCGCAGGCCAAGCTCGACGAGCGGAACCAGGATTCTCCAGGTGTTACCGAGTGGACCGACGCCGACTACGAGGCTTTCGGCGAGGAACCTCCGGCCCGCCGTTCGTCTCGAGGGTCCTCGAGGGGTGGTTCACTCTTTGATCGGGCCGCTACCGACGTCGCAGGTGGAGCCGCCGGTGCCTCGGCCGCGTCATGGCGTGATGCGGATTCGAGCTACAACGATGACAGCCGCTACGACTTTGACGACGACTTCAGCGGCTCCCATGACGCCCACGACGAGTACGATTCCCCTGAGCACGACACCTACGAGGACGAGCCCTATGAGGGCGAGTACCCCGAGGATGATGGCCAGTACTACGACGATGACGACTACTACGACGACTCTGAAGACAACCGTCGTCGCGGTAGCTCCATCGGACTGTGGATCACGGCCATTGTCATCATCATTTTGCTGTTGCTCTTGGTGGTATTCGGTTTTAGCCGCCTCGGCAAATTAGTTTCAGGGTCGGAATCGGTTCCTAGTGGAACGGTGACCTCTGCACCAAGCCAATCAGCGTCGGAGGCCTCCGACTCGTCCAGTAATTCGTCAGGAGCCTCACCTACGATCGCCTCGGTCTCTCGCCTCGTGCCCGACCGCCCCGATTTTATGGCGGACCAAGATGCCACGCTCACCAAAACCTTTGATGGCAACGCTTCCTCATATTGGACGAGCTACGGTTTCTCTTCCCCCGACTTTGGGGGCCTGGTCTCGGGCATCGGGTTGGCCATCAAGCTTCAGGAACCGACTAAAGTCTCTCAGCTGACCGTTGATGCCCCGAAGAGCACAGGTGGGCAGTTCACCGTTTTCACCAACGACTCCCCCAGCTTGGATGGAGCCACCAATGCCGGGCAGGGAACATTCGAGAACGGGAAGACGACCGTTGATCTCTCGGATGAAGCCAAGTCCAAGTCGAGCCAGTACGTCATGTTGTACATCACGAAGCTTCCTCAGGTGTCGTCACCCATTGGCGGATACAACAACGGTGTCCACATTGGCGAAATCGGGTTGAAGTAGCCCTCTCACGTGGCGGGATGCTGAGTGGTCTCTCTGAAGGGCGCTGCGCGGCATAGGTGGCCACGTGTGCCTTATGAGCGTCGTCTTACCCTGATTCCATGCGCTGGGAGCCCTCTGCCTTCTACTGCGGAATATTCCGAGGGCCCCGTAGGTTTCACCATCAGATCTTCAACGAGTCGAGTCATCACACAGTCTTCGACTCTTGGTAGCCGCCGCCAGTTCATGGCCGTCATGAAAGGAACTCAGTGACCGATAGCGTCTTTTCACAAGGTGCCGCTCCGTTGATCAACCTCTCCGGTAAGGAAGCGGAGACTCCGCATCAGTCCGGTTCTGAGGAGAATAACGTGCACGACGTCGCCATCATCGGATCCGGACCTGCAGGATATACCGCTGCCGTATATACGGCGCGGGCCAACCTCAAGCCCGTCGTCTTCGCGAGTTCCGTCGCGGCCGGTGGTGACCTCATGACCACCACCGAGGTTGAAAACTACCCGGGATTCATCGAGGGAATCCAGGGCCCTGAGCTCATGGCGAATATGCAGCAACAGGCCGAGCGCTTTGGGGCCGATATCCGGTACGAGGACGTTGAAAGCGTCAATCTCACAGGCGACCTCAAGGAGATCGTTCTTCAAGATGGCACGGTCCACCACGCCAAAGCCGTCATCATCTCGACCGGTTCCGAATACCGCAAGCTCGGCCTCGACGACGAATCACGCCTTTCGGGCCACGGAGTGAGCTGGTGCGCAACCTGTGACGGTTTCTTCTTCAAGGAAAAGCCCATCGCCGTGGTGGGTGGCGGCGACTCAGCCCTCGAAGAAGCCCTGTTCCTCACCAACTTCGCGTCCAACGTCACGATTATTCACCGCCGCGATACTCTCAGGGCTTCCGAAATCATGCAGGATCGGGCCCTCAACCACCCGAAAATCACCTTTGTGTGGGATTCGGCCGTGGTAGGCATCGAAGGTGAGAACAAGACGGAGGCTCTCCAGGTGAAGAACCTCAAGTCCGGTCTCTCCCAGCGCCTCGAGGTCGACGGCCTGTTCGTGGCTATTGGGTCGGACCCCCGTACCGACCTTGTCAAAGGACAGCTGGACCTCACTGCGGAGGGAACGATTGCGGTACAGGGTCGTTCATCCAAAACCAACCTGCCTGGCGTCTTCGCGGCCGGCGATGTCATCGATCCGACCTACCGACAAGCGATCACAGCAGCCGGCTCCGGTTGTGTGGCCGCCATTGACGCCCAGCACTACCTCGAATCCCTGTAACTCCACGATCACGACAGAATTCATCTGAAAGGAAATTCCATGAGCAACGCTAAAGCAGTATCTGACGCTTCATTCGAAGAGGATGTCCTCAAGAGCGACCGTCCGGTCATCGTAGATTTCTGGGCCGAATGGTGCGGTCCCTGCCGCCAGGTTGGACCCGTTCTGGACCAGATCGCCGAGGAGCACGCTGACAAGGTAGACGTCGTCAAGCTCAACGTCGACGACAATGGAGAAACCGCTGCCAAGTATGGCATCACCTCTATCCCCGCCATCTACGTCTTCAAGGACGGAGAGGTTGCCAAGACCTCCGTGGGAGCCAAGCCCAAGGCAATTCTCGAGAAGGAATTCGCGGACTTCCTCGCGTAACCCAAATCAACTAAAAAGTCCCGGTGCGTTTCACGTGAAACACACCGGGACTTTTTTGTCATCTAGGCCCCATCCGTGACGTCGAGACGCCCTCGCACTCAACGCACGGATCAACCTTCAGACAGGAGCAGGTTCGCTCAGAGAACCAGCCTCCACTCCCCTACTGGTCCTTCTCAATCTGCGGATCAAGAACGGAAATAATCCGATTCAGGTCGTCAACCGAGGCAAATTCAATGGTCATCTTTCCTTTACGGGCTCCGAGATTGATCTTGACGCTCGTATCAAGTTTGTCGGCAAAAGCGTCGGCGATGTAGTCCAACCGCTCGTGATGGCGATGCGGGGCGACAGGCTTACGTGCCGGCTTCGCGGACTTTTCAGCAGAACCTGACTGGATAATCTCTTCCACAGACCGAACGGAAAGGCCTTCTGCCACGATCCGCTGCGCGAGTCTCTCCATCGATGCCGGGTCACTGAGGCTTAGGAGTGCCCGAGCATGACCCGCCGAAAGAATTCCCGCAGCTACCCGCCTTTGGACCAGAGCCGGCAACCGCAAGAGTCGAATGGTGTTGGAGATCTGTGGACGGGAACGACCAATGCGCTGAGCCAGTTCATCCTGCGTCGTCCCAAATTCGTTCAGCAGCTGCTGGTAGGCGGCGGCCTCTTCCAGCGGATTCAACTGACTCCGGTGCAAATTCTCTAGAAGTGCATCACGAAGTAGGTCTACATCCTGGGTATTTCGAACAATAGCCGGAATCGTGTCGAGACCGGCACGTTGGGTCGCCCTCCAACGACGCTCACCCATCACCAGCTCGTACGATTCGGGTCCCTGCTCGGCGCTAGGCCGCACCACGATGGGTTGAAGCAACCCAATCTCTCGAATCGAATGGACGAGCTCTTCCATCTCATCTTCATCGAATTCCTGACGCGGTTGCTTCCGATTGGGGTGGATGTCCCCTACCGGGATTTCGCCAAATTTCGCACCAGGAACATTTACCAGCTTGGTTCCGTCGGTGCTACTTTCACTCTGCCCGTCCGAGGCTGCAGCATGAGCATTTGCCTTCGATGCCGCGCCGTCCTCATTCGTGGGCGTCGTTTCACGTGAAACCTCGTCACGGCCAGCCCAAGGAGTTGCCTCTTGACTCTCTGACGCTTGATCAGACGGAGCCTTGACGGATTCCTGTGCTGCTGTCGAGGGTTGGAAGAAGAAGTCCACCGGACGCCTACCACCGGAGCTCTTACGCAATGCGGCACCCATATCAGCCCTGGCGTTACCGGATTTACGGTTACCGGCCTTGGACGTCACCTCATCAGTGTTCTCGGTGCCTGCTGCCGATGTTTCACGTGAAACGGGAGCAGCCTTCTGGCTACCACCGTCGTTGGTCGCCTTGGCGCCACTACCTGAAGCCGATGACTTCTTTGATTTCGCAGTGGATTTGGACGTTGTCTTGGTCGAGGTCACTTTTGCCTTTGTGGCGGAGTTCTTCGACTCACTCGTCGCTTGCTCAGAAGAAGAACTCTTCTCAGCTGTGGCATTCTTAGCAGCTTGACCCTTCCGGGCGGTCTTCTGAGAAGAGCTCTGTTCGGGCGTTTCACGTGAAACGCCTTGACTCGATCCGCTCTTGCCATTGGTGTCTACGGCTTGTTGTTCGTTGGCTTGTCTACTTTTGGCCTCTTGTTCGGGTGCTGTCGGGATGAGAGATCCCAACCCTCTTCCAAGTCCACGACGTCGTTCTGCCACGATGCTCCTCTAAATTGTGCTGACTACCAACAGTCTATCCGGCCCCGTGCGTGTAGTCGGCAGATTTCCACATTCAACTGGATTTTTGCGGCTACAAGTTGCCATTTTGTGACGTTTCACGTGAAACGTGGCGCTTAGTGAGTACAACGTGGCCGCACGCGATACAGAAACGAAAAGCAACTCCGGATCGATCTCGTGCGTTGCCGCTGACTTTCCGCCTTTCCATCGCACGTCGGTGTTTCACGTGAAACGGCACAGTCGCCTCCCAATGACTCCCGGAGGCGGAAGTTTCTAATCGTTTTAGTCATATGACGTCAATTTGGTCGTGGCACTTAGAAGTTCGATCCCGCTTCACAGGGGAGTGCCATTTGAAGGGGATCCCGATGCAATGACTTCTTCGCTCAGGAAGGGGCAATGTTTCATGTGAAACACTGCCTGGGCAGGGGAGTCGTGCCGGATTCGGGTTCCACGATCGCGTAGAACATGTAGTTACACGTCGAGCCTCGATCATTCGGCCAGATGGAGTATTAGAGCATGAAAAAGGGCCCGATACCTCGAGGAATCGGGCCCTCAATCTTGATCTATTGGGCTCCCTTGTGCGCGATCTCAACTGCCGCTTCCAGGTAGGACAACGCGCCAGTGGACTGCGGGTCGTACGAGAGAACGGTCTGTTGGTAACTTGGCGCCTCTGAGATCCTGACAGACCGCGGAATTACCGCGTCCAGAACCTGCTTCGGGAAGTGTTCCCGCACCTCGGAAGCGACCTGGGAAGCCAGGTTGGTGCGTCCGTCGTACATTGTCAGCAAAATGGTACTGACACTCAGCGTCGGGTTGAGGTGCTTCTGTACCAACTCGATGTTCTTAAGGAGCTGGCTAAGCCCTTCCAGTGCATAGTATTCGCACTGAATCGGTATAAGAACCTCTTTGGCGGCCACAAACGCGTTGATGGTGAGGAGGCCGAGCGACGGCGGGCAATCAATAAAGATGTAGTCCAAGCGGGGGAGTCCCTGCTCTTCCCTATACTTTGCATACTCCTGGAGCGCCCTGTCCAAGCGTTGCTCCCTGGCAACCAGTGACACCAACTCGATCTCCGCGCCAGCCAAATCAATGTTGGAAGGAAGGCAATAGAGGTTCGGATACTCTGGGCACTGTTTGACGACGTCGCTCATGGGTGCCGCATCAATGAGGACGTCATAGGTGGAATCCACCTCGACTCCATGCTCAATATTGAGCGCCGTCGAGGCGTTCCCCTGGGGATCGATATCTACCACCAAGGTCTCTAAGCCCCGATCAGCCATTGCGGCCGCCAGGTTAACGGCCGTGCTGGTTTTCCCAACACCGCCCTTTTGATTGCTGATGGTGAAGACTCGGGTCTCGGCGGGCCGAGGAACCGGTTGTTTCGCCAACTTCTTCCATCGCTTCTTTTCGTTCATCAGCTCTCTCGCAACGGGGTACTTCAGGCGATCCGTAATTTTGATTTTGGACGTCAGGGAATCGACCGTTTCACGTGAAACATGACGACCTTGATCTGGCACAACCGGATCAGATTGGTCCTGAGGGTTGGGCGGCATACCCGCATCTGTTGGATCGGGAGCCCTATGTCGTCCTGCCACCAGTTATGTCCCTTTCACGATCCGAGAATAGATTCCACATCACACCAGAGTACCCGCAACCTCGAATTGATATACAGCCATTCCCTTCAGATGTGGATCACCGGTCGCCAAACGATACGGAGAACTCGACGGATCGCCTGACCCAGTTCGGGCAATCCGACGAGGGAATCACAGCAGGAACTACAGCTCGACGCGTACGACCGTCGTCGGTTGCTCCAGAATCGACTCACCAACCGTCAGGATTTCCGTTGACCGGGCGCCATACTTGTTCAGCTTCTTCTGCGCCTTCAAAATTTCTTCGTCAGCGGTCTTTCCCTTGAGGGCCAGTAGTTTGCCGGTACCGCGCAGAAGCGGCAGCGTCATATCCACCAGGCCCACCAAAGCGGAGACCGCACGAGCCGTGACGACGTCGACCTCGAGATCGCCCACAAATTGTTCCGCGCGACCGCGCAGCAATTCCACATTGTCGAGACCCAAGTCGTCGACGACTTCCTCCAGCCAGATAATCCGACGCTCGAGGGGCTCAATCAACGAAATCTCCAGGTCTGGCCGGGCAATAGCCAAACAGAGGCCAGGCAACCCGGCCCCAGAACCAACGTCAGCAACGCGTGCCTCGCGCTCAATGAGACCCTCCACCACGGCGCAGTTCAGCACATGGCGGGACCACAGCCGGGGGACCTCCCGCGGGCCAATCAGCCCGCGTTCAATCCCGCTGGTGGCCAGGTGTTCGACGTACCGCTCCGCAAGGTCCAGGTTGTCCCCGAATACCGCTTCCGAGGCCTCGCGTTCAGCACCGACCAACTCGGTTTCCGAATTCATTCGGAGGCTCCATTGGACTGCGGGGACGTAATAACGATGTGTCGACGTGAGCCTTCACCCTCCGACTCCGAATGGAACCCGTGTTCGGCCACGACGTCGTGCACCAGTTTGCGCTCATAGGGGCTCAGCGGCTTGAGGTGGCAGGGTTCACCGGTATCCTTCACAGATTCAATGGCATTCACGGCCATATCCCGGAGTTCTTTCCCTCGACGATCGCGGTAGCCTGCGACGTCGAGAATCAAGCGGGTACGTTCACCGGTCGCAGCCAAAACGGAGAGCCTCACGAGCTCTTGAAGGGCGTCCAGGACTTCGCCACGGCGTCCCACCAGGAGTTCAAGGTCTTCTTCGTTCTCGTCCGTCACGACCGAAAGATAGGTCCGGTTCTGGCGAACCTCGATGTCAATGTCGCCATCCAGATCCGCAATGTCGAGGAGCTCTTCCAAGTAGTCGGCGGCGATTTCGCTCTCATCTTCGGCTTCATCGGCAAGAACCTCATCGGCGGACGTCTCGTCGACGGTGTCGTTCTCCGACGAGGCAGAATTCTCCTGGGTACCGCCGGTCTGCTGATCCGCGACGGGGCCCGTGGCCTCTACCGCATCCTCGGTGGTCTCTGCGCGATCTTCGTGATGATCAACCATGTACATCTCCTGCTTCCGCGGCCGGTGCTCCGGCGCAGCTATCCGTTTGGGCACCTGACGCGCCCACAAGGGACTCAAGACAACGGTGTCCGGCCCCATCCTGCTGGGCCGGACCACGTTGCACTACTTCTTCTTTTTCTGCCTATTCTTACTGACCGGCTGCTTCCGCTGCCCGCCTTTGGCACGCTCACGCTGCTCTTCGAGTTCCGCCTCGTGCTGTTCCTTAGTCTTACCAACCGGGGGGAGGCCCTTCTCCGCACGACGACGGTTGAGCTCCTTTTCGGCTTCGGAACCGGGAGTCGGGTTGTTGCGAATGACCCACCACTGCTGGCCCATGGCCCAGAAGTTCGACACGGTCCAGTAGACCAACACACCGAGCGGGAAGTTGATGCCACCGATAGCGAAGATGATCGGGAACAGGTACATCAGCATCTGCTGCTGACGGTACATCGGCGATTCTTTGGCCTGTGCGCTCATGTTCTTCGCGGTGAGCTGTCGCTGAGTGAAGAACTGCGTCAACGACATCGCGATGATCATGACGATCGCCATCGTGACGGTGGCGACGTGATTGCCGTTGCCCGGCTGCATGAGCGTCGAGAACAAGGGCGCACCCAAGATGTACGCGTCATTGAACTGGTGCACCATGTCCGCAGAGAGAACGAGAATTCCTTCATGGTTCTGCGACGCCGCCGGGACGCCTCGGAGCACCTGCAACAGACCGAAGAAGATCGGCATCTGAACGATGATCGGGAAGCACGAGGACAGCGGGTTCGCGCCCTTGGACTTGTAGAGGGCCATCTGCTCCTGAGCCATGGCCTGACGAGACAGCTGGTCCTTTTTACCCTTGTACTTGGCCTGAATCTTGGCCATTTCGGGCTGAAGTTCCTGCATCCCGCGCATAGATTTGATCTGCTTCATGAAAAGCGGAACCGTGAGGATACGCATCACGAAGGTCATGAACACGATGGCCAGCACCCAGGTCCAGCCGTTTGCCGGATCCATGCCGATGGCAGTGAACAGACTGTGGAAGACCCAGAGGACGGCCGAAACAATCCACTTGAAGGGCCACAGAATGATGTCGATTGGATTCATCAGGAATTGACTCCTAGCCCCGAGGCTTGTGGGGCGTCGTGTACTCCGCCATCGGCGGATGGTTCAACAGCAAAATCTTGGGCTCGGTGCCCGGCGTGAAAGTTCGCCGGCCAGGAGGTACGGGATCCACACCACCGGTCGCCCAGGGGTGGCACCGAATCAATCGTCTCACGGTCAGCCCGATACCGCGGACCGTCCCGTGAACCGTCACGGATTCCAACCCATAGGCCGAGCACGTAGGGAAGAAGCGGCAGACGTCGCCATACAGCGGCGAGATCAACCGTCGGTATAAGCGGAGAAATCCGATCACCAGGTTTTGGGGGAGTGTCCACACGGCTTCTCCCAGACTCCGCGGTCGGACGTATTCCCTAGGTGCCGCCTGCAGGCGGTCATCGAGGGGATCTGAAGCCGGGTGTCCGGCGGAAAGATGTCCGGTGTGATCGGTCATTGCGCCTTCTCCAGGGTGGGGCCAGAAGACACATCCACATCGATCTTTCGGGACACACTCGACCAAGCGGCGTCGTAGTCCTTCGACAGTTCCTCCCAGGAGGCTTCCGCCGCAGGAGGGAGAGCCCGGACGACGATGCTCAGACCGGAAGGAAGGCCTTTGATGGTGACGGCCACGAGTTCACGCAACCGCCTCTTGACGAGGTTTCGCGTCACGGCATTGCCCACCGCCTTTGACACCACGAAGCCACATACGGTGGGGGTTGTTTCCTCAGGCAGAAGGCGCGCATATAGAACTAAGTTCCGGCGTCCACTGCGGACGCCGGAACGTGTAGTTGCTGAGAACTGTTGAGAAGTCCTCATCCGGTGCTGTTGTGCCAGCACGTCAAGGCTCCTTCTACGCAGACCGGTATGGCGTCTGGCATCGAAGCTCCGAGAAGAAGCCTCCGACCAGAAGAGATCCCCTCAAAGAGGGAGTCAGTTACGCCGAAACCGAAGCGCGACCCTTGGCGCGACGGTTAGCCAAGATGGCACGACCGGCGCGGGTGCGCATACGAAGACGGAAGCCGTGCTTCTTGGCACGACGGCGGTTATTCGGCTGAAAAGTCCGCTTGCTCACTGTAATAACTCCAAAGACTGTTGGTTGGGCCTACCCTGCTGTGGGTCCGCGTGGACCACATCCCGATCAGGAACAGAAGATGGGCGCTGTCGGTTCAGCCGCGCTGTCGGTTCATCCAGCCCATTTCCCCGCACCTTGCAGGGGCGGTTTCGGGCAGGTGGACATAGTCCAACGCGCAGTTGACTAACAAACTCTACGAGCCAGCGCGTGAAACGGTCAAGTCATCTGAGGCGAAAACTCGCACAATAGACGCACGCCACACCCATATTCGACTGGGAGATGTGACACTTCTGTAGACCAACTGTCAACATCCCCAGCCTGTGTGTATCCAAGTGTGCACAGCTGTGGATAATCCGAAAAAAATTTTGCCCTCCCCAAGCGCGAGATGCCGCGGAACTACAAAGTTGTGATTACAGAATTCCCCGAATTTGAGGGCCTGAGGGGCCTTCTCATGCCCTAAGCTATCTAGAGTCGTCCGAGGTTTTCCACAATATCCACAGGTGTGGACAAACGTGTGGAGAACCTGGGTAGAGCACGTGGAACACCGCCGGCACCCCTTCGATGTCCGATCGTTCTTGAGCCCCTCAGGGCCCGAGAAAGGACGGAAATTCAAGGGAGGCCACGTTTCGTACCGGAAGCCGTCCCGAGACCTAGGAGAACAGTGAGCATTCAGGGCAACGACGAGGTTCAAACCCGTTGGGATGCGTGCATCTCCGAACTTCGCGCGAATGTGAATCTGGCCCGGCGCCTTCGAGCCTTTTTGCCACTCGCTCAGCCTCAAGGTCTCTTTGGAAACACCCTGATCATCGCGGTTCCCAACGAGTACACCCGCGATATCTTCCAGACGGAAATGCATCAGGCCTTTAAAGAGTCCATCGCGGCGTCTTTCGGCCAAGACATCACCGAGGCATTCGTCATCGATCCGGAGCTCGATAGCAGCGTTCCGCAGTCGTCGACCACGCCGGCCCCGTCCTCACAGCGGCAATCGTCATCATCTTGGGGCGACGCCGAGCCCCAAACCGCCGGTTCCAACCGCGATCTCCCGCCCGAGCCATCTTTGCGACACGAGAATTCCGTGACGGTCTCCGGTTCGTCGATGCCTCCCATCAGCGAATTGGAAGCCGAGCGTGGCCATGCGGCGTCTCACTCTTCGCCCGTGGACGTTCCGCGCATGGATGAGGAGGGTCCCTCACGGATCCAAAGCGCCGGAGTCGATCTTCCCGCACCGCGTGTGAACGGACCGGATCGCGGTGGAGATATTCCTCGTGACGCATACGATCGTGGCCAAGAAGAGATCGTGTGGGACAGCTCGGCTCGTCTGAACGACAAATACATGTTCGACACGTTTGTGATCGGCCAGTCAAACCGTTTTGCCCATGCTGCCGCCCTCGCCGTCGCCGAAAACCCGGCCAGTGCGTATAACCCGTTGTTCATCTACGGTGACTCCGGACTGGGTAAAACTCACCTGTTGCACGCGATCGGTCACTACGCCAAGCGTTTTTACCCCAACCACCGCGTTCGGTACGTCAATTCAGAAGAATTCACCAACGACTTCATTAACTCGATTCGCGACGACGAAGGCTCCAGCTTCAAGCAGATCTACCGCAATGTTGACCTGCTGCTGATCGATGACATCCAGTTCCTGGCAGGCAAGGAACACACGCAAGAAGAGTTCTTCCATACGTTCAATGCCCTGCACAATCACAAAAAACAGATCGTCATTACCTCGGATCTTCCTCCGAAACAGCTCTCGGGCTTCGCCGAACGCATGCGTTCGCGATTCGAGTGGGGACTCATCACCGACGTCCAACCCCCAGAGTTGGAAACTCGCATCGCGATCCTTCGCAAGAAGGCTCAGAACGAGGATCTCGATGCCCCCGACGACGTCATGGAATACATCGCTTCCAACATCACGACGAATATCCGTGAGCTGGAAGGCGCCCTGATCCGGGTTACGGCGTTCGCTTCGCTCAATAAGCAGCGGGTGGACCTTCCCTTGGCCGAACTGGTGCTCAAAGATCTCATTACCGACGACGGCGTCCCGGAGATCACTTCATCGGCCATCCTCGGACAAACCGCCAACTACTTCGAGATTTCTCTGGATGAGCTCCGCAGCAAATCCCGTAACCGAACACTTGTCACCGCCCGTCAGATCGCCATGTACCTGTTGCGGGAACTCACGGACATGTCTCTTCCGAAGATCGGCCAAGAATTCGGGGGACGAGACCACACGACCGTGATGCACGCAGATCGCAAGATTCGGAAATTGATGGCTGAACGACGCCAGATCTTCAACCAAGTCACCGAGCTGACCAACAGGATCAAGCAGCAACAACGCGAGGGCTAAGTTATCCACAGGTCCCAAGAATCGGTGGAAAACCTGTTTATTAACACCTGTGGATGAGAGTGTGGATTTCTCCCGAGGAACTGTGGACCTTAAGGGGACAACCTGCCGGCCTCTGTGGAAACGACGCTGAGGACCCAAAATTCCTGCACAGACCGTCCACGACGACGATCTTCTTCTCCCACAATCTATCTACAGCCTCGACCCTACTGCCGGCAGTGATGTAAGGGGTTATCCACAGAATCCACATGCGTTATTAACACTACTGATCCTTTAAAGAGATCATTCCAAATAACAAATCTCCGATCCGAAACCCGCCGGCAGGGCCTCCAGGATCTCTGGAGTTCTGAAATTACAAGAATCCTACGGATGCCTTCTCTCCGGTAGGCTCAACCTAGAGACCAACCACCTTCCAGAGAGGGACTTCGCGCACGTGAAATTCTCAGTTGATCGAGACGTACTCGCCGAAGCTGTCACTTGGACAGCTCGTTCCCTCTCTCCCCGCCCTCCGGTACCCGTGCTTTCCGGTCTTCTCATCAAGGCCTCCGGCAACGAAGTGTCAATCGCCAGCTTCGATTACGAAACCTCGGCAAAGCTCAACATCGCCGCTGAGGTCATGGAAGAAGGCGAAACTCTCGTCTCCGGCCGTCTCCTGGCAGATATCTGCCGCTCTTTGCCTTCGGCACCCGTCGAAATCGAGACGCACGATTCGAAGGTCTACCTGAACTGCCGTTCCTCGAAGTTCAACCTCGCGGCCATGCCCGTTTCTGAGTACCCAGAACTTCCCGGACTTCCTGAAATTTCAGGAACGGTCGACGGAGCGGCCTTCGCACACGCGATCTCTCAGGTCATCATTGCCGCTAGCCGCGACGACACCCTTCCGATCCTGACCGGCGTCCGCGTCGAGATCGAAGGTTCCACCATGACCCTCTTGGCAACGGACCGTTACCGCCTGGCCATGCGCGAGCTCACCTGGGAACCCACCAACCCGGAGATCTCCACGGCCGCCCTGATCAAGGCAAAAACCCTCAATGAAGTGGCTAAAACCTTGGGCAATGCCGGTCTGTTGAAGATCGCCCTCTCTGATTCTCACGAACTCGTCGGTTTCGAATCGGGCGGTCGTCGCACCACTAGCCTGCTCGTCGACGGCGAATACCCCAAGATCCGCTCGCTCTTCCCGGATCAGACCCCGATTCACGCCGTCGTCAAAACTTCGGAGCTGGTCGAGGCCGTTCGCCGTGTCTCGCTCGTTGCAGAGCGGAACACCCCGGTTCGCCTCGCCTTCACTCAAGGCCAACTCACCTTGGATGCGGGCACCGGCGAAGACGCCCAAGCCAACGAGGTGCTCGATGCCCGTCTCGACGGCGACGACATTACGGTTGCCTTCAATCCTGTGTACCTGAGCGAAGGGCTCCACGTATTCGGAAGCGATTACGTACGTTTCTCGTTCACGACGCCGCCCAAACCCGCGGTGTTGTCAGCTCAAGACGATCTCGACGGCGAAGATGGCAAGGATTACCGTTACCTTCTGATGCCCGTTCGCCTCCCGAATCAATAAAGGGGCCGCGAGGTGTATATGGATCACCTCTCGCTCATGGATTTCAGAACCTACGGGTTCCTGGATCTTCCGCTGACCACCGGACTGACCGTCATGGTGGGGCCGAATGGCGTGGGCAAAACCAATATTGTCGAGGCCATCGACTACACCGCTAACCTGTCGTCACACCGGGTCAGCAACGATGCGCCGTTGATTCGCGTGGGATCCGAGCGTTCCTATATTCGTTCCCGTGTCATTCGCGGCGGTCAACAGACCGTCATGGAACTCGAACTCGCGCCCGGTAAAGCCAATAGAGTCAGAATCAACCGGGCCGCACCGGTTCGCGTTCGCGAAGCCCTCGGCATCTGCCAGACGGTCTTGTTCTCCCCGGAAGACCTCGAACTCATCAAGGGTGAACCTGCTGGGCGGCGTCGTTTTATTGATGACCTTGCGGTATCGCTGCGGCCCATTATCGGTGGATACCGGGCCGACTATGAGAAGGTGCTGCGTCAGCGCAACGCCCTGCTCAAGTCTTTGCGCAAACGAGGTGCGGGGAAGTCCTTGGGCGACGACGACCGGGCGACCCTCGAGGTCTGGAATGGGCAGCTCGTGAATCTTGGCGCGCGCATGATGCAGGCACGGTTTCAGGTGCTGGCCGGCCTCTTGCCTCACGCGGATCGCGCATATGATCAACTCACCGACGGCGGGAAGACCCTCGGTTTTGTGTACGAATCGGCGGCCCTCGGTCGACGGTCCGGCGCCAACGTCGCGGAGCTCTCGCGTATTCCGCTTCAGGAATTGGGCGCGATGTTGGAGTCAGCACTCGAAGAGCGGGCCTCCGACGAGGTGGAACGTGGCATGAGCCTCGTAGGCCCACATCGTGATGAAATCAGCTTGATCCTGGGAGATATTCCCGCTCGAGGATATGCTTCGCACGGGGAAACATGGTCATACGCCCTGGCCCTGCGGTTGGGCTCTTGGTATCTGCACCAGGCAGATCACGACGACGCCGCGGCCTGCCCGATCCTGATCCTCGACGATGTCTTTGCCGAACTCGACGCGACGCGACGTTCCCGTTTGGCACGGATCGTTTCCGGGGCGGAACAAGTGCTTGTGACGTGCGCGGTGGAAGAAGACCTCCCGGACGAACTGGATCATTCGCGCCGTATCGTTCGAGTATCACCGGGGCAGGCGGTCGTCGTCGACGACGAGACGCTCAACAACTCAGCTCTCGAAGATCCTCCGGCGTCGTCGAGAGGCGAAGGGGCGGAATGAGCATGACCCCGGGAGACGATATCGCTGGTGAGGAGGTGCGCCGCGACCTGGAACGAAACCAGGTCGATGCGCCGGCCGCGTTGCTGCAGCGGCTCCGAACCGCCGCTCTTGCACGGGGTGAAGGAAGGTTGACCGGCCACGCCGCCAAAAAGATTATTCGCGATTTCGGTGAGGTGGTCTCTGCCGAACCGGGCCAGTCGAAGGTGCGGCGGTGGCGTGAGGAAGGCTGGGACCCGCGCACTCTGGGCGGGTACACGGGACCGGGTAAATCCTCGCGAGATCCGCAGAATCTGGGGTCGGTCTTGACCCATATGATTTCTTCCCGGGGATGGAAGGAACCCGTCGCGGTCAGCAGCGTCTTGGCTCGGTGGACGGACCTCGTTGGTCCCTCGATCGCGGCGCATTCCCACCCCGAGAGTTACGAGGACACCGTGGTGGTGATTCGGTGTGATTCCACGAATTACGCGACCACTTTGCGCACCATGATCCCGCAGCTCATGAGGACCTTCGAGGAGGAACTGGGCCGGGGAATCGTCACCAAGATTAGCGTTCTCGGGCCCAATGTGCCCTCGTGGCGGAAAGGGCGCAGGGTCGCTCCCGGCGGAAGAGGTCCCCGAGACACCTACGGTTAGGCGAAGTTGGCTTCCGTCGCATCGACGTCGGAGACAATCCGCTCATCGCCGCTGTAGATCACGAATCGGTGGTCCCGAACGAACCCCGCAAGGGTCATGCCGGCGTCCTTCGCGAGCTCCACGGCGAGGGAGGACGGCGCCGACACGGAGGCCAACATCGGTACGCCCGCCATGGCGCATTTCTGTGTGAGTTCGAAACTCGCTCGACCGGACACCATGAGCACATGCTGGCGCAAGGGAAGTTTGCCCTCGAGTAGTGCCCAACCCAGCACTTTGTCGACCGCATTGTGTCGGCCGACATCTTCGCGCACCGCCACCAGTTCACCTGTTCGACCATCGAAAAGCCCGGCGGCGTGCAGGCCACCGGTGTGGTCGAAGACCTTTTGCCGGTCGCGCAGCACCTGAGGCATTCGGAGGACAAACTCCTCTGACAAGCGCAAAGGATCCTCCGAGGTGGAGAACTGCGATTTTTGGTGCACCTGATCGATGCTGGTGCGGCCACACATGCCGCACGCGCTGGACATCATGACGTTCCGCTCCTGGAAGGGGAGAGGGGGCAAGACCCATGGCTGTAGGACGACGTCGATCGTGTTGTCTCCATCTTCCGCGCCGGGACCAAAGTCCTTGCGGCAGTACCGAATCGAGGAAATTTGCTCGCCGTCGGTCACCACTCCTTCGCTCAACAGGAAGCCCGCGGCTAGGGAAAAATCTTCGCTAGGGGTGCGCATGGTGACGGCGAGGCGTCGACCGTTGACCCGTATTTCCAGAGGTTCTTCCGTGGCAAGCATGTCGGCGCGGGCGTCGCGGGTGCCGTCGTCGGTGACACGGATGACTCGGGTGCGTTTTTCGCTACGGGTCATTCTGAATCGGCCTCGTCTTCTAGCCCCGCTTCACGCCGAACCGTTGTGACCAGTTCAGAGACTCGACGCGTGAGGTCTTGTAGTCGTTCGGTGGTCGAAGCCTGTCCGTCGTCGGCATGTTCGGCCATGCTCAGGCCCAATGCCACCCCCACCAAATACGAGCTGGTGGGCGCTCCGGGGCGGATGACCCCGTGAGCGACGTCCTTGGTCATGGCAAGAATCGGGCCCGGAATCACGACGTCGCTGGGGATCTCGAGTTCCTCGGCAACTCGGTTCAACCACTCTTGGAGTTGAGGTAGTGAATTTTCGGTCATCACGTGCCTTTCGACGTTGATGGTCTGGCGGAATCTCCGTCAGTCGGTCCCGCATGGACCAGCCAGGGAAACATGCGACCCAGGAACCGGAAAACGGCTCACAGGGATTCTCTAGTCATGAAGGCCTTGAGCGGGTGAACCCCCATGTGCCAGGGGTCAGGCTCGCCAAAGGCCGCTGAGATGCTTGTGACGGCCATTAAGAGTCCCGAAGAACCTTCGAAATCGGAGCTGACAACGCCAAAGTCCGGTAGAATCGAAGGAAGATCATGAGGCGGTCGGCGTGTACCCCCAGATACATTGTTATGTTATCTAAGTTATGCGTCGGCTTCCGATACCCGGACCGGGCCCTTCGAGGTGCCTGGATACAAGGAGCTGAATCCCTACAGTGGCAGCCGAGGAAAAGCACGAATACGGCGCAAGCGACATCACCGTCCTCAAGGGGCTCGAAGCCGTGCGCAAGCGGCCGGGCATGTACATCGGGTCAACCGGTGAACGCGGATTGCACCACTTGGTGTACGAAGTCGTCGACAACTCCGTGGATGAGGCCCTGGCCGGGTACTGCGATCACATTGAGATCAACCTCTTGGCCGACGGCGGCGTCAAGGTCGTGGACAACGGCCGCGGTATCCCCGTGGACATGCACCCCACCGAAGGAAAGCCCACGGTTGAGGTCGTCATGACCGTGCTGCACGCCGGCGGTAAATTCGGCGGCGGTGGATACGCGGTTTCTGGTGGTTTGCACGGCGTCGGCATTTCCGTGGTGAATGCTTTGTCCACCCGCGTGGAAACGACCGTGCGCCAACAGGGTTATGAGTGGACCATGAGCTTCCACGACGGCGGAAAGACCAACCAGGAACTCCAGCGCGGTGCGGAGACCACCGAAACCGGCACGCAGCAGGTTTTCTATCCGGACCCGGAAATCTTCGAAACGGTTGATTTCGACTACGAGACCCTCCGTGCACGGTTCCAGCAGATGGCTTTCCTCAATAAGGGATTGCGCATCACCTTGACCGATGAGCGCGAATCGGCAGATTTCGACGACGAAGTCGCGACCGAGAAGAAAACCGAAGCCAAGGTCAATCAAGAGGGGACCAATTCCCAGGGTTTCCGCACCGTCGTCTATCAGTACGACGAAGGCCTGCTCGACTACGTCAAGTTCCTCAATTCGAGCCAACGGGTCAATGTCATCCACGAGGACGTCATCTCTCTCGAGGTGGAGGACACCGAAAAGAAGCTGTCCCTGGAACTCGCGATGCAGTGGACTGAGTCCTATAAGGAATCGGTGCATACCTACGCCAACACGATCAACACCCATGAAGGCGGCACCCACGAAGAAGGTTTCCGCACGGCGTTGACCTCGTTGATCAACCGGTATGCGCGCGACAACAAACTTCTCCGGGAAAAGGACGACAACCTCACAGGCGACGACGTCCGTGAAGGTCTGACCGCCGTTATTTCGGTCAAGATCGCCGAACCGCAGTTCGAGGGCCAGACCAAGACCAAACTCGGTAATTCCGAGGTCAAGACCTTCGTCCAGCGTGAGGTCTGGGACCAACTGGGGGATTGGTTCGAGCGGAATCCGAATGAAGCCAAAGACATCGTTCGTCGTTCCATTACCGCGGCCCAGGCGCGCCTCGCCGCCCGTAAGGCTCGCGAAACCACCCGCCGTAAAGGGCTCCTCGAATCCGGTGGAATGCCCGGAAAGCTCAAGGACTGCTCGTCTAAAGACCCGGAAATTTCCGAGATCTACATTGTGGAGGGTGACTCCGCAGGCGGTTCGGCCGTGCAGGGCCGCGATCCCGAGCGTCAGGCGATCCTGCCGTTGCGCGGCAAGATCCTCAATGTGGAGCGTGCCCGCCTGGACCGGGCCCTCTCCAACGCCGAAGTTCAGTCGATGATCACGGCCTTCGGTGCTGGAATTGGTGACGACTTCAAAATCGAGAAGGCCCGCTATCACAAGATCGTGTTGATGGCCGATGCCGACGTCGACGGTCAGCACATCACCACCTTGTTGTTGACGTTGCTTTTCCGCTTCATGCGGCCGCTGATCGATGCCGGTTACGTTTACCTCGCGCAGCCGCCGCTGTACCGCATCAAGTGGTCCAATGCCCCACACGACTACGTGTTCTCGGATGCCGAGCGTGACGAAGTCGTTGCCCGTGGTCTGGCGAATAATCAGCGCCTTCCGAAGGACAACGGAATTCAGCGCTACAAGGGTCTGGGCGAGATGGACTACACCGAGCTGTGGGAAACCACCATGGATCCCGAACACCGCACGCTATTGCAGGTCACCATGGAAGACGCAGCCGCCGCCGACCAGGTGTTCTCGGTGCTCATGGGTGAGGACGTCGAGTCCCGCCGTGAGTTCATTCAGAAGAACGCCAAAGACATTCGATTCCTCGATATTTAGCCGACATTGAATATTCCCCTTGAGGCATTTATTGCCTCGGGATAGCCGATATCGCGCGATGGACGACATTCACCAGGACGGAACGAAGACAGCATGAGTACCGAAGACAACGGTTCGACGAATGACCCCCAGGGCGGGGAACCTATCGAGGGCGAGGTCCTCGGTGGTGACCTCGAAGGCACCCCGACGATGACCGATCGCGTCGAACGCATCGATCTCCAAACCGAGATGCAGCGGTCCTATCTCGACTACGCGATGGCCGTGATCGTGGGCCGTGCACTCCCTGATGTGCGCGATGGGCTCAAGCCCGTTCACCGCCGCGTGATCTACGCGATGTACGACGGCGGCTACCGGCCGGACCGTTCGTTCAATAAGTGCGCGCGCGTCGTCGGCGAGGTCATGGGGCAGTACCACCCCCACGGCGACACCGCGATTTACGACACCTTGGTTCGCCTGATTCAGAAGTGGATCATGCGGTATCCCCTCGCCCTAGGACAGGGAAACTTTGGTTCCCCAGGCAACGACGGCGCGGCCGCCCCCCGTTACACCGAGTGCAAGATGGCGCCGCTGGCCATGGAGATGGTCCGGGACATCCAAGAAAACACGGTGGATTTCCAGGACAACTACGACGGCAAGAACCAAGAGCCCGTAGTTCTTCCCGCTCGCTTCCCGAATCTTCTGGTCAATGGTTCCTCCGGCATTGCCGTGGGTATGGCCACCAACATTCCGCCGCATAACCTCCGCGAGGTCGCCGACGGCGTGCAGTGGTACTTGGACCATCCGGAAGCCGGTAACGAGGAACTCCTCGAGGCACTCCTCCAGCGCATCAAGGGGCCCGATTTCCCCACGGGCGCGCAGATTCTCGGCCATAAAGGCATTGAGGATGCTTACCGCACGGGACGCGGCTCGATCACCATGCGTGCCGTCGTCAATGTGGAGGAAATTCACGGGCGCACCTGCCTGGTGGTGACGGAACTTCCGTACCAGGCCAACCCGGACAACCTGGCCATCAAGATTGCCGACCTCATCAAGGACGGAAAAATCTCTGGCATTGCGGATATCCGGGATGAAACCTCGGGCCGCACCGGTCAGCGCCTGGTGATTGTGCTCAAGCGCGACGCCGTCGCCAAGGTCGTGTTGAACAACCTCTACAAGCACACCCAGCTCCAGGAGAATTTCTCCGCCAACATGCTCGCGATTGTCGACGGGGTGCCTCGCACGCTGTCGCTCGACGCCTTCATTCGGCATTGGGTCCACCACCAGATGGACGTCATCGTGCGTCGGACCCAATTCCGCCTGCGTCAGGCCGAGGAAGAAGCCCATATTCTCCGCGGCTTGCTCAAGGCGCTCGACGCGTTGGATGAGGTCATTGCCCTGATCCGTCGCTCGCCCACGGCGGACGACGCCCGCACCGGGTTGATGGAATTCCTCGACATTGACGAGGCCCAGGCTCAGGCCATCCTGAACATGCAGCTGCGCCGTCTGGCCGCCCTGGAACGGAAGAAGATCCAGGATCGTCACGACGAGCTCATGCGCCTGATCGAGGAATACAAGTCGATTATTGCTTCGGAACAGCGCCAGCGTGAGCTGATTTCGGAAGAACTCGGCGACATCGTGAACCGCTACGGCGATGACCGCCGCACACAAATCCTCATGGGTTATGACGGCGACATGTCCGTCGAGGACCTCATCCCCGAGGAAGACATGGTCGTCACGATCACCCGAGGCGGCTACGTCAAGCGCACTCGAATCGACCAGTACCGTTCGCAACATCGTGGTGGCAAGGGCATTCGAGGTGCCCAGCTACGCGGGGATGACCTCGTCGAGCACCTCGTCGTCACCACCACACATAATTGGATTCTGTTCTTTACCAATTTCGGGCGGGTGTATCGCACCAAGGCCTACGAACTCATTGAGGCCGGTCGTGATGCCAAGGGTCAGCACGTCGCGAACCTGCTGGCCTTCCAACCGGGCGAAACCATCGCCCGTGTGATGGCTTTGCGGACGTACGAGGATGCACCGTACCTGGTGTTGGCCACCAAGCACGGTCTGGTGAAGAAGTCGCGACTCAGCGACTACGACACCAATCGCACCGCCGGTGTCATCGCCGTGAACCTGCGTGAGGATGACGAACTCATCTCCGCACAGCTCGCCCACTCAGACGACGATCTCATGCTGATTTCCCGTAAGGGACAATCGTTGCGCTTCACGGCCAGCGATGAGGCCCTGCGCCCGATGGGTCGCGCCACCAGTGGCGTCACTGGCATGAAATTCCGTGATGGCGATGAGCTGTTGGCCGCGAACGTGGTGAGCGATGACTCCTACGTGTTTGTGGTGACCGAGGGTGGCTACGCCAAGAGGACCAAGGTTCAGGAGTACCGTGTTCAGGGCCGCGGTGGTTTGGGCATCAAGGTGGCCAAGCTCGTCGAGGACCGAGGAGACCTTGTTGGCGGTCTGATTGTTGGGGAAGACGACGAAGTCCTGGTGGTCATGCAGTCCGGCAAGGTGGCTCGTTCTCACGTCTCGGAAGTTCCCGCCAAGGGTCGCGACACCATGGGCGTGATCTTTGCCAAGCCGGCCAAGAACGACCGCATCATTTCGATCGCTCGGAATCAAGATAAGGGCGTCGACGAGGGACAACAGATTGCCGAAGATGGTTCGGTTGAAGTGTTGGATGCCGAAAATGCAGTACCGTTGGACAACAGTAGTGAACAGACCGATACTCCGGCCGAGTCGGAATCTTCATCACACGGAGGTAATGAGTGAGCACTAATAAACCTGGGAATGCGGCAGGCAGGTCTTCCGCCGCCCCCGGCTCCTCCGCGCGCAAGCCGGCCGACAACCGCCGGCAACCCGCAGCGGGTGGTTCGTCCCGCGGGGAATCGGTGACCGCCACGAAGAAGGCATCCCCGAATGGTCCTTCGAAGGCTCCCGCTAATGGACCGGCAAACGGTGCCAATCGGCGTCCGGCGTCGAGCTCCCGCCCGTTGGTGCGTCCGGCGCCTCGGTCGAAGGTTCGTCGTGCGCACCTGACCGTCGCGAAGGTGGACCTGTGGTCGATCGCCAAGCTGGTCTTCCTGTTGTCGGTGGCCGTGGGCATCGTCGTCGTGGTGGCGACCGTGATCCTGTGGCTCGTTTTCGACATCACGGGAATCTTCGGCGGCGTGGATTCGGTTCTCTCGATGCTCTCGAGCCAGGGCAACGCGGTGTCGATTACGGACTACCTCTCCCTCGGTCAGGTGGCCTTGTACGCAACGATCTTGTCGATTGTGAACGTCGTCTTGATGACGCTTCTCGGCGTGATTTCGGCCTTCCTGTACAACATCGCAGCCAAGCTCGTGGGTGGCATCGGGGTCACCCTGACGGACGACTAATCCTCTCCAGTATCGTGTCCCGGTGACCCGCTCTGTGGGTGAGGTCACCGGGAAACGATTTGGCGGTTGGCTGGTCGTCCTGTAGTGTTTTATTTCGGCCCAAGGCCATGAGGGCGTATAGCTCAGACGGTTAGAGCGCTTCGCTGATAACGAAGAGGTCCCAGGTTCAATTCCTGGTACGCCCACAGAGTCTTTCTCTAAGGAGGTTCCCATGCGGAAGATCCTGGCGGCCCTCGCGGCCGGTACGGTTGCCTTCGTGGTGACCAAGCGAGTAAAAGATTCTCAGGAGACCAAGAGGACGTGGAAGGAATCCACGGACACGGTCATCTGACTTTGGGGGCGTGGCGCAATTGGTAGCGCATCTGCTTTGCAAGCAGAGGGTTAGGGGTTCGAGTCCCCTCGCCTCCACCACGGAAAAACCCGGGGCATCGTACGCACGATGTTCCGGGTTTTTTGTGAATACATCACGGCTCGACGGTCGAAACTCGCGTTCGATCCATTGCATGCTGTAAGCTGTACGAGGTCCTGTTGACGTGGGGAGATCCACGGAAGCGGGGACAACTTCGGGGGTGTGGCGCAACTGGTAGCGCAGCTGCCTTCGGGCAGAAGCTAGAGGTTCGAGTCCTTTCGCCTCCACCGAAGAAAGCACAATGGCCTCTCCCAACAGGGAGGGGCCATTGCTATATCCGAAACCATATATCGGGACCAGAAGCACCGAGCCGAGTGCCACCTCACTAGGGCAAACTGTCTACTTTACGGACAACATTGTTAAAATCACAGGTACACGGCACCGAGTTAACCTGCTGTTCACCTAAGTCAGGGTTGGACTTTAGATACACGTCGGCATAATTTTCGTGTGACACCTGAACTCATCATCCTCGCAATTGTCATCGTTACGGCATTGGTCTTCGACTTCACCAATGGCTTTCACGACACCGGCAATGCCATGGCCACATCCATCGCTACCGGTGCTCTCAAGCCCAAGGTCGCGGTTGCACTTTCTGCCGTCCTGAACCTCGTCGGTGCATTCCTCTCTATTGAGGTTGCCAAGACGGTCGGCAAGGAAGTCGTCAACCTTCAGCTCACTTCTGGCAGCGACCTGATGATTATCGTGTTCACCGGCCTGGTCGGCGGTATCACGTGGAACCTTCTGACTTGGCTCCTGGGTCTTCCCTCGAGCTCCTCCCACGCACTCTTTGGCGGTTTGATTGGTGCCACCATCGCCGGCCTCGGTGTCAGCGGTGTCTTGTGGACCGGAATCGTTGCCAAGGTCATCATCCCCGCCGTCGCCGCCCCTATTGTTGCCGGAATCATTTCCACTATTGGTACGGCGTTGATTTACCGCTTGACCCGCAAGGTGGGAGACACGGAAAAGGAACGTGGCTTCCGCTGGGGACAGGTGGGCACCGCTTCGCTGGTTTCGTTGGCACACGGAACCAACGACGCCCAGAAGACGATGGGTGTCATCTTCTTGGCCCTCGTTGCCTCGTCCTCGATCGATCCGAGCGCGGATATCCCGTTCTGGGTCAAGCTCACGTGTGCCGGGGCTATTGCCTTGGGTACCTATCTCGGTGGTTGGCGCATCATTCGAACCCTTGGCAAAGGGCTCGTCGAAATCGATTCCCCGCAGGGTATGGCCGCCGAGGGTGCTTCCGCCGCCATCATCTTGACCTCTTCACACTTCGGTATGGCTCTGTCGACGACGCACGTCGCGACCGGTTCAATCCTCGGTACGGGCCTGGGCCGCAAGGGTGCTCAAGTTCGCTGGGGTGTGGCTGGTCGCATGGTTGCCGCCTGGGTCATCACGATCCCCGCAGCGGCCATCGTCGGAGCCATCACCTGGTTTATTGGACACCTCGTCGCTATGGTCTCCAACGAACTCGTCGGCGCGCTCGTGGTCTTCGCCCTGCTGATCGCGCTCTCCGGATACATGTGGCTTCGTTCCCGCAAGACTCCGGTCACTCACGACAACGTCAACGACGAATGGCAGGGTGAAGCGGCCTCTCTCGACGCTGCCACCCCCAACCCTGGCGACCCGGAAAGTTCCTTGAACGGACCCCTGGTTCCCCAGAAGGTTGGCGAGATGATTGGGGCAAGATGCCACGGGCAGCTCGCACCAGGCCGGATCCTCGAATCGATAGACACGAAGGAACCTCATGAATTTTCTCCACTTGCTGTCGAATCTGATCCCCGTGACCATTGCGGGCATCATCTTGGGTGCCGGGCTCCCCGCGCTCTTCGCCTTCGGAATGCGTCTGACCGCGGGTCGGACCCAGGTCCAGGAGGACGGTTCTGTGGTTCAGATTCGCCCGGCCGCGGCGCCAATGCGAATTCTTGGATTCATCATTTTCGCGCTGATTATCGCTGCCATCCTTGCGGGGATTCTGTGGATCGCGAAAGATTTCCTCTTTCATTTGACCGGATTTAACTTCCTGGGCCTCGCCAAAAAGTAGGGTTTCTCTCCAGAGCTCTCAGAAAGGAGGCGTAGATGCGCAATATCGCTGCCTCCGTGCTCAGATGGCTTAGGGCCGGATATCCGAATGGAATGCCTTCACAGGATTACATTCCGCTGGTTGCCGTTTTACGTCGTCGTCTCGGCGATGATGAAGTGGTGGACATCTGTCGGCAACTGAAGGCCGAAGGCGTCATTCCCGCAGAAACCGTGGACATTGGCGTTGAGATCACTAAGGTCACCGATGAAATGCCGTTGCCCGAGGACGTCGTGCGTGTGGAAGAACGCCTACGTCACGGTGGATGGGATCTCTAAGCCTGATTGGGCTGATGTGATTCGGTAAGGGCCTCTTCCCTGGACGACGTCGCACCATGCACGGTCTTGGAATTCGGAGACTGAACCTAAGGCGTACTGATCGCGACCTTAAGAAATAAAAAAACGACGCCGCCGCGCTGAATTCAGCGCGGCGGCGTCGTTGGTCAGTGGGGAAGAACCTTAGTTCTTGCCGTCCTGATCTGTCTTCGGAGCCTCGTGCTTGCCGGGGCGAGCAGGCTTCTCGGCCTGACCCTTGGCCTCGGCATCCTTGGCGTCGGGAGTGCCCGCGACCGGCTTGGCCGGCTTATCCATCGGGGCACCCGGAGCCGGGTGGCTGGTGTTCTTCGGGTCATTCAGCGACTTGACCTCTTGGTTGGCCGGAGCCGGTGCCGAAGAGGGCTTGGTGACCTTCTGATCAGCGGAATTGGCCTGTGCGGCAACGCCGGGCTGATCGTTCTTGGCCGGGTCCGGCTTCTGGTTGGCATCCGCCGGAGTCTTCCAGGGATCCTCCACCGGACGGGATGCGCGCCAAGCGGCGACACCCGCGGCGGTTGCCGCAGCCAACAGACCGAAGACGAGAAGGCCCTTGTGGGACTTCTTGTTGGCCTTTTTCTGCTGCTTCGCGAATTCCTGGGCGCGCTTGGCAGCGGCCTTCTGAGCCTTCTTGAAGTTCTTCTTGTTGCCGGTGACCTTGGCAGCCAAAGCCTCAACCTGCGGGTTGACCTCGGCGGAGTTCAACTTGTCGGCCAAAACGCCTGCCGCTTCGCCAGCCTTTGCGCGAGCGTTGGACACTGCGTTCTCAACGGCCGGGGTGGCACGGTCGATCTGCTCCTGAAGACGGGGAGCGACCTCCTTCTGTGCCCAGTCGTTAGCCTGGTCGGCGCGCTTCTGCAGCTTCGTCGTCAGGTCGTTGACCTTGTCGACACCCTCGGAGTAACGAGCGTTTGCCGACTTACGGGCCTGCTTTGCGGCCTGCTTGGCCTTCTTTTCAGCCTTCTTCTGGCATCCCATGAGTTACCTCCTCGTGGACCGGTGCGCAGACAGCATCTCTGCCAACGCCACCCGTCACTTGGGACGGGCAGTTTTTACCGAGTCAGTTTTAGTCCTCTCCCAGGATAGATAATGAGGAGTACGGTGTCCCCACCTCATCGGCGAGTTGCCCCCGTGTTTTCACTGAAGGCGGAACACTATTGGGAGCTCAGGGAGTGCATGGAAAAATGGCTGGCATGACTGCGATTCCCACTGCAAAAGCGACCATTCACACCAACCACGGTGACATCGTGGTTAATCTGTTTGGCAACCATGCGCCGAAGACCGTCAAGAACTTCATCGGTCTGGCCGACGGTTCCCAGGAGTGGACCGACCCCAAGACGGGCGAAAAGAAGAACACCCCTCTGTACGACGGCGTGATCTTCCACCGCATCATCCGTGACTTCATGATCCAGGGCGGCGATCCGCTGGGTCAGGGCATTGGCGGACCGGGTTACCAGTTCGATGACGAGATCAGCCCGGACCTGAACTTCAACGAGCCGTACATGTTGGCCATGGCCAACGCCGGAATCCAGAACGGCCGCGGAACCAACGGTTCCCAGTTCTTCATCACCACCGTTCCCACCACCTGGCTTCAGGGCAAGCACACCATCTTTGGTGAGGTTGCGGACGAAGATTCCAAGAAGGTCGTCGATGAGATTGAAGGCGTTGCGACCGGCATGATGGATCGTCCGGTGGAGGACGTCGTCATGAAGAGCATCGACATCGAGAATCTCTAAGACTCCCAATATTTTCCGCGGAACCCCGTTGGTTCCGCACGTATGAGGCCCTTCCGCACAGCGGTGGGGCCTCATTTTTAACCTGAATACTCTGCGTCAAAAGAAGAGGACACCACTCATGGATCACGAACCACCCCGCTACGGCCAGCGGGACGAGTCCCTCGAGGGAGACCCGAACGGTCGGCCCGTGTGCCCACGGCATCCGGATCGGGTCTCGTACGTGACGTGTGCCCGATGCCAGCGTCCAGCGTGCCCGGAATGTCAGGTTCAGGTTCCAGTCGGCGTGCAATGTGTTGATTGTGTCAGGGAGGTTCAGGAACATCGCAGCGGGCGCAACCCGTTGCTTCCGGGTGGGGCAGGGCTCGCCGTGACGTGGACGCTCATCGCGGTGACGGTCCTGGTATTCGTGGCGCAGTGGGTATTGCCCCGGCAGCTGGTTCTGAATCACCTGGCCTATGCGCCAATTTTGACCGAGGTACAGCCTTGGCGGATGCTCACCAGCGGTTTCGTCCATTCTCCAGGAAATCTCCTACACATCGCCTTGAATATGTACACGCTGTACATCTTTGGTGCGGCCTTGGAACCCAGGATGGGCAAGTGGCGGTTCTTGGCGGTGTATCTGCTGTCGATCATCGGCGGTTCCGCGGCCGTGTACCTGTTGGCGAGCCCGTACACATTGGTCGTGGGTGCTTCGGGCGGAGTCTTCGGGCTATTCGGCGCGCTCTTCGCGTGGACCCGATTCCGCGGGGGAGATACCCGAGGACTCTTGGTCCTGGTGGGGATCAACTTGGTCTTTGGGTTCGTGGTTCCCGGCATCGCATGGCAAGCACACGTCGGAGGACTGGTTGTGGGTGCGGTCATCGCGTTGCTGTTTGACCTCACCACGCACCGGCGGTCCCGAAAGCGTCAGGGGAAGAGGCCGAGCCAGTAGGGTTCCGGATTTTTGTGATTACACGATTCTCGCGTCGGATCGCAGTTATCCACAGGAGTTACCCACAGCTGTTAATAACTACAGGCCTGTAACTTCACACCTGTTAATAACCCTGTGGATGACAATATTCCGCGGAAACACGGGGCCGACGCCGTCGGAGGCGCTAGGGGAGGGTACTGCTTATCCACTCCTGTGGATAACTTTGTGCACTACTGGGGATGAGTGGGGATGTGAATCGGATGGCGATTCTTGTGATTCCCACCGGGATGGGTCTCTGATGCGGCCCTTCAGGCGTCCCTTGAGGCCAACGGTGAGTCCGCGTCACGTCAGCATCTGACCATTAATTCCCCGCAGGTCAAGGGCCATCCGCCGACGTCCGGATACGCCGATGACCCGGTTAACACAGCCACCGGTAACTTCATTGAGCCCGAAACTGATCTCGAGTTTTATGGCCCAAGAGGACTTTGACGGTCACATTCTGTCCGAAATGACTGAGCTTCTGGCACAGCACGAGGGCCAGAAGAACACCGCCCGCTCCGGCTGGGTGATTCGAGATAACGAGGGTGGCTGGTCCGCCTTTACTCTCAGTGGACAGTGGATGGGAGCCGGATCCGGCCCTGGCGCCACCATTGCGGCGTTGCGCGATCAGGACGGGGAAATTACCCGGCTTATTCACACTCGTGGACGATTCATCGATATTGAGTACCTTGAGGGGCGAGTGGCGGTGGCGAGGGCCTCCGACGGGCGTCGTCTCGAATACTTGTATGACGAAAACACGAATCTGGTGCAGGTCCGTACCGAGGTCGGTACTCGCGAATACCGGATCGATGAGCAAGGACTCATTGCTGCCGTCGTTGCCGAAACAGGCGTCGTCGAGGTCACCAATACCTATGATCAGCAGGGTCGGGTGACCGGTCAGGTTTCCGAACATGGGCGTCGGATTCGGTATGGGTATTTGCCGGGCCGTGTCACGGTGGTTTCGGACGAGGACGGTGGCAATTCCAATACGTGGATCGCCGACCAGCGTGGTCGAGTGGTGGGAATCATCGATACGGATGACAACCGCCAGTCCATGGCGTACGACAGCTTCGGTAACCGCGTCTCCGTGACCGAGCGTGATGGTTCGATCACCGTTCGTGGTTTTGATGAACGTGGTCGGATGACGCGTGAGGTGACTCCCGAGGGTGGGGACTTCACCTACGGATACGATGAGCAGGATCGTCCGACGACCGTCGTCACCGACTCCGGCGCCGTCGTGCAGTACGAGTATCAAGACGACGTCGAACGGAACCCCTCGGTCATCGTGGACCCTGCCGGCGGGCGTAGCGAACTCACGTGGGAGGACGGGCTCCTGCAGCAGGTTCAGGACCCGGAGGGTGTGTCGGTTCGTTTCGGCTACGACTCCTTGGGTGACCTCGTTTCGACAACCAATGCCGCCGGGGACACCGCACGATTGGTCCGCGACGACGCGGGCCGCGTGATTGAGGCTATCTCGCCGTCGGGTGCGCGCACTGCGTACGAATACGACGCCCTCGGATTGCTGACGTCGCGCGTTGATGCTGACGGCTCGCGCTGGCGGTTCGAACATGGCGCCGGGGGCCGAATCACGGCCATCGTGGATCCCGCTGGTGCCCGCACCGAATTTGAGTACGGCCCTTCGGGCGACCTGGTGGCGACGGTCGATCCCCTCGGACGTCGCATGTCACGCGTCTTCGACGAAATGGGCAACGTTGAGTCGCTGATCCTCCCTGACGATTCGGCATGGTCGTTTGTTCACGATGGGCTCTCGCAGGTCCGGAAGATTGTGGATCCCGCCGGTGGTACATGGTTGCGGAACTATGACCGCAATGGTGCGCTGACCTCGGTGACCGATCCGACCGGCGTGACGGAGAGCGTCGACTACGACCGCACCGCGCGCTTTGACCAGGTCCGGGACGCCTTTTCTTCGGTTCGCACCGACTACGACCAATACGGTCGACCGAAGAAGACCACCGACGCCGATGGATCAGTGGAGCTGATCTCGTACGACGAGTGCGGTCGACCCGTGGAGTTGGTCGACGCCGAGGGTGGCTTGACCAAGATCGAGTACGACCTCGCGGGTCGAACCACGGCAATCACCACCCCCGGAGGCAAGACGTCTCGCTTCACCTACGACGCGTGTGGCCGTCCACAGACTGAGGTAGAGCCCGACGGTGCCGTCACGCGCCTGGTCTACGACGCCGACTCTCGCGTGATTCAGCGGATCTTGCCGAGCGGCGACGTCGAGTCGGTGATCTACGACGTCATGGGCCGGGTTGTTGAAGCGACCTCTGCCGCTGGCACCACGGCAAAGTACGGGTACGACAAGGTCGGGAACCTGGTCTACGTATCCGACGGACGTTATGGGCAGCGCCGGTTCTCCTATGACGAGGCCGGCCAGCTAGTTCAAGCAATCAATGGCCTGGGCGGAAAGACTCATTTTGAGTACGACGCCCGCGGTCGACTGGTCCGCGTCACCGACCCGATGGGTGCGGTGAGCCGTCGCGTGTACAACGAGATGGACCAGGTCGTCGAATTGGTGGACCCGGCCGGACGTGTCACCACCGGTGGTTATGACGCAGCCGGCCGTCAGCTCTGGCAGGTCGAACCGACCGGTCAACGCACGGAGTGGGCTTTTGACGAGGCGGGGTACGAGAAATCCGTGACTGTGGATGGCCGGTTGATTGCCGAGTCCATCCGCAATTCCGAATCACGCGACGTTGTACTGAACGACTACACATGCCCCGAGGCTAAGGCCGTTCACACGCTGAGCTACGATCGTCTAGGACGATTGATCCGCCGTGACCTGGAAACCCAGGGAGAACGTACCTCCATGGCATGGGGATACGACGCCGACGGCGCTCGCACCTTCATGGACACCCCCGTTGGGCGCACGACGTATTCCTACGACGACGCCGGTCGCGTGGTTTCCGTTGATGCGCCTGAAGCCGGCGAAATCACGTTGAAGTACGACGCCGCAGGTCGCTTGGTGAAGTCCGTTTCTGGAGCCGGTGAGCAAACCTGGGAATACCGGGACGGGCAGATGGTGACCCACCGGAGGGTTTCGCAGGAGGGCGAGTCGAGCACAACGCAGGTCTCCTACGACGGCGCTGGTCGGGTGGCTTCGGTTGATGAGTCTGACGGTGGTTTGACGGTCTACTCCTACGATGAAGCGTCGCAGCTGGTGGGGTCAAAGACCTCCGGGGCCGAGCGTATGGATCGCACGTGGGTCTATGACGTGGCGGGGCGCTTGGTCCGAGAATCACGCGATGGTGTGGAATTCTCGTACACCTACGACGTGGCTTCGCAGTTGTTGTCGGTTGTGGGTTCGGATGGTTCGGAAGCGTCGTTTGTGTATGACGGTTTGGGCCGTCGGGTTCGTGAGGTTCGTGCGGATGGTTCTGTGCGTGAGTTTGCGTGGGGTCCGACGGGGTTTGTGGAGTCTGTGGCCACCGAGGCTGCTGATGGTGGGTCGGTGTCTGCGGTGGATGTGTGGGTTGATGCGACTGGTGAGCCGCGTTGGGTGAATGGCACGGAGTTGCTGTGGGATTCGGCGTCGGTGGTGCCGGCATTGGCTGGTTTTGGCCAGCTGTCTGTGGTGGTTTCTGTTGCTGGTGTGGCTGTGGGGGATTCGTGGTCTGTTGCGGGGTGGAAGCCTGCTCGTGTGACGGAGGTTTCTGATCCGTGGTCGGTTCCGGTGGTGGGTGCTGATGTTGCTGGTTTCTTGGGCCGGGACTCTGCTGTTGGTCTGACGGCCGGTGGGGCTTTGAGTTTGGGTGGTTTGGAGTGGATGGGGGCTCGGGTGTTTGACCGGGGTTCTCGTGGGTTTTTGTCGGTGGATCCGTTGGATCCTGTGGTGGGTGCTGGTTGGTCGGGTAATCCGTATTCGTTTGCGGGGAATGATCCGGTGGGTGCGTTGGATCCGTTGGGGTTGTCTCCGATGTCGGCGGATGAGTTGCATGCGTATACGGAGGCGCGGAAGTCTCCGTTGGAGAAGGCTGCTGGTGCTGTAGGTAACTGGTGGAAAGATAATTGGGAGTATGTGGCCGCGGGGGCGGCCATTGTTGGCGGCGTCGCGCTGATGTGTACTGGAGTGGGTGGCGTTGCCGGTGTGGCGTTGATGGCTGGTTCTGGTGCGTTGCTCTCTGGCGGTGTTTCCGTGGCGTCGCAGAAGGCCACTAACGGAAGCGTTGATTGGAAGGCTGCTGGAAAGGACGCCCTGATCGGTGGGGCTACTGGCGCCATTGGTGGCGTGGGTATGGCCGTTGCCAAGGGAGCGACTGCGGGGATGGCTTCCGGTGGAACTCAGCTGGCGAAGGCTATGGGAGTTAATGCTGGTGTTCATGGCGCTGCTGGCGGTGTAGGGTCATCATTTCAGTATTTGGCAACCCATGGGTGGAAGATTGAGAATGGCCGAGACTTTGCGGGTAGCGTCGCAGGAGGCACTATATCCTCAGCAGCAGGAGCTAACTTGGGCCAGGCAAGTGGAAGTCTTGTGAAAAAATTCGGGCCGTCTGTGGAGAATAGTTCTGCCTTTAAGTCACTTCCGAGTAGTATAACTAAAAAAATAGATCTACAAAAATCAACCGGAAATGTCGCCACTTCAGTAAACACTTTAGGATCGATGGGCGCCGGAGCAGGCGGATCTGTAGTTAATGACGTTGTATCTGGCCGTGAGATAAATGGAGGGAATGCCCTTAGATCTGCAGCAACTTCAGGTGTATCAACCAAGGTCGGAGACAAGATTAACCACATACCTGGAGTCGGAAAGTATACAAATCAGACTGGAGTAACGACGCTCAAACAGATGCAAAATTTTGCACCAAGGTCTTGGAATGGAATGACAGACCTTTCCAAGAAAAATACCTACACCATGTATGGATCTGCAATCTCGGGCACGACGATAGGCTTGTCGGTAGATGCGGCCACAACAGCAATCATAGGCGGGTAAGATCAATGAAATTGAGTAGGCTAAAGCATGCGATCTTGCCGCTGGTAACCCTCGGAATTGTCTTTGTTCCATGGAATCGTTTAGATTTTTTAATGATCATTTCGCTGTCCGGATCTTGGATTATTGGTGCAGCAATTTCCATGATGTTAATTGGCACCCTGAGGAGAACAAAAGCTGCTCCGCTTATTTATTTCATCATGATTGCGTCTGTATTTGTCTTCATGAGCCTTGGGATTCGAGTGCATGGACGGAGTTTGAACCTGGCCTACCTAATGGGGGTCATGTCCGCGCTAAATCTATATAATTTAATATTCGGCCCGGTGGTTGCAGACAAATATGACAAAAAAATTACATCTCTAAAAACTCCAAATGATGAATCCGATGGTCTGAGGCGGAATAGTTTGAAGTCTCAAACTCGGACATTGACGTCCAGAGTTCGAGTTCTGGATAAATGTTCTGGTGAATTTCATACAGGACAAATTGCGCAATTTGAAATGATTTTCCATAGAGGGGCTTCCGAACTTGATAGTTCAAAGATTTCTTTGGAAGTTAACGGCACCCATGAGGAGTTCTGGATGCACGAATTTCTTGAGAAGCGATTCAAGAGTGGAAACGTAATTGAGCCGTGTGATGCGGGCTCTGAATCAATTTTCTCGCTGGTCTACCAAAAGGACCACGATGGATCGGACCTCGTGAATTGGCTCGACGAGTCGTCCTATGGCAACCTGATCTTCTTTTACCCGGACCGAAGTCGTGGAACGGCAATAGAGCTTGATGAGAGTCAGACATCTCGCTTCTTCGATTGGGTCGAAGGCATGGCATCTGCGCAATCTAAGGCATAGGTATTTTTGGTTCGAAGTCCTGCGAAGAAATTGCACAGAGAAAAGCTTAATAAATGACCGTCCGATCGATTTTGATCCTTCCAGAAGCCAGACTAATGTACACATATCGGCAGCATTTATACTAGACGCATTGGCCTACTGGTTTCTTCGGCCAAAATTTTGTTGCAGGTCCAACGACCCGCAGCGGTTCAACCTAAGGCAGGTGTGGCGGATACCAAGGAGTTTACTCCGGTGGTCGGTAAGGTATGTCAGAAGATGAGATTGGGGGCTCTTCACAGATGAGGGTGTAGCTGTGGTGCGACCTGGGGCGGCGCGTCGGTGTCGGGGTGAGGGTCGAGGTCTTCCGATGATGGGAGTTCTCACACAACCCGTCCGGAAGACCTCGACGTGCCTGACGCTACCTTCACGCGCCCTGACCTGACTACCTTCACCCGCCTCGACGGCCTCGGTCTGGAGGTCACCGGCCAGCTGCTCGAGCCTGACCGGTCCGTGCTGGCGTGCCGGGTCGTGGAGCCGGACGACTGGTGCAGGCGGTGCGGCTGCCAGGGCGTGCCCCGTGACACGGTGAGCAGGGAGTTGGCGCACGAGCCGTTCGGGTGGCGCCCTACCACGCTGGTGCTCACCGTGCGCCGCTACCGCTGCAAGGAGTGCTCGCACGTGTGGCGTCAGGACACCACCGCTGCGGCGCCGCCGCGGGCCAAGATCTCCCGCGCCGGCCTGCGGTGGGGTCTGGTCGGGATCGTCGTCGGCCACCTGTCGATGGCCCGAGTTGCCGAAGGACTGGGCGTGGCGTGGAACACCGCCAACGACGCGGTCCTGGCTGAGGGCCGGCGTCTGCTCATCGAGGACCCGACCCGCCTGGACGGTGTCAAGGTCGTCGGGGTCGATGAGCACGTGTGGCGGCACACCCGGCGCGGTGACAAGTACGTCACCGTGATCATCGACCTCACCCCGGTCCGGGACGGCACCGGGCCCTCACGCCTGCTGGACGTGGTCGAAGGTCGGTCGAAGAAGGCGTTCAAGGACTGGCTGGCCGAGCGGGACCAGGCTTGGCGCGATGGGATCGAGGTCGTGGCCATGGATGGGTTCGCGGGCTTCAAGACCGCCACCACCGAGGAGCTGCCGGACGCCGTCACGGTTATGGATCCCTTCCACGTCATCCGGTTGGCCGGGGACGCTCTCGATGAGTGCCGCCGCCGAGTCCAGCAGGAACTGCACGGACACCGCGGACGCAAGGGCGACCCGCTCTACACCGCGCGGCGGACCCTGCACACCGGGGCTGACCTGCTCACCGACCGCCAGCACGAGCGCCTTGACAAGCTCTTCGCTGGGGACCGGCACGTGCAAGTCGAGTGCACCTGGGGGATCTACCAGCGCATGATCTCCGCCTACCGTCACCCCGACCGGGCAGCCGGCCGCGTCGAGATGAGCTCCGTGATCGACGCCCTCGCCGACAGTGTGCCTGAGGCGTTGGTAGAACTGCGCAAGCTCGGCCGCACCCTGACCAGACGCGCCTGCGACGTCCTGGCCTACTTCGACCGGCCGCGCACGAGCAACGGACCTACCGAAGCCGTGAACGGTCGCCTCGAGCACCTGCGTGGCCTGGCCCTCGGCTTCCGCAACCTCACCAACTACATCGCCCGCGCACTCCTCGAAGCCGGCGGATTCAGACCACACCTACACCCCGAATTGTGAAGAGCCAGATTGGGTGCGGCTCAAGGAAACATCCAGAATACTGGATCGTACCTGAATCAAGAAGGGTCACATGATTTTGGAGGAGCAGCACAGGCCTTTACAACTGGAGGGGTAGTTGGTGGGTATCCCCTCGATCCGAGGACCAAAACTCAGGGGTGTATCTGGGGCGAAAGGACGTGCTCCAACTGGTCTCGAAGCAGGAGGAGTTCGAAGCGGGTTTACGGACATGGGCATAAGCTCCATTCAAGGAAGTATCGCCGTGTCGTTGAACTATGCCGGGACGCCACGGGATAAAGGATTTGATCCTGTCACGGTAGGAGATAGCTTCATTAAGGGTTCCACTATGTCTGACGGGAAATGTGCATTGAAGAGTTTTGCGCCCGTAATGGGAGACGCCACTATGCAGGGGGAATGGTCGTGATAAGGGTACTGCTCAAAATTTGGTGAATCCCCTGGGGATTATGAGGTAATTAACGTGCAAAATAAATATAAATTACCCTGGTTTCAACGAGCTCGAACGTACTGGATCCCCATTGGTGTTATTTTCATGATAATTGCGTCCGTTATCGGAATAAATAAGCTGACTCATAGAATTGAAATATGTACAGTTGAAAGTTCCAGTTCGACAATGGGAACAAATGGGATCGCAGGTGGGGAAATTAGTGGCATTAAAATTGTTAATAAAGACTGTCCGGATATATCAATAGGCAAAAGCAATTGGAGTAAAGGGGAGTCGGAAAATCAGGCGAAGCGCCTCACGCCTGGAAAGAAATATAAATTCACGATTGATACCATCCAGTTTAATTGGATTTTCCATACTTGGGTTGGGAAAGATTTTGAGGGTCCTGTGCAAGAGTAGGTCGTCCCACATGCAGTGCATCGATGGCAGTAATGGTCTATGGCACAGGATAGCCGGGCTAGTAGCCGTAAGGATTGATGTGACGGGATAAAATAACCACCTGCCCTATGGTAATTCGAAAGTAGGGCAGCTTCCGATTGCATTCCAATTATGCGGTGTGAATAATATTGATTCTCGGGTTTAGACACAAGGTAAATGGATCGATATCGGCCGAGTGGAGTTATAGTTTATAGGATGTAAGCTTGTTTGTAATTGGGCGGACGGCGAAACAAAGTCGCGCGAACGAGTAAGCCATCAAATAAATAAATATGCAAAACAGATATTTATTTTGACAAGTTCGCATGCCTGCCTTCTGGGGTGGGCGAATCGAATAGGGCCTCCGGCCAGCTGTCTGTGGTGGCTTCTGTTGCTGGTGTGGCTGTGGGGGATTCGTGGTCTGTTGCGGGGTGGAAGCCTGCTCGTGTGACGGAGGTTTCTGATCCGTGGTCGGTTCCGGTGGTGGGCGCTAATGTTGCTGGTTTCTTGGGTCAGGGTTCTGTTGTTGGTCTGACGGCCGGTGGGGCTTTGAGTTTGGGTGGTTTGGAGTGGATGGGGGCTCGGGTGTTTGACCGGGGTTCTCGTGGGTTTTTGTCGGTGGATCCGTTGGATCCTGTGGTGGGTGCTGGTTGGTCGGGTAATCCGTATTCGTTTGCGGGGAATGATCCGGTGGGTGCGTTGGATCCGTTGGGGTTGTCTCCGATGTCGGCGGATGAGTTGCATGCGTATACGGAGGCGCATAAGAGTCCGTTGGAGAAGGCTACTGGTGCTGTAGGTAATTGGGTGGGGGATAACTGGAAGTATGTGGGCGCGGGGGCGGCGATCGGTCCCGGCATTGTGGGTGCTGCGTTGACGTTTACCGGAGTTGGGCGCCGGTTGGGTTGGCGTTGATGGCTGGATCGGGCGCGCTACTTTCGGGTGGCATTTCGCTTGCGAGTCAGAAGGCGCAGGATGGGGTGGATTGGGGCCAGGTGGGTAAGGATACGTTGATTGGTGGCGTATCTGGTCTTGCCGGTGGCGGCGCGGCTATGACGGCAGGCAAGATAGCTGGCGGTGCTATTTCGACGGTGGGAAGCAAAATTGTTCCATCCGGTTCAGTCGTGCAAAAGATTGGGACGGGCGCGTCGAAGGCTTGGGCAGCTACCAAGAACTTCATAAAGAAACCAATTCCATTCACGAAGGTGTCAACACCCGGGGTCAATTGGGTTACCAAGGCTGGAGGTGGCATCGAAGCTAAAGGTCAAGGGGTCATGCAGAAGGGAATGGAGGTAGCTCAACAGCATCACTTCCGGCGGACCCTACCTGGCCAGATGATTGAGGGAAGCGTTGGGAACTCTGTCAACAATGCGCTTAGTTATGCAACCGGTCCTGGTCCGCATACACCGGGAGGCTTAGTTGGTTCGGCGGCAGGGGGAGTGGCAACAGGCTCCATGTCTCCCGTATCTGGAAAGATGCTCAAGGTGGCTTCTCCTAAAATTATGGGGAATACCGGTCCCGATGGTTCGGTAATAAACCGGGCCTTAAGCTCTGAAGCATCGACGGGAGTTACCAATTGGGTCGGTAGTAGAGGCATCGACTATGGATCCGGAGTTAGTAACTATTATCTAACGGACCACCCAGGAGCGGACGGAGGCTCGTGGCATGATGCCAATCAGGCGGGACTTAAAAGCGCTGCTAAGGGACAATCCAAGGCGTTTTCGAAGAAAATCATTGATGCTAGATAATATAGGATGATGATGTCTAAATCAAAGAGCGCGAAAATCGCTTGGAAGGATAGACCGCTTTCGTATAGGATTTTCAGAACAATCCTGAGTATACTAATATTTCTCTGTTTTATTATTGCGCTATTGGCATTTCCGGGAGTTAATATAGCAAATACAGTAGTTAATAAATTCTACCATCAGAATATAACCTGTACGGTTGAAAGCTCAAATCTGACTGCGCAGTCCGGCAGTGGAAATGTATCCGCGACAACTAAGAGCATATATATCAGAACCAAGGAATGCGGGTTGGTGGTCATGAGTAACACACACGAAAATCGTTCACTGCAAGAGGTGTCGGATGCTCTAAATAATAACAAAGGTAATAAGGTTGAAATGCAAGTAGGTGGATGGCAATTGCATAAAAATGAACACACCGCGTATAGAATTAAAATATGATTAGAATGTGCCAGTCGAGCCATTTGCCAAACCTAGAGATTCTACGATGAGGCGATACATCCAATGCCCAAAGAAAAAGTGAAATGGTGGAAGCTGATTGTCTATAGTTTGCTAACTTCCGCATCAATGATATTCATTATTTGGCTAATGGGGTAAGTATGCGAAATACACAGTAGCATATGCCCAACCACTGGAGATCCACTGAGTTCAGGCACCCTGGTATAGGCGGGTTCTGGTTGGTCGGGTAATCCGTATTCGTTTGCGGGTAATGATCCGGTGGGTGCGTTGGATCCGTTGGGGTTGTCTCCGATGTCGGCGGATGAGTTGCATGCGTATACGGAGGCGCATACTCCACTCGGGATTGTGAAAAACTGGGCGAATGAACACGCTGACGCAATAGCAACTACGGCAATGATTGCGGGTGGCGCGTTGATGATCGCAGGAGCGATCGCGACTGGCCCTGTTGGGATGATTGCCTTGGGCGCGGCGTCAGGGGCGTTGCTGTCGGGGGGAATTTCGGTACTCGGTAACAAGAATGCGGACGGAACAGTAAATTGGGGGCAAGTCGGAATAGACACACTAATTGGAGGAGCAACCGGCGCGCTTGGTGGTGCTAGAACGGCAGTGGGGAAGGGTATTGCTGCAACAGTGAGCAATACCGGAAGGGTTGCAAGAGCCGTTGGAATAAACGCAGGAATTAATGGCGGGACCGGCGCAGTGAGCGGCGGAGCTTCGTATTCTCTCACCCACATGAATAATTGGAATGCGCGAGAATTTGCTGGAAGCATCGCTGGCGGGGGTCTTGCTGGGGCTGGGGGAGGACTTGCACGACCAGGAGCCGGATCGATCGCACAGCAAGTCTTTAAGAGCGGAACTTCCGGTAAATTGGCCACGAAAGTTCTTACTCCAACAATAGAATCTGTAACTAGCGTTGCGGGTACTAAATTGGGAAACGACATTTCAGGTAATAAGACAAGTATGCGAGACGTGACAATATCGGCAACTACTCCACATGTGGGTAAAATACTCCCCAATGCAAAAGGACCAAATAATGACGCAAGTATAAAACAATTTGCAAGAGGCAACCCTTCAACTATCTCGGGTGCGATTCATGGAGTTAATGGACCCCGTGCAATGCGGTCTGCACTGACGTCCAACGCATGGGGTGTTGGACTGGATGTTGGAAAATCGGAAGTCTTGGAAAAATTTACACCCTGAAATTGGTAAAAATGAAGAATAAAATCGAGCCATTTGAAAAAATAAGCAAATCCACCCTATTGTGGGGGATGATCCTCACTCTATGGGGGATTGCTTTACCGCTGATCATATCTAGCGGGCGGCTTGTGTCGAGTATGGAAGCCATACTAGTTGCTACATTGGTAGGATTTACCGTTTCCTTTGCTGTATATTTATTTGCCCCGCCTCGCGCTTGTATTTATATAGTTGTAATAGTTTCATTTATCGCCACTTTTGTTCTGAGTACACCATTGCGCCCGTACTATTATACGTTTTTACCGTACTATTTTGCGCTGGGCGGTGGAGGCGTGGTTGGAGGATATATTAGAAATAGACTCTCAAAAAAGAAGAATACTAGCAGCGCAACTTAGTAGAAGTTTATATAACTTGGTGGCGTCAGGACGGAATTCTAGATGCCAAATATATATGATGTTTACTTCCAAACTGTTTATACTTCTCATATATTTTTTCGGAAGATAATTCGGTTAAAAATGCACAAAATCATCTGCGAATCTTTCGTTAATCCGCAGTCGGGTACCTGTTTGAAAGGCGACATGACGCTAACTCAAGCGATGCAATCTCCGGTCCTCAACTTGGCCCGCAACCAAGACCACCCTGGAGGAAGCTAAGACGGAGCTCGAGGAGCTTTGCACTCAGCTGGGGAAGATCTCCATGGACATCTTCACTACGGATGGTGGCGCGTAAATACCGCGCCCGTTCCAGCAGGGTGGGGCTGATGTGATGGGTTGGTACGAACGGTCTCGCACCAGCCCCATTTTTGCTGTTCCTATCTACTTAAAATAAAAGTTGAAATGCTAGCTTCAGGAGAAGTGTCCCGTGTCTGATGCCCTCAAGGGAATTGGCAGCGATGTCAAATTCGACTTTGGCGTTGCCGAAGACGTCATCTCGGCGTTCAATAACTGTGCCCAACTGATCGATGGGCAGAAGTCTTCTCGGTCTGGTGATGTCGAGACGGGCAAGAAAGACTTCAAGGGACATTTCTCTACTCTATTTGCGGAGAATGCCAGGACCGCGGCCTTGGACGCGGACGAGCTGTGCACGCAATTGCGTCAGGTTGCGACGTCTGCCGGTGAACTGCGGGACTTGGCGAAAAAAGAGAACGAACGCTGCTGGTCGGGTGGCTTCGGTTGATGAGTCTGACGGTGGTTTGACGGTCTACTCCTACGATGAAGCGTCGCAGCTGGTGGGGTCAAAGACCTCCGGGGCCGAGCGTATGGATCGCACGTGGGTCTATGACGTGGCGGGGCGCTTGGTCCGAGAATCACGCGATGGTGTGGAATTCTCGTACACCTACGACGTGGCTTCGCAGTTGTTGTCGGTTGTGGGTTCGGATGGTTCGGAAGCGTCGTTTGTGTATGACGGTTTGGGCCGTCGGGTTCGTGAGGTTCGTGCGGATGGTTCTGTGCGTGAGTTTGCGTGGGGTCCGACGGGGTTTGTGGAGTCTGTGGCCACCGAGGCTGCTGATGGTGGGTCGGTGTCTGCGGTGGATGTGTGGGTTGATGCGACTGGTGAGCCGCGTTGGGTGAATGGCACGGAGTTGCTGTGGGATTCGGCGTCGGTGGTGCCGGCATTGGCTGGTTTTGGCCAGCTGTCTGTGGTGGTTTCTGTTGCTGGTGTGGCTGTGGGGGATTCGTGGTCTGTTGCGGGGTGGAAGCCTGCTCGTGTGACGGAGGTTTCTGATCCGTGGTCGGTTCCGGTGGTGGGTGCTGATGTTGCTGGTTTCTTGGGCCGGGACTCTGCTGTTGGTCTGACGGCCGGTGGGGCTTTGAGTTTGGGTGGTTTGGAGTTGATGGGGAAGGTGCGCGGCAACTGGGGGTCGGTGTAGCAACTGGTGGGGCTTTCAAGGGAGGTCATACGGCCATCAAGCCATCAGGCCAGTCACTTGTTGGGGACCTAGAGTCTAAATTGAAACTAGGTTCAGTTGGTGACGGATTAGTTGGTCCATCACATAAAGCGTCATGGGGCCAAGTTGCACTCAGAAAGACATCCAATACTATGTATGATTCGATGTTCTCAGGTACGCAATCTTTCTCGAATACGAAGATGAATGTCGGAGACTTTTCAAAGGCTAAACGAGATGGAGCTGAATCAGTGCTAAGCATGGCAATAACTGGAAATGTACCGGTCAACACAGGGCTCGGAAAGCGTGCCACTGCAGCATCGAACTAACGTAGTGAAAGGTCAATTGTGGGAGAAAAAAATGGCAATGTTGTAGGTAAAGTAGTTTTTTTGATAGTAGCTATATCTGGATTGATACTTGTTATAACAACATTATTTGGAGTTCCAATAAAAAACGCTTACAATAAAAATCACTATTCTGAACAAGCGTGTAAAGTTACACATGTTGAGAAAGTGCAGACGGGGACCCCCAAGAGTGGAGGTAGCGGCAGCGTGAATATCGAGTCTAGCGATTGTGAACCCATTGAGATGATAAAAACAGTTGATGGAAAATCAATCAACGACGTGGCTAAACAGGTCAAGCCTGGTCGCGAATACAAGTTCCAATTCGGCGATATTCAGTGGCTCAATAATCCAAAGGTAGCTCAAAAATTTGAGGAAATGCACTAGGCGACCCAATTTTCGCAGTCACTCCCACCCGTTTCTAGATGATTCTGGATAGTGGAGGCTGATCGAACACAACCTAGATGGCTTAGCAATGTGCTACTCCAAGCGTGCGCCAAACGTTCATTATCGAGATTAGAGGAGTTGCGCTAAGCGAATCGGAGTTGGTCGCGTTACCAGCGTGGCGTTGATGGCTGGTTCTGGTGCGCTGCTCTCTGGCGGTGTTTCCGTCGCGTCGCAGAAGGCCACTAAAGGAAGCGTTGATTGGAAGGCTCCTGGAAAGGATGCACCAATTGGTGGGGCTACTGGCGCCATTGGTGGCGTGGGTATGGCCGTTGCCAAGGGAGCGACTGCGGGGATGGCCTCCGGTGGAACTCAGCTTGCGAAGGCAATGGGAGTTAATGCTGGTGTTCATGGCGCTGCTGGCGGTGTAGGGTCGTCATTCCAGTATTTGGCAACCCATGGGTGGAAGATTGAGAATGGCCGAGACTTTGCGGGTAGTGTCGCGGGAGGCACGTTGACTTCAGCTGCTGGCGCGAACATTGGTCAGGCAAGTGGAAGTCCCGTGAAAAAGGTCGGACCGTCTATTAAGAACAGTTCTGCCTTTAAGTCCATGCCTAGTAGCGTCACGAGCAAAATCGATCTAAAGACTTCTACTGGGAATGCTTCGAATGCCATTAAGACACTCGAGGACATGGGAGTTGGCGCTGGAGGCTCGGTTGTCTCAGATGCAATCTCGGGCAGAGAAATCAGCGGCAAGAGTGCATTAGTGTCCGCAGGAACTTCCGGTATGTCATCGAGGGTTACAGACTATACCGCTAATAAATTCGACGTAGTCGGAAATATGACCAGTCAAACGGGCGTGAACACATTGAATCAAAATGAAGGTGGGTACTCCACATAGCCGGAACGGATTAACAAATCTTCAGGGACACAATACAAAGACTCTATATGGGTCTGCGATTTATGGCACAGGGGTTGGAACTGGAATATTTATGGCTGCTGACAAGTTACAAGAAATTGCAGGGGTAAACTAGTGCGAGTTGCTAAACACTGCCTTGCGCTTTCTGTCTGCTTTGCGATAGCCATGTATCCATGGAGCCATCTGACTGCTCACGTGGTGTTCGTGAAAATCGGGGTTTGGTTGCTCGGAATTGCGATTGCTGTTTGTGTGATGCGCATATTTGGCCATACCAAATATGGGTTCCTGGCCTACATTTTTGTGTTTGGGACATTGTTTGTCTACATATCACTCAACCTGCGCGTAGAAGGCGTTCCGACAAGTATCTCCTACGCAGCTGGAATATTCGCATATATGGATGTCTACTCCCTTATTTTTGTTTCAAAAAAATCTAAAAATACCAAAATCTCTACGAGAAATGAAATTTACCAGCCCAAAAGACCAAACTTAATAATCGTAGGATTCGAAATTTCGAAACAAGGGGACGTATCGCCTGAAGCAACTCCGGTCGAGTGGAGTATTGACGTGGAATCGTATATGGATAAACGTTTCATGACAAGGGCGTCGATGAATTCCTCGAAGCATACGTTAGAATTCTACCTGTCGGAGTTGGACGCCGACTTTTTCGAAAAAGGTAAAATCGTAGAGGATTTCAGGAATCCAAAAGACGTCACATTCATAACTATTTACAGACAAAAATATCATTCGGGAACAGATTTGGAGTCATATTTTGGAGATTCTAAATCGGGCAGTCTCTCGATATACTCTCCTGAGAATGTAGATAGTATGGGAATATTATTTAAGAAAGATTCGACTGACGAATTTATGACATGGGTTTCAGAACTTTTGCAGGGAACGAACAAGTAGTTTCTGTGGCACGGGTAAAATATAAAATTCTCATTATTGCCGCCCGAAAACACTTTGCAATAAGGTCGTCACAAGTAGGGGTACCTATTGTAGATAGAGGCGTCAGTTTCTAATTAGAGGAAAGTTCCGGCTGACCGGCATTCGGAGCCGCATGACGGGGCGGTTGCAATGAGGCGGCCTCGCTTGCCCTGTCTCACATTTACAACAGCGTGGCCTGAAGGCCGAGGGATCATGCACATGCACCTTAGGTGCGGGGTTTCCTCGGTCCTGAATACTTTCCTGTTCATCAATGATGATGGTGTTAGGTGGATCTTTGACGAGGATCGACACATGATTTCCTCTTATGCTCGACCAGACTGGGTCTGCGGCGAAGCAGAATTGTTCTGGTTTGTCGTGGAAACAGGCGATTAGGCCCGGTTCTGGGAACCGTCCCGATAGGTGCTCCAGTCAGGCGCGGATGATGAGGATTCGGTCGCCAAGGTTCGCGCAATTCTCGAGAACGTGGACTCTTGGATGGCTTCTGCCCGCAGCAGCCGTATATCGGGAATCGATCCAGTGACAGGAAGACACGGTGGTGCACGAAGCACTGATAAGACGGCTTTACCCGCTTTGTCCACGAGCGGGGCTGGTCGGCCGATCCTGAACATACTTCGGAACGCGTCGTCGTGGCACGTGCCTCAGAAGGTAAGCGAAGGGACAACCTCTGCGACGAAAACATCTAAGTGGTGAAAGCCTTCTAGAAGCCCGGCACCCAGGAATGTGACAGTCGCCCGGCTAACCATAGAAGCCCCGTCCGATCGGAGAGGGTATTCCTGAATGCCGCCGGCTTATTGGTGCCTGTCCGAAGGCTAGTTGGCAGCCGGGTGGCCCCGGTTGAACTGTCTGGTGGTCTTACAGCTTACCTAACGACGAAGCTTCGCAGTTGTTGTCGGTTGTGGTTACGAAATGGTTCTGTGCGTGGGGTCCGACGGGGTTTGTGGTGTCTGTGGCCACTGAGGATGCCGATGGGGGGTGTTGCAGGGTGGAAGCCCGCTCGTGTGACGGAGGTTTCTGATCCGTGGTCGGTTCCCGTGGTGGGTGCTGGTTGGTCGGGTATTCCGTATTCGTTTGCGGGTAATGATCCGGTGGGTGCGTTGGATCCGTTGGGGTTGTCTCCGATGTCGGCGGATGAGTTGCATGCGTATACGGAGGCGCGGAAGTCTCCGTTGGAGAAGGCCAGGGGCGCTGTATGGAATTGGGTGGGGGAGACTGGGAGTACCTAGCCCCAGGGGCCTCGATAGTTGGCGGTGGATTTTTGATGGCTACCGGGGTTGGTGGACCCATTGGAAATGGCGATGTGGTTCGGCGGATTTAATGTTGCTTCGAAGAAATTCACCACCAGAGAAGTTAACTGGAAGTCGGTTGCTGTGGATACTGGGTTGAGGGCTATGGGAGGGCCGATTCCTAAGGCGGTTGGGCTAGTAGGAAAGCAGGCTGTTTCATCTCTCACGAAGGGGACAGGTAGGGCGCTGATCTCGAAGGTGAGTGTTGGGGTGGCTGAGAAGTCTGCTTCGAAGGTGGGGCAGTTCGCCGGTAGTAGGACTGCTAGGGAAGTTGGAAAGGCTAATTCAGGCGGCATTGAGCAGGGAAATCAAATGCCCTCAATTACGACGTAGTTACAGATGATCCAAATAGGACATATGCCGAAGGGTGCAGGCAAGACCCAATTGAAGCGGTGACAGGAAGAGTATTTAATGGTGGGCAGAAAGCAACCAAGCCATTAATCAGTAAGGTATTTTCAAAATTGGATTCAGTAAAGGAGTTTGGTGCGGAAAAGGCGGAACTGGTCTAAAAAAGCATACTGCTAATAACATGAATATCGTTACAAAAAGACTGGAAAAACTCTTGGAAATTCGTCAATAAATAGTGGACCAACATTCGGAAATACTCTATTAACTACGGAGATATTGATAAGACAACAACGCCGTCCGGTTCGTCTGCCGTGAAGTCAACCCTATCGACACACATTCCAGATAATACAAGCTATGGATTTTCAGCCAATGCTACGCATAAATAGGGTTTATGAAAGGATCTTACAAATAAAAAATGAAAAACGAAAAAAAGAATCAATTATACGGAATTACGCTACTGATAGCCATCGTCTTGGGTGCATTGATACTGGCATATTTTACTGTTTGGCCACTAATTATTCAACAATACAATAAGAGCCATTTTGTTGAAAAGACTTGCCGCGTAGAAGAGGCTAATTATACAGACGGTGGAAGTTTTACTGGTGGTGGGGGTGGAGCCTGGTTGGAGTTAAAGACCAAAGAGTGCGGGGATATTAAGATGCGAAAAACAAATGACGGTAAATCGGTAGGAGACCTAAGGAAAATGGTTAAGAGTGGCAAGGTCTACAAATTCCAATTTGGCGACCTCAAATTACTAGGATCCAGGGACAAGGCCCAAAATGTGCAAGAGATAGACTGATGCCCTAAAAATGCAACTATTGTCGAATTTTCGAACAGTAATGAGTTTGGTACCTTGCGTCGGTGTTGGAGACGTCAGAGCGCACTAAAAATGCAAAAAACCTTCTTCACATTGATCAATTCATGTGAATTGATCAGATGCGGTCGATGAAGTCCCATAATGAGTCTGTGAAATAAATGCAATAAAATAGCAATTTTTCAGATAGATTTATCCTACGGCGCGCGACTGCCGCGGCTGAATTGGCGCGCCGGTTATTTGAGGCAGGGAGAGAGCCCGATAGATTCCTCACGCTCGTCGAAAAATGCCATGAAAATTTTGGCCGGCTTATACTTGGATTATGACTACGAATGCTTCTGGCCAAGCGCTGACTAATGGCGAATTAATTGCATGATGTCCGGTGAATCTTGGTTAACGAACGAGCCCGAAATCAAAGGAAGGATTAGCGAATCATCTTGTAAAGTAGAGGTTCTAATCTAGGATGTGCCGATGTTGGCGGACTAGTAACCTCTGGCGTCGATGAGGGTGGACAAGGAGTATCTAGTGCACGGCGGCAATCGGAAAGTAGGTAAAATTGAGATTAGATTCTAGACGCAGCAGGCTTACATGAATTGCTTGTCGAGTTGCAAGACGCATTAGATATCTCGTGATTAAAATAGCGGTCCTGACGTTCAACAAGTGGAAACTCTAATACGATCTAACAGGATAGTGCCATTCGGTTGCACGAATAAATAAACGACCCAAGTTGTTGGAATATAGGTGGAGTGAATTTTCAGTGCGGCGTGTTAGGGAACCCGATTCTTGTGGTGGATGATTGGCTTGATGCACGGTGATGATGCCGGTTGCTGGTGTGCCTGCGGGGATGCGTGGGAAGCGATTGGTGACGAAGGGCGACTCGGTGTTGGGTTCTGGAAGTGGGGTGCGTCGGTCAAGTCGGCAGCCGGTGGTAGTGCGGAACAGAGGGGCGTCGAAGGTGGGGAACTATGTGGTTCCTGATGAGATATATCCTTTCGGGAAGGCGCAGGGTAATTGGGTATCGGTGTGGCGACTGGTGGGGTCTTCAAAGGGGAGGGGGTAGGGCCCTAACGCCTACGACCCAGAAGACAATAGGAATGGTTGATTCTAAACTCGATTTAGGTCCCGTAAAGGGGCTCCTGGACAATCATTATCATAAAGCGTCTAGGGGGTGCCCTGAGAAAGACAGTGAATGCGGGGATGGATTCGACATCCTCAGGTATGCGGTCGTTTTCTAATACGTATATGATTGGTGAAGACTTTTCAAAGACTCAACGAGATGGATTCGGATCGGCGCCAATTACGCGAATCGCGGACGATTTACCGGATAATACAGAACCTGGAAAACATGCGGTCAAGGTCGTCAATTACAAAAATGGGAGGATATTCGTGAAAGCAAAAAGAGAGGGGGTGCTAGGATCAATAATTGTGCTTACCTTAGCTGCGCTAGGCATATTGCTTCTTGTGGCGATGCTTGTAGGGATGCCGATTAAGAACGTTTATAATAAGAGTCACTATTCTGAACAAGTGTGTAAAGTGACGAAGGTTGAAGAACACAGCGGGGGAACCCCGAAGAGCGGCGGTTCAGGTCGGGTCGACATTGAGTCGAGCAACTGCGACAAATTTGAGATGCGAAAAACCGTCGATGGAGAATCGATTAGCGATGTAGCTCAACAGGTCAAGCCAGGTCGCGAGTATAAGTTCCAATTCGGAGATATTCAGCTGACCAGCAACCCAGCGACAGCTCAGAAATTCGAAGAACTTCACTAGCCAACCTCATCTACTTCAGTCATCCTCATTCTGCCGTCGACCTATCATAGATAGACGCTGGCCGGGCGCATGCGCAGGCCTCCTAGCCATGCTGCGTACCAGGTGCGTCGAGAAAATTCGACTCATCGGTGGGAAAGGGGCTCGATGGAGCCGATTTGGCGGTGTCCTCGGCGGTGGGGGTGTTTCAATGGTTCTAGCCGACCCGTGAAAGACACGCGAGGAAACTCAACCCCCGACTCTCTTATGAGAAAGTTTGGGTTGGAAGATCTAATTCTATTTATCTCTACAAAGTTTGATGCAGTTAAACGTATAACAAACTGGACCGTTAGTGAGAGTGTAGACTACGGGTGGGGCTAGGAACCTGCATAACTAGCGGCCTGGACCCAGGTGGGAACCACGATTCTGAGGTAAATTTAGCCGAAGTAGAAGAAATCGTGACGGTGTACTCCCGGGGAAGCGTAGCGGCCCAGAGCAGGAGAATATTACGGAACACACCAGAATGGCAAAAGGGTGAAGAAAAAATTTGCATAAAAAACGATCCCTAAAGGGAGCCGTAGGACTATTTGTTACTGCCTGTCTGCTAATAGCGGTTATAGCATTTCCCGGAATCAATATTGCCAGTATGATCATAAACAAATTTATCCACAATACGATTACGTGTACGATAATAGGGTCGGAGATCACTAACCAGTCCGGGGCGGGAAGTGTTTCTGCAACTACCAGAAGTCTTCATATCAAAACGAAAGAATGTGGTTTGGTGGTCATGGGAAGGACCCACGTCGAAGGTCAGTCACTAGAGAGCCTGTCAGACTCGTTAAAGGAAAGAGTCGGAGACCAGGTGCAAATTGAGGTTGGGGCATGGAGCCTGCGTAAAGACGAAAAGTCTGGATATAGAGTTGATCTTTAGTCTCGATAGAATAATTATAAATGCACTAGGCGCTTGCAGTATCCGGAGATGTCGTTCCGAGTTTGAAGGTCTGACGGTATTGGTCAAGCGTTCTATCGGTTCGTGCAGCTTGATAGTATGATTCACTTTATGGTCTGTAATACATTTAGATTTATGTTCTTTTCCTAGTTGAATGCGGAGGTCAATTCGAGCGATGGAAAATAGAAGGAGGCCGCCAAAGTTTGGGTGGAGGTTTAGGGTGCTGGAAGGCCTATTTGTGGTCATGTTTTTTGTATTCATGATCTGGTTGATCAGCTAATTGGTTTTTCCTCGCGACTGGTGTGGCAACAAGGAATGCTCGTCGGCTGCATTGGCGTTGATAGTTGGTCCCGGTGTGCTGGTTTGTTCGTGGGTACTTCTCTTGCGACCCAGAATGCACACGGTGACGCGGACTGTGGCAAGGTTGGTAAGACCGCCGGCTGGGCGATACAGACGGTGGGCTGAGTAAAGAATTCTATGAAGAATCCGGTTTAAGAGCTGAAGGCATCTACTCCTGGCGCGAAAATGACGGCGGAGGTCGGTCGGGAACTCTCTGGTAAGGGTCTGAATACATTGAAACACGTGGGTGGGGCGGCCGATCAGTAGTGGCTCCGGACGACGGTCACGGGTTCGATGATCGTGAGTCGAACCAGCGGGTCGTCCATTAACGGCATGAACAAGTCTCTGAGCGGGTACCATCCGAAGGGCGAATATCGAAGATGAAAACGATAGATAAAAAGCCAAAGAAATTAAGAGTTTTGAATAAGATCCTAATACTTTTGGCATTCGCTGCATTTTTCGTTCCGGTTACTATGTTTTTTGGTGGGGGAGTTTTATATAAGTATATAAACGACCATTTTCAAGAAAATAAAGACTGCAAAATTAATTCCGTGGAACTTCGGGATGACAACGTCGGAGGTGGTTCGGTATCAGTAACGAAGAAGGTTATTAGTGTAAAGACCGCAGACTGCGGGGATGGATACATAGATAATGTAACTGACCAAGGTGTTACCTTCAAAGAACTTGCCGACATCCTTGAAAGGAATGAGGGGGAATCTGTAAGCCTTTCCATTGGAATATTGAACTGGGATGGAGACTCTTATATCAAGAAGGTCAATGGTTTAGATCAATTGAGGTAGTTCCTGGGGATCAACCTCATTTCACGCTCTTTTGTCATTAATGGATCTGGCTGACCGGAGCGGACAGGCAAGCTCGCGCTCGGCTAACGCTCTTGGGAACGTGTCGACGTGTCCGTTGGGGGAGTCTCTCGTATCCCTTATTTTGGCTAGATACTTTGCTCATTGGGATGTTTTTTAGTGTCAAGTAGACGTTAACTTTACAAAACGGAAGGCCCTTTGTCGCAGGTTGCGGAAGAGCTTCAACCTGGAATCTGTAAATGACATCGCCCTGTTCGCCTTCCTCTTTCTTATGATTGGCGCTGGGGGCAAAAGTTTTAATTGAAGCAAAGTCCATGACCTGGACGTGTTCGCCGATTCCGTTGAAATTAGCGTTCTGGTGGTCAATGCTTCTTTGTAATTGGTCGAGGTAGAAGGCGGGGAACGGGCCTCAGCCGCCGTCGATGTGATCACTTGTGGTCGTCTATGCCCTTAGCTCGTAGTCCAAGCGTTTCAAGCAAACATCGCGTTCTGTCCGCCGGCTTTCAGCCGTCACCTGGTAGGCGGTGCAACGAAGTTCTTACGTGTAACCCCGGCGTCGTTAAAACACTCATGGCGGCCCACCCCGGAGGGGGACCGCCATGAGCAGGCAAGTAAGGTCGCCTAATTAGCCCTTGAGCTTGTCGCCGATGTTGCGAGCAGCGTCCTTGACCTTCTCTGCGCCATCCTTGACGGCGGCGGAGAGCTGGTCGCCCTTGCCTTCGTTTTTCAGATCATCGTTGCCAACAGCTTCGCCAACTTTCTCCTTGGCGTTACCGGAGGCGTCCTGAAAGGCGTTGTTTGCCTTGTCCTCGATACCCATAGCGGGACTCCTTTCGTAAGGTTCCCCAAGGTATTACCCGAGGGGTCAGCATGATTCTTTGTAAGGAACCGTGACTTAGTTGCCGAACTTGTCGTTCAAGGCATCCTTGGCCTTATCGACATGCTCGTCCTTGACGGTATCCTTACCGGTCTTGTCATTGACGGCATCCTTGCCCTTGTTTAGAGCGTCGTCAACCTTGTCGTTATTCAGATCGAAACCCATATTCGGCTCCTTTCGTTGCGGCAACCCTTTGAATTTTGTGCTCTGGGTCGCCTCTTGGTGATCACACTAGGCCAAGCGTCCGGGCAATGTGAACCGTCCGCCGCCAGATTCCGGGATTGTTCACCCCTGGCAAAACGTCGTCACTGAATCGTGACCTCATTTTCAGCCAATGTGGAGATAGTTCCCTGGAAGCATTGGTGAATTGGGCTCCTCATTACCGTGCGGCCCGATAGAACTGCCCGGGCGACTCGATGTCTTGGCGCAACTCACGAGCGGCACGCCATGCCCACCGCGGGTCGCGAAGCGCCTCGCGGCCAATGCTCACGGCGTCGGCTTGTCCACTCGCAACGATGTGCTCGGCCTGTGTGGGATCCGTGATGACTCCGACGGCGCTCGTCACGATGCCGGTCTCTTTGCGGATGTGCGCAGCAAATTCCGTCTGGTAGCCCGGCCCCGGCTTCACATGAGGCTGCGGCAAGTTCCCGCCGGACGAAACATCCACCATGTCGACGCCGAGCTCGCCGGCCTGGCGGACGAACTCGGTGATCTCAGCGAGATCGTCGTCGTTAGCGCGGCGTCCGGCGTCGGTGCCCCATTCTTCCTTCCAATCCACCGCCGAGACCCGCAACAAGAGCGGCATCTCATCAGGCAGTTCCGCGCGAACACGGCGGATGACCTCAAGGGGGAAACGCATGCGGTTTTCCAGTTCCTCTCCGCCCCAGCGGTCATCGCGGGTGTTGACAGCCTTCTGGAGGAATTCATGCAAGAGGTATCCGTGGGCCGCGTGAATCTGCACCGTATCGACGCCGGCCTGCACCGCCCGACGCGCGGCGTCGGCGAAAGCCTGGGCGGTCTCCAAGATGTCGTCCTCGGTCATAGCGCGCGGAGCGTCAAAGGGGCCGAAAGGCTCATCTGTGGGGGCGAAGGTTTCCCAGGCGCCGTCTTCGGAAGCCAAAGACCCCTCTGGGTAGCCCGGTAGCGCATGGTAGGTGGACGCCTTTCGGCCTGCGTGGGCCAGCTGAATGCCGAAGGCGGCACCTTGGCCGTTCTCGTGGACGAAGTCCGCGATCCGCGAGAAAGCGCTGACCTGGTCATCGCTCCACAGACCCAAATCGCCTGGGGAAATACGGCCCGCGGGAGTGACGCCGGATGCCTCGGCGAGAACAAGGGAGAAACCACCGGTAGCGAAGGACCCAAGGTGGGCAAGGTGCCAATCGGTGGGCACGCCGTCGTCGGCCGCGCTGTACTGACACATCGGAGCGATCAAGGCCCGGTTCTTGAGAGTCAGACCACGAAGAGTCAGAGGTTGAAATAGATGGGAGTAGGCCACGAGGAAACCTTTCCGAGGGGATAGTTCTGAAGTTTTCCTCCACACCAACGACGCTTTTGTGGTGTTTTATTCCCCCTAGATGCCGCAAAGAGACACACCCTGCTGACGCGACGCGAATTTGCCGGAAAAAAGAAGAACTATGACGCTTCTTCGGTCAAGGTTTGGTAAAGAATCCCGCGCCGCATTGGTGTTTTGTACTCACGAGTGTTTTATACTGAATTGTCGATATCGACGAGATGTGCGAAGGCTTCGCGCATGCCGTCATGTGCGCCTGCAGCGTGACGGTTCTATGGGAGACGAACCACGTGAGACAGGCAAGAAGGCGGGACGCGTTGCGCGTCCCGCCTTACTTCTTTAACTATTGGAAGGCTCTGCAACTAGCCCGGGATGTCCATAGCCTCACACGTCCCGATTTGCGGGGCGGCCCGGTGCCAGAGGCAGAAAAACCGGAACCTCAAAATCGCGCTGTGCAAAAGCGTCGGCAACCGCCTGGGCAATCTGGCCAGTGCGCTCTTGCGAAACCAAGGCTAAAACCGCGCCACCAAATCCGCCGCCCACGAGCCGGGCTCCGAGGGCCCCATTGTCCAGGCAGGTCGCGACGGCGACATCGAGTTCCTCGCGGGAAGCGCCCAGGTCGTCCCGCATGGAGCAATGCGACGTCGTAAAGAGCGAACCAAGCTCGGCCCAAGTTTCCGCGGTGGCGGGCAGGCGATCCGTGAACAGTGAACGGGCCCGCTCCACCAACATCATGTCCGTGAAAATATGTTTCATCCACGAACGGAGTTTGGTGACGCCCACGCGGCGAACGACGGTGGGGTCTGCTGCGAGCCGTTCCAGGGTTTCCTCCAGGACTCGTTCCCTGGCGTCGCGGGCTTGCTCGGCGTTCAGGTCGGGAAAACCGATCTGCTCCGGTAGGAGATCGCGGAGGTGTTCGACTCCGGTGGCGTTCTGGAGAGCTTCGCACACGTCGCGGCGAGCCGAATACTGGCCATCCGCCAGATCATGCGGGGCACGGGTGTCGATCACCAGGAACGTTAGGCCAGCATCCGAAACGTTGACGTCCACCGGCTGGATCGAGAAGTCCCGGAAGTCGATGACTATGGCCTGCCCGGGCAGAGAGCGCAGGGACGTGGTTTGGTCAAGCCCACCGGTCACGGCGCCGGCCACTTCGTTCTCGGCCCGCATGCACACTCGAGCCAGGCGTGCGCGAAGTTCGTCGTTGTCCGGACCGCAGCCGCCCACGGGGAGGGGTTGCATGGAAGCTTCGGTGCGCAAGGGGCAGGAGAGCTCCAGGAGCGCCAAGGCTGTTGCACACTCGAGCGCGGCGGAGGATGACAACCCGCCTCCGACTGGGACGGTCGAGTCGATGAGGAGGTCGGCGCCAAAATCCGGCGGTAGGGCGATGTCGCCGCCGCCTTCCTGATTCATGGACCAGGCGACGCCGCCCACGTAAGAAAACCATCCGCTCACGGTTCCGGGCGCGATCTCCGAAACGCGGTGTTGCACGGGTTCGCTCATCTGTAGCGACTCGGCGTGAAGGATGCCGTCTCGCCGGAGACGGCCGGCAATCAGCGTCCGGTACGGCAGGGGCGTGGGAAAACATGCGCCGCCGTTGAAATCGACGTACTCGCCCAAGAGGTTCAGGCGTCCGGGGGCTGACCAAACGCCGTCGGGCTCCGATCCGTACCTCTCAAGGAACGCTTCTCGCAGGGCCTGCACCTGCGCGGTGTGGTCCGGCAATCTGGCCCATCGAGCCGCGATCGAGGCCTCGGTCATGGAGCTGTACCTGAATTCTGTGTTGGACGTTGTGGGGAAAATGACGCGCGGTTCGGCCGTGGAGAGTCAGATTGGGGATTGGCGGAGACCGCGCGCATCAATCATTGTAATGCGGTTCGGATCCGCTCTCAGGCGGCGAGAGTTTTGTGGACCGAAGCAGTCCGTCCACGGCAGCGCGAACGCCGAACTCGCAGGCGTCGGCCTCAAATCCGGCCACGCTGGCGCCATCGCCCTCCGCGCCTCCGGCCCGTGGCCCCGGTGATGTGAGTCGCGCACGATTGTGTTCGGCTGAGACAAACCCCAACACCGAGTAGAGCACCGTTCTGGCGCCCCAGTCGGCGTGGCGCTCGTCCAGACCGGCCGCATTCAGGCAACGGCGGACCTCCACAAAAGACCTGATGGACTCCGGGTGAGCCGCCATCGCCACCCCGACGACGTCGGCGCCGTCCGGATACGGAACGATAGCCTCCCGTACGGTCCTGGCCAGGGCGACAACGGCCTCCACGGTTTCGGCGGGATCGAGCGGGCCCGAGGGTTCCTCGATGCGTTCCGGAGACGCCAACATCCGCTCGGCCAGCAGGGTCAGCAATTCCTGCTTATTCTTCACGTGGTAGTACAGGGCACCCGGCGCGACGCCGAGTTCCGAGGCGACCCGACGCATCGACAAATCGCCCAACCCGTACTCGCTCAGCAGCGAGAGGGCGGTCGAGAGAATGCGTTCTTGGGTCAGGGCCACGAAAAGAGTCTACCGAGGGTCTTCTCGCCCACGCTGCTGAGGCTTAGGAGAGGGCCTCAGAAATGGCGGCGTTGAAGGCATCGATGTCGTGGGGGTTGCGGCTCGTGATGAGGTTGCCGTCCACCACTACTTGCTCGTCCTCCCACGCGGCACCGGCGTTAATGAGGTCCGTAGTGATCGAGGAGAACGAGGTCAGGCGGCGTCCCCGTGCGAGGTCGGCCTGCGCAAGGATCCAGGGTGCGTGGCAAATCGCCGCGACCGTCTTGTTCTGGTCGAAGAAGGCCCGAACGAAGTCCGTGGCGCCGTCGGCGATACGCAAAGCGTCCGCATTGAGGGTTCCGCCGGGAAGGACGAGGGCATCGTAGTCTTCCGGGTTGGCCTCCGCGAGCGGGACGTCCACGGAGAAGGAGTCTGCGTGGTCCCAATCGCCGTTCATGGCCGTCAAGGTCCCTTCGGCGGGGGAGACGATGACGGTCTTAGCGCCGGCGTCGTCGAGAGCCTTGCGGGGACGGGTCAGCTCAACCTCTTCGACACCGTTGGTCAAGAGGAAGGCGACGGTCTTTCCGGAGAGGTCTGCCATGGTGTAATCCCTTCTGAGCGTGCTGTTTTAAGGCCACGCTACGTCTGAACGACGGAGCGACGAAAGGGTGTGCGCTCAGAGCACATTGTCGATGAGGCAGCCCCCTGCGAACATTGAACACCGTTCAAAAACGGTGTTCAATGCTCACATGATGTGTGAACCAACTGCCCTCGCCCGCCGAATCTCCGAAGGCCAGAGCCTTAGCCGAGAGGAAGCACTGTCCATCCTCAATGCCGCCGACGCCGAAACCCTAGGGATCGTCGCGGCCGCTTCTGACCTCCGCCGCCAACACTTTGGCAATAGCGTCAAGGTCAACTATCTGGTCAATCTGAAGTCCGGCTTGTGCCCGGAAGACTGCACCTACTGCTCGCAACGCTTAGGCTCGGCCGCCGAGATCCTGAAGTACACGTGGATCAAGCCCGAAGAGGCCGTGCGGCAGGCTGAGCTAGGAATTGCCGGTGGTGCCTCACGCGTATGCATGGTGGCCAGCGGCAAGGGGCCTACCGACCGGGACGTCGACAGGGTCTCGACGATGATCCACGGCCTGAAAGGCGCCAATCCCGACGTCGAAGTCTGCGCTTGCCTCGGAATCTTGCGCGAAGGCCAGGCGGAGAAACTCCGTGATGCCGGCGCGGACGCCTACAACCACAACCTCAACACCTCCGAGGATCACTACGGGGAGATTTGCACGACGCACGGATTCGGTGAACGTGTCGAAACGGTGCGTCGCGCCCGTGAGACCGGGCTTCAGGCGTGCTCGGGCCTGATCGTGGGCATGGGGGAGAGTCCCGAACAGCTCGTCGATGCCGTGTTTTCCCTGGTGGATCTGGGCGCCGAATCTATTCCGGTGAATTTTCTGATGCCCTTCGAGGGCACTCCGCTGGAAGGAACGTGGGAGTTAGATCCCCTGAAATGCTTGCGTATTCTCGCGATGGTGAGAATGGCCGCCCCGGATCGTGAGGTTCGGATGGCGGGGGGACGAGAAATGCATTTGCGTTCGCTCCAGCCCCTCGCCCTCAATGTTGTCAACTCGCTGTTCCTGGGCGACTACTTGACGAGCGAAGGGCAGTCCGCCCTGGATGATCTACGGATGATCCGCGACGCCGGATTCGAGGTTTTGGGTGCTGAGGGCCGTGACCTGGTGGCCGAACACGAAGAGCGCACGGAGCAGGTGTCCCTCCGGCGTCGGGGAGTAGGAACCGAGACCGCGCCAAACGCCTAGCCCACGAGGGGTTTGTCGCCGCTCCTGCCCAACCGCTGCCTATGGGCCGTATGGTTTGTGTGTGGACTTCATGATCGTCATTATTGTGATTCTGTTGGCGACCCTCGTGCTCGTAGGCGTCGGCGACCGATTCAATCTGCCCTGGCCGGTGCTGTTGACGCTTGCCGTCGCAGCGATCATTTTCATTCCGGCGGTTCCGAACGTCAGCATCAAGCCTGAGCTGATCCTGCCGATCTTCCTCCCGCCCTTGCTCTGGGCGCTAGGGCAAAGAGCCAGTTGGCAGATGTTCCGAACCAACTGGCGGGCGATCGTCATCTATTCGGTGGTCCTCGTGGCCATCACGATCTTGGCCGTGACGTGGACGGCCCTCGTCTTCATCCCGGGCATGACGCTCGCGGCGGCCGTGGCCATCGGTGCGGCCGTCGCCCCGCCGGACCCCGTGGCGGTTGAGGCCCGCCGGACCCCGTGGCGGTTGAGGCTGTCGCGGAACCGGTGGGAATCCCACGACGCATCGTCGCCACGCTCCAAACGGAGGGCCTGTTTAACGACGCAGTCTCCCTCGTGGCCTTCCAGGCCGCGCTCGCGGCCATTACGGATCACGGGCACCTCTCCGCTCCCATGTTGGCCTTGGAATTTCTGTACACCGCGGTCGCGGCCGTGGCAGTCGGCCTGCTTTTCGGGTGGTTGGGTGGCATTGCGCGGCGGTACCTGACCTCGAGCGTGGCACGGTCCGGCTTGACCCTGGTCATCCCGTTCGCGATCTACATCGCTTCCGAAGAGATCCATGCATCCGGCGTGATCGCCGTGGTGGTCGGAGCTGTACAGATGTCGAGCACCATCGGTGACCTGGAGCCCGAGGATCGTCTCAGCGGAACGGCCTTCTGGGGCGTCTTGGAATTGCTCATCACCGGCGTCGCCTTCGGCCTGATTGGGCTGCAGGTTCGCGCGGTTATCGACGACGCCGGCGACCGCATCGGCGAAATGATCCTGCACGGTGTCATCATCTCCGCCGTCGTGATCCTGTTGCGGCTGGCATGGATGGCCGTGATGGTGGCGGTCAACTCCGCCAAGGGTGGCCGCTTCATGACGCCGCGCACCTTCGGCGAAGCCCTGGTGATGACGTGGTCCGGCATGCGCGGACTGGTGACGCTGGCGCTGGCCCTCTCCCTTCCGACGATCGGCTTTGATTTCCGTTCCGAGGTGCTGGTCATCGCATTCGTGGTGCTCCTGTTCACCATGGTCTTCCCCGGACTGACGCTGCCCATGCTCGTCAAGATCTTGGGGCTCGACCAAGAGGACGACCAAGACCGGCAGGAACGCGAGCTGCTGCAAAGGGCTCAGTACGCGGCGATGGAGGCCGTCCGATCCTCAGCCAAGGATGCGCCCCCAGAGATGGTGGCGACGGTTTCGGAACTCTACCGGCGGATGGTCCCGCGAAGCCCGCAGGAGATCGAAAGCTCCGAGGTCTACGACCAGCAGATGCGGGAACGCACCAAGCGGCGCAAGCTATTTGTGCACATTCGCGATATCGCCTTGAACGCCGCGCAGGACGAAGTGATCAAGGCACGTTCCGACCGGGGCGTGGACCCGGCAACCGCCGACCAAGTGTTGCGGAGACTCGATCAGCTCGCCGCCATCGAGAACCCCGATATGGCCGGAATACTTCCCGCGATGAGACCAGACGGGAACCCGCAGGCAGCCCAACGAATGGGCAGAAAAGAGCCTGGCGACTCGCAACCGCCGGCCTCATGATGAAATAGAAGACATGAACTATCGCGTCTTCCTCACCCCCGCGTACCTGACGTCCCTGCTGGTGATTCTGCTCGGCGCCATCCTCGTAACCGCCCATCTGGGCGTTCTCGGCTGGATCCTGCTCCTTGCCGGCCTGGCCCTGAACGTGGTGGCCTCGATGGTCAGCCACAACCGCGAAGAGCTCCGCAAGGCGGACCAGCTGGAATCCGGATCTCCCGCGGCCAAACCGTGGTCTCAGGAGGGCCGTACGCGGGATACGTCCCGCTCCTAAAACACACCGGCCCCGCGCCGTCGACACAGGAAGGGCCCGCACCCCACGCGCGTGCGTGATGTGCGGGCCCTTCCTGTTTTCTGCGCCCTACTTAGCCTCGGCGGAGGACCTTGCGGACCCTGGTGAAGACGCTCTCAACGGTCTCGGCCTCTTCCAGAGAGACCAGGCCGTTGAACATGTCTCCGACGTGGCGCTTATGGATCTCCTGGGCCTCCAGGAAGACCTGCACCCCATGGCTGGTCAACTCTGCGAAGGCTGCCCGGCCGTCCGTCGTGTCCTCGATCCGTCGGAGAATTCCCTTCTCGCAGAGCACTCCAACTTGGTAGCTGAGGCGTGACGGGGAAAAGACCATCTCGTGGGCGATATCGCCCAAACGCAGACGCCGGTCCTTGGCGTGGTACAGGAGCTGGCACACGTCGTAATCGGCGAGACGAAGCGCCGTGTCCTTTCGGAGCAGTTGTTCGAGCTTGTTCAGCAGCATCTGTGAAGTCTCGAAGTACTGCCGCCACGCGTCGGAACGAATCCTCTCCTCGCTCCCGACCGGGCTTTCTTGTGGTTCTGTCAACGGTTATCCCCCTTGGTGGTTTCTCTGCGATGACCTCTTGACGTCCCCAAAATTTAGGCCCGCTAAGAAAATGCCATGCGTTCAAAGAGTACTAGGAAATTTCCAAACCAAAACTTTGGAAACCACGATTGGGTGAACTTTTCGCGTCTCGAAGTTAACGCAACGGTGCCCTTCCGGTTAACCAGGCTCGATCCTGGCGGAAATTCAACGAATTTACTTGTCAAGGAAAGTAAGTACGGCTCGTACTCGCCGGTTACCGGCGTCGGGGGCCAAGCCAAGTTTGTCGAAAATATTACCTATGTGTTTGGCCACAGTCGCCGAGGAGACGAAGAGTTCCTTCTCGATCTCGGAGTTGGCTTTCCCCTGTGCCATGAGATTGAGAATCTCCAATTCGCGGGGGGTCAGCTGATCCAAGGCGCTCGAACGGCCCGTGGACGAAGCGTTGCCCATGAGGTGCTTCACGACGTCGGGGTCGATCACGGTGCCCCCGCCGGCCACGGTTTCCAGGGCACGAGCGAAGTCCTCGACCTTGGCGACCCTGTCCTTGAGAAGGTATCCGAGTCCGGAAGAGTCTTCGGAGAAGAGTTCACGGGCGTACGCGGAGGCGATGTACTGGGAAAGCACCAAGACCGGTAGGCGGGGGTAGCGCTCGCGAAGGGTGTGGGCGGCTTGAAGTCCGTCGTTGGTGTTGGTGGGTGGCATGCGCACGTCGGTAATGACGACGTCGAGGCCCTCGCCCGCGTGTGCCTCGTCCACCGCCGTCAGGAGAGCGCCGGCGTCTTCAACTTGGCGCGTGACCTCGTGACCGAGTCTCGTCAGGACCATGACGAGCCCCTCCCGCAGCAGAGTGGAATCTTCCGCAAGAACAATGCGCACTGGTTCGGCCTTTCGACAGGGTCGGGACAGGTAGTGGGAGCGTAGCTTCATGGCGACGACCCACCCCTCCCAGGGTATCTGCCGACGCCTCCGGTGGAGATTAGGTGGCTGCGTCGATGGAATCGGGGCTTTGACTGCTCAATGGCAGGCGTCCGTAGAGGGTGGTTGGTCCGCCCACCGGGGATTCCACCCAGACGCTGCCGCCCAACGGTTGCACGCGTTCGTTGAGCCCAGACATTCCCGTTCCCTTGCTCATATCGGCGCCGCCCTGGCCGTTGTCCGTGATCTCGACCGTCAGGGCGCCGTCCATGACCGACGCCGAGATCCACAGGGTGTTCGCCGTGGAGTGCTTGAGGGCGTTGGTGACGGCCTCGTTGGCAACGTAGTAGGCGGTTCGCTGGATGTCGTTGGGCAGCTGGTCGGCTGCGGTGTAGTGCAGATGCACCGGCAGCATGCAGTTGTTCGCCAACTCTTCGAGCGCCGCCCGGAGGCCGTGATCTTCCAAGACTGCGGGGTAGATGCCTCGAACGGTGTTGCGAAGGGTCTGCAGCGCGTGGGTCATTTGCTCCTGGGCGCGGACCACTTGTTCCCTGGCCGACGTGATGTCGACCCCTTGGCCTTCGAGCATTTGAAGTTCAAATTCCGCCATCCCGAGACGCAGGTTGAGGTTGACGAGTTCTTGCTGGACGCCGTCGTGAAGGTCCCGCTCGATGCGGCGTCGTTCGGACTCAAAATTGTCCAAGATGCGGGCGCGGGAAAAGGTCAACTGGTGGACTTGGCGTTCAATTTCCTCGGGCCGAGGGCTGAGCAGGGCCTTGGAGACCGTGGCGGTGATCGCGGAGTAGAGGCCGTTGAAGTACGCGAAGAGGATGAGGCAGCCGAAGAACGCGAGGGCGGGAATCCACCATTCGTCGGCGTGCAGGGGGCGCTTAGCCATCCACGAGATGACGAGGGGGTCTTGGCTCAGGCTCTCCGTATCGATGTCTTGGTGGAGCGCTCCGGTGACGGTCCACAGCATGACCGTGATAAAAAGTGTCGCCGCCTCGAGGAACAACACGATCATGGTGGCGATGCCGAACATTGCGGAGGCCACCATCGCCAGGACGTTTCGCCACGAGGCGGGTTCCTTGTACCGGGTTTTGAGCCACACGGTAAAGGGCCTCAGGGGAAGGGCAACATGGGCCGAGGGGATGTCGCGGAACCCCAACATCCATAAGCGGCCGCGTTCGACGTAGCCGAACCACAGTCCCAGAATTGGTAGGAAGATGAGGCAGATGGCGGGAAGCAGGAGAAGTTCGAGAGAAATCCCGACCGAGGAATTGGTCGAGAGGGTGAGCAAGGTCAGGAAGCCAAAGAAGGCCACGAAGAAGATGAGGGGCTGAAGGACCATCCCCATGATCGCCGCCCACGGACCCGCCGTCACGAGATACCAGGGGCTCCTGAGCAGGCGCCACATCGACTGGTTCATTCTGTTCTTTGCCTCAGGTTCCAGGGTTGGTGTTACTCGTGAGGTTACACGTCGGTTCAGGACGAGGCCGAGCCGAAGGGGGCTATGGGGTGGCCGATGAGGCATGCACTGGTCGAGACGGCCTCGTCGGCGCGGGAGGAACCCCTTCGGGTCGGCGCTTCGTCACAAACTATCGTGGCTCGGAGCGGCCCGCCGGGTCAGTGGGGTGGGCACTGAAGATGGGGTAGTGCTAGTTCTACCCTTCAAAGGTCGCGGGGGAGAGGCCCCAGAAATGCGTGACGGCCTCTGCGGCGATGAACGATCGCGTGCCTGAGCCCAACTGTGGCGGAAAATCGTGTGGTGAAGGAACCACGTGTCCCATTCCCTCGACGGACCACAGCTCGACGGGTTCGCGGCCCTGTTCACTCCATCGGGTCACCTCGACGTCCTCGAACCGGCGTTCCGTCACCGGGCCGGTGGAAATGCCGTTGCGGCGGGCAAAGTACGCGGCCGAATCGACGGCGGAGAGTACCTCGCCACGGGATTCGGAACCCCAGAGTGATGCTTCGCCGCCCGCGTAGGGCGCGAGGGGATCCGCCGTACCGTGGATTGCCATCAGGCGGAGAGGGCGCGGCTTCACGGTTGGACGGTCGTCTAGCAGAAAATTGCTCGGCGCGGGCTGGGTGGCCGCGATGACTGCTGCTCCGGCGAGCAGCTTGGGTGCTTCGTGGAGGAGGCGTATCACCATCTGTCCGCCGTTGGAGTAACCGACCACGAAAACCCGGGCGGGGTCTACGTGGTGTGCGCGGGTCATGTGGCGGATGATGGCGGCCGTGAAGGCGACGTCGTCGATTCCCTGGCGGCGGGACTCGAAGGTCGAGCCGCGGCGGGAATCGTTGAAATGCCGATGGAAGGCGTCGGGGTAGGCAACGAGGGCACCTGCGGCAACGGCGGCGGCGTCGAAGGTTTCGGCGGTGAATTTCCGGAAGACGCGCGAACTTTGTTGCGATCCATGGAAAGCCAGGATGAGAGGTGGACTCGGATCGTGCCGCTCGGGGGCCACCACGGTGAACGTTCTCTCGACACCTTGAAGGGGAAGGGATTCCCTCGTCACGACGTATGGCTTGCTCACCCGGACAGCTTAGGCGGAAGCGGCAGTGAGGGTCGAGGAGCCGCCGATTCATGGCTTCATGTGGACGACGTCGACTGTGTTGATGGTGGCCAACGCGCTATTTTGTACAAAATCCGTCCGTTTTGAGGGCGACCATCCACCCTGTGCCTCGACGAGGAGAACCATGACCATCGTGAACGTCTTGCCGCTGATCGCGGCCTGGGTTGTTGCTCTCCTGGCTCCCGGCCCCGACGTTCTGATGATTCTGCAGCAGGCGGCCCCTCGAACCTCGACGGCGGAGGAGGTGCCTTCCACCGCGGCCCCTCAGGCAACCGGTGCCCGCCCCAGAATCTTGGGGCTTGCGGCGGCCCTCGGGGTCATGACCGGGAATCTGATGTGGATGGTGGGCGCGGTCGTGGGACTCGGCGCGCTCGTGGCACTCTTCCCCGCGATAGTTCCGATCCTGAAGATCTTGGGCGGCTGCTTCTTGGCGTATATGGGCTTGTCGGGGCTGTGGTCGTTGCGAGGCGCCTCGCGTGGGGGTCCCGCGGTGAAAGTGCGCCGGGCGAGTCTGCGTGGTGCGTATCTGAAGGGGCTCGCGACGAACCTCGCGAACCCCAAGGCCCTGATCTTCTTTACCGCGCTCTTGGCTCCGTTCATGAGCCACGGATTTCCGTGGTGGCAGACGGCCATCCTCGTTGTGGTCTTCATGGTGATCGGACTGGCCTGGTTTGCGACCTTCGCATGGGTGGCTTCTAGCGGGGTCGTGGTGCGGTGGATTCGCACCTACTGGTTCCGCGTCGAGGTTGCGACGGCGTGCCTGTTTTTCCTGATCGGGGTCGGCTTCCTGGTCGACGGCGTGGTTGGGCTGGCTGGATGACCACGGCCGACGTCGTCGACCGTGGTCCTTCCCGACGACGCTTCTGACATGTGTGAGTGTGCACCGGGCGACATGTTCGGAAACTTTGGGTAAAGGGACGTTAGCGGTTCATATTTAATACCTAATACCCCTAAGTTTATGGGTTTTCGGTGCTGTTTGGGTTTATTCATAAAAATTGCCGCCGGAATGGTCGTTTTGGTAGCCGCCCCTTCAGCGGTGTCCCAAGGGTGCCGGATCACCATGGTCCTCAACCCCGAAGTTTCGGGCTCATCGGGCTGGTCGCAGGAAAATTTCCTCCTCGAAAATGTGGAAACTTTTACCAAAGTAGATAATTTCTTGATGATTCCTTGTGAAGAGCTGTCGATAGATCCAGAAACTTAGCGTTACAAGGTATTCACGGATTGGAAAGAGTTAACCGACCTTCACGTAAGAATCCGCTGGTTATTTGGAGAGTGCACGGTCGCGGTATCCAACCGGCGGTTCGTGCCCTCGAGAACGGAACATCCCCTCGGAAAGGCAAACCTGAAATGGCACTCGGAAACTTCAGCAAAGCGACTGTGGGTATTGGTGCGCTGGCTATCGTCGCGGGATCGCTGGTGGTCCCCACCGCCGCGAATGCAGCGAACGACAATGCCGGGCCACAGCCGGATCATGCTGCTGCGGCCGCGGCTCCCAAGGACCTCAAGGACCCGCAGCTCAAGGAATTGGCGAACGACATCGTCGCTACCAACGAAAACAGCGACCTCAACATGGATGCCCACTACGGCTTCTATCAGAAAGAAGACGACGGCCGCGGCATCACGCTCGGAATCGTCGGATTCACCACCGGCACGGGCGACTTCAACAAGGTCCTCGACAACTACGACAAGGCGACCGGCGGTCAGAACGCGTTGCACGACTACATTGAACCGCTCAAGAAGCTCTCCGGAGACAACTTGGACGGCCTGGATCAAAAGGGTTTCCACCAAGCGTGGAAGGAAGCCGTGAAGGATCCCAAGATGCAAGAAGCCCAGCGTCAGGTTCGTGACGAGCTCTACTTCAATCCCGCCGTCGACCAGGGTGAACAGGACGGGGTCGGTGCCCTCGGCCAGTTCATCTACTACGACACCTTGGTGCTGAATGGCATGGGTAGCGACCCGGATGAAAAGGGTTTTAAGAAGATCCACCAGGAGACCGTGGATTCCTTCGGCGGCAAGACACCGGCACAGGGCGTGGACCAGAAAGAATTCCTGGAGCGGTTCTTGGACATCCACCAGGACAGCATGGAGCACTCGGACAGCCACAACGACAAGGACACCTTGCAACGGGTCACCGACGAGCAGCGTCCGTTTGTCAACGAGTCCAAATTTGATTTGCAGTTCCCGCTCGACTGGACCGTCAACGAAGACCACTACCAGGTCAACAGCTTCGACGACCTCGGCAAGTAACCCCCTCCACGACTCGGAAGACCCTACCGATAGGACAGCAGACTCATGCGAAAGTTCGGCACACGATGCGTTATTTCGGCTTGCATCGGCACCCTGATGGCGGGCGCCGTCGCTCCCATGGCTCAGGCGGCTCCCGCCCCTGGCGATCAGAACTCGGCGGCACAGGCCACCCAGCAGAAGGACAACCAGCCTTCCTCGATGCTCTACGGGCTCAATAACAATCCGAATACCGTCAAGGACGAGGACATCAACAAGGTGGTCGGCAAGACGCCGGCAACTAAGGTTCTTTTCCACGGTTTCGCGGATAACGAGATCGATTCGACGCGGTCTGATCTGGTCAACACGTGGAACAGCGGTTCCGTCCCGGTATTTACGTGGGAATTGCGGACCGGCGATGCGAATGAAAAGAATGTTCTGCACGACATCGAGACCGGGAAAAAGGACGACCTCATCCAGCGCGAGGGCAAAATGCTCCAGAGTTACGTCAACGGTCCGGATGGAAAGGCCGGCACCGACGACGACCGCCAGGTCTATCTGCGGCTCGGCCACGAGATGAACGGCGATTGGTACCCGTGGGGCGCCACGAAGGAAAATTCCCCGAATGACTACGTCTCCGCTTTCCAGCACGTTCACCAGCAGCTAGACGGCGTCGGTGGTCTCGACAAGAGCCACCTACAGTACATGTGGATCCCGATGAGCATGGGCGGCGTTGAAGCCAACGGAAACGTGCCCGGCAAGGAGTTCTACCCGGGGGACGATTACGTCGATTGGGTCGGCGTCGATGCGTACAACCGCAACAACGAACAAGGATGGCAGCAGCCCAGCCAGATCCTGGAGCAGTCGCTACGTGAAGTCACCGAAATTGCCCCGAATAAGCCGCTGGCCATTCCGGAAATCGGCTCCAACGAGGGTGACGGCAAGAACCAGTGGATGAACGACATGTGGGGCACCGCAAGCTACTTCACGGGTGCGCATGGCGAGAAGGTCAAGATGCTCTCGTACTTCAATAACGACAAGGACGAGGGCGGCAAGCTCGGCTGGACCAAGTGGTCGGCCATCGACCGCGATAACCAGAAAAATGGCGGCAACGGTGGAGACCAGCAAGTCACCGGTACCAGCGGCGATCCCCTGCACGTGTACAGCGCCTTCGTGGACACCATGAAGAAGGACAACATGGTGGGCGCCGACGGCCAGAAGCACCTGACCGAGCAGCAATTCCAGGGAAATTTCTAAATAGCGCCCCGCTCCTCCCCGACGCGAATGCGTCACCCGGCCGGCGAAGCCGCTGAAACGACGGCCCTTCGTCGGCCGGGAACCTCACCCACATTCACTCTTCTTAGGAGAAACCATGAAACTCTCCCGCACCCTCCTCGCCGCCGGTCTCCTCGGAACCACCGCGCTGTCCCTCGGATCTCAGGCGGCCATGGCCGATGTCCCCGCCGCCCCCGCACATGAGGTATCTCCGTATATCGACGTCAATGCGGATAATTTCCACACGATTAACGACGCTCAGCAGGCCTCCGGGGTCAACGCAGCCACCCTCGCGTTCCTGAATTCATATTCCGGGAATTGCGACGTTCAATGGGACGCCTCGAGCAGCGACGGCTCCGGATACATGAAGGACCAGATCTCGGAATTCCAGAAGAACGGTGGCGACGTCACCATCTCCTTCGGCGGAGCCAGCAACAGTGATCACATGGTGGCTCACACGTGTAACGACGTCGCCAAGATCAAGAGCGCCTACGAAAACATTGTGGATACCTACGGGGTCAATCACCTGGACTTCGATATCGAAGGCGGCGCACAGAAGGACGACGCCGCCAACCAACGACGCAATGAGGCACTGGCCCAACTCCAGAGGGAGCGCCCCGACGTCAAAGTGGACTACACGGTCCCGGTGGGCCCCGATGGAATCGACCGCGATACCCAGGGCGTGCTTGCCGACACCAAGGACAAAGGCGTGGCAGTGAACACTGTGAACATCATGGCGATGGACTTCGGTGACGATGAGGACACCGTGGCCGATGGCAGGAAAGCCATCGATGCCACCAACGGTCAGCTCCAGGGCGTCTTCGGTGACCAGCATCCCGGGCTCGGAGTCACCTTCTGCGCCAAGAAGGACGGCGACCAACAGTACTTCAGCGTGCAGAATGCTCGCGATCTCGAGGGATACGCCGTGGAACACGGAGCCCAAAAGCTCTCCTTCTGGCAGCTCGAGAAAGACGCCCACGACGGCTACGAGTACTCCAAGGCTCTCGCCGAGATCCAGTGAATTTCAGCACTGACCCATGTCGAAGGGAACGAACACCATGAGTAAGACCCTCAGAATGCCCTCCCGCGCCACACTGGGCGCGATCTCGGCGGTCGCCCTTGTCGCGACATCCGGAATCCTCTCCTCCTCCGCTGCCATGGCCGAGGACCCCACGAACTCCGCGAACCTCCCCGACCTGGGGAATAACGGAACGAGTTTCCACATCCAGGCCGGAGATGCCGATTTCGATACGGCCATGCCGGACAAATCGGTGGCAACTTATGTGATGAAGAAGGGGCAGAAGCCCACGATGTATCTCACGACTGCGGACCAGGGGAAGAACAACCTCAAATACAAGGTTCAGCAATTTGATGCCGAAAATACGAGCGGCGGTCCGTCGTCGGGCGATATTCGTACGAAGCCAGACACGAACTACGGACAGGTAGCTGGCTTCGGGGCCACCATGACCGACTCGGCGGCCTTCTTGCTTCAGCATTCACCGAACCGCGATGAGATCATGCAGAAGCTCTATGGACAAGGCGCAGACGACGCACACCTGAACATCGCCCGCGCCCCGATGGGGTCAACGGACCTCATGTCCGATCCCGATGACTATCACTCCTTGCAGGACGGTGGGGCGGATACCTTCTCGATCGATAAGCACCCGAGCGATCAGCGGGAGATCGAGATGCTGCAGCAGGCTAAGAAACTCTCCGGTCAAGATTTCAAGCTCATCGGTACCCCGTGGACCGCTCCCGGCTGGGCCAAAAAGAGCGGACAGCTTCATCCCGGTAACGACGACGGCGGGGCGAATGAGCTCAATATGGATGAAACCGGGGATTACGCGCAGTACTTCAAAAAATATGCTGAAGCCTACGACCAGATTGGCCTGAAGCCTTGGATGGTCTCATTGCAGAACGAACCGCTGAACCCCAATACGAAAATGCCGACCACCCAATTGAGCAAATTTGTTCAGGGAAGTAACGGCAACTGGACGCCCGACGCCGCAGAGGCCGGGAAAAACGAGGTAACGCTGGCCCACGCGGTGAAGCAGGCCCTGCCGCAAGACGTCGGCATCCTCGGGTGGGATCACAACACAGATACTCCGGACGGCTCCGAACCGGTTGCAGGCTCGGACGACGTCGACATGATGGGGTACCACTCCTACAACTCAACGAACCCCTCGGGGCCGAACAAGTACCAAGATCAATCGCGGAAAAAGAACTCCTTGATGAGCGAAGGTTCCAACATGGTGGGGGAAACCGACGCCCGCGATAAGCTCGGCGACACCGTGGAGAAGGACATTATGGGGCCCATGCGGCATGGAGCTTTGGGATCGCTGTACTGGTCCTTGATGCAGGACAGCCAGGGAAACCCCCATTTTGGAAGCGATGATTCCTGCGATTCGTGCCGCGGTCTCGTGACCGCCACGGACAACGGCAACTACGAACTCTCCCAGGAGTATTACTACTACTCCCAGTTCAGCCGTTTTGTGGAACCGGGTTCCACGAATATCGAGTCGAATAACTCCGGCAATCTCTCATCTGTGGCCTTCCAAAACGGGGATACCACCACGGTCGTCGTCCTGAACGACGGCGACCACAAGGTGAATTAACACCGGGACGACAGACAAGGCACGAGAGGCGACCTTGGGGGCGCTCCTCGTGCCTTGTCGCGCGTTAGCCCTTGAGGAGATCCTCGAACGGAGTCACCTTGAGCGCGGGAAGGCCCCCACCGCCGGCCAAGTGAGGCCGTTGTGGGGTGGTACCGGCAGGGGCCTGCTTTTCTCCCGACCCTGAATCCGCAGCTGGGGCGGAATCTTCGGCGACATCGGCCGAATCCAAACCGACGGCAGGCTCGGCCGGGTGCTGCCGACTGCTGGCACCGAGCCGCCAGGCTAATCGATCCGCGAGCTCCCCACCGGCACGGTCGATCCGGGTTTGCAGGGTGGTATCCGTACCGAAGTCATCCGTTGCGGCGAAGACTCCGGTGGGCACGACATCGGCGTGGAGATAAGCAAAAAGCGGACGCAGGGCCGTCTCGATCATGAGGGAATGTCGAGCCGTTCCGCCGGTCGCGGCCAGGAGCACGGGCTTGCCCAAGAGATCGTCGTCGCTCGTGAGGTCCCAAAAGGACTTGAACAGGCCCGTGTACCCGGCCTTGAACGTGGGCGTCACCGCGATGACGGCGTCGGCTGTTCGGACGGCGTCGAGGGCATCGCCCACGGCACCGGACGGGAACCCCATGGTCATGGTGTCGGCGATCCCGTGGGCGAGGCCGCGCAGGCTGATCGTCTCGACCGAGGCGCTTACGCCGGCGCGATCCAACGCTGTACGGGTGGCCTCACCGAGGCGCTCGCCGAGCAAGGCGGTGGAGGAAGGCTCCGAGAGGCCCGCGCTCACGATAACGATGGTGGGGTTACGCATGACGTTCTCCTTCAACGTGCTCTTCCGGTGCTGAGTGATTCTCAGAGGTTCGCTCCGCTTCGGCCTGTGCTGCCCGCCGGGCCTCGAGAACGCGGGGGTGTACGGGTGCCTCCGGGACCTCCGGATTGTGAGAGGCCGCGTATTCCTTACGGAGCTCCGGCAAGACCTTCTCCCCGAACAGATCCATCTGCTCCAGCACTGTCTTCAACGGCAAACCGGCGTGGTCCACGAGGAACAGCTGGCGCTGGTACTCGCCCGCGTAGTCACGGAAGGACAGAGTCTTTTCGAGGACCTCCTGCGGGGAACCCACGGTCAAGGGTGTCTGATCCGTGAACTCCTCCATCGTGGGCCCGTGGCCGTAAACCGGTGCGTTATCGAAGTACGGACGGAATTCGCGCCGGGCATCCTGGGAGTTGGGCCGCATGAAGAACTGACCACCCAGACCCACGATCGCTTGCTGGGCCGTTCCGTGGCCGTAGTGCTCGAAGCGCTCGCGGTACAGGTCGATCATCTGGCCCGTGTGCTTCATGTTCCAGAAAATATTGTTGTGGAAGAAGCCGTCGCCGTAATAGGCCGCTTGTTCCGCGATCTCGGGCGTCCGGATGGAGCCGTGCCACACGAAGGGCGCGACGCCGTCCAGCGGGCGCGGCGTCGAGGTGAAGGACTGAAGCGGCGAGCGGAACTTCCCTTGCCAATTCACGACCTCTTCCCGCCACAGACGGTGCAATAGAGCGTAGTTCTCCACCGCGAGATTGATGCCATCGCGGATATCCCGACCAAACCACGGATATACCGGGCCGGTGTTTCCTCGGCCGAGCATCATATCCACGCGGCCATCGGCGAGGTGCTGCACATAGGAGTAATCCTCCGCGAGGCGCACGGGGTCCATGGTGGTGATCAGCGTGGTGGATGTGGACAGAATAATGTTTTTGGTTTGCGCCGCGAGGTAACCCAAGAGGGTCGGAGGGTTGCCCGGGGCCGCGAACGGCGGGTTGTGGTGCTGCCCCGTGGCAAAAACGTCCAGGCCAATTTCTTCCGCCTTGCGGGCGATCTGAACGGTCGCCTTGATGCGTTCGTTCTCACTAGGGGTGGTTCCGGTGGTGGGGTCCTGGGTGACGTCCCCCACAGTCATGATGCCGAGTTGCATGGTTTCCTCCTGGGTCGTGGTTCGTTGTTCTGACCCTATCAACATTCGTGATGTCCCGCTTATTCCCGGAGAAAAATACGTGAAGTGTAAAGTAATTTCGACGTGGGATGGGTGTAATGTCCCGAGCCTGATGTGGCGCTACAAAGTTTATGTACTTTCGAGTTTTTCTTGGAAGAATGGGGCCTTAAGGACCCAAGCGCCGCGCGGAGGCGGCGTTGAGAAATGGGGCGGCGCCGAAATGCTGTGGGCGGCGATCTGCCCGCGATTGAAGCGAGGAAGAGATGAGAGGACGCCGTCCCGGAAAATGTGACACCCGCGGGGAGATCCTGGCTCGGGCTCGAGAGCTGTTTCAAGAGCAGGGGTACGCCAAGACCTCGATGCGGTCAATTGCCCGTGCGTCAAACGTGGATCCGTCCCTGATGCACCATTATTTCTCCTGCAAGTCGGAGCTATTTTCCGAGTGTCTGCTGGGTAAACCCACGGACTTCGTCCCAGAGGAGATCGCCGACGAGGTTTTCCAGACGACGCCGGTGGGAGAGCTCGGGAACAAGCTGGTCCTCACGATGATCACGGCGTGGGAGAGCCCCGGGGTCAGCGCCGCGATCCGGGCCAATCTGATGTCGATTGGGGAGGATCGGCTCTTGGTCAGCCAGTTGCAGGCGGCCATTCGCGGAATCATTGGAGGGAGGCTCGCGGCGCGCATGGGCGACATCGACCACGTGAATCTGCGGGCGAGCCTGGTGATCTCTCAGATGGTGGGCTTGGCCATCGCTCGGTACGTGTTTGTCGAGGAGTCGGATTTGGCCCGAATGAAGCCGCAGGAAATCGCCGAGATTATGGGGCCGACAATCCAGCGTTACCTCGTGGGCGACGTGGGGGTCTGACCTGCGGGGTTGACCGCACAGGAGCCTCCGCCGAAGCGCCAACGGTTGCGCGAGAACCACCGATACGCCAGCTGGGAAACGGCCGTAACGCCGGGCGCGAGAATAATGCGCGCCAGGAGTCGGTCCGCCCGATGATGCGATGCCGCGAGTCCAGCCGCAATGGCTCGATGGCCCCAGAGGTGCGCGGCGTCGGGAAGGGCTGTTCCCGGAGCAGGGGCTGGTCCGGCGGCGTAGAGGGCTTCTTCGGTGAAGCGCTCGACGTCGTCCTCTGAGAGTTCAGTAATTACCCGCGAAAAGGGGATGACCTCGAGGCGACCGCGCGTGCGTCGTGCGAGCAGGCGGGCCAGTGGAACGCATGGCCCGCAGTTGTCGTCGTACACGAATACCCTCATGACTTGAGGTTATCCCGCCCGTCAACGCCGGCGACTTCGAGGTTAGCCCCGGTCGGATTCTCGCTGGACCGGGTAGACGTTGCCGCCGAGGTTGGGATCGGGAAGGACGTCGTCGGGGTCGATGATTTCGACGCGGTGACCGTCAGCGATGAGACGGCGGAGGCCCTCCAAGAACATGCGGCGCGCCATCGCGTCGAGGCGGGTGACGCGGGAGAGGTCGAAGACCATGGTGCCCGAAGCGCACTCGAGGCCCGCCAAGCGGTGCATGATCGCCTCGGCACCCGAGAACTGAATGACACCCTGCATCCGCATGATGGTCTCGTGAGGCTCCTCGCTGACGGAGCGGATGACGTTCGAGCCGAAGATGCCGGCGTCGAGTAGGTGCAGGCCCATGTCCTGTGAGAGCTTATTGAAAACCCGGACGCCGCGGACGCTGTTTCCTTGGCGATCCAGGCGCGGAGACATGACACCGATGCCTACCTGGCCCGGCAAGACACCGAGAATACCGCCGGAGACGCCCGACTTGGCGGGAATGCCGACGTTGGAAAACCATGTCCCGGAGGCATCGTACATTCCGGCGGACACCATGACCGCGAGCACCTGGCGTGCGACCTCACGGCTCGCCACGTGCTCACCGGTAAACGGGTGCACGCCGCGATTCGCGAGGGTCGCGCCCATGACGGCGAGGTCGCGCACCGTGACCTTGATGGCGCATTGGGCGACGTAGCCGGCCACCGCTTGGTGCGCGTGCTCCTCGAAGACGCCCAAATTGCGGAGCATATGCGCCAAGGCGAAATTGCGATCTGCCGTCTCCAGCTCGGAGCGGAACACGGATTCGTCCATCTCGAGATGCCTGCCCGCGAGGCGCGAGAAAAACTCCACCGTCCGTTCGGCCCGTTCCTCGAGTGAGGAGCCCGGCTCCGCGAGCATGCTGTGGATCGTGATGGCGCCTGCGTTGATCAGGGGGTTCTTGGGGCGGTTGGTGCCCCTTTCCAGTGAGAGCTCGTTGAAGGCCTCGCCCGTGGGTTCGACGCCCACCTTGGCCGCCACGGCGTCGAGCCCGCGATCCGTCAGGGCGGCCGCGTAGGCGAACGGCTTGGAAATCGACTGGATGGTGAACTCGCGCTCGTCGTCGCCCACGGAATAGGTGCGTCCCTCGATGGTGGTCATCGCGATGGCAAAGACATCCGGGCGGGCCTTGGCCAATTCCGGGATGTAGTCGGCGAGTTCGCCCCCATCCTGGCCTCGGGTTTCCTCAAGCAACTGCAGCATGTACTTGCGTACGGGAGACTCCACTGGGTCCTTCCTGGTGATCGGCGGTGACCACGATTGCGATTCGGTGCACGTCGAGCCTATGCGAAATGTGAGCCCGTGAGGGCATCCGCGATCACACGGTTTAGGACTCCGCCTTCCGCAGCGTCCGCAGGGACATTGCGGCCGCAAGGATCATGAGGACCACGCCGATTCCCGAGGTGAGCGCGACCCCCGAGTCGAAGGCCGAACGCGCCGACTCGAGGAGCTGTGCTCCGGCGTCGCCTCCCACGTGAGAGGCCACTTCCGTGGCACCCCCGAGGGTTTCTTGGGCGGCGGCTCGTGCGTCGTCGGGAATGCCCGCCGGAATGGTCAGGTGAGACGAGTAGGCGGCGTTGAGGATGGATCCCAGCACGGCCGTTCCGAGGACCGCTCCGGTTTCGTAGGCCGTCTCTGAGATGGCCGACGCCGCCCCCGCCTTGTGCGCGGGTACCGCGGAGAGAATGACGTCGTTCGAAATGGTTTCCGCGGCACCGATACCCGCTCCGAGAATCACGAATGCGGTGATCAGGCCGAGGTCCGAACCGGCCGGTCCGGCAATGGTCACGATGCCGAAACCGACGGCATTCAGCGCGAGACCGCCCGAAACCACCTGGGCCGGCGTGAAGCGGCGCACCACGGGAACCACGGCGAGGCCCGAAATGACCGTCGCCGCCAAGCCGGGAATCAGGACGATTCCGGCCTGAAGCGGGGTCTTGCCACTGATCAGCTGGAGGTGCTGAGAGATGAAATACAAGAAACCCACCAGCGAGAACACGCTCAGCAAGTTCGCCAAGACGGCCCCGGAGAACGCCGAGTTGGTGAAGAGCCGGACGTCCAGCATGGGGTCGGGCCGGCGCAACTGCCGACGAACGAACGCGAAGCCAGCGACCACCGCGACCACCAAGCCTACGACGACGTCGCCCCGGAGTCCGTCGCTCGCGAACGTCTTGATGCCGTAAACGAGCGGCGTCATGGTGGCCATGACGAGAACGATGCTAATGAGGTCGATGGGATTGGGTGAGGGATCCTTGGACTCTGGAACCAGCATGGGGGCGAAAACCAAGAGGGGAATCAAGACGGGAACGGCCAGCAAGAAGACCGAGCCCCATGAGAAATGTTCGAGCAAGAATCCGCCCACAATGGGCCCGAGTGCGGCCCCGCCAGAGAAACCTGCGGCCCAGATGGCGATGGCTCGACGGCGTTCCTGCGGGTCCACGAAGATGTTGCGAATCAAGGAGAGCGTGGCCGGCATGAGCACCGATCCGAAGAGGCCCATGGCCGCACGGGCCGCGATGAGCCATTCGGCGGATGGGGCGAAGGCGGCCGCGAGGGAGATCACCGCAAACCCAGTACTCCCGATCAGAAGGATCCGGCGTCGGCCGATGCGATCCCCGAGGCTTCCCATGGGAACCAATAAGCCGGCGAGAACGAGGGAATAGATATCCACGATCCACAACAGCTGTGGCCCGGTGGGTTCGAGATCCCCGGAGATGGCCGGCAGGGCAAAGGAGAGGACGGTGTTATCGACGGCGATCAAGAGCACCGGAAGCATGAGGACGGCGAGGGCGGCCCAACGGCGGTCATGGTGCTGAGGGCGCTCACCCTTGCGTCGTAGTGACGGTGACATGCTGCTCCTCTCCGAGAATGGGGTGACTTCTCACGGTACTGTACCGTCTGGACGGTTTACTTCCAAGGGGCTAGGGTCGAAATCATGAGCGCAAAGAACCGAATTGTGGACGCTTACGAATCCATCTTGATTACGGAGGGGGAACGCGCCGCCACCATGGATGCGGTGGCTGCACGGGCCGAGGTCTCCAAGGGTGGCCTGCTGTATCACTTCAAAGACAAAAACGCTCTGGCTGACGGCTTGATCGAACGACTATTGGAGTACGCGGCCGAAGATTGCGAGCTGATGCGTTCTTCGGGCGAAGGGGCTTCGAGGTATTACGTGCGCTCGTCGGCCTTTTACCTCAATGACGATTCCAGTCAGGGTGCTCCGATTGACCGCACCTTCATCGCCGTGTTGAGCCTGGGGCAGGAAGCGCAACCTAAAGCCCGTGAAGCCATGCGCCGCATTCACGCGGACTGGTACGAGATCATTCTGGAGGAGGTCGGAAATCCCGTGACGGCCTCCGCCATTCTGCTGATGGGTGATGGTCTGTATTACAACGCCGCCATGGCAGGTGGTGGGGTCGATTCGGAGGGAATGCCGGTCGTAGACAGCCTGCGTGATTCGGCCCCCGGGTCCGCGTCGATCATGAGCCCGGATGGCTTGGAAGACCTGCTGGCCCTTGTGGACCGGATTAAGGGTGGCGCCTAGGCGCCGTCGCCGGTGAGGCGCCGAATCAGCGATTCCGTGGTGCGTGTGAAGATCTCATTGCCCAATTCCTCTGGCAACGGACCGAGCTGTCCGAAGAGTTCCATGCTGATGGTGCCGATCAACGTTCCCCAAGCCTCGATGCCGAAGGCGATGTGACGGGGAGAGGCTTCGACGCCCATCTTTTCCACCTCGGGAACGACCCATGCAGTCAGCGCCTCGGAGGGTTGGCTTACGGGCGGGTTTCCCTCCGAGATGGTGGCGATTAGCATTCCGATGACTCGCGTTCCTGCGTTCGTGGTGCGCTCTTCCGGCGCCGCATAGCCGGGAACGGGTGAACCGTAGAGAAGCGCCCACTGTTCCCGGTGTCTCAGTGCCCAGTCCCGCATGGCGTGGGCAATGGATCGAAAGCGTGTGGCTGGTTCGGCCGAAGGGTTGAGGTTCTGGGTGACGGCGTCGCCGAGAGATTCGTAGGCATCGACCAATAGCGCCGTCAGTAGCTCCTCTTTGCTCGACACATACCGGTACACCGCCGAGGAGACGACGCCGATCGTGCGCGCGACTTCGCGCAAGGACAGGTTGGCGGCTCCGCGCGTTGCTAGCTGTTGGCGGCCGGCCTCGAGGATTGCCGCCTCCATATGTGCGCGACTCTCCGCGCGAGTGGGGCGTGAGGTGCTCATGAATTCAGTGTGCCACGGGCTCGACCCACACCCTCAAAAAGAGAGCACCGCTCTTGAAATGCCTTCGAGTGAGAGCTAGGCTGAAAAGCGTCAACTAGAGAGCACTGCTCTCGGAAAGTGGTGGGTCATGAAATACCTCGTCACGGGTGCGGGTCAGATCGGCACCCAAATGGTGCGGAATTTAGTCGAAGCGGGCCACCAGGCGGTGGTCTTGCGGCGTAGCCAGAAGTCGGTGGAAGGGGCTGAGGTTCTGGTGGGGGATGTTTCGGACCGGCGCCTCCTGGCTCGGGCCATGCGGGAGGTGGCTGCGGTGTTTCACTGCGTTCACGCGGCGTATGACGCCGATGCTTGGCGAAAGATGCTCCCAGACCAGGAGCGAGCCGTCATGGACTTGGCCGCCGATGCGAATATCCCGGTGATCTTTCCGGAATCCGTGTACGGATTTGGGGCGGGGGCTGAAGACCTGACGGAGGGCGATGCCTTGGCGCCGCGAAGCCCGATGGGCCAGGTGCGAGCGGAACTTCTCGCGGCCCGGCGCGAGCACGACGCGACCACGCTCAGCATCGTCGCCTCGGACCTGTGGGGGCCGACTGCGGAACCATCGACCTCGGTGGCGCATTTGGCGGTGATGGTTCCGCGCCCGCGAGGTAGAGCCGGATACGCCATGGGAAACCCTCGTCTGCAACACACGTTGACCTATATCCCTGACTTGGCAACGTCCATGATCGCGGCCGCGGAAAACGCCGCGGAGCTGGCGCCCAAGGGAGATCTCATAGCGCACGCCCCGTCGATTACAGAGTGCAGCTTGGAAGAACTGAACCGTGTGGTGAGTGAGGAGGCGGGGGTGCGGCGTCGAACCATCCGCCCCGTGCCGGCGGGACTGCTTCGGGTCATGAGATGGATGCATCCGATGCTTCGAGAGTCATCGAACCAGTCCTATTTGTGGACGCGACCTGTGCTCATGAGGCCGGGAATACTGAGTGATCGGTATGGGCTGGAGGCGACGCCGCTACGCTCCGCCGTCCGACACATTTTGTCCGTCACGACCCCCCTGACGAGCGAAGCTGGCGGTAAGCTGACAACAAGGTGAGCCATCACATCATCTCGCACTCCGGAGGATGCCCCCATGAACCGTTCAGCGCAGAATAGGTCTCGTTCCCTGACCATTGCGGTCGTCACGCTCGCCGGCCTCGCGCTCGCCGGGTGCGGAGGATCTTCCGATGATTCGAAGGGGTCCTCGTCAGACTCGCCCTCGAGCAGCTCGAGCTCCTCGTCGCCGTCGTCGTCATCATCTTCGACGCCGTCGAACTCCCCCTCGAAAAAGCCCTCTGAGGGAACGGACAGCGCAACTCCTCAGCCGTCGTCCACTCCTTCAACCGACAGCTCCCCAAAGCCAGATCAAGGCCAACCCACGCCGACTCCAGAGACCAGCACACCTCAGGCTGAACAGAATGCGCCCGCACCGGGTAGCCGGTCACAGCGAGGCAACCTTGTCAAAGGCATTGGCCAGCCCGCCGTCATCAACGGCGCGAGCGGTCAGCCCGCAGCGACCATGGTCCTCAACGGCATCCAAAACTCTCCCCAATGCACGGCCCCTTATGCGGGCCAGCCCGAGAACGGACGGTTCATTAGCCTGAACATGGGCGTCTCCACGGGTAGCGCCGCCGACATGCAGAGCGTCCTGAACGACGACCGGTTCTACTTCTCCGAGGCGAACTGGAAGTTCATCGGGGCCGACGGAAGCGTGATCGATCAACCCGCGACGGTCTCCACGTACAGTTGCATCCCGCCCAACCAAACCATCCCCCTGGGAATCGCTCCGGGCCAGAACCTTCAAGGTTCCGTGATCCTCGATATTCCACAGCAGGCAGGCACGCTCGTGTACACGGATCCGGTGATTCACGATGGCTGGGAATGGCAGGTCCAGTAGTCGTTTAGGGTTCCGAAGGGACCTTCTGTGGTTCCGGCGTGGGCTCTAGGGCCCGCGCCGTTCCTTGTTGTCGGATGACCCATCCGAGGGTGATGATCCACGCGACGGCCAGCAGGATAAGCACGATGTTGGAGGCGCCTGCCGGCAGTGCGTCCTGCGCGGTATCGGTGCCCAAAAGGGTGCGCCCATTAGTCAGAATGATGAGGCCGCCTGCACCGACGGCGAGAACACGCGGCGCCAGAAACCGGACGAGCCACGCCGCCACGGGGGCCGCGATGACGCCACCGACGAGCAGCGCGAGGACGAAGGGCAGATTGATGCCTTGATGGCCGAGGGCCAGGAGGAACCCCGCGGATGCCCCGAGGCTCACCACGAACTCCGAGGCATCGATGGAGCCGATCACCTTCCGAGGCGAAATCTTTCCGGACGCCAGCAATGTCGGGGTGCCGACGGGCCCCCACCCGCCGCCTCCGATGGCGTCCATGAACCCGGCGAGCATGGCCAACGGAACGAGGAAGAACCCCGGGACCCGGCCCCGAAAAGACGGCCGCACGGTGGGCGTTCGGAGAAAGCGCACCAGAACATAGACTCCCAGCAGGAGCAAGATCACCGACATGACCGGCTCGGCCCCTTCACCGGAAGCGGCCAAAACGTTGGCTCCCAGAAAGGCCGCGATTCCCCCGGGAACGGCCATAAAGGCCACAACCCGCCAGTCGATATTGCCGAAGCGCCAATGGGAAGCCCCGGAGGCCAAGGTGGTGCCGATTTCGGCGAGATGAACCGTGGCCGAAACCGAGGCTGGGGCAAGTCCGGCGGTGAGAAGGAGCGACGACGACGTCACTCCGTAGGCCATGCCCAGGGAGCCGTCGACGAGTTGTGCTGCCAGCCCAATGAGGCCGAGGATGATCAGGGTTTTCACGTGGCGCTCCCGATAGAGGTGTTGTGTAGTTTTGAACACCATAGGGAGGCGCGCACGCGGCGCTCAACGGTTGAGTAGAAGCGAGTAGCCCGGTGACCTCGCGTTTCGTCGCAGGGCGGTCATGACCGCGAGAGTGTCCTACGATGACGCGCTGGTGGAACCCTTCAGGACGGAACGGATGTATTCGGCAGCGGTGGCCACCACGGTGTCTGTGGCGTCCTGGACCTCCAGCGGCGAATACGGGAAGGACGCCGAATGCTGGGCCCAGGCGTGCATCGCCAGATCGTTCCACGAGTCGCCGATCGAATAGGTCTCATAACGCCCACCCAGGTACGCCTCGTCTAGCCAAGCCAACCCCGTCCCCTTGGTGCAGCTTGGCGGCACGACGTCGAGGAAGTCCTGGTTTCGGTGGCAGTCCACCTGGCCGTGAAAGCGCTCGCGGATCCACGACGTCGTGCGCTCCATCCGTTCCTCGTTCCCCTCAATGAACAAGGGAATGCCTACGAACTCGTGATGCGGAATATCCTCAACGGCCATCGGGGCGAAATGGGCCAAGATCGAGCTGGATTTGGAACCGGTGGTTGAGGGGAAGTGGGCGTCGTGATCGGATTCCAGGGTGGTTCCGTAGACCGCGATGCCCTGCTCCTGAGTCAGGGTCTCCACGATCTCGCGGACGACGACGTTGGGGATGGTGTGGCTCGTCAGCACGCGGAAATCGGCGTCGGTCACGGCACCGCCCGTGTACAGAACGTAATAGTCGAATCGAAGGCCCGTACCTTGGAGCGCATGAATCGTCGCGGCGATGGACTTTCCGGTGGAGCACACCGCCAGATTTCCGGCGGCCTGCCACTCGTGGATGGCTTCTACGCTTTCGGCGCTGATCTTCTGGTCAAAGACCAGGGTTCCGTCTAGGTCGAAGGCCATCAACTGCGGCGACATGGAGTCCTCGGTTTCCTCGGCGATTACGTGAAGTAATGGTCCCACAGTACGGAACGGAGCTGCGGTTCAGGGTAAGGTCCGTCACAGAACCCCGAATGGGGGAAATGGCCAGGGACCCGGCTGGAACAGTCGGCCCCACGACAAGGAGCCGCGACGGAGCGCTCAGAGGGAAGGACGCATGGAGCAAACCCATCACCAGCTGTCAGAGATCCTGGGGCAGGCTGAGGCCTACTACGTGAAGGAGGGGGACGGGCGGTTCCGCTCGACCATCCATGCTCAGGGCGCCTGGAACGAGCACGAGCAGCACATGGCGCCCGCCTCGGGGCTCCTGGCGCACTGCCTGGAACAGCATGAACCCCGCGAGGACATGCGCATTGCCCGCATCAGCTACGAGATCTTAGGGCTCATTCCCGCCGGCGAAATTGAGGTCGTGACCACGACCCTGCGGCCGGGACGGACCATCGAATTGATTCAGGCCGAAATGATTGCCGGGGGACGGACCGCGATTCGGGCCAGTGCGTGGCGATTGATCTGCACGGATACAAGCGAGGTCGCAGCGACCGAAGAAGCCAGTATCCCCTCTCGAGACCAGTGCACCCCGTGGCGAGGTGCCGACGAATGGCCGGGCGGGTTCATCCGCTCCCTGGACGGCCTCCGCGCCCCGGAACACCGAGCGGGCCACGGGATCGGATGGGTTCGCCCGATCTTTCCGCTGGTGGAGGGCGAGGAATCGCCGGACTGGGTGCACCTCATGGGTGCCGTGGATGCCTCCAACGGCATCGCGACCCGAGTGGCCCCTGGAGATAAAAAGTGGATCTTCCCCAACGTGGATCTCCAGATTCACCTGTTCCGTCGCCCCGAAGGCCAATGGCTCGGTCTAGAGAACGAGGTCAGTTTCGGCGACGACGGCATCGGACTCACCTCGTCGATCCTGCACGACGACCACGGCGCGTTCGGCCGGGCGGAGCAGACCCTCACTCTGAGGCGAATCGGCTCCTAGGCATCTTTTTGCGACGACGCCGCCCGCACCGCTCAGAGGAGAGCGAGGCGGGCGGCGTCGTGCGTGAGGTCGTGTGGGGCTAGCGCAGCACGCGCACGCCTTCCGAAGCGCTCCAGGTGACCTCGACGCCCTTGCTGAACTTCTGGTGGATCTTGCCGTCAGAACCGCGGTACTCGTCCGTGGTCGGGGCGCCCCAGCCGTTCTCGCGGCCGTTATCGATCCAGGCACCGCCGATCGCGCCGGTCTCGATGATCGTGTGGGTTCCGCTACCCGGCGTCCACATGTAGAGGTTGGAAACGCCGCCCTTCTTGAACCACTGGTACGCGAGGCCGTTCTTGGAGATTTCCTCGCTCGTGGGAACGCCGGCGCCGTTTTCGCGGCCGTCGTTGGCCCACTTGCTACCGATCCCGCCGGATTCGTTGATGATGTGCGTTCCGGTTGCGGGTGTCCACATGTAGAAGTGGCTGGTTTGGCCCTTCACGAACCACTGGTACGCGGTGCCGTTCTTGGACACTTCGTCGCTGGTCGGGAAGCCGGAGCCGTTTTCGCGGCCCTGCTGAACCCAGCGGCTACCGATGCCGCTAGTTTCCTGAATCGTGTGGGCGCCGGTTCCGGGAGTCCACATGTACAGGTTGGAGACCCGGCCGTTCTTGAACCACTGGTAGGCCATCCCGTTCTTGGAGATTTCGTCGCTCGTGGGGATGCCGGAACCGCTTTCGCGGCCGTCGTTGGCCCACTTGCCGCCGATCGCGCCCGATTCGTTGATGATGTGCGTTCCGGTCGCGGGGCTCCACATGTAGAAGCTGCTGGTGTTGCCCTTCTTGAACCACTGGTAGGCCAAGCCGTTAGCCGAGATCTCGTCGCTGGTCGGGAATCCCGAACCGTTTTCGCGGCCCATCTGGACCCAGCGGTTGCCGATGCTGCCCGATTCGTTGATGACCTGGGCACCGTTCTGAGGGGTCCACATGATCAGGGTCGACTTGCCGGCCTTGGTCTTGAACCACTGGTAGGAGAATCCGTTCTTCTTGAATTCTTCCGACGAGGGGTACCCGTAGGCCCGCTCGTATCCGCCAGCGCGGTACTTCGCGCCGATGGCACCGTTGAAATTCACCGAGTGGGTTCCGGTGAAGGGGGTCCAGTAGATCGTGTAGTTCTTGGTGAACTCCTGGAATACGCCACCGTCGACGAGTCCGCCGCGTTCGTTGGCCCGCGGGTTTCCGAAGGTCGAGGCGCCGCCGAGGGCGTCGTAGAGGTTGCGGATGCCGTTGACCACCACGGGCGTTGACGAACCGCCGGCTGCCGGCGCCACAGCGTTGACTGCCGCCTTGGCGTTGATTCGGGGGTAACCGCCCACGTTACTGCCGGTGGACACCAAAATATATCGGATCTGTTCCACGCCGAGCGACGGGTTCCGCTGCTTCATGAGGGCGATGAGACCGGCGACGTGCGGTGCCGCCATCGAGGTGCCGTTCAACGTGCCGTAGCTAGCCGCGGCCGGAGCGGAATAGCCGGTGTTGTAGGTGGACCAAATGTCGGCTCCCGTGGACCCGCCGGGGGCGACGACGTCGAGCATCGGCCCGTAATTCGAGTAGCCCGTCATGACGTCGGAGGAGGCCGTTGCACCAACCACGACGGCGCCCAAGCAGTTCGCGGGGCTGACGTCGTTGGCGTTGACGCCCGAGTTACCTGCGGCCACCACCACGGGAACGTTGCGGGAGGCCGCACCGTCGACCGCGGACTTCATGATGGAGGAACACTGGCCGGGCCATGCTGCCGAGAAGTTGACGACGGTCGAGGGGTTCGGGTTCGCGGGAGCACCGGCGACGCGACCGCCCGACGCCCAAGTGATCGCGTCCGCGAAGTCAGACACGTAGCCGGAGGCGCCGATGCCGAAGGCCCGGACCGGCTGAATCTTCGCGTCGGGGGCAACGCCGGAGACGCCGATGCCGTTATTCGTGGAGGCCGCCGCGATGCCTTCAACGTGAGTGCCGTGCCAGTTTTCCCCTGCTGCCATCACACCGGGGTCGGTGGGATCTGAGTCCCGCCCGTAGACGCCGTCACGGTCATAGTCCGGGGAAACGAAGTCGTAGCCGCTGACGACCTTCGAGTTGAGGTCGGGGTGGTTGGTGGTACCCGTATCGACCACGCCGATGGTTTGGCCGGCTCCGGTGGCGCTTTGCCATGCTCCGGGGGCGTCGATGATTCGCATATTCCACTGGTACGGCCCGAAATAGGGGTCATTTGGGGTGGTCGGATACCCGGTGGTGGCATTCTTGACGATCTTGTCCGCTTCCGCGAATTCAACATCGGGCTCTGCCGAGAGCTTCTTGACCACCTGGTCTTGCTCGCTGGCGTTGAGCTTCTTGGAGGACTGCACCACGTCCGAATTCGCGGCCGACGTCTTGACGATCTTGGCGTCCTTGGCCGGTGTTGTTTGCCCGGTCTCCTGCAGAACCTTGGTTTTGGTGGCCTCGGGGGTGTTGTCCTTGAACTTCACGACGACGCGGTCGGTGGAGTCCTCGACCGTCGCGGTGGGAGCAGCTGCCGCGGTTTTGCCCGAGAGCTGAGCCAGCGATGAGTCGCCCGTCTGCGTCTGGGACTGTTGTTGGCTGGTCGGTCCAGTGGGGGGTGCCGCCACGGCCTGGGTGGCCGTGAGGCCGAGGGCCCCGGACACGAGGCAGAGGGCGAAAAGGGTACGGGAGGAACGCATGGGGGCCTTAAAAACTCAGGGTGCGAAAGAGTGAGATTGATGGGCGCGAGTTCACGATCGTGACGGACACGAAAACGATCCTCGCACTCTGTCGAATCATGTTTCAGGAATGCCGCGGTGTCAAGGTCTCAAATTTCCTCGTCGACCGGCACAGAGCCCATGCGCTCCCGTAAAACCTACAATCCGTACATTCTTCGAATGTAAGCACCGTAGAGAATTCGATAGATGTTGGGGGAGACTTTGAGGAGAATTCCTGCGAGGCCGAAGACCGGTTTCACACGGAGTACCGCGGGAATTCCGCTCCATTGGATGCGACGACGGCACGTTTCCAGAACCTTTTGAGCTTCTTCGCCTTGGAGCACGATGGCCTGCTGGGCATTATTCAGGTAGGTCAGGATCCGCGAGGCCTGATACGCGTTGCGGCCCGCCGGGGTGGTGAGGAAGGGGCCAGCCACCCTTCGGATTTCCTCCACGAGAGCGTCACTCTCGGCCACCGGCGTGATCTTGCCCCACGTGGCCGAACCGGCGTCGACCGTGTATTCATACAGAGACGAAGGAATGATGGCTACGCGTCGCGAATTGGCGTAAGCGGAGACGCAGAACAGCGCATCTTCGGCGCGCGTCACTTCAGTGTGGAACCGAACGTCGCGAACAGCCTCGGCGGAGACCAGCTTGTCCCACACGTAGGGTGTGACGTCGTCGGACAAGAGTTCCAGGGTCGCCTCTCGACCCGTCCGGATGCCCGGCTTGCCGGCCCGGCGGTCGCGTTGCGTACCATCCGCGCTGAGCAGCGTGTGGCTACAGACGACCAGGTCAACCTCGGATTCGCGCGCGTAGGCGTGCATGGTCGACAGGAAATTGGGGCGGAAATGGTCGTCCGAATCGATGAATGCGATCCAGTCGCCGCGGGCGGCGTCGAGGGCCTGGTTGCGGACTGTGGAAACACCGGCATTGACGGGATTATCGAAAACCCGCACCCGCTCGTCCGGATGCTCGCGCAGGAAGTCCGCCACGACCTCGGAGGAATGATCCGGCGAACCGTCGATCATCACGAGTAGTTCGAAGTCTGGGTCCGTTTGGGCCAGCACGGACTCGATGGACGAGACCACCCGGTCGGCGGTTTTGTAGACCGGCATGATGACCGAGGTGCGGGGGTGCTGACCTGAGCTCACGGAATCTCCTGTGTCGTTTCGGGTACTGCTGCCGCCGTCATCCTAGCGAAGTCGGCCGGGGAGAGCCTTAGAGCGCGGCGCGAGGTTAGGCGGTCACGACCTCGACGACGCCGTGGTGCTGACGCCCCAGAGGTCACTCGCGAGCCTGGCGATATGCATGGCCAGGTAGGTGTGCTCGTCGTCGGAGAGTTCTTGATGCAGGTGGACTTGGAGCAGGAGCACAACTTTATAGGCGCAGTCGTAGGCGCGAGGGTATCCGGTCCGCACGGCCTCGTGAATCGCGGGAAATGCGGGGTCGGTGGTGTTGGCGTGAATCCCTTGTTCGGCCCGAACGAATAGGTACCGAAGATGCGTGACGAAGCGGGCGACCGAAAGGTTTGACGGGTCGATTTCTTGCCCAAAGGCGTTGGAAATCACGCCGAAGATTTCGGTAAAGACTTCCGTCATTTTGAAAGTCTTAATGAGGTCTTCGGTCGCAAATTGCGAATTAACGAGGTGCAGGGCCAGCGGCGTGGCTTCGTCCTCGGGGAGTTTCACACCCAGGCGTTCGTTAATGATGGAGATGGCACGATGGCCGAATGCCGTTTCTTTGGGGTAGAGATGTCCGACCTCGATGCTGAGTGGGTATTCGATCCGCAACCCATCGGTGGCGCGCACGATCGCGTAGTTAATGTGGTCGGCCAGCGGCAAGATGAAGGAGTGCGAAATGTTGGCACCCAGTTCCTCACGGGCGATTTTTTCCAGGTCCGTTGCCACGGCGAGAACGTCCGAGGGAATTTCCGAAAGCATGGCCGTCAGGTGTTCCTCGGCTTGCTGCTCGGGGTAGAACTTTTGCGTGACGGCGTCGGCGTCGATGGGTTGGCCCTTCTTTTTGCCGAAGGCCAAGCCGCGTCCGATGGCCACCACTTGATCGCCGGTATCGGTTTCCGCCAGAACCACGTTGTTATTAAATATTCGAAGGATTCGCACGACTGCCGTTCCTTTCTTCCCCCAACGTTGCCCAGGCGCTACCGGGCGGCTGCGTCAGCCTCGATGAACCCGTGTGTTCAAATCTTAGAATCCCGGGGCTTTGAACACGATCAAAGCCACGAAAATTGCCGCAAGAAGGACCGCGCTGATGATGATGAGGGCTGTCAGGACGACGACGTTCGTGGCGTGACCCGGCTGATGTTCGAACCGAGGGTGGGGGTGCTTCTGTGGGGCGGGAGCGGCAGGTTTCTTCTGCGAGCTTTCCGGGGAGGCTTGGGCCGATGTGGGCTCTTCCTTCGGTGAGGGCTTCGCTTTTTCCCGATCACCGGTGGTGGCACGTTCCTTGCTGGGCTGCGACTTTGCCTTCGACGAGGAATCGACGGTTGAAGTGGAGCCCGCGTCTTTTGCCTTTGTAGTGGAGACGGAATCGCCGGAGGCGGATGCCTTTTCTCGTGCAGGGGTGGGCTTGTGGGTCGAGCCCGGTTTCGAGGAATCCTTTTTCGTGGAATCTGCCGAGGGCGAGGCGGACGATGCCGCTTTTTTCGACGAGCGGAAGGTTGACATGGGCCTCCTTTCAGAAGTGTGTCCCACGATACACAGTTTGCGCTCGCCCTCGACAGAAAAGTCCTTGGCGTGGATCCTTACCGTCTCGGAAGTTACGGCGAGGCCTGTATGAAGGGGCTTCGCATGGCTTGCTCGGCTTATTGCGTAGCCGGGCTCCATTGGGATCCGCGGATGGGACTTGAACCGCGGTCAACTCCTCGACTGGCGGGAAGGGTGGTGTTCCTCTAGACGTTGCGGGTCCCAGACTCGACGAGCTAACTCGAGGACCAGCTGGCGGCGTTCATTCTGTTCCTGCAACCCGAATTGCTCATATGGACGGAACGACAGTGCCTCGCGTTCCACGAATGAGGTGAACTGTGGTTGGTGCTGGTACGCCGTCTTGGAGAGGCTAGCTGCATAAAAGTTTTGTTTGGCGTAGTGCTGGACCTTTTCCTCAAACGGTCTGTCTTGGTAGCTACGGTTCACATCGGCCGGCAACAGGAGCAAACCTGCGATGTGGTTACGCTCGGCCTCGAACTCTTGGAGTGTCAGGGGCGTATCGGCGTAGCGAGCATAGATATTCGCCCAAATATGCTCGATATCCATCGGGTTCTTTCTCGAACGATCCACCAATTCTGCGAAGTTGTTCGAACCTCCGGAATTCTGATTCGTGTACGCAGTGATACGGGCCAGCAGGTGATAGATATAGCGCCTACTGAACTGGTTCAGCCGCAGGTCAGCAATACCCTCCCGATGGCGGCTGGGACTGCCCTCCAGGGAAACTTCCGCCTCGTCTCTGTCGATCCTTTCCCGGAGCACAGTGATCAACTCAGGAAGTGAGAGTCCTCGGATATCGCGGCATAGCAAAAACATCGCATAGTTCACGCTCGAGTAGCCCACGCGTATGTAGTTCACCGCTCGTCGCATGAGCCAAATGTCGAGGTAGGTGGCAGTCGTCGCGATTTTCTTGCGGATGGTTTCTGTATCGTCGCCTAGTCGCAAAGGGGCTAATAGGACGGTGCTCTGCCACGTGAAATCATTGTGTGAGTTATAGAAGACCGCTTCGAGACCGGCTGTCAAAGTATGCGACGCCTCGAGGATCATTCGATAGGCACGGGCGAAGAAAGGCACCTCAGAAGTCATGACTTCACGGTTCCTATGGGGGTCCCCAACTCCAACGCGGTCCCTGTTGTCCCTGACCCAGCGATGAAATGTCGTGCCGATCAGGTCCCAGTCACGGTCTGATGCACCAGCTTTCCTGTCCCGGATAGAGTCGGCGTATTGGGAACGTAACCAAGCTTTGGCGAAAGCTGCGCTCCGTTCGCTATCCGGCTCAGGTTCCCAGGACGTCAGGTTGGTCAGTGTTTGTTTCCACGTGCCATTTGCGCGAGAGCGTTCGTTAGGATCGTCAATGCCACCTAAGAGATATGCCTTAAGCATGTCCACCGGACTTAGCGGCTTGCCACGGTCATTCATTGTCTCGAAGATCGAATAGGCATGAGAGTCGGAGGCCGTCGAAATTTCAATCAGACCGACGTTATTGATCAACCAGTAGATGAATGTCTCCAGAGCTGGACCAAGTTCATCTGCCAGCGCACGTTCTTCGATGTTCCTATAGCGGGCGATGATGGTCTGGATCGATTCGTCTTGGTCGGTCGGATCGTAGTCGACACCCTCAAATAAAGCTTTCAGTGCCGGCACGCGATCCTCTATGTCGAGGTTGAACTTCTTTTCGCCGTAGTCATCCGAAAAAATCAGCGGTTCAAGGGTCGAGGTCACAGGGAGGTTCAGTCGTACAGACTCCCGATAGAGGTAGACCAGAAGCAGTGTTAGGGACGTGACCCGTTGCTGGCCATCGACGAGATAATTTCTCGTTCCACGCTGCGTGACGATGATGGAGCCGAGGAAGTAGTCATCGTAACGGCTAGCAGCTTTTGGTGAGTCACCATCGCGGTAGGAGACGATGAACTTGTTGTAGAGGTCGTCGAGAAGCTCTTCAATATTGGATCGTTCCCACTTGTACTCTCGCTGATACTCGTCAATGGAGAAGGATCTCGTCTGGAGGAGGCCTTTGATCGTTCGGTAATGCGGGATTATGCCACTCATGAAACTCACTCCTGATCGAGATTTAGGGGGTCCTGATCACACCCTAATCGCCATAAAGTCGTCATTGGTGCATCTCAGACTGAGCCAATTAACAAGCTTGGAAACGGTAATCCAACAAACTTCAGAATTTGCCACATGCTGTTCACACTGCGTTGTTAACATCCGGCGTGGGGCACTCAATACGCTTAGCCTGCGGGGCCAGCACCTTCACGACGCTGACCCCGCATCCCCCGATGTATCCGGCGTCCATTGCGGGACTTATGCAGTGATTTCCATGTTTGACATTGCGCCGATACCCGCGATGACTGCATGACCCGCAGCAAGTCAAGGATTGTGATCAGTTGACGCGCTTAGGCGGCGGCGTCGTACTGGATCTCCACGGAAATGCCCTGGTCCGTGACGAACGGTTTGCCGACGTGGGCCGTGCGGGATGAGCCGAGGGGAGAATTCACGACCTCGCGCCCGGTCTGATCCCGAATGACGAGGTTTCCGCCAGCGGGGATCGTTTCCTGCGCCACGGAGTATTCCTTCTCTGCTCCATTGAGGGTGCCCTTGTTGGTGTACGAACCGTCCGCGTTCGGGACCGGCTTGGGGGTGCCTTCGGGGTCAGGGAATCGGATGTATTGGGAGAAGTTCCCGTAGGAATTGTCCTTGACGTCGTTGATGATGAATTGCTCGTGGGTGGCCTGAGCGGAGGGCTTGACGTCGACGTACACGGTCGAGTTCATGTCCATGAGCTGGTAGAGGAGGTGGGGTTGACCGTGCACATCAAAATTCGTGGCCCGGTCGGCAGGGATCACCGACTCGATGGCCTGCCGCGCGGACTGCGCTCGCTTGTCGGACGCGTTGCGGTCCCAGACTGCGGTCACCACGGCGAGGGTAACTACGACGATCACGGTGGATAGGGCGGCCACAAGGAATTTACGCATGAATGTTCTCCGGTTTTCAGTGGGTTGAGGAAATGTTGAAATACATCGTTTCAACTCTGAGGTTTCCGGTCAGTGGAGGGGCCTGTAGTTGTGGGTATAGCTGCCGATACTTCGTGGCGGTGGAGGGCCTTGGTACGGAAATGGCGAGGACGGATACCTCGTGGTGCCGAAGCGTGAACGGTTTGACCAAGGTGAAAACTGATGGGCGCATCATTTTCGGCGGTAAGCATAGGTTGCCAATGAGGAGTAGCTTGTAGGGTGGTTCTTCGAATTTTCGTGTCCCCCAAAGGAGCAAGAAGCATGAGTACTTCTCGCACGGAATCTGCCGCGAGCTCCAGTAGCCGCGTCAAGGTTCTGGCATTCTCGGGCGCCCTCGGTGGTTTCCTCTTCGGTTTCGACTCGTCCGTCGTCAACGGCGCGGTCGACTCGATTCAAAAAAGTTTCGGGCTCTCTTCGGCCATGACGGGCTTCGCGGTGGCATGCGCCCTGCTGGGTTGCGCCGCCGGCGCCTGGGTTGCCGGTCCGGTGTCGAACCGGTGGGGGCGCACCAAAGCGATGGTCTTGGGATCCGTATTCTTCCTGGTCAGCTCGCTGGGCGCTGGCCTCGCTTTCGGCGTGTGGGACCTCATCATCTGGCGCTTCATCGGTGGGTTAGGTATCGGCATCGCATCCGTGACCGCTCCCGCCTACATTGCGGAAATTTCCCCGAAGGACAGCCGCGGACGCTTGGGCTCCATGCAACAGCTGGCTATTACCATCGGTATTTTCGTGGCATTGCTATCCGATGCCGTCATCGCGAATAGCGCTGGCGGGGCCGGTTCTCAGCTGTGGTTCGGAGTCGAAGCGTGGCGGTGGATGTTCATCGTCGGGCTGATTCCCGCGCTGGTGTACGGCGTCGTCTCATGGGGACTTCCGGAGTCGCCGCGCTCGCTGGTCTTGCAAGACAAGAACGACGAGGCGAAGAAGGTTCTCGCGACGATCGTGCCGCCGGAGAAGGTGGAATCCGAGATGTCCGAGATCAAGCTCGCCATCGAGGAAGATCGCCGAGCAAACTCCGGATCTATTCGAGGCACCGCGCTCGGCCTGCGCCCGATCGTGTGGGTCGGAATCGTCATGGCCATCTTGCAGCAGTTCGTCGGCATTAACGTGATTTTTTACTATTCGACGACGCTGTGGAGTTCGGTAGGCTTCGACGAGTCGGACTCGTTCATGATCTCGGTGATTACCTCGGTCATTAACGTTTTGGTGACCCTGATTGCCATTGGCCTGGTGGACAAGATCGGGCGCCGCCCGTTGCTATTGGGCGGATCGATCGGCATGTTCGTTTCTCTGGCGATCATGGCCATTTCGTTCACGCAGGCCGTGACCGTTGACGGTAACCCGTCGCTCCCCGGGGCATGGGGGCCGCTCGCTCTGATCTTCGCAAACGTATTTGTGATTTCCTTTGGCGCCACGTGGGGTCCCTTGCTGTGGCTCATGCTCGGCGAGGTGTTCCCCAATACGATCCGCGCTAAGGCCATGGGCCTCTCGACCGCCGCGAACTGGCTGGCGAACTTCGCCGTGAGCATGCTCTTCCCGGTACTTGCGGGATTCTCCCTGGCCTTCTCTTACGGCTTGTTCGCACTCTTCGCGCTGATCAGCCTGCCGTTCGCCTACTTCTTCATTCCCGAAACCAAGGGTGTGGCATTGGAGGAGACGGACAGCCTGACGGTTCCGCGCCGCCAGAAAGCGCGCATGCCGAAGCTGTAACAGCCCTGGACTGCACCACTCGGCAGTCGGATTCGTACCGGCTACCGAGTGGTGTGGCGTTTAAAGGCTCATGACGTAGGCCAAGGGGACGGCGACGATGAGCACCGTCGTGGCAATCCACGCGAGGATTTTGCCGGGCCCGATGGCGCGGGGGCCGTCGTCGATCTCGGCGTCGCGCAGTTCCGGGGGAATACCGTCGGGGTAGATCTCCTCACGAGGGTGATAGCCCTCGATGGCGAAGTCCTCGTCATCCGACGGCGGCTCCTCCACGGGGAATTGTGCGGCGGGAAGGGCTTGGTTGAAGAGTTCGCGAGCCTCGATGTCGGAGAGGTCGTGCTCGGACGGGTGGTGTTCGCCGGGCTGGTGCGGGATTGGGGCCACGGAATCCTCCTGGATGGGTTGTCACCAGGGTATCGAGTTCTTATCCAGCGGGAAATGACGCCGAGGAACGAGGGTGGCGTGCCATAATCGCGTTGTCCGTCGTCAATGACGAATTACGCACCACTACCGGAAGCCTCGTTCTATGCATTTCTCATCCTTTGGTATTGGTGTCGCGATAACGGTGCTGACGGTCGTTGTCGCGGGACTTTCCCTGCGGAACACCATGCGTAAGAACCGGGCGGGTGGAGATGGCGGCCCGACGGTTGCTGGGACGCCGGTCAAGCGACAGCGAACGACGGCCCTCGTTCTTTTGGCTGGATGGGCCTGGCTTGGCTTTGGCGTCTACATCGTGGTCACCAGCCTTCTTGGGCCCGGGGGCGGAGCGGCCATCATACTGGGCCTGCCGGTGCTCGCAGCCGGTGCCTTCTTCATGATCTGGTTCAGGAATGTCTATAAGGAATTTAACGCTCACGAAATGCGGTGGCACGGAATCACCGGAGGTGAGCACCGCATGCTGTACCGGGAGATCGAGCATTTTCGGTGTGAAACGTCGGAATCGAATCGACATGTGTCTATTTATCTTGCGGGCATCAACGGTCAAGAGGTGAAGGTCTATTTGTCGATTTACGATGCCTCGACCCTGTTGCGTCAGCTTCAGTACAGGTTGGACCACGGCAAATGGGCCGACCGTCCCTTGGGTCCGGGTGATGCTGGACCGGAAGACTTCCTGTCCCGGTTGGTGACGCTCAAGCCCACTGACCTGTCGGATCCGCGGGTTCGGGACGATGCGTAGGGGCAATCGGCCTACCTACGGGACGTGTCTTGAGCTGAGAGGGCCGCATTCGCTGACCGCCACTCCTTCGCGCTCCGAGGCAATGAATTTCCTTCCGAGGCACGGCCTCGAAATAATGGAGTTTCCGCCCGTCAGCTCGGGGTTTTGGAATATACTCGCGTCGTCAACCACCTCGCGCGAACCCCGGAGCCACTATGCCAATGCACACCATAATTTCCGTCGGTGTAGCGATGATCGTGATGGTTGTCGTCACCTCCATCGCTTCGTGGTTCGGTCAACGCAAGAATAAGCAGGCCGATCGGTCAATCGCCCCGCAACCTTACGGTTTCAGCGCCGGAAATAGCGGTCCCCAGGCTTATCCTGGGTCGCCCGAATACGTGGCGGCCGGACGGGCTCACGACAATCAGCCTATTCCGGTGAAGAGGCAGCGAATGCTGCGGATTATTCCGATCGTCGGTTGGGTTTTTGCGGTCGTGGGCGGCATTTCGGTCCTCTTTGGCCTCTTGGGTTTGTTGATGTCAGAGCCGCCCCTCCTGGGGATGGGAATCTTCGGCATCATCTGCCTGCTCTTCGGAATCATGTTCATTGCGTGGTACCGGAATTTCTACATGGAATTCGACGACATGGAGGTTCGCTGGCGCAGTGTCTGGGGCCAAGAACGTCGCATGGCGTATCACGAGATCGATGTGTTCAAATTGGGACAGTCGGGAAATGGCATCACCCTGACTGCTAAGAGCGTTCGGGGCGACAAACTGTCGATGAGCGCCACCATTTACGATTTCACGCGCCTGATGCGTCAGGTGAAATACCGTCTCGATTACGGGAACTGGGCCATGCGTCCGCTCCTCGAAGACGAGGTCGGCCCGGAGAATTTCGTGGAACAATTCAACGGGGTGTCGGTCTCCGGGTTGGCACGCCCCGCCGAGGGCAATCAGGTGCAGGCCAATGACTGATCAACCTAAACCGATCCAGAAGCCCTCCGTGGAGGGAGCGCCTCACAGGTCCAGCGCCGAGGAGAAGTTCTTCAACGATGTGGATTCAGACAACATCGTTTCCATGTTTTTCATGGCATTGAACGCCAAACCCCTTGAAGAAGCTCAGAAGTGGTCCCACGACATCAGTGTTGAGGACGCCGCCCGACTCGAGCGAGGCGAAAGCATGGAACGCCTCCCGGTCGTTCCTCAGCCGCAGGTGCCGACGATGAATCGGAGCTGGTCGTGGTTGGTCTGGGGAATTCTGGCATGGCTGATTCCCTCGTTGGTCATCTGTGTGCCATTGGCACTGTTCGCTGGGGCCTCGTGGATTGTGATCGCGCTGATCGTCGTGGGTTTCTTAGTGCTGGGGACGGCCGTCGCCGTCCTCCTCAAGGCGAGGATCATGTTCCGAAATGGCCAGGCCACCATGAATTACATGGCTGAGGCGGGCCGTCACGAATTCGGGTCCTCTCGAGAAGCCGCACGGGTTGCCATCCTCGACGGAGAGGATCCGAAGGAATATCTCGAAACTATCCGAGAAATTCTGGAAGATTCGTCCGAAGACAACCCCTCCGAGACCGAAAGTGACCCCGGGCAGGATCTTCGGAGCCGCTGATCGATCCAGCAATGCCTGTCCATATCCGGTGAGTGCACCGGTCGGTTCAGGTGGTGGAGGCCGCTCGTTCGTGGGTGTCTACTTGCCCGAATTCGCCTTCCAGACGGCCCCGCGAACCCGGTTGAATCAGGCTCTTCACAATTCGGGGTGTAGGTGTGGTCTGAATCCGCCGGCTTCGAGGAGTGCGCGGGCGATGTAGTTGGTGAGGTTGCGGAAGCCGAGGGCCAGGCCACGCAGGTGCTCGAGGCGACCGTTCACGGCTTCGGTAGGTCCGTTGCTCGTGCGCGGCCGGTCGAAGTAGGCCAGGACGTCGCAGGCGCGTCTGGTCAGGGTGCGGCCGAGCTTGCGCAGTTCTACCAACGCCTCAGGCACACTGTCGGCGAGGGCGTCGATCACGGAGCTCATCTCGACGCGGCCGGCTGCCCGGTCGGGGTGACGGTAGGCGGAGATCATGCGCTGGTAGATCCCCCAGGTGCACTCGACTTGCACGTGCCGGTCCCCAGCGAAGAGCTTGTCAAGGCGCTCGTGCTGGCGGTCGGTGAGCAGGTCAGCCCCGGTGTGCAGGGTCCGCCGCGCGGTGTAGAGCGGGTCGCCCTTGCGTCCGCGGTGTCCGTGCAGTTCCTGCTGGACTCGGCGGCGGCACTCATCGAGAGCGTCCCCGGCCAACCGGATGACGTGGAAGGGATCCATAACCGTGACGGCGTCCGGCAGCTCCTCGGTGGTGGCGGTCTTGAAGCCCGCGAACCCATCCATGGCCACGACCTCGATCCCATCGCGCCAAGCCTGGTCCCGCTCGGCCAGCCAGTCCTTGAACGCCTTCTTCGACCGACCTTCGACCACGTCCAGCAGGCGTGAGGGCCCGGTGCCGTCCCGGACCGGGGTGAGGTCGATGATCACGGTGACGTACTTGTCACCGCGCCGGGTGTGCCGCCACACGTGCTCATCGACCCCGACGACCTTGACACCGTCCAGGCGGGTCGGGTCCTCGATGAGCAGACGCCGGCCCTCAGCCAGGACCGCGTCGTTGGCGGTGTTCCACGCCACGCCCAGTCCTTCGGCAACTCGGGCCATCGACAGGTGGCCGACGACGATCCCGACCAGACCCCACCGCAGGCCGGCGCGGGAGATCTTGGCCCGCGGCGGCGCCGCAGCGGTGGTGTCCTGACGCCACACGTGCGAGCACTCCTTGCAGCGGTAGCGGCGCACGGTGAGCACCAGCGTGGTAGGGCGCCACCCGAACGGCTCGTGCGCCAACTCCCTGCTCACCGTGTCACGGGGCACGCCCTGGCAGCCGCACCGCCTGCACCAGTCGTCCGGCTCCACGACCCGGCACGCCAGCACGGACCGGTCAGGCTCGAGCAGCTGGCCGGTGACCTCCAGACCGAGGCCGTCGAGGCGGGTGAAGGTAGTCAGGTCAGGGCGCGTGAAGGTAGCGTCAGGCACGTCGAGGTCTTCCGGACGGGTTGTGTGAGAACTCCCATCATCGGAAGACCTCGACCCTCACCCCGACACCGACGCGCCGCCCCAGGTCGCACCACAGCTACACCCTCATCTGTGAAGAGCCTTGAATCAGGCGGGCGAGACTGACCAAACCGTCTCGTGACCAGGTGCGACGTCGCACCATGAGGCACGGCTCCGCGACGTCGATGCCGAGAAGCTCGCATTCGGCCTCGTTGCCGAGCACCGCCTCGACCTCGTGGCGGCCGCGAGTCAGCGGCGCGACTTGGGTTAGATAGTCATTGGGCGTGGTTACGGTGAAGTCTTGGCTGAGATAGTCGGGGGCGGCGTCGGGCGCCACGTAGCGGTCCTCGAGCTGAAGCGGAACTCCGTTGTCGTAGTGGACGACCAGCGAGTGGTAAACCGTCCCGGAGAGGCCGTCAGCTTCGAGCCATTCGGCGTCGTCCTCCACAACCTCGGCGCGCTGGAACAGAACTTCGGTGCGGTGTGCGTGGCCGCGTTCGTGGATTTCGTCGGCGATATTGCGGATTTCCACGAGTGAGGTCGGTGTCTTGGCGTCGGCGATGAATGTGCCGACGCCGCGAACCCGTTTGAGCATCCCCAGGGAGCTGAGTTCCCGGTAGGCGCGGTTGATGGTCATGCGGGAGAGCCCGAGCGCATCGACGAGCTCATTTTCGGAAGGGACGGGCTCGCCCGGTGAGCACGTGCCATCGTGGATGCCCTCCTGCAGGACCCGCATGATTCGGCGGTATGCGGGGTCGCTGTGGGTGGCCACATTTTGGTAGGCGTGCGTGAACGCTTCGATATCCACAGGGCCCCTTTCGCTCTTGACAACTGGTTGTATATACAGGACTATACGACAAAGGTCATTTTGTGATTCACACTGCATTTGTGTGGTCGTGGGTCACTCCACGAGTCTACGAATCCCACGGGGTCGAGCGAAGAGGCTTGGCTCTTGTGTCACCACATCTAGGAGAGTTGCCCGATGTACGACGTTTCATCCCCCAACCATCAGCCCCGTCCTGTTTCGGCCCCGCGTGGCCCCGAGCTCACCACCCTCGGGTGGCAGCAAGAGGGAGCCTTGCGCATGCTCATGAACAACCTTGACCCAGAGGTAGCCGAGCACCCCGACTCCCTCGTGGTCTACGGCGGAACCGGCCGCGCTGCCCGTAGCTGGGAAGCCTACGACGCCATCGTGCGTACTCTGAAGACGCTCAAGTCGGACGAGACCATGTTGGTTCAGTCGGGTAAGCCCGTGGGCGTTTTCCGCACCAATGAATGGGCGCCGCGCGTCTTGATCGCCAACTCCAACCTCGTGGGCGACTGGGCGAATTGGGAGGACTTCCGCAAGCTCGAGGCTGAGGGCCTGATGATGTATGGCCAGATGACGGCCGGTTCCTGGATTTACATTGGCACGCAGGGCATTCTGCAGGGAACCTTTGAAACATTCGGCGCCGTCGCCAGCAAGCGCTTCGGCGGAACCCTCGCCGGAACCATCACTCTGACGGCAGGTCTCGGCGGCATGGGTGGTGCTCAGCCGCTTGCCGTCACCATGAACGAGGGTGTGGCCATCTGCGTCGATTGCGATGAGTCTCGCATCGACCGCCGCATCAAGCACCGTTACCTCGATGTCAAGGCCAACAACCTTGATCATGCCCTGGAACTCGCGTTGGAGGCCCGCGACGCTAAGAAGCCGCTCTCCATCGGTCTCGAGGGCAACGCCGCCATCATCTTCCCCGAGCTCCTCAAGCGTGAGGCACCTATCGACATCGTCACCGACCAAACCTCGGCGCACGACCCCCTCGCGTATCTGCCCATCGAAATCCCCTTCGCCGAGATGACTCAGGAAGCTGAGCGCGATCCTCAGCTGTTCACCAAGAAGTCCCGCGAGTCCATGGCCGCGCAGGTCCAGGCCATGGTGGAATTCCAGGACCGTGGGGCCGAGGTCTTCGACTACGGCAACTCGATCCGCGATGAGGCGCGTCAAGCCGGTTACGAGCGCGCATTCGAATTCCCGGGCTTCGTCCCGGCATATATTCGCCCGTTGTTCGAGGAAGGCCTGGGGCCGTTCCGTTGGGCGGCTCTGTCGGGGGACCCCAAGGACATCGAGGCCACCGACCGAGCACTCCTGGAGCTCTTCCCGGAGAACGAGCACCTGCGCCGGTGGATCACTATGGCCGAAGAAAAGGTCGCCTATGAGGGCCTGCCGGCACGTATCTGCTGGCTGGGGTACGGCGAACGTCACCGTGCCGGTCTGAAGTTCAACGAGATGGTGGCCAACGGTGAGCTTTCGGCGCCGATCGCCATCGGTCGTGACCACCTCGACTCCGGGTCCGTGGCCTCGCCGTACCGAGAGACCGAATCCATGAAGGACGGTTCGGACGCCATCGCCGACTGGCCACTCTTGAATGCCCTGGTCAACACGTCATCGGGGGCTTCCTGGGTGTCGATTCACCACGGTGGCGGTGTCGGAATGGGCCGTTCGATCCACGCCGGGCAGGTTTGTATTGCCGACGGCACGGATCTCGCCGCGCAGAAGCTCGAGCGCGTGCTGACCAACGACCCCGGCATGGGCGTGATTCGCCACGTCGACGCCGGTTATGAACACGCTTCGGACGTCGCCAAGGAACGCGGCGTGCGCATCCCCATGGCTGAAGGAGACGCATGAGTTCAACCCTGTTGACGGGAATCTCCGAGCTGGTCACCAACGATCCCGAGGCGGGTCACGGCAAGCTCGGATTGATAGAAGACGCCGCCGTGGTTCTCGACGGCGAGACGGTCGCTTGGGTCGGGCCGCGTTCGCAAGCTCCGGCGGCGGATACGGCTCGAGACCTTGGGGGACGCGCCGTTCTGCCGGGCTTCGTGGAATCGCACTCCCACATGGTCTTTTCGGGCGACCGTTCGGAAGAATTTGCTGCTCGAATGGCTGGGCAGAAGTACACCGCCGGTGGGATTCGTGGGACCGTGAAGCACACCCGCGAGGCCAGCGAGGAACACCTGCGTGCCAACATGCAGCGCCTCGTCAACGAGTCCTTGCGTTCTGGGACCACCACCGTGGAGTGCAAGTCCGGATACGGCCAGTCCGTGGAGTCCGAGCTGCGTAGCCTCGAGGTGGCGGGCTCGCTGGCGGATGAGGTGACGCTCCTCGCCGCCCACGTGGTGCCCCCGGAATATGAAGGGGACACCGACGCCTACGTTCGGGTGGCTGTCGAGGAGATCATTCCCCGATGCGCCGAGAAGGCGACGTGGATCGACGTCTTCTGTGAACAAGGTGCCTTTGACGAGTCGCAATCCCGCAAGGTGCTCCAAGCCGGTATCGACCACGGTTTAACCCCCCGAGTGCACGGGAACCAGCTCCATCAGGGGCCGGGCGTGCAGCTCGCGGTCGAACTTGGTGCAGCGTCGGTGGACCACGTCGTCCACATCAATGATGCCGACATCGAAGCGCTCGCCTCGAGCGACACCGTCGCGACGCTCCTCCCTGGGGCCGATTTCTCGACCCGCAATGAATATCCCAATGCACGCGGCCTCCTGGACGCCGGGGTGACCGTCGCGCTCGGTGCCGACTGCAATCCGGGAACCAGCTACACCACCAGTCTGCCGTTCTGCATCGCGATTGCCGTGAGAGATCTGCACATGACGGCGGACGAGGCGGTCTGGGCGGCAACCGCCGGTGGGGCACGGGCTCTTCGACGGAACGACGTCGGATCCCTTCGCCCCGGCACGAGGGCCGATCTCGTGGCATTAGACGCACCCAACCACCTGCACCTCGCGTATCGGCCCGGTGTGCCGCTGGTGTCCACGGTGTGGCAGCGGGGGCGTCTCGCATATCAGGCTTCGGAGGTGACGTCATGACGAATTCGATGGATCGTAGTGCTCTCACAGTGGACCAATCGGCCGCGGAATGGACCGGTCGCATCGACGGCGACGGCCGCGAACACCGCAGGTGGCACCAAGTGGTTTCCCCATACACCGCGCAGGCCGAACGGGAAGCTCCGGGTGGCGTGGTCTACCTGGGTTTCTCGAGCGACGAGGGAGTCGAGAGGAATAAGGGCCGGCGGGGTGCCGCGGCCGGTCCGCAGGCACTCCGTGGTGCGCTCGGTGGATTAGCTCTCGCCGATCAAGACGCGGACATCCGCGCTTGGGACGCGGGAACCGTTGCCGTCACTGACGATCAGCTCGAAGCGGGTCAGAAACGATTGGGCGAGGCAGTACGTCGCGTCATCGATGCGCAACGTCTCCCCATCATTCTGGGAGGCGGTCACGAAATCGCCTTCGGGACGTATCAAGGAGTGGCCGCGTCTGCCCGTCGCCAGGGCAAGAGGCTCGGGGTCTTGAACCTCGATGCACACTTTGATCTTCGACCGGACCCAGTCCCCAGTTCGGGAACGCCTTTCCGTCAGATGCTCGAGACCGAAGAGGCGGGCGGCGGAGACTTCCAGTATTCGGTGTTGGGCATCAGCCAGCCGAGTAATACACAGATCTTGTTCGACACGGCAGAGAAGTACGGCGTCCGGTATCTGCTGGATGAGCACTGTTCCGTTGCCGACCGTGAGCGAGTTCGAGAGTTTGTGGCCGGGGTTCTCGACGACGTCGACCTCCTTTACCTAACCATCGACCTTGACGGTCTCCCCGCGTCGACCGCGCCCGGTGTCAGCGCCCCCGCGGCCTACGGCGTCCCCCTGGAAAATATTCAACTGGCCTGCGACCTCGCGGCCTCGAGCGGAAAACTCGCGGCCTGCGACGTCGCCGAACTCAACCCCACGTACGACATCGACGGACGGACCGCGCGCACCGCCGCGCGCCTGGTCCACCGTATTGCGACCGCATCGCAGAACTCAGAGCTAGGAGCAACCTCATGAATCAATCGACCCAACATGAATCCGACCAGCGGCCCGAGGTCGTCGTCGGTGTGGGTGCCGTGAGCTTCCAAGACGTCGTCGACGTCGCGCGCCACGATGCCACGGTCCGACTCTCCGATGAAGCCTTGCAAGCAATACAGGAGTCCAGCGAACGCATCACCGAGCTCGCGAACTTCGACCGCCCGGTCTACGGCGTCTCGACTGGATTTGGCGCGCTCGCGAGCCGTCACATTCCGCAGGAGATGCGCCGTCAGCTGCAACGCGGCCTGATTCGCTCCCACGCGGCGGGTTCCGGTCCCGAGGTCGAACGTGAAGTCATTCGCGCCTTGATGTTGTTGCGGCTCTCTACTCTCGCCACGGGTCGAACCGGGGTGCGCCCCGAGGTGGCCCGGGCCTATGCGGACATGCTCAGTGCAGGGATCACCCCGGTCGTGCACGAATACGGTTCGCTCGGATGTTCCGGAGACCTCGCGCCGTTGGCTCACTGCGCGCTCGCGATAATTGGTGAAGGCCCTGTTCGTACTCGCGATGGCGAATTGACGACGTCGGCCGAGGCACTCTCGGCGGCCGGCCTGGAACCCGTGGTCCTCGCGGAGAAGGAAGGCCTGGCGCTCATCAACGGAACCGACGGCATGCTCGGTCAGCTCGTGCTCGCCCTGAACGACCTCGACCGCTTGATGCGACTCGCCGACTTGGCCGCCGCCATGTCGGTTGAGGGCCAGCTCGGGACCGATCGCGTCTTCCAGGCCGATCTTCAAGCCTTGCGCCCGCACCCTGGCCAGGCAGCCGCGGCCGCGAACATGACGTCGATTCTGACGGATTCCGGAATCGTTTTCAGCCACAAGGGTGACGACTGCACGTACGTCCAAGACGCCTACTCATTGCGGTGTTCCCCGCAGGTTGCCGGTGCCGCTCGAGACACCATCGAACACGCACGCATGGTCGCCGGGCGTGAGCTCGCCGCGGCGGTGGACAATCCCGTCGTGACCTTGGATGGCAGGGTCGAGTCCAACGGCAATTTCCATGGCGCCCCCGTCGCGTACGTGCTGGACTTCTTGGCCATCGCGGTTGCCGATACCGCTTCCATCTCGGAGCGCCGCACGGACCGGTTCTTGGATGTCGCTCGCAACCGAGGCCTGCCGCCTTTCCTGGCCGACGACGCCGGCGTCGATTCCGGCCACATGATCGCTCAGTACACGCAGGCGGCTATCGTCTCCGAACTCAAACGCCTGGCCAACCCGGCTTCGGTGGACTCGATTCCGTCCTCGGCGATGCAAGAAGATCACGTGTCGATGGGCTGGTCCGCGGCTCGCAAGCTCCGGAAGGCCATCGACGGGCTCAACCGGGTGCTCGCGATCGAGATTCTCACAGCCGCCCGCGGTATCGACCTGCGCGAGCACGACGCCGCCCCGGCCACATCCGCAGTGATCGCCGCAATCCGCGAGGCCGGAGTCGAGGGGCCCGGGCCTGATCGATTCCTCTCGCCGGAGATCGAAACGGTGGTGGAGCTGGTGTCCTCCGGGGCTCTTCTCGAGACGCTCGAGACGGTGACCGGCGAACTGCGCTAGGTCTTTGCTGCGGTAACGCGAAGGGGCCGTCGCCGACGAGTCGGTGACGGCCCCTTCGCTTTGCGCGGCCCGCGGGCCGGCCTTATGGCGCGCTACCTAATTGGCTACACAAGTATCATGGCCACTTCCCGTACACCGTGTGGCAGCCCGGTGACTTCCGGGCGATTGGGCAACGTCCTGGTTAATACCTTTCATTACAGCCACCCCTACCTCGGGCGTCCGATCAAGGGGCAGCTCATGCAGGGCGAAGGCATACGCACGAGTGCTTTGGATCTCGAGCGTACTGAGCTAGATCAAATTCCGGCAGGGCCGTCCCAGACTAGTCGAGGCGAACGTTCAACAGTTGGTATTTGAGCTCTCTGTGTGCGTTGCCGTGACGATTTGTCAGTAGCGCTATTTCACAGACTGGAGAACGTTCTGGATAAAGGAGTAGCTCTGGGCAAGAATCTCGTCGATACTCCGTTCGTCGCCGAAAACATGGGCCTCGTGCTCAACGACAAGGTAACCATCGAATCCACATTGCCTCAACGCTTTCACCATGGCAGGAAAATCGATGTTTCCTGCACCCAGCGGCGGGAACGTGAATCGATCTGGGTTTCCCTCACCGTCCTTGAGGGCAGCAATCAGAGTCCGGTCCCCCAGGTTTCGGGCTGCGGAAGTAACATCATGTGTGGTTACTTCCAGGTGGGAGGGGTCAAAGCTCACGCCCAAGTTGGGAACAGCATTTAGGATCTTCAAAGTTTCGTCAGTGGAGGAAATTAGTTGCCCGACAATCGGCTCTAGACCAACGGCCACACCTAGACTTGAGCACTGGTCCACTACCTGCTTCAAAGACTCGATGAAAGCATTGGTTTCGCCAGCTACACCACCGGTCCCTAGCCCTGAGTCTTCTCGCGCATCGCCGGCAATCACATGTATGAGGGGCGCACCCAGGTCAACCGACTTCTGGGCAAGGTCAATTGTCCAATCGATAGCTTCGGACCGCCGGGCAGGATCAGGGTTAGCCAGTCCCTCTCTGTGTGCCGCAATGGAACTTACTGCATCAGTCGCAGCGATCTTGTTGATTTCCTCTAATGTAGTTTCTGGTGTGATGTGAGGCTCTGCCCACGGCAATGTCTCTGCATTTAGCTCTGCCTTTTCGAAACCTGCATCTTGGATTCGCTTGATGGCTGTTAGAACTGGCTCTCCGCTGAACAGTCCTGTGTGGAAACTTGTCTTCAAGTCAACGCTCCTGTTGTTGGTTGTTTTAGTCTGCTTGTTCTCCGAGTGCCAAGGTGACCGAAGATGCTGGGTGGCGCTCAATTGGTCCACCTAAGCGTTCTGTGACTGCGCGACTGGCAGCGATAACCTGGTCGGCAATTGCTTCGACTCGAGAGATATCCATGCGGTGAATTGGCCCGGAGACGCCTAGACTTCCCGCCACGGTGCCGTCCACGCCAAATACCGGCGAGGCCACGCATCTGACGCCTGAGTTGTACTCCTCATCATCGACCGCGTAGCCACGTTCTACTGTGGCCACCAAATCGCGATTGAGGTCCTCCAGCGACGTAAGGGTCCGAATAGTGAATTTTTCTAACGGGTGCGTAAGCCACTGCCTTCTGTCTTCCTCCGGTAAATGCGCCAAGATAGCTTTTCCAGTCGAGGTGGCATGCATCGGTGGTCGACTACCAATTTCTGTATCAACCGAGACACGGAACGAAGCCTTGCGTTGCAAAATGTAGACCGGACCCTGAGTGGTTACCTGGGAAACATGGACTGATTCTCCCGTAAGCCCGACCAGCAATTCGCATACTTCTTCGGAGGCTAATCTAACGTCGAGACGGCGTAGCGCCGCACCGGTTATAGATACCAATTTCGCCGAGGCTCTGTACCGCTTGGTGTCGTGGTCTTGTTGCACATATCCGCGGTGAATCAATGTCTTCAAGATTCTGTGGGCATTACCCTTGTCGATCTCGAGCTGGGCCGCAAGCCCACTGACACCGAGGCCCGAGTCGCTCAGCGAGAGCGCTTCCAAAAGGTCCAGTCCTGTTTCTAATGATCCGCTACGAGGTTTCGCATTACTCACAGCTACACGCTATGTGCAGTGTTGTCTCAAAGTCAACGAAGTTGTCTATCTCTTGAAGTTCACATGAGATGTGCGCCAGTCAGGCGCCCAAAGTGCCAGTTTCCGGTGCCCCGCTGACGACTGAGGACCTGCGTTGGGAGTCCCTTTCCCTTTGGTGGGGCGCAAATCTCCCAACTCGGAGGGGGCGTTGTGTATGGAACAACAGTGTTGTACAGTCTCCATATCGTTACATGTGTCGCACGGCACATGAATGGTGGATGCCCGTCGCAAACTCTGCGATCAGGATTCTGCGTGGAGTTGCTCCACGTGGTGCATGGCACCGCCAGATGACCGCACGCAAGGCAAGGTATGAATTAGATGGCTTCAGAAAATAGGCCAGAAATCGGCATCGCTGTCGTGGGCACCGGGGTAATGGGGGCAGATCATCTACGGAGAATCCCGGAGTCTATCGCCGGGGCTCGAGTGGTGGCCGTAGTCGATGCAGACCCGATCCGGGCTGAAGAGGCGGCAAAACTCGCTCCTGGGGCCAAAGTTGCGGGTTCCCTCACCGAAGCATTGGACCGAGGCGATGTCGACGGAGTCCTCATCGCGACGCCAGGGAGCACTCACTATCCGATCGTCATGGAAGCCCTAAACGCCGGAGTTCCGATTCTTTGCGAGAAACCGTTGACGGAGGATGCTATCTCCGCAAAGAAGATCGTCGATGCTGAGACTGAACTTGGTAAACGTCTAATCCAGGTGGGTTTCATGCGTCGGTTTGACCGGCAGTACAAAGAGGTTAAGAGCGCTATCTGTGGGGGTGAGCTCGGAGACGCCCTGGTCGGACGCTTTGTCCACCGACTCGAAGTTGCCCCTCCTCGCTTTGCCGAGGAAGACCTCATCCCAGAATCCTCGGTCCACGAATTTGATACCGCCCGTTGGCTTTTTGACGAAGAGGTGGCATCTGTAGAGGTTCTGAAACCGAGGAACAACCGATTTGCAGCTGCAGGACTTCCAGGACCGCAGCTTCTGGTAATCCGGATGGTTTCTCAGGGAATCATCGTCGTTGAGGCCAACCTTGACTGCTCATACGGGTACGAGGTGTCGGGTGAGATCACATTGGAGAAGGGGACTTTGGAGTTCGGTCGGCCGGACGGAGTTACATACCGCCAGAAGCGCTCAGTATCCCACTGCGTGCCACCGGACTTTCGTGGGCGCTTTCTTGATGCCTACAACGACGAGATTCAAGCATGGGTCGACGGAATCCATGCCAATCGGATTACCGGACCGAGTGCGTGGGATGGATACGCTGCCACGGTTGTCGTTGAAACAGGAGTCCGGGCTCAACGTTCCGGAAAGATCGAACCGGTCAACTTACCCGAAAAGCCCGATTTCTACACGCAGACGGACTGATCGTCCCAGACATCCGCATGCACACTTCATGTCAAAACTCAGTAAACCGCTATGACCACTCGAGGTTTCTTATGAATGAGACTCCCACTGCAGCGACTACCTCCTCGATCATCGAAGAGCGGCGCAGCCGTGCCCAAGCAATCGTAGACGCAGGTTCGGTGCAGGCAGCACTTGAAAACAGGACTCTTCCCAAACACGTCAATCTGACCTTGTCCGAGGCTGTCATCATCGGACTACTCCTGCAGAACGTCCGCACCTTCATCGGAATCTTTGGCCACGGGTCTACCGACCTGGGCGAAGTCATGCGGGTGTATGAGGAAGTCGGGGCGTTGAAAACCTATCCCGTCCGCAACGAGGTTGAGGCAGCACACGCTGCCACGTCATTGCGATGGACAACCGGAACAAAATCCGCTGTCTTTACATCCATAGGCCCTGGGGGCTTGCAGGCTATGGCGGGAAGCTTGGCCGCCAGCAGCGACGGGGTCGGGGTGTGGCATATATACGCTGATGAAACCACCGAAGCCGAAGGCCCCAACATGCAGCAGATCCCGGGGGAAGGCCAGGAAAAATTCCTCAAACTGACCTCTTCCATGGGGCCTGCATACACCATGCATACGCCCTGGGCTCTTCCCGAAGCGCTTCGACAGGGACTGAACACCGTAGATGACCCCCATCATGCGAGGCCTTTTTACCTGTTGCTGCCTATCAACACCCAGCCCCAAAAAGTCAAGATGAATCTCGGGGCACTACCGACGGTGCCTCCTGCAAGCCTTGGTGCTGCTGCAGACAATGGTCAGTACGATGAGGCTGCCAAAATCCTCATGGCAGCAGAAAAGGTCGTCGTACGTGTTGGTGGGGGCGCCCGCGGCGCAGGAGACGAGATCGAGGAGATCCTTCCTCTGGTGGACGGCTTCGCCATAACTTCTCCGATAGCATCCGGGACGATCCCATACTCGCATCCGAGAAATCTCACAGTCGGTGGGACCAAAGGGTCCATCAGCGGAAACTTCGCGATGGAAAATGCTGATGTTCTACTAGCTATCGGAAGCCGGGGAGTATGCCAATCGGACATGTCTCGTACCGGCTACCCCCGTGTCCAACGCGTCATCAACGTCAACGCGGATCCCCATGACGCGGTCCATTACAACCACGCGATCCCGCTGTGGGGCGATGCCAAGCTGACCCTCCAAGGCCTAATCAAGGCGCTGAAAACTCGAGGAGCCAAAGAACACGATCTCGACAGTCAGTGGGCAGTGGAAGCCCTTGAGGCCTGGGAGAAGTGGGAAACATTCAAACATCAAAGGTTCGAGAACCCTGTCATCAAAGACGAGGTATGGGGTCGTGAGGTCCTGACCCAACCAGCAGCGTTAAAAACTGTTGTTGATTGGGCCAATCAGCACGAAGACGCTGTCCTATTTTACGACGCCGGTGATGTCCAGGCGAACGGTTTCCAGGTGGCAGAAGACAATGCTGTTGGTAAGACGATTACCGAAACCGGAGCAAGCTACATGGGCTTTGCCGCGAGCTCGGTCCTTTCCAGCGGCATCGCGGGAGGAGAATTCTTCGCCCTCGGAATGACAGGTGATGGAAGCTTCTCCATGAACCCTCAAGTACTCATCGACGGTATTCAGCATGGGGCCCGTGGGGTCGTTGTGTTGTTTGATAACCGTCGTCAAGGGGCCATCTCATCTCTGCAACTTGATCAATTCGGCATTGACTATGCCACTAATGACCAAGTCGAGGTCGACTATCAAGCTTGGGCACGATCAATTAAGGGAGTCCAAGGGCTACACGGCGGATACACAACAGAAGAACTTAGTGCTGCTCTGACCAAAGCCTATGAATACAACGGCCTGTCTCTTATCCATCTTCCCATCTATTTCGGTCCCAACGAACTAGGTGGGCTTGGCTCCTTTGGCCGATGGAATGTCGGTCCTTGGGTGGGAGACACAGAAAATCTTCGTCATCAACTGGAGGTCTGAACAATGACTGAATTCCCCAATATCATCCCCGGACAACTTCACATCAATGGAGCGTGGCGGCCGTCGTCAGATGGAGCCACCAGCAAGGTCATCAATCCTGCAACCGAAGAGATCCTTGGAACCATCGCTCAGGCCACTCCTGAAGACGTGGACCTAGCAGTTGCTGGCGCGAAAGACGGCCTCAAAACTTGGCGGAACACTGATGCCTGGACAAGGTCCTCCAAGATCCGCCGTATCGCCCAGATCCTTCGTGAATGGACTCCCGAAGCTGCTCGCCTGATGACTGCTGAACAAGGGAAACCGCTTAGTGAATCCGAAGGTGAGTGGAATGCCGCAGCCGACCAGTTTGACTGGTACGCAGATGAGGCTCGTCGCATTTATGGTCGAACGGTTGACGGACATTCCACGGATAGTCGCCTGTTAGTGACACGAGAACCTGTTGGCGTTGTGGCAGCCTTCGCGGCATGGAATTTTCCTGCGCTCTTGCCCTCACGGAAGATGGCACCTGCTCTGGCTGCAGGCTGCTCGGTCATAGTCAGGCCTCCCGGTGAAGCTCCCTACTCCACGCTTCTGATCGTCGAAGCTGCTCGTCAGGCGGGCATTCCGGAAGGAGTTGTTTCAGCTTTGACCGGTAGCGCTTCCAACATCAGCAAGAGGATGGTCGCTTCCGGCGAAATTCGAAAGATCTCACTGACAGGGTCAGTGCCCGTAGGGCAGACCCTTCTGCACCTTGCAGCGGATAGCATCACCGATGTTTCGATGGAACTTGGTGGCCATGCTCCGGTTCTCGTCTTCTCGGACGCCGATATATCTCAGGCCGCAGAAACTTGCGTTGCCACAAAATTCCGTAACGCTGGTCAGGTCTGCGCCTCACCGAGCCGTTTCATAGTCCATGAGAGCATCGCCGAAGAGTTCACCAAAGCATTCGTCGCTGCCACTCATGCATTGAATATCGGAGACGGTACTGATCCAAGGACCCAAGTAGGCCCGTTGACTAATCTCAAACGAGTTGAAGAAGCTCAAGAGCTGGTGGACGACGCGGTCGCTCACGGTGCCACGATCGCAGTAGGTGGGGGCAGGGACTCTCGCTTCCAAAAAGGATTTTTCTTCGAGCCGACTGTTCTCACCGGTGTCAACGGCAAAAGCAAAATCATGGTCGACGAGCCCTTTGCACCAGTGGCACCGATTACGACTTTCAGCACGATGGAGCAGGCGCTCGAACTCGCTAATGCCACGGACTTCGGGCTAGCTAGCTACGTATGGACGAAGGATTTGAGTACGGCCGTTCGGGCTTCAGAGGGAATCGAGGCCGGTATGGTCGGCATCAACTCGATGATCGTAGCTTCGGCTGAGGCGCCATTCGGTGGTGTAAAGCAGTCAGGCTATGGCCGTGAAGGCGGTAGCGAAGGCGTCCTAGATTACACCGTTGCTAAAGCAACTTTCCTCGGCCTGTAAGGAGAAGATGATGAATTCTGAGTCGAGTTCTGAGGGCAAAGCAAAAACCGAGGGCGTATACGGGCGTCTGACCAATTACGGGGATGTAGAGTTCAGCAAGTTTATTCGACGTGCGTTTTTGAATTCAGCGGGGCTCGACGAGACAGACATCGACCGACCCGTTATTGGAATAGTGAACACTACGTCGGATTTCACGACCTGCCACCGAGAAATGCCCCAGATGATAGAGGCCGTGAAACGAGGCATCTTGGAGGCTGGAGGGATCCCCTTCGTTTTCCCTGTGATGTCTCTCGGAGAGATCCTAACCAATCCTACGACCATGCTGTTCAGGAACCTGATGGCCATGGAGTTGGAGGAACAACTGACCTCCCAGCCCATGGACGCTGTAGTCCTTCTCGGAGGTTGCGATAAAACAGTTCCAGCAGAACTGATGGCGGCGGCATCGGCTGATATCCCGGCGATCCAACTAGTAGTCGGTCCGATGACAGTGGGCAATTACCGGGGCGAGCGGCTTGGTGCTTGTACAGATTGTCGCAGAATGTGGACTGAGTTCCGTGGCGACCGGTTGAACGAGAAGGAAATTAGCGAGATCAACACCCAACTGGCGCCGTCGGCCGGCACTTGCATGGTGATGGGCACTGCCTCCACCATGGGGTGTCTAGTCGAAGCTTTGGGGATGTCCTTGCCGTTTTCTGGTACAGCTCCATCAGTTTCCTCGGATCGGTTGCGGATCTCCGCAGCCACCGGCAGGCAAGCGGTCGAACTCGCCCTGTCCGGGCGCAGGCCATCGGAGATTATGACTGAATCCGCCTTCAAGAACGCGATTATGGTACTTTCAGCCATCGCAGGATCCACTAATGCCATCATCCACCTCACGGCAATCGCTCGTCGCCTAGGACTGGCAATCGATCTTGATGACTTCCACGACATCTCTCAGAAGATCCCGGTTCTCGTCAACTGCAAACCTGCAGGTAAGAATTACTTGCCGGATATGCACCGAGACGGCGGTGTTCCAGCGCTTTTGAAAACGCTGGAAGATGTCCTGGAGCTAGATGCCACCACTGTTACAGGCAAGACGATAGGGCAGCAGATCCGGTCGAATGAAGGGCCACAAGAATGGCAAGAGACCATCCGTACCTTTGATGATCCGTTGCAAAATCCCGGCGGTCTCGTCACGCTCCGAGGGTCCCTTGCTCCCGAAGGAGCAGTGATTAAAGCGGCTGCGGCGGACCCTGAGCTGATGATCCATGAAGGGCCGGTGCATGTTTTCGATTCGTTAGAAGAAGTTGAAGAAACACTTGACGATGAATCCTTGGGCCTGACTCCCAACCACATACTGATTATGCGCAACATCGGACCTGTGGGGGCGGGGATGCCAGAAGCCGGATCCATTCCCATCCCCAAGTATCTGGCTCGCCAGGGAGTCAAGGATATGGTCAGAATCTCGGATGGGCGTATGTCGGGGACTGCATATGGCACCATCGTTCTTCACGCCAGCCCGGAAGCAGCTCTGGGCGGGCCTCTGGCTCTAGCCCGCAATGGAGACAGGGTACGACTCGATGTTCCTGCACGGAAGGTTGACCTTTTAGTGAGCGAGGACGAGCTAGAGCGACGCAGGGAAACCGTCAGTTTTCCCGAACCTCCCGCCCGGGGGTGGCGGCGTCTCTATGCAACTCAAGTTGTCCAAGCTTCCGAAGGCGCAGACCTTGCCTTTCTCCGGAGCGTACCTGAGAAACACTGACCCTTCTCGGGCCCCTAAACTTCCCTCCCTAATTTGGTGTGGACTCCGTGACAAAGGCATCCGAGGATCTGTGGTTCCTGTGTTGCTTCGGCGTCCGTCGCTTTTGACTAAGGAGTTCAACCGTGAATACGAATCCTGAAACAACCTCCACCACCGCCCTTCCTGTTATGAACAAGGGCTCTTACGGCAAACGCCTGGGGGTCATTTCCATTGTTGCTTGTCTTGGGGGGCTTCTATTTGGATATGACACCGGTGTTGCAAACGGAGCAGAGGGCCCCATGGCCAAAGAATTAGGACTCTCTCTAATCCAGTTGGGAGTTGTCATTAGCTCCCTGGTTTTTGCTGCCGCATTCGGCGCACTTCTGATCGGGCGTATATCAGACGCGATAGGCCGAAGGACCAGCATTCTCATACTCTCGGCCATGTTCTTTATAGGCGTGGTACTAGTCGTTTTCTCGCCGGCCGGCCCCGAGCTGGGAACTTTCTCACCCGTGGGATTCACCATGCTGGTATCTGGGCGAATCGCCCTTGGACTAGCAGTCGGCGGAGCATCGACTGTCGTACCTGTTTTTCTCGCAGAATTAGCGCCATATGAAATACGCGGATCGATAACCGGACGGAACGAGCTGGCCATTGTTATTGGACAGCTGGCCGCTTTCAGTGTCAATGCATTTCTCGCGACAACATTCGGTCACGTTGAAGGAATATGGCGGTACATGTTCGCTGTATGTGCCGTTCCGGCCGTGGCATTGTTTATTGGCATGTTGCGTATGCCAGAATCCCCGCGTTGGCTGGTCGAGAAAAATCGCCACGATGATGCCTTGGCGATCCTCAAGAGTATCCGACCTCCACAACGAGCCGAGGCCGAAGTCCAACAGCTAAAAATCGTCACTCGCGAAGAAAAGGCCTCCGGCAGAATGGGCATTTGGGCCATCCTTGGCAACAAATGGCTATTGAGGATAATTCTTGTCGGAATTGGTGTGAACATGATCCAGCGGCTCTCCGGAATAAACTCGATCATGTACTACGGTACCCGCGTGCTCGAAGAATCTGGTATGGATGATAAACAGGCCATCGTCGCTAATGTTGCCTTTGGGGCTGTATCAGTTATCGGAGGAATTATTGCGTTATACAATATGGATCGCGTCAATCGAAGAAAAACCTTCACTATCGGCCTGACGCTGACTACATTGTGCCACTGTCTTATTGCGGTATCTGCCCAAGTCTTTCCCGCAGGGAGTTCCATTCGACCATATGTAATTCTTATACTGGTCGCAGCATTTTTGCTATCAATGCAGAGTTGTCTAAATATTGCGGTGTGGGTGTGGCTCGCAGAAATATTCCCTTTGCATATGCGTGGACTTGGAATAGGTATAGCTGCGTTCGTGGGATGGGGTTCGGATGGCTTTCTATCCCTCTTTTTTCCTACGTTGATTTCCGGTGCCGGAATTACAGGAACATTTCTTCTTTTTGCTGCGGTTGGGGTTATTGCCCTTGTTTTTGTCAGGACACAGGTTCCAGAAACACGTGGAAGGTCCCTCGAATCGCTCGAGGAAGATGTTTCAACGGGTAACATTTATGCTGGAATCCATCGCTAAAGCGTGTTTTAGCGTACCCTGCAGGCAGTCTGGAATGTTTGTAACGGCTAGCTAAATGGTGCACATTAGTTATTATGGCATGGGAATAAGCTCCGCACGCCACTCGAAGGGGTTGTGTTGGATAATTGAAGCTGAGGTTGTAGGGCACGCGACCACGCGCTAAACCTCGCGAAAGGTGAGCATATAAATCACGAGGGTGATCTCCAAGGCTCATTTATTTCCGCAGGAGTAAACCGTTTTGAACGGTTAAGAAACTGCGTTAGGGAAGTGTCCACGAGACTAACCTCCTAGGATTCGACCAAATCGTTTGATGAGCGGCGATCGGATTCCAGAACACCGGAAATGAGCGTGTCGGCCCATTCCTCTCTGTTCCAGAAATCCTTTCGTCTGCTGACATGGGTTATGACTACAAGGCCGGATGGATCCTGCGGAGAGAACATCGTCCCTACACTGCATTCGAAATGGACGGACGCAAACAACAGCTGCAAGCGTCCGTGGTAGCAATCGTTGTCGCCATCGGCATCGTCGCAATTTCGTGGGACCACTAGTTGAACGGTGGCGGCATTCCGCCGACCTCCCAAGTCTTCGCTGACACCATCAGAGCTGGCGTCAGTGACCCGTCTATTGGCAAGACAATGGCCCTGTGGGCCATACCAGGGGCGATCATTCGGCTCGTGGGCGGCCCTCAGCGGCAACTGGGCGTCTTGTTCGCAACGGGCTTGTTGGTGGCCTCGCCAAACGCTGACTGGTCCTCATTGGATTGCTTGCGCGAAAGCTTTGGACGACTTGGCGCGGTGAAGAAGGTGAACGAGAGGTCGGGCTGGTTGGTGCAGGATTGATTGCCGGTGACTCGTTGTTCAACCTCGGCAAGATCATTCGGATTTGATGTCTTGCTGACAACGCGATGTATGTTCCGAGGTCAGAAATCGTGTTGGAACCATGTCGAAGCGCCATTCCGACACAGCGATTATTGCGACTCCTCGCAGTTGAGGGCGAGCTGGCTGAGTGCCGAGCAACCATAAAAGCCCTTTCGCTGGTCCCTTGTTGGGGCGCACCGCGATGGCTCAGTTGCTCAGGACGCGCGGTCAGGGGTGTCTACAGAGCAAGCTGTAAGATCAACACGGAGAAACGGACTGGATGCTGCCGAGCAGATCCCAAAAGGTACGAAGGTTCGCTGCCGGTTCGGGCCCCAGGGTCTCTTTTGGCTACGTTTGGCCGCCCTGGGGTTTCTTCATGTATCGGTCACTCCCGTGACGGAATATCGAAGGATGAGCCGTCGTATTTGCCCGGGCCGTGGTGCTTTTCGCGGGCTTGTGAGCCGCTACCCTGAACTCAGGTTTTCTCGTAGGCTCGGACTCAACGAAAGGAGCGCGACATGGCAGTTCAGATGCCGGAGGGGTCGGAACACGCCACTCTTACTCCTGCTCAATTGAGTGCTCTGATTGATGAATCTCAAGAGCGGCTCGCCGGAGTGAATCGGCTCCTTGAATCCCGGTGACCTCCTGGGTCTACCTCACTCGTGACGACATTGTGAAAATTCACGAGAGGATCACATCCGTGCCAATACGCGATGAGAACTTTCTTCTCAGCGCTGTGGATAAGCCATAGGCCAGTTACATGGGCGTTGCGGTCTACCCTGAAATCGAAGACAAGGCGGCGGCCCTTTTGATCGGCCTCTCCCAAGGGCAAGTCGAGCAAGCCTTTGTCTCGGCGTGGATCAGGGCGTTTACGAAACCCTTGAAATAACAGACTCGAAACCCTCCCTGTGACGGACTCCTGTCTTCTCCCTCAGAAGCCTTTGGGTAAAACCGATGGGAGACAAATGCAAGGTGTAAACCGCATTCAGGGATTTGGTGTCATCCGGGAAACGAATGATCATCCCGGCCAGTACAGCTAGACCCGCTCGATCTCGCGCACGGAAATACTGTGAGTCCCCGGCGTCAGGCCGTGCGCCGTAATGACCTCATTCACCCGGGTCGCCACGGCCTGGGCGATGCTGAGGGCCGTGACTCCAGAGTCCTCGGCGACCCAGACGGCTGCCGTGAGCGTCGCCGTCGAACCCTCCTGATTCAAAGAGAGTCCGTGAGTTTCATCCGCTTCGGTGGTCGGTTGGCGCTTCCAGAGCGTGCGTAGGAAATCCCCGATACCGGCTTCACGACGGGTGACGCCCGGAACGGCGTCGATGGACCGTGCGAGAACCTCGAGTAGCCCTTCCGGTCGATCGGTCGAAATGACCGTGCCGGAAACGGCCGCAGTTCCAGTGCCCTTGCCGGAAGCCGCTGACTCGGATGGGGAGCCTGACCGAGATGAACGTTGGCTAGTCATTGAGCACATCCTCCACAGAAAATTCGATGTCGGCGACGTGCGCCCCCAGCTTGCTCGACATGATGTCCCTGATCGCGGGGCGGACGACGTCGTCGAGATCCTGGAAATGGAAAGTGGGCGAAACGGTCAGGCCGATGCGCAGCGTGAGCGGTTGCAGCCCGTCAGCGGGGTCTTCGGAGCCGGTCACGGTGCAACGTCGGGCCATGAGCCCCGGGTGGGCATCGACGATTTCACGGGCGGTACGGGAGATCACCAGTTGACTGAAGGATACGGTGGCGTCGTCGTCGCGATGCACCGGGATGTCCGCGCCGCGGCGCAGGGTTGAGCGAGCGAAGTTCAACACTCGCTCCCGGGCTTGGGAAGTCATCGTGAGGGAGCGGTCTTCCCGCTGGGCTGCATCGGTCATGCGATCGAGCTGCTGAAGCCGGTCGCGCAGATCGGAGCAATGCGGGCAAGCGCGTTGGTGCTCATCCGGCACGGAGTCCTTGGTGTCCATGACAGATTCGACGGTTCGCCCGCATTCCAAAGGTTCGTCGTTATTCATCGCCATTCCTTCATGTCCTGGGCCAGACGCGCGCGTGCTCGGGAGAGTCGACCGCGCACCGTGGCAACCGGGGTCGCGAGCGTTTCTGAGATTTCCGCATAGGAAAGGCCCATGTATTCCCGTAGGACCCAACATGCCCGTTGGTCATCGGGCAAGGTCAGCAGGAGTCGTGACAGCTCGTCCATGCTCGAATGCACCTCCGTCACACGCTGAGGGTCATTCGCGGGTCGAGTATCGGTCATCGAGGGGTGGTCTTGATTCGTCTCATCGATCGGGACAGTCGCGGAGCGCTTTGGTGACCGCAATATGTCCTTGCAACGATTCACGGCCTGCCGATAGAGCCACGTCGGAAACGCTTCCGGGATCGCGAGGTGTTCCAACGTGGTCCATGCCTTCACCAGCGACTCCTGGGCGACGTCCTCCGCGTCGGCGCGATTGCCGAGCATCCGGTAGGAAAGTCGAAGAAGGGGCGCCTGATAGCGATCCACGAGCCGTGCGAAAGAGTCGAGATCTCCGTCCTGAGCACGCAAGACCAAGGTGGCGATGTACTCCGGGGTGAACTCATCGTCGGAATTCATGGATGCGCCTCCTTGCCTCTGGTCGCCCCAAAAGGCCATGATGCCCACCATCCTCGCAGATTGAAGCCCCTAATGGCACCCAAAAAAATTCTTTAAGAAAAGTCGTGACGAATGGTTCGCAGCCTCGTCAGTATAGGTACAAGCCCGTTTCGACCAGATCAAGGGAGTCATCATCATGGCACATGAAAACAAGGCACCGCAGAACAGCAGCGTTGGCGAATCGGTAAGCCCCCTGCAGACCAGCAAGGGCAATACGACCATCAACGACACCGTCGTCCAGAAGCTCGCCGGCATTGCCGCCCGCGAGGTTCCCGGCGTTTACTCCATGGGCAACGCCGCACGCCGCGCCTTCGACTCGCTCTCGGAGCGCATCCCGGGATCGCAGACCAACGTCGCCGGCGGCGTCTCCGTGGAAAAGGGAGAAAAGCAGGCGGCCGTTGATCTCAGCATCGTCATCGAATACGGCACGTCCGTCGTCGAGATCGCGAACAGCATCCGCCGCAACGTGATCCGCACGGTTGAGCAGGCCACCGGCCTGGACGTCATCGAGGTCAACATCGACGTCACCGACGTCCACCTGCCCAACGACGACAACCAGAACGAAGAGTCGAACGACCGCGAGCTTCAGTAATTGAGTAGGGGCCGGCGCACTGTGCCGGCCCCACCCCTCAAATTTTTCTCTGGGAAGGGACACAGCATGAAACCGAGTCACTTAGGACTCATCGTCGGTCTGGCGTTGGGCGCCATCGCGTTCTTCGGAGGATTCCTCGCATTCCTCACCGCCGTCGTCTTTGCCGTGATCGGTGGCGCCGTCGGCCTGATCCTGGAAGGACGGCTGGACCTGCGCTCCTTGATGGGCCGCGGTTCTGACAGGAGGTGACCATGTCTACCAGTGCGCCAGAGCAGGGCACTTCTCCCTCCGGGGTTTCCGGGTCACGTGAATCGGAGGGGGAGCGAGGTCGCCTCGTCGTGGCCGACCGCGTGGTCGAGAAGATCGCGGCGCAGTGCGCTTCAGAATTCTCGAGCGTCGGTGGTCGAGGGGGAGGGTTCCTCGGCATGGGTGGCCACGCCGATCTCGATTCTCGCCCCAACGTCAAGGTGGAACTCACGGGGTCGATCGCTGTGCTCAGCGTCGAACTCGGCATTGAATATCCCCTCCCGTTGGAGGAGACGACCGAGCAGGTCCGTGAGGCCCTCGTGCGCACCGTGTCCCGCCTAGCCGGCGTCGAGGTGCGACAGGTGGATATTCGAGTTAAGTACCTCGTGCCTCAGCATCATCAAAGCGAAAGGGTTCTGCTGTGAAATCACTGCGACGGCGCCCCTTGCGCGCCACCCCGTCAATTGTGGTTGCGCTCGTGATCCTTGCGGTCGGAATACTGCTGACCATCGCGGGTATCCAGAAGCTCTCCACTGGCCAGTGGTGGCCCCAACTGACCGACGCGGCCAACTCCGCTTCTTCGGCGGCATGGAACTCCAGCTGGGGGTGGGGTGTGGCGATAGTTTCCGCCGTCTTGGGCGTGATCCTGTTGCTCTGCGCCATCATCCCTGGCGGGTTCAACGCCGCCATGCTGGGCCGTCAGTCGGAACCCACCTCTGGTGCCCGTGGTCCCATCGACGCCGTGGTTGATAACCGTGGCCTCGCGACCCTCGCCTCGGCTGCGGCCGCCCAGGTGGACGGCGTCGCCGGAGTTAAGTCCACCGCCACGCCCAAAAAGGTCACGGTGCAGATCACGACGCCGTTGCGTTCCACCGAAGCATTAGTGGGTCAGGTGCAACAGGCCGTCGAGAATCGTTTGGCCTCGGCCGAGCTCGAAACCTTCCCCAAGGTGCGGGTCGCCGCGCAGAGCAAGGACGTGTCATGAAAAAAACCGCAGGTGCTTTTAACCGAACCTGGCTCACCATCATCGGATGCATCCTCCTCATCGCGGGAGTCGGATGGGGCCTCGTGGCGGGCGGGGTGTTCTCCTCGGCCGGTAGCACGTGGGCTCCTGACGGCACGCCGCTGCAAGGAGCCGGTGGGCTCCTGGAGGCTGGGTGGCTCGCCGCGGCGACCATCGCCGTCGGCATCCTGTTGATCATCGTGGCGCTATGGTGGTTCATTCGCCAAGCACCCCGGAGCGCAGGGGCCTCGACCTTCCGCTTTCAGCGGGACCCCCGGTACGGCGTGACCTTGGTGGATTCTAAGGTGATTGCTTCTGCCATCGCGGAACACGTTCAAACGCTCACGAATGTTACGGACGCCAAAGCGGGGCTTAAGGGCGAGCGAACCAACGCCGAGCTCGTACTGGACGTCACCGTTCACGAGCGAGCCGATCTTCCCACCGTGACTCGAGAGATTCGCGAGCAGGTGGTGCCAGCCGCCGCCCGAGTCTTGGGCGGCCCTCTGAATAGCGTCGGAATCGCCTATTCGGTAACTCGAAATTCCCGCTCGAAACGCACCGTGCAGGTGCAATGAGCGGAATACAAGAAACCTGATCGTGGAGTCTAGTCCCAACCCTCCAGCGCGCATCTCGCTCGGCGGGTGTTAGGGGAGATTTTTGGGGGACCCCACGGTCGAGAATTCCGGGAATTGATTACTTTTCCGGAATATATGCCAAACGGCTCGCCGAAAATTCGACGGGCCGTTTGGCCTATATGAGGGCCTGCGCAACCAGCGGCAGATTGCCGGGGAAACGCCGTGACGGAGGCTACAAAAATATTAAAATTGAAATCCGTGATTCCGTGTGACCAGGTGGGTCATGCTGGGTACAATTTGTTCTGAGCCAACACGGAAAATTCATTCACACCTTTTGAAAGGGAATTGACCATGAATATTTTTAGCTGGATTATCATCGGACTCGTTGTTGGAGCGTTGGCAAAGCTCATCATGCCGGGCCGTCAGGGTGGCGGGATCATCGTCACCATGATTCTCGGTATCGTCGGAGGTTTGCTGGGTGGTTGGCTTGGCAAAGTGTTGTTCCACGTTCAGGGAAACGGCTTCTTTTCTCTCACCACGTGGATCCTGGCGCTCGTCGGATCACTCATCGTGCTGTTCATTTGGGGCCTGATCTTCGGTCGCAATAAGAACCGCGCGTAGTCATGCGACGGACTCACGATGAGCCGTGAGTCACGACGACTCGTGAGAAAAGCGGGGCGGCCCTTCTGGGCCGCCCCGCTTTGTCATAACACTCACCGAGGAGCCTCGCCGTAGAGTGCACAGAAGGTCTCTTTAAAAAGGGCGGGGCCGGCTCAGTAATCAGAAGATTCCGAGCCGACCCTGTGCCCGGGCAGGTGTCGCGTACAAGAACTCTGCCCGGGGTCACCCCCGAACGGCTCTTGAGCCAACACGCCGCTCGAGCGAAACTGACTTTACGCGGGCATTAGGCTTCCGACAAGGCAAAACTCGGTATTTTTGGCCACAGAATCTCACTTTTTCTGGCCCCCTTGCTCGATGGGTGACCGACGCCGGACTGAAGCGTATCGTCGAAGTCATGGACGCGATTTCACTGCTTACTGACCTGGCCAAGAGGCCCTCCGAATCGGCCGCACGGCTCAAAGAACATGCGACCCCGGAGATGCTCAACGAGCACCCGGGGGATCACGACAACTCGATGGCCTGGTTGCTGTGGCATACCGGCCGCGAGATCGACGAACAGGTCAGCGAGCTGTCCGGCCGTGAGACGGTGTGGACCGCTCAGGGCTTCGACGAACGCTTTGGCCTGGAATTGGAACCTCACGAGCTTGGATACGGGCATAACCCGGAACGTGCCCGCTCGATCGTCGTCGATGATGTTGAGTTGTTGTTCGAACACCTCGACGCCGTGATCGCCGCGGAGCTGGAGTACATCGGCACGCTGACCGAGGCGGATCTGGACGACGTCGTCGACGAGAACTGGGACCCGCCGGTAACGCGGGGTGCGCGCCTCGTGAGCGTCTCCGAGGATGCCTTGGAGCATCTCGGTCAGGCCATGTACATCACCGGTATGAAGCCGACCGCACAGGGCTAAACCCTGCCGATCGGAGGGCCCGGCTCCATGTGGGCCACCCTCATTCGACGGAAGAGGCGAGGGGTAGCCGGACCTCAAATTCCGTGTGACCGGGGCGCGAGGTCAGTCCGATGGTCCCGCCGTGCGCTTCGACGAGGGCTTTAACGATGGCCAGTCCGAGGCCCGTGGTGCCTTCTCCACCGGATCGAGCCTGATCGGCTCGGGCGAAACGGCCAAATATTTTGTCCTGAAAATTCGGGTCAATGCCCGGGCCGTTATCGGTCACGGTGAGGACGGCGTCGTGCCCATTGGCCGAGGGGCTCAGTGCCGTCGTGACCCGGGTCCCCTCCTCCGTGTGTTTGCGTGCATTGGAGAGCAGGTTCAGGAGAATCTGCTGGACCTGTCGCGGGTCCGCGCGCAGCGTGATTGGCTCCGCGGGCAACTCCAGGCGCCATTCGTGGAGAGGCGCGGCGACCTGGATGTCCGCGACGTTTTCCACGACCAACTCCGTCAAATCCACGGTTTCCCAAGCAGGTTCGCGTCCCTCATCGAGCCGGGCCAGTAACAAGAGGTCGTCCACGAGCGCGGCCATACGTTGCGACTGCGAATCGATCCTCTCGAGGGACGTGCGGCCCTCGTCGGTGAAGTTCTCGGTCCACTTAAGGAGGTCGGAATATCCCCGAATTGAGGCCAGGGGAGTCCTGAGTTCGTGCGAGGCGTTCCCCACGAATTCCCGCATGTGGTCCTCAGACTTCTGGCGGGCGGTGAGCGCCGACCCCACGTTGTCGAGCATCTGGTTGAAGGCGTGGCCGACGGCGCCAACTTCGGTATCACTTCGGGCGTCTCGGGGGCTGACTCGGCTGGCCGCCGGGAGCTGACCGGACTCGAGGTCGAGTCTCGATACGCTGGTCGCGACCGCCGACACACGCTCGAGGGGCTTCATCGTGCGTCGAATGGCCGCCGAGCCCATGATGCCGGCCAACACCAAGGACGTCCCTGAAACTCCCGCCATAATCGCGACGAGGGATTTGAGCGTGTGATGCACTCCCTTCAGCGGCAGACCGGTCACGACGATCTGCCCGGTGGGATCGGTTTCGGCCACCACGAGGTAGTCCCCGCTGGTCAGGTCGACGTCCTTTTCCTCACCAGGCCGAATCGCGCGCAGGGCGCTTTGGTCTTCCGATGTCAGGTTCTGAATCTCCCCGCCGGAGTCCAAGATTCCTCCCGAAAGGAACCCCTGAGTTGAGAAGCGGGCGTTGAGCGTGCCTGCGGCTTGACCTGGCGCGTTCAGGGGATTGGGCGGGGTTCCGGCGTTTGCCCCCGTGCCCTGGCCGGGTCTTGTCCCCGAAAAGCTCGTGGCTCGGTGCGACGCCTCGGAGAGCTGACCGTGCAGCTGGCCCTTCAACGTGGCATTCATGGCCCCGTAACTCACTAGGCCAATAGCCAGGCAGGCGAGCCCGAGGAAAAGCATCAGAAGCACGATCAACCGAGTCCGCAGACGCCATCCGGCGGGGTGCCAGGCTGGCGAAGGATGGTGTTCCTCTCGCGTGGACGGACTCATCAGGCGACGGGCTTGATCACATATCCGGCGCCACGGACCGTGTGAATCATGGGTTCGCGGCCGACGTCGATTTTCTTGCGGAGGTAGGAGATGTAGAGCTCCACAATGTTCGCCTGTCCGCCGAAATCGTAATTCCACACGTTGTCGAGAATCTGTGACTTGGAGACGACGCGACGCGGGTTCTCCATGAGATACCGAAGAAGCTCGAATTGCGTCGCGGTCAGTTGAATTTCTTCGCCGGCACGGGTTACTTCGCGGGTGTCTTGGTTGAGGACGAGGTCGCCGACGACGAGTTCGGCGTCGTCGGCGACGGCGATACCTGAGCGCTGCACGAGGCGGTGCAGGCGGATCATGACCTCTTCCATGGAGAACGGTTTGGTCACGTAGTCGTCGGCCCCTGCAGCGAGGCCTTGGATGCGGTCGTCCACGGCGTCCTTCGCGGTGAGGAAGAGACACGGGACCTCGGGCAAGAACTGGCGGATTCGCCCCAAGAGTTCGATGCCGTCGAAGCCAGGCATCATGATGTCCAGGACCAAGACGTCCGGATTGAGACGCCGTGCTGCCTCAAGGGCGCTCGGACCATCGCCGGCGTGCTGGACTTCCCAGCCGATCATGCGCAGACCCACGCTGATGAGTTCCGCCAACATGACCTCGTCATCGACGACGATGGCTCGGATGGGGCTACCGTCTGGATGCTCCAAAACGGGGAGGTTCTTGGCGATTTCGGCGGGGGTTGACGTGCTCGACGGGTGGCTCATGTTTCACAGACTAGTGGTTTTACGTGGGATTTCGAGGGCTGAGAGGCCCAAAACGGCCAGGTCACAGCCCTATCTGCGAAAGGTCACAGCGCACACATAAGTGCGCGAACCAGGCTCGAAAGAACATCGGGTGCTCCACCCTCGGAAAGTGCCACACCACTTTCCGGAGCCTTGAGATTGACGAAAGGACCTTCGATGACCGACCACGATCCCACTCCAACGGGCGGATCCCACCGCCATCCACGCACCGCGCGCATCACGCGGCACACACCGTATCCATCCGCCACCGTAGGCCAAGGGCCGGTGTGGGGTGCGCCCGCCTCCGAATGGAATGAACACCGGGAACCACGGCCCGATCGATGGACGACCAAGAAGACGTTGGCCACGGCGGCACTCGCCGTCGCCGTGACCGGAACCGCGACGGGCGCGGCCTTTGGGCTCTCCTCAACCGGCTCGTCGACCAGCGGAACCGACGCGAGCCATGGGATGGGGCAGACCTCACCCCAGCAAGGTTCCGGGCAGACTGGAACGGAAGGTCAGTCACCTGGGACAGCGGAGGGTGGTGAGAACGGTTCGGGTCAGAACGGTTCAACCTCGGCGCCCGGAGGCCAATCCGGGGAGAACGGACAGGCGCCACAACCCGGTGAAGGCGGAATGACCGGGCAAAACGGGGAGGCTCCTCCCACAGGCGAGGCGGGAGGTACACCGCCGGGTGGAACCTCCGAGTAGGCAAAGATGTCACCGGGTGGAAATACCCGTGAGGAAACGTGTAAATTTGACGACGAACGATGCGATCTGCGCCAGGGTGCGATAAAATGATGGTGTCGTTGACAAAACGTGTACCGACCGGTTGCCGCGTCGGTACGTTCAGACCCCCCGAGCCCTCTCCCTAGGGCCTAAGAAGCTTTCAGTTTCTTAAGGTACGCTCGGGGTCGAAGAGGCCCGTGTTTGTGGTTGTGGTTCCCCCAAACACGGGCCTCTTCTCTTTGTCCGGCCGCTGAGTGCCCTAGATTCCGAAAATTTACTCTCACAGCCCCACCACAGCCAGGCCAAATGGCCCACAAAAATGGCTCAACGACCGTGGTGGTCATGACTACTTCACCCAGGCACAACACCACGACCGCCGAGCGAGGCGCCCACCTGTCACATCCCGGCGAGCAGCCGGGTCATGAGGCGAACCCCGGCCTTCCGGCGGCATCCAGAGTGACGGATATCGGGCGCGATCCCATCGACGTCGACGCCGCCACGACGGTTCTGGACGTGACCATTCCGGTCTTTAACGAAGAGTCCGACCTCGAGGCGTGCATTCGCCGTTTGTCCGGATACCTTGCCGAACACAGCCCGTATTCCTATTCGGTGACGATCGCCGATAACGCCTCCACGGATAGGACGCTGGTGATCGCGGAGCGTCTTGCCCGCGAAATTCCGCCGGTGCGGGTCGTCCACCTGGATCGTAAGGGCCGCGGCAACGCCCTCCGCTCGGTGTGGTCGAATCCCGCGGCGTCGATCCTCGTGTACATGGACGTGGATCTCTCAACCGACCTCGCGGCCCTCCACCCGTTGATCGCCCCTTTGCTCACTGGCCACTCCGACCTAGCGATCGGCACACGGTTGGCCCGAGGGTCGCGTGTGGTCCGAGGGGCAAAGCGGGAATTCATTTCTCGTAGTTACAACCTCATGTTGCGAACATTCCTCGGGGCGCATTTTTCCGACGCGCAGTGTGGCTTCAAGGCGATTCGGGCCGACGTCGCCCGGCGTCTCATCCCCCACACCGACGACGCCGCATGGTTCTTCGACACCGAGATGTTGGTTCTCGCCGAGAAAGTGGGTCTGCGCCTCGCCGAAGTGCCGGTGGACTGGACCGATGATCCGAACAGCTCGGTCGACGTCGTGGGGACCGCGATCGACGACGTCAAAGGGATGATTAGGCTCTCGGTCGCGATGGCCACCGGGCGCATACCAGTCTCGGCCTTGCGCGAAGAGCTCGGCAGGGGCACCATCGCGGGGCAGACGAATGGGCTGTTTTCCCAGGTGGTCCGGTTCGGGGCCGTGGGCGTCTGCTCCACCCTGGCCTACTTGGTGATCTTTTGGGCGTTTCGACAGGTAGCGGATGCGCAGTGGGCCAATTTTGTGGCCCTCCTCGTGACGGCCGTGGCCAATACCGCCGTGAATCGGTTCTTCACCTTCGGTGTGACCGGACGACAGGGCGCGCTGGGGCATCACGTTCAGGGGTTGGTGGTGTTTGGCCTGGGCTGGGGCCTGACCGCAGGTGCCCTATGGGGCCTGCACCGTGTTGGCACTCCAAGCGTTCCCCTGGAAACGGCCGCACTGATCGTGGCGAACCTCGCCGCAACGCTCATGAAATTCCTGCTCTTCCGGTGGTGGGTTTTCAATCCGAAGGATCATGCATGAGCGCCCCAACGACTGCACCCCACCTCGTGACCAAACCCCAATCCCAGGAGCCTCCGAACACCATGACGCATCGCACTCGAACCTCCCGTCGGTGGGCACTCTTCACACCACGGGACGGCGACCCCCGCTGGGCACGGCCCGCGGTGGCGCTGATGATGATCGGTACCGCGGTACTTTATCTCTGGAATCTGACCATCTCTCAGTACGGAAACTCTTTCTATGCCGCGACCGTTCGGGCCGGAAGCTCGTCGTGGACGGCGATGCTCTTTGGCTCACTCGATGCCAATAACGGCATCACGGTGGATAAGCCGCCGGCCGCATACTGGATTCCCGCGCTGTTGGCACGAATTTTCGGTTTCAATTCCTTCACGGTCCTCTTTCCTCAAGCCGTGATGGGCATCGCGGCCGTCTGGTTCCTGTATCTCGCGGTGCGGCGAACCAACGGCACGGTCGCGGGGTTGATTGCGGGCACCACGATGGCCGTCACTCCGGTTGCCGTGATGATGTTCCGCTTCAATAACCCCGATGCCATGCTCACCTTGTGCCTCGTATTGGGCGCCTATTTCACGATCCGCGCGATTCAGTCCGGACAGACGGGGCGTTCCCGATCTGGGTGGTGGATGTTCGCCGCGGGACTCGTGATTGGTCTGGCCTTCCTGGTCAAGATGTTGCAGGGATTCATGACGATCCCGGCCCTCGTGGTGGCTTTCGCGGTCGCGGCGCAGGCCGGATGGCTTCGCAAGATTCGCGACGTCGTCATCGCCGGGATCGGTGTGTGCCTTCCCGTGGGCTTGTACGCAACGGTCTTCGCCCTGTGGCCCGAAGGATCCCGGCCGTACATGGCGGGAACCAACGGAAACTCTTTCTGGGAATTGGTGATGGGCTACAACGGTCTCGCGCGAATCCTCGGACAATCCGGTGGGGGCGCCTCTGAACCGGGCGGCTCCGCTGCTGCGCCAGAAGCTGGAGGAACGGCCACCGACGCCGCAGGCGCCGCGATGGGAGGCGCACCGGGTGGCGGTGGTACCGGTTTTGGTGGCACCACGGGAGTGCTGCGCATGTTCAACTCGGGCTTTGGCTCGGAGATTTCCTGGCTCATTCCCGCGGCCGTCATCATGATGATCGCGGGCCTCTGGTTCACCCGGTTCGCCCGCCGCACGGATCTCACGCGCGCGGCTCTCATCCTGTGGGGCGGCTGGCTTGTAGTCAACGCCGGAATCTTCTCGTTCATGGAGGGCACGATCCATCCGTACTACGTGGTGGTGCTGACCCCGGCCATCGGAGCACTCATCGGCATCGGCGCGGTGGAACTCTGGAAGGGTCGAGCTCATTCATCGGTTCGGTGGGTACTGAGCATCAGCCTGCTCGCCACAGTGGTGTGGGGATTCGCTCTCATGCAGCGGCAGGCACCCGATTGGTTGCCGTGGGTCCGGTGGATCATGCTGATTGGCGGATCGCTGACCGCTGTCGCCTGGATGGCTCGTCTCGACGAGATTGGGGTGCGCGGCCTTCGCAAAGGTGGCGTGATCCTGGCCTTGGCCGCGTTGATCTTCGGCGGGCTGGGGGCCACCTCGTGGGGCGTGGCCACGGCAGGTAACGCCCACTCCGGTTCGATCCCCACCTCGGGTCCCGCGGTAGCCTCCACACAAGGTGGAATGGGCGGACCTGGAGGAATGGGCACCGCGCCAGGCGGAAGCGGGGACGCAAGCCAAAAGGGCGGCGGCGAGACGAACGCCGAACTGACCCAGCTGCTGAAGAACGCCGGGACCAAGTACTCCGCGGCGACCATTGGCGCTACGGGAGCGGCCGACCAGATGCTGGCCTCTGACACCGAAGTCCTGGACATCGGTGGGTGGATGGGATCGGATCCGTACCCCACGCTGGATCAGTTCAAGACCATGGTCCAAAACGGGGACATCAAGTACTTCGTGGCCGGTGGCATGGGTGGCGGCGGAGGCGCGCCGGGCGGAAGCTCGTCGTCCTCAGCAATCCAGGAGTGGGTTGCCGCTCATTATCAGGCCAAGACGGTAGGAGGTTCGACCGTGTACGACCTGTCTGCCTGAATCCCTCCTCAGAACGGTGCGGCCCCGGCGCTCTGGTGAGTGCCGGGGCCGTCGTCTGTCACAGGGTGGTCTACTTCAGGTGCTCGTCCATGTTGAGCACGCCGCCCCACGCGAATCGAATGAGCACTTCGCTGAGTTTCGTCTGCTCCTCTTCGGTCTCGGCGGCGCCGATGATCTTCACCGCTTCCAGGACCGCGCTCATGATGGCGTGGGCGCAGAGACGGCACGAGGCAAGGTCCGTGAATCGAGATTCCTCGCGCAACACGTCGGTGAGGGTATCTACGAGTCCGTCGCGGAGCGAATTAACACGTTGGGCGACGTCGGGCCACTTCAGCATGTCGGATTCGAAGAGCAGCTTGTAGGCATCTGGTTGCGTGACCACGAGTTCGGTGAGCACCCTGATGGTTTGCTCGGTCCGTTCGTAGGATGTGAGGTCGCCCGCGCGCAGAGGGGTGAGAGCCTTGTCCAGGAATTGCTCGGTGCAGTTCTCGACGACGCTGAGGTAGAGGTCGTCCTTGCTCTTGAAATAGCGATAGAGGAATGGCTTGGAGAGCTTCGCGCCGTCGGCGATCTCGTCCATGGTGGTGTTGTGGAACCCGCTCCGCGCAAAGATCTCTCGGGCAGTGTCGATGATGCTCTTGCGGGCTTGTTCGTCGTCCGTGCGCCGTTTCCGGGGCATGTCCAACTCCTCATTGTGTCTCGGTTCGAATCCGCCTCGGCGCCTCGCCTCGTCATCGTGACGCGCTCGCCGCAGAGGTTCGTCTGGTCCTAGTTAGTGGTCTACGGCGGTCTTCTTGAGAAGAGTCGCCACGAATTTCTCACAGGCATCGATCTGGGTCAGTTCGACCCACTCGTTTTCCGTGTGGGCCTGTGCGATAGACCCTGGGCCGCAAACGATGGCGGGAATACCCGCCGAGAAGTATTGGCCGCCTTCCGTCCCGTAGGAAACGTGTGTGGATTCGCCGCCGCCGTCGAGGACCGCTCCCAGCTCCTGAGCGAAGGCGACGATGGGATCTTGCAGATCGGTCTGGAGCGCCGGCACCTTGGCGAGAATCTCGAAATCGACGCCGACCTGCGAGAGGGCCTTCTCATCCGCTCCGCCGAGGCCACGCACTCGCTCGACGTCGGAGCGGAGCTTCGGTTCGATCTCGTTGCGCAGATACTCGCGAATGGTCTCAGCAAGCTCTTCCGGGGAAGTCTCCGGAACGATCCGGAAATCGTATTCCAAGACGCACCGGTCCGCGACAATGTTGTACGCCGATCCTCCGCGCGCCAGATTAACCCCACCCGTGGTGTACGGGATGTTGAAGCCTTCCACGTGCGGGCCGTTCTCGCGCAGGTCATCCGTGAGCTGGTTGAAGAAGTGGATGAATTCGCCGGCGTATCGCACGGCGTTGATGCCCTGAGGCGCCAGCGAGGAGTGTTTGGGGACGCCGCGGAAGGTGAGCCGCCCTCGTTGCGGAGCCTTATGCGCCACCACGATATTCATCAGCGTCGGCTCACCGACGATGGCGTATCGAGGACGGATGCCCCGGGAGGTGAATTCCTCGATCATTCGGGGTGCGCCGAGACATCCGAGCTCTTCGTCGTACGTGAATGCATAGTGGATGGGCTCGCGAAGATCGGTTTCGACGAAGCGCGGCAACATCCACAGGGCCACGCCGATGAAGGATTTCATGTCGGCCGCGCCCCGGGCGTATAGCTTGCCGTCGCGGATGGTTGGCTCGAAGGGGTCGGTGTCCCACGGTTGGCCCTCGACCGGCACCACGTCCGTGTGACCCGAGAGGACGACGCCGCCAGAGGTGGATCCGTCGGCTGCCGGGATCGTAGCGAAAAGGTTGGCGCGCTCGCCGTCGTCGGAATAGGTCCGGTGGGTCGGGATGTCGAAGCGAGCGAAGGCCGCCTCTAGGTACTCGATGAGCCGGAGGTTGGAAGTTTCGCTGATCGAGTCGTGGCGCAGGAGATCGTAGATCGTCTCCAGGGAGGCGGGGGCCTCACGGTTCGTCGAGTTGCTGTTCAGTGTCGTGGATTCCTGATAGTCGCCCATGTCACCAGCCTAGTCGGAGCCTACGTGCGGCATTCGTTTGTTCCTTAGGTCGGTCAACACGACGACGTGAAACGCGAAAGAGCTGGGTTGCCGCGCACGAGACCGCATCGATTTGGGGGGATGGATGCCGCCAGTGAACTCCGAGGCTTTTGAGCGGATGGTCTATGGGGGTCTCATCACGCTGCAACGGATTGCCGCACTTTGTGTCTCGACAACCCAGCCAAGTCAAAGGTAGTGGGGGCGATTGGTGCAGGGCCTCTTTATTTCAAGAAGTTAAGCAGGATGGTCCAATTTTTATATTGGACTCGAAAGTAGTCTTTAGATCATGTACGAGTGATCACCCAGTGAGTGGAAGGCCCTGCGGTGGTACACCAAGGGGGTTCCCGGGTCCTCGTTGCGCGAGGCTTCGAGGACCTCCGCCGTGAAGACGAGGGCCGGTCCTGCTTGGGCCTGAGTAAGGGTGCGGCAGCGCAAAACCCGGCTGACATCGGTGAGCAACGGCTCGCCGGTCGGAAGAGTCTTCCAGTTCATGGCGTCCCCAAATCGAGGGGCCCCGTGGGTCGCGAAAACCTTGGCGAGCTCGACGTTTTCGGCATCCAAAAGGTGCACCAAGAATGTTTTTGCATCCGCGATATACGCCGCGGAACCTCGTCGGGCGGCCAGGGAAAAGCCAAGGATTGCCGGGTCCGCCGAAATGGAGGAAACCGATGACGCCGTGAGCCCAACCGGGCCTTGATCGCTGTCCGCGGTGATGATCGCTACGCCTGCCGGGTGGTGTCCGAAAATTTCCTTGAAAATTTCGGTGATCGTGTCCTGGTTCTCTGGACTCGCCTGAGTCATCGATCGTCCTTTCAGCGGTGCTCCGTGCGCGCGCAAGGTATGCCTTCACGGTCACGATAGATCGGCCGACGGAGTGGCCTCACGGTGAGTCGGATTCTTACGCCCCGTCTCTGAATGTGACTCGATTGTGAATCCGAGTCACGACGGGGCGCTCACTCACCCTGTACCGCTTGAGGTTACCCGGCGGGCAGCTCCGAGGGGAGTGGCGATGCTGCCGGGCGTGGGGACGGGCCGTGGCTGGCAGGCACGACCGGGTCGAAGGGCATGCCGGGGACGGCGGTCCGTCGACCAATGGAGGAGTAGCTGAATCCTGCCTCGGCGACTCGTGCGGGCTCGTAGAGATTCCTGCCGTCGACGATGACTCGTCCCTTCATGCGGGAGGCCAGGAGGTCGGCATCGAAGACTCGGAATTCTTCCCATTCGGTGCAGATCGCGAGGGCGTCGGCACCGGCGAGGGCGTCAAAACTACTGTCGGCGAAGGTGATGGCTGCCGCGTCGTCGCCGAGGGCTGCCCGGAAGGTCTCCGCAGCAACGGGGTCGTAGGCCCGGACGTTGGCGCCGGCTTCGATCAAGGAGCGCACGAGGGAGAGGGAGGGCGCTTCGCGAACGTCGTCGGTCTTGGGCTTGAAGGACAGCCCCCAGACGGCCACGGTCGCGCCGGCCATGTGGGGCATGGCTTCGGTGAGTTTGTGGAACATCGCGGATTTCTGGTGGTTGTTGACGCCGTCCACGGCTTCAAGGATGCGCGGCTGGCATCCCGTGGTGCGCGCGGTGTGGGCGAGGGCCGCGACATCCTTGGGGAAGCACGAGCCACCGTAACCGGCTCCGGCGTAGAGGAATTTGTAGCCGATCCGTGAGTCCGAGCCGATGCCCACACGGATTTTTTCGATGTCCGCGCCGGTGGCTTCGGCGATGGCCGCGATTTCGTTCATGAAGCTGATCTTGGTTGCCAGCATCGCGTTGGCGGCGTACTTGGTCATCTCGGCCGAGGCGATGTCCATCGCGAGGATCTTCTCGTGTTGCCGATTGAACGGTTCGTAGACGTCACGCATGGTGCGTTCGTCCAGTGCGGAGGAAGTGCCGATGACGATCCGTTCTCCGTGCTTGAAGTCCTGGATCGCCGCCCCTTCCTTCAAGAATTCCGGGTTGGAGCAGACCGTGACGCGGTGGTCGACGCCGCGATGGGCCAGGCCCGCGTTGATGATGTTCTGCACTCGATCCGCGGTGCCGACCGGAACGGTGGATTTATCGACCACGAGGAGTTGGTGGTCAACGAGACGTCCGACGTCGCGGGCCACTGAATCGACGTAGCGAAGGTCCGCGGATCCATCCGAGCTTTGAGGGGTGCCGACGGCGATGAAGGCGACCCGCGCCTCGGCCAAACCGTCCGCGGCGGAAGTGGTGAACTCGAGTCGGCCCTGGTTCGCGTTGGTCCGGATCATCTCGTCCAAGCCAGGTTCCCAAATGGGGCAGATCCCTGCTTGAAGGGATTCGACGCGTCGTGGATCGACGTCGATGCACGTGACGTGGTGGCCGCCGTCGGCCAAACATGCACCGGTCACCAGACCGACGTAACCGGACCCGAAAATTGCGATTCTCATACTCAGCGTCCTTCGACCGTGGGAGAACCCGCCGCAACGGATTCCTCATCGATCCACGGTAAACGCGTGGACACTACGCGGAGTTGAACATCCCGTGACGAGCCGCGGAAGCTCTCACGACGATGTGGCGCGCCGGCCCTCCGCGGGACGGCGCGCCACGGGCGTCACCTCAGGTTGTTCCGTTTGGCGTGACGGCCGATGTACCGGGCCTTGTGGGAGAGCAGGATGCCACCGACCACGGCGGCGACCGCCGTCGCGAGGTACATATCGATACTCGCCGCACCCGTTCGCGCCAATTTTTCTGCCGCGAGAGCCCGTGCATTGGGGGTCGGTTCGGGGGCTGGCTCAGGAGCTTCGACCGCTGCGTTGACCGGCGCCGGCTTCTCCTCCTGAGGCGCTTTGTTCTTCGGGGCGGGAGTGGGCGGCTTGGGCGACGGCGTCGGTGCGCTGTGCACCACGGCAGGCACCACGGTCTCCGCGGGAGCGGGGCTTGGCTCGGGAGCGGGCGTCACGGATGGCGTGGGGTTCTCCTCCGGGGTGGGCTTCGGATCCGGCGTCGGCGTCGCATCCGGTGTGGGACCCGTGGAGTGTTTCACCTCAGGTTCCGATGTGGGCGTCGGGGTGGCATCCGGTGTGGGCTCGGGCTTTGGTTCTGGGGTGATGTCAGGCGTTGGCTTCGCGTCCGGCGTCGGCTTCACCTCGGGTTCCAGAGAGGGTTTGGGCTCGGGCTCTGGCGCGGGCGCTGGGGTCTGATTCACCACCTTGGTGAGGTGGAGGATGCTGTTGTATTCCTTGTCCTCGATCATCGTGGGGACGATGAGGTCGCCGTTATCCAGCCGGGCCGCCACCAGATTCTCGCGATTCGTCTTGCCCATATTCGGCACGCTGAGAGTGGAGAGGACCTGTCCGTCAGGCGTGGACCAGACCAGCTGGCTATGCATCGCATCGACCGTAACGACCTGGTCTCCGTCGAAGAACATCTCGGCAATCTCACCCGCCTCGCCGGAGGGTGCGCCCACCGGCCGGACCACCGAGAAGGCGCCGTTGTCGTAGGCAAGACGCTGTGTTTTGGCGTAGCTGCCGTACATCGAGTTCCAGCGAAGGATGGTCTGACCGTCCGACGTCAGACCCCTTAGATCGACGCCAGCATCATCCGCCGGCGTGCTTTCGGCAACTTCCGTGACCGGATTGGCTCCCGGGGCGAAATGTAGCAGGCGGCCCCTGTGGACGACGTTGCCTTCGGCGTCGTACGTGCTGGAGCCTGGAGCGTAGAGGAAGGTTCCGTCGTTCAGGGCCACCAGGGAGCGAGCGAAGCGAGTGTAGCGATCCCCGTAGTAGCTGCCGGAATCCAGGGTTGTGCCGTTCTTGCTCAACTCTGCCAAGCGAGGTGAAACCACCTCGGGCCGCGGGAGCTGATGCTTCTCGACGGTGCCATCCTGCGAGATCACGAAGAGGGATGCCGCGCCTTTGGGGCCAACGCTGAGGAGGGCCACCTTCTGGTTCATGGGGTTGTACCCCATGGCGAGCGGTGTTTCACCGGCGGTGTCCAGGGCGCTGAGGGCGCCGAGATGTGTGAGGTGCCCTGAGGCATCAAGCCCGATCTTTTCGACCGCGCTGCTTGCGGAATTGTACGCATACAGGACTCCGCCGGCACGGTCGGCGGCCAGGGGGAATCCGGAGGATGAGGGAACCTCGAGCGACGAGGTTGCCTGCATGCTCTGATGATCCACGGAGGTGAGCCGCAAGGGTGCGTCGCCGAACTTTTGGCCGGTAGCGTGCACCACCGTGTTCTTAAGGACGACGACGCGGTTCACGGCGGAGACGTCAGCCCCCGAATCCCAGGACGCACCCACCAAGAAGGGAGAGGCCGCGAGGTCGAGGGGCTGGCCCGCGTAGCTGAAGGAGAGTGGTGCCAACGGGGCGCCCTCGTTGTAGAAGTCAGAGAACGCGTGCGCGCCGGCGCGGGTCAGGGTGGCCTCCACGTTCTTTACGGACACGATGCCGGCGTCGGTGGACTGGGTGGCACCTTTGAGCCCGAGCTTTGCCATCACCACTTCGTGGGGGCCTTCAGTTTTTCCGGACTGGTAGTTCCGGGTGGTCACGGTGAAGGACAGTGTGGATTCGCCGTTACTATCGATGACGAGTTTGGGGTTGGCAAAGGTCAGGTTGAGGGCGCAACTGCTGACGTCCTCTGGGGCGTTGCAATGGCTCGTGAACTGCACGAACCCGCGTCCACGAATCTCGAGACGGTGGGAATCACCGGTGACGGATTCCTGGGGGAAGCTGTACACATGATCGTGCTCGGTGACTCCCTCACCCACGGCGCGGTGACCGCCGACGTAGGAGATGAAAGACGGACGAAAGCCCCAATGCAAGGACTGGGCTGCTGCGTTGCTCTGCCCTGAGCCGACGGATAGAGGCGCGGTGGGTGCCGGAACCTGATCCGCGAGAGCGGGGGCGGCGGGGAGCGCGAGCGATCCCAAGAGAACGGCTCCACAGGCCAGTGTGATGGGTTTGAGGTGCGAGACGGGCGATGCCACAAGAAACCTTTCCAGATTTTAAATGAGGACAGGTTAAATATAAATATAGTGAACCCTAATTTCTAGGGTTTTGTGGCCCGCAGATCGCCGTCATGTCGGCCTAACCGAGGATCAGGTGCCCCGCTAGGAAGAACATAATGAGGGCGATGATCCCGTCAAGAATTCGCCACGTTCCTGGGCGGGCAAAAAGCGGGCGCAGGAGCCGAGATCCCAGACCGAGGGCGAAGAACCACACGGTTGATCCGAGAACGGCCCCGATGAGAAAAATCCAACGGCCGGTCTCTCCCTGCTGGTTGCCGATCGAGCCGATCAACACCATGGTGTCGAGATACGTGTGAGGGTTGAGGAAGGTCATGGCCGCGCAGGTCATGAGAAGCGCCATGACCGTTGGTTGTTTGGTCTGCTTCTTGGTGGAGGTGTGTTTCCGAACCGCGACGCCGACACCGCCCGTATGAGTCTCGCTCGCCTCGTCGTCGGCCACCTCCGGGAGGCTCGCGTTGGGGCCGACGGCGTCTTCGGCGGTCACCACGAGGGCTTCGCCGCTCGGCCAGATGGCCCGTTTTGCCGCCATGGCACCGTAGGCGGTCATAAAGATCACCCCACCCCAGAGCAGGATGGTCTGCACCCAGGGCGCCCTTTCGACGATGTATCCCATGCCGCCGATGCCCGCGGTGTAGAGGAGCGTGTCTGCGAGGATGCAAAAAATGATGAGCGGCAGCATGGGGCGACCCATAATCCCCTGTTTCAGGAGGAAAGCGTTTTGGGCACCGATGGCCGTGATGAGGGCAAGAGTGGTGCCCAGGCCCAGAAGGATGAGGGAGAAATCGACGGTCATGACTCCAAGCTAGGGCGTTCGCTGAATACAGTACAGCTAAACTATTTAAGGATACCTAAGCTGAACTTATGATAGGCGCATGAGGAGATTTACCGCCGAACAGTTGAGGACCTTTGCGACCGTGGTGGAGGAACAGACCTTCGAGGAAGCGGCGCTCGTGCTGAGGGTCTCGGCGTCGGCGGTGTCGCAGCGGATTAAGGCGATGGAGCAGTCTTGCGGCCAAATTCTGTTGCGGCGATCCAATCCTGTGGAGCCGACGGATCCGGGCCGTGCCGTGCTTCGGTTGGCCCAACAAATTGAGTTGCTGACGGTCGAATCGGAGAGGGAGCTTGCCGGCGAGGATCGAGCGCGTCGTCTGTCCATCGCAGCGAATTCGGACTCCTTGGCCACGTGGCTTCTGGATGCGCTCGCAAAAATCCCTCGTGAGGAGCGTATTTACTGTGAAGTGCGCCGGGAAGATGAGCGACATTCCTCGGGTCTCTTACGTTCTGGCGGAGTGATGGGAGCGCTCACGGTGGACCCACAGCCCGTCCAGGGATGCTCGGTTGAGCTCCTAGGGTCGACGCGGTACGTGATTGCCGCCGCTCCCGATTACGTGCGTCATTACTTCCCTGGTCTTGAGAAAAGGGGAGGCGCCATGAGCGAGGAGCAGTTGCGGTTGGCCCCCTTGATTCAGTTTGACCGTAAAGACGTGATGCTCGAAGACATGGCCGTGCATCTGGCCGAGGCGTACGGACTGCGCCCACAACAGGATGCGCCGCGAATCTATATTCCCTCGTCAACTCAGTACTATCGGGCCGTGCTCCTCGGAATGGGGTGGGGTGCCGTGCCTGATCTTCAGGCGGCGGACGCACTGGCCGATGGCTCGCTGATTCCGCTGGTCGATGAGCCGATAGATCTCCCGTTGTATTGGCAACGTTGGACGATCGATTCCCCCGCCCTGCACACCATCACGGAGGCTATTCGGGAGACGGCGTCGGAGCGGCTGCGGCAATAAGCGGGCGGGGCTCGGTGCGTCGTCCCGGCGGAGGCTTGGGTCGATACGCCTTAACCCCGTGGATCGAAGCGGAACTTCTTTCCCTCGGCTCGGACATACCCGCCTGAAGGTGCCGGAAAATGCGATCCCAGAAGGAGAATCTGTTCCTCGGCTGCCCAGGTGAGGAGCTTGAAGCGGGTCGATGCCGCCTGGTCGGCATTGATGTCAACGCTGGCGTTTATCTCGGGGTGTTCGAGCTGGATCGAGTGATGGAGGGCGTCCCCGGAGATGATGGCCTGTTGGCCTTCAGAGTGAATCAGGACGGAAAGATGACCCGGCGTATGTCCGGGGGTGGGGATCAGTCGCACCTCGGATGTGATGTCGAGACCCTCGGGTGGTATCCGTGGCGTTGAGAGCATGTCTCGCTCTTCCAGCGGCTTCACCGAATCGTCAATCATCACGGCTCGGGCCGCTTCCACGTCAGTTGTACTCCAGTACTCCCGCTCAGCGTGGCTCATTAAGTACGTTGCCCTCGAAAAGGTGGGCACCCATTCCCCGTCAGACCACGTTGTGTTCCACCCGACGTGGTCGGCATGTAGGTGAGTGAGGAGGACCAAATCCACCGTCTCGGGGGCGAAACCGGCGGCCGTGAGGCGTTCGATATATGGGGTCTCGAGGCGGTCCCACGCGGGATTGTCGCGTGTTTTGGCGTTGCCGATGCCAGTGTCGACGACGATCTTGCGCCCCTGTGACGTCATGGCGAAGGAATGCGTGCCGGATGCTATGCCTCCCGTGCGCGTTTGATGCCCATTAACGGAAATGGATTGGGGGTCCACGTTGGGCAGCAGCCACCGGCCGATCTCTGCTGGAAGTTGAGTTTCCTCAACTCGGTGGATTGAGACGTCTCCGACGGTCCAACGGTTCATAACTTCCATCCCCTTAAAGCAAAATCTTTGCGTTAAGAAACTGTAAGTGCATAGACTCCATAACGTCAACGATCAACGGCTCGAGGCGGGAGTGTCATAGTGGAGGCGCGCGAACAGGTTGCTCAGTACATGCAGGATGTCGTCTCTGGTGTACGGAGCGATGAGGGGTTGGAGAACACGTCCTCAAACAATGAGGGGCGCTTCGGCGAGAGCTCGATGAGGTCATCCAGGCCGGGTCCTCGTGCCAGATTCCTGAGAGCCAGAGATGCCTGGGAACGGCACGAAAATCGGGTCCATGCCTGGGCTGCAACTGACTATGATGCTGCGGAGAAGCGGTCGGATCGCTTGGAAGAAGCCGTCCGACATGGCGATTCACCAGGGGAATTGGCGGGCTGGACCGTCGGCGTCAAAGACATTATCGACGTCGCAGGGTTCCCGACCCGCAACGGCTCGGAGGTACCTCCGCGCCATCCCTCGAAGGATGCGTCATCGGTGCAGAAGCTCAAGCGCGAGGGTGCCAATATTCTCGGCAAGACCGAAACCCACGAATTTGCCTACGGGCTCATCACACCGCAGACCACCCATGCCTTTCGACCGGATCGAATTGCTGGTGGCTCGAGCGGCGGTGCAGCAGTCGCGGTAGCCAACGGCTCTGCCGAGGTGGCGTTGGGAACCGATACGGGCGGATCGGTGCGAGTTCCGGCCGCCCTCAATGGAGTTCTCGGCTTCAAGCCGACTCATGGACGTCTTGCGTTGGACGGCGTGACCCCACTGTCGCCGACTCTCGACCACCTTGGCGTCATCGCCTCGACTTGGGATGGACTCGAGGGGGTATTTAGCGTCTTGGACTCGGGGAGCGATGTGCCGGTGGCGTCGTCACATGGGTTGACTATGGGGTATCCGCCATTGACTCGGGAGAGCCACGTTCAGCCCGACATCGCATCCGCTCTTTCTGAGTTTCTGCGCGTTGGCGACGGCGCTGGTGCAACGAGTCAGAAGGTCGAACTTCCCCTCTGGGATAAGGTTCCGGCGATCCACTACGGAATTATGGGCCCGGAAGCCAGTGCTGAGCATGCGTTTCTCAGTCCCGAGGATCGTTCACTCTTGGGGGAGGAAACCCGTTCCCTGCTCGACGGCGGCCATACCATCCCGGCTACGGATTACCTCCACGCCCTCCGGTGGCGAGAGGAGATGCGGCGGCTTTGGGTCGAGCTCTTCAACTCTGTGGACGTGCTCGTCTTGCCCACCACTCCTGTGGTCGCCCCATATCGAGGTGAGGGGGAAATCCGTTGGCCCGACGGGGCGGTCGAGTCGGTGACGGATGCACTGGTGCGGTGGTGCGTACCCGCAAATATCACTGGCCTCCCCGCCCTGACTATCCCCTTCGGGTGTGACGCCGAGGGTATGCCGATTGGTCTCCAAGTGGTGGGCCCTCCAGAGTCGGACCGGTGGTTGCTGGGTACGGTGCGGCAACTCGTGGAAAAATGGTCCTCGTCGACCACGACGACGGAGGAGGCAGGGTGGCCCCGAAAACTGGACCTCGACCCGGAGGGCGAAGCGCTCGTATCCAAGCGACCGTCCACAATGCAACGCGAGAATTGCTCACTCGACGGGATCGGGCGGAGCTGAGCGTTCCCATGATCGCTGAATTCGCGGGGGTGACTCCTTCTACGATTTACCGGCGATGGGGTAACCTCGATGCCCTCTTCTCAGACGTGGCCACGGAAAATCTCCGACCGGAGCAGTCGCCCGAAGACCGTGGATCTTTCGAGGCCGACATTTTGGCCTGGGCCGAAGCATTCGCCGAAGAAATGGCCAGCAATTCCGGGCGGGCCATGATTCGAGATGTACTTTCCGGTGGCGAAGAAAATGCAGGAACCTGCTCCGACTATGCTGCGGATCAGATTGACGTCATGCTTGAACGAGCGCGTGCGCGCGGTGAATCCGTCCCGTCACGGGAAAGGGTGGTCGACGTCATCGTTGCACCGCTCATGTACCGCATCCTCTTCCGCCCGCACATTCCGGCAAACACGGAAAATCTGGTCGGTGAGCTGATGCGAGCCGCACCAGAAGAACGTTAGCTGCGCCTTGGGAAGGGTTAGTGCGCGAGATAGTCCGCCGCAGCCTCCCCTGCGATGCGCCCCGAATTGAAGGCGAAGGCGAGGGTCAAGCCGTCGATTTGTGGGTAGGTTCCGCCGTAGAAGCCGGTGGCTTCATTGCCTCCCGCGAAGAGTCCAGGTACGGGAACGCTGTGCGCATCCAGAACACGCGTGCGCTCGTCGATGCGGATGCCACCCAAGGTTCCACGAACCGTGTTCACCACCTTGACCGCATAGAACGGTCCCTCGGACACCCCGTGCTGGAGTACCTGTTCGGGGGAGAAGAACTCCTCGTCGCGGCCGGTTTCCACCGCATGGTTGTACCGATCCACGGTGGCCGCAAACTCCTGTGCCTGGAAGCCGACGGCGCCGGCCAGTTCCTCGACGGAAGTCCCCATGTAGGCAGATCCGCAGTCCACGGCCTCGCCGAGGGCTTCAACGAGTTGCGGTTGCGCGGGGGTGCCTTCGGTCCCGGGAGGTAGAGGAGCACCGTGATCCTCAGCGGGAGATAGGTGGGGGAGGCCGTCCGTAGCGAGCCTTTCGACGGTTGCGGAGTCCAGGATCATCCAGAACTGCCCGCCTTGCTGCTGCACGGCGGAACCTCGGTGGCCAAAACGGTAGGTCACGGCCTCATCCACGAACCGTTTGCCCGCTCGGTTGACCCACAAAAGCGGCAGGTTGGCCAGAACGGCGAGCGATCGGGACGAGAATCGACCCGGAACCGTGAAGGCGGGAATGTCCAGGGCGACGTCGTCGTCCGCCACGCCACCGGCGGCCACCGCAATCTTGCCGCCCGTTCCCACGGCCTTGCGTTCTCCGGTGAAATGCATCTCGGAGGCCGGGATGGAACCGAGAACTCGCTGCACGAGATCGTGATCCCCCACAAAGCCGCCCGTTCCGACGACGACGGCGCGCGTTGAGATGTCCACCAGGATCGGGTCCTGGTTCTCGTCCGAGGCGATGTCCTTTTGGGCCTCCTTGCTGAGGGCCGTCCTCGTGGACAAAGGGGCGCCGGCGTCGGTTTTCTCGGCGCGAATACCCAGGATTTCGCCTTCCTCGCCCGTGACGAGGTCGGTTGCGGCGGTCTCGGTCAGTAATACCCCGCCCATTTCCGCGAAGGAAGCGAGCATCTTCTTGAAGCCGCCGAATTTGGAAACGTAGCGGTGGTACGTGCGGGCTTCCCGGTGGGCCGTGAGGATGCCGGTTTGGGCTGTCACCAGGCCGTGGTGCGCGCCGTCATGCTCGGCCAGGGTGGTTTTCAGGCCGTGCGAGGCCAGCCACGACACGGTATCGCCGGAGCGCCCCACGATCTCCCGGACCAGCTTTTCGTTGCAGCGGTGGCGGTTGTACTCCGTGATGGCGTGGAAGGCATCGCGCGCAGAGAAGGTCTCTCCGGCGTCGCGCTGGGCTTCGGACTCGTAGGCGGCGAATCCCGTGGCACCGAACATCGCGGCGCCTCCCGGGCGATTGCCCTTCTCCAGGAGTACGACCCTCACGCCTCGCTCCGCGGCGGCGAGGGCGGCGGCAATCCCCGTGCCGCCTGCTCCAAGGACGACGAGGTCTGCCTCGTGCTGCTCGGCATCGTCGCGCGGCTCGAACGTGAGTTCGGTAGTCACTGATCCTCCATCAATTTAGGTTTACCTCACAGGGTAAAGGGAAAATCGGCGCTCCAACAGGCGCGCGGGAGTCCGTGAAGCCATCGGGTCACGCGGAGACCACATCCGTCACGTTCTTGCAGTGCCCGTCTTCTTCGTGAATGTGGGAATAGGATTGCCAAGCAAAAGGTTTACATGTAAAGTAAAAAACGAACGTACAGCACGAAAGGATTCATCTCATGACCTCATTCAACGAACTCACCCCCGGCACCTGGAACTTCGACCCCACTCACTCCGAGGTGGAGTTCACGGTTCGTCACGCTGGCATCTCGAAGGTCCGCGGTAACTTCACCGACGTTTCGGCGGAGCTGACCGTGGCAGAGCCCGCCGAGAACTCCTCGGTCAAGGCCACGGTCCAGATGGACTCGATCGACACCCGCAACGCGGACCGCGACGGCCACGTCAAGGGCGGCGACTTTTTCGACGTCGAGAACTACCCGACGATGACTTTCACCTCGACCTCCATCGAAGCCGACGGGGAAGATTTCACCCTCAACGGTGATCTCACGATCAAGGGTGAGACCCGCCCCGTCTCCTTCAAGGGCGAATTCGGCGGCGTCGCCGTGGATCCGTTCGGTGCCACGCGCGCCGGCTTCTCGGCCACCACCACGATTTCCCGCAAGGACTTCGGCATCACCTGGAACGCCGCACTGGAGACCGGCGGCGTGCTCGTTTCGGATAAGGTCAGCATCTCCCTGGACGTGGCGTTCACCGCTCCCCAGGCCTGATCTGCGCCCCTCCCTCGGACACTAACCCTCCCCACCGTCTCCACGGTGGGGAGGGTTTTTGCGTGTGGGGTGGCGACGTCGCGGGGTGCGCTACGGCCGGAGGAGGAAACCCAGCGGCAAGGGAAGAGGCTCATGACGACGCTCAAGGAATGGTCCGCGGCTCACCGGGCGTGGGTCGACGAATTCGTGCTCACGTTGCGCTTGGCCGGTGCCGGCCCCGCGCAGATCGCCGACCTCCTCGCGGATGCTCACGAAAAGAGCGACGAACGGGGTCAAGGCCCCGAGCCGACCTTCGGGGACCCCGTGGGTTACGCGGCGAGTCTGGGGTATCGGGTGCCGCGTCGGGATTCCAGTGCGATGCTGCGCGTCGCCCTGCCCGTGGTGGTGCAGGTTCTTCTGCTGATGATCGGAAGCTATGCCGTGCGGGACTGGATTCTCGGTCACGACGTCGTCATTAACCTCGCCACGCTGATCTGCTGGGTGGTCATGGCGGCCATCGTCTTTGTCGTGATGGCAACCTCGGCGTGGGGGAGTACGGCGATCTATCGTGTGGGGGTCTTCGCCGCCGTCTTTGGGGTGGCGATCATCGCCGGGGCCGCGGGAGTGGTGCTTTCGAGGAGGGAAGACCTCCCCGTGGTGTTCACAGGGACGCCGGTGCTTCTAGCCGTCGTCTCGCTGGCCGGGGTGCTGGGGATCGCGGTGTTTTCGACGGTCAAGCTCGTCAGGGCGTCCACTCCGAGGCGGGCCTGGGCATTGCTGTTCTGGCTGGTTCCGGTGTTCATGGCCTTCGACGCCGGATATACGGCGTTGGTCGGCTAAGCGGCGCCTACCCGGGTGCCGCTATGACGTGAGCTTCTGAACCACGAAATACACGGCCGGGATCAGCACCAGAAGAGCCAAGGCCCAACGGCGGATTTTGGTTTCGGCCTTCGCCGCGCGAATATCCGGGCGATCTTCGCGTTTTTCGGTTGGGTCCGATTGCCCCTCGGGAACGTGAGGGGCGCCGAGAGGCCGGTTTTCGCCGGCAGGGCCAGCCGTGTTCTGGCCGGTGTCCTCCGGCGCCGAACCGTCCCCGCGCCGTTGCTCAGGGGATGTATCCGAAGGTTCGTCAGGCACCTAGCGCCACCTGGTCGTCATGATCAGGCCGATCATCATCAGGCCGATGCCCACCGCGATGTTCCAGAAGCTCAGGTCCGGAATCGGCAGGGTCTGGTCGGAGATGTAGAAGGTCATGATCCATAGCAGCCCAATGATCATGAATCCCAACATGATGGCGATGTACCAGGTCGGCGTGGGGGAGGCCTGGCGGAGGTTTGAGCTCATCTCGTCGGCAATACGCTGGAGGCGTTCTTCCTCGGCGGTCTGGCGCTTCTTCTTTTCCTTAGCGCTCTCGGGGCGCTCGGCGGACGACTCGTCGGCGACCAGTGCCGTGGTGCGGTCCGTCTGACCGACGGCGTCACCTTCCGCGGCGTCCTTGGCGCGGCGTGAACCGAATCGGCGACCGCGCGATTTCTTCGTCGAAGACTCCTCGGTGACGAGGTCCTTTTCGCCGGTATTCTTCTTCTCGGCCATATGTTCCTCCTGAAACTTCCGCGGGACGTGCTCGGCGGTATCCCCTACACGCTAGAATCTTGTGCCGGGCGGCCCCTATCGTTTTGGCCGCATACCCGATTGTTGAGTCTAACTAATCCGTCTGGCACATGCCCCCACAGGGTGTGGATTCACAGTGTGAAATCAGCGAAGCCAGAGGCGCAGTTTCCGCTGCATCCACTGGGAGGTCAATGTGGGCTCTTCTCGAGAACGGCGTCGTGAGCTGAAAGGCCGACGACGGCCGCGCGGTCCCCTGGGGTGGGTCCTGCAGATCCTGGGTGAATTGCTCATCACCGCAGGTCTCGTCGTCGTGCTCTTTGTGGTGTGGCAGTTGTGGTGGACCAACATCGCGGCGGGTCAGGCCCAGGCCGACGCCGTGAACGACATGAAGAGATCCTTCCAGAGCGCCACCCCGCAACCTGCGCCGTCAAACGGTGAACCTCCGGTGGCGCAGGCCCCGGACCATGGCGGTGCCATCGGCATCGTCTATATCCCGCGTTTCGGTGCAGATTATGAGCGGCCCGTGATGCAGGGAACGGGGACTGATGTTCTCGACACTCTCGGTTTGGGCCACTACACGCACAGTGCCATGCCGGGCGCCGTCGGGAATTTCGCCGTCGCCGGGCACCGCCAAACCAACGGCAAGGTTCTCGATCAGATCGACAAACTCGTCACCGGGGACAAAATCTATGTGCAAACCGCTGACGGCTATTACACCTATACGTTCCGGAATAACGAGATCGTGATGCCCAGTAATACCGGAGTTATCGCGCCGGTGCCGGGGCGCCCGGGGGAGCAACCGAAGGACAGAATCATGACGCTCACTAGCTGCAACCCAAGGTTCGGCTCCCAGGAACGCATCATCGCCTACGCCGTCATGGATGGCTGGCAACCCAATTCGGCCGGGCCGCCTGCCGAAATCGCCGGCGCCGTGGGAAAGGGCTGAACGCATCATGTACGGATGGATTTTTCGCCATTTGCCGGGGCCCCTGTGGCTGCGGATCGTCTTCGCGATAGTCTTAATTGCCGCGGCCGTATGGGTGCTCATGGAATATGTGTTTCCGGTGGTCGCGCAGTACAGTCCGTTGAGCCCCGACGTGACCGTGGATGAATAGGAGCTTTGCATGACCATCAAGATCCTCGTGGTGGATAACTACGACAGCTTCGTTTTTACCCTCGTCGGTTACGTTCAGCAGTTTGGCGCGGAAACCACCGTGATCCGCAACGATGCGCTGACCACTGAGGAAGCGATTCGTTTGGCCGAGGAGCACGACGGCGTCCTCCTCTCCCCAGGCCCGGGCGCTCCTGCGGATGCGGGCGTGTGCATTGATCTAATTCATTGGGCTACCGAGCACGGTAAGTCATTGTTCGGTGTCTGCTTGGGGCATCAGGCCATTGCCGAGGCTTTTGGCGGTACCATCTCGCATTCACCGGAACTCATGCACGGTAAGACGTCGGTGCTCACGCATAATTCGACGTCGGTTTTTTCGGGCGTGCGCTCTCCGTTTACGGCCACCCGGTATCACTCCCTGGCGATCGCCGAAGGAACGCTACCGGAGGAGCTCGAAACCACCGCGACCACCGAGTCGGGGATCATCATGGGCATCCGCCATCGCACCGCGCCGATTCACGGGGTCCAGTTCCACCCCGAATCCGTGCTGACGGAGGATGGGTACCTGATGGTCGGCAATTGGCTCGAGTCTTTGGGACTCTCAGGCGCCGTACGGAAGGCGCGCGAACTGTCGCCGTTGATTGGGTCGTAAGGCCGATGCGACGGTTGGTCGAAAACCCGACGATGCATGGCTGGGAAGGTCATGCCACAACCCATCCCCATTGATGATGAAGCAACGATGGACCGCACTGATCGCGACCGTTGCGGCATGGCTCGCTGTGCTGGTTGCGGTGTTTCTGTCCATATTCTTGGAACGGGCGATGTGGATCTTGGTGGCATTCACCGCAATCACGGCACTTTCCGTCACACTCTTCTGGGCTCGGAGAATGCGTCGTCGCTGAAGCTCGTAGCGACGAAGGAGCCACCCGAGGTCCCGAGCGGGGATTCACCGTGGAGGAACAGCGTTCATTTCGACTGGCTGGCCCGCGAAGCAACGAGCACCTGAGCGCTTAGTGCCCGCCGCACCCGCAGGAACCGCCGCAGCACCCACCAGAGGGGGTTCCCGACGTCGAGGAGTCTCCTTCGGGAAGGCCGTCGCCGACGTCGCCACCCATGAGGTTGCGCCGACTTCCGATATCGGGGCCTCCACGAGGCTTCTCCTGGACACCTGCCAATACGGCGGCGAACCCTGCCGGCGCGGGTTGATCCGCGGGTGCCCCTGCCTGGCCGGGAAGCGAGCGGCCTCCGGGGCCACAGGCGGATGCCGCGGCGGAGAACCTCGGGTCCTTGCGTTTTGGCTCACGAGCGGTGGCGAAACGCTGCATCTGCTCGGCGGTCGGGTACATCCACGAGACCACGATCTGTGGGCCGAGGAGCGTGATCGGCAGGACCATGTCGCCCGAGGCGGCGATCATGTCCGCCACGTGCTCGCACTGCTCGAAAGCCCACTCGTCCTCACCGCGTACGTACACGGTGATCGGGTAGCCCTGCTCCGCCAGCGACGCCGCGGCGTCGAGAAAGGCTTCCCGTTCGACGTCGTCCGGGCCACCAGCCGGGATGAAAACCTCAACTTCGGTTAGATCCGACATGCTTCCCTCCACCTAGAATCTTCCGACCATCGTGCCCTGGCGACCGCCAACGCGCCAAGCGTGTTCGCGGCACGCCGAGCGTTATGACCGGTTAGGAGCGCGAACGGTTGCGGCTGGCGGCCCGCATGGCCTCGTGATCGATCCAGAACTCACGCGTGGTGACCTCGTCGTCGCCCTTCCACGCCTCGAGACCGCGAATTTCCGGTAGGTCCGAAGCGTGGAAGATCGGTTCGCGACGCTCCCGGCGCTGCGCCTCGTAGTGCTTGAGGACCTTGTTGGCGACCCCGGCGAGAAGGAACACGGCAATGAGGTTCAGCAACGCCATGATCGCCATGAACACGTCCGCCAACGACCACACGAGGTCGAGGGCCACCACGGCCCCGCCGAAGACGCACAGCAGGACCACCACGCGGTAGGCCTGAAGAATCCACTTCTTGCTGGTCAAGAACTCGATATTTGATTCGCCGTAGTAGTAGTTGCCGATCACGGACGAGAACGCGAAGAGGAAAATCGCGACGGTCAAGAAGTGCACCGCCCAACCGCCGAGCTGTGCGGCCAGAGCGGACTGCGTCAGCGAAGCACCCGCGGCTTGGTCACCGAAGGTCGGGTTAGAGAGCAGAACAATGAAGGCGGTGATCGAGCAGACCACGAGGGTATCGAAGTACACGCCGAGCGACTGAACGAAGCCCTGCTTGGCGGGGTGCGAAACCGCGGCGGTGGCACCCGCGTTGGGTGCCGAACCCATGCCTGCCTCGTTCGAGAACAAGCCTCGACGCACGCCCTGAATGATCACGCCCATCAGGCCACCGGAAACAAATTCCTTGATACCGAAGGCTCCCTGGATGATCTTGACGAACATTTCCGGAACCAAATTCAGGTTCATGACGACGACGATCAGGCCGAGTCCCACATACATCACGGCCATCACAGGTACGAGCACCTGGGTCACCGAAGAGATCGAACGGATTCCGCCAAAGATGATGAGAGCGGTAATAACCGCTAGCACGACGCCGATGATGACCTTCAGCCCGGACCCCTCGGCCAGGTCGGGGGCGAAGGACTTGGTCGACTGCGAGATGGCGTCGACGATCGAATTGGACTGCACCGTGTTGAACACGAATCCGTAGGTCAGGCAGATGATGACGGCGAACGCGACGCCCATCCATCGAGCCCGGAGTCCGCGTTCCATGTAGTACGCCGGGCCGCCAACATACGACTCCTTGCCGGGATGCTTGTACAGCTGCGCCAGCAACGACTCGACGAACGCACTCGCGGCACCCAGGGATGCGATGACCCACATCCAGAACACGGCACCCGGTCCGCCAATGCTGATGGCCAGCGCGACGCCGGCGATATTGGCCGTACCGACGCGGGATGCGGCGGAAATGGTGAAGGCTCGGAACGAGGAAATCTGGTTTCTGCCCGATGAATCCTTGCCGCTGGGCTCGCCCAGCACCCGGAACATCTCGGAAATCGACCGGAACTGCACGCCGCGGGTGCGGATCGTGAGGTACAGGCCAATGCCAATCAGGACAACGAACATGCCCTGCCAGATGAAGTCGCCGACATGAGTCACGATGTTGGTGAGTGCATCCATGAGTATCACTTTCGAGTGCGAGCGGGCCCCGAGCGAAAACAGCCCGCGGCCGTGACAGCATATCCGGCCTGAGAAATTACCGAAACTCGACGTAGTCAGGAGGTTGCGCCGGACACAGTTGAGCGCGACGGTGAACCCGCAAGGCCACTAACCGACGAGGAAGCGCCCCATCACGAAGTAGCGCCCGGCGTCGAGGAGCAGCAACACGCAGATGACGGCGATGGCCACAGGAATCGCTGTACGGATCCACGGACGGGCTGCCGACCATGCTCTTCCGATCCACTTGGACGCCCGATGATGCTGGTTGAAGAGCACGGCAACGCACATGACGAAAAGCGGACCCTGCGAGATGATCGCCCAGGCCAGGAACGCGGGGAGAACAGCCCAGGCGGGTTGATGAGAGGAGAGACCGATGGTGACGACGAACGGCAGATCGGCCGTGACGAGCGCGACGAACCCGAGCGCCACCGATAGCAGGCCGGCTAGGCTCCTATCTTGCTGTTCTTTGTCCTCGGGAGGATCGTTACGGTGAATCCAACGATAGCCGGCGAAACACAACCCCACGATGGCCACGAGAATTTCGACGCCGGCGGCCCATCCCCCTGCCCGTAGCAGTGAATGCCACGGAAAATCAGCCAAATGCTCGCCGAGTAGGCGCGAGAGAGTGAACCCCCAGGCAGCGGTCCCAAGAATCAGCACCGCGCCAAAGAGCAGTACGTCGCGTCGCGCCTTTCGTGCAGCGGATCGTCCGGAGTTACCCCGGGCCGCAATGTATACGGCGGCGATCAAGGCCGGAACCGGGTCAAATCCACCGATTCCGAGCCCCGAGGCGACCCCGAAAAACTGCAGCTCGTTCACTCGACCGACGCCGAATCTGGGCCAGAAACTTTCCGCGGCGCGGACTTAAGACGAGGGGTTGAACCCGGCCGGACAAACGGGAAAGCCAAGACGCCACGGATCGGTGCACCCGTGAGCATCATGATCAAGCGATCAATGCCGATGCCCATGCCGCCCGTGGGAGGCAACCCCGTTTCCAAGGCGTCCAGGAAGTCCTCGTCGATCTGCATAGCCTCGAGGTCGCCGGCCGCGGCCTTGAGAGACTGCTCGGTCAAGCGGCGTCGTTGTTCGAGGGCGTCGGCCATCTCGGAGTAGGCGGTGCCCATCTCGGTCCCATTGATCACCAGGTCCCAGCGTTCGGCCAAGCCTGGTTCGCTCCGGTGTGGACCGGCCAGCGGCGAGGTCTCCACGGGGAAGTCCTTGTAGAACGTGGGCCGAGAGGTCTTCGCCTCAACGAGTTCACCGTAGAGTTCTTCGATCACGGCTCCGGGGCCCATGTCGTCGCGTACGTGGATTTCGTGCTGGCGGGCCAGCCCCAGAAGTTCTTCGAAGTTCGTTTCCAGATCGATGCGTTGGCCGACAGCCTCCGAGAGCGCGTCGCACACGCTGACCACGGGCCAGGGGCCTGAAACATCCGTCAGTACGGCCTCCTGGCGCGGATCCTTGGGATCCTCACCGAGACGCAGCGGCAGCACTTCTTCGCCAAAGACCTCGCGCGCGGCATTCTTGAGGAGGCGCTCTGTCAGCTCCCGCATGACGTTGTAATCCGCATACGGTTGATACGCCTCCAAGACCGTGAACTCCGGGTTGTGCGTCGCGTCCGCGCCTTCATTGCGGAAGTCGCGACCCAGCTCGTACACCGGGCCCATGTCGCCGACGACGAGCCGCTTCAGGTACAGCTCTGGGGCGATGCGCAGGGTGAGGTCCACGCCGTAAGCGTTGATGAACGTTTTGAATGGACGGGCACTCGCGCCGCCGTGCACCGTGTTGAGCATCGGCGTCTCGACCTCGAGAAAGTTATGAGTGTCCAAAGTTCGCCGGATTGAGCGAATCGTGGCCGAGCGGATGCGAAGCCTGTGGGATTCGGCCGGGTTCACAATCAGGTCCATCGAACGACGTCGGAGCCTGGCCTCGGGGTCGGTGAAGGAATCGAAGGGGATCGGGTGCAAGCACTTGGAAAGCATTTCCCACGACTCCACGATCAACGACGGCGTCCCATTGCGCGAGGTCCCGATGCGTCCGCGGAGCAACACGTGGTCGCCGGTGTCGATCCAACGGACTGCCCGTCGGGTTTCGGGGCCGCAGACGGCGTCGTCGAGCACCGCCTGGATCACCGTTCCATGCTCGTAGAGGTCGATGAAGCTGACCTTGCCGTGACGCCGGATCGAGCGAACCCGCCCCGTCACCGAAAGAGCTGAAGGCCCTGGTTCGGCGCGGTGCGACCCAGAGGCCTGGGCGCCTTCCTGAGAAGATCCAGCCACGAGAGCGCCCTGATCCGTTCGAGACCGTGCCTCTTCGGCTTCCGGGGAATTCAAGAGCGCTGAGAAGGACACCACGCTCATGCCTTCGCCCGTCCCCTTGGGGTAGGGCTCGATCCCGGCCTCGCGCATCTGCTCGAGGTGGGCGATGCGATGCCTCGTCTGATCCGACCACTGCGGGGCGAGATCCTCGGGGGCGATGCGGCGTCGTTCGGACTCACGCAGGCGGGCCAGCTCATTGCGGCCGAGAGTTCCGGTGCGGCTCGGCTTATGCGTGAGCCACGCCGGAAGGAACCCTTCAGCCACACCACACGCGAGCCCGACCGGGGCAAGGGAAACGTAGGACTCGACACAGATAAACCGCGGAACCCATGACGGGCTGAATTTCTGATTGAACTTGTAGAGGCGCTCGAGCTGCAGGAACCGGTCCAAAACCCCTAAAACGGAGGAACCGAATTTGGTCAACGGGTTGGCGCCGAGCTCCTCCGAGCGCGCGAAGGTTTCTCGGAACATCGCGAAGTTCAGGGACACGCGGGTGATGCCCAGGCCTTCGGCCTCTTCCATCATCTTCACGATCATGAACTCGGTGGTTCCATTGGGCGCACCGGGAGCGCGCCTCATGACGTCGAGGGATAAGCCGTTGCTACCCCACGGCACGAAGCTCAACAGCCCGATGGGCTCGCCGTCGGACGAGTACGCCACCAGGGTTACCGTGCGGTAATCGGCTGGGTCTCCCGTGCGGTTCAGGGCCATGGAGAAGCCGCGTTCTACCTTGCCGTGACGCCATGTATCGCTCAGCTCGGCCATGTGCCCGAGCTGTTCCTCGGAGAGGTCGCCCTGACGGCGCACCTTGACCGTGACACCCTCGCGTTCCAGGCGCTGGGTGCTATGGCGAATCTCGGTCATCGACGTGTTGTTGAGGGAGAAACGGTCCGGGTAGAGGATCGCCTCGTCACCCATCCCCACCACGGTCATTCCCGCTTGGGCATATGCGCGGGCACCTTCGCGGCTCGCACTGATGACGGCGGGAATCCAGCCATATTCCCTGGCCTCGGACTTCCACTCTTGAATGGCACTAGCCCAAGAGGCATGCTCGCCGATGGGATCTCCCGAAGCCAGCGAGACTGAGCCAAATACCCGATAGGTCACGGCGGCCCGACCGTCCGGGGAGAAAACCGTGGACTTTTCTCGGCGCGTGCCGAAATAGGAGAGGGAATCCTGATGGCCGTAGTCGCGGAGCAACGCCCGGAGCTGGAGTTCGCGCTCGCCGGTCCACGAGTGCACCGGGCGGGCGGAACGCAGGAAAACCCAGATGGCGACGATCGCGGTGAGGCCGTAGACCGTCGAAATGATTTGAATGCACCACAGGGGAATGCCGTGGAGGTGGCCCAAGACCCCTGGTGTGGTGAAGCCGAGCGCCCGGATCATGACGGCGCCGATGTCGTGAAGGGAATCCAAAGGCAAGAAGACGAGCGCTAACAAGGCGGCGAGGGCGACGCCGGCGAGTAAGACGAGCAACGCAGCACCGTAGGAGGCCTTGAGAACCCGTGCGGGGAACTCCCGACGTGCTCGGAACATTAAGACCAACAGGACGATACCCACGGCGGCGCCGATGAAGTCCCAAGCGGGGTGTTCCAGGGGCACCTCGGCCCAGAGATCGTCCCAATTCTCCACGTTAGGGAACGAGATCGCCGTCAGGACACCCAGAAGAACCCCGAAGAACTGGAAGACCATCGCGGCCCACAGCCCGGCCCGTTTACGGCGGAGGAGCGCCCAAAAAACGACCGCCGTGATGACCAGCGTCATCAAGCTCCGCTGGACCGGGATGTTGAGGAGCCCTAAAAGGAATTCGGGCCAGCCGATCGAAGACCGATGCAGGGGTCGGGTCACGAGGAGGGCGACGTTCATGAACGTCGCCACGGCGTAGAGCCAGATCATCAGCTGCGCGGTACGGCGTCCTCGGGGACTCTTTCCGTTCGCAATAGACCGGGCTGGCGTGCGTTTGGTGCTCATCGAGTCATTTCCTCGTGATTAGGACGTGGGGGCGAAAAAAGGGCTGGTGCTACCCAACCACGAAAGGCTTTTCACCATACCGGGCTGCCACACGTCTTGACGATGGCCTCCCGCGGCGACCGAGTCGACAGTCAAGGACGTGGGCCCGGCAACGTGGTCGCGGAACTTCGTCAACGACGGCCAAGAGAGCGGGTCGTCCTGACTGGAATAGTAATTGAGGTTGACGGAGGGTTTGGTCGTGGCCGCGATCCGCTGCAGGTCGTACCGGGGATCGTCGGACTCGTTCCATCGCTGACCCTTGGTGTATTCCGGCTCGAAATAGCCCGATTGGACGAGCCCCGAACCGAAAAGATCAGGGTGTTTCACGCTGAACATGGCCGAGCAGTACCCTCCGGCGCTGTACCCCGTGGCGGCCCAAGCGCGAGGATCGTCGCCGACGCGAAGGTTTTGTTTGACCCAAGGGATGAGGTCCTTCGTGATGTAGGTTTCCACGCGCGGGGTCTCATGGTGCGGTTGTTCTCGGGTGCCGTCCACGCATTCGGTGTCGTAGGTGCCAGGCAGGACGGCGGGGACCACGAAAATCGAATCACGTAGTTTTCCCTCGTCAACAGCCTGTTCAATCATGTGTCCGTAGTCGAGGGAGTGGGAATAGGTCTGAGGCGACCCCGGGAACCCCGTGAACCCCACGATCACGGGGTACAGCTTGTCTTTGTCATGCAGATAAGACTTGGGAAGCCACACCATCACGTCATAGGTTTGGCCACTGGTCTCGCCGGCTACGGGAACCGTGAAGTATTGGCCGTGCGCTGCGGTGTCCTGAATCTTGTTCTGGAACGCTGGATTCTTCTGAGGATCGCGCTGCTCGTCCGTGACACTTCCCGAGAGTGCGAGAGCTTTGGTCACGCCATGAGCGGGGGCGCCGTATTTTTCCGTCGGGAGTGCCGTCGCCGATCCGCCAGCGAGGTCATCCCACGAGGTGTACCAGCTATTCTGCCGATTCAAGTAGGCCGCCACGGAGACCAGAATCAATACCGACACGAGCAGCATGACCACGGCTTGAACCACGGAACTGATCAGACGGCGCGTCGGAAGCCGCGGAAGGAACACCACGGCGAGCAAGAACACCAGTGCCGTGAATACCCACAGCGCAATGAGGAATCCCCACTCGGTGAGTTCAAATATCTGCATGTTCCTCCTCTGCGCCGCTCAATGGCGATGCGGCGCCGTCTGTCGATTCTACGGTCTCAGACCTCAACGTTGACCTGCTATGCGGACTTTTCCACAGGAGAGGACTGCCCATGATGAGAGGTATGTACCCGGCGGTACCGATAATTCCGGGCCGAGAGTAAGGTGCCTCCGAGTACCGCAGCCAGTGCGGATCCGGTGAGAATGGCAACCTTGGCCGTGTCGCCAAACGGGGAACCCGCGGCGAAACTCAGTTCGGAAATCAAGAGTGAGACGGTGAATCCGATGCCTGCCAGAACCGACAGCCCGATGAGGTCCCACCACGCGATCGTTGGGTCGAGGCTAGGGCCGCGGAACCGCGTGACGAGCCACGTCGCGCCGGTGATCCCTAGGCACTTGCCCAGGAGGAGCCCGACGACGATGCCGATCCCCACGGGGCTTCCCAGCGCCTTGGTCAACCCATCAAAACCGCCGACGGTGACTCCCGCCGAAAAGAACGCGAAGACGGGAACGCAGACGCTCGCAGAGAGGGGACGCAGGCGATGCTCGAGGATCTCGGAGAGGCCGTGATCGCTGGCGGCGGGCGTGCGTGGGCCCTTCTGTACCGGAACGCAAAATCCGAGGAGCACTCCGGCGATCGTCGCGTGGATGCCCGATCCGAGGAATAGAGCCCAGGTGAGGACGCCGAGCGGCAGCAAGATCAACCAGGCAGCCACGGAGGACGAGTGAAAGAGCTTCTCCCAGCGTCGGGCCGCCAGCGCGTAGAGGGCCAGCGGCACAACGGCCAAGGCCAGAAGGCCGAGGTTCAACCCTTCGGAATAGAACAGGGCGATGATCGTGATCGCGATGAGGTCGTCCACCACAGCCAGCGTCAGGAGAAAGGTGCGCACGGCGGCTGGCAAACTCCGGCCCACGACGGCGAGAACTGCCACAGCGAAGGCGATATCGGTAGCCGTGGGGATCGCCCAGCCACCCATCGTCTCGCCGCCGGAAGCCGCATTGACGAGGGCAAAGATGATGGCCGGAAGCGCGACGCCACCGACCGCCGCGGCGACGGGGACGACGGCCGTTCGAGGGTCGCGGAGGTCCCCCACGGTAAATTCCTTCTTCAGCTCCAGGCCGATGAGGAAGAAGAAGACGGCCAGCAATCCGTCAGAGGCCCAATGGCCCACGCTTAAGTCGAGGTTGAGCGACCCGAGATGAATCCCGAGATGTTGGTCGCGGACGGCAAAGTACCAGGACGAAGCTTCGGAATTGGCGACGACGAGGGCCGCGACCGTCGCGACCAGAAGAATGATTCCACCCATGGATTCCGAGCGCAGGGCGGTGCCGAGACGTTGAATGGGGGTGAGTGCACGGTGTGACATGGGGTCTCCTGTGGATCGGGGACCGACGGGCCGAGACGGCACACATCGGCGTTGCAGAAGCGCATCCTGCGCTTGCCGACCAGACTTCCCGGCACACCAGAGCGCCCCATGTTACGTGCTTTCGTAGCACACGTCCATGTCGCGGATCACCGGGCGATCCATGCCGCCAAACCGTTGAATGCCCAAGTGAGAGCGCGGGCGTGCCATGGGGTGAAGCATGACGTAAGGCATAATAGCCGTGTCATGCTGGCCGAGGGCCGGCGCAGTATCGTCCAGCGGGAAGGGTTCGGTGTAGCACGTGCCCAAGAGTCAGCCCGAGCCCCAGTGGCTCTCACCCGAAGAACGGGAAGCGTGGTTGTGCCTTTCGGCCATCATGTTTCAGCTACCCGGACAACTCGAGAATCAACTCCAGCGCGATGCCGACCTCGGGTTCGTCGAATACATGGTCTTAGCAATGCTTTCGGAAGCACCGGATCGTCAGCTGACGATGACCGAGCTCTCGACGCAAACGAATACCCGGCTGGCACGGCTCTCCCGCGTGGTCAAGCGGCTGGAGGAAAACGGCCTCGTGGAGCGGACCACCTCCGAACTCGACCGGCGCGTCAGCATCTGTCACCTGCGTCAGCCAGGCATTGACACCGTCGTCGCAGCCGCCCCGGGGCACGTGGCACAGGTTCGTGCGGCCGTTTTTAATCGACTCACTAAACGTCAGGTCACGCAGCTGGCAGGCATCGGCGAGGCGTTGTTGGGAGGCCGTCCGTCGGCCATCGTTGCGGCACAGCTCGCCAAGGGCGCTCAACCCAGGGCCTGACGGCCTTCGCTTATGAGCCCTGAGGGGTTTGTCCCGTCGCCGTGAAATAGATGTGGGCATCGTGAGAGACGAAGATCGACTCTCCGTAGAGGAAACTATCTCCGTCACTCGTCAGGGCCGTAATGGACAGGGACAAGCGAGGCCTCTGATCCGTGATCCCCAGGAGACGCGCATCGTCGCGGGACGGCACAACCTGCGCGACGCTGAGATTCTGTTTCGCAATGGTCACCCCATGACGTTTTTCGAGGTAACCATAGAGGGACTGCTCGCTGAAATCCTCGTCCTCGATTCCGGGAAACTGTCCGATCAGAAACCACGTTCGTGAAAGCTGGTGCACGCTCCCGTCAACGTAGCGACGTCGGCTCATGTGAAGCACCTCGGTGTGGGGTTCAACGCCTAGCGCGCGGGCCACGGCGATATTCGCGCGCACCGGCCTCAACTCCAAGACATCGGAATGGACGTGATGCCCGAATCCGGTGAGCTGCCCAAAAAACCCGGTGAACGTGCTGTCGAAGTGTTCACCCTGCTCAACGCGGTGATCGACGGGTTCAGGCTCGGGCCGATTGACCTTGGTGCCGTGCCCTCGATGCCGGGTGACGAGGCCGTCGCGGGCCACCTCGTCGATCGCGCGACGCATCGTGATGCGTGAGACGCCGTATTCGCGGCACATCTGCGTCTCAGTAGGTAATAATGCGCCGTCGTCCAGGCGGTCGATCCGTGCCCTGAGCTGACGTTCGACGACGCGATACTTGGGCGGTGTCGACTCAGACATTCAGCCTCCTGGAATCGGTACCCCTACGCTCTCAGGGCGGGGATCTGCCGTACCAGTATGGAACACGCAGGCCTCTCGGTGCATGTGGACGTGGCATAGTGTGGTCGAAGAAGTCCAATGGAGGGACCACCATGGAATCTGAAAACGCGACTGCCATCGAATTTGTCGATGTCAGCAAGCGATATGACGCCGTCACGGCCGTCGAGAATCTCAACCTCGAGATCCCGGACGGGCTCATTACCGTCTTCGTGGGGCCCTCGGGCTGCGGCAAAACCACCTCCCTCCGCATGATCAACCGGATGGTCGAACCGAGCGAGGGGCGCATCCTGATTCAGGGGCGGGACCACAGGGACGAGCCAGCCTTTCAGCTGCGTCGATCTATGGGATACGTGATGCAGCAGTCCGGCCTGATGCCGCACCGTACGGTCGCGGACAATATCGCCACGGTGCCTCGCCTCAACGGCGTCTCGGCCCGCACCTCGCGCCACAATGCGCTCGAACTCATGGACACCGTTGGCCTGGACCGGGGGCTCAGCAAGCGGTATCCGGCACAACTTTCCGGCGGTCAGGCCCAACGGGTGGGAGTGGCCCGAGCGCTCGCGGCGGATTCCCCGATCCTGTTGATGGACGAGCCCTTCTCTGCCGTGGACCCCGTGGTTCGCGCCGATCTGCAACGCGAATTGGTTCGATTGCACGAAACCCTCAAGCGGACCATCGTCTTCGTGACCCACGATATCGACGAGGCCGTGACCTTGGGGCACCGCGTCGCGGTCTTCGGGACCGGGGGCAAGATCGAACAATTCGGCAGCCCGGAGGAGATCCTCCGGCAGCCCGCCAATGACTTCGTCGCCTCCTTTGTCGGCCACGACCGCGGAACCCGCCGCCTGACCTTCGCCGCATCCGATGACCTCCCGATCCATCCGCTGGATTCTCCTGATCGCCCCTGGGGCGAATGGGAATTGGTTCTCGACGACGCGGGTCACCCGAGAGGATGGCGGATCGCCGACCGGCACGTCCCCGGGGGAAGCCTCTTCACGCGAGGTCAGAGCCTCCGGGAGGCCCTCGACTCCGTGTTGTCCTCGCCATCCGGCTGGGGCGTGGCCGTGGACGACGACGGCGTCGCTCTCGGGGTGCTCTCCTCGGACGACGTCATGGACGCCACGACTCGCGAACGCCTGAGCCGTTACGGGGTCGGTTCGTGACGTGGCTCTTCCATAACCTCTCCTACGTGGGCGAATTGACGTGGCTGCACCTGCTGCAGTCCGTTGTGCCCGTGATCATCGGGACGATCATTTCGATTCCGATCGCCAAATTCTCCGCCGTGCGGAGGGCGCGCGGTTCGAAGGGGCCGGGAGGACTCGGCTCGCGAGCCGGCAAGGTGCGGCGCGGCGTCGTCGTGAACCTGGCCTCCCTGCTGTACACGATTCCCTCGTTGGCCCTCTTTGTGCTGTTGCCGCTGATTCTGGGCACCGCGATCACGTCCTTGACGAACGTGATGATCGCGTTGAGTCTCTATGTGGTGGCGATGATGGTCCGAACCTGCGTGGATGCCTTCGAGTCCGTGGACGTGGCCGTTCTCGACGCCGCGACGTCGATGGGTTACCGCCCCGCTCGTCGGTTTTGGGCCGTCGAGTTGCCGCTCTCTATTCCCGTAATGGCCGCCGGGCTGCGGGTCGCTCTCGTCTCGAATATTTCGATGGTTTCCGTGGGTGCGGTGATTGGCATCCAGTCACTGGGCACGCTCTTCACCGATGGTTTGCGGCGTGATTTCACGACCGAAATTGTGGTCGGGATTGTGCTGATCGCGTTGATGGCGATCATCCTGGACCGCTTGGTGGCCTGGTCCGCCGCGGCCGCAACGCGTTGGCAGGTGAAGGTATGAACGTCGTCCAAGAAACGTGGAACTGGTTCGGCACCCCGGGGTCCTGGACGGGAGCGACCGGCATCTGGGCCCGGGTGGGCGAGCACCTGGCGTATTCGGGCTTGGTATTGGGCATCGCCGCTGTTATCTCGATTCCTCTTGGCCTCTGGCTGGGGCATACGCGGCGAGGCGGCAACCTGGTGATCGGTATTGCCGGGGCGCTGAGGTCCCTGCCCACTCTGGGGCTGCTCACGCTTTTTGCGTTATGGATCGGCATCGGTCTGACCGCGCCCGTCTTGGCTCTGGTGATTCTGGCCGTCGCGCCCATGCTCGCGAACGCCTATACGGCCGTCGCCGCGGTGGACCCCAGCGTGGTCGACGCCGCCCGGGCCCAAGGCCTGAAGGAATGGCAGATTCTCACCCAAGTAGAAATCCCCAACGCCGTGCCCGTGTTGTTTAGCGGCATTCGAAACGCGGCCCTGCAAGTGGTGGCCACGGTAACGGTCATGGCCTACATCGACCTGGGTGGTCTGGGGCGATTCTTGATCGACGGCCTGGCGGTGCGAGATTACTCGCGCATGGTCGCTTCGATGCTTCTCGCGGCGGTGCTTGCACTGGTCATCGACGGTGTTCTGGCCTTCATCCAGCGCTTGTTGACCTCCCCGGGCTTGGTGAAAGAGGAATCATGAGGCATTCACACGCGACCACCTCACGACGTCGGGCCTTGGGGCTCGCGGCCGCTGCATCCGTTCTGACGATGACGGGCTGTGGGCTGTCCGGCGAAAACGCGTTGGGACCCGCGAAGGGCCGGGGAACCATTGTGGTGGGCTCCGCCGATTTCGTGGAATCCCAAATCATCGCCGAAATCTACGCGGCCGCCCTCAATAACGCCGGGCACAAGGCCGAGACCGACCCGGCCATCGGCGCGCGGGAAGCCTACATCGGTGCCATCCAGCAGGGCAGCGTGAGCCTCGTCCCGGACTATTCCGGCAACCTGTTGCAGTACTTCGACGCCAAGTCCACGGCCAGCACGGCCGAGGACATCATGGCCGGGCTCAAATCCGTGGTGCCTCAGGGCTTGGAAGTCATGGAGGCGTCGCCCGCCGAGGATAAGGATGCGCTGGTGGTCACCCAGTCCACTGCCAAGAAGTATGGGCTCTCCTCCCTCACGGACCTAGGTTCGGTCTGCTCGAACATCACCCTGGCCGGGCCCCCGGAATTCCAAGAACGCGCATATGGCCTACCGGGTTTGAAGGATAAGTACGGCTGCGTTCCCCAGAAGTTTTCGCCCATTAACGACGCCGGCGGCCCCCTGACCGTCAAAGCTCTCCTCGATGACCAGGTGCAGGTGGCAGACATCTTCACCACCACTCCCGCGATCGAAAAGAACCATCTGGTGGTGCTCGACGATCCCAAGAACAACTTCATCGCGCAGCAGGTCATTCCACTGATCCGCAGCGATCAGGTACCCGAAGCGGCGCGAGAGGTCATCAACAAGGTTTCTCGGACATTGACGACCCAAGACCTGATCCACCTGAATGACCGCGTGAGTGGGGACGAGAAAGTCTCCACCGTTCAGGCCGCTCAGGACTGGACCTCGGGTAAGGGGATGTAAGGTCGGAGGCGATCCTCCCGGTTCACGAGCCAAAACTTTATCCGTAAAGTGATGTGATGATGAGTTACTCCAACACCTCTTCCCTGTCAGCCCCGCTGGGTTTGCTCCTCCTCCGCGTCGGTCTCGGCGTCGTATTCCTGATGCACGGTTTGCAGAAAATCAATGAGTGGACGATTGACGGCACGGCATCGAATTTTCAGCAGATGGGAATTCCTTCACCCGAGATTGCCGCGACCATGGCGGCATACGCCGAATTGGCCGGCGGGATTGCGCTGATCGTGGGCCTGCTTTCTCGCATCGCGGGTCTGGTCCTCGCCGTGGACATGTTCGGTGCCATTTATTTTGCGCACGGTTCTCACGGTTTCTTTTCCTCCGGAGGCGGCTATGAATTCCCGCTCGTGCTCGCGCTGGCGAGCCTCGCAGTCTTCCTGTTGGGGCCTGGACGTTTCGCGATTGCCGGTGGCCTAGAAAACCGACGAGGATGGGGAATCTTCGCCTGACCTGCGGCGTCGTCCGCTGAGTCGCTTCTCGTGCGACTAATATTCGGAGCATGCTTCTGACCCTGATCCGTATGGCCACCGCGATCCTGATCGTGTTTGTGATCGTTTCCCTGGCTAACGATTGGCGCCTGACCCGGCCCATCGCGAATCTGTGGCGTCGTCATAGTGGATACGTGCGGTGGTATATCACCAGCGCGCCGGCCACATATATCTACATGTTCATCTTGATCATCACCACATGGGTACTCCTGGGAATGCCGGAATTCGCCCGGGATGATTTTCTCAAGGGTCAGTCCACGAACCTTCAGCATTTGACCACCAACCCGATTCGCGCGTTAGTGCGTAGCGCCTTCTTCGTGTCGAGCGCCGAGTTGCTCACGTGGGTAGCGCTCTTCGGACTGTTGTTGGCCCCGGCCGAACGGTGGCTGGGTACAGCTCGCACCATCGCGGTTTTCGCGGTGGGGCATGTTGTGTCCACGGCGGGTGCCGCCCTCGACGTGTGGATTCACATCCGCTATTTCCATTTTTCGGAACGGCTGTGGAATGTCGAGGACACCGGCGCGAGCTACGGATTCATGTCGCTCGCGGCCCTGTTGTTCTACCGCCTGCGCGGGTGGACGCGGTGGGTCCTCGGCGCCGCGCTGGCCGTGGTGCTGGTGTATGGGGCGATTGAGGGGACCGGATTCACGGCTCGGGGGCATGCCATCGCGGTCCTCCTGGGGCTGGCGTTGTATCCGATGTCGCGTGTGCCCGACGTCGTGGCCCGGCTCGGTACCGGTCGAAGCATCGTCGATCTGTGGAAGCGCCGGACGGCGGACGGCTCCGCCGACACCCGGGCAGAGTTTGCCGCGGCCTCACGAGCCCGCCGTGCGCGGTCGGGACGCCGCCAAGCCGACACCTAAAAGTCAGAGATCTGGATTTTCCCCATCGACATCAGATGTTCGTAGGCGTGGGGGCGTGACATGAGTTCCCCCAGGTTTTCGGGAACGACTTGCCAGCTCAGCCCAAACTGATCCTTGCACCAACCGCACGCGACGGCGTCGGGGTGGGCGCTCAAGGTATCCCACAGGCGGTCGATTTCTTGCTGGTCGGGAGCTTCCACCATCAGCGAGAATCCCTCGGTGAAGGTGAAGTCCTGGTCCACACCCGAATCCATTGCGGTGAACCACGTGCCAGTCTCCGCGTCACCGAGGCGGAAATCCGAGAACATGACGGAGCCTTGTTTCGCCGGACCGGTGGGCTCGGGATATTCAGCGCGGTTGCCCATGACCGACCCCGGAAAGAGCTGGAGGTATTCGGCGGTGGCTTCGGCCGCGCGATTTTGGGCGGGGCCACAAAACATCAGGGCCGGCATAAGGAACGGTCGCGGTTCGCCCTCGGGGTTGGTCAGGATCAATTGCCAGCTCACGCCGTATTGGTCCTCAACCCAGGCGTATTGCGGGGAGAAGGGATATTCCCCCAGAGGCATGAGTTCGCGTCCGCCCTCGGACAACACAGCGTGGACCTCCTGGAGGTAGTCCGCCGCGTCGTCGATGCGCGAAGGGTCGAAGTTGATCATGAATCCCGCCGCGGGCGTGGGGCGGAATTCGTCACCGGCGTTGATGAGAGTGAGCGGGAGGTCATGGATTCGCAGACTCACCGTGAGAGTCTTGCCGGCCATCGGCCGTTGAAAGTCGAGGAGTCCTTCGGTGGGGTAGGTCTGTCGGGACGTGATCTCGACGTCGCGAAAGGCCTTCGCGTAAAATTCGGCGGTTTCATCCGCGCGGCCGTTCGACCAGATATTGGGGGTGATGGTCATGACCAAGATCCTTACACTCGCCGACCGGCGGGAGCGCCTGCCGTTGGGCTTTCAGACTATTCCGATATCGGCTCGGTTGATAGGGCCACGTGAAACTTTGAACGAATCTTCCGGACGGGGGCGTTCGGGCAGATGAGCGACGGCGGCCGTGTGGAACGCACGGACCAGCGGGTTCTCCTCGCCGCGGAGCCACGCGAGGCACAGCGGGACGGGCGGCGCGTCGTCGAGCGGAATGGACACGACGCCGGTATGACCGTGCGACGCCATCGCGGATCGGGGCGTGGCGCCCACGCCCCGTCCTGAAGCCACCAAGGCGGCCCACTCGTCGTAGTTATGACATTCGAGGATGGTGCGTGGGCGATGAGGGTCATCCCACAGCGTCGGCCGGGTGTTTCCATTGACCGTGTTGACCACGAGCGGGTATTGGCCGAGCTCGTTCCATGAGATCGACGTGCGGTGCGCGAGGGGGCTCCGGGTGCTCACGGCCGCGACGCGGACTTCTCCGGCGAGCTCGACGCATTCGACCTCCTCTGAGGAGATGTCACGGCGACTCAGAGCGACGTCGACGGCCTTGTCCAGAAGCGCGGCGTGAATGTCGTCTCGCCGCGAGAGCCGCAGGCCAACGCCCGTGGACGCCTCGAATTGCGCCGTGGTCCGGGAAAACCACGGGTCCGGCAAGGCCCAAGGGAAGCCGACGCGAAATTCTGGTTCCCGGGACACCTCAGCCAGCGCGGCCTGGACGTCCCGCAGGATTTTGCGAGATCTCTGGAGCAGCACCTCGCCCGGTGCAGTGAGGCGGACCGAGCGAGAGGTGCGGACCATCAGAGTCACACCGAGCCGCGTTTCGAGCTGTTGGATGGTTCGACTGAGCGCGGGTTGGGTGATGTGCAGTACCCGAGCAGCTTGGGTGAAAGATCGATGCTCGCCCACGGCTTCGAGAGCTCGGAGGTGACGCAATTCGATGTTCATGACGCCACAGCATAGCCGTCGTGCCTGGTCACGGGTCTGTCAGTGAAGTGAGGGGGCGGCGATTCCTCGGCGGCTCAACGACTGGGCGTCTCAGCCAGCTGGGGTGGTGACCACGCCGTGTTGCCAGTGGTGATCCTCACGGCGGTATTCGATGCGCGTATGGTTTCGGTCTTCGCGGGCCTGCATGAATTCCACCTCCCGCGGCTCCAGGGCGTAGAGCTGCCAGTCCGGATTGGGCGATCCGTCGTAACTCGGGCGTCCTTCCCAATCTCGTTCCGACTCTTCCCGGCTGAGGGGGTGGACGACGCCGGTGACACGCACCTGCCGTCCCGACTCGCGCCAGAAGAAGATCATGGACGCGCGTGGGTCCGCATCGAGCTGCTGCCCCTTGCGGGACGTGCGATGGGTGGAGAAGTGGAAGCCGCGATCGTCAATGTCCTTGACGATGAGGGTTCGACCCACGGGGGTGCCGTCGTTATCGACCGTCGTGAAGGTCATGGCATGGGGCTGCCGTTGCCCCGAGGCGATGGCTTCTTGGAACCACTCAGAAAACAACTGGTGTGGATCTGAGGGCACGTGATCCGGGTCGAGGGTCGGCAAGGGCTTGGGGAAGGACGGTAGGGAACTCAACTGGTCGCTCAGAGTGGACATATCTCGATGCTAAGTGGAGAGCACAGGCTGCGCGAGGGTGGATTGGCCATCGGCATCGGTCCATGACGGACGGTTATGGGCGAGATCTACACAAGCGGTGGAGAAAGTTATCCACAGGTGTGCATAACGGTGTGTACAACTCGAATATCTGTCCTACAAACGGGCTTCACGCACGGGGAGGGCCCCGGCGATCAGGCCATTTCCAGGGTGCGTCTCGTTCTGCGGATCATCGAACTACGCGTGTGTAACTTGCCCACAGGTGGGGATAACTTCTGTGGATAACGGCGGTCTGAGCGAGCGGAGAATTCGGGCTTCGACGGCGACACCCTTGATTTTCTGGGGAAGTCCTGGGGTGGACGACGTGTGCCTCCACATCTGGTGATCCACAGGGGCTGGGGATAACGTGTCGAGCGTGTCCACCTGGTGTGCACAAAGTTATCCACAGGTGGGGAAAAGTGGGTAGTTCTGACGGCGAATGTCCCTGAACGGCTCGACACGGTGAGCCTGAGAGCGACACAGTACCGGCGGGCGAGCGCCGTCATTTCAACGAAGGAACGAGCGTCGGCATTCTTCCCGAGGGCCAGGGTCGTGAAATCACATCGAGAGGAGTCACAGCCATGTAAGTTCTCCACATTGTGGAGAAGCGCTGTGGATAACCATGTTCGAAGAGTGGGTTGTCCCCAATGGAGCTTCATATCGAAGGAGGCCTCAGGGGCCGGGCAAGAGTGTGGCGTTAGAGTGAATACGTGACGCAAAGGGGCGTTCACACCAGTGACAAGGGGTGCCCTGCCGGGCTGAGAACACACCCTTGGAACCTGATCTAGCCAGAACTAGCGAAGGGATCGTCACCGTGACAGATTCACCACAGCATCGCTCACAGACCGCCGCCATTGTTGAGTGTGCCCAGGAGGTGCGCGCAACTGCGCCGCTGGTGCATTGCCTGACCAATTCCGTGGTCAAGGAGATCACCGCGAACGTCTTGCTGGCGGCCGGAGCTTCCCCCGCGATGGTCGAGCACCCGGAAGAAGCTCGCGTGTTTGCCGGCATCGCGAACGGTCTTCTTGTGAACGTCGGCACCATCTCGGAGGAACAGACGGACGCCATCCGTGCCGCCGTCGCCACCGCCAACGCACAGGGTGTCCCGTGGGTTCTGGACCCCGTCGCCGTCGGGGGCCTTCCGCAACGCACGGAGCTGGCCCGGGAACTCCTCGACCTGAAGCCCACCGCGATCCGTGGCAATGCGAGCGAAGTCGTGGCCCTCGCGGGATTGGGGCAGGGCGGACGCGGCGTTGACTCGACCGAGTCCGTGGAGTCAGCGCGCGAAGCCGCCGAAGCTCTCGCACGGCGGACTGGCGGCGTGGTCGCCGTTTCGGGGGAGCGCGACCTCATTGCCTCATCCGGTCGTGTGACCCGTTTGACCAGCGGGCATTCCCTGATGCCGCTCGTGATTGGCACCGGTTGTTCGCTGGGTGCCGCCGTCGCCGCGTATCTCGGCGCTGCGCGTTCATCCGGTATGTCGGACCACGACGCCGTCGTGGCCGCTCACGCCCACCTAGGGGCGGCGGGCACGGTGGCCGGCCGATCCGCCGAGGGCCCCGGGTCCTTTCACGTTCGGTGGTTGGATGCCCTGCATGCGCTGTCTCCGGAAGAGATCGCGCAGGTGGTCGGGCTGGAGGACGCGGCATGATCCCCTCAGGAGTGGATCTCTCCCTGTATTTCGTCACGGACACCACACTCTGTGGCGGCCTCGAAAAAGTTCCGGGCGTAGTCTACGAGGCCGTGATGGGCGGCGTCGGGGTGGTGCAGGTTCGGGATAAGCACCTCGACGACGGCGCCTTCGCCCAGCTGGCGAGCGCCTGTGCCCGGGCCGTGGCGCAGGCCAACCAAGATTCCGGTCGCACAGCCCGCACGGTGGTCAACGACCGACTCTCCATTGCCGCAGACCTCGGCCTCGACGTTCACGTGGGTCAATCCGACGCCGCAGCCGAACGAGCCCGAGAAACGCTGGGGGAGTCCGCGATGATCGGGCTGTCGGTGTCGACCCCCGAACAGGCGCGGGCAGCTGTGGACTCCGGGCACGCGGATCTCGTGGGAATCGGGCCCGCCTGGGCCACACCCACCAAAACGGACGCCGCGAAACCACTCGGACCGGAAGGAGTCGCCGAATGCGCGCGGATTGCCCGGGGCGGCGGAATGGCCAGCGTGGTGATCGGCGGCGTCAATGCCCACACGGCTGGTTCATTGGCCGGGGTGCCGGCAGATGGTCTGTGCGTGGTCTCGGCCATCGCGTCGGCGGATGATCCCCGGAGGGCAGCCTCAGAACTCCTCCGCCTCTCGCAGAACACCCTTGATCGAAAGGACCTCCGCTGATGCGCCCGCCGATTGCTCTCTCGATCGCTGGATCTGACCCCTCGGGTGGGGCTGGGACCCTAGCGGATCTCAAGACCTTCGCCGCTGTGGGAGCGTATGGTTGCGCCTGCACCACCTCCTTGACCAGCCAGAACACTCTCGGCGTGCAGAGTGTGCATGGTATCGACGCGGAGGTCGTGGTCTCCCAAGTTGAATCGGTGATTGACGATCTTCCCGTGGACGCCACCAAGATCGGGATGTTGGGTTCGGCCGAGACCGTTCGACATCTCGCACGGATGATCGCATCTCGTCGCCGCGATTTCGGCGTCGTCGTGCTGGATCCCGTGATGGTTGCGACCAGCGGCGACCCCCTTCTGGCCCCCGATGCCGACGCCGCCTTGCGCGATGAACTCGTGCCGTTGGCGGACGTCATCACCCCGAACCTCCCCGAAGGGGCGCGTCTGCTGGGGCGGCCCGACGACGTCGCCACCTCCCTCGCCGCCGTGCGTGAACAGGCCATCGAATTGCTCGCGCTGGGGCCTCGGGCGATTCTCCTCAAGGGTGGGCATCTCGCGGACGCTCAGGCCGTGGACGTCTTGGCGATGAATCCGAGCTGGGCTCCCGGTGGTCGGGCCCGGGTCTCGGAGCCGGTGATTCGGGAATTCACCTCTCCACGCATCGAGACCCGCAATACGCATGGAACGGGGTGTACGTTGTCGTCGGCGATCGCCGCCTATGCCGCCCGGCATGCGATGCCCGTGGACCCGCGTACAGCGTCCGGTCTTGAGGAAGCCGCCCCGAATGTGGAAAGTTCAGGCGCCGATACGGTCCCCGAGCAGTCCGATGCCCTACGCCCGGTGGACGACGACGCCCTCGTCGAGGCCGTGCGGCGCGCGAAAACCTACCTCACCAGGGCGTTACGGGAGGGTGCCGGCTGGGAAATCTCCCGCACCCCTGACCGTGGGCATGGACCGGTCAACCATTTCGCCCCCGAAATATGATGAGCAGCCAAAGAGTGGAGCAGATGATGAACGAGACGACGTGGCGCACCGGACCCTTCACCGGGAAGCTGTGGAGCGATGCATCGGAGATCATGGCGCGGGTCCGCGGCCTCGCGTTCCTCAACGAATTGGCCGAGGGGACTCTGGACCCTCACACCTTTGCGCATTACATCCAGCAGGACGAGTTCTACCTGGCGAATTACTCGCGGGCGATGGCGGTGCTGGCCTCCCGTGCGCCGTCTGGCGAAGCCGCCGAGTTTTGGGCCGGATCTGCGAGTACGGCGGTTGCCGAGGAAAAGGTGCTGCACGAGCAGCTCTTGGCCGATGAACGGCTGAAGAATATCGACCTTCCCGAGGTCCCCTCGGCGACGACGCGTGGCTACATGTACACCTTGCTCGCAGCTTGCGCGTACGAACCCTACGAGGTGGGAGCCGCGGCGGTCCTCCCGTGTTTTTGGATTTACGCGCAAGTGGGCCGCGAGCTCGCGGCCCGGGCGAGCGCCATCGCCGGGCACCCTTATGGCCGTTGGGTGCAGGAGTACGACGATCCGGAGTTCGCCGAAGCCACTCAACGCGCCATTGATCTCGTGGAACAAGCAGCGGAAGGTGCCACCGAAAAGGTCCGTGAGCGGATGCGGGACGTCTTTCTGGATGCGTCACGCTACGAGGAGATGTTTTGGGACGCGGCGTACCGGCGGGAGAGCTGGACGCTCTGAACCGCCGGCGCGCCGCGTCGAGAGGCTATTTGACCGTCAGAACGGGGCACTCCGCCTCAAGGATGACCCGTTGTGCGCTCGATCCAAGGAACAGCTTCATCACGGGGGAACGTCGTCGCGTCGCCAAGACGATCAAGGAAGCGTGGTGTTCCTCCGCCAGGCCCAAAACTTGCTCCGCGACGTCGTCCCCGGCCCGCTGGATTTCGAATTCCAGACCGGCCTCGATGATCTGTAGCGAGATTTCCTTGACCTGATCGATCCTGCCGGCTGCCGGTCCCGCGGTGTTGTCGGTCGCGTACACGACCACGCGCAACGCCGCCTTGGCCCGCTCGGCCGCTGCGATCGCCTCCTGGAGAACCCGCGGGCTCGCATCGGTGCGATACCCGACGACGATGCTTCGGGAGGCCCGGTCGATCGCCTGGGAAGAGGAGACTCTCAAGGAGGGCTCCGCGCCTCGGCGTACCGGCTTGGAATAGAAGTCGGACATGATGTTTACCCTTCTGCGAGTTGCGATTCCTGAGCCTGCCAGATCGGCATTAGCCGAAGGCGATCACGCCCACCAGCATGCCCACCACGAGCATGACCAGGGACACGATCAGCGCACGCCACAGAACCTTCTTGTGGTGGTCGCCCAGCTCGACGCCGGATAGCGAAACCAGCAGCAAGATGGCCGGGACCAGCGGGGACTGCAGGTGGACCGGCTGGCCGGTGATCGATGCGCGTGCCATATCCGTTGCCGGAATGCCGTAGTGGCTGGCGGTTTCGGCGAGGACGGGCAAGATGCCGAAGTAGAAGGCGTCATTGCTCATGAAGAACGTCATCGGGATGGAGAGCACGCCGGTGATCACGGCCATGTACGGACCCATCGACGAGGGGATGATGTCCACGAGCCAGGAGGCCATGTCGTCGACCATTCCGGTGCCGCTCATGACGCCGGTGAGAACGCCCGCGGCCATGACCATCGCGACCACGGAAATCACGGAGGTTGCGTGCGACGCGAGCTCTTCCTGCTGCTCCTTGACGCCACGGAAGTTGACCAAGAGAGCCAAGACCGTGCCAATCATGAACAGGTACGGAAGGGGCAGGATGTCGACGATCAACAGAACCATGATCGCGATCGTCAAGATGAAGTTGAACCAGAACAGGTGCGGGCGCAGCGTCTCGCGGTTGGGGTCCAGGGCCGTGTCCGTCAAGGCGGAGGTGGTCTTGCCCTCGTCTTCGAACTGGTTGATGACCAGAGCCTGAGTCGCTGGGCCAGCGGCCTGGGCGCCTTCGCCCGTGGAGCGTGCCGCGGCGGCGTCGGGACCTTCAGTGCGTGCGGTGCCGCGGCGGCGTCGGGACCTTCAGTGCGTGCGGCCACGGATGCCGCCAATGAGCCGCCGCGCTTGCCGGACTCGCCGGTCTTTTCGGAATCCGAGGACGGCGCGTTAACCCACGCCACGCCCTTGGCCGCGAGACGACGCCGTTCGGAACGACCGAGCATGTAGGAGAAGACCAAGGCGACGATCAGGCCGGCGATGAGTGACGGGACCATGGGGGCAAAGATCGAGTTCGCGTCCACGTGCAAGGCAGAGGCAGCGCGCGCCGTAGGCCCGCCCCACGGGACGATGTTCAACGTTCCGTTGATGAGTCCGGCAACGCAGGTGAGAACCACCGGCGACATTTGCAGCCGCTGGTAGATCGGCAACATAGCGGCGGTGACCACAATGAAGGTGGTCGAGCCGTCGCCGTCCAAGGAGACCGCGCCGGTCAGCAGCGCGGTACCAAAAACGACCTTGACGGGGTCGTTGCCGCAGAATCGAAGGATCACCTCGACGAGTTTGTCGAAGAGGCCGACGTCGATCATGATGCCGAAGTAGATGATCGCGAACAGCAAGAGTGCCGCGGTGGATGACATGGACTCGATGGCGTCCATGACCATGTCGCCGATCCCGAGCCCCGCGCCGGCGAAGAGGCCGAAGATCGTGGGGATCAAAATGAGTGCCAAGACGGGCGACAGCTTCTTGGTCATGATCAGCACCATGAAGACCAGGATCATGGCGAATCCGAGAAGGACTAACACAGGCTTCTCCTTTGAAGAGTGATGTGATGTGGGATACACCCTAGGGAATCGTGAGAGTTCTTCGCCCCCTTGTGCTCACTGATCCCGTTCTGATCGTTTCGCGCCTTATGCGCATTTTGCTCAAACTCTTGTAAACCGTAGGCTTTGTGCATGTCCCGCCCATCGGATTCCTTCTCGCGCCGCGTCCTCACGAGCCAGCTGGCCGTGATCATCGTCGTGCTCACGTTGGCGGCCGGGATCTTTGCCTGGCTGGGAATCCGTAACGTCACGGACACCACCGAGACTCAAGCGCTCGCCATAGCCCGCACGCTCTCCACGGACGACGTGGTGGTACAAGCCGCGACCGACGCCAGCACGCAAGGCATCGACCCCCAATCCGCACGTCAGGCCCCAGTTCAAAAGCTCGCTCTGAAAACGGGCGCCGCCAATAAGGTCGACTTCGTGGTGGTCACGGACGATCACGGACTCCGCCTGGCCCACCCGGAGCCGTCACTCATCGGTAAAAAGGTGTCCACTTCACCAGACGCCGCCTTGGCAGGGCACGAGGAGATTACCCACCAAGCCGGCACCCTCGGGGAGACGGTTCGGGCGAAGGTCCCGGTTTATTCGGCCACGGGGGACGGGACCGTGGTCGGCGAAGTGTCGGTCGGCATCAAAACGTCGGCGGTGGGTGCGGACGTCCGGCGAGAGGTCTTGGCCATTGGGGGTCTAGTGGCCGTCGCGCTCGCGGTGGGAGTGGCCGCCTCGGTCGCACTTGGTCGCCGGCTCCGGCGCCAGACCCTCGGCATCGGCCCGGAAGAACTTGCGGAGATGACTCAGCACCAGGAAGCGGTGCTTCGAGGACTCGACGACGGCGTCCTCGGCTTCTCCCCAGAAGGCCGCCTGACCCTCACCAACCAGACGGCGCGACGGCTCTTGGGGCAGGAGGGCGCGACCGAGGACGTCGTCGTCCCCCACGCGATCCAGGGCATGGTGGTCGACGTCCTGGAGCAGGACGTGAGAGAAGGGGACGAGGTCAGCGTGCGACGCCGGGTTGCGGTGGCCGATCGTATCCTCCTGGCCACAGCGGTTCGAGTGCGCCGTGAGGGGATGACGGTGGGAGGCGTCGTGACGTTGAGGGATGAAACGCAAGTGCTCATGATGTCCCGTCAGCTGGAGTCCGTCACGACGATGGCGGATGCCCTCCGTACACAGCGCCACGAATTCGCGAATCGTCTGCACACGGTGATGGGTCTCGTCGGAACCGGGGCATACGCCGAAGCCGAAAGCTATCTGGGCGAGATCCTCCGAACCGGACCTATCGGTGCGCCGGTCCAAGGAATCGAACTCGTGGAGGATCCCTACCTGCGGGCCCTGATCGAGGCCAAGGGGACGACGAGCGCCGAGTCCGGCGTGGACCTCCGGGTTGCGGAGAATTCCCTGATCCTCGGGCGCCTTCGGGAACCCGAGGACGTCACCTTGATCCTCGGCAATCTCATGGATAACGCGGTGCGGGCCGTGGTTCGTGCGGAGGGGGCGTCGAGAGTCGTGGAGGTGCAGTTGATGAGCGATGGGGCCGATCTGCACGCCGTCGTCACGGATTCCGGTGCGGGAATCGACTCGGAAGCCGCCGGCGACCAGGCTTTCGAGAAAGGCATGACCGGTGAGGACCACGAGGAAGATGGCCACGGCCTAGGGATTGGCCTGGCTCTGTGCCGACGCGTGGCCGGCCGGCACGGAGGTCGCGTGTGGCTGCTCGCCCGTCACGACGAACGGTTCGGGGGAGCGAGCTTTGGTGTGGAATTACCGGACGTTTTGGAGGAAATACCATGATCACCGTCCTCGTCCTCGACGACGACCTCTACGTGGGGCAGCTGCATTGTCAGTATGTTTCTGAGGTTCCCGAATTTCAGGTTCTCGAACCGGTCCGAGACCTTCGTTCGGCCAGGGAAGTTCTGGCCGGTGGTGGCGTGGACCTTCTGTTGGCCGACCACGTACTACCCGATGGCCGGGGAGTGGATTTGGTGCGGGAATTCGACGTGGATGCCATCCTTCTCTCGGCGGTGAACGATGCTACGGTCGTGCGCTCCGCTCTGAGGGCGGGTGCCTTGACCTACATTTTCAAGCCGTTCGAGGCGACCTATCTTCAGGGTGTGCTGCGCCGGTACGCGAGGTATCGCCGCATGTGGGATAGGGAACGACTCTCTCAAGCAGACCTCGACCGAGCACTCCGGGCCCTGCACGATGCCTCGAGTGCGAGCGGGCGACACAACACCGCGCCACCCTCGTCCACCACGGCGAAGGTCCTCGAATGTCTCCGGGCCCACGACGGGGTGCTCTCGGCGGTTGACGTTGCGGATGCCGTGGGCATTTCTCGGGCGACGGCGCAACGTCACCTGGCCAAGCTGGCCGGCACTCGAGCGGCGACGGTCAGCCTTCACTACGGTTCCACGGGACGTCCCGAACACCTCTACGCGGCCGCCCCGGAATGGTGATGACTGGCGGTTCTACGGCCCTCGGCGGAACCTGGATATCCTTCTTCCATGCAGAAACTTTTTCCTACGGGACCCTTCAGAATCCAGCGGTCCAGAGCTCCCTATGGGGCGGCACGGTGCCGACGTCGCCCGCGAATCTTCCGGGATTTTCCGTCCAACAGTTGACGATCACCGATCCTGACGTCGTGAAGCTGAGCGGTAGCAAGCAGCACCCCAGCCTCGTCCGGAGTATCGGGGAATCCGTGGACGGCGTCGTCCTGGAGCTCGACGACGATCAGTTGGCGGCCGCCGACCGATACGAAGTGGCCGACTATGCCCGCCGGGACGTCCTCCTGGCGGATGGAACTCACTGCTGGGCCTACGTTCCTGCCCGCCCCCTCGCCGCGGCGCAACGCGTGGTGTTGGGCGGTGACTCCATCGCGTACGGCCAGCACGACCCTGAGGGCGGTTGGGCGCATCGACTCGCCACGGAACTCGAGTTCTATTCATACCCGGACCGGCGGATGTTCAACCTCGCGATCCCCGGGATTTTCTTGACCCAATTGGCGAAACAGCTCCCCGGCGAATTGCCGTGGCGACGTCCGGATACCGTGCTCATCGCGGCCGGCGTCAACGATGTAGCCCGGCCCCTGGATGGCCCGCAGCCGAATCCGGACCTGGAAGCAGCCCTAGATACCCTGAACGAAGCGTGTCGAGAATTGGGTGCGCGCATGGTCGTGTTGAGCCCCATCTGGCTCGACGAAACCCGGCGGAAGACCGTTGGCGGCATGCAATCGACGGTCCGCGCCGTTCACAATGTCGTGGAACGGCAACGCACCTGGTGCGAGGAGCGCACCGTGGATTTCATCGATGCTTGGGAGGCCCTCCAAGACCGTCCCGACCTGCTCGGCGACGGCTTGCACCCCAACGCGGCGGGCCACGCACATCTTTATGAGTACCTCCGCGACCGTCTGTAGGTACCGGCTCATTCGCCGTGGCCGGTGAGGCACTTTGTCCAGGTTCACGGGCGACGTCGTCAAGACTTCCGCTGGCGGCGGAAGATATGACGTTCCCCTAGGAACGCTTGGAACCGCAGTGTTAAGGTCGAAACGGATCTATTAGCTGGATCACCGAAAGGAATGGTTATGGCTGACCAGTACGTACTACCGGATCTTCCCTACGACTACGCAGCTCTTGAGCCCCACATCTCGGCTCGCATCATGGAGTTGCATCACGACAAGCACCACGCGACCTACGTCAAGGGTGCGAACACCGCGCTTCAGAAGCTGGAAGAAGCCCGGTCGGCTGGCGATCTCACCTACGTGAACCAGCTCGAGAAGGACCTTGCTTTCAACCTGGGTGGTCACACCAACCACTCGATCTTCTGGAACAACCTTTCGCCGGACGGAGGCGACAAGCCCACTGGTGAACTCGCCGCCGCCATCGACGATTTCTTCGGTTCCTTCGACGCCTTCCAGAAGCAGTTCACCGCAACTGCCACGGGCGTCCAGGGTTCCGGTTGGGCCGTTCTCGCGTGGGACTCCATCGGAGAACGCCTGAACCTGTTCCAGCTCTACGATCAGCAGGCCGGTAACGTTCCGCTGGGCCAGACCCCGATCCTGCAGCTGGATATGTGGGAGCACGCCTTCTACCTGGACTACCAGAACGTCAAGCCGGACTACGTCAAGGCCTTCTGGAACATCGCCAACTGGGCCGATGCCCAGGCGCGTTTCGACCGTGCTCGTCAGCAGACGAAGGGCCTCATCGTCCCCAACTAGGGATGATCGGTACCCCACGGCAAAGCCCCGCACCCCTTCGGTGCGGGGCTTTTCGCGTCCGAGGGGCATCTCTCATGGTGAACGTTGGTGGAATCGGTGCCATAAAGCGGGAAGAGTCGAGGGCAACCATATTTTCCCGAGGAGGCTTATGTACGCGACCATCAATCCCGCCAATGGCCAGACCACGCGTGAATTCGACGCCGCCACGCGCGACGAAATCGACTTCGCCGTAGAAACCCTCCACAACGGGTTTCAGGCCTCCCGCCACGTATCCCCGGAAGAGCGGGCACCAGCTTTGGTCAAGGCGGCGGAACTCTTCCGGGAACGTGCCGACGAGCTGGCCGCCACGATCACGCAAGAAATGGGCAAACGGAACCGAGACGCCCTGGGCGAGGTAGAGATCGTGGCTCAAATCTTCGAGTACTACGGCACCAAAGGCCCCGAGATGCTCGCCGACCGTCCCGTGGAGGATTCCACCCAGAACGACGTCGTTCAGTATCGCCCGATGGGTGTGCTCCTCGGCATCATGCCCTGGAACTACCCCCTGTATCAGCTGGCTCGATTCGCGGCCCCAAACCTGGTGCTGGGAAACTCCGTGTTGATTAAGCCCGCCCCCTCCACGCCGGCCACCGCGATCGCCTTCGCGGATGTCCTCTCCTCCGCGAGCCTCGGTCCGGATGTGTATCAAACCCTGTTGGCCATGACCGACGACGTCGAAGGCCTGATCAGAGACGAACGCATTGCCGGGGTGTCCTTGACGGGCAGCGAAGGCGCCGGCTCGAAGGTCGCTGCGGTCGCCGGGGAAGAGGTGAAGAAGGTCGTGCTGGAACTCGGGGGATCGGACCCCTTCATCATCTTGGATGAGGAAAACCTCGAGGAGATCGCGGAAGTTGCCGTCGAGGCTCGCATGGAGAATATGGGCCAGGCCTGCAATTCGCCGAAGCGGTTCATCGTGATGGAGGAAGCCTTCGCTCCGTTCGTTGCCGCCGCCAAGCGTCTCCTCGAGAACAATTATCACCCGGGCGATCCGCAGAACGCACAGACGAGTCTTGCGCCGCTCTCCTCCGAAGCCGCCCTAGAGAAAATCGCCGACCAGGTGGACCGGGCCGTGGAACAAGGAGCCACCCTGGAAACGGGCGGTCACCGCCTGGACCGTGAAGGCTTCTACTACGCGCCGACGCTGCTCACCGGCGTGACGCCCGAGATGGACGCGTACCACGAGGAGCTCTTCGGTCCGGTGTTGGTGGTCCACTCGGCCAATAGCGACGAAGAATGCATTCGCCTTGCCAACGACTCCGCTTTTGGGCTCGGTGCCGCCGTATTCGGGGGCGACCCCGAGCGCGCCGAAGCGGTCGGTGAAAGCCTCGAGGTGGGCATGGTGTCCATCAACCGTCCCGAAGGCTCCGAAGCGGAACTCCCCTTCGGAGGTGTGAAGAAGTCCGGAATTGGACGCGAACTGGGCCGTTTGGGTGCGGTGGAATTTGCGAATCAGCGGCTCTTCCGCGCCTAAATCACGACGACGTCCCGCCCCTAGAGCGTTGTGCTGGCGCATGCCCGCTGGTGCGACAAGAATTGGGGGTAGAACCGAGGGGAACCCGCCGCGTGGAAGGAGCCGAAATGGCTGAACTGACTCAAGAGACCGTCGTGGAGATCATGCGAAGCGAACGCTTTGTGATGATGACGTCGGTATCCCAAGAGGACGGACGCCTGCACTCTCACCCCATGAAACCGCAACGGGTCACGGACCATGCCGAAGCCTGGTTCTTCATCGGGTTGGAGAGTTGCCAAGCTGAAGACATCGGCAAGAATCCCGAGGTCAACCTCTCCTTCGCCGAAGCGGGATCGTGGCTGTCCGTATCGGGGCGCGTACGGTTCGAGAATGCGAATCGGGCGATGATCGACGAACTGTGGAACGACAGCGTCGCGGCCTGGTTCGAAGGCGGTAAGGAAGACCCGAACCTGGGTCTCATGCGTTTCGTGGGCGACTCCGCGCGCCTCTGGGGGCGGCCGGGCGGCAAGGTCGCCTCGCTCACGCAGATCGCGAAGTCCAAGCTCGAGGATCGCGTTCCGGACGCGGAAGCGGGAGCTGCTGGTCGCTGACCAGGCGCCCCCGCTTCCGAAGCCTATTCGGTCTCTCCGCGACGCATCGCGGCGTCGTGGGCGGCGGCCCGATACATGCCGAGCGGGCCCTGATCCGCGAAGGCCTTGGTGTGGTCGTAGCGGAACAGCCGCGGGGGCCGATGCCGCGTTCCTTCAATGCGCTTGCCGGTGTCGATGATGCTCTTCGAGGCCGCGATCTGCCGCCGGAAATTCGCGGGATCGAGGCGCCGACCGAGGATCGCCTCGTAGGCTTCCCGGAGCTCGGCAAGGGTGAATTCATCGCCCAGGAAGGAGTGCGCGATGCGGGAATACCCCACCTTGTTTTTGAGCCGATACAGGGCGTAATCGACGATCTCGTTGTGATCGAAGGCGAGCTGGGGAAGGTCATCCGCGCGCATCCACTGAATGTTTTCGTGGACTCGCGTGTGGGAAACCTCGGTCGCGGGAATCGAGGCCCAGTACACCACCGAGACGACGCGTTCGCACGGGGGCGCCGCTTCCTCAGCGACCTCGTCCTCCGGGCCGGGGACCCGATGCACGCGCCCAAAGGCATAGAGCTGTTCCAGGTAGCCCGGCACCAAGCCGGTAGCGCGTTTCAACGTGGAGCCGGCGGACTTTTCCAGCGAGAGATCCGGTGACAGTGGCCCACCGGGAAGTGCAAACATGCCACGGTAGGGCTCGCGGAGGCGACGAACCAGGGGGAGCCACAAAGAATGGTGCTCCTCGTCGTCGACCTTTCGCATAGCGAGTATGACGGTCGAGACGGCCAGCTGCACGGAACCGGGCCGCTGTACGGGGCCCACCTGCTGGTCCTCGTCCGGTTCCGGGTGGGTCATTGGTCGATCTGCAATTCACCCATGCGGTCCCAGCCGTCGCCTTCGACCTGGCGGGAAATGATCTTCGGCGTCTCGACGAGGTGCGGTTTCATGGCCTCGAGACCCTTGGCGAAATGATCACTCGACACATGAGCTTCGGCGGCGTCGTCATCGAATGCCTCGAGCAACACATATTCGTTGGGGTTCTCGATGCTGCGGGACCATTCGAACCACTTATTGCCGGGCTCAGCCCGCGTGGCTTCGGTGAATTCGCGGGTGATTTCGGGGAACGAGTCCGCGGAATCTGCAGTGACGTGAAATTTCACGATGATGGAAATCAACGGGTACCTCCAAAACGCAGGGTTAATGCCTCTATCGTGTCATATCCGGAGGTGACGAGTCGGTGACAGAATGGACGCATGACACAACCCAAAGTCAGGTTTCTCGACGTCCCTTCCTCCGTGATCTCGGCTGAGACGATCTTGCCTGGGGTGGAACCGGAGAAGGTTTATGCCCTGGTCTCGAACCCCTTTCGTCATCACGAGCTCGACGGCAGCGGCTCCGTCCAGGGGCAGATTTCCGGTCCGGAGGCGCCCGGGGAGGGCGAGACTTTTCGGCAGTCGATGCGGCTTTATGGGATCCCCTACACCGCAACCTCCACGGTGTATCGGGCCGAACCGAACCGTGCCTTTGGTTGGCGCAGGCCCACGGGTTTCACATGGACGTGGGAGATGGAACCGACCGATGAGGGCACTCTGGTGCGCGAAACCTTTGACGCGAGCCATGCATCGATTGCGGGCCTGCCGTTGGCCGGGGCGTTGCGCATGGCCGGGGCCTTCCAGCGCAACCGGCGGGGAATCGCGACGTCGTTGTCCCGGCTGAGCAGGCGCTTCGCCTAAGAATCACACCGAAAAATGAGCGCCCGTTTCGGACCTGGACGAGTGCAACCCCAAAACCTGAGGAGATGTCCGTGAAGATCTTGCTTCCCACGTCTATTTCGCTGGACGAAGCGCAATTGCCCCTGGAGGACGGAGACCTCACCGTTTCTTACGATCCTCAGTCCCCCATTCCTGAAGAGCATATCGACGCCGAAGTGCTCGTGGCCTGGGTCAACACGGATGAGCAATTGGCCGACGCCGCGCGGCGCATGACGAACCTCCGCATGATTCAGGCCTTGGCGGCGGGCCCCGACCAGGTCGCGAAGGCGGGATTCTCGGAAGACGTGATCGTGTGTTCCGGTATCGGGCTACACGACGTCACCGTTGCGGAGCACACTCTTGCCCTGACCTTGGCGCTGGTGCGTTCGCTCCCAACGTTGGGTGAGCTCCAGAAGGAACACGTCTGGTCGAAAGAGTTGGGTGGCGCGCAGGAATTGCATCCGGCGGGGCGAGTCACCACGTTGCTCGATGCGCGGGTCACCATCTGGGGCTTCGGCTCAATCGGCACGACCGTTGCGGGCCTCTTCGAAGCCCTCGGCGCGCAGGTCACCGGCATCGCTCGAAACGGCGGCGAGCGTCACGGTTATCGCGTCGTCGCGACCGAGGAGAAGGACGAGGTCCTGGCTAACACCGATGTTCTCGTGATGATCCTTCCGAATTCCGAGGCCACGCACCATGCGCTCAACGCCGAGGCGCTCGCGACGCTGCCTGACTCCGCGTACGTGGTCAACGTGGGCCGCGGGCCGACGGTGGACGAACCCGCGTTGATTGCGGCCCTGGAAGAGGGAAAGATCGCCGGGGCGGGTATCGACGTCACCACCACGGAGCCGTTGCCCGCAGACAATCCTCTGTGGGACGCCCCCAACCTCATCATCACTCCGCACTCCGCCGGCGGACGGCCGGTGGGAGGCGAAAAGCTGATCGGGCACAATCTCGAGGCCCTGCGCGGCCGGGGCGAATACCGTAACGCGATGAACGCCTAGTCGCGCTTTACGCTTCCACCAGGCCCGACTCTTGGGTTTGGTGCGGCAGGTGCTTCCGATAGAAGGACACCACTACCGAGAGGCACAGCGCTGCGACGACGCACCCGCCGATGAACATCCACGGATACGTCAGCCACGAGTGAAGCACGGCCAGAGCCGCCGGAATGAAGAAGCCGAGGTAGGTCAGCGAGTAGTAGACGGCCGTCAGGCCGGCGAGATCGTGCGGGCCGGCGATGCGCTGAACCTCTTGAAGCCCCGAGACCAGAAGTAGTCCATAGGCGCTTCCCAAGAGGGCGGCGGCCAGAGTCGCGATCCACGGGTTGACGGTGTAGGCCGCCCAAGCCGCGCATGCCATCGCCGGAACCGCCACGCCCAGCGAGACCACGACGCCGCGGGCCGAATCGGCGTTGTCGATCCGCTTGCCAACTTGCTGCAACACCAGGCCACACCCCAGTCCCACGAGGCACAGGAAGCCGGAGAATCCGATGCCGAAACCTTCGGTGCGGGAACTCATGAGACCGGGCAGGATCGCGTAGGCGCTTGCGGCGCACCCGAAAACCCACGGGGCCATGGGGACCACAACCCACAGGAAACGGCGATGCTTGGCTGCTGGGATACGCAGGTCGTCGACCAAACGAGACGGCGCAACCTGACGCGCGTGGGTTTCCGGGGTGATCGCCGCGGCCAGGAACCCAAGCAACGCGACGATGATGTGCACGAGGTAGGGCAGCGTCGCCTGAAACGGGGCAAATTGCGCGAGGCCCGCGGCGACGGCGGCGCCCAAACCAAAGCCGGCGGTGAGGGACATGGACGCGCGACGGGCGCCGGCGGCGTCGTCGGCCCGGGTGTCATACGGCGCGACGGAGAGTTCCTTGACCCACGAACCACCGACCACCATGCCGAGGCCCAGGCCGATGCCGGAAAGGACGCGGCCGACAAACAGAATGGCCGGATTTCCGGCACCCAGAATCAGAAAGATCGAAGCGATCAGAGCTAGGGCGGGCGCCGGGAGCATCAGCGGGCGGCGTCCGAACCGGTCAGACAGCGGACCGCCGATCAGCAGCGCAGGGACGATGCCTAGGACGTACGCACCGAGGAGGACGTCGACGGCTCCCGTGGAGAGCCCATCGAGGTCTTTGTACATCACCAAGAGGGGAGTGAACTGGTTGCCGCCCCAGGCCACGGCGAATATTGCGACGGCGGCCAGTAGCCAGGGAGGGAGAATGCGCTTCTGCGGAAGCAAAGGAAAGTCCTTTCAGGGGGTGTCGCGCGAGCGGTGAGAATCGGGGTCGCGTGGTGGGGTTTAGGCGAGGTAGCGGCGGTGGGTTTCCTGAAGGTGGGAGGTGAGCCGGGCGCGGAAAGCGGCGGTATCGCCGTCCTCGACGAGCTGGGCGAGTTCCTCGTGATGGGCAAGGACGGCCTCGGCGTTTCCCGTGGACTTCCAGACCGCCCGCGTGGACATGCGGCGTTGGCGATCCCCGAGGTTGTCGAAGAAATCCACGAAGAGGCTGTTGCCGGCCCGAAGAACGAGACGGTGATGGAAGGCGGCGTCGAGGGCGACGAATTCCGTGGTGTCGCCGTCGGCCAGTGCTTGACGTTGACGTTCGGTGACCGCCCGGAGCTCGGCGGCGGCTTCCGCGGTTTCCCCGGCGTTCACGATGCTCTCCACCGCGTGAGATTCCACGACGATGCGCGCCTCGACGACTTCACGGGCCTCGTCGGGACCGGCCTGACGAATGAGGGCTCCGCGCTTGGGGTAGAGGGTCATCCACCCTTCCGCCTGGAGCCTGACGAATCCTTCGCGCACCGGCGTCCGGCTGATCTGCAATTCCGTCGCAATTTCTCCCTCGCTGATGAGGGTTCCGCCTTCGAGTCGGTGGTCCAGAATGCGGGCCTTGACTTCCTGGTAGACGAGGTCGCTTGCCGGCACGGCGGCTTGAGGGCCTTTCCTGGCCGCAGACTCATCGACGCTCGGTGTCATGGAAACTCCTGGGGTGAAGGCGGGAACGGCGGGGACGCCGTCCATGCAACATAGATACAAGTTGTACGGTAGACCCGATGTCGTGGCTAGTGCAACCCCAATGTGGCAGCTGACCTGCGGTGATGTGAGGTGTGGCGGGCATTTGTTTGACAGCCCGCGGCGACCCCGCATAGCTTGAATTTCGCAGGTGGGTGAAGGCTCACCGCGGCGGTGGGGCCCGCCGCAACCAACCTCGCCGACCGGAGTCGTCCGATTCTGGGGCGACAACGGTCCCTACCCGAGCGGTTTCGTCGAATGATGACGACGCCGCCTCCTGGCGTCCCCGCACGCCTGAAAGGTAGGAACGCATGACGAGCGCATCCAGCGCACCACTCGAACACGCCACGCCGCGCCCGCTGCACCACCGTCCGGGATTCCTCGCCCTGGCCTTTCTGGGTGGTGCACTCGGCACAGGTTTCCGATATGCCATGACCCTCGCCATTCCTGGGGCAGGGCAGGGGCTTGGCATCACCCTGACCATCAATCTGGTGGGTTCACTTATCCTGGGCTTTTTTCTCGAGGCGCTGTCTCGTCGAGGATCGGACAGCGGACGACGTCGTCAAGCGCGCATCCTTCTGGGTACCGGCCTGTTGGGCGGTTTCACGACGTACAGCACGTTAACGGTGAGCGTTGTTGAACTCATGGGGTCCGGACGTGTGGGTGCGGGCATCGGCTACGCGCTCGTCAGCGTTGTGGGGGGACTGATTGTGGCCGGTGTGGGGATGGCGTGTGCCGGTCGATGGGTTCCGTCGACGCGCTCCAACGAAGGGGAGGCCCGTTGAGCGGCGTGGTTTTTCTCGCGGTATGCCTCGCAGGAGGGCTCGGCGCGGTATTGCGCATGCTCGTGGACGGCTGGGTGAAATCCCTCGTGGGTGCCTCTTTGCCGTGGGCGACGGCGGTCATCAACGTGTCCGGGTCTTTGGCCTTGGGACTGGTCACGGGCTTGGCGACGTCGCATGTTCTAACCCCGGAGGTCCAGGCGGCGGTGGGTACGGGGCTGTTGGGCGGATATACGACGTTTTCCACCGCGAGCGTAGAGGCCTTTCGCCTCGTGCAGGTCAAGCGCTGGAATGCTTCGCTCGTGTATGCGTTCGGGATGATTCTATTGGGCGTCGTAGCCGCAGGATGCGGCTTGTGGATCGGCACGATGTGAGCAGGGGGTGGCCTAAGTCGCCCTCACGCACCCCGCGGTGACCTCACCCGAGGGGAACCGTCACACTTGCCGGACTATCTAGGTCATCAGGGCGGCAATCACCAGGAGTGCCGGCACGGCTGCCACCGTGGATAGCAAGACGATGTCCCTGGCCAGCGGCACGTTGTGGTTGTAGCGCGAGGCGAAGTTGAAGAGGTTCTGCGCCGTCGGGAGACCGGCCAGCGCCGTCGCGGCGAAGAGGTCGTGCTGCGGCAGGTCGAAGACGAACCGACCCAGGACGTATGCCGCAACCGGCATGAGCGCAACCTTGAGGACCACGGCGAGGATCGTCTCGAAGCGTTCCCCGGGGTTCGCGAGCGGTCGGTTACCGCGCAGGGACATGCCAAACGCCACGAGAATCAGCGGAATTCCCGCGCCACCGAGCAGGCTCAGCGGTTGGTGGATGACGTCCGGAACGCGCACATGGAAGGCATTCAGCACGACGCCGAGGAGCGAACCGATGATGATCGGGTTGCGAACGGGCTGGGTCGCGACGGTTCGGAAGGAAAAATAGCCCTTCGAGACGACGTCGAAGATGGCTAGGCACACCGGCGTCGCCAGAATCAACTGGAAGAGCAAGATAGGTGCGACCTGCGAAGGATCGCCGAAAATATACGTGGCAACCGGCAGGCCCATATTGTTGGCATTCAGCAATGCCGAGCCGACCGCGCCCACGGTGACTCGACCAACCTTTCGCCGCATCACGAGACCGACGATCACCGAGTAGATCGCCGCCATGGCCACGAAGCTCAACGCCGCCACGGGGAGACGTGCGGAAAAAATTACGTGCAGGTCCGCGGATGAGAGGGTGGTGAACATCAGGGCGGGAAGGGCGACAAAGAACGCGAACCGATTCAGCGTCCATCCGGCACCCTTGCCGAGGATCCCCTGGCGTTCCACCAGGTAACCGATCCCGACGACGATCCCAATGATCGCAAAGCCTTCAAGTACCCCGATCATATGGTCACCGTCCCGCCACAAACATCAGGTACCCGGCGCCGCACACCGCGCCCACGACAGTTCCTACGACGAGCTCTACGACGGTGTGCTTCTTCAAATACCACCGGGACCAGCAGACCGTTCCATGAACGAACAGGGAAGCGACGATCCACCACGGCCCTAGCAACCCCGGCAACACCATTCCGAAGATGGCACTCATGGCCGCGTGGGCGCTGGCTTTGAGCTTGAAAGTGATCAGCGCAATCAGCAGGACCGTCACCAGCATCACGGTGATGATGCTTTTGGTGGCCGGCGCGCTGGGGGCGATCAAAAGAATCACGGCACCCACCGCAATGGAAATCAGCGACATCCCATAAAACACATAGCGCTGTTTGCGGTGATAAATGAATCGGTCGCTGACCTTGCCCGTGTACGCCATATAGAGGGAGAGCCCCCAGGGAATGACGACCACGGCCACGACGCCGACGAGCGCCTGCCACAGCCACCCCGCGCCGGTACTCAGCGGCACCCCGACGAGCAAAATGATCGCCAGGATGAAAGGGGAAAAGATCTCTGTGCCAGTGAAGGCCGCGGCGCGTTTGAGGTGGTTCACGGCCTCCACTGTGACACATTCAGCGATCGAACGCTCTTGCGTTACAGGTCGCGACCGATCGTGAGGTGAATCAGCGAGGGCCCCTTGGTTCCCATTGCTTCACGAACCGTCTCACCGAGGGTCTCCATGGTCGCTGAAAAACCGGTGGCGCCGAAGCCCTCAGCGAGCTTGACCCAGTTCGGCTGCTTGAGGTCCACGGCGGTCGGCGCAATGTTCCGCGCCTCTTCGTTCGCGCGAATTTCACCGTAGCCACCGTTATCCACGCAGATGACCTGGATGTCCAGCTCTTCCTGGACGGCTGTCATGAGCTCCTGGATGGCGAACATCAGTGCGCCGTCGCCGAGAAGGCACACGACCGGTCGTTCGGGAGCGGCGACCTTCGCCCCCACGGCGGCAGGCAAGCCGTAACCGAGGGTTGCGTAGGTGGCCATGTACAGGAGCGAATTGGGCTTCTGGGCGCGGTAGAACGTTGTCGTGCCCATGTAGGTGACCTGCGAGGAGTCGCCGGCGATGATCGTGTCATCCGGCAGGACTTCCATGATGAGCTCGTTGAGCTCGGCCAACTCCGGCGCGATGGAGCGGCCCTCGTCGTCCAGGCGGTCGAAGATCGGCTGGAGGTTGCGCTCCTCGCGAGGTGCCTGGCCCTCGGTGGTGACCTTGAGGGCTGCTACGAGCTGAGGAATCACGGCCGCGGAGTTTCCCGGAAGTTCGAGGTCGGGGGTCATGTTGGTAAGCATCTGGTCGCGCATGATGTCCACGCGAATCACCGGACCATTGGGGTGGATGTCGCCGTCCCAGAGTTCGGCCTCACCGATCTTGGAGCCGACGATCAACATGGCGTCGGCTTCGCGGCAGAATTCGTGTGCGGCGGTCAAGCGCAGGTCCGCGCCGAGGGAGAGCCGGTGCTTCTCGGGGATCGCGCCCTTACCGTTGACCGATGTGATCACCGGCGCTTCGAGCATTTCGGCCAATTCGAGCAAGGACTCGCCGGCTGCCAGCGAGCCGCCACCCGCCACGATGAGGGGCTTCTTGGCGTCGGCGAGCATGCGGGCCGCGCGGGCGACGTCGTCCACCGGGGCGGGTTGGGGAGAACCGAGGGGGCGCGCCTGAAGATCGGCCTCGGTGAATTCGGCTTGCTCCTCGAGGACATCCAGCGGCACCTCAATGTGCACCGGACGCGGGCGGGAGTGCTTGAACGAGACGAACGCGTTATGGATCATCTCCACGGCCTCGAGGGCAGAGTTAACGCGGCGAGAGGTTCCGACGATTGCACCGACCGCGCCCGTGGGGTTCTTGGTCTCATGCAGGGCACCGATGTCGCGGAACTCCTGACCGCGGGGGCGGCCCGGGGAGAGGATGATCATCGGTCGGGACTCGGCATATGCTGTGGCCGCGCCGGACAGCGAGTTGAGCAGGCCGGGGCCGGAGGTGGTGATGACGACGCCGGGCAAGCCGGTGGTCAGCGACCAACCATCCGCGCCGTAAGAGGCGCCTTGTTCGTGGCGGGTGGTCACGGGCTTGATCTGAAGTTCGTCGAGGTGGCGATAGAACTCGAGGTTATGTGTGCCGGGGATGCCGAAGACGGTGTCGATGCCGTAGTTACGGAGGGTCGCCAGAATGGCGTATCCGGCGTTATGGCGGGGCTCGGTTTGGGTGATCGCATCGTGCGTGGACTGCTCGCTCATGAGATTCCTCCTCGCCGCGGCGCTGCGGCTGATGGTCGTGACGGCCGTGTGTTCGGTGGGTCGTGTCCCGTGTGGGAGCCTATCGCGACGCGCGAGACCCTACCCGGAGTATCCGGGTGTGAAACCAGATTATACGTATATGCAACTCGGAGGGGACGGGATCGGAGGATTTTTTGGATCGGCAACTTAAATGTCCCTGATGACTTTGTGGCTCTGACTACGACAGACTGACAGTATGGAAAATCCCCATCAGTCACCGCAACAGCCGTACAACCCCCAGCAGCACTACTCTCCGGCGCAGCCCCAGCAGTCGTACGCCCCCCAACCCGTGAATTACCTACAGGCCCCCGCGGAACCCAAGGGGATGTCGGTCGCTTCCATGGTGATCGGCCTGGTCAATATCTTTATGGGGTGGACGGTGATTCTTCCGATCATCGGCCTCATCCTTGGACTCGTGGGCCTCCGAAAAGAGCCAGCCGGACGAGGCATGGCGATTACCGGCGTTATTCTTTCCGGCCTGATTGTTCTGGGTTGGGTAGTGATCTTCCTCTTCCTCTTTGGAATTATCGGGGGAGCAGCCGTGTCCGGCACTCAAACCTAGACGTATTCGCTCCGTGAAATATCGAACCCTGGCCCTTCATCGAGAAGGGCCAGAGCTTTTTGTGAGGAGGCGCGACCCTGCCTACGTGCGCGAGCCGTCCAGCCGCCTCCGCCACTCGGCGAACACCTCGGCATCCGTGCGCGGCGTCGCGAGCGACACCACCAGGTAGACCACCAGCGAGGTGGCCAGGCCGATATAGATCGGCTGATTGGCGTCCACACCGAAGAAAATCATCGAAACGAGAACACTCACGGCGCCCACCAGCATCGAGCTGGCGGCACCAGCCCCGGTGCCGCGTTTGAAGAACAGGCCACCCAGAATGGCCACCAGGAGACCACCGACCAAGATGTCGTACGCGATGGTCAGGGCCGTGACGACGCTCGGTACGAGCATGGCCAGAATCGTGGCGATGATGCCGATTCCCAGTACATACCAACGGTCGCCCGAAATGCTTTCGGAATCCTCGGAGCTCTGGGGGAGCGTGGCGGCGTCCTTCTTCCGGAACACCTGTGCGATGAGGGGGACGACGTCGACGCGGGCCACGGTTGCCGAGGCGATCAGTGCGCCCGAAGCCGTGGACATCATCGCCGCAACACCCGCAGCGAGCACGATGCCGCCGAGACCCGCGGGCAGGAAGTCCTGCGCCAGTGCCGCGAAGGCTTCATCGGAAGTTTCGAGGTGGGGTAGGACCACGGCGGCGGCCATGCCGATCACTGCGCCGGCGATGCCGTAGAGCAGCGTGTAGACGCCGGCAGCGAAGCCGCCCCAACGGGCCACGCGTGGCGTTCGCGAGGTAAAGACTCGCTGCCAAATGTCCTGGCCCACCAGGAGTCCCAGCGTGTAGACCACGAACATCGTGATGATGGAGTCCGCGCCCATGGAGCCAAGGTCGAAGAATTCGGCACCGAGGCGCTCGTGAAGCCCGGACCACCCGCCAGCCGAGTGTAGGGAGAACGGCAGGAGCAGGAAGAACATCCCGACCGTCATGATGAGGAATTGCAATAGGTCGGTCAGGGTGATGGACCACATGCCGCCAAAGATCGAATAACCGATCACCACCACAGAGCCGAGCAGAATGCCCCACGGGCGGTCTAGGTCGAACAGGACCTTGAAGATCGAGGCGTAAGCCGAGGTGGAGGTGACCGCGAGCATCACCGTGTATCCCAGCATCACGATGGATGATGCCTTGATGGCCCGACCACCGTAGCGAAGTCCCAGCATCTGCGAGACGGTGTACACCCCGAGCCGCTGGAGCCTGCCCGCGAAGGCAAGGGAAAGCACCATCACGCCGACCGCGATGGCGGCGACCATCCACATTCCAGAGATGCCGTAGGTGTATCCGAGCCCGACGCCGCCGATGGTGGCCGCGCCACCCAGCACCACGGCCGACATCGTTCCGGTGAAGAAGACGTACCCCAAGCGACGTCCGGCCACGCGGTAGTCTTCGGTGCTTTTGGCTTTGCGTTTTCCGTACCAACCGATGAGGACCATGGCAAGGAGGTAGACCAGGATCATCAAGAGGTTCACTGCAGGTCCTATCGGAGATGTGATGGGGAGCTCAGGTGACTCTATCGGTACGATGCAAGAAGTCCAAGAGAAAGGTTTCGAGCGGTGAAGGCATTGCCCGTCCAGCAGCCGGATCGGTCCCCTGAGATCGGCTCCCGGTTAAGGAACCATCGATTGCGTCAGCACATGACCATCGAGAAACTCGCCGCAGCCACCGATCTGACGAAGGGGTTCATCAGTCGCGTCGAGCGCGACCAAACCTCGCCCTCGGTGACCTCGCTGGTCAAAATCTGCCGCGCGCTACGCGTGGACATCGGGGCCCTCTTCAAGGAACCCGATACCCAGGTGATCCGGCTCGACGACGCCCCCGAGGTGGATCTGGGCGGAGCGGGTATCCACGAGCGGCTAGTTTCCGGGGTGAACCTGGAAAAGGTTCAGGTGATCCGGGCGACCGTGGAACCTGGCGGGTCCGGTGAAGAAGCCCTCTATACGGTCGACTGTGAAACCGAAGTCTTGCATGTGATCTCGGGAGAATTTTTGTTGCGCACCAGCGCCGGAGAATTCGCCCTCGAGGCCGGAGACTCGATTACCTTGAGTGGCCAAGAACCGCATTCTTGGCGTAATACAGGAGACGAGACGGCGGAAATTCTTTGGGTGCTCGTTAACGCATAGTCAAGGGCGGTTGAAGCCTCTTTACATAGGCTGAATCATCCTTAGAATTGAAATACTTCCCTCGCACCGTTCGATCACCACAAAAGGTTTCCCATGAAAGTAGTAATACTGGGGGCCACCGGCCAGATGGGGCGGTTGCTGACCCGAAAATTTCTGGACGAGGGCCATGATGTCGTCTCGGTCAGTCGCCGAGCTGCGCCCGAAGGATGGATGGGGGACCGTCTACGCCATCTCGCATTGGACCTGACGTCCATACCCTTCCCCGAACGCGCGGCCCGGTGGGCCGATGCCATCATCGACGTCACCGATAGCCGGAAGAAGCCGGCTCTATTTCAGCGAATCGCTCACAGCGTCGCGGTCACGGTGGGGGCCATGCCGCCCGAAAGTCAGCCGGCCGTCTATTGCCTCGGCATCGTCCGTCAAGACAAAACCTCGTACGGCTACTACTCCGGTAAAGCGAATCAGGATCGGATATATCGATCGGCCTTGAGTCGATACAGCCTCATTTCGGCCACGCAGTTCACGAGCTTCGTCGAAGAGATTTTTGCCGTCACCTCGAAGTTCGGATTCGTCTTAGCGCCGCGCGGTATCCGCTGGCAGCTCCTGAACCCCGAAGACCTGGCCTCCGAGATGGTGGCCGTGATTTCGGAGGGGAAGGTGGGTGACCTGACCGCATCGGGCCCGGAGATCCTCACCTCACAAGAGGCCGCCACCCGGTTTGGAAAACTGCGCGGTCGGTCCTATATGACGGTGGGTGCGCCGGTCCCGGGAGCGCTCGGAAAGTTTCTCCGTTCGGGATTCAACATCGTGGAGAACGCCGACATCGTGGGGCATCGCAGCTACGGCGAACTCGGTCGAGGCACCGGGTGGGGGTTGTAGGAGGGCAGCCTTTCGCGACACGACGACGCCGTCTCAGGAGTGAAAGGCAGGGCGAAAGCCCGTCATCTCGACCCTCTGGTTGAAGATCTTCCGGTACGGCCCTTCGGAATACGTGGCGCGCCGGTTCGCTGTGACGCGAACCGGCGCGCAGTGAATTTGAGGGGTTTAGACTCCGGTGTTCTGAGTGATCCACGCGCGGTGGTCGTTCAGATTGGCGTAATTGCTTCCGGCGTTGATGTTCGAACCGGGGTCTGCGGTGTCGCCCGTGGAGCAGACGCCGACGATCACGCCATTGATAACGAGTGGGCCACCCGAATCGCCGTGGTTCGAGGCTCCGTCGATGCCCCGCACATGGACGGCCTTGCCGCCGTAGGCATCCGTGGATTGGCCCAGGACACTGACTCGGGCCGTGAAGAGCCAGTCGGCGGGAACGCGGTTCCCGCGGAGGCCGTAGCCGAAGATGCTTCCGGTATCACCCGCGCGCGGTGTGTAGCCGTTACCGAGTTTGGCGTATTGGCTCACCGGGTGAGGGCTCTTCAAGTGGATCAGCCCGACGTCGCCGTACGGGGAGTTGACGACCCTATCCGCGGCGTATGCCGGGCCGGGATTTGAGGTGTCGTTGGAATAGTAGGCCTTCATGTTTTGCGAGCCTTCGGTGCAGTGGCGTGCCGTGAGAACCCACTGGCTGCTAATGGCCTCGCCGGTACAACCGAACGTTCCTTGTTCGCCCGCCGTATTGAAGGAGAGCTGGACGATGTTGGGGCTGTTCGTGGATTGTCCGCCGACGATGTATTCGGTGGGCCGAGTGTCCGTGGTCGCCAGGGCGGGCGTTCCTGAAACGCCAAACGCGATGGCGGCTCCGAGAATTCCTACGATGGAACCTGTCCTCTTGAGGTGCAGAGATTTCTTCATTGATGTTCTCCAATAGCCACGGTCTCAACAGAGTGCTGAGCCCTGATGTGATTCATGCTATTCACGAGATGAGTCATCAACAAGAGTTTTTACAAAAATTTGGTAACTCGCGTCATCAAAATCAGGTTAATGTTTATTTCTACGCGTTATGAATTAAGCAGATAATTGTTTCGCAGGAAAGTTTTTTGGGCGGCCGATATTTTCCGGCGCCGTTTCGGGCGTGAGTGATTCCGGACCGTCCGTGCAGATTCCTTCAACGCCCCAGGAGGCAAGCTGGGCGGCCCGCTCGGCACTGTTGACGGTCCAAGTGTTGACCCGGAGCCCTTCTTCGTAGATCTTCCGCACGATGTCTGCGGTCAATTCGCGGTGGTGGGGGTGGACAAACGACGCCCCCGTGAAGCGCGCGGCGTCGCGCCACACGGAATGTCGGTTGAACGGCGCGAAGCGTCCTCGTTCAAAGAGGCATGCGGTGGGAAACTCCGGCAACTGGATATGGAATGCCGCGAGCAGTTGGTGATTGAACGAGGAGATGATGACGCGTCCGCTGCGGCCCTCCGCCGGCAGGCGCCGCAGACTCTGGCCGATGGCCGAAATATAGGTTTCCACGCGGTCGGGGGTCGGGTCGGTGAGTTTCAACTCGATATTGGCGTTGAGGCCCGTTTCGATCATCAGGTCCACGAGAGCGTCGAGGCGCGGCACGCGAACGTTGAAGAACTCCTCCGAAAACCAGCTTCCGGCATCGAGGGAATCCAGATCGGATGCGACGACGTGACTCACCCGATCTCGCGCGTGTGCGGTGCGTTTGAAGGTGGGATCGTGGATCAGCACCACGGTTCCGTCGGCGAGGAGATCCGCGTCGGTCTCGACCCACGAAAATCCGGCTGCTTCGGCGGCCCGGAATGCGACCAAGGTGTTTTCGGGTGCTTTCGCGGAGTGCCCGCGATGGGCGATCAAGAAACTCACGCCGCCATCCTGACAGGGAAAAGTAGCGATCGTGTGAACTTTCACCTCTTTTTGGATGAGCGATCCGGTGATACACCTGGCCTATGGAGACATTCACCAAGCACACCACTGGACGCGCCGCCGACTGGGAGAAAGCCGGCCTGGATTGGCTTGCCGAGGCGCAGGAGGACGGGGGCGCCCGAGTGTGTCGGGTGGTCGACGTCGTCGAGGACGGCCTTCAACTGGAAATGATCCACGAGGCGTCCCCCTCAAAGTCCGCGGCGCGCGCCTTCGGGCAAGGCTTGGCCCTGACGCACGACGCCGGCGCGGCAGCCTTTGGCGCAGGCCCCACAGGATGGGAAGGCGACGGTTACCAAGGCCCGGCCGGTCAACAACTTCCCTTGCCGCTTGGGGAATTCGATTCCTGGGGTGCCATGTTCGCCCGATTGCGGCTTGCACCCCTGGTCCGGGAAACCTCTGGATTCTCGGGCAAGGACCGCGCGCTCTTCGACACGCTGTGCGACCGACTGCATGACGGTACCTTCGACGATGACGACGCTCCCGCACGGCTTCACGGGGATCTGTGGGCGGGCAATGTCCTATGGACCGACGATCAGGCCGTTCTGATCGATCCGACCCCCTATGGCGGACACCGGGAGGACGACCTCGCGGCGCTCGCCATGTTTGGCGCACCCCACCTGGGCGACATCGTGAAGGGGTACGAGGAAGTCCATCGCCTGGAGTCCGGCTGGCAAGAACGGGTGGACCTGCATCAACTCCACCTGATCTTGTTGCATGCCGCCTTATTTGGCGGCGGGTACTTACGCCGGGCGACGGACGCCGCGCGCCGTTACGTCTAGGCCGGAAATGTGGGCGGTCCTCGTGCGTTGAAGCAACTTTCGTTGCACAATGGGAAACAAGCCATCGTGAGTGCGGAAGGATCAGCGTGAATAGCCAGAACCAACAGCCCCAAGCCCAACCGAGTTTTTCGGCCCAACCTGAACGAATCATCGAAAAGGGTGCCGACGGTCGCGAATACGTGGGACCCGTCAACGCGGCGCAGGTGCCTCGCTGGGCGGGCCTGGGCACGTTTGCCCGTTTGCCGCGGTTGGACGAAGTCGGCTCGGCGGACGTCGTCGTCGCGGGTATGCCGTGGGATACCGGAGTCTCCTATCGCCCCGGCGCGCGGTTCGGCTCGAATCACGTGCGCGAATCGTCCCGCTTGTTGCGCCCGTTCAACCCCGCGCAGAACGTCTCTCCGTTCAAGAACACGCAGGTCGCGGACGCCGGCGACATCATCGGCAACCCTTTTGACATCGAAGAGGCACTGGCCGCGATGCAGGCCGGAGCCTCGGAACTGACGCGCAACGGAACCAAGATGGTCACCATCGGCGGCGACCACACCGTGGCACTGCCGAACCTCCGCGCCATGCACGAGCTACACGGTCCGGTGGCCCTCTTGCACTTCGACGCCCACCTGGACACATGGGACACCTACTTTGGCGCCGAATACACCCACGGAACCCCTTTCCGGCGCGCTTTCGAGGAAGGTCTCATCGATACGGACGCCCTGTGCCACGTCGGCACCCGCGGCCCGCTGTACGGAACGGAAGATCTGGACGACGACGCCCGCTTCGGCTTTGGCATCGTCTCCTCCGCGGACATCTACCGCTTGGGAGTCGACGCCGTGGTGGACCTGCTGCGTCGGCGGGTGGGCGACCGTCCGCTCTATGTTTCGTTGGATATCGACGTTCTCGACCCCGCCCATGCCCCGGGAACCGGCACGCCCGAAGCCGGGGGCGCGACCAGCCGCGAGATCCTGGAGATTATCCGCGGGCTACGCGGTCTGAACCTCGTAGGCGCGGAGGTCGTCGAGGTCGCTCCGGCGTACGACCACGCCGAGCTCACGGGCATCGCGGCGGCACACATTGTCTACGAATTCTTGAGCTTGCTCGCCTTGGGGAAGAATCCCCCGGCCGACGGCCCCGCGTACGGAGAAGCCAAGCACACGTACGGGCAGTAGCGAACCAGACTGCCCATCCACTCGAATCAAAGGAGACTTTAGTGGTCAACATCAAGGAACTCATGGCCGGCGCGACGGGCGCCGATGCCCGCCTCATGCGCGGATTCGCGGAGCGGGCCGCAGGATTCCGACCGTCCCCGGTGCGCGACGTCTTCGAGGTTTCAATGCGTCCCGGAATCATTTCGCTCGCGGGAGGTAACCCGGACCTGGACCAGCTGCCGCTGGAAAAGATCGGTGAGATGGCGTCCTCGATCATTGCTCGGGAAGGGCTCGAGGTGCTGCAGTACGGTTCTGGGGCCGGGCTGGAAGAGCTCGCGGAGCTCGTGTGTTCCTTCATGGAGTCCGAGGGCTCCCACCCCAAGCTCGACGAGATCCAGATGACCGCGGGCTCCCAAATGGGGCTGGACCTGGTGACCAAGCTGTTCACGGATCCGGGCGACGTCGTGCTGGCCGAAGGACCCACCTACACCGGTGCCTTGGGCGTATTCGAGGGCTACCAGGCCGAGGTTCAGCAGGTGGAGATGGACGAGCAGGGACTCGTCCCCGCCGAGGTGGAGGAGCGCATCAAAGCCCTCAAGGCTGAGGGGAAAAACGTCAAGTTCCTCTACACCATTCCGAACTTCCAGAACCCCACGGGCGTCACGCTGGCGGACGACCGACGAGCCGAACTGGTGCGGGTGTGCCGCGAGAACGACGTCCTGGTGGTCGAGGACAACCCGTATGGTCAGCTCGGATTCGACGGAGAACGTCACCGCTCCTTGCACTCGTACGATCCCGAGGCCGTGATCTATCTGGGCAGTTTCTCCAAGGTGTTTTCTCCGGGCGTGCGCGTGGGCTGGATGGTTGCCCCGCCGCGGGTCCGCAAGTTCTTGCAGATCGCGGGCGAAGCCGTGACCATCTGCCCCTCCGTGCTCTCTCAGCGCCTCGTGCTTGGCTTCATGAGCGAAGGAATGTGGGAAGACCACACGCGGAACACCGCCAAGCTTTACGCCGAGCGGTGCCAAGCGGTGCTCGACGCCTGCGAGAAGCACATGCCGGCCGGCACCGAATGGACCGTCCCTCAGGGAGGCTTCTTCACGTGGCTGACGCTGCCGGAAGGCGCGCGGGTTTCCAACGCGGAGCTGGCGTTGCCCGAAGCGATCGACGCCGGCGTCGTCTTTGTGCCTGGAACGGCCTTCTATGACGATTCCGCGGCTGAGACCCCGTTGCCCGAGCCCTCGGGTGCCCGGAACCTCCGGTTGGCTTTCTCCTCCGTCGCCCCGGACCGTCTGGCGGAAGGCGTCACGCGCCTCGCGGGAGTGCTCTAAGCCGAATTCGTATCCGGGGCCGGGGTGAGTGCCGAATATTGCGACCACGACCCCGGATACAACCGGCCGTGCAGCCCAGCTGCTTCCATCGCGACGAGGTTATGGCAGGCGGTCACGCCGGAGCCGCAGTACACGATGGGCGCCGTGCCCTTCTCGTCGACGCCCGCGGCCGTGAACCGCTCGCGTATGGCTGCCTGCGGGACGAATTCGCCCCCTGGACCTATATTTCCGGCATGGAATACGTTGGCGGCGCCCGGAATGTGGCCCGCCCAAGCGTCCATCGGTTCGGTCTCCCCGCGGTAACGAGCGGGTGCCCGGGAATCGATCAGGGGAGCGCCGGAGCGACCAGCCTCCACGGCGTCGCCCATGTCGGCCAGCCATTCCGGATTTACCGGAGTGCGGTGGAAACTGCCCGCCGGGGCAGCGACGACGTCGTCCGAGCCTGTCGCCAGCTCATGTTCGCCGTGTGCCGCGGTCCAGGCCTGGAGGCCTCCATCGAGTAGGGCTGCCCGGTGCCCCGTGGCGCGGAGAAGCCACACCAGCCGGGAGGCGGACGCCCCAGAGGCGTCGTCGTACGCGATCACGGTGGTGGACTCCGTGAATCCCGCGGCCTCCATGCCGGCGGCGAAGGCCTCCATGCTGGGGAGAGGGTGCCTGCCGCTTTTGGCAGTGGCCGGTGCGGCCAGTACGGTATCGAGATCCACGAAAGCGGCGCCAGGGAGGTGCCCGGAGGCGTAGGCATCACGGCCTGACCGCCCGTCGAGATACCACCGCACGTCGGCCAGCGCGGCGTGGGACGATTCTTCAGCCAGGAGCCTATCGGCCTCGGTCACGGAGATGATCCACGGTAGATGTGACATGGTGCCCATCCTACGCGCGGTGGTCTCAGCAGGTCTGTGAGTATTTACCCTTGGAGAGCTTCATGATTTTCTCCACGTAATGCTGGGTTTCGGAGATCTCCGGGACACCCTTGGCCTTCTTCATGGCATTGGGTCCGGCGTTGTACCCAGCCAGCGCGTAGCGCGTGGAATCCTCTTCCGACGAGGCATACTTCTGGGCTTCTTCGCGCAGATACTTCATGTAGCGACCCTGTGCCGCGATCGCATCGCGTTCGTTCATGGGGTCGCCCTCGCCCCACACATCCCAGGTGTCCTGGGTGAATTGTGCGATGCCCATGGCTCCAGCGTGAGAGTGCGCCTCGGGATCCCAGCCCGATTCCGCTTCGATCTGCGCCGCGAGAACCCTGACCGGGAAGCCGGACGTTTCGGACGCTTTTTGGAGGTCGCCGGAGAGATGATCGGGGATGGGGGAGCTATTCATGGCCGTGCATTCCGACTCGCCGTAATTGCTGATCATGAGCCCCGTCGCGCCAACCGCAAGAAGCACGAGCGCGACCACGACCTGCCAATGCTCGGCGAGCTTGCGCAGGAAGGATCCACCCTGGCCATGGTCAGGGGCGGTGGAGCGGCGGTTCGAAGTAGGCACCTGCACAGCTTACAGAGTGGAAGGGACGGACCGACGACGTCATGAGGCGCGTCACCCGCATGTGATGAGCGTGAACGCTTTTCCTATCGGAGTCGGGCGGCCTTCATGGCGGCCAGTGCTCCCGTGAAGATTCTTTGGAATCGATCCGGGGTGAGCCTGCCCGAGGGCGCGATGGGCAGGAAAGATTGATGGGCCACGGTGCGGGAACGAGTGAATTCGCGGATGCCCTCGCGGCCGTGGCGGTGGCCGAGGCCCGAGGCTTTCAATCCGCCGGAGGGGGCAGCTACGGAACCCCAGGCGGCGGCGAACGCCTCGTTGACGTTGACCATGCCCGCCTCGAGACGTCGAGCGACGGCCAATCCGTGGGCCCTATCCCCGGAATAAACGCTCGCGTTCAAACCGTAGGGGGTGTCATTTGCGGCGTCGACGGCGTCGTCATCACTCGCCACCGAGTACACGGCGACGACGGGGCCGAAGGTTTCTTCGCGTGTAAGCCGAGCCGACGAGGGGACGTCTGTGAGCACCGTGGGCTCGAAAAAGCACGGGCCCAGGTCAGGGCGGGCGGAGCCGCCGGTGAGCACGCGGGCACCCATCCCCACGGCGTCGTCCACCGCGGTGCGAACCCGCTGGAGGTGGTTCGCGGAGATCAGGCTGCCGACGCCATGCCCGTGATCGAATGAGAACCCCAGCCGAAGTTCCGCCGTCGCACGGGCAAAGCGCTCGCAGAAGGTTTCGTAGAGGGATTCGGCCACGTAGATCCTCTCGATGGAGAGGCAGAGTTGGCCGGTTGAGGAGAAACAGCCGCGAATGGCGCCGTCGACGGCCGCATCCAGGGAAGCGTCCGAGCAAACGATCATGGGATTCTTGCCGCCCAATTCCAGGGTTGCGGGCTTCAAGGCATGGCCAGCCGACGCCGCGATCCCGCGCCCGGCCGCCGTCGAACCCGTGAAAGAGATGCCATCCACGGAGTCGAGGAGCTCATCGCCTACCTCGTCAACCGGTCCCGGAACCAGTTGCCAGACGGCGGAGGGGAGACCCGCCGACATCGCGAGCCGGCGCAAGAGAATCGCGGAGAGAACGGTCTGGGAATCCGGTTTGTGGACCACGGCGTTGCCGGCCACCAAGGCCGCGAGAAGGTCCGTCGCGCCCAGGGATACGGGGTAATTCCACGGCGTGATGAATCCAACCAGCCCCATCGGCAGGTGATCCACGCTCGTGCTGGTCAGCATCGGCAAGGCACCACGACGTCGCTCCCGCGCCAACGCGTCTTCGGCGGAACGACCCACAAAGCGGCAGACGTTATAGGCATCCAGGATCTCGTCGTAAGCGTGGAGTCGGGATTTTCCGGTTTCAGCCTGGATCACGTCCAGAATCAACGCCTCGTTGCGGCGAATCTCATCGTGTAATCGAAGCAGTATCGCCGCGCGCTCCCGGACTGGACGGCGGGCCCAGCCTTCTTGGGCGTCGCGGGCGTGTGCGGCGGCTCGTCGGACGTCCGCGGCGGTTGCCGAAGGAAGTGAGGCTAGCCGAATCGACAGCGCCGGGGCGGTGATCTCCAGCGCGTCGCCGGTGCCCACGACGTCGTCCGCGAGGTTCTCAGTGAGGAAATCGCCTAGTCGCCGGGGCAAGATGGACGTGGTTCCGGTGGAATGCTCGTGCTGGGCGCTCATGCCTCCAGTCTGGCAGATTTCGCCTAGGATGTGATGCAACACACTTTTGTCGATGACTAAGGATGATGATGGTTTCGCTCTCGATACGCCGGGCCCTGGAAGGGATGGATGGCCCCGTCGGCGTGATCGATCGCGACGCTCTAGACGTCAACGTGGCGGCCCTCAAGGAACGTTCGCACGGGGTGCGAATCCGTGTGGCCACGAAGTCCGTGCGAGTTCCCGAGGCCCTCCGGCACGTCCTGTCTCACGACTCGATCCACGGCATCATGGCCTATTCCCTGCAAGAGGCATTGGCCCTCTCGGAGGAGGGTTTCCACGACATCCTCGTCGGGTATCCGACCACGAATCGACCCGGCTTGCGGAGGCTGGCGCGCAGCGCAAAGCACCGGGAAAACATCACGGTGATGGTCGATTCGCCTGACCATCTCGACTATGTGGAGAAGTACCTCCACGAAGGAACCGTAGACCACTCGGCCTCGGATGTGCCTCGACCGCCGGTGCGCTTGTGCCTGGATGTGGACGCCTCCCTCCGGGTGTTGGAGAAGGTCTTTTCGGACACGATCCATGTGGGGGCCCGACGTTCACCCATCCGGACCCCCGAACAAGCGGTCGACGTCGCACACCAGATCGCCCAGCGCCCCCATTTCAAGCTCGTGGGCATCATGTCCTACGAGGGTCAGATCGCCGGGCAAGCGGACGCGGGATACAGCCCCAAAGCGTGGGCGACCCGGGTCATGCAGCGCATTTCCCGGGCCGAACTCAAGCAGCGGCGGACTAAGGTCATTGACGCGATTCGCCAGGATCATGAGCTCGAATTCGTCAACGGTGGCGGCACCGGTTCCCTCGAGAGCAGCGCCGCTGAGGGCACGCTCACGGAGGTCGCCGTGGGCTCGGGATTTCTCTCGCCCGGTCTCTTCGACGGGTACACGAGTTTTCGGCACCGCCCCGCGGCGTTCATCGCCACACCGGTGGTTCGTCGTCCCGCACCGGGCTGGGTCACCCTCTTTCAGGGTGGCTGGGTTGCGTCCGGGCCGGCGGGTCGGGACCGACTGCCTACCGTGGACTGGCCCGAGGGGCTGAGCTATTCACCCACGGAAGGGCCCGGCGAAGTCCAAACGCCATTGCACGGCCCGGGAGCCGACTTACTGAGCCTTGGTGACCTGGTCTATCTGCGGCACGCCAAGGCGGGTGAGCCCGCGGAGCATCTCAATGAGTATCTGGTGGTATCCAACGGCCAGGTGGTGGACACCTGGTCCACCTATCGAGGAAGAGGATGGGCCTTCTGATGACGACGCTGAGTAACTGGTCCGGAATTGAGTCCGCAACTCCGCGCCATCTTTGGAAGCCAGAAACGTTTTCGCAGGCCCAAGGCCTGGTCCAACGGGCCGCTGAGCAGGGAGAACGCATTCGCGTGATCGGAGCCGGCCATTCCTTCACGCCTGTTGCTCTCGGCTCGGACCACGTGGTCAGCCTGGATCGGCTCAGCGGCGTGATCGACGTCGACCCGGTGCATTATCGGGCGCGATTTTTGGCAGGGACGCGATTGCGGGACATCCCCGACTTGCTCCAGCCGTACGGCCTGGCCCTGCCCAATCAAGGGGACGTCAATCCGCAGTCCCTCGCCGGTGCCTTATCCACCGGCACCCACGGAACCGGCCTCGGATTCACCGGCTTGGGCGGCGTCGTCACAGGCCTGACGATCCTGACCGCCACCGGCGAAATCCTTCGCCTCTCCGAGACCGAACATCCGGAACTTTTTGACCACGCGCGTGTTTCGGTCGGCGTCCTCGGGATGATCCTCGAGGTTGAAATTCAGTGTGTTCCTTCCTTTGACCTCATCGCGGAGGAAACGGGGGAGTCTCTGGAAGAGGTGCTGGACGGTTTCGACCATCGCGTACGCGAGCATGACCACGTCGAATTCTTCTGGTTCCCTCACACGGATTTCGCCATGGTCAAGACCAACACCCGCGTCGCACTGGGGGAAGCGGGCCCCGAGCATCTGGCGTCCGTGCGAGAACAACCGGCATGGATGCACCTGATCAATGACGAACTCGTTCAAAACGTCGGATTGCGGGCCCTGTGCGAGGTGGGTTCGCGCTTCCCCCGCACCGTCGCGCCGATGGCCAAGACGGCGGTCAAGGCTATGTCCGATCGCGCCTATCGGGCCGTGGCACACGAGGTGTTCGTGACCTCACGGCGCGTGCGCTTCAATGAGATGGAATATGCGCTCCCCTTCGAGGCCGGCCCCGAGGCTCTTCGCGAGATCCGGAGCTTCCTCGATGCTCACGATATTCCGGTGACCTTCCCCGTGGAGGCCCGGGTAGCCGCCGCCGACGACGTCCCCCTCTCGACCGCCTCCGGCCGGGAGACCATGTACGTGGCGATCCATCGCTTCGTCAAGGATGACCCTTTCGAGCTCTTCCACGGCATCGAGCCGATCCTGCGGGCTCATGAAGGCCGTCCCCACTGGGGTAAACGCCATACTTTGGGCCACGAAGAGCTCTCTGCGGTGTACCCGCGCTTCGAGGAATTTCGTGAGGTGCGACGCCGCATCGATCCCGACGCTGTGTTCGGGAATCAGCACACCGATCACCTCTTCGGAGTGCACCGCCAGAGTCCGTAGACTCGACTTATGCTTCCCGCCATCATTGCGACCGTCATCGCCGCCCTGCTCATCGGGGTTGGGGTGCTCGGCATCATCGTCCCGATCCTGCCAGGATCCCTTCTGGTGATCATCGCTACCCTCGTGTGGTCACTGACCGTGCGGGCACCGGAAGGGTGGTGGGTTCTCGGTGCGGGCGGCGGCTTGGCTCTCATCGGTCTGAGCGCTTCCTTGTTTTTAACGGGTCGCACCATGAAACAACAGCACATTCCCAACCGTTCCTTGCTGATCGCCGCGGTGTGCGCGGTGATCGGCATGTTTGTCATCCCGGTGCTCGGCTTGCTCGTCGGATTTGTGGTGGGTCTTTTCGCGTCGGAGCTGTATCGGCAACGCGACCTCGACTCGGCGGTGTCGTCCTCCGTTGCGGCCCTCAAGGCCGCCGGAACCGGCATGCTCATCGAGTTGGCTTGCGCTTTACTGGCGGGAACCGTGTTTGTGATCGCCGCCCTCACGTACTTCATCACAGCCTGAGGCCGGTAGACTGGCCGCCATGAAATCTCTGCCTGCTTCCCTGGCCCTGGCCGCCGCCGCGATTATTCAAGCGATGGGCGTCTATCACTGGCGGGGCGACTCCATGGCGGTCTCTGGGCAGGTATTTTTCCCGATCCTCTTTGGGCTCATGTCCATCTATTTGGCGTGGCGAAATAAGGATTCGGAGCGTTTTTACGTTGCGCACATGATTCTCGCCGTGATCGGCGTGTTGGGCCTCGTGGCCACCGTGATCGGAATGGTCGGGACCATTTGGGCCCTGTACCCGTCGCTGATCATGTACTACGTCTTCCTGCTGGTCCTCATCGTGGAGACCGCCTTGCGGATCGCGGCCATGCCGAAGAAGGCCAAAGCCACCGAGGAGGAGGCCGCCGCTGAAGGAGCTTCTGAAGACGCCGTCGCTCAGCCCGCAAAACGCCGACGCCGCCGCCGGGCGGGTTCAGGCCCAACTCATCTGGTCGCCACCTCGAAATCGGGTGCTTCCGGATCACACGCATCCGAGGGCGGATCGGCCGCCGCGGATGCCGACGCCTCCGAGCACGTTGCACATGAGAGGACCGACGAGCGCTGATGTCTCGAGAGGCCGCAACTATGTCTTCCCCTGCCATGAAGCCGCGTGAGACGTCACTTCCGTGGAAGGTTTGTGCGTGGGTGATTGTCGCGATCGTTCTCGGCGGGCAATTTTGGTACGCGATGACCACCGGCGGGCTCGACTTCACCGTGTATCGCGCCGGCGCGACAACGCTCTTTGGCAATGACGGTATGCAGAAGTCGCTGTACGACCTGCACCTCGTTCCCCTGACCGAGACCTCGTACCTCCCGTTCACGTATCCGCCGTTCGCGGCCATCCTGTTCCTGCCTTTCGCGTTCCTGCCGGTCAAGGTGGGCGTCGCGATCATGGTGATCTTTTCGATGGCCGTGGCCTGGTGGTTTGCCGCAATCATTTACGATTACGTGAATCACCGAGGCCGCACGATTCCGTTCCAGGACAAGTTGGGCCGGACGACCACTATCGCGCTGCTCGCCGCCCTCATTTGTCTCTCCGGACCGTGGCGCCGAGGCCTGGGCCTGGTGCAGATCAACCCGCTCATCATGTTGCTGATTTTGGCGGATCTTCTGCGGCCGGCCACTAAGGTCCCTCGGGGACTGCTGATTGGCATCGCCGCCGGTATCAAGCTCACGCCCTTGGCCTTCGGCTTGGTGATGCTCATGCGCAAGGACATCAAGGGATTGGCGACTTTGGCGGCGTCGTTCGCGGGCACCATCCTGGCGGGCGTGATTTTCTTGCCGCACCAGGCCAAGGAATTTTGGTTCCACGCGGTGTCTGATCCATCGCGCGTGGGCAATATTAACTACCTGGACAATATTTCGATCCAGGGATGGCTCATGCACATCGGCCTTACCGGTTCGGTGCTCAAGGTGGTCATGTATGTGCTGATCGTGACGCTGATCGTGGGCGTAGCCGCGGTGATCCCGTCCCTCGATCGGCGCGGCATGAAGCTGTCCATCGTCTCGTTGAACGCCTTCGTGATGCTCGCGATCTCGCCGATCTCGTGGTCCCACCACAACACGTGGTACCCGCTGATCTTCGCCGCCATTTGCGTGGACGCCGTGCCGTGGTTGTTCTCTCGGCCGGGCCTTCGACGCCGCGTCGCCCTGACCCTGGCATGGGTCGCTGCCATTGGGCTGTATATCTCTCCGATGTGGATCGGCATTGCCCTGTATGGTTCCTCGGAATACCTGGACTACATCACGACCATTCCGTTGGTGGTTTCCGCGATCCCCATCATCTGCCTGTTCCTCTTCATCTGGATGTGGATCATCGGCGCTTGGCGGAAGCGGAACGTCACCGACGAGCGAGTTCTCGCCTCGGCGTAGCGTGTAGGTCGGGCGGTGACGTCGGGGCCGGGGTGCGGTACCCCGGCCGTGTCCGTCAGCGCGTGAAGCTGCGCACCTCAACACCGGCGTCGTCCAGGGCCTCGCGCACGGACCGGGCGATCTCGACGGCGCCGGGTGTATCTCCGTGCACGCACACGCTCTCGGCGTCCACGGACACGTCCGTGCCGTCCACCGCGGTGACTTTTCCTTCGGTCACCATTCGCACCACGCGGGCCGCGATCTCCTGGGCGTCGTGAATCACGGCGCCCGGTTCCCGGCGCGAAACCAGCGCGCCTTCCGGCGTGTAACCCCGATCCGCGAAGATTTCGGGGACGGGACGCAGACCCGCACGGGTTGCCGCCTCGGCGATTTCGGAATTCGGGAGCACCAGGATCGGCAGGGTGGGATCGACGGTCGCGATGCCTTCCGCAACCGCAGCCGCCTGCGCCGGGTCCTTGGCGATCCTGTTGTACAACGCGCCGTGCGGCTTGACGTAGGAAACCCGCGTTCCCGATGCCAGCGCCAAGGCCTGGAGCGCCCCGATCTGGTAGATCACGGCATTGACGAGCTCGTCGTGTGCCATGTCCATGACGCGGCGTCCGAAGCCTTGAAGGTCGGGGTAGGCGACGTGCGCGCCCACGGCCACGCCGTTGTCGGCGGCGGAGCGGCATGTGGCCCGGGCGACGTCGGGGTCGCCC
>NZ_LT835160.1 GCF_900169715.1 Kocuria massiliensis
CAAACAACCATCACGGGGTGATGATCAAACGTTCATCAGGTCATGCTGAAACCAACAAGAATTTCTACAAAAAACATTGGTACAACATTCTATAAACAAAGCACACTATTGAGTTCTCAAACAACGAACCACACGCCCACCAGAATCACAACAAACCATCATGACCCCAGCCAACGCCGGTCACATCAACCATCACCACGAAAAAGCGGCAACTTCTCTAACCTACCAGACCCGAAACCAGCCCGCAACCCCAACCCCGAACAACCACCAGAAGCACCTCACACACAGCAAGACACAACCCAGCAATCTTCACCAGAGAAGGAAAAACGGCCGCACCAGAATCGAATCAACAGCAGAACCTGTCAGAACAAGTCCCCCGCACCTCGCGGCGACAAGAAAAGACTTTACACACACGTGAACAACCACAGCAACTCGAAACCACGTGAAACACACCACACCCCCAACAAGCCCGGTATATCAACGAAGAACGGCCCGGCCACCACTCTTCAGTGGGGGCCGGGCCGTCGTCGCGTCAGTTGTCAGAAGTCAGCAAGGCTCGGTGCGGATGTGCTAGCTCCGCTCAACGGTCACCATCGCCATGTTCTTCTTCCCGCGCCTGATTACGGCGTACTTGCCCAAGAGGAGTTGGTCCTTCTCCACGGCGGCGTCTTCACCCTGTACTTTTTGGTTATTCACGGAGGCACCACCTTCCTTCAGAGTCCGACGCGCAGCAGATTTGGATTCGCACAGACCAGTTGCCACGAGAAGGTGGATCAGGCTGAGGTCGTTGTCGTCGACGGTTGCGTGCGGTAGCTCGGCCGTCGCCGCGGTCAGCGTCGACTCATCGAGGCTCGCGAAGTCACCCTTGCCAAAGAGTGCAGCTGAGGCTTCGATGACTTTTTCGGTTGCTTCGACACCGTGAACGAGCGAGCACACTTCATAGGCCAGTGCCTTTTGCGCTTCTCGACGGAACGGTTCTTCCTCGGTCTGCCGACCTAGTTCTTCGATCTCGGCTCGGCTCTTGAAGGTAAACACCTTGAGCCGATCCACGACGTCGGCGTCCGCGGTGTTGAGCCAGAACTGGTAGAACGCGTACGGACTCGTCAGATCCGGATCGAGCCAGATGGCATTGCCTTCGGATTTTCCGAATTTGGTGCCGTCGGAATTCGTGATGAGTGGAGTACCGATGGCGTGAACCGTTTGGCCCTCCACCTTGCGGATCAGCTCCGTACCCGAGGTCAGGTTGCCCCATTGATCCGATCCGCCCGACTGAAGCGTGCAACCGTATTGGCGGTACAGCTCGAGGAAGTCCATTCCTTGGAGGATCTGATAACTGAACTCCGTGTAGGAAATTCCTTCGTCAGAGTGGAGCCTCTTCGCGACGATTTCCTTCTTGATCATGGTTCCGACGCGGAAGTTCTTGCCGATTTCCCTGAGAAAATCGATGGCGGAAAGGCCGCCCGTCCAATCCAAGTTGTTGACCATACGCGCGGCGTTGTCCCCCTCGAAGGAGAGGAAACGCTTGACCTGCCCTCGGAGGGCATCCACCCATTCGCTCACAACTTCGCGGGAGTTCAGGGTTCGTTCCGCGGTCTGACGAGGGTCGCCGATGAGTCCTGTGGAGCCGCCCACCAGCCCGAGGGGCTTATGGCCATCCAGCTGAAGTCGACGCATCAGCAAGAGTTGCACCAAATGCCCAAGGTGCAAAGACGCGGCCGTGGGGTCGAATCCGCAGTAATAGGTGACGGTCTCTTCGGCGAGAGACTTCTCGAGAGCCTCCTGATCCGTGGAGACATGGACGAGCCCACGCCAGGTGAGTTCTTGCCATATATTGTCGAACGTCGGGTCGTTGGACTGCTCGTTGAGCCCGTGAACCGGCTTGACCACCTGTTGTTCCATCACTTTTCTCACATTACCATTCGTCGTTTGTCACGTTCCGTGACGATTCCTCGGCCAGGATTATGCCTTCGCGTCCGCATCACACCAGTTCTCGAGGCCTGGTGGAAATTCGCGGGAGCCGACCAGAGCCAACCTCTGCGTCGGTCGGGTCATGCTCACATAAAGATCGCCCACGGTTCCGTGCGCCGCTTCCACAATGGACGCCGGTTCGACGACGACCACGGTATCGAACTCCAACCCCTTCGCTTCCCAGGGGGATAGCACCAAAATCTGCCGTTCAAGCGCGGTTTCGGAGGTTCCCGCAAGATCGGCGAATTCTCGCCGGACCGCGGTCACGACCTCAGAATATTCGGGGCGAGCAACGATGACGCCGATCAACCCGCCGACCACAGCGTCGAGGTCTTCGCGGATCCGGCGAATCACCTCGTCGACGACGTCGTTCGAGCGGATCAGTGCCGGAGGCCACTCTCCCTCACGCACGGCTCGCGGAGCCGAGACGTCCAGCCCCGCCGCCTGCGCCACCGATACCGCGGCATCCGAAATCTGGGCGGGAGTACGGTAATTGACCGTCAATTCATCGAGACTGAATCGCTCACCCACAAAAGGTTCGAGCGCATCGGCCCAACTCGATGACGCTGCGGCCGCCGACGCCTGAGCGATGTCTCCCACCACGGTGAAGGATTTCATCGGGCATCGACGCATCAATAGACGCCATTGCATGGGAGACAGTTCTTGGGCTTCATCGACGACGACGTGACCGTAAGCCCAGGTCCTATCGGACATGGCAGCTTCCGCGGCCGTCATCCTGACCGCACCAGCCTCGTTCATATCGGCCAGCATCTCGGCCGTTACGACACCGTTGAGGCCCATCTCTTCCAGGGCTGCGTCGACGTTTTCCATGGTCTTCGTCGCGTTTTCTAGGTTCGACTCGCGCTGAGCCGCGGCGCGTGCAGCTTGTTGCCCCACGGCCTGTTCGAAATCGCCGAGCAGTTCAGCGGCCTCGTCGAGAAGCGGAACATCCGCCTCAGTGAAAGGTGCGCCCCGATCCCGCAGCAAAGCTGCTCGATCTTCCCGGGTCAGTTTCTTCGCCGCCGATTCGAGATACCGCTCCTTGGTGAAGAGGTCGTTGATGAGGGTCTCTGCCCGCAACGGCATCCACGCAAGATTCAGCGCGACTCGGACATCGTGGGATTGGCGAACATCTTCCACCAGGTACGAGCGGTCCATGTCATTACCGCTCGACTCGTTGAGTTGTTGTTCGAGCTGGTCCGCCAATTCCTGCACGAGAATCTTGACGAAGGTCTCGCGCGCTTGGTTATGCGGCTTCCCCGTGGAGCGGGCCCGTTCACGAGCCCTTTTGACCGATTTGGGCGTGAGTTCCACGGTCGAGGAATCGATGCGTAGACGCTGGACCTGAGCCGGCACTTTTTGGCGGTCGGCAACGGCCCGTTTGATGACCTTGGCCATGTCGAGAGATCCCTTGATCTTCGCAACTCTTGGGTCAAGTTCCGGCACCGCCCGAATTCCCGGATACAGCGTGGCCAAGGACGCCATCACAACGCCCGTCTCCCCCAAGGACGGAAGAACGCGTTCGATGTACCACATGAAGGAGGACGATGGCCCCACCACGAGGACACCCGATTTCTGGAGCCGTTCCCTGTTGGTATACAGCAGGTACGCGGCACGGTGCAGAGCCACTGCCGTTTTACCTGTGCCTGGACCGCCCTGAACTACGCGCACGCCGGGAAGGTCAGCCCTGATGATCCGATCCTGTTCCGCCTGAATCGTGGCGACGATATCGGTCATCCGACCGGTCCTCTTACGGTTGAGGGCCGCTAAGAGTGCGCCTTCACCGTGCAAAACCTCGTCATGCTCCAAGAACTCCGGGTCGAGAACATCATCTTCAATATTCTTGAGCGTTCGCCTGTCCAAAATGAGGTGCCGACGACGCTGAACACCCTGCCGTTCGAAGGCCGTGGCTTGGTAAAACGTCCCGGCCTCCGGTGCGCGCCAATCCACCATGAGCCGTTCGTGGTGTTCATCAGCCATACCAATACGTCCGATGTATCGGGTGGATTCGTCGTCGAGATCCAAGCGTCCGAAGACCAAACGATTGTCCACGGCGTCGAGTTGTGCCAGGCGGTCCTCGTAAAAGGTTGCATACGCATCGCGTTCAGACCGGTTTTGGTGACTACCTGCAGAACCCACTCGGCGGGTCGCCGCAAGTTTCTCTCGGTTTTCCTCGCGTAATTCATCCAGCCGCCGGTAGAGCCGATCCACATAGGAGCGCTCGTGGTTCATGGCCTCTTCGAGCTGGCGCTCATAGGCTTCGTGGGCTGGGCTTTCGTCAGGAACAGTGTGGTCCCCGGCGACCTCGTGGGTATGAGTCATGTGTGTGTTGAAACCCCTCGGAATTACCGTGACGTGAAACTAGGGACAATCGATCTTAGACCGTGTACAAGGCCTCAATCGCTTGACCACTCAAATTATTCCGACCGCTCAAACCATCGAGTTCCATGACCACACCGATGCCGGCTACCGCGAGACCGGCCCGCTCCATGAGCTTCACCGTAGCGCCCAAGGTGCCTCCGGTCGCGAGGATGTCGTCCAGGATCAGGACCCGGGAACCTTCGGGAATATCGTCGCGGTGAATCTCCAAGGTAGCGGTCCCGTATTCGAGACTGTAGGACTCCGAGTACGTTTCCCGCGGAAGTTTGCCTTCCTTGCGAACTGGCATCACGCCGACGCCCGCCGCGTAGGCCGCCGCCGAAGCCAGCAGAAATCCTCGGGCCTCCACGCCCGCGACGACATCGAATTGGCCCTCAAAACGATGAAGCAAAGCGTCAATGACTTCACGGAATGCGGCGCCGTCGGCGAATAGCGGAGTCAAGTCCCGAAAAATAATGCCGGGTTCCGGATAGTTGGGGATGACGGCGCAGACTTTCTCGATGGTCTGCACAACGCGTTCGTCGGCGGTGGGCGTGGTGAATTGGTTCATTAATCGCCTGTTTTCCGGGCACGCACAAGCCCTCATGATCTCAAAGTGCATCTCATAGATTACGCCAACACCGCCCCGGCAAGATACCTTGCCGGGGCGGTGTTCCGATGCCTTGGCCCGAATCCGTGAACGCGGACGGCTCAGGTTCAGCGTGTCTTAGGAAATTCGCTGGGGGCGGGCTGCAAACTCACGATCGGCTTCCAACGCCGTCTTGAGCGACTGCAACTGGTGCGCCACGGCCGACGGCGCCGTCCCGCCCTGTGAGGATCGCGAGTTCAACGATCCCTCGACGGTCAGAACCTCGCGGACGGCGGGAACAAGATGTTCGGATATGTGTGCGAAATCTTCGTCCGTCAGATCCCACAGCTCGCAGTTCTTCTCTTCGCAGACCCGCACCGCATCACCCGCAATTTCATGGGCCACACGGAACGGAACCCCCTGACGTACCAGCCATTCCGCGACGTCTGTGGCCAAGGCGAAACCTTGCGGCGCCAATTCGGCCAAGCGGTCCACGTGGAAGACGAGTGTTGCGACCATCCCGGAGACCGCAGGGAGCAAAACTTCGAGCTGATCAATCGCGTCGAAAATCGGCTCTTTATCTTCCTGAAGGTCACGGTTATAGGCCAAGGGCAAGGCCTTGAGGGTGGCCAGCAGACCCGCGAGGTCACCGATGAGACGCCCGGATTTACCTCGAGCCAATTCAGCGATATCCGGGTTCTTCTTCTGCGGCATGATCGAGGACCCCGTCGAGAAAGAATCGTGGAGTGTCACGAAGGAGAATTCCTTGGTCGCCCACGTAATCACTTCTTCCGAAATCCGGGAAAGATCCACCGAAATCATGGCGCAAATCCACGAGAATTCCGCATAGACGTCGCGCCCTGCCGTGCCGTCAATGGAATTGTGTGTGGCCGAGTCGAAGCCCAATTCTTCGGCGACGACATTGGGGTCCAGTCCCAGAGATGATCCCGCGAGCGCACCCGATCCGTAGGGAGAAACGGCCGCGCGGCGGTCCCAGTCCCTCAATCGCTCCAGGTCACGAGAAAGAGCCCAAGCGTGAGCGAGCAGATGATGCGAGAGCAGAATGGGTTGCGCATGCTGCAGGTGGGTTCGACCGGGCATCGGGGCGTAAGGGTGAGCCTCCGATTGAGCGATCAAGGCGTCGATAACGCCGAGAACTTCGCCGGCAATGATCGAAGCGTGGTCACGGAGGTACATACGCCCCATGGTCGCGATCTGATCATTTCGGGACCGGCCGGCACGCAATTTTCCGCCCAGCTCGGTACCGGCTCGTTCGAGGAGTCCCTTCTCGAGGGCGCCGTGAACGTCTTCGTCGGACTCTGCCGGTGTGTAGGCGCCGGACCTTACGTCCTCTTCCAACCGGTCGAGAGCCTGGAGCATCCCCTCAAGTTCGGAATCTGTGAGGAGGTTCCGAGCGTGGAGAACTCGGGCGTGAGCCCGCGAGCCAGCGATGTCATACGGTGCGAGGCGCCAGTCGAACTGGGTCGATTTGCTCAAGGCTGCGAGCGCCTCTGAGGGACCGCCAGAGAAGCGCCCACCCCAGAGCGCACCCTCGTTGGTGCCGTGCTTATCGTGAGTCAAAGTCACCGTTCGGCCTTTCTCGTAGATTCGGAGCTTTTCCGCTCCGGGAGGTCGTGCTGTGCTGAAAACGGCCCGTCGAATACGCACTACGAATTCGACGGGCCGATGATGCGTCGTGGACTATTGTCCGCCGAGCTTCTGCTCGCGGCTTGATGCCACCTTCGACGACATTCCAAACAGCTCGATGAACCCGCGGGCGGCAGACTGATCGAAGCTGTCGCCTTCGTCGTATGTTGCGAGGTTGAAATCATACAGCGAGGTTTCAGAGCGCCGTCCGGTCACGGTAGCGCGGCCGCCGTGCAATTCCATCCGAATCTCGCCATTGACCATCTTTTGGGTGTCATCCACGAAGACGTCCAAGGACTTCTTCAGCGGGGAGAACCACTGACCGTCATAGACCAACTCGGTCCACCGCTGATCCACGGTCTTCTTGAAGCGTGCCTGCTCCCGTTCGATCGTGACGTTTTCAAGTTCCTTGTGCGCGGCGATCAACGCCATAGCGCCCGGAGCCTCATAGATTTCGCGGGACTTAATGCCCACCAGACGGTCTTCCACGACGTCGATCCGGCCAATGCCCTGGGCCCCTGCCCGACGATTCATGATCTGGATGGCTTCCAGAGGAGTCACGGTTTCGCCGTCGATGGCGACGGGAACTCCCTGGTCAAACGTGATCGTGACTTCGTCCACGGACGGCGGGAACGTCGGGTCGTCCGTGTAGTCGTAGACATCCTTGGTGGGCGCGTTCCAGATGTCTTCCAAGAATCCGGTTTCGACCGCGCGGCCCCACACGTTCTGGTCGATCGAGAACGGGTTGGACTTGGTGGTCACGATCGGAAGGTCGTTCCGCTCAGCGTAACCAATCGCTTTTTCACGGGTCAGCGCGAGGTCACGCACGGGTGCGATGCACTGAAGGTCCGGTCCCAGAGTCTGGATGCCGACCTCGAAACGCACCTGGTCATTACCCTTACCGGTACAACCGTGGGCGACGGTCGTCGCATTAAACTGCTTCGCCGCCTTGACCAAGTGCTTGACGATCACGGGGCGAGAAACCGCAGAAACCAACGGATACGCGTCCATATATAGCGCGTTGCTCTTCAGCGCGGGCATGCAATATTCGGTTGCAAATTCCTCGCGTGCGTCGGCCACGTACGCCTCGACGGCGCCGCAGTCCAAAGCCCGCTGGCGGATGGTCTCCAGGTCTTCGCCGCCCTGTCCGACGTCGACCGCCACGGCGATAACTTCTGCGCCCGTGGCTTCTCCGATCCATCCAATGGCCACGGAAGTATCCAGGCCTCCCGAATATGCCAGGACTACCCGATCCGTCATGGTGTCCACCTTTCTCGCTGTGCGTCCCGCCTCCGGTGACGCTCGTGCCTCGTTCCTGTATGACTATACATCTTTTATTGTATTTATACACATCGGGTGGGTCGAATCCCTCGCACCTGACAGGGCCTCCCGACGTCCGGTAAGGTTATTTTGAGTTATTCACAATAAATCAGGGAGCGTCATGACCGATTCACCGCAAAATTCCCCTGAGCTCACGGACGAGGAGCTCGCGTTACTCCACCACATCTTTGATATGGCACGCGACGGTCAGGTCCAGGAGCTTCAGAGCGCCCTCGACCAGGGAGTGCCGGTCAACCTCACCAATTCCCGGGGCGACACATTGCTCATCTTGGCCGCCTACCGTGAACAACCGGAGGTCGTTTCGCTGCTAATAGAGCGAGGCGCGGACCTCGACCGGCTTAACGATCGCGGTCAGTCTGCCCTCGTCAGTGCGGTTTTCCGGAATAGAAGAGACATCGCGGAAGCCCTTCTGGATGCCGGTGCCGACGCAACGATCGGTTCCCAGACCCCAGCCGCCGTTGCGGAATTCTTCGACATCGAGGACATGAAGACCTTTCTCAGCGAGCGCGGGATCCGATAGCCCCAGCCACCGGGTCGCTCATTCCGACCACTCCAGGAAGCGTTGCGCCAAATCCGCACCGCCCTGAGGGTCCCTCGAGACCACCATCACGGTGTCGTCCCCCGCGATCGTGCCGATGGCTTCCGGAATTTCCGTGTGGTCTAAAGCTGAAGCCAAGAACTGCGCGGCACCCGCCGGAGTTCTCAGCATCACGATGTTGCCGCTGGACTCCGCCATGATCAGCAAGTCTCGGAAGAGGCTCTTGAGGCGATCGGGAGCGTCACCGTCGCGATCGCGAGCTGGGTCTGCTCCAGGGACCGCATAGACGAGGACCCCATCCGACCCTCGAATTCTCTCTGCCCCAATTTCGACAAGATCCCTCGACAACGTGGCCTGAGTGACCTGGACGCCGTCTTTCTCGAGATGATCCGCGAGCGCGGACTGCGAACGAATTTTTGACGATTCCAACAGGGCAATGATGCGAGCCTGCCGAGCGGCTTTCGTGGACGGAATTCCCATAATCTTCATCGCTCCCTTGCATTGCGCGCCGACTCATTCATGAGCCAGGTCATGATGGCTTTTTGCGCGTGGACCCGATTTCCAGCTTCTTGCCACACCACAGACCGTTCACCGTCGATCACGTCGGCCGTCACTTCTTTCCCTCGGTATGCGGGTAGGCAGTGCATAAAGATGGCCTCCGGTCCCGCCTGTTTCATCACGTCCTCATTCACCTGATAGGGCGCGAAGTCTTTTTCCCGTTGCCCCGTCGGGTCCGACTGCCCCATCGAAATCCACGTATCCGTGACGACGATGTCCGCGCCCGCCACCGCTTCGCTCACATTCGTGGTCGCCCGAATCGTGGCTCCCGTCTGCGCCGCGCGTTCGCGGGCCGCGTCGAGAATATCTGATGCCGGTAGGTGGCCCTCGGGGCCGGCCACGTGAACATTCATTCCCGCCGTCGCTCCACCCAGCAGATACGAATTCGACATGTTGTTCGCGGCGTCTCCGAGATAGGCCATGGTCAAGCCTTCGGTCCGGCCGAAGCGCTCTCGAATGGTCAGCAAGTCTGCCAAGATCTGGCACGGATGATAGTCATCGGACAACGCATTAATCACCGGAACCGTGGCATTTTCGGCCATTTCTTCGAGACCCGATTGCTCAAAGGTGCGCCACACAATGGTCGCAACCATTTGGGACAACACCTTGGAGGTGTCGGCCACGGACTCCTTATGTCCCAGTTGCGACTCGCCTGGATTCACGATGATCGGTGAACCGCCCAAGTCGGCAATTCCCGTGGCAAAAGAAAAACGCGTCCGGGTCGACGTCTTATCGAAGATGACGGCGACGCTCTGCGGTCCTTCGTATGGGCGATGAGCCCAACGATCCGCTTTCATCGCGATGGCCAAATCCAAAACATCCGCTTGTTCAGCGGGCGTGAGGTCGGTGTCGAGCAGGAAATGCCGTGTCATGAGGGGTACTTCTCTTCCGATGGTCCTGGTGAATGTCGCGCGGCCTCAAGCGGACCGGGCGACCTCGATGATTCCGGGCAAGGCTTGCAAGAATTCGCGAACCTCGGCCTCCGTAATGATGAGGGGCGGTGCTAGACGCAGCGTTTCTGCCCCTGTCGCGTTGATGATGAATCCGTTCTTCCGCGCGGCGGACACCACGGCGGGTGCCAGACCCCCGGGGACTGAGCCGGCGTCGCGCAAGTCCATGGCCAGCAGGAGTCCTTCTCCTCGGACCGCAACGACGTCGTCCAGCGCCTCCAGACCACGGCGGAGAACCTCGCCCATTTCTCGCGCATTCGTCAGCAGGCCTTCATCCTCGATGGTTTCGATGGTCGCTAATCCTGCGGAAGTGGCCAATGGATTCCCACCGAACGTGGTTCCGTGGTTTCCGGGGCCAAGTACTCCCGTGGCCACGGATGTCATGGTCACCATGGCACCGATCGGGAAGCCTCCCCCGAGAGACTTCGCGAGTGTCACCGCATCGGGAGGGGTCTCCACCCCAAGCTCACGAGAACTCGCGAGCCACTGCCCCGTACGTCCCATGCCGCTCTGGACTTCATCGACGACCAACAGGGCACCGCATTCGGTACTCCGCTTTCGGGCCTCGGCGAGAAAGCCCGTCGGCAGAGGACGAACACCGGCTTCACCTTGAATCGGTTCCAGAATGATCCCAGCAACGTTCTGATCCATCACGCGGTTGAGAGCTTCAACGGTCGGTTCAATGAATTCCACTCCTCCGGGAAGAGGCTGGAACGGTGCCCGATAGGCTTCCTTCCAGGTGGCGGCGAGAGCCCCAGCCGTCCTGCCGTGGAATCCGTCCTGAAGGGCGATCACACGGGACTTCTTCGGTGACGCCGCGTTTCCGTGGGCCCGAATAAGCTTGAGGGCGGCCTCATTGGCTTCGGTCCCCGAATTGGCGAAAAAGACCTTGGAATCATCCGGTGCCGCAAGAATTTCCAGGAGCTTTCGTGCCAGTCCCACTTGGGACGGCGAGGTGAAGAAATTGGACACGTGCGCCATCTTGGCCGCTTGCTGGGTTACGGCCTCGACCCACCGCGGATGAGCGTGCCCGAGCGCGTTCACCGCAATTCCGCCGAGGAGATCGAGGTAGGTATTGCCGTCGGCATCCATGACCCGGCATCCGTGGCCTTCCGTTAACACCAGGGAGGGGTCTCCGAAAACGCCCAGGAGATCGTTTCGGTAAGCGGCCAGTAAGTCTTTCTGGGTCATGCTGTCTCCTCGGTGGGGTGTAGTGGATCCACTGGCACAAAATCCGCAAGCGGTCTAATCGTCTGCCCGTTGGTCACCTGTGTTCCGATGCCGGAGTCGGTGAAGATCTCGAGCAACGGCGAGTGAGGACGACGCCCGTCGACGATGGACGCCGTCGGGACACCGTTTTCGACGGCGGCCAGGCAACCGCCCATCTTGGGGATCATCCCTTCGCTGAGATGAGGAATCATTTCGCGCAGTTCCGCGGTCGTCAGAGAGCTGACCAGCGAGTTGGGGTCAGGCCACTGAGCATAGAGGCCTTCCACGTCCGTCAGCATCACCAGCTTCTCCGCACCGATGGCGGCTGCGACTGCTGCGGCGGCCGTGTCTGCGTTGACGTTCAGGATGTTTCCCGTCAAGGTATCCAGCGGCATGCCTTCGGCGTCTGCGCGACCGTCGGCCAAAATCTCCGGGGCGATCGAAGAAATCACGGGGATTTTTCCGGCGTCGATCATCGACGTAATGGCCGTGGTGTTAACCCCGACGACCTCACCCACGAGGCCTAGATCGGTTTCCCGCCCTTCCACGACCGTCGTCATGCGGCGAGCGCGCAACAACCCGCCGTCTTCTCCGGACATCCCTACCGCGTGTGGGCCGTGTTGATTAATCAGGCCCACGAGTTGACGTGCGACCTGGCCCGTCAAAACCATCCGCACCACGTCCATGGCCTCAGGAGTCGTGTACCGAAGACCCCCACGAAATTCGCTGGGGATGCCCAATCTCTCGAGCATCGCCGAAATCTGAGGCCCACCGCCGTGAACGACCACGGGGCGGATTCCCACCGAGCGCAAGAAGACCATGTCTTCGGCGAAGGCGGCACGCAATTCCTCGCTAACCATCGCGTTTCCGCCGTATTTGAAGACCATGATTTTGCCCGCGAACCGTTGAATCCATGGAAGAGCTTCCATCAACGTTTCGGCCTTAAGCTCGGCCTCCGCGTACCGGGTATTTTCACTATGAATCGGCACGGTACTCCTAACTGGAATACGCCGAGTTTTCCTCGACGTAGTCGTAGGTGAGGTCATTCGTCCAGATCGTGGCGCTTTGGTCTCCCGCGGCAAGGTCGATGACGACGTCGACCTTTCGGTCCGCGGCCAGGTCAATCAAGTCACGGTCGTCTCCGATGGCGCCACCGCGGCAGATTTCGACGCCGTTGATGCTCACGTTCACGGCACCCGGAGTGAATTCGGCCTGAGTAGTTCCGACTTCCGACAGGATCCGGCCCCAGTTTGGGTCATTGCCAAAGATGGCGCACTTGAACAGGTTCGATCTGGCGACCGCGCGAGAGACTTCGAGGGCTTGCCCCTCGGTCACCGCGTTCTTGGTCGTGACGTGAATATCGTGCTGTGCCCCCTCCGCATCGGAAATCAGCTGCAACGCCAAACTCACGCAAACCTTCGTCAGAGCCTCGGTGAAGTCCGTCTCGCTAGGATGTACGCCGGAAGCGCCGGAAGCCATGAGGGTCACGGTGTCGTTAGTGGACATGCAACCGTCCGAGTCGGCGCGGTTGAAGCTTTGTTCCGTTGCGGCGTGAAGGCTCCGATTCAGCACATCGGGCGGCAAGGAGGCGTCGGTCGCGAGGACGACGAGCATGGTCGCCAAGCCCGGGGCCAACATTCCGGCACCTTTGGCCACACCACCTACATGCACCGTTCCCTCATCCGTGTCAAAAGCGAGCGAAGCCTTTTTGGGCACCGTGTCGGTGGTCATGATCGCTCGCGCGGCGGCGTCGTCGGCGAGTCCCCCGGCGCCGAGTTCCGTCACGGCGTGGTCGAGCCCTGGAAGGAGCTTGTCCATGGGCAACTGCTCGCCGATCAAGCCGGTGGAACAGACCACCACGTCCAGGGCCGAAACACCCAGGAGATTCGCCACATGTTCGGCGGTTCGATGCGTCGCGGCGAATCCTTCCGGACCAGTGCAAGCGTTGGCTCCCCCGGAGTTCACAACGACGGCATCCGCCCGGCCGTCAGAAACCGCCTCGCGAGACCACTCGACGGGAGCCGCGGCAAAGCGGTTGGTCGTAAAGACGGAGGCTGCGGAAAATTCGGGTCCTTGGTTGTGGACCAAAGCGACATCGGGTGCACCGCTGGCCTTCAGCCCGGCGCGCACGCCGGAATACTGGAACCCAAGGACCTCGGCCAAGCCATGTTCCGTGGAGACAAGGGGTGAATTCTGAGTGGGGGTGCTCATGGCACCAAACCTTCCTGTGTCAGGCCTGTAGTCTCGGGAAGACCAAGGGCAATATTCATGGACTGAATGGCACCACCGGCCGTGCCCTTCACCAGGTTGTCGATCGCGCTCGTCACGACTAGTCGTCCCGCTCGTTCATCGACCGCCAGCTGCATCACGACGTGGTTACTGCCCTGGACGGATTTCGTGGTCGGCCACTGACCCTCTGGGAGCAGGTGCACGAAAGGCTCATCCTCGTACGTTGCTTGCCATGCCTCACGAAGCTGCTCTTCGGTGACTCCCGGGAAGAGGCGTGCGGTAGCGGTCGTCAGGATTCCTCGGGGCATCGGGGCCAACGTCGGCGTGAAACTCACACTGGGGATGGCCCCGGACGCATCCCCGAAACCCTGTTCGATTTCCGGAACGTGCCGATGGACTCCGCCAACTCCATAGGGAGACATCGACGACATCGCCTCACTGGCCTGCAGATGAGGCTTGAGACTCTTCCCAGCACCAGATGTTCCCGAAGCGGAGACGATCACGATGTCTTCCGGCTGGATGAGTCCTTCGGCCAGCCCAGGCGCGAGTGCAAGCTGGGCGCCTGTGGGGTAGCAGCCGGGAACGGCGATTCGTCGAGCCCCGACCAGTGACGAGCGCCGCTTGATGCGCACGCCACCACTGACGGGTTCGGTCACGAGTTCCGGCAACCCATACGGCCAATGCCCAGCATGGTCCGTTCCATAGAATGCCTTCCACGCCTCCGGGTCACGGAGTCGATGATCCGCTCCGGCGTCGATCACGAGCGTGGATTTCGGTAATTCGGACGCAATACTTGCGCTGGCCCCGTGCGGCAAGGCGAGAAAGACGACGTCGTGACCGGAGAGACTCTCCGTCGACGTTTCTTGGACGGTCATGTCAGCGTAGGAGCGCAGATGAGGCATCACGTCGCCAAATCGGGCACCCGCCTGCGAGTGAGCGGCCACGGTGGTGACCTCTACGTGGGGATGCTGGGCAAGAAGCCGGAGGACCTCTCCCCCGGCATATCCCGTGGCGCCGGAAACTGCTACCGAAAATGTCATGCCCACAGCCTACCGCAGATTTATGCAACCTCATAAATGTTTATGCATTGTGAGGCTAGAATGACGGAAGATCACTGTCTCGTCGGAAGGAGCCGACCGTGCCCGATCAGATCCCCCAGAAGATGTCCGCTCAGTGCGCACCGCGCAGTGGAGGGCCCGAAGTCTTCGAAAAACGTGAGGTCCCGGTCCCTCAGCCCAGCTCGACACAACTGCTCGTGCGGACGGAAGCCACCGGCGTCAACTTCATCGAAACGTATCAGCGCTCCGGTGTATATGACGTCGAATATCCATTCATCCCCGGTTCGGAGGCGGTCGGAACGGTCGTTCACGCCGGTTCAGCGACCACGCATGCGAAGGTTGGCGACAGAATTGCCACCAGCACGGCACGTCAGACCTACGCCGAATATTTCGTCGTCGAGGATGAACGTGCCGTAACGCTGCCGGAGGGTATTGATCCACGCGAAGCTGCGTGCCTCCCGCTTCAAGGCGTCACCGCACACTATTTGGTGCGCTCCACCTATCCCGTTTCGGCTTCCGACACGGTGCTCTTTCACGCTGGCGCGGGCGGAGTTGGAGGTTTGGCCGTGCAGATGATGAAGAACCTTGGCGCCACGGTTATTGCGACGGTTTCCACGGATGAAAAGGAAAGCATCGCCCGTGCTCACGGCGCAGACCATGTAGTTCGCTATGAGGGCTTCGGAGCTGCGGTTCGAGAGTTAACCGACGGGCGCGGCGTCGACGTCGTCTACGATTCCGTGGGCCGGACGACCTTCGAGGAGTCCCTTTCCACTCTCAAACCTCGAGGCATGGCCGTGCTTTTCGGCGGTGCCAGCGGCCAAGTTCCTCCCTTTGATCTGCAACGGTTGAATTCCCTCGGCTCCTTGTTCGTCACCCGACCCTCCATTGGCGATTATTTGCGGGATCGCCGCGAACTCGAGTGGCGCATGAACGATCTGTTTGAGGACGTTCTCGCCGGCCGCCTTAAGACGTCGCTGGACACAACGTTCCTTCTCGAGGAGGCCACCGAGGCACACCGCTACCTCGAAGATCGGAAGACACGAGGAAAAGTTCTCCTTGTACCGGATTCGCTCGGATAGACCCCGACGAACGACTGGGGTATTCACAGGGGTGAACACCCCACTGGTTTGAAGAAAGAGACGAAGAGGGCCGCCCGGCAAAACGCCGGGCGGCCCTCTCTCGGTTAGTGGCTCACGCTTCAGAGGTTTCGGACGGCGTCCTCTTCCTGGCGCGTCTTCTTGACCGCGAAAATGATGCTGTAGACCCCAGCGGCAAATACGACAATGGCACCCACGATTTCCAGCCAGCCGATCCATCGGGACTTGGCGATGCTTCCGTCGGTGACCGGGGACAAGGATCCGGCGTCGTCGGTCTTGACGACCTTCATGACACCGTGATCCACCGCGACGAGGGCATCGATTTCCTTCGGGAAGTCGGAATCCGTATTCCCGGTTTGGGTTCCTCGGAACTGAACTTGTTGGCCGGGCTTAACGTCCGCGGGGTCGTTCACTCCCCCATCGAATTTTTGATAGGAGACATTGCTGTCCTGCGGCAAGTTGCCCTGGTACACGCCATTAAACGTCTTGGTCTTCAGATCGTCCGTTGACGTAATGAACTCCCCTGAGATGACCCAGGAATGCCCGGCGTACGGTTGATCTTCCCGTGCGTCGGCCAGAGAACGTACACCGCCGTACATCAAGAGGCCGCCAAGAATCAGCGCAACCAACACGATGACGACGCCCAACCAGCGCCACTTGGAGCGATGACGCAGGCTCAGCCCTGCCTGTTCCTCGTCTTCGTCAAAGCCAAAGAAATCTTCGGACACGATTCTCCTCGTCTACCGGGTCAATTGGGGAAGCCGGCGTCATTACGGTGGACTCCGCGTGAGTCTACCCGCGCATGACCGCCGCGTGTCGGTGTGACGCGAGGTCGATCGCAGCTTGACGTGCCTCACTTGCTTCGTCGTTCGTCAACGTGCGGTCAGGCGCGCGGAAACGCAGGGCGAAGGCCAGGGATTTGTGACCGGGCTCGATACCCTCTCCGCTGTATTCATCGAAGACTCGAACGCTTTCGAGCAATTCGCCCGCACCTTCGCGCAGGGTCGCCATGAGCTCCGCGGCCGGGAGCTCAGAATCCACCACGAGAGCCACATCCTGCGAAACGGCGGGATAGCCAGAGATCTCCTGAGCCTCGACCGGATGACCCGCGTTCTCGGCGAGTGTGTCGAAGTTCAGTTCCATGGCAACCGTGCGTTCAGGAAGATCGCGGTCCTTTGTCACTTGGGGGTGCAACTCGCCGGCGAATCCGAGGTGACGGCCTCGGGCGTCCAAAAGTTCGGCGGTGCGGCCGGGATGAAAAGCCTGATGACGACCTTGCCGGATGGTGATGTCCACGCCGATCGAAGCCGCCGCCATCCGGGCGGCGTCGAGGGCATCCTGCCAGTCGTATGCCCGGGGTGTCACACCCGGTGACGGCTGTGCGTCATGGCCACAGAACATCGCGGCCAAGTGTCGCGGCTGATGCGGCAACCCAGCATTGAGGTCCGCCAAGACCCCCGCATCGGGTTTAACACCAACGGCCGGAATGTTCTGGGTGCCCGAGTGCTCGCCGGGGTGGAACACCAGAGCCGACTCGAAGAGCGCCAGATCCCTAAAGCCACGTGCGTGGTTCCGCTTCAAGACCTGAGCCAAACCAGGCAGCAGCGACGTTTGTAGGTAGCCCTGGGATTCGCTGATCGGATTGGCCAACTTTACGGCGCGCACCGTCGTTCCTGCCTCGGCGGCACCAAAGAGTTCGTTGTCCGCCGGGCTCACGAACGGATAGGAGACCGCTTCCGTCAATCCAGCCGCTGCGAGCGCGTCCGAAGCCCGACGGCGCGCCGCCTGGTGGACGGTTAGGCCGCGGCCGCTCGGGGGAACCGGCAAGCGGGACGGAATTTTCTCGTAGCCAGTCAAGCGGGCAATCTCTTCAACGAGATCTTCGGCCTCAGACAAGTCCGGACGCCATGAGGGCACCGTGACCTGTAGGACCTCACCTGTACGAACGACCTTCGCACCGATCTCTTGAAGGATCTTCTCTACGTCCGATTCGGAGACGTCCACCCCGATGAGACGGCTCGGGTAATCCAAGGCCATGTGGATTTCATGCGGGAAATAGTGTTCGAAGACGTCCGTGACGCCATCCTCGGCCTGGCCTCCGGCAAGTTCCTCGAGCAATTCAACAGCACGTTGAGCAGCCGCGGCGGAAGCCAGTGGATCGACACCGCGTTCAAAACGCTTGGAAGCCTCCGACGGAAGCTTATGTCGACGGCGGGTTCGGGCAATGGATACCTCTTCGAAGCGCGCAGCTTCAACCAAAATCCGACGGGTCGAGGCCGTGACCTCGGTGGATCCTCCGCCCATCACGCCTGCCAGGCCGATGGGTCCCGTCGCGTCCGTAATGAGTAAGTCTTCGGGATTGAGCTTGCGTTCCTTGCCATCGAGGGTCGTCAGCGTCTCGCCTTGTTGGGCTCGACGAACCACGATGTCTCCCTGGATTCGGTCTGCATCGTAGAAATGCAAAGGTTGACCGAATTCGAGCATGACGTAGTTCGAGATGTCCACGGGCAAGGAGATTGACCGGATACCGGCCAGACGGAGGCGAGAGGACATCCACGTGGGGGTCGGCGCCGTCGGGTCGATGTTCGCGACAGTCCGGGCGACGAACCGCGTCGCTCCAAGCCGCCCGTGAATCGGGGCGTCGTCGTCGAGGACCACGTGGTGTCCGGCCCCATTGTCCTGAGGGACTCGCTGATTGACGGCCTCGACGGGGTCCGTGAACGGCTCGTTGATCGCGTGGCAATACTCGCGGGCAATCCCCCGGATAGAAAATGCATACCCGCGGTCCGGAGTGACTTCCACCTCGGCGGCTTCGTCGTCGAGCCCCAGGAGCTGCAGGGCATCCGAACCAATTTCTGGGTCCAGACCGAGTCTCGAAAGCACCAAGATCCCGTCGTGGTCTTCGCCAATGCCCAGTTCCCTGACGGAAGCGATCATGCCGGCGGAGACGTGGCCGTAGGTCTTACGGGCGGAAATCGCGAAATTACCCGGCAAGACGGCGCCCGGTAAAGTCACGGCGACTTTGTCGCCGGGGGCGAAGTTGTGAGCGCCACAAATAATGCCCTGCACGCCGGAAGGCTCAATTCCCGGCCCAGTCAAAGTTTGTTGCTGGCCTTCGGGGACCACTCGAACGGTGCACCAATTCACGGTCTTCCCGTTGGAGTGTTCCTCGGGCTCCATGGTGAGGACCTGGCCGACGACCACAGGGCCGGAGATTTCATCCGACGGCCGGTGAACGGCTTCTTCCTCGAGACCGACCCTGACGAGCGTCTCCATGACATATTCGGCCGAAGCTCCTTCGGGCAGCGGAGCGTACTCACGCAGCCACGACAAGGGAATACGCATTTATTAAATCTCCATCCCAAAGTGTTCGCTGAAGCGGATATCGCCTTCGATCATGTCGCGCATATCGGTCACGCCATTACGGAACATCAGCGTTCGTTCAATTCCCATTCCGAAGGCGAAACCCGAATACTTCTCGGGATCTACCCCACCGGCTCGGAGGACGTTGGGGTGGACCATGCCGCAACCGCCCCATTCGATCCATTGCGGCCCGCCCTTAGCGTGAGGCACCCACACGTCCATCTCTGCCGACGGTTCGGTGAACGGAAAGTAGTGCGGGCGAAGCCGAATCTGAGCTTCCGGACCGAACATCTGACGCGCGAAGTGCTCCAGCGTTCCCTTAAGGTCGGCCATCGTGAGATCACGATCCACTGCTAACCCTTCAATTTGGGTGAATACAGGAGTGTGAGTCGCATCCAGTTCGTCCGTGCGATAAACGCGGCCCGGACACACGATGTACAGCGGTACATCGCGCTTGTGGAGGGCACGCATCTGCACCGGTGATGTGTGGGTGCGCAAGACTAAGTGGGCGTCTACCGGATCAACGAAGAACGTGTCTTGGAGTTCCCTGGCGGGGTGATCCGGCTTGAAGTTCAGGGAATCGAAATTGAACCATTCCGACTCGACTTCGGGACCGTCTTCAACTTCCCATCCCATCGACACGAAAATGTCTGCTGCGCGTTCCTGCAAGGTTGAGACGGGGTGACGTCCCCCAATATGACGATGTCCGGAACCGGACGTGACGTCCACGGCTTCTTCGACCAAAATTCGCTCGGCGTGTTCGGCCTCGAGAACTTCATTCCGGGACTCGAGAGCCTGAGTGATGCGTCCCCTGGTTTGCCCCAAGAGCTTCCCGATTTCCTTCTTAAATTCATTGGGCAAAGATCGCATATGACGATTCGCCGCGCTGAGGCCCGATTTCTCCCCGGTAAATCGAAGGCGAACCTGCTTGAGCGATTCGAAATCCGGCGTGTGGTTTTCGATGCTCTCCAGGGCCTGCCGCGTCTCGTCGGCAAATGCCGCACGCACACGTTCCAGGCCGCCATTCGGATCCTTTTCCAGGACGCCGGCTACATCCTCCAGTACGGGATCGGGGCCCGCGGATGGCACGACGTTTTCCGGGGAGGCTTCAGTCATGAACAACTCATCTCTAGTGATATTCGACGTGTTGGGGATTGCCTGAGAAGCGCGTCCACCATGGGACATGCTGACCTCGAGCACATCCAGTCTAGTGGATGTGGCAGGCCCTCAAGCCAACCTGTGGATGAGCGCCTCAACGATCGGGTAATCCGCCGGAATCCAATCCAGGCCGAGAAGCCCTTCGATGTCGTCCAGTCGATGCCAGACGAGCTCGCTGTGATCTTCGAGGGGCCTGGGAACACCAGACACGACGGTTCCTATGAAGACCCGCATCGCCAACCGCTCATTCAACGGCCACCCTTGAACGTGAGGGCCAGGCACTTCGTCCGTCAGCCTCGCCTCGACGCCGAGTTCTTCCCGTAGTTCGCGCAAAAGTCCATCGACGTCGTCTTCTCCCGACTCAACTTTGCCTCCGGGGAACTCCCATAAGCCTCTCAAGGCTTCTGGGGCTGACCGACGGGCGATCAGCAATCGCGTTGGGGTCGCGACGTCGTCGACCAATGCGGCGCCCACCACCTGGATCGGGTAGTTTCGCTCCGCCATGCCTTAGAGCTTCTCCTCCGATTCCGGGGTGGGCTTACTCGACGTGTAATCCTCGCGGTAAATATCCGGTTCGATGTAGACCATCTGAGCTTGGCTCACGGCCTGACGGATCCGGGCTTCCGTGGCGTTGATGGCCTCCACGAGTTGAATAGCGCTGACATCGCCTTCGACGGAAATCTTTGCCGCGACGAGCAATTCTTCCGGCCCTAGGTGCATAGTCTTCAAGTGGATCAGGCCGATCCCCGCCTCAGACTTAATAGCCTCACGGATGCGCCGATCGGTTTCGGGCGAGGCAGACTCCCCCACCAAGAGAGATTTAATTTCGACGGCCAAGAAAATCGCGACCACAACCAAGAGAACACCGATGGCAGCCGAACCGGCCGCGTCCCAGCGGCCGTCTCCGGTGATGACGGTCACGACCACGCCGATGAGGGCGAAAAATAGCCCCGCCACAGCCGCGGAATCTTCCAACATGACCACCGGCAACTCGGGCGACTTAGCTTCTCGCAGGTAGCCCAACCATGAGCGCCGTCCACGCTTCTCTTGCGCTTGTTTGTTGGCGACGAGGAATGAACGCCCCTCCAGCAGGATCGACCCCACGAGGACGACGATCGGCACCCACGCCCATGAGTCGATTCCGTGCGGATCATGCCACTTTTCCCACGCCTCGTAGAGGGAGAACAAGCCGCCCAAACTGAACATCACGATCGAGACCAGGAAGGCGTAAATATATCGATTTTGCCCATGCCCGAATTGGTGTTCGTCATCCGCCTTCTTACGCGAGGCCTTTCCCCCGACCAGCAGAAGGAGCTGGTTACCTGTGTCAGCAACCGAATGGATCGATTCCGCCAACATGGACGACGACTTGGTGAGTAAGAAGGCACCAAACTTGAGGACGGCAATGCCGAGGTTGGCACCCAGCGCCGCCATGATCGCTTTATTTCCGCCGCTATCGGCCATGTGGTTCCTTTGGTGGTGAGCTTCGATGAGGTCAGGTACGTGAGCAGGTGATGCCCGCGGCTCCAGTTATGGACGTCGCGCCCGCGCCGACGCGTAGAGGCAAACCGTTGCCGCCGTAGAAACATTGAGCGACTCTGCGCTGCCGTAGACCGGCACCGCAACTCGAGCATCGGCAAAGAGCTTCTCCTGCCGTGTGAGACCTTGCGCCTCATTGCCGAAGAGCCACAAGGTAGGCCTCCTCAGGTCGAGGGCATCGTCCCGGACGGGGGCTCCGGAGGCTCTATCCGCCGCAGCCTGATCGGAGAGATCGTCTACGTCGTGGTCGCCGTAACCGTCCGCTGCGAGAATCTGCATTCCGGTGGCACGAGCTCGTCCCACCAGTTCATGAATTTCCATGCCGAGGGTGACGGGAAGGTGAAAGAGAGAGCCGGCGGTCGAGCGCACGGCCTTAGGGTTGAGGACATCCACGCTCCCTTGGGTGGTGACGACGCCGTCTGCGCCTGCCGCGTCTGCGGCACGGATCAGCGTTCCCGCGTTGCCGGGGTCCTGCACCCGAACCAGAGCAGCCAAAAAGCCAGGGGTTGCACCGTCTGACCAGGGGTCGGCACGGAGGCTGGGGTCCTGGTGCGCGATGGCCAGCACGCCCTGCGGTGTTTGGGCATCGGACATGGCCTCTAGGACTTCTTCGGTCACCAAGCGAATGAACAGCTTGCGTGAAGACCCATTGGCCGACGGGGCCACACTGCCCACGGCTTCGGCAATGGCTTCAGCGAGATCATCGTGCCGTTCCAGTGCCCGTTCGGTGACGTATAAGGCGTCCAGGAGCGGCATAACCCGATGCGCTGCTAATGCTTCGCGGACACCTTGCGGCCCTTCGACCATGAACAGCCCCTTCTTACTTCGGGTCCGCGGCCGAGCTAGGGACGCAACGTCTTTGACCCTGTCGGCGGTCGGGTTGATGAGGGTGCGTTCACGAGAAAGCGAATCGATAATATCCACCATGTCAGGCTACCCGACGCCGGGCGGCCCATCTTCAGGCCATGAGCAACTCCAATTAACGCAACAACGCCGCCGCATCCGTCCCTCATGAGGGCGGGTGCGGCGGCGTCGTCATGAACAAAGCCGTTACGGCTGAGTCACAAGACCATGTGGTCCTTAGGCAACCTGAGCCGAGGTGTCCTCGGGCAAGTTCTTCTTCGCGATGTCGACCAAAGCCTTGAAGGCGGTCGGCTCGTTGACGGCCAACTCGGCCAGCATGCGGCGGTCAACCTCAACCTCAGCAGCCTTGAGGCCCTGGATGAAACGGTTGTAGGTCAGGCCCTCGGCGCGAGCAGCCGCGTTGATGCGCTGGATCCAGAGGCGACGGAAATCGCCCTTCTTCTTACGACGGTGGTCGTAGCTGTAAACGAGCGAGTGAGTGACCTGCTCCTTGGCCTTCCGGTACAGGCGCGAGCGCTGTCCGCGGTAGCCGGACGCGCGGTCCAGGGTTGTACGACGCTTCTTGTGGGCATTTACCGCCCGCTTCACACGTGCCACGTGTGTACTCCTAACTGTTCACCGGGCCAATTTTCTGGGCCCGTACATAAAATTCCGTGCTGCGGCTTGATGCCGCGGAAGCCCAGTGGACTACTTGGTCAGCATCTTCTTGATGACCTTGGCCTGGCCGCCCGTGACAATCTGGTCACTTGCGAGGCGACGGGTCAGGCGGGAGGACTTGTGCTCCAGGTAGTGGCGACGGTTAGCCTGCTGACGCTTGACCTTGCCCGATCCGGTCAGCTTGAAGCGCTTCTTGGCACCCGAGTGAGTCTTCTGCTTCGGCATATCTGCCGTTCTCCTTACGTTCTGTCCCGAAGATGCCCCTTGAGGCACCCTCGGTGGGCTTGCAACGACCGTCCAGGCCGCCGCTGTGGACCGTGCAGGGAGCATGCCCCGCCCCGTCAGTTTCCCGACGGGTGGCCCTTACTTGGCTGAGGGACCCGGCTTTGGCGCAGCCGACGGTGCGGATTCTTGCGCCTTCGCCTGTTCTTTAAGCTCGGCCGGCATGGCATCGGCCATGCTGTTCGACACGGGCTCGGCGGTGGTGGTATCGACACGTTCACGCGTCTTGCGACCTCCACCTTGCTGCTTCTGCTCGCGACGTGCCTGAGCACGTGCTTCCGCCTTATTGCGCAACGGACCGATCACCATGACCATGTTGCGGCCATCCTGACGAGGATTGGACTCGACGGTCCCCACCTCGGCGAGATCTTCGGCCATGCGCTCCAGCAAGCGAACACCCATTTCAGGACGCTGCTGCTCACGACCGCGGAACTGGATCATCGCCTTGACCTTGTCGCCAGCGGAGAGAAAACGCTTTGCGTGTCCCACCTTGGTTTCGTAGTCATGGGAATCGATCTTCAAACGGAAACGGATTTCCTTGAGCACCGTATTCGTCTGGTTCCGGCGAGATTCGCGAGCCTTGACAGCGGCTTCGTACTTGTACTTACCGAAGTCCATGAGCTTGCATACCGGCGGCTTGGCGGACGGAGCCACCTCGACCAGATCAAGATCCGATTCGCGCGCCAGACGCAGGGCGTCTTCAACGCGGACAATCCCAACCTGTTCACCGCTTGGGCCTACCAGGCGGACTTCCGGCACGCGGATACGGTCATTGATGCGTGGATCGCTAATGTGGCACTCCTGTGGTCAGTGGGTTTCCCCAATGTGTTCTTTCTGCGTGTCACGGACACAAAAAATGCCTCCGTCACATTCAAACGGAGGCGCATCCCCGATGATCACAACAAAACTCCCCGTGCATGGCACGAGGAACCCTGTGAATCGGGATGACCCGGCCATCGCATCGATGGGCGCGGGTGGGAGACGCATCTCCGCTTGAAACTCTTCAAGACTATACACCATGAATGACCAGGTATACAGGGTGATTCAGGTCAAACATTGCGTGACGACTTCTCGGGGCCGTCCAATATGGGAAGCTAGAACCATGAGCACCAACCCTTCATCTCAGGACTCCACCCCAGAAGAGGGCGGCGAGTCCACGTTCCGTTTCGCCGATTCCACGGCAGACTCCCCCGCCTCCGAGCCTTCGCCGGAGGAAGTAGCCGCGATTAACCAGCAGATGCGTGATATTGCCGATGTTGCGGCAGTCGAAGTCATCACCACCGCTGCCGTTCACATGATGAGCGCCGCAGCCGTCAAGTGTGGCCTCGCGGCCGAGGAAGATGCCGCCGAGGTCAAGGACCTGGACGAGGCGCGCAAACTCATCACGGCCCTCGCGGGATTAGTGACGGCCGCCGCACCTGAAATTGGGTCGCAGCATGCCGGGCCGCTTCGTGATGGATTGCGGTCCTTGCAGTTGGCCTTCCGTGAGGCTTCCATTGCGCCGGATGCGCCCGGTCAGGGACCGGGAGAAAAATTCACCGGCCCCGTTTACTGACGGACATTCATACAAGCGAAGGCCCCAGCGGAAATTTCCGTTGGGGCCTTCGTGCCGAGGCGGCGACGTCATCCGATATTCGGTCGCCTAACGTGCCTGAGTGAGACGGATGTCTGCCGAATCCACTCGTTCAGCCAACAAGGCATCTCGCGAGAACCTGGACTGAAATGACTCGACGACGTGGTCGAGCTGCTCCTGATCGAGGCCTGGCTCGAGGGACAATTCGATACTCAGCTCCGGCCCGGGGCCGCCCCCTGGTAGCATCCTGCCGGCACGATCCCGCGACCCCACTCCTCGTCCAGGAAACATGGCTATGGACGCAATACTCTTCTCTGGCCTGGCGCATTCCTTGAGAGCAGTGAGAACCTCAGGGTCGGAATACGATGGATTCCACCGTTGACCTTTGGCGATCGCCCACATGGCGGGCCTCCGCACCACAAAGGTGATGTCGCCTCCCGGATTGAGCACCAGGAGCTGGTTTTCGTCTTCCACAGCAGATAGTGCGATTTTCCGTGATGCTGCAGCGACGGGTCTGGCGTCACTGTGCCACGAGGTGAGGCCGTCCACGCTACTGAAAACAGGCATCGCCTTGCGGCCGTCGGGCGCTTCGATGCTCACGAGGGCCATGTCGGCTTCTTTGTCCGCGACCAGCCCCTCCTCCGTGATTTCGGATCGAGAGATTTCAGCCACGACCGGAGCGAAGAGCCGAACATCCGCCAGGGCATCCACGACCAACTCCTCGGGGATGTCGCCCTTCTCGAACCGCGTCAAGGCGTCCGCCAACGACGCCGGGGTGGTCCCGTCGTCGTCGGGGAAGGCGTGCGTGTGTGACGTTCCCTCACCGAGGTTGCGCCCTTCCCAGGCTTGGCCACCGGTGTCCGTTTCTCTGCCTGCACTCGCCAGCTGGGCCTTGATGTGTTCGGGTAGCTCCCGTGGAGAAGTCATCAGGCCTCCGGACGTCCAGCCACTTCGAGGGCCTCCGAAAGCGAGAATTTTCCGGCGTAGAGGGCTTTGCCGACGATGGTTCCCTCGACGCCCTGAGGCACCATCTCTCGCAATGCCTTGAGGTCGTCGAGGCTCGAAATGCCGCCAGACGCAACCACCGGCTTGTCAGTGCGACGCGCGACGTCACCGAGGAGCTGGGTGTTGGGCCCCTGGAGGGTTCCGTCCTTCGTCACATCGGTTACGACGAAGCGGGAGCAACCGTCGTCGTTGAGACGGTCCAGCACCTCCCACAGATCGCCGCCTTCTTCGGTCCACCCACGAGCGGCCAACGTCGTGCCGCGCACATCCAGGCCTACCGCGATCATGTCGCCATGTTCAGCGATGACTCGACGCGTCCATTCAGGGTTTTCGAGTGCAGCGGTACCCAGGTTGATGCGAGCCGGACGGAGCTTGAGAGCACGGTCCAGAGACTCGTCGTCTCTAATGCCGCCAGACATTTCAATACGGATGTCCAGCCGTTCGGAAACTTTCTGGAGAACGTCGAAGTTATTGCCTCGTCCAAATGCGGCGTCGAGGTCCACGAGGTGCACCCACTCAGCCCCCGCTTCTTGCCACGCCAGCGCGGCTTCGACGGGATCTCCATATCCCGTCTCGGAACCAGCCTCACCTTGCACCAGCCGGACGGCCTGTCCATCGGCGACGTCGACGGCCGGCAGCAGTTGCAATCGTTGATTCTCAGTCATGGTTGGTTACTCCAGGGTCGTGACGTAGAAACCGTAGGCAAAGCTCGCCACGGCCAAGATCCAGAGGACCGCTTGCGCGATCACACTGATCTTCTGTTTGCGGAAAGAAATGGCACCCCCGGCGAGGAAAGCACCGAAGGTCATGAGCAATAGCCCAGATACGAGGGGACTCATCAGGAAGTTTCGTCCTTCCGGTCGTAACGTTCGGTCGTGAGATCGACGGGTTTTCCCGCTGACGCCAGCCGGCCCGTCCGAGGAAGGGTGCTCAACCAATTGCGCAACAGTCGTAATCCGGCCGACGACGATTTTTCCGGATGGAACTGCGTCGCAGCGAGCGGCCCATTCTCGACGGCGGCAATAAAGGGACCACCATGATGAGCCCACGTCACCTGCGGAGGCCTCATCTCTGCGATGGTCTGATCAAAGGACCAATCCTGAACACCATAGGAGTGGACGAAGTAAAATCGTTCGTCACGTATGCCCTCGAAAAGTCGAGATCCTTCGGGCGGGCTAACACTATTCCACCCCATGTGAGGGACAACCTCGGCCCGAAGTTTCTCGACGACGCCCGGCCATTCCCCTAGTCCCTCGGTGTTGATGCCGTGTTCCACACCGCGATCAAAGAAGACTTGAAGGCCGACGCAAATACCCAAAACAGGACGGCCTCCTGCGATACGGCGTCCGATCATTCGCGGTGCTCCTACGGCATGGAGCGCCTCCATCACTGCCGAAAACGCGCCAACGCCAGGAACCACCAGACCATCGGCCCCGAGCACATCCTTCTCGGCCTTCGACAAGATGACGTCGGCTCCGGCGGCTTCCAAAGCCCGCACGGCAGACCTGACGTTCCCCGCGCCATAGTCGAGGACGGTGACGGTCGGACGGGAGTCTGTATCCGACTGTGGAGTCTGGGCAGATGTGTCCGCAACCATCAGAGCGCGCCCTTCGTCGAAGGAATGCCATCCACCCTCGGGTCCGGTTCGACGGCTTGGCGAAGGGCACGGGCGAAGGCCTTGAACTGGGCTTCAGCAATGTGGTGGGGATCGCGTCCACGCACGAGATCAACATGGACGCAGATACCTGCGTGATTGGCGATGGCTTCGAAGACGTGACGAACCATCGACCCCGTAAAGTGCCCACCGATGAGGTGAAAAGCGAACCCTTCAGGCTCACCCTCGTGCACGAGAAAGGGTCGCCCCGAGATATCCACCACGGCACGAGCCAGAGATTCATCCAAGGGGACCGAAGCCGCCCCGAATCGACGAATGCCTCGTTTATCCCCTAGAGCTTCGCGAAGGGCCTCTCCAAAAACGATCGCCGTATCCTCCACCGTGTGGTGAACATCGATGTGGGTATCCCCCGTGCACTTGACGTCCAGGTCGATCAATGAGTGCTTCGACAACGCCGTCAGCATGTGGTCATAGAAAGGAACGGATGTATCGATCGTGGACTGACCGGTCCCGTCCAGATCGATCCGTACCGAAACGGACGATTCACTCGTCTCACGAGTCAGCGAGGCCGTCCTCGACGATGCAGAGGTATTCATGGGTTTCTCCTGCTGGTGATTGCCGATCTTATGAATCCAAGACCAGGCCTACGACGATTAAGCGGGCGATACTTGGCCGTGAAGATGGCGTTCGAGGCTGTTCAGGAATGCCGTCGTTTCTTCTTCCGTTCCCGCGGTGACCCGCAAGTATCCGGGGATACCGACGTCGCGAATGAGTACGCCATCCGAGAGTAAATCTTCCCACAGTGCATGGCTGTCTGTGACTCCGCCGAAAAAGACGAAGTTTGAATCGGACGATGCTGGCTTCAGGCCCAAAGTCGTCAACGTCTCGACGATCCTGTCCCGCTGATGCTTGATGTCTTCAACGTTAGAGAGAAGCTGATCGCAATGGCGTAAGGCCGCCAACGCCGTCGCTTGAGTCACTCCGGAAAGGTGATACGGGAGGCGAACCAGCATGATGGCGTCCACGACGCTCGGATCCGCGGCGAAATACCCAAGGCGAGCACCTGCCAAAGCGAATGCTTTGCTCATTGTGCGCGACACAATCAGGCGTTGCCTTCCAGGCAATAGGGTCAGCGCAGTTTGCTCAGGGTCACGCGCAAATTCAGCGTAGGCCTCGTCGACGACGACAATCCCGTTGAATTCCGATGCGGCGTCGTACACCGCTGTGATGACGTCCTGGTCAAGCCCCGTGCCCGTGGGGTTATTGGGCGAGCAGAGGATCGTCACATTCGGTCGATGCTCAGCAACCTGGCGAGCCGCCGAGTCAGCAGATAAGGAAAAATCTTCGGCTCGATGACCGGCAATAAATTCCGTGCTCGTGCCGGAGGCCAACAGCGGGTACATCGAGTAGGTCGGCGTGAAACTCAAGACGCTTCGACCCGGGCCTCCGAAGACCTGAAGAATCTGTTGCAGAATCTCGTTTGACCCATTGGCGGCCCACAGATTTTCGACGGCGAGGCCATGCCCCAGGTATGCGGCAAGCTCTTCACGAAGCGCAACAAAGTCTCTATCCGGGTACCGATTTAGCCCTTGAGCCGCGAGACGCACTCCATCAACAATGGCGTCAACGACTTCATCCGGCATCGGATGAGTGTTTTCGTTGACGTTCAAGGCGTACGGAACCTCGATCATGGGCGCCCCATAGGGCGATCTGCCCCTGAGATCTTCTCGAAGCGGCAGACTATTCATGGCGTCCAATGATGTACTCACGATCCCATCTTAAGGACCTGTGTCTAGCGGTTCGAAATCACCGGCACGATGAGACGCTGTCCCGGGTTGAGATTTCCACTGGTCAGATCATTCAAATCATCGATCTGACTGATGATCTTTCGGGTGTCGCCACCCGGGTCAACCTCTGACGCAATCTCCCACAGCGTTTCCCCGCTCCCCACGACGACAGTTTCGGTACCCCGACCTTCCGAGGACCCGCTGGCCGTGGCAGCCGCCGAGGCCAGGAAAAGCATGACGACGGCGGCCACACACAACGTCAGCGCGATGGTCGGAAGACCAATGAAGAGGAACCTTCCCCTGCGAGTGAGGGTCAGGTGACCACTGTTCGAACGGCGAGCGACTTCCGAGACAGTGGAGTGGTTCGTCAATTCCGCGGAACGCGGGGCGGCGAGTGCGGTACGCATCGAATGCTTCCTCCTGTAGATCGCGAGTGATCCAGATTCGAATATGTGTTCTAGTTCGTACATCTGTTCTACCAAATAATTCGAACACTGTCGACAAAAATAGAACACATGTTTGATTTGCCACCTTGACTGGCCTAGCCTGAGGGGTGACATGTCGGTTCGGCCGACGATCTTCGAATACCGGATCATTTATCCGTCATTCGTCGTCAGCGCCGGTCGTACTCCCAGTACACACAGGGGGACTGACAACTTAAGAACCCAGGGAAGGACGACCCGGTGGCCCCCCAGCTTCCTCAACAGGCCAAACCGCTCACACCGCGCCAGCGGAAGATCCTCGAGGCCATCTCTTCCTCGATCGCAACCCACGGCTATCCACCGTCCATGCGGGAAATTGGCGACCTCGTGGGACTGTCGAGTCTTTCGAGCGTGACCCACCAACTGACTCGACTTGAAACTCTGGGTCTCATCCGTCGAGACCCCAAGCGTCCCCGCGCCATCGAAGTTCTCTGCGATATGCCGCTCCCCCAGGACGGCATCCCGACATTTGGTGCGGGTTCGTCGAGTGACCAGGCGGAAGCGGACGTCGTCGAGCTCTTCCCTGCATCTGAGAATGAAGACACTGCACGTGTGCCGCTTGTGGGCAGCATCGCGGCTGGTGTGCCGATCACCGCGGAGCAGCACGTCGAAGACGTGATCCCTTTGCCGCGGCAACTGGTCGGCCAGGGCCAGCTCTTCATGCTGAAGGTCCGGGGCGATTCCATGGTTGAGGCAGCCATCTGCGACGGCGACTGGGTAGTCGTCCGACAGCAGAACACGGCCAATAACGGAGATATCGTGGCCGCGCTCTTGGATGAGGAAGCCACCGTCAAAACGTTCCGTCAGCGAGACGGGCATACCTGGCTCCTGCCCCAAAACCGCCAATACGAGCCGATCCTCGGTGACTATGCGACCATCATGGGCAAGGTCGTCTCGGTCCTTCGGTCGATCTAGCTTTTGGCGTCGGTCAGCAAAGGCCCTCGGCACAGTGATGTGCCGAGGGCCTTGTGCTCTGGACGACGGAGATGGTGATTCCGTGCGTCGTCAGCCTGCTTAGTCCGACGAGTGTTCCGCTAGCCTTCGCAAAGCCGCAGTCACCGTCGGCAGACGATCCGTGGTCCATAAGGGAGGCAGAGCCCCACGGAGAAATCCTCCGTAGCGCGCCGTCGCCAGACGAGAGTCCAAGACGGCGACGACGCCGCGATCCCCCTGGGACCGGATGAGGCGTCCGGCGCCTTGGGCCAGACGAATCGCGGCGTGATACGCCGAAACCGCCATGAAACCATTTCCCCCATTCGAGCTCACCGCGCGCGCCCGTGCCGAGGAGAGGGGGTCATCGGGACGCGGGAAGGGGATGCGGTCGATCATCACCAATCGACAGGACGACCCTGGTACATCGACCCCTTGCCAGAGACTCATGGTTCCAAAGAGACATGCGTCCTCGTCTTCGGTGAATTCCTTCACGAGCCCTCGGAGCGAGGATTCCCCCTGAACCAACACGTGCACATCGGAGTTTTGACGCACGTACTCGGCCGCTTGTTCGGCACCGCGTTTGGAGGAAAACAGCCCTAATGCACCGCCTCCGGAAGCTTCCACCAGTTGGAGGATCCGTTCGAGCTGTTCTTCGGAAACTCCACGTGCAGGTTTGGGCAGGTCCGCCGCCATATACAGCATCCCCTGCTTGGGGTAGTCGAAAGGCGAACCGACATCGAGCCCTTCCCAGGACGGGGCCTTCTCCCCTTTGAGGCCCAAAGACCCCGCAACGGCGTCGAAAGATTGCCCGATCGAGAGCGTCGCGGAGGTGAGAACCACTGTTCTGTCCTCGAATAGCCCCTCTCGCAATCGGGAGGCCACAGACAAAGGAGCCACATGTATCGTCGCCGGGTCCGTATCCGCCGCTGCGACGTACCCACGCCCAGGCTCCCATCCCCCCACTCGGCTAAGCCACACGACTTCAAAGACGCCGTCCGCCCCGAGAGTACGCTCGGCGAGCTCGAGAATTTCCGTCAACCGTGCACGGGCCATTTGACGTCCGGCGTCGGAATCCTTGGCTTCTGGCTTGGTGTCAGACAAGGCCGCCCTAGCCGCATCCCGGGTGAGTTCCATGGCCCGTTGGAGATCTGGGGTGAGCCCCTGAGGCATGAGTTCGGCAGGTTTGCCAGTGCACGCGGCGTCGAGGGCCTCCGCGGCAGACTGAAGGGGCTCAAAGGCTGCAGAAGTATTTTTCCGGACCGCGCGAGCAGCCGAACGCACCATGACCGGAGATATTGCCCCCGTCACGGCCCCGGTCACCCGGTCCACGAGTTCGTGGGCTTCATCGACGATCACGGTGTCGTGCTCCGGCAAGACCCCAATCCCCTCGAAGGCGTTGATCGCCAACAACGCGTGATTGGTAATGATGACGTCGGCCTCGCCCGCTTTGTGGCGAGCGAGCTCCGAGAAGCATTCCTCGACCAACGGACATTTTCGGCCAAGACATTCCGAAGCCGTCACGGAAACCTGCCGCCACGCCTTGTCCGAGACACCCGGAAGAAGCTCGTCGCGGTCACCGGTATCAGAGGATTCGGCCCATGACCTCAACCTCACGACCTCTTCCGCAAGACTCGAACCGGCCTGGTCCGGATGCCCCGAAGCCTTCGCGCCCTCGGAGTTCAGCGAGAAGAGGGCGTTCGGGTCTTCTTCGTCCGGATAACCACCTTCCAATTTGTGAAGACACACGTAGTTATTGCGCCCCTTCAACAACGCAACATCCACGGGGCGTTCCAGTTGGTCGTCCAGTGTTTCGAGTAAGCGGGGTAGGTCCCGATTGACGATTTGCGACTGCAACGCGAGCGTCGCCGTCGCAACAACGATGGGAGACTCCGACTCGATGGAGTGACGAATGGCCGGCACCAAATAGGCAAGCGATTTTCCCGTCCCCGTACCTGCCTGAACCAGCAGATGACGCTGCGTCTCCAGCGCTTGAGCCACGTGCGCGGCCATGTTCCGCTGGCCGTCTCGGCGTTGCCCTCCCGTGCGTTCAACGGCCACGTCGAGCAATTCGAGGGTGTCCTTGGCACCGGGCAAGGTTTCGGGTTCGCTGCCTTGTGGCGCGACGATATTCTCACGGTTCACCGAGTCCACGCCCCTACTCGGATGCGACAACGAAGTCGTGAAGCTCCGCGGCCATATCCGCACGCACGAGGACCGTGAGCCGTGTGCCATTCTCGTGGAACTCGGTCTCGAGGATCTCGGCGTCCCACGAGTGAAGGCGTGAAACTACTTCGCCATGGGTATAGGGCACGAGAAGTTCCATCCGCACGTCCGGCCGCGGGATGCTCTCCGAGATGAGTTGCTTGAGTTCTTCGATGCCCTCCCCAGTTCGCGCAGAGACCACGGCGTGTTGCGGTTCACGCTGACGGAGACGTTCGACGACGAAGGGGTCTGCGGCATCGGCCTTATTCAGAACGATGATCTCCGGTACGTCATGGGCATCGACATCCGCCAACACTTCACGGACGGCACGGATCTGTCCCTCCGGCTCGGGGTGCGAGACATCCACGACGTGCAGTAAGACGTCGGCGTCCGCGACTTCTTCCAAAGTGGACCGAAAGGCCTCGACAAGCTGAGTCGGCAACGACCGCACAAAACCCACGGTGTCCGAGAGCGTATAGCCAATTCCGTCGGGTGTCTCGGCCTTGCGGACGGTCGGATCCAACGTAGCGAACAGGGCGTTCTCTACGAGAACCCCTGCATCGGTCAGCCGATTCAGCAGTGACGATTTGCCGGCGTTGGTGTATCCCGCAATGGCGACCGAGGGGACATGATTCCGACGCCTGTTCAACCGTTTCGTTTCTCGAGCCGGCTTCATGGCGGCAATTTCACGGCGTAGCTTGGCCATCCGGCCACGAATGCGGCGTCGGTCCAGCTCGATCTTGGTTTCACCGGGACCGCGGGAACCGATACCCTCGCCGCCAGCGGCACGACCACCAGCCTGACGGGACATGGAATCGCCCCAACCGCGGAGCCTGGGTAACAGGTATTCCAACTGCGCAAGCTCCACCTGAGCCTTGCCCTCGCGAGACTTCGCATGCTGGGCAAAAATGTCCAGGATGAGCGCGGTGCGGTCGATGACCTTGACCTTGACGATGTCCTCCAGTCCGCGCCTCTGCGAGGGTGCCAACTCGGAATCGACGATCACGGTGTCGGCTCCCGTCGATTTCACGATCTCTTGGAGCTCTTGGGCCTTCCCGGAACCGAGGAAGGTACCCGGATCAGGCTTGAGGCGCCGCTGCACGAGCCCGTCCAGCACCTCGGAACCAGCAGTTTCTGCAAGGGCCGCAAGCTCTCGAAGGGAGTCTTCGGCTTCTCGTTGGGTTCCCTCCGACCAAATACCCGCGAGGACCACCCGTTCAAGGCGAAGCTGGCGGTACTCGACTTCGGTCACGTCTTCGAGCTCGGTCGAGAGTCCCTGGACTCGTCGCAAGGCCCGACGTTCGTCAAGTTCTTGTTGGTCCCCGTCGGCCTCGGTGTGACGTGTGCCTTCTTCGGCCAGTTCGGGCGCTTTATGCGCGAGGATCGAGGAATCACGTTCCTCGTCGGACGAGATACGCCCGAGGACTCGATCCACCGATGCCCTCAGCCGAGCATCACTCGGCGTGGAATCGCCGGAGTTGAGGTGGGATGATCCTGAGGTGTTGTCTTGGGGCATAATGCCTTTCTTGAGAACGTAGCGGATTCTGCCCGCCACGGTAGTATTCGGTAATTCTATCGGGAACGTTGAGCGATTGGGGCTCGGCGGGACGGTTGTGGATGAACGCTCGTCCGCATCCGATCTGCGGAAACGCAAAGCCACCCCATGCCGTAAAATCGGGCAACATGGCCGAGCACTACTTTTCATCCCACGATGGGGAAACCACCCGCACAATCCCCCTGAAGGTCGAGCTCGACGGCGTCGGCAGAGATTTGGTGACCGCTCCAGGTGTCTTCAGCCCGAAAGGCCTCGACAAAGGAACGGCCGTCCTTCTCAAAGAAGTCCCTGAACCTCAGGGAAATTCCCTCCTGGATATCGGTTGCGGTTGGGGCCCCATCACGCTGAGCCTGGCCCTCCGACGCCCGACCGCCAAGGTGCTCGGTATCGATGTCAACCAGCGAAGCCTCGACCTGACGCGGAGAAACGCCGAGTTGTTAGGCCTGACCAATGTTTCGGTCGGCCTCCCTGAAGACATCGCTCCGGACCAGCGATTCGACACGATCTGGTCCAACCCACCCATCCGGGTCGGAAAGGATGTTCTCCACGACATCCTTCTCACGTGGTTACCTCGGCTATCCCCGGGAGGACACGCGTACCTCGTCGTCCAAAAGAATCTTGGAGCTGACTCATTGATGCCTTGGATGAGCCAACATCTCGACGACTCCTTTGCGGTAACACGGTATGCGACCTCCAAAGGATTCAGGATCCTCCACGTCGAACGCGACCGCTGACCGCGTCAGAGACGAGAAGCCAACCCATCGTCACATCAGGACGACCCGACCCACGAGAGTCGCCGGGCCGGAGAGCACAATGTGTTCGAGGTCGTCCGGGCCCAGAACGAAGGTCGCCCCCAGAGAACCCCCGGGCACATCGATGATCCATTCATCCGGTGCATCCTCTCCCGCCCAGAAACGTGTGGCGGCCGCGGCGGCGCATGCTCCAGTACCGCAGGACTGTGTCTCCCCCGACCCGCGTTCATGGACGCGCATCGCGATGCGACCAATGGTTTCGCTTTCATCAGAATCGAGAGGAACCACGAACTCGACGTTTGTTCCGCCGTCGGGGTGGGGTCTGACCGTCGGGGCACTTTCCAGTCCGAGCTTTTCGAGCTTTTCTTCCCCCGCCAGAGCAACCACGGTGTGTGGGTTACCCATGGTGATTGAGAGCCCGGGTCGCGGCGTCTTGAGTCCACGAGCGGTCACGAGGGCGTCAGATCCGGAAGAACGGGCCTCTTCGCCGTCGATGAATCCCCAAGCTCCCATGTCGACGGCATATCCCGAGGCCACACGGGCCACCGTCTTGGCCCCATCTCGGGTACCGATGGTGAGGGACTGCCCTTCCTCCAGGCTCACGAGGCCCTCGTGGATCAAATAGTGGACGAAGGCGCGGACGCCGTTTCCACACATTTCCGACAGCGAGCCATCGCTATTTCGGTAGTCCATGAACCACTCGGCGCTCGAGTGTGATTCCACGACGGAACGGCCCTCAGCCAGATGTTCGCTGCGTATGGCTCGGATAAACCCGTCCGCACCGATTCCCTGATGCCTGTCGCATACGGCGGCCACCAACTCCGCGTCGAGAGCCAAGTTCCCTTCCGGGTCCGTCACGATCACGAAATCGTTACCGGTGCCGTGGGCCTTCGTCAGCTCGACGCCGGCCAACTCGCCCCAAGGGGAAGCCGATTGGCCCTCAGGCTTGGCTTCATCAGCGGAGCGCGAGGTTGCGGCGTCGTCTTGGGCAACGTCGTGGCGTGGGGTTTCAAGGCGATGAGAAGTCACCCGATTATGTTAGCCCTCGGTTGCCGTGCGGAACAGTTCGACGGCCGCGTTCACGTTCTCGGCGAAAGGGTCCGTAAAATCCAACCAGTTAATCCGTGGATCGGCCCGGAACCAGGTGATCTGGCGTCGGGCGAATTGGCGCGTCGCGACCATGGTCTCTTCCGCGGCTTCCGAAACATCCGCTTCGCCGTCGAGCACCCTCAAAAATTGACCGTAACCGAGAGCTTTCGACGCCGTCTTTCCCTCACGCAGCCCTACCTGGTCCAGTCTTTTGACCTCGTCCAGCAGCCCTTGATCCACCATCGTGTGCACGCGCCGGGCCAACCGCTCGTGAAGTAGGTGGCGGTCACCGTCCAGACCGATTTGCAGCGCCGGACGTGCGTACTCGCGCCGTGGCATGAAAGACGAGAAAGGGCGGCCCGTGACCTCGTGGACTTCCAATGCACGAACCAGACGACGGTCATCTTTGACCCGGGCGGCAGATTCTGGATCGACGGCTTTCAGACGATCCATGAGGGGACCTCGTCCCCGCGCGGTGAGCTCGTCTTCCAGGCGATGCCGAACCTGCGGATCGGTCCCAGGAAATTCCAAGACGTCCAAAGCGGCCCTCACATAGAGCCCGGAGCCGCCCACCACAATGGGCACCTTGCCCCGAGAAATAATGTCGTCGAAGAGCTGGCGTGCCATCGTCTGAAAGTCCGCGACCGAAGCCTCGTCTCGTACCTCAAGGATGTCGAGAAGATGATGGGGAATGCCCTCTCGCTCGGGGAGCGGCAGTTTCGCGGTGCCGATGTCCATGCCCCGATAGAACTGCATCGAATCGGCATTTACTACTTCTCCGCCGATCTCATGCGCCACGGCAACCGCAAGGTCAGACTTACCCGTGCCGGTCGGGCCCACCACGGCGAGAACCGGTACGTCGGGCGTCATGGGTGACGAGCCGAGCTTCTCCCCCGTGGGGCGCTCTTGTTCCTGATCATCACTCATCAGCCCCACGGCCTCAGAGCCCGTTGGGCAGGGAGAGGGAGCCTCGTCGCGGAATGGTCGGCATCCCGAGATTCGTAGTGCCGGGCTTGCTCTCACCCACGCCGCATGAATCCGCCTGGGAGCGGTCCCACGCGTCACCGGCCCGGGAGCGACGCACGGAGTATTCCTCGGAGGATGACGACACCGGGTCAGAAATCAGATGGAACGGAGCCGTCTCCGTAATGGTGAGTGTGACGAGGTCACCCGGGCGCGGCGTCTCCCCGCCTTCCGGGACGGAGAAATGCACGAGACGTTGATCCTGCGTTCGGCCGGACAAGCGGTGCGTGGCCGCACTCTTGCGACCCGACTCGGCCGAGACCATCACCTCGACTCGACGACCGAGTTGCGCGGCGTTCTCTTCGGCGCTGATGCGGTCCTGCAGAGCGGTGAGTCGTTCGTAACGCTCCTGCACCACGTCCTTCGGCACCTGGTTTTCCATCTCACCGGCCGGAGTTCCCGGCCTGATCGAATACTGGAAGGTGAAGGCGGTGGTAAAACGGGATTTTTCGACGACGTCCAGAGTTGCTTGAAAGTCTTCTTCGGTCTCCCCGGGGAAGCCCACGATGATGTCGGTCGTAATCGCAGCGTGCGGAATCTTTTCCCGCACCTGGTCGAGGATGCGCAAGAACTTCTTGGAGCGGTACGACCTGCGCATCGATTTAAGGACTGCGTCGGATCCTGATTGCAGCGGCATGTGCAACACCGGCATGACGTTCGGGGTTTCGGCCATCGCGTCGATGACGTCCTCGGTAAACGCCGCAGGGTGAGGGCTGGTGAAACGAACCCGTTCGAGGCCTTCGATCTCACCGCAGGCTCGCAGCAGTTTGGAGAATGCCTGTCGATCTCCAAATTCCACGCCGTAGGAATTGACGTTCTGACCCAGCAAAGTGACCTCGATGGCTCCGTCGTCCACAAGGGCCTGGACCTCGGCCAGGATGTCGCCGGGGCGCCGGTCTTTTTCCTTGCCTCGGAGCGAGGGGACGATGCAGAACGTGCAGGTGTTATTACACCCGACGGAAATGGAGACCCAGCCCGAGTACACCGAATCTCGCTTGGTCGGCAGAGTGGACGGAAAGACCTCAAGAGACTCAAGCAGTTCGGTCGCGGCCTCCTCATTGTGCCGTGAACGCTCGAGCAAAGTGGGAAGCGAACCAATGTTGTGCGTACCAAAGACGACGTCGACCCACGGGGCCTTTTCGACGATCGTGTCCTGATCCTTCTGTGCCAGACACCCGCCGACGGCGATTTGCATACCTTCGTTGGCACGCTTGGTGGGCGCCAGCTGGCCTAGGTTGCCGTACAGCTTGTTGTCGGCATTTTCCCGCACGGCGCACGTATTAAAGACGACGAGATCGGGCGTTCCTCCGTCATTTGGAATGTATCCCGCAGATTCCAACAGACCCGAGATACGCTCCGAGTCGTGAACGTTCATCTGGCACCCGAAGGTTCTCACTTCATAGGTACGGTGTTCGCCGGTCCGCCCATCGATACCCGGCATGGGTTGACGGACGTCCGGTGTTTGGCTGCGAGATTCGGATGCTAAGACGGTCACCGGTCCAGCGTACAAGAATCCGGAAAGCCCGTGGCCCCCAGTTGAGCTCCGTCACCATCGGCACGTGCATGCCCCGTGGAGTGAAAACTGGGTCGAGGCACGTAGGCTGACCTTGTGCCGAACATCCCGCATACCCGTTTCTCCACCGATAGGGAGCCTTGGCGATTCGAGGATTCCGCGAGTCTGACCGCTGCCTTTTCGGCTCGAGCACGTGAACCGATGCGTCGCGCATGGGAGCTCGCCTCACACATATTGGGCGGCGCCCCTATGGAAGTGGAGGTGCTCGCCGAATCCTTCCGGGCTATCGTCCTTCGATGTAGGACGCGGGAATCCAGCGTGGTGGCGAAACACTTTCGACGGCGCGACTCTGCCACGAACGCCAGTGGATTTGGTTTCCTTCGGGCCCGCCACGGTGCAGAGGTTTTACCGCACGTAGCTCGGTTGCTGGCCGTCGACGAGGTGGCGAGGATGCTCATCTTCGAAGACGTCGGTTCCGGAGATCCTGTGACGAAGGGGCCACTATCTTTTCGATCGTGGCTCCATTCCTGGCCCACTTTGTGTCGTGACGCTGACTCGACTTTGGGCCGGGCGTTCCGAAACTCCATTGCGGCCTCCGACCCTGAATCGGCGCGTCGCGGGACCTCTGGAGCGCTTCCGTCTCTAGGACTACTCCGACGACGTGGAATCCCCGAGTCGGAGATCCGCCGATTGATCGAGCCTGAACGATCGGTCCTATGGTGCGGGGACATGAATCCCAGCAACTTTGTTCGGCATAGGGAACGCGGCATCCTCCAGATAGATACCGAAGGGACCGGCTATTGCGACCCCGCACTTCTCGTCGCGGAGGTGCGGGGACGGTTGCCCTCAGCCCTGAATCGGGACCGCTTTCTCGGCCTTCTCACACCCCAGGAATGGGATGAGGCTGCCGACCACTTAGCCGGTCATTGGCACGTGACCAGCCGTGACGAAGAGATTGCCCGACGATGTCTTGACGCAATTTCTCACGAGCTACGCTGATCTTTCCCTCAAGGCTTCAACCTATGGAAGCTCCTCGTAGGCTTCGTACTCTAGGCCCTCGGGAAAAGCATTGAATTCATCCTGACCCGATGCAGCCCGATCAAGCTCAGCCTTGGCGACCTCGAAGGCCAAACCCGGCGCGTACCCTCGCCGAGACAACATCGAAGCGAGCCTCCGAAGCTCCTTCTCTCGCGCCGTCCTATCCGTCAGATCGACAGAGGACTTGAGCTTCTTTCGCACCAATTCACTCGCGTCGGTGCGTTCGTCCTCGTCTGTACGTTGAGCGAGAGCGGCTTCAGCGACTTCGCCTGTGACACCCTTATTCGCCAACTCCCGGCGCAATGCTGGTTTGGCGAGTTTCCGGCTCATCGCGCGACTTCGAACGAACATCTCGGCAAATTGCTGGTCATCAACCAAACCGAGGTCTTCGTATTTGTCCAGAATCTCGGAGATGGTCGACTCGCCGATTTCTTTGCTTCGCAACTTTTCTTCCAGCTGGCTTCGGCTCCGGGCCGAAGCAGTCAACTGACGAAGAACAATCTCTTTGGCCCGATCGTATTCACTCGCCGGTGGCGTTTTCCGCGCCGACTCGCTCGACGAGCCTGCATGATCAGACCCGCCTTCACCTGATTGGGCTGAGCCGGGTGAAGCCGCTTGGACCGCGTGGTCCCCAGAGTCTTGTTCCGCAGCACCTAAGAATCGGCCGTCCGACGACGGTCGACCTCCGAGACTACTTCCCTGACGGCGACGGCCGGAACCGTAGCGGTTCCGGCCGCCACCGCGTCCTGAGGTAATAGGCACTAGAAGTTCTCGGGAAGAGCATCCAGCGGATCGTCGCTGAGCTCACCGGCTTCGGCGGTCACCACAGGCTGCTCGTCCTCGGCCGATTCCGGTTCAGTGTCGACAATCCCCGCCTTGATGAGGGTCTTCTGTTGGATCTCCTCGGCCAATTCGGGGTTGTCCTTGAGGAACCGCCGGGCGTTCTCTTTGCCCTGCCCCAGCTGGTCGCCTTCGTAGGTGAACCACGCGCCAGACTTCTTGACGATATTGTGCTCCACCGCCATGTCGATGATTCCGCCTTCAATGGAGATGCCTTCGCCATACAGGATGTCGAATTCCGCAATCTTGAACGGCGGCGCCATCTTATTCTTGACGATTTTGGCCTTGGTCCGGGACCCGATGGGGTTGGCGCCGTCTTTCAAGGTCTCGATCCGTCGAATATCGATTCGTACGGATGCATAGAATTTGAGCGCCTTACCACCGGTGGTGGTCTCAGGGCTACCGAAGAACACGCCGATCTTCTCGCGAAGCTGGTTGATGAAGATCGCGGTGGTGTTGGTCTGAGACAAACGCCCCGTAATTTTACGGAGGGCCTGCGACATCAGTCGCGCCTGCAAACCCACATGGGAGTCACCCATTTCGCCCTCAATTTCGGCGCGGGGCGTCAGCGCGGCCACCGAGTCCACCACGATGATGTCGACGGATCCGGATCCGACCAACATGTCCATGATTTCCAGAGCCTGTTCACCGGTGTCGGGCTGTGACACCAGAAGATTGTCCGTGTCGACGCCCAGCTTCTCCGCGTATACCGGGTCGAGCGCATGCTCAGCGTCGATGAACGCCGCGATTCCGCCATTCTTCTGGCAGTTGGCCACCGCATGGAGGGCCAAGGTCGTCTTACCGGAGGATTCCGGCCCGTAGATTTCGACGACGCGACCGCGCGGAAGCCCTCCAACGCCGAGAGCGACGTCCAGAGAGAGGGCACCAGTGGAGACCGTTTCCGTCTTCACGGCCTCGCGGTCGCCCAGCCGCATCACGGATCCCTTGCCGTAGTTCTTATCGATTTGCGCCAGAACGGTGTCCAGCGCTTTTTCCCGATCCGATCCTGTCGCGCGGGAAACGGACTGAGTGTTTCGCGATTTGGCAGCCATGGTTACCTCATTTCCGGAGGCTCGCCTGGAGGCGAGACCTGATGTCGTGCGTTTCAGTACCTACGCTAACGGCGGGGACTGACAAGTTAAGCGCTGGGGGTCATTTGTGGATAACCCGTGCTTCGCGTTCTCTGGACAGCCTAGCGGATTTCGAACATAGTTTCGAATATCACCGACTCGGCGCGTCGTCTCAATTATTTAGGCTCCCCCACGTCCGTGCCTAGCCAGCGATGTCGGGGCAAATCATGTTGTTCGCAGACGGCTTGCCACACCTCGAGCGGGCGAACGCCGTCGTCCAGCGCCTCTTGGGCCGTTCGGTTTTCCACCCGGTCGAGCACCGTCTGAGAAGCCACCACCCGGGCATACCCCGCCCCGAATTCGTCATCCATACTCCGCCAGAATTCGGATAGCTTCATGCTTTGCATTCCCTTCGTGATCGAGCCGGGCCTTGAGTTCTCATGGACACCGGGCTTCCCGGCGTCGCTTTGAGGATGCCACGGAAAATCCGCGCCTCCCGGCACATACGCAGTGCAGGAGACGCGGATTGTTGTTGTAAGTCTCGGAGCGTGGCTCACCCCGCCCGAAAGCACCGATGAGCCAGCTTCCGTGGATTACTGAGCGACGGGGCGCCCGCGATGGACGTGCGGCAAATCGCTGGATCCGGTGGCGTTCATGCCATATTCGCGGCGGAACTCCTCAGAGAATTCGTTCGGAACCGTATCGGGAACGTGAAGACCCTCGGCCGTCGCGAGTCGGTCAGAAACCTCGCGCAACATCTGAGACATGGGTATATCCAACGCAGCGCAGATGGAGGCCAACAGTTCCGACGAAGCCTCCTTCTGACCGCGCTCCACTTCACTCAGGTATCCGAGCGAAACTCGAGCGCTATGGGAAACCTCGCGTAGGGTGCGCCCCTGGCGCTGACGGATGTCGCGGAGAACTTCACCGATTTCGTGACGAAGAACGATCACTTTGGGCTCCTGTGATTCGGGCGTGAATTTTTCAGACTGTCCCACGTCCTTCCAACGGACGACGCCGTTCACGGACACGGGTTGCTTAGTCATCTTTATGCCTGTCTCCCTCTCAACGTGACCCATCATGTGTTGTGGGCCACTGGTCTACTACAGCCTAGTGGAGTTTTCTCAGCCACGTTAGGCTTCTCAACGATTACTTCCTGAACCGTTACATACAGTCAAACGGTGTTCCCTGTGAATTCATTCCCGGCCCCGATGGAAGAATCCTGTGAATACTCTGAACAATGGGTAAACCCAGTGATCAGTCGCCCGCAATCATCGCATCCAGCAGTAATCTCAGGGCGCCATCGACGGCGGATTCCCTGATCTCGCGGCGGTCGCCTTCGAGCCGAAGTTCCTTGGTGGTGAAGCCGAAAGGGCCGGCGCATCCCACGTACACGAGACCGACGGGCTTACCGTCATGTGGCTCGGGTCCTGCCACGCCTGTGGTAGAAACCGCCCAGTCCGTGCGGCAGGCACGACGTGCCCCTGCGGCCATGGCACGCGCGACCTCAGGATCCACAGAACCCTGTTCTTCCAAGAGTTGCCGTCTCACCCCCAAGAGCCCCGCTTTGACGGAATTATCATAGGAGACAACGCCTCCCAGAAAGGCCGACGAAGCCCCCGGAACATCGCACAGAGCCGAGGCGACCAACCCGGCGGTCAAAGACTCGGCCGTCGCGATGCTCTGCCCCGAAACGGTCGCCGAGGCAATAATCCGCGCCGCCAACGAGGAGGATGATTCGTCCCTCGGAATCTCGGCCCGGCTCATCCGGCCCTGCTCTCCGAGTGATTCGTCAGATATTCACGGCGTAGTTGCACGGCCTTGACGACATAATCTATGCCCGTGATCACCGTGACGATGACGACGGCGGCCATGACGACCCACCCAGGGATCATGGCCCACCATCCGATCGCACCGAGCGGCAGGATGAACAAGATGAGTGCAATCGTCTGGAGCACCGTCTTAAGCTTTCCGCCCTTGGAAGCGGCCATGACCCCATATCGAATCACGAAGAACCGCATGATCGTGATGCCCCATTCCCGAACGAGGATCACGATGGTGACCCACCACCAGAGCTCGCCCAAGATCGACAGCACCACAAAGGCCGCGCCCGTCAGGAGTTTGTCCGCGATCGGGTCGGCGATTTTTCCGTAGTCCGTGATCAAGTTGCGGGCACGTGCAATGTCACCGTCGAGCTTGTCCGTGTACATCGCCACGCCGAAGACGACCACGGCGGCCCACCGCATAAGCATTGAGGTCTCGCCAAAGTGACCGCCCGCGAGCAGGAACCACACGAAGAACGGAACCATCAGGATCCGAATCGTGGTCAGCACGTTGGGCAGGTTGAGGTTGGACGGTTTGGCGGCTTCCCCCGCGGGGTTTGGGCTACTCATCTTCCGTCTCCTCCATCGACTCTCCGTGGCATTGGGCCTTGATTCGTCACCGACCGGTCAGTTGCCATGCGTCTTCGTTACTGGGCTCGTCGGCGCCGTCGTGATAATCCGTTGCGACGTTTTGCAACGATTCTTCCACGGGGTCGCCGCCGGCGGGCTCTTCCGGCTCGGGTTCTTCGCCACGAAGTCGGGCCAAGGCGTTAGGGAGGTCATCCGGGGCTACCAGAACGTCGCGAGCCTTCGATCCCTCGGAGGGCCCGACGATCTCCCGAGATTCCAAAAGGTCCATGAGACGACCGGCCTTTGCGAAGCCGACACGCAACTTTCGCTGCAACATGGAGGTCGAACCAAATTGGGAATTGATGATGAGTTCGGCCGCCTGCAACAGGACGTCGAGATCGTCTCCGATGTCCTCGTCGATCTGTTTCTTCGGCTGATCTTGGATGACATCGGCTCGGTAGCTCACCGGCATCTGCTTCTTGACGTGCTCGACGATGTCGTGAATTTCCGACTCCGTGACCCACGCACCCTGGACACGCATCGGCTTCGACGCGCCCATCGGGAGGAACAGCGCATCGCCTTGGCCGATGAGCTTTTCCGCACCCGCCTGGTCCAGGACCACGCGAGAGTCGGTCACGGACGACGTCGCAAATGCCATACGGGAGGGCACGTTGGCCTTGATCAGACCGGTGACCACGTCCACGGACGGGCGCTGGGTCGCCAGGACCAGGTGAATGCCCGCGGCACGAGCGAGCTGGGTGATGCGCACGATCGCGTCTTCGACGTCACGCGGGGCAACCATCATGAGGTCCGCGAGCTCGTCAACAATCACCAGGAGGTACGGGTAGGGGCGGATCTTTCGTTTGGATCCAGGCTCGGCCTGAACCTTTCCTTCTCGGACCGCCTTGTTGAAGTCGTCAATGTGTTTGTACCCGAAGTGAGAGAGGTCGTCGTAGCGGGCGTCCATCTCCCGAACGACCCATTGCAACGCCTCGGCGGCCTTCTTCGGATTCGTGATAATCGGGGTGATGAGGTGCGGGACACCTTCATAGGCCGTGAGTTCGACACGTTTGGGATCCACCATGACCAAGCGGACCTCGTCGGGGGTGGCCCTCATCAGGATGGACGTGATCATCGAATTCACGAACGAGGACTTACCTGCACCCGTGGCGCCAGCCACCAACATGTGCGGCATCTTGGCGAGGTTTGCCACGACGTATCCGCCTTCGACGTCCTTGCCGACGCCCATAACCATGGGGTGCGGCGTCGCATGCGCCATCTGAGAACGCAGGACGTCGCCGAGCGCGACCGTCTCGCGGTCGGTGTTGGGAATCTCGATTCCGATGGCCGACTTGCCGGGGATCGGCGAAAGAATGCGCACATCCGCGCTGGCCACCGCATACGAAATGTTCTTGGACAATGCCGTGACGCGCTCGACCTTGGTGCCTGCACCCAGTTCGATCTCGTATCGAGTCACGGTGGGTCCGCGGGAGAAACCGGTGACCTCGGCGTCGACCTTGAACTGTTCCAGCACGTTGGTCAGGGCGCGCACGACGGCGTCGTTGACCTCGGACCGTTCCTTCGCGGGAGGGCCTTGGGTCAGCATCTGCTGTGTCGGAAGCTCATACGGATTAACGGCGAGCGCGGCATCGCGTGCGGCACCGGTCTGAGGTTGAGCATGAGGAAGGTTGGTGTCGACGGCGTCCGCTACCGTGGCGCCATGAGCCTGAGCGTCCTGGGGGTCTGCCTTGTCGACGATGGGTGATACCCCGTCTGAGGGGTCCTGGACCGATGCTCCACTCGGCGTCGCTGTGCTGGGCCGACTCTTCGGAGAGGGGGCGCCCCCTCGAGCCGTACCAGTGAGCACCTCGGTCTCGTCCTCGCCTGGTGCGTTGAGCTGCCGTGTTTGGTCCAGTTCATCCTCGGGAGCCGGGGCGGCCGGATCGGTTTCGCCGCGTGCTGCACGGGCGCGATTGAATTTGCCCAAGTCAAAGATCTCGGACTTCTTCTTAGTGGGCCTTGCCGTCTTCGCGCCAGCATTGGTGTGGTCAAAGAGTTCAGTATCCGACGGCTGGATACGACCGCCGTTCGGATCCGCGCGATGGCCACTCTCGTCCACGACGGCGCGCGTAAAGGCTTCATCACCGTCGTACAGGTCCAGGGGCTCCTCGTCGGCCTTCTTGCCCTGACGACGCCGGAACCGAGACTTCTTGCTCTTCCGCTCCGCCTCGGGAAGGGAGCCAGTCTCAAGATAGCTGCGGTCGTGGTCGGGAGCCGCAAGGTCGGTATCCGTGCGGGCGGGCTTCTCCCCCATGAGTCGCCCAAAGGCCGACTGAATATTCGGGATGATCCGTCGCACCGGCGTCGCGGTCACGATGAGAATCGAAATGAGCAACAGCAGCACGTGCAACGCCACGACGCCGGGCACCGTAACGAGCTTGCCCATGGTGGCGCCCGCAAGGAGACCCACGATTCCACCGCCACGGCGAACGCCTTCAAACCCGCCGTCGATGCTGGGCGATCCGGCCGCGATATCGAAAAGGGCGGAGCCGCAAATCATCATGATCAGAAGGCCCACGGCGATGCGATTATTGGCCCCCATCTCCGTGGGGTGACGGAAGGCTCGGATCGAAAAACCGCCCAAGAGGACCGGAGCCACGAGCGCCATGTGCCCAAATGTTCCGGCGACCACCGAGTGCCACGCCATCGCCGGCCACGACACCGCTTGAATACCCACGGAGGCTAGAGACCACCATTCAACGGCGGCGGTGATGAGCGCCAACATCAACATGAGCAGGGCGCCGCCGTCGCGACGCTCCTCTGGCTCTACAGACGTCCGGAGGGTACCCATCCGGCGCACGGCGCCACCCACGAGATGGGCGCAACCAACCCACGCACCAACAATGGCCCGGATAAACCAATGGGGCTGATCGGGTGCGTTGGCGCCTGCACGCGAAGAACGGTTGGCGGCCTTTGTCGTGCCGCTCGACGATCGTCGCGACTGCGATGCGCCCTTTTTTGGGGTGGGGGAAGTTCGAGTCGCCATATGTTCCAGGGTAAACGATGAGGGCGGAACCCACACTCACGTACGGCCTCAACCGCACCACATGTGGATACCGCCCTCGAAGACCCGGCACTCCATGTGCCTGGGGATAACCGTTCTTAGGAGTTCTTTCCCGCCTCCACGACCACTGGAATGATCATGGGCTTGCGGCGGAGCTTGCGGCCAATCCACTGGCCGATCGTGCGACGCACGATCTGCTGCATCTGGTGGTTGCTCAGACGCTTGGAGCTCTTCTCCTGCATCGCTTCTTCCAAGGCCTCGGTGATCTTGGGGATCATCGGCTTGAACACGGAGTCGTCCTCGGCAACGCCACGCGCGTGGACGTCCGGCCCGGCCACCACCCTCTTGGAGGCACGGTCCACGACGATCACGATGGACACGAAGCCCTCTTCGCCGAGCGTCCGACGATCCTTGAGGTCTTGATCCGTGATTTCGCCCACGGACTTACCGTCCACGTAGACGTAGCCGCAGTCCACCGCGCCCACAATCTTCGCCTGGCCGTCCTTCATGTCCACGACGACGCCGGATTCACCGAGAAGGACGTTCTCCTCCGGAACGCCGGTTTCCATCGCCAGCTTGCCGTTGGCAATCAAGTGGCGGACTTCACCGTGCACGGGCATGACGTAACCCGGTTCAAGAATGTTGTAGCAGTAGAGCAATTCTCCCGCTGCGGCGTGGCCCGAAACGTGAACCTTGGCGTTGCCCTTGTGAATCACGTTGGCACCAAGCTTCAGCAAACCGTTGATGATGCGGAACACGCTGTTTTCATTGCCCGGGATCAGCGACGACGCCAAGACGATGGTGTCGCCTTCCTGGATCTGCACCCGGTGATCGCCACTGGCCATGCGGGACAGCGCGGCCATCGGTTCACCCTGAGAACCCGTGCACATCAGCACGACCTCGTCATCCCGGTAATCATCGATGTGCTTCATATCGATCAGCACGTTATCCGGAACCTGGAGGTACCCCAGTTTCTCCGCGATGGACATATTGCGGACCATCGAGCGGCCGATCAGGGCGACCTTGCGGCCACGCTCGACGGCGGCGTCGATGACCTGCTGCACACGGTGAACGTGCGAGGAGAACGACGCCACGATCAGGCGTTTCGGAGCATCACGGAAGACGTCCGAGAGGACAGGACCGATGTTCTTTTCGGTCGGAGTGAAGCCCGGGACCTCGGCGTTGGTGGAGTCAGGCAGGAACAGGTCCACGCCTTCCTCGCCGAGTCGCGCGAAGTGGCGCAAGTCCGTGATGCGACCGTCCAGCGGAAGCTGGTCCATCTTGAAGTCACCCGTGTGCAGGACATTGCCCGCAGGTGTGCGGATGAATACCGCGAGGGCATCCGGGATGGAGTGGTTTACGGCAACGAATTCGCATTCGAACGGACCGAATTTCTCGATGTCTCCCTCGGCCACTGCCGTAGAAGCCGAACGAATGCGGTGCTCCTGAAGTTTGGCCTCGACGAGCGCGAGGGTTAGCTGCGAGCCAATCAAGGGAATATCGGGGCGGCGCTTCAGCAGGTACGGAACGGCGCCGATGTGATCCTCATGGCCGTGCGTCAGCACAATGGCCAGCACGTCGTCGAGCCGGTTCAAGATGTGGTTGAGGTCCGGCAAGATCAAGTCCACACCGGGTTGCGTCTCTTCGGGGAAGAGCACGCCACAGTCCACGATCAAGAGTTTTCCGTTGATCTCGTAGACGGTCATATTGCGACCAACTTCGCCCAGGCCGCCGAGCGGCACGACACGCAAGGTGTCTTTCTGAAGCCTAGGAGGCTTGGGCAAATCTGTGGGAATCTGGGTCACGTGACCCCTTTCTGAATGTTTTCGGTCGCGCTCTAAACCGCGTCGACCGTATTTATTTGATGCTTGAAGTTGCCACGGTCCCCTCGAGATCGGATCGCATCTGAGCGACTTCCGCCTCGGTGGGGTCCACGTGGGGCAGGCGAACTCGGCTGGATGTCAGCCGTCCCTGCCAGTGAAGAATCGATTTTGCGGCCACTGCCCCGGGGACCCGGGCCATGGTCGCGGAGACGACGGGATGAATCTCGCGGTGAAGGGCGGCCGCAGTTGCCAGGTCACCGGCCACGACGGCATCAATCAGTTCCCGGAAGTGCTCGGGAATCACGTGAGTCGTCACGCCGACGAGTCCCATGGCACCGATGGACATCCACGGTAGCGTCAGCCCGTCGTCACCCGAGTAAAACTGCAGATTCGTGCGGGACATGACTTCGGTTGCGGCCGCAAAATCCGCCTTGGCGTCCTTAACGGCAACGATATTGGGGTGCTCCGCCAGCGCGATCATCGTGTCCGGAGCGATCTGAATGCCGGCGCGTCCGGGGATGTCATACAGCATGACCGGAGTCGTCACCGCGTCGGCGACCGTGCGGAAATGAGCAAGGAGGCCGGACTGCGTGGGCTTGTTGTAATACGGCGTCACGACCAGAAGGCCGTCCACTCCGACCTCTTCCGCGAGGGCTGCAAGATGCAAGGTGTGTGCGGTGTCGTTCGAGCCCACACCCGCAATGATCGAGGCCCGATCCCCTACGGCGTCCTTGACGATGCGGAATACCTTCGCGTTTTCCTCGTCCGTCATGGTCGAGTATTCACCCGTGGTTCCGCACACCACTAGGCCGTCGTTGCCGCGGTCTACCAGGTCGACGGCCAGTCGGGCCGTCGCCTGTTCGTCGACGCTACCATCGTCCGCGAACGGCGTGACCATAGCGGTCAGCAATCGACCGAACAACGGCTTGACGGTAGTGGGGTTCTCGTTCGAAGACTCAGACATAATCCCCAGGCTACAACACAACTAGGACTCTTCGCCCTGGTACAACGCGCCTATTGAACGTCCACGATGTAAGGCCACGGCGTCGCGCATGGACCTCCGGGCCCGCTTCCGGTCCCCCGCGGCGTCGTACGCGCACGAAAGTCGGAACCAGGAACGCCAATCGTCAGGATTTTCCTCAACGTCACGTTGAAATTGAGGAAACTGCTCATCGGCGGCGGCGCGGTCAATTCCACCGGCGGCCGTTCGAGGCAGATTGTCTTCGGGGAGCCCGCCTTCTGACGCCAGGATTGATCCGAGCTGCTGAACACGAATGCCAAAAAGAACTTCTCGGATGAGCGCCCATGCCCCAATCAAGGGCAGAACGATCAGACCGGCACCGAGCAAAATTCCCGTGATGTTACCGGCGGCGACCAAAAGAATGCCTCGCTGGAGGGTCAGCACCAGATACAAAGCCAATAGTGCCACCGTGACGGCGGCGAAGGTCTTGCCTTTATTCGTGGATTCGACAAACACGAAGGCAGCGCTGAACGCCAAAATAACGAGGATGAACAGCCGAGTTCCGCTCGGAATCGGGAGGAGCCACACGCTGACGGCGGCAAGCACGGCCACCACCGCCGTGAATACTTTGAGTCCGCGCACGCTCAGGCCAAGTCCAGGTAGCCGTCGAGACCGTGAGTCAGGCCGGGGCGCTCCCCCACGGTTCGCACTCCCAAAAGAACTCCCGGCATGAAAGACACCCGGTCAAAGGAGTCGTGGCGGATTGTCAGCTGCTGCCCAATATCACCCAACACGATCTCCTCATGTGCCACGAGCCCACGCAAACGAACGGCGTGAACGTGGACGTCGTCGATCACGGCGCCACGGGAGCCTTCGGGATCGGTTTGAGTCGCATCCGGGCTCGGACCTCGGCCGGCTTCTCGCCGTGCCTGGGCAATCTCCTGCGCGGTGTGTCGAGCCGTTCCCGAGGGAGCATCCAATTTCTCCGGGTGATGCAGTTCGATCACCTCAACGGATTCAAAATACTTGCTTGCGGTCGCCGCAAACTTCCCGGCCAACACGGCGCCGATCGCGAAATTCGGGGCGATCAGTACGCCCACTCCGGGATTCTTCTCGAGCAATTCGTTCAACCGGCCTAGCTTGGCCTCGTCCCAGCCCGTTGTCCCCACGACGGCGTGCATCCCGTGCGAAACGGCGAAGCGGACGTTCTCCTCGCTCGCGTCGGGAACAGTCAGGTCGACGACGACGTCGGCCTCTGCCTCCACCAGCGCGTCCAAGGCATCACTCGAGCCGAGCGCCGCCACCAATTCCATATCTTCTGCTGCATTCACCGCGTCGACGGCCTGCGAACCCATACGGCCCGCGGCACCCAGAACGGCCACCTTGATCACGTCAGTCATAAACCCCACCCTATCGCCGCGTCGCTGCACTCGACGACGATGACGTCCGTCTCCGCGAGGGATCCTCCCGCGATGTGTGGCTGAGAACGCGACCTCCTCCCAGCTGGGACGGATACCATGAAGTTCAGTTACCTTCGCGTCAGCGAGAGGAAACACAACCCCACGTTTCATTCCCCAGGATCCACACCTCGTATGTCTTCCCCCACTCCCTTTGCCTCCTCCGTTCCCCCTGAAGCGGCAGAGAGCAAATTCGTGCTCCGCGGCCTTGACGGGTTGCGAGCGATCGCCGTTGCGGCCGTGATGGTGTATCACCTGTGGCCGGGAGCGCTGCCGGGTGGCTTGGTCGGCGTCGACCTCTTCTTCGTGATCTCCGGGTATCTCATCACGGCGCTATTACTCAAAGAAGCCGCATTTACGGACCGGATGCGATTGCCCCAGTTCTGGATGCGACGACTCCGTCGACTCGTCCCGGCGATGGTTCTGTGCGTCGTGGTGTGCACGAGTCTCGCCCTGCTGGTGGGCGGCGACGTATTGGTGGAAATGCCGCGCCAGGTGTTTGGGGCGCTGACGTACACCTCCAACTGGACCAATATTGCTGCGGGGAATGACTATTTCGCACAGACCAATCCGGAGTTGTACACCAATTTCTGGTCGCTGGCTTTGGAAGAGCAGTTTTACCTCGCCTGGCCCGTCATCCTCGTGGTCACGTGCATGCTCGTCAGCACCTGGCGGCGTCGCCGTGTTGTGCCCATGGTCCTGGGCGTGGGGTCCATCGTGGCGATGCTCGTGTGGAACGCCGTGGAAGGCTCCACCACTCGCGGATACTACGGCCTCGATACCCACGCCTTCGGTCTGATGCTGGGAGCGGTCTTGGCATTGGCTATCCCGTGGAGTATGTACCCGCCGCGTCCCGGGGTGAAGGTCTGGGCCCTCGATCGAGGTTTTCGCCCCGGCCTGAATATCGTGCGTATCCTCGCTGGTTGGCTGAGTCTGCTCCTGTTGCCGTTCCTGTGCCTCACGCTCAATGAGGCGAACCCTTCACTTTTGGCTCCTTGGGGCCTTCTTGCCGCGTCAATCCTTGGCATCGGGTGCATTCAGGCACTTCTACCGGACGTTCGAGGAACGGGCGCCGAAGGGTTGCGCCGACTCTTATCCCTGGCTCCGCTGGCCTGGCTCGGCAAGAGGTCCTACGGAATCTACCTATGGCACTGGCCGCTCATGGCCCTGGCCCACTACGGCGCACCTGAGGTTCCGGGGCATTTGCGAAATCTTGGTGTCCTCTTCGTGACGGTTGTGATCGCTGCGGTGTCCTACCGCTGGCTCGAACAACCCGTTCGCCGACTGGGATTCGGAGGCGCTCTGGCCCGGTTGGGCGGAGCCGTGACGCGTGCAGGTCGTCCCCGGTGGATCGCCGTTGGCTCGGTCAGTTTGGGGCTCCTCGCGGTAGGCGGAACCGTCGTCGCGTGCCTTCACGCTCCCCAGCAGACGCAAGCCGAATCCGTGGTGGCGGAAGGAGAATCCGCACTGTCGTCGAGCCCGACGCCGAGCGCTTCCCCCTCGGAGACCGCCTCCGGACCTCAGCCCTATCACCCCACGCCAGGCGGACAAGACGTCACGATGATTGGAGACTCCGTGACCCTGGCTTCGGCCGAGGCGCTCCAAGACAAGTTGCCGGGGATTTCTATCGATGCAGCGGTGAGCCGCAACGTCAGCGAAGGCATCGACCTGGCGCGGCAACGTTCGGAAGACGGCACCTTGGGCCGAGTGGTCGTCATCTCGCTGTCCACCAACGCCGCCATGACCTCTCACGACGTCGATCAACTCGTCAAGATCGCGGAGTCCGGCGAGGTCCGAGAAGTCGTATTAGTCACGGGTCAAGCGCCCCCAACCTTGGACTGGGTCTCGACGTCAAATAACACCATCCGGGAGGCCACCGGGGCGAATGACAAGCTGGTGCTCGCCGATTGGGCGAAGGCTTCGGACGGCAAACGGGACCTTCTGGTTTCCGACGGCGTTCATCCGCAGGCCGCAGGCCAGGACCTTTATGCCACCACGGTCGCCGACGCCGTCGATCACGCTAAACAGAATCTCGAGAAAGCCACGGCTGGACTCTCCGAGTCGCAGAACGCCCAACAATCCGCTGCTCCCGGGCCGTAATTTCGATCCACGGCGCTCTGTGACGTGACCTCCGACGGGTGACGACGGTCTGGGCTGTTAGGTTCGATGGATGGAGAATCCTCACGCCAGTCCCGTTTCCATCAGTTTTGCCGTGGGCAATGCGCGAGGAGAGCTCCTCGCTGGACACCGACCGGATGCCCAGTACTACGCGGCATCCACCATGAAGCTCGCCGTGCTACTGGCGGCGGGCCGTGGCCTCAAGGCAGGGACGTTGGACTGGACGGCGACCTACCCGTCCACCAGGACTTTCACCGGCGTCGACGGGCACCCATTTCGCTTGACGGGCGACCATCTCGACCCTGAATTTCCCCCTGAGTCCACGCCGGTTCCAGTGACTGACCTTCTGGAGGCCATGATCTCGCGGTCGTCGAATGAAGCGACGAATATGCTGATGCGCGAGGTTGGGCTCCCGGCGATCGAGGGCGTCCTTCGAGATTTCGCTGTGAATTCGACGCGCATCGAACGACTCATCGGTGATGAGGCCGCCGAGCAACGGGGTCTCAGCAACATAACCACCGCACGCGATCTCGTCACTCTGATGCATGCGACCGCGAACGGGTGGGAGGGCCCCTGTGCCACGTCTTTGGGCCTAGAGACCACCCGTTTCTTCCAAGAAATCCTGAAGGCACAACGCACGGCACCCATCGGTAGAGCACTGCCCGCCGGAACGGTGTGGGGCTCCAAGTCCGGGGAGGTTCCCGGGATCCGCCACGACGTCGCCTTCGTCGGCGACCCGGGCGCCAAGGACTGCCAGTACCTGTCCATTTGTACCCGGGGTTACACCGAGGAGGCGGCCGACGAGGCGATAGCGGCCTTGGTCGCCGCGCTCATGAGCCGCCCCCGGTCTTCGTAGAAAACCCCCATACGACGTCGTCGTATGGGGGTTTCGCCGTTCACAGCATCCGGCGTGCGCCCGAGAACTCGTCCTTGGAATCCCATGTCTTCCAGTCCGTGACCGAGACGCTCGTCGACTCGTTGGGAGCGTGAATCATCTTGCCGTCGCCCATATACATCCCCACATGGTGCACGGCACCGGTGCCTCCAGGTTGGGCGAAGAACAACAAATCACCCGGTTGCAGGTCCCGTTCGTCCACCGCTGTGCCGAACTCGGCCTGTGCGTCCGCGTCACGGGGAATATCGATTCCATGCGCCCGGTACATATTCGAGGTGAATCCCGAACAGTCGTACCCGTAGGACGACATTCCGGCCCACAGGTACCGCAGACCCAAGAACCGCTGGCCCGTTTCAACGACCTGCTCCCCGGTCGGTTTCGGTGCCGTCTGGCCCGGCTGGTAGACCTCGACGTCGCTGGTCGGCAACGTACCGGAACCCCCGTCCGGCAACTGAACGGTCACATGGTCGCTAGACTGTTTCGCCACCGGAAGTTCGGTATTGAAGCTGACGTCGGTCGTCGGAGTTCCGGCTTTCGTCCCGGCGACGACGCTCTTCTTCGCGGTCACCACGGCACGGGGTGCCTGCTTCTTCTCGTCGGCAAAGGACGGATTCTCCACCAACTGACGGACGGGCATCCACCCAGGGTATCCACGTGGATCACGGGGCGTCATTTGATCGGTCACGACCACCTTGGCCCATTCCCCGGAAACCTCCGTCACCGTGACACGAGACCCATAGAGAGCCTGAGTCTCTAGATGTCCGGTGAGCCAGCCCCGGAGCTTGGTGTCCTGAAGGTTCCGATTCCACAAGTCCAGATCGGTCGGATGGGTCGTTGAGGGGCGATCTTCGGGGCGGTCTTGACCAGGCTCGGTCCACAGGGTTGCGACGTTGTCATTGACAAAAGCCGTGTCACCGGCAGATATCTGCCCGGATTCATGGGCAACATCCGACGGGGAGGAACCGTCGGCCCAAGCGGCCGTACCCGTCGTCGTGCACGCGAACACTAAAGTCGCGGCGGCCGCGAGAATGCGTGGGGTTTTCATGCGAGATGTCCTTCCATCAGGGACCCAGCGGCGTGGATGCCAAGTCCGGTCTCTTTCGTCACGGTCAGATGCGCGCCGTCGCGCACGTATCCGCCCGAGATTCTGGGGTCATCGATCCATTCGGCCGAATCGAGATCGACCAGGCCGATGGACGATCGAGCGATCGCGAGATGTACCGCGGCCGCAATTGAAGGTCGCGGCTCCATCATGGCGCCGATCATGCATCCGAGCCCAGCGGCTTCGGCGATGTCGGCGAGCGCAATGGCGGCCCGAATACCGCCGCATTTGGCAAGTTTGATGTTCAGCATGTCAGCTGCGCCGCGCCGGACAATCTCCACGGCGTCATGCGGCGTGGCTACGGACTCATCCGCCATGATGGGCGTGTAGACCGCCGCCGTCACAGCCGCCAACGCCTCGAGATCGTGTTTGGGTGTGGGCTGTTCCACCAGGTCCACGGGGAATCCCGAATCTTCCAGGGACGAAATCGCGCGGATCGCTTCCTGGGCCGTCCACCCCTGGTTGGCGTCCAGGCGGAACCGCGCTTGAGGCACGGCCTCCCGGAGAATCTCTAAGCGTTCCATGTCACGGTGCCAATTCTGACCGAGCTTGATCTTGAGGATTCGGAAACCCTCGTCCCAAGCCTTGATCCCGTCCTGTGCCATGACGTCAGGCTCTCCCAGGCTGACGGTCATATCGGTTTCGACGCTGCCCTCGGTCCGACCGCCCAATGCGACGGTCAGCGGGCGTCCCAGGGCAGCCGACCACGCATCATGAAGCGCGACGTCGACGGCGGCCTTGGCACTGGAATTCCCAGAGCAACTGTTCATGACGACGTCGGAGGCTTCGTGTAGCGACAACGTGCGCCCAACGAGGCTTTCGGACATGGGCCCATTGACCGCCGCCTCAATCGATGCCACCGATTCCCCCGTCACCGCCCACGTTTGAGCCGCCGATCCGATCCCCCGAACGTCGCCGTCGAGGTCGAGCTCGACGAGGACTCCGTCGATGGCATCCGCTCGACGTCGGGATGTCACAAAAGGCCGGACCAAAGGGCCACGGTAAGGCACGGTAGCGAGGCGACGGACGGTCAGTGCGCCATCCGTCGGGGCTGGCATGCTCAGGTGCTTTTCGGTTGACTCCATCATCACAGCACCGCCAAAACTTGCGCGGTGATGAGCCCGAAGAATGTCCCCAGGAATGCACCCATCAGGGCAAAGAGCACACCCACGGGGACGAGCTGCCGATTGAAGGCGCTCGCGACCACCGGTGCGGAGGCGATGCCCCCAATGTTGGCCGTGCTCGCAACGGCGAGGCTGAAGAGTTCCGTCCGAGTCAATTTGGCGTATACGACCATCACGACGATGTGCACGATCATGACGATGACGCCCGCCACCAGGTACAACGGCGCTTGAGCCAGCGAGGAAAAATCGGACTGCGATGCAATGATTCCGATAATCAGGTACAGCATGACGGTGGCAACCTCGCTCGATCCGGCGACGGCTCCGAGCCGGGTGGAACCGATCACCAAGCCCAACACGCTGACGATGAGAATGGTCCAGGTGCTCGACGTAATGACCACGCCAACCTCAGGCAAAACATTTCCGATAGCGGTGGCCACTGCGGAGATGAAGATTCCGAAACCGATCACGCACATGAGCGATCCCAGATCGATCGGCTTCTGCTGGTCGGCCTCTTTCTCCCCTGAGTGGGCATCGAGATAGCTCGTATCAGCCTTGGTCCAGGCATTAAATTTGTCGGAAATCGACACCGAGCCAAACATCACCAGCAACCACACCGAGTAGATGATGGTGTCCACGATCAGGACATATCCGAAGACGTTCTGCGGGGCCTGAAGAATAGATTGGACCGCCACCATGTTGGCGGAGCCGCCCGTCCACGACGCCGAGAGTGCGCCCAAGGCCTTCCATGCTTCCGGGTCCAAGACCTTCTGAAGAATCAAGAACGCCACCACAAAACCGAGAAAAATGCTGAAGGCGGTGACGACGAAGGTGAGCAACAGTTTGGGTCCGAGCTTGATGATTTTCCGAACATCGCATTGAAACAGCAAGAGGAGAATCATTGCCGGGAGGAGTGCATCCTGAACGGAAGTGCCTGTGGCCAAGACCTGCTCGTTATGGTCGAAGACACCGATCGTGTTGAGCAGAGCCGTCAAAATGTACATCAACACGAATCCCGGGACATACCGAAACAGCGTGAGTCGCGTGCGCTTTTCCAAGAACACGATGACCGCTGCCAGTCCCATCAACACCCCCAAAAAGAGGAAGCCGTCGGTAACCATTTCTCGTTTCCTTCCCAACACCCCCGGAAATGCAAAAAGTCGGAAACCCCGAGACGTCGTCTCGATGTTTCCGACTGGATCCGGCCCCTGGGAAGGGACCAAGCAATCAGGAGGTGCCTGCTACGTGGTATCGATCATCCCGCGATATTTGACCGCCGCGTTCCGCAACGCGGTGATCAGGGCACGCTGAGACGAACCGTGGTACCGGGTGGAGATGGGCTCCACCAGGCGTTCCTCGTCGACGATGCTTGCTCCCACGATCAAGCTCCGGACGAACGTATTCGTCAGGGCCAACGTCGCCGTGCATTCCGCATCGAGGATTCGGTGAGTGTTCCGGTCGACCACGAGGCCGACGAAGAAAATCCCGAACTGATGTGTGATCGGGTTACTCGACGGCGACTTCGCTTCTCCGGTCACGAAGATCGAGGAACACATGGGAAAAGCTTAACCCCAGACAACTGTGATTACGAACACGTTACGCACGTTGAGCCTCCGCCTCAGCCATGCCGGTACCAACCCACGTCGTCACCGTTTCTCGCTCCGCCAGGTCAGCGGCGAGTTCCTGGACTTCCGCAGCGGTCACGGCGCGAATATTCTGGTGCAATTCGTCCAAATCCGTAAAAGTTCCGGTGTCGAGTTCGGAGCGACCTAAACGGAACATTCGAGATCCAGAGTCCTCGCTCCCCAGCAAGGTCGCGCCACTGAGCTGACCGGTGACCTTATCCAGTTCGGTCGCGCTCATCCCGTGCTCGGCCAGATGATGCAGCTCCCGTCGCATCACATCAATCACCGTGGACGCCTTATCCGGGGTGCACCCTGCGTACATTCCGAAATACCCGGCGTCGGAATAGGACCCGCCAAAGGAAAAGGTGTTGTAGGCGAGTCCACGTTTTTCCCGCACTTCCTGGAAAAGCCGGGACGACATGCCCCCGCCCAGGGCCGCATTCAGCACGGACATCGTGAATCGTTGGGGCGACCCCGCGATCAAACCTGTGCTTCCGATGATCACATTCGCCTGCTCGAAGGCACGATCCACGGTGTGATGGCCGAATTCCGGGGACAATGGTGCGGCCTTGCGAATGCGCCGCGGCGCCGGCGTCGCCCCCTGGGGCAAAGCCCAGCCGGAGCGGTCCAGCGCGTCGGGCAAAGCCCAGCCGGAGCGGTCCAGCGCGTCGAGCACGTGCCGCACGACGTCGCGGTGTTCGAGCCCTCCCGCCACCGAGATGACGAGCTTGTCCGGCGTGTAGTGCTGGGAATAGTGGTCCCAGACGGCGTCACGGGCCACCGAGGTGATCTCTGATGGGTTGCCGCCGATCGGGCGCCCCAGCGGGTGCTCACCCATGATTTTGCTCGTGAAGTTTTCGAAGGCCACATCGGTGGGATCATCCAAATCCATCGCGATCTCTTCGAGGATGACGCCGCGTTCCTGCTCCAGCTCTTGCGGGTCCAAGAGGGCCGAGGTCACCATGTCCGCAATCACGTCCACGGCCATGGGCAGATCCTCTGACAGCACCCTGGCGTAATAGCAGGTATGCTCCTTCGCCGTCAGTGCGTTGGACTCGCCGCCCACGGCGTCGAAGGCCTCCGCTATCTGCAGCGCGTTGCGCCGCTCGGTGCCCTTGAACAGCAGGTGTTCGAGGAAGTGCGTCGAACCATACATTCCCACGGCCTCATCGCGAGAGCCGACGCCCACCCAGAAACCGAGGGACACGCTACGTTGCCCAGGCATGCGTTCGGTGAGAACCCGAACTCCTCCAGGCAAAACCGATCGACGTACCTCATTGCCGCCTTCCCCCGACCAGACCAGGCGTCCGTCGTCGTCGTGCATCTCGGCGGTCAGGTCCTGAGGCTCGAGCCCCAATGTGTACGGCATGTCTGCTGGGTGGTCCTCACTGGTCGGTTTCGGCTTGCGGGAGCACGGTACGCCCCGGCGAACAGTCTAGGGCACGGCGCCACCTGCCCACGACGCACCGAGGCCCCGGCCAGATTCGAGATGAATCCGACCGGGGCCTCAGTGGCTCAACGCGTTACGCCTCGTCGGCGGCTTCGGAGTTGGCCTCATCCTCGGCAACTACCGGGGCAAGCGAGAGCTTTCCGCGGTCATCAACCTTGGTGATTTCGACCTGGACCTTCTGGCCCACTCCGACGACGTCTTCGACGTCGTTCACACGGTTGCCATCGTTGAGCTTGCGGAGCTCCGAGATGTGCAACAGACCATCCTTGCCCGGAGTCAACGAAACGAAGGCGCCGAAGGTCGTCGTCTTCACGACTGTGCCCAAGTAGCGCTCGCCCACCTCGGGAACCTGAGGGTTCGCGATGGCGTTGATGGCGGACCGTGCGGCTTCTGCCGAGGGTCCGTCGACGGCGCCGATGAACACGGTGCCGTCATCCTCGATCGAGATATCCGCGCCGGTGTCTTCCTGGATCTGGTTGATCATCTTGCCCTTCGGCCCGATGACCTCGCCGATCTTGGCCACCGGAACGTTCACGGTGATGATGCGGGGAGCAAATTCGCTCATCTCATCCGGGGCGTCGATCACCGAGGTGAGCACGCTCAGGATGTGCAGGCGAGCCTCACGGGCCTGCTTCAGGGCGGAGCCGAGCACGGCGGCGGGGATGCCGTCGAGCTTGGTATCCAGCTGAATTGCCGTGACGAACTCGGACGTGCCGGCGACCTTGAAGTCCATGTCGCCCAGGGCGTCCTCGGCGCCGAGGATATCGGTCAACGCGGCGTAACGGGTTTCGCCGTCGACCTCATCCGAAACGAGGCCCATCGCGATGCCTGCGACCGGCGCGCGCAGAGGCACACCGGCGTTGTACAGCGAGAGGGTCGAGGCGCAGACGGAGCCCATCGACGTCGAACCGTTGGAACCGAGAGCCTCGGACACCTGGCGGATCGCGTAGGGGAACTCTTCGCGCGAGGGCAGGACCGGGGTCAGGGCACGCTCGGCGAGAGCACCGTGGCCGATCTCGCGGCGCTTCGGCGAGCCGACGCGACCGGTTTCACCCGTGGAGTACGGCGGGAAGTTGTAGTGGTGGATGTACCGCTTCGACTTGACCGGGGAGAGCGAATCGATCTGCTGCTCCAACTTGAGCATATTGAGCGTGGTGACACCCATGATCTGGGTTTCTCCACGTTCGAAGATCGCCGAACCGTGAACACGCGGCAAGACATCGACCTCAGCGGAGAGTCGACGGATGTCGGTGAGCCCACGCCCATCGATGCGAATCTGATCCGTCAAGATGCGCTGGCGCACGGTCTTCTTGGTTAGGGCGTTGAACGCACCGTTGACCTCGTCGAGGCGACCCTCAAACTGCTGGCCTTCGCCGGCGAGCGCGTCCGCGATCTCCTTCTGGAGGTTCTCCGAAGCGATCTCGCGTTCCTGCTTGCCACCGATGGAGTAAACGTCCTTGACCTTCTGGCCGAATTTCGACTCAACGGCTTCGGCGACGTCGTCGCCGTATCCGCCGAAGCGCTCGATCTCCATGGCAGGCTTGCCTGCACGCTGAGCCAGGTCCGACTGAGCGTCGCACAGTGCCTTAATGAAGGGCTTGGCGGCCTCGAGTCCCTCGGCCACGACGTCCTCGGTGGGTGCAGTAGCGCCGGACTGAATCAATTCCCAGGAGTCGTCGGTGGCTTCCGCCTCAACCATCATGATCGCGACGTCTTCCGTGCCATCAGATTTGGTCACGACACGGCCGGCGACGGCCATGTCGAAGACGGCGTTTTCGAGCTGGGAATGCTTGGGGAAGGCGACCCACTGACCGTCGATGAGGGCAATGCGCACGCCGCCGACCGGTCCCTGGAAAGGAATGCCGGACAGGGTGGTAGACATTGACGCGGCGTTGATGGCCACGGTGTTGTAAATTTCGTCCGGATCGATGGTCAGAACCGTGACGACGACCTGCACTTCATTGCGAATGCCCTTGCCGAAGGCCGGGCGCAACGGGCGGTCGATGAGACGGCACGCGAGGATCGCGTCCGTCGAGGGGCGTCCTTCACGGCGGAAGAACGAACCGGGGATGCGGCCGGCGGCGTACATCCGCTCTTCGACGTCCACGGTCAGCGGGAAGAAGTCGAATCCTTCACGCGGGTGCTTGCCGACGGCGGTCGCGGACAGCATCGTGGTGTCCTCGTCGATGGACACGAGCGTCGAACCCGCGGCCTGCTGGGCCAAACGGCCCGTTTCAAAACGTACGGTGCGCTGACCGAACTTGCCATTGTCGATGATGGCTTCTGCGTACTGAATCTCGGGACCCTCCAAGGGTCACCTCCATTTCTTCTTAGGTCGCGTGGGCCCTCCCCGACTCGGTCTTCGATCGAGGCTCACGGATGATTCACCATCCGGAAGCCACTACCGAGGACCGTGGGTTAGGGCCGGGGCCCACGCTGTTCTTCTTCCGAACCCCCGAGGTTCCTCCCCGGCGGGTTCGCGGCACGGTATTCGTGCCGTTATTTAACAAGACGGCGGTGCCGCCTTCAGTCCCTAGTGTTCCATGAAAGAACGCTCAGGTCTTGAAAGCAGCACCGCCGCTCGCAAACGTCGTTACTATCGGCGCAGGCCGAGGCGCTGAATCAGCGTACGGTAACGCTCGATGTCGATCCGGCGCAGGTAGCCGAGCATGTTGCGACGGCGACCCACCAGGATCATGAGACCACGACGCGAGTGGTGGTCATGCTTGTGGGACTTGAGGTGTTCCGTCAGATCGCTGATGCGACGAGTCAGAACGGCGACCTGAACCTCGGGCGAACCGGTGTCGCCTTCGCTGGTCGCGTACTCTTTGATGATTTCCTGCTTGACAGCGGGATCCAATGCCACTGAATAACTCCTAGAGTTAGTGCCGTGAACCGCCCGATACGGTGTATACCGCCGGGATCCCCTGCATCGCGGACAGTCCCGATGTGGCAATGCCCATCGAGGATCACGATGCGAGGGAGGTCTGGCAACCACGGACTGCAGCCAGACGTATCGAACAGTCTAACTGATGGCGGCCCATTCCCGGAAGGCTGCAGCGGCCCATCGATGTGAGACGTGTGACCTTATCGTGCGACGATGGCTGACATGATCGATTTCTCGCAGCCCGCCGACGTGGTCGCCCCGCTTCTGTTGGGTGCAATCCTCCATCGTGGCGACGTCGCCATCCGATTGACGGAAGTCGAAGCGTACCTCGGCGAGATCGACCCGGCCTCCCACGCACATAAGGGACCAACCCCGCGGTGCCGCACGATGTTTGGTCCGCCAAGCTGCCTGTACGTGTACGCCTCCTATGGGATACACCGCGCGGGAAACCTCGTATGCTCCCCTGACGGCACCGCCACCGGTTGTTTGATGCGAGGTGGCGAAGTGGTGTCAGGGCTCGACACGGTTCGTGCCCGCCGCGGCCCCCACGCACCAGACGCTGGGTTGGCTCGGGGGCCTGGGAACCTCGGCGCAGCCCTGGGCCTGAGCCTGTCCGACGACGGCTCCCGCGTTCACCACGGTTCTTCACCAGACCGTTCCGGCCTCTCGGTCGCCGACGAGGACGGATTCTGGATCGAAGAACGCCAGGGCCCGGTTGAGGTGGTTCGCGGACGCCGAATTGGCATTAGCAAGAACGCCGACGCTCCCCTGAGGTACTGGATTCCGGGCGACCCCACGGTGAGTTCTCCGCGCTCCCGCAGAGTCGCCCTCGATCAATCTCTCTGAATCTCTTCCAGGTGGGGATCGGCCCGATCGGAAATCCCGATTACTTCAGGTTCCGCTCGGCTTCATACGCGGCAACTGCCCGCTGGAGTCGATTCACGCCCTCGACGATGTCGTCCTCCGCATTGGTCACGAAGGACAGCCGCATCGTATTCCGAATGCTGGTGTCCACGTGGAATGAGCTCCCCGGCACAAAACCGACGCCTTCACGCATCGCATACGGCAAGAGGGCATCGGTATCGTAGGCCTCCGGCAATTCCGCCCAAAGGAACATCCCGCCGAGCGGCGTCGTGACTCGGGAACCTTCCGGCAAGGCCCGCGGAAGCTCGCGAGCCAAAGCGTGGCACCGCTGCCCGTAGACCCGCAGTTTTTCCTCATCGGAACGATGATTCTCGGGATGAGCCAGGAAATGGGCGGCCGCGTACTGGTCGACGGTCGAGCTGTGGAGGTCGATGGCCTGCTTGGCCACAATCAAGGCGTCCCGAATCGCTGAGGGCACACGTGCCCACCCGAGCCGGATCCCAGGCGCCACCGATTTGGAGAGGGTCTGGAGAAGAACCGTTTGTTCGGCCATGCCCTCGAAAGCGCAGATGGGATCGAGTGCCTCACCCGAATAGCGGAGGCTCGAATAGGGATCGTCTTCGATGAGCATAGTTCCGGTGGCGCGCAACACGTCGGCCACGGCGCGACGGCGCGAAATCGTCATCGTCCGGCCGCTCGGGTTCTGGTAACTGGGAATCAGGTACACGAGCTTCGGTACGTGCTCCGCGATCGCCGATTCGAGGTGGTCGGGAAGCATTCCTTCGTCGTCGCATTCCACGGCAACGAATCGCGCGCCGGAGAGGCCGAACGTCTGCAAAGCCGCGAGATACGTGGGGTCCTCAACCAAAATCACGTCGCCGGGATCGATCATGACCTGACCCATGAGGGTTAACCCCTGCTGCGAGCCGGTCGTCACCAAAAGGTCGTCCGAGCTCGTCGGAACTCCTTCGTCGGTGAGCCGTGCCGCCAGGATTTCACGCAGCTCGAGTTCACCCTCGCTCGAGGAATACTGAAGCGACCGATCGGGTCGCTCCAAGCTGGCACGGTATGCGTCACGAATGGCGTCGACATCGAAATACGTGGCGTCGGGAATACCACCCGCGAAAGAAATAACTCCCGGGCGGCTCACCAGATCCAGCAACGCCCTCACCGGGGAATCTTCGGTATCCGCAAAATTGCGGGAAAGCTGGGGAGTAAATTCGGTGACGCCCGTGGTCATGATGCCTCTTTCGTCGTCTGTTGATGTGTGATGGTTGAAGATAATGTCTCACATGCTGATGAGTGAGACGCGGAAGAACTCATGCACCGGCACTTCGCGTGGCGACCACGAAGATGCGCCGGAAAGGTAGGACAGTCCCGAATTCGGCCACCGGGTAAGCCTCGCGAAGGGCTGCCTGATATTCCGCGATAAATTTCTGCTGTTCCGCCGCCGGCAGGGGGTGGAGCACGGGACGCGCCCCAGTAGAGGAAATCCACTCGTAGACTGGATTTTCGCCCTGAAGAACATGCATGTAGGTCGTTTCCCAGGCATCGACCGACCACCCAGGGCGCGAAAGGTCACCGAGGTATTCCTCGGCACCAATCACGGTGTCCCGCAATTTTTCCGTGATGTGCCGCGCGTACTCCGGTCGAGAGGCGATTTCTCGTAGAAGAACGTGCGACGGGGCATCAAAGTTGCCCGGAACTTGAAAGGCGAAGGCCCCACCGGGAGCCACCATGTCGGCGATCTCCGGCAGCAACTCGCGATGCCCGTCGACCCACTGAAACATCGCATTCGACACAATGACCTGAGGCCGTTCGCCGAGACCGGTCGATTGCGTTTCTGCAAGCCACTGCCTGACGTCGACCTGACGATACTCCGTGTGAGGATCGGCTCCTCGACGAGCCGCCTCGATCATTTCGTGGCTACTGTCCACGCCATGCACCATTGCCCCTGGCCACCGCTCCCGAATCACCGGTGTGTCCGTTCCCGGGCCACACCCCAGGTCAACGACGTCGTTCACCTGTTCGACCGGAACCCGACCGAGCAAGTCCACGAGCGGGCGGGAACGTTCATCGCCAAACGTCCGATAGCGCCGTGGATCCCAGTGCGTATCGGCCTGAGGTGTTGCGGGGTCGGCGGGGGTCATGCCTTATCGCGCCCGGAAACCTTCACTCCAAGATCCCGACCCAAAATCGCCGAGGCCGCCCCGGTCGCCGCCGTCACGGTAAAAACGCTAGGCCAGGCCCCCAGCTTTTTGGCGAGGGGATGAGAAAGGCCGAAGGACAGAACGTAGACGCCGGTCAAGGCTGCGGCCATCCCGGTACCGGCGTTTTTCTGCCATCCGCGGAAAGCGGCTACTCCGGCCGCGGCCAGCACAGCCCCACCGAGCGGTCGATTACCGGTGGCCCTGGCTACCCCGTAGCCTCCGATGAGACCGGCGGTCGAAAAGAGGGTGGGTGCTGCAGTGGACATGGTGGACCTTTCCGTCGATGAGTTACTTAATTCCGGTATAACGCACTGACCTGACCGTTCGCCACTAGCTACCCAGGATAGCTTTCCACCCGTAGAGACGTGACGGCGGGCGGATCCCAATGCGGGAATTCGCGAGAGACGGAGCTGGCCGAACGCCGAACGCGCTCCCGCATCACATGGGCAATCGTGGGGTATTCGGCGGAAATCTCGGGTTTGCGCCCTGGATCGATCGGCTCTGGGGTCTGCACCAGGACGACTCCGCGGCATCCCCCGTCCTCCGCGTTCTGCCGCATCACGGCATGCGCCGTTGTCCCGGATCCGGCAAAGAAGTCCAGCACCAGAGTGTCGGGTCCACTAGCGACGCGAAGCAAGCGCTGAATGAGCTCCACCGGTTTGGGGGTATCGAAGACACCCGTCGTTCCGAAGAGCGCGCGCAATTCGGCCCTTGCCCCATGGGTGTGTCCGGCCACCTCGCGCGCCCACCACGTCGTCGGCACCACCCCCGGCTGCACCTCGGAGAGATAACGCTTGAGCTGAGGCCCGTGGGTTTGATCCACTCCCCAGTAGACGCGCCCCTCCTCGATCAACGCATCCATGGCTTCTGCGGACACGGACCAGGATCTCCCGCGCGGCGGCACATGAGCTCGCCCGGTCTTCGGGTTAATCACGGGGTAGTCGTGCGTGGGCCGATAGGTCCGTACGGAGAGATCGCTGGGTCGGTATCGTCCCCGACCATCGCCGTCGTCGTGACGATACGCGGCGTTCATGCGCTCCGTGCGCGGCAAGAGACCCGGCCGGAAGCCTGGCCTGGCGTACACGAGAATGTATTCGTGCACCGTGGAGAATCCGCGGGAGTCATTCGCCGGCGAGTATTTTCGCTCCCACACGATCGTGGCTTGGAAACACTCTTCCCCGAAAATTTCATCCAGGAGCAATCGGAGGCGCGGTGCCTCATGGTCGTCGATCGAGATCGCCACGACACCCGATTCCTGGAGGAGCTCCCGGGCCACCCAAAGTCGTGCGTACATTAGGTCCAACCACAAGGAGTGACGACGTCCCGCGCTTCGCCGACCCCTCGTTGTGGCGAGTGAATTCGCAGCACAATTTTCACTGGCTTGCGAACGCCGAAAATCGTCGCGATAGTCCGCCCGCGTGCCGCAATTGTAGGGAGGGTCGAGGTAGATCAGCCCAAAGGCCCTCGCATGGGTGCGGGTCAGAAGCTTGAGCGCATCCAAGCTGTCCCCTTCAATCATCGTCGTGTGTCCACACCGGGCCCCTCGCCCGTCCATGGTCACCAAACGCGCGGCCGTGGGCGCCTCCGCCAGTCGACGGGCCTCGGACTTCCCCGGCCACATCAGTCCATAGATTTCGGGCCCCTCGGCGAACTCCACATCATTCCACCCACGGTTACCTGAAAACGTGGACCCATCCACCGGCATTGCCTCCCCCAAATAGAGCAATGTACACTTGGCAATACAGGATAGCGAAGTTTCGCAAAGTGCACTTGGTAGACCTGATCCACGGCCAAACCGATTCTGGTGCAATGACTTCCGACTCTCTTGACCGCGAAACCGCGCAGCGGTTGGGGAGTCTCCTGCAGAGCTATCGTGCAGACCTCGGCTTCTCGCAAGAAAAGGTCGCCATAGCGGCCGGCATTTCCCGGCAGCACTATCAACAAATGGAATATGGCTATAGCGATCGCGCGACTCGGAGCCCCTCTAATCCCAAATTGCGTTCCCTCATGCGAATCGTCGCCATTTTGAATATTCCTCGGGAAGAAGTTCTGGACGCCATCTGGCCGGAAGATTCCGCCCATCGCCATGCGGCCCCCGTCAACGCCGATTCCTGAGACACGTTACGTCCGGCATCCGCGCCGTCTGTTCCCGCGGAGAGTTCTGCGCGACAATTGGAACATGCAGAAGATGAACGTCGAATCCTTCAATCTGGACCACACTAAGGTCGCGGCACCCTATGTGCGCATCGCGGACCGCAAAGAGCTTCCCGGCGGTGACACGCTCATCAAATACGACGTGCGCTTCACCCAGCCCAACACCGGGCACCTGGACATGCCGACCGTCCACTCGATCGAGCACCTCACCGCCGAACATATGCGCAACCACACGGACGCGCTCATCGACTTCTCCCCCATGGGCTGCCAAACCGGGTTCTATGCTTTGACCCTGGGCCTAGAGCCGGCCGAATTCTTCCCCGTCTTGGAAGAGTCCTTCCGCGACATCTTGGACGCCCAAGAAGTTCCCGCGGCCAATGAGACCCAGTGCGGCTGGGGAAGCAACCACACTCTGGCGGGCGCACAAGAGGCCGTCCGAGGTTTTCTCCGCCAGCGCGACGAATGGTCCGAGGTCTACGCGTGAGCGACGCCGCGACCCTCTCCTTCCCCGCCGAGATTCTCGATCGCCTCACCGGAGGCGTCGTCGTCCAGGTGGCCATGGACGAAGAAGCGCGTCCGTTCCTGGCCGAAGGCACCCTCCTCGCCGATCCCGTGGTTTTTGGCCGAGCCCAATTCACGCCGTTGCTCCACGAAGACCGGGCCATCTTGCTTGTACGGTCCGGCATCGGCTTGGTCAACGCTGCCAGCGCTGCGACGAGCGCGCTCGCTCTGTGCGCTCCGCGAGCCGTCATCTCGGCGGGTAGCGCCGGGGGCTTGCGTCATGACGTTGAGGTCGGCGACGTCGCTATTGGAACCTCCTATACCTTCACGGACGCAGATGCGACGGCGTTCGGATATGAGCGGGGCCAGGTGCCGGGAATGCCCGTGGACTATTCAACAGACCCTGCCCTTTTGGACGCCGCCCGTGATGTCACGCCGGAACAGGGATCGCATCTGGTCGGTCAGATGTTGGCCGGTGGTTCTTTTGTCACGGAGTCGAACGTCAAGGACACTCGCGAGAGATTTCCCGAAGCGCTGTCCACCGACATGGAAACCACCTCGATCGCCCAGGTCTGCGGCAGTCACGGCGTCCCTTTCCTCTCGGTGCGCGGAATTTCCGACCTATGCGGTCCGGCCGCCGACCAAGACTTCCACATGGCCGTCGACGTCGTAGCCGCGCGATCCGCGCGCGTCGTCCTGGAGGCCATCCGCCGCACCGCCGTGACGTCACGTCGACCGTAATGGCGCGATACCACTACCCGAAACGTCCCCTGACTCGAGGAGATAGACCATGATCACCTATACGATGCGCGACGGCCGGAACATCCCGGCGATCGGCTACGGCACGTACCCGATGTCCAACGCCGAGGCAGAGGACAACGTCGCCGAAGCCATCATGCGGGGCCACCGCCTCATCGACACCGCCGCCCAGTACGGCAATGAGGAAGGGGTCGGCCGCGGGGTCGCGAATTCCGGCGTCGACCGCGAGGACATCTTTGTGACCAGCAAGCTCGCAGGTAAAGACCACGGCTTCGACTCGGCCGTGGCCGCGGTCAAGGAATCCCTGCGCGTCATGGGCCTGGAATACCTGGATCTCTACCTCATCCATTGGCCGAATCCGCAGGTGAACCTCTACGTAGAGTCGTGGAAGGCCCTCATCGCCATGAAGGAAGAAGGGCTCATCCGGTCCATCGGCACCTCGAATTTCCTACCGGAGCACATCGACCGCCTCGGCGAAGAAACCAGCGAAATTCCCGTGGTCAATCAGATCGAGCTCCAGGTCCGTCAGCAGCAAGAAAAACTTCGGGCCTACCACGCCCAGAAGAAGATCGTGACGCAGGCGTGGTCTCCCCTGGGCCGCATGAAGAATCTTGAGGAGATGCCGGAGCTCGGCGATATCGCAGACACCATCGGCGTGACGCCCGCACAAGTGGTCCTGCGCTGGATGGTGCAAAACCACATCGTGCCGATTCCCAAGACCTCCACACCGGCTCGCATGGAAGAAAACCTCAATGTTTTCGACTGGGAGCTGAGCGCGGAGCAGATGGACACCATCAAACTCTTGCACACCGGAATTGGCTACAAGGACTTCGATCCCCGGACCCACGAGGAATTCTGAGCGTTCCCGGCCATAAACGACGATGCCCCGCGAGACCACGGTCTCGCGGGGCATCGTCGTATTCGGGTGCTGTTTGTTCGGCCGAGATGTCCTTCGGCGTCGGTTCCGGGAATCTACGCGGGACGACCGCCCAGAGCATCCCATGCGTCGTCGACGTCTTGCGTCATCTGGCGAATTAAAGCTTCCATGCCTTCGTATGCGACCATCGGCCGGAGGCGGGCCACGAATTCGAGGAGAACGTTATGACCGTACAGGTTGAAGTCCTCCACGGCCTCCTGGGGGCGGCCCATGACGTGCGCCTCGACCTGACGCGAAACACCGTCGAAGGTGGGGTTGGAACCCACGGAAATCGCGACCGGCCAGCGTGAGTCACCGTCGTCGTGTAGCCATCCAGCGTAGACGCCGTCTGCGGGGACCAAACCGTCGGAGTCCGTGGCCATATTCGCCGTCGGAAATCCCAATTCTCGGCCCCGAGCTGCACCGTGCACCACCTTCCCCCGCATGCGGTGGTACCTGCCTAAAAGGGTGGCGGCGGACTGCACGTCGCCCTCGGCCAGTAATTCGCGAATCCACGTCGACGAGCAGCGACGATGCGGGGCATCGACGCTCAATCCGTCCAACACGTTGTCGGTGGAGAGATCGTCTACCACGACGACGCTAAACCCGTGGGTTTCGCCCAAGTGACGCATGGTCTCGAGATCACCGGCGTTATTGCGTCCGAACCTGACGTCGGCACCGATAACGACTTTCTTGGCCGAGAGCCCTTCGACGAACGTTTCTCGGATAAAGTCTTCCGGCGTCTGCTGCGCAAATTCCAGAGAATACGGCAACAAGACGACGGCATCGAGCCCCAATTCCGCCAGGAGGTCCCGACTATCGCGTTCGCCCATGATCGGATAGTGCGGAACATCCGGTCGGTGCACGAGCGCGGGATGTGGATCAAAGGAAATCGCGACGGCCTTGAGGCCCGAAGCACGGGCCTCCTCCACGACCGTCCGGATCACCCGGGTGTGGCCGCGGTGGACGCCGTCGAAATTTCCAATGGTCACGGCCGTTTCGCCGTATCCCTGAGGAATCTCACTCAGACTCCTGAAACAGTCCACAAATCTCCTTGAAACATGAGCCAACCCGGTTATCGAGTCGGGGCCTCACTGTGATTTTGCTGCAAGGCGCTCGGCCAGGCTGCAGGTGCTACGAACGCCGAGCGCGCTTGGACTCAGGCCGAGTCTGGCTTGCTGGAGCCGCGCCTTGGGCGAGATCACGGCGAATACGGTTGGCCTTGGTGACCCATGCATGCCAAACCAACAGGCACGGCGGGATGACGAGGTCCAGCACCATCATCACGATCATCAACGGATGCGGTAGGCCAAAGATGGCCCAGGACAGAATCCGGCCGATGCCGCCCATAAAGATCATGAGGCAGACGAACCACAGGACATTGGCCCATTTGAATTTGATCGCAATCGCCACAAACGCTGCCCCCACACCGCACAGGACGGCGGCCAATGCTCCGTAGGAGGCGGCGACAGTCGCCGAGGACTTGTCGGTTTCGCCGGGCAGGGACGAGGTTCCCGCCACGATCTGCCAGACGCCGTAGGCAATAATGAGCAGACCATAGAGAGCAACGACCGTCCTGAACAGACCCCAATCTTGCTGCTTGCTGGCGGGCTTGCCTTGTGCTGGCTTCTGTCGCTTCCGGGAGTCCTGCGAAGGCTTTTGGGCCGCCGGACCACGAGCTGATCCGTCGGCAGGCTTCGTCCCAGGCGCTGAACCAACCGTGGGGTTCGCCTTCTGATGCGTCGTCTGGGTCGGTTCGGAGGGCCGTTGCCTGCCGGCACCTTCCGCAGCAGGTTGCTGGCCGGCGGGTGCTTCGGCTTCGCGGCGCGACCATGGGCTCGGGGACTTCGGGCCGGGGCCCGCGGCTCCTCCGTTTTCCGGCGTCGGGGGTGTCGTCATCGTAATTTCCCTTCTCGGACGATGAATTCTCTGAGTTCCACTCTAGAACGGAGCGGCGCCCTTCGGGATTAGTGCGCGCGTTTTGTCGGTCGATTCCGGTACAACCAGAGCAAACCAACGATCGGCAGGACTAACGGAACGTAACCATAGCCGGCCCCGAAATGCGACCAAACGGATGCCAACGGGAACAGTTCGGGGCGCACCAGGGAAAAGATTCCCACGGCGATCACGCCCAGGAACTCGACGACAATCGCCCAGACCGCGGCCCAATATGAGTTGAGCCCGCGACGGGCCAGCGAAATGGTCGCCACAATGTAGATCGCGGCCGCAACCCCGGAGAGGATGAAAGAAACGGGCGCGGCATCGAATTTCGCCACGATCTGGTAGAGCGCGCGGGCACCGGCAGACAGAGAAAATACCGCATAAATGGCCACCAGGATCATTCCCGGGCCTTTGGATTTCGCGGTTGGACCTGCGGTCTCCGTGGTCTCGTCGTCAGTCTTCAAGAGTGTCGGTCTTTCTGTGAATCGATGAGGGTTGGCGTCGCGGACGTCCTCAGTAGTAATACCAGAGCACGTTCATCCGCTGAACCATCACGACGATGATGGGACCGGCGACCGCCAACATCAGGGTGGACCAGCGGGTGCGTTCCGTGAGCGACCAGATGAAGGTGCCTGCCGGAATCAGCATTGCGGTGAGCAAATATCCGTAATATTCCCAGGCATCCCCCGAGGGGCCGTCGGTGAGCACCTGCATCACGATCGAACCGATGAGGTAGACCACCAGAAAGGCTTCGAGGATCAGCACCGATCCTTGGGATAGGTCATCCGGTGCTTTCCCACGGAAGAACTGGATCAGGCAGATGAGGGCCGCCAGGGTCCCGAGGACCGCAGCGATCCAAAACCACACGTCATATCCGGCGATCACTGGTCGGATCCTCTCTCGATTGTCGTTTCGAAGCGTTGCCCCGAAGCAAAGACGAGGTGGGGCACAGCCACTGAGCGGCCCCTTCTCAGCTGATTGTGGCAGAGGGCCACCAGTGTGCCATCGGGCGCGTAAGCTGCGGCGAGTTGTTCCGCCGGGACGATGTCGTTCGGTCCCGAGGAGCCTCCCGTCTCCAGAAGGTCGTCCGTCGGTTCAATCCAGCGACCGTTGGAGAGAGCCGTGGCTTCCTCAGCCGTAAGCTCCCGGCGTCGGAACAGACGCGCAGCGGCTTCGGTGAGCGGTAGAACCGGGAGGTCCTGGCCGGAGTCCCGAGCAGCTTCGAGCTGTTCCAGAGTCGACGCGTCGTCGATGCGGACTTCCCCGATAGAGGTACGGCGTAGACGGGTCAGGTGTCCGCCAACACCGAGAGCCGTCCCAAGATCCCGAGCCAAGGCCCGGATATACGTTCCCGAGGAACAGGTCACCGACACATCGACGTCGAGCACGGATGCGCCCTCATCGGTGGTGGCGGAACGGCACTCGTGGATGTCGAATGCGCGAATCGTCACCGGCCTGGCCTCTAGGTGGACGTCCTCACCGGAACGAACCCTGGCGTAAGAGCGCACACCGTTCACCTTGATCGCGGAGACGGCCGACGGGACCTGCCGGATCTCGCCGGTCAAATCACCCACGGCAGCTTCCACGGACGAGCGTGAAAGATCCCGCACCGTGGCCCCGTCTGCGGTGTTAGTGACGTCGCCTTCGGCGTCATCGGTGACCGTCGACTGCCCGAGACGAATCGTCGCATCGTAGCTTTTGCCCTCGCCCGTGACCCATGTCAGCAGCTTGGTGGCTTGATTAATACCAAGTATCAAGACGCCGGTCGCCATGGGATCGAGGGTCCCCGCGTGCCCGACCCTGCGGGTTCCGGCGATCCGTCGCATCTTGCCCACCACGTCGTGACTGGTGAATCCCTGCGGCTTATCGACGACGATCAAACCCGCCGGGCCGTCCTGCGAGCTACCCCGACGTGCCACTTACTCGGAGGCTTCTTCGGACTTGGGTGCCGGAGAACCAGAGTCAGGGTCTTGCCCTTCGATACCAAAATCTTCGTCGACGGGGTCGTATCCGTTGCGCAGGCTGTCGAGGTCCTGCCGGGCGGCGTCGGTATGCGGGGTTTCTTCCTCATCACGCTTATACGGATCAGCGTCACCGGCATAGGTTTTGCCTCGCGCGGCTTCGGCGAGTTCTGCGTCTCGAGCCCGAGCCTCACGGAGAATGCCCTCAAGGTGGCTTGCGTTGACCGGAACCTCGTCGGGGACAAAGGTCAGCGTCGGCGTCAGGCGTGCCGTGATGTTCTTGCCCACCTCGGAGCGCAGGATCCCCTTGGCCGATTCGAGTGCGGCGCGGGTCCCTGCCTGTTCGTCCTCGGTTCCGTACACCGTGTAGTACACGGTCGCGTGCTGCAGGTCGTTCGTGACCCGTGCGTCCGTCACGGTGATGAATCCGAGCCGCGGATCCTTGACTCGGCGTTCGAGGGCCTGGGCCACGATGACCTTGATGCGGTCCGCCAAGCGGGCCGCGCGGGCTGCATCAGCCATGTTGTCTCCTCAAGTCGCTGCGTCGGTTTTCGACGCAAATATAGGGGTGGCTTTCGTGAAAACGAGCCGGTTCCCAGGGTACCCCTGGAAACCGGCTCGTTGCGTCACGAGGTGTGAGCTTCACTCACACTGCCCGGTTATTAGTCGCGAGGCTTCTCGCGCATCTCCCAGGTCTCGATGATGTCGCCTTCCTTGACATCGTTGAAGGCACCGAGCCCAATACCGCACTCGTAGCCTTCGCGGACCTCGGTCGCGTCGTCCTTGAAGCGACGCAGCGACTCGATCGACAGCGTGTCCGAGACGACGTTTCCGTCGCGCACCAGACGCGCCTTCGCGTTGCGACGAATCAGGCCGCTGCGAACAATCGAACCCGCGATGTTGCCCCACTTGGACGAGCGGAACACCTCGCGCACCTCGGCCGAGCCCAGCTCGACCTCCTCGTATTCCGGCTTGAGCATGCCCTTGAGGGCCTGCTCGACTTCGTCGATGGCCTGGTAGATGACGCTGTAGAACTTCATCTCCACGCCTTCGCGATCTGCCAGGTCGGCCACACGCTCGGCGGGGCGAACGTTGAAGCCGATGATGATCGCGTTGTCCACGGTCGCCAAGTTGACGTCGTTCTGCGTGATCGCGCCGACACCACGGTGGATGACACGCAACTGGACCTCGTCGCCGCCGACCTCGATCTTGAGCAACGAATCTTCCAGGGCCTCGACAGCACCGGAAACGTCACCCTTGATGATGAGGTTGAGGGTGTCCATCTTGCCCTGGGCCACGGCCTCGTCGAAGGACTCGAGCGTGACGCGCTTGCGGCGTTTGGCCAGCTGGGCGTTGCGGTCCGCCGCTTCACGCTTTTCAGCGATCTGACGGGCGGTGCGCTCTTCCTGAGTGGACAGGAAGGTATCGCCTGCACGCGGAACCGTCGACAGGCCAAGAACCTGCACGGGGCGGGACGGACCTGCCTCCTCCACGTTCTGACCGTTCTCGTCGAACATCGCACGCACGCGGCCGTGGGCCACACCTGCGACGATCGAGTCGCCGACGTGCAAGGTACCGGACTGGACCAAGACGGTCGAGACCGCACCACGGCCCTTGTCCAGGTTCGCTTCGATGGCGACGCCGCGGGCTTCCTTATCCGGGTTCGCTTGGAGTTCCAGGGCGCCGTCGGCGGTGAGGCACACGGCTTCCAGGAGCTCATCGATGTTCAGGTTCTGCCGAGCGGAGACGTCGACGAACATGGTGTCGCCGCCGTATTCCTCCGGCACCAGGCCGTATTCGGTCAGCTGACCGCGGACCTTATCCGCGTTCGCGCCTTCCTTATCGATCTTGTTGACCGCAACCACGATCGGCACATCGGCCGCCTGCGCGTGGTTCAGCGCCTCAACCGTCTGGGGCATGACGCCGTCGTCGGCGGCAACCACCAAAACGGCGATATCCGTGACCTTGGCACCACGGGCACGCATCGCGGTAAACGCTTCGTGGCCGGGGGTGTCGATGAAGGTCAGCAGGCGATCTTCGCCCTCCACGGTCGTCGTGATCTGGTAAGCACCGATGTGCTGGGTGATGCCGCCGGCTTCGCCCTCGATCACATTGGTATGACGGATCGCGTCGAGCAAGCGGGTCTTACCGTGATCGACGTGACCCATAACGGTAACTACCGGAGGACGAGCCTCGAGCTGTTCTTCGGTCTCGGCCTCACGCTCGGCCTCGAGGTTGATGTCGAAGGACTCGAAGAGCTCACGCTCCTCGTCTTCCGGCGAGACGATCTGGACCTTGTAGCCCAGCTCTTCGCCGAGCAATTCGAAGGTCTCCTCGTCCAAGGACTGCGTCTGAGTAGCCATCTCACCCAGGTGGATGAGCACCGTGACGAGTGCCGCCGGGTTCGCGTTGATCTTCTCGGCGAAGTCCATGAGCGAAGCGCCCCGTCGCATGCGGACGACGGTGTCGCCGTTGCCGCGGGGTACAACCACGCCGCCGGCCGACGGTGCCTGCATCTGCTCCAACTCGTGACGCTTCGCCTGCTTCGACTTGCGCTGCTTGCGACGCGAATTGCCGCGGCCGAAAGCACCCTGGGCGTTTCCGCGTCCACGGGCACCGCCACGCGGAGGACCACCCGCGCTGGGGCCTCCCCTGCGCGGACCATTGTTACCGCCGGGACCGCCGCCGGGCTCCCTGGGCACTGCCGCGCATTCCCTGCTGGGAGCTGAACGGGTTGTTGCCGGGGCGAGGAGCGCCCGGCTTGGGAGCGGTTCCTCGTGAGGCCGCAGGACGGGGACCGGGCGTCGGAGCGCTGGGCTTCGGCGACGCCTCGTTCTTCATGCCCTGCTGCGAGCTAAAGGGGTTATTTCCGGGACGCGTAGCTCCCGGCTTGGGCGCGTTGCCCGCCGGTTTCGGCGCGTCCGATGAGGTCGATGCTTTCGCCTTGGAGGATTCAGCGGGCTTCTGAGCCTCAGGCGCCTTCGCCGGTGTCTCGCTCTTGGGCTCGGCGGCCTTGGCCTCTGCCTTGGGGGCGGCCTTACCCGCGGTAGCGGGGGTCGCCGTCGGCCTGGGGCCGGGTGTCGGTGCCTTGGGCGACGGCTTCGGTGCGCTCTTAGCACCCGGCTTCGGGGCGGAGCTCTCCGAGGCAGCCTTCTTGGAGGCTTCCGACTTCTGAGCAGCCGGCTGAGGCGATGCGGAATCCTGAGAGCCTGAGTCGGCTTGACCGGATCCTTGAGCGCGGTCCGCGAACGCGGCGCGCAACTTCTTCACCACGGGGGGTTCCACCGTGGACGATGCACCTCGAACGAATTCGCCCAAGTCTTGAAGCTTGGCGATCGCTTCTTTAGAGGTGATATTGAGCTCTTTCGCGAGCTCGTGAACGCGGGGCTTGGCCACATTACTCCTGTCTCGGTTTGTGCCGAGACAGGCACAAACCGTTAATTCCTTCTAAGATTCCCGGCGATCAAGAGATCACTCCGGGTTTTGCCGTGTGCAAGCACAGTGAAGTACTCATTGCGCGGCACTCATCGGGTTTCCATCGGTTTTCTTCTCGCTTTCTTCAGGCTGGCGCCCGTTGATTCAGCTAGGACTGGTCCTCGTGTGCTGTGGAGCCGTGGGGTGGTCGAAAGATCGACTCCCACTGCACCAATAGGTCACTGGTATCCACCGGGGCACGAAAAGATCGAGCAAATGCTTTGGTCTTCACGGCCCGGTCGAGGCATTGCCTTCGTGGATGCAACCAGGCCCCTCGCCCACTGATGACCCCATGCGGGTCAAGGACGACGACGCCCGTTCGCTCCGGTGGCCTTTGGAGGACCACACGTACTAGTGCGGTGCGATCATCGGTACTGCGGCAACCTATGCACGTCCGAATTCCGGCTGGGGAAGACATCAACCCTCCCCTTTCCGACACGATCGTGCCCGGTGGGTTACCGGGCAGAGTCGATGATCTCCCCCAGTCTATCCCCTATCCGGCCTTTTCCCCCAACGATGGAGGAGGTTCACCCGGTCACTGTGAGGACGATTACTCGGTGACTCCCGGGCGATCCTCGATGTGAACGGCTTGCGCCTTGGACTGAGCGACGATGTCGATGCGCCAATTCGTCAGCTTGGCCGCGAGCCGGGCGTTTTGCCCTTCTTTGCCAATCGCAAGGGAGAGTTGGTCGTCGGGAACGATCGCGCGAGCCTGGAACCGCCCCTGCGGATCGACTTCTACCGAGGCGACCTTGGCCGGGCTCAGCGCACCTGCGATGTACGCGGCGGGGTCGTCGGAATAGCTCACGATGTCGATCTTTTCGTTATTCAGTTCAGAGGTCACGGCGCGCACTCGTGATCCCATCTCGCCGATGCACGAACCTTTAGCATTGATGCCCTCACGGGTGGCCCGGACGGCAATCTTCGTGCGGTGTCCGGCTTCACGAGCGATCGACATGATCTCGACGGAACCGTCCTCGATCTCCGGAACTTCGTGCTCGAAGAGTCGACGCACCAAGTCCGGGTGTGAACGAGACAAGGTGATGGACGGTCCTTTGAAACCGCGTCGGGCCTCCACCACGAAGGCACGGATACGAGACCCGTGAGGATACGATTCGCCCGGAACCTGTTCGTGCGGAGGCAACACACCTTCCACGGTTCCGAGGTCAACCTGAACGGTGTCGAATCGCCCGCCCTGTTGCACCTGGCCCGAGACAAGTTGCCCTTCGCGATCCCGGAAGTCGCCAAGAACCTGGTTGTCCTCAGCTTCGCGAAGACGCTGGAAAATCACCTGACGTGCCGTGGCGGCAGCGATACGCCCGAAGTTGCGAGGGGTGTCGTCAAATTCCCCAATGACTGTGCCGTCTTCGTCGATCTCCGGGGCCATGATGGTCACATGTCCACTCGAACGGTCGACGACGGCGCGCGCGTTACGAATCGCACCGGGATTCTTTTCGTAGGCCAGCAACAGAGCAGACTGAATCATCTCGATCAGTTGATCGACGGGGATATCACGCTCCTTCTCCAAGAGTCGGAGGTTGCTCATATCGATGTCCATTGCTGGCCTTTCTTAGCTCTGTGTGCCACAACACCGGGGCGCTGAGCGTCCCGGCGCTTGGCCTGGCCCGGCGGCTTCCGCCGTCGACCTCAGTGTTCCGACCTATTCTAGCGGTCTGTACCTAGTGGTTGAACTCAATTTCCACATGGGCGGACGCGACGTCGCTCAGGCGAATCTCTTCCTGATCTCGGTATTTTTCCGGAACGCCCTTTGGCGTATTCACTTTGCGAGCGATTGTGGCGGTGGTGCCATCGGTCTCCTCGAGGCGGGCTACGAAGTTATCCCCCTCGGTGGTCCGCACCGAAATCAAACGGCCGCGAGCTCGCTTCCAATGCCTCGATTCGGTGAGGGGGCGCGTGGCACCCGGCGAGGTAACCTCCAACAGATAGGCGTCCTGGGGATCGTCCTCCATGCCGTCGAGGGCCTCCGACATGGCTTCGGACGCCTCGGCAATCGTGTCGAGTTCGACGCTGCCCACTTCGTCTTCGTACAAATCCACCACGACCGTGAGCGTCTGGCTGTTTCCAGCGCCCCGGGCGGTCACGTCCTCGATGACGAGGTGGAGTTGCTCCGCGACGGGCTGTAACTTCTCCCGAATTTCGTCCAAGCTCACGCTGTCCGCGAGAGAATTTCGGGGATGCGATTGGTCCGAGAAGTGTGCGTTGGCCTTTTCTCGTGCCAACCGACGTCGTTCGCGCGAGGTGTTCTTACCGCGTGCCGAAGACTTCGAGGTGTTGTGAGCCAAGAGACCTCCCCATCGTGATGTATTCCTGTTCTCGTCACAGGGTACCGTGGCCCGCCACGATACCGGACGTGCGATGATGGTGAGTTGCCACCGGAACCAGCGTAGGAGAGAAGTTCACTCAGATGAGAGCCACCTTCAGCAAGACCCTCTTCACGATCCTTGTGGTGGTGCTCCTGGTCCTTGGGGCGATCGCCGGGTACGCCGCCTGGCGACTCAACCGAAACGACGGCAACTACGACGCACAACGCGAAGCGGCGGCCCAGCTCAAAACCCTCCAAGAGAGTCTCCGGAATACCGACCTGCCGCAGGATTCGCGAGACGCGCTGAATTCAGATCTCTCGACCCAGCTCAAGGCGCTGAACCGCACTGCGGTCGACGAAGCACAGGCAGATTCTCATGCCACGCCCACGACCCGTGCCAACGCAGGCAAGAATCTCGACGACGCCGCCGAACGGCTCTACGCGCTCGCCGGGACCCCAGGAATCGAGACGGATGAATCCGCCGTCCTGATCTCTATTTCCGTGAGCCAGTGGTCCTCAGCTCGCCTGATTGACGGCTCCATCTCGGACCTTGGCAACCCAGATTCGGCTGGGTCCCAAAGCCTGAGCCACATGACGGGTCTCTCCCGCGGCGACTCTTTCGAAGGATCTGGCTTGTGCCCCGCGGTATCCGAACAAGAATCGGCCTCGGCAAGCAATTCAGCGTCGGCCTCCCAGGCACCCGACGCCCAAGATTCCGAGGAACTCGCCTCGCTCCTCAAGGGCCTCTATCGCTCCACCTGGGCCGAGTCCTACTACCAGGCTCGCTCCGATGTTGATGGGATCCCCGACTCGACGACGCGGTTGGTCGGCGAATCCTCCTCCATCCACGACGACCAGCTTCGGTCCTTGCGAGCTGCACTCGGAAAGAGCTGTTCTTCCATCCCTCAGCCGAAGGCCGCTTACTCCATCGAGGATCACGGGGAACAGAATCCCGCTCAGATCCTCGCCGATCAGGCGGAATATCTGGCGCAACAGTCGCTCTCGGTGGTCAAGTCTGATCCTGCGGCCACGGGTCAAGCGACGGGTCCAGCCTCGTGGCGGGCGTGGGGCACCACGTCCTTGGCTCTCAATACCGCGCTGGCGGCACGAGAGACTTCGGACGTTCCGGCCCTCCCCGGGGTGTGACCCCGGGGAAAGCATCACGAGGCGTCGGAGCGGACGTCCTTCAAGACCTCTTGCGTGACGGCCTCGACGTCGACCTCGCGGGCTTCGCCGGTAGCGCGGTCCTTGATTTCGACCTTGCCATCTTTGAATCCTCGTCCGACGACCAAGATCGTGGGAATTCCCAAGAGTTCGGCGTCACCGAATTTCACCCCTGGAGAGGTCTTCGGCCGGTCATCGAACAAGACGTGGAGTCCGGAACGCTCGAGTTCGGCGACGATGCTCTCGGCACCATCCATGATCTCTTCACCCTTACCGGCGGCGACCACGTGAACGTCCGCCGGCGCAAGATTGCGCGGCCAGATCAACCCACGGTCGTCGTGGTTGGATTCGGCGATGGCGGCGAGCGCGCGCGTCACACCAACACCGTAGGACCCCATGGTGACGGTCACGAGCTTGCCGTTGGAATCCAGCACTCGTAGACCCAAGGCCTCAGCATACTTTCGGCCCAAAGCAAAGATGTGGCCCATTTCAATGCCGCGTGCGGTGTGCAGTGGACCGGATCCGTCGGGAGCCGGGTCGCCCTCGCGAACCTCGCAAGCCTCGACGACGCCGTCCCACGTGAAATCGCGGCCCGCGACGAGGTGGTACACGTGACGGCCTTGCAGGTTGGCTCCCGTGATCCAAGAGGTGCCCTCGGCAACTCGGGGATCCACGAAATAAGGGATGCCGGTGGAGGATTCCGTGCCCAAGGTCGCAGCTTCTAGGCTCAGGCCTGGCCCGATATAGCCCTTGACCAGCATCGGGAAGCGTCGTAGTTCTTCGTCTCCGGCTTGGGCGACGTCGATCTCCCCGCCCACTCCGAGCGCATCGCCCAGGCCGGCTTCCAATCGCTTGAGGTCGACACCACGATCTCCGGGAACGCCCACCGCAACCATCTGCTTGTCGCCGGTCGGCAGGGTAACGGAGACGAGGAGGTTCTTGAGGGTATCGGCGGCGGTCCATTCGCCGTCGTCCCGCGGATGTAACGCGTTGGACTGGGCAACCAAGGTGTCAATGGTGGGCGAATCCGGGGTTTCCTCGACATGCGCCGAAGGCAGATTCGTGTGATCGATCGCCTCGGGGGCAACGGTGGTGACGGCCTCGACGTTGGCAGCGTATCCACCCTCGGAACGGACGAAGGTGTCCTCACCGACGGGGGTGGGATGCAAGAATTCTTCCGACCGCGAGCCGCCCATGGCCCCCGACTGGGCACGAACGATCACGATGTCCAGGCTGAGCCGTTGGAAAATGCGCTGGTACGCGCCGCGGTGAGCGAGATAGGCCTCGTCCAGGCCCTCGTCGTCGACGCTGAAGGAGTACGAATCCTTCATGATGAACTCGCGCCCTCGCAGGAGACCTGCGCGCGGTCGGGCTTCGTCACGATACTTGGTTTGAATCTGATAGAGGGAAACCGGCAAGTCTTTGTACGAGGAGTACATGTCCTTGACCAGCAACGTGAACATTTCCTCGTGGGTGGGAGCCAACAGGTAGTCGGCCCCCTTTCGGTCCTGCAGCCGGAAGAGGTTTTCCCCGTATTCTTCCCAGCGATTCGACGTTTCATAGGGCTCGCGCGGCAGAAGCGCCGGGAAATGAACCTCTTGGGCACCGATCGCGTCCATTTCCTCGCGCACGATGGTCTCGACCTTATTCAGAACCTTGAGGCCCAGAGGCAACCACGAATAGATGCCGGGAGCGGCCCGGCGAATATATCCTGCACGCACCAACAGCTTGTGGCTGTCCACCTCAGCGTCGACGGGGTCTTCACGCAGGGTGCGGAGGAAAAGCGAGGAAAGGCGAATGGCCAACTAACGTATCCGTTTCTCTGATTTGACGTTCTTCTTCTGCCCAAGTCTAAAGGAGGCGACCCACCAGTACATACTGGTCGCTCATCACAGCAGAATCGTCGCGAATGACCCGACTTCTTCGAAGCCCACGGCCTTGTACAACGCCCGCGCGGGAGCGTTGTAGTCGTTGACGTACAGGCTGATGGTCGGGAACCTCGGGCGGATCAATTCACAGGCTCGAATGAGGAACGGCTCCGAGAAGCCCTGTCCTCGGAGGTCGGGAGCCAACCACACGCCTTGCAACTGGCACATGCCGTCAGCCGCCAGGCCTAAGTCAGCTTTGAATACCACTCGACCGGTCTCGTCCCGGGCCAGAACGCTGCGGCCGGCCCGGACCGTATCGCGGACCCTCTGCGTGTAGCCTTCAGGGTCACGGCCCAACGGCGAATAGCCCACTTCTTCGGTAAACATGGCCACGCTGGCCGGTAGAAGTGCTTCAAGGTCGGATTCGAGGCCCCACCGCACCTCGGGAAGTTCGACGGCGGATTCCTCCACCGATTCCCGTCGACTGTTCGGGCCCAGCACCATTAACGGCTGGTTCGGTCGCACATCGAAGGGTGTGGGGAATCCACCACGGAGCCACTCCCACAACGGCATCACGTACTCGGCCGGGCCAAAAAGAGACGCGGTATTTTTTCGGCTTCGCAAAATGTAGTTGGCAACTCGGGAAAAGTGCTTTGTTTCCAGATGGAGTGGAACGATGTTGACGCCAAACCACACGCATCCCCGGAGTGTGGGGATCTGGTCTTGACCCGTCGGCTCGAAGACTCCCAAAAACGGCGAGGCTGAGTGCATTTTCGTCAGAAAACTCGGACGAGGCAGTCCGATCCGCTCGTAGTGTTCCAGGGGAAAGAGGTTGGCGACGGGCCGATCGTGAATCATCGTCAGCAAGGCATCGGAATCTTCCACGGTCAGCGGGCGCACCGTCGGACCCGTTACACGGTCCGCATGCTGTGTCCAGAATTTCACCACGTCACGTCATCCACAATCAGAAAATCTTGACGGGGTCGAAGATATCGGCCGCGATGAGAAGCACGGACATACCGATGAAGGCGATGGCGACGACGTAGGTCAGCGGCATCAAACGGATGGGGTCGAAGTGGCCAGGGTCCGGCTTCTTGCGGAATCGAGCCCAACGGCGTCGGATCCCCTCCCACAGCGCCCCGGCCACGTGTCCGCCGTCGAGCGGTAGCAATGGGATCAAGTTGAAGACGAACAGGCTGATGTTCAAGGTTCCGAGAACGGATACGAGGTATGCCACTTTGGCGTCGGTCGTGATGTTTTCAGTCGACGCGACTTCACCGGCCACTCGTCCCACGCCAACCACCGACATCGGCGAGTCCGCCGGCCGTTCCTTGTCGGTAAACAGGGCCGTCCCTACATCCCACAGTCGAACCGGAAGTTTGATGATCACTCCCCCGATTTGAGTCAGGGTCTGACCCAGCACGGGAGGAACGTCCGAGATGCTCCCCGGCGTCAATTCTTGCCGCGGACCAATGCCGACGAATCCGACGTCGTGGGTTTTGTATTTGCCGTTGGCGTCCTTGACCGGGGCTCCCGAAGCATCAGTGACCGGACGGGGCGTGATGATCGGGGTAATACTGGTCTGAATCGTGGAACCGTCTCGGTCAATGGTCATGGGTACGGTCTGGCCGCCGTGCTCCGAGATGAGCCGACTCAGCTGGTCCCAGGACGTGATGTCTTCCCCGGCGAACTTCACGACTTTGTCGCCAGGTTTCACACCTGCTTTTCCGGCAGGTGACGCCGGGTCCTTTGAGGTGCAGGTGGAGGATCGGTTCGTGTCGCCAACGTCGACCGTATGGACGCATTGACTCACGGAACTCACGTTCGTCGTCGGCTGGCTCGTACCGAAGGCCATGACCACCACCGACAAGCAAACGACGCCAATCAGCAGGTTCATCAAGGGGCCACCTAGCATGATGATGATGCGCTTATGAATCGGTAGCTGGTAAAACTGGCGGTTTTCATCGCCGGGTTGAAGCCTTTCGGCTTCCATGCTCCGCGTCTCCGTGGCCATTTGCTGAAGAAGGCCCGTTGAATCGGCCGTGATTTTTTCGCCGTTTCGATCCGGCGGATACATGCCAATCATGGAAATGTAGCCACCCAGCGGGATCGCTTTGACGCCATATTCGGTTTCACCGCGTCTCCGGGAAAACAGCGTCTTGCCAAAGCCGATCATGTATTGCGTAACTCGCACGTTGAAGAACTTGGCCGGGAGCAGGTGCCCGACCTCGTGCAGCGCAATCGACACGGCGATACCGAGGGCCATGACGACGACGCCGATCACGAACATGAGCCACGACCCGCCCAGCATGTGCGAAAAATCCACCAGTGAATTCCCGTTCTTCGTTCCCTTGGGCTTTTCGCCCCGGTCGATTCTACGTGGCCATGCCGCAAGAGACGTGGACGATTCCTGAAAGCATCCCTAGCCGACGATCCCGAATTCCCGAAGACGCTTACGGTCCGCGGAACTCGCCGACATTTGCAGCCGCAATAATTCGGAATAGATCCCACCGGACTGAGCGAGCTCACCCGGGGTTCCCATCTCGATGATCCGACCATTCTCCAACGTGACGATCCGGTCCACCGCAGAAATGGTGGAGAGCCTGTGGGCAATGATGAGACTCGTTCGCCCTTCCATCAGTCGGTCCAGGGCATCCTGAACGATCCGTTCCGATTTGGTGTCCAAGGCGCTCGTGGCCTCGTCGAGAATCAAGATCGGCGCATCCTTGAGGATGGCCCGCGCGACGGCGATCCGTTGCTTCTGGCCACCCGAAAGTTTGAGGCCACGCTCCCCAATGAGGGAGTCGTACCCATCCGTGAAACGACGAATGAACACATCCGCGTTGGCCTGGCGTGCGGCGTCAACGATCTCGTCGCGCGTTGCATCCGGCTTGGCATAGGCAATATTTTCCGCAATCGTTCCGGAGAACAGCGACGCGTCTTGGAAGACCATGCCCATCGTGGAGCGAAGTTGTCCCAAGGTCGACGTCGAGGTGTCGAAACCGGCGACCTGCACAGAGCCGGTGGACGGCGTGTACAGGCCTTGCAGGAGGGACATCAACGTCGATTTTCCGCCGCCCGACTCCCCCACAAACGCGATCTTTTCCCCTCGCCGAACGCTGAGATTGATATCGCGAAGCACGGGGTCTTCGCCGCCGTAAGCGAAATCGACGTCGTGGAATTCGATCACGGGGTCCGGCAATTCGTGGTTACTTGGCCTGCGTGGTCCTTCCTCTGAGGACTGCACCTTCTGAATGGTTGACGTGACCGTCGGGGGAATGACCGAGGCCGCCCGTGGGTCGTCGGGCAATCCCATGACCTCAAAGTATTCGCGGGAACCAGCGATAGCCCGCTGCGCCGAATCGATGATCCACGACAACATCGAGACCGGTTGAGACGCCATGGCCATGAGCTGAATCATGAGCACCATGTCGCCGAGCGAGAATTCACCCGTCAAGGTCTTCCAGAAAATGAGGAGGTACATCGCGAAGAAGACGATGTTGAGGATGGAACGCCGGTACACATCCATGGTGTGCCAGTGCCTCGACTGGGAACGAGTCAACGACACCGTCGATGTGAAGTGCTCGGCAAATCCGGCGAGTTCACGCGCTTGCGTTCCGAATGATTTCACAACCCGCAGCTGCGAGATGACCTCATTGAAACGTCCGCCGGCCAGATCGACATGCTCGTTCTTGTCCTTCTCCCAGCCTTGCCACTTTTTGCTGGTCAGTCCCGTGAGCCACAGGTACGTGGGATAGATGATGAGCAGAAGCACGGCCAGCGGCCAGTAGTAGATGAACATGACCACGAGCACGGCCACGGTGCTGACGATCATCGAAAAGAAGTTATTCGACATCGACTTGATGAAAAAGGTGACCTCGGCGATCGAACGATTCAGCCGTGACACCACGGTGCCTGTGAGCTGACCGTCGAAGTAGCTTTGCGGGAGGCTCAGGAGCTTATGAAAATAGCGCGTGGACAAGAGCGAGCGCATTTTCTGCCCCATGATGTCGCCTTGATATCCGCCGTAATTCGACACGACGGTCATCAGCAGCTGCACCACAAGATAAAGTCCAGCGAAGGTGAAGATGATCCGGACCGTCGAGCCGCCATCGCCGTTGAGCGCAGCGACCACGGCGTCCGTCGCAAATTTAAGGACGAAAGGCGTGGCCAAAGAGGCAACGGCCGTCAGTACAGAACAGGCCAAAATGATGACGTAGTACGGCCACAGAGAGCTCGTGGCCCGCATGATGCGAAAAATGCTTTTCATGGCGTTCTCCTTTCAGGATGTCCCGCGCCCCCGAAAGGATGACGACGGCGGCGATTTCCGGTGTGGTGGTCCGGCCGCAATCCGTCGTCGCGCGGTTAACGCAACGCCTGAATCAGCTGGATGGCGGTGTCAAGAAAGGCATCGACCTGGACTTCATCATAGGCGTGTTTCCGGGTCGCGGTTCGGAATGAAGACCGCCGAATCACGGACGGTTCCACGTGGCTCTCCGTGCGGAAATATTCTTCGAGGCGGTCACAAAGATCGTCGACATCACCCACGAAATATCCTTCGACGCGCCGGTGAGCGGGACGTCGGAAGCGGTTTCCGCGCTCACGGGTAAGACGCCCCATGACGAGGTCGGCCAAAGCGGCGGAGTGCTCGTGCCAGGCTTGATCACCTTCGCGACGACAGTACGCCACCTTTTCGGCCTCCGCGAATCGGTCCTCATAGGCGTCCAAGAGATCGTCGACGTCGTGTGGGTCGTAGCCGCCTCGTTCCCGCTCGAAGGTGACCTGACGAACCTCAGCGGCACCTATGGTTTCGACGGCGGGATCTTCGGCCCATCGGGCGAGAGCGTCGTCGAAACGCTCGATCGCGGCGTCGACTGCCGAGGCAGAGTAGCCAGTCTCTCGGTGACCGACTCGACGTACCGTGCCGGGGTCCCGACGAGCTGAAATATCGCCGTTGGAGTCCGCTGCGGTAGCGGCCCTTGATCCATTCATGCTTTCTCCAAATTCCTGTGGTCGGCTCAGACGAGCAGAACGGCAAAGATGACATATCCGATGGCCGCGGCAAAAACGATGGAGTCGAGCCGGTCCATGACACCGCCGTGTCCAGGAAGCAGATTGCTCATGTCTTTAATACCGATTTCGCGTTTCACCATCGATTCGGCAAGGTCGCCGACCGTGGAGACGATGACGAGGAGTACCGCGATCACGATGCCGTGCCACCACGGCTGGTGAAGGAGGAACAGCGCACATAGCGTCCCCACGATCATGGAACCGATCATGGAGCCGGCGAAGCCCTCCCAGGTCTTTTTGGGACTGATACGTGGGGCCATGGGGTGTTTTCCGAACAAGACGCCCGCGATGTATCCCCAGGTGTCGTTGCCGATGGCCATCAAAACGATGGTGAAGACCTTGGCTGGTCCGTCCACGTCGCGAAAGATGAGTACCGCGAGGGCCAACATGAACGGCACCCAGCTCATCACGAAGATGCCGCCCATGATGGAAAACAACATGCCATCTTTGCGCCCGAAGGCTCGCCACAGCGTGACGAGACTGACCGAGCCCAGCACAGAGAGGATGAGCGCCTCTCCCCCACCAAAATAGGCGGCGAAGGGAAGCAGTCCACCCGTGATCACCGCCGGAATCAGTGGAACGCGCATCCCCCGCTTATGGTTGAGGGATTGCCCGACCTCCCACGTGCCGACGGCCGCTGCTACAGCTGCGAATGCCACGATCACCAACGGGATAAAGAACAACCCGATGATGACGAGGGCCACCAGAGTCACACCGACTCCGATGGCCGCCGGAAGATCACGTCCGGCCCGAGATTTCTTCTTCTCGGGTTCGGTCGACGGCGCGCTGGATGAAGTCATCAGACCGCCAGGAGCTCAGCTTCCTTGCGCTTCAGCAATTCATCGATCTGGTCGATGTGCTTTTTGGTCTGCTCTTCGAGTTCCTTTTCCGCACGGCTACCCTCATCTTCACCGGCGTCGCCGTCCTTGACGGCTTTCTCGATGGCGGACTTGGCGGTGCGGCGAATGTTGCGCACGGACACGCGAGCGTCTTCCGCTTTGCCCGAGACCATGCGGACGTATTCTTTGCGTCGTTCTTCGGTCAGTTCCGGCATGACCACGCGGATCACGTTGCCGTCGTTGGCCGGGTTGGCCCCGAGGTCAGAATTACGGAGGGCCTTCTCGATATCACCGAGGGCCGACTTGTCATAGGGGGTGATGAGCAGCGTGCGGGCCTCAGGGTTCTGGAACGACGCAAGCTGCTGGAGCGGAGTCGGAGCACCGTAGTAGTCCACGAGAATGCCCGAGAACAACGAGGGGTTGGCCCGACCGGTTCGCACCGACGCGAAATCCTCCTTGGCGGAATCTACCGCCTTGCCCATCTTCGTTTTGGCTTCTGACAGGGAATCTTCGATCACTTCGGTCTCCTCATTCGTGGGGACTCGCTCTCGGACGAGTCGCTGTGGCGGCACCGCGCCTTCTGCTCAGTGGCACAAGGCAGCGACGGCCGAATTCTCCGTACTCCAGTTTAGCGATGCGTCAACGAACGTCGCGAACTCTGATCACCGATGCCGGATCTTACGTCGTCACCAGGGTTCCGATTTCCTCGCCAAGAATCGCGCGCGCCACGTTGCCTTCACCCTGCATGCCGAAGACCCGCATGGTGACGTTGTTGTCCTTGCACAGGCTGAAGGCCGTCTGGTCCATGACGCGGATGTCGCGGCGCAAAGCCTCGTCGTAGGTCAAGTGGTACAGGCGCTCGGCGTCGGGGTCCACCTTCGGGTCGGCGGTATAGACGCCGTCGACGCCGTTCTTAGCCACCAGCACCTCGTCGGCACCGATTTCCAGCGCACGTTGCGCTGCAACGGTATCGGTCGAGAAATACGGAAGCCCCGCACCCGCACCGAAAATGACCACTCGGTCCTTTTCCATGTGCCGGATCGCGCGGCGCGGAATGTAGTTTTCCGCCACCTGGGCCATCTCGATCGCCGACTGCACGCGGGTGTCCACGCCGGACTGCTCCAGGATGTCCTGCAAAGCCAAGGAGTTCATGACGGTGCCGAGCATGCCCATGTAGTCAGCTCGAGAACGGTCGAGCCCCGCGGAGGAGAGCTCGGCGCCGCGGAAAAAATTCCCTCCTCCGACGACGATGGAGGTCTCCGCCTGGCCGACGGTCGAAGCAATCTGCTCCGCGAACTTGCGCACCACGCCGGTGTCGATACCGACTCGGCCGCCACCAAAGACCTCTCCCGAGAGCTTCAATAGGACCCTGCGGCGCTGTGGTTGCGTGGACGTTGCGGAATTGACGGACATGGATCCTCCTGGGCTATGGGCCCCAATTTCTCGTGTGCTTGCTACTGGTGTTTAGCTTACGCAAAAAGGGGGCGTCCACACGCGGTGGACGCCCCCCTTCACATCATCAACAATGATTAGTTGCCGACGCGGAAACGAACGAAACCGGTTGCCTTGGCGCCAGCTTCCTCGAGAACCTGCGCCACGGACTTCTTGGAATCCTTGGCGAAGTCCTGGTCGAGAAGGGTGTTTTCCTTGAAGAAGCCCTTCAAACGGCCCTGAACGATCTGAGGAATGATCTTCTCGGGCTTGCCCTCGGAACGAGCGGTCTCTTCAGCGATGTGACGCTCGGACTCGACCTGGTCCTCCGGAATGCCGGACTCATCCAGGTACTTCGGGGCCATTGCGGCGATGTGCACGGCGACGTCGTGCGCAACTTCGTCGGTGTTAGCACCGTCAACAGCGAGCAGAACGCCAACCTGAGCAGGGAGGTCCTTGGAGGTCTTGTGCAGGTACATCGCGACGTTTTCGCCCTCGAGGCGTGCCACGCGACGAACGACGACCTTCTCGCCCAGCAAAGCGCCGGCCTCGGTCACCTGCTCCTCGACGGTCTTGCCGTTGGAAGAAGCCTTGAGGAGATCCTCGAGGGTCTCAACGTTGGCCTCGACGGCGGCATCGAGAACCGAATTGCCGAAATCGATGAACGGGGCGGACTTGGCCACGAAGTCGGTCTCCGAGTTGACCTCGACCAAGAAGCCGACGCCGTTCTCGACGCGAGCGGCAACGAGACCTTCCGCGGTAGCGCGTCCCTCGCGCTTGGTCACGCCCTTGAGGCCCTTCACGCGAATGATTTCGAGGGCTTTCTGCTGATCTCCCTCGGCCTCGTCCAGGGCCTTCTTGACATCGAGCATTCCGGCACCGGTGCGCTCGCGGAGAGCCTTGATGTCAGCTGCGGTGTAGTTCGCCATGTGAACTCCTTTTATTAGTGTCTGGAACACGTGGACGCGGGGCCGGGCCGGAATGGCCCGGCCCCGCGGAAACTGGGCGGTTCACCGTGCGGCAAACCGATCAGCGTGAATTAGTTGGAAGAGGTTTCGGTCTTCTCGGCGGATTCGGTCTCGGAACCCTTTTCAGCTTCGGCGGCCTTCTGTGCCTCGTGCTGCTCGAGGAGTTCCTTCTCCCACTCTGCCATGGGCTCCTCCGGCGCGTCTTCCTTACCGGACTGTTTCTTGTTGCGCTCGAGGAGGCCCTCGGCGACGGCGTCGGCAACGACGCGGGTCAGCAAGTTCACGGAACGGATGGCGTCGTCGTTACCCGGGATCGGGAAGGCGACTTCGTCCGGATCGCAGTTGGTGTCCAAGATGGCGACAACCGGGATACCGAGCTTCTGGGCCTCGTCGACCGCGAGGTGCTCCTTCTTGGTATCGACGACCCACAGAAGGGAGGGGGTCTTGGTCAAGTTGCGGATACCACCGAGGGTCTTCTCGAGCTTCTCAAACTCGCGACGCAGCAGGAGCAGTTCCTTCTTGGTGTACTGCGAGGCGGCGACGTCGTCGAAGTCGACCTGCTCGAGTTCCTTCATGCGCTCGATGCGCTTGGAAACCGTGGCGAAGTTGGTAAGCATACCGCCCAACCAACGGTGGTTCACGTACGGCATGTTGACGCGAGTAGCCTGCTCGGCGATCGCTTCCTGAGCCTGCTTCTTGGTGCCGACAAACAGGATGGTTCCACCGTGAGCAACGGTTGCCTTGACGGCCTCGAACGCGCGGTCAATGAATTCCAGCGACTGCTGAAGGTCAATGATGTAGATGCCGTTGCGCTCGGTGAAAATGAAACGCTTCATCTTCGGGTTCCAGCGGCGGGTCTGGTGACCGAAGTGGACACCGGAATCGAGAAGCTGGCGCATTGTTACGACGGGCATGTCGTCTCCTTTGTGATGACGCGTCCCAGGTACCTTAGGGGCCCGCATCATCGTCGTAGTTATCGGTTTTCATGCTGAGGACATTTCCACAACATTCCTGGTGATCGTCGACGCCTGTCGCATTCAAGAACGCGACGGACGAGAACCCGCCGTCACCGGCACCTGGAGGCAACCGGACCGTTGGCGAGCGCCGCTTCCGAGGAGAAACGCGGCGATCACGCGAAGTCAGTGGACACACTTATGCCACTGCTTCGGCCACTATACCGCACGAATAGCCGCAAACAGGCCACTAATTTCCCGATTCAGATCACACTTATCCACAATGTCTGGTCCTCAGCGTTCGATGGAAGCACTCGCGTCCTGTCTATGAGTTTTCGTGGAGCCATGTTCCGATGCATCGTTGTATCCCTCATCGCCATGCTCACGGCACTGGCCTCGTCGTCTGTCACGTCAGCGTCGGCAGCATTGTGGTCGTGGCCGTTGGACCCGGCCCCCGCCGTTCTGCGCGCCTTCCACCGACCAACACACCCATGGATGTCAGGCCACCGAGGCGTCGATCTAGCGGCCCGGTTCGGTCAAGAAATCCACGCCCCAGCCGACGGCGTCATTGTGTTTACCGGCCGGGTGGTGAATCGGACGGTCATTAGCCTCAAGGTGAAGTCCGGTCACCGCATCAGCTTCGAACCAGTAGCTGACCCTGCCCCCAAAGGGAGCAAAGTTCGTGCGGGCGACGTCATTGCTCGCCGAGACCCAGCCATTCCCCATGAACCGTGTGGACCGTGCCTCCATTGGGGCGTTAGGGATAGCGACGGCTACGTCAATCCCCTACTTTTTGTCGGCGCGTCAGCACATTCCGTCTTGTGGCCACTCCCGGCTGCTCGACCCTCAGGAAATAACCCAGATTAATGGCTGCACATAGCGACACGAACAACACCACAATTACACCGAAATCCATCGCCGGGCGCTTTCCAGGAAACAATCCCATAGTCTGGCTATAGGACTACAACCCACCGAGACCACGCCGTGAAAGGACACCGGACTCTCGTGACCCAACACTTCGTCAGCCGGCATAAAGTTGCCGTTGCCCTCGGCATGACCCCCGCCGCCATCCAACAGCGTCACAACGCTGGCACCATGCCTCAGCCCGATGCCATACTCCACGGATCCAAAGGATCCGAATGGTTCGGTTGGAAACGTGAAACCATCGAAGAGTGGGCACCGAAGATCGGACGCACGGCTGACTGGACCCGTAGCGCAACGTAGATACGGCCGAAAAAGAATAGCCCCGCAATATTCCACCCTTCGAGGACTCGTAGCAATCTGGATACAAGCCACTCGTCAGGGATCACGAACTGAGCACTAAAGGCTTCGACACCCTTCCCGTCGCGCGCACTCGATTCACACCGGAAGCACACGGTGAAACGAAAAATAAGGAAGACTAGGGGTTCAGGGAGCCGACTCTCAGCTCAATTCCGGAGCTTCATCAGCTACCACCTGGCTCTTGGGACTCATGATTTTGCCCACATCTCGCGGCTGGAGGTCAATCCCAGTGAACTCTGGAAAGCGGCCCGATGCCGTGTTTGTGCGCCAATTTATGTGCGAGTCAACTCAATCCTGTGACCGCCACGCCATCGGCGCCTCCAGAGTCACCCCATGTCAAACACGATCGGACCTAGTAGTGTCTGGTTCTACAAAACCGAAAATCTAGCTTTGGGGAGCCACCATGCCCAGTTCGCACATCACTCGCCGACGCCTGGCCCAAGGGGCGGCCTGGTCTGCACCCATGATTTTGGCCGCAGGAGCCGTTCCGGCCCACGCGGTTTCTATCTGCGATGAGGTTTCCTACGCGCCTGCGCTCAACTCGAACACCGTGACGCGAGCCAGCGACTCATCGGCCACTGGGGCTTTCAACCCGGTCACACCGGTCAACTCCCCCACCGGCCCGGTGAAGCCGACCGTTGCCGTGGCCTTCCAAGCCACCGCCTTGGGAGGCAAAGCTCTTCAAGCATCACAGAACCTCGCTGTCGCTGGCCAACAGCAGGCTCTGGGATACAACGGCGCCGGAGACCTCGCCACGAACGGTCTCGAACTGATTCAGAGCGGCCCTATCGGTTACGCGGCTCGCCAAACGCTCACCATCACCTTTGACCGGCCGGTCAAGAATTTGGCCTTCACGATTGCCGATCTTGACCAAGCCGGATATTTGGACCAAGTTGCATTGTCGGGGTCTCCCACGGTTTCGAACGGATCCAACGTCAGCGGAGCGGGCACTACAACCTCCCCGCTCGGTCCAGCGACCAACGTGGGCGATCGCAAATCCGATGACGTCACGACTCGCAGCGATATTCGCTACTCGCAGCCCGTCACCTCGGTAACTATAGATTTTTGGAGCAAGCAGGGAATCGGTAGCCAGCAGGTTTTTATAACCGGCATGAGCTTCACAGCTAGCACCTGCCCGTAAGGGTATTTCAGCGTGCCACCCCGTTATGGCGCATAGGCGATTTCCTCGAAGCGCCGAGAGGCATTCTGACAATCATGAGGCATATGGTTAGCTCTCTGATGAGAGTATGGCGTGCCTGATTGATAGCGTATGTTTTCGTCAATTCGGTATTGATCTTGAGCTTTCGATCCCCTCGATAGGTCATTGACCGCTGACCTCGTCAGGCGCAAGTAGGGGCCTCATGAATGTTCGCTCGTATCGGATCACGCATTGCGATTTATCACGGATTTTGTTTGCTTCGATGAATTCGGGATCAGTGTCGAATCTGGATCGATATTGTTCATAGGCGGCTAGGCTATTGAAGCTGAATAGTGCTTCGGCACGGTCGCTAGCGCCTTCGGAGGGGAGGAAGTAGCCGTGATGTCTCCCTCCGTGCTTGTTGACGAGTCTGATCCATTCTTTGGCAAAGCGCTCGAAATCCTGGAGTTTGTTCGGGTCAATGGTGTAGTGCACGACACAGGTAATCATGGCCTGACGGTAACACCGTTGATCGTCAGACTGCATGCCCCGCTTCCACAGGCCTGCATACTGTCTTTCACTGCCAAGGCGTTAGAGCGTCGCATTAGTGAGCGTGGTTGTGTTTCCATCCGCTCTCGGTGCTTGGCGGGATCCGAATAATTTTTGGAAGTAGTTGCGCCAACAGTTAGCCGGTTCAAAATTCGAATAGGTGCATCATCGCACCATCAGGTCCACGATGGCAACACTGTTAGCTCACACGGATAGCTTGAAGGCCGCTTCTGCTCAATAGGCTCTTTCGTCGCAGGAAGTCACCATGAGGCACTATATGGCGGAATTGCAGGATACCCCGGACGAATCCTTAGCGCCGGAAGTGCTAGGAAATGCGGCGAATCGTAAGTGATGGGTTTGCGCTGGATTCCGGGCTGCCTGACATGTTTGAAGCCCGCCATATCGGGCTACTTCCCTGATATGACGGGCTTTTTGGTAGGGGGTGCGGGGCTTGAACCCGCGACCAAAGGATTATGAGTCCTCTGCTCTGACCAGCTGAGCTAACCCCCCGTAGTGGCACTCGCCCGGCCAACGCGAGGTTGGACGGACGGCTCCCCAGTTTACCGCATGATTGTTGCTACCTTGACACCATCAGAGCCGTGAAGGCAGGCGCGAGAAGCCCCTGGGTCAGCGAACTACCGTCCTTCCGGTCCACGATATTCGCCTCGGTACATCGCTTCGAATGCGTCCCACGTTTTCTCAACCGAATGCTTCTGAACTATTTCGTGGCTTACCTCGCCCATGCGGCGTCGTTCTTCGTCCGACGCCGTCAAGACGGCCGTCAATTTCTCGCTGAGGTCCTGAGGGTCACCGGGTTCGAACAGATATCCGTTCTCGCCTTCTCGAACGAGGTGCGGCAACGCGAGGGCGTTAGCCAGGACGACCGGTCGAGAGGCAGACATCGCCTCCAGGCTCACCAGGGATTGAAGCTCGGCGGTGCCCGGCTGGCAAAAGACGTCGGCCCGAAGGTAGCCCTCCCTCAGCTCCGCGTCCGAGACAAAACCCAAGAAGTGGACACGGTCTTCGACTCCTGCTTCACGCGCGACTCGTTTGAGTTCATCCTCAATTTCGCCCGTACCGGCGAGCTCAAGGTGAACCTTCAAATCTGCGGGCAATAGTGCGACAGCCCTGATGAGGACGTCAATGTTTTTCTCCACGGCAAGACGTCCCGCGAAAAAGACCACAGGGTGATCCCGTTTCTTGACCTCTTCGCCCGGAGCCAATTCGTATCGGGCTGCATCAATACCGTTAGAGACCGGAATGACCGGCGCCCCAAAGCCGTGGTCGTGCATGGCTTGAGCCCCAATGGGGGTCGGCGTCGTGACATAGTCGGCCCGGCCCAAAACCCGTCCCATGTCTTTCCAGGAACAATAGGCAATCACCTTGAGAGCAATATCCGGGAACGGCAGGAATGGATTGAGGTTTTCAGGCATAAAGTGATTTGTGGAAACCAGCCGAATTCCCCGCCGTTTGCAGGCCCACGAAATCATACGGCCAATAATGTAGTGGCATTGAATATGCACCACATCCGGCTGGACCTCGTCGAGGATCTTCCCCACTCGACGTTGCATTTCCCAGGGGAAGCACAACCGGTAGTACGGATGGGTCGGCGGATTATGGGAACGCAGGCGGTGTTCGTGAATTCCATCGATCTCGATGTCATACGACGGCCCGTCCGAAGAACGACCTGCAATCACGTGAACCTCATGGCCCCGGTCCCTCATCCCGACGGCGAGACGGTGACCAAATTGGGCCGCTCCGTTGATATCAGGCGGATAGGTGTCCGCGCCGATCAGGATTTTCAGGGGTCTTGAGTTCATGGATATCTGTCATTCCGTTGGCTCAGTATGGAACAGGGATGAAGTTAATCCCCCATAGTCTATCGGCCGGAACCTCGTGCAACCCAACCACTGCACACGAGGTGTTCATCATGAATCGTCGGCATGATCCACATAACGACGACGCCCGCCCTCCAGGGAGGAGGACGGGCGTCGTTGGTGCCGTTGGAGCGGCTTGGCCTACTTCTTGAACAAGCGACCGAGGAACACGAAGAATGCGCCCACGGAAACCGCCAGGGCCGTCAGTGGCTTCCAACGTGCCTTGAGATTGTCGGGATCGGAAACATTCGCGCCCAAGTTGGATGCCGCGGCCTTGGCGCGGTCAGGGGCTGACTTGGCATCCTCCGAGGACTTCTCAGCCAGGCCAGTGGCCGAGGACTGAACCGAGGAGAACTGCTGGCCAAAGTCGTCCCGCAACGACTTGAGGTGATCGCGGCGTGCCTTGGTGCGCTGCTCGAGCTGGTCCTGTGAAGGCTGCGGCGTCTCCGGAACCTCGTTGGAACGCTTCTGACGCTTCTTCTCTTCCTTGGCCTGACGCTTCTCTTCGGCCTTTGCTTCTTCCTTTTCCTTCATCTCGCGACGCACGCGGCTTGAAGTGTAGGAAGAGCCTTCCTTGGCAACGCCAAGGTCATACAAGAAGCCGAAGATCGCGGATTCCGGCTTGAGCGGCAGCTGCGACTTGATGCGCAAAAGACCGATCAAAGCAAAAATCGCCAAGAGAACGATGAACAGCGCGGCGAAAAGCAACGCCGACAACCACAGCGGCATGACCGTTGCGAGGCCTGCAATGGCCGCAGTGATCAGCGCGATGACCGCGAACAAGAGGAAAACCAGGCCGACGACGACGAATGCCGCCCCCACGCCGAGCTTGATCCCCTTATCCTTCATTTCGAGCTTGGCGATCTGCAGCTCATCTTTGATCTGCTTCGGTCCCAGCCGGGACGCAACCTTGCCGATCCCCAAAACCTGGCTAACCCCGGCCTTCAGGGAGCTCAAGCCACCCCGGTAGGAACGGGGCTTATGTTTCGTGGTGGTCTCTCCGTGATTGATGGAGTGAGACATCAAGCCTCCCTAGTGAATGCCGATGGATTTCACAGCTAAACCTATCACTGACTGTGACTTTGTCAGTGCTGCACTGCGCGAGAGCTTCCAAATATTCATGCGGGTGTGATCCTTCGACGAGATCAGCCGTTCACGGTCTTCGTCCTCGATCGACGCTAGCGGTTCCCGCGGACTTCGAAATCCCACCTTTGGAGCACACCCAGACGCAGGTTCCTAAGTCCCGACCTGGGGGCGTTAGACCAAAAAGTGGGGACGGTCGGAGAGGTCATGAACGAACCTCTAGAAGGTTATGTTTCGGCGCATCAAAATTCACCACACATTGATATAACCGACATCTCATCAATGTTTCGCTTTTGGTGTTGAATCCCAAGGACTGAGACGAGTACTCTGAGCTACGTCGGTAGGGCCCGACGGCCGCGCGACGAATCGGTCCCCCAAGTTGATTCGTCACCCCGCCAAAATAATCCCTAGGCGCCCCGGTTACCCCCATAGCATCCGGGGCGCCGCCTTAAACTCCATGCTCCAAGCACGATCTAACCGTGCAAATTCTGATGGCATAATAGGGATTTTGATTCCGAGTATCAATTCGTGACGTCATCCCGTTACTGCATATCCCAGCGAAGACTCTTCGATTCGACCGGTCTGTCAAACGTCAATTCATCCGTACTGACCAGTACGATCATGCTGATACCACTCGCACCGTAGAAAGTTCCTGATGTCTGCTTCCTCCAACCCACCGGGCCCTGCGCCAAGAACCACATCCTCAATGTCCGGCAAAAAGAAGGGATGTCTGGGATGCCTCGGTTGTGGCGGTATTCTTCTGGTTCTTCTCCTCATCATCGGCATCATTGGCGCATTCTTTGGCCCCCACGATTCAAAGCCGGAGAGTTCACCGAGCACATCGTCCACGAGTAGCTCAGCCACTTCGCCCTCCCCCTCGTTGACGCCGTCGCCGTCGCCCACACGGGAATCCTCGGCTCCGAGCCAGAGTCCCTCTCCAAGCTCCACGAAAATCGACACCGGTACGACCGCTCAAGGGGACGCGGCGAAAACTTTGGCTAGCTTGCCCGTGAAGGGACGAGCCCCCAAAACTGGATATTCCAGGGAGCAATTCGGCCAAGCTTGGGCCGATGTGGACCACAACGGTTGTGACACCAGGAATGACATTCTCAAACGAGACATGACCGATGAGACCTTTAAGCCAAATACTGGGGACTGCAAAGTCACGCACGGCACGTTAGCCGACCCGTATACGGCGACCGAGATTTCCTACACCGCTGGACAAGATACGAGCTCAGCAGTGCAGATTGATCACGTCGTCGCGCTGTCCAACGCGTGGCAAACGGGTGCCCAGCAGCTAGACGCCGACACTCGCGAGCATCTTGCGAACGACCCGCTGAATCTTCTCGCCGTGGACGGCCCAGCCAATCAGCAGAAATCCGACGCTGACGCGGCCACCTGGCTGCCTGGCAACAAGGGGTACCGGTGCCATTACGTGGCCCGACAAATCGCCGTGAAAGCCACTTACCATCTATGGGTCACGCAGCCTGAGCGTGATGCCATGACCGGAATTCTCCAGGGATGCCCCGGTGAGCCGTTGCCCGGACGAGATGCCGGCCCGACCGTCGATGTCGCCCCGACTCCGACACCGGCCCCAACGACGCAGGCTCCAGCCGCGCCCACACAGGCACCCGCTCCCCCAGCAGCACCGGCACCCGAGCAACCACAGGCGCCCGAGGCCCCCGCCGAACCGGCGCCTCCGCAGGAAGGCAACGTTTACTACCCGACGTGCGCCGCAGCTCGCGCCGCAGGCGCTGCGCCGATTCACCAAGGCCAACCTGGTTACAGCCGCAAATTGGACCGCGACGGCGACGGTGTTGCCTGCGAGGCCAAGTCATAGCCTGTGACTGCATGCGACCAGCGCTAGAACCCCGCTGTCGACCCACAACGCCCCGGCCCTATGGGACCGGGGCGTTGTGGGTTTTCGTTTTCATCGAATCTATTCAGGCCACGACGAATTCTTAATGACCTCCACAAAATCTCCCCTGCGGAATCCCGGAAGGAAGTGAGCCAAGACGTCCGCTTTAACATTTCCGAACGTGGTCTCCGGTCGATCTTTCAAACCGTCGGTAAAGGCGGCCAGAATCTGATTCTTGAAGTCCGGGCGCGGGTGGGCGGCAACTACTTCAGAACGGTCCGCCTCACTGATGTCGTCATAACCCACGCCCATCACGTCGAGCTCCACACCCCGGGTCACTAAGGCCACCTCCGGTGGCATATGCAACGGAATCTCGGGGGTGGTGTGAAGTGCTATGCCCTGCCAGACTCGGTCGGCGGCGTCGTCGGCAATTCCTCGGTTAACTAAGAAATCACGTGCCACGTCGGCCGCGTCTATTTCGAAGCGCTGATCAGTGGTTCGATACCTCGGGGTGAGACCGAGGTCGTGAAACATCGCCCCCACGTAGAGCAACTCTGGGTCCCAGGTCAGTCCGAATTCTTGGCCTCGCAACGACCCGAAGAAATAGACGCGACGGCAATGATGGTAAAGGACGTCGTCGGCCGCGTCCCGGACCAGCTCGGTCGCTTCCCGAGTGAGATCTGTATCCGGGACGGTGATGCCTGCAATGGTGTCGGTCATAATGCCCTCCAGAGCTGAGATGTGGTTCGTCGATGAGCCTGTCTCGCGATTCTTCCCGATCAAGATGGACGAAGCCATACCTGCATCGGTTCGAATTATTTCGAAATGCAATTATCTGCACCCTCTCAACCTGATGCCCCGGAAGTTTTAGAAGTGGGACTCAAGACGGGAATGAACCATTGGCGCCAATTAATCATTGGGGCCATAGTTTCCAGAATCCCTCGGATTTTGACTTAGGTTTCAGGTGCGGACACGACTTTTCTTGCCGCATACCGAAGGTGTTTCGCAGTGGTGAACACAAGCTTTACTAAGTTTTCTCAAGCTATCTACCCAAATGGCGAGCGACCACATACAATCTATCCAGGCCGCACTCAGGCCCCACACAGAAAGAACCATCATGAAATCTCGCACCATCATTCCCGCACTTGCTGTGGCCACTCTCGCTCTCGCAGGTTGCAGCCATGCCGATAATTCGTCGTCCTCCGCTAGCCCCAGCTCCAGCGCATCGACTTCTTCGTCCAGCGCCTCTGCGACCCCGACCGAGGCCGCATCCGCATCGGAAGCTCCTGCAACGGAGTCGCCGTCCGTCACGGAGACGACTCCGGAGGATTCTCCGTCGGATTCAAGCTCCGAGACCGACAGTACGGAGGCCGCGCAGACCGAAGCGCCCGCACCGGCGGACTCACCTGCGCCGTCACAGGCAGCGCCTTCGTCTGCTCCTGCGGATACCGCGCCCGATGCAAACCAAGCCCCCGCCCCGGCACAGCCGAACGCCGGTGGATCGAGCGTCAACTCGTCGGCACTCCGCAAAGCTGAGCAGTACTCCAGCATGATGCACATGTCTAAGCTAGGCGTCTACGACCAGCTCACCTCAGAATATGGAGAAAAGTTCTCTCCGGAAGCCGCGCAGTATGCCATCGACAATATGAAGTCCGACTGGAACGCCAATGCTCTGGCGAAGGCGAAGGACTATCAATCCCAGATGAATATGTCTCCTGAGGCGATTAGGACCCAGCTCACCTCCGAGTACGGCGAAAAGTTCACCCCGGAAGAAGCAGACTACGCAATTCAACACCTCAACGGCTAAAGCCACAGCTCCTCGACGGAAACCCCGCTGACCTTTCGTAGGTAAGCGGGGTTATCCCAGGAGCCACTCGGCTTGAGGCAATCCCCTTTGAGTCGCGCCACGCGCCCATAGATCATTCGGCCGCGAACAAACGGCTCGCATGGTGAGGCACTGCTTGAGGTACCTCGGTTTTCCCGAGGCTTCATGTCCCCATCAATTCGCAACAGCAGGCATACACCTGTGCATTCCCTCAACACCAGGAGATCCCCCTTTGGAAAACCAGCCCAACGCACCCCAAAACAACCAGCAATGGCAGGGTCACGATAATCAGCAGTGGCAAGGCCACTATGGAAACGTCCAGCAACCGAAAAAGAAGCGCCGGGGGCCATTTGGATGTCTCGGTTGCCTCGGCATCATCGTCGTCATTGTGATCATCGCCGTGATCGTCATGGTTGCCAATGGGGCAAATTCGAACCATGACTCAAATTCTGGGGGTAATTCGCAATCCAGCTCTTCGGACGGTTCTGGAAAGAGCGATGACACTCCCGCTGATTACAAGGCCGCCCTCAAGAAGGGACAGTCCTACGCTCAGACCATGAATATGTCGAAACAAGGCATTTACAATCAGCTCACCTCAAGCGTGGAGCAGTTCACTCCGGAAGCGGCACAGTACGCAATCGATCACATCGATGCGAACTGGAACGAAAATGCCCTCAAGAAGGCGAAGGATTACCAGTCCCAGCAGAATATGTCACCCGAAGCAGTACGGACGCAGCTGACTTCTGAGATCGAGGGTTTCACTCCTGAGGAAGCGGACTACGCGATCCAACATCTCAACGGCTAGATCTGCTCCAAACAATAGGGCTCCCACTGACCGGCACGGTATGTGGGGGCCCTTTTGCGCAGTAGATGAATGGTTGAGGACGCCGTCGAGAAGGAAGTGACTGAATCCGTGACGTATCCACGACGCTTCACTCTCACTCGCCGACCTGCGGCCTTCACCTTCAATCGACTTCGAATTGATATTTGCAGGTAATAAAAAGCCCCGCCCACCACAGAAGGTGAGCGGGGCTTTGAAACCGACTTAGTAGATGCCGTTTGGACTCACTGCGCCTTGGTTAACATCTCGCACGACCGATGAATCTATCGGTGTGCTACTGGGCGTCACGATGGTCCCGCCGGTCACGCTGGTGATCACGATTTTATTTTTAATTCGGCCTGTGGTCGTTTTTGACCCACCATCCTGAAAAGTGAACAATATGTCCGGAACGCCTGAAGCCGTGCTGACTTTCGGCAAATTTGTACCGGCCGGCAAGGTCCAGGTGATCGTTGTGGTTCGTGTGGAAACGTTGTAGGCACCACGGCTGACGGAGCCTAAGCTGGCAGAAACCGTGAAGGCCCGTTCATCCGTTGCAGCCGTTAATAGTCCCTCTACGTTCAAGGATATGACCAGTGGCGCTTGCAAAGTCATCGGAGTTCCGGCGGCGGGCACCCCCAAATCCACGTACACGCTGTTAAGGTAGCCGTCGGCGCCTCCTCCGCCGTCAAAAAGTACCCCTAAATCCGGATTCGTCGGCGAGGCTGCCTACGCTGGCATGGAAGCGGTTGCCACGATAACCGGCGCGCTCCAGGCGCCGCCCTTGATGATACTTCGACGCCGAAGTCCTGTATGTTCCATGGTCCCCCACCCAAATGGCTACTGACCTGCGCAAATGCACAGAAGTCTCAATGTGACCCACACTCTACTCCCTAGTACTTCAAAAGAGTTAACTTCCGACCAGGCCAGTGGATTCGAATCGAGAAACCTTGAATCACCCCACCTGCAGAGGCCCCGGGGCCGGTATCGGGTCGACGGTCTTGGGTTGGACAGTGTCGAGTTGAATCCGTGACTTAACCGCGCCTTTGGCCGTTTTCGGGCACAAAAAATGCCGGGACACTAGGCCATGTGGCCCGGCATCCCGGCAATCTCTTGGCTCCCCCGACTGGACTCGAACCAGTAACCCTTCGATTAACAGTCGAATGCTCTGCCAATTGAGCTACGGGGGACCGTTACTCTCAGCGTTCTTCAACGCTTGCAACAGCACTAAACTTTACAGGCTCGGCTGGGGGTTCGCAAAACGATGGCGGGTGACCCTTGTCACCGATACTCCGAAAGCTGCCGACGTTTGTACTCCAGGTCGGCTATCTCCCGCTGGATGCTGCGGAATCGATCAGCCTCGGTGACGGCATCGACCCGTTCGAGCTCACGCACTTTATCCCGTTGCCGAGCGCTGAGCTCCTGCTGAAGCAGGCTATTGAGAATCGAGACGGCGTAGGCCTCGAGCTGGCGTTGGCTCGAGGCCGGCAACGGCGCCACGGTCAGCTCGGCAAGCAAACCGTGCGTTGCCTCGTGGGCGTGACCTCGAATCGCGTTGATCCACCCTGTACCTGAAGTGGGGGTCATCTCGCCGGCCGCAGCGAGGATCCCACGGAGCAACTCATAGTGGACCCGAAACCTCACCCGGATCGACCCCAGGGCATCCCACTGGGACTGTTCCACGAGCTCCGGAACCTGAATCAACACCTCCAGAGCCTGACGTTCGCGCCGGGCCGCGGGATCCCTGTAATCCGGCACCTCAATCTGTGGCGCCCCCACGGAACCGTGATCCGACGCCGCCGCGACGGCTTCCACCTCGTCCCGACGTCGTTCCGAGGGCTTGCGCGCTTCCGCTTGGACGGCCTGATCCAGTTCCTGAAGGTCCACTCCGATCCATCGGGACACTTCACGCTGATAACCGTGCCTGAGAACGGAATCGCGGATCGAGGCGACCATGGGCGCGACTGCCTTCATGGCCCGGTAGCGCCCCTCGATGCTGTCCAGGTCGAAGTCCCTCAGAGTAACTCGGATCGCGAATTCGAAGAGGGGACGCTTATCTTCAAGCAGGTCGCGGACGGCGCGATCCCCCCGTTTGAGCCGGAGATCGCACGGGTCCATACCGTCTGGGGCCACGCACACGTACGTTTGAGCGGTGAACCGTTGGTCCTCCTGAAACGCGTGGAGGGCCGCCTTTTGCCCCGCCTCATCGCCGTCGAACGTGAAAATCACCTCTCCGCCGCTACCGTCATCTCCCAGTAGTCGACGAACGATCTTGATGTGTTCGGTGCCGAATGACGTTCCGCAGGTGGCCACCGCAGTTTCGATTCCGGCCAGGTGCGCAGCCATGACGTCGGTGTATCCCTCGACCACCATGATCTGCTTCCCTTGTGCAATCTTCCGCTTGGCGAGGTCGATGCCGTAGAGCACTTGAGACTTCTTGTAGAGCTGCGTCTCAGGGGTGTTGAGGTATTTGGGGCCTTGATCGTCGTCGAAGAGCTTGCGAGCACCGAAGCCAATGGTTTCGCCCGTGATATTGCGGATGGGCCAGATCAGTCGACCACGGAAACGGTCGTACAAGCCGCGTTGCCCTTCCGAGAACATACCGGTGGCCTTGAGTTCCTCATCGGAAAACCCCTGATCACGGAGGTGCTTCAGGAGATTCGACCAGCCTTGAGGGGCGAACCCCACCCCGAATTTCTTCGCCGCCTCCCCATCGAAGCCACGGCCGCCAAGGAACGCTTGGGCCACTTGGGCCTGACGGGTATAGAGCTGGCGCTCGAAAAATTCCTGGGCAATCTTGTGCGCATCAATCAGGCGCTGACGGCGACCCTTCTCCTCGCGCGTCGGCCCGCTCCCCTGCTCGTAGTGCAGTTCGTAACCGATGCGTGCGGCCAAACGCTCCACAGTCTCGGCGAAGCTGGTATGTTCCATCGCCATCAGGAAAGCGATGACGTCGCCCGATTCTCCGCATCCGAAGCAATGGTACGTACCCATTTGGGGCCGCACGTGGAACGACGGCGTCCGCTCATCGTGGAAAGGGCACAAACCCTTGTAGGAGCCAATGCCGGCGGATTTGAGGGTGACAAAGCCTTCGACGATCTCCCGAATATCGCTTCGGGAACGTACCTCATCGATGTCTTCGCGTCGTATCAATCCAGCCACAAGGGTCAGTTTATCTGGGGCCCGCAAGTCACGGGCTGGTCTTCGCGGAACGTGGACATCTCACCACAGGGGCTTATCGCCGGTGCGCCAATTCAGGCCGGTGATGCGATCGTGGAGACGCACCGCAGAAGAATCCGTGAGCGAAGCGACCTGGTCAATGACCAAACGTAAGCGCCCGGCGTCGTCGGAGGGGTCGGTTTCCCGCCAATCGGCAGCGAAAACCGGATCAAGGTACATGCCGTCCGTCTCGACCAGAGCTTCAACCACTACCGTCAGCATCTCGCGCTGATTCTCGTACATGGGCCCTTGGTCTCGGACCGCCATCACGAAAGCGGTGGCGATACCTTTCATCACCGCGATCTCGGTCAGAGTCTCCCGAGGGATTCGCAATTGGGCATCGTATCGGGTGAGACGTCCGTCGCCGTATTCAGCACGGGTCGCCGCAATGGCATCACCGGCGAACCGACCGATCAACCGGCTGGTCAGCGCCTTCAGCTCGGCCATCGAGGCTCGGGTACCCGTCATGCTCGGCAGCCATTCCTTCAAGTTCCGAAGACGCCCCAACGCCTCCTCCAACTCGGAGGGCTCGGCGTCGGGCAGGTACAACCGTTGCGTCCAGCTCAGCACGCGTTCCCGCTCGGCCGTGCGGTCCATCCAGCCCAACTGCACATGACCGGCAAAGACGGCATCCTCGACGTCGTGGACGGAATAGGAAATGTCGTCGGCCAAGTCCATGACCTGCGCTTCTAGGCATTTCTGACCCTCCGGGGCTCCGTCTCGGAACCACTCAAATACCGGGAGATCATCCTCATAGACGCCGAATTTCTTGCTTCGCACGCCGTCTTTCACCGGAGCGTCTTCGCGCTTCCAGGGGTATTTGCAGGCCGCATCGAGGCTCGCGCGAGTCAGGTTCAACCCACAGGGTTGGCCGTCAGGCATAGTGACCTTGGGTTCGAGCCGACTCAGCAGTCGAAGAGTTTGCGCGTTTCCTTCAAAGCCACCGGCGGATTCCGCAATCGCGTTGAGGGCCGTCTCGCCGTTGTGGCCAAAAGGCGGGTGGCCGAGGTCGTGGGCCAAACACGCGGCGTCGACGACGTCGGGGTCACACCCAATCATCCGGCCGACTTCTCGCCCCACCTGGGCAACTTCCAAGGAGTGTGTCAGCCGGGTCCGAATGAAGTCGTCCGAATTCGGTGAAACGACTTGAGTCTTGAAGCCCAGCCGACGCAATGCCGAAGAATGCAAGACTCGCGCCCGGTCCCGTTCGAAGTGACTGCGATACAGGTTCTTGTGGTTCTCCGGGAGCCACCGCTCGGAATCGCGCGCGGTGTAACCAGGCTGCTGGGGATCCATCGGGGAAGACATCGAGCGGGCACCTTGATCGGGGACGTTGGGTCATGCCCACAGTACCGCGTGATTCCGCGGAAGGACGGAGTTTTCCACAGCATCCGCGGGTCGGGTCACGCTTAGCCGCCCGAAATGTCCAATTCGGCATCGGCGAGACCCAGACGTTCCGCGTCGCCCAAGATTCGCGAATTCAACCAACCGTCCGGAAGATGGGGCTTCTTCGGTGACCCCGCCCTGCCACGCGGTCCCTCAACATCGGCACCAGGATAAGGGAGGGAAAGGTCCAGTTGATTGAGCAGGTCACGGAATTCGTCGAGCGTGGCAACCTGCGCCATGCTGGCACGAAGTTCGCCACCAACGGGGTAACCCTTGAAATACCAGGCGATATGCTTACGGATCTCGCGCATGCCTCGATGCTCATCATGGAAGGTTTCGACGAGTAGTTCGGCGTGCCGATAGATGATGTCGGCGACTTCGGCCACTCCAGGGCGGAAGCGATCCGTGCGTCCCTCGAAAGCTGCCTGCAGGTCACCAAAGAGCCACGGACGGCCCTGGCAACCGCGCCCAATCACCACGCCGTCTACGCCCGTCTGCTCGACCATCCGAGCGGCGTCTTCAGCCGACCAGATATCACCGTTACCGAGCACGGGAACGTCCGGAATTGCCTCTCGCAGTTCCGCGATGGAGTCCCAATCGGCTTGCCCCGAATAGTGCTGCGCCGCGGTCCGACCATGAAGCGCGATCGCGGCCACACCAGCGTCGCGGGCGGTCTTGGCGGCGTCGAGGAAGGTGATGTGATCATCGTCGATCCCTTTGCGCATCTTCACGGTCACGGGGATATTCGCTCGTGATGCCTCGCGTACGGCCGTGGTCACGATGGCTTCAAAGAGGTCGGTTTTCCACGGCAGGGCCGAGCCCCCACCGTTTTTGGTGACCTTGGGAACCGGACAACCGAAATTGAGGTCCACATGGTCCGCTCGCCCCTCCTCGGCGACCATCCGGATGGCCTTGCCCACGTTGACGGCATCCACGCCGTAGATCTGGATCGAGCGGATTTTCTCGTCGGAGTCGTGCTCGATAATGCGCAAGGACTCGGGGCGGCGTTCCACCAAAGCGCGGGCCGTGACCATTTCGGTCACGTACAACCCTCCACCGTACTCGCGGCACAGGCGCCGAAAAGCACGGTTCGTCACGCCTGCCATCGGCGCCAGAACCACGGGAACATCGACCGTGAGCGGCCCAAGACGCAGTGGTGGCAGTGAAAGGCGGGTGGGAGCGGTTGCGGTAGTCACCCAGCGATTTTCTCACAGGCCACAACGGTTGCACACGTTTCGAGCGCACATTGTGGGTGGAGGAACATTCGCATGTGGCGGCACTCTCGGGTCAGACGACGTGGGCATCCGCGACGTCGAGCGCCCGATCGATGATCCTCAAGCCCTCTTCCGCCTGGTCCTGAGTGATATTCAGCGGGGGTGCCACATGAATACGGTTGTAATTCGCGAAAGGAAGCAACCCTAGCTTTTTCATGGTGCCGATGAGTTCGTTCATTTCCGGGGAGCTTCCGCCATAGGCAGCCAAAGGCTCACGGGTCTCGGGATTCTTGACGAGTTCGATGGCCCAGAAACACCCCAGGCCCCTGACTTCGCCGACAGAGGCGTGGTTCTTGGCGATCTTCTCGAGGCCAGGTCCGAAGACTTCCCGCCCCATCCTTTCGGCATTCTCGATCATGCCTTCATCCGCCATCGTGCGGATGGTAGCTACGGCAGCGGCACAAGCCAGCGGGTGGCCAGAATACGTGAGACCGCCCGGGTAGGCCCGTTCGCGAAAGGTCTCAAAAATGTCATCCGAGATGGCGACGCCGCCCAGCGGGACGTAGCCAGAATTCACGCCCTTGGCGAAGGTCATGAGATCGGGGACGACGTCCCAATGGTCCACGGCAAACCAAGCTCCAGTGCGACCGAAACCCGCCATGACCTCGTCCGCGATATACACCAGGCCGTAACGGTCCGCGAGATCGCGAACCCCCTTCAGGTATCCGGGCGGGGGCGCGTAGATGCCGGCGGTTCCCGGCACCGTTTCGAGGATGATGGCCGCGATCGTCTCGGGCCCTTCCAGAATGATGGTGTCCTCAAGGTGTCGAAGGGCTCGCTCGGTCTCTTCTTCCAGAGTTTGCGACCCAAAATACGAGCGATATGGGTAGGACGGCATGAAATGCGAGACCCCGGCGTCACCGTAGTCGCTCGCGAAACGGCGGGTATCCCCCGTGACATTCACGGCCAGATCGGTCCCACCGTGATAGCTGCGGTATGCGGAAAGAACTTTCCGACGTCCCGTATGCAACCGAGCCATACGGATCGCGTGCTCTACGGCTTCTGCCCCACCATTGGTGAAGAAGATGTGATTCAAGGTCCCGGGTGTCCGCCCCGCGATGAGCCGGGCAGCTTCGGAACGTGCGTCGTTGACGTGGGAGGGCGCGATCGTACACAGCTTCGCGGCCTGATCTTGAATGGCTTTCACCACAACAGGATGCTGATGGCCGATGTTCGTATTGACCATCTGGGACGAGAAGTCCAGGAGCTTGTGGCCGGCGCCGTCCCAGACGTACGAGCCTTCGGCCTTGGTCACGGTCATGGGGTCCAGGGAACCCTGGGCCGACCAAGAGTGAAAAATGTGCTTCCGGTCCAGGGCATAGGCTTCTCTCCCCGCGGCGAGCTCGGCCTCGCTGGGGCCCGCCGCCAGCCCGTCCATGGGATCCGTGGACTCGGTATGACCTCGATCAATTCCGTTCATCGGACTACCTCCTGGTTCGTTTCCCCTGGTCGGGGCCCTGTGGACCAGTGTAGGTACTCATGCCCGGAATCGCGCACCTCGGCGCTCCCGCGGCGAGGCGGCCCCTCGGTTATGAATCACTATCTGAGGCAGCATCGGACGGGAGATCTTCGACGGCTCGTTCGAAATTCGCGGTCAGTATCACGACGTCGGCGGCGACGTTGGACAGCCGAACCCGAAGCGTGCCATCCGACGGCGCTTCCTGCCCGGTTTCATGTGCCGGGCGAAGCAAACCCTCGCGTTCCCAATGCTCGCGGACCCTTTGGTGGTGACCGGGAATTTCGCCTCGGGCGTTGACCACCCGCCACCACGGGACGTTGGAGCCCCAGCGCGCCATGACGTTGCCAACGACCCTTGGCGACTCCCCCACGATCTTGCCGATCGTCCCATAAGTCGCGACCTGCCCCTCAGGGATTCCTTCGACCGCCCGCAGAATCCTCTCGAGACGCAGGTCATCCACGATGCGACTCCTTCTTGGCCCTAACGGTCCGCGAGGACCAAAGCCTCTTCCTCGACCTCAGCGGTTCCACGCTCGATCAATGCATCGGCCAATTCGGACAGCACGCTCATCGAGTCATCCACCTGGAAGACCACCGGGTATTGAGCCACGAGGAGCGCGAGCAATTGCTCGACGTCCTCGGCCGCACGTGGGGCGTTGATGTCGTAACCGAGGAGAACTTCCGTGGGCTCGTCCTCGGGAATCTCCCGACCGGGGGCATCGGCATCGAGGGAGCGGTAGCTGACCGCAAAGGCGCTGATCGGCCCCTTTTTCCCGTCATGTTGCGCGGCAATCACGTCGTCACGAACGACAATCGCGCCAAACGCCTCCGCTTCGTCCGAGAGGAACAACCGATTCACGCGACCCAACGATTGTTCTGCCGGCGGGTCCCACTCGTGGACGGACCGATAGAAATCCCAGAGCGCCTGAGTGAGTTCGAGTGACCCCGTGGCGAGATCCTCTACCGCCTGATCGAGGCGGTCGGCGTCGTCGGCCCGAAGAGGCTGCGGGGCCAAAGCCCCCGCGTTGACGCGCACCATGCGGGTCCGCTGAATCGAGCCCAGGCCCGCCCATTGTGCGAAACCCGCACCGGAGGTTTCTGGCACGATCTTGGTTCGAAGAGCCGAGACGCCGGACGGCGAGGTGGCGGCCTGTTCCCGCAACTGGTCCAGGATGAGCCGGCCGACGCCGCGTCGTCGATGGTCCGGCGCCACCTCGACGTAGGCCCAGAGCCGAGCGTCGTGCAGTGACGTTTCGTACACGGTTCCGGCCGCCACGGGAATCCCCTGGTGCTCGACCACGATCGACCTTTGCCACGGCGAATCCGTGTCTGGGCCCAATTTGGCGCGAAACACGGAGGCCTGGATGTTGTCGGCGTCGGGCCAGATCTGCATCAGTTGCAGGTCATCGCCCTCTTGCCACGGTCGAAGGGTGTAATCCGTCACCACGTTCTCCTGTTCGCTACTTGATCAGCCGGCCGGCCAAATACGAGGCCACCTGGTCCAGGCTGACGCGCTCCTGCGCCATGGTGTCGCGTTCACGGATGGTCACCGCCTGGTCGTCGAGGGTATCGAAGTCGACGGTGATGCAGAACGGGGTTCCGATTTCGTCCTGGCGACGGTAGCGGCGACCGATGGCACCCGACGTGTCGTAGTCGACGTTCCAGTTCTTCCGCAGTTCCGCGGCGAGCTTCTCGGCCGTCGGGGTCAACGTTTCCTTCTTGGACAACGGCAGGACCGCAGCCTTGACGGGTGCCAAGCGGGGGTCCAACTTGAGGACCGTCCGAGTGTCGACGCCGCCCTTGGCGTTCGGGGCCTCATCCTCGCTGTAGGCATCCACGAGGAACGCCATCATCGAACGCGTCAAGCCGAAGGACGGCTCGATGACGTACGGGACGTACCGTTCCCCGGTGGCCTGATCGAAGTATTCAAGGCGGGTATTGGAATGGTCGTTGTGTACGCCGAGGTCGTAATCCGTCCGGTTGGCCACGCCCATGAGCTCCCCCCACTCATTGCCCTGGAAACCGAACTTGTACTCGATGTCGATGGTCCCCGCAGAGTAGTGCGCGCGATCATCCTCAGGTACGTCGAACTGCCGCATATTCTCAGGGTTAATACCGAGGTCCACGAACCAGTTCCAGCAGTCCTCGACCCACCGGTCAAAGTACTTCGGGGCATCTTCCGGGTGCGTAAAGAATTCGATTTCCATCTGTTCGAATTCACGAGTGCGGAAAATGAAGTTTCCCGGAGTGATTTCGTTGCGGAACGCCTTGCCGATCTGCCCGATTCCGAAGGGGGGACGCTTCCGGGAAGCCGTGACCACATTGTTGAAATTCACGAAAATGCCCTGAGCGGTCTCGGGACGCAGGAAGGTCATGCCCTCTTCGTTGTCCACGGCGCCGAGGTAGGTTTTCATGAGACCCGAGAACTGTTGCGGTTCGGTCCACTGCCCGGGCTGGCCCGTTTCGGGGTCATTGATGTCGGCCAAACCGTTGACCGGCGGGTGGCCGTGCTTGGCCTCGTAGGCTTCCAGCAAGTGATCCGCACGGTACCGACGGTGCGTGTGCAAGGACTCCACGAGCGGATCGGTGAAGGTCTCGACGTGCCCAGAGGCCTCCCACACGGCCTTCGGCAAGATCACCGAGGAGTCCAGTCCCACCATGTCCTCGCGGGAACGCACGAAGTTCTGCCACCACAACTGACGGATATTTTCCTTGAGTTCGGTACCCAGGGGGCCGTAATCCCACGCCGAGCGAGAACCGCCGTAGATCTCACCCGCCTGAAAAACGAATCCGCGGCGCTTGGCCAGCGTGATGACGTTGTCCAGCGTGGACTTAGGTGCCATAGGTATTGCTCACTCCATAGGTCGTCACGCGCCATCGGGGGTGTCGCGTGCAAAGGGTCAAATCTCTCCCGCCCAGCCTACCGGTTTGACTCCTAGGTCGCCCATCCCGGCTGTTCACGATCATGCGGGTCTCCATGCTTCCCCCAAGCGAAACGGATAGGCTCATGACATGACGAGTCGAAATGAATCCGTGGAAGTGATCGAGATCCGGGACGACATGATCCGCTTGGGCCAATTACTGAAATTGGCAAACCTGGTGGGCGACGGATTGGAGGCCCGCGAAGTCATCGCTGAGGGGCACGTCAGCGTTAATGATGAGGTAGAAACGCAACGCGGCAAGCAGATACGTCCGGGCGATAAGGTACGCCTGGGCGATATGACGATCCAAGTTCAACGCGCTGAAGCCTAAGTTCCGCCTCCTCAAAAATACATTCTGCAACCACATCAATTAAGACGGATCTCTCATGAACGCTTTAATTCAGCCTCTACGACGGGTCAAGCACGCCGGTTTGGCGCTCAACAAATCTTCGCGCCGAAATATTCGATTACTCATCGATCATTCTCGCTCTATTTATTCCAAACGCTTCCCGTATAAATACGATCTCGATCGTTACCAAAGCTTTGACAAAATTCTTCGGATCCATGAGGCATCGTCTCTAACCTTCAAGGTGAATCATCTGATGTATTCACCACCGACAGATCCGCCACATTCGCCAATGCCGAGCAGACTGTTTTTGCTCTGGACCGGCGACAACGACCTAAGTCCGCAACGCATACGGGCCATCAAATCCTTGCGACGTCACAATACTGAATTGGACGTCGTCTTTATCACGGCCGAGAATCTCAACGATGTCGTCGTTCAAGGGCACCCTTTGCACCCGGCGTATGAAAAATTAAGCTACGTCCACCGTTCCGATTACCTGCGCGCTTATCTGATGCATCATCATGGAGGCGTTTATTCGGATATCAAGGACATGCGGGAGCCGTGGAAACCACTCATTGATCGTGCAAATCGCGATCACACCATGTGGGCTTGTGGGCTTACACCGCCCGATTCCCGAGATCTCAGCCCGGCGTTCGGAGCACTCGGATCTGACCAGCGCACCCATTACACGCGTATGCTCGATCAGCGCGCCTTTGGGTTCAAGCCAGGTTCTTCGTGGACCGATGCGTGGCTCAGCGAAGTCGAACGTCGCCTGAGTTACTTTGATCGACTATTGGATGAAAAGCGCCCGCAACAGCCCTGGGGCCTCAACGCTGAATATCCCATACCTTGGACCGCTCTCCTGGCCCAAGTCATGGCTCCATTATCCCTGAAGTACAGCAATCACGCTCTCATCGATCCGGACCGTTCTTTCGTGATGCACCTCGACGGCCACCGCTAAACGTCTCGCCCACCCTTCAGAAGCCACCGGCTATCTCAGCGCAGCACGTACGTCAGGAATTCGGAAACGTGCTTCATTTCCTGATTGCTCACTCCGTGACCCATCCCCGCGTAGAGAACCTTGGTGACCTGCGTGTGGTCCCTCAGCCAATCGAGGGTGAAGGCCACTAAATCGCCCGTCACGACGGGGTCTTCTTGGTCTCGCCCGTAGAAGAAGGGCAAGCGAGGTGTGCGGGCGGCGAGGGCGGCGTCGTCAAGGGATTCGTCGTCGGAATCGATCACAAAACCGGAGAGTCCCACCACGGCGGCCAGAAGATTCGGGCGATGCCGAGCAACCGAGCTGGCTATTGCCATTCCTTGCGAGAAGCCAAGGAGTGTGACGTCCGCGTACTCATCGGCGTGGGACTCGATCCATGTGGTGACCATCGAAGTGGCTGCCTTCGCGCCTTCTGCAGTCTTGGCGAGACTCCCCTCCGGACCCATATTGAGGTCAAACCAGCTGAACCCGGGGCCACCGGAAGGCATGGGGTCGGGTGCCCTCATCGACGCGTAGGTAAAGCCGTCCGACGGCAATGCGGGCAATAGCCCGAGGAGGTCCTGCTCATTCGATCCGTAGCCGTGAAGCATGAGCACCAAATGAGTGCCGCGGCGTTCTTCGGACGGACGAGAGTATTCGACGAAGGGTTCCTGAGTCATGCTTCCAGTCTAAGCGGGACCTGGAACTGGCCGTGGCGGCTAGCGGCGTGCGGTCTCCGCCGAAGGCCAGCCGGCGGCTAAACAGTTGGCGATCTGGGCGGTCTCGATGAGGAAACCGTCGTGGCCGCTCGGGGACGACACGGTGTGCACCGGAACGGACCGCGGGAGGGCTGCGGCCAAACTTTCCGATTCTCGGGGATAAAACAAGCGGTCCGAATCGACGGCGATGACGCTCCACCCGCACGTGGATCGGGCCAAGGCCTCCTGAAGAGTTCCCCGCCCTCGGGAAATGTCGTGGCTCATCAGTGCATCGTTGACGACCAGATAGGAGTTGGCGTCGAAACGGCCTGCCAGCTTCGAAGCATGGTGATCGAGATAGCTTTCCACCCGATAACGCCCACGGCGGTTAACGCAGGGGCCGGTAGGGTCTTCGTCATCTTGAGGAAAGCGACCGAAGCGTTCGTGGAGTTCCCAGGCCGAACGGTACGTGATGTGGGCGATCCGCCGGGCAAGTCCCAATCCATGGACCGGGCCTGGCCCCGCGTAGTAATCCCCGCCTGAGAAATCCGGGTCCTGACGAATCGCGAGGCTCTGAGCCTGTCCCCAAGACAGTTGCTCCGCCGTCGCCTCTGGGCCGCAGGCGATCACGGCACAATGACCCACCCGTTCAGGGAAGGTCACCGCCCATTCCATCGCCCGTGCCCCACCCATGGAACCGCCAATCACCAGCGAGAATCGTTCGATCCCGAGGGCATCCGCCAAGACCGCCTCGGCCTTCACGGAATCTCGGATGGTCACGAGAGGGAATCGCGAACCCCACGGTTCGCGATCCGGATCCACGGAGGCGGGCGCCGGAGACGCCGGGCCGGTAGATCCGTAACAACCACCCAGAATATTGGGACACACCACAAAATAGCGGTTCGTGTCGATCGCGGCACCAGGCCCGATCAGGCCCTCCCACCATCCGTCCTGCGCGGCCGCCAGGCGTTGCAGCTCGGGGGTGCCTTCGGAGGCCTGACCGCGGGCAGCGTGGGTGTCGCCGGTGAGGGCGTGCAGCACCAAGACGGCGTTGCTGGCGTCGTCGTTCAGGACTCCCCACGTCTCAAAAGAGAGTTCGGCGTCCGGGATGACCGCACCGCTCTCGAGACGAAGGTCCCCGATGCCGAAGCACCGGGCAACCCCTTCGTCCCACAGCGCGGCCTGGTCCGGCCGGGTACCTGCGATCGTCACTAAACCTCCTGACGCCTAGCGCGTAGCTCCCGCCGAGGCCGCACTCTCAGCGGAAGTGCTGGCCTGCCGCAGTTGCGCGAAGCCGTTGTCCAAGTCCGCGAGGATGTCATCGATGTGTTCCAGACCCACGGACAAACGGACGAAGCCCGGCGCCACACCCGCGTCCCGCAGCTCGCTCTCGGAAAGCTGGGAGTGCGTCGTCGACGCGGGGCGGATCACGAGGGAACGAACGTCACCGATATTGGCCACATTCGAGTGCAAGGTCAGGGAGTCCACAAATCGTTGAGCGGGCTCGGCCCCTCCCTCAACTTCGAATCCCACGATGGCTCCGACGCCGCGGGGGGCGTACTTGAGGCCCCGCTCGTACCAGCGAGAAGATTCGAGGCCGGCATAATGCACCTTGGTCACTTCCGGACGAGCCTCGAGCCACCGCGCCACGGCACGGGCATTCTCGACGTGGCGCTCAATGCGCAAGGACAGCGTCTCCAAGCCAACGGCGATATTGAAAGCGTTGGTCGGCGAAATGGAGGACCCAAGATCCCGCAACAGACTCACGCGAGCGCGCAGAATGTAGGAGAGATTGACCCCGAAAACACCATTCGGACCGAGGTCTTCGCCGAAGACCAAGCCGTGGTAGCTCGGGTCAGGCTGGTTGAACTGCGGGAAACGCTCCGGGTATCGCGAGTAGTCGAAAGCGCCCGAATCGATGATCACGCCACCGAGGCTCGTTCCGTGCCCACCCAGATACTTCGTGGCCGAATGCACGACGACGTCGGCACCCCATTCGAAGGGACGCAACAGATACGGGGTCGGAACGGTGTTGTCCACGATCAACGGAACCTCGGATTCGTGGGCCACCTGAGCGATTCCCTCGATGTCGAGGACATCACTGCGGGGGTTGGGAACCGTCTCGCCGTAGAACGCCTTGGTGTTTGGCCGCACGGCGGCTCGCCACGATTCGGGATCGTCGAAGTCCTCAACGAAGGTCGTTTCAATCCCGTAGGTGCCGAGTGTGTGCTTGAGGAGGTTGTAGGTTCCTCCGTACAGGCTCGGGCTTGCGACGATGTGGTCTCCGGCTTGCGCCACATTGAGGATCGCGATGGTGCTCGCGGCCTGACCCGATGCGACGAGCAAGGCTCCCACGCCGCCTTCGAGGGCAGCTAGCCGGTTCTCGACCGCTTCTTGGGTCGGGTTAGTCAAACGCGAATAGATCGGCCCCAATTCCTTGAGACCAAAGCGATGTGCCGCTTGCTCGGAATTCTGGAAGACGAAGGACGTGGTCTGGTAAATCGGCAGGGCCCGCGCACCGGTCGCGGAGTCAGGCTCCTGGCCCGCGTGAATCTGCTGAGTTTCGAATTTCCAGCCCTGGGGGCTATTCGGCGTAGGAAGGTTGGTCGTTTCCGTGCTCATGTTCTGCTCCTGAGTTATCAAGGGCATGGAGCGACCGGTCTGTGCGTCAGCCCGGGTCAACCCGACATCATCCGATGCACCGGGGAATGCGAAGCTCACTCACGTGATGACCGGGCACACCGCGCCCGCGCTTGTGGCCGCATTTTCACGACCACCTGGTCCTCACCCAGGGCACCCCACCGCGGTTGGAGGGTTGCCGGCCAGCAAGCTGGGGCTTGTCACTGGCTCTCTTGACCTGATTCAAGTTTTCTCCGGGCAGGGGCAACGGGTCAAGCTTGGGCCGGATGCTAAGCGCGCGTGACACGTCGTGACATTTATGACGTGGCTCGGTGCAGTTGCGTAACCTATCCAGAGTCAGATTCAAGGACCGATCGTGAGCCATAACGGTCACGAGCGCAAAGGAAGACCGTGCAAGAACGCAGTTCTACCCCGCAGACCCACTCGTCGGCCGCCACCGACCCCGCACCGCAAACCCGGAGCTCGCTCCACCGTGGTCTCACTTTGCGACATATTCGTTTCATCGCTCTCGGTTCCGCCATTGGCACCGGGCTCTTCCTCGGCTCGGCGGACGCGATTCAATTCGCCGGTCCGTCCGTTCTGCTCGCTTACGTGATCGGCGGTGCCGCGGTCTTTATGGTCATGCGTGCCATGGGTGAGATGGCCATGGTGCACCCGGTGCCCGGATCGTTCTCGGATTACGCGACGCAGTACCTCGGCCGCTGGGCCGGATTCGTCACAGGCTGGAGCTTCGCCTTCGAAATGGCCCTCGTCGCGGTGGCCGACGTGACCGCCTTTTCCCTCTATATGCGCTTCTGGTTCCCGGGTTCGCCCAGCTGGGTCTGGATCGTCGCGGTGGTCGCCATCATCATGGGGATCAACCTGACGAAGGTCAAGGTGTATGGCGAGGTGGAATTCTGGCTCACCATCGTCAAGGTGGGCGCGATCATCGCGATGATCGTGGGCGGCATCGCGCTCATGATCTTCGGCGTCTCCCTGCACGATCAGGTGCAGCCGTCGGTCACCAATTTGTGGGAACAGGGTGGTTTCTTCCCGCACGGATTCACCGGATTCCTTGCGTGCTTCACCGTGGTGATGTTCGCCTTTGGCGGCGTCGAAACCATCGGTATTACCGCGGGGGAAGCGGAGAATCCGGGCAAGTCCATCCCGGGGGCCATCAACACCGTGCCCGTGCGGATTCTCCTGTTCTACGTTCTGACCATGGGCGTCATCATGTCGCTCTACCCGTGGAGCAGCATCGGTAATGAGGGGTCGCCCTTCGTGCAGATCTTCTCTGGGCTCGGCATTCCTGCGGCGGCACACATCCTCAATGTGGTGGTCCTGACCGCCGCCGTCTCGGCGATTAACTCAGACATCTACGGTGCGGGCCGCATGCTGTTCGGTTTGGCTCAGCGAGGGCTGGCTCCGCGCTCGTTCACTCGAGTCTCACCCGGCGGCACACCCCGAATGACGGTGGCCGCGATGGGTCTCGTGTTGGTCGTGGGTGTGCTCGTCAACGTCTTCTTCGAAAACGCTTTCCTCTACGTCGCAACACTCGTCACCTTTGCGACCGTGCTGGTGTGGGTCATGATTCTCGTGACGCACCTTGCGATGCGGCGGCAACGTCGACGCGAAGACACGGGGCCGTCTCCGTTCCCGACGCCGCTGTGGCCGGTTGCCTCGTGGGCGGCTTTGGCATTCATGGTGTTCGTGATCGTCTTGCTCGGGTTCTTCGAGGACACCAGGATGTCTCTGATCATCGGCGCCGTCTGGCTGGTTCTGCTGGCCGTTCTGTACCCGCTGACGCGCCGTTCCAGGCAACGCGCCGAGTCCGCCCAGGGCTGACGGCCGCAAGGCGAGGGTGCGCGGATTACTAGACTGGGCGCATGACTTCAGCTGAATCACGCACCGTGCATGGCCCGCAGTGGAATTCCGCGGCACAGCCGCCCCAAACCCGCAAGGTCCCCACCCAACGGTTGATGCACGGCGATGAATTCGTCGACGACTACGAATGGCTCCGGGCGAAAGACGACCCCGCCGTTATCGACTATCTGAAGGCCGAGAACGCCTACGCCGAGGCTCTCACCGAGGGCCTCGGGGATCTCCGTTCGTCCATCGTGCAGGAGATCAAGGACCGCACCCAGGAGACGGATCTGTCGGTGCCAAATCGCCATGGCGATTGGTGGTATTTCCAGCGGACCCGTGAGGGCGCCGACTACGCCGTCTTCTGCCGCGTCCCCGCCCACAACACCGGCGACACGGCCCAGGACTGGACCCCGCCACAGGTACCGGTGGATGCGCCCCTGGAGGGCGAAGAGGTCCTGCTGGACTGCAATAAGGTGGCCGCCGATCTGCCGTTCTTCTCGCTGGGGGCTTTCCAGGTGACCCGCGACGGACGCTACCTGACGTATTCCGTGGACGAGACCGGAGATGAACGCTTCGATCAATACGTCAAGGATCTGACGACCGGCACGCTCCTTCCGGATGTCCTCCACGGAGTGTTTGCCGGTGGATTCCTGACCCCAGACGGCTCTCATGTGATCTACTCCGTGGTCGATACATCCTGGCGGCCCTACGAGGTTCGCGCGCACCGCTTGGGAACAGATGCCGCGGAAGACGTCTCACTGTGGAACGAGCCCGACGTCGCCCTCTGGCTTGGCGCCGAAATCGCATCCGACGAGCAACATCTGATCCTCGACGCCGGATGCTCGGAATACAACGAGACCAGGATCCTTCCGCTCTCGGAGTTGAACGGCCACTCGGCGCCCCGGCCACGCGTCGTCGTCCCCCGCGAGGAACGGGTGCTCTACGAGGCCGATCCGGTCGATGTTCTCGGCACCACGTACCTGCTCGTGAATCACGATTCGGGTGCCCCCAATGGTGAGTTGCTGGCCGTTGCTCTGGCCGATGCGTGGGAGGCCGGATCGATCGAGGCCTTGCTCCGCGTCGGGACAGTTTTGCTCCCCGGATCCTCCACGCGCCGAATCAACGGCTTCATGGTGAATCGGACCCACCTGGCGCTCAGCATGCGTGAGGGCGGTGTTGAAAAGGTTGGGGTGTACCCGCTGGCCGACGTCGCATCGGCGATCGACGGCACACCGCTTCCCGCCGCCGTCGAGCCTTTCTCGGCCGATGAGCTCTATACCGCGAAGATCTCCGCGATGTCGCTCCACTCCCCTGTGATTGGTCTGGGATACATCTCCTACGTGACTCCGTGGCGACGCTACGACTATTTCCCAGAGTCAGACCGACTCGAATTGCGGCGCGAGACCCCGGTGTTGGGTGGTTTCCGCACCGAAGACTACGTCGCACGCCGCGAGTGGGCCACGGCCCCGGACGGCACTCAAATTCCCGTTTCGGTGGTGCACCGGGCCGACCTCGACCTCACGGTCCCGCACCCGGTACTGCAGTACGGTTACGGTTCCTATGAGGCGAGTTCCAACCCCGGGTTTTCCATTGCCCGGCTGAGTTTGCTGGACCGCGGCGTTGTGTACGTGGTGGCCCATGTGCGCGGCGGTGGCGAGCTGGGGCGCGAGTGGTATCTCCAAGGCAAGAAGCTGAACAAAGAGAACTCGTTTACGGATTTCATCGCCGTCACGGATTACCTGGCGGATCAGCCATGGGCGGACGAGCAGCACATCGTGGCCGAAGGCGGCTCCGCGGGCGGATTGCTCGTCGGTGCCGTGGCCAACATGGCTCCAGAAAAGTACGCGGGAATCCTTGCCGTCGTGCCATTCGTGGATCCCGTCACCAGCATCTCCGATCCCGAACTTCCCCTATCGGCCCTGGAATGGGAAGAATGGGGCAATCCCATCGACGACGCCGAGGTGTACCGCTACATGACCGGGTACTCCCCCTACGAAAACGTTCAGGCCGTGGCCTATCCGCCCATTGCGGCGGTCACCAGCCTGAATGACACCCGGGTCCTGTACGTGGAACCGGCCAAGTGGGTTCCCAAACTCCGGTCGATGACCACGGGTGACGCACCCATACTCCTCCGGATCGAAATGGACGGAGGTCATGGCGGCGGATCTGGCCGTTATCGCCGGTGGGAGGACGCCGCGTGGGAGTTCTCCTTCGTCCTGAATTGCTTGGGGATCCGCTCCTAATTCCGCCGAACTATAGAAAAGGCCGTGGAAAGCGCCGCACTCACAATGCGGTTCTTTCCACGGCCTTCGCTACAGGCGCCGAATTCTAGCCTTCGACGCCCAATTTCTCGAGAATCAGTTCACGCACGCGACCGGCGTCGGCCTGCCCTCGGGTGGCCTTCATGACCTGGCCGACCACCGCGCCCGCGGCCTGGATTTTGCCTCCACGGATCTTCTCGGCAACGTCGGGCATCGCGGCCAAGGCTTCGTCGACGGCGGTGGATAGCGCACCCTCGTCGGAAACCACCGCGAGTCCGCGCTTCTCCACGACCTCGCTCGGGGAACCCTCGCCCTCGAGCACGTGTTCCAGCACCTGGCGGGCGATCTTGTCGTTGATCTTGCCCTCCTGGATGAGTCCGTCGAGCTCGACCACGATCTGCGGTGTCGCGCCGACCTCGCCGGGCTCCACCTCGCGGGCCTTAGCCAGGCGGGAGATTTCACCCATCCACCATTTGCGGGCCACGGGAGCGCTCGCACCGGCGGCAATGGTCTCCTCGATTTCCGTCATGACGCCGGCGTTGACGACGTCGCGGAATTCCTCATCCGAGTAGCCCCACTCGTTCTGCAGACGCCGACGACGCTCTGCCGGAGGCTCCGGAAGCTCGGAACGCAACCGCTCGATCCACTCCTCGTTGGTCACCACGGGAACCAGGTCCGGCTCCGGGAAGTACCGGTAGTCGTCCGCGTCGGACTTCGGCCGTCCCGAGGTGGTCACACGAGTGTCCTCGTGCCAGTGACGGGTTTCCTGAACGATCTTCTCGCCGGCGTCCAAAACGGCGGCGTGACGGCAGATTTCGTAACGCACCGCGCGCTCGACGGAACGCATCGAATTCACGTTCTTGGTTTCCGTGCGGGTTCCGAGCGTGTCGGAGCCCTTGGGCATGAGCGACACGTTGGCATCGCAGCGGACGTTGCCGCGCTCCATACGGGCATCGGAAATACCGAGGTTCTTCACGATCTCGCGGATGGCGGCGACGTATGCCTTCGCCAGCTCCGGCGCGCGCTCCCCCGCGCCACGAATCGGGCGGGTCACAATCTCGATGAGCGGCACGCCGGACCGGTTGTAGTCCACGAGGGAATAGTCCGCACCCTGAATGCGTCCGGCGCCGCCCTTGTGGCTCAGCTTCCCGGCGTCTTCCTCCATGTGCGCGCGCTCGATATCGATGGTGAACGTCGTGCCATCCTCCAGCTGAACATCGACCGAACCGTTTTCGGCGATCGGCTCGTCAAACTGAGAGGTTTGGAAGTTCTTGGGGGTGTCCGGGTAGAAGTAATTCTTTCGAGCGAAATGGCTCACCGGTGCGATATCGCACCCCAAAGCGAGACCCAATTTGATCGCCGACTCGACGGCTTGACCATTGACCTTGGGCAAGACGCCCGGCAGGCCGAGGGAGACAGGACTGATATTCGTGTTGGGCTCGTCGCCAAAAGCGTTGGGGGCGGCGTCGAACATCTTGGTCTTGGTATTGAGCTCGACGTGGACCTCAAAGCCAAGTACGGGGTCGTACTTAGCCATCGCCTCGTCGAAGGACAGAATCTGATCGGTCATTTACTTGGCACTTCCTTCGGTCCGTGCGGCGATGAGTGACTCCGTGTCGGGCAGCTGATCCAGCAGGGCCCCACCCCACTTCTCCTTCAATGCGGCTTCCAGCCCGGCACCCGCCCGGTACAGTCGAGCGTCTTCCTTGGCCGGAGCCATGAACTGGATGCCCACAGGGAGGCCGTCCTCGTCCGCGAGTCCGCCGGGAAGAGAAATCGAAGGAATTCCGGCGAGGTTGACCGGAATCGTCGCGATGTCGTTGAGATACATTTCCAGCGGATCTTCCGTCTTTGACCCCAGCTTGAAGGCCGTGGTCGGAGAGGTCGGAGACATCAGGACGTCCACCTCCGCGAAGGCATTCGTGAAGTCGCGCTGAATCAACGTGCGGACACGTTGCGCCGAACCGTAGTAGGCATCGTAGTAACCCGCCGACAAAGCGTATGTGCCCAAAATGATGCGCCGCTTCGCCTCGGGGCCGAACCCTGCGGCGCGCGTGGCCGACATGACCCGCTCGATGGTGACGGGGCCGTCCTTCGGCATTTCGCGCAGGCCGAAGCGGACGCCGTCGTACTTCGCGAGGTTGGAGGAGACCTCCGACGCCATGATGAGGTAGTACGCGCCCAGAGCGTGCTGCAGATTGGGGGTGGAAACCTCGACGACTTCGGCTCCTGCCGCGCGAAGTAGCTCCACCGATTCCTCAAAGCGGCGGGTGACGCCGGCCTGGAAGCCTTCACCGGTCAATTCCTTGACGACGCCGACCTTCAATCCCTGGAGACCACCGGGCGCGGCACCCTGGTCCGCGGCCTCGACGTACGCACCCACCGGCTCGTTGATCGAGGTTGAGTCCATGGGGTCATAGCCGCCGATGATCTCGTGCAGGACCGCAGAGTCACGCACCGAGCGGCTGACAGGTCCCACCTGGTCCAGCGACGAAGCCATCGCGATGACGCCGTACCGAGACACGGAACCGTACGTGGGCTTAACACCGACGGAACCCGTCACGGCAGCGGGCTGACGGATGGATCCGCCCGTATCCGTGCCGAGGGCGAGCGGAGCTTGGAAGGCCGTGACGGCCGCGGCAGAGCCGCCCCCGGAGCCACCGGGAATCCGGTCCAAGTCCCAGGGATTACGAGTCACGCCAAAGGCGGAATGCTCGGTCGAGGATCCCATGGCAAATTCATCGAGGTTAGTTTTGCCCAGAATCGGCAGGCGCGCCTCACGAATTTTCTGCACCACGGTGCCGTCGTAAGGGCTCATCCAGCCTTCGAGCATCCGAGAGGCCGCCGTGGTCGGCTGCCCCTTGGTCACGATGAGGTCCTTGACCGCGATCGGGACTCCCGCCATGGGCGGCAGATCCTTGCCTGCGGCACGGTCGGCGTCCACCTGACGCGCGGTTTCGAGGGCTTCTTCGCCGCTGACGTTCAAGAACGCGTTCAGTCCGGTCTTGCCCTGGGAACGGTCCTCTTCGGAGACCGGGGTGCCTTCAGTGGCGGCGATCCGGTCCAGATGCGCCTGGGTCAGTTCGACCGAGGTGATCTCGCCGGCGGCCAATTTTTCGGCGGCCTCGGAGGCCGTCAAGGTGATGAGTTCTTGGTTCTTCACGGTGTGGTTCACGCCCCTAGTCTTCGTTCAGGATGGCCGGGACCTTGAACTGTCCGTCCTCGGCATCGGGCGCATTGAGCAGCGCTTCGTCGTTCGTCAGTGTCTCGCCTACGACGTCGTCGCGGAAAGCGTTGGACAACGGGAGCGGGTGCGAGGTCGGAGGAACATCCTCGATGGGCGCCTCCTGCACCGATTGCACCGCATTGACGATCACATCGAGTTCGGCGGCCATGGAGTCAAGCTCCTGGTCGTCCATCTCGATGTGAGCCAGGGACGCAAGGTGCGCGACCTGGTCACGAGATATGGCAGTCATGAATTCTCCTGCTCGATTGGCGCTGGGACGAGTTGACGTGTACGTCGTGCCGACGCCACCCGATGGGGTGCGCGGCGTCCATCTCAGTCTAGTCACGGCGCGAGCGACCCTAAAATGCCGCAGGACGTGCGGCTCAGCGCCATGGGCGAACACGGGACCTCGAGTACCCCAGGGAAATACAAAAGTGCCCCGGCCTGCGATGCAGGACGGGGCACTTTCGATGAAGATGACATCCGATCGTCGTTCAGACGATCGCGATCACCGAACTTACGCGGCGGGGATCTCGAGGACCTGGCCGGGGAAGATCAGCGTGGGGTCGGAAACCACCGAGGTGTTAGCGGCGGCCAGGGTCTGCCAATCGATGCCGTGAGCGGCAGCGATCTTGACCATGGTGTCACCGGCAACAACGGTGTAGGAACCAGCCGAAGCGGTCTGAGCCGGGGCGGCAGCCTGGGTCTCAACCGGAGCCTGGTAGGTCTCCTGGACGGGAGCCTGCTGAACCGGAGCCTGCTCGACCGGAGCCTGCTGGACCTCGGGCTGAGCCGGAGCCTGCTGCTCCTGAGCCGGTGCCTGGTAGGTCTGGGTCTCCTGAGCCTGCGGGGCAGCCTGCTCGGTCGAAGCGGCGGTCGAACCGGTGTTGCCGGTACCACCCTTCTGGGAGCAGACGGGCCAGGCGCCGGCACCCTGCTCAGCATAGACGCGCTCGGCAACCTGGATCTGCTCTGCCTTGGAAGCATTCTGCGGGTCGCCCTGACCGCCGAAGGAGGACCAGGTGCTCGGAGTGAACTGCAGGCCACCCGAGAATCCGTTACCGGTGTTGGTGGACCAGTTTCCGCCGGACTCGCACTCGGCGACGGCATCCCAGTTGAGGCTATCTGCGTTTGCGGGAGCGGTAGCCAACGCGCCGGCGGCTGCACCACCGATCACGAGAGCGGCAGCACCGCGGCGGGCATTACGTCGGAAAGTGGAAGTAGTGTTCACGATGCTCCTGAGGCCACCTAACGCTCCATCCATCCCTGGACTTCGCCGCGCCGTCGTCTACCTATGTGATGTTTAGGTCAAGTTTCAGGTGTCTGCCTTGTAGACGACGTCCGGTGTACGGCAGCACCCAGCATTGTTCTGTGGTTGACCCCCGCGTACTCGCGTGAGGCCAAGAGCCACCTCTCGGTGGCGAGCTGTTTATAACGATACAGTAACGATTTTGAAGTTCGCAACCAATTTTTTGATGGATGCGTCACTTTTTTCGTGTCGCTTGCGGTTTGATCACGAATTGATCACCTCAAGCACGCGTGCCAGCCTATGGGGGCCGCAGGGGCTACGCAAGCCCCCACACCATGGGCTAAATCACAACGTTGTGACCTTTTCGAGACTGTTTCGTGACCTCATTCCCCGCCAATAGCGGGATCCAAGGCCGATGGGCCGCCCTTGAGGAGCGCCCGAAATTGCTCTGAATCGAGGATTGTCACACCCAGATTTTCGGCTTTATCCCGCTTGCTCCCTGCGTTTTCCCCCGCAACAAGGTAGTCGGTGTTCTTCGACACGGATCCCGAGGGCTTGCCACCTCGGGCAATGATGGCTTCCTTCACGGAATCCCTGGTGAACCCCTCAAGGGTGCCGGTGGCCACGATGGTCAGCCCGTCCAGCACGCGCGGCGTCGAAGCGTCCCTCTCCTCTTCCATGCGAACGCCCGCGGCTGCCCAGCGTTCCACGATCTCACGGTGCCATTCTTCGGCAAACCATTCCTTGACGGCACGTGCAATGGTGGGGCCCACGCCGTCGGTATCGGCCAGCCGCTCTTCGTCGGCGTCTTGAATGGCGGGGATCGACCCAAATTCGGTGGCCAAGGCACGGGACGCGGTCGGCCCCACATGACGGATACTCAAGGCCACGAGCACCCGCCACAACGGCTGCTGTTTCGCCCGCTCGATCTGGTCAAACATGCGGACCGTGTTGGCCGTGGGCGAGGAAGGTTTCTTCGCGGTGCCCCGGGTATAGAAATAGGGAACGCGTTCCGTCTCCCCCGTCTCGACGCCCTTTTTCTTCACCGGCCGTTCGATGCGCACGTCGGCGAGGTCCTCGGCTCGGAGGTCAAAAAGTCCCGCAATGCTGGTTAGAGGCGGAATTTCGGGTTCGGCAGGCTGAGTGAGGGCACGAGCGGCCTCCTCCCCCAACGCATCGATGTCGAAAGCGCCTCGACCCGCAGTGTGGAACAGCGTCTGCCACAGCTGAGCCGGGCACGAGCGGTGATTGGGGCAGCGGATGTCCACGTCCCCTTCTTTAGCGGGAGCGAGGCCCGTACCGCACGAGGGGCACTGGGTGGGCATCACGAATTCACGTTCCGAGCCGTCTCGTAAAGCGGCAACCGGTCCGACGATTTCTGGAATGACGTCGCCGGCCTTGCGCAACACGACGGTGTCGCCGATCAGCACACCTTTGGCTTTGACCACGTCCTGATTGTGCAAAGTGGCCATCTCGACGGTAGACCCGGCGACTTTAACCGGCTCCATCATTCCGTACGGAGTGACTCGGCCCGTACGGCCAACGCTGACCTGGATGTCCTTGAGCTTGGTGTTGACCTCTTCCGGCGGATATTTATAGGCCACGGCCCAGCGGGGCACACGAGAGGTGTGGCCCAGAAGCTGCTGTGTGCGGAAGTCGTTGACCTTCACGACGATGCCGTCAATCTCGTGCACGAGGTCGTGGCGATGATCGCCGTAGTCGGCAATGAACCCCAGAATCTCGTCCACGGAGTCCAGCAGCCGGGTGTACGGGCTGACGGGAAGGCCCCACGAGGCCAACAACTCATAGGTCTCCGCCTGTGAGGTGGCCTCCAACCCTTCCCGCGCACCGATGCCGTGAACGAACATCGACAGCTTGCGACGGGCGGTGACGCGAGCGTCCTTCTGACGCAAGGAACCCGCGGCGGCGTTGCGAGGGTTGGCGAAGGGCGCCTTCCCCTCTGCGACCAGGGCCTCGTTGAGCTCCTTGAAATCGGCCGATGCGATGAAGACCTCGCCCCGCACTTCGATTTCATCGGGCAGATTTTCCCCGCTCAGACGCTGAGGAACCGTGCCAATGGTCGCGACATTGTGGGAGACGTCCTCACCAGTGGTGCCGTCACCGCGCGTAGCGGCTCGAACCAATTCCCCGTTGCGATAGAGGAGATTAACCGCCAGACCATCGATCTTCAGCTCCGTGAGCCAGCGGTTGTGATGACCGGGCCGAACTTCCTCGATGGAAGCCTGCGCCCGCTCGAGCCAGGCGGTGAGCTCGTCAATCGAAAAGACGTCCTCGAGGGAGTACATGCGTTCCAGGTGCTGAACCGCGGCGAAGGCCTCGGATGGTTCCCCGCCCACTTCCTGTGTCGGAGAATCGTTGGCCTTCAACTCGGGGTGTTCCGCCTCGAGTCGTTCGAGGTCCCGGTACAGGGCATCGTATTCGGCGTCCGAAATCCGGGGGGCGTCCTCAACGTAGTACGAGGACCGCGCTTCCCTGACGCTCTGGACCAGCTCGGCGTACCGTTCTTTGAGGCTGTCCTCGGGGACGTCGCGGTGGGACTCGTCGGTGGCTTGATGGGCTCGTCGTTCTTCAGCGCTACTCACAAGAGTCCATTGTTGCGCACGTGACGGATTTCCGCTGGAGAAACCCTCAATGGTGGACGACGCCTCAGCCGCGAGACGTCGCGGCCCGAGCCACTATTTTTCCTCAGATCCGTTCAGTGGCAGTTGCTCGTCCGGAGCCAAGGGACCATCCGGGTTTCCGCCCGTCTTCTGAGGATCGTGGAGATCATTGTTATGCCAACTATCAAGGTCGATGACGCCCTCTTCGGCCTCGTCCTGATGGATCCCGTCGGTGTCGCCGTCGCACCCGTGGTTGACGCAGGAACCCGCAACGACGGCGTCGGCCACGATCACGGAAATGTTGTCACGACCGCCCGAGCGGATCGCCGCGGCTTGCAGGACGTCGGCGGCGTCCTTGGGGTGGGTCACCGTGGAGAGAACCCGTGCCATGTACTCATTGGAGAGTTCCCCAGAAAGCCCATCGGAGCACATCATCAGACGATCGCCTTCTTTCGCGGGAATGACCCAGAAATCCGGTTCCCAATAGTTCCCGGTACCGAGAGCGCGGGTAATGACATTACGACGCGGGTGGGTCAAGGCTTCCAGGGCGGTGATCTGTCCGGTATCGACGAGATACTGCACCTCGGAGTGATCCACCGTGATTTGTTCGAGGCTGACCCCCTCGATGGGCGTCTGGGAAACCGACGTCGGCTGCTCACTGATCGGCTGATCGGTGTCTCGGCGGAGCCGGTAGGTCCGCGAATCACCCACGTTAAAGATGATCCACATGTTCTGGCCGCCGATCGAAACGAGCCAGGACCCGGTCAGCGTGGTGCCAGCCCGCATCGCGGCGGCGGACTTGATGGATTCGTCGGCCTCACCGATCACGGCCTTCACATCGTTGAGGATCTCCATGATCTTGGCGTTCAAGTTGGAGTTCGCCTTACGACGCCGCTTGAAAATTCCGCGCGAATCATCGGGGTGGTCCCCTGGAGAGTCGACCTCGAAATGAGATTGAGCGAAGACCTCTGAATTGGCCAGGGTATTCACGCACATGGCGCTGGCGACTTCTCCGGCCTCATGACCACCCATGCCGTCGGCAACCGCGCACAAGTTCCCCTTGGAGATCAGAGAGTCCTCGTTATTAGAACGGTGGTTACCGCGGTTCGTCGTCGCGCCAATGCACGTGGCTAGGTCGAGTGATTCGGTCATTCGAAGTCAATCTCCAATTCTGTTCCCACGCCCGAAGCCAAAGCCACAGGCTGCACCTCTCCGAAACCACGAACGTTGCGAACCCCCTGGGGGTGCACCACAAACCGTTCGTCGCCCTCGAGGACGCGGGCAGTTGATGAGTCAGTCAGAACGGAGCCGGGTTCGGCGAGCGCCACCAGCCGCGAGGCAAGGTTGACGGTCGGGCCGTACACATCTCCAAGTCTGGGCAGGATTCTGCCCCACACAAACGCTACACGTGCTTCGGGAAGGTTGGGATCTTCGCGGATGATCTGGGAAAGCGTGAGAGAGATCCGGGCCGCCGCCTCGGGCGACTCCGTCATGAAAAGTATTTCGTCGCCGACCGTCTTGACGATGCGTCCACCGCCCACCGCCACAACCTCGGCGCATTTTTGCTCGAAGTGCTGTACCAAGCTCGCGAGCGTTTTCTCGCTCATCTGACGCGAGAGGGACGTGAACGAAACGAGGTCGGCGAATCCGATTCCTCGAACCAGCGGCAATGCCTTGTAATCCATGGCATCTTCTTCGTCGCCGACCACAGATTTCTCGGCCTTGAGAGCCAGCCGGATGACCGCGGCGTTGAGCTGGCGCCGGTAGCCGTAGCGAATGAGGTCTTCGAGCTCGTTGAGCAGTTCCGGGAGAACGTTGAGCAGCTCTCGACGGGCCTCGGCGTCGTTCATGCCCTGATGGGCGACCATATCCTCGACGAAGGCCTCAACCTGCCACGCCACCATGCGGTCCATCATCTGCCCGACCGAACGGACGATCGACAGCACACCGTCCTCGGTAACGTGACCGCTACGCACCATGGCCGAAACGGTTCCCAACGCTTCGGAATCGGCGCCGGTGAAATAAACGTCCTCTTCCTTGAGATTAGGCATCCCCAAGGCACGCCAGATTTTTCGGGCGGAGAGAAGGGAAATATCGCCGGCATGTGCGGCTTCGCGACGATTCATCCAACGGTTTTCACCGAGAAGTACACGCTCCAAGGCGCCTACAGCGGCCTTAGCGTCGTCCGACTTATACAAGTTCGACTGTGCAGGATTGTGCAGATTAAGCGCGCTCGTCTGCGGGCCGGTATAAACCGGTTTGCCCTCTGGTTCGTCCTGCGGCACTGGCGTGCTCCACCTTTCTCGGCGTTGCTTCAACTTCGGTTCCATGCCCGGGCGCTACGCGCACGTAGACCGGCAGGGATCCGCCTACCTCATGCTACAGATCACAGCGCTCGGGTCGGTAGCGTCAGTAGGTTTGCCCCTGCCAACGCAGGGACTGGACACAGCGTACGTGAGCCTCATGACAAAGTTCTGAGAACTGGCCGGGGTCCTTCTGGCAGGTCAGCTCGTAGGTCTGACCCATGGCCGAGATGCGAATGGTCCCGCACCCGGTCAATTTGCCCTTGCCTCGGGGGCCCACGACGCCGGCGACCGTCTCTAACGGAATGGTGACAGCTCCTCGGCCTCCCCAACCGCGCAGTACCACGATTCGACGGCTGGTCAATGCGTATCCCGTGGTCGCCCACTTCAGGAGGCGTGCGATGGCGTAGATCAGGGCCGCGATCAGGATGATCGGTGCGACGGCGGACCATCCCGGATGAGCCCCCGTAATCACCTGCGTCATATTCGCCAGAAAGATTGCCGCCAAGAGGACCAATGCGGGCTTCAGCAATTTGAGCGGATGAGGCCGGTTACAAGTGATGACGTGCTCGCCGGCGTCCAGTTTTCCCCGATACTTCACCGGGAATCACCGTCCGACCAGCTGCCGCTTTCCGGCCGTAAGTGGACGACGTCGCCCACGCTCACCGTCACGGTGTCTCCGGCGTCCGGACGCACCAGGAGGGATCCGTCGTCGGCAATTCCCACGGCCATCCCCACGAGCGGGGGTTCGGGTTCCACGCGTTCAACTCGAACCCGTCGTCCTAGAGTGTCGAGATTCTGACGCACCTGGTCTAGCAAGGACGGAAGGCCGCCTACGGCCAGGCTCGGATCGCCCCCTGCTTCCCCAAAGGCGGTCACCATTCGGCGGAATTCGGCGATGACACGAATCAGGATCTCGGTCCGATCCACCGTTCCACCGCACTCCGTCGCGAGACTCGTCGCGGACTCGAAGGGAAGCTCGTCGGCGTCGATATTGACGTTAATGCCGACGCCGACCACAACGTTCAACGTGGTGGAATCCACCGGAACCACGCGAGCCAGAATTCCCGCGATCTTTTGTCCGTGGATGAGGACGTCGTTCGGCCATTTCATCGCGGCCGGCAGACCTGTCACCTCTCGCACGGCCGTCCTCGTGGCGAGAGCAAGCATCTGCGTGACCCAATGCAGGGAATCGTTGGGGATGACCGCCTCGCCCCAACGCGAAGCAACGGCAAAGGATACGACGGCCGAACTGTATCGCGGGGCGTTCCACACGCGGTCCCGGCGTCCGTGCCCGGATACCTGATGCTCGGTCAGGAGGGCCGTGAGGTGCTCGACCGTCTGACCCGAGGCCCAGCGTCGGGCACATTCATCGTTAGTCGAATCAATCTCGTCCAGGAGCTCGACCGGAGCAGATCCGAGCCGTTCGTCTTGCCGCCCTCCAGGCAGGAGACGCTCGGCATCGAGCGGATCTCGAGTCGTGCTCGTCATCGACATGCCTTCTTCCTCATTGGCCCGGATCGTCCGAGAATTCACAGTGCCTCGTGGGTTAGTTTAGACGCGGGACCCAAACACTACCTGGAAGGTTCGCCATGACCCGTTTTGCCGTCCACTACTCATACGGACCTGAGGAGCAGCAGGCTCAACACCGCCCCGAACACCGTGCGTACTTGTCGAGCCTGCTCGAGCAAGGATCCCTCCTGGCCTCCGGCCCGTATACCGACGACGCCGCCGCCGGAGCCCTCCTCATCGTCGAGGCCGAGGACTCCGCGGCCGTTCAGACCCTCTTGGACCAGGACCCCATGATGATCCACGGCGTGGTGACCGCGCACGAGATTCGCGAATGGAACGTCGTCCTCGGATCCGTCGGCTCGTAGTCACCCCCTCCGGCACGGCGCACGGACCGCGGACTGGGCGTTTGCTACCTTGGTTCAGTAGGTTTGCCCTAGCACTTTCTGCCGGCCGGTTCCGTTTTTCTGAAGGTGCCGCCCTGGACATCTCGCAGCAGAGGACATCATGACCGAAGATCTCACCCGCCAAGCTTCCGCCGACGCGCAGAACGAGACGGGCCCTGACCTGGCCACCACGGCCGGCAAGATCGCCGACTTTTACGCGCGCCGCGAGGATTCTTGGATGCCCACCGGGCCGGGGCCCGTGGAGCGCCAACATTCCCGCGGAAAGAACACCGCGCGTGAACGCATCGAGATGTTCCTGGACGAAGGCTCCTTCGTTGAATTCGACGCTCTCGTCGCACACCAGACCACCGCATTCGGGATGGACAAGAAGCGCCCCACCGGTGATGGCTTGGTCTCGGGGTACGGCACCGTCGACGGGCGATTGGTCGCCATCTACTCGCAAGACTTCACGGTTTACGGCGGTTCCCTCTCTCAGGCCAATGGCGAAAAAATCGTCAAGGTTCAGAAATTTGCCCTGCGCAACGGCTGCCCCGTCGTCGGCATTAACGACGGCGGTGGAGCGCGCATCCAGGAGGGCGTCGCGTCCCTGGCCATGTTTGCCGATATCTTCCGCATGAACGTTCGCGCCTCGGGCGTGGTCCCGCAGATCTCGGTGATTATGGGCCCGTGTGCGGGCGGTGCCGCATACTCCCCCGCGCTCACGGACTACGTGATCATGGTGGACAAAACCTCTCACATGTTCATCACCGGCCCGGACGTCATCAAGACCGTCACGGGTGAAGAGGTGGACATGGAAACTTTGGGTGGCGCCAACTCCCATAACTCCGTGACCGGAACGTCCCATTACCTCGCCGAAGACGAAGAGGACGCTTTCGACTTCCTGCGCGAACTCCTGGAATTCTTGCCGTCGAATAACCTGCAAGACGGCGTCGTTCTGGACCACGACCAGGACCCCGAGGTCACCGTGGACGACACGGATTTGGACACTCTGATCCCGGATTCGGCGAACCAACCGTATGACATGCGGGCCGTCATCGAGACCGTCGTCGACGACGAGCACTTCCTGGAGATGCAGGCCCTGTACGCCCCCAACGTCATGACGGGTTACGCCCGCGTCGAGGGCCGGACGGTGGGCATCGTCGCTAATCAGCCGATGCAATTCGCCGGCACGTTGGACATCGCCGCTTCCGAGAAGGCCGCCCGATTTGTGCGGCACTGCGACGCCTTCAATATCCCGATCCTGACATTCGTGGATGTCCCCGGCTTCTTGCCCGGAACCGAGCAGGAATTCAATGGCATCATTCGCCGCGGCGCGAAGCTGATCTTTGCGTATGCCGAAGCGACCGTTCCGTTGATCACCGTCATCACGCGCAAGGCCTACGGTGGTGCGTACATCGTCATGGGTTCCAAGAAACTCGGCGCGGACATCAACCTCGCATGGCCGACGGCTCAAATTGGCGTGATGGGTGCTCAGGGCGCGGTCAACATTCTGTACCGCCGCGATCTCAAGGCGGCAGAGGACAACGGCGACGACGTCGAGGCGCTGCGCCAAGAACTCATCGAAAAATACGAGGAAGAGCTGCTTAACCCTTATCAAGCCGCCGAGCGAGGCTACGTAGACTCGGTCATCGCCCCCTCGGAAACCCGCATCAACATCATCAAGTCGCTGCGGGCCCTCCACGACAAGCGTGCTGCCTTGCCGGCCAAGAAGCACGGCAATATCCCGCTGTAAGGGGAAGTCATGTCTACCGAAGAACATCTCGAGGATCAGACGCCGTTGCTCCGGGTCGTCAAGGGCTCACCCACCGAGGAGGAGCTCGCGGCGCTCACGCTCGTCGTCGCGCAACAGCAACGGTCCACGACCAAGCGTCCGCCAGCGGGCAACCCCATCGCCGAGGTGGGGCGTCTTCTGTCGCGCCGTCAGCGCATCGGTGCGGGCCTCGCTCCCGGGCCGGGTTCGTGGCGCCGCGCCTCCCGGGCCGGGTTCGTGGCGCCGCGCCCGACCGCGCTAGCCCCCTATCCGAACCGACGCCTCGGCCGACACGTGAGGCCGTGGAGCGGGCCTAGTTCCGTGGAAAAATATGACCCGGCGCATAGTTCTGCGCAGGGTTGTCATAGTTCGTCGCGAAAAATTCCGACTCTCCGCGAGCGGGCCTAGGGTAGTCCGCATGTCTGATCGCTCCACCTCCTCGCACACCTCCTCGACGGCGCCTGACGCGTCGCGCCGTCGACTCCCTTCTTGGATGACGAACTTCGGTATCCAGATCATCTTGGGCCTCATCATCGGCGTCGGCCTGGGATTCCTGGCCCTCGGCCTCGGCGGCGACGCCGAAGAGCACCCGAACGGCCTGATGACCACGCTCGACACCATCGGTTCGAGCTACGTATCGCTACTCAAAGCAGCCGTGGTGCCCCTCGTGGTGACCGCGGTGATTTCCTCGATCGCCAATCTCAGCGAGGTGACCAACGCGGCCCGCTTGGCCGTGAAGACGCTGCTGTGGTTCGCGGGCACGGCGCTCATCGCGGTGCTCATCGGAATCGTGCTGGGCGTCATCTTCCGGCCCGGCGCCAATACCGGCTTGGCGACTCCCGAGGCCTACTCCGGAACCACGGGCTCGTGGCTCGCGTTCGTCCAGAGCATCATCCCGGAAAACTTCTTGGGTTTGACGGTCAAAACAAAGGAGGCCGACGGCGCGGGCCTGACCTCCACGCCCAATTTCAACGTTCTCCAGATCCTGGTGATCTCCGGCGCGTTGGGTATCGCCGCACTGAAGGTCGGCAAGGCCGCCGAACCGTTCCTGGCCTTCATCCGGTCCGCACTGGCCGTGATCCAAAAGGTGCTGTGGTGGATCATCCGACTGGCCCCACTGGGCACCATGGGCCTGATCGGCTCGGCCGTCTTCACCTATGGATGGACCACCATGGGCTCGTTGCTCAAATTCGTGGTGCTGCTCTACGTGGGACTCGCGGTCGTTGGATTCGTCGTCTACCCGCTCTTGGCTAAGGCCAATGGGCTCTCCGCGAAGCAGTTCTTCTCCGGTGTGTGGCCGGCCGCGCAAATCGGCTTCGTCTCACGTTCTTCGATCGGCACGATGCCGGTGACCCAGCGGGTGGCCGAACGAAACTTTGGGGTGCCCCGTGCCTATGCCTCCTTCGCAGTACCTTTCGGTTCCACCACCAAAATGGATGGTTGCGCGGCCGTCTATCCGGCCCTCGCCGCGATCTTCGTGGCACAGTTCTACGGCATCGAGATGCATCTGACGCAGTACGTGCTGATCGTGGTGGTTTCCGTCCTGGGCTCGGCGGCGACTGCCGGAACCACCGGCGCCACGGTCATGCTGACGCTGACCCTCTCTACCCTGGGGCTCCCCCTGGACGGCGTCGGCCTTCTCCTGGCCATCGATCCGATCATCGATATGGGGCGAACCGCTCTCAACGTGACGGGGCAGGCCCTGATTCCGGCGATCATTTCACGCCGCGAGGGAATCTTGGATCTGGATCTCTACAACGCACCGCGCTCCAGCGACTGGTTCGAATCTGACCTTTCGGCCGAGGACTACGCAAAGGATGTGGTCAGCACCACTTCGAGGTAGATATAGTGGCGTGCATCACTGATATCTGGACGTCAAAGGAGACACCATGACGGTCTATGCACAGCCCGGCCAAAGCGATTCGCCCGCGGAATTTCGGGGCCGCTACGAAAACTTCATCGGCGGTCAGTGGGTTCCGCCCGTGCGGGGCCAATACTTCGAAAATAAGACTCCGGTCACGGGAGAGGTCTTCACCGAGGTGCCACGCAGCACCGCGGAGGATGTCGAGCTCGCGCTCGACGCCGCATGGAAGGCCTTCCCGGCCTGGGGCCGCACGTCCGTGGCTGAACGCGCCAGTGTTCTCCTGAAGATCGCCGACGCGATGGAGTCCCACCTCGAGCGCATCGCCGTCGCGGAAACGTGGGATAACGGCAAGCCGGTTCGGGAGTGCTTGGCCGCGGACATCCCGCTGGCCATCGATCACTTCCGCTATTTCGCCGCGGCGATCCGCACCCAAGAAGGCGGCATCTCCCAACTCGACGACGAGACCACGGCCTACCACTTCCATGAGCCGCTCGGCGTCGTCGGGCAGATTATTCCGTGGAACTTCCCCGTTCTCATGGCCGCGTGGAAGATTGCCCCGGCCCTAGCGGCCGGCAATACCGTGGTACTCAAGCCCGCGGAACAGACCCCCGCCTCGATCCTCGTCGTCGTGGACCTTCTTCAGGACATCCTGCCGGACGGCGTGCTGAACATCGTCAACGGATTCGGTGAGGAAGCCGGAGCTGCCCTGTCCGGCAGCGACCGTATCTGCAAGATCGCCTTCACCGGAGAGACCACCACGGGTTCGACGATCGCGAAGGCCGCCGCCGAACACGTGATTCCGTCGACGCTGGAACTCGGCGGCAAGTCCCCCAATATTTTCTTCGCCGATGTTGCCGACCAAGACGACTCCTTCTACCAAAAGTCCTTGGAAGGCTTTGTCTCCTTCGCCCTGAATCAAGGGGAAGTCTGCACGTGCCCGTCCCGCGCGCTCGTCGAGGAATCGATCTTCGATCAGTTCGTGGGCGACGCCGTCGAGCGTGCCCGGAAAATCATTCAAGGCAACCCCCTCGATACCGAAACTATGGTCGGAGCGCAGGCGTCGGAAGAGCAATTCAAGAAAATCTCTTCGTACCTCAAGAAGGGGCCGGAGGAAGGCGCCGAATTGCTCCTGGGCGGTAACCCGGTCACGCTGGATGGCAACCTCGCCGGGGGCTATTACATTGAGCCCACCGTCTTCCGTGGGGACAATTCCATGTGCATTTTCCGGGAGGAGATTTTCGGACCAGTACTCAGCGTGACGTCGTTCAAGAACTACGATGAGGCCATCGCCATCGCGAATGACACCGACTTTGGCCTTGGAGCCGGCGTGTGGACCCGTGGGCAGAACACCGCTTACCGGGCCGGCCGAGCCATTCAGGCCGGGCGCGTGTGGGTCAATAACTACCACACCTATCCCGCGCACGCGGCGTTCGGCGGGTACAAGAAGTCTGGCTACGGACGCGAGAATCACTTGATGATGCTCGACCACTATCAACAGACCAAGAACTTGTTAGTCTCCTACTCGGAAAACCCGACCGGTCTTTTCTAAAGGACCGTCCGAAAATCCGTCGGGGTGCGCTGTGCTGGCCTAGACTGGTCAGTGTGCGCACCCCGATGCCTTCGCCCAATAACTCCCTAGAGGACCTTAAGTCCTCCCCTTCGGCCCGCGAACCTCTCTTGGTCTTGGCTTCCCAGTCACCTTCCCGCGCGTCGATCCTGAACGCTTCCGGTATCGCCTTTTCCACGATCGTCTCAGGCGTCGACGAAGACGCCGCCCTCGACCGTGCCGAAAGGGAACGTGGCTCGTCGCTGGGTCCCGCAGAGACCGCCGGTGTACTGGCGCGAGCCAAGGCCGAGGCCGTGGCCGAGCTCCCCGAAGCCGCCGGTCACCTGATCTTGGGTTGCGATTCGGTCTTCGAACTCGACGGCGTGAGTTACGGCAAGCCGTATGAACCCGAGGTCGCGATATCCCGCATTCGTCAGATGAGTGGCCGCACAGGAACGCTTCACACCGGCCACTGGCTCGTGGATTGCCGCAATACGAACCAGGAATCCAACGAAAGCCACGGCGTCGTTCGTTCGGCCGACGTCACCTTCGCCACCATGAGCGACGCGGAAATTCGCGAATATGTGGCGACTGAAGAACCCCTCAATGTGGCTGGTTCCTTCACGATCGAAGGGTTCGGCGCCGCGTTCATCGCCAGCATCAGCGGCGAGTCGCACACCGTCCTGGGCTTGAGCGTCCATGCCCTGCGCGAGCTCTTGGCCAAGCGAGGAATGAATATCACGCAATTGTGGACGCGGAACACTTAGTGATTTGCGGTATTTACTACTAAGCTCGCGTGAGGATTATAAGGAGTACATGAGTGACGAACACTGAGTCAGAGCACACCCCGAACCCGGGCTCCCGCTACACCAGCGGGCCGGTCACCAAGGTCTTGATCGCCAACCGCGGCGAAATCGCCGTTCGCGTGATGCGCGCCGCCGCGGACGAGGGCCTGAAGACCGTGGCAGTTTATGCAGAACCTGACCGTGAAGCTCTCCACGTCAAACTCGCCGATGAGGCGTACTCGCTGGGCGGCTCCACGGCTTCTGACTCGTACCTCGTCATGGACAAAATCATCGACGTCGCCGTGCGTTCGGGTGCCGACTCGATCCACCCGGGTTATGGATTCTTGTCCGAAAACGCCCAATTTGCTCGCGCCGTCATGGACGCCGGGCTCACCTGGATCGGCCCGTCCCCCGACGCGATCACGGAGCTGGGCGACAAGGTGGCCGCGCGCCACCTGGCCGAAAAGGTCGGTGCCCCGCTCGTGCCCGGCACCAAAGACCCCGTGGCCGACGCCCAGGAAATCCTCGACTTCGCCGACCAGCACGGCCTGCCGATCGCCATCAAGGCGGCCTTCGGCGGCGGTGGCCGTGGCATCAAGGTCGCCCGGAGCAAGGAAGAAATTCCCGAGCTCTTCGAATCGGCCGTCCGTGAGGCCACAGCGGCCTTCGGTCGCGGCGAATGCTTCATTGAGCGATTCTTGGACGCACCGCGTCACGTCGAGACCCAGTGCCTCGCCGACGCACACGGAAACGTCGTCGTCATCTCGACCCGCGACTGCTCCCTCCAGCGCCGCAACCAAAAGCTCGTGGAGGAAGCTCCCGCCCCGTTCCTCAGCGATGAGCAGTTGGAGCGACTCTATGAGTCCTCCAAGGACATCCTCCGCGCCGCCGAGTACCAGGGCGCGGGAACCTGCGAGTTCCTGGTCGGTCAAGACGGCGTCATCAGCTTCCTTGAGGTCAACACGCGCCTTCAGGTCGAGCACCCCGTCTCGGAAGAGGTCTCGGGGATCGACCTGGTCCGCGAGCAGTTCCGCGTGGCACGCGGCGAAGAGCTCGGATACTCCGATCCGGCCCTCCGCGGTCACTCCTTCGAGTTCCGCATCAACGGCGAAGACCCGGGTCGTAACTTCATGCCCTCCCCCGGCAACGTCGAAACACTCAACGTCCCGTCGGGCCCCGGCATCCGTTGGGACTCCGGTGTGGTCGCGGGTGACGTCATCGGCGGCAACTTCGACTCGATGCTCGCCAAACTGATCGTCACGGGAGACTCCCGCCAGCAGGCCCTCGAACGGTCGCGCCGTGCCTTGGCCGAATTGAGCATCACCGGCATGCCGACGGCGACGACTTTCCACCGGGTCGTGGTTTCCGACCCCGCATTCGCCCCTGAAGACGATGCGCCCTTCACGGTGCACACGCGGTGGATCGAAACCGAATTCAACAACACGATCCAGCCTTACGCGGGTCAGCCCGGTTCGGTTGACGCCGAAGAGGACGACCGTCAGAAGGTCGTCGTCGAGGTGAACGGTAAGCGCTTGGAGGTGCTGATGCCTTCTCTCGGCGACGCGCCCACAAGCTCCAGCAAGCCCGCGAAGTCACGCCAGCGCAAGAACCGCTCCGGCGGCACGGCGGCCCCGACCAGCGGTGACGACCTCACGTCACCAATGCAGGGAACCATCGTCAAGACGGCGGTGAAGGACGGCGCGAAGGTCTCCGAGGGTGATCTGATCGTGGTCCTCGAGGCCATGAAGATGGAGCAGCCGCTCACGGCCCACAAGTCGGGCAAGGTGACCGGCCTTAAGGCCAAGCCCGGCGACACCGTGACCGCCGGTTCGGTCATCGCAACCATCAAGTAAAACCCACACCACGACGGCGCGGCTCCTCCGGGGCCGCGCCGTCGTCGTATCCGAAGCCGGTCACGAAGTGTCCAATATTTGGAATGATTGTCCAGCATCTAAACAGGACTCTTAGGGTAAAAGGCATCACTCGCGCCGTTTCTTGAGCCAGGGACGGCCCCGCCCAACTCGTAAGGAGCCTCGTTGACGACTTCCGAAACCTCCACCGCGACCGAACCGGCCGCATCCCCAGAGAACCTGCAGGCCGCGGTCGAACGAGTTCCGAGACACCGCATCATTACCGCATCTCTGGTCGGTACCACCATCGAGTTCTACGACTTTTACGTGTACGCGACGGCCGCTGTCGCGGTGTTCCCTGCCCTGTTCTTCACGGGACAAGATGACACCACCAAGCTCCTCGCTTCCATGGCCACCTTCGCCGCCGCGTTCTTGGGCCGCCCCCTGGGCTCCGTGGTGTTTGGGCATTTTGGTGACCGCATCGGTCGAAAGGCAACCCTCGTGGGCGCATTGCTCACCATGGGTCTGGCCACCTTCCTCATCGGATTGCTCCCCACATATCACCAGATTTCCTTCTGGGCCCCCGCGATCCTGACCATTTTGCGCTTCGCCCAGGGCATGGGGCTCGGCGGAGAATGGTCGGGCGCTGCCCTGCTGGCTAGTGAATATGCCAAGCCTGGACAACGAGCCCAGGCCGCTATGTGGCCCCAGCTCGGCGCACCCCTCGGATTCATCCTGGCCAACGGGTTCGTCCTCTTGCTGACCACGTGGATGAGCTTCGATTCCACCACCGACGCCGCAGCCACCGACTCGCCGTTCCTCGTGTGGGGCTGGCGCATCCCCTTCCTGTTCTCAATCGTCATGATCCTGCTGGGCCTCTACGTCCGCCTCAAGCTCGAAGAAACTCCCGTCTTCCGCCAGTCCGTCCAGCAGGGCGAGAAAGCCAAGGCACCCGTCGTCGACGCTTTCCGGACCGCCTGGAAGCCCATGATCTTGGGAACTTTCGTCATGCTGTCGTGCTACGTGTTGTTCTACCTGCTGACCGCGTGGATCCTGTCCTACGGCATCGGCAATCCGGCCAAGGGTGCCGGTCTCGGCATTCCGTACCACACGTTCCTCAAGGTGCAGCTGGTCGCCGTCCTGTTCTTCGCCGCCTTCGTCCCGGTGTCCGGATGGCTCGCGGATAAAATCGGCCGCCGCCGCCAGCAGATTGCCACGAATATCCTGCTCATCGCCTTTGGCTTGAGTTTCGGCATCTTCATGGCGCCGTCCACGATGGGCACGGGGGCTCAGGTGAATATCCCAGGCCTCATCCTCTTCATTTCCATCGGCATGGCGATCATGGGGCTTTCCTTCGGCTCGATGTCCGCCTACCTGCCAGAGCTGTTCCCCACCAACGTCCGGTACACCGGTTCGGGGATCTCGTACAACGTCTCCTCGATCTTGGGTGCGGCCATCACGCCGTACGTGGCCGTGTGGCTCAATTCCCACGGCGGCGTCAGCGCCGTGGGGTGGTACCTGGCGGGTGCCGCGGTCCTCACGCTCGTCGCTCTGTTCATTTCGCATGAGACGCGCGATATTGACCTCACCAAGGTGGGCCAGGAGCGGAAGTAGCCGGCCCGGATCACCAAAAACGCCGCCGCCCTCCATTCCGGAGGGCGGCGGCGTCGTAGTAACGGCAGTCCGTGCGATTAGGTCGGCATGCGGTGCAATCGGCGCGCCGCTTCGGACATCGATCCCGTGAGCGAGGGATACACCGAGAACGAGTCGGCGAATTCCTCCACCGACATCTTGTTATTGACCGCTAGCGAGAGCGAGAAAATCAGCTCGGAGGCGCGGGGGCCGACGACGACGCCGCCAATGATGGTTCCCGACCCCTTGCGGGCAAAGATCTTCACGAATCCGTCCTCGACGGCCATCATCTTGGCTCGCGGATTGGTCGAGAGCGAGAGCATCACGGCATCGGCTTGGTACCGGCCGCTCTCGATATCGGCCTCGGTGACTCCCACGGTTGCAATCTCCGGGGAGGTGAAGATGTTCGAGGCAACACGATGCTTCTTGAGCGGACCGACCGAGTCACCCAGCAAATGGGCCATGGCAATACGTCCCTGCATCGCCGCGACCGAGGCCAGCGGAAGCACGCCGGTGCAGTCACCGGCGGCGTAGATATTCGACGCCGTGGTTCGAGAGACGCCGTCCACCGCGATGTGCCCTGATTCGGTCACCGCCACGCCGGCGTTTTCGAGGCCCAGGTCTGCGGTATTGGGAATAGAGCCGACCGCCATGAGGCAGTGAGAACCGGCGACCTTGCGTCCGTCGGAGAGGGTCACGATGACGCCGTCGCCAGTGTTCTCGGCCGCCGCGGCACGGGATCGAGGCATAACGTTCATGCCTCGGCGATCAAAGACGTCCTCGAGCACCTTGGCGGCGTCGGCGTCCTCACCGGGAAGCACCTGATCACGCGAGGAGATGAGCGTGACCTCGGCCCCTAGCCCACGGTATGCCGAGGCGAATTCCGCACCGGTCACACCCGATCCGACCACGATGAGGTGCTCCGGCACCGTTTGAAGCTGGTACAGCTGAGTCCAATTGAAGATCCGATCGCCGTCTGGCTTGGCATCCGCGAGCTCGCGGGGGTGAGCGCCAACGCTCAGTAGGACGGCGTGCGTGGACAGGCGATAGGTCAGGTTCTGGCTATCCGAGACCTCTACGGTTCGGTCGTCAATCAAACGGCCTTTCCCCTCGATGACCTTGACCCCGGCCTTTTCCAGGCTGCGGCGAATGTCCTTGGACTGCTCATGGGCGAGGTTCAAGAGGCGACGGTTAACCTTGTCGATGTGGACCTCGAGCTCGACCAGCTCGTCTCCGGCCCGAGTGCGAATCCCCAGCGCGGGGGCCTCGCTGAAGCGATTCATGGTGTCTGCCGAGGCGATCAGGGTCTTCGAGGGGACGACGTCGGTCAGGACGGCCGAACCGCCCATCCCCTTCTCTTCGATGATCGTGACGTCCGCGCCAAGATTGGCCGCGACCAGTGCCGACTCGTAGCCGCCGGGTCCGCCGCCGATGATGATGATCTTCTGGGGTGTAAATGCAGTAGCTTCGCTCACGATGGCCATTCTTCCCCAGCCGGGCAAGTCCGTCCAAGTCAACGGGGAACTCTCGAGGTGAAATTCGCGCGAACCGCCCAAGATCGGCTCATACACAAGCCATCTAGCCTCTACCGATCCCCCGACATCCTGCTAGTTTGGACGGGTGAGCACCAGTAAAAATACCCTTCCCGTACGTCTTCCCGGCAACTCCTCGGACATGGCGTTTGAGCCCAACCGCCTCGCCGACGAGGCGGCCGCCTACATCACCGAGCGCACCGGCGTGGACCGCTACGACTACGCACTCACCCTGGGATCTGGCTGGGGTGGCGCCGCGGAACTGATCGGAACCACCGACGCCGTCCTTCAGGCCTCGGACATCCCGGGCTTCCACGCTTCGAGCGTTGCGGGCCATGCCGGCACCATCACCTCCATCACCACCGAAACGGGCAAACACGCCCTCGTGATAGGAGCGCGCACCCATTACTACGAGGGTCGTGGCGTCGACGCCGTGGTCCACGGGGTGCGCACCGCCGCCGCTGCCGGATGCTCGACCATGATTCTGACGAATGGCTGCGGCGGGTTGCAGCCGACCTACGCACCGGGCGTTCCCGTATTGATCAGCGATCACATCAACCTCACGGGAGCATCACCCCTGGTGGGCGCGCACTTCGTGGATCTCACCGACCTGTACTCTCCTCGCATTCGCGAGATCGCTCACTCGGTGGACCCCGAGTTGGAGGAAGGGGTGTACATGCAGCTTCCCGGTCCTCACTACGAGACCCCGGCGGAGATTCGGATGGCCCGCACCTTGGGAGCCGATCTCGTGGGCATGTCCACGGCGCTCGAAGCCATCGCCGCTCGGGCCGCGGGGCTCGAAGTCTTCGGGATCTCGTTAGTCACCAACCTGGCCGCGGGCATTTCCGAAACCCCTTTGAACCACCACGAGGTACTCGAGGAAGGCCGCAATGCCGGTCCCCGCATCTCTCGGTTGCTCGCGGACATCATCCACCGATTGGACAGCTGAGCGCACCGCCAGCAGGAAAACAACGAGGTTTATCCCATGACACCGATCAGCGACATTATCGATCACGCCATGCAGTGGGTTCAGGCCGATCCTGACCCCGAGACCCAGCGTGAGCTCTTGGATCTGACCAGCCGCGCCGAAGGCGATGAAGCCGCTGCCGCGCAATTGCGGGACCGATTCTCGGGACATCTGCAATTCGGTACGGCCGGCCTCCGCGCCGCCTTGGGTGCGGGACCCATGCGGATGAATCGCGCCGTCGTGATTCGCGCGGCCTACGGCGTCGCCGAATACCTCACCGAACGTGCGACCAAGGAAAACTGGGGCACCAAGGTTCGCGCCGTCATCGGCTACGACGCCCGCACCAAATCCGATGCCTTCGCCCGTGACACCGCCGCGGTGTTCACCGCTGCCGGCATGGACGCCTTCTTGATGCCGCTGGCCCTGCCCACGCCCGTCCTGGCCTGGGCCACACGCTTACTGAAGGCCGACGTCGGCGTGATGGTCACGGCTTCTCATAACCCGCCCGCGGACAACGGCTACAAGGTGTACCTGGGCGGTCGCGCCGTCGGCGAGGACGCCCGGGGAGCCCAGATCGTGCCGCCCACCGATGCCGACATCGCCGGCAAGATCGCGGCTGCTCCCCCGGCGGACCAGATCGAACGCTCCGCATCCGGTTGGACCATGCTTCCCGAACGCATCGCCCGGGACTACGAGCACGAGGTCACGTCGCTGATCCCCGGAATCGCTCCCGATCAACGTTCGCTTCGTGTGGTGCTGACACCGATGCACGGAGTGGGCGGCGAAGTCATGTCCTTCGTCCTCGCGCGGGCCGGGTTCGACAAATTGCACGTGGTACCGGAACAAGCGTTGCCGAACCCCAAATTCCCCACGGTGGCCTTTCCGAATCCCGAGGAACCAGGTGCCATGGACTTGGCCCTCGAATTGGCCCGGGACCGCGACGCCGACCTCGTGATCGCCAACGATCCGGACGCCGACCGCGCAGCCTTCGCCATTCCAGACGCACGTCGCGAGGGCGGCTGGCGCATCCTGCGGGGCGATGAAGTCGGAGCGATCCTCGGTCGCGTCATGTTGGAACGCATCCCCTCGACGGGAGGGGCCCGCCCCTTCTTCGCAAATTCGATCGTTTCCTCCCGACTCTTGGGAGCGATGGCGACGGCGCACGGCGTCGGACACCAGCAGACCCTCACCGGTTTCAAGTGGATCGCGCGCGTTCAGGGCCTGGTCTACGGATACGAAGAGGCGCTGGGCTATTGCGTGGCTCCGGACCTCGTCAAAGACAAGGACGGCATCTCCGCGGCCCTGGTGTTGGCCGATCACGCCGCGAAACTGAAAGACGCCGGTAAATCGCTCCTGGACGTCTTGGATGACATCGCGCTTCAACACGGCGTCTACGCGACCGATCAGCTCTCGGTTCGCGTCGACGATCTCGCCCGAATCGACGCCATGATGCAACGGCTGAGGAGCAAGGCCCCCGAACGGCTCGCCGGTTCGCCCGTGGTCGAGTACCGCGACCTGTCCGAAGGTTCCAAAGACCTTCCGCCGACCGACGGTATTCTGTTGCTGACCGAAGACGACAGCCGCGTGATCGTCCGTCCATCCGGAACCGAGCCAAAGCTCAAGTGCTACTTGGAGGCCATCGTTCCTGTCGCCGAGCCCGGCGAACTCGAGAACTCCCGCGCGACGGCTTCCGCACGTTTGGCGGATCTCCGCCTCGACGTCACTCGCGCACTCGGCGTCGACACCGAATCCTGATCTACACCCCGTTCCGCTTCCCCAGCGGACCCACCGAATACTGGAGAGCTCCATGACCGAGACCTACACTGCAGAACGCCTTGCTGGCATGATCGACCACACAATCCTGGCAGCGAATGCCCGAGCAACCGACGTCGAGCGCTTGTGCAACGAGGCCCGAGAATTCGGCTTCGCGTCGGTATGCGTCAACCCCGTATGGGCCAGCCTCGTGGCGGATCGGCTCGCCGGTAGCGACGCCGTGGCTTGCGCCGTCGTGGGGTTTCCTTTGGGCGCGACGACGACCGATCAAAAGGTCCACGAAGCCACATCCGCTCTCAACGCCGGTGCTCGCGAGATCGACATGGTTATCAATATCGCTGACGCCCTCGAAGGGGACCGCGAGGCCCTGACCAAGGACATCCGTGCAGTGGCGGAAGCGGTTCATGCTCAGGGCGGCCTCCTGAAAGTCATCATCGAGGCATGTCTGCTCGACGACGATCAGAAGGTCCTCGCTTGTCAGGCTTCCGTGGCTGCTGGCGCGGATTTCGTCAAAACCTCCACCGGGTTCTCGACCGGCGGGGCGACGGTCGAGGACGTCAAGTTAATGCGTCTGACCGTCGGCCCCGACATCGGTGTGAAGGCCTCCGGCGGCATCCGCACCCGAGAAGACGCCCTCGCCATGATCGAGGCAGGTGCCAGCCGCATCGGCGCGTCACAAGGCATCGAGATCATTCGGGCAAGCTAAACGTCTGACTTGCTCCTATACTGGAAGTAGCTCGTCAATAGTCCTCGCGCGACCGAGCAGAGACGCGATCACTCGAGGACATACACACCGTCAGGATTGAGGATTACATGACCCACGCCACCGAATCGGCCTTCCGTAGGGAGGACCAGAAGCCTGCGAACAGCGAGGCCAGCCACCCCAAGGTGCGCAATCACTCCGGTGAAGGCCACCTCGCGTCGAACCTGGTGATGTTCATCTTCTGCATGATCCTGCTCGTCGCCTCGTTCTACTGCTTTGGCCTGTGGATCTCCGATTCGAAGGCTTGGCTTCCCTTTGCCATCGCGATCGTCCTGTACGGTTTGACCTTCTTGGTCCCGTTCCAGTTGCTCAGCAGCAAGACCGCCAAGCATTCGACGTCCGGTAAGGACATCACGCAGCTCTAAAGCATGCCAGCGCACGAGGCATCGTGCTCATGACAATGGCCGGCCCTCCCTTCGGAGAGCCGGCCATTGTCGTTAGGGACGGGAATTCGTGGATTCGGCCGCTCGGAGGGAGCGGCCTGGCGTGTTTACTCCAGAATCGCCTCGATGAAGGTGCCGACCCACTCGAGGATCGCGTCATCCACGAGGTCTTTGCCGCCCACAGGCGCGGATTTGGGTTTGGGCACCAAGATCTGTTGCTGTTCCGTCCCGGGAACGGTCTTGACGAGGGCTCCCGGGTACATCCGTTGAAGCCGCATTGCCTTGGACTCGGGTAGATCCACCGGATAGAAGCGGATCTTCGGGCCCATGACCATGATTTCGGTGAGCCCGGCCGCACGGGCTCTGATCCTCAAGCGAGCAATCTTCAGCAGATTATTCGCCGGTTCCGGAAGGTCCCCGTACCGATCTCGTAGTTCGGCCGCGACGCCTTCCACGGACTGTTCGCTGGATGCCGCGGCGAGGTTGCGGTAGGCCTCCAGACGAAGCCGCTCCCCCGGCACGTAGTCGTGCGGAAGGTGAGCATCCACGGGGAGCTCAATCTTCATTTCCGCGGGCGCTTCCTCTGGTTCGTCACCCCGGTAGTCGGCCACAGCCTCCCCGACCAAACGCAAATACAGGTCGAAGCCGACACCCGCAATATGTCCGGACTGCTCTCCACCCAGCAAGTTGCCGGCGCCTCGGATTTCGAGGTCCTTCATCGCGAGTTGCATACCCGCCCCCAGCTCGTTGTGGGCCGCCACGGCTTTGAGTCGTTCCAATGCCACCTCGCCCAGCGGCTTCTCGAGCGGGTACAGGAAATAGGCATAGGCACGCTCACGTCCGCGCCCGACTCGTCCGCGAAGCTGGTGAAGCTGCGACAAACCATAGTTATTCGCGCGGTCGACGATGAGGGTATTGGCGTTGGAGATGTCCAGCCCGGTCTCGACGATCGTCGTGCAGACCAGCACGTCGAATCGTTTCTCCCAAAAGTCAACAATGATCTGTTCGAGCCGTGCTTCGCTCATCTGGCCGTGTGCCACCGCAATGCGCGCCTCGGGGACCAATTTCTGCAGGTCGGAGGCCACCCGGTCGATCGACGACACCCGATTGTGCACGTAGAACACCTGGCCTTCGCGCATGAGCTCACGCCGCACGGCCGCGGCCACCTGCTTCTCGGTGTGCGGCCCCACAAAGGTCAGCACAGGATGCCGCTCCTCGGGCGGCGTCGCCAAGGTCGACGTTTCCCGAATGCCGGTCAGCGACATCTCCAGCGTGCGGGGAATCGGCGTCGCCGACATCGCCAGAACGTCCACATTGGTGCGTAACGTCTTGAGCTTTTCCTTGTGCTCCACGCCAAACCGCTGTTCCTCGTCAATGATGACCAGTCCCAAATCCTTGAAGTTCACGGCTTGGGACAGCAGGCGGTGGGTACCGATGACGACGTCGATCGTGCCATCCGCGATCCCCGACTCGACGGCCTTGGATTCCTTGGCGGTTTGGAACCGAGAAAGGGTGGCTACCCGCACCGGGAACCCGCTAAAACGCTCGGTGAAAGTTTCGGAGTGCTGTTGAGCGAGCAGCGTCGTTGGCACGAGGATCGCGACTTGCTTTCCGTCCTGAACCGCCTTAAAGGCCGCTCGGACGGCGATCTCCGTCTTCCCGTACCCCACGTCGCCGGAGATCAACCGGTCCATCGGGATCTCCTTCTCCATGTCCGATTTGACCTCGTTGATGGTCGTCAGCTGGTCAGGAGTCTCGACGTAGGGGAAAGCCTCCTCGAGTTCTCGCTGCCACGGCGTATCTGTGCCAAAGGCGTGTCCCCGTGAGGCCATGCGCGCCGAATAGAGTCGAATGAGGTCGGCCGCAATTTCCTTGACCGCCTTGCGCGCCCGAGATTTAGTCTTCGCCCAGTCAGAGCCACCCATCTTGGAGAGGGTTGGAGCATCTCCACCCACGTAATTGGTCACTTGATCGAGCTGATCGGTCGGCACAAAGAGCCTGTCCCGGGGCGCGCCACGCTTCGAGGAAGCATATTCCAGGACGAGGTATTCCTTCATGGGTTTCGGCTGACCGGGCTTAACCATGGCGCCCGCAATCGGTCGTTGGATCAACTCGACGAATTGGCCGATGCCGTGTTGTTCATGCACCACGTAGTCGCCGGGCTTCAGAGCGAGCGGGTCCACCGCATTGCGACGACGCCGCGCAGGAAGTTTCCGCATGTCTCGGGTGGTGTAGGGGCTAGCCTTGCCCAGCACATCCGCCTCGGTCAGCAACGCAATTTTCGCGTCTTCGAGCACGAATCCCGTTCCATGCGGAGCCGTGGTCAGCTCGATGAGACCGGGCTGCGGTTCGGCTATCAGGTCCTCGCTCCGGGAGGCCGGAAGGTCGGCCCCTTGGAACAGCTCGGCCAAACGATTCAGCGGTCCCGGTCCATCGGTGACCGCCACAACCTGCCAGCCTTCGCGCACATGATCGCCCACGACCTCCAGCATGGCCTCGACGTTGCCCGCAAAGGTCAGCGGCGCCCTGACGGCGATCGTGAGCGTGTCGACGTCGTCGTCGATCGCGTCGTCGACTCCCAGCGAGGTGATCGACCACCAACCCAGTCCGGCATCCAACGCTTCGTTCCGCGCATCGGCCACGGACATGAAGCTGGCCTGCGCAAGTCCCGTCTCGTTCAGGTCGATGGGGGCCTGTTGGCCGTCGGAGGCTTGTTCCCAGGCGGCCACGAGGAATTCTTCGTTGGTCGCGACGAGATCGGCCGCTCGGGCACGAACCTTCTCCGGCTCCAGGAGCACCGTCAACGAGTCCTGCGGCAGAGAGGCGACGAGGGTGGTCATGGCATCCACCAGCAACGGCGCCAAGGATTCCATGCCTTCAACGTAAATACCGCCCGCGATGCGCTCCAACATGGATTCGGCTCCGGGGAGCGAATTCTTCAACTGGGCGGCCCGCGACATGACCTGCGGTGTAATCAAAATTTCTCGGCAAGGAGGCGCCACGAGAGAGGTCGGGTCTCCGCCGTCTTGGGGAGTGAAAGTCCGTTGATCCGCGACGGCGAACCACTTCATTTGGTCGATGTCATCACCGAAGAATTCGATGCGTACCGGGTGATCCTCGACCGGAGAAAAGACATCCAAGATTCCGCCGCGGACCGCGAATTCACCGCGTTTGGTCACCAAATCGACTCGTGAATAGGCCGCCTTGGACAGTGCCTCGATCGTCGCTTCGAAGTCGTGTTCCTCTCCCACGGCCAGGCTCACGGGCTTCATCGAGTCGAGGCTCGCGGAAATGGGTTGCAGCACCGAACGAATCGGTGCAATCACCACGCGCACTGCGTCGTCGGCCTCCGAAAGGCGCCGCAACACGGCCAAACGCTGACCGACCGTGTCCGACCGTGGGGACAAGCGTTCGTGCGGCAGGGTCTCCCACGCGGGGAATCGAGTCACGGTGCGCGGGTCCAGATAGGAGCCCAGAATGCCTTCGAGGTCTTCCGCTTCCCGGTCCGTGGCGGTGACGGCGAGGACCACGGGTGCGTGGCCCGAAGCGTGATCGCGAGCGCTTTCCGCTGCGGCCAGACCGTCGGAGATTTGGGCGACCAATGGTGCGCGCAGCCCCTCGGCGGCGCCGATGAGGGTCTCTGCCGACCGTTCCGCGGCCGGTCGGGAGGCCTGGGCGAGCACGTTGGCAAAGGTGGGTTCTTTGGCGAGGGCTTGACGCAACCCGATGAGGCTCATGGCAGAACATTCCTTGGGTGGTGGGGTGAGGCCACTTTTGGGCGCACGAAGAGGCACCCCACATTTTGCGCGGCCGGGTGGCCAACGTGGGGTGACGGCGGACGTGGTCCGCACGCACCCTACCCTACGCCCAGCCCCCGGCAGGCTTCCACGCCACCAAGCTTCCGGCTTAACTGTTCCCGAGCGCCTCTCTCCCGTTCGTTGGCGAAGCATCGCTAAACTAGGGACAACTCTGTTGACCACCAAGAAATGAGGGCACTCATGGCAATGCAGGAATCCCACACCATCAACGCGCCGATCGACCAGGTTTTGGAGGCCTTCAGCTCGGAGGACTTCGCCCGCCACGTGGCGCAGAAGGCCGGCGTTGGTTTCGAGAGCCTCTCCGTGGACGGCGACCGTTCGTCGGCGTTCACCGTTACAACCGTTCGGTCCGTCGGAGCCGATAAGGTTCCCAGCATCGCCCAGAAGTTCGTGGGCAACGGCGTCAAGCTGACCCAGGTCGACGAATTCAGCGCACCGCAGGGCGATGGCTCGCGCACCGTCGAAACCTCCATCGATGTGTCCGGAATGCCGGTTTCCGCAACCGCTCACCAGAACCTCACCTCGAAGGGCGAAACGACCGTCGTGGACGTCAAGGGCGAGGTCAAGGCCAACATTCCGTTGGTGGGTAAGAAGATTTCGGCCGCCGCGGAGCCTTACATCGGCAAGGCCCTGTCGCTTCAGTCCACCACGGCCGAAGCGTGGATCAAGGACCACAACTAATCAGGCCGATCACCCGTTGAAGGGTTGATTCCCTCCCCGCCTGTCCCCACGAGGGTTTCGGGTGGGGAGGCGGCTTGTGACCGCACCGTAGCCCGCGCACCCGACCTAGAGGACTTATGACGACGACGCTGCAGGACGAGGGGTACCATCAGGGCCGTTTTGGGATGAAGCTCCGCGAAGGCAATACCGGCGGTCTGTTGATGATCGCCGCCATGGTTTTGGGGCTTCTTTTCGCCAACACTCCCCTGGCCGACGGCTATTTCGAGGTGCGGGACGCTCATCTCGGTATCCCCGGTGTGGACAGCGCATTCCATACCGTTGGCGAGTGGGCCTCCGAAGGCCTGCTTGCGGTGTTTTTCTTCATGACGGGCTTGGAGCTGAAATCCGAGTTCGTCGATGGCGAGCTTCGACGGATCCGCAAGGCCATCGTGCCCGTTGCGGCCGCATTCGGCGGCGTTGCGGTGCCGGCTGTCCTTTACACCGTTATCAACCTGATGTCCGGTGACGCCGCAACCCTCAAGGGCTGGGCGACCCCCACGGCCACCGACATCGCGTTTGCCGTCTCGGTGCTCGCCGTTGTCGGCTCCGCGTTGCCGACCGCCATGCGAACCTTCCTGCTGACCTTGGCCGTGGTGGACGATCTCATCGCCATCGTCATCATCGCGGTGGTGTATTCCGAAGGTTTCAACGTTCTTTACCTGGCGCTGGCGATTCTCCCGGCCGCCGCGTTTTGGGTCTTGACTCACCGATGGCCGCGCTTCTTCGCGTATAGCCGGTGGGCCGCATGGGTCATCTTGTTGCCGATCGGCATCGTGACCTGGGTCTTGATCTACTCGGCGGGGATCCATGCGACCATCGCCGGTGTGCTCTTGGGCTTCATGGTTCCTGTTTTGCATCGTTCTAAGCCCCGCGCCGGAGAGGCTCCCATCGGACTGGCGCCTCGCCTGTCTCACCGTTTTTCACCGTTGTCGAACGGCATCGCAATTCCCGTCTTCGCTTTCTTTGCCTCGGGCGTGGCCGTTGGCGGATGGAGCGGAGTCATTGACGCGTTCACGGACCCGGTCGCGATCGGCGTCGTCGTGGGGCTGGTTGTAGGGAAGACGATCGGCATCTTCGGGTCGACCTGGGTCTTGACACACGTCAGCTCCGCAGAAATCGATGAGGACATGACCTGGACGGACGTGTTCGGGCTGGCCATGATGGGCGGCATCGGGTTCACGGTAGCGCTATTGGTCGCCGAATTGAGCTTTGGTCTGGGAACCATCCATGACGACCACGCCAAGGTCGGGGTGCTCAGCGGGTCCTTGCTCGCGGCGGTCCTCGGCGGCATTCTGCTGAGCTTCCGCAATGCGCATTACAAACGCCTACGAGCCGCCGGCCACCCTGTCGATACCTACGACGGCGCCCCGCCGGACGCCTCCGAGGCCCACGAGGCGGAAGCGGCCGATACCGAGCCACGTGCTTGGGATCGCCCCCACGGCTGACGCCGACACACGTTTCCTGCATTTTGAAACCACCGACCAGTAGACCCTGGGGAACCCATGCAGAACCACCCGCAGCTTTCCGTCATCGTTCCGTGTCATAACGGCGTTTCAACCTTGCCCATGCTCCTAGAGTCCCTCGAAGATCAACACCTTTCGGTGAACGCCGAAGTTCTCCTGTGCGACAACGGCTCCACCGACGACCTTCGGGGCTTCGTCCGGCGCTGGTCTAGTTCTGTTTTCGACCTGAGGTACGTGGAGGCGAGCGCGCACCGAGGAGCGGCCTTTGCTCGAAACCGAGGGATCTCGGAGGCCCGAGCGGACAAGCTAGCTTTTTGCGACGCAGACGACGCCGTGGGCCCGGTCTGGATGCGCTCAGCGATCGACGCGCTGGACGCCGAACCGGTCGTTAACGGTTCTGCTCTCTCCGTTCCGGCGGACGTCTTCAGGAGCACGAATAGACTCGCCGAGGTCCGTGAGGCACGGTTGAGGCACGACGTCCCCGGGCACCTTCCGTTGGCAGGAATGGGAGATGTTGCCCCCGCGCTGATGGGAGGCAACTTTGCCGCTCAGAGGACGTATCTCGTCGATCTCGGAGGGTTTGACGCCAGCATGTGGCGCGGCGGCGAAGACAATGATTTGTCCTATCGCATTGCGGCAACCGGCCTGAAATTACGCGAGACCGAAGGCATGGGAATTCTCTATCGAGACCCTGCAAACCTTTCGTCCAGGCTTCTCAAGAGTTTTCAGCACGCCCGGTCGCTGGCGTTGGTCTGCGCGCGTCACGATGCGTGGTCATCGGCGCGCCCGTACGAGCGCCATCCGCTCGTGACACTCGCTCGGTGCGCTGGTTCATTCGGTAAAATGCTCCTCGGAAAAAAGCAGAAAGACCTCGCATCCGTGGCTTCTAGGGCGAGTACTGCTCTCGGTCTCCTGGACGGCCTGGTTCGTTACACGGTCTTCCGCAGAACCCCCGAGAGCCAGGTGTCCCGGGGGTTGGTCGATGAGGGTTGACCTGTCCGTCTAACCGTCAGGAGATCACCATGACACGCATCTGCCTCGTCAGCGGCGGCGACGAAATCCGGCAACGCTCGTATATCAATCACGCGATCTACGCGCGCGAACACGGCCTGGATTACCGCTTGGAATGCGGCATTGATCCGCAGATCGTTACCAAGTACGACTACAAGATGTCCATCGTCCGCCGCCTGATCCATCAGTACGACTGGCTGGTGTGGATTGACGACGACGCGTACTTCACCGATTTCGAGTCCGACACCCTTCATGAGCTGGTGGAAGAGGCAGAACGCGATGACCAGTTTCTCGTGATCGCGGAGGGCCCCCTAGAACCCAATGGGTTTTGGTCGAAAATTAATACCGGTGTCTTCTTGATCAAGAACTGCCCGGAGAGCGTCACGATGCTCGAAAGCATGTCGGGCGAACCCCTCGAAACCATCCGAGACTGGTGGGATGACGAAGCATACGGGCTTTTCACCAACGGCGACCAAGACCAAATGTGGTGGTATTTGTGCACCACGGGTCTCCTGGAGCGGACAAAAATCGTCGGTCACCGACGTCTCAATTCCCGGGGCCATTATTACGAGAATTCGCTGGACGACGCATTTGTGATGCATTTTTGTGGCTACCCCGACAAGGCCTGGGGCGCGGCCCGATTTGCGCGTCGATTTCCGGATCAGATCGGCCAAGAACTCGTGCCCAAGCATCTCTTGGACAAATATTCCGTGGCCGTGCGCGACCCCCTGGGGCCGACCCAATATTCAATCCGCGACACCAAAATCCGTTCGATCGGTGCCGTCAAGAAGCGGTTGCGTCCGCTCGTGCACGCGTGGCGAGAGCGAAAATCCACGAAGTAGCCCACGTCAGAGCGAACCGGGCGCTAACGAATGGCCGTTGTGGCCTCTCGGGAAGCTTCCTCCGCCGCGACCCACGCGAGCATGGCACATTTGACGCGAGCAACGTATTTGGAGACCCCCGCAAAGGCCGCGGCATCGCCGAGAACCTCCTCGTCGGGCTCTTCCGTACCCCGTGAGCGCAGCATCTGTCGGAAATGATCGACCATGGCGTGAAATTCTTCGAGGGTCATGCCGGGCGACATCTCTGCGAGAACCGAAGCGGCTGCCATCGAAATGGAGCACCCGTCGCCTTCCCACGTCAGGGAGTCGATGCGCTCGCCGCCGTCATCGAGATGCACACGCACGATGATGTCGTCGCCGCACGTGGGGTTGTATTGGTGGTTCTCTGCGACGTGCTGCGCTGGCTTACTCGTGAGCCCTTCCCCGGAACGCTTGCGGGAATGGTCCAGGATGATTTGCTGATACAGCTGTCCAAGATCGCTCATGGGACGAATTCTGTCTGTCGCCGTTAGAGTCCGAAGAAGCCGCGGACGCCGGCGAGTTCTTCAAGGAAACGGTCTACGTCGTCGGTCGTGTTGTACAAATATGCGCTGGCTCGGGTGGACGCGGTGATCCCCAGGGCCCGGTGGAGCGGCTGCGCGCAGTGGTGGCCGACTCGAACCGCAATCCCCCGCGAATCCAGAATCTGTCCGACGTCGTGAGGGTGGACGCCGTCGACGTCGAAAGAGACCAGGCCAGCCCGTTCCGTACCGGCAGCCGGCCCCAGCAGGCGCACCCCTTCGATGCGTGTAATGCCTTCGGCGAGCCGCTGACCGAGTGTGGCCTCCCACTGGCCGATGCGGTTCATACCAACGTTGTTCAGATACCTGACCGCCGCGGCCCAGGCGACGGCCTGAGAAACCCTTTGCGTTCCGGCCTCAAATTTCATGGGCGGTTCCATGAATTCGGCATCGTGCATTGTCACTCGGGTGATCATGGAACCACCGGTCAGGAACGGTGGCAGATCCTTCAAGAGTTCACGCCGGCCATATAAGGCACCGATGCCCGTAGGACCCAGCATCTTGTGGCCGGAGAAGGCCGCGAAGTCCACGTCGAGCTCGTGGAAATTCACCGGCAGGTGCGGGACGGACTGGCAAGCGTCCAGAACGGTCAGGGCCCCGTGCCGTCGGGCGAGGCCGACGAGGCGCGCGACGTCGGTGATGGAACCGAGCACATTCGACACGTGGGTGAAAGCCACCAGTCGAGTACGCGCACCAATCACGGTGTCGGCGGCGTCGTAGTCTAAGAGACCGTCGCTCCCCAGAGGAATGTACCGGAGTGTAGCGCCAGTTCGGGCCGCGAGCTGCTGCCACGGAATCAGGTTGGCGTGATGCTCGATTTCGGTGGTCACAATCTCGTCGCCGGGACCCAGCGCAAAGCGTCGAGCGGATTCACCGCCGAGACCCGCAGAGGCGTTCGAGAGCGAGTACGAGAGCAGGTTGAGAGCTTCGGTGGCATTGGATGTCCACACCACCTCATCGGTCTGAGCGCCGACGAAATCCGCCAGGATTTGGCGGGCATCTTCGAAGGCGTCCGTGGCTTCCACGGCCAGGCTGTGGGCGCCACGATGGACGGCAGAATTATTGCGCTCGTAGTAGGCACGCTCGGCGTCGAGCACCTGAACCGGGTTCTGGCTGGTCGCCCCGGTATCGAGGTAGACCAGCCGGTGGCCATCGACCTGGCGGTCGAGAATCGGAAAATCCTGTCGGATCCGTTCGACGGCGGCGTCGTCGAGGGGCTCTGGTACCGGTGGAACGCCCGGTGTGGTCGCATCACTCATACGCACCATCCTAAGTGCCTCGTTCTGGCGAGCCGACCCCACGGACTTACGGCTTAACGGGCGTGAAATTTCTGTTGCGTCTCCGTGAGCCCCGCCGTCATCACCATCTCGACGGCGTCGGCGGCGTCGACCAGCAACATCGGCAGTTCCTTGGATTCCGCGCTGGAGAAGCCCTTCAGCACATAATCCGCGGTGTCCATTCGGCCCGGTGGGCGGCCGACTCCTACGCGCACCCGGACGTAATCCTTGGTGGACAAGGCCTTGGAGATGTCGCGAAGCCCGTTGTGTCCACCTTCACCGCCACCCCGTTTGAGCTTGATGGTGTCGAAAGGAATATCGATTTCGTCATGCACCGCGATCACGTGCTCGGGGTCGACGCCGTAGAACTGCGCGAGCGCAGAGGTCGGGCCGCCGGAGGTATTCATGTAGCCGGTCGATTTCGCGAGAACCACCCGCGGACCACCGATGCCTAAACGCCCCTCAACCACCACGGCTCCTGCTTTGTGACGTTTGAAGGATGCGCCCATGCTGCGGGCGATCGTGTCCACCACCATCTGCCCGACGTTGTGTCGGGTGTCAGCGTACTGCGGGCCGGGATTTCCCAGCCCGATCACGAGCCACGTTTCGCTCACGGTCATGCTCCTCGTATCCGGTGCGCCGGCCTTGAGCCGGCTCTTTATTCTCTCGTGTTCGGGCTGGATCCCCTACCCAGACACGGGAAAGGCCCGTCGATCGAAACCGACGGGCCTTCCTGAAATGTCGACGAATTACTCGTCGTCGGAGGACTTTTCTTCGGAAGAATCCTCGCTGCTTTCCTCGGAGGACTCCTCGCCCTCTTCGCCTTCTTCGGTGGCCTCTTCCTCGTCGCCGAGATCCTGCTCGACCTCTTCGGAGACGTTCACGATCAGAAGCTCGGGGTCGGATGCCAACTTGACGCCCTCGGGCAGCTCAAGGTCGGAGGCGAGGACGTGCTCACCATCGTTACGGCCTTCGATGTCCACCAGGATTTCCTCGGGAACATCCAGCGCGTCGACGTCCACGAGGACGACCTGCTCCGGCTGGGTCCACAGGTTACCGGGGGCAACCTCACCCTCGACGGTGACGGGGATTTCGACCTCAACACGCTCGCCGCGGCGAACGGTCAGAAGGTCGAGGTGGTAAATCTCCGGACGAATCGCGTGACGCTGGATGTCCTTGATCATCGCCAGGTGATTCTTGCCGTCGATGTCCAAGGACAGAACGGCGTTGGGGTTACGGGCGGCCAGCATGGTCTCGTGGCCGGGAAGAACGATGTGGATCGGCTCTGCCCCGTGGCCGTAAATGACGGCGGGAATCTTGGAGTCGCGACGGATACGGCGAGCAGCGCCCTTGCCGAATTCGTGGCGCTCTTCTGCGGAGAGCTTGGTGCGGTCAGCCATGCTGAACCACCTTTCTTGTCGGAACGAACTGTTTGTGCGCCAAGTTGAAAGCTAACTGGCGCGGTTCCGTACGGGTGAGACCCGCGGTGTTCTCGCTGACCAGCCATCGTCGATCACGGAGGGGAATCCCTCCCTCGCCTTGGCATACCGCACCATTATGCGGCATCGACGGGACCGCTGACAACCTCCAGCCCGTCCAGATATTCCCGGAGTGCTTCGCGATGATCCTTCGGCGTGAATCCCGCCTTCTCGATCGCGGTGAGGTCTAACGCGGAGTTACTCGGCCGCGGTGCCCACACCGAGGTCGTCGCGAAGTATTCCGCCGTGCTGGTGGGCGACACCGACTCGGGGTCATGTCCCGTCAGCCGAAAAACCTCCCTGGCTAACTCGTGCCAGGTGATCACGGGACCCGAGTTAGACAGGTGGTAGACGCCATATTCGGCCCCGCTGGCAAGAAGGTGAAGGATCCCTTCTGCCAGCTCAGCCGCGAACGTCGGCCGCCCCTGTTGATCCGCAACCACCTTGGGGGCGACGCCGCGCTCGGCAAGTTGACGCATGATTCCGACGAAGTTCTTCCCTTCCCCGATCACCCAGCTGGTTCGGACGAGGTAGTGCCGCGGTATCGCGCGCACCGCCATTTCGCCGGCGGCCTTGGACTGGCCGTACACGGACAGTGGCGCAACGGAGTCCTCGGGCGTGTACATCTGATCCTGAGGTTTTTGCCCGTCAAAGACGTAATCGGTAGAGACATGCACCAGCGGTATCCCAGCCTCGCGGGCGACGTCGGCGAGCGCCGAAACCCCAGACGCATTGACCTTCCATGCTTGGGCGCGCCCGTCGGGAGTTTCTGCGGCATCCACGGCCGTCATTGCCGAGGCATTGATAATCCCTCGGTACCCCCGCCACCGGTAAGACTCTTTCCACGATTCAGGATCGCTGAGATCCAGCTCCCGCCGATCCGGCGCATGGAAAGGAATTCCTCGTTCCTTCAAGAGGTGAGTCAGCGCCCGACCCAATTGCCCACCCGAGCCCACCACCAAATATGGTGCCGGAGCGATCGGAGCGACGTCGGCGAGACGAGGATGGTGGCGGTCTTTATCCGACAGCTCGCACTCGTCCAGGGGGATGGGCCAGTTGATGTCCACGGCCTCGTCGGCAAGATTGAGGAAAGAATATTCCGACTGCACCTCCGGTGACCAATGGTCGTTGACCAGGTACGTATAGGCGGTGTTCTCTTCCAGGGTTTGGAAAGCGTTCCCTACCCCCCGCGGAACAAATACCGCACGGGACGGGGATAATTCGATCGTCACCGAGGCGCCGAAACTTTCTCCTTGGCGCAGGTCCACCCACGCCCCAAAGATCGATCCGGTTGCCACCGAGACGAACTTGTCCCACGGTTCGGCGTGGATTCCGCGAGTTGTGCCGCGTCGGCCGTTGAACGAAATGTTGTTCTGGACCGGCCCAAAATCTGGAAGTCCGGCGGCCAGCATCTTCTCGCGTTGCCAGTTTTCCTTGAACCAACCGCGGTTGTCCCCATGCACCGGAAGGTCCACCACCACGAGGCCGGGAATTGACGTCGTCGTGATGGTCAATTCTTTCGAGCTCATTGGCCGGCCTCCGCGTAACGCGTCTCGACGGCAGCTTTCTGCGCTTCCCACCAGTGCCGGTTTTCTTGATACCACTCGATGGTGGCCGTGAGGCCAGACTCGAAGTCCTGATGTTGAGGTTCCCATCCGAGCTCTTCGCGGAGTCGACTCGAGTCGATCGCGTATCGCAGGTCGTGTCCGGGCCGGTCCCGCACATGGTCGAATTCGTCGTCCGGCCGTCCCATTAAACGCAGAATGCTTCGCAATACCGTGATGTTGTCCCGCTCGCCGTCCGCGCCAATGAGGTAGGTTTGCCCGCGCGCCCCACGATCGAGAATCAGCTCGACGGCGGCGGAATGGTCCGCGACGTGAATCCAATCCCTCACGTTGCGTCCCTCTCCGTAGAGCTTGGGGCGACGCCCCGTGAGGACGTTGGTGATCTGACGAGGAATGAACTTTTCGATGTGCTGGTACGGACCATAATTATTGGAGCAGTTGCTCAGGGTCGCGTCGATCCCGAAGGAGCGCACCCAGGCTCGCACCAACAAGTCGGATCCGGCCTTCGTGGACGAATAGGGTGACGAAGGGTTGTACGGCGTGGATTCCGTGAATTTCGCGGGGTCGTCATACTCGAGGTCACCAAAAACCTCGTCCGTCGAGATGTGGTGAAACCGGACCGAATGCCGCCGCACCGCTTCGAGCAAAGTGTAGGTGCCGACGAGATTAGTTCGCACAAACGGCGATGGGTCGGCCAACGAATTGTCGTTATGAGTTTCCGCGGCAAAATGCACGACGGCGTCGGAGGACTGCACAAGATCATCCACCAAGCTCGCATCCGCGATGTCCCCCTGGACCAGCTCGACTCGCTCCCCCGGCAACACGTCCAACGACGAGGCGCTCGCTGCGTACGTCATCTTGTCCAGAACCACGACCCGATGATCCGAATGTTCGACCAGATGATGGACGAAATTCGAGCCGATAAACCCGGCTCCCCCAGTAACCAGAATTGTTCCCATGCAGACGATTCTAGGTCAGCTCTCCCCCGCTGTTCTGCCGAACGGGTTATATTGTGGACGATCAATGGGGTCTCTTGGGGGACGAGACCCATTCTGCAGTTCGCGACGAAAGGACGCCGTTGAAGGGCATCATTCTGGCTGGGGGCACGGGAAGCCGACTGCACCCGATCACGCTGGGCATCAGCAAACAACTCACACCGGTATACGACAAGCCGATGATCTACTACCCGCTGTCAACGCTCCTTCTCGCGGGCCTCGACGACATCCTGATCATCACCACCCCCGACGACGCCGCGCAGTTCCGTCGCCTCTTGGGAGACGGCAGCCGATTCGGCATCCACCTCAGTTACGCAGTGCAGGACTCTCCCGATGGGCTGGCCCAAGCATTCATCATCGGCGAGGAACATATCGGTGATGATTCCGTAGCCCTCATTCTCGGAGACAACATCTTCTACGGCCCGGGGCTTGGAACTCAATTGCGTAAATACTCAGATGTTAAGGGTGCGACGGTCTTTGGCTACAGGGTCGCGGACCCTACGGCCTACGGGGTCGTCGAATTCGATGAACAGTGCCGCGCTGTATCCATTGAAGAGAAGCCCAAACTACCCAGGAGTAACTATGCGATTCCCGGGTTGTACTTCTACGACAATCGTGTCGTCCAGATGTCACGGGAATTGACTCCATCGGCTCGTGGAGAACTCGAGATTACCGACCTCAATAATCGGTATCTCGAGTCCGGGGAGCTTCAGGTCGAAATCCTGCCCCGGGGAACCGCCTGGCTGGACACCGGAACCTTCGACTCCCTGGCCGACGCCGCGGCATATGTCCGCACCGTCCAGGCCCGCCAGGGACTTTCCATCGGCTGCCCCGAAGAAATTGCCTGGAGAATGGGATTCCTCGATGACGACGGATTGCGCAAGAGTGCACAAACACTTCTCAAGAGCGGATACGGAAAGTATCTCTTGGATCTATTAGATAACTAACTATTTTTCGACCATCTACGGCACAAAAAACGGAGAATTGCGGCGCCCAATAGCGATCCTACAATTCCTCCGATGGTGTTAAAGACGGCGTCGGTTATATCGAATTTTCGTGCGCTCAAGAAAAGCAACTGAGTGAGCTCGATGGACATGGCTCCCAGCGCCGAGAGTACCCACCACACCCAAATCCGGAGCCTCGGGGCGACGAGTACGAAGCATGCTGCCAAGGGAACGAAGACCAAGGCATTCATGGTCTGCTCCACATCTTCGGGAGAAATATGACTTCGAAGCCACGGCGTGGGCGTCGCCATGAGCCAGATCTGAATCAAGATGTTGCGGATTTGCCCGCCGTTAGGCCAAAGGAAGCACGCGGCGGCAATCGCGAGCAGGACGGCCAGCACCCCACCGACGACTCGCCGCAACCTAGCGAGCCGACGGGTGTGGCGAAGATCCCTCGGAGCTTCCCCGAAGAACAAGTTTGAGGGCACGGGAATTCCTTCGATGATGTTAGATTGAACTTTGTCCGTGAACGAGCTGAGATCGTCTTTCTCGACGGCCTCATCACGTTTGTAGCAGAACCGCCGCACAATAATCCCTGACAGGGCAGATGGGGCTACCCTCGAGGAACTCAATGACATTACTGGATTTTATTAGGCTTACTAGGGCAAACATAATTTTGCTCGTGGTTGGAATCTTAGTTGGCGCGCTGGTCGGGTACGGGACAACCCTGATCCAGCCCAAGACCTACGCCGCGACCTCCTCGGGGTATGTCACCCTGGGCAAGTCCGAAGATCCCACCACCGGCAGTGCCGGGGAAATTCTTTCTGGCGACGCCGCCGCCCAGTCCAAGGCCAAGGCTTATCTTCCGCTGATCACCAGCGCTCCCGTGGCACAAAAAATCGCTTCCTCGTCGAAAACGAGCCTCGATGCTGCCGCGATCCCCTCTCACCTCGAGCCTTCCGTGGAGGACGGTTCGACGCTGATCCGAGTTCGAGCGACCGCCAGTTCCCCTGAGGACGCCGTGGCATTGGCGAATGCCTCACTCAAGGCAACCGCCGACACCGTCAACGAGATCGATGGTTCACGGTCTGTTCGAGTGATCCCGCTGGATGATGCCCAAAAGCCCGGTTCCCCCGTGGGTCCGAACGTCAAGAAATACGTCTTATTTGGCGCCGCGGCCGGCCTGATCATTGTCTATTTGGTCGTCTTCATCCGTCGTTTCATGGATGTGCGAGTCCGCACCACGAAGGACATGGAAGAATCCACCGGCCTTGGAGTCCTTGGAGTTTTGCCCAAGACCAATGCCCTCGATCAGAACAGCTTCTTGGAAGACGCCGCTGACCATCAATCCGCGGAATCTCTCCGTCAGCTGCGCACGAATCTGCGCTTCGTTAGTGTCGACCAGCCGCCGCGTTCGATCATCGTGACTAGCCCCAACCCTGGTGAAGGCAAGTCAACGGTCACGTCATCCTTGGCGCACGCCTTTGCCAAGGCCGGCCAGCCCACGGTCCTGATCGATGCCGATCTGCGCCGCCCGACGATCGCCAAGATTTTCGGTATCGATAGCGGCGTCGGTCTCTCGCAGGTTCTCTCAGGCCAGGTCGGCATCGAGGAGGCCATCCAGCGGTTCCACGAGAGCGAGCTTTACGTCGTGCCCGCCGGACGCATCCCACCGAATCCCTCCGAGTTGCTCGGCTCTGCCAAGATGCGCAAGCTCATCGAAGAACTCGCTCGGGAGTACCTGGTGCTCATCGACGCCCCGCCGTTGTTGCCCGTGACCGATGGGTCTTTGCTCTCCACGAGTGTTGACGGTGCCATCTTGGTTACCAAGGTGGGGTCCACCCGGAGGGACCAGGCAGAAGGCGCGAAGGCCATGATCGACAAGGTCCAGGGCAACGTCTTGGGCGCCGTCATGAACATGGCCCCGGCCAAGGGCATCGGCTCGCAGTATTACGGCTTCGGCTACGGCGGCTACCGTTCGGAGTACAAGTCGTACTACGGCCGCTCGGGCCAGGGCTCCGAGTCGGCGGGTACCAAAAAATAGTCATCTAAGGATTGCCGCCACCGAACATCGGGGGCGGCAATCCTTCTCCGCAAGGCCACCTGGGCATCGGTGAGGAGGATTCCGTGGACGCATACGAGGTGGGCGATCGGATCAAGCTGGGCCATGCCGCCCTGCAATCTCTCGCCGATCAGGCCGAAGTGGACCTGATCCACATCAAGGGGTATGCCACCGAAGATGGTTTGTACCCGCCGCTGCGCACCAGCAGCGACGCCGACGTCCTAGTTCGCCCCAGACACGTGGCACGTTTCGTCGAGGCCATCAGAAACAGAGGCTGGGAAGAAGTGGCCAGCTTCGAATCTGGGTCCGCATTTCATCATGCCGCCACGTACCGACACGACTGGTGGGGTCCGGTAGACGTGCATCGTCTCTTCCCGGGATTGCAAGAGGACCCAGATACCGCCTTTGAACGGCTCTGGGAAGATCGCCAAACGGCTCAGATCGCCCATTTCCCGTGTACCGTCTTGAGCCACCTCGATCAGGTACTTTTCGTCCTATTGCACACGGTCCGCGATGGCTCCCGCGGAAACCACGATTCGGCGCATCTCCACAAGATCCTCTCCGAAAAAGACTTCGAACGGCTCTCCCAACGAGCCAAGGAGCTTCGCGCCGAGGTCGGATTCGCCGCCTGGCGCGGCACACTTGATGAATACCGTGGCCACCCCGACTACCTCCTGTGGAAGTACATGATGGACGGCGGATCGCGCCTCACCGAATGGCGAGCTCGCCTGGCCGCCGAAAGAACTCTCCGAGGCAAAGCAACCACTCTCGGCCGCGCTTTCCTGGTCAACACGGATCATCTGGCCATGAAGTTGGGGCACGCTCCCACTCGTGGAGAAATCACCAAACAATGGTTTGTCCGGCTCGGTCTGGGGACCCGCGATGTCACCCGGGGCGCCCTACAGCGCATCATGCCGACGTCTCGAAGGGGATAAAAGTTCATGCGAATTGCCGACGACGTCGCTTGGGTCCGCTCCAGCTCCGAGGCCAGGGACTATTGCCTCGTCGCGAAGGTCCCCTCCCAGATGCCCTTAGAGCTCAAGGGCTCGGCCATCTACCTGTGGGAGTGCTGGGCCGCAGGAATGGACTTCGAGGAGTCCGTGACGGTTCTTGCCGAGATGTTCTCGGAAGATCCCCAGACGGTGCGCGCCCAGGCGAGCCAGACGTATCAGCACTTGCTGGACCACGGTCTGCTCGTCGAGGACCCCGCTGGAGATTGCGCAGCGGACTAGCTCACATGCTCGTCGAGGTAGGCCTTGATCTCGCGTTCAAAACGGGCGTAGCCAAAAGTTTCCGCGTGGTCACGGATCGCCTGGGGATCAAACTGGCCCCCGTCAAAGGACTCTAGGGCTTCCCGGATGTCCGCGGGCCAGGGCTTCTCGATGTACACCCCGGTTTCCCCCGGGCGAATGGTGTCCAAGAATCCTCCGGCATGCAGCGCGATGGTCGGCTTGCCAAAGGCCGCGCCCTCCAACGGGGTAATGCCGAAATCTTCGTAGGAAACCGCGAGAACGGCCGCACAATGTGCGTAGGCCCATCGCATCTGGGATTCAGCCAACCCGCCGACTAGCCGCACGTTGTCGGGAAGGTTCTGCCTCAGCTCCTTTTCCATCGGCCCCGCCCCGATCACGAGGAGACGGTGAGACGTCCCACTCACGGCGTCGATGGCGTGCTGAATGTTCTTATAGGGAAGCAACCGAGAGACGATGAGAAAGAAGTCTCCGTTCTCCCACTCAACCCCTGGAATTCGCTCTTGGTCGGCGTCGCGGTCCACGCTGTGTGGCGGGAAGATCGTGGGAGCCTCGAATCCATACACGGAGGCGATGCGGCGCTGAACGACCGTCGAATTGGCAATGTACGGCTGATGGCGTTGACGCGCGGACCAGCGGTCCCAACGCGTGAGGCTGGGCCGCAGCGCCGCGAGTACCTTCGCCGTCAGCCCGCCTTCGGCCTTGTCGCCAAGGTACTGGTCGCTGAGGTACAGCCACCGTGCCGGGCTGTGGCAGTAGACCACGCTGCGGCCCGTGGCCTGAAATCCGTGGGCCCACCCCGTGCTGGAAACGATGGTCAATGGTGCCGGGACCCGAAGGAGTCCGGCGGCCAAGGGCAGCAGCGGCAGGGCCAAGCGATGCCGGCGTCGCAAGAAGGCAACCTTATTGAGAGGAGACGTGATGATGTGAGCGTCACGGAATTCCGGGAACGTCGTCTCTGGGTCATACAAGGTCGTATAAATGGGGGCTTCGGGGAAGGCACGGTGCAAAGCGAGCACGACTCGTTCGGCACCGCCGCGCTGCGTCAGGTAGTCGTGGGCAATCGCGATCGGCACATGCGGCCGGGGCGACGAATGACGTCGCAACGCCCGTCCGAGCCTGGTCAGGGTCACGTACATGGCTGGCTCCTCAGAAGGTCGTGCGGGCTCGGGCCGGGTGGCGGATTCCGGAGAGTCCTGCGGCTTCGACGCACAGCGCTACGAGCTTGCGGCCCATCGTTGCGGGAAGCACCGGAAGTAACCGATCGACGGCGCAAGATACGGCTCGGGCAACGGGTTCGGTCATGACGGTGGCCAGCGAACGGACCGCCCAGCCCCAGGGCCCTCCGGGCTTATGGGGCGGGCCGAGGGCTTCGCCGCCGTGGGTGAGCACGAAGATTTCGCGTGCGGCACCGGAGTGAAGGGATCGCAGAGTGCGCCCCTCAGCGGTGAGGGCGGGTCCGTGGTGTTTTGCCGTCAGCGACGGGTCGATGCGAACCGACATTCCGGAGGCCGCTAACCGGTAGCCCATGTCGACGTCTTCCCAGCCGTAACGACGATAGGCCTCGTCGTAGCCGCCGACACGTTGATAGGCCGCGCGAGTGGCCGAACAGTTGGCCGCCCAAAATTTCCAGTGCGTATCGGGGGAACTCCGACGGGCCTCGGCGATGAACGCATCATTGGCCGGGCGGCCGTATGCCTGGGCGTAGGCCCCATCCGGAAATACATTGGTGGTCAGCCCCACCACAGCGGATAAGTCTCGTCCTCGATGAGCGTGAATGTGGCGGTCCACAAAGTCGGGGCGCGGTTCGAGGTCGTCGTCGCAACGGATGATGACGCGACCGCGAGCCATCTCGATTCCTTGGTTGAGTGCTCGAGATCGCCCCTGGTTCTCCTCGAAGCGGTGCACTCGAAGCGTCTCGAATCCATCCGCCTGGTATTGCTGGACCAGCGTCAGGGTGTCGTCAATGTCTCCGTCGATCACCACGATGACTTCGAAGTCCGACCGCGTTTGATTCCGCAGGGCATCGAGGGGAAAGTGCAGGCGCGCGCGTCCACCGCGGGTCGGGATGACGACGGATGCGGCTGGTTCTGCGGTCACGGACGATTCCTTTCGGCACGAGAAGTGAAGGGAAGGTGCAGACGATCCGCCAGTTCTCGAGTGCGGACCGCACCGGCCCCGGGCGATAAGCGCTCCGCCCAACGCTCGTAGGACATGCGAGTCGCATGGGAGAGGCGGAGCGGGTCTTCCGTCATGACGTGATGGAGATTTTCCAGGGTGTGCGCCAGGGCTTCACTATCTCCGGCGGGATAGACCCACTCATGGTGAGTCCCGACGACGTCAGGTAATCCGCCGTCATCGCTGACCACCAAGGGCATGCGAGCGCTCATGGCTTCGGCCGCCACCAAGCCGAAGACCTCTCCCCACTCCGACGGAACGCACAAGACATCGATCGTCGGATAGAAATCCCGCGGGGCAATGAATCCGTGGCGTACCACGGTGCCCTCCGGTAAGTCGTCCAGGGCTTGCTCCACTCGGCGTGATTCCTCGTCGCTCACGTGTGCCGAACCGCCGCTGAGATGCAGCTCGACGGCCAACCCGTTCTCTTGCACTCGTCGAACCGCGGCGGCCAGTGTGACCACGCCTTTCAACGTCGAGATCCGGCCCATAAACCCAATTCTGAGGGTGGGATTGTTCGTGGGACCCGCGGATCGCGGCGTCGCCTCGACGCGTGGGACCCAGTTCGGAAAGGCCTGGAACCCGGTGACTTCTTGCGCCGCAAAGTGTGAAGGAACCAGTCGCGCTCGAGCACCGAAGGAGGCCACTCGTGCCAGCAGGCGGTGGAAACCCACGGGGATTTGATGCAGGTGGACGATGCGTCGCGGGTGCAAACTCATGGCAAAGGATGGAACGAGCCCGTTGCACCAGACCCAGTCACGGCGGTGGCGAAGGCCAAAGAGCGTCAACTTGAGCAGGTAGTCCCGGCGGCTAGACGCAGCCAGCTCGACGACGTCGAACCCTTCGGCCCGCGCACGGGCCACAGTGTCTCCTGGAGAGCTCGGGCCAACGATCGTCGCTTCCCGACCCGAATCACGCAGAGCGTGCGCGATCGAGAACATCATGTTCTCGCCGCCAGAGATATCGCCGTTATTGGTGGCGATGTAGATGCGTCGTGTTCCTTTCGCGGATGCTCTTGAAGTCTTCACTTTCGCCCCAGGCCCGTCGCTGTTCCGGACGATGTGCGTATGTTCAACAGTCCCGGAGCTTGAGTACCCGCTGCTTCGTCTTCATGGCGTGCAGCACGAATTCCGGCGGCCATCACGAAGGCCCAGGACGTGGTCAAAAAGACGTCGCCGAGCTTCCACGCACAGATGAGGACGGCAAGGGCTCCCGCTTGGACGATCACACGTTCCGTGGTGGTGGCTCCTGAGCGTAGAAGGCGCCCTCCCACGAACACCGTGAATCCCACAACAGCGATCAGGAGGACGAAACCTCCCTCGATCTGGAGTTGCCAATATCCGTTATGGAAATACCAGGTGTGTTCCTCCATGACAACGGTGGCTTGGCTCAAACCTCGGCCGTACCACGGCGAATCCTGAAGCTTGGCGAAGGAAGCGGCATCAATGCGGTCGCGAAGAGCATCGGTACCGGTCCGGTCCGAAAAGACGCCGATACGGGCGAAGTTCTTTTCGACGTTATCCACGAGCCACATGATCACGAGGGCACCAATGACCTTAAACGGTAACGACACCCTGCGAGAGAAGAGCATCCACAAGACCGCGACGGCGTAGGCGGCTAGCGAGGTTCTAGATCCCGTCAGCCACAGGGGTACCCCCAGCCCCACGAAAATGGCGACCCCGACGCGCCGATGCTCGTATGCAATCAACGCCAGCACGGCTCCCACCGCGTAGTTGAGACCGGCCTGGTTCTTGTCTCCGAAAATTCCCGTGAGGTATCCGCCGTACGTGTTCGACGTCAATCCCAGATAAAACAACAGAACGTTGATCACCAACATCGCGATGAACCCGCGAATCACGGACCGGAAGTGGAGCCGGCCCGAGGCGAGGACCAGCGCGAAGATCACGACGCTACCCACTCGGAATATTCGTCGAGTCCATTCTCCTGTGGTGGCGTACCCCGCCACCATCGAAACCACCACGGCGAACCCGAGTCCGAGGGACAACACCACGAGCCACCAACGGACATCGGAGGAGAACGTGTATCGGGGGCGGCGCAAGAAGGCCACGCCCACCCCAAGGAGGACGGCTACATACGTGATGGGGAGCTGACCCGGCAGGCCAGGAGCCGAGGTGCCCACGAAGGCAGCCATGCACCCGATCATGAACTCGAGCAAGCGCAACGATCCGGCTTCGGACACGACCGTCTCACGGGCCCGCGTCAACAGGCTCCGTGACGTCGGATCGAGTTCCTTGCGAACGGTCATACTCCACTTCCCCCACAGCGTTCACGATGCTGATCGCTCGAATAGGCGTCGGCTATGGCGGCCGTCATTTCATCGATGGTCGTGAGATCCCCCGATTCAACGGCGCCAGCAGATAACGCCGCCTCCATATCACGTGCCAATCCGTGAAGACTCATCTTACCGTGCAGTAACCTTTCGCGCGGCAGAATTTCGGCATTTCCTCCGACATCATTCGCCACCACCGAAACCCGTGCCGCGACGGCGTCAAGCAACGTATAGGAGTAGTTCTCCCAGGCCGAGATTTGCACCAAAACATCAGCCTCCGCCATCGCTTCCACGGGATCCATGAACCCGGCGAATTCCACGGAGTCTTCCAACCGTAGCCCCCGTACGAGGCCGCGAAGGGAATCCCGGAGCGGCCCGTCTCCGGCGATGACTAGGCGTGCGTCGCGTCGCTGCTTTTGAACCAGTGCAAAGGCGCGGATGACGTCGTCAAGGCGCTTTTCCTCGGCAAGTCTCGATAAAGTGAGGAAAGTAGGCCTCGGGTCAGGGAGCTTGCTCGTCCGGCGTTCCTCCACTTGCTGGCGAATCCGGCCGGCGTCTACTCCGTTCCGAATGACTCGGACCCTCGTTGCTCGCCACTTGGAGATCATCACACGACGAGTCGACTCGCATACCGCGATCTTTCGGTCTGTCACGCGCAAACGGGCGCCGTGAAGCAAGCGCATCATCAAGCCCCTCCAACGCCGAGATTGATAGGTCGAGTCCTCCGGCGCAATGCCGTGTTCCGTGGTCGCCAGCAGCGGTGTGGGGTATCCACCGGCGAGAAAAGCTCGAACCTTGAGGTAACCCACCACCGACGCCGCAACCACGTCGGCGAAAGCCAAGTGGGAATGCACGAGATCCGGGGACAATTCCGCGATCGTCGAGCGGAGCGTCCTCACCGATCTCACGTAACCGTGCCCCGTTCCGAAAGGCCCTGTGAGCACACGAACGCCGCGTTCCCGTAGCCGGTCCGCGAGCGTTCCCGCCGGGCACAGGACCACGACTTCCCATCCCGGGATTCCTCGTTCGGTTACGTCCAAGACGTGCCGGGCAACCCCTCCAATTTCCGGTACGGGCACCAACCAGAGTGCACGGGAACGGCTCATCAGATCCACTTCTCCAAACGCTCCAATGCGGTGAAGAAACCCTCCCCGTTATTGACGTGTCCCTGCCAGATTTCGGGGATGAATGAGGCCTTCGGTGCCAGACGCCGGAGTTGTGCTCCGAGTGCCGCCCAGTCGACGTCGCCCTCGCCTACCTGCACGCCTTCACCATCGACTCCAGTGCCGTCCACGAGGTGCAAGTGAATGGATTCCGGAGCGAGCAATTCCACGGCTTCGGAGAGAGGCAGACCCAGGAAGTTCGCGGCCAAGACGGTGTGGCTGATATCCAGGCACAGGGCTGTCCCGGTCGCGCGTGCGAATTCGGCCGTGTCCTGGGGATCCAAGAAGAGATTGTGGAACTGTTGGCCTCCCATGAGCCACGGGAACGGCGGCAAGGTCTGCGCGGCAAGGCGCACTCCCGAAGTATCCAGCCGTTTCAAGGCTTCCGCGATGCGCTCATACTTGACCGCCCGCTCACTCGCGGAAATATGGCCGTCCTTAGTGAAGCCACCCATCGTGACGACCATGATCGGGTCGTCGTCCACGGTAAAGTACTGGGTCAAGCTCCTGGTGATGTCGATGGTGCGCTGAACCTCGGCGATCGAGCGTTCCCAATGCTCGGCCTCAGGAGAGGCGAGATCAACGAGGAAGTCCCCCGAGAATAGGTCGGGCAAATGCGTCGTAAAAGACACATCGAGCTTGTGGTCGAAGACGTCCTCAACGTTGATCTCCAGATCCTTATAGGAAAAATGGAATTCCAAAAAGTCCGGGGTCGAGTGCTCGATCAGCCCGCGGAAGTCGTGATACCGAACCGGCAGGCCCCACGGCCGGTCAAAGCTGAAACCACCGCGTCGAATTGCGGCGTCTTTGAGGTCGCCTTCGTAGAAGAAGTCCCCTTGCGCGACCGAGCGATGAAGCGTGCGGCCGATCAGGGCGTTCAGAGCATTCGGTTGCAATCCTCGCCCCGGGGACTTCACCGTGACATCCTCGGCGGTGACGACGTCGCCCACCGACAAATCTCTCGTGGCCACCAGAGATTTCGCCAAGTTCACGCGATTCATGTGCTCGCCCGTGGACACTGCCCGGGGCCCCGCCGAGCCGATGGAGGCTTCGACGTCGCGAATGTTTCGGACCATGGCCGCGAATTCTTCGGGCAGGAGCGATACTTGGTGGTCGTTACCTTCCAAGGATTTGTCCACCGTGAAGTGCTTTTCGATAATTTTGGCCCCGCGAGCGACTGCGGCAACGGCCACATGGTAGCCACGCTCATGCCCTGAATAACCAACCAGGCACTGGCCAAGTTCTGCCAGTCGGTCCATGTATGCGAGGTTGACGTCCTTGTACGGCGCCGGATAGGTGGATTGGCACTGCAGGAGAGCAAAGCTCGCTCCGGTCTGCCGCAAGAGTTCCACGGAACCCAAGATTTCGTCTTCCCGAGACATTCCGGTCGAAACCAGCAGCGGCACGCCCCGCCGGCCCATCTCGCGTAGCAATTCGTGGTTGGTCAAGTCTGCCGAGGCGACCTTAAGCCCCGGAATCCCGTATTCCACCAGCGCGTCCAGAGAGGGAACGTCCCACGGGGTGCACAGCACATCGATATCGCGCTGTTTACAGTGGTCGAAGACGTCGTACATTTGCTCGACGGACAGGGAGAACTTCGACAGCAGGTCCAGCGTGTATTGCGCGCCCAGGTCCTCGCCAGCTGATTTGCCCCCGGACTGACGGTAGAGAGCGTCCATATCCCGTAGCTGGAATTTTACGGCGTCGGCCCCCGAATCCACGGCGAGATCGACGAGTCGTTTGGCGAGGGCCGGATCGCCCTGGTGGTTATTGCCGATCTCGGCTATGACGAACGCCGGGTGATCCTTACTGATCGTGTGACGTCCGATTTTCAATGAATCTGAGGAGTCTTGGGCAATCCCGATCAGATGACCGCGCTCGTCGATGAGCGGTAGATGCTCGATTCCGTGACCGAAGAGTCCCCTCAATTCGGCCGGTTCGCTCGTGTGGGAACACGTGCGCGGTTGCCGATTGGCCACCTGCAGGCACGCCGTGGTGAGGTCTGCGTCGGGATGAGCCAGGAGCCATCGGCGGAAATCTCCGTCGGTCAGGGAACCCTCGAGGATTCCCGAAGCATCCACACAAAAAACGATTCGGTGACCATTGGCCGAAATCTTTTGCAGGGCGGTGAGCACCGAATCTTCCGAAAACACCACATAGGGAGTGACATTGCGCTCGATAATCACTGGTTGAATCCTTCGCTGGAGTGATCTGGGTAGGTTTCTCGAAGCTGTGCTTCCGCGACGGCGAAATCGATGGGCGTATCGATATCCACTCCCTCGATTTCATCCATGATGAACAGTTCGATCATTCCGCCGAGGCGGTTATGGAGCCGGTCATATATCCCGGCAGAGGTGACGTAGAGGGAGCCGTTTTCCCGGTAGCGGTAGGTCTCGCGGGTCAGCTCTTGACGGCGCGGCCGATTCATCACGTCGTATTCCGCTCGCGGGGTTTCTCCGGCCGCCCAAATAAAAGGCCCCTGCGGTATGACGCCGACCATCGAGTCTGCCTCGCTGGCAAGGAAATCGCGGACCGCCCGCGCAATGGTGCCGGGCAATCGCAATGGCGACGTTGCTTGCAGCAACACCACGGCATCGGGGTCGAATCCACGGTCGCGATATTCCGCCATGGCATGTTCAATGACGGGCTCTGTTGCGGTGGTGTCTTCCGCGAGTTCGGCCGGACGCATGAAAGGAACTTCGGCCCCGGCCTCCCTCGCGACCTTGGCGAGTTCCTGATCATCCGTTGAAACGACGACGCGGAAATCGACCTCGCCGTGTACATCGCGCTGCGCTTGAAGCGCCTGCATCACGGTCCATTCCACCAGTGGCCGGCCCGCAATCGGCAGCAGATTCTTGCGAGGTATGCCTTTGGAGCCGCCCCTCACGGGGATAACACACAGGATGTTCTTCGTGGAGTCCATCACTTCTCAATTCGATTGGCAGACGATGTCCGTGATACGTCGGGCCGGTGCCTCGACCGGTTGAGCCGGAGGCGGAGTCGGCTCTTCACCCCACGGTCTCATGTCGTAACGTTGCCAGAACTCGTTTAGCCATGCCGGCGGACGACGGTGGTACACCCAGGCGTCGAGGCCGCGAGCCGCAGCCTCGAGAACGCCGGTTGAGAAGGTGGACACCACCGGCGCGCGAAGATCCGTCAAGGCTCGTCCCGACCGATCGAAGGGAATGCCCGCGCGTTCCCACCATTGGTGAACGGTCCGAGAGGCAATGTCCCTTTCCCCGGGATGCGGCCGGTAGATCGCCCCCGCGTCCCGGCAAAAACGGTAGGTCGATTGAATGAGGGACATCCGATCAAGCTCCACCCCGTGAAGTTGCCCCAGGAACACCGGAGCCTCGCCCCTACTGCTCGTAACCGGCGCACGTTGGGCCGATTCGTACAAGAGCTGAGAGCCGACCGCGTGCACTTCGACGTCGTCCCGCCCGCTGGCCCAGAAGCCACCGTCCGCTTCTGAAAATGCGAGAACTCGCGCGTCCGAGGGAAGCGGCGGAGCCTTGGGTGTGAGGAGGCCATGTTGGACAACCCAAATGGCGAGGCCGCGATCTTGCGCCCATGCATTCAAGACGCCTCCGACCGGTAGGTAATGTCCTGTGCTCATGACACCGGATACATCGGACAACGTGCCGCCCGATTGCGCCTGCTCGCGTAGGGCTTCAGCCGTTCGCGGAAGCCGCCGAGCCGTCCAACCCCCGCCCGGCAGGTGCTCCGTGACCTCAGCCGGCGCCAAGACACCCACGGGGACCCTGCCCACCAGCTGCTCTAGCGGCTTGATCAGGGCAGCGATTTTCGTGGGGGTGGTCGCGTCGAGGGCGAGCAGTAATGCTGGGGCCTCAGCCTGGGTATGCATCGTCATGAATTCCGGTGCGGCGGCCCGACGCCGTGCCACGGCAATCACGGAAGCCTTGGCTTCACGCAGGAGGTGACGACGCCGTTGCCATGTTTGCCACGCCGCCAAGTCCTTGGGGTGATCTAAGGGAGTCATGAGTGTTCTCCTTCGTCACGAAGCACGCCCTTGATGGCCTTGGAGTACGTGCCGTCAGACGAAACCAGGGCGCGTTCTTCCCTGAACTTGTCTAGCGGGCGCTCCCTTCTCCCGCAGATCAAGGCGAAGTTGTTAATCAGAAAGTTCAGGTAAGTGCACGCCGTCAGGGCCAGACGTAGCTGACGATGGCCTCCCCACTTGCGCGAATATCGGAACCGAGAGGCGACGAGCCATTGGCGACGCAAGTCTGACGCGGACGAACCGCCGCCACGGTGGATCACCGTGTGCGTGCCCAAGAAGATAGAAGGGACCCCGATTTCGTGAAGCCGTCGTTGCAGGTCCACTTCTTCGCAATTCATAAAGAATTGCTCATCAAAACCGCCGATCTTCCGTACCGGCTCCACCGGGATCGCCATACACGCGCCCATGACCCAATCGACCGGCCTGATAGCACCCGCCGTGCACCGAGTGTCATGCCCTACGGCCTCATGCCACCACCGCGTGCGACGGATTGGCCCCGGGAGTGCCAGCCACTCCACGGCCTGGCTCCTCACGGTCGGACGGTGCCGGCCAGCCCACTGGGAACGCCCTTGTCCATTAACTACGTGAGGTGAGACTACGGCCCGTCCAAAACGTTGCGCATCATGCACAAAGGCTCGTACAAAATCGCGCGAAATGGTCAGATCGCTGTTGAGAACCAGGGCGACCTCACAGGAGGCAACTTTCAAGCCAGTGTTAACGGCGGCCCCGAAACCCCCGTTTTCCGGACGGCGTATGACGCGACACGGCTTTGGCAAGGCCGGAAGAGGCACCGGTGAGTGATCGTCGACGACGATGACTTCAACCTTCGTAGACTCCCTCTCCCCCGCCAGGATGGAATCCACCAGAGAAAGGGTGGGCCGAGAGTCTCCGAAATGCGGAATGATGATCGACACTTCGTTCACGAGGCCCTCACCCACGAGGGTCTAGCCGCGTCCCGGACGTACGCGGTTGTCAGTGACATGGTTGTTTTACCCCCACTAAAACAATGCCAAGGCATCCATCGGACCCCCATCCGACGGATGCCTCACGACCTAATTATCCAACTCCTCCGAAGAGGCTCGTCACCGAGCCGTCCTCGAATACTTCCTTGATCGCGCGGGCAATCAGCGGAGCGATCGAGAGGACCGTCAGGTTTTCGAATTGATGCTCTTCCGGAACGGGAAGAGTGTTGGTCACGATGACCTCGGACGCCCCCGATTGGGACAAGCGCTCGCACGCCGGACCCGAGAATACGGGGTGGGTAGCGGCGATGATGACGTCCTTAGCGCCGGCGTCTTGCAAAACGTTCACGGCCCCGGAAATCGTTCCACCGGTGTCGATCATATCGTCGATGAGCACGCAGGAACGTCCCTCGATGTCGCCGACCACCGTCTTGGAGACGGCCTGGTTCGGGACGGAAATGTCGCGTGTCTTGTGAACGAACGCGAGTGGTGCGCCGCCCAACAACTCGGACCATTGTTCCGCCACACGCACACGTCCGGTATCCGGAGAAACAACCGTGACATTGTCGAGATCGAAACCGCGAGACTTCACGTAACCGGCCAACAGCGGGATGGCCATCAAGTGATCCACAGGGCCATCAAAGAAGCCCTGGATTTGCGAGGTATGCAGGTCGACGCTCATGATGCGGTCGGCACCGGCGGTCTTATAGAGGTCCGCAATCAAGCGTGCGGAGATCGGCTCGCGACCCTTGTGCTTTTTGTCTTGCCGGGCATAGGGATAGAACGGCGCGATGACGGTGATACGACGCGCGGACGCCCGCTTGAGTGCATCGATCATGATGAGCTGTTCCATCAGCCACTGGTTGATAGGCATGGGATGGGACTGCATCACAAAGCAATCCGCTCCGCGCACGGAACCTTCGAAACGCACGTACGTCTCGCCGTTGGCGAAGTCGTATGCCGAGGTGGGAAGGAGATCGCACTCCAGTTCCTCGGCCACCGCCTCGGCCAGCTCGGGGTGAGCACGTCCCGTCACCAGGACCATCTTCTTCTCACCCGGATTCGTCATGGTCTGGGTCATGGGTTAGCCTTCCTCGATGCTTTCGTCGGCAGTCCGTTCACGAACACGACGTGCAGCCTCAGCGGCCGCCGTTCCCGATCGTTTCTTTTCGACCCAGCCTTCGATATTGCGCTGGGGAGCCTCATTAATGGCGAGCGCCCCGGCGGGGACGTCCTTGCGGATCACCGTTCCCGCGCCTGAATAGGCGCCGTCGCCTACGGTGACCGGAGCGACGTACATGTTGTCGGACCCCATGCGTACATGAGAACCGATGACGCTACGGTGCTTATTCACGCCGTCGTAATTGACAAAAATGGAAGCCGCACCGATATTCGAGTTCTCACCGATCTCGACGTCGCCTAGGTAAGAAAGATGCGGAACTTTGGTTCCCTGCCCAATCTCCGCGTTCTTCGTCTCGCAGAAGGCGCCAATCTTGCCTTTTCCGCCCAAGACGGTTCCCGGTCGCAAGTAAGTGAACGGCCCGACGGTCGCGCCTTCCCCGATCACGGAGTCCGAGCCGTGGACGCGTGTGACGGTGGCATGTTGTTCGATGCGGACGTCGGTGAGTGTGGAATCTGGCCCGACGGTTGCGCCCGTCCCAATCGACGTGTCTCCGTGCAGGTGAGTGCCGGGCAGGATCGTGACATCGTTCTCGATCGTCACGGTGGTATCGATCCAGGTGGTGGCGGGATCAACGATCGTCACGCCGTTGCGCATGTGCCGTTCCGTGATGCGCTCGTTGAGAATCTTGCCCAACTGAGACAGCTGGACACGGTCGTTGGCGCCCTCGACCTCCCAGCGATCCTCGATCGTCAAAGCCGAGGTGCGGTGGCCGTTATCTCGCGCGATGGAGAGTACGTCCGTCAGATACTTCTCCGCTTGGGCATTATCTGTGGTCACCGACCGAAGAGATTCACGAAGGACCGCGGCGTCGAAGGCGTAGATACCTGAATTGACCTCAGTCAGGGCGAGCTGCTCAGGAGTTGCGTCCTTAGCTTCGACAATCGCCGTGACCTCTCCGCCTTCATTGCGGATGATTCGTCCGTACCCGCCGGGAGATTCGAGGTTGGTCGTGAGGACCGTGACGGCGTTGTCTTGCTCACGGTGATAGCGCGTCAGGTCGCTGATCGTGGCGGAAGTTAGAAGGGGAACGTCACCGTACGTCACAATCACGGTTCCCTGGATGTCGCCGCCACCCAACGCGTCCAGGGCATCTACGGCAACTTCAACGGCGCGGCCGGTTCCGGGAACCTCGTCTTGATCAACGATGCGCACCTGATCGTCGAAATCCGTCACGTGCTGCACCACGAGATCCCGCTGGTGCCGCACGACGACGGCGAGGTGCTCGGGTGACAGTTCCCGCGCCGTCGCGATCGCGTGCTGAACCATCGAACGCCCACCGATGGGGTGCATGACCTTAGGGAGCGAGGACTTCATGCGAGTCCCAGCTCCGGCCGCCAACACGATAACTGCGGAGGGTGATTCCTGAGTGCCGAAGGTCAAGAGAGTGAGACTCCTCGAAATGGATGATGTCGATGCGGAGGGCATCAATGTCGCTCCGCCTCTAGGACTCGAACCTAGACTAACGGCTCCAAAGGCCGCTGTGCTGCCATTACACCAAGGCGGATTGTCACATGGGCCATCAGCCCCGGACGGTTACTCATCGTATCAAAGCATTTGCGTGGTTCTGCGCGCAGACGGCAAACACGTAGGCTATGGACGTGGCACATCTACTCGGCGGCGAATCGCTTCATATTCAGTTCCCCACTCGCACCGTCTTCGAAGGCGTGACCGTGGGGGTCTCCGAAGGCGATCGCATTGGAATCGTAGGGCGGAACGGCGACGGTAAGTCCACGCTTCTATCCCTTCTGGCGCAACGCATCCATCCTGATGATGGACGCGTGACGGTGCGTTCCGGAGTCCGAGTGGGCTACTTGGATCAGTCGGATGTACTCGACGATGATCACACTGTGGGCTTCGCCATGGTGGGTGATACTCCCGAATACGAATGGGCCTCCGATCCTAAGATCCGCGACATTATTTCCGGCCTGGTCCAGGACCTCGACTGGACCGCACCCGTCAACTCCCTCTCCGGCGGCCAGCGACGCCGCGTCGCCTTGGCCCAGTTGCTCATCGGCGATTGGGACGTGCTCATGTTGGATGAGCCCACCAACCACCTCGACGTCGGAGCGATTACCTGGCTGGCTCGTCACCTCAATCAGCGATGGCCCAAGAATCAGGGCGGACTTCTGACGGTGACCCACGACCGGTGGTTCTTGGACGAAATCTGCACCCAAACGTGGGAGGTTCACGACGGCGTCGTGGAACCCTTCGAGGGAGGCTACGCCGCGTACATCCTGCAACGCGTGGAACGTGATCGACAGGCCGCGGCCGCCGAAGCCAAGAGGCAGAACCTGATGCGCAAAGAGCTGGCGTGGCTCCGCCGCGGCGCTCCGGCACGCACATCAAAACCCAAGTTCCGCATCGACGCCGCCAACGAACTCATCAACGATGTTCCTCCGGTCCGAGACACTGTGGCCCTCTCTCAAATGGCCGTGACCCGGCTAGGGAAAGACGTCGTGGATCTCGAGGATGTGTCCGTGAGTTACCCGCTACCCCACGGCGGCGAAAAGAAGGTCCTCCAGAGCGTCACGTGGCGGATTGCGCCCGGGGAACGTACGGGGATTCTCGGCGTCAATGGCGCTGGAAAGTCGACGTTATTGGGCCTGGTCACCGGCGAGGTCACGCCGAGCACCGGCCGCGTGAAGACCGGCTCCACGGTGCGTGTTGCGACGCTGACCCAACAATTGGACGAGTTGAAGGACATCGAAAACGACCGCGTTTCTGACGTGATCGGTCGGAAGCGCAGTAGCTACATGGCCGACGGCAAGGAGATGACGCCGGGGCAGTTGTTGGAGCGCCTCGGATTCACGAACGCTCAGCTGTCCACGCCGGTTAGAGACCTCTCGGGTGGCCAGCGACGACGTCTGCAATTGCTCCTCATTTTGTTGGATGAGCCCAACGTTTTGATTCTGGACGAGCCGTCGAATGACCTCGACACCGACATGCTCGCGGCCATGGAGGATCTCCTCGACACCTGGCCGGGCACGCTCCTGGTGGTCTCCCACGACCGTTACCTCATGGAACGCGTCACCGATCAGCAGTACGCCGTGATGGACGGCCATTTCAGGCATGTTCCAGGCGGTGTGGATCAGTACCTCCAGTTGCAGGAAGAGTCGGAAGCACGGGCCCGCAACGCCACAGAACCGTCACCCGCCGTCGCTCAGGACAGTCCCGCTTCGCGATATTCCGGCGCAGAGATTCGCGAGGCCCAAAAGGAAATCAAGGCCATCGATCGCAAGTTGAATCGGCTGAGTGAATCTCGGCGCGCCTTGCACGAGGAGATGGCCGCCCATGACCAATCCGACTATGAAGGTCTGGCCGCCTTTGGACGTCAGGCACAGGACATCCAGGACCAGATCGACGAGTTGGAAATGCGCTGGCTCGAACTTTCGGAGATTACCGGATAGCGTTTCTGTACTCAGGCGTATCAGTAGCCGAGACAAGCTCCGTTTCCCCTAGACGGTAGGAACTTTGACCGTTAGCGTGGGCAACGTCTTATCTCAGGATTTGTCCAAAAGAACCACTAAATGTGGACGATCCCTGTCACCCATTGGTGCGCCTCCGCGCCCTCCAGACGGCAGGCCGCCATTTCGAAGAATCGAGGCGTGGACGTTTCCGAACGATGGATCGTCTCTATCGACCAAGTTCAGGAGCCACTCATGGAACATACGCAATTATCCCGTCGAGACATCGCCAAGGGTGCGGCTTGGTCGGCGCCTTTGGTTGCCACAACCGCCGCAATCCCCGCCTACGCAGCCTCCCCAACGAACCCAGATTTGGCTGTGCTCTTCGACGGTGGTGGCGGTTCAGACGGTTACTTCAACAGCGCCTACTTGAATTTGGGCGTCCCTGCCTCGGACACTCCCATCACCACGCAGGCACCCATCACGATGGTCATCGATGTCGTCGGGCTGAATCCCAATGCCACGGACGAGCGTTCCATGACCTTCGGTAGCAGCTTCGGTTCGGTGTCCCGAGGTAGCTACAATTCCTCGACCTTCACCACCACGATTACCTGGACTATTCCGGAAAACACGCAGCTGCCCGTAGCCAAGAGGGGCTCCGGCGCCGTCAACGTTCTTTTCACTTTTCGCGACGGAGCGTCAAGCAAAGGCAGGATTACCAACAAGATCATCATTCGGAGCGTGTCCGGCGGCACCATCGTCAGTCCTCAGACGGTGCCGATCGACTCCAGCGTCGTTCGCGACGCCAACCAAGGAGCCGTCAGCCCCAACGGAATCTACTAGGAAGGTTTATCCCCTAGCGATGATCCGCGAGGGGTTGCCACGCTTTCGTCAAGCTCCAGCTTTTCTCCCCGATCCTTTTCGGCGGCCTGCGCTATGCGGATGAATTGATGCACATCCAACCGTTCCCCCCGCAATGCGGGGTCTACCCCTGCGGCTTCGAGTATGTGGCCGGAGCGTTGCGACGAACCGGCCCAGCCGGCGAGTGCGGCTCGTAGGGTCTTGCGCCTCTGGGCAAACGCGGCATCGATGACGTCGAAGAGCACCGACCGATCCACCTCGGCGAGCGGTTCCGGACGACGGGTGAAAGATACGAGCCCAGAACGAATCTTGGGCGCCGGCCAGAACACGTTGGTACCGATCACCCCCGCCTTAGCGATTTCGGCAAACCACGACGCTTTAACGGAAGGCACTCCGTACGTCTTGCTTCCAGGAGCAGCCGCAAGCCGATCGGCCACCTCGTCCTGAACCATCACGAGTCCATGCGTCAGCGACGGAAACTGCTCCAGGAGGTGGAGCAGTACGGGCACGGCCACGTTATACGGGAGGTTCGCCACCAAGGCCGTCGGCTCGTGGGGAAGCTGCTGGACTCGCATGGCATCCGAGAGCACGACGTCGAGTCGATCTGCCTTGTCGGGGCGGAAGCGCTGGGCGGTCTCTGGCAGTTGTTTCGCGAGTGGCGGGTCGATCTCGACGGCAACCACACGATCGGCAGCATCCAAGAGACCCAACGTCAGGGAACCTAACCCGGGACCCACTTCCAGCACCGTTTCTTCCGGCCGAACCTTCGCGGTGGAGATGATGCGTCGGATCGTGTTGGGGTCGATCACAAAGTTCTGACCGAGTGTTTTCGTGGGGCGGATGCCGGCGCGCTCGGCGAGATCTCGGATCTCTGCGGCTCCCAAAAGCGGTTGTTCCATCACGTCCCGAATTCTACAGACCATCCACCGAGCGACCCGTGGCATCACGGCTGAACTCACCGAAGCCCCACGAGCCATAGACGCTGAGGGCGTTCTCGCGAATCTGGAGGCAGAGCTCAGCGAGGTCCTGGTCCCGCCTCTGCGCCATGTACCGAACCGTGTAGTTGGTCATATACGAGGCATTGGGCCGTCCTCGGTACGGGTGCGGCGTCAGGAACGGGGCATCGGTCTCGGCGAGAATGAGGTCTGGGCGAGCCATGTCCAGGGATTCCTGAACGGCGTGGGAATTCTTGAAGGTCACGGTTCCCGCGAAGGACATATACCAACCCTCGTCGTTGCACACTTCGGCCAGCTCGGGCCCACCGGAGTAGCAATGGAAGACCGTGCGCTCCGGGGCGCCTTCTTCTCGCAGAATGGCGACGACGTCGTCGTGGGCGTCGCGGTCGTGGATTTGCAGGGCCAGACCCAGCTCTTTGGCCAGGCGAATGTGACGGCGAAAACTGTCTTGCTGGGCCTCCCGACCATCCGGCTCCGTCCGGAAATAGTCCAGTCCGGTCTCTCCAATGGCGCGGACGCGTGAGGAGGACGACGCCATGTCGGCGAGCGCGTCCATGGCGGCATCGAGCTTTCCGGAAGCGGCTAGCCCTGGAGCCTCATTCGGATGAATCGCCACAGCGGCGAGCACACGCTGATCCGTCTCAGCGGCCGTCACCGCGTAGGCCGAGGATTCGAGGTCACAACCGACCTGAACAATCGCACCAATACCGGCGGCCTCACCCGTGTCCAAGGCATCGCGAGCCGAGACGTCCACCTCTCCATCCAGCAAATCCATGTGGGTGTGATCGTCCACGATAGCTACGGGTAGAGGTTCTGGCGCGGGAGGAAACACCAGGTTCCGTGAGCGGCCGTCCTCTCCCGAGATTCCGCGCCGTCGAGTGCCCTCCCCCGACTCTTCCTCAGCCACGCCAACATAACGCTCAGCCTGATACGCCGGAGGCGTGGTTCCTGGTGCCTGGTGTGGGCGGTCGCGAGGCTCCGGCCAGAGCGTGGATAAGAGCTTTTGAGCGTCGGGTGACAGGTGGCGCCAGTGAGTTTCGTGGTTCGTACACATCAGCGGAGCGTTCCTCCCTCGTGAGTGTCGTCCTGATCGGACCGCCGCGCCAATACGGCTTCGTACAGATCTCTCTTGCCGACCTGGTGTTGGGCGGCGACGTCGTTCACCGCCGCCTTCAACCGTGAACCCGCGGCGACTAAATCCTCGACGTCATCCACGAGGGCCTCGGGCCGTGCCGCTTCCGGTTCGGGGGCGCCCGCAACCACGACGGCGATTTCTCCGCGAACCTGATGCTGGTCTGCCCACATGAAGAGTTCCCCTAGGGTGCCGCGAAGGGTCTCTTCGTGGAGTTTGGTCAGTTCTCGGGAAACCGACGCTCGCCGCTCGTCTCCGAAAGACTCCACGAGGGCCCCCAGCATGGCGTCCAGGCGATGAGGTGCTTCGTAGAAAACCATGGTGCGAGGTTCAGTCGCCAATTGCGCGAGTCGGGATTTGCGTTCGGAGGCCTTCCGGGGAATGAAGCCCTCAAACGTAAAACGGTCGGTCGGTAGCCCCGAGACGGCGAGTGCTGCAAGAACCGCAGAGGGGCCAGGAGCGCAGGTGACGGTCAGACCGGCCGCAACCGCCTGCTCGACCACGCGAAATCCGGGGTCGGAAACCGTCGGCATGCCGGCATCGGACATCAGCAGAACCGTTTTACCTTCGGCAATGTCCGCCGTCAGCTCTTGGGCCCGGCGGGACTCGTTGTGGTCGTGATTCGTGACGACGCGTCCGGACACGGTCACACCAAGGCCCGAGGCTAGTGTTCGCAAGCGCCGGGTGTCCTCCACGGCGATGACGTCGGCGCTCGACAAATACTCCTTGAGCCGTTCGCTGGCGTCTCGAAGATTGCCAATCGGGGTGGCGGCGAGAACCAGCTGTCCCTCGGACGCCGCATCCGTAGCGTGGTCAGGTATTTCCGTTGTCGAGTTCACCCACCCAGCCTAGCCAATGGGCGCGGCCGGCCGAACCATTCCTACCAGAGTTCCTGGATGGCCCTGGCCCGATGGACCAGAGTGTGTTCGGCCAACGTACGACGCCGCGCTTCGGTCCGGACGGAGTCCGCCCACCGTGGATCGGCCTGAATCTTGGAGATGTGTTCCCGAGCTTCGTCCACAGAGGAAAAGGTCAAAATCTCCCGTCCAGGCTCGTAGGCCTCGGCGACGTCGGCACGATCGCAAAGCTGAACGGCCCCCGCACCGGCGGCTTCGAAGGTACGCATCGTGAAACCGTCTTGGTCACCGTGGATGTTGAGCGTCGCGAGGCTATCGCGCATGGTCGCGTAGGCGTGGGCCCGGTCCAGGTCCCTCCCGGAGGGCACGTCGGGGCGATCGCCACCCCAGGTTCTGAGCCGATCTCGCACATCATGGGACCAATCACGGCCATAGGTTTTGACCCGGAATCCCCGGCCATACAGGCCCTCAATCATCGCTTGCCTTTTGGGGTACCGGGCTCCGATGTGGGTGATTTCGGGGGCAAAGGGCAAGGTCGGGAACTCGAGAAGATGGTCGAACCCCATGGGAACGTAGGTCGCGGAAATCCCGCTCTCTCGAAAAGCCTCAACATCCAAGGCGGAATAGCTGGCGACCTGCGGAATCTCACGAAGCCGTTCGGGCTTCCACCGCGTTCGCCGCACCTCGTCCCAGAGCCACAAGACCACCGGGATTTTCCGGGTTTCCAGTTCCTGCCACACGTCGGGGTGCAAGACGTCGCCCTTGATCACCAGCACGAGGTCCGGCTTGACCTCGCGCAGGGTCGTCAAAATTCCCGCGTTGGCGTATTCCTCTCGACGTTGAGTGGTATCCCGGCCAAGGCGTTCCGGAAGCTCGAAGCGCACCTTGTTTTTGACCTTCTGGGAAAGGCTGGCAAATCGATCATAGAGATGGGTGTGCGTCTGGAAACCCAGTTCTTCGAAGGCAGCGGCAAACGCGACATCGTAATCATGAAAGGCAGGGCTCAAGATGAGCAGACGGTGCGAAGCCTTCACGAAAAGTCCTCCCGACTCATACGTACCGGGGAATCTACCCCCGAAGATTCTGTGACGAACAACGGCCCTCCGTAGGTTAGGGGCCCGTGAACCCGCGAACTACAACCGGGCGATCGGCCTTTTACTATATCGAGATTCTTGAGGCTCCCGCGCCCTGACCGTCTAAGGCTTTCCACAGGCGACATAGCGTCGGCCAACAGCTGCACTCCCGTAGCATGGGGTGGGTGAGAACCCACGTTGACGACTCGACCACGCGTACCGGCCGCACGTCCCGTTCCACGGGGCGTTCCAAGACGGCTCCGCGATTCCTACCGGAACATTTCAGCGTGGATGCTCTGCAGGAGCGTTTGCGCGTGACCCCGGCGTACCTGCCCCGATTCTGGTGGATCGGGCCCGCCGTCGTCATGGTGGTGGCCGCCTTGCTGCGGTTCGTGGACATTGCCCACCCCCAGGCGATGGCCTTTGACGAAACCTATTACGCCAAGGACGCGTACTCGTTGTTCCATTTCGGCTACGAGCGTCAGTGGCCCGAGAACGCCAACGACTCTTTCCTCGCGGGCAACCCCGTACAGCCTTCCGACCATCCCGAGTATGTGGTGCACCCTCCCTTGGGCAAGTGGATGATTGCCCTCGGAATGTTCCTCTTTGGCGACAACAACCCTCTGGGCTGGCGATTCTCGGCCGCCGTCTTCGGCACTCTTTCCATCGCCATCCTCATGTGGCTGGCCTGGATGATGTTCCGTTCCATCACCCTCTCGTCCATCGCCGGTTTCCTCATGGCGATTGACGGTCTCCACATCGTGCAGTCCCGTTTGGCGCTGTTGGATATTTTCCAAATGTTTTGGCTGGTGTTGGCCTTTGCCCTGCTCGTGGCCGACCGAATATCGAGCCGACGCCGCCTTGCCCGCCGCATTTCGCTAGCTGCCGACGGCGGAGTCCCCCACTCATCGGTTCTCTCGTTTGGCCCCTGGCTGGGCCTTCGGTGGTGGCGCGTGGCGGCGGGCGTGGCCTGCGGAGCGGCCGTTGCCGTCAAGTGGAATTCGCTGTTCTTCGTCGCGATCTTTGGCATTCTGACGGTGCTGTGGGACATCACGGCCCGCCGAGTCGTCGGCACGCGAAGCTGGTTTACCGGTGCCCTGATCAAGGACGCCTGGGCCGCGTTCATTTCGGTCGTCGTCATTGGCCTGGGCACGTATCTGGTCACCTGGATCGGGTGGTTCGCTTCCTCCGATGCCTTCAACCGCCATTGGGCCGACCAGCACCCCGGGGAAGGCGTCCGCTGGCTTCCGGCGCCATTGCGGAGCCTGTGGGAGTACCACGTGGAGGCATATTCCTTCCACACCCACCTGGATACGCCGCACACCTATATGTCGCCGGCCTGGCAGTGGCTAATCCTGGGCCGCCCCACCTCGTACTACTATCAGTCCTACGACGCGGGCCAATCAGGCTGCATGACCGATCACTGCTCCGCTGCGATCCTGAACGTCGGGAACCCGTTGATCTGGTGGTCTTCGGCGGCGGCCATGATCTTCGTCCTGATCTGGTGGATCATCAAGCGCGACTGGCGCATGGGTGCGATCTTCTTGGTCTTCGCGGTGGGCTATCTCCCCTGGTTCGCTTACCCTGAACGCACCACGTTCTATTTCTACGCGCTCTCTTTCCTACCGTGGCTGATTCTCGGTTTGACGGCGGTTCTCGGGCTGGGCTTGGGCCGCCCCGGAGATTCGGTCCGACGGCGCCGGCTCGGGATCATCGTCGTCGGCGTCTTCGTGATCGCGGCCCTCTTGATTTCCAATTTCTTCTGGCCGATCTGGACGGGGCAAACTATCCCTTACGATCACTGGCGCTGGCGCATGTGGTTCGACGCCTGGATCTGATGAAACCGTGGCATGATCGCCACCTCGCACCTCAGAGGAGAAACTTGTGAACAGTCGCGTGAGCCGAAAGGTTGGCCACACACGTCGGCGGCCCACACCCTTCGGCGTTCTGTTCGTTTGCACAGGAAATATCGCGCGTTCTGCATCCTCAGAACTCATCGCCCGGCACCGGTGCGAATCCAGTCCTCAACTCGAATTCGCGAGCGCCGGAACGGCCGCCGTGGTCGGGTCGCCGGTTGCCCCGGAGATGGGCGCCGAATTGGAGCGCCGAGGAGTTCCCTTCGACGGCCATCGGGGCCAACAGCTCGTGGGTGACATGGTGCGCCACGCCGACATCGTGTTGGTCATGGAGACCCATCATCGGCAGTGGATCCTCGATGAATGGCCAGGCGCCGTCGGCACCACGTTTTTGCTCAAGCACGCGGCACGTGAACTTGCGGCTGGCTTTGATCCCGCATCGGCCCCAGTGGACCCCGCCGCGTGGCTGCGGACGTATTCTTCCAAGGCCCAGCCAGACGACGGCATCTCTGACCCTTTCCGCAAGGGAGAGGTCGCCGCACGTGTTGCGATGACCGAGATTGAGGCGGCCCTCGACCAGCTTCTTCCCGTTGTGGAGCAGTGGGTCTCACTGACCCGGAACTGATATTGGCGCGGCGTTCGTGCGCGGTGGGGTTACAGCGCGGCCTCGATGTGCCTCACGCGCTGAGTCGGTCCCGAAGCTCTTGTCGTTCGTGGATACGCTTCAACGCACGTTGACGACGTCCCGCGGTGGGCCACGTCAGGATCAGAAGAATGGCACAGATCAGAACGGCCACGCCGGCGACCACCACGGCGGAATCCACCCAGAATGTTTCGGGATACAACCGAATCAAGCTGTCCGATTCGCGGAAGGCCCAGTTTCCTCCGGAGAAGAAGATCTCGTGGAACGTGGTGAAAAAGGCCTCCCACCCAAGGAGCGCCAGGACGGCGAGGACCACCAGGAGCACGAGGGTGATCCAGGCCCCCAGGAATAAACCCTTACGGATCGCTCCGGGGGCACGACGCCGCAATCCCATCGAGCTCAGGAGCGCCACCAACGCCACGACCCCGACGGCCAGCATCGACCACAACATGACGTGCTTGACGTCCGTCATGTGCTGAACTTCGGTCGGCAGGAACACGGTTTCGCCGCGCGGAGTGACGACGTCGCTCAGGTAGCGCGAGGGAGCAAAGTTCAGGATGTAATTCAGTCCGTAGGAGCCGAAGGTCATCCGGTCATCGGTGGTGAACCCGAAGGAGTCTGTGGGAAAACCGGGGCGGTGATATTCAAACCACAGGAACGCCGGGGTGGCCACGAGCCGGATACCCAGCATCAGTGTCACGAGCGGAACCGCCACGGTCATCAGGCAACGCCGGAGCCCGAGGGCCCTGGGACGATCTTCGAGAGCGTCCTCCCTCGCCGTGACCCGACGGCTCCCCCGCTCCCCGTCCCGAGAACTTGTTTCGGATTCAGAGCGCCGTCCGGTGGTGCCAGAGTCAGAAGAAGGGGTGGCTCCTGCTGTCGCCACATCCTCGGCGGCGGGATTCCGTACACTCGCCCCGCCGCGAGGCCGGTCGTCACGCTGCTGCCGCTCCTGCGGGGCAACGGCCGGCACCAAAGAGTCCCACTCCTGGCGGGGAGAATCCGCCCATGGAGCCTCGTGATCATCGGGACGGGATGGGACGGACATACTTCTCCTCACTCGGTATGCGACCACGGGTTCCCCCACGGGACATCACGGCCCCTTTGAAAGACCAGAGTGGCGTACTGGTTATGGGTTTACCAGTTACCCTTCCACTTCGTGTCCGTGTAGTGCTCCCATGGGATATTCCAGTCACCATACCCGTTATCCGGGTCGGCTTGGCCATAGCCGGTATTTTCCGTTTCCACGACGTCGCCAACCATGAACGTGTCGAAGAAGTATTCCGCGTCATCCGGCAACAGGCCAATGCACCCGTGAGAGATATTCGCGACGCCCACGTACGCGTACGCGGACGGCTCCGCTTGGTGAACGAAGGCACCGCTGCTCGTCAGGCGGTTCGTGTTCGTCGCCTCGAAGGTCTCATACCAGTGCGGGTCACCCTTCTTGATGCCGAGGGTTGACGCGTCAAACTTGTATTTCTTGGACTGCTCCATGATGACGAGCTTGCCCGTTACCGACGGCCACTCCGGGTCGCCCAAGGTCACCAATGCCTCGCGCACCTTGCGGTCGTTGACGTACATCGTCATCTTCTTGGTGTTGTTATCCACGTAGGCATAGTGCTTGTCGCCGGTCTTGAACGTGACCTGGTAATTCTGGTTTCCGATTTGGCCGTTGCCAAGGTCCTTGCCCAGAAGGTTCGCCTCGATGGTGATCTCCGAATTGGGCGCCCACAGGTCCTCCGGTCGGTAACGGACCATGGTGTCCTTGTACCACCGGAACCGACCGGGTCCCATGCCACCGCCCGTCACGGTGATCGCCTTTTCGATCTCTGCGCGGTTAACCACCGGTTCAGAAAAATTGAATTCGATGACCTGGCCCGTGCCGTACGTCTTGCCCTGTTGAACATTGATCTTGGCATCGGCTTCGTTGGCCGCCACGACGGTCGTAAAGGTGCTCTCCCCGTCCTTCGAGGATTTGCCCTCGGTGACGGTGTACTTGACCGTGTACGAGGTGTCGAAATCCAGAGGGCCTTCGGAGGTCCACGTCAGTCCGTCCTCGGAGATGTTGCCCTTCACGGGGTCGTTCCCGCCCTCGACGGACACCTTGGACATTTTGCCCTGCTGAGTGGTCACGGTCACCGGGGCCACGGGATTAACTTCTTGGGCATCCGCAGCCGGCGTGACCGTCACCTTCGGCTCGAAGGGCTTGGCAGACGCCGATCCCGAGGAGGAAGAGGACGAGGCGCTTTGTGACGAACCGGAGTTACCGGAGTCATTCGAACACGCCGAGAGGAATGCCGCCGAGAAGATTCCCAGAGCACCGCCAGCGACGGCCTTGCGACGGCTCATCATCCGATTCGTCGCTCCGCCCTCTGCGGGGTTTCCATCAAACCCCTGAACACCCTGTTCGTGACGGTTTCTCGACATAGAGTCAGCCAAAATTGTGGTTTCCTTCCGAGGCTCGGAATAGTGGGGCGACCGCGTTCCCTTGCACGGTCGTCCTGAATGATTTTTAGGCGCGCGGATCCAGCCCGCGCATAAAGTGGAGCGTCCTCACGTTATCCGGAATATCCGGATGGTCCTCACCCATCGTCGAACCGACGGAGGGGTGAGCTTCGTCCCCCATCGACGATTGAGGAGAATCGTCGATGTCTAACCGCACAATATCCCATCCCCGGGGGGCCGTCAGACGCATCGCGTGCGTCGCGCACATGTCATAGGCGTGGGGCTCAACACGAGTCGCTAGCGGCCCGATCACCACCGTGGACTCGGAGTAGGCGTACGTCAAGGTGTAAGTTGCCTCGCGCTGACACATCATGCGCGAGCACATACGAAAGTTCTCAGTCATGGGAATCCAGATGCTACCCGCCCCACCTGGGAGCGGGATGAATCAACGTTAGCTGGCGCGCTTACGCAACCGGCGACGTTCGCGTTCGGACAGGCCGCCCCAAATGCCGAAGCGCTCGTCCCGAGCCAGCGCATAGTCCAGGCATGCCTGGCTCACCGGGCACTCGGAGCACACGCGCTTAGCATCTCGCGTTGAGCCTCCCTTTTCCGGGAAGAATGCTTCAGGATCTGTTTGGGCGCACAAGGCATCGGCTTGCCACGCCAGTTCGCCCTCGTCGTCGTCCGTGCCGTACTGACCGGCGGCCGCCTGCCACATTTTGAGGACGTCAGGGTCGGAGGAAAACAGATCGACGCGATGGTTTTCGGAAGTTTCACTCGATACTTCGGAACGTTTCGAGGTATCGTCAGCCACGGCCAGTAGTGCGGTCGCCTGGTCTTCCAGGCTCTGTGCCGAATGAGGGTGAGCGCCCTGCGGGTCCGCGGGATCGACGTACCAGTCGGCCGGAACGGTCTGGCGAACACCCGTCCTCCCCTCGGAAGTGGGTGATGTGCTTCGGTGCCGCACTGCTTCGCCCATGCTCGTCCTTTCCTTGCGCCCCCAAGATGCGCATCGGTTTCGTGGAAAATTCCACTCATAATTACATCCGTGTAATCACCTCACGTCAAGCGGCAATGTGATTCAAATGTCAAGCATTCACGCCAATTTGCACGTTATTCGGCGTGTCACGTGCGTCTCAACCCCAGTTAGACTCGGTTCATGAGCCAATTCGCCACCGCCTCAAGCTGGGCCAATCTTGAAACCTTTTCGCGTGCGCTCGCTTCCTCATCCCAACCGGCCATCGTGTGGTACGGACTCAACGGTGAGCGGGTCGAACTCTCGGGCAAGGTTTTGGAGAATTGGATTGCCAAATCCGCGAATCTTTTCGTCGATGAGCTCGATGCCGCCCACGGAGACGTGCTGACCCTCCATGCTCCCCCGCATTGGCGGTCCATCGCGGCGGCCTTGGGCGCACTGCGCGCTGGGTGCCGCTTGAGCACTCGGGAAGATTCGGCGTTCTGGCTCGGATTCGACCACGATTCGGCCGCCGAACGGGCCGAGGTCGCGATCTATATGGGACGCTCCGCACTCGCCATGGCGTACGACGGCGACGCGCAGGATTTCCCGGAGGGTTCCGTCGACTATTGCGCCGAGATTCGGAGCTTTGGGGATGTTTTTGATCCCCTGGATTCCGTGCCGTCGTCCCACGTGGTGAGCGACTCCTCAGACGAGGCGAAGGAGTCGGAATGGACCCTTCGCAGCTGGCTCCAGCGAGCTGCACATTGGGCCGACGATCTTCACGACGTGCGCGAACAAGGGATCGCTCTGACCGCCCCCACAGAGAACCTGACGGCAGACTTCCTCGCCTGGTGTTGCGGCGTCATGGCAAGTGGTCACACTCTCGTTCTGGTAGACGGCTCCGTGGCCTCGAACGAGGAGCGCATGGAGTCCATCACCCGCGACGAGCGCGCCACTCGTTCGGTGCCAGGGCCTCGATAGGTCCACGCCGGGCACGTGCAGGCGGAGTCCACGAGGGCGACCACCCCGCGTGCAGGTGCGAGGCTTTAAGAGTCGTAGCGGCCGGCGTCGTGATGGGTTCCGCGCTCCGAGTCCTCGGGACGTCCGTGACCCGCCCCTCGAGAGCGGCGCGAGACTTCTCGTGCATCCAACGAACCGGTGACGATTTCGGTCGCTTCGGTCACGAAACGCCCCACACGCTCTTCCCGGGTCAGGTTGTCTTCGGATACCGCTGCCTTTGACTTGGACTCGTCCCCGTACACCCAGAAACGGTAAGCGAAGTACCGCACGATTGTCCCCAAGATGGTGCCGATGATCGTGCCCGAAATGAAGGATGCTTCCTTCGAGGTCATGCCCAAGACATAGAAGGTGAACAGCACGCACCCGGACTCCACGCCGATGCCGATGAGGTTCACGACGGCAAACTGGATAGCCTCGCGGAGTTTATTCTCCTGGCGCTTGTCGCGGAAGGTCCAGAGCCGATTGACGATCCACGAGAAAAGGGTCGCGACGACGCCCGCAATAAACTTCGCTTTGACGTGGCCTTCCGCCTCGAAGACCGTATTCATCAGAAGTAGCGTGACTCCGGCGTTGACGACGAACGCCAAAGCGCCAACAATCCCGAACTTGAGGACTTCCTTCAGGAATAGGTCCCACAGTCCACGGACTTTCTCAGCAATGGGCGACACACAGACTCCACAGGTTTGGGGGCAAAAAGGCCACAACACCGACGGGTTTCCAGGCTCGGAATACCCACCATGTTGTTGTACGGGGCCCACCGTCAGACGGCGACTCCCTCGGCTCACGGTGAGTCTACCTGCGGCGTCGTCAATTACCGCGCAGGAAAATGACTCATGCGTCACCTCGATCCGGCGCACCAGGTAGCCTGGACCTGTGAACTTTCCTAGTACCGGTCCCATTGTCGGCGTCATCGGCGGCGGGCAGCTCGCCCGCATGATGGCCCCCGTTGCCAGCGAACTCGGAATCGAGCTGCGTGTCCTCGCGGAATCCCCCGGAGCGTGCGCTGCGGCCGTCGTCCCGACCTCTCCCGTCGGCGATTACACCGACCTCACGACCCTCCGCGACTTTGCCGAGGGCGTCGACGTCGTCACGTTCGATCACGAACACGTCCCGACCGAACATCTCAGGGCGCTTTTGGCCGACGGCGTTTCCGTGCACCCGGGACCCAACGCCTTGATTCATGCACAAGACAAGATCGAAATGCGCCGGGCCGTGGACAGGCTCGGCCTGCCAAATCCTCGGTGGGCCGCCGTCACGTCCCCCGAAGAGTTGCGGGAATTCGGTGATTCCGCCGGATGGCCGGTGGTACTCAAGACTCCGCGTGGCGGCTACGACGGAAAAGGCGTGATGCTCGTCGAATCCCACGAGGTTGATTCGGACGAGGTTGCTTCCTGGTTCCAACGAGCAGTAGACGCCGGCTGGAACGAGGCAGCCCTCCTCGCAGAAGAGAAGGTCGACTTTTCCCGCGAATTGTCGGCACTGGTTGCTCGGCGTCCAAGTGGACATATCCGGGCCTGGGATGTCGCGGAATCCATTCAGGTGAATTCGGTCTGTGACGAAGTGATCGTCCCGGCCCCGAACTTGAGCGAAGACATCTCGGCCGCAGCGACCGACGCCGCAAAACGCCTGGCCGACGAGCTCGGTGTCACCGGCGTGATGGCCGCCGAACTCTTCGAGACGCCCGGTCGCGGTCAAGGATTCCTCGTCAATGAATTGGCGATGCGCCCCCACAATTCCGGGCACTGGACCCAAGACGGTTCGGTGACCAGCCAATTCGAGCAGCATCTTCGGGCTGTTCTGGATCTCCCCCTTGGATCCACCGAGCGAGTGGCCCCCGCGACCGTCATGAAAAATTTCTTGGGCGGTTCAAACCCCAATCTCTTCGCGGCCTACCCCAGTGTCATGTCGGAGTATCCCCGAGCCAAGATCCACACGTACGGAAAATCTGTGCGGCCGGACCGAAAGGTCGGGCATGTCAACGTCACGGGCGACATTGCCGACGTCGAGGAGTTACGAGCCATCGCTCGCGGCGCTGCGGACGGTATTCGTGACTATCCCACTCCAGAACTGGACTAACACCACCGTCGTTTACGAGGCGGTCGAGACAAACCAGCCTCCCCTCTCACGAAGGAGTACACATGAGCCCCACGCAGGAAGCACCGATGGTTGGCCTCGTCATGGGATCGGATTCGGACTGGCCCACCCTGGAAGCGGCGGCCGACGTTCTCGACGAATTCGGCATCTCCTACGAAGCACGCGTGGTTTCGGCGCATCGGATGCCTGAGGAAATGATCGAGTACGGCAAGCAGGCCGAAGCTCGCGGCCTGCGCGTCATCATCGCCGGCGCAGGAGGAGCCGCCCACCTACCCGGCATGTTGGCGTCGGTGACCGTATTGCCCGTGATCGGTGTGCCGGTTCAGCTCAAGACACTGGACGGCATGGATTCACTGTTGTCGATCGTTCAGATGCCCGCGGGGGTTCCGGTCGCCACGGTGTCCATCAATGGCGCACGAAACGCCGGGCTACTGGCGGCGCGCATTCTTGGAGCAGCCTCGACACACGAGGGCGAAGAAATTCGCCGGGACCTTTCCAACTTTGCCCAGAACCTTGGGGAGGCCGCGAGAGACAAGGGAGCCGCCCTGAGCGCGAAGGTCGCGGCGCGCAAAGCGCAGGACACCGATGAAAGTTCGGTCTCACCCATAAGCGCCACACCGGCCACGGATGGGCCCACAGGCGGCTACGCTCCGTAAGCTGAAACGGACCAGACTTCCCCGCGTGGTTATCTCTATTTCCGGGTAAATGCGCACGTCAGACGGTAGGATCGAGCTCGATCATGACTACTCCCCGCAGCAACCAGGACCATCCCGATCACATCGAGGCCGCCCGCGGACTCGATGACGGCATCGGTAGCACCCGCATGACGGATCCCCTGAGGAATCCACGTGCGGGAGGTTCCGTCACGCGAACCAAACGCGCCTGGTTGTTGCTGGTGTTAACCACCCTGATCCCCGGATCCGCACAGTTGGTCGCGGGGCATCGCAAGCTCGGGCGCATCGGCCTGACCGTCACGCTCACCGTCTGGGCGCTGATCATTCTGCTGTTGCTGGTGACCCTGATCCACTGTGCGTGGGTCATTGAGCTGTTCACCGGTCAATTCATGTCGATGGTGTTGGTCATCGTCCTCATTGCGCTCGCGCTTTTTTGGGCCTTCCTCTTTTTCGACACCCTCCGGCTGATCCGTCCTGTACTCCTCGCCAAGGGGATGCGGCCGGCCGTCATCATCGGCTTCGTGGTCTTATTATTCGTGACCGCCGGTGGCGTGGGATATTCCGCCTACCTGGTGGGAGTAGGACGCGGTGCCGTCAGCAATATCTTTGCCTCGGGTGGCAAGGTCAAGCCCGTCGACGGCCGGTACAACTTCCTGCTGATGGGCGGAGATGCCGGTAGCGACCGCGTCGGGCGGCGCCCGGATTCCATGACGGTCTTCAGCGTGGACGCCAAGACTGGCCAAGCCGTCACCATCTCGTTGCCTCGCAATACTCAGAACGCCCAGTTCTCCAAGGACTCACCCCTGTGGAAGGTGTACCCGGACGGCTTCAACTGCGGTGACGAATGCATTCTGAATGCTCTGTACCCCGACGTCGCCAATAACCACAAGGACCTCTACCCCAATGCTGCAGATCCCGGTGCCGAGGCCATGAAGGACGCGGCCGAGGGAATCACCGGTTTGCCGATCCAGGCCTACGTCCTGGTGGACATGGACGGTTTCGCCAACCTCATTGATGCCATGGGCGGCATCGACATCAAGGTCGGAGGTCGGGTCCCGATCGGTGGTGGCCACAACGAGATCACCGGCGAAAAGAATCCCATCGACGGATACATCGAACCGGGCGAACAGCACCTGGATGGCTACCATGCGCTGTGGTACGGACGCTCCCGCGAAGGTGCCTCTGATTATGACCGCGAGGCCCGCCAGAGGTGCGTCCAATCCGCGATGCTCAAACAACTCGATCCAGCCACGGTGCTGACTCGGTTCCAGGACATTTCGAATGCTGGGCAGAAGATCATCGAAACCGACATCCCGGAAAAGCAGCTGTCGAGCTTCGTCGATCTTGGCATCAAGTCGAAGGATCACTCGTTGATCCAGTACGGCATGGCGCCGCCCTATTTCCCAGATTCCTTCCCGACCTACCCAGACTTCGACCAGTTCCACTCCTCCGTTTCCAAGGTCATCAGCGACTCGAAGGACGGGAAAACCCCGGACACCAACGCGGGCAACAGCCCCCAGGCCGCTGGGTCCGGTGCGGGAGTGGCCCCGGTGTCCGCCGTCTCCCCGATGTCGCTCCTGCAACCGCTCGGCGTCGCGGCCGCACAGACTGATACCGCCAAGGCCACGGCCCCTTCGGTCGACGTCCAGCTCACGGCCGAGCTCACCGAGAACGGCACCTGTTCGGTCCCCTAGGTCTTAGGATGGAGAGAATGAGCACGATTCTGCAGTCAGAAGCATGGGCCACCTTTCAGCGCGACCTCGGACACGACGTCATCCAGCACACCGGTGAGGGATATTCCTACCTCGCGATCGTTGAAGGCGGTCGAGCGGGCAAATATCTTTACTGCCCCTATGGCCCCGTCGCGGAATCGGCTCAGGCCTTCACTCGGGCACTGGACGACCTCAAGAGGCTCGCGGCCCGCAAGAAGTGCCTCTTCGTGCGCGTTGAGCCGGCCTCCCCGGAGATGTTCCCGAAGGGAGTAGATCCGGTGGATGACCTCACCAACCGCGGCATGTTCTTGGCACAACGCCAAATTCAGCCCAGCCACACGTGGATGGTTGACCTCACACAGGACGAGGACGCTCTGCTCCAGGGGATGAAATCCACCAACCGGAACCTTCACCGGAATATCCACAAAAAGGGCGTGACCTTCGAAGAGTCTCACGACCCCGCCGACGTCGCGGTCTTGCTGAAATACCTCCATCAAACCGCCGAGCGCGTGGGATTCAATCGCCAGCAGGACGCCTACCTCACCCAAGCGGCGAAGTCTCTCTTCCCGCTGGGCGCAGCATCGGTCTATCTGATCCGCGTCGAGGGAGAGCCCATCGGTGCCGCCATGGTGTACGACTCGGAAGATACCCGAACCTATGCGCACGCCTCGATGTCTTTCGAGCACCGTCGCTTGAGCGCCAATAACCCGCTCGTTTCCACCATGATGCTCGATGCCAAGGCCAAAGGCTTGAAGCGCTTCGACATGTTCGGAATTGCCCCCGACAACGAGCCGGACCATCCGTGGGCCGGATTCACCGGCTTCAAGAAGTCCTTTGGCGGCTACGCCGTGACGACGCCGGGAACTTGGGATCTGCCCGTCAGCCTCCCCGCCTACCGGGCCTTCCGGGCCGCCTACGCGCTCCGGGACAAGGGCCTTCCCCGCGCCAAGAGGCTCGCCTCACGTGCGGTTGGCGCGGTGCGCTCCCTCGTTACCCGGAGCTGACGGCGCGACGCCCCTAGACGCCGAGGTCCCCGAGGGCCACCAGGCGAGCGAATTCCGGTTCGGTGTCCTTCAGTTGCGACATCGACCCCCGACCCTGGAGCTGTCCCCGAGCGAAGAACAGAATCTCGTCCACATTCTTGACGGTCGAGAGTCGGTGGGCGATCACGATGACCGTCATGTGCCCCCGGAGCGCCTCGATGGTTTCGGTGATCTCGTGCTCGGTTTCGTTGTCCAGGGCGCTAGTCGCCTCGTCCAGAATGAGGACTCGCGGTTTCCGATACAACGCCCTGGCGATGCCAATGCGTTGCGTCTGACCGCCCGAGAGCCGAGCACCGGCGTCTCCCACCATCGAATCGAGTCCATCCGGCAGGTCACGGAGGAGCGGTTCAAGCTGGGATTGGCGAACGACCTCATCGAGCCACGCGTCGTCGACCATGTCTCGGGGCTCGCCGAACGTGATGAGGTCTCGAACGCTCGCGTCCCAGAGGTAAACCTTCTGGGAGACCATCGCGACATTGCTCAACCAGGACCTCGGATGGGTGGAGATGTCGACGCCGCCCACCGTCACCGTGCCGCCGGTGGGCTCATAGAGCCCCGCCAGAATATCGGCGAAGGTCGTTTTCCCGGCGCCTGAGGTGCCCACCAAAGCGACGGTATGGCCTCGCGGAATCGTCACGTTCACGCCCTTCAAGACAGGCCGTGGGGAATCCGGATAGCTGAAGGTCAGGTCCTTCACGACGATGTCCTCGTCCGGAACCTCCACGATCTGTTCGTCCCGTGAGGAGCTGCTGGCCTGGTCCGCTTCCAGCTCCTCGATGTCCGCCGCAACATCCGCCAACGACGGCGCCCCGGCACGCACCTGATTCACCGTGGCCACCACGCGGTTCAAGGCCGGGACCACACGCATCGCGGCGGCCGCGAAAACCGCCAGGAGCCCAAAGGCCGTGTTTTGGTCTCGGATGACGAAGAGCAGGATCGCCACGACCAAAATCCCGAAGATCATGACGACCTCCAGAAGGTATTTGGGCAGCTCCCCCATCACGCGGAGGAAACTTTGGTAACCGGCGTACTCAACTCGGTTCTTCCGGAACGACTCGGCGAAGTATTCCTCTCGCTGAAAGATTCGGGACTCGCGAAAACCCTCGATCGCGGGATTGAGGTATCCAAAAGCCTCCATGTCCCGCAGGTACGCCGAGTGCGCGTGTTTGAGGGAGTACGGTTTGAGCACGCGAGCGAGCAAGAAGGCCGAGCCGCCAAAAATCACCACTGCGGCCAAGGCGGCCACCGGCGACATCACGGTAATCGTGAGAAGGATGAGAACGATCGTCATCCCGTCCACGGCGATCGTGATGTAGCCCAGAAGAACACTCTCAAAGACCTGAGCGATGCCGCGGGTAAGTATCTGCAGCATCCCTGCTTTCGAACGCTGACGGTGCCGGGCGTACGGGGCATCGAGGTATCGCTCCAGGACTTCCGCCTCGGTTGCCGAACGCGCATATTCGATTTCTCGAATGGTCCAGCGGCGGATCACGATGATGGCCGCATTCTTGATGAGAAAAGCGAGGCCCACACCGAGGGCCAAAGCGAGCAAGATGGTCTTGCGGTCATCCGTGCCGAGGATCGGCACAAGGTATTGGGAGATCAGGCCGGGTAATCCGTCCCCGGCCGCGATGACCTGCGTGAGGGGCAGCATCGCCGCAACCGCAACCATGTCTAGCAATGATGCCGCAAAAGCGGCGATGAACATCGTGACGATGCGTGAGCGCATCCGCCACGGAACCAATCGAAATACGACTCGCAGTCTGCGGTAATCGTCCCTCACGGACAGCCCGCTCCCCTTGCCTCGAGCCACAACATCCCCCTATGAAGTCTCTCCAGGACGACCCCGCCGAACATTGGCGGCGTCACCGAGCACAAGACCTTACCGCAACGGCCCGGAAGCGCGGCGTGAGCCACCGCATTTCCGGGCCGTTGGCGGGCCTTGGGGACGAAGTTACCGCTGATACTTATCCCACTTGGAGGCGACGTGTTCTGCCTCGACCATGCGAACGGTTCCCGACTTGGAACGCATCACGATCGACTGAGTCGTGATGCTCGGGCCCGAGTAACGGACGCCGCGCAAGAGGTCTCCGTCGGTCACACCGGTGGCCGCGAAGAAGCAGTTATCGCTGGTCACGAGCTCATCGGTGGTGAGCACGGCCTCCAGATCATGGCCGGCGTCGAGGGCCTTTTGCTTCTCTTCGTCGTCCTTCGGCGCCAATCGTCCCTGGATCACACCGCCTGTGGCCTTGATCGCACACGCGGCCACGATGCCTTCGGGGGTTCCACCGGTGCCGATCATGACGTCGACGCCGGTTCCCTGACGACACGCGGCGATGGCGCCGGCGACGTCGCCGTCGAGAATCATGCGGGTTCGCGCGCCGGTAGCCCGAATTTCCTCCACCAACTTGGCGTGACGGGGCCGATCCAGGACGCAGACGGTCAGCTGGTTAATGCGCTTCCGCTTGGCCTTGGCCACCAGGTGAAGATTTTGCTTGACCGGCAGACGGAGGTCCACCAGGTCGGCAGCCTCAGGCCCGGTCACGAGCTTTTCCATGTAGAACACGGCGGACGGATCAAACATAGATCCGCCATCGGCCACGGCGATGACCGACAGCGCATTGTTCATACCCAAAGCGGTCAAGCGCGTTCCGTCGACGGGGTCCACCGCGACGTCGAGAGCAGGCCCGTCGCCGTCGCCCAGCTCCTCGCCGTTGAAGAGCATGGGGGCTTCGTCCTTCTCACCCTCACCAATGACCACGGTTCCGTTGAAGTGGACCGTGGAGAGCATCTTGCGCATCGCGTCGACCGCGGCACCGTCTGCCGAATTCTTATCTCCTGCGCCTACCCAGTTGCCGCCCGCAATGGCCGCGGCCTCGGTCACTCGAACCAGCTCGAGCGCAAGGTTGCGATCGGCCTGGTTATTCTGATCGTTGACTTCCGACACAGAGTTCCTCGCCTTCGAAGTTGTCATCCGCGGCCAGCGCATATTTGGTCGCTCGCCGCGTGGTCTCCCGGACGGTGCATCGCACGCCGGGTGCGATTCCAGCTTACTGGTCCGTCCCGCGGCTCAGGGACTCTCCGATTCATGTGACACGGATTTGCGGCACATTGAATGAACTCATCCTCGGTATCACGTGGGAGATCGCCGGATATCGGTGTCCCAGCTTGGACGCCGCCACAGCCTGCGGCACAATGGGCCGAGTGAGCCAATCCAGTCCCGAGCATTCCGATCCGCAGACCGACGGCACCGCCACTACTGCGCAATCCGCCGCCGGAGAGGACACTCCGGTCACGCCGCAACTGACGGAATCCCAAGCCAAGCGCATCAATACGCCCGTCCGCGCGATGGTTTTCTCGATGATCGCCCTGCTGCTGATCCTGCTCCCGTTTCTCTGGCTGGTCCCTCGGCCCGACAAAGAGTCGTATCGCCCCCAGGTGGATCTGACCAAAACCGCCCAGGAAGCGAGCGAGGCGGCCGGCTACCCGGTGGTCGCTCCAAACTTGGACGAACCTTGGCATGCCAATTTCGCCCGTTGGAACTCGGGTTCGACGGACGGCGTTCCCTTCTGGGAGACCGGCTTCGTCACACCCTCTCAAGGGTTCATCACGATTTCTCAAACCAATAAGGCCAATCCCACCTGGACGGCGCAGAAGACGAATGGCGCCCCGGCGACGGGCCACCAAGACATTCATGGCGTGGATTGGGAAACCCACGTCAAGCCCGGTAAAGATAACGATTCCGCCGGGACCTCCTATGTCGCGACGATTCAGGGCACCACCGTTGTGCTCTCCGGAGACGCCACGAAGGACGAATTCTCGACCATGGCCGAAAACGCCGTCTCGTCCGTGAAGGATTCGTCACAATCGGCGAGTTCTTCAGCATCTCACACGGCCGACCAGAACTGACCTGCCCTACCATCAAAGGGCACGGCCATCCGTAGCGTAGGCCTCACCCATCCCCGTCGAAAGCTCTCCAGATGACGAATTCACCTCAGCAGCTCACCCCCCAGCAAGCGTGGCAACGCCTGACCGAGGGCAACGCTCGGTTCGTCTCGGGAACGAGCGACCACCCCAATCAGGACGCGGCACGCCGCGAATCGCTCACCGGCGGGCAGAATCCCTTCGCCGTGATCTTCGGCTGCTCGGACTCTCGGCTGGCCGCGGAGATTATCTTCGACCTCGGGCTCGGTGACACCTTTGTGGTGCGGACGGCCGGCCAGGTGCTCGGAAACGCGGCCATGGGTTCCCTGGAATACAGCATCACGGACCTCCGGGTCCCCCTGATTGTGGTTCTGGGACACGACTCATGCGGCGCGGTCACTGCGGCAAAGCAGTCGTACGAATCCGGCACCATGCCCGGTGGGTTCGTGCGAAACCTGGTGGAAGAGATCATGCCCGCGGTCATCGAGACCGAGCGCAACTCCGACGACGCCGAGGTAAACGTCAACGACATGGTCCGCACGAATACCCGGCAGACCGCCGAACGGATGATCGACCAGTCCAAAATCATTTCTCAAGCCGTCGCCGAAGGAAGCACCGCCGTGGTGGGGATGTTCTACCACTTGCACGAGGGAAAAGCGGAACTCGTCTATTCCTCGCACGATTTGGACGCATAAGCGGAAAACCAGCCCATGAGTTGCCTAAACTGAACCCATGGCTGAAAATACAGAATTCCGCATTGAACACGACACGATGGGCGAGGTCCGAGTACCGGCCGAAGCCCTGTACCGCGCCCAAACTCAGCGCGCCGTAGAAAACTTTCCGATTTCGGGCAAGACACTGGAGTCTGCCCACATCGCCGCTCTGGCCCGCGTCAAAAAAGCGGCAGCCCAGGCCAACGTGGAACTCGGCGTCTTGGACGCCGATCGTGCTCAGGCCATCCGCGACGCCGCCGATGAGGTCATCGCCCATCAGCACGACGGCGAATTCCCGATCGACGTCTTCCAGACCGGTTCCGGAACCTCGTCCAATATGAATACCAATGAGGTGCTGGCCACCCTCGCAAGCCGTGCGCTCAAGTCCAAGGGCATCGAGGTTCACCCGAACGACCACGTCAACGCGTCGCAGTCCTCCAACGACGTCTTCCCGACGTCGGTTCACGTGGCGGTGACGGGAGCCTTGATCAACGACCTCAAACCGGCCCTCGATGTCCTGGCCTCCTCCCTCGAAAAGAAGGCTCAGGAATTCTCCGACGTCGTGAAGTCGGGTCGCACCCACCTCATGGACGCGACCCCCGTGACCCTCGGCCAGGAGTTTTCCGGTTACGCCGCACAGGTTCGTTATGGCATCGAGCGCATCGACGCGGCTTTGCCCCGCGTCGCGGAGGTTCCGCTCGGCGGAACGGCCGTCGGGACCGGCATCAACACCCCGGATGGTTTCTCGGCCCGCGTTATTGAGTTGCTCGCCGAAGAAACGGGCCTTCCGATTACCGAGGCACGGAATCACTTTGAGGCGCAGGCCAACCGCGACGGATTGGTCGAGGCCTCGGGCCAGCTGCGAGGCATCGCGTACTCGCTCATGAAGATCTGCAACGACATCCGCTGGATGGGGTCCGGGCCCAATACCGGCCTCGGCGAATTGCGCATCCCGGATCTTCAGCCCGGTTCGTCGATCATGCCCGGCAAGGTCAACCCGGTCATCTGTGAGGCCGTCATTCAGGTGGCCGCTCAGGTCATTGGCAACGACACCGCCGTCGCACTCTCCTCGACCAACGGCGCCTTCGAGCTCAACGTCGGCATTCCGGTCATGGCTGCCAACTTGCTCGAGTCGATTCGCTTGCTGAGCAATTCGTCCCGTGTCATGGCCGACAAGATGATTACGGGTCTCGAGGCAAACGAGGAGCGCGCGCGCTTCCTGGCCGAAGCCTCACCCTCGACCGTGACCCCCATGAATAAGCTCATCGGCTACGAGGCTGCCGCCAAGATCGCCAAATACTCCGTCTCACACAAGACGACGGTGCGCGAAGCCGTCGTCGCCTTGGGGTATGTGGAACGCGGAGAGGTGACCGAAGAGCAGCTGGATGAAGCGCTCGACGTGACCAAGATGCTCGGTAACCACTAGGCTTCACGAACACGTGCTTCGGCACGTCTCGAGGGTCGGCGTCGTCGTGAACTTCCCGCAATTCCACGACGGCGTCGGCCCTCTTCCATGCCTCCAGACCGGTGGAACGTGAAGGGTAGAGCCAGCTCTGCCCAAGTTCAGATGTAGCTCTGCTCCCCCGGAACGGCGGGGTCCGTACAGTCGAAGACATCAAGCAGGACGTTGCTTGACGGCTCGACCGAAAGGACCACATCATGATCTTCCGCTTGTTCTCCACGGACACTGCTCACCACGCAGCTCGCGACACGAACGACTTCTCGTTCAGCGACGCGGACATGGATCAGATGACCATGGCGATGGGAATGTCCACGTTGACGTATACAGCAACAGCATTGCCTTCGATCCCGATGGCCGCGTAGCCCGCGACGTCGCCCGACGTATGCCGCGCCGATTCTTCGGCGCGGCTTTTTGTGTCTCAAGATGCCCAAGCTCACAGTGCCAGCAATTGCACACCAGAGGCCTGAGTGCAAAAATACACTGTGTGGTCGATAGTGAAACTAACCTTCCGCGCGCCTGCGCCGAAAGTCTTCGGGAGCGCAAAAGACTAGAGACGCGCAATTCCATCCATGAGGCGTGCTTGAACCTCGCGGAGGAACGCGGATACACCGGTTTCACGGTCGATGAAGCAGCAGAGAAGGCGGGAATTTCTCGCCGCACATTCTTCAATTACTTTTCGAGCAAAGAAGATGCCCTGTTCGACTTCGACTCCGAAGATCTTCCCGAGGAGTATCGCCAAAAGTACCTGGACGAAACCTACGCGACACCCGAATGTTCCGTGGTTTTGGAAATGGTACGCATGTACGCCGACGTCGAGCAGTCCCGACTAGTTGGCTTTCAACCGTCCCGGATGCGCCGCATTCGGCACATCATTCAGGACAACCCCAAACTCATCGAGTACTTCATCAAGAAAGCGGATGCCAATTTCCAAGACCGTTCCGAGCTTTTGAAACGCCGCCACCCTGGGCTCTCGGAGAGCCAGCGCCTCGTGGCCCTCAAAACGGTCGAAAGCATCCGCCACCACTACATCGAAGGAATTACCGACTCCGAACCGTTCGAATACGGCTCGGAACGACTCATCCACACGTACGACGAACTCATGGACGTGGCTTTTCAGCCGTTCGGAACGTCGATTCAGCACAACGCACAGGAGAAATCGTGACTCAATCCACCGAAACGGACCGCGCCGCGTCCAGAAAGACGCGGCGCAAGGACCAGCTGACCGATTCCAACGGCAAATTCCTGCTGACCAAGCGCCGGATTTGGACCATTTTCGGGGCCCTTCTGGTCGCCATGTTCCTCGCGTCGATGGACCAGACCATCGTCTCGACGGCCATGCCGACCATCGTTGGCGACCTCGGCGGCGTCGAGCACCAAACCTGGGTGACGACCGCTTACCTGTTGGCCTCGACCCTGGTCATGCCGATCTACGGTAAGTTCGGCGACACGTTGGGCCGCCGAAACCTCTTCCTCATCGCCCTGACCATCTTCACGGGCGCTTCACTCGTCATCTCGTTCTCCACGAGCTTCTGGTTCTTCGTGATTTTCCGCGCCATCCAGGGCCTGGGCGGCGGTGGCCTCATGATCCTCGCCCAAGCGATCATCGGTGACATCATTCCGGCCAAGGAACGCGGTCGCTACATGGGCGTCATGGGGTCCGTTTTCGGCATGTCCGCCGTGATCGCCCCGTTGCTCGGCGGATTCTTCGTGGATCACCTGACCTGGCAGTGGTGCTTTTACGTCAACGTTCCCCTCGGCATCATTGCCTTGATCGTGGCGTTGATTTACCTCAAGTTGCCGTCCCATAAGGCACAACATCGCATCGATATTCTGGGCGTCATTTTCCTGTCCATCACCACCACGTGCCTCATCTTCTTCACCGACTTCGGTGGATCCAATGATCACGGCTGGAGTGCACTGGAAACCTGGATGTGGGGCGCCGGCGCCCTGGTGGCGGGTTGCGTCTTCGTGCTGGTTGAATCTAAGGCCAGCGACCCCGTGATTCCGCTGACCCTGTTCAAGAACCGCATCTTTATCATCGCGACGGCCATCGGCTTCTTCCTCGGTATGTGCATGTTTGCCGCGCTGGCCTTCATCCCGACCTTCTTGCAGATGTCCACCGGCACCTCGGCGGCCGCCTCCGGTCTTTTGATGCTGCCGATGATGGCGGGGCTCATGCTGACCTCGATCCTCTCCGGTAACTTGATCTCCAAGACGGGGAAGTACAAGATGTACCCGATTCTCGGGACGCTGATCACGGCAGCGGTCATGGTCTGGATGACCTCCCTCTCGGCGGACACCGCCGTGTGGATCATCTGCACGATGCTCTTCGCCTTTGGCGTGGGTCTGGGACTCATCATGCAGGTCGTCGTCCTGGTGGTGCAGAACTCGGTTCCGTTCACCCAGCTCGGCACCGCAACCAGTGCGAACAACTACTTCCGCGAGATGGGCTCCTCGGTTGGCGTGGCCATCTTCGGCGCGATGTTCACCTCGCATTTGTCCGAAAAGCTGACGGATCTGTTCAGTTCCCTCCCGCCCCAGGCCGCCAAGGCAGCGCAGGGCAGTGGCGTGGGTGGCGACGCCGCGTCGTCGCTGACCCCGTCCATGCTGAACGACATGCCGGATTTCTTGAAGGACGGCGTCGTGAAGGCCTATGCCGAATCATTGGCTCCGGTCTTCTGGTACCTGCTGCCCTTCATGGCCTTGGCCTTCATCCTCTCGCTCTTCCTCAAGGAGATTCCGCTTCGATCGGTCTCCGGCATGGTGGCTCGCGGAGAAGCCATCGACGGCGAAGAGGCCGAGCAGGCTTATCAAAATCTGCATACGGGCCAGTTCCCGGTCGTCCCGATCACCGGATCCACGCGCGTGGTGTCCTCCTCTGAGGATTCCTCCGGCTCCGAATCATCTCGGAACGGCGACGCAACGGCCCACCAGGAGGACGAGCCCGGCGAGGGGGCATCCAACGACGCGACGACCGCTACGCATCGCGGCCGCCACGTCTCGGACTCCCCCGTGGATGCCGTGCCGGACACCTCGAACCGTGATGTGAGAGACTCCTAGCAATAGGCCACGTCACTAAATTCGCCCTTGTCAGGCGGTCAAAATGAGATTTCGCCCCGAACCTTCGTGATCCCGATCAAATGAAGGCTCGGGGCGGAATAGCTTCCAGCCTGACCTGGTTACATGAGCTGAATAGGGATCACGTGGTCCCGAGCCGATCGACAAGGAATCGAGGAACTGTGAAACTCGCAGAACAGATCGTCCAACAACTGATCGAAGCCGGTGTTCATCGCATTTACGGCATCGTCGGTGACTCTCTCAACCCCATCGTCGACGCGGTCCGGGCAACCGGTGGTGCTAAGAAGGGCGGCATTGACTGGGTGCATGTCCGCCACGAGGAAGCTGCGGCATTTGCCGCCGGAGCGGAAGCACAGCTGACCGGCGAGCTCGCCGTGTGCGCCGGCTCGTGTGGCCCCGGCAACCTTCACCTCATCAACGGTCTCTTCGACGCCAACCGCTCGAAGGCACCGGTTCTGGCCATCGCATCGCAGATTCCCAGCGTGCAGATTGGCCAGGGCTATTTCCAGGAGACTCATCCGGAACGCCTGTACGAAGAGTGCTCGGTCTACAACGAACTCATCTCGACGACGGATCAGGCTCCCCGCGTGCTGGCCTCGGCGATTCGCTACGCCGTGGGCAAGTCCGGAGTTTCCGTCGTGACCTTGCCCGGCGATTTGGCCGATGAAGACTCCAGCGCGGAAGCCCCGAAGATCGGAACGCTTCGCCGTTCCCCCAAGGTCCCCGAGGACTCCACCATCGCCGAGTTCGCCGAGGCCATCAACGCTGCCGAAAAGGTCGCGTTGTTCGTCGGTGCCGGCGCCAAGGGTGCACACGACACCGTGATCGAATTGGCCGACAAGGTGGGTGCGCCGATCGGCCACTCGCTACGCGGCAAGGATTTCATCCAGTACGACAATCCCTTCGACGTCGGCATGACGGGCCTGTTGGGCTACGGCGCGGCGGCCGAAGGTATTCACGACGCCGACCTCATGATCATGCTCGGCACGGACTTCCCCTACGACCAGTTCTTGCCAGACACCAAGACCATCCAGGTCGACACGGCCCCTGAACACATGGGCCGCCGCACCGACGTGGATCTCCAGATCGAGGGCAACGTCTTGGAGACTCTGCAGAAGGTCTTGCCGCTCGTGCAGCGCAAGTCCAACCGCAAGTTCCTGGAGAAGCTCCTCAAGCGCCACGACACCATCATGAACAAGGCCGTCGGCGCCTACACGCGCAACGTGGAGAAGCACAAGCCGATCCACCCGGAATACGCGGCTTCGCTGCTTGACCAGGTGGCCGACAAGGACGCCATCTTCACCGCCGACACGGGCATGTGCAACGTCTGGTCCGCTCGGTACATCAACCCGTTGGGCACCCGTCGCCTGATCGGTTCCTACCTCCACGGGTCGATGGCGAATGCCTTGCCGCAGGCCGTGGGTGCTCAGGTCGCCTACCCGGATCGCCAGGTCATCTCGATGTCCGGCGACGGCGGACTCTCGATGCTCATGGGCGAGCTCGCAACCGCCGCGATGTACCAGCTTCCGCTGAACATCGTCGTCTTCAATAACTCGACCTTGGGCATGGTCAAGATGGAGATGATGGTCGACGGGTTGCAGGACTTCGGAGTGGATGTTCCGGACATCAACTATGCCGACGTCGCCAAGGCCATGGGCTTCCACGCGGAACGCGTCACGGACCCGAAGAAGCTCAAGAAGGCTTACGAGGACGCCCTGTCCCACAAGGGCCCGAGCGTCATCGAGGTCATCACGGATCCGCTGGCCCTTTCGGTTCCTCCGCAGATTGACAACAGCATGGTCTTCGGATTCGCGACGGCCATGTCCAAGATCGTCTTCAACCGCGGTGCGGGCGAAGCCGTCTCGATGGCCCGTTCCAACCTGCGCAACATTAATGCCCTGAGGTAGAATTCTCGCGGCTTGCCGTAGCCCCGATCTTTCGTCCACGCGACGAAAGATCGGGGCTTTTTTCGCCCACGCTCCGCACATCTCCGCCGGAGGTCGGGCTACCTGGCCGCTGCGATCCGGTCGAGTTCCTGACGCAGAATGACGAGGGTTTCCTCGGAACGCTCCGGATCCACCAACATATGAAGCGCCAACCCGTCGATCAGGGCATGCAACCGAGCCCCCGCACGATGGTCCCCCTCGCCCTTCAGGGCGGCCGTGAAGCCCATTTCGCGACCCTGGAGACGCTCCACCTGGATCACGCACGCGGCGCGCAAGGCGAGGGTTGCTTCATTGCGAATACGTGTCAGCTCGGGCAACACCGGCGCTTCGGCAATCAAGGCGAGGTTTACTTCTAGCTCCGCCCGACGCTGAGAATCCAACGGCAAAAATTCCGAGAGCACCCTCTCCGCGTGCTCTTTCGGATCGTCTCCCCGAGGAATGGCCCGCGCCCTGTCGGTCGCCGCTTTCAACATGAGTCGCGCGGAGAATTCCACCAATTCTGCGCGCGTCGGGAACACGTGACGGAGCGAGCCGACGGCGACACCCGCCCGGTCTGCCACGTTCCGCACGGAGACCGCCGCGACGCCGTCCTCGACGATGGTCTCCCACACGGCTTCGGCGAGCTGCTCCTTGCGGGCATTTTTGTCGATTTTTTTGGGCACTCCCACATGGTAGTACAACCGTGCTAGTATCCGTAATTAGCACAGTCGTACCACAAAGGAGTTCCCGTGATCGTCGCAACCATCGTGGCCTGCGAGATTGGTTTTTGGGTCTTTCTCTTAGCAGGCCTTTCCGCCCGCTACGTGCTGAGGCGGCCCCGCTTAGGCCTCATACTGTTGGCGATAGCTCCGCTCGTCGACGTGGTTCTCCTCTCCGTCACGGTCGCCGACCTACGGGGCGGCGGACAAGCTTCCTTCGCACACACTCTGTCGGCTTACTACATCGGCATTTCCGTGGCCTTCGGCCACACCCTCGTGGCCTGGGCGGACCGAAAATTCGCCCGGCGGTTTGGTCGCGAAGGCGACTCCCCCACCAAGTCCAAGCCTCGTCGGCTATACGGCCGGGAACATATCCGCGAGCAGTGGAAGGGCACGGTGCAAGTGTGGGTGGCGGCGCTCATCTCGGCCGGCATTCTTGCCGGAATGGTGTGGATGGTTGGTCAACCGGAGCAGACCAAAGCGCTCTCCGATGGCCTGCGCCCCATCGGCGTCGTGGTGATGATCGACCTCATCATCACGGTCAGCTACACGATCTGGCCTCGCCGAGCCCCAGCCGCGACCTCACAGCATGCGCTGGACGATCCGCCGCGAGAGTCCTCTCAGCCTTCCAGCCCATCCACGGAGAATTCCGCGGGGCCGGAGCACTCCACCGCCGAGCGGATCCGGTAGAGCATCCTCTCGCTCATCTCGGGAAGGTCCTGGAGGGAGAACCACCGAACGTCCGTGGATTCTTCGTCGTTGACGCGAGCCGTTCCGGCCACGTATCGGCATCGGAAGGTCAGGTCGAGAAATTGCGCGTGGTCGCCGTTGGGGAAGGCCTGCGGCGGATTGGCCTTGACCGAGGCCAAGAATTCGACGCGAATTTCCACACCGGCCTCTTCCTCGGCCTCGCGGATCGCCGTCACGGCAGGTTCCTCCCCCGGATCGACGATCCCCGTGATCGGGGTCCAAGCACCGTTATCCGACCGCCGGCACAAGAGGATTCGTTGATTTTCATCCAGAATGACGGCCGTGACACCGGGCATCCAGAGGAGGTCGTGGCCAATCTTCTCGCGAATCTGCACCACGAATTCGGGCGTTGGCATGGGAACTCCTCGTTTGCCGGCGTCGATACTCCAACCACCCTACCGGGGCTGGGACAAGCCGTTCAGGAAGTTCCGATACACCACACCACGCCCGCCGCCAGGAACATCCAGGGCCCGAGGGGTAGATAGGCATCGCGACGCACCCGACCCGCCACCAAGAGGGCCACGGCCCATAGACCGGCCGCGATAAAAGAGAATGCCACCCAAGCCACGGCGTGCAGGACCGAGAGAAATCCGCAGGCCCAGCCCAGTATGGGCGCAAGGACGACGTCGCCGCGCCCCAGAGCGCCTCCACCGAGCCACCGCGAGATCACGAAAACGCCCCAGGCCAGGATGGCTCCGGCCAGGGCGGTGATAACCCGGCGGGGTTCCGAAGCCGTCACGGCGGCCGTACCCAGGCTGAACACTCCTATGGGATACAGGGGCAGAGTCAGCTTCCGAGGAAGACGGTGGCTGGTCGCATCCACCCAGGCGAGGCGGCCACCCAACGTCATGTAGGCCAGAAGGCACGGGAGAACGCACACCGCAGCGAGTTTCCCCTCAGGTCCCGCCTCCCACCACGAGCACAGCACGGCACCCACGGCACGCCCTTAAGACCCGAATCGACGCTGCCGACCCGCGAAGTCCCTCAACGCTCGGAGGAAATCCACTCGCCGGAAATCCGGCCACAAGGCTTCACAGAAATAGAACTCGCTGTAGGCCGACTGCCACATCATGAATCCGGAGAGCCGCTGTTCGCCGGAGGTGCGAATCACCAGGTCGGGGTCCGGCTGTCCCCGCGTATAGAGGTAGCTTGAGATGTCCTCCGAGGTCAGACGGTCGGCGATTTCTTCGGTGCTTTGGCCTTCTGCGGCGGCGTCGCGCAGGAGTTCCCTCACCGCATCGACGATCTCTTGACGCCCTCCGTAGCCCACCGCAATGTTCACGTGCAGGCCTTCGACCTCGGCGGTCTGTTCGGTGACGTCTTCCAATATCGACGGGAGATCATCCGGCAAGAGGTCCAAGGCGCCCACGGGCTGCAGACGAGCGATCTGGCTTTCTCCAAGCTCTCGCAGCAAGTCTTGGATGACACCGAGGAGGTCTCCCAATTCGGAGGCCGGACGCTTGAGATTCTCTGTGGAGAGCATGTACAACGTCACGACGCCGATCTTGAGTTCCCGGCACCACCCGAGAAATTCGATGATCCGTTCGGCGCCCTTCTGATGACCATGCTTGGTGGTTTGCCCCATGAGAGCGGCCCACCGCCGGTTTCCGTCCACCATGACGCCGACGTGCTGCGGCAGGCGATCCGCAGGGATGGAAGCCGTGAGATTCCGCTCGTACACGCTGTACAGAGGCTTTGAAAGCTTCATGGCTGTCCTTCGGATCGTCGAGGCTGGGAGCCTGTCGCACTGGACCTTCCAGCGAGTTCGCGTTCCTTAACCGTACCCGTTCGTGCCGACGTTCGATGCCGATTCCACAGCCACGGAGCAAACCACCAGGGGCCAGGAATAGAATGATTCGAACGTTAAGGGTTCGAGAGGGGCATCAGCATATGAGTTCATCGGGCCGGCCTTCTCCTTCTGAGGAGCATCGACCAACGTCTGGCGGAAGCCACTCGACGGCGCCTCGCGAAGGGACCGAGGCACCGTGGGGCGAACGTGCGCGCGAAGCGACCCGCATCGCTTCGTCCCACATTGAAGACGCCGCCAACCGCGCCGCGCAGGGTTTCCACGAGATTCTCGAACGGAAACCGCTCTGGCGTGGCTGGATCCACGCGTCTTTCGCCCCAGTAGCCTTCGCGGCAGGCATTGTGCTGATCGTTTTGGCGGGTGGAGGCGCGGTGTCCGCCGCATGCGCCGTCTTCGGTGCCACGAGCGTGATCTTGTTCGGGGTTTCAGGCATGTACCACCGAGCCTATTGGCGGGGCCGGACCCGGATGACGTTCAAAAGATTGGATCACTCCAATATTTCGCTCATCATCGCGGGAACCTATACCCCGTTGGCCCTGGTCATGCTGGACCAACCCAAAACGGCAATCCTGCTCTGGAGCATCTGGGCCTGCGCGGTGCTCTTGATCCTCTTTCGGGTGTTCTGGACCGGTGCCCCTCGAATGCTCTACACACCGTTGTACGTCGTCATGGGGCTCATGGCGCTGTTTTTCCTGGGCGACTTCTGGTCGGTCAGCCCCACGGCAACGCTGTTGATTTGCGCTGGCGGAGTGTTTTACATCGTCGGGGCCGTTTTCTACGCCCTTAAACGACCCGCGCTCTCACCGCGGGTCTTTGGCTTCCACGAGCTCTTCCACGTGTGCACCATCTTTGGCTTCGCCTGCCACTACACGGCCGTCGTGTTTGCGCTGTACGGCTAAGGGTCAGCGGCGTTCCGGGTCGACGCCGGGAGTTCCGTTGACGTTCGTGCGCGCCTGCACGGAGTCATGTCCGGCATCCGCGAGATCCTCGGATGAACCGTCGGCTTGTTCAGCTTCTCGTCGCTCTTCCTCGCGCGCCATCGCGTAATCGAACCTATTTTTCAAGCGTCGCTGACGCCGCGTGTGGTCCAAGCCCACCAAAATGATGAGCACCGCGAGGAGCAACGTGATGAGGAAGCCGATGACCCCGGGCGAGACCTGATTGGCGTCCAAACCTGGTTTGAGGCTCGGCGACTCATCCGCTGCCATGAGGAAATTCGCTACATTGACTGCCACCATCATTGGCCTGATACACCTTCCCCAGCACCTGAAACTGTGCCGGACAGGTCGATTCCGGCATCGAGGCTGTGTTCCGGAAGGGCCGACTCGACCCGGCTCGCCGCGAGGACGTAGTCCTCATACGGCCAAATTTCCCGTTGAAAATCCGTGGACACGGCGAAGAAGAACCCGGTGGGGTCCACCTGCGAGGTGTGCGACTTTAACGCGGCGTCTCGAACCTCGAAATAGTCTCCGCACGGAATCTGCGTGGTGGTCTCGTGCCGCGAAACCGGCGGGGCGCCTTCTGGCTCCGATTCGGCCAAACGCGCCATGAACTCGGCATAGGGCGAGTCCATGCCTCGCTCCTCTAACGCGTGGTGCAGGGCCAGGAAGCGGTCGGTATTGAACGCCATGTCGTAGTACAGCTTGGAGGGCTCCCACGGCGTGCCCTCGCCCAAGTAGCGGCGAGGATCCCCCGAGGCTTCCCAGGCCTCCGTGGCCACTTTATGGGCCATGATGTGGTCCGGATGCGGATAGCCGCCGTTCTCGTCGTAGGCGAGCAACACGTGAGGCCGAAATTCACGAACCACCCGAATGAGTGGGGCCGCGGCACGTTCCAGCGGCGTCGTCGCGAAGCATCCCCAAGGCAATGGGGGTAGCGGGTCACCTTCCGGCAGTCCGGAATCCATGAAGCCCAACCACCGGTGTTCCACGCCCAGAGCTGCTTGGGCATTGGCCATCTCACGACGACGCAGTCCCGGAAGGTCCCAATGAGCTCGCGGATTCTCCTCGACGGCCGGATTCAAAATCGACCCTCGTTCTCCGCCGGTGCATGAAACCACCATCACGCGTGCACCGCGCCGAGCGTAGGCGGCCATGGTGGCGGCGCCCTTGCTGGACTCGTCGTCAGGGTGCGCGTGTACCGCGAGGATTCTCAATCCGCTGTAGTCGTCCCCGAGCGTGGGCGCGCTTGAGTTTGTCGCCGCGGCGGAGCCGGGTTCCTGAGCGGTTGTCACGTACGGACACCTCATTCTTTTCGATACAGTAGAGAGTGCTTCAGGGCCGTCCATCAGATTCTCCCGAGAACGTCTCACCGACGTGGTCGACCCGCAGATCAACGGACAGGTTTTCCCCACATTGACCACACCCACTCTAGACCAGCGTTATGGCACATCGCGTCCCCACCGTCGCCTTTCGCGACGAGCTTGGTGGGTCATTGTGGGAGCGCTAGTGGCCGTGGGAGTACTCCTTGCCGCTTGGATCGCGTATGGAAACTCACGTGCGCCAACCTTTAAAGAGGTCAGTTTCGACGATTCCCGAGCGACCGACGTCACCTTGGATTTCGACCTGACCAAGGAACCGGAAGATACGGTCACGTGCGCGGTGCAGGCCTTGAACGACCAACACGCGATCGTCGGTTGGAAGGAAGTCACCATCGGCCACGTGCCCGAGGATCAACTCCGCGAAAAAACCTCGCCACACCGCGTCAATCTTCGCACCACGTCACAAGCTCATACAGCTACCGTCGATTCCTGTTGGACAACAAGATAAGCAAACTGTCTTTCCCTTCCGCGAGGCGGTCGCTATAGTAGGAGTTTGACTTCTCCCGCCACGGGTATGCCCGGGCGGGTTTTATCTATCTGTCAAGACGTCGCGGGCAGGGCCGACCTCCCGCTGGAACCACCGCGGAAGGCCCGCGGGTGCAGCGTCGCATCAAGGAGACAAAATGTCGGAAGAGACCACCGAGAACGGCACGTGGCTGACCCAGGAGGCGTACGACCGCCTGCAAGCCGAGCTGGAGGAGCGCGAGGGTCCTAAGCGTCAGGACATCGTGGACCGCATCGAAGCCGCCCGCGAAGAGGGCGACCTCCGTGAGAACGGTGGCTACCACGCGGCCAAGGAAGAGCAGGGCAAAAACGAGGGCCGCATTGCCCAGTTGCGCTACCTGCTCGAGAATGCAGAGGTAGGCGCCAAGCCCGAAGATAACGGCATCGTCGAGTCCGGAATGCTCGTCGAGGCGGAAATCGGTGGCAAGAAGATCACCTTCCTGCTGGGAAGCCGCGAAGTCGCCGAGACCCTTGCCGGAGACCAGGACATCCAGGTCTTCTCCGAGAAGTCCCCCATGGGACAGGCCATCACCGGCCACAAGGTGGGCGACCAGCTCAGCTACAAGGCACCCAACGGGAAAGAAATCTCCCTCAAGGTGCTCTCGGCTAAGCCGTACTAAGCGTCCTCAATGTCACCAAAGGGGCCGGTTTTCGCACACAGCGAAAACCGGCCCCTTCGCGTAGTTCAGAGAGAACCGTGGGGTTTGGTGAGTCAGCCCACGACCATCGGCTTGAACCCTTCGGCTTCCAGGGCCTGTAGGACTTCGTTACTGTGTTCTTCGCCCTTGGTTTCCATATCGATGGTGATCGACACGTCTCCCATGGAGAGCGAACCACCCACGCGGGTGTGATCGACCCCCGTGACGTTCGCGTCGCATTCCGAGATGATCCGAGAAATATCGCGTAGCTCGCCCGGGTGGTCGGTGAGCATGATCTTGACCGTGAGGTACCGGCCGGCCGCCGAGAGACCTCGCTGAATGACCTTCAGCATGAGCATGGGGTCAATATTTCCCCCGGACAACAGGCAGACGGTCGAGCCCAAATTTCCGTACTTTTCATTGAGCTTGCCATTCATCAGGGCCGCCACACCCACGGCTCCGGCCGGCTCGACGACCAACTTGTTGCGTTCGATGAGGAAGATCAGGGCTCGAGCGAGGTCGTCTTCGGTGACCGTCACGACGTCGTCCACCAGCTCCTTGATGATGGAGAACGGCAACTGTCCCGGACGCCCCACCGCGATGCCGTCCGCGATGGTGGAGACCTTCTTGAGGGGCACCAAGGCATCCGCAGCCAGCGACGGCGGATAGGCGGCGGCGTGCTCGGCCTGCACCCCGATCACCCGGATCTTCTTGCCCGTCTTCGCTTCGTGGTGCTTCGCGGCAATCGCGACGCCCGCCAGCAGGCCTCCCCCACCGACGCCGGTGATGATCGTATCGACCTCCGGAACCTGCTCGATGATTTCCAGACCCAATGTCCCCTGGCCCGCAATGATGTGCTTGTTATCAAACGGGTGCACGAACACCGCGCCGGTCTCTTCGGCGTAGCGCTGCGCTTCCGCGAGGGCTTCGTCCACCGTGTTTCCGTGCAGGATCACGCGAGCGCCATGGCCCTGTGTTGCGGCGATCTTCGGCAAAGCGGCGCCCTGAGGCATATAGATGCGCGCATCGATCCCGAGCTTGGAGGCGGCCAATGCCACGCCTTGAGCGTGGTTGCCCGCGGACGCGGCGACGACGCCACGAGCTTTCTCCTCGTCGCTGAGTTGGGCAATACGGTTGTACGCACCACGAACCTTGAATGAACCGGACCGTTGGAGGTTCTCGCACTTGAAGTGAACCGGCGACCCGATTTTGCGTTCCATGGCCCGGGAGTGGGCGATGGGCGTCCGTTCAATAATCCTTCCCACGAGCGCGGCGGCCTGCTCGACGTCGTCGATCTGGACGGGGAGATTCTCCAAAGGATTCACTGGTTTAACCTTCATTCTGTGCGTGAAGCCCCACCAGGTCGGTAGGGCTTCACGGTCAATCTACTGTCACTCGGGATGAGTCGTCGAGGTCGGCTAGGACGCGTCCGACCCATGAGATGCGGTCGGCTTCTCCGAGTCCGAATCGGAATCGGTCACCGACTTTTTGGCTTCCTTGAGCTTCGCCTTAGCCTTCTGGGCGGCAGACTTCTTCTCCCGCTTCTCAATTTCCCATTGATAGGCAAACGGGGTCGTCCGAATGTTCTCGTCGTGCTCCCATCCGCGGTTAGCCAGGTAGCGAACCACGGTGTTGACGACGGCGAGCACCGGGACAGCAAAGAGGGCGCCCAAGATGCCCAAGACGGTGGACCCGAGGGCGACCGCGAGGACCACGGCAAGCGGGTGCAAAGACACCGCACGGCCCATGACGAGCGGCTGAAGAATATGCGACTCGATCTGCTGAACCAAGAGCACCGCAATCAACATGATCAAGGCGTTGATCGGGCCATTGGCCACCAAGGCCAGCAGCACAGCGATGACCCCGGAGAACAGCGCACCAATCACGGGGATGAACGAGCTGAGGAAAACGAGCACGCCCAGCGGGAAAGCCAGCGGCACCCCGAGAATCAATGCGGCGATGCCAATACCCAGGGCATCCACGAAGGCCACCAACACCTGGACACGCGTGTAGGAAACCAGCGAATGCCAGCCTCGGCGTCCGGCACCGTTAACGGCTTTCTGTGCCTTGCGAGGAATCAGCTTGACCAAGAAGAGCCAGATACGCTCTCCCTCCAGCAAGAAGAAGATCAAGGTGAAGAGCGCGATGAGCAGCCCGGTGCCGATCTCACCAGCGGTCGATCCCGCAGCCGCCGCGCCGCTCAGCAATTGGCTCGAATTATCCTTGGCGGCTTTGGTCACCGAGCTGATGGCGTTGTCGACCTGATCCACCGAGAGCTGCAACGGGCCATCCGACAGCCACGTCATGAGCTGGTGGTAGCCGGAGACCACCTGGTCCGAAAGCTCGGAGAAGCCCTTGACCATTTGCTGACCCACCAGGGCAAGCAAACCCAAGACCACAATGATGGCACCCAACTCCACGATCGCCGTCGCGATGCCTGCGCCGACCTTCCTGCGGCGAAGCCACAGAACAAACGGGGAAAGGAGGCCCGCGATGAGGGCGGCCACAAGGACTGCCGTGATGATGGTGCTGACGGAGCGGCTGAGGTACACCAACACCCCGGCCATCGTGAGAATGACGATGAGCCGCCAGGACCACGCGGCCGCCACGTTCAGGCCATACGGAATATCGGGATTGCGGAAACGGTCCGCCGATCCCCCGCCGTGGTCCAGGTGGGACTCAGGGGAAGAATCTGAGGTCGCTCGAGAGGTCGAAGTCATAGGTTTCATCATAGGGGCTATACCAAGCGCCTCAACACAAAGCGGGACCCCGCCCGAAGGTGAGGTCCCGCTTTAGTCCGAGGCTGAGCTCGGGTAAAAGCTAGTTTCGCGGCATAAAGTAGCTGGCGAGGCGGAGGATCTCCACGTAGAGCCAGACGACGGTGAGGATCAGGCCAAAGGCCAGACGCCACGATTCCTGCTGCGGGATGCCGGCCTTGAGGGCGCCGTCGATGTGCTGGAAGTCGGAGATCAGGCACACGCACGCCATGACCACGGCGAGCAGGCCAATGATCACGCCCAACGGGATACCGAAAACGGTGAAGTCACGCATCGAGCTACCCGTGAAGGCGCCGTACACGATGTTGCCTACCATGAAGACGAGGTAGGCGATCATGCCGATGCCCACGACCTTGGCGACCTTGCCCGAAATGCGCACACCCTTGGCAAACAAGGCCAGCATTCCCAGGAAGACGACGAGCGTGGAGACCACGGCCATCAAGACGATTCCACCGAATTGCGATTCGAAGGACTTAGACAATGCCCCGAGGAAAGCGCCTTCACACACCGAATACGCGATGATGAGGCCCGGCGAGACCTTCTTCTTGAAGATGACGACCATCGCCAGAACGAAGCCGATGATGCCGAAAACTATGCCGATCATGCCAAGGAACCAGCCGACCGCTCCGCCAACGGCGATCAGGCCGAGCATGCTGAGGGTCTTGACCACGACGTCGTCCATCGTGGCGCGCTGAGTTTCCTGCGGGCCGGCCGACGGCGCGTTGTACATCTGGTTCAGGGACGCCGCATCGTGCCCCTGTCCGTACTGTTGCTGCCCGTAGCCGCCCTGCTGGGCATAACCTGCGGACTGACCGTACTGGCCCTGTTGGCCGTAGGCCGTTTGCTGACCGTAACCGGCGTACTGGCCGGCGTGAGCGTAGTCGTTGCGCTGCGCATCTTGATCCATGCGCCTGATCAGGGGATTTCCACGTCCCATGGGATTCCTCAATTCTCAAGCGGTGGTTCACATCGGCCACGCGTAGGACAAAGTGTGCGAGCCGGAACGAACCGGTGTTCCCTCAAGTCTACAGGCCGGAATCTCGGGACGGGAGCGTCTACGGTGTGCGTACGCTCAGAGAAAATTGAACAATCTACGGTGCCCCAGGTGGGACTCGAACCCACACTGAACGGATTTTAAGTCCGCTGCCTCTGCCGATTGGGCTACTGGGGCGAGAGCACCCCGCATCATTGTGAGCAATGATGCGGGGTGGCGTCCTCGCTGTCCCGCCGTGAGACGGGACGGCACATGATGATATTACAGGTGCGCCTTGGTTTCCTTGGGTGCCGTGTTGGTGGCTTCCTGGAAAGGCAAGCGCGGTTCACGCTCGTTACGGATCGGCGAGGTATCGCGGCCGAACACCAGGCTGAGCAACCAGTTGGCCGCCACGCGAGTGGTGCGCTCGACGGTCGGAATGGCCATGCCGTGGTAGCCACGGTGCATGAGCCATGCCAAGGGGCCTTCGAACGAACGTCCCTTGATGTTCGCGACGCCCTTGTAGGAACCGAGACCGGCAACCGCGCCGATGTTCTCGTGGTAGTAATCCTTGAGCTCGCCACCGTTGCGTGCTGCCAGCAAGTTTGCGGCCAAGGTCAGTGCCTGGCGCGAAGCGTGCTGAGCGTTGGGGACGCAGAATCCGCCGGGGCCCTTGCCCGTGAGATCCGGGACGGCGGCGTTGTCGCCAGCGGCCCAAGCGCCCTCGATCACTCCGTCGTCGCCGGTGACGCGCAGGTCGGCGCCCACACGAACACGTCCGCGTTCGTCGATCGGAAGGCTCGAGTTCTTGAGGAACGGCGCGGCCATAACACCGGCGGTCCAGATGAGGGTCTGCGTTTCGACCTCGCCCGCCGGGGACTTATCCGCCATGTTGATGAGCTTGCAGGTGTCGCCGTCGACCTCACCCAAAGAGGTGTTCAGCAAGACCTCGATGCCGCGGGAGCGCAGGTGCGCCACCACAGATTCGGCGCGGTCCTCGGGGACCTCCGGCATGATTCGGCCCATGGCCTCGACCATGACGAAGCGCAGGTCGGAAACGCGGAGGCGGGAGTTCCGGGAAACGGCGTCACGAGCCATATCTTCCAGCTCGGCGATCGTCTCGACACCGGCGAACCCGCCGCCCACGACCACGAAGGTCAGGGCGCGACGACGCGCGTTCTCGTCCTTTAGCAACGACGCGGTCTCGATGCGATCCAGCACCCAGTTGCGCACGTGCACGGCTTCTTCGATGGTCTTCATGCCGATGGCGTTTTCGGCCAGGCCCGGAATGGGGAAAGCACGGGTCACGGAACCGGCCGCGACGACGATCTGGTCGTACTTCAACTCGTAGGTGTCGCCGTCGTCGTTGGCACGGAGCGTAGCGGTCTTGGCGTGGTGATCGATGTTCTCCACGCGGGCACCGAGGATTTCACAACCGCTGAGATGCTGCCGCAGCGGCACCACGGCGTGACGGCCCTCGATCTGGCCGGCCGCAACCTCGGGAAGGAAGGGCTGGTAGGTCAGGTAAGGGTTCGGGTCGACCACGGTCACGACGCCGCCGGAAGCCTTGATCGCAGACTGAATCTGCTTGGCGACGGTGAAGCCCACGTAGCCGCCACCGACGATCAGGACACGAGGGCGATCGTTCGCCACTTGATTAAAAGACATGGTAAAAATGCTACTCCCTTTGGTTTCGTGCGGGATTCGACAATCTCGATTTCCCATGATGCCACCGAAATGATGGCGCCGCTATCTGACAATCCACAGGATTACGCCAGTGGTCCCCAAAAATCCGTGGACCGGCGTTGCGATTCACCGTCGGAGTTGCGCCGTCTGCGGCCCCACCCCCAGTATTCCACTATCGCGCGGTGCGGCGGGTGAGGCGGCGACCCGAGGATCCGACGCAATCGCGCTACGGTGCCCGCGGCGATCAGCCACATCCATGCGGCCACCGCCACGAGCAGAATGACGGGAAGCAAGAGTTTGACCTGCGAGGTCGGCTGAGGTTGAGGAGCGGCCACCGGGTCGATTTTCTCCCCCACCGCGTGCTCCGCTTCCGGTGGTTGACTCGGCTCATCCGTCGGCACGGCCCGCCGGTGAATCTTGGCCCAGGCTTCGACGGAACCAAGGGGGTTCTCGTGAACGCCCCCGACGTCCTCCTCGCGGGTCAACGCGGCGGCCGGATCCACCACACCAAACCCATACTCCGGGTCACGTCCAGGAGCACCTTGATCTTTCGCCGTGGAAATGAGCCGCTGAATGATCTGAGAGGCGGATTCGTCCGGAAACTTCTGCCGCATCAGTGCGACGACGCCCGAAACCATCGGCGCCGACCCGGAGGTTCCCGACCACAGCCCGTACTGGTTATTCGGCATAGCGCCGATGAGATCCTCGCTGGGTGCCGCGACGGCGATGGAGATCCCCTGCGAGGACGAATCCCACGAGGCACGGCCCGACCTGTCGATCCCACCGACCGAGACGACGCCCGGGATGGTCGACGGAGCGCCCACTTGGGTCACCCCGGATCCACGGTTTCCCGCCGAGGCCACCACCACGACGTCGTGGTCTTGCGCGTATTGAAAGGCCGAGTCCCAGGATTCCGGCCAGGTGGTTTTTGAGGACCCGATCGACAGGTTGATGACTTGGGCCCCGGAGTCCACCGCCTGTTTGACGGCCCGCGGAATCTGATCGTCGACACTCACCCCACCGGGATTCTCGGTGCCCAACCACGTGGAAATCGGGATGATCGACGCTTCCGGTGCCACACCGATGACGCCAGCACCCTGCCCCGGTTCGCCCTTCGGCGCCTGGTCAGCGTCACGGCCCGCATGCCCATGCCCAGCGATCATCGACGCCACCAGCGTCCCGTGTTCAGGCTCAGCTCCGATGGCTTTCCATCCATCAGCGCTGCCGCCTCCGGACACGTCGTGTCCCTTTTCGACGGAGCCTTGTAAGTCCGGATGATGAGCGTCCACGCCCGTATCGATCACGGCAACTTTGACGCCTTTTCCGGTGGACTTCTTCCACGCGTCCCGGATACCCAGTTCGTCGAGCCAGTACTCGTGATTGCGCACGTCGTCGCCGTGGGAGGGACCCGCCGTGGCCGAAGGTGCCGGGCTGGGTTCCGCTGTCGCTACGGGCACCAAGCCCACGGCAAGGATCCCGGAGACGATCAGCGCACCGGTGGCCCGGATCGTGCGCTTCATCGTCATGACGCGCTACTTTCTGGACGCGGCAACGGAGAGGGCGATGCCGTCCAAAATATCGTGTTCGCTGGTGATTGCCGTCGTGATGCGTCCGTCGGTCAGCTCGCTCACACGCTCGGCGATCCGAGACCAAATTTGGGCGCCGGCGCCAATGACGTCGGCGCGACCTTCATGCATAAAGCCCAGGGCTCGTCGCTGAGAGGTGGTCATCGTGGTCAGCTCGCGCGCCGCAGCAACCACCTCAGTAATCGGCATCTCGTGGCCATGAATGCGGTCGGCGTCGTAGGACTCTAGACCGAGTGCTTGGGCGGTGACGGTCGTGACCGAGCCGGCAACCCCGATGAGACGCGTGGCGGTGCCCACCGGAACGGAGTCGAGGACCGTGGTGATCGCGGCATCGACGTCGTGCACGAGGCGGCGAATTTGCCCTTCGGCCGGAGGGTTTGAGCTCAGGTGGCGCTCCGTCAGCCGCACACTTCCGATATTGACCGACCGGGAGGCGACGACGCCGTTCTCGTCACCCAACACGAACTCGGTCGATCCGCCTCCGACGTCGACGACGAGCGATCGCCCCGACCCTGCGGCGTCGATGGTTGCCGCCGCGCCCAAGAAAGACAACTCGGCTTCCTCCGTGCCGGAAATAACTTCGGGAACGACTCCGCCCAAACGATCGGATATTCCCTGGATGAAGGCCTGCCGGTTTCCAGCGTCGCGCGTGGCGCTCGTAGCGACCATTCGAACGTGCTTGACCTTGTGCTTCTTCAGCAACGACGCGTAGTCATCGGCCGCCTCAAAGGTGCGGTCCAGGGCTGCTTGGGAGAGCCACCCCGTAGCGTCGACTCCTTCGCCCAGCCGCACAATGCGCATCTGCCGTACGACGTCCTGAATCTTCGGATGCGTGCCCTCGGCCGGATGCTTCTCGATCTCGGCGATCAACAACCTGATCGAATTGGTCCCACAGTCAATGGCGCCTACGCGCATGAGTTCTTCGTCCCCCTAGGACTCTTCAACGGTCGTCGTATCCTCGCGCCACGACGGGTCGCACGCGCACTGATCGGGCGTCCACCACTGCTCAATCGCGCGCAGAGTTTGATCCCCCATGGGATTAATACCAGTTCCCACGGAGAGCGTGTGACCCAAGACGGCGTGGAGGCACTTAACCCGTTCGGGCATGCCTCCGGCCGAGATTCCATCGATTTCCGGAACCGGGTCCGTACCTGAAGCAACACGAATGCGCTCCCTTTCGGCCAGGTAATTCCGGTGAGCAGCCCCATAAGCTGCGGCGAGTTCTGGATTCTCGGCGATGCTGTCGGTCATCTCGTACATCAGTCCGGCAGCCTCAAGCCTCGAGGCCGCTTGAGTAATCACGGGGTGCGCCAGGTAGAAGACCGTCGGGAACGGGCTGCCGTTCGCCAGCCGAGGCGCGGTCGCCGCCACGAGAGGGTTGCCGCACACGCAGCGTGCCGGGATTTCGACGACGTCGCGGACGGGACGTCCCAGCTGACGCGACAGGACCTGAAGGTCTCGCGGTGTAGGAGCGAGCGTCGTCGCCGTCACGCCAAAGCCATGAGGCTCGTGGTCCTGAAAATTCTGGGGCACGGGTTTCCTTCTCGGGAGATGCGAGCAGATGGTGATGCTAGTGTGAGGCTTCGGTCAAGGAAGACCACAGGTTGACGCCCCACGAGGGAGGCATCTCCGAGGACGCCTCGGCCGAATCATCCTTCGGCTGCTGGCTGCTTTGATCCTTCCCGGAGACCACATAGGGCGTCTCCCCCGGGTTCACGTAGAACAGCCGTTCGCGAGCCTGCTGCCGAACGTAGTCGTCGTCGTTCCACTGGCTCTCTTGCTTCTTGAGGTCCGATTGCTCCGACTTGAGCTGGTCGATATTTTGCTCGAGGCTGGCGATTTCGGCCTGCTGCGAGAAATATCGGTGGACGGTCGGCGCCAGCGGAATGACGAGCGCGAGAACCACGAGCAGCAGAAGTACAGTGCGCCCGGAGAAGCTCCTGGCGGCAACGGGTTCACGGGGTTCATCGACGTCACCCCAATTTTCCTCACCGAGGCCCTTTTCTAGGGGGCGACCCTCGTCGTCGACATCGGCACGTTCGACGACGCGGCGGGGCTGCCGAGTCCCGAAACCCATGAAGTCATCCGCAGGAGAGCGGAGTTCTTCAGACCTCGAGTCTACGGATTCGTCAGCACGGCGACGACGCTTGCGGGGCCGCCGTTTCTTAGCCTGACCCACTCCGAGGTACGTCGACGCGGCGGAGAAGGGATTCTTCATGGCGTATGACCTCTCGGGTGGGGAAGCTGAAGGACGTGAGTTCACTCTACCGAAAGACGCCCCGCCCCGGAGAACCCGGGACGGGGCGTCGCGTCGTCTACCAGTGACGAGAAATTACTTCGCGGTGAACCGCGGGAAGGCAGCGGCGCCCGCGTACGTTGCCGCGCGACCGAGTTCCTCCTCGATGCGGAGCAACTGGTTGTACTTCGCCACACGCTCGGAACGAGCCGGGGCACCGGTCTTGATCTGGCCGGCGTTGGTCGCCACGGCGATGTCGGCAATCGTGGTGTCCTCGGTCTCTCCGGAACGGTGCGAGACCATGCAACGGAACTCGTTGGTCTGAGCCATCGTGATTGCGTCAAAGGTTTCGGTCAGCGAACCGATCTGGTTGACCTTGACCAGCAACGCGTTGGCGGCGCCCAGCTCGATACCCTTGCCGAGACGCTCGGGGTTGGTCACGAAGAGGTCGTCGCCCACGATCTGAACTTTGTCGCCCAGTTCGGCGGTAATGGTCTTGTAACCCTCCCAGTCGTCCTCGTCGAGCGGATCCTCGATCGAAACGAGCGGGTAGGCCTCCACAAGCTCACCGTAGTAGGCGGACATTTCCTGTGCCGTCTTGCGAGTTCCCTCGAAGCTGTAGGTGTTGTCATCCTTGTTGAAGAACTCGGAGGACGCGACATCGAGGGCCAGGGCGATGTCCTTGCCGGGGGTGTATCCGGCCTTCTTGATCGCGTCGAGAATCAGGTCCAAGGCGGCACGGTTGGAATCCAGGTTCGGGGCGAATCCGCCCTCGTCACCCAGGCCGGTGGCCAGGCCACGATCCTTCAAGACCGACTTCAGGCTGTGGTAAACCTCGGCACCGTAGCGCAGGGCTTCAGAGAAGGTCGGCGCGCCGATCGGAGCGATCATGAACTCCTGGATGTCCACATTCGAGTCCGCGTGCGAACCACCGTTGAGGATGTTCATCATCGGGACGGGCAGTACGTGGGCATTCGGCCCGCCCAAGTACTTGTACAGGGGCAATTCCGCAGACTCAGCGGCGGCGCGGGCAACGGCCAGGGAAACACCCAGGATCGCGTTGGCGCCGAGCTTGCCCTTATTGTCGGTGCCGTCGAGTTCAAGCATCGCCTCGTCGATGATGCGCTGATCGGTCGCGTCGAGGCCGATGACGACCTCGGAGATCTCGTCAATCACGGCGCGGACGGCATCGAGCACGCCTTTGCCGAGGTAAACGGAAGAGTCGCCATCGCGGCGCTCCACAGCTTCGAATTCGCCGGTGGAAGCTCCCGAGGGAACGGCCGCGCGGCCAAAGCCGCCGTCTTCAAGCAAAACCTCAACCTCGACGGTGGGATTGCCTCGTGAATCAAGAATTTGACGGGCGTGAACGTCGATGATGATCGCCATCTGAATGCTCCTTTTGCATCGTGAATGATGGATGGGCTGTTCCTGATCGAGCTTCAACAATGTCGAGGGAAATCGTCCATGACTCCCACGATATCGGCTTGATCTCGGATTCCATGATACCGATTTCCCACATGTTCACACATAAACTCAGGTGATCCCACGTGAAGAATCGGTAAATTCGCGGACGGCGCGGCGCAGAGCCTTTTCCGGATCTACACCACGACGTCGTGCCGCGGCCACCAGGCCCAATAATTCGTGGCCAAGGAGTTCTTCCTCGGCCTCGCTCGAGCCAGGCGCTACGGATTCTGGGGAAACCTGCGAGCCTGCGGTGGTTTCCGAGGCCGACGACGATCCGTCGGCACGTTCTGATCCACTCCAGTGCCCACGTTCGTCCGGGAGAGGGAGGCTCGCCTTGGCCGCCTTGTTAAGTGTCTTTTCGGCGAGAGCCAGAGCCGGCAACGCCGGCGGGATGCCATCAAAGGGATCGCGGCGCTCGGGCTTTTCCGCCCGCTTGATCTCGTCCCAGCGACGGGTGAGATCCTCTAATTCAGCGTTGCCGAGAGGAGCGGTATCCCCCGATTCACCCGAGCCTTCCCGTCGACCGGGCAACTCGGCTGCTCCCGGCTCACCCTCAGGAGAGGCTTGGCCGGTGAAGACGTGAGGGTGGCGCCGAAGGAGTTTTTCGTTGAGTCCACGCACCACGTCGGCGATCCCGAACCCACCGCGCTCGGCCTCTTGAGCCACACGCGCGTGGAACACGACCTGAAGCAATACGTCACCGAGTTCTTCTCGCAGCAACGAGAAGTCCACGCCATCGGTGGACTCGATGGCTTCCACGACCTCATAAGACTCTTCGATGAGGTAGCGAACCAGAGATTCGTGCGTCTGTTCCCTGTCCCAGGGACACCCTCCGGGCGCACGGAGGCGATCCATGATGTCTATCAGGCGGGAAAACTCCTCCGCCGCCACTGCGGTTGCTGGCTGATTCACTAGCCCACCACCGGCGCGTCCGAGTATCCTGCCATCACACGTTCGACGATCTCATCTTGTTCCTCGAGCGGAAGGAACGTTGCGTTGGCCGCATTGAGAGTGATTTCGAGGAAGTCTTCGCGCTCGTACCCGAATTCTTCGGCGAGCTTGAGGAATTCGTGGGTCATTGAGGTTCGTGACATCAACCGGTTATCCGGGTTCACGGTGACCGCAAATTCCAGGCTTCGGAGCAGTTCAATCGGATGTTCTCGGTAGGTTCTCGCCCAGTGGTCGGCCGTTGGCTCGGTCGGCTGAGGTTTCCCCACCTCTCCGACCCGCGGCGCGGCGTCCGTCTGCAGATTCGAACAGGGGCACATTTCCAACGCGATGTGTCGGTCGCGAACCCAGGCGGCGACCTCACCCATCCGGTACAAGGACGAAGCAGGCACCAGAGAAATGTCGTGACTTGTCGGAAGGCGGGAGACGTTATCCGCAAGTTCACCGTCCCGCTGACGCCGAACGACGTCTTCCAGAATGCGTACGCCATGGCCAATCCGGAGGGCCCGTCCCTCGACCACGGCCTGGCGGATCGATTCGACGCCGTCGGCCTCTCCCGCGTGCAGGGTGACCGGCAGGAAATGCTGTGCGCAGTACTCGAGGGCTTCCCGATGCTTGCTCGGCGGAAAGCCCAGCTCCGGTCCAGCGAGGTCGAATCCTACGACCCCGCGACGACGATTCCGCACGGCCGCCTGAGCAATCTCGAGGGAGCGGTCGGTATGCCGCATCGCGCACAATATCTGCCGCACGGTGATCGTCGCACCGCGTTCGGCCGCTGCCTCCTCACCCAGGGCAAGCCCTCGGGCCACCGCAGCGATGGCGGAATCGATGTCCAGGCCGTCGCCGAGATGCTGCTCAGGAGCCCAACGAACCTCGCCATAAACGATTCCGTCTGCGGCGGCGTCGAGCACATATTCCCGAGCCACCCGAGTGAGTGCTGAGGCGCTCTGGAGTACGGCCACGGTGTGTTCGAAGGTGGCCAGATACCGCTCGAGAGATCGGGAATTCGCCGACTCCACAAACCACCGCTCGAGGGCCGCGGGGTCGGTGGCGGGCAACTCGTGCCCCGCCTCCGCCGCGAGCTCAACAATGGTTTGAGGGCGCAATGCGCCGTCGAGATGGTCGTGCAGGCAAACCTTTGGCAAGGCCGCAATCCAGCCGACGTCGTAGGAGATATCGAACAGCGGCGTGACCACCTGCGCACTCATCGCGAAGCGTTCCTTCGACTCATTGCTGGCATGACCTGACTAGAGGCTCCACTGGGTCAGAGCGTCCGTCATGTGTTCGGGAATGTTGGCGCCCGTACGCGGGAACATCCGAAGCTCCTCGATGTACTGCTGGGCCGGCAACCGGTCCTTGTACTTGACGAAGCTTTCCTCGTCCTCGTAGGAGAAGGACACCTGCGGAGGCACACCAGGGGTGAAACGGAACATCATCGCGATGGGTGAGCCGAAGCCTTCCTGATACGAATCGGACTTGAGCTCCAAGATGTGGAGGGCTTCCTCCGGGACGATGTCGAAGGTCTTCCGCTGATCCCAGAAACCGTTCCGGCGCACGTGGGTCAGGGCATCGTAATAGGAGCCCAGAGCACGGACGCGGATCAGAACCGTCGAGACGTCGCGAGACGAACCCTCCGGCCCGAAGAGCTTCTTCTGGGCCTCACGCATGCGCTGCAGAACATCCGCTTCGGTCAACACCAGGTTGCCGGGTGCAAGCTGAGTGGTCGAGGGCTTCTGCGGCGCAGGCTGAGCCGAGCTCGAGTACGACGGCGAAACGTCGGTCTGGTCCGCCGTCGAAGGAACGGAGTCCGGTAGGTCTGCGGCAACCGACGACGCGGAGGCCGTCTCGGGGCGATCTGACTCGCCATCCCACTGACCGTCGTCGACGACCGAGGGAACCTCCTGCGAACCCTTCGAGGATGTGGCGTCGGTTTCTTTCGTGCCCTTCGCGGCTGCTCCGGCGGCTACACCCGCAGCGGCACCCGTTGCCCCGCCGACGACGGCGCCGGTAGCGGCAGCTTTGGAGCCGCCCTTTGAGGAATCGTTTGCGGCGTCCGGGGTGCCCTGAACGGCAGGCTTCTCCGTTACTGGGGCCTTGGCATCGGTGCCCGAGGCAGCGGCGCCCTTCGCCGGGGCAGTTTGAGCCTCCCCCTTCGGCGCGGAAGCTGGGGCATCCGTCACGGAGCCGCGCGATTCCGATCCGGAAACCACCGTCGCGGTGGCCGGGCTGGACGTGATTTTGCCCTCGTCGGCAGACGGCGCGGTGGGCGCACCCAGAACCTCGTTCTGCTCCTGGCCCTGAGTCGCGGACGCCGAGGTGCTCTGAGCATTCTCCGATGCCTGGGGCTTAGCGGCGACGGGACGGTCTACGTCGGTCGGCTTAGCCGTGGCCGCGTCTTTGCCACCCTGGGCGAAGGTGCTCCGCACCACCTGGGTATAGCCCTCGCGGACCTGCTCGTCGCTGTTCGGGTAGGTGTATTCGATCTCCACCGAGCGCTTCCCGTCGCGCACCGAGGAAATCATGATCTCGGCGCGGCGCCACGGACCATTCTCGCTGGCCTGGCCCGCGGTGTAGAGCTTGGCGACCGGGTCGAACCAGGTCGACTCGGTGTCCACGGTGACCTTTCGCTCGGGCTTCTCGCTCGGCTCCATCACGGCGGTCATTTCGTTGCCGTGCTGGTTGAGCTGCAACGTGGCCACCCGATGCGACTCCATGAGCTTGACGAGCTCGGGCAGACCGTTGGTCGTCGGCAGCTCAGGGCGGTCCGGAAGAGCTCGGACCTTCGAGGACGATGAGGCATCGTCCTGCTGCGCTGCGTCGATCGACTCGTTGGCCGAACCCTGCGCGTCGTCGTCTGAGTTCTTGCGGAAAAGCTTGAAAGCCACGACTCACCTGTGTTTCTGCGCCTACGTCAGACGCGCTCGAGAAGTGCCCCATTCGGCGCGGGGCAAGGACTTTTGGACCTATTCTGCCGACAGTCTACCGAGGATCAGCGCTCTTTCGGCACCAGCTGAATTGTCCGTGGCGATCTCATAGGAATCAGCCAGGGATTCCAGGGCTCGGTCGAAGCGTTCCGGGGTGTCGGTCAAGAGGGTCATGAGAGATTGCCCCTGGCGCACGGTGTCGCCCGGCTTGGCGTGCAAACGCACCCCGGCACCGGCCTGTACCGGATCTTCTTTGCGAGAGCGCCCCGCACCAAGTCGCCACGAAGCGACCCCCACGGCGAGCGCGTCAAGCCGACGTAATGTTCCGCTTTCCGGCGCGGTCACGACGTGGGATTCGCGCGCCACGGGCAATGCGGCGTCGGGGTCTCCCCCTTGGGACCGAATCATGTCACGGTAAACATCCATGGCCCGACCGTCCGCGAGTGCATCGGCAGGATCCTCGTCCACTCCCGACGCGCTCAACATCTCCCGGGCCAAGGCAACGGTGAGCTCGACGACGTCGTCCGGACCGCCACCTGCCAGGACGTCCACGGATTCTTCGACCTCGATCGCGTTACCGACGGTCAGTCCGAGCGGCGTGGACATGTCGGTCAGCAAAGCTGTGGTTTTGACGCCCGCCTCATGTCCGAGGTCGACCATGGTTTGGGCGAGTTCCCGGGCCGTGGCCTCGTCCTTCATGAACGCCCCGGAACCCACCTTGACGTCGAGGACGAGCGAATCCGTCCCCTCAGCGATCTTCTTGGACATGATCGACGACGCGATCAACGGAATGGCCTCGACGGTCCCCGTAACATCGCGGAGCGCGTAGAGCTTCTTGTCTGCGGGAGCGAGTCCCGCACCGGCCGCGCAAATCACCGCGCCCACGCTGCCGAGCAGGGAAATCATGCGTTCGTTGCTCATCGACGCCTGCCACCCTGGAATGGATTCCAGTTTGTCGAGCGTTCCACCGGTGTGCCCTAAGCCACGGCCCGACAATTGCGGGACGGCTACCCCATAGGCGGCAACGAGCGGTGCCAACGGGAGCGTGATCTTGTCCCCTACTCCTCCCGTGGAGTGTTTGTCGGCGGTGGCAATCTTTTGGCCCGGCCCAATGATGGACGAGAAGTCCAACCTCTCGCCGCTGGCGATCATGGCCTGGGTCCAGCGGGCGATTTCTTCGCGGTTCATGCCGTTGAGGTAAATCGCCATGGCCAAGGACGACATCTGTTCATCCGCGACGGCTCCGCGCGTGTACGCGTCTACGACCCAGTCGATCTGCTCGCCGGTGAGGCCGAGACGATCTCTCTTGGCTCGAATGACGTCCACGACGTCGAATCGTTCACTCATGGTGACCCCTTGTCTGTACTGATGACTCTTGGCTCTGATCTCGCAGGTTCTGTGGGGCGTTTCCTCCGACGTCCGCGGCTCCGAAGGCTTGCGGAAGCACCTCGTCCATCGTACGAGGACCCAATGGCGTCATGATTTGCAGATTTGGCGCCCGGTGTTCGTTGAGCAATTGACGGCACCTGCCGCACGGCATGATGACCTCGCCGTCACCATTGACACACACGAATTCGCTGAGTGAACCACCTCCGGTGCGGAAGAGGTCTGACACCAAGGAACATTCCGCACACAAGGTGACCCCGTACGATGCATTTTCGATATTCGCGCCGGTGACTAGGCGGCCGTCGGACGTCCTCGCCGCGGCACCGACGCGGTATCGCGAATACGGGCTATAGGAATGCTCCAAGGCTTCGCGGGCAGCGAGCATGAGGGGCTCCCACGGAGCCTCTCCGTTCGTGTGGTTCGTGGTGGTCATGCTGCTATTCCTTGACATAGGGGATGCCGCTGGCCGCGGGGCCGCGTGAACGCCCCACCAACCCGGTGACGGCGGCGATGGTGACCAGGTACGGGAGCATCGCGAGGAATTGGCTCGGCACGGTGGTTCCCAGTAGGGATAACACGGACTGCAGGTTGGTCGCGAAACCGAACAAGAGCGCGGCGAACAATGCCCCGAAGGGTCGCCACCGACCGAAGATCAACGCCGCCAAAGCGATATATCCCTGGCCTGCGGTCATGTCCTTGTTGAAGCTCGAGACCGAAACCAGCGTAAAGAACGCACCGCCCAACCCGGCAACAGCACCAGCGAGCAAGACGTTGAAGAATCGCAGGCGATTGACCGAAACGCCCAGGGTATCGGCTGCCTTGGGATGCTCCCCCACGGCGCGGGTCCGCAGTCCCCAGCGGGTTTTGGTGAGACCGAACCAGATAAGGAAGACGACCACGTACATCAGGTAAACGATGACGGATTGGTCGAAGAGTACGGGCCCGATCACCGGAATCTTGGAGAGCACCGGGATCGCGAAGCTCGGAAGGTGCTCCGGAGCGTTCAGTCCGACGTCGGTGCGCGAAAGCACCGTGGAATAGAGGAAGCCGGTGAGCCCCGAGACCAGCACGTTGATGACGACGCCCACGATCACCTGATTCACCAGGTATTTGATGGAGAAGGACGCGAGGATCAGAGAGACCAGCATGGAACCGATCATCGCTGCGATCAGCCCGACCCACGCATTATGCGAGACGGTCCCGGCGATGGCGGCCGCGAACGCGCCGAACAGCAGCTGCCCCTCGATCGCGATATTGACGACGCCGGATCGCTCACACAGCAGTCCGGACATCGAACCGAAAATCAGCGGCACGGCCAGGGTCAAGGAGCCACCAAGCAGACCCGGAAGGGACAAGCTGTTGCCGTCCGCGTGGCTAACGGCCCACACCAGCATCGCCACGATAAATGCGAACCAAAAGACGACGGCGGCCCACCTGGATACGGGGCGTCCCCGGAAGCTGACCAGCCACGCATAAACGGCAATCAGCACCATGACGGCCACGAGGATCCAGCCCGTCGCGGAAGCAACAAGGTCGATGTCGGCCAAACGGATCACATCGTGTTTATCGGAGAGCCGGAACGTGACCGTGGCTGAGGTCGAACGAAGTCCACACACCAGCAGGGCAAGTGCCGCCAGGACCGTGAAGATGATCGCGTGACGCCAGTTACGGACCACTGCAGTCGCCGGTGCCGGGGACATGACGTCGCCGGAGGAAGACGAAACGGGAGCGTTGACGGAAGTGCTCATTGTGCGGCTCCTGCCTTCTGAGGTGCCGGACGACGCTTCGTGCTAGCCGCTTTCCGGGGATCCGGGAGGCGGAAAATCGCACGAACCAGCGGCGGAGCGGCAATAAACAAGACGATCAGGGACTGAACGACCAAAACGATGTTGATATTGGTGCCGGTGTTGGTCTGCATGGCCACGCCACCGGCCCGGAAGGCACCGTAGAGCAATCCCGCCCAGAAGGTGCCCCAGGGGTTGGAGCGCCCGAGCAAGGCGACCGTAATCGCGTCGAATCCGAAGGAGGCGGCGATATCACCGGTAAGAATTTTCTCGGTGCCCGAAACCTGCGAAACCCCAGCCATCCCGGACAGTCCACCGGACATGAGCATGACCACGATGTATCCCATCGTGACGTTAATGCCGGCCGACTTCGCGGCCTTCGGGTTGGAACCCACTGCGCGCAACCGGAAGCCGATCGTCGAGCGGTTGATCATCCACGAGACGAGGAGAACGGCGAGGATGGCCAGAACGAAGCCCCAATGTAACCGGAACCCGTCGCCAAATAGCTTCGGGAATTGGGCGCTGGAGTCGATCTGCGGGGAGATCGGGTTGGTGGATCCCGGCCGCTGGAACCCCGGCGTCGTCAACAGGTAGAGAATAAAGTTCAGGGCCACGTAATTGAGCATGATGCACAGGATCACTTCGTGGGCCCCCGTTTTGGCCTTGAGCAGACCCACGAGTCCGCCCCACAAGGCACCCCCGACGATGCCGCCAACGATCACCAACAAGAGGTGGATGGCCATCGGCAGGTGCCAGCTGAACCCGATATAACCCGCGATGATGGCGCCGACGATGATTTGCCCTTGGGCACCGATGTTGAACAGCCCGGATCGGAAGGAGATCGCCACGCCGAGACCCGCAAAGATCAGCGGCGTCGCGATGGTCAAGGTTTCGGTCAACGGGTAGATCTTCTGCGTGAAATCTTTGCCGTGGGGGTTAAAAATCGCCCCTTCGAAGAGCGCGACGTACGCCGCACTGGCAGATTTCCAGGCGGCCACGAAGGTGTCGCTGGGTCGAGCAAAGAAGTAATTCATGCGGGTCAGGACGCGCTGATCGGTGAAGATGATCAACAGGCCACCCACGATCAGTGCGGCAATGAGGGCCGCGGCCGAGAGAACGAGCGGCGACGACGTAATGCGGTATGCCAGGGAAGGCTTTTCGGGGCCACTGGACCACGGCGGCGTGACGGGTGCAGGCGAGGCATCGGCGGCGGAGACGGCGGCAAGGCCGTCCGCCGGTGGCTGCACGGACTGCGGTGACTCGGTGGAGCTCATACGGTCTCTCCTTCGGCGGCTTCCGCCGGTGCTCGGTGCGAGGATTCTGCGTAGGCCTCGTCGGCCGTCGCCCCGGCCATCATCATGCCGAGGACTTCCCGTGGGATGTCTGGGTCCACGATGCCCATCAAACGCCCGTGGTGGAATACGGCGATCCGGTCCGCGAGGGCGTAGATCTCGTCCAACTCCGTGGACACGAGGATCACCGGCGTTCCGGCGTCGCGTTGCGCAACGATCCTCTGGTGGATCAGCTCGATGGATCCCACGTCCACGCCGCGGGTGGGCTGGGAAGCCACAAACAGCGAGAGGCGATGGGACAGTTCTCGCGCCACAACCACCTTTTGCTGGTTGCCGCCGGAGAGCGTCTCGACCGGATCGGAAATACTATTCAGACGGATATCGAAGTCAGCGACTTTGTGGCGGGCGTTCTCCTGGATGGAGCGACGCTTCAGCTGCGGGCCACGGGAGAACTCCTGGTCATCGAACTGGTTCAATACCAGGTTTTCTTCGACGCTGAAGGATCCCACCAAGCCGTCGTCGAGCCGGTCCTCGGGAACAAAACCCACACCGGATCGGATGATCTTCTTCGTGGACCGCCCGAGCAGATTCTTCCCGTTGAGGCTCACCGTTCCGGTGGCTTTGGGGTGCAATCCCATGATGGTCTCGGTGAATTCGGTTTGTCCGTTACCTTGAACGCCCGCTATAGCGAGGATTTCGCCGCCGCGAACCTGGAGGTTGACGTCGTCGAGGACCTTGACCCCGGAGGGAGAGACCAGCGAGAGGCCCTCAACGGAGAATTCGGATTTATTGAGCACCGGGGCGGATTTGTCGACCACCAGGTTGACGTCGTGCCCGACCATCATCGATGCCAGCTCCGTGGTCGACGCCGTGGGTTCAACGGTCCCGACAACCTTGCCTCGGCGAATCACGGTAATTTCGTCGGAAATCGCCCTGACTTCACGCAATTTATGGGAGATGAACAGCAGGGACCTACCGTCCGAACGAAGCTGGTCCATGATCGAGATCAATTCATCAGTCTCGGCCGGAGTCAGCACGGCGGTGGGCTCGTCCAAGATCAAAATCTCGGCGTCGCGCACCAGGGCCTTGATGATTTCGACGCGCTGTTGGACGCCGACGGGCAGGTCCTCGACGACGGCGTCGGGATCCACATGGAAACCGTAACGATCTGAGATCTCGCGGATTTTGCGACGAGTGGCTTCGAGGTTAAGGGACGCCCCTTTGGTCTCCTCGGCGCCCAGAGCAACATTCTCGGCAACGGTAAACACCGGAACCAGCATGAAGTGCTGGTGCACCATGCCGATACCTGCGGCCATCGCCTCCCCCGGTCCGGAGAAATGGACGGGCTTTCCATCCAGCAGGATCTCACCCTCACTCGGTTCATACAGCCCGTAGATCACGTTCATGAGGGTGGACTTTCCCGCACCGTTCTCGCCCAGGAGGCAATGAACGGTTCCGGGTTCGACGACGAGGTCGATGGAATCATTCGCGGTGAAGGAGCCAAAGCGCTTGGTCACCGAGCGGAGTTCGAGTTTCATTCTCGGCCTTCCTCGTTACTTCTTCACCGGGCTGGCCTTGGAAGAGACCGTAATTTTGCCGTCGATGATCTGTTGCTTGAGATCCTTGACCTCGTTCTGGAGCTCGGCGGGCACGCTGCCCTCCTGATCGTGATACGGGGCCAGACCGACGCCGTCGTTCTGCAAGGTTCCCACGTACGGCTGGTTCGTGAACTTGCCTTCCATGTCGTCCTTATATGAGCTCTCGACGGCGTCGCCCATCTTCTTGATGACGGAGGTCAGCACATACTCTTGCCCGCTCGCGAGGGTTTCGTAGCCATCCGAGTCGACCCAGATGATGCGTGCTGGGTTCTTCGGCTCATCAGAGTTGAAACCGTTCACGGCGTCCACCGCACCGTTACCGACGGGGCCCGCCACGGGCATCACGATGTCGGCACCCTCATTGAGGAAGTTCTGAGTGGTGGTTTTTCCCTTGCCGGTGTCTTCGAAGTCACCGGTGAATGTTCCGGTTTGCTTGGCGACGTCCCATCCGAGCAGCTTGACGTCCTTGTGCTTCTGCTCGTTGTAGTACTTGACGCCGTCGGCGAATCCGTCCATGAAGATCGTGACGGTAGGAATTTCCATGCCACCAAACGTGGCGATTTTGCCGGTTTTGGTGGAGCCGGCCGCCAGGTACCCGGCAAGGAAGGCTGCCTGGGATGTGTCGTAGATGATAGGGCGCACATTGGGCAGATCGATCGAGTTGTCGTCGACGGTGGCAAAGTGCATCTCCGGGTGCGCCTGCGCCGCGGATTTGGTCGCATCGGCGATGTTGAAGCCCACCGTGACGGTCAGTCCGCAACCGCCTTGAACCATCGAATTCACATTGGGTTCGTAATCGGTGACGGCTTGGGACTCAGCTTGTTTGGTCTGGATGCCGTAGTCGTCCTTGGCCTTCAGGAGTCCTTCATAGGAATTCTGGTTGAAGGAACGGTCATCGAATCCACCCGAATCCGAGACAATACAGCCGGTGTAATCCGAGCGATCGTTGGCGATATCGGCGTCCTTATCTGGAGCCGGTGCACAACCGGTAAGGATCAGCGCGGACGCGCTGACGAGGGCCCCCGTCACCGCGACGGTGCGGCGGGGTGCCAAAAATCGAAGGGCGGGCATGAATTACCTCCGGGGGCGCCGATCCGGAAGGGTCTCATGCCTCTGCCCGGATAGGTCGCGAGTGATATGCGGTACGAACCCTAGTCTAAACCGTCACACCACGAACCGGAGACCCCATCCACAGCAGTCCGGATAACGCCTAGCCACCACGGTGAGTCAGGTTGATCGCCCGGAGAGCTGTGGCGGCCATAACGCGAATTCCGCACTCAATGGCGCGCTCGTCGGCAATAAAATCGGCTTGGTGGAGGTCGTACGTAGGCCCGCCAGGTGTCCTCGTTCCCAACCGCATCATGGAGCCCGGGACTTCCTGGAGCATCCAGGCAAAGTCCTCACCGCCCATGGACTGTTCCATGAGCACCACGGAATCTTCCCCGAGTTCTGCGCGAGCGGCATTTTCCAGCAGGGTGGTTTCCTCCTCAGTGTTCACGACGGGAGGCACCCCCGGAACGTGCTCCAGTTCGACCGACACTCCATACGGAGCAGAAACCTGTTCCACGACTTCGTCGAGAAGCTCGCCTGCGCGGTACCACGCGTCGGCATCGAGGCACCGCATGGTTCCGGCCATATAGCCGGTGGACGGGATCGCATTCGGAGCCACGCCCGCCTCGATCTGCCCCCACACCACCAAGACGCCGGAACGAACATCGAGGTTGCGAGACAGTACGGCCGGAACGTTGATCGCGATCTGCCCCATCGCGTAAATGAGGTCCTCCGTCAGGTGCGGTCGGGAGGTGTGTCCACCACGACCACTGACCTTCAGCTTGATCGTGTCGGTCGCGGAGGTAATGGCTCCAATGCGGGTCCCGACCTTTCCGACGTCGACCTTCGGCTCACAGTGCAGGGCAAAGGCGCGCGGCACTCCCTCGAGGGCACCTTCCTTGATGACGGACAGTGCGCCTCCAGGTAGCTGCTCTTCGGCGGGCTGGAAGATCACCCGCACCGTACCGGCCAGAGGCGCCGAGGAATCGATATCCGCCAAGGTGAGTGCCACACCCAGCATGACCGTTTGGTGGATATCGTGACCGCAGGCGTGCATGACGTCTTCGTTCTGCGATGCGAACTCCAGGCCGGTTTTCTCATGAATCGGCAACGCGTCGATGTCGGCGCGCAAAGCGACGGCGAGGGGGCCTTGTCCGATATCGACATAACATCCCGTTCGACTAAACCGAACCGGTTTGAGGCCTGCCCGTTCGAGCCGCGTCATGATGCGTTCCGTCGTCTTGTGCTCACGGTACGAAAGCTCGGGGTGACGATGCACGTCACGCCTGAAGGCGATGAGTTCCTCGACGAACTTACCGACCAATGGGGTCACGTGAAGCGGACTACCGGATATTGAAGAAGACGGACTTTTAGCCATAAGAGCGACCATAGCGCCCCCGAATGAATTCGTCGGCACGTTGCAATCGTGTTAAAACATGACGACGCCGCCCGCTCCCCCGAAAATCCAGCGGGGATGGGGCGGCGTCGTCGACCCGGGAACCGATCAGCGATCAGAACGCGCGGGCGAGAACTGCCTGCTTGACTTCGGCGATGGCCTTCGTGATCTGAATGCCACGGGGGCACGCCTCGGTGCAGTTGAAGGTGGTCCGGCAGCGCCAGACGCCTTCCTTGTCGTTGAGAATTTCCAAACGCATGTCACCGGCGTCGTCACGCGAGTCGAAGATGAACCGGTGGGCATTGACGATCGCGGCCGGACCGAAGTACTGACCGTCGGTCCAGAACACGGGGCACGACGACGTGCACGCGGCGCACAAGATGCACTTGGTGGTGTCGTCGAAACGCTCCCGGTCTTCCTGCGACTGGTACCGTTCGCGCTCGGGCTCATGGCCTTCGTTCATGAGGAAGGGCATGATCTCACGGTAGGACTGGAAGAACGGTTCCATGTCCACAATGAGGTCCTTCTCGCACGGAAGGCCCTTGATGGCCTCGACCGTGACCGGCTTTTCGAGGTCCAGGTCCTTCAACAAGGTCTTGCACGCGAGGCGGTTGCGGCCGTTGATGCGCATGGCATCGGATCCGCACACGCCGTGGGCGCAGGAGCGGCGGAACGACAACGAACCGTCGATTTCCCACTTGACCTTGTGCAAAGCGTCCAAGACGCGGTCGGTGCCGAACATCTCGAGCTCGAATTCGTCCCAGTACGCCTCGTCAGAGACCTCGGGATTGTAGCGACGGACCTTCAGGGTCATGTTGTACTTGGGGATCTCTCCCCCGCCGCCGGACTCGCCCGGAAGATCAACTTTCGATGCGGGCTCTGCCGCATCCATTTCCTGAGTAGTCATTAGTACTTACGCTCCATCGGCTCGTAGCGGGTGAAGATCACCGGCTTGGTCTCGAGGCGGATGCCGGCGACGCTGTCGGTCTCGGCGCTCTCATCCAGGTAGGCCATCGAATGCTTCATGAACTTTTCGTCATCGCGATCGGGGAAGTCTTCGCGGAAGTGACCACCGCGGGACTCTTCACGATGCAGGGCTGCCACGGACATGACCTTGGCCAGCTCGAGGAGGAAGCCAAGCTCAACGGCTTCCAGCAGGTCGAGGTTGAAACGCTTGCCCTGATCCTGAATGGCGATACGGGTGTAACGATCCTGCAGGTCCGCAATCTTGTCGAGCGCGTTGTGGATCGTTTCTGCGGTACGGAACACCTGCATGTCCGCATCCATGACGTCCTGCAGCTCCTTGCGGAGCACACCCACCTTCTCCTCGCCGTGGCCGCTACGGACCATGTTCAGGAGATCTTCGGTGCGCTTCGTCGCGTCCTCGGCGATCGGCAAGAATTCGGCCGTCGCTGCGTATTCCGCGGCACGGATACCTGCGCGCTTACCGAACACGTTGATGTCCAGCAAGGAGTTGGTGCCCAGGCGGTTGGACCCGTGAACCGACACGCAAGCAACCTCGCCAGCGGCGTAGAGGCCAGGAACGGTGACTTCCGAGTTCTGGTACACCTCGGCATCGATGTTGGTCGGGATGCCGCCCATGGCGTAGTGCGCGGTCGGGAAGACCGGAACCGGTTCGGTGTAGGGCTCCACACCGAGGTAGGTACGAGCGAACTCCGTGATGTCAGGGAGCTTCGCGTCGATGTGTGCCGGCTCGAGGTGCGTGAGGTCCAAGAGGACGTAATCCTTATTGGGTCCGCAACCGCGGCCTTCGCGCACCTCATTAGCCATCGAACGGGCCACGATGTCGCGCGGGGCGAGGTCCTTAATGGTCGGCGCATACCGTTCCATGAAGCGTTCGCCTTCGGAGTTGCGGAGAATACCGCCCTCACCACGGGCCGCCTCAGACACCAAAATGCCGAGTCCGGCCAAACCGGTCGGGTGGAACTGCACGAACTCCATGTCCTCGAGCGGAAGACCGTTACGGAACGCAATCGCCATGCCGTCACCGGTGAGGGTGTGGGCATTCGAGGTGGTCTTGAAGATCTTGCCGCAACCGCCGGAAGCGAAAACAATCGACTTGGCCTGGAAGACGTGGAGGTCACCGGTAGCCAGGTCGTAGGTCACGACGCCGGCCGGGCGACGCTGACCGTCCACCTCGGTCATGATCAGGTCCAGCACGTAGTACTCGTTGAAGAACTCGACGTTGTGCTTGACGCAGTTCTGGTAGAGGGTCTGGAGGATCATGTGCCCGGTGCGGTCGGCCGCATAGCAGGCACGACGGACCGGCGACTTGCCGTGATCACGCGTGTGTCCACCGAATCGACGCTGGTCGATACGACCTTCGGGCGTGCGGTTGAAGGGAAGGCCCATCTTTTCCAGGTCCAACACGGCGTCGATGGCTTCCTTGGCCATGACCTCGGCAGCGTCCTGGTCTACCAGGTAGTCGCCGCCCTTAATCGTGTCGAAGGTGTGCCATTCCCAGTTGTCTTCCTCGACATTGGCAAGGGCCGCACACATGCCACCCTGGGCCGCACCCGTATGGGACCGGGTCGGATAGATCTTGGTCAGAACCGCGGTGCGAGCTCGCTGGCCAGATTCGATGGCCGCGCGCATACCGGCCCCGCCGGCACCGACGATGAGCACATCGTACTTGTGAAGCTGCATACTTGGATGCTCTTTCCTCTTTGAATCGAAAGGTTGGGGCCGTGATCAGAACGGCCTCGACGTCGGGCGTCCGGCAGAGACTATTTCGCCGGGCAGAAGGACGGGACCAGTGAAGGATCCGCGCCGCTGGGGCAAGGTGAGAAGGTGAAAATCACCAAGGTGCCGACCAGAAGAATGAATCCGGCCGCCAAGAACAGCAGGGTCTTGAGCCAGAAGCGCGTCTTGTCCTTTTCGGCGTAGTCGTCGATCACGGTGCGCACGCCGTTGGTGCCGTGCAACATCGCGAGCCACAACATGATCAAGTCCCAGACCTGCCAGAACGGGTTGGCCCATTTGCCTCCAACAAAGCCAAAGTCGATGGCATGGACGCCGTCGCCCACCATGAGATTGACGAAGAGGTGGCCAAAGATCAGGACGATCAGGATGACGCCAGAAACGCGCATGTACAACCATGCGAACATCTCGAAGTTATTGCGCTTGGAACTGGACCGGTTGTACTTGACGCCGTTGACACTGTTGTCGTGACTGCGCGGAGCGGCGATCCGAGTCTTCAAGGGAGTTGACATGGGTCAGTGACCTCCAAAAACGATCGCGAGATGGCGGATGGCGAAGGGAACGATCGCGATGACCCACAGGATCAAAACGCCCCACAGCATGGCCTTTTGGTTCTTAGCGCCGTTCTTCCAGAAGTCGATCAGGATGATGCGCAAGCCGTTGAAGGCGTGGTACACGATAGCCGCGACCAGGCCGGCTTCACCGAGACCCATGATGGGGTTCTTATACGTCGCGATAACGGCGTTGTAGGCCTCCGGAGACACGCGCACGAGTGCGGTATCCAAGACGTGGACCAACAAGAAAAAGAAAATTGCAATGCCCGTGACCCGGTGGGCCACCCAGGACCACATGCCTTGGCTACCTCGATAGACGGTGCCTTTGGACGTATTCGGCACTGAATAACCTCCTGATGTATCAAGTGGAGGGCCGCGGCGTCGGTCTTCCGCCGGCGGGGGCCCACATAGTACTGCCACTGTGCAGATCGGGCAGGCCCCGACGTGTCATAAGTGAGCGAGTTCAAAGCTCAGATTACCAGCCGTAGAGCACGTTGGTGACACCATGTCGATCCCCGAAATAACGCGCTGACACGGGCAATTACGATACTTTTTTATCCACTATTCCGACGCTTCCCACTCTTTGCGCCGGTCCCGGCGATGGAGGGTTGGCCGAGTTCGGGTCATTTTGCCCTAAAGTCGGCGCGGCAGGCCGAACGAACTATGACGAAATCAACGGTTACGATGGGGACGATGAAAACTCACAGCGCACATTTCTACCCGTTCATTCCGGCAGGGGGTGTTGGGTCTCGCCTCTGGCCGCTTTCGCGGGCTGACGCGCCCAAGTTCCTCCTCGATCTCACCGGCTCGGGACATTCCCTGTTGCGCTCCACGTATGACCGTTTGATCGATCTAAGCTCCGACTCTGTGATGGTCATCACGGGCAGCACTCATGCTCAGGCTGTCAAACAACAACTCCCGGAATGCACGGATACCGATCTCGTCCTCGAGCCGTCGCCCAAGGATTCCGGCGCAGCGATCGGCCTCGCGAGCGCCATTATTTCCCTGCGCGATCCCGAGGCCATCATCGGTTCCTTCGCCGCCGACCACGTCGTGGAGCCCACCGAGGAATTTCACCGCGTCGTTGAGGAAGCCGTCGTCACGGCTGCTTCCGGCCGGATTGTCACCATCGGCATCACTCCCACGTCGCCATCCACGGGCTTTGGATACATCCGCGCTAGCGAAAACCTCAACATCGAGGAAGCTCCCTCGGCGCTCAAGGTCGAGGATTTCGTGGAGAAGCCCGACGAGGACACCGCGCGAGCTTACGTGCGCAGCGGGCACTACACCTGGAACGCCGGCATGTTCGTCGCCCCCGCGCAGCTTCTCTTGAAGCATCTTCAAGCCAATCAGCCCGAACTGCACGACGGCATCATGGAGATCGCTCGCGCGTGGGACACGGATCAGCGCGATGAGGTCATGGATCGAGTCTGGCCGAGCCTGCCGAAGATCGCGATCGACTACGCTGTGGCCGAGCCCGCCGCCGCTGCCGGCGACGTAGCCATGGTTCCTGCGTCTTTCACTTGGGACGACGTCGGCGACTTTGCCGCCATCAGTCGGCTCAATCGCGCGGTCAATGTGGACGAGGTCGCCGTCATTGGCAAAAACAAGCGCGTGATGACAGACAATGCCTCAGGGATCGTCGCTTCGGACACCAGCCGCATCGTGGCCCTGATCGGTGTGGAAGACATCGTGGTGGTCGACACCCCGGATGCTCTCCTCGTGACCACGCAAGAGCACGCACAACGGGTGAAGAACGCCGTTAACTCCCTCAAAGAGAACGGCGAGACGGACGTTCTGTAGCGCACCGCGCCCCCGGTAAGGGGGCTACACCAGAGCACGACGGCGTCGGTTCCTCAGCTGGGGCCGACGCCGTCGCCGTTTCCCCGGCGATGTCAGTCGAAACTGATATTTCCCAGGTGGGTCCAGCCCTCTTCGTCGCTGAGGAAAGCACACGCTCGATGGACCGTGAAATGTGCCTCGAAGGCGTCAAAGGTTCGGAAGGCGGCTTCTAACAGTCGCCGCCTTTCGTTCTGGACGATCGTCATGTGTGGATGAAACATGAACGGTGACGCACTGTTCCGAATGCGGCGGCATTGCTCATGCAGGTGGTTCAGGAAGTCACTGCCGCGAGCCAGGGCCAGATACACGACGTCGCTGATCGGACGGAACGTGCCGGTCCCGGACAGCGCTATCTCCGCCGGTCCCCTACCCCGCAACTCAGATCGCATCTCACGCAAGAACCGGTTGGCCTCCACATACGGCTTCTCCCCGAGTTCCGAGATGAAGACGGTGATGTGCGGCGGGTATCCCTCGGCAGCGCCATGCTGACGCCGCCAGTTCATGACGGCGTCTTGTACGTCGTCGGGAACCTCCAGAATGAGGCTCAGATAGCTCTTACCGGGCAGGATCGTCGGGCTCACGCTCACCGCGCGGCTCAGCGGACTCTCCGAAGCACCCATGAGTCGAATGAGACTACGCCCGGGGCGCGAGAAAGCCCATGTGCTCGTAAGCTGAGGCGACCGTGGGTCCGGCAATTTCGCGCGCTTTCTCCGCACCAATGGCCAAGAGCCGATCCAGTTCCGCGGGATCGTTCATGATCTCGAGGGTCCGTTCGCGAATCGGGCCCAAGGTATCGACCACGATTTCCGCGAGCGCGACCTTCAGGTGCCCGTACATCTTTCCTTCGAATTCGGTCTCGATCTCTTCGATGCTCTGCCCCGTCAGAGAAGAGTAGATGCTCAAGAGGTTGGACACACCGGGCTTAGAGTCCCGGTCAAACCGAATTTCCGAGCCATCGTCCGTCACGGCTGACTTGATCTTCTTGGCCATCTTCTTGGGTTCGTCCAAGAGCCAGATGGCGCCGTTATCCGAGGGACCAGATTTGGACATCTTGGCGGTGGGGTTCTGGAGGTCGTAGATCTTGGCCGTGGACTTCATGATCTTGGCTTCGGGGACCACGAAGGTTTCCCCAAATCGCTGATTGAAGCGCTGCGCCAGATTGCGCGTCAATTCCAGGTGCTGCCTCTGGTCTTCGCCCACGGGGACCTGGTCCGTTTGATACAAGAGGATGTCGGCCGCCATCAGCATCGGGTAAGCGTACAAACCTGCAGAGGTGTTATCCGCACCCTGCTTGGCCGATTTGTCCTTGAATTGGGTCATACGCCGGGCCTCACCGTCACCGGTAATGCAGGTGAGTAACCACGCGAGTTGCGAATGCTCCGGAACGTGAGACTGCACAAAGAACGGCGTGCTCGTCGGGTCAATCCCCGAGGCGATGTACTGCGCGGCAGTCTTTCGGGTCCGCTCCGCGAGCTGGGCCGGATCTTGCGGAACGGTAATCGCGTGCAGGTCGGGAATGAAGTAAATGCACTCATGATCCGACTGCATATCGACCCAGTTACGGACGGCACCCAAATAATTGCCGAGGTGCATGGAGTCCGCGGACGGCTGCGCACCGGAAAATACACGGGGAGCCCCCGTGGAGGCGTTTGGGATCGTGCGTTCGGTCATGCTCTTCTTTCTCTTCCAACGGCCGCCTTTCCCCACTCGGGGTCTCGGGCGATCGTCCTAAAACTGGTAGTCAACGACCAACGGCGCGTGGTCGGAGAATCGGGTGTCGTAGCTGGGCGCACGGTCCACGACGGCGTTCTGCGCGGCGTCTGCCATCGCCGGAGTAGCCATGTGATAGTCGATCCGCCATCCGGCGTCGTTATCAAAAGCTTGTCCGCGGTAGGACCACCAGGTGTACGGCCCGGGGACCTCGCCCGCCAACCCTCGGGCAACGTCTCGATACCCCAGATCACCGAAGAAGCGGTCGAAATAGGCGCGCTCCTCCGGGAGGAATCCGGCGTTTTTGACGTTGCCTTTCCAATTCTTGATGTCGAGCTCCGTGTGTCCGACGTTCAGATCGCCCACGATGAGGGCGTGATCCGAGTGTTGCGCCACTTCAGGGAGGCGCTGAAGCATGACATCGAGGAAACGGTATTTGTCGTCCTGACGTTCGGTCCCGACCTCGCCCGAGTGAACGTATGCGGAAACCACAGTGAGCGTCTGTCCGTTGGCGAGTTCGTAATCCGCCTCGACCCAGCGACCGGATGTCGCAAAGTATTCTTCACCGATGTGATCGCGTGTGGCAATCGGCTGGCCTGAGAGCCTCGACGGCCGATCTTTGGAATCCTTCCGCGTGGCGATGGCGACCCCCGCGCGCCCCTTCGCGGCAGCTTCCGCGTGGAGAATGTGCCAGTCGTCTTCGCCCAGCAGCTGACGAAGATTCTTATCTGGAGCCCGGACTTCCTGAAGACACAGAATGTCGAGGTCTCGCCCGTCGAGCCACTGCCCCATGGTCTGCTTCTTCTTGGGGTTGAAGGCAGCCCGAATTCCGTTGACGTTCACGGTCGCGATGCGGAGGCTGTTCGCGTCACGGGTATTTTCTGCCATAGGGTGCACGCCTTCCTCAAGTTGTTGATGGTCGCCACCGCAACCGGCGGTACGCTCTCGTACCCTACCCGACGGCGGCGAAGGACCTAGTCGACGACGGTCCCGTCGACGGTCGTTTCGGAACGAACCATGCCCATGCCGTTCTTGGCGGTGAAGTTAATGGTGTCGATCGCGCGATTCACGACCTCGGGATCAGACTGTTCGCCCTTTTCCAGCTCTTCTTTGAGGACTTTGTTCTGCACGAGAACAATCTGGAAGGAATGCGCGAGCTTCTGGTCACGCATGGAATCTGTAGCCGGAGCCGCCGAAGTTCCCGCGGATGGCGCCCTCAACTGAGCATCTGCCAGATCGCTCTGCAATTTGCGGACCGCAGACTTACCGAATCGCAGAGTTCCCCGGACGAGGAACAATGCATACACGGCGAGAGCCAACCACCCGAAAGCAATCGCGGCAAGAATCCACCCAAGAACGGACTGCTCATTGGCAGCCTGAATCACAGCGAAAACGAAGATCAGAACCATGACCGCCATACCGATCACAGTGGCCCAGAAGGCGCGTCCTGTGGTCGAAGTTGAGGGCGTGACATTGCCGGCGCGTGGATCTGAACTACCAATAGATTGCATAGATTCCATTGTACAAGGGGCGATGCGGCCGGATCGTCTCGTGGATCCGGCCGCGGGTCAGCTGGTGTCGAGAATCTGGCGCGGTTGTTGCCTAGGCTCTCATGGCTCCAGCGGGGTCTTGCCTGCTGGCAACCCAAGCCGGATAGGCAGAGCTGGCGGTTCCCACCACGCTTCCGACGAACAGCCCGACTGCAGGTTGCCAGGGGTGCAGCACGGCCTGCCATTCATGACTCGCAGCAATGGCGATAGTGGCAATCATCCCTGCAAAGGCGCCGCACACGCCACCACACAGGCCCATGAGAAGCCCCTCGGTCATGAAGATGCGCGCAATGGAATGTCTGGTGGCCCCGATGGCACGCCGAAGTGCAATCTCTGACGACCTAGAAAGCACCGAGAGATACATCGCCATTCCCGTCGAGAAGCCTGCAAGTACCAGCAGAACTGCGGAAAGTACCGCCACGTAGAGGCCGAGGTCGCCCGATACAGCACTTTTGAGCTTTCCGAGGTCGGAAGCCAAACTCACCGAGATGAGTCCAGGATTTTCCGGCGCGAGCGCGAGAGGAATGGCATTCTCCACGGCACGGGCGAATCCTGGCTCCACATCCACCACAAACTCGACGACCATCCCAGGAACCTCACGCATGACCTCCGGCGCTACCAACACCGTATTCGTCAGGAGCGGAAGTTCAGGGCCTGGGTCGAACATACCGACGACGTTCAACCTCCGCCCATTGACCCACAGGTGATAACCCCTCGGCTGATGGGTCAGCTCCTCGCTAGCCATGCCCAAATGGCGTGCGGCTTCCCGAGACACAATGGCCTCCCCCAACGCACCGCCAGCCTCCATCTGCTGCAGGACATTCCCTACTCCAGCCGGGAAAAAATGCACGCCTGCCTGTCGAGCTCGCGCGTGAGACAAAATTCCCAAACCAGTTGATGCTGCTTCCATCTCTCCGTCCCACGGAAAGAATCTGGTGACCTGTACATCGGACGGCGCCGCAAGGACCTGATAGCCGGCGGCGCTGACGTATTCCAACGAGGCCAGTATTCCCTCCGTCCTCGTAGCTATTGTTTTCGTATCTGATTTAGCTTTTCCGAGGACCGGCCCCGAATCTCGATAACTCACCCTGAGATGCGACGATTCCTGTTGCGCGAACCTTGCCTGGACCTGTTGGCCCGCCGTTTCACTGAGCCCCACGGAACTCGTCAGTCCGCCCACGCCCAGCATGAAAGACAGCACCACGATCAGGGTTCGTAATGGACGAGACGTTAAGGCCGCGAAGGCATCGACTACATCATCCTGCAGGCCAACCAGCCACATACCTTTCCGGCGAGATACGTGGTCCCCAGGTCTACGCAGAGCGTCGAGGTGAGGGGACCGGCCGCGCCTGGCCTGGACCTCGTCCCTAACGATCCGACCGTCCCGTAACTCGATGCGGCGTTGCGCCGCCGCCGCCACTTCGGGGTCATGGGTAACGACGACGACGGTCCTGCCGTGAGCATGGAGCGAACGCAAGATGTTGACAACGCGTGCCGTGTTCTCCTCGTCCAGATTCCCCGTCGGTTCGTCGGCGAGGACCACTGGCGGGTCGGTCGCCACCGCCCTCGCGATCGCGCACCGTTGACGTTCCCCTCCCGAGAGAAGCTTGGCTCGCGTGTTGAGACGATGCCCGAGTCCCAGCTCATTCAGGGTATTCCGAGCTAGCCGGCGTCGCAGTCTTGGTGGAATGTGGCGCACCCGCAGCCCCATCATCGCGTTAGTCAGGGAAGATTCCTCCAGCAACATATTGGAAGCCTGAAAGACCAAACCGAACATGCGGGATCGATGGTTATTGCGCTGTGTCTCATTCAGACGTGAAACGTCCTGGCCGTTCACCACATAGCGGCCTTGGGATGGTCGGTCGAGAAGGGCCAGCAGATTCAACAAAGTACTCTTGCCGGCTCCCGAGGGGCCAACGATCGCCACAAACTCGCCCGGGTAGATCGCCATATCAAGGCCCTTCAGAACGGGTGAGTCCGCACCTGGGAATTCCTTCGTCACCTCATGCAGCGTCATGATCGGTTCGGTCGAATGAGCTGATTCCGATGTGACGCTGTGATTTGTTGACGTCATCATTGAAGCTGCACCCGCTGGTTAACCTCGAGGCCCCCAGATACCGCCGCGTATCCGTCGTCGCGTCGTAGGACCTTAACCTCCACGCGTCGTGTGGGTGGGCCGGATGAAGAACCCTCAGCCCGGCTTGAAGGGTCTTCTACTTCGACGAATGTTCCACTACCCTCCTGGCGTACGGCAGTGAGAGGAACCGCGAGAGATTCTTGTCGATCTCCACGCCCATGAACGCTGACGGATTGACCCGGCACCAATATGCTGGGCTCGTGAACCGTCACCGTAACGTCGTAGCCGCTCCCGATGCCTTCTGTTCCTGGGTCGAAGGAGCCTATGGCTTGCACCGCGCCAGCGGTCCGGCCGCGACTTGTTTGCACGTCTACGGCGGTTCCCTCGGTTACCTGCTCGCGGCGCTCTGCCGGAAGCCGAAACTTCACACGAGCCTCGGACGTGCGTAGGACGACGAACCGGTCGTGGATACCCACCGTGGTCGCAACATCTGCGGTATTGACCACCTGACGCTTACCGTCCGGCAATGACACGAAATGGGCATGCGGGATCGTGGTCAGACGCCCCTCAGAGGTGGGGAGATCATCGCTCCGGTACAGAGCTTCCACTGCCCTCAGCATCTCGCGGGTCACGGTTCCCGTCGGCGCAACGGGATAGCCTGCCAAAGACAGAGATCGTTGCAGGGCAAGGACATCGTCCCCGGAGTCTTTCAGGGCCAAATCCCGATACAACGGCAATGGACCGTCCAACCCATAGATCGGCTCACCGTTGATCATCCCCAACAGATCACCGGACGCCACCTGATCACCAGGCGACAGGGTTCGTCGCGTCAGCACCCCGTCCCGCGGGGATAAAATGTCCGCGGTCGTACCGTCCTCCACGTTTCCGGCGACATCGATCCCCTCCGAGACCACACGACGTTCGACCTTGGCCCAGACGGGTACGACGGCTTCTCCTTGCTCCTCCACCGATGGTCCCTGTGGTTTGTATTTGAGCCCCAGTGCGAAGGACCCCACCGAGCTCACCGCCAGAGTCAAGACCACCAGAACGACTTTCCAACGTCGCATGGCGGATTGCCGTGCGCCTTCGCTGGTTCGAGGATTTTCGACCTCAACGTAGTCTTCGGGCGACGACGCTTCGTCCGGGTCCGGACCACCCGATCTAAGCCCAGGCGTCAACGTCACGATGCCACCTGGCTGAGGTACATCTCAGCGGCCTCCGATTTGGTCCGGAAAAATTCCTTCGCGGCGTCGAGTTCTGCCTGATGATCTTCGATGAGTGGAATTTGGAACGACGCCTCAATATCGGCCAACGACTGAGCCATGTTGGACTCCTGCGAACACCGCGCTTCCAACATGGCGAGCCTCGTCAATTCTTCCGCGTTTCTAGAATCGGACAAGTCTCTTTCAGCAACGTTTCTGCTTTCTTCTGTGTCCCATTCGCCAGACACAGGGGTCAGCCCGCGACCTTTAAGGCAAACTTCCCATTTCCGCACCGCGGACCCCCATTCCGGCGTTTTCTGGGCCGCGTCCCCCGCCTCGAGCGACAATCTGTCAGCGAGCCCACTAATGTTCTCTTCCTCTGCAGGTGAAACTCGCCTCACCTCACCATCATGTTCGGCGAGGCATTTAACTCGTAGCTCATCCATAGAGGACTCGTAAAACGTTCCTCCGGAGGTTCTCTGGGATGCTGCGAGAAGGAACTGAACTTCATTCTTCGCTGCGAGTTCATTCCAAATTCCGTATTCTCGACTTTCATCATTGAAAGTCACGTCTTCACGTTTTACGGGAAGCACCGAAATGCCGTGATCTCGAAAGCATTTCTCCACAATACGGATTCGAGCAATTTCCATAGTCACTTTTTGCTCAGGACTCGCCCTATACTCATCTAGCGGATAGACAATATGGTTGCGGGTTTCATCAAGTTTGGCCCGAGCTTCTTGGTCACGGGCAGTTTCCAAGCTGGTGCACCCCGTCATCAACAAGGTCATCCCTAGTACGGCTACCGCCGACATACCTTTGATGTTCATCATCTTCTCTTGATAACCAATGGAAGAGGGGCATTTCTGAACACCCCTCTTCGCCAACTGGATTAACTACCTAATATTACTATGATGGAAGGAACTAATCCGGTCATTCCAGTTCCCAAATTGGGTTCTTCTTAGGTCATTAAAACTGTGGCTGGTTTCAAACCGTGCACCCCGATATCGGTCATCCTGAAAATATACCGTCCAAATGCCTGCCGAGGATATCGACGAAGCCCTGTCGTTCATGAAGCCCAGATTATTGGATTTCGGAGCATCAAACTTAAACCCAGAATAGTTTTTATGCTCATACAGGGCGGTGGCACTTGCTGGGCTCGCAACTGCGCCAGCGACCCCACATGACATGCACACGATGGCAAAGACTTTCCGGTATTTATGAGACATCACAAATGTCCTTTCATAGGCGCAGCACACCCTGTGCCACACACCCAATCCGGCACCGTCTTCATTGACGGTCCGGCAACGAATCCCGACGAGTAACTAGAGCGCGGGTTGTTCGTTACCCTTATTCATAGTCGACCCTTGAGATCATGGCAATAGTTTTCTTTAAAATTTTTATTTCCCCTAGTGGGCGACTTTAACAGAAAACAGCCTCCAACTAGGGAAATGCATTTCCCCTAGTTGGAGGCTGTTTTAGATGAAGCTAGTTTGGAGTGGGCCCGTCAGGCAGCCGCGCGCTCCGCAGCTTCGACAACGTTCACAAGGAGCATCGCGCGAGTCATCGGCCCGACGCCGCCCGGGTTCGGCGAATACCACGCCGACTTAGCGGCGGCGTCGGGATGGATATCTCCCGTGAGCTTCTTTTTGCCGGTTTCCGGATCTAGGACCCGGGAAACACCGACGTCCAGCACGATGGCCCCGTCCGTAACCTGCTCGGGCCTGACGGCATGGGGAACTCCGATCGCGGCGACGATGATGTCCGCGCGACGAAGTACCTCGTCCAGGTTCTTGGTTCCCGTGTGCGCCACCGTCACCGTAGCGTTGATGTCACGACGCGCCAGCAACAAGCTGAGCGGCCGGCCCACCGTAATCCCTCGTCCGAGAACGACGACGTCCTTGCCCACGAGATTGATACCGTGACGGTGCATCAGCTCGATGATCCCGTTTGGCGTACATGGCAAGGGAGAATCCATCTCCCCATACACGTTGAGCACCAACTTGCCGAGGTTGGTGGGATGCAGACCATCCGCGTCCTTCAGCGGATCGATGAGCTCCAGAATGCGGCCGGTGTCCAGGTGTTCCGGAAGCGGAAGTTGGACGATGTATCCGGTGCATGCCGGGTCATCATTCAGCTCCTGAATCACCCGCTCGAGCTCCTCCTGGGAGACATCCTCAGGAAGATCTCGCCGGATCGACGCAATTCCAACTTCCGCGCAGTCCCGATGCTTGCCTGCAACGTAGGAGCGCGAACCGGGGTCGTCCCCCACCAGAACCGTGCCAAGGCCCGGCGTGATGCCCTTGGCCTTGAGGGCGTCGACGCGGTCTCGAAGCTCTGTCTTGATGGCCGCAGCCGTAGCCGTTCCGTCGAGTATCCGCGCCTGGTGGTTCTGTTCCGTCATCGTGGTCTTTCCGGTCGTCGCTTCGTGGGTCTGAGGTTCCGCGGTTACCACTGCTCGAGGCCCTCGTAGAGCGGGAACTCGCCGGCGAGCTTCTCTACGCGGCTCCGGAGGGAAGCGACGTCGGCGTTCGGCTTAAGCGCCGTCGCAATGATGTCCGCGACTTCCGTAAATTCTTCGCGACCAAAACCGCGAGTGGCCAGCGCAGGCGTACCGATACGCAGGCCCGAGGTGGTCATGGGCGGGCGAGGGTCATTGGGTACAGCGTTGCGATTCACCGTGATCCCCGCCTCGTGGAGGATGTCCTCGGCCTGCTTACCGTCGAGCTCCGATTCACGAAGGTCCACGAGCACCAGGTGGACGTCGGTGCCACCGGTGAGCACCGAAATTCCGTGCTCGGCCACGTCGGGCTCCGACAACCGCTCCGCAAGCACCTGGGCGCCTTCGATGGTTCGCTGCTGACGATCCTTGAACTCCGGGCTTGCGGCGATCTTGAAGGCCACGGCCTTGCCTGCGATCACGTGCATGAGCGGTCCGCCCTGTTGGCCGGGGAAAACCGCCGAGTCAATCTTCTTCTTGAGCTCCTCGACGCAGAGGATCACACCGGAACGCGGCCCCGCGAGCGTCTTGTGCACGGTCGAGGAGACGACGTGAGCATGCGGTACCGGGTTGGCGTGCAATCCGGCCGCGACGAGGCCCGCAAAGTGCGCCATGTCCACCCAAAGGTAGGCGCCGACCTCATCGGCAATCTCGCGGAATCGCTTGAAATCCTGCTCGCGGGGGTACGCGGACCATCCGGCAACAATGACCTTGGGCTTTGCCTCGAGGGCAACCTCACGGACCTTGTCCATGTCCAAGCGCCCGGTGGCCGGGTCCACCTCGTACGCGGCGATGTTGTACAGCTTTCCGGAGACGTTGAGCTTCATGCCATGCGTCAAATGGCCGCCGTGAGCCAAGGACAAGCCCATCAAAGTATCGCCGGGCTGCATGAGGGCCATCATGACGGCGGCATTCGCCTGCGCACCGGAATGCGGCTGAACGTTGGCGTGCTCGGCCCCGAAAAGCTTCTTGGCGCGTTCCCGGGCCAAATCCTCGATGACGTCCACGTGTTCGCATCCGCCGTAGTATCGACGGCCCGGGTAACCCTCCGCGTATTTATTCGTCAGGACGGATCCCTGAGCTTCCAAGACGGCTCTGGGAGCGAAATTCTCGGAGGCGATCATCTCCAGGGTATTGCGCTGGCGACCCAGCTCCGCGGTGATGGCCTCGGCGATCTCGGGATCGAACTCGCTCAGCGATCGATTGTTGACATCCTGCGTGGAAGGGTTCGTCATTGCTCTCCTGGTGACCTGAGCACACGCCGACCGACGTGGCACGCGAAAAGATTCTCCTCAAGTCTAAGACATCGTGAGAATCCTCTGGGGCTTCACGTCACATGACGGTGGATGAGATCAAGCCATACGTGAACGTTGCCGGAAATTCAGCCTCCGAAGCGGACCCGCGGCATACCGAACGTGTTTAATGGGGGCCTGAGCCAACCCGAAAGGTCTTTTGCCTTGATGAATTCCTTGAGCCCGCTCGGCACTAGCGATCCATTGAACTTACGATCGGGATCGCCCTACAGGCCCGATTCGAGAACGACTCGTGAAAATCGCTCGGACCTCAGCATGTCCATCCCACAAAAAGCCGTCATTTTCGACATGGACGGCGTCGTCACGGATACCGCGTCGGTCCATTCCAGCGCGTGGAAGCAGCTCTTCGACGCGATTCTGACCGATCAGCGCTTGGAACCAGCCTCGGGATACTCCGCCGAGGATATCGATCGGAGCGAATTCAGCATCGCCACCGACTACCGCGAGTATGTGGACGGGCGAGCCCGCGAAGACGGCGTCCGCACCCTCCTCGCCGCACGTCACGCGGCGCTTCCCGAAGGCTCCGAGGCAGATTCTGCCGGTGCGTGGACCGTCCAAGGGCAGGCGCGGCTGAAGAATGACTACTTCACCTCAGAGCTGGAAGAACACGGCGTGACCGTTTTCAACGGCACCGTGGACTTGATCCTCCGCCTCCAGCGCAGCGGCATCCCGACCGCCCTCGTCACTGCCTCTCGCAATTCCCGGCCGGTGCTGGAGGCCGCGGAACTCGACGGGGTCTTCGACGTCATCATTGATGGCTCCTACGCGTTGGAGCATGGCATCCCCGGGAAGCCAGCCCCCGACATGTTCCTCGCAGCCGCCCAGCAGCTCGGGATCGATCCCTCAGAAGCCGCCGTGATCGAAGACGCCGTCTCGGGTGTTCAAGCGGCACGCGCGGGCGGGTTTGGCCTCGTCGTCGGCATCAACCGGCATGGCGAACGAGAAGACCTGGAGCGAGCCGGGGCCGACGTCGTCCACAACGACGTCGCCGAGCTGGACTTGGGCGCCCAACGGGATGACTCCTGGAAGCTCATTTTCCACGGCTTTGATCCGAAACAGGAAGGTCACCGCGAAGCGCTGCTGACCTTGGCCAATGGCTACATGGGTGTTCGCGGGTGCCGTCCGGAACGAAGTGACGACGGCATCCACTATCCCGGCACTTACGTCGCCGGCCTATTCAACCGCGTGGTCTCGCACATCAATGGACGCGACCTCGAGCACGAGTCGATGGTCAACCTGCCGAATTTCCAATTCTTCGACATCCGCCTCCGCGGTGGCGACTGGTGGTCCGAAGGCGGCATGAAGCCTCTCGACGAGATCACGGAGCTGGACCTACGCCACGGCGTACTGACGCGCACGTGCACCCTGGTTGAGGTACCCGACTCCGAGTCGGAAGACCCGGATCACCATCTTCGACGCGTCAAAGTCACCCAGCGGCGCCTTGTCTCGATGGCCGACCGGCACCTGGCCGCGATGGAAACCACCATCACCCCCGTTGGCTGGAGCGGGCGTATCCACGTGCGCAGCGGAATCGACCCGAACGTCACCAATAACAATGTGCGGGAATACAAGGATCTCGCCCGTCACCACCTCGTGGTCGACGGTTCCACGACCCTTCCAGATGAAACTCTGGTCAATGTGGTGCGGACCAACCAATCGGATCACCAGGTTTCGGTCGCCCAACGCACCAACGTGCGCGCCGCGGTGAACACCCGCCTCGAACGCGAGGTCCGCCCCGGCGGCATCGAGATGCGCCGCTACCGTGTGAATGGCGAGGATGGTCAGTCGATCACTTTCGACACGACCACGGCGATGGTGACTTCACGCGACGCCGCGATCGCCTCCTCTCTCCTGGGCGCCGTCGAAACGCTCAACCGTTCCGAGGGCGGATTCGAGGGCCTCTACACGGCACATGAAAAAGCATGGTCCCGCCTCTGGGCACGGTTTGCCGTGGATATCGATGCGGACGTCGACACGATGCTGGCGCTGCGGCTTCACATTTTCCACATCGTGCAGACCCTAAGTCCCAACATGGAACTCAACGACGCCGGTGTCACGGCGCGCGGTCTGCACGGCGAAGGGTATCGAGGTCATATCTTCTGGGATGAAATCTTCATTCTGCCGCTCATCACCCTTCGCATGCCGTCCGTGACTCGCTCGCTCTTGCAGTACCGGTGGAACCGTCTTCCCGCTGCACGCCATAAAGCCGCCGAATTCGGCGCACAGGGAGCCATGTTCCCTTGGCAGTCCGGTTCCGACGGACGCGAAGAGACGCCGGTCGAGCTGTACAACCCGCATTCGGACCGTTGGATGCCGGATAATTCCTGGCGCCAATTCCACGTGGGCCTAGCGATTGGGTTCAATGCGTGGCAGTACTACACGGCCACGGGCGATACCGATTGGCTCGCTCAACACGGCGCCGAGCTGATGATCGAAATCTCGCGCTTTTTCTCGTCCCTGATCAGCTACGACGAGGCCGACGAACGGTTCCACATTGAGGGCGCCATGGGCCCGGACGAATATCACGACGGCTACCCCGGTTCCGTGGATGGCGGTGGACTCAAGGACAACGCCTACACGAATATCTTGGCCGCGTGGTTGTTCCGCCACACCTCGGAAATCTTCGACGAATTGCCCGAGCACCTGGCATTCCAGGTGGCCTCGTCCAACTCCGTCAACGAGGCCGAGTTGGAGTCGTGGAAGCACATGGCCTCCCGGCTAGCCGTGCCATTCAACCGTGACGGCACCATCAGCCAATTCGACGGTTACGACGACCTTCAAGAAATCGACTGGGATCACTACCGCCGCAAATACGGCAACATCGGGCGCATGGATTTGATCCTCGAATCCGAAGGCGACGCAACCAATAATTACAAGCTCTCCAAGCAGGCGGATACCCTCATGCTGGTGTATCTTTTCGGCCAACATGGCCTCAAAGAAGAGCTATCGCTGCTGGGATACGACGTCTCCCTGGCCAAAATTGAGGAGACCATCGCCTTCTACCTGCCGCGCACCTCCAACGGCTCGACGCTCTCCCGTGTGGTGACGGCGTCCATCATGTCCCGGGTGGATCCCCGCCATTCGTGGAGCGTGTACCAAGATGCCCTCATGGCCGACTTGGATGACACCCAGGGAGGCACGACTCAAGAAGGCATCCATCTGGGCGCGATGTGCGGAACCCTGGACGTCGTTCAGCGGGCCTACGCGGGCGTGCAGGTTCTGACGGACTGCATCCAGCTTGACCCGTCGATGCCCGAAGAGCTCCGCTCGGTCGGCTTCGAGGTTCAATACCACGGCCAGTTGCTGGACGTCTTCCTCGACTCCACCCGGATCCGCGTGGCAGCGCGCTCCGAGCGGGCGAGCGACGTCAAGGTGCGAATCGGCGGAAACGACACGGTTTTGCGGGGCGGAGACTCCTGCGAGTACTTGCTGGAGGACCTCCGCACTCAGACTCGCTGAACCACCACGTGCGATGTCTGGGCTTTAGCGCTCAGACACCGCACGACGCCGCAGGACGGCCGCGAGCAGCGCTCCGGATACGTTGTGCCACACCGAGAAAACGGCTCCGGGGAGGGCCGCCTCAGGAGTGAAGTACGTGTGTGCAAGCGACGTCGCTAGGCCAGAATTCTGCATCCCCACCTCAATGGCCGTGGTGCGTCGCGCAGACGGTACCAACCGGAACATCGCCGCAGCGCCGTAGCCCAGGGCGTACCCCAAGCCGTTATGCAAGATCACAGCCACAAGAACCAGCAATCCAGCAGAGACGATGGCGGCCGCCGAGCCAGAGACGACGATCGCGACGATGACCGAGATCGCCACGACCGAGGCCCAGGGAAGTGCGGCCGTGACTCGGTTGACGAACCTCGGCATCAGCCAGCGAATCAGCAGGCCCAGGATGACGGGCGCGAGCACGACCTGCAGAATCGACATCATCATGCTGGCTCCGCTCACTGACATGCGTTCACCGGCAAGCAACACCGCAAGCACGGGCGTGACGAACGGGGCTATCAGAGTAGAGATCGTCGTCATCGCGACGGACAGGGCGACGTCGCCCTTGGCCAGATACGAGACGACATTGGACGCCGTGCCGCCCGGACAACACCCGACCAGAATCACGCCGATGGCCAATTCGGGCGGCAGCTGCAACGCCCAAGAGACGAACCAGCCCAGGAACGGCATGATGACGAACTGCGCGATGACCCCGATGACCACCGGAATGGGGCGACGCGCGACCATGCCGAAATCCGGAAACGTCAAGGTCAAGCCCATCCCAAACATGATGAATCCCAGAAGCGGGTTGACCCACCCCGTGAGCCCCGCGAAAGCGCCCGGAACGAGGAAGCCAAGGACTCCCGCCGCGAGGATCAGCAACGGAAAAATCGTCACGGCGTAGAAGGCGCCATGTTCCTCGGCGGACTGATTTTTCGGACGGCGGCTGGAGCTTTGGGTCGAATTCATAACTTATCTCTACCAGTCAGGCGCCTCTTCCGTCACGGCGTCCCTCGCTCGATGACGGATTCGCATTCGGCCACAATGTGATCCACGGTTCCCGCGACTTCGACCGTCGCCCCAGGCTCGTCTCGGTGCAATCCCTCCAACGTCTCGAGCTGAGATCGTAAGAGTGCCGGAGGCATAAAGTGTTCGTGTCGGCCTTCTAACCTACGCGCCAGCGTCTCTTCCGAACCGGAGAGGTGCAGGAAGAAAGCCCTGGGCGCCTCGGCCAGAATTGAGGCCCGATACGCACGTTTGAGCGCGGAACACGCCATGACCATTCCCTCAGACGTCACCTCAGCCTCCCCGAGGCGCTTCCCGACGATGCTCAACCACGGTCTGCGGTCGTCGTCGTTCAACGGCTCTCCCCCGGCCATTTTGTCGATGTTGGCTCGCGGGTGCAGTGAGTCGGCGTCGACGAATGCGACTCCGAGACGGCGAGCGAGAACGGAACCGATGGTCGTCTTCCCCGTGCCCGAAACGCCCATGACGACGATCAGCGGAGGCTTGCGGTCGACGGTTAGCTCGTGAGACATAGCCCCATTGTGCCCACGCCGGAACTCACGCACGACGCCGCCTGCCTCCGAGACGAAGGCAGGCGGCGTCGTCATGCGTAGGGTTCCGGATCAGTGGAAGAAGTGACGGGCCCCGGTGGTGTACATCGTGACGCCCGCTTGGCGTGCGGCTTCGATGACTTCCTCGTCACGGATCGACCCGCCGGGCTGAACAACGGCTCGGACGCCGGCGTCCAACAAGACCTGCAGACCATCAGCGAACGGGAAGAACGCATCCGACGCGGCGACCGAACCCCGTGCGCGCTCGGCGCCGTCCTCGCCCAAGGAATTGGCACGTTCGACGGAAAGCTTGCACGAGTCCACCCGGTTAACCTGGCCCATGCCGATTCCCACGGCGGCGCCGTCGTTCGCCAGGAGGATGGCGTTGGACTTAGCTGCCCGCAACGAACGCCAGGCGAAAGCAAGATCGTTCAGAGTCTGCTCGTCGGCGGCCTCACCCGCGACGAGGGTCCAGTTGCTGGGATCGTCGCCCTCGGCCTGGAGCCGGTCGCTCTGCTGGAACAGCGCGCCCCCGGAGACCTGACGGTACTCGATGGAGCCTCGCTCGAAACCTTCCGGCAACACGAGGATACGGAGATTCTTCTTGGTCTGGAGTAGCTCAAGGGCCTCGGCGGTGTATGCCGGTGCGATGATGACCTCGGTGAAGATCCCCTTGACCGTCTGCACCATTCCAAGCGTGACCTCGCGATTGGCCGCGATGACGCCACCATAGGCGGAGAGCGGATCGCAGGCGTGAGCCTTGCGATGGGCGTCAGCGATGGGGTCGTCCGCTCCCGGCGAGGCCACAGCGATGCCGCAGGGGTTATTGTGCTTGATGATCGCGACGGCGGGATCTTCGAAGTCGTACGCGGCACGCAGCGCGGCGTCCCCGTCAACGTAGTTGTTGTACGACATCTCCTTTCCGCCGAGCTGTTCTGCCTGGGCGATGCCCGGGGCGGAGGCCGGATCGACGTACAAGGCGCCGCGCTGATGGGGGTTCTCGCCATACCGCAATGACGCGGAGCGTTCGAATCCGAGTCCGGCGTAGGGGGGCCAGAATTGCGCGTCCGGGTCCTGCACGAATTGCTGCTGGGTCCAGGTTGCCACGGCCGTGTCGTACGCGGCGGTGTGGGCGAAGGCTCCGGCAGCCAGCCGACGGCGGGCCGCCAGGTCAAAACCGCCGCCACGAGCCGCGGCGAGAACATCGTCGTATTGTTGGGGATCCACCACCACCGAGACGGAATGGTGGTTTTTGGCGGCGGCGCGGACCATCGAAGGGCCACCGATGTCGATCTTTTCGATCACGTCTTCCTCGCCCGCACCGGAGGCGACCGTGTCGACGAACGGATACAGGTTCACGATGACGAGGTCGAAGGGCTCGATTCCGAGGTCCGACAACTGTTCAACGTGGTCCTGCTTGCGGCGATCAGCCAGGACGCCCGCGTGGATTTTGGGGTGCAGGGTCTTGACACGGCCTTCGAGGCATTCGGGGAATTCGGTGATCTCGGAGACCTCGGTGACCGGAACACCCGCGTCGCGGATCGTGCTTGCGGTCGACCCCGTGGAGACAATGCTGACTCCGGACTCATGAAGCCCTCGAGCCAGATCCTCCAAGCCGGTCTTGTCGAAAACGGAAATCAATGCTCTGGTGAACGGGATGCGATCCAGATCGGTCTGGGACACGGAAACTCCAACTCGTCGATGACGGCGCTCATCCGCCGCTGGCCCCATTCAGTCTATTAGGCCCTCAGAGAGTTTCTTAATTGTGGTCACCAAGAGTGACCTCTCCTGAACTTTAATTCGCTCGTGAAGGGCGGATTCGTCATCCCCCTCGAGCACGGGAACGGCAGCCTGATCCAGGATGGGACCCGTATCGACCCCGGCATCGACGACATGTACCGTCACCCCCGTGATCTTGACGCCGTACGCCAGGGCATCGCGCACACCGTGTGCGCCGGGGAAAGAGGGCAGCAACGCCGGATGCGTGTTGATGATGCGGCCGGCGAAGCGGTTCACCAGGTCCGCATCGACGATGCGCATGAAGCCGGCAAAAATGATGTAGTCCGGGGATTCATCGCCGATTCGCTGCTCCAAGGCGCGATTCCACGCCTCACGCGTTGCGTAATCCTTCGGAGACACGACGAAGGTCGCGATGCCGTGTTCCTTGGCTCGTTCCAAGCCTTTGCAGGGCTTATCGGCGCCGACGGCGGCGACCTCAACGTTCAGGAATCCTGCCGCGACGGCGTCGAGGATGGACTGAAGATTGGTCCCGGATCCGGAGACCATAACCACTATGCGCATGGGCATACTCTACTCAGTGCCCCGGTAGAGTTGGGATCATGACCTCACCGAACGGCGAAGCGAATCCGGAGAATATCAAGCGGCACGAGTCGCTCGTGTATCGATCGCGACTCATGATTGCGTTTTCGGTCGCCGGTTTCATGGGGACGGTCCTTTCCGTCACACCCGTGGGACAGTGGGCACTCGTGATCTCGATGGTTCTTCTCGCACTCGGCGTCGTGTGGACGATCCTCACCATGGTCTCGCTCACGAAAACGAGAGGCCCTTGGGTGGGGCACGTGGTCCTCGTTCTCGTCTTGCTGGCGAACCTGTACTTCATCGCCAATTCCGGGATTAACTTGGCGCTCTGGAACGTGACCAGCGACTATCGCGATTGTGTGCAGAATTCCCTGACGATTTCCTCGAGCGGACAGTGCCAGTCTGATCTCTACGACACCCTCATGAGTCGGATCCTCGGTCGCTAGCGTCCTCCCACCAGCTGGCGTGGGAAGCCCCAAACCCTGAAACTACCGGTCGCCCTCGTCCGTCGTCCGCCGAGACTTGCGCCGAGGACGCGCGACCACCGGACGACCCCCGGGCACCTCGCGAGGTTTCCGGTCGTCGGCCCACGGTGCGACATGCCGACGCGGTGCGGGTGAGGAACCTGTGTTGTCGTCTTGCTCGGTCCGCGGAGCTTCCTCGGTCTTTGGCTGGGATGGGGAAGACGCCGTAGCCGGCGGGACGTACCGCGTGGAGCCGCCCCGTGGCCTCGGTGGGAGAGGGCCCTTGCCATCACTGCCGCGGCGAGGTTCATGACTCGATGCCCCATCCGCCCGGCTAGCCCCGGAGGACGTCTTGCCGAGGGCGGCAATCGATCTGGACGCACCGGCGTCACGTGAACGGTTCGGGGTGCGTTCCGCGTCGGCCGTCGTGGCCCCGGGCTTCTCGGAAGAAGCACCGGCAGAGGGCTTCCGCGAGGAATCTTTGGCTGAGGAATCCTTGGCCTCGTTTTTCACGGATCTTCCCCGGGACGTCGGGCCGTGTTCCGACTCGGTTCCCGAGGTCCGGACGGTTGATGTTGCCCGGCCCTCTTTTTTGCGCGGGGGCCGTTCCACACTAATGGGCTCCACCGTTGGGTCTCGTTCAATCCATGGGCCCAATAGTTGGCCCACCAGGGTACCCACCGCGACCGTGATGCCGGCCCACACACCGGTCAGCCAAGGGTGCGGACCAACATCGGTAAACCGTCCAATGCCGAGAGAGCCATGCGCCAGCGCCGCCAAGAGGCAGATCACGATGCACACCAACAGGCCGATTCCCAGGGCTACGCATAACCCCGACAGGATGGCTGCCAGCCACCGCCAGGAAAGACGCAAGGTGAACCATTCATCGAGGTGATTTTCGCCGTCACGAATGAAATACCAACCGGCGAGGGCTCCCGCAAGGACGGGCAAGACGAGGACGGAGTATCCCCACACTCCCGGATCCGCGGGTACGGCGCCGAGGACCGGCAGGCTTGGGAGCGCTCCGGTGGTGGTTGCCGCGGGTGAGATCACGGTGCCTGCACCCAAGGAGAATCCAGCGCCCGTACCCCAGGCCATTCCGAAAATGATGAGGTTGGGCAACAGTGCCAATTGCAAGAGAGTCACCGCGAGGTCACCGACCCCACCCGCGTGAAGACCCTGGTACAGCGAGACGATGCGGTTCCAGTGGACGAAAATCGACAGGCCCGTCAAGAGCGCGCCGGCGCCCACCAGTCCAACGACGGCGACCCAGGCGGCTCGAATCAAGGAGACGACGTAGGCGCCCGTCCACCGGGAATATTGGCTGTACTTTTCGGAAAGTTTATCCGGGTCGATACCGACCAGACGCAACCACGACCCGGCTACACGATGCCCACCCCAGAGCATCCCGAGAATCACCACCCACAACGGAATGAAAGTCGCGGCAACCGGTTCGGTTCTGACGGCGGAGTTACTGGTCACGAGGCTGACGACCAAGCCGATGACGCCGTACGTCACCGCGGCCGCCAGGATGGCCTGCCAGAACTGTCCCTCGTAGGAAGCTCGCGCCAATCGCTTTCCCGCGCGACGGGTGAAGAGCACGAGGACCACCGTCAGGCCCAAGGGAGTAAGACTCGAAACGCCTTGAACCGGCGAGGAGGAGTCCCCGCTGGGAATGTTCAAGTGGACGCCGACGCCGTGGCCTGCCAGCCACAATTGCCCGGACCCTCCCAGCACAGCTCCCACCGAACCGGGCATGCCCAAGGTGAACCACCCGAGGAGCACGATCACGGCCACGAACAGCAGCGAGCCGATCGCGGTCAAGAGAATCTCGGTCACGGCCTGCAACCAAAGCGGCATCGGCAGTGACTGGGGAAGCGAGGGTCTACGAGGCGTCTTGATCATCGCGATTCATCATCTCACGTGGCCCGCGTTTTGGCTTTTCATTCGCCGTTCAACCGACCGTTACTTGTTGATGAACGCCCCGTATCCCCGGCGCGGTTGTATGGGTGTGTGCGAATCCTTATGGTTGCCGAATCGTTTGTTCCTCACCTCAGCGGCGTCACAACCTCGCTGTTGCGAAGCGCCGAGAATCTGAGACGCCGCGGCCACGAAGTCATGTTCTTGGCTCCGTCTGGGCGCGGCTTCAAGCCTTCGGACTGGTCCCCCACCGTGCTGCCCAGCCTCCCAAGGGCGGTTCACGACGACGCATTTCCCGCGTCCCGCCAAACCCCTGAATCTTGCCCCATCTCGTTGGCACCGGGGCAAACCTACGAAGAGGTCGAGGGCACCCCCACCGTCCGTATGCCGTCCCTCCCCTTGGCGGGCTACCCTACCCTGCGCTTTTCCATGGGAACCGTGGCGGCAGTACGACGCCTCATGGCCGACTACCGTCCCGACGTCGTGCACATTGCCTCACCGTTTGTTCTCGGGGCCCGCGCCGTCACAGCGGCCCATTCCTTGGGAATCCCTTCGGTCGCCGTCTATCAGACCGATGTCGCGGCCTATACACACCGGTACGGAATGCCGTGGCTTAAGGCCTACGCCAATAAGCGCATTGCCTCGATCCACACCACGGCGACCATGACGTTGGCACCGTCGCACTCGTCCATGGACTACCTGGAATCACTTGAGGTGCCTCGTGTCTTCAAGTGGGGCCGCGGCGTCGATACCGAGCTGTTCCATCCCCGCCGTCGCTCGGAAGCGGTTCGGCAAAAACTCGGGGCCGTTTCGAGCGATACCCTCGTGGGCTTTGTGGGGCGCCTCGCCTCGGAGAAGCAGGTCGAGGATCTGCGAGTCATCCAGTCGTTGCCGGGAGTAAAGCTCGTCATCATCGGCGGCGGCCCCGAACTCTCCCGGCTCAAGACGACGCTTCACCAAGCAATCTTTACGGGGCAGCTCACGGGGGAAAGTCTCGCGGAGCACGTCGCGAGCCTGGATGTGTTCACCCACCCCGGGGAATTCGAGACCTTTGGCCAAACACTGCAGGAAGCGATGGCCTCGGGCGTGGCCACCGTGGCCGTAGGCAAGGGCGGACCCCTAGACATCATTGACGACGGCGTCACCGGCCGCCTGTACGAACCCGGACAACTCGGCATGCTTCGCACGATCGTGGAGTCGCTCCGAGACCCCGAGGCGCGTGCGCCCCTCAGCACCAACGGCCGCCAGGCCATGGAAGCCCGATCATGGGGTGCAGCCTCGCTCAAATTGGAGGGGTATTACGACAGGGCGATCGAATTTCATCGAAGCCGACAGCTCCGCCGGTGGCGTGATGAGCGTGGTGCCCAACGGCGAGGACCGGGTCGTGCGGCCTCACGCCATCGCGTGTGACACGCCCGTCAGGGGACGGCTATCCCTAGGCTTCGCGCCACGGGTCCTGGGCGTCCACGCCCCAGGACCGGAAAACGTCGGCCTTGGCGGACACGACCGTGAGGCCATGCACCTCGGCGGTTGCCGCGATCAACCCCTCGACGGCCGCCCCGGTCCACGACGTCGAGGAGCGTTGCCCCAGGCGCAAAATGGACTCGGGACTCGACCGCCCAGCCCACGCCCGGGCCACGGCAGGGTCGACATCCAGCACATGATCTTCGAACCGCTCCACGAGCTCGTCGAGCCATCGATCGGTCTCCCTGTGGGGATACAGTCCTTTGAGCTCACCCAAGGAGAGGGCCGAGAGAAACAGCGTCCGGTGCGACCGACGGCGCAAAAAGGCCACCACGGTGGGGTTAGGGCGTGTGCGGCGAATTTCGGCGAGGACGTCGGAGTCAAGAAGCAGACCGCGGGTGCCAGGACTCATGCGGCCTGGTCTGCGGCGAGCGCGACGATCGGTTCACCGGCGCTCGTGGGTGCCAGGAGAAAGTTGAGGAATTCGGTCCGCGCGGAATCGACTCGCGCGTAATCTTGAATGCTCATCGCGTGGTATCCGTGCGAGACGGGAACCGCCGCGGAGAAATCGGAACGGGAATTCGGGGTGGCCATAGCCATCAGCGCTGTCGCGCGATCCTTTCGATGCTCTTGTCTATACCAAGCAACAGTGCCGCTCATGCGGCGAATATAGACCGCTTCGTCATCCGAACCACCCGTGAACATGGGGTTGGTGCCCAACCAAGTCGGAGCTTGGCAGTTGGGTCTCTTGAAGCTGTTTCCCAGCGTACCCAAGAAATTGTCGCGATGAAAAGTCTTCCCTCGAAGAATTTCTGCGGGGTATAGATTGGAAGTTATGCCATTTCCCGCTCAGCAGATGCCGGTCTCTGTCGCGCACATCATCAAAGCCGTGGGCCATAACGCCTTTGGCCGGGGAGAACGGTACTACCGTGCGGGCAAAGTGCTCTCTGCGGCCTATGACCCAGACAGCCTGACGTTCTCGTCCAAGGTCTCCGGCAGCGAGCGGAAATCCTATTCACAGACCGTCATCTTTCCGGAAAAGCAAGCCCCGCATTCGGCACCCTTCCACTCCTTCTGCTCGTGCCCCGTGGGCACCAACTGCAAACACGTGGTCGCCGCCCTGCTCGGGTGGTTTCACGAAGGCGGTTGGGGCGATCCCACGGAGGACCGTCCTTTGCGCTCCGCGTCGCCCGCCGAACCTTCGGGGTCACACAACACGTCCGGCCAAGAGGTTCCCGATGCCGTCCGCCGTTGGTCGGAGGCCAGCGGTGTCGAGATCCCGGACTCGGCTCTCCAGACGTTCACTGACTTCTCTGGCCGCAAAGAGGCCACCTCCCATCGAGCACTGGGCGACATGCAGTCTTCATGGCGCCGTCAGATGACCCGGGCCCTTCAGTCGCAACGCGCTTATGGATCGGGTCAGCATCACCGCGTTCCGGCGGCCTTGGACCTTGATGTGGAGGTCCCCCGGCACCGAGGATACGGCCGCCCGACGGAGGACGTCGTCGCTCCCGTCCACCTGACGGCACGCCCCCTTAAGCTCGGCACGCGAGGCCGCTGGATTAAGGGCGGGCTCCACTGGAACGTCTTCGCCGGAGACACGGTTCACGAGCCCAGCATCCCGGAGGAACATTCGGAGTGGTTCCGTGAGTTCTATTCCGTGGTCCACCCCGACCAGGGAATGTACGCCTCCACGCGCGACTACGTTCGTTTGGATCAGGTGAGCTCATCCCTGCTGTGGGACCTGTTGGAACGTGCTTCCTCCCTGGGGATAGCAATTCTGGTGCGCGAACGCCCCGTCGTCATTGGGTTGGCACCGGAATCGACCCTCGATTTACGCATCGAACGAACGGACGATGAGGGACTGAAAGTTTCACCGGGATTCCGGTTCGCGGCGAGCCCCGAGTCCGATGACGCCTCGACGGCCTGGGTTCCCGCTTCCTCGGCTTTTCCCTTAGGCCGTCAGCACGACCCCCAGGCGTATTTCGCCCTCGGCGGCGCCCTTCATGCGGAGTACACCCGGGACGCCGAGGGCACCGGATCATGGGGCGGCACACGACCGTCCCCCATCCCCCAGCTAGCTCACGACGCCGCCGAACAACCGTGGATTACAGAAGACACCGAGCTCCTCTTCTTCCCGTTGGCCGAACGGCCCACCCACCTCGCTCGCTCGATTGCGGAAGATGGCGAGATGTCCATACCCGCCAGCGAGATCCGTGACTTTGCGGAAGACTTCTACCCCCAGGTGGCCCGCCGCACCCCCATCTTCGCCGACGACGACGCCGCACCTGCCCTGCCCGAGGTCCTCTCCCCAGAACTGATCCTCGAGGTCGAATTCTTTTCTCCCGGACGTCACGACGACCGCCTCTTCCCGGCCGCCGTGGACTGGTACTGGCTCTACCCACAATCCCACGTCAAATGGCCGAACGACGTCGCCGAGGACCCCGATGCCGCTGCGGAGGGCGAAGAATGGACCCGGGTTCCCATCGGCGTTGGCCATCCCGATCCCTACCGTGAAATTCGCGATACCGAACGTGAGCATGACGTCATTTCCGAAGTGCGACGGGCTCTTCCGGTCACTCCGCTGCATTCGACCGAGCTGTCCGGATGGGAAAGCCACGACCTCGTCGAAAAGGTGATCCCCACCGTCGAAGAGATCCCGGGGACTCGTGTGGAGGTCCGGGGCGACATTCCGGAGTTCACATCCTTGGACGGCGACGCCGAGGTGCAGGTTTCGGTCGAGTCCACCGGCGATCGGGACTGGTTCGATCTGGGGGTGACCGTGAAAGCGGGAGCCTGGTACGTGCCGTTTGTGGACATCTTCCGTGCCCTCGACGCCGGCCAGAAGCACCTTCTCTTGGGCGATGGCTCCTACTTCCGGCTCGATCGCCCCGAGTTTACGAAGCTCCGAGACCTGATCTCTGAGGCGCGGCAGCTTCAGGATGAATCGGCCGCCTTGCGCATCAACCGCCACCAGGCCGGGCTGTGGGAAGATCTCGAAGAACTCGCCACCGACGTGCACGTGGCCGACGAATGGCGAGAATCCGTCCAGTCTCTCTTGGAACTCGAGGACCTTCCCCAGGTCGCCCTCCCCGAAGATCTCACGGCGACCTTGCGGCCCTACCAACTCGAGGGCTACCAGTGGTTGTCGTTTCTGTACGACCACCGACTCGGCGGAGTACTCGCCGACGACATGGGCCTCGGCAAGACGGTACAAACCATCGCAATGTTCTTGCACGCTTTCGAGGTGCACCGCACCGAACGCTCCGAATCCGCGACGCGCCCTCGTTTCCTCGTGGTCGCACCAACATCGGTCGCACCCAACTGGGCGCGGGAGATTCAACGCTTCGCGACCTCGCTCAGCGTCGAACTCATCACGGAAACCTCCGCCAAAAGCCGCCGTTCGGTGGGCGATCGCGCAAACGGAGCCGACGTCGTCATCACCTCCTACGCCTTGATGCGGCTCGACGAAGCGGAATACCGCGATTTGGGGCTAACTGGGCTCGTGCTCGACGAGGCACAGTTCATCAAGAACGCAAAGACCAAAGCCCACCGGATAGCCCGGGACCTCCCGGCGCGGTTTAAGCTCGTGGTCACCGGTACTCCCATGGAAAACGACCTCATGGAACTCTGGTCTATGTTCTCGATCGCGGCGCCGGGTTTGTTCCCCTCCGCCCGAAAATTCCGAGACTCCTACGCCAAACCGATCACCAGCGGTGAGAGCCCCGAAGCCCTCCCGCGCTTGCGCCAACGGGTGCGCCCGCTCATGATGCGACGCACCAAGGAGCTGGTGGCTGCGGAATTGCCGGAAAAGCAGGAACACCGCATCGATGTGCCGCTCTCCGAGGCCCATCGGAAGGTCTACGACACTCGTCTACAGCGGGAACGACAAAAGCTTCTCGGTCTCCTCCAGGACATGGACAAGAATCGCTTTACGATCTTCCAGTCTTTGACGATGCTCCGCAGGCTTTCCCTTGCGGCGGGACTGGTCGATGAGGAGCACGCGGACGTGGAATCCGCCAAGCTGACGTATTTGCGGGATAACCTCCCCGAAATCATCCAGGACGGCCATCGCGCGTTGGTTTTCAGTCAGTTCACCTCCTTCTTGACACTGATTGCCGAGGTCCTCAAGGAGGAAGGCATTCCGTATGTCTACCTCGACGGCACGACCCGTGATCGCGGTTCCGTGGTGGATGCCTTCAACGCCGGCGAGGCACCAATCTTCCTCATCAGCCTCAAGGCCGGCGGATTCGGTTTGAACCTCACGGCAGCGGATTACTGCTTCATCATGGATCCGTGGTGGAACCCGGCGGCCGAAGCACAGGCCGTGGACCGAGCCCACCGCATCGGACAGGACCGCAATGTCATGGTGTATCGCCTCGTATCCGCCGGAACGATCGAGGAAAAGGTCATGGACCTGAAGTCATCCAAGGCGGAACTTTTCCAGGCCGTCATGGACGAGGGGCAGATTTTTTCCTCGGCGATCGGCGCGGAGGAAATCCACCAGTTGATCGAGGGGTAATTCCTCCTCGCCGTAAACACCGCGACATCTCAATGTTTAACCTTGTCAGGGGTGTTATATCGTGAATGAGACTGCTTCTTAGCTCAACGAACCAACGTCGACGCTCAGATAGGACCCATGAACGATCCCAGCACAACTGCATCCACTACCGTCTCAAGACCCAGTTCAGATGATCTGAAGGAAACTCATGACCCCGGGGCGGATCCCCACCCCCCAACGGGCATGAACAAATACGCCACCATGAAGACCAACTGGAAAGTCTTTGGCGGAGCAGCGCTGGGCATTCTGGCGATTTCCGTGTGGGCGCTACTCGCCCCGGATTCGGCAAGCACGGTTTTGGGTGCCGTCGTGGCATGGGTATCGAAAAACTTCGGGTGGTTTTACGTTCTCACCGGCACCGTGGTGCTCGTGTTCGTGGTGCTCGTTGCCCTGGGCAAGACGGGAACCATCCGCCTCGGCCCGGATCACTCTCGGCCGCAATTCTCGCTCTTCTCGTGGGCCGCAATGTTGTTTGCCGCCGGTATCGGCGTCGACTTGATGTTCTACTCCGTGCTGGAACCGGTCACCCAATATTATGGGCCGCCGCAGGGCTCGAGTGAGACGGCGGAGGCAGCCCGCCAAGCCGTCGTCTGGACCCTGTTCCATTACGGCTTGACCGGATGGGGCATGTACGCCCTGATGGGACTAGCCTTCGGTTACTTTGCCTACCGATTCAATCTGCCGCTGTCGATCCGGTCCGCGCTGTACCCCATCATTGGCAAGCGCATTAAGGGTGCCGCGGGCGACGCCGTCGACATCGCGGCCCTGCTCGGCACGATCTTCGGTGTGGCCACCTCGCTGGGTATCGGCGTCGTGCAGATCAACTTCGGCCTGCACTTCCTGTTCAATCTGCCTCAGGGCGTCGCGGTGCAGGCGGGGCTCATTGTCGTCTCGGTCCTACTCGCGACGGCATCGGCCGTGTCCGGCGTGGACAAGGGCATTCGTCGCCTGTCCGAGCTGAATATTTACCTCGCGATTGCCCTCCTCTTGTACATCCTCGTATTCGGCGACACCGCATTCTTGCTCAACGGTCTCGTGACCAACTTGGGCGACTATGTGAGCCGCTTCCCCGGCATGACGATGGATGCAATGGCCTTCGATCATCCCGATGACTGGATGAATACGTGGACCATCTTCTTCTGGGCCTGGTGGGTGGCGTGGTCGCCCTTTGTGGGACTCTTCCTGGCCCGCATCTCGCGTGGTCGCACGATCCGCCAATTCGTGATCGGGACCTTGACCATTCCGTTCATCTTCATCTTGGTCTGGATCTCCGTCTTCGGGAACTCCGCGTTGCACCTAATCTTCGAGCAGGGAAACGCGGCGTTCGGCCAATCGATCATGAACAATTCCGAAGAAGCCTTCTACACCTTGTTGGCCCAGTATCCCGGCGCGACGGCGGCGGCCGCGGTCGCAACATTCACCGGCCTGCTGTTCTACGTGACCAGCGCCGACTCCGGAGCCCTCGTGATGTCGAACTTCGCATCCACGATCGAGGATCCCAACGAAGACGGCCCCCGATGGATGCGCATTTTCTGGGCGGCCGCCACAGGTCTACTGACCCTAGCCATGTTGATGATCGGCGGTATTACGACGCTGCAGTCGGCGACGATTGTCTTTGGACTGCCGTTTGCGATCGTGTTGTATCTGGTGATGTTTGGGCTGTGGAAGGCACTTCGGGTCGAACGAGCCGACATGGATTCCCGACTGGCCGCGTACGCCGGCGTGCAGGCGGCGAACCGAGCGGCCTCGATCGAACCCGCCGGCAAGACCCGGAATTGGCGTCAGCGCCTGGCTCGCTCGGTCACATATCCCGGCCGTCGAGCCGCTCGACGGTACGTTCAGACCGTGGTCTCCCCCGCCCTGGAAGAGGTGGGCGAAGCCTTGCTGACCGAAGGCGTCACCGCGGAGGTCGTCCACGGTTTGGACCCCTCCAGCGATATTCCGTATGTGACCTTGACGGAGCACATGGACGGCGAGCGCGACTTCATCTACCAGGTGTACCCCATTGCTTGCCCCACTCCGCGCTACCTGTTGAGCCCCTCCAGCACGGAGGACACCTACTACCGTTTCGAACCCTTCGCCCTGACGGGTTCGCGCGGGTACGACGTCTACGGCTACACCAAGGAACAGCTCATTCACGACGTCCTGGACAACCACGAGCGCCACCAAGAGTTCATCCGCTTGAGCGGACCGAGTATCGAGGACACCGGATCCACCGAAATCATCGGTTCTTCGGTGGCTATCACGGATTGGTCGATGGATTTCCCGTCGACGGAAAGCACCCCACAGTCCGAAGACCTTTCGGACGACGCAACTGCAAAGGAAGGTTCTCAGTGAGCAACACGCTGTATATCGACGGACAGTGGGTCCCCGCCGAAGAGGGCGGCACCCGAACCATTATCTGCCCGGCCGACGGGTCCGAGGTCGGCACCGTCGCGGAGGCGACCGCCGCGGACACCGAGAAGGCAATAGCCGCCGCACGCAAGGCCTTCGACGAGGGCGCTTGGTCGGCATCCGCTCCCGAACGTGGCGACTTCCTGCTCGCCGTCGCCCAGAAATTGCGTGACCGCAAGGACGAATTCGCCCGCGCAGAGTCACTGGATACCGGTAAGCGCCTCGTCGAATCCGAATTGGACATGGACGACATCGCTGCGTGCTTCCAGTACTACGGCAAGACTGCCGCGCAGGAAGCGGGCCGCGTGGTGGACGCTGGCGACCCCGCGGTCTCCTCACGCATCGTCACCGAACCCGTGGGCGTTTGCGGCATGATCACCCCGTGGAACTACCCCTTGTTGCAGGTGGCCTGGAAGGTTGCCCCGGCGCTCGCGGCCGGTAACACCTTCATTTTGAAGCCCGCCGAGCTGACCCCGCACACCGCGATCCTGCTCATGGACATTCTGGACGAGCTCGGTCTGCCGGCCGGCGTCGCCAACCTCGTGTTGGGTGCCGGCGCGGAGGCCGGTGCGCCGCTCTCCAGCCACCCGGATGTGGATCTTATTTCCTTCACCGGCGGTCTCGTGACCGGTCGGACCATCGCGCGGACCGCAGCGGATTCGGTCAAGAAGATCGCGTTGGAGCTGGGGGGAAAGAACCCCAACGTCATCTTCGCCGATGCCGACTTCGACGCCGCCGTGGACAACGCCCTCAATGGCGCTTTCGTGCACTCCGGTCAGGTGTGTTCGGCGGGTGCCCGCATCGTCGTGGAAGAGTCCATCGCCGAGAAGTTCACGGCCGAGCTCGTACGTCGTGCAGAAAATATTCGCATCGGCGGTCCTTTCGACGAAAATGCAGAGACCGGGGCCCTGATTTCGGAGCAGCACCGCGAGAAGGTTGCGGCGTACGTCGAGGCGGGTGTGGCCGAAGGTGCCCGCGTGCGTTGCGGCGGCGAGGCAGCCACGGAGGGTGACCTGGCCAAGGGCTGGTTCTATAAGCCGACCGTGATGGACCAGGTCAAGCGAGGAATGTCGGTGGTCCGAGACGAAGCTTTCGGACCGGTCGTAACCATCGAAACCTTCACCACGGAAGACGAAGCCGTCGCGACGGCCAATGACACGTTCTACGGTCTGGCCGGAGCAGTCTGGACCAATGACGCCGGGAAGGCCGATCGGGTGGCGGGTCGCCTCCGCCACGGAACGATCTGGATCAATGACTTCCACCCCTACCTCCCCCAGGCCGAGTGGGGCGGCATGAAGCAGTCCGGCATCGGTCGCGAACTGGGCCTCGAGGGCCTCGGCGAGTACCAGGAAACCAAGCACATCTACCACAACACGGCCCCCGCCGTGACCGGCTGGTTCAGCGACAACCGATAAGCATCCACGAAAGGACACCACGCTATGAACGAATCGCAAGAATTCGACTACATCATCGTCGGCGGCGGATCCTCCGGCGCCGCCACCGCCGCGCGGTTGAGCGAGAAGAATCCTGATGCTCAAGTAGCGCTCATCGAGGCCGGCCGCGACGACGCTGGCATCGACGAGGTCCTCAGCCTGAACCGTTGGATGGAGCTCCTCGAATCCGGCTACGACTGGGACTACCAGATCGAACCCCAGGAAAACGGCAACTCCTTCATGCGAATGGCCCGGGCCAAGGTCATGGGCGGTTGCTCGTCGCACAACTCATGCATCGCTTTCTGGGCACCGCGCGAGGATCTCGACGAATGGGAGTCCGTGCACGGCGCTCATGGCTGGAACTCCGAGACCGGCTACCGGCTCTACCAGCAGCTGGAGACCAATGAGGACGCGGGAACCGAGGGCGGTGAGCACCACGGCGATTCCGGTCCGGTGTCGCTCATGAACGTTCCGCCTCAGGATCCCTGCGGCGTCGCGCTCCTGGATGCGGCGGAACAGGCCGGGATCCCCCGCACGCGATTCAACTCGGGCACCACGGTTACCAACGGCGCCAACTTCTTCCAGATCAACCGCCGTGCGGACGGTACTCGCTCTTCGTCGTCGGTTTCCTACATCCACCCGATCCGCGAACGGGAAAATTTCCACCTACTGACGGGCACCCAGGTCAAGCGGGTGCTTCTCGACGACGACCGGCGGGCGACCGGCCTCGAGGTCGTAGATAACGCCTTCGGCACGCCCCGTGTGATTAAGGCCCGGCGCGAAATCGTGCTCTCCGCAGGAGCGATCGACACCCCGAAATTGTTGATGCTCTCCGGCATCGGCCCGGCCGGCCACTTGGCCGATGTCGGCATCGAAGCCGTCGTGGATTCCCCCGGAGTCGGCGCGAACCTCCAAGACCATCCCGAGGGCGTGATCCAGTGGGAGGCTAAGAAGCCGATGGTTTCCGAATCCACCCAGTGGTGGGAAATTGGCCTCTTCACTCAGGTGGACGCGGGCTTCGACGACGAGCTGCCCGGACGGCCGAACCTGATGATGCACTACGGCTCGGTCAACTTCGACATGCACACCCTCCGTCGGGGTTTCCCCACGTCAGAGAACGCATTCTGCCTCACCCCCAACGTGCCGCACGCACGCTCGCGCGGCACCGTGCGCCTGCGGTCCCTCGACTTCCGCGACAAGCCCAAGGTGGATCCCAAGTACTTCACCGATGAGCAGGGATACGACATGTCGGTGATGATCGAGGGCATTCGTACGGCCCGGAAAATCGCCTCGCAGCCTGCCCTGGACGAATGGCGCGGCAAGGAATTGTTCCCGGGCGAGGACCTCACCTCCGATGAAGAATTGGCCGACTACATCCGCGACACTCACAACACGGTGTACCACCCTGTGGGGACCGTCCGGATGGGCGCAGACGATGATGCCATGTCTCCGCTCAACGCCCGCCTGCAGGTCAAGGGCATTGACGGCCTCCGCGTCGCCGACGCCTCCGTGATGCCGGAGATCGTTTCGGTCAACCCGAACATCACCTGCTTCATGATCGGCGAGCGCGCCGCGGAACTCATCACCGAGGACAACGCGTAAAAACACGATTCGCGAACGGGCGGGCAGGGAATACTCCCTCCCGCCCGTTTGTTATGCACCCCGAAACAGTCACGCTGAGCAGAGGAAGTTTTATATGACTAAGTCACCGAACGTCACTTTCAACGATGGTCAGCAGATTCCGCAGCTGGGCTACGGCGTGTGGCAGGTTGAGGACGACGTCGCGGAGAAGGTCGTCGGTCAGGCACTCGATGCCGGATTCCGCCACATCGACACCGCCAAGATTTACGGCAACGAAGCAGGCGTCGGCCGCGGAATTGCGGGTTCCGACGTCGACGAGAACGAGATCTTCGTGACCACCAAGTTGTGGAACGACGACCAGGGTTACGAGTCCACGTTGAAGGCCTTCGACCAGTCCGCTGAGCGTTTGGGCTTGTCCAAGCCGGTGGATCTGTACCTCATCCACTGGGCGCAGCCGGATAACAACCTGTACCTGGACACGTGGAAGGCCATGATCGAGCTGCAGAAGCAGGGCAAGGTCGTCTCGATTGGCGTTTCGAACTTCCCCGAAGAGCAGCTTCGCGAAATCATCCGCGAGACCGGCGTGACGCCGGCGATCCATCAGATCGAGTTGCATCCGTACTTCAACCAGTCGAAGATGCGCCAGGTCAACGAGGAACTCGGCATCAAGACCGAGGCGTGGTCCCCGCTGGGACAGGGTGGCGACGTCCTCAAGGAGAAGGTCATCGGCGATATCGCCGAGCGTCACGGCGCCACCGCCGGACAGGTTGTCATCGCGTGGCACCTGGCCATCGGCAACGTCGTGATTCCCAAGTCGGTCACCCCGGAACGCATCGTCGAGAATTTTGAAGCCCTCAACATCCGACTCACCGATGACGACGTCGAGGCCATCAACGGCCTGACCAAGGCGGACGGCCGCATCGGTAACGATCCGGTAGAAACCATGAAATAGGCCACCGGCCAACCGCACGACGGCGTTTCTCCCCCACGGGGAGAGGCGCCGTCGTCGCGTGGGACCCGAATCTGCCCGCGCCGCATCAGGTAACATCCGCCTCCAGTGTTGGCACGGCGCATCGACGGTGCCTACGCTCGTCAGTATCGAAGGGAACGCACGGCACGGAGTCGCGGCATCGCACACGGTAGCTCGTGACGAAGGCAAGGGGACATGGACGGCACAGACTGCGAGGCGTACACGGTCTTTCGCGAAAGCTACCGGTCCCTCATCGACGACTTAGCCGAAGCCGGATGGACCCGCTCCGAAACCCGGTATCGGCTCGTCACCCTGTATCCCGATATCCCCCGCGATTTCTTGGATCGCTTTCTGGTCGAACATCCGGAGCAATTCCTGCACACCGCGGATGAGGCGCTCAACGGGACATTGCTCGCGGCCGGGGTGTGGCTCGCGGTCAATCACCTCCTCGACTTGGGCGAAGATCGCGGCTTCATCGCGACCTATGGAGACCAGGCCGTCGTTCAGGACGTCTCGCGCTACTTGGAATCCGCCGGAGTCAGCGACGACCACACCGCCATGATCTTGGGCCGGATCGGTGCGACGCTTGCGTTCCTCACCCAGTACCCGCATACGAGCCTCACGAGCGCGGACTACCAGTCTTTCCGCGCAGACCCTCCGCAGGAACTCCGCGAGGTGTTTGGCCTGATTCGGCAGGATTGGCCGGCGAGCCCGCGTTATCTGAGCTCGCAATTTGGCGATGGTTCGTGGTCCCGGGCACTCGTTTCCATGGGTTTGGCCCCCGCCCAACGGTTCGCCCCGGACGGCACCGACCGCATACCCGATTTCACGGAAGATCGTTTTCGCAGCGCCATCGCGGACTTCCTGACGTACTGCATTCGTAATAATCGCAAGCCTTTAGCGTTGCTCTACGGCCGATGGTCCGCCGACACCGCTCGGCACACGACCCCTCGTCCCACGCTGGGGACGCTGCGCCACCGTTTCGGAGCGTGGCACCTTGCCTTGGCACAGGGTCGCCGCCTCATCAACGACGAAGCCCCAGGAGCGGGCGACCCTCGGTACGAAGAGCACTGGGTCGGCCCATGGGGCTCCAGCAGCCGAGAGCCACGGAGCGAGGCCGGTTCGTGGTCTCCTCAACACTGGGTGGAGCGCGGGATCGGCGTCGTCGAAACCGTGGTGCAAGAGGCCAGCGGCGACGAAAACTCGTGGGCCGAGCTGGTCGCCGAAATCTCCGAAGCCATCCGAACTCTGCCGTGGAAGCACTTCTTGACCGTCGAATACGATACGGGCAATACCGGCGGGGATTCCCCCTACGCCCAAGCTTTCACGGGACCGGGTGGCGTTACCGCAACCCTTGTTTCGGAGCAATTTCTCCCGGCTGTCCTCTGGCCGCTCGACGAAGAATATTTGGTCGACGCCGGATGGCGCCCACCCCATGCCGAACAACTTCACTGGGAACGCACGCAGCTCAGTCTCGACGATTCCGCGACCGAAATCGTCGATGCCCTCCGCTATGGCCGCGACTGCTCGGACCCCTACCGGTTCCGCTGGGGCTCTGGGGCGATGTACGACCGCGCGTTCCCGGCGACGATTCCAACCATCTAAAAATATTCCCCTTCCCCACCATCAGGAGATGATCGCTGGTGTCCACTTCACCGGACACAGGCACGAACGGCACGCCCTGGCAGGGTTACCGCCGAGGCACCCCGGAATTCACGCGGATGCTGGTCGCGATGTTCTGCGCGGGTGTCGCAACCTTCGCCCCGCTATATTCGCCTCAGGCGGTACTGCCTTCCATCGCGTCTGACCTGAATCGCGACGTCGCCACGGTGGCCCTCACGGTCTCCTGCGCGACCTTTGGCCTCGCGATCTTCGCCCTCCCCTGGACGTATGTTGCGGACCGATGGGGCAAGACGCGAGCCATGACCATTGCGATCACCGCGGCAAGCATTCTCGGGCTCATCATTCCCTGGACGCCGGATTTCTCCCTCTTGCTCGTCTTGCGGTTTATCCAAGGCGCCGCGTTAGCCGGGCTCGCCGGCGTCGCCGTCGCGTACATCGCCGAGGAAACGATGGCCCTCCACTCGGGGGCCGCCACGGGCCTTTACGTCGCGGGAACGACCATCGGCGGATTGGCCGGACGGCTGGTTTCGGGGCCGATCGCTCAGCTCACGGGGAACTGGCGCATTGCCGTCGCGAGCGTGGCGGTTCTTGCCGTCGCCGCCGCCATCGCTTTCCTCCTTCTGCTTCCCCGGGCCCGTCGATTCGTTCCGGTGCCGCCGCACGGCGCCCTTCGATCCACCGCACGCCGCATCGGCCGTCACCTCACCCACTCAGGAATGATCAGCCTCTTTCTCTTGGCGTTCACGCTGATGGGCGCGTTTGTGACGGTTTATAACTACGTGGGATTCAAACTCGAGGTTCCTCCGTATTCCCTATCCGAGATCGCCATTTCGCTGCTTTTCCTGGCGTATCTTTCCGGAACCTTCACCTCGGGAGTTGCCGGGCGTTTATCGGCCCGATTCGGTCGGTTGCTGACGATTCTCGTCTCGATGGCCGTCATGATCTTGGGTATTTGGCTGACGACGGCGTCGCCACTTCCGGTAGTAGTTCTCGGCCTCGTCCTGCTGACCATGGGCTTTTTCGCGGCCCATTCGACGGCATCGGCATGGACCGGCCTCCTGGCAGGCGACGGCAAGGCTCAGGGTACGGCACTGTACAACCTGTTCTATTACGCGGGATCGGCGATCGTCGGCTGGCTCGGCGGGTTCTTCTTTATTTCCGGTGGGTGGTCGCTCACCGGGTTGTTCTGCATCGCGGTTGTGGCCTTGGGCGCATTGTTAACGGGGACGGTGCTTCGTCGCGAAGAATCCGATAAAGTGGTCCGGAACGAAGGGGAGTAGTTCCCACCGATGCCTCAGGGCATCACAGCGAAATGTCGACACACTGGAGATCCCCTCCCGGCATTTCACCCGCTCAGAGGGCGCCGTACGCGGCGTGTTCCTGCGGGCGAGCGAGACCTTCGGCCTGACGACCCATTACGGGACACGATTCAAGGGCCGAAGTCTCCGCGGTGAATTCATCGCGCGGCTCGGCCCGGAGGAGATACCCCCATGAACCCTGAGCCGATGAACCCCCGCCCTGCCGAGGATCTACCTTCCCGCCACGAGGCCGATACGTTACAAGATCCCTCCCGGGCCCCCTCTACCGCCGCACAACGACGCCGCTGGCGTCGGTACCTTGCCGATGAAATCTCCGAGGAGACGGTCTACCGCTACCTTGCCGAACGTGAAGAAGGCCGGGACGCGGAAATTCTCTTCGAAATGGCCGACGCCGAAAAACGTCACCAGCAACACTGGCGCGATCTTCTCGGGGCGGATGCGACACCGGATCCTCGCCCCTCGATCTCGTCTCTGACCCTTCAATTCATGGCCAAGCATTTCGGGAGCGTCTTCGTCTTGGCCCTTGCCCAGCGCGCAGAAGGCCGCTCCCCTTACGACGAAGATCCGGATGCGACCGACTCGATGGCAGCCGACGAAGCTGTACACGAAGAGGTGGTCCGCGCCCTCGCCACCAACGGCAGGGAAAAGCTCTCCGGTAATTTCCGCGCGGCGGTCTTTGGTGCCAACGATGGTCTCGTCTCGAACGTTGCCCTCATCATGGGTGTGGGGGCTGCCGGCGCGAGCCCGCACATGGTGTTGTTGAGCGGCGTCGCAGGCCTCCTCGCCGGAGCACTGAGCATGGGCGCGGGTGAGTTCGTCTCCGTACGTTCGCAACGCGAGCTCCTGGATGCGTCCCGCCCCACCCAGGTCACCCTCGACGTCGCACCCGACCTAGATATCGACCGTAACGAGGTCGAATTGATCTACCGTGCGCGCGGCATGAGCGAGGAAGCTGCTCACCACCGCGCCCTGGAGCGGTTTGGATACTACGAATGCGACTGCGATCCCTCGTTGTCGCACCGTGATGACGAAGACGCCGCAGAGGACGGAGCGGAGAACGTCGCTTTGGGCACCGACCTGGGGGCTGCGGCCTCGAGTTTCTGCTTCTTCGCCTCAGGCGCGATCATCCCGATTCTCCCGTACATCTTTGGAATGTCGGGCTACCCCGGGATGATCCTGTCCTTGTTCTTGGTGGGCATTGCCCTCCTGGGAACCGGCGCCGTGGTCGGTCTGCTCTCGGGAGCCTCTCCCCTCAAGCGAGGCCTACGCCAGCTATTGATCGGATATGGCGCGGCGTTGGCGACATACCTCCTCGGGCTCCTCTTTGGGACCTCGACGGCCTGACGCCTCTGGGCCTAGATGGAGAACGTGGGTGGGCCCACCACGATGTCGTCATTTCCAAAGTGTGGCGCCACCGGCCCCAGCAACGTGAATTCGTACCGTAAAGGCGTGGGGCCGGTGGTCGTCGCGGTATATTGCCCGACGATGTCCGTGTCGACCGTTGAGGACAACGCGATCCGGTTGAGCCTCTTAACGCAAGGATCGCCCGGGCCGTGATGGCCCGGGCGATCCGACGACTCGGCGCAGGGTTTTACCGAGCGGAGAAGATCTCTCGCATCAGCTGTGCTGCCTCAGAGGGAGTCTTGCCGACCTTCACGCCGGCAGCCTCGAGGGCCTCCTTCTTGGCTTCAGCCGTTCCGGAAGAGCCCGAGACGATGGCGCCTGCGTGGCCCATGGTCTTACCCTCGGGGGCCGTGAAGCCTGCGACATAGCCGACGACCGGCTTGGTCACGTGGGCCTTGATGTAGTCGGCCGCGCGCTCCTCAGCGTCGCCGCCAATCTCACCAATCATCACGATGGCTTCGGTGTCGGGGTCCGCTTCGAAGGCCTCCAGGGCATCGATGTGGGTCGTACCGATCACGGGGTCACCGCCGATGCCGATGGCGGTGGTGAATCCGATGTCACGGAGCTCGAACATCATCTGGTAGGTCAAGGTACCCGACTTGGAGACGAGCCCGATCTTGCCGGAACCGGTGATGTTTGCGGGCGTAATACCCACCAGGGACTCACCGGGGGTGATGATGCCGGGGCAGTTCGGCCCGATGATGCGGGTCTTGGGCTTGCCGTCCGAGCCGGTGTTGGCCTTGGCATGAGCCCAGAACTCGGCCGAATCCTGTACCGGGATACCCTCGGTGATCACGACGACGAGCGGGACCTCGGCGTCAATGGCTTCGATCACAGCGTCCTTGGTGAAAGCCGGGGGCACGAAGACGATCGACACGTTGGCGCCGGTCTCCTGCACAGCTTCGGAGACCTTCCCGAAAACGGGCAGTTCGACGTCAGAGCCGTCCTGAGCCTTGTGAGAGACGGTGGTGCCGGCCTTGCGTGCGTTCACACCGCCGACAACCTGGGTTCCGGCAGCCAGCATGCGCGCAGTGTGCTTGGTGCCCTCGCCGCCGGTGATGCCCTGAACGATGACCTTGGAGTCTTTGTTCAAAAAGATAGACATTTTTTCCTCTATATCTTGAGATGTATCGGCGGTGCTTAGGAAGCCTGGTGAGCGAGCTCGGCGGCCTTGTCGGCACCCGAGTCCATGGTCTTCGCCTGAGTGACCAACGGGTGGTTTGCCTCATCCAAGATGCGGCGTCCCTCTTCCACGTTGTTGCCATCGAGACGGACAACCAGCGGCTTGGTGGCCTGGTCACCGAGGATCTCGAGGGCCTTGACGATGCCGTTCGCGACGGCGTCGCACGCGGTGATGCCGCCGAACACGTTCACGAACACCGACTTGACCTGCTCATCGCCGAGGATCACGTCGAGGCCATTCGCCATGACCTCTGCGGACGCGCCACCACCGATGTCGAGGAAGTTGGCCGGCTTGACGTTGCCGTGCTTCTCGCCGGCGTAGGCCACGACGTCGAGCGTCGACATCACGAGGCCTGCACCGTTACCGATGATTCCGACCTCACCGTCGAGCTTGACGTAGTTGAGGTCGTTTTCCTTGGCCTTGGCCTCCAGGGGATCGGCTGCGGACTTGTCTTCGAGTCCGGCGTGATCCTCGTGACGGAATTCGGCGTTGTCATCCAGGGAAACCTTGCCGTCGAGGGCGAGGATTTCGCCGTCGCCGGTCTTGACCAGCGGGTTGACCTCGACCAGGGTCGCGTCTTCCTTGTCGTAAACCTCACCGAGCTTGACGAGGACATCAGCGACCTTGCCACGCAACTCCTCCGGGAAACCGGCGGCAGCAACGATCTCGGCAGCCTTCTCGGCGTCCAGGCCCTTGGCCGGGTCGACCTCGACGCGGGCGAGCGCATCGGGGCGCTCCACCGCGAGCTGCTCGATTTCCATGCCGCCTTCCACCGAGCACATCGCCAGGTAGGAGCGGTTGGCGCGGTCCAGCAGAACCGAGAAGTAGTATTCCTCGGCAATGTCCGCACCCTGAGCGATCATCACGCGGTGAACGGTGTGACCCTTGATATCCATGCCCAGGATCTGGGAAGCGTACTCGTAAGCCTCATCGGCGGTCTTCGCGACCTTGACGCCGCCCGCCTTACCGCGGCCGCCTACCTTAACCTGAGCCTTGACGACGGTGACGCCGCCGATCTTCTCGGCGGCAGCTTTAGCTTCTTCGGGAGTTTCGGCAACGATCCCTTGAAGTACGGGTACACCGTGCTTCTCGAAGAGATCGCGTGCCTGGAATTCAAACAGGTCCACGGATATGTGTCCTTCTTCGTCGAAGTCGTGCCGGCTGAACCGTTCAGCCCATCCGGCCTGATAATCGTGGAGCGCCAGCCTCCGCCGTGACCCTGAGATCAACGCGGGAGACAGGGCTCCCCTCGTGTGACTCTAACTCAGATGGTCGCGAGCACCCTAACTGCGGCACCGTATTTCGACGTGGCAGAACCGCATCGGGGAACATTTCACGTGCAATTCGCCCAAAGTGCACGAAATGAGCCCTTAAGCCCAGTGCCAGTCCCCCTCGTCAGCTGGCGCCAGTCTCCCCGTAGCTGGCGTCCTCGCGACGGCGGTTCTCCGGTTCCGTCGGGTCGACGTCGTCGATGTCCACGCTCGAATGGTCCTTCGACCAGAGCACCGCCAGCAGTGCCAGAAGGGAAGCTCCCATGAGAATGTAGGCCGGCCACATCGTGTTTCCGGTCGTGGAAATGAGCCATGTGTTGACCGCGCTCATGGGACCACCGAAGAGCGCATTGCCGATGTTGAACACCAGGGCAAATCCGCTGAAGCGTATGGCTGTGGGGTACAGCTCCGAAACTGCCGAAGGCAACGCGCCGTCGTTGAGCGAGAGGAATGCCCCCATCACGACGAGCGCGGCCACGACAAAGACGTAGTGCCCGGTCCCCATGACCATGAACGCGGGGATACTCAACACCAAGAAGGTGCTCGAGGCCAAGATCAAGGTGTTTCGACGCCCGATGCGATCCGCAATACGTCCGGTCAGGAACACGAACCCGATGTAGGTCACCAGGGAAATCGTGGTGGCGAGCTGGGATGCCGCGGCGTCGTAATGAAGATTCTCGGAGAGGTACGTCGGCATAAAGGTCAGCACCACATAGAAACCGACGGCGTTGAGTAGCACGATCCCGAAGCCCTGAATGAGTTCGGGAAAGTTCTTGGTGACCAGCTGCAGGGTCGGCGACGGCGGCTTCTGGCCACGCTGGACCATCTCCATCTGGCGCGTGGTGTGAGCGTGAAAAGCAGGAGTGTCGTCGATCTTGCGACGGATGTACAGCCCGATGAGTCCCAAAGGCCCCGCCACCAGGAAGGGAAGCCGCCAGCCCCACGACTCCATCGCGGAGTCCTCCAACAGGCCGTAAAGGATCGTGGCCGCCAGCGACCCCAAGAGCAATCCCGAGGCGGTGGAGGCCGGAACGATCGCGGCGTAACGGCCTCGTTTGCCACGTGGGGCGAATTCGGACAACAGGGCTGATGCGCCCGCGTACTCACCCGCGGCGGAGAATCCTTGGACCAGGCGAAGCACCAGCAAAGCGATCGGCGCGGCCATTCCGATGGTCGAGGCGCCGGGAAGGCAACCGATCAGGAACGTGGCGCCGGTCATGAGAATGATCGACCACGCCAGGGTTTGGGTGCGTCCGTATTTGTCGCCCCAATGACCCCAAAAGAATGCGCCAAACGGCCGTATCAGGAAGCTCACGGCAAAGAGCGCGAAGGTCATGAAGAGGGATTTATCGGTGTCGCCAGGGAAGAATTCGGCCGCGATCGTCACGGCCAAATAGCTGTAGGCACCGTAGTCGAACCATTCCACGAAGTTTCCGAGGAAACTGGAAACCACTGCTTTACGTCGTTGGTCGGCGGGAGGAGATCCCGCCCCCGTTTGCTCGGATGAGGTCTCGTTCTGGTCGGCATGGACCGAATTCGAGGGCATAGAAATCCTTCTGTGGTGTGGTTTGCACTACACCCTAGCGGGGATTTCCCCTAGTCACAGCCCATTGGTGCTGATCGCGAAAGAATATTCGATCGTTCAGGACGACGTCGTCCCCTAGCCCTCCACCTTTTTCAGCGGCGCATAGCGCAACAACAAACGTTTTTCCTCGTTGGCAAACCGCACCTTGGCCACGGTCTTGTCGCCCCCACCTTCCAGGGCCACCACACGGCCACGTCCGAAGCTTTTGTGCTCCACGGTGTCTCCCACCGATAACGAAGGGATCTCTTTGGTTTGTTGGACACGGGAAGCTTTGGTCGCCCGAGCCCCGAGCTGGGGAGACCCCTCGATGCCTTGGCCATAACCGGCGTCGTGGCTTGCTGGTGCGGGTCGCGAGACTCCTCCGCTGCCCCGGCCTCCCCACGACGAGGAATCGGCCCAAGAACTCCTGCCGCCACGGGCGCCTCCCCCAGAGAACCCACCGGCTCCGTACACCGCCGAGCCGAATCCTGTACCGAATCCCGCGGATCCCACCCGTTTCCACTCGATGAGGTGCTCGGGAATTTCCTCCAGGAAGGGCGAGGGCGGGTTGAACTGCCCTTGGCCCCACATTGAACGCGATTCCGCGCGCGTCAGGTACAACCGTTTCATCGCGCGCGTGAGGCCCACATAGGCGATGCGACGCTCCTCGCTCATTTCGTCGTCGTTGGTCAGAGCCCGCTGGTGCGGGAAAATTCCATGCTCCATACCCGTCAAGAAAACCACGGGGAACTCCAGGCCCTTGGCGGTGTGGAGGGTCATCAGGGTCACGACCCCCTCGGCGCGCGCTTCGGCCACCTCACGGGCGACCTGAGCTGCAGAGACCCCGCCCTCTTCTTCTTCGCCCTGCTTGGGTCGATTCGGAATTTGGTCCGCGTCCGCAACCAAGGAAACGTGCTCCAGGAATTCGCCAAGGCCGGCCTCCGGATGATCACGCTCGAATTCACGAACCACGGCCACGAGTTCGGCGAGGTTCTCCACGCGAGACTCGTCTTGGGGGTCCTCCGAGGTGCGGAGCGCTTCCAGGTACCCCGATTGTTCCAGCACGGCCTCGAGGGAGGTCGCGGCGGTTTCGGTTGCGGCAATCTGCGCGAGGTCATCCATGAGCGTCACGAAGGCGGTCACCTTTTTGGCTCCCGCCGCAGCGAGCCCTGGAGCGTCATTGGCTTGGCGCGCTGCGGCCATGAACGACGAGCCGTCCCTCGACGCGAGATTCGCGATGGCCCCTTCCGAGCGTGCACCGATGCCGCGCTTGGGTTCGTTCAGAATTCTCCGCACGCTGATGTCGTCGTCGGGATTCATCAAGGCACGCAGGTAGGAGAGGGCGTCTTTGATTTCTTTTCGCTCGTAGAAGCGCGTTCCCCCGACCACGCGATACGGGAGACCGACCCGCATGAGGATTTCTTCGAGCGAGCGGGACTGGGCATTGGTCCGGTAGAACACCGCGACGTCGCCTGGCGCCACACCGTCTTCATCACGCAGCCGGTCAATTTCTTCCGCGATGAACCGCGCCTCCGCGTGCTCATTTTCGGCGACGTAGCCGACGATCGGCACGCCGTCGCCCGAGGCCGTCCACAGTTTTTTCTCTCGGCGGTTCGGGTTACGTTCGATCACAGCGTTGGCCGCGCTGAGAATGGTCTGTGTTGAACGGTAATTCTGTTCCAACAAGATGGTCCGCGCTTGTGGGTAGTCGCGTTCGAAGTCCGTGATGTTGCGGATATCGGCACCGCGGAAGGCGTAAATGGACTGATCCGAATCGCCGACGACGGTCAGCTCCGCGGGTTCGACGGCCGAAGGGTAAGGGTTCTCCCCGCCCTGCGGGCTCGCATCGTGGCCGGTGAGTTCGCGCACCAGCGAGTATTGGGCGTGATTGGTGTCCTGGTACTCGTCGACCAAAATATGACGGAACCGGCGCCGATAGTACTCGGCGACCTGGGGGAAAGCCCTCAGCATGAAGACCGTCTGCGCAATAAGGTCGTCAAAGTCGAGAGCATGGGCTGCCCGGAGTCGTCGCGTGTATTCGCTGTACACGCGGGCGACGGTGGATTCCCAGGGGTCGGTGCTTGATGCCGACGAGGCATTGTCTTCGGCATCAACCAGCTCGTTCTTGAGGGTCGAGATTCGGTTCTGCAAAGCCTTGGGGGCGAAGCGCTTAACATCTAGTTCGAATTCCTTGGCAATCAACGTGATCAATCGCAAGGAATCTGCGGAGTCGTAAATGGAGAATGACGACTTCAAGCCGAGGGTCTGAGCCTCGCGCCGCAACACACGAACGCAGAAGCTGTGGAACGTAGAAATCCACATTTTTTCGGCTCGGGGACCCACGAGTTCAACCACGCGTTCGCGCATTTCCGCCGCGGCTTTATTGGTAAACGTAATCGCGAGAATCTCCCCTTGATGGGCACGCCCCGTTGCCAAGAGGTAAGCGATCCGATGCGTCAGAACCCTTGTTTTCCCCGAACCGGCCCCAGCCACGATGAGCAGCGGCGAACCGGAATGGGTCACCGCCTCGGCCTGATGCTCGTTGAGGCCCTCCACGAGCGATCCGGGATCGTGCGATTCAGCTCCCGGTCCGTCGGACGGGGAGCTGGGCGGTGTAAAAAACGAAGAGTCGCGCAGAAAATCCATACTGTTCCCCAGTCTAAGCGAACAAAGTTTCGATTCAGAGCCCCCGCCCCAGAGGAATCGAACCTCAGGTCCATAATGGAGCTATGGGTATGTCGAAGGGCCAAAAGCAACGCCTCTATGGAAATTCCGGCGCGCCGTCGACGGCGCCCTCAGGGCCTTCGCGGCGTAGGGCACCCTCGTCCTCCCCCACGGGTCCGTCTCACCATCACGACGCCGAGTGGGCGCCCATTGCTCGGCCGGATCCACAGAAGTCCTCGTCCGGAATGATCGTGGTAGTTCTGTTCGTCATCGCTGCGCTCATGTTCGCGGCGCTTCACGCATGGATGGTGCCGCAGCTGGGGGCACAGTCCCACGTTTCGCTCCCCGAGCTCCAGCCCTTCAGTTTCCCTAACGACGCCGCCACCATCTCGCAGGCTCTCGGCGAAGACGGACGAAGCGCGTACACGGGCCTTCACTGGTCCTGGGGACTCTTCACCCCGATATTTATCGCGCTCGCATGGGGTGCGATGATCGGCCGATCGATGCCTCGAGGTGCCACTCGGTGGGCCCTATGGTCCGCTCCCCTGGCCTATCTCGTCACCTTTCTCGCGGGGAACGTCGCCATCGACGCCGCCCTCACCTCCCCCGAGGGTTCGGCGCCGGTCTGGGCTTCGATTCTCGTCATCATCCGGTGGATCGTCTTGCTCGCCATGCTCGTGGAGGCGGGATGGCTGGCCGTCCGGCTGGTCCGCGGCAAGTTTGATGCCTTTTCCCGCGGGGAGCTGGAGGGCCAGCAGCCCCTCCGGTGAAATTCTCGAGGACGCTGAAGGCTTACCGTGTTTTAGCCATCGCGCGGCCCCGGAAACACGCGGCCATCACGGCCGCCACCAAAATCGCCGCCGCAGGCAGAAGGATGGACTCGCCCATGGCCTGGGCGTAGCCATCCCGCAACATCTCCGGCAACTGAGTTTGGCCGGCGGATGCCTCCCCCGAATGGGAAGAACCGGAGAGCATCGGCAGATTCGCGGCGATGCGGCTCTCCATCATCATCGAGATGAGCGAGGTTCCGAGCACGGCACCGACCTGGCGGGTGGTGTTGAAGATGCCGGAGCCCGCGCCGGATTGGCTCGGTTTGAGATCGCGCGTCGTCGTGATGGAGATCGGTGCCCACATGCAGGCGCCACCGACACCCATCATCACCGAAGGCAGCAACAGGAGCCAGATTTCAGTGTCCGGGGATATCAACCACCAGTAGCCCACCAGGCCCACCACGTTCATGAGAAGCCCGAATACGGCGATAAACGGCGCCCGACGGGCGGTCAGGATCTTGCCCACCACCGGAGCCAAAACGCCAGAGATGATAGCCATGGGTGCGGTCATCAGGGCGGCCTGGGTCGGAGTCATGCCCCTCACGAGCTGGTAGAAGAGCATCAGCGGCAAGGCGAAGGAGACGATCATCAAGCCGACCATGCTGATGGCTGCGTTGCCGAGGGAGAAGTTCCGGTCGCGGAAGAGTCCGAGCGGGACCAAGGGCTCGGATTTCGTGATCTTCTGCCAGACCACAAACAGGGCGAGCAGGACGACGCCGGCAATGATCAGTTCCGGAACCGTGATCGGCCCCCAAATGGCTCCCCAATCGTGTCCTTGGCCTTCCTGAATGCCAAAGACAATCAGGAACATGGCCAGAGCACTCAGAATCACGCCGAGGAAGTCCATCCGTCGCGTGTGGACGGGGAATCTCGGCAGCTTCTGCCAGGCCCGGATAAACGCGAATATTCCCACCGGAATGTTCACGAAGAAGATCCATTCCCAGCTCAGGGTATCCACGAGCACGCCACCCAAGATCGGTCCGACGAGGCTCGCGACCCCGGCCGTCGCGCCCCACACACCCATCGCGGCACCGCGTCGTTCCGCGGGGAACAAACGCGTGATGATGGCCATCGTCTGGGGCGTCATGATGGCGGCGCCCAAGCCCTGGAACACGCGGGCAATAATCAACATCTCGATACTGCCGGAGAGTCCGCACCACAGCGAGGCTAATGTAAAGAGCACCAAGCCGATCAGATACATGCGTCCGGGCCCAAAACGATCGCCCATGCGCCCTGTGATGAGCAGCGGCACCGCATAGGCCAGCAAATACGCACTCGTGACCCAAACCGTCTGGTTGATGTCGGCACCGAAGTTTTCCATGATCGCGGGCATCGCCGTGGAGACGATCGTGCCGTCCACCAGAATCATGAAGAAGCCGATGACGATGGCCCACAACGCGCCCCAAGCGCTCTGGTCTTCGACGGCCGGACGCGTATCCGTAATGTGGTGCTGCCCCGTCCCCGTCTGGTCGCCCCCGGACGAGTCGTTCGTGGCAGATGCGTGCCTCGGTGTGTATTCGGAGTTCATGGCGTCAACTTTCGTATGTCGTGAGGGACCGCAAGAATCCACGACGCCGCAGCGTCCTCGATCAGGAAGACTCACGATCCAGCTCGGCGTGGCAGAGCTGGATCGGTCTGTTAAACGGGGGAAAACATCCCGGGATTGAGGGTGAAATGAAGAGGATGATGACAGTCACGTGCGCGAGATGCGCGGCACGAAAGTGCCCCCGAGTGGATTCGAACCACCGACACCGGCTTTAGGAGAGCCGTGCTCTATCCCCTGAGCTACGAGGGCGCACCGACACATTCTACAGGGTTCACGTGCCATGCTGGGTTCATGACCGTTTGGATCGATCAACCCTTGTGGCCCGCGCACGGGACCATGTTCGCACACATGGTCTCGGATTCCCGCCTTTCGGAGCTGCACGACGTCGCCGAACGCACCGGCCTGAGTCCTCGGGCCTTTGACCAAGATCACTACGACGTCCCCGAGCATCTTGTCGCCGAGGCAGTGGCCCAGGGCGCCATTCACGTCACGCCCCATGAACTCGTCCGACGCTTGATCGCCTCACCGCTGCGCATTCCTGCTAAGGAACGCCCCGCCAAGATCAGGGCTCGCCTGCTTCGCAATTGGGAAGAATGGGCACCTGACCACCCCGAGCTTGGCCGGCGGGTGCTAGATCGGTGGGAATCTCCGGATCGGGGATACCACTCCTCCGTCCACCTCGGTGAGGTATTGGAACATGTGTCGACCCTCGAACGTCAGAGTTCCCTGGATGCGGCGTCGCGACGAATCCTCCGTGCGACGGCTTGGTACCACGACGCCGTTTATGACGGAAAGCCCGGTCACGACGAGTCCCAGAGCGCTCAGCTCTGCGCCTCGGATCTCGCCGGCATTCTACCCCCAGACGAGGTGCGCCGAGCCTCCGAGCTCATCATGGCCACGAGCGACCACACGCAAGACTGCCCAGATCCACTCTGGCCGTACTTCCACGACGCCGACCTCGGCATCCTCGCCGCCGCATCCCCGCGGTATGACCGCTACGCTGCCGCCGTGAGAACCGAATACTCTCATGTTCCAGGACCAGAGTTTCGTGCCGCTCGAGCCACGATCCTCGAGGGATTTCTTGCTCAGCCGTTCATTTATCTGACGGCGCCCGCCCGCGAATCCTGGGAAGAACGGGCACGGGAGAATATTTCCGCCGAGGTCCGGCGCCTCCGGGGTGCTTAGTCACGCCTGCGGGCACGGCGCTTGTTATACATGACCGCGCCGACAAGCCCGATCACGATCCCCACCCCTCCCACGATCGATACCCACATCGCCGGGTTTCCGAGGAAGAGGGAGACGATCAGGCCAATCACGATTCCAGGTACAGCCCCGGAAACCATGCCGACCGCCATGGCTTGAAATTCTTGGTCACTGCTGCTGCGCGGGGGCTCAAACTGTGTGGGCATCTCCCCATGATAGAACCTGCCGGTTGTGCCGCAGACACAAAAAACGCGACCCCCGCTGGTCGTCGGGGGTCGCGTCACGCGAAAGTGATCTCCGCACTGTCCGAATCGCGGGTCACCGGTTCATGACCGGAGCCTCGCGTGAGGAGGGAAACTTGCTCTTCCACCATAAGCACACGAAACCCTCTGTGACGAGCCCTGCGGCACCGCCACGCCGAAGCATCTCGAACTGTGGACGACCCGCGACTGGACGGAGAAGGTTTCGGGCACAAAAAAGGGGCGTCCGGGTTTCCCTCCCGGACGCCCCTCATGCCTCACAAGGTGAAACTTGAGATGCGGAGATTAGAGTCCCGGCATGCTGTAGTAGCCATCAACCGGCATCATGCCGCCGCCATCAACCGAGGTGATGGTGGTGCCCTGCGAGGGGTTGAGGGCCGAGATCATCTGGCCGTCACCGAGGTAGATGCCAACGTGAGCGTAGTTGTTGGTGAAGACGACGTCGCCCGGCTGCGGGTTCGAGGTCGGGGTGAGCTGGTTCTTCATCGAGTAGGTGTAGGAATCCAGCTGAATGCCGGACTGAGCAGCAACGTAGGAAACGAAGCCGGAGCAGTCCCAAGCCCCGAAGCTCTTGCCGCCCCAAACGTAGCTCCCGCCGAGGCCAGCCTTGGCGTCCTCAACGATCTTGGCGCGGCTACCGGTAGCTGCGGTCGAACCGGTCTCGCCACCGCCGCCACCGCTGTTGGAAGCGGAGTAGTCAACGGTCTGGACGTTGGTTGCCTGAGTGGTGGGGGCGTCGTAGGAAGCCGTGGTGGGTGCGCTGTAGGACGTCGAAGCGGCTTCGGCGAAAGCGTTAGCCGGAGCGACGGAGCCTGCAACGACGCCGGCAGCTGCAACTGCAATACCGGTGTTACGAACGACGTGGGACTGGGTTGCGGCGCGGTGACGCGCGATGTGCTTAGCCATAGTAAAAGTTTTCCTCCCTGTGCCTGCGAGGTGAGCTGTCGGGTTCGGATGGGAGACACCCGGTCGCTGGAGCGACTTAACCCCAAGGGCTCTTACGAGGAAGAACCCAGATAATGGGTCCCCCGCCTCTGCCATCGGACGTGTTTGGTTTTTTTGTTTCACCGGGTAGTGGCAGAGCTAGGCGTTCTATCCGGTGGTGCCGTCTCGACCAGTGATTGGCACGAGTACGAGCGTACACACCCCTCACCCAAATGTCACGTTTTGATCACGACGACGTCACCTGAACACGAATCGGAACGCTTCTCCGGCCTCAAAAAGGACGAATTTAGCCTCGCTCCAGAAGCGTGTCAGACCCCGTCGATCCCCGCCATGGCGGGGATCGGAGCATTACTTCGTTTGCCGATATTTCGTCGCCAAGACCGCCCGAAAAATTTTAAAGTGTCCTCACACACAGGTTCTTGCTGGGGTCGAAATTCGAGACATGAGGCACCCCGAGGCATCCCCAGCCAGACCCGTCAGATCACGAAATGATTAAGGTGAAGCGCGTCATGGTCAAGGTTTCGTGACGGCACAGGGAGTTTTCAGCGAGCCAACGGCACTATTCGCCGAGCTGCCCCTGGGTCTCCCGGAGGTAACAACTGGCGCACAGTGACTCATACGTCACAGCCTCGCCATCGATCGCAATCTGGCTACCGGCGAAAACGAAGTGATCCCCGACTCGCCGTCCATTGAAGAGAGCCTTCCGGCCACAGCGGCAGATCGTCTTGAGCTCTTCCAAGGTGTGGGCAAGCTCCAACAAGCGACCCGATCCTGGGAAGGCCCGTGTCTGAAAGTCGGTGCGAATTCCGTATGCCAGCACGGGAACGTTGTCGAGCACAGCGACGCGCATGAGGTCATCCACTTGGGCTCGCGTCAAAAATTGGGCCTCATCGATGAGCAGGCAGGCCACCGGAGGAAGGTCCATGCTGAGATGCAGGCCGCCGTCGTCTCCGGCGGCGTGGTGCTGAAAAGCTGCCCTCGCGGATTCTTCCGGACCAAGTAAGAAATTCACTTCACGGGATACTCCGAGCCGAGACACGATGTGGGATTCACCCTTCGTGTCGACCCGAGGTTTGGCCAGAAGTACTCTCTGACCTCGTTCTTCGTAGTTGAAGGCTGCCTGGAGCAACGCCGTGGATTTCCCAGAGTTCATCGCCCCGTAGCGGAAGTAGAGCTTGGCCACGTCCGGTTATGCGCCGCGCTTGACGACGATGTGGTCCGCCACCTCCGGGTCGAGATCCACCCCTTCGTCGTACCCATCCACGAGAACGTGAATGGCACCGTTCTTGGGTTCGATGCTGATCACGCTGCCACGCTCCATGCCGGCCCGACCCAAGACCTTCATGACGTCAATATCTGCCTGCAGCACTTCGGGGAATCGCGCCAGCGTAAATCGATCTTCAGGCGAGGAGTCCTTGGCCGCAATCGACAACGTGACCGTCTTGGGGTCATCTCGTTCGCTCGTAATACCCAATTCTTCGAGGCCCGGAATCGCGTTGCCATACGGGGAGTACTTGGGAGAATTCAGCAGCTCCACGAGCCTGCGTTCCACACGCTCGCTCATGACGTGCTCCCAGCGGCAGGCTTCATCGTGTACATAGGCCATATCCAACCCGACGACGTCCGCCAGCAATCGCTCGGCGAGCCGGTGCTTACGCATCACGGACACCGCACGCTCACGACCTTCGGGGGTGAGGGCCAAGGATCGGTCGCTTTCCACGTGAACGAGGCCATGTCGCTCCATCCGCGCAATCGTCTGTGACACGGTGGGCCCTGAATGATCCAGGCGCTCGGCGATACGGGCGCGCATCGGGGTGATGCCCTCTTCCTCTAAATCCAAAATGGTTCGGAGGTACATCTCTGTTGTATCGACGAGGTCCGTCATTGGAGGTATAACGCCCTTCTCGCTATGGCCGTGGTGTGTGCCTGTCCATTCTAGGTGCTAAGGGTCATCTTCGGTCCAAAATTCTTTTCCCGTGAACAAACCCGCGCACAATGGTGTAGTCAGGACGCACAACTAGCCGCCTACCCACCATTTTGATCATTGGAGCATACTTCGTGACAGATCACCTCGTCATCCCCCAAAATCTCCACCCCCATGACGGACGCTTTGGTGCGGGTCCTTCCAAGGTGAGGCCCGCTCAGCTCGACGCGCTGACGGCGTCGTCCGGTCTCCTCGGAACCTCGCATCGTCAGGCACCGGTCAAAGATCTGGTTGCTTCCATTCGCTCTGGACTTCGCGATCTGTTCGACCTCCCCGAGGGTTACGAAGTCATTCTCGGCAATGGTGGAGCCACCTCCTTTTGGGATTCGGCAGCTTTTAACCTCGTTCATTCCCGGGCCGCCCACCTCAGCTTTGGGGAATTCGGTTCCAAATTCGCGAAGGCCACCAATAATGCACCCTTCCTGGAAGAGTCCCACATCGTGACGGCCGAGCCCGGGACTCGACCCGAGCCCGTGGCCTTTCCCGACGCCGATGTTTACGCTTGGCCACAGAACGAGACGTCCACCGGCGTGGCGGCTCCGGTTCGCCGCCCGGCGGGGATCTCCGATGACGCCTTGGTTTTGGTGGACGCGACCAGCGCGGCCGGCGGCATGAGTGTTGATCCGGCCGAGGCCGACGTGTACTACTTCTCGCCTCAAAAGAATTTCGCCTCCGACGGCGGGCTCTGGCTCTCCTTCTTCTCCCCGGCCGCTCTCGCTCGGGTCGAGGAGATCGCGGGGACGGGCCGATGGGTTCCTGATTCGCTCAACCTCACGACCGCGATCGATAACTCCCGCAAGAACCAGACCTATAACACTCCGGCGCTGACGAACCTGATTCTGCTGCAGGACCAGATTTCCTGGATTCTCGACCAGGGCGGACTCGCCTGGGCCGCCGACCGCACCGCTCGTTCGTCCCAGATCGTGTACGAGTGGGCTGAGTCCAACCCCTTGGCTCGCCCCTTCGTCGAAAATCCCGACCATCGGTCCCCCGTCATCGCCACCGTCGACTTCGACGAATCCGTCGATGCCTCGCGGGTGGCCGAGATCCTGCGTGCCAACGGCATCGTGGACACCGAGCCGTATCGCAAGCTTGGACGCAATCAACTGCGCATCGCGACGTTCACCGCCATCGAGCCCGAAGACGTCGCGGCGTTGCTGACCTGCATCGATTACGTCCTCGAACGCATCAGCTGATTCCAACACGAGCCCAGCTCGGCGGCGTGGGGCAAGCCGCCCACCCGATCACCGCGGTTCTTGAACTTCCAAGGCCGCGGTGATCGGCGCGTAGTCGGCGTCGCGTTCGAGCCTCACAAACCCTCGCCGCGAACGGTCATACGTGAGATGAAGGTGCTGGCTGCGCCAGTACCACAGGAACCCCAGCAAGGCCGTCGCCAGCCCCGCGGCAACTGCCACGCCCAATCCCCACCGGGCGCCCCACAGGTCATTAATCCTTCCGACCACCGGCGCCCCAATCGGGGTTCCACCCATGAATACCGCCATATAGATGCTCATGACGCGTCCACGCATGTGCGGTTCGGTCGAGACCTGAACGTAGGCATTGGCCGAGGTGATGAAGGTAAGGGAAGCCAGTCCCATCGGGATCAAGATGACGGCGAACACCACGACGTTGGGAGAAGCGGCGGCAGCCAAACACGTCAGTCCGAAAAGTCCGGCCGCCCCAAAAATGAATCGGAGTCGTGGACGTTCCCTCTTGGCAGCCATCAGAGTTCCCGAGACAGAGCCGATGGCCATCGCTGAGGTCAGGAACCCGAACTGATTCGCGCCATAACCGAATTCGCTGGTGGCCATGGCAGCAATGTTTATCGCGGAATTCATGCCAAAGGTCCCCACCAGGAATGCCCCTACCATCACGATCAAAATATCCGGCCGCGATCTCACGTAAGCAAAACCATCGCGTAGTCGAGAACTCGCCCGGGAGACCCTAGGCATGGGTCGAAGCCGAGTCGTATCGATCGCGACGATGGCCCCAATCATTGCCAAGAATGTCACCGTATTTATCAGGAACACCGGGCCTGATCCGACCGCCGCGACTAAGAGCCCAGCGATCGCCGGCCCAATCAAACGTGCCGAGTTAAAGGACATCGAATTCAGCGCCACGGCATTCGGCAAGTCACGGTCTTGCACCAGATTAGAGACGAAGGTCTGCCGCACCGGCGAGTCGATTGCCGTGACGATGCCCAGGAGAAGGGCAAATACATAGACCTGCCACAGTTGCGCGGAGCCACTGATGACAAGCACTCCGAGGAGGGCGGCCAGAACCGCCATGGCTCCTTGCGTCAAGAAAAGGACCTTGCGGCGATCGGAACGGTCCGCGAGGAGCCCGGCGTACGGCGCTAAGAAGAGCTGAGGAAGAAACTGGAGGGCCATCACGATGCCCATGGCCGTCGAGTCCTCGTGGGACAGGTCGTTGAACACCAGCCAGTCCTGAGCGATACGTTGCATCCAGGTGCCGATGTTGGAAACCAGCGCGCCCAAAAACCACCAGCGGTAATTGGGCACGCGAAGGGATCGGAAGGTTCCCGTCCGGTGGTGTTTGTCGTCCGTCAGGATTTCGTGTGACGTTCCCGGTCATCTCCTCGCCTCGGGCAGGTCCCCGGGGAATTATTCCTCCGGTGCGTCCCCCTCCGTGGAGTCCGCATCGTGGTCCGCGCCGTGCGAGTCTTCGCGGTCATCGTTCGCGTCGGAGGTTTCCGGCGCGTTGGTTTCTTCAGGTTCCTCGTTTTCGATGTCTTCGGGACGTACCCGGTCGGCCCAGGGAATCCATTCGGGGGCGAGCAGGGCGTCGTCACCCGGCACAAGGCCAACTTCGCACACCGTGACCTTTTTCGACCGTGGCGCCCGTGCGACGGTCGAGAACCAATACCATCCGCGGTATCCGGGCAGGGTGCATTCAAAGAGGTGCGTGGACAAACGATCTTCTTCACCACGAACGTGGTGGATCGTGCCGATCGTAGACTCGGAGGTTATCTCCAGGACGCCAGCTCGCGCGACATCCTGGGCCTCGGCGAGCACGGCGTCGAGGCGTGTGGTCCGACGCCGTACCTTGCGCGGGGAGCCGAGCGTCAGAGTCGTGGGAGCTTCCGCCCGTTCCGCCACGGACGTTGCGGCCCCCGAAGAGACCGACGTGACCGGTTCGTCCTGCACTGTTTTCGACATACTCCTATTCAACCTTGTGCTGAGCCTAATTATGCGTCGAGGTTGTCCGCGACATTCCGAAGAATCGTCGCAACCTTCTTACCCACGGCGCGTTCCGGGTAACGCCCACGGCGCAAGGAGTTGGAGACGCCGTCGAGGAGCTTGATGAGGTCCTCGGTGATAACGGCCATCTCGTCAGCGGGTTTACGGTGGTTCTTCACCGAGGAGGGGATCCGGTCGAGCAAACGTGCCGAGAGCGCTTGGGCTCCGCGGCGACCTTCAGCGATGCCAAATTCCAAACGGGTTCCGGCCTTGACGGACGTGACTCCAGAGGGGAGGGCAGAGGACGGCAGGAAGACTTCCTGGCCGTCCTCGACGGTCACGAACCCGAAACCCTTCGTCTCGTCGTACCACTTCACTTTTCCGGTGGGCATGTTGCGTTCCTTTGCTGTATTCGTGGGGATGTCCCCCATTCGACGCGTTCGCGAGACGGTCCCTTATCGTCCACGCGGGCGCTTCTGCAGGTCCTCTACCCTCGATCCCTTGGCGGTTCACGCAGAAGCGAACGCCGTTGTGGGACTCATCGCGGGGAAGACCTCTCGTCAAAAAGTCTTGAGCATCAATTATACAGCCACCCTGACGCGGTGAGGGTGCCTCGGCATTCTGCCCTCAGGCCGAAAAGGTACCGTGGTACCCATGACTTCTCGTTCTTCCCAGGGCAGAGCCACCGTTGACTCGCCCCACGACTCCGGCCACCCCGAACCTCAATCCTCCGAGGCGCCGGGATTTGCCGGGTTTGCCGTAGTGGCTGCCGTTCTTGCCGCGATCAGCGTGGTAAGCGGCGTTGTCATGCTCATCCTGAAGTGGGTAGGCATGCACCCGTGGAACATCTTGACGATGCTTCCCATGATGTTGCTCCCTCTCGCGTTTATTCTGTTGATGGTCGCGCTCTTTTTGGCCGCGCGCCGACGTCGTACCCAGTAACAGAATCTGAGGGAATATTTTCTGTCCACAGTGCCAAATCAGCCTGCACTCTTTCAATATTCAGGCTTCATTCAGCCTACTAGGTGACACTTGGGCCTGTGAAAGCACATCAAACTGAAGCCAAGCTGCTCGTTGTCGACGACGAGCCCAACATCCTCGAGCTCCTTGCGACCTCGCTGAGGTTCGCCGGCTTCGAGGTCATCACCGCTGCCAACGGTCGCGAAGCTCTGGACCGAGCAACCGCCGAAACCCCTGATTTGGCCGTCATGGATGTCATGTTGCCCGACATGGACGGATTCACCGTGACGCGCAAAATCCGTGCCACCGGTTTGCTCTTCCCGATCTTGTTCCTCACCGCAAAGGACGACACCGAGGACAAGGTCACCGGTTTGACGGTGGGCGGCGACGACTACGTCACTAAGCCCTTCAGCTTGGACGAGGTGGTTGCCCGCATCCGCGCCGTCTTGCGCCGCACCCAGGCCCTGGAAGAGGAAGATTCCCGGCTGCACGTCGAAGATCTGGTGCTCGACGACGACGCACACGAGGTCTACCGAGGCGACCGCGAGATTGACCTGTCGCCCACGGAATTCAAGCTTCTCCGGTATCTCATGCTCAACCCCAACCGGGTCCTTTCGAAGGCACAGATCCTCGACCACGTGTGGGAATACGACTTCAACGGTGACGCCTCCATCGTGGAGTCCTACATTTCGTATCTGCGTCGAAAGATCGACAACGACAAGTCATTGCCGCCGCTGATCCACACCAAGCGTGGCGTCGGCTACCTGTTGCGGACGTCCAAGCACTAAACCGTGGTGCAGTCCGTCACCAGCCGAGTCCGACAGTCCAAATTGGGCGCGCTCTCTTTGCGCACCCAATTGGTCATGTTGACGGCTCTTCTTCTCGCATTGGCGATTGCGGTGACCAGCCTGGTGGCAGTCTCTGCCTTGCGCGGGCAGTTGATTCAGCAGATTGACTCCGAGATGAATTCCTCGGCAGCGAATCTCACAAAATATCTTGGCAACGATAAGTCCACGTCGACGGACGGCCCCGGATTCCGCTATTCCGCCTACCTCATGGACTCCGACGGCAACCTCGTAAGTTCGATCGTCGCCGACGACGGCAATTCATCGCCGCGGCTCACGGGCTGGAATCACGACAACGGAGTGAGGTACAACGGCCAAGGCCTCACGGTCCCAAGCAACACCGGGGACACCGAATGGCGTATCTTGCCGATCGCCTCGAAGGATTCCAACTACACCGTCATCGTGGCGACGCCCCTGACGCAGACCAATGCCGTGGTGACGCTCGTCGGCGTCCTTACCTTCGCCTTCGGCATGGCCACGTTGGCGGCGGCTGCGGCCTTGGCTTGGGTGTTGGTCACGCGCGCGTTCGAGCCTCTCGCAAGGGTCGAACGAACCGCATCTCGAATTGCCGCGGGCGACCTCTCCCAACGCATCGAGCGGCATGATCCACGAACCGAAATCGGCCAGCTGTCCTTGTCCCTCAACGTCATGTTGACCCGCATTGAGGAAGCCTTCGATGCGCAGAAACATTCCGAGGTCAAGATGCGTCGCTTCGTGGGCGATGCTTCGCACGAGTTGCGTACCCCGTTGGTGTCGATTCGCGGCTATTCCGAGTTGTACCGCCACGGCGCGCTTCAAACGGACGAGGACGTCGCAAAGGCGATGAGCCGTATCGAGGCAGAGTCGAAGAGAATGGGGCAGCTGGTCGAGGACCTCTTGGTGCTCGCCCGAATCGACGAACGGCGCCCGCTCGAAGTCACCACGGTAGACCTTTTGAAACTGGCTCAGGACGCCGCCGACGACGCCGCGGCATCTGCCCCCGAACGTGAGATTTCGGTCGTCGGCCTCGAGGAAGGCCCAGGCCTTCCCGCTCCGGTGCGCGGCGATGAGTCGCGCTTGCGGCAGGTTTTGGCCAACCTGGTGACCAATGCTCTGCGGTACACGCCGGAAGGCAGCCCGCTGGAACTCGCGGTGGGATCTCGGCCGGGAATCGACGGCGAGTACCTCTCCGTACTGAAGGTCGTGGATCACGGTCCGGGCATCCACGGCGACGACATGCAGAAGGTCTTCGAGAGGTTTTATCGCTCAGACACCTCCCGCACCCGCGACACTGGCGGCACCGGCCTCGGTCTCGCCATCGTGGCGGCCATCGTGACGCAACATCACGGCACGGTACGGGTCGAAGAGACGGATGGCGGCGGCGCGACAATGGTCGTCCAGATCCCGCAAGCGCGCCCCGGTGCCGAGGATCCCCATCCACAAAGTGGCAAAAACGTCACGGCATAGCGGTTTATCCCCAATGGGGCTGCCGTGAGTCGTCCCGACGTCGAGCGGCTCGACTCGTCGATCTACCCTCCTGCTATCGGCTACCGCGGAAAGGCTCCGCGGACCTAACCACAGGAGGTCACCATGGCTCAGTTCGTCGTCGATTCCGAGGTCATCACGGGTAAAACGTCCGAGGCGCGAGGTTATATGGAGCGCATCGCCACCGAGGTCAATGGTCTCACGACGTCACTCCAAGAACTCCAGTCCACGTGGACGGGAACGGCCTCGGCCAGGTTCCAAGAAGTCCTGTCGAATTGGCGCCAAACTCAAGCACGAGTCGAGGAATCTATGGGACAGATCAACCAGGCCCTCGCGAGCGCGGGCACCAATTACGCGGAAACCGAGGCCGCCAACGCCTCGATGTTCGCCGGGTAGACCGCCTTAGGCCTCCGGGGTATCTTGCCGCACGGCGAGACCCCATCGACCGGTCTCTCGACGGACCCACAGGCTCGTCCGCACGGCTGGTCCGCGAGGAGTTTTGACCCGGCTCACCACGAGTCCCGCGTGCTCTGACGGTGAATGGGTGCTGACGTATTCGGGGTCTCCCCGGAGGCCAAACGCCTGATCCAAGTACCGGAGGGCGGCTTCTCGCCCGGCGTGACGGCCACGCACCGTGATCCAGACGAGTTCTTCGGCCAGTAAATCTTGCACCCGTGAGGCGTCATGGTGAGTCGCGGGATCGTTGAGTTCTTGTTCGCATCGGAGGGCGGCCTCGGCGGGAGATTCCTGCGCGCGGGAGGGTTGGACCCCCGTCAGCGTGGATGCATCTCTCGTTGCGGCCTCCCCCGCCGCGGTACTCCGTGTGGCCCCCGGGGAAACCTCCCGCGATACTTCGTTCGGTGCGAGTCCGCCCAGGCCGGGGCCTTCATCCGGCGTCTGGTGCTTTTGGTACGCCGTGGCCGCGGCGCGGGCTTTGTCATCGGCGTGTTCATTCAACTCGTGTCCGGCGTGGCCTTTGACCCACTCAAATTCATAGGTGCGGCCGGATAAAGCTGCATCGAGTTGCTCCAGGAGGTCTCGGTTGAGAACCGGCTTGCCGTCTTTCTTCTTCCAGCCTTTGGCCTTCCACCCGGGCATCCACTGGGTGATGCACTTGATCACATATTGGCTATCACAAAGGATCTTGAGCGGACGCTCGGGCATACCCGCGGTGGATTCGACCAGATCCAGAACGGCCTTCAGCTCCCCCATGTTGTTGGTTCCGTGGGGCCAGCCGCCGGCTCGCCAGCAGGTCTCATTCACGTACCAGGCCCATCCGGCGGGTCCTGGATTGCCCAAGGCCGAACCGTCGGCAGCGGCGACGAGCGGGCCGTCGTCGGCGGGCTCATGCCGCGAGCCGCTGGCTCTTTCCGAGGTGGTCATCGAAAGTCTGCCTTACTGATCGAGGGTGTTTAGGTCGTCGAGGGTTAGGCCCAGGGACGCCAAAAAGGTCGAGAGTTTCACGGCGGTTTCGTGGTGCTCCCCCGTCGGAGTCGAACCGTTCACGATGCCCGCGCCTGCTCGAAGGGTCACGGTCCGAGGTCCGACGCGGCCGCTCCGCAGGTTCAGGGCCCATTCTCCGTTACCGTCCGGATCGGTCCAGCCGACGAGGCCGCCGTAGAACCCACGCTGAGAAGGTTCGAGCTCTCGGATCACGTCCAATGCGACGTTTCGAGGCGTTCCGCAAATAGCCGGCGTGGGATGAACCGCCTGTGCCGCGTCCAACGCGGACAGTCCGGGGAGCAAACGCCCCGAAATGTACGTTCCCAGGTGCCATAGTTGCGGGGTCGCCACCAACGAGGGCGCCGCGGGAACATTGAGCTCGGTGGTGATCGGTTTCAATCGATGTGCAATATCGTCCACGACGGTCGCATGCTCCGCGCGGTCTTTGGCCGACCTCATGAGGGCTTCGCCCGTTTGGGCGTCCTCTGTCGGGTCCGACGCCGCCCGTGAAGCGGATCCCGCCAACGGCTTGGTCGAAACCTCACCGGATTCGACACCCACTACCAACTCTGGGCTGGCCCCCATGATGTATTCACCCGTGGAAGTGTCGCGGACGCTAAACACGTAGGCCGAGGGGTTCATTTTTTTCAGATTCGCGTACAGTGCCGCGGGATCCAACGGTTCGTCGTCGTAGTGAAGCTCCAGCGCCCGAGACAGGACGACCTTTTCTAGTTGGCCGTCGTGAATCCTCTGCACCGCCGCAGCCACCGAGTCCCGAAAAATGCGGCTATCAAGGCCAAGAGTGCCCGTGGGCCGAGCAAGAGGTATGCGGTTCTCCTCGCCTTGCTCTCGTGGAGTCCACCTAAACCACTCGGGTACCGCGAGTCTCGGCGCCTCCGCCGGGTCGAAAGGCAGAAGCCCGACGACGATGGAATTAATTTCACGGGCCACATCCAGGCATTCGTCACGGTCGACTTCGTGCAATTCGCCGCCGGCTTCCAGTGTTCCGCGCGGCGTCGTCATCGTGAATCCTGGCAGGCGAGCGTGTTGGTCACCGTTCGATGTCGCGATAGTGCGGTCAGGGGTAAGCGGATCGCCGTCTTTATCCGATCGTGGCACCCCGATGCTCTCCGAGAGGCTCATGTTCACAATCCTCGATCCCTGTTCTTCAACACTCGGACTAGTTTAGCCCCGCTAGCCTTTTCCCCCGTCGGTGCCAGCTCAGGGCTCTCCCCGTCGCCGCAGCAGAACCATGGTTTCGCTGTGGGTGGTCTGCGGAAACATGTCGAAGAGTCGTGCTTCGACCGCGGTGAAGGACCTCAGGGCGTCCAAGTCCTGAGCGAGAGACTCTGCGTTGCAACTCGAATAGATGACCGTTGCCACGCGGGAAGATTCCAGCCACCGAGCAGTTTCCAGGCCAATGCCCCGTCGAGGCGGATTAACGACGACGCAGTCCGGCTCGTCATGGCTCCCGTTGGTAAAAGTTCCAGCGTCCGCGGCGGCGAAATCGATGTGATGAAGGCCGGCGCTCCGAGCGCTGGAACGCGCCGCCTCAATCGCTTCCGGATCTATCTCTATGCCACGAACCTCCACGCTGTCACCCAACTTTTCGGCAAGGTGCATGGCGAATCCGCCGACGCCGCAGAAGAGGTCCCATACCGAGGAAGGCGAGACGGATTCGGCCCACGCTGCCGCCTGCCGGTACATCCCTGCCGCGATCTCGGAGTTGGTCTGGAAGAAACCGTGAGGCCTCAAGTGGAGGTCAATTCCGTTGAGGCGCATCGGCAAGACCCGTTGATCCGTCAGAGGGATCTCCTCCGGTCCTTCCATCACCGCCTTGTGTTCGCGCAATATATTGGCGCTGACCACTCGTAGACCAGGCAAGGACTTCTTCAGCTCAGGCACGCCTTGGCGAATAGGGACCACGTACTTTTTGCTTCGCAGAACGAAACGCACCATGAGTTCCCGCTGAGGAGAAATCGTCACGATGAGGTTTTTGAGTTCACCCCTCCGGGCGGCGATGTCGTACGGCACTAATCGATGCTCTCTCACGAAGTCCTTGAGCATCGGTAGAGCATCCGTGATTTCTTGGGGATACAGGCCGCATTCGCTGAGGTCGGTCCCTCGACCCCGCCGATCCACGATGCCTAACTGAGGGTCCTCCGCAGTCCCGGTGACCACCATTTTGGCCTTATTGCGAAACCCGGATTCCCGGCTCCCCATGGGCTCATGCCACACCAGCCCCGGCCGGTTCCCCACCAGGGCACGCACTTTGCCCTGTTTGTCCTCAAGCTGCTGTTCGTACGGCACGCCCATGCGCACGCATGAACGGCAGAGCTGGGCGGAGAAATAGTCACAGTGCATCGTCAGTCCATGCTAGTACCGCCGCGCGCCCCACGGGTATCGCCGAGGGGCGGGTTTGCCCGTCGTCGGTTCACCACGGCAAAACCCCCGCACGAGCCAGTGCTCGTGCGGGGGTTTGACGTCAGCGGGATGTACCGGCGTGAGCCGAAATTACATCATGCCGCCCATACCGCCCATGCCGTCCATGCCCTCGGCACCGGCGCCGGCGTTCTTCTCCGGCTGGTCGGCCACAACGGCCTCGGTGGTGAGGAACAGACCCGCGATGGATGCGGCGTTCTGCAATGCGGAACGGGTCACCTTGACCGGATCGTTGATTCCGGCGCTCATCAGGTCCTCGTACTGACCGGTGGCCGCGTTGAGACCGTGACCCTGCTCGAGGCCGCGCACCTTGTCGGCGACGACGCCGGGCTCGAGGCCAGCGTTCGAAGCGATCTGCTTGAGCGGGGCGTCCACGGCAACCTTGACGATGTTGGCGCCGGTTGCTTCGTCGCCCTCGACCGTCAGGGTCTCGAAGGCACGAACGCCAGCCTGGATCAGTGCCACGCCACCGCCGGGGACGATGCCCTCTTCGACGGCTGCCTTGGCGTTGCGGACGGCGTCCTCAATGCGGTGCTTGCGCTCCTTGAGCTCGACCTCGGTAGCGGCACCGGCCTTGAGCACGGCGACGCCGCCTGCGAGCTTCGCCAAACGCTCCTGGAGCTTCTCGCGGTCGTAATCGGAGTCGGTGTTGGCGATCTCGGCACGAATCTGTGCAACGCGACCGTCGATCTCCTCAGCGGATCCCGCGCCGTCGACGATGGTGGTCTCGTCCTTGGTCACGACGACCTTGCGTGCCTGGCCCAGCAGGTCCAGGGTGGCGGTGTCGAGAGACAGGCCGACCTCTTCGGTGATGACCTGACCGCCGGTCAGAACGGCGATGTCGGCGAGCTGTGCCTTACGACGGTCGCCGAAGCCCGGAGCCTTGACGGCGGCGGACTTGATCGAGCCACGCATCTTGTTCAACACGAGCAGCGCCAGGGCTTCGCCCTCGACGTCTTCAGCGATGATCAGCAGCGGCTTGCCGGACTGCATGACCTTCTCCAGAACGGGGACGAGGTCCTTCACGTTGGAGATCTTGGAGTTGACGATCAGGATGTAGGGATCCTCGAGGACCGCTTCCTGACGATCGGCATCGGTCACGAAGTAACCGGAAAGGAAGCCCTTGTCGAAGCGCATGCCCTCGGTCAATTCGAGGTCCAGCCCGAAGGTGTTGGACTCCTCGACGGTGATGACGCCTTCCTTGCCGACCTTCTCCATCGCCTGAGCGATGAGCTTGCCGATCTCCGGGTCGCCGGCCGAAATGGATGCGGTTGCGGCGATCTCTTCTTCGGTTTCGATTTCCTTGGCCGAGGAGAGAAGCTCCTTGGTCACGGCCTCGACAGCCTTCTCGATACCGCGCTTCAGGGACAGCGGGTCCGCACCGGCCGCGACGTTGCGCAAGCCCTCACGAACCAGGGCCTGGGCCAAAACGGTCGCGGTGGTGGTGCCGTCACCGGCGATGTCGTCGGTCTTCTTCGCAACTTCCTTGACGAGCTCGGCGCCGATCTTCTCGTAGGGATCCTCGAGCTCGATTTCCTTGGCGATGGAAACACCATCGTTGGTGATCGTGGGTGCGCCCCACTTCTTTTCCAGTACCACGTTGCGGCCGCGCGGCCCCAAGGTCACCTTGACGGCGTCGGCGAGGGTATTCAAACCCTTTTCGAGTCCGCGGCGTGCCTCTTCATCAAAAGCAATCAATTTTGCCATGGCGGTTGACGTCCCTCCTGGACGGTAGACGGATGCGTCGTCCACGGTGCCCGCGACGGACGACCGATGCTCTACCGCACTCTGGGCGGTAGTTCACCAAGCCTCACCGTGGTGACTGAGTCTGATCCTCATCGACCCACAACTGTGAGTCCTCACGGTGAACGAAAATCCGAAACGGAGGAACTCTTTAGCAGTCGAGGAGGATGAGTGCTAACCCCAATATTGGCACTCCACCGCAGAGAGTGCAAACGATTCGGCAGTCCTTGACCGGGCTTCGCTCAGAGCACAGCGAACCCTCAAGGATCACCCTTTGGGCTCGGGTCGCACGGACTATTGTCCCGTCGCACCCGCTGCATCGTGAGCCGCAAGAACCACGACGACGTCGTAGGTGTATCCGCTGGACTGCCGGACGTCCTGGATGCCGAGCTTCTTCGCAATCTCCTTGGCCTGCGCATCCGACCCCTGGGCGTAATAGACGACCGACGCGTTCTGTGCCTGGCCATCCCAGTTGCTCACATCCGAAATCGTCCACCCGGCATCACGCAAGGTCGAGGCCGACTTCGTCGCGGTACCTTCCTTGGACCCGTAGTTATACACACCGATGGTCGTCGAGGGATCTGCCTGACTGGAGCCGGAGTCACTGGAGGACGACGCCTGGTCCCCCGACGACGCGGACGTCGAGGCCGAAGCCGAGCTCGACGAACTCGACGACGTTCCGGCGGCTTCTGGTCCGGCCGTTTTCGGGGAGAACAGGAACAGCAACCCACCGATCACCAGCGCACAAATCCCAGCCACTATCACGGCGGCCAGGTGCTTGAATCCACCAGTCTTCTCCGGAAGGTCACCACGGTAGGCGCCGCGGTGCGAAGAATCCCAGGGGACATCGTCGAATTGATCGTGTTCGTAGTCGGCCATGCGTGTCCTCAAAGTCTGACGGGGCGCACTGCTCGGTGCGTGTACGGCTCAAAATCCCAGGGTATCCCCTTTGGCCCCGAGTTAGCCCACGGCCCACCGCCGTCTTTCGTCATGAGATCAACCGTCTCGATGTTCGCGGAGGCGTCTCATCAGCGCAGGTTCCGCTCGAATGGCTCGTTCGTCATCGATCAACCGGTTCAGTCGCATGTAGTATTCCGTTCCCGGCATGCCCAACTCGGCCCGCACGGCGCGTTCTTTCGCACCGGAGTATTTCCAGGTTCTTTTCTCCATCGCGAGAATTGCGAGTTCGGCTTCGGTCAATGAATCCACGCCGATAGTCTAGGGAGAATCAACCCCGTCCACGAACTTCGGAGGAAAACCCGTGACCGTCAAGCCTCTCGAGGAAATCATGGCCGCCGACTGGGCCGACGCACTCAAGCCGGTCGAACCCACGATTCGCACTATGGGTCAGTTTCTCCGCGACGAGCACAAGAACGGTTTTCACACTCTTCCGGCCGCCGAAAACATCTTTCGGGCCTTCCAAGAACCGCTCTCATCGGTGCGCGTGCTCATCATCGGGCAGGATCCATATCCGACCCCCGGGCATGCCATGGGGCTCTCCTTCTCCGTTCAAGACGACGTCCGCCCCCTCCCCCGGTCCTTGACCAACATTTATCGAGAACTTCGCTCGGATCTTGGTGTGGAACCGCCCGAGCACGGCGATCTTTCGCGGTGGTCGCGTCAGGGAATCATGTTGTTGAACCGCTGTTTGACGGTCCGTGCCGGAGAGGCAGGTTCTCACCGCAACCGGGGCTGGGAACACGTCACCGACGCCGCGATTCAGGCTCTCGCTTCCCGGAATCAGCCCCTTGTGGCAATTCTGTGGGGTCGCGACGCTCGGAACGCGGGCGCGCAGCTCGGGCCCGCCATCCCGAAGATTGAGTCGGTCCATCCGTCCCCGCTCTCGGCGTCCCGTGGCTTCTTCGGCTCCCGTCCGTTCAGCCGAGCCAATGAAGCCCTGGCGTCGCTGGGCGAATCACCCGTCGATTGGAACCTCGGCTAGCGCCCTCGAGTGAGGTCTTCGGAAGATCAAATCCCGCGAGCACTTCCGGCATTAATTACCCAGGGGATCAGGCTCTTGCTTGCGTCTTCGGACCAACTTCCGTTGGATTTGTGGGTCTTTGCTCATAAACGGTCTCATGAGGTAATTGCCCAAGACCACGGCCGCCGCCATCGCCATGATGATCGCGCCCGCGTTGAGCATGGGGATCAGGCCGGTCACGGGATCGATATTGACCGTGAGGGTGTACATTCCACGGAAAATCGTGAGTCCGGGGAGCAGGAAGGTGAGGCCTGGAACGGCCAAAACCACCTGAGGAATGAGCCTCCTCTGCGCGATCAACGCTGAAGCGCAACCGACGCCGATCGCACCCACCATCGACGTCATGCGTCCGCCGGCGCCCGTCAGCGCAAAGAGATGGAACACCGTCAGGCCGCACAAACTGCTAAATACCCCTGGAAGAATATGTTCGGGTTTGACTTGAACAGTGATGGCGATCAACGCCGTCGCAATGAGCATGAAGACGATATTGACCAGTGGTTCCGCCCCAGAGAAGACCACGCTGTCGACGTCGATCTCCCGGAAACCCAGACTGGTCGTGATGGACACCGCGATCGCGATACCAACGATCAGCCCCATGAAAGAAAGGCCTGTGGAAATGAGCCTGCCGGCCGAGGTCACGGGGAATCCGTTAATGGCGTCTTGAATCGTGGAAACCAACGTCAGGGTCGGCAACAACATGATCAGCCCGGAACCCACGATGTGGGCGGGCGAGACCGGCGCCCCAACGGCGAACAGAATCATCGCGATCAAGGTCACCAGGGAAGAACACGCCGCCATGGTGAAGAAGGACGGAATGCGCCAAGCGGCGAGCTTTCCCGCCATGTACTGGACCACGGTGAAGGTCAGGAAGGACACGATGGAACCCAACCAGGTTCCGCCAATACCCACCGTAATCGCGGCCGCGGCGGAAGAATTGCAAATATTCACCAGCCAACGGGGATACGGCTTGGGCTTGGAGAGAATTCTGGAAAGTCGCTTTTCCGCCTCGGTCCTCGACAAATCACCGTTGGTAATCCTTTTGACGAGGCGGTGTGTCTCCGTCAAACCGGCGTAGTTATCCGACCATGAACGCACCACCCGCACCACCGTGTGGCTAAAGACCTCGTCACCGTTCGCATCGAGGCCGACGTTGCCGGATTCCGAAATGTAGTTGATCACCACGGACTGATTCGTGATGTCGATATCGACGTCCTCCACCCCGTAGGTTGCGCACGTCGCCACGATGGCGGTCTCGACGTCGCGCGCATCCGCTCCAAAGTGGAACATGGTCTCGGCCAGGCGCAGGGAGAAATTGAGGGTCTTTCGAACCTCGGTGCGCTCCTGGAACCTTCGGGGATTCGCGAACGGTGAATTCGCGAGGCGCTCGACCACACGCATGGGTGCGGTCGGCACGTTCTCCGAATGCATCATGCGCCGAATGCCGAAGCTTCTCCGCCCGGTGCCGGGTACCGGCGGGGAGGCCTCAGCCGAAGGGTAGCTCGCCCGAGTCACCCCGGGGTCGGGGGCATCGTTGGTTGAATAGCCCTCGCGGCTCGGAATAGAGGAAGACTCCGACAAATCTTGTGTGTTGCGGAAAATATCGTGCGGTGCCGTCCGGGCAGCACCAATACGTTCCGCGTCGTGAACGCCGGACCCTTGAGTAGCGGCGCCCAAGGAGTTTTCCACGGCTTCGGGAGCGGGCCGTTCAGGGTGATAAGCGCTGGAGCCGCTCCGCGACGTCGGCGGTTGGCTTCCCGAACTCGGATCCGTGGAATCCGCCGTCACGTTTCGGGAACGACTATCGGTGCGGTCCTGTCCGGAATCGACGATCGGCATGGCGGAGACAAAGGTTTGGGCCTCACCCGGATCCGCTTCCGAAGGCACGCCGAAGGGGTCCTCATAAGCCACCGGTGGTTCATGAGGTTCGTGAGGGCTCCGCGAGGAGGCGACGTCGTCCGAAGGTTGCGATACCGTCCGAATCGTTGACGTGCCAAAGAAGGGATCCGAATACACGTCCTCCGACGTATCCGGACCGAAGGGATCAGAGGTCTCCTCCGAGCCCTGCGAGATCCCCGAGGACGGATAGGCCCCGGTCAGGGGTTCACCCTCGGTGCCTTCGCTCATCTGCCCTCCTTGAACTCGGTTACTCTCACGCTAGACCGCGATCCTGTGCCCACGGTTGATGGCGGCTGAACCGTCGGTTTAGTAGAACGGCTGCTGCGTGCGGCGCCACCAGATTTGGCGCATCACGCGCTCAACGATCTTGACCCAGGCCTTATACGACGACGGCGCGAGCACCTGATCGTACACACCAACAAAATCCACCACGGACTTCGTGAAGCTGGTCTTGAAGAGGCCCAAGCCGTAGTAATTGTGTTCCTTGTTCTTGAGCTCGGCCTTCGGCGGCGTCCCACAAAAATCGTATTCCTGGATGCCGTAGTCCTCCATCAGATCCGTGAGGGCTTTCCACTGCACCAGGTGAGAGTCGCCATATTGCTTGCGACGAGGTTTCGAACCGCCGTCTTTATAGGTTCCCTTGCGGCCGTATCGAATGACGTAGGCACCCACGGACGGTTCGCCGTCTTCGTACGTGAAATACAACCGCCCCTGCCCCGCCTCGGCGAAGGTGGTCCAGAACTCCTTGTAGTACTCGAACGACCGCAAATTGACGTTAGCGTTGCCCTGCCCGACGGTATCCATGAGGGAGAACATTTTTTTCATGTTCTCTTCCGTGAGTTCCACGCGCTCGACTTCGGCACCTTCGCGCGTCGCACGACGCACCGCGTTTCGGCCGCGGGAGTGCAGGGACTTCAACACGGTCTCTTCGTCGGCGTCGGTGGGCAGGATCGCCGTGGAATCGTTCGGCTGGATGTTGAACTGCTTGACCAGCCCGGCACGCTTCAAGAAGGCGGCATTCTCATCCGAATCGAGGATGTCTGGCTCAATTTTCACGGCAAAGACTTTGAGCCCCTGCTCCCGAACAAAGTCGCGGTTGGCGTCGAGAATTGCCGGGATATCGTGGATATCGGCGACGTCGGGCCCTTTGATCATGTACCAGAGCTTGCCCAACACGGGGATCGATTTTTCTAAAACGAGGTTGTAGCTGGCGACCTCGCGCTCCTCGATGCTGCCGTCCTCGCCCTGGACTTCCGTCACGCCTTCGTAGACGAGATACAGGGGCTTCCAGCCGTGATGAGACTTGACCGAGGCGAACGACGCCGACTGCAGAAGGTTTCCGCCGTTCGGGTTGGCGGTGACGTGATCGTCCCAGTGTGAAATCTCGTGGTCGGTGGCGAATCGAGCGGTGAAATGTCGCAATGAATCCTCATCTGCCGAGCGTGGGGTGCTTCCCACGCCGTGGTTGGTGGTCCCGCACGGCGGGCTACTCTGATCTTCAGTTTAGGCGGATCGCTGGGATAAACACACGCAAAGGCCCGAGACTGCGACCCCTTGAGGTCTGCGGTCCCGGGCACCAGCGTGAGACGCCGGACGACCGAACCGTACGGCTCGGCACGAGACCGGCGAAGCGGAATTACTCGGCGTCGTGGTCCGTCTCGAGGATCTTGACGAGGCTATCGAGAGCCTCCTCGGAGCCTTCACCTTCCGCACGAAGAACAACCTTGTCCCCGTGCTTGGCGCCCAATGACATCAGCGACAGGATCGACGAAGCATCCATCGCATCGTCGGCGGGTTCGCCCTCGCCCGCAATGGTGACCTCAACGGGGAGGTCGCCGGCGGCTTCGGCGAAAATCGCTGCCGGGCGTGCGTGGAGTCCCACGCGGCTGGCGATGGTGGCGATACGTTCTGCCATGATTGTTCTCCTTGATTTTGTGGTCTTGCGGGCTTGCCGAAGCTAACCCTGAAATGCCGGACTGATTACAGACCGAGGTCATCAAGGATGGGCAGCTCCACGCGAGCCACATCCTTAGTTTCTTCAGCCGATCGCGCGTCCATGACCTTGGCCGCGATTTGCTGTGCTTGTTCCAGAGTAACGGATTTGAGGACGGCAGCGACGGCGGACAAGGAACGGGTGTTCATGGACAGCGCCTTCACGCCCAGACCGACGAGCACGACGGCGAGGGCAGGATCGGCCGCGGCCTCACCGCAAACCGACACCGTCTTGGTACGACCCGTGGCCTTTTCCGCGCGCTGCGCGCCCTCAACTGTCAGTTGAATCATCTTCAGAACGGCGGGCTGCCACGGGTTGTTGAGCTCAGCCAGTGCGCCCAAAAGGCGGTCCGCAGCCATCGTGTACTGAGTCAGGTCGTTCGTGCCCATGGACACGAAATCGACTTCATGCAGAATATCCTCCGCCGTCACAGCAGCCGAGGGAGTCTCGACCATGACGCCATGAACATCGAGATGCGCCTCACGGAGCATGCGAGCAAAGTCGCGGGCCTCGGGCGCCGTGGAGATCATGGGTGCCATGACCCAGACATCCGCGGTGCTCTGCTCGGCGGCGGCCGAGATGGCCTCGAGCTGGCGCCCAAGCACTCCCGGGGTCGTCCAGTCCGTGCGGTAGCCCCTCACACCCAGGGCAGGATTCGGCTCGCTCGTGTCGGTCAGGAACGGCAACGGCTTATCAGCGCCAGCGTCCAGGGTCCTCACGACGACGTGCTTGCCCGGGAAGGCATCGAAGACGGCTTTGTATTCCACCGTCTGCTCTTCCACCGACGGCTCTTCTTCTCGGTTGAGGAAGGCAAATTCGGTGCGGAAAAGTCCCACACCCTCGGCCATATTCTCCGCAGCCGTCTGCGCCGCTTTACCGTTACCGACGTTGGAGTACAGGGGGATGTTGGTCCCATCGGCCAGCACACCCTGCCCGTCAAAGGCCGGGATTTCCTTGCGGTTCGCGTACTTTTCCGCGAGGCGTTCCTCGGCAGCGCCGGGGGTAATCACGACGGTGCCATCGGTCGCGTCCACGTAGACCTGCGTTCCGTTGGGCACCTCGGTGGCGCCGGTGGCCGCCACGATCGCCGGTAGTCCCAAATCCCGGGCGAGAATTGCGGTGTGCGCCTGCGGTCCGCCCTCAGAGGTCACCAAGGCCAGCACGTTGGTCGGATCGAGCGTCGCGGTGTCCGCGGGAGCCAGGTCCTCAGCGATGAGAACGAAGGGTGCGTCGGATTCGGGAATTCCCGGGGCCGGCTGGTTGGTCAGCTCGGCTACGATGCGCGAGCGCACATCCAAGATGTCCGTGACGCGCTGTGCCATGTAGCCGCCGAGGGCCTTCATCTGTGACGCGTAGGAACCGGCAGCCTCCCAAATGGCACGCTCCGGCGTGTACTGCTCCCCCGTGATCAACTTGCCGGCATTTTTCAGCAGGGCTTTGTCGCCGGCCATCAGGGCCGTGGACTTCAACACGGCGGCGGCATTGCCCGTGGTCCGACCGGCGCGCTCCTTCAGGTTTTCCTTGACGCGACCAGCTGCCTCCTGAAGACGCTCAATGGCGGCCTCCGGGCTCTCACCATCTTCGAGGGTCGAGCCGACCGCAGGTTCCCGGATGGGCTCCGGCATCTGCACAACGGGGCCGATGACACGTCCGGCGGAAACGCCGACTCCAGTGAGCTTCTTCATGATGATCAATCCTTACTCGAAATGCTCTGATCGGTTGTTTTAGGCGGCCGCAGCCGTTTCTCCAACTTTTTCCTGACCGGATGTGGCGTTCCCGATCCTTTTGAGGACCAGGTAAACGATCGCCGTGATGACAGCTCCGACGATCACGGACACGAGGTACATGGGCCAATTCTCCACCAAGAACAGGATCCACACACCACCGTGCGGTGCAGGGGATCCCACGTGGCTTCCCATGCAGATCGCCCCCGCGACGGCGCTACCCACGATGGACGAGGGAATGACCCGCAGAGGGTCGGCCGCGGCGAACGGAATGGCGCCTTCCGAGATGAACGATGCACCCAGCAACCAGGCAGCTCGTCCGTTGGAAACTTCCGCTTCCGTGAAGTATTTCCGACGCACGGTGGTGGCCAGAGCCATGGCCAATGGAGTGACCATTCCCGAAGCAATGACCGCCGCCATGATCTCTTTGGAAACGTCCGTTCCGGCGGAAAGGCCCGCTGTGGCGAAGAGGTAGGCGGCCTTGTTGATCGGGCCCCCAAGATCCGCGCCCATCATCGCACCCAAGACCAGGCCTAAAATGACCGCCGAGGCGCCGGACATCGACATCAAGAAGTCGTTGAGCACGGTCATGATCCAGGCAATCGGCTGACCGAGGATCAGGAACATGAGTCCGCTGGAAATCAAGGTCGCCAGCAGCGGGATAATGACCACCGGCATCATGCCAGCCAACCAACGCGGCAATTTCGGTTGAGCCAGGAGGTAAGCGACGAATCCGGCGAGTAAACCGCCAACGATGCCGCCCAAGAATCCGGCACCCACCATGTTGGCGACCAGACCGGCGGCAAATCCGGGCGCAATACCCGGGCGTCCAGCCATTCCGTAAGCAATGAATCCTGCGAGCGCCGGAACCAGAAGTCCGATCGCTTGGCTACCGATGACGAAGACCACCGCGGCCAGGTATTGCCACAGGCCAGCGTCGCCAGGGTGGAAGAGGGAAGCGCCGTCTCCGCTGACCACGCCGTCTTTAATGCCCAGGATGTCCTGAGCATTGTTGGCGATCTCGTATCCACCCATGATGAAGGAGATGGCGATCAGCAGGCCGCCTGCGGCAACAAACGGGATCATGTACGAAACACCGGTCATCAGCGACCGATAAACCCGTGAGCCCCACGAACCATCATCAGATGACGACGACGAGCCTTCCGCCCGCGATCCCGAGACCCGGCGCGCGTCGGGGTTCTCCGAGGCGGCAAGTGCTTCTTCGATCATGACGCGCGGTTCATCGATCCCTCGTTTAACCGGGGACTCGACCACGGGCTTGCCGGCGAATCGATTCCGATCACGCACGTCCACAGAGGCCGCGAATATCACGGCATCCGCGGCGTCGATCACGTCCTGCGAGAGGACTTCGTTGCCGGAGGACCCCTGGGTCTCGACGTCGAGCTTCACGCCCATCTCTTCCGCCGCTTGGGAGAGTGAATCCGCGGCCATGTAGGTGTGGGCGATGCCGGTCGGGCATGACGTCACTGCCACCAAGCGCTTGCGCTGGCCGGCAGATTCCGACGGTTCGGCTGGTGTCGCTGCGGCAACCGTGGCGCCTTCGGCCTTCGGCGCAGAGGAGACTCCCAGCGCAGAGTTCACCAGTTCCACGATCTCCTGCTTCGACGATGCGCTCCTTAGAGCTGCCACGAAGTCCTTTTTAACCAGAGACCGAGCCAGCTTCGAGAGCAGAGTCAGGTGTTCCTGGTCCGCCCCATCCGGGGCCGCAATGAAGAAGATGAGGTCCGCCGGGCCGTCCTTCGCGCCAAAGCTCACGCCCGGTGCCGGACGGGCCATGGCGAGCGTGGGTTCGGTAACTGCCGAGGAACGGCAGTGCGGAATCGCAATACCGCCGGGAATGCCCGTGTCCGTTTTGGCTTCGCGGGCCTCGGCATCACGGTAGAGGTCGTCGAACGACGTCGCGCGTCCGGCGTCCACAACCTTGCCCGTCAGATGCCGGATGACGGCGAAGCGATCGTCGCCAAGGTTTTCATCCAGCGTGACGAGATCCACGGTGATTAGTGCGGACATAGTGCTCCTTGTTGAAAGTGCCTCCGGCGAGCCCTCACCCCATACGAGGTGTCGTCATCCCGGCTGCAGTGTGAAAGATGAACTCAGAAGGTCCTTATCTGAGCTCAGTGACAGTAACGGCTTCCGGAGTAGTTTCTTCGAGTGAAGGCACCTGGGTACCGGGCAACGATGCGGCGGCCGACCCATGAGCGACGGCCTGAACCAAGCACTCGCGCGGGGACTTTCCGGCCTCGTCGGCCAAGAGAAAACCTGCCAGCGAACAATCCCCTGCACCCACGGTGCTCCGCGCGCGTATGGGTGCATGTTGGGCATACCAGGCACCGTCGGGGGTCACCAGAACGGCTCCCTTCGCTCCCATAGTTGCCAGTACCGAGCCGACACCTCGATCGACGAGTTCACGCGCCTTCTGCGCGGTGGCTTGCGGATCGTCTTCTAGAGCCGCCGCGTCGGTTGACCCACCAACCAATTCCGCGAGTTCCTCACTATTGGGTTTGATCAAGTCCGGCAGGCCGTCCTGACCGATCAAGGTGTCTCGCAACGAGGCGCCGGAGGTGTCAACGGCCATGCGGGGCGCGTCGTCTCCCAGGACCTCCCGGACAGCCCGCGAAACAACGGCGTAGTAATCACTCGGGACACCGGGCGGCAAGGAGCCGGCCAAGACCAACCAGCTGGCGCCTTTGGCGTCATTGATGAGCAGCCGCGTGAGCTCCCGTTGTGCAACGTCGTCGAACGGTTCGCCGGGAGCGTTGATTTTGGTGGTGGTTCCATCGGGTTCGGCGATGGTCACGTTGGTACGGATGGGGTACCCCGTGGCGAGGTTGGAATAGCGGACGTTGGCTTCGGTCAGGCCGGCCAAGACGGGGTCGCCGCTGTCCCCTGGCAGAACTGCGACCGACTCGACACCGCTCACGCTGAGGGCCCGGGCAATGTTGACGCCCTTCCCTCCAGGGTCCGCCACGGACCGTGTTGCGCGAATCACGGTGCCCCGTCCCAACTGGGCAGGGATCTCGACCGTGCGGTCCAGACTGGGGTTCGCTGTCAGGGTGACGATCATGCGATGAGAACCTCTACGTTCGCTTCTTCCAAGGCCGAGGCCAAGGATCCTTCCGGGGCTTTATCGGTGACCAGGGCGTCAATGTCTGACAGATCCGCGAATCGGACCAGCGACTCCTGCCCAAATTTGGCGGAGTCGCACAGCAGCACCACTCGGCGGGCCGATCGGACGATGGATGTCTTGACGATGGCCTCGTTGAGTCCCGGCGTCGACAGTCCAAATTCTTCATCCAGTCCATTAACCCCAATCAGGGCAATGTCGGGACGAATGGTCGAAAAATGGTCCGCAGCACGGGTGCCTACGGCAGCCCAGGTCATCTTGCGGAGTTGACCGCCCACAAGATCCAACACGATGCCGTCCGCTTCCGCGAGTTTCACCGCAATATGTAGGGCGTGGGTAATGATCAGGCGGTCCGCCCCCGATTTGAGGGAAAAGTCAGAGGTCGCAATCAAGTCTGCGAGGATTTCGGTGGTCGAACCCGCGTCGAGCACGACGGCGCCGGCGTCGGCGTCTTGCAACAGTTGGTATGCCCGCGCGGCGATCCGCTGCTTTTCCGGAGTATTGACGGTCTGGCGGGACGAGATGCTGGATTCAACCGCGGTTGACTGTTCGACCGTTACGGCACCACCGTGAACACGGCGCAATTTGCCGTCCGTTTCCAGGGCAGCCAGATCTCGCCGCACGGTTTCCATCGTGACGTCGTAGCGACGCGACAGCTCAGCCCCGTTGACCCTACGGGCGCTGCTAACCAGCTTGGCGATTTCCGCCCGTCGTTCTTCAGCGAACATGGTGCTAATACTCCCCAGCGACGATCACGGGGAAGGCCCCGTTTGTGCATTTTTGATTTTATGTGGCTTTAAGTGGCCTGGTCAATGAGAACGTGTGGGAACGATCATGATCCCAGACCCCTTGCACCGGATTAGTCGAGGTCCAGGCTCGCCGGATCCCACGAGAACAGTCCCTCGAGGCTCACTTCGATTGGCGTTGCGTTCGGGACGTGTTCGCTCCAGTCCCCCGGCGTTGTCGCGATCAGTGTGCGTCGTATCAGCGTCCCGTGGCTCACAACCAGGAGGTTCTTCCCGGGATGGTCCAAGACCAGCTGTTTGAAAGTCGCTACTCCACGCCGGTACACCTCGCCTTCCGGCTCCACGCCCTCGAAGAGGTCTTGCGGATGACGCGAGTCTTCAAAGCTCAGTACTTCGCCCTCTGCCTGGCCGTACGCGCGCTCGATGACGCCGGGAATCGTTTGCACGTCCTTCATTCCCACGTATTCGCCGATGATGCGCGCCGTCTCCTGCGCTCTCGACAACGGTGAAGCTCCCAGGAAATCCCACGAACCATAGTTGTGGGCCAGGAGCTTTCCCGCCTCCCGCGCCTGCTGACGCCCCGTGTCATTCAGCGGAATATCTGAGCTGCCTTGCATTCGCCCGGCCTTATTCCAGTCGGTTTGCCCGTGACGGACCACGACGAGGCGTCCGCTCATCAGCTGTTGTCCCATGTTTTGATCGTTCACTCGTGGATCCCCTGTCAAGGTAACTACCTCCACATGCGGAGGATTTCGGCACTCTTCAACGTAGCCCCGGAAGCCGCTTAAAACGAAAAAGGTCGGTCCGATCCCGGCTATTGCCAGGTCGGACCGACCCTGTGGAGCCTTCTACCGGATTCGAACCGCCACCCTGACCTAGTTCTGGAGCTTTCGACACATCCAAACAATTCTCACCAGCACCCCACCAATCCTATAAATATAGAGCAGCAATTGGCACATAGCGCAGACAAGGTTCCTCGCATTCCCTGTAAATATTCTCCCCCTCCAACGAAAGTAGCCTCCTGGAATCTGATTCAAATTTGTGTCACCATGCAGTACACCGTTAAGCTATTCGATCGGACGAGCCACTTTTCAACCAAGGATTCCCCATGTCCTCTACACAATCGCCTACACTCACCAGGCGAAATATCGCTAAAGCCGCAGTATGGTCAACCCCTGTTTTAGTCGCAGCTAGCGCTGTCCCCGCCTATGCAGCATCGCCGGAACCTAGAATTCGAGGCTGGCTGCACCTCGTCAAGGATTGCAGCCGCTCTGAAATCACTGTCGGTCCTAGTAGAAAATTTGAACCTGGGCTATGGGTCGAAAACGCAAGAGCAAACATCAAGGCAACCAATGCCATGATCACGTTCTACATGCCACATCGTTTCGATCCTTTAAGATGGCAAGCTGAACACGATAACGGAGCCTGGTCCATTCCCCAGCACAATCCATCCGCGCCACAAAGGGGTGGGTACACCGCATACACGACTCGTTACTCAGGAACCTGGGACTTCCAAAGTCGTGACAAACGATTGCGGGCTACGAGTCACCCGAGCTTTTACGCACCCCTCGACCCTCACGTGTGCTCGGGGGAAGCAACCCTCTACTTAGCCGGCACAGTTACGATCGACGGAAATACGCTTACAGCCAACAGCGACCCCCTAACCCTAGGCCATTGAGACTGTCAAGCTTGCAGATATTTAATGCAGGCCGGCTTCCAGGAACCACAAACCTCTATGTTCCACCAAATAAACCTCTGACACTCGCGGCAACTGGAGCCAAACACTTAACTCGATCAAGATTCCTAGGAAGACGAGCCCCCGGATTCACGCCCGCTGCATCCGGGGGGGCTCAACACGTTCTAAAACCCGCCGTACCCGGCTGGTGCCAAAAGGGCACCAAGAACGATGCAGCCTCCCTTCATTCGTGAAGTACTAAGACTTAACGCAAAACAATGCGAGTAAGCTCCTGGTCGCACCCTCTTACGCTAGACCCCACACTTCCCGAACGTGCTTTCTCAAGAACTGAGCACACTGTCGCTAATACTAAAGCGGATACATTGATGAGATAGACCCAAGAAAGCCCTTGTGGTAGCTGGTCAGCCATGTCGCTCCTCACCGGAGTTTACCCGACGCCACTACGTCGAGCGGGAGGGCCTGGTGGACTTTTCGAGCATCGTCGAAGCGTTCGGACCTGGAGCAAAAGGGTGTGGAGTCCGTGACTTAACCGTGACTCGGGGACGATTAAACGAAAAAATCCCCAGAACACCAACGCTTTTCCGTTGATATTCCGGGGATCTTAGAGCCTCCTACCGGATTCGAACCGGTGACCCTCTGTTTACAAGACAGATGCTCTGGCCAGCTGAGCTAAGGAGGCACGTTCTCGCGGCACCTTACATTACCCGGCTGCGGTCCCATTCCCAAACGGACCCCCAACAATGCCGTGAGGAGGTGCCCCATCGCGACGGGACACCCCCTCAACAGGTGAGCGTTACGGCTTACTTACCGGACTTGCCCTTGATGACTCCGCTCAGGAAATCGGAGAAGCTGCCGTTACCGTACTTCTGACTGTCGGCGTAGATCGTCGGCGTTCCGCTAATGCCGTTGTTCTGCGACTCCTTGACGGTGACGTTCACCAGCGGACGGTACTTGTTGTTGTCCAAGTCGCTCTTGATATCGGCACCATATTTCTTGGCGATATCTGCGAGCTTTTGGTTATTCATGCCGCCCTGACCCTGGTGAGACATCATCTCTTCCTGCCAGTCAAGGAACTTCTCCGGGGAGACCTGCTCGGCGACAGAGTAGGCAGCCATGGCAGCTCGGGATGAGTATTCCGTGCTGGTCTCTTGGTCCAGGAAGTTGAGGTTCCTGATTTCCAGCTGGATCTGACCGTCCATGACCTGCTTCTTCAGCTGTTCACCGTTGGACTTTTCGAACTCTGCGCAGTGAATGCAGTTGTAGTCCTGGAAAATGGTGACCTTGACGGGCTCACCATTCTTCTTGGCGTCCTGCTCAGAAGGCATACCGACCGGAAGTGTGGCCGGCTTTCCATTCGACTGGTCATCGGCCGGCCCGGTTTCCTTCGATGTCTTCAGATCGTTGATATCACGCGTATCGACATCCGAGGTGTCCTTCTTGATACCGTCCTTGGTCACCACGATTCCGCCATATTGGTTGGAACTCGAAGCGACTGGACCGGAATCGGGGATTTCGGACTTCTTATTGTGCTGATAAACCGCCGCGATAACGCCAATAATGATCACGACGAGCACCACTGAGGAAATCTGCCACCACAGGCCCGAGGTCTTACGGCTGCTCTGCTTGGCAGCGATTTGACGCGCCTTTTCTCGCGCCTCGCTACTCCGTGGAGAAGAGGAGGATGCCACGTTTTGCTCCCTGTTCGAATGAATAGTCACTACAGAATCCCCCACATCCTAACGGAGATACCTGGGTACCTCATGGGTAAATACACCCGCGGAAAATTCCCTCTCCACCCCGCGAGATCTGCGGATAGGCTTAGAAGTAGGCTGGCTCGAAGAGAGAAAGGCATGTGCCCCATGACGAATATTCACGAGGAACGCGCGAGTACACGGGAGAGTAACGGTGGCGGGTACGACTTTGTCGTCGTAGCTAACCGATTGCCCGTGGATCGTTCAATCGACGACGAGGGAAACTCATCGTGGCGACGCTCCCCGGGTGGACTCGTCAGTGCATTGGCACCGGTAATGTCATCGCATGCCGGTGCATGGATCGGTTGGCATGGTGCATCCGACGAGGAGCTCGAGCCTTTTGACCACGATGTCTTCCACCTCGTGCCGGTCCCCCTCTCCGAGGGCGAGGTCCGTCGATACTATGAAGGCTTTTCCAACGCCACCATCTGGCCGTTGTATCACGACGTCATCGCCCCACCAGAGTTTCACCGTACTTGGTGGGATACCTACCGCACGGTGAACCGCAGGTTCGCGGAAGCGGCGGCCGATAGCGCTGCACAGAACGCCACCGTTTGGGTGCAGGACTACCAATTGCAACTCGTCCCTGCGATGTTGCGCCACCTCAGGCCGGACCTGACGATTGGGTTCTTTGACCACATCCCCTTCCCGCCTTTGGAAATCTTTGCCCAGTTGCCGTGGCGGAAACAGGTTCTCACTGGCCTCCTCGGCGCGGACCTTCTCGGATTTCAACGCCCCGGTGACGCCAGCAATTTCAGGCGCTGTTGCGACAAGATTTTGGGAGTCCAGTTCGACGGCGAAAGGGCCGAGGTTACCCAAACCCCACAGGAGCAAAGCGGGGACGAAGGCAATGAACGGTTCCACCGCGCATACACGACGGCGATGCCCAACGTCACGTCACGTCGGCGGGCTCGGAAAGAGCGACTCAACCACGACCTACCCACGTGGATCACACGGGCGACGTCTTACCCCATCTCCATCGACGTGGAAGCCGTGACCGAGATGGCCTCACGTCCGTCGACCAAGCGTCGCGCCGAGCAGATCCGGCAAGAGTTAGGCAATCCCGAGACGGTGTACCTCGGCGTGGACCGGCTGGACTACACCAAGGGCATCCGCCATCGCCTCAAGGCCTATGGTGAATTGCTCAACGACGGCGACCTCACCGTGGAGAATTCAACGATGATTCAGGTTGCGAGCCCGTCCCGTGAACGAGTCGCCTCCTATATTGAGCTCCGGGAGCAGATCGAGGGGATGGTCGGTCGCCTCAACGGCCAATTCGACACCATGGCGCATACCGCGATCCGATATCTCCATCACGGATACCCGTTTGAAGAGATGATCGCCCTCTACCTCGCCACGGATGTCATGGTCGTCTCTTCGCTCCGTGACGGCATGAACTTGGTAGCCAAGGAATACGTGGTGAGCCACCTCGACCACACAGGTGCACTAGTGCTCTCCGAATTTACGGGGGCTGCCGAACAGCTCCCGGATGCGATCCAGATTAACCCGCACGATATAGACGGGTTCAAGGATGCGTTGCTGTACGCCAAGAACATGCCCCTCGAGGAACGCCAAGCGCGCATGAAGGCCATGCGTGAGCAGATCTTTGCTCACGACGTCGAGGATTGGTCGACTCGCTTCCTTGACGATCTCTCCCGCACGCGGGAGGACGATCTGGGCCCAGAACCCAAGACGGATGAGTTGCCCATGATCGGTGATCTCGACCGCGGGCACGGCCCGTTCCCGACGCCGGCGGTCGAGGAAGAGCTCCAGCGCGCGGCCGCGGCTCCGAACCTCCTGGTCGCCATGGACTTCGACGGCACGCTGGCCCCCTTCACCAATGTTCCTGAAGAAGCCCGAGCCCTTCCCCTCTCCCAGTCCTCCCTCGAGGATCTATCAGAACAGCCGGACACCTCGGTTGCCCTGATTTCTGGTCGGCCGATGAGTTTCCTCAAGGAGGTCGCCGACCCGAATGGAAAGATGCTTCTCTCCGGTTCTCATGGTGGCGAGTTCGACTACTCTGCGGCCGGGAAAGAATCGCCCGAGCTGAAACTCACCGAGTCCCAGAAGAAAGCGCTGGCCCAAGCCACCGAGGCCGTCCAGGAGCTCGTCGACCGCCACCCAGGCTCCGAGATCGAGTACAAACCCGCGGGGGTTGGTTTCCACACCAGAACCATGGGCGACGACGACGCCGCACAGTCCGCGGAAGCGGAAGCCGTCCGCATCTTGAAGGACATTCCGGGCGTCAGACTGTCCCCAGGACAATACGTCGTCGAATGCGCCGTCCTCGAGGTCACGAAGGGCGACGCCTTGGACCTCTTCAAGGACTTCACGGGTGCGGACATCACAATCTTCGCCGGCGACGACCTCACGGATGAAGACGCGCTCAAAAATCTCGAGCCCCAGGACCTCGGCGTCAAGGTGGGCCGTGCGGAATCTATCGCCCGAGTACGAGTCACCGGCCCGGAGGCGATGTCGCACGCGCTGGCGCGCTTGGCACACCTCCGCCGTCAACACACTCGAACCAGCGACGACGTAGAAAATTCACTTCGGGAAGACTAGTTCAGTCCGATTGAACGACCGGGCCCGGTGCCGCCCGCTCCAGGTCAGCACCGGGCCCGGTATTGAGGCAGCAAACATACCCACCGACCAACACATAGTATAAAATTGAATTATCGTGTAAATCATTTGGAGAGAGGTAATCATGTCCGACACGATGACCGCCATGACCTACTACGGCGAACACGATATTCGATTCGAGGAACGGCCTAAGCCGAAGCTCATCGACCCGACTGACGCCATCGTCCGCATCACGAAAACCACCATCTGCGGTACTGACCTTGGCATATACAAAGGCAAGAACCCCGAGATCGAATCGGCTGCCCGGGAAGCCACCGGAAGCTGGAACGGCCGCATTCTGGGGCACGAAGGTATTGGAATAGTTGAGGAGGTCGGCGACGCCGTCACCTCCATCAAACCTGGCGATCGGGTATTGGTTTCCTGCATCTCACGATGCGGCACCTGCGAGAACTGTCAGAAGCAGCTCTACGCCCACTGCCGGCAGGGCGGCGGATGGATCATGGGCTACATGATCGACGGCACGCAAGCCGAGTACGTGCGTACCCCGTTCGCCGACAATTCTCTCTTCCACCTCCCGGCAGGCATCGACACCGACGTCGCAGTCTTCCTCTCGGATGCTCTCCCGACGGGCCACGAGATCGGCGTGATCAATGGCCAGGTGGCCCCCGGTAAGGACGTGATGATTGTCGGCGCAGGCCCCGTGGGCATGGGAGTTCTCCTGACGGCTCAGTTCTATTCACCAGCGAATATCATCGTCGTGGACATGGACGACAACCGGCTCGACATGGCCAAGCGCATGGGCGCTACGCACACCATCAACCCCGGCAAGGAGAGCCTCGAGGACCTTCTCGCCACCGTTACCTCCGGCCGAGGGGTCGACACGGCCATCGAAGCCGTTGGGCTCCCCGCAACGTGGGAACTCTGCTCGAACAGTGTGAAGGAGGGCGGCCACATCGCCATCGTTGGCGTCCACGGTAAGCCCGTGGAATTCGAACTGCAGAAGGCATGGATCAAGAACCTCACCATCACGACCGGCCTCGTCTCCGCGAATACGACCAATATGCTCATCAAGGCCGTTCAGAACACGCATCTGCCGATCAAGAGCCTGGCCACTCACCACTTCGATTTCGCCGACATGGAGAAAGCTTGGGATGTCTTCAAGAATGCAGCCGAATCCCAGGCAGTGAAGGTGGTCATTAACCACTAGGAATCGCGCCTTCCCACGTTCACCAAATCCACGAAAAAGGGGGTCGGCGCCATGCGGCGCCGACCCCCTTCTTAACCCAAATGGCTCTTAAATGGATAAAGGGAGGCGGTTAGCATCATCACGATGCTAACCGCCTCCCTCATCACTCAAAAATATTTTCGGCGGCGACCTACTCTCCCACACACCTACCGGGTGCAGTACCATCAGCGCTAAGAGCCTTAACTACCGGGTTCGGAATGAGACCGGGTGTACCCCTCTTGCCATAACCACCGAAAAACCTTCAACCACAACCACACCACAAACGGTGCAGCCGGGAAACCTCAAACAACACACCCCAAATTTACAGGGTTGTTATCCCAAAACCATACAGTGAACGCGACACACCACAACAAGTCCCACTACATCTTCATAGCAACAAAAAACATTATTTGTGTGATAAACCTTCGGCCTATTAGTACCAGTCAACTCCACCAGTCTTCAGTCCTGGCTTCCATACCTGGCCTATCAACCCCGTCATCTACAGGGAGCCTCACACCCCACAAAAGGGGCAAGGAGAACTCATCTCGAAGCAAGCTTCCCGCTTAGATGCCTTCAGCGGTTATCTCTGCCGAACGTAGCCAATCAGCCATGCACCTGGCGGTACAACTGACATACCAGAGGTTCGTCCGTCCCGGTCCTCTCGTACTAAGGACAGGCCTCCACAATTCTCCAACGCACGCAGCGGATAGGGACCGAACTGTCTCACGACGTTCTGAACCCAGCTCGCGTACCGCTTTAATGGGCGAACAGCCCAACCCTTGGGACCAACTCCAGCCCCAGGATGCGACGAGCCGACATCGAGGTGCCAAACCATGCCGTCGATATGGACTCTTGGGCAAGATCAGCCTGTTATCCCCGAGGTACCTTTTATCCGTTGAGCGACGGCCATTCCACAATGAACCGCCGGATCACTAGTCCCGACTTTCGTCCCTGCTCGACCTGCCAGTCTCACAGTCAAGCTCCCTTGTGCACTTACACTCAACACCTGATTGCCAACCAGGCTGAGGGAACCTTTGGGCGCCTCCGTTACTCTTTAGGAGGCAACCGCCCCAGTTAAACTACCCATCAGGCACTGTCCCTGACCCAGATCATGGGCCGAGGTTAGACATCCAATATGACCAGAGTGGTATTTCAACAACGACTCCACCACGACTAGCGCCGTAGCTTCACAATCTCCCACCTATCCTACACAAGCCACACCGAACACCAATACCAAACTATAGTAAAGGTCACGGGGTCTTTCCGTCCTGCTGCGCGAAACGAGCATCTTTACTCGTACTGCAATTTCGCCGAGTTCATGGTTGAGACAGTAGGGAAGTCGTTACTCCATTCGTGCAGGTCGGAACTTACCCGACAAGGAATTTCGCTACCTTAGGATGGTTATAGTTACCACCGCCGTTTACTGGGGCTTAAATTCTCCGCTTCGCCGAAGCTAACGGGTCCTCTTAACCTTCCAGCACCGGGCAGGAGTCAGTCCGTATACATCGTCTTGCGACTTCGCACGGACCTGTGTTTTTGATAAACAGTCGCTTCCCCCTGGTCTCTGCGACCCATACACGCTCCCCACCGCAAGGGCAGTTCACGCTCAAGGTCCCCCTTCTCCCGAAGTTACGGGGGCATTTTGCCGAGTTCCTTAACCATGATTCTCTCGAACGCCTTAGTATTCTCTACCTGATCACCTGTGTCGGTTTAGGGTACGGGCAACTAGAACCTCACGCCGATGCTTTTCTCGACAGCATAGGATCACCGAATCCCCCCACAAACGGGGGTCCCATCACATCTCAGGCACACAGGCCGCGCATTTAACAACGACCAACCCTACATGCTTAGACCACGACAACCACCGCGTGGCCCGGCTACCTTCCTGCGTCACACCCGTTAATGCGTTTACCGCCCCGTATCAGGTCCCATGCCAACAACACACCAGCACACAAAGTGCACCAAACATGCTGCCAGGATGGTTAGTCTCAACGGTTTAGTATGGACGGTTCTTCGTCGGTACGGGAATATCAACCCGTTATCCATCGACTACGCCTGTCGGCCTCGCCTTAGGCCCCGACTAACCCAGGGAAGATTAGCTTGACCCTGGAACCCTTGATCATTCGGCGGATACGTTTCTCACGCATCATTCGCTACTCATGCCTGCATTCTCACTCGCGTACACTCCACCACACGTTCACACGGCAGCTTCACCGCAGTACACGACGCTCCCCTACCCAACAACAAAAAAGTTATTGCCACGACTTCGGCGGTGTGCTTGAGCCCCGCTACATTATCGGCGCAGAATCACTTGACCAGTGAGCTATTACGCACTCTTTCAAGGATGGCTGCTTCTAAGCCAACCTCCTGGTTGTCTCAGCAACTCCACATCCTTTCCCACTTAGCACACGCTTAGGGGCCTTAGTCGATGATCTGGGCTGTTTCCCTCTCGACAATGAAGCTTATCCCCCACTGTCTCACTGCCGCGCTTACACTTACCCGCATTCGGAGTTTGGCTGACGTCAGTAACCCGATCAGGCCCATCAGCCAACCAGTAGCTCTACCTCAGATAAGCAACACGCGACGCTGCACCTAAATGCATTTCGGGGAGAACCAGCTATCACAGAGTTTGATTGGCCTTTCACCCCTACCCACAGCTCATCCCCTCCATTTTCAACTGAAGTGGGTTCGGTCCTCCACACGCTCTTACACGCGCTTCAACCTGGCCATGGGTAGATCACTCCGCTTCGGGTCTAGACCGTGCCACTGCAACGCCCTATTCAGACTCGCTTTCGCTACGGCTACCCCACACGGGTTAACCTCGCGACACAGCACTAACTCGCAGGCTCATTCTTCAAAAGGCACGCCATCACCCCAAAAGGCTCTGACGGCTTGTAGGCACACGGTTTCAGGTACTATTTCACTCCCCTCTCGGGGTACTTTTCACCATTCCCTCACGGTACTGATACACTATCGGTCACAAGAAAGTATTTAGACTTACCAGGTGGTCCTGGCAGATTCACACGAGATTCCACGAGCCCCGTGCTACTCGGGTATCAACACCAACACCGGCACAATGATTTCAGCTACAGGACTCTCACCCACTCCGGTTCACCATCCCAGATGATTCGCCTATCACCACACCAAGCATCACCAGCCAAGTAAGAACTGGTACGCATTGACCCCACAACACCCATGATGCAACCCCTTACCGGTATCACACACCACAGGTTTAGTCTCATCCGCTTTCGCTCGCCACTACTCACAGAATCATTATTATTTTCTCTTCCTGAGGGTACTGAGATGTTTCACTTCCCCCCGTTCCCTCCACACACCCTATACATTCAGGTGCGGGTCACTACCCTTGACAGGCAGCGGGGTTTCCCCATTCGGAAATCCTCGGATCACAGCCCAGTTATCGGCTCCCCGAGGCATATCGCAGATTCACACGTCCTTCATCGGCTTCTTATGCCCAGGCATCCACCGTGCGCCCTTAACGATTTAACACACGAATAATCACCACAAAGACATTCACATAGAACAATACAACCCACCACACCACAACGATGCGGCAGATCATAAGATGCTCGCGTCCACTATATAGTTCTCAAACAACAACCCCACACCAGAAACACCACCACACAACCATGCAGCAACACCCCTGGAAGGGACAACCAAGACAACAACCCACAGGTTCATTGCCTCAAAACCCAACAGTGCGCTTCATCCACCACCAACACCACACACGCGGCATCAGCGGAACGAACATTGTATTCCACCCATGAGCAAACCACCTGCACAACACTCGTGCACAGCATGGCCAACCAAAAGTTGAGCTCCTTAGAAAGGAGGTGATCCAGCCGCACCTTCCGGTACGGCTACCTTGTTACGACTTAGTCCCAATCGCCAGTCCCACCTTCGACGACTCCCCCCACAAAGGGTTAGGCCATCGGCTTCGGGTGTTACCGACTTTCGTGACTTGACGGGCGGTGTGTACAAGGCCCGGGAACGTATTCACCGCAGCGTTGCTGATCTGCGATTACTAGCGACTCCGACTTCATGGGGTCGAGTTGCAGACCCCAATCCGAACTGAGACCGGCTTTTTGGGATTAGCTCCACCTCACAGTATCGCAACCCATTGTACCGGCCATTGTAGCATGCGTGAAGCCCAAGACATAAGGGGCATGATGATTTGACGTCATCCCCACCTTCCTCCGAGTTGACCCCGGCAGTCTCCTATGAGTCCCCACCATCACGTGCTGGCAACATAGAACGAGGGTTGCGCTCGTTGCGGGACTTAACCCAACATCTCACGACACGAGCTGACGACAACCATGCACCACCTGTACACCAGCCCCGAAAGGAAACAACATCTCTGCTGCGATCCGGTGTATGTCAAGCCTTGGTAAGGTTCTTCGCGTTGCATCGAATTAATCCGCATGCTCCGCCGCTTGTGCGGGCCCCCGTCAATTCCTTTGAGTTTTAGCCTTGCGGCCGTACTCCCCAGGCGGGGCACTTAATGCGTTAGCTACGGCGCGGAAAACGTGGAATGTCCCCCACACCTAGTGCCCAACGTTTACGGCATGGACTACCAGGGTATCTAATCCTGTTCGCTCCCCATGCTTTCGCTCCTCAGCGTCAGTAACAGCCCAGAGACCTGCCTTCGCCATCGGTGTTCCTCCTGATATCTGCGCATTTCACCGCTACACCAGGAATTCCAGTCTCCCCTACTGCACTCTAGCCTGCCCGTACCCACTGCACACCCGGGGTTAAGCCCCGGGCTTTCACAGCAGACGCGACAAACCGCCTACGAGCTCTTTACGCCCAATAATTCCGGACAACGCTTGCGCCCTACGTATTACCGCGGCTGCTGGCACGTAGTTAGCCGGCGCTTCTTCTGCAGGTACCGTCACTTTCGCTTCTTCCCTGCTGAAAGAGGTTTACAACCCGAAGGCCGTCATCCCTCACGCGGCGTCGCTGCATCAGGCTTGCGCCCATTGTGCAATATTCCCCACTGCTGCCTCCCGTAGGAGTCTGGGCCGTGTCTCAGTCCCAGTGTGGCCGGTCACCCTCTCAGGCCGGCTACCCGTCGTCGCCTTGGTAAGCCATTACCTCACCAACAAGCTGATAGGCCGTGAGCCCATCAAAGACCAGTACAAACCCTTTCCACCAACAGAGCATGCGCCCATTGGTCATATCCGGTATTAGACCCAGTTTCCCAGGCTTATCCCAGAGTCCAAGGTAGGTCACTCACGTATTACTCACCCGTTCGCCACTCATCCACCCGGTGCAAGCACCAAGCTTCAGCGTTCGACTTGCATGTGTTAAGCACGCCGCCAGCGTTCGTCCTGAGCCAGGATCAAACTCTCCGTTAAAAAACAAACAAAGAGAAAAACCCGAGGCTCAACAAAATAAAACCCCAACAAACAACCATCACGGGGTGATGATCAAACGTTCATCAGGTCATGCTGAAACCAACAAGAATTTCTACAAAAAACATTGGTACAACATTCTATAAACAAAGCACACTATTGAGTTCTCAAACAACGAGCCCATCAGGAACTAACACCGCTCTAAGCGATGATCACTCCCGTGGTCTTGCTCGAACAACCTTACCGGCCGTTCCTCGGCGAGTCAACTTGACGTTTCCGCCTCGTTCACTTCGTCGACACCCTTCTGAAACCGAAGCTTCAGAGAGTCACAATATTTCAGTTTATACCCTTCAGATCTCCGACGCAAGTCGACAATCTGAAAGAAAGCGAAATTTGTGGAAGCCACTTCCAGGTCTTGGACCCGGTCGCCGTGGCAACTCGCATTACTTTACATACGTCAACGGGCCCTCGCAACTCGAGGGCCCGTGATGTGGGTTACCGTATTCGGGCTCGCGCCCTCTCTTCTAGGAAGAGGCTTGTGACCGCAGGCGAGAGACCTCGTACAAGGCGATTCCGGCTGCCATCGACGCGTTCAACGACTCCATCGCCGAATCGATGGGAATAGAGACGATCTGATCGCACTTCTCGGCGACCAGCCGGGAGAGTCCTTTGCCCTCGGATCCCACGACGATGCACAGCGGTTCGGTCGCCAGATTGAGATCGGGAAGGGCGACGTCGCCGTCGCCGGCCAGACCAACGACAAAAACGCCCTGGTCTTTCAGCTGATCAATCACGCGATTGAGGTTGCTCGCTTTGGCAACAGGAACTCGTGAGACTGCGCCCGCACTAGTCTTCCACGCAGACGCCGTCACACCGGCGGCGCGACGTTCGGGAACGATCACCGCGTGGCCGGAAAAGGCCGAGACGCTACGGATAATCGCACCAAGGTTGCGTGGATCAGTGATCCCATCCAGGGCCACAAACAGCGGGGGCTTCGAGAGGTTCCCTGCATGCCATTTCTCCAAGACGCTGGCCGTCATGTCTCCGGCGTCGGGGTACTTATAGGGAGGGACCTGCAGAGCGACGCCCTGATGGACGGCGCCCTCGGTCAGGCGTTCAATTTCTCCACGCGTGATTTCCAGGGCCGGGATATTGCGCCGCGTCACGGTGGTGAGGATTTCACGGATCCGCTCATCCTGCTCCAGGTTCGCCATCACAAAGATGTGTTTGGCCGGGATGTCCGTACGCAGGGCCTCGAGTACGGCGTTCCGCCCCGTAACCAATTCTTCACTCGTGCGTTTGCCGCCGAGTCGCTGCTGGCGGGCAGGACCAGCCGAGCGTTGCTGACGTTCAGCCAGCTTCTTCGCCTTATGAGCTTTGTGGTAGGGGCGATCCTCGGCGCGCGGAGTCGGGCCCTTGCCCTCGAGGGAACGGCGTCCCTTGCCACCTGAGCCCTTCAAGGGGGCTCGCTTCTTCTTTCGGATCGCGCCGGGGCGATTCACGTCAGCCATTTTTGCCTTTCTGATCCGGTTCGGTCTTAGACCGACCAGCTTGATCCGTCAGCGGAATCTTTCACGATGATTCCCGCTGCGGACAATTCGTCGCGGATGTGGTCAGCACGGTCCCAGTCTTTCGAGGCCCGTGCGTCGGCTCGTTGGGTCAAGAGTGAGCGGATCAACGTGTCCAAGGCCTGATGCTCCGCGTTCGACGATCCAGCGGAACCGAAGTCCATCAGCTGCGTCAAACCCAAAGCATCCGTCATCGCTCGAACGGCGTCAGCTTCAGCCTCGACCGTGCTCCCGTCTTTGGCCGACAGCGCCGAGTTTCCCGTCCGTACATGCTCGTGCAAGACGGCCAAGGCCTGAGGAATATTCAGGTCATCGTCCATGGCCCGGCCAAATTCTTCGGGCACCTCAGCAAGTCCCGAGCCTCCGCCAGCATTGACCAAGAAGTTTTCTACCCGCTCAACCGCCGTCTTCGCCTCGTCGAGCGAGGTGGGCCGGTAGTCTAGGATCGAACGATAGTGCGCCTGGCCGAGGTAGTAGCGGACGACGAGGGGTCGGGCGGTTGCCAACATTTCCTCCGGGGAAACCGTATTGCCAATCGACTTCGACATTTTGTCGCCCTCGTACGTGACCAACCCATTGTGGAGCCAAAAATTGGCAAACCCACGGCCGGACGCCGTCGACTGGGCTAGCTCATTTTCATGATGAGGGAACCTGAGATCAAGGCCGCCACCATGAATATCGAAACTTTCACCGAGATATTTTCCGGCCATCGCCGAGCACTCCAGATGCCATCCCGGACGCCCCCGACCCCACGGCGACTCCCAAGAAGCAGATTCCGGCTCGTCGTCTTTATGCCCCTTCCACAAGGCAAAGTCTCGGGGGTCCTTCTTGCCTCGGGGGTCGGCGTCGGGCGCGGCCTGCATCTCGTCGATGCTCTGCCTGGTCAAGGATCCGTAGCTCTTCCAGGAACGGACGTCGAAGTACACGTCTCCCGAATCATCGAGGGCCGGGTAGGCGTGGCCGTTATCGATGAGCTCCCGGATCATGGAAATCATCTCGGGAATGTGACCGGTGGCCCTCGGTTCATAGGTCGGTTGCTCGATACCCAAAGCCTGATAGGCCTGCCCAAAAACGCGTTCGAAGCGGTAGGCCAGAGCCCACCACGGCTCCCGCGGGTGTGTGCCCGTGTATCCCTGTTCAAAACTCTTGGCCGAATTCACCAGAATCTTGTCATCGATATCGGTCACGTTCCGAACGGTGGTGACGGCGTAGCCGCGGTACCTCAGCCAGCGGCTGAGCTGGTCAAAGACGAGAGCCGAACGGACATGGCCGATATGCGGCATGCCCTGAACAGTGGCGCCACAGTAATAGAGCCGAGCCTCCCCAGGGAAGACGGGCTCAAAATCTCGGACACTGGCCGTATCGGTACTGTAAAAACGCAAGCTCACGCAGTCAGTCTAACGAGAATGCGAGCTCGCTTCGTCGTCCACGCCCAAAGCCCCGCATCGACGCGTTAAACGACAAATGCGCGCCCCTCCTTGGTGGAGGAACGCGCTTTCACCGTGATGCGGTCGCTAAAGCATTACGCCTCGAGAATTTTGTCGAGCTCCGTCTCTGCGGCTTCCTCGTCGATATCCTTGGCCAATGCGACCTCGGAGGACAGAATCTGACGAGCCTTCGAGAGCATCCGTTTCTCTCCAGCGGATAGCCCCTTGACCTGTTCCCGGCGCCACAAGTCGCGGACGACCTCGGCAACCTTGAGCACATCGCCGGAAGCAAGCTTCTCGGAATTGGCTTTGAAACGACGGGACCAATTACTAGCTTCCTCGACGTCCTGAGCCTGGAGAACGCCGATGACCTCCTGAAGGCCCTTTTCATCGACGACATCTCGGACGCCCACCATGTCGACGTTGTCCGCCGGGACCTCAATCGTCAGATCGCCCTGCGCGACCTGCAATTTGAGATACATCTTCTCTTCACCTTTGACGGTGCGCGTCTTGATCTCTTCGATCGTCGCCGCTCCGTGGTGAGGGTAAACGACGGTTTCGCCAACCTCAAAAAGCATATGGATTAACCCCTTTCAGCCAATCCAGTTTACCACGGCCTCAATACACCCCCTTGAGGCGAGTTTCGGACAATGAAGCTCATCAAATTCTGAGGTCTTCGACACCCTTCACATTCGGACTCTGGCCTCCAATCGTGGGGAGGGCCACCTCGTCAGCGCACAGGTTCACGCTGCCTGCGGCACGCGATATTCCTGGATACCGACGAAGCGTCCACAAAAGGCGCTAAACTTACGTGAGAATGAGTCTTCGGCGTTCTCCTCAGAACGCCGGCCGATCCTCGCATCACCACACAAGGAGTGAGACGTGAAGTCTTTTGCTCGCCAGAACGTCCGGCGCGCCGGTGTCACGATGGCTCTTGCCGCAGCCGTTCTGTCCGCAACCGGTTGCGGTTACATCCATCAGCAACCGACCACCATTCACTACGCCGCCTCCGACGGCGTCCAGGCCAATGTTGCCGACGCCAAGTTCCGCAACGTCATGGTGATTGCCAAGGACAAGAACTCACCCGGTCGCTTGCTGGGAACCGTCGTCAACTCCTCAGATAAAGACCTGACACTGACGATCGACACCGGCGACGCGAAAGCCGACGTCAAGGTCCCCGCCAACGGCGAGGTCCGTTTCGAGCAGAAGGAAACCCTGCTTAAGCCCGTCGGCAAGGCACCGGGCGAACTCTTGGAAAACACCAAGATCAGCTCCGGCGCACAGAGTACGACGGCCAATATTCCGGTCCTCGACGGCACGCTGGACGAGTACAAGCAGTACCTTCCGAACTTGGCCGAGACCAGCTCGTCACCGAGCGCCTCCTAACAACCCTGTCGGCCGCGCCAGCGGCACAACGCTCACGAGGCCCCGTTTCCTTGATGGAAACGGGGCCTCGTGGCGTTTTGGCGGTGAAGCCCCCGAGCAAAACGACGGGGGCTACCGGCGGTTTACGGCTCGAATTTGTAGCCGAGGCCGCGGACGGTGACCAGGTACCTCGGGTGCGAGGGGTCCGGCTCGATCTTGGACCGAAGCCGTTTGATGTGAACATCGAGTGTCTTGGTGTCGCCGACGTAGTCGCTTCCCCACACGCGATCGATCAGCTGCCCGCGGGTCAGCACGCGTCCCGCGTTGCGGAGGAGCATCTCCAGCAATTCGAACTCCTTGAGTGGCATCGCCGTCTGTTCACGATTGACGCTCACCACGTGCCTCTCAATGTCCATGCGCACCGGGCCGCCCTCGACCGTGGACGAGACAAGTTCTTCCGTTTCGCTCTGCCGGCGTAAGACCGCACGGATTCGGGCGACAAGCTCCCGGGAAGAATACGGCTTGGTGACATAGTCATCCGCGCCCAGCTCCAAGCCGACGACCTTGTCGATCTCCGTGTCCTTGGCGGTCAGCATGATGATCGGAACCTGCGAGCGCTGACGAATCTGTTTGCAGACCTCCGTGCCCGACTGGCCTGGGAGCATCAGATCGAGGAGAACGAGGTCGGCTCCGGCACGATCGAATTCGGCGACGGCGTCGAGGCCGTTGTCGATGACCGTCACTTCAAACCCCTCGCGGCCCAAAAGAAATGCCAGGGGCTCGCTGAGGGCTTCCTCATCCTCGATTACCAGGATTCGCGTCATGCGAGAGATTCCTCCTCGTCAACCCCGGCTTTGCCGGGTATGGGTAGTTTCGTTGTCCGCGTCTGGCGCGGAAGGTTGATCCATCCTGAGGATGGATACGGGTTCTTGATCGCGGACCGGCGCGGGCTCCGATTCCGCCTCGCGCAGGTCTCGTTCGGTCGCCTCGTCGAGCTCGGGAAGCGTCACGGTAAACGTCGAGCCTTGCCCGGGCGTGGACCAGAGCGAAATTTCTCCGCCATGTTGGGCCATCACGTGTTTGACGATCGACAGGCCTAAGCCGGTACCGCCGGTTTGCCGCGAACGCGCGGCGTCTACCCGATAGAAACGCTCGAAGATTCGGTCTTGTTCGTCCTCCGGAATCCCCGGGCCCTGGTCTTTGACGGAAATCGCGATCATGCCGTCTTTAGATCGTATGCCAACGCCGATTCGGGTGTTATCCGGCGAATATCGGATGGCGTTATCGATCAAGTTGCGGAGGGCAGTCATCAACAGTTCCGGGTCTCCGTGAACGGGTCGAGTCGCGGCCCCTCCCACGCGAATGGAGATGTTCTTGTTTTCGGCCGTCAATTTGTTGCGGTCTGCGGCCTCGTGAACCAACTGATTCACGTCAATAATCTTGCCCTTTTGGACGATGTCCGTTCCCTGAAGCCGGGAGAGCTCGATGATGTCATGCACGAGGGCTGTGAGTCGCGTCGTCTCTTTGTGCAGCCTTTTCGTGAAGTGTCGAACCGCCTCAGGATCCTCCGACGATCCCTCGATGGCCTCGGCCAAAAGCCGGACGGCTCCCACGGGGGTTTTGAGCTCGTGCGAAACGTTGGCCACAAAGTCCGTACGAATCGCCTGGGCTCTGGTGATCTCGGTGCGATCGTCGGCAAGCATCAGAATGTATTCGTCCGCCACGGGGGCAATCCGAACGTTAAGCACGAGGACTCCCTGGCCCATCGGGCCGCGGGATATTTCGACGGTCTTTTCCAGAATCACGCCATCCCGCCGGACTTGCCGGATGAGGTCCAGGAGTTCGGGTTGGGTAAGGCTGTGCCCGCGCACGAGCCCGTACGCATAGGAACCTTGCGAGGCCCTCACGACGCCGTCGACCGCGTCCACCAAGACGTAGGCTTGCCCCACGACGGCCAAGACCTGTGCCGCGCCGTCGCTGATGGTAGGTTCATCCACCACCGCCCATTCGGCGCGTTGGCGGTCGCTTTTGCGCAACGCAAAGTGGCTGACCAGACCGAGAGAAAGCCCGATCAGGCACCACATCAGAGCAAAGGCGACAGAACTCACCCCTACAGCTTAAGCATAAGTATGGACCGAAAGAGGCTTTCGTGGCTTCATCAGACGATGGGTTCAACTAAGGTTCACCCAAGACCGAGGTCTCGTTCATGAGAGATTGGAATTCTGGGAACAATAGTTCCGTGATGTCAGGAAAGGACCGTATACCGTGCGCAAAGTTTTTCAGGCCGAGCTCCAACAGGTGGGAGACGACCTCGTCGAAATTGCGACTCTCGTCGAGGCCGCGTTCGACCGCGCGGCGGATTCGTTGTTGAACGCCGACGTGCAAGAAGCCGAAGAGGTCATCTCGAATGATGCTCGGATCGATTTCTTGCAGAACCAGCTCGACGAGCGTTCGATCGATCTCCTGGCCCTCCAAGGTCCCGTGGCTTCCGACCTTCGCATGATCGTGGGAGCCCTGCGCATGAGTGCTTCTCTCGAACGGGCCGGCGACCTCGCCCGCCACGTAGCGCAGGTCGCCCGGTTGCGTTTCCCCGAGCCGGCCGTGCCCACCGATCTGGTGCCGACCTTCCAGGAAATCATCGACCTGGACAAGACCATCATCAAGTCCGTCATCCAGCTCTTGGAGACCCGAGAGCTGAGCTACGCGGATGAGGTGTACACCGCGAAGGCACGCATCAACACCCTCCACGAATCGGTCTTTTCCCACATCGCAGAGGCCTCGTGGGGCAGCAACGCTCAGACGACGATCGATATGACCCTCGTGTCGCGCTACATGGAGCGCTTTGGTGACCACGGCGTTTCCGTGGCACGCAAGGTGACCTACTTGGTGACCGGAGATTGGGACTCGCAGCCGAACCCCGCGTCCTAAGACCCGCTCTACGCAAAAGATCCGCCCCACGAGGAAGTCCTCGTGGGGCGGATCTTTTCTATTGGCCTTCCAGGAGAGCCGAAATCTTCGCCGACGGAAGGGTTACTTCTTGCCCTGGTTTGCGACGGCCTTGATGGCGTCCTGAGCGGCGTCGGGGTCGAGATATTCGCCCGGCTTGGTGGGGGCGAAGTTTTCGTCTAGCTCGTAGTACAGCGGAATTCCGGTCGGGATATTCAGACCGGAAATCTCCTCGTCGGAGATGCCATCCAGGTGCTTAACCAGCGCACGCAACGAATTGCCGTGGGCCGCCACGAGCACCGTCTTCCCGGACGCCAAATCCGGCTTAATGCCCGATTCCCAGTACGGAAGCATGCGCTCGAGCACGTCCTTGAGGCACTCCGTACGCGGGGCATCGTCCACGTCTGCATAGCGTGGATCGTGGGCCTGGGAGAACTCGGAGTCGTCGGACAGCGGGGGCGGCGGGACGTCGTAGGACCGACGCCACTGCATGAACTGCTCCTCGCCGTACTTCTCGCGTACCGCGGCCTTATCTTTCCCCTGGAGATCCCCATAGTGGCGCTCGTTGAGGCGCCAGTCGCGCTTCACCGGAATCCACAGACGGTCCGCCTCGTCCAAGGCGATGTTCGCGGTATTCATCGCGCGACGAAGCAACGAGGTGTGCACGACGTCGGGCAGGATGTTCCTTTCCCTGAGGAGCGCACCACCCTTCGCAGCTTCGGTGCGGCCCTGTTCCGACAACGGAACGTCGACCCAGCCGGTGAACAGGTTCTCTCGATTCCATTCGCTCTGTCCGTGACGGAGCAAAACAAGTTTGTACGTTTCAGCCATGCCCCCATTGTTCCACTTTGAGCGCCCTCATGAGTCGAAACTGTGGGTTAACGACGCATGCCCCGGGCGAACCCGGGGCATGCGTGAGGATGAACATCGACGGCGCTACCTTCGGGTGCGCACCGCCGGACGAACGTCGGCAAGAAATACACCGACCGCGGAGGCGGCGATGAGCTGGATAAACAGGCTCGGCGATCCACCTCGGAAAGCACTGAACATAGACAGCAAAGCGCCCAGCAAGCACGCGCCGGTCACGAGCACCCAAAATTTCTTGGTGCGCTTGAACGCGGACTGGTAGGCGTAGTCGCTCGCGCCCAGGGCGGAGATGAAGGCCCACAACGCCAAGGCAAAGAGAATGAGCCCCAACGCAAAGTTGATGAAATGCTCAGCCATCAGCACGATGTTCAAAATATGCATGGGCCTTAGCCTACCGTGGACCGGTGAATTTCAGGGCACGCGACAGATCCGTCCACAGGTCCTCGACGTCCTCGATTCCCACGGACAGCCGCAATAGTGACGGGCTAACACTCGGCGCCTCCCCCGCATGGCGGCGGCGTCGTTCGATGAGGGACTCCACGCCACCCAGCGACGTCGCCGGCGTCCAGAGCTGGGTCTGCTCCGTCACGCGTTCGGCGGCTGCGGCGCCGTCACGCAGAGTGATCGACAAGATGGAACCGAAAGAACTCATCTGAGCCGCCGCACGGTGATGCCCACGATCCGTACTGAGACCGGGATACCGCACCTCGTCGATGGCCGGATGGTCAGCCAACCGCTCGGCGAGAATTTGCGCCGACGACGAAGACTGCTTGAGACGTAGAGCCAGAGTTCGCATCCCCCTCAGCCCCAACCAGGCTTCGAAGGGGCCCGGGATGGCACCGGCGAGCGAACGTTCGGCAAGAGCCGCCGCGCGGAGGTCGGGATCCCGGGTGACCACGGCGCCCAAGACGACGTCGGAGTGACCGGCCAGGTACTTGGTCGCGGAATGAACGACGTAGTCGGCCCCCCAGACGAGTGGCCTTTGAACGAGTGGCGTGGCGAAAGTGTTATCCACCGCCGTCCGGACGCCCAGGTCGCGTGCCGCCGCGAGCAAGGTCGGGAGGTCGGCGACTTCCAGCATCGGGTTGGTGGGGCTTTCGAGCCAGAACAAGACGTAGGGTGCGGCGGCGCCAGGCACCGAACCCGGGAGGGCCCGAACCTGCTGGGTGAGCACCTCGAGAGTCGCCTCGGTATCTTCGACGGGCACCTCGACCAAAGTGCAGATACCCCGCTCGGCCATCTGACGGACCAAAGCCATTGAACCGAGGTACGTATGCTCCGGCATCACGATGATTGATCCGACCGGGACCTGCCGCACCACCGCCGCGACCGCAGCCATACCCGAGCTGAAGAGCAGGGCCGGAAGTTCGGAGCCCTCGAGGTCGGCCAGGACAGTTTCGAAATCTTCCCATGTGGGGTTGGTGTACCGACCGTAGGTCCGATCCGACGATTGCACGTCCCCGGTGCCATGAAAGGTCGAGGACAAGACGACCGGTTGATTCACCGGCTGGTCATGTTCTCTGGGCGGTCGTCCGGCGGACACCACGAGGGTGTCGCGAGAGAATTCGTTCCGACGTTCGGCTCCGGCAGATTCGGCGCCAAGGTCTGCGGGGTCTAGCTCCGTCGCGTCGGAGTCAACTGGGCTGTGGATATCCGTCGAATTCTGCTGCATGGTCCACAGGGTACCGGCGTCCCCTGCCCTAACGCCCGTAGACTACGGCGTACGTCGTCGGCGATTCGATAGGCTACGAGGGTGACATCAACCCTGAGCTATTCCCGTGACTCCCCCGCACCGCAGAAGCCGGGGATCTTCATCGTCTTCGAAGGCGGCGACGGTAGCGGCAAGTCGACCCAAGCCCGACTTCTTCGCGATCGACTCCTCGAACTCGATCGACCCGTCACGCTGACGCGGGAACCGGGAGGCACCGATATCGGCGAACGGATCCGCGCCCTCGTTTTAGACCACGGGCAAGGCGAGATCGACGCTCACACCGAAGCACTCCTTTACGCGGCGTCTCGAGCCGCCCACGCCCACCAGCTCATCGCCCCGGAACTCGACGCCGGCCGAATCGTCATCTGCGACCGCTACATCGACTCTTCAGCCGCTTATCAAGGAGCTGGGCGTGGTCTCGGCGAGGAGAACATCACGAACCTCTCTCGATGGGCCACCGAGGAGCTTCTTCCCGATATCACCGTGGTGCTCTCGGTGGATGTGGCAGACGCACGACGTCGCATGGCAAACCGGGGTGCCGCGGACCGGCTCGAATCCGAGCCCGACGAATTTCACCTCAAGGTTCAGGAATCTTTTCGGTCGTTGACCAGTGACGCGACCTCTGGCCGGGTCCGGGTCGATGGCACGGGAGAGCCCCACGAGGTAGCCGCTCGCGTGTGGGAAGCCGTCGCCCCGGTGCTCCGGGAGGAGGGGACGCGATGAACGTTTGGGATCAATTGGTGGGTCAGCCCCAGGCCGTGAAACAGCTCCGCAGGGCGGCGGCCTCTGAGGCGGTTCCGCACGCCTGGCTCTTCACGGGGCCTCCCGGATCGGGCCGGTCCGTCGCCGCACGCGCTCTGGCAGCGGGACTCTTGTGTGAACGCCCCGATCCCTCCGAACGAGGCTGCGGAGAATGCAAGTCCTGCCGGACCGCGATGTCCGGGACCCATGCCGACGTCACGAATTTCGCGACCGAAAACGTCAGCATCAAGATCGAAGAGGCTCGCGAGCTCGTGGTCAAGGCCCAGGATCGGCCCGCCGTCGGGCGCTGGCGGATCATGGTGGTCGAAGACGCCGACCGAATGCCCGAGCGGACCTCGAACGTTCTCCTCAAGGCGATCGAAGAACCGCCACCACATACCGTGTGGTTGCTCTGCGCACCGAGCCCTATCGATGTCCTCGTGACCATTCGTTCCCGGTGCCGCGCGGTGAACCTCAAAGTTCCCGGCGCCGAGGAAGTCGCGGAACTTCTGGAACGTCGCGATGGGGTCCCCAGCGAGACGGCCCTTCGAGCCGCACGGCTCGCTCAGGGGCATATCGGTATCGCCCGTCGATTAGCAATGTTCCCCGATGCGAAGCAACGCCGAGAAGACGTGGTGCGGTTGCCTCTGGGTCTGGACGGGATCAGCTCGGCCGTGGCCGCCGCCGAGCGTCTGATCTCCACGGCAGAGGCGGAAGCTGCCGCAGACGCCGAAGAACGGAACGAGCGGGAAAAGAATGATCTGCTCGTGACGCTCGGCGCCCCAGAATCGGGCCGGGTTCCACCCACGGTCAAGGCTGCGATCCGTCGGTTGGAAGAGGACCAAAAGCGTCGTGCCCGCCGCATTCAAGTCGATACACTTGATCGCTTCTTGATCGATCTCACGACGTTCTTCCGGGATGTCTTGACGCTGCAGCTCAAGACGGGGTCATTGCTGATCAACCATCACCTGGAACGAGAGCTCGGAGACTACGCCCTCAACTCCAGCGCCGAACGCACCCTCGAGCAGATCGATACGATCAACCTCACCCGACGTCGCATCTCGACCAACGTCAACCCACGGCTCGCCTTCGAGGCGATGGCGGCCAGCTTAATCCAAAGACACTGAGGCCGCGGCCCAGCGCTCCCGAGTGCGGTGGGACCGATTCAACCGACCGCACCGCTCGTCCCGAAGCCGCGGCGTCGTCCGTGACCGCTAGTTACGGAACCCGTGCACCGGCGACGGGATATGCCCGGATCGCCGGACGAAGACCTCAGACGACCCCTGGTGAGCCGGCATCACAGGTGCCCGCCCCAAAAGCCCACCAAACTCGATCAGGTCGCCCACCTCCAAGCCCACAGCCGGGATCACACGGACGGCCGTGGTCTTGTGATTCATGACCCCGATGGCGGCCTCGTCGGCGATCATCGCGGATATGGTTGACGCGCTGGTTTCTCCAGGGACGGCGACCATGTCCAAGCCGACCGAACAGATCGCGGTCATCGCCTCGAGTTTGTCCAAAGTGATCGCGCCCTGAGCAGCGGCCTCGATCATGCCGATGTCTTCGGAGATCGGGATGAAAGATCCGGACAGGCCGCCGACGCGCGAACACGCCATCAGACCGCCCTTCTTCATCGCGTCATTAAGCAGAGCCAGAGCCGCCGTGGTCCCGTGAGTTCCGACGATTTCCAAGCCCATCTCTTCCAGCACGCGGGCCACGGAGTCTCCGACCTCGGCCGTGGGCGCCAGGGAAAGGTCCACGATGCCGAAATCCACGCCGAGTCGTTCCGCGGCGAGGTTTCCCACCAGCTGGCCGACCCGGGTGATCTTGAATGCGGCCTTCTTAATGGTTTCGGCACATACGTCCAATGACGCGCCGGGAACCTTCTCCAGGGCACGTTTGACCACGCCGGGCCCCGAGACACCCACGCTCACCACGCAATCGGCTTCCTGAACCCCATGGAACGCCCCTGCCATAAAGGGGTTATCCGAAACGGCATTCGCAAAGACGACGAGCTTGGCGCAACCAGAGCCGTGTGAATCGGCCGTGAGATCGGCGGTGCGTCGGATGACCTCGCCCATCTGCTGGACGGCTGTCATGTTAATTCCGGCGCGGGAGGAGCCGATGTCGACCGACGAGCAGACGACGTCGGTTTCCGCGAGCGCGTTGGGGATCGAGTCCATGAGAATGCGATCAGCAGGACTTTGGCCCTTATCGACGAGGGCCGAGAATCCACCGATGAAATCCACGCCGACGGCTCGAGCTGCGGCGTTGAGGGTCCGAGCGAATTCCGTGTAGTCGGAGTCCGAGGAGGCCCCGGCCACGAGCGCTATCGGGGTTACGGAAATGCGCTTATTGATGATCGGGACGCCCAATTCGGCCTCGATACCGCGGGCGACCGATACGAGATTGCGAGCGTACCGGGTGATTTTTTCGTAGATTTTCTGCCGGGCGCGTTCCCCATCGGAATCGATGCAGTCGAGCAGGGAGATTCCCATGGTCACGGTTCGGATGTCGAGCTTATCTTCCTCGATCATCTGAATCGTTTCGAGGATATTCGCGTTAGTTTCCATCATGAGCGCCGTCCTTAGAGGCTGTGCATCGCTTGGAAGATGGATTCCGCCTGAATCCGGATTTTTACCTTGGCGGACTCACCCACGGGCTCCATGGCGGCCTGAATATCCTCAATGGTCTGGGAATCTTCGTCGAATTCCCCCTGCATGATCATGGTGAAGTAGTTTTCCATCAACGTCTGAGAAACGTTGAGGATGTTGACGTGTTGTTCGGCCAAACCGGATGACACCGCGGCGATGATGCCCTCATGATCCAGGCCCGTAACAGTGAGGATAATTTTCATGTCGTTCTTTCTGGGAGGCTGTAGTCGAGGTCGGCTATTCCTGGGTTTCGGCTTCGCTCTTCGCGCGAAACCTCAGCGCACGCGCACGTTTCAATTGACGCCTCTCGCCACGTTGCGATTCGTCTGAGTCGCGCGGGGCGCCGTAGGTCTTACGCAAAGAGTACCGGCCGTCATCGTTCATGGCGTCTTGGCTCTGTGACAGATCATTTGGTTTGCCCCGGGAATCGAAGGCGATACCAACCCATCGGGACCGCACATCCGAATCAATAAAGACGGCCTTGAAAAACAAGGTCAACGGGACCGCGAGAATTGCGCCCAAGGGGCCGACGATGGCGGACCAAAAGATCAGCGATACGAAGGTGACCGTGGTGTTCAGGCCCACCGCGTCGCCGGTGATCTTCGGTTGAATCACGGCCTGAGCCACAAAGTTTATGACCGAGTACAACACCACGACCCAAATGGCGGTGGCGGGTCCACCGGCGAGCAGGCCAAGCAACGCGGGCGGGATCAGGCCAATGATGAATCCAACGTTCGGAATGTAGTTCGTGACGAAGGAAAACACGCCCCAGGTAAACGCCAGGGGCACGCCGAGGATCATGAGGGCGATCGTGTCCAAGACGGCGACGATGGCGCCGAAAATAGTATTGACCACCCAATATTTGGACGTGCGGTGGGTGAAGTCCGCGAATGCCGCGCCGAGACCGGGCTGGGAGGTGGTCAGGCGTTCGCGGCGTCCCGTAACGACCGTGGAGTCGATAAAGAGGAAAGCCATGACCATGACGAGCACGAACATCTGGGAGCTGGCCGAGGAGAGTCCGCTGAGTATCGTGGTCACCGCGCTCAGGACCCGCGCCGGTTGCATGAAGTTCAGGATCGACTGACCGATGTCGGTTTCGTTTAGCCCCAGATCGGACATCCATTGTTGAGCCTGCTGGTACAGGACCCCAAACTTTCCGCTATATCCGGGCAAGGTGTCGACCAGTTGCACGACCGCCACCACCATGGAAGCGATGATTGCCAACAGGATCGCATACAGGAATAGCGCCACGGTCACCGTGGAAAGCCACCGCGGTAGCTTGCGATCTTGGAGCCATAGTCGCATCGGGCGAACAGCCACGACGAGCGAAAAGGCTAAGAACATGGGACCGAAAATCTCGGAAATGGACTTGAGGCCACCCATGAGGACGACGAGGGCGGCAAGGGCAACCAGGGAGACGACGCCCATGGGCAAGCCGTACCCCCGGTGGCTTTTCTCGTCGGCTTGGGTCATAGCTCTCTGAGTTTCCCTTTCAGTCATACGGAATCCGCGGGTAATTCGAGATCAGGAGGCCGGGGCCGCAGGATCGTAGCCGGCAATGAACACGCTTCCTTGGCCGGTGAACGTGAGCCGGTCCGCCGTGCCGATGTGTAGCACCGACCGCGTCCCAGACAACGAAACCTGCTCTTGGGGAGAAGCAATTTCGACGTCGCCAGCAACGCACAGGATCGCGGCCAGCCCATTGCACTCGTACGAACGCTCTTCGCCCGCGGTCACCTCCACGCGATCCAGGCGGAGCCGAGGATCCCACAGATCGTAGGTGGAGACTCCCGGCTGAACCTCCCGTCCCGCTCCCAGCTCCGGTGCCGGCTGCTCTTGCACGACGGTGGCGAGCATCTCTTTGACGTCCACGTGCTTGGGCGTGAGCCCCGCGCGCATCACGTTGTCGGAGGGGTTCATGATTTCCACGGCGGTGCCTTGAATGTAGGCGTGAATATACCCGTGCGGCGTATGCGCCGACTCCCCCGGTTTGAGAAAGAGCTGATTCATGGCCACAGCCACCAGAATCCCACGGTCCCCGGGATACGCGTCGTGAAGTAACAAGATCAGGTCGGCGACGGCGTCGACGGCAAATCCCGGCCGATCGCGACGCTCCGCCGCGCCTTCTTCGTCAAACGGATGGCGCAGGCTCCAGTCCATGGCTGCGTTGACCGTGGCTTCGACTGCCACCGAAGCGCTCGTCTCGTCCTTGGCGAAGAGCCCTGTGACGATGTCCGCGGCGTTATAGTCCGCCAATTCTGCCAACCACGTGAGGTTGAGGCACCGGGCGATCTCTTTGAGTTCGTTCGCCGGGCGGATGCCGGTCAGGATGCGAAGCGGGGAATACGCGACCACGGTTTCGGGCTTGGAGCGACGATCTTTGTAATTACGCTCTGCCGCGTCTCGCGAGATGCCCTCCGCTTCTTCCCGCTCGAAGCCTGCCGCAGCCTGCTCCTCGGAAGGATGAACCTGGAGAGACAGAGGGGAATCGATCGCGAGGATTTTGAGGAGATAGGGAAATTCTGTGAGGCCTTCCGGCAGAACGGTCGCTGGGTCCTCCTCGATGAGGTCGGCCAGCCGGCGCTCACCAAGATCCGTCGTCACTCGTGAGGAGGATTTTGGGTGCGCTCCAACCCAAAGCTCCGCTTCCGGTTGCTCCGAGGGCGCCTGTTCACCGCGTAACCGAGCGAGCGTATCGCGTGTGCCCCATGCGTAATTCTGAATCGGATTGTCCATGTTCATCAGCTGGCCCATAACGCACAATCCAACCACAACCGACGGCACAAGCGCAGGGACATGAGGCCCGTCACGCTCGCGATCCCGAGGAATTCCCGGAGCAGAACGTAGAATTCGAGGGTGAGCATTAACCTAAACGAGTCATTCAAGGCCTACGACGTTCGAGGCATCGTGGGCGAGACCATCACCCACGAATCCGTGCGCGCTACCGGTGCAGCTTTCATCGACGTCCTCGGTTTGGCCGGATCCACGGTTTTGGTCGGGGGAGACATGCGCCCCTCGTCCCCCGAATTCATCGACGAATTCGCGGCTGGGGCCACCGCTCGGGGAGCCGACGTCGTCAAGATCGGCTTGATCTCCACGGACGAGCTGTATTTTGCCTGCGGAGTGTTCGACGCGCCAGGCGTCACCTTCACGGCCTCTCATAATCCGGCCGAGTACAACGGCATGAAAATGTCTAAGGCCGGCGCCGTGCCCGTCTCTTCCGAGACCGGCCTCTACGAGATCCGCGACCGGGCGCAGACCTACCTCGCCGAAGGCATCCCGACCGCCGAAGAAACCGGCGTCGTCGAGGAACGCGACATCCTGAGCGATTACGCGAAGTACCTCCGCGAGCTCGTGGACCTTTCTGACATTCGTCCGCTGAAGGTCGTCGTCGATGCCGGCAACGGCATGGGTGGCAAAACCACCCCGGCCGTCTTGGGCGACGCCGTTCTGCCCGGGCTGCCGCTGGAGATCGTGCCGATGTACTTCGAACTCGACGGCACCTTCCCGAACCATCCTGCGAATCCTCTGGAGCCGGAAAATCTCCGGGACTTGCAGGCCGCCGTCGTCCGTGAAGGAGCCGACATCGGCCTCGCTTTTGACGGCGACGCCGACCGCTGCTTTGTGATCGACGAACGTGGCGAGCCCGTCACTCCCTCGGCCATTGCGGCACTCGTTGCGGAACGGGAGATCGAACGTGCCCAGGCTGCTGGCGAGGCCGAACCGGCGATCATCTACAACCTCATCACGTCGAAGGCCGTTCCCCAGCTGGTCGAGGCCAAGGGCGGTCGACCCATCAAGACCCGTGTGGGGCATTCCTTCATCAAGGCCGTGATGGCCAAGGAACGGGGAGTATTCGGCGGCGAACACTCCGCTCACTACTACTTCCGTGATTTCTTCAATGCCGACACCGGTATGCTCGCGGCGATGCACGTTCTGGCCGCGTTGGGCGCTCAACAGAAGCCGCTTTCGGAATTGGCCGAAAAGTACTCCCCTTACGTCGCCTCGGGTGAGATCAACTCCAAGATCGACGACAAGGTCGCGGCGGTACAGCGCGTTCGGGAGGGGCTGGCCGAGCAAAACGTCGAGATCGAAGAATCCGACGGCACGACCTTCACGCATCGGGACGAGGGCTGGTGGTTCAACCTGCGCCCCTCCAACACGGAGCCTTTCTTGCGCCTGAACGTTGAAGCACCAGATGTTTCGACCATGGAGCGCGTACGCGACCTGGCGCTGAGCCTGGTCCGCCAGGAAGGCTGAACTCCACTCAGATCGTGAGGCGATGATCCTCGAAAAAGGCGGCCCGGCAAATATTTGCCGGGCCGCCTTTCTACGAGCGTAGCGTTCCCATGACGACGCGCGGCCCGAAACGCTTCAGGTTTCGGACCGCGCGCAGGCTCGGGGAACGCCCTACCGTTAAGAATTCAGGCGCTGCTCCAACGCATCGCGCTGGCGACGAAGTTCCTCCGGCACGTGATCGCCGAGCTTTTCTAGCCACTCGTCGATACCCGGCAACTCGGCCTTCCACTCCTCGTGGTCAACGGCAAGGGCCTGTCGAATCTCGTCCTCCTGGCCATCCAGGCCGGTGAGGTCGAGGTCCTCGAGGTTCGGGACAATGCCGACCGCGGTGTTCCGGCCACCGCCCTCTCCCTGAAGGCGCTCGACGATCCACTTGACGACGCGCGAGTTCTCGCCGAATCCAGGCCACGCAAAACCGCCGTCGGCCGTGCGACGGAACCAGTTCACGTAGAAGACCTTCGGCATATTCTCTTCGCCGTACTTCTCCGCGACGTTGATCCAGTGCTTGAGGTAATCCCCAGCGTTGTAGCCAATAAACGGCAACATGGCCATCGGATCGCGACGCACGACGCCGACCTGGCCCTTAGCGGCCGCGGTGGTCTCAGAGGATAGCGTGGCCCCCTGGAAAACGCCGTGTTCCCAATCGAAGGATTCCGAAACCAACGGAACCGTGGTCTTACGACGTCCACCAAAGATGATGGCGGATAGGGGCACGCCCTCGGGGTCGTCGTATTCGGGAGCGAGGATATCGACCTGCTTGATCGGGGTGCAGAAACGCGAGTTCGGATGCGCGGCGGGGCGGCCCGAATCCGGGGTCCAGTCTTGACCCTTCCAGTCGATCAGGTGGTCGGGCTTTTCGTCCGTCATGCCTTCCCACCAGACGCCTCCGTCGTCGGTCAGAGCGACGTTGGTGAAGATGGTGTTGCCCTGTGCGACGCCGCGCATCGCGTTGGGGTTAGTGCTCCAGCCGGTGCCCGGCGCGACGCCGAAGAGGCCTGCCTCCGGGTTGATGACGCGGGGCTTGCCGGCTTCATCGAAGGTGATCCACGAAATGTCGTCTCCGACCATCTCGGCCTTCCAACCGTCGATGGTGGGCTCGATCATGGCGAAGTTCGTCTTACCGCACGCCGACGGGAAAGCGCCGCTGACGTAGTGGGTCTGGCCCTTGGGGTCGGTGACCTTGAGAATCAGCATGTGCTCGGCGAGCCAGGCCTCGTCGTGCGCGATAGCCGAGGCGATGCGCAGGGCGTAACACTTCTTTCCCAGCAAGGCGTTACCGCCGTAACCGGATCCAAAGGACCAAATCGCTCGCTCTTCGGGGAATTGAACGATGTACTTATCCGGATTGCACGGCCACGGAACATCGGCCTCGCCGTCGGCGAGCGGAGCTCCCACGGAATGGAGCGCCTCCACGAAGAAAGCATTCTGGCTCTCCATCTTGCGCAGCACCTCGCTACCGATGGTCGCCATGATGCGCATCGAGCACACGACGTAAGGCGAGTCGCTCAACTCGACGCCAAACTTGGGATCTTTGGCATCCAAATGGCCCATCACGAAGGGAATGACGTACAGCGTGCGGCCGCGCATGCATCCGCGGTACTTCTCCGTCAGGGTTTCCTTCATCTCTTCGGGATCCATCCAGTTATTGGTGGGTCCCGCCCCTTCACGGGTCTCGCTGCAGATGAAGGTCCGCTCTTCGACGCGTGCCACGTCGTCTGGATCGGAGAATGCGGCGAAGGAGTTCGGGAATTTTTCTTCGTTGAGCCGTACGAAGGTTCCTGCATCCACGAGTTCCGTGGTCAGCTGATCCCATTCTTCCTGAGAACCATCCACCCAATGGATGGCATCGGGCTGGGTCAGCTCCGCGACCTCGCGCACCCAGGTCAACAGTTTTTGATGGGTGGTGGGAGCCTTGTCCAAGGCTTCAGCAACGGCTGGCTTGAGCTTGTCGTTGTTTCCGACGGCGGTGTCAGTCATTATTTGTTCCCCTTAAGGAGGTTCCGGCCCAGGATCGAGCCATCACTCACGACGTTGTGTGGGGCGGTTCGGCACAACAGCCTCGATCCCATCAGCTCCGAATTTCGAACCGATCTTCACGAGGCCAGACCTATCACCCCTTGTGACATGAACCAGAGTAGCTTACAGGCCCTCGGAGAGGCTTCCTCTCGACCTGCGGCGGAGATCACAGCACCTGGAGTTGGTGATCCGTCAACCCGCATGTAAGGTAGTACCTGGTCTTGAGGCAGTTCACCTGCGAGAGACCATGCGCCTGTAGCTCAACGGATAGAGCATCTGACTACGGATCAGAAGGTTGGGGGTTCGAATCCCTTCGGGCGCACCACGGAAGCCCCGTCACCACCTGGTGACGGGGCTTCACTGATTAACGGTCGTAACGATTCACCGTGCAGTGGCGCAATGTATTTCCCAGCTGTTCACACACATATTCCGCACCCCTCGCCTGGGTAACCGTTGGACCTCATATCCTCAAGGTGCTCATCACTCCATGCATCAGAGGTTTTCATGTTTTCCGCATCCACATTGCGTTGTTCTCGCCGTCTTCGCGGCGTTACGTCCCTGGCCACGGCAGCCCTCCTTGCCGGGGCTCTCACGCCCGTCGCCGCCGCACCGTCCCAAGCGCTAGCTCCCATCCAAATATCCGAAATCTCCTACGCGGGAGACGACGCCTCCGATTTCGTGGAAATCTCCGGTGAACCTGGAGCGGACTTGAGCGGATATGTTGTCGGTTCGGTGGCTCGGGGCGGCAACCTTCAGGATGGCAAGCACCTCCAGACTCTTTCGGAAGGCACCACCATCCCTTCCTCGGGTTACTACGAGGTCAAGGTGCCCATCACCAATAGCGTCGATGCCGGATCCGGTGCGGACGGCAAGTATGGGGCCGCCGTCTTCGTGGCTGATCCCTCGGGACAACGCACAGACTTCGAGCAGATCGGTGGAACAGCCGGCGGTCGTGGAATCACGGCCGGTACCTCCCCATCCCTACCGGCTGGAATTCGCGGAGTACCGGCGGATCCGACTGGCGCCACGTCACCCACCGGCCAATCGATCCAACGCATCGATGGCACATGGAAAGCCGCGGCCCCCACTCCCGGCGTTGCCAACTCCACATCCGCTCCGGCTACGCCCGAGCCGTCCAGCTCGTCGTCCTCAACGAGCGCTGCCCCGCCGTCGACCTCCCATGGAACCCCCATTGCTGACATCCAGGGAACCACCGATCTATCCCCGGCAGCAGGCCAGACCAAAACGACGAGCGGCGTCGTGACCGCTGCATATCCGGATGGCGGCTTGAAGGGATACTTCATCCAGACTCCCGGAACCGGTGGGGATCAGGATCCGACTCCAGGCCGTTCTGACGGTCTCTTCGTCTACTCCCCCGCGACCGTGGGGCAAGTGGCTGTCGGCGATTACATTGAGGTCACCGGCACCGTGAGTGAATACCACGGGCAAACACAGATGACGGTGGATAGCGGAAATGAGCACAAGCTCGCCGACCAGGTTGAGCCGGTCCAACCCGTCACCGGTGCCTTCCCGGAAGATCCGGCCGCGCGCGAGGCGCTCGAGGGCATGCTTCTGCAACCGAGCGGTCCCATCACGGTGACCGACAATTACAACACCAACCGCTACGGTGAAGTCGGACTGACGAATGGCTCCACGGCACTTCCGCAATCGACCGACGTCGCCGCCCCCGGCGAGGATGCCAAGGCCATCGAAGCCCAGAACGCGAGCAAGGAATACCTTCTCGACGACGGCGGAACCGTGGACTACACCAGGGGCGCCAACGGAACCCCCGTCCCATACCTCTCCACCACCGACCCGTTGCGGGTCGGTGGAAGCGCGACCTTCAATAAGCCGGTGGTCCTCGGCTATGGATTCGATGCTTGGAGGCTCCAGCCCACGACGTGGCTGAACGGCAACAAGGCATCCGACTCCCCGGTGTCCTTCGCCAACAATCGCACTCCGGCTCCTGAAAAAGTTGGCGGAGACGTGAGCATCGCCAGTTTCAATGTGCTCAATTACTTTCCCACCACGGGTGATCAGTTGACGGGGTGCACTTACTACGAGGACCGCGCAGGAAATCCGGTGACCGTGAGCGGCGGTTGCGATGCCCGCGGTGCCGCCAACGCGGATAATTTCCAACGGCAGCAACAAAAGATCGTCGGTGCGATCAATTCGCTGGATACTTCGGTACTTTCCCTGGAGGAGATCGAAAACTCGGCTCGATTCGGCAAGAACCGCGACGAAGCGCTCCACCATCTGGTCGATGAGCTCAACAAAGCTGCCGGCACGAATAAGTGGAAAGCCGTGGATTCACCGGCCCAGCTGCCCAGCTCGGAGGATGTGATCCGCACGGCCTTCATCTACCAGCCGGCCAAGGTCAAGCCTGTGGGCGAGTCAACCATCCTGCTCGACGACCCCGCATTCGATAACGCCCGGCGTCCGCTGGCGCAGGCCTTCCAGCCCACCTCGGAGGGCAGCCAGAAATTCCTTGCCATCGTCAACCACTTCAAGTCGAAGGGTTCGGGCGCAGGTGCGGGGAACGCCGACACCGGTGACGGCCAGGGCGCTTCCAACGGATCACGTAAGGAACAGGCTCAGTCGCTGAGCACTTTTGCCGCCGCGCAGGAAGAAAAGGCCGGAACACAGAACGTGGTACTCCTCGGTGATTTCAATTCCTACACCCAAGAAGATCCCATGCAGATCCTCTACAAGGCCGGCTACCAAGACATCGGTTCCGCCAAGACGAATAAGCACACCTACCTCTTTGGTGGGCGCGTCGGGAGCATCGACCACGTGCTGGCCTCAGGTCCCATGTTCAGCAAGCTCTCGGGAGCCGACGTCTGGAATATCAATTCCGTGGAATCCGTGGGGTTGGAATATAGCCGGTATAACAACAACGTGACGAACCTGTATTCGGACGATCCGTATCGTTCCTCGGACCACGACCCGCTGTTGGTGGGCTTCGATACGAGGGCCGCAACCGGGAGCGGTCATTCCGATTCCTCGAATCCGACATCAGGTCAGGGACAACCGGGTTCCGGCAATGCTCAACCCGGGAACGTCCAGCCCGGCACGGGAGACGATCAACCGGCGGGTGGAGCCTCGACTCAGCCGGATCAGCCTCAGGGTGGCAATGGATCATCGGATGAAACCAGTCATTCCGCCGGAACCGCCCCATCGACCGGCACAGGCCACTCTCCAGCCCAGAATGACGCAGGGCAAAACCCGGGGGTGACGGCGCCCGAGGACTCGAACGGACCAGCTGACGACGGTATCTCCTCAGCCACGCCGTGGACCTCCACCGGGACTAACGACGGTTTCTATGACGGGACAATGGCCTCGGGGTCGCAGCCTACGGGTGACTTGGCTTCCACAGGCGCGACGGTCCTGCCTTACGTCATCATCGGTCTCGTGCTGCTTCTGGGAGGTGCCATCGCCGTCGTTGTCGGAGGCCGCCGGCGCACCGAACAGTCGTAAGTCGCACCGTACGTTTCCAGGGTGGGCGGCCGAGGTTACAGGGCCAAGTCCAACGGAAGGTCCGAAATATCCTTGAGCCGCCTGCCTTGAACCATGGTGTGCAGGAGGTCCGCCCCCGCCGGATCCGTCGCGGGGTCGATCGCGTCCAGGAGTTCGTGAAGACCTACGTGATACACGCAGTCGATATCCCCAGTCCCCAACGCCACGGCCGCGAGCCTGGACGGCATCGGCTCACCGGTCACCAAAACGAGGTGAGGGACGCGCCCCCTGCGATTGCGTATCAAATGACGCGCTTCGGAACGCACCTGCTCGGCGCGATCGCTTCGCAAGGTCCATTTGCACGCGACGACGGCGTGCAAGAGCGATTTTTCCTGCACCGCGGAACGGAGAGGGCTCGCCGAGGCCAGCGGGCCCAGAGGGTCCACGAGGCGAGCCGTGGCGTTGAGTTCGGAGTCGGCCACGGGGGCGCGAGCCACCACCACGTCCGGGGCAATGATCGACGAATCGTGGCCGATCAATGCACGAAGGTCACGATGGGCAGCGATGGCCTCCCGCAATCCGCTGACATGTTCATATTGTTCGAAAACGGTCGACGCGTCCTGAGCGCCTTGACCGTCCGCGACGTCGCCGAGTCGACGCACCGTCCACTCCCCCGGCCGCACAACATCCAGGGCGCGCATGACGGACTTCAGGTACGCAGCGACCGCTCGCTCAAAATTCCGCCGCACACCATGCCCGGGTGCGCGCCGCGCCTCCGGAACACCACCGATCCCGTCTGTCATCGCCTGGGCGTACCGGATGCTGGACGCGGAATCCTTGTCCGCATTCGAAGGGACTCCCGAATTCGGATCCATGACCAGTACTCGCTCGTCGAGTAACGCCCGGTGAAATACCCGACGCGCCTTATCCATAAGGTATTCCGGATCGTTACGGCGCGAGGCCGCAATTTCCGCGCGCGTCATCTCGGCTTCGGCTTCGCGGAGATTTGGAGGCTCGGGGGCCTTCGGGTCGGCACCCTCGACGGCATGAATCTCGGCCGGAGCACCTGGCTTCTCCGAAGCATCTGGACGACGTTTCGATTCCGGTTGTGCCCCCTCGCCGGCAAATTCGGTGAGGTCCAAAGAAAAGAGGAACTGTTCCTCCGGTTCATGCTGCGGGCGACGTCGACTCATGCATCCTCCAGATCCGTCAGTTTCCGACCAGATTACTCACTGTGCAGAAATATCACGCCGACCTATGTTTCACGTCACCTCTCGCAAAAGGGGTTATGGCCTCCTTGCGCCGCCTGCCTAGACTGTGAAGGCACGAAAATTTCACCCACAACGGGAGAGCAATGAGCATTAACATCACCGTGGTCGACGAGTCTGGGGACTCCAACGAAGTCGAGTGGAAGGACAACCAGACGCTCCTGGAATGCCTCCACAAGAATCAGTACCCGGTGCTCGCCACGTGCGGCGGCAATGCATCGTGCGCCACTTGCCACACCTTCATGGATCCGGAGCACTTCGAAGCCGGCGGAGATGACCGCACCGAAGAAGAAGAGGACTTGCTGGACATGATCGACGACGTCGCCAATGAGTACTCCCGGCTCGCCTGCCAAACGCAGTACAACGACGAACTGGACGGCGCCACGGTGACGCTCAAGCCCGGAATGTAGCAACTGATTCCCCACGCATGACGGGGCCGGCCTCCCGTCCCCGCTGGCACCACGTCATAAATCTGCCTACTCTAGGCACATGTACGACCGAACAACTCGACGCATCCGTACGGCGCTCACCGGGGTAACGCTCATCGCGTTCACCCTGGGAGCCAGTGCGTGCGCCTCAGGGAACACCTCGGGGCACGACGGCCAGGAGTCGAGCAGCTCGGCGAGCGCCTCGTCTTCTTCGACCGTTCCGAAACCGAGCCCCTCAGAGAGCGCGGCGACGACGCAGCCCGCCCCGACACCCACCGTGACCGAAGCGGAACCAACGCCACAACCGAGTGGCACCGTGGACCAGGCACCGGCGGAACCCTCACAGACCCCATCCGCTCAGCCGACCCAGCCCACGCCGAGTAACCCTCCGGGGCAGGAGCCTTCGTCGTCGAGTGAGGCGGCCTCGAGCGAAAGCTCTTGTGGCCGGGGCGATCTCCACGTTGCCGTCGACACGTCCAATGGTGCCGCCGGTTCGACGTACTACACCATGACTTTCACGAATTCCGGTTCGAACCCGTGCAAGATCTCCGGTTACCCCACGGTCAACTTCATCGGCGGCTCGGGACAAACCATCGGAGCCGCCGCGACCCCTGCCACGGACCTTGGAGGCACCGGGGCGACGCTGCAGCCGGGCGATTCCACATCAGCCATATTGCGGAGCACCCAACCGGATCTCTACGGATCGACGTGTGAGAAAACCAATGCCAGCGGACTGCGCATCGCCGCTCCGGGCTCCAAGGACTCCCTGGATGTCCCCTTCACCTTTTCCGCGTGCGGAAATCCTGCGGTGTCCCAGCTGTCCGTGAGCAAGGTGGGCGTCCAGGGCTGACCCGCCCTTGACTCTCAGAGCGTGAGGGTGGATTCCTCGTACGCGAAGCGCGGGGAGCGAGAATACTTCGGCTCGACGCCTTTACCGATGTTGACGACGACCACCGAATTCAGGTCGTAGCCGGCCAAGAGATCCTCGTCGACGCCGGATGCGTTGAACCCGGTCATCGGGCCCGCCGCGAGACCCATGGCCCGGACCGCCATGACGAAGTATCCGACCTGGATAAAGGCATTGTCCCGGCCCGTTCCGGCCGCAAGCTCCGGCTGATCCATATACATCTGGCCTACCTGCGGACGCGCCGGAAGGAAACGATCAAATTTGTGGTGCCATGTCTGGTCCATCGCCAAGACGGCGACCAGCGGGGCCTCCTGCGTCTTGGCCTGATTCCCGGCAATCATGTGGCTGACGAGACGATCCCGAGCCTCTCCCTTTTCCACCCACACAATGCGCAACGGCTGGGAGTTGAACGCCGTGGGGCCCATCTTGGTGAGCTCGTAAATGGCTCGCCGCTGTTCCTCAGTTACCTCAACATCCTCGAAGGCGCTCGCGGTGCGCCCGTTGAAGAGCAGGTCAATGTCCTGCGAGGTCATCTTCGCCTGAGTTGCGATATCGTCCATAGTTCGTCCTTTCCGCCGGAGCCGGACCTCGCGGGCCCTGCGCGCCCCTCAATATATTGCTTTACACATAAACTAACGAGTCGCGAGAGATATTCCGTGGCCATGACGTGGATGAGTAGATGTGACACAACGCTCCCGGCGAACCCGTTGGGCGGCGTCGTCGACGCGCCGAGGAACGGAAAGCGGCACAATGGGACACATGCCTTCGGCCCTAGAGCGATTCGATCCGGCGACCCGTGAATGGTTCACGGGCGCTTTTTCGCGCGCGACCTCGGCCCAGGAAGGCGCGTGGTCAGCGATTGCGGAGGGTCGACATGCTTTGGTCGTGGCACCCACGGGTTCCGGCAAAACCTTGGCCGCATTCCTCTGGGCCCTGGACCGCTTGGTATTACGCCCGGACGCTGAGGGGCTCGAGGCTGCCGCCACCTCGGAGGATGAGCACACGGGACCTACCGCCCGCCGGAAGCGTTCCTCACGGCGCACCCGAGTCCTATATATCTCGCCGCTCAAAGCCCTCGGCGTCGATATCGAACGGAATCTGCGCTCACCGTTGGTTGGCCTCTCCCAGACGGCGCGATTTCACGGGCGCGAGCCTCGCGAGATTTCTGTCGGGATTCGTTCGGGCGACACACCAGCCCGGGAACGACGTCGTCTGGTCACCGACCCTCCGGACATCCTCATCACCACCCCCGAGTCGCTGTATCTCATGCTGACCTCGAAGGCGCGTTCCACCTTGTCGGCCGTGGATACCGTGATCGTGGACGAGGTGCACGCCGTCGCCGGGACCAAACGCGGAGCTCATCTCGCGGTGTCTCTCGAACGCCTCGATCAGATCCTCCCTGCTCCAGCACAGCGGATCGGGCTGTCCGCGACGGTCGAGCCCGTGGACGCCGTCGCCCGGTTTTTGGGAGGCACGGCACCGGTGAGCGTGGTCCAACCAGCGCTGGAGAAGTCCTGGGACCTGACCGTTTCGGTCCCCGTTCCAGATATGTCGAATCTGACGGTTCCGGTACCACGCACCGACCTTCCGGATCACCGCACTGGAGTCTCCGCGGGGTCGGCCGCCGGAGCGAATCCGACGCTCGAGGATGCCCTAGGCCTGGATCTCGAGTCGCCGCTGGCCACCAGCGCCGAAGCCGCCCCGTCGGATTCGGACGACAGTTCAACGGGCACCGCAGCCGTCAGCCGAGGTTCCGCCGCGGAGCCGACGTCGACCACCCCGCACACCGTCGTCGCCTCGATCTGGCCACACGTCGAGGAGCGGATCGTCGACCTCGTGGAAGCCCATCGTTCGACCATTGTCTTCGCGAATTCGCGCGGCCTCGCCGAACGCCTGACCTCGCGGCTCAACGAGGTGTACGCATTTCGCGAGGAACAGCGCCATGATGCTGTAGCCGATGCCGCCCCTTCCGAGGGCGGCGAGATGCCCTATTCTCCCCCGGCCCTGAATCACCTCACCACGGGAACAGCCCCCGCCGAGCTTGCTCGCGCCCATCACGGTTCGGTGTCCAAAGATCAGCGAGCGCTCATTGAGGATGCCCTGAAGTCGGGAAGCTTACGATGCGTGGTAGCCACCAGTTCCCTGGAATTGGGGATCGACATGGGCTCCGTGGACCTGGTGATCCAGGTGGAGTCGCCGCCGAGCGTCGCGAGCGGTTTGCAACGCGTGGGACGAGCGGGCCACCAGGTGGGCGAGACCTCGCGGGCCGTCCTGTACCCGAAGCACCGAGGGGACCTGCTCTCATCGGCCGTGACGGTCGAACGCATGCGTGCCGGTGCCCTCGAGCCCCTGCACGTACCCGCCAATCCCCTGGACGTTTTGGCGCAACAGACCGTGGCGGCGTGCGCGACCGGGCCCATCGACGTCGAGGCCTGGTTCGACGCCGTCCGGCACACCGCCCCATTCGCTGCCCTTCCCCGGTCCGCATTCGACGCCGTGCTGGACCTGTTGGCAGGTAAGTACCCGTCCGACGAATTTGCGGAACTCCGCCCCCGGGTGATTTGGGATCGCGAGGCAGGAACCTTGGAACCCAGGCCAGGGGCGCAACGCGTCGCGGTGACCTCCGGCGGGACCATCCCGGACCGCGGACTTTACCCCGTCTACATCGTGGGCTCGGACGAAGAGACTCGCGGCCCCAAGCGAGTGGGCGAGCTCGATGAGGAAATGGTCTACGAATCCCGAAATGGCGACGTCATCGCCCTTGGAGCAACGAGCTGGCGGATCGAGGAGATCACCCACGACCGTGTCAACGTGACGCCGGCGCCGGGACAGGTGGGAAAACTGCCGTTCTGGCACGGGGACGGGCCCGGCCGGCCGGCCGAACTGGGTGCCGCCACGGGACGATTTACTCGGGAGCTGGCGACGTCGTTGGCGGAAGAAACCGACGGCCGAGAGGCGGCGCGCGAGCGGTTGCTCACCGCGGGACTCGATGAGTGGGCCGCGGATAACCTGTGCGCGTATATCGACGAACAACGCGAAGCAACCGGTCAGGTCCCGAGCGAGAAGACCGCCGTGGTCGAACGATTCCGCGACGAGCTCGGTGACTGGCGCGTGGTGTTGCATTCTCCCTACGGGATGCCGGTGCACGCGCCGTGGGCCTTGGCGATCGGTGCCAGGATCGACGAACTTTACGGGCTGGACGGTTCGGCGATGGCCGCCGACGACGGGATCGTCTTGCGCATCCCTGCCATGGAGGAAAACCCTCCCGGCGCCGATCTCTTTCTCTTCGAGCCGGACGAGATCGAAGCGATCGTCACCGAACAGATTGGTTCCTCCGCGCTCTTTGCCGCCCGTTTTCGCGAGTGCTCGGCCCGGGCTTTGTTGTTACCGCGCCGCGACCCGGGGAAACGGACGCCTCTGTGGCAGCAGCGCCAACGTTCGGCACAGTTGCTCGACGTCGCCCGCCGCCACCCAAATTTCCCGATCATCCTCGAAACGGTGCGCGAGTGCCTTCAGGACGTTTACGACCTGCCCGCACTGCGAAAGATCCATGAGGACATTTCCTCCCGCCGCATCACGGTGCGCGAGATCGAAACGAGCGAACCTTCCCCCTTCGCCAGGACGCTGCTCTTCGGGTACGTGGGGCAATTCCTGTACAACACCGACGCCCCGCTGGCCGAGCGCAAAGCCGCCGCGCTGAGCCTCGACCCCACGCTGCTGTCCGAGCTGTTAGGGCGGGACGAACTGCGTGAGCTGCTGGACCCCGAGACGATTCGCGAGACCGAAGCGCAGGTGCAACGCCTCACGGAGGGTCGTCAACTCCACGGCGTCGAGGGCCTGGCCGATCTCTTGCGTATCTTGGGCCCCCTCACCCTCGACGAAGCCACCGAACGCCTTGAAGACGGCGTAGACGCTGCCTCTCACATGGCCGAGCTAACACGCGCCGCCCGAGCCTTCACGGTCCGCATCGCGGGTCAGGAAAAGATCGCCGCCGTCGAGGACGCCGCCCGGCTCCGTGACGGGTTGGGCATTCCCTTGCCCATGGGCATCCCCCAAGCCTTCATCGAACCTGTGGCGGATCCCTTGGGTGATCTCGTTTCCCGATTCGCACGCACCCACGGACCGTTCACCGCTGCCCGAGCGGCGGCCGCCCTGGGACTGGGATCGGCCGTGGTCGAGACGGTACTGACGCGACTAGTGACGGACCGTCGCATCGCCCAGGGACGTTTCCTACCGCCGGAGATGGTGGAGGCAGCGGCGGATTCCGAGTCGGCCGTGGAATGGTGCGATGTCGGGGTTCTCCGAACGATCCGACGTCGTTCATTGGCCAAGCTGCGCGCCCAGATTGAGCCCGTAGACGCGGCCACGTATGCGCGGTTCCTGCCGGCGTGGCAACATGTTCGCGCGGAAGGCGCCTCGGAAGATCCACGGGTCGACGACGCGGACGGCCTGTTGACCGTCATCGACCAGCTCGCGGGCGTTCCACTCCCAGCCTCCGCCGTGGAGACTCTGGTGTTGCCCGCGCGCGTACGGGGGTACCGTCCGAGCATGCTGGACGAAGCGATGTCTCGCGGAGACGTGGTGTGGACCGGCAGTGGCACGATCCCCGGACAGGACGGATGGGTACGCCTGCACCTGACCGAATCTGCCGACCTGACAATTCCCACCGACCCACCCATGGGACTCGACGACCTGAGCGAGGATGCCCGCCGCGTCTTCGATGCCATGGGAGACGGCGCGGACTTCTTGCCCCGTATCGCGACGCGCGCTGGGATGAGCCTTGACCTCGCCGGAACCGCGCTCTGGGAATTGGTGTGGGCCGGATTGGTCACCAACGACACGGCCGGACCGTTGCGTGCCTTTTTGGATGGCGGTTCTTCTGCCCATGCCCGCCCGAAAGCACCGGGCCGTTCACGCTCGAGAGGACGGCGCGGAGCGGGACGCATCACCTCCGCACGGTTGGGACGCGCAGGCAATCCCGTCGCGCACCAGGCCGGTGGTTTCGGGCTGGGCCCCGGCGGATTAGGCGAGGCGACGGGGGTCGCCGCAGGGCTCTCCCCGCAACGGGAGCGGGAGCTCAGCGGCCGGTGGTCCAGAGTCAGCACCTTCCTGGATGAGGAGCCTCTGGACGTCACCGTTCGGGCGGTGGCGACGGCCCAGCTGATGCTGGACCGCTACGGCGTACTGACCCGAGGCGCCGTAGCCCACGAGGAAACCCCCGGCGGCTTCCAGGCGATGTACCAAATCCTCACGGCCCAAGAGGATCAGGGCGAAGCGCGTCGCGGTTATTTCGTCGAGGGTTTGGGCGGCGCACAATTCGCAGCGCCCTTGACCGTGGACCTCTTGCGTTCCACCACCATCGATCAGCAACTTGAAGGCTCCTCTTCCGAACCGCGCGCCCCCGAGGTTCTGGTTCTCGCGGCGAGCGACCCGGCGAATGCGTATGGTTCGACCCTCGGCTGGCCCGATCCCGTTGCGCCGGAACGGCTACTGACCGCGAGCGGGGGCGAGCCTCAGGCCGCGTCGTCGACGGAGAATCCGCGTTTGGCTCGACCCGGACGAAAGGCCGGTGCGCTGGTGGTGTTGGTGGACGGGAGGCCCGTCCTCTACGTCGAACGAGGCGGCAAGACGATGCTGACCTTCACGTCCGACGTCGCAGACCTGACCCTTGCGGGGCCGGCCGTCACTTCGGCGGTCAGATTGGGCGCCGTCGACAAGCTGGTCATCGAAAAGGTCAATGGGATCTCCATCCTGGAACGTGGCACTCAAGAGACTGGTGGTGCTCCTGCCCCCGTGACCGCCCTTCGCGAATCCCTCACCGCCGCGGGCTTCTATTCGACGCCGCGCGGGATACGGATACGTCGCTAAAACCACCACGTCCACATACTGAGATTTCCGTCCATTGTTTGAAAACCTCGGAGTACGCTCAATCATCATCTTTATTGGAATTACCTGATCTAAAGGATCCACCATGTCCTCTGGACTTTTCCGCACCAAGTCCGTAGAGCAGAGCATCCGGGACACCGAGGAACCGGAGCATCAGCTCAAGAAGAATCTTGGCGCGCTCGACCTGATTGTTTTCGGTGTCGGAGTGAGCGTGGGAGCGGGCATCTTTGTGCTGACCGGCCACGCCGCTGCCACGAACGCTGGGCCCGCCATCGTGCTCTCCTTCCTCATCGCGGGGCTTGCCTGCGGTCTCGCCGCCGTTTGCTACGCGGAGCTTGCCTCGACCGTGCCCGTCGCGGGTTCGGCGTACACCTTTACCTACGCGACTCTAGGTGAATTGGCCGCGTGGATCATCGGCTGGGACCTCATCCTCGAATTCACCGTCGGCGCAGCGGCTCTGGCGACGTCATTTAGCCAATACCTCGGGGTCATCTTGCAAGACACCCCCTTCGCAATTCCGCCCGCCCTCGCGTCTGCGGAAACCGGATGGGTCAATTTGCCGGCCTTCTTGCTGGTCGTCGGCCTGACCGTCGTCTTGATCACCGGAGTCAAGCTCTCCAGCCGCCTCAATCAAGTCGTCACGGGCATCAAGCTGTTGGTCGTCCTGGCCGTGATCGTCGTCGGAATGTTCTTCGTCAAGGCGTCCAACTGGGTTCCGTTCATTCCTCCGACGCAGGGCGCGAGCGCTCAGACCGGCGGCGCCCTGCATCTGCCCCTCGTGCAAACCCTCTTCGGCATTGCACCGAGCGTCTTTGGCGTGGGTGGCGTGCTGGCCGCCGCGGCCATGGTGTTCTTTGCCTTCATCGGATTCGACATCGTGGCCACCACCGCGGAGGAGACCAAGAATCCCCAGCGGAACCTTCCCATCGGTATCTTCGGCTCGCTCGCCATCGTGACGGTGCTCTACGCGGGCGTTTCGCTGGTCATTACCGGCATGCAGAGCTACAAGGACATCGATCCGAACGACGGCGCCCCGCTGGCCACCGCGTTCTCGAATAACGGGCTGCCGTTCATGGGACACCTCATCGCCATCGGTGCGTGCATCGGCTTGATCGTGGTCACCATGATTCTGTTCCTCGGCCAAACGCGCGTCGGTTTCTCGATGGCGCGAGATCGGTTGCTCCCGCCGTCGCTCGGCAAGACCCACCCCAAGTTCAAGACGCCGTACCGTTTCACGATGCTCGCTGGCCTGGCGATCGCCCTCCTTGCAGCCTTCGTCCCGCTGGCCAAGCTCGCCGACTTGGTCAACATCGGCACCTTGTCCGCCTTCATCCTGGTCTCCGTCGGCGTGATCATCCTGCGCAAGAGCCGTCCGGATCTGAAGCGCTCATTCAAGGCCCCGTTCGTGCCGGTCCTGCCCATCGTCTCCGCGCTGATGTGCCTGTACCTAATGATGAACCTCTCCTTGGAGACCTGGATCCGTTTCGTGATCTGGCTGCTCATCGGCATCGTGGTGTACTTCGCGTACTCACGGCGCCACAGCCGCCTGCGGAACTCCACGGATGAACCCACTTCGGCCGAACATGTGACGCCCACGGCGTAGTCGGCCCCGACCCCATGCATGGCGTGCATCGCATCGACAGATTGCGGTGCACGCCATCGTCGTTCAATCCCGCGAAAGATACCGTGGAGACATGACCGCTAAAAGCTCGCACACGTTCGGCGACGACGCATGACTCGACGTCCCCGGCCAGGTTGTCCGGTGCCCGCACGGGAGGGAGTTTCTCCCACACGCATTCGGTTGCCCCGGGACGAAAATTACGCGTCGCTCGCGGGATTTCTAGCTGAACGATTCCCGCCGCATGATCCAGAGCAGGTCGCCCAGCTGATGGCGCGCGGCGACGTCTTTTCCCCGGACGGTCTCCCGCTGGCTCCCGACGCTGAGTACCGCCCCGGTGGCCACGTCTGGGTTTTCCGCCCACTCCCCGAGGAGCCTTCCCTCTCGGACGAGATCCCCGTTCTCTATGAGGACGACGATCTCCTCGTCGTCGACAAGCCTCACGGCTTACCGGTCACCCCGCGCGGCGGATTCGTGAAGCAGACGGCCGTGACCAAGCTCCGGGTACGCACCGGAAACCAGGGTCTCTCCCCCGTGCACCGACTCGACCGCCTGACTGCGGGAGTCCTGATCTTCGCCAAAACCCCGCGAGCCCGTGGACCGCTGCAAAGCCTCTTTGAACTCCAGCAGGTACGCAAGACCTATGAGCTGATCGCCCCGCTGAATCCCCACCCCGAATCCGACGCTCCGGAACGGCTCCCCCAGCATCCCGAGGAACCGATCCGCGTCCGGTCCCGCATTGTGAAGGACTCATCATCGCTCCAAGCCAGAGAAGTCGACGGTCCCGCCAATGCGGTCACCGGGATTCGGCTGATCCGAGAGTTCTCCGGAACTCCGTGGGGGCTCTACGCCGCATATCCGCTCTCGGGAAAAACCCATCAGATTCGGGTCCACATGAACCACCTGGGCCGTCCCCTTCTCGGCGACCCCTTGTACCCGACGATCGACGACGAGGCATTGCGTCACCCCGAGACCCGGCTCCAGCTCCTCGCCCGCGAAATTTCCCTACGCCACCCCTTCACCGGAGATCACCTGAGCGTGCGCTCAGACCGTACCCTGGAGATAAGAACCAGACCTGAGGACGCTTGAACGTTCGCAGCATCATTGACCGGGAGAGACCATGACCACAGACCCCCGCACCCCGCCGACCACGCGTAGCCAACGGCGTCGTTCCGCCCCAGAAGGAGGGCAGGCCCCGGCTTCTCCGGCCCAACGGCATCGGGCCGAGAAGGCCCTCCGTGCCGAACGTGCCACGTACTCGGTTCACCGGCTCTTCCTGCGCCGCGTGAGCGGAATTCCCGGGACACTCATCGGTGAGACGACGTTGCCGCCGCAGAAGGGTCTGAAGAAGCGTGTGACCAACTGGAACTACTGGTGGCAGGCGCAATTGCTGGACGCCCTGGTCGACGCCGGCCAACGCTATCTTGCCGACGGACGCACCTCAGAGGCCGAGCGCCAGATCGACCAGTGCCATCGTTTGCTGCGGGGCATCCGGATCCATAACTTTGGCACCTTCGTCAATTCGTTCTATGACGACATGGCGTGGCTCGTCCTGGCGGCCCAACGCCTCAACTCTCTCTCACAAGCGGTGCTGGGCCGTGGGTCCGAACCCGCGCAAGAAGTCGGACGGGCCCTCTACCCACAACTCAAGGCCGCCATCTCTGACGAGACCGGAGGCGGTGCCTACTGGTCCAAGGCGGAGAACTTCAAGAATCTGCCCGCTTCCGGGCCAATCTCGATGGCTCTATCACGGGCCGGCGAGCACGACAGCGCCTTCGCACTCACTCAGTGGTTCCGGGATCGCTTGTGGGACCCCCGCCAGGGGTACCTCGACGGCATCAAACTGGAACTGCAACGCGACGGATCCCGCAAGGAAGTTCCCGAAGAACGAGCCTTCTCTTACAACCAGGGCGTGGCGATCGGCGCGCACCTAGAAATCCAGGGTGGGGACCTCCGCCACGTCGAGGAGATCGTCCGGTTGGTCCACGAAAAGTTCACCGTGACGCATGCTGAAGAGGGCACCGAATTCCGTGTCCTCGACACACGAGGTTCCGGCGACGGCGGATTATTCGCCGGAATCCTCGCGCGATACCTCACCCGGGCTGCCATGGATCATCGGATCGAGCCGAAGACCCGTCACCTCGCGCGCGATCTCGTCGTCGCCACTGCTGAGCTGTTGTGGGCCGGTCGCCGAGAGTTCGATCCAGACCTTCCGCTGAACGAACCCGGAATCGACGTGACCGAAATTCGCGGCGATTCGGTGGCGTTGTTCTCCCCGGACGCGACGCGCCACAGCTCGGAGACTCTCGGTTCGGGGGCCCGCGTGGAACTCAGCACGCAGGTTCAGGCCTGGACCATCCTGGAGGCTGCCTACCGCCTCGCGTGACGGCGCGGCCCCGGGAAGACGGCGGGCGACGTCGTCGTGCGCTTCCCGGGGCCGAGTCCGCCGCCGGTTCAGCGGGTAGCCAAACACCGCTCCGACCACGCAAAATACTGGGAATTTTTGTTCCGGGTGCGATACAACCGAGGTATGAGCAGAGTACGCACACCGGACCCCACGCCCGGGTGGCTCTCCGAGGAAGAGCTCGCCCAGGCCCGCCAACAGTTGCCGATGGTCTACGTCCAAGCCATTCCCGTGACGCTCGACCCCCTGGGATGCGTCAGCGAGGTTGGCTTGCTCCTTCGCCCCAATGACGAGGGGAGCATGGTTCGCTCGTTCGTGTCGGGAAGGGTGCACTACCGGGAGACGGTTCGCGGGGCCCTCCTGCGTCACCTCGAGAAAGACCTCGGCCACCTCGCGATGCCGCAGATGCCCGCCTCCCTGACCCCGTTTACCGTCGCCGAGTATTTCCCGCATCCGTCCCAATCGGGCCTCACCGACGACCGACAACACGCCGTCGCCCTCTGCTATGTGATCCCCGTCAATGGAGATTGTGAGCCCCGCGAGGACGCCCTCCAGCTCTCCTGGCTCACGCCGGAAGAAGTGCTCCGGGACGAGGTCCAGGAAGAATTTGAGGGCGGTAGCGGCGATCTGGTGCGGCGAGCGCTGGCCTTCGCCGGGTGGGGCCGCTGCTGAAGGCCTCCGAACACCCCGTCACTGGGAGCAACTAGTATGGGCAGAGTGCCCAACACTACTTTTCCCAACCCACAATTCGGTTTCACTGTCGGTTCCCGCCTGAGCGAGACCGCCGGTAACGACTCCTCCAGGGCCGCGCGCTCTCGCAACGACGGCGGCGAGTTCTTGGGTCGGACCGGCGTCATGACCACGCCCCACGGCGAGATTCAGACCCCCGCGTTCATTCCGGTCGGAACCAAGGCGACCGTGAAGGCCGTGCTTCCCGAAGCCATGAGTCAGCTCGGTAGCCAGGCGTTGCTCGCCAACGCGTACCACCTCTATTTGCAGCCTGGGCCGGATGTCCTCGACGCCGCGGGTGGCCTCGGCCGTTTCATGAACTGGAACGGCCCGACCTTCACGGATTCGGGCGGATTCCAGGTGATGTCCCTGGGCTCTGGCTTCAAGAAGGTCATCGACATGGGCACGGTCTCCGGCGCGACGGGCGCGGACGGTCGCCCCGTCGGGGACGACGACGTCGCCGCGGGCAAAGAACGCATGGCCCACATCGACGACGACGGCGTGACCTTCAAATCCCACCTCAACGGGGACCTCCATAGGTTCTCCCCGGAGGTGTCGATGAGCGTGCAGCATCGCATCGGTGCGGACGTGATGTTTGCCTTTGACGAGCTGACCACCCTCTATAACTCCCGTGGTTACCAAGAACAAGCCTTGGAACGCACGCGGCTGTGGGCCCTACGGTGTATCGATGAGCACCAACGCCTCACCCAGGAACGCTCGGACAAGCCGTATCAGGCCCTCTTCGGCGTCATCCAGGGAGCCCAATACGAGGACCTGCGCCGCAAGGCATGCCGGGATCTCGGTGACATGGAGTTCGACGGATTTGGACTCGGCGGCGCCTTAGAGAAGGAGAACCTCGGGACCATTGTGCGGTGGTGCAACGAGGAGTTGCCAGACAACAAACCGCGGCACCTCCTGGGCATTTCCGAGCCGGACGACATTTTCGTCGCGCTGGAGAATGGCGCGGACACTTTTGATTGCGTCTCCCCGACCCGAGTGGCTCGCACGGCGGCGGTGTATTCACCGGACGGACGCTTTAATGTGTCCAACGCCCGTTTCAAAACCGATTTCACCCCCATTTATGAGGGGTGCGACTGTTACACGTGCACGCATTACACCAAGGCGTATCTGCATCACCTCTTCAAAGCCAAGGAGAGGCTCGCGGCGACCCTCGCCTCGATTCACAACGAGAGGTTCATCGTCCGCATGGTCGATACCGCTCGTGACACCATTGCGAGCGGCGAATACTTCCAATATCGCGATGAATTTCTGGGCCGCTACTACGCCGGAAAGGCCAAGAAGTGAGCATTTTGACCACGGTCCCCGCGGATCATGTCGTCTCCATTTCCGGTGACGTTCCCGCGTCACCGAACGTGGTGTTCGGCGCATTCACCGATCCCTTACGGCTCGCCGGATGGTACGGACCGGAGGGTTGGATCGTTCCCGTGCACACGGTGTCGATCGACCCCAGGCCCGGCGGGACCTTCCGCCTCGCGATGGTCAACCATGCCCAGCCGAATGAAGCCGTGCCGCTGTATTCGACGTTCGTGAGCGTCGTCGAGGGAGAACTGATCGAACATCGCGAGTCCCTCCCAGGCCCCAACGGCGAGGCCAGCGACGCGACGGTGCTTCACCGCATCGAGTTCCTTCCCCGCGAAGTAGACGGCGTCGAGGGAACGCGCGTCGTGGTGAGCCAGGGGCCGCTCCCTCGAGAGATCCACTCGACCGTCGTCGCCGGTTGGCGTTCCGCCCTGGCGGAGCTGGCCCGCGCGATCCACTCGGAAGGGCGGGTCCGCGCCTCTCGCTAGGTGCGTTGCTTCCGCTTCGCATTGATCACGCGCAACTGCCGCGTTTCGGGGCTGTCGCTACCGGTCAGCGCGTTGCCTTCAAACTCGCCGGCGTCCTGCCCCTCGTATTGCTCTGCCTCGGCCTGTTCCTGCGCCGCATTCTTCTTCTTGAGATGTTGCACCCAGAGGTGCCCGGCGGTGTAAAGCAAGATGCCGATGGCGAGCCACACGAATTCCAGGATGAGGTCGCCCCGGATGGAGGCTTCCGGCAAATAGACCTGGAGCCTCATCGCGCCGATGGCAGCCGAGCTCGGGACCAGGTGATTCAGCACCGTATACAGCTGCGGAGCCATGTCCAGGGGCAGTAACAGCCCAGAGCTGGGCACACCGCACATCACGAATAACGGCAGGGAAATCGTCATGACCGACCCCCTGAGGAAGAGCGCCCCACCGAGGGTGAAGAACTGGATCGTCAACGACGTCAAGAAGAGAATCCCCCAAACGGTCCACGGAGCCCCCGGCTCCAGGAAGTGCACCACGTGCACCGAGATCAGGTATTGCAGCAACGTGTTGGCGGCGGCGACGCCGAGGACCCACACGATGCGTCGTCCCCAGTGCCAGGCTCGTCCGACCAACCCGATCATCATGCCCGCGAGGTTGGAGCCGACGACGCCGCCCATCCCGAGATACATCAACGACATGCCGAATTTGTCGTTTTGCGGAGTAGGCGCGAGATCCACTTTCTGCAGGGGTGCCCCTTGAGTCAGGGTTCCAACGAGCTTCTCCGCCGCAGATTCTGATTGCATGCCGTTTCCGGTCGCGACGAAGAGCACAGCCGAGGAGTCCGATGTGCGTTCGGAAATCCCGGCCGCCGAAGATGCCGGGACGTACGCGGCCCGAGCCTTATTCTCCAGGACGTCTTGGCGCGCGTCGTCGGCGGACTTCACGGAACGAACCTCGTAGTCGTCCTTCGGGAGGTCGTCGAGAGCCCGAACCAGCTTGTGGGAGGAGGCATCCGAAGCGACGACGTCGATCTTCATGTGATTCGGCGACGGAGAGTGGACGACCCCGATGTACATCAGGGGTAGAGCGATGGCGACGATGATCGGCAACTTGAACGCGTGGACCAGGCCTCTGCGGTTTTGCATCTGCTCTTCGGTGACGGTGCGGCGGCTACCGAAAAAGTCACGGAACCTGAGCGACGAATACCCGGCGCGAACGTGTCGCCCGCTCCGCACGCCGTCTAGCTGCTGGCCGTCTGCGCTCTCCGAACTCAATGCGTCCTCATCCTTGGATGTAGGACGCCGCAAGAATGACGCGGCAAGAAGGATCACGGCCAGGAAAAACCACAGCAAGAGTGTGCTGAGGGAAGCGCTGAGTGGCGCATCCGGGAAGTACAGAATCCGGCGCAAGGCCTCCATGAGAGCGGGAGTCGGCAGGACCCGGTGCAGCCCCTGGAAAATCGGGGGCACCAGCTCAATGGCCATGCCCGCCCCTGACGAAGGAATACCCAACAAGACCAGGAGAAACATGGTTGGCAAGGCCATATACAAGCCGATGAGTCTCATGCCGCCCGTGTGGAACAACATCACCGTGAAACACATCCCCGCCAAGAGGAGATACACAGGAAGGGCGTGTTCGGTGAATGCGCCGTGCACCGCGTAGGCAATGAACACCGGGATGGTTGCGTAGAACAGAGCCATCACGCCCATGATGGAAATCGCGACCTTGCCGCTGAGTTTGGCCAGGTTGCTCCTCAATCCCACGGCCGTCATGAAACCGGCCAACAGCACCGGCAAACCCATGAACATGAGCGACGTGCCCATGCCGTCGTTGGGCGGAGGAGGTACAAGGTCGTCCACCGTGGGTTTCGGGACCTGGCTCGGATCCTGATATTGGCCGGTCTGGGTGAGGACCTGGGGTGCGACCTTGTCTAAATACCCTTCAGCGAACTGTGCGGCGCTCGTCGAGCCCATGGTCGCGACGTATTCGGTATTGGTTTTGGGATCCCAGGCCGCCCGAATGTCCAAGGACTTGATCGCGTGCTTGGCATCATCCACCGACCCGACGGCGGTGACGTCGTAGGCGTCCCCGGCTTGGGCATCGAGCTTGGTCGCAAGGTGCTGCGTCTGAGCGTCCGAACCGACAATCCCAATTTTCATGCCGTGGGGTTGCGGGGAGTGCATGCTGAAGCCGTAGATCAGCGGGAACATGATCGTCAGGAACATGGGCAAGACGATCGAGAATTTCAGAACCTTGCTGGCCCCGGATTTGATGCCCGACGCACTGATACGAGGAGATCGAGACATCACGAAGCCTGCTTTCTCTGATGATTACGACGGAGGATCGGGATGGCCTGAGTGTCGGCGTCGCGCTCGGCCTGGTTTCGGAATATCAAGACCAGCACAAAACTCACGGCGGCACCGATGGCGGTTTCGGCCATTCGGGCGGTGAGTATGTCTTCTGGGGGTGCTGGTTGCGCGAGTTGCACCATCATGAGCGCCAGTGGCGTCACGAAAAGCATCGCGAAACCGTAATTTCGCATCACAAAGGCCTCCGCCAGGAATTGAAGGATCACAATCCACACCACCATGTGCCATTGCTGGAGGCCAGAAGACAACAGAAATGCCGTGACCATGACTCCACCAAAGGTACCGACAATGCGCTGAATGCATTTGTAGAGGCGCGCCGTGACACTCGGCTGCGCAATGGGCGCCACCGCCGCGACCATAGCCCAGTAGGAATGGCTTATACCCGAGAGCTCCCCCAGCACACCGGCAATCCCCGCAGCCGCAAAGAACAGCAGTCCTTGTTGAATGATTTTGTTCCACGGTTGTCCGTGATGCTGCGGGGCGGGCACCACATGTCCACGACGCCCCTCACCGAGGAAATAGCCGAGCATTCCCGCGAGGACCGACCACACCACGGCACCCAGACCGGTCGCCATGCCTTCAAGGACCGGCGGCGGTGCGTGCATCGCGCCCACGGCTCCGGAGGCGAAGATGAAAAACAGGCCGCCGGGCGGGCGAAGAGTGAGCACCAGGGCCAGCGACGCACCGACGCCACCGACGAGCGCGACCGCCGCAATCACCACCCACGGATTCGCGTGAGCGTGCGAGAGCCCGAGGCCCACCAAGAGACAGCCCAAAAGGATTGCCCCGGCCATGCACTGATGCCGGAACCTATCGATGAAGGTCTCCTGGCGTGCATACAGCGAGGTAAAGGCCCCGAATGAGGCAAAGATGGCCAGGTCGACTCGGCCGAGGAGTACGACGGTTGTCAAAGGGACGGCGACGCTGACCGCAATTCGTGTCGCCGGAATGTGGTCGGCTTTCGACGGGGCGAAGGACACGATGTTGCGGAAATGACCGTCTGTCACTGTGACGAGTGGCTCCTTGAACTTGCGGCTCGGGGATCGGATAGAAGGAGTGGTCGCCGGAATCAGATCACCGGGATTGCCCTACGGCCAGAGAAATACACTGGGATGGACGAGGTTCTGACCATTCAGGTCTCAAGCCTCGAGGGGCCGTCACAACTATTGGGTTCCCGGCAGGTGGCGAAAAAACCACGCCTTGCTTAATAGTAAGCCTACTCCCCGTCAGGGAGCGGCAGACCCTTGTATTTTGGAACATATGACCGAGCACACCCGCCTTCACGATGACCCGCTCGAGCTGTGGCGATCTCTCGCGCAGCTGAGCCCCCGGGTCTTGCCGCACCCGCGGCCGGCGGAACGCTCCCTCACCATCAAGGATTATCTGCCTGGGCACGCCCTCCCGTGGGAGCCCTCGTCGGGGCACGTGAGTTACGACCGCACTCGGTCCTGGCAACATGTGGTCTACGCCGGTCTCGTGCCTTATGGCACCCTCGTTGCCCACGCGAATTTGGCCCCGCCCGAAACCGCGCCGGGCTTGCTGACCGCGCTCTTCGCCGTGCGCCTCGAGGAAAGCGGCAGACTCCTCCCCGAGAGCCTCGAGGTGTCCCGGGCGGCGTGGGCCGTGGCGCATTTGTCGTCGTCGATATCCGCGACATACCGCGAGTCAGCGACCCTGTGGCGCCAACGCATCCTGGATTTGTTCCGGGACCGCCGCGTCGTCATGAAGGGTGTGCGGTACCCGCGCCTTCCGGGGGACGTGGAACAGGATCATCAGCTCAATCACGACGATGTAGCCGCGGCCGTGAAGGTCACCAACGAGCTCTTTGGACTCACCGAGTTGACGATGACGGTTTCTCGCCCCATGCCGACGAGAATCGTGAGCACGCTCGCTACTCGCACCCTTCACGTAGGCGACAGCTCGCTGTTGAATCACCCAGCGGCCGAGGACCTCGATCTGGCCACCGAAACCACGCGATATCGCCAGTCCGCCGCGGGCCTGCTGGGTATCGACGCCGCAGAAACCTTCGAGGATGTCGTGGAGTCGCGGGAAGCTCTGTACTACGCGTTGGCCCCGCAGATGCTTCCGGAGGGGGTCTCCCGACCCGAACGCTCCTCGGTGGCGACTCAATTTGCCGTCAATGCCGCGCTCAATGATCTTTCTCGCCAGGAAGGCCTGTGGTGTTGTCCGGCCCAGACGGCGGCGGGGATGCCCGACCCACGGTGGGTCGACGACATGGTGTCGGGCCTCGTCACGCGCCGTGCCGAGGCGTTGGCCTCGATTCCGGATCCTGCCGAGATTTTCGACCCCGAGCCCACGGAGTGGTCGGCGGCCCGAGAGATTCATCTTCCGCACCCCGACCTGGAAAATTTCGAGGTCATCCGCTCCGCTCCCCTGCGTTCCGGAGCCGCCGTTCCGCAAGGGCGAGCCGCCGTCGTGCGGTTGCTCCCCGGGATGGAAGAGCTTGAACCGTATCGTGGGCTCCCTGCGGCTCAGCCCATCGATGCCGTCGATGCTATCGATGGCGTGCTGAACCGGTTGGGCCACGCTCGAGTCTCGATGACGGCCGAAGATTATGACCGGTGGGACGAAACCGCCGAATCGGTCCACGAGAGCCTCGCGACCGTCCGTCGACTCGTGGCCGAACGCCAGAGATATCACGAAGCCGTACCCATGTTGTTGCGCACCGAAGGCGTGATTTCTGATCTGGCGGAGGCATTGGCCGAGTCGGCGGCTGGCATTTCCGACAAAGAACGTGAACTGAAGGAGCTCTCCCAAGCGAACGATCGCGCGCGGAAGTGCTCCAAGGAATGGAGCGACCGTATTGCCGCTCACCTGCGGGACGAACCGCCCATGCTGTGGCGACTCGCGACCTTCGGACGGGCGCGCACGCCGTGGCATCTGCGCCTCACCCAGCTCCGCCGGGAGCAGAGCGAAGCGCAAGCCGAAGAGCAGGGCTCTCAGTCCGCCGTCGACCGTGTACACCGCGACCTTCGGCAGCTCCGAGAGGCCCACGAAGGGTTGCGGGACGATCTTGAAGAAAACCAAAAGACGGTTGCCTCTTTGCGCGAAGAGCTGGCTGCTTATCCTCATGCGCAAGACGCCATGGATGGCGATTGGTTGGCGGGCGATTGGAATGACCAAGCCTTCGCCCCGTGGCTCGACGACGAGCTTCAGGCCGCGCGGTACACCGCGTACCAGGCGGCTCTTCGAATGCACTCGATGGCCATCCACGGGTTGCCTGCGGAATTTCGGGAAGGCCTCCTCGCGGCTCGAGACCTCTTGTGTGGCCACCCGAGCCGCAATCCTGACGCCGTGCGAGCCGCTTGGGAAATCCTGGGTATGGTTTTCCCCCAGGTGATGATCCACGCGGAGTTGCTCCCAGGAATTTGCCGAAGCCTGGGCGAGACTCGTGTGGGCTGGATCGTGTATTCCGACGCAGAACGCATCCGCGGCGGGGTGGCGTACGCCGGCCTGCTGCATTCGACTCGCGGGGTCCTCTACCCCCGCTCGGATGGCCCCGAGACTTCTGCGTTGGCCGTCCGAGGGGACGACGACGTCGTGCGGCCGGAGGACGACCCCGTCCAGCGTTTCGATGCCCCCTATCTTTTGCCGCCCACCCCGGTTCAGGAAGCCTTGGCGGCGGCGACTTCGTGTTCGTTGCGGTGGACTCCGGATCGTACGACGGCCTACGGACTGGCCTTGGCGGCCTCGAAATACACTCCGCCTCCGAAGCTTCCCGAAGAGTCCGACCGCGACACCCTCGACCCATTGCCACCTTTGTCGCCCTGACCAGCGAAGACGTCGGTAAAATCGGTCTGACGCGGAGCCCGCCGCGCCTCGCCCGCCGAGCCACTCGCGAAGGAGCCACATGGACAGTACCGGTCAGCCGTACCTCCGTGCACTCACCGAAGGAGAACCGGGTCCGTGGCGCTCGGCGCTCGGCCAAACCCCTTTGTACTGGGCCGGTCTTCTCGTGATTTGGACCGTCGGCATTCTCGGCCGTTTTTCTGGCGCGCAGTCGGTCTCGGCGGCTGGCCTCCACGCCGTCGCCCCGACCATCACGTTCATCACGTGGTTAATCTTGCTGGTCTACACCGGGTTCCTCATCCTGACCGCGATCCGTCCGAGCCTCGCTGAGCCTCCACGGCCCGGGTTGACCCGGCGCGTGCTCCGCGCGATCGCGCCATCGTCGATTGCCGTCTTTTTTCTGGCGCTGATTCAAGCGGGCCTCGTCCTGATCGCTGCCGTCCACCGCGGCCCGAGCACCGGCATGGAGCCCTTGTGGAAGACCACACTGTTCTATGCCTTGGAATCGGCCGTGGGTGTGGCGACCTTCTGCACAGTGTTCGCGTTCCTCGCGGTCGCTTTCCGGAGGGTTCGTAGCTGGTGGCGCTACAGCCTATTCGTATGGATCGCCTTCGCGGTCGTCGATCGCATCCAGCGGTATGCCAGCTTCGTGCCGTTTCCGTGGTCGGACGCCGCAGAATTTCATTCCGGATTGGATTTCGGTCACGCCTCGGTTGGCAACGTGTACATCAATGCGTTCCCAGGAAATGTTTCCCCATCCGGAAGCGGAGTCAGTGATGGGGCGCCGCCATTTGCAAACATCGAACTCAGCAATATCTGGATCAATTTGTGGATTACCGCGCTGTGCAGCCTCATGCTGATCACCGCTGTTGCCGTTTCTGCCGCGCGGACCCGCGAACGACGCCGTCGTAACGGGGAAGTCCCTCAGCCTCGGGGCCACGCATATTCGGGCACGTCAGGTGAGGATTTCGAGGAGCCGCTGATCCCCTGGGACCGGGTCGACGAACCGCGCAACTCCCGTAGACTTGGGCCGTGAATTATTCGCTTCTGCCAATTCCCGGAGTCCCTGCATGGGTAGATACCACGCTCGTGGTCATCGACATGTTGATCCGCGTGGTTGCCCTGTGCTGGATTCCGTATAACCGGAAACCTTCCGTGGCCCTGGGATGGCTTATGGCGATTTTCTTGATTCCGTACGTCGGGATCATTGCTTTTCTCGTGATCGGTTCCACGTATCTTCCTCGCGGCCGACGCGAACGGCAGACTCATATGAATGAGCTCATTCGGGAACAGCTCGGCGACCAGCCCGTCCTCGGCAATTGCGAACATCTCCGGGAGATGGATATTGCCGCCGCCAAGCTCAATTACAAGCTTGGCTCTCTCCCCATGACGGGCGGAAACCAGCTGCGTTTTCTCCGGGATAATCACGAGGCTATGCGCGTGATGGCCGAGGCCGTGGACCAGGCCAAAGAATATGTGCATTTCGAGTTCTATATCGTGGCCTACGACGAATCCAGCGCTCCCCTGCTCGATGCGCTTTTCCGTGCTCATCGACGCGGAGTGAAGGTGCATATTCTGGTCGATCAGCTTGGTTCAGCTGGTTATCCGGGGTACAGCAATCTGGTGAAATTGCTGGACGCCTCTGGTGTCTCGTGGCGTCGTTCGTTGCCCATTCGTCCGTGGCGCGGTGAGTATCAGCGCCCCGATCTGCGCAACCACCGCAAAATCCTGGTGATCGACGGCGACCTTGGTTTCTCCGGATCCCAAAACATCATCGACCGTTCGTACAATAAGCGCGCGAACCTCAAGAAAAAGCTCGCGTGGAAAGACCTGATGATGCGCGTCGAAGGTCCTCTGGTGGATGAGCTCAACGCGCTCTTTATTTCGGATTGGTATTCGGAAACCGGAGACCTCCTGCTGGACGAGGTCGACCAAGACCTTCCTGCGGTCGACTCCGGCATCATGGGCCAGGTGGTCCCCTCCGGGCCCGGTTTCGAGACAGAAAATAACCTTCGCCTTATTAATCACCTGATTTATAACGCCGAACGGCGCATCGTGATTTGTAGCCCGTATTTCATTCCGGACGACTCGCTCAAAATGGCCCTGACCACCGCCGCACAGTCCGGGATCGAGATCCACCTGATTGTGTGCGAAAAGGGCGATCAGTTCTTTCCGCACTACGGCCAACGTTCCTACTACGAAGGCCTACTCACCAACGGCATTTCGATCCATTTGTATCCCGCGCCCACGGTATTGCATTCCAAGTTCATGCTGATTGACGACGACGTCGCCTTCATCGGCTCGTCCAATATGGATCAGCGGTCCTTTGCCTTGAACCTAGAAGTCTCCATGTTGTTCTTGGACAAGGGGGTCGCCTCTGAACTTGAGGAGGTGGCCAAGGAGTACCTCGACACATGCTTTGAGGTCGACTACGACAGCTGGCGCGAACGCCCGTTGCACACCAAGGCCTTGGAAAACGTGTGTCGGCTGACCTCGGGATTGCTCTAGCACTCACGTCGACGCGGGCTTCTCGCCCTCAGCCGGCGCTAGTCCAGTTGGTGGTGCCGCCAGGCGGAGGCCGCCGACTCCAACTCCTCAGCCGTGGTGATGAGTTTCCGAGCGGCCCGCGTAAGTTTCATTCCTGCCCAAGTGGACCCGGGGGTCGTGGTGAATTCGCCAGCGCGACGTCGCCCCTCGTCCCCCTCGAATTGGGCGTCGTCGTCGGCTCGATCCGCGGCCACGGCTTGGCCGAGCGCAACCACTCGGCAGAACGCCGCGAAACGCTCCAACGCGACGTCGAATTCGCCGGTGTAAGCGCCGGTCAAGATCTGGTCGATGGTTCGGCACAGCTCGTCGGCCTCGGGAGGTTCCGCGACGCCGGCAACAACCCGGGAAACTTGCGCGTTGTCCTGACCCAGGTGGTAATACCTACTGATGAGGTCGGGGTTCCGACGCACGGTGTCTCGAAGTGCGTAGATCCGCCACAAGACACCCGGCAATGAAACTCCCGGGGCCTCCGCCCACATCTCGGCGATGGCGTCGAGGCCGTAGTGATCGGTGAAGTCGACCAGGCGCTCGGTGACTCCAGGATCGTTGTTGGCGCGCCCTTGAGAAAGCAGAGCCCAAGCCGAGGTGTGAGCCGCTTGCGATATGACTTCGGGGTCCACACCGCCGTCGAGCTGTTCGAACATGGCCGGGGAAAACTTCACGGGACTATGGTGGCGTGCTGACTGATTCGATCCGGACATGCGCCCAGTCTAGGTCTCCAAGGACGGTGTACACCGCCCCCGAGCCCCGGAGTTCGCCACACGGAAACCCCCACCGCGCAGCGTCCGATTGACTTCGAACATGAGTCCAGTCACGAGCAGGTCTTCAGGTTTCTGCCGACCCCCAGTCATGTTGTAAGCTAGACGAGCTTGAGCCTCGCGCGAGTTGACAGCGCATGGACCAGGCGGGCGCCTTTAGCTCAGTTGGTAGAGCATCGGACTTTTAATCCGTGGGTCGTGGGTTCGAGCCCCACAGGGCGCACCGTGTTCGGGGACCCCGTTCCAGTTTCGGCTGGGGCGGGGTTTTTCGCGTGTTGCGGCAACACGATTGGGCCCGTGCCAACCGTTCCGAGTAGATCGGCCATTGTTATTCCGAGATACCCGACGATGACGGCCGAGTCATGGATGACAAGCGCTGCCTTGCCACGCAACCGGTAGGAGACGTTCGACTGACGAACGCCCCGCCGAGCCATCCAAGCTTTCACCTCATCACGAACGGCAAGCTCAATCTTCGATATCCCATCCAGGCTGCACCTCATCACAGATCCTTTCTATTCGGCGTGAAGGCGGTCACCGTGGCTGGGTTGCCCCAGCCGGAGGAAGATAGTCCGGGCCTACACGGTGGATTGGACGTGGCAGAACCAGGCCCAGTGCAGACTGGGTGTACCGGTACAGCAGGATTGACAGGCCAGCCCAGATAAGGACGGTCACGGAGCCGGGACCGAAGTAAACGTGGAAGAGAACTCGTTCTATTAACAGAAGAGGGACAAGGCTCTTCCGAGAGATGTTCACCGCTCGAAGAAGAATAGGGATAACAGTGTTGATCAGTTCTTCGCTCACTCCTGCCAGGACCGAGTGAGTTATGGCATCGATGACGGTGGCCAACGAGTCGCCGGAGCCTTGGAGGAATGAATAGTGTTGACCAAACCAACTGTTATCAATAGGCACTGACCATGAGAAGAACATGAGTGCCAGGGTGTAGATCATTGCGACCCACCCTCCACGGAGGACCGGGACTGGCGGTGCGAACTCGGGCGAATATGCACGATTCACGGTCTAAGTCTCGGGTCGCAGCGCATGAGCACCTCATCGGCGTCAAGTCACTGTGACCCTGGCGGCCCGTCAGGCCAGCCAGCCGTCACACTCACTCCGAGCGCCCGATGATACTGATTGCCTCAGATGCCGCGCCCTCGACTGCTCTGTAATGAACCCAGGTTCCTTTACGTGTAGCCGTGACTAGACCTGCTTCCCTGAGCTTGCGCAGATGGTGAGAGACCGTAGCTTGGGAAACCGCCAGATCCGGCAAGTCACAGACACAGACCTCATCGGGTTCCGCTCGTCGAATCGCCAGATACAAGCGCAACCGCAACGGATCCGACAGCGCCTTGAAAATCTCCGCAGCCTCTCGAACACGATCCTCCGACGCAATGAGGCTAGAGGACCTGACGGGGACCGAAGGAGCTGCTGGAATGGACATGTCTCTTATTTTGACAAGCATCGAATCAGGACGCAACAATCTATTTAGACAAACACCGAAATAGGAGGCGTTGCATGGACTCGTCCACGGAGGATCTTCCGGTCATCGTTCTAGGCGCTGGACCCATAGGCCTAGCCTGCGCGGCTGAACTACGTGGCCGCGATCAGTCCGTCCTGGTACTCGAACAGTCAGATCGTGTTGCCGAGAATGTGCATCAATGGGCACATGTGCGCATGTTTTCCCCCTGGGAGGAGCTGGTCTCTGCTGCTGGGGTCAAACAACTAGGGGCGCAGTGGAAGCCGCCCAAGGCCTCTATCTACCCCACGGGTCAGCAGTGGGTCAGCCAGTACCTAGATCCACTGGGGCAGGCATTGGCCGACTGGATTAGATTTGACCGTCGCGTTGTTGGGGTATCCCGCCTAGACCGGGATTTGCTAGTTGAGTCAGGTCGAGCCGAACAACCCTTTGTCATACATGCCCTCCGGCCTGATGGGGTCATCGAGCGGGCCTTAGCTCGTGCGGTGGTTGATACGACCGGGACGTGGCAACGACCTAGCCCGCTCGGTTCTGAAGGATATCCGGTGGCTGGGGAAATCGACCATGCGGACCGAATCGTTCACTCGATGCCTGATCCTGCTGACCCGTGCTGGGCTGGACAGAAGGTGGCTGTTCTCGGTTCAGGTGCCTCAGCACTGACATCGTTGGTGGCGTTGACCCGCCAGGGTGAAAATGCTGCATCTTCGGTGGTGTGGGCAGTGCGGCGAGGCTCCATCGATCAAGCTCTCGGCGGCGGAGAAAATGACGAGCTTCCTGCCCGTGCAGCACTGGGAGATAAGGTTCGTCGAGCAATTTCCGACGGAAGGATTACCGTCATCACCCGGTTCAGGGCAGCTGCAGTTCACCCTGAGGCTGAGGATACGGTAGCTCTGGTCTCCTCAGACGGAGACACGATAGAGGGGTTGAACCGGATCGTATGTGCCACCGGGTTCCGCCCAGATCATTCTTTTCTCTCCGAGGTCCGCCTGGATTTAGACCGGCAACTAGAAGCTCCTGCTGGTATCGCTGCAGATATTGACCCGAATTGGCATTCTTGTGGATCGGTACCGGCGCATGGATACCGCTCCTTGGAGCAACCGGATGCAGGTCTTTTCATCGCCGGGATCAAATCGTATGGTCGAGCTCCGTCATTTTTGGCGATGACTGGTTTTGAACAGGTTCGTTCCATTGCCGCCTACTTGGCAGGGGATATTCAAGCCGCTCAAAGTGTGCAACTAAACCTTCCGGAGACCGGAGTATGCGGTGGTACCGGTGATTTCGACGCCGAACCTGAAGTTTGCTGCAACGGCTCTGAGGGGAGGATCTCACGGTGAGCGTTGATTCAGCGACAGACGGGCGGCTGTCGGCCCTGGACAGGTTCCTGCCGGTGTGGATCATTCTAGCCATGATCGCTGGTCTGGGGTTAGGCCGGTTGGTTCCAGGTTTGGGTGTAGGCCTGTCTGCAATGGAGGTCCAAGGCGTGTCCTTGCCGATTGCCCTGGGGCTATTGGTGATGATGTACCCGGTGCTGGCCAAGGTCCGGTACGACCGGCTCGGTCACGTCACCTCAGATAAACCCATGCTGGTCTCATCCTTAATTCTGAATTGGGTCGTGGGACCGGCCGTGATGTTCGCTCTGGCGTGGATTTTTCTCCCGGACCTACCGGCATATCGAACCGGCCTGATCATCGTCGGACTGGCCCGCTGTATTGCTATGGTCATCATCTGGAATGACCTGGCCTGCGGAGACCGAGAGGCGGCGGCCGTGCTGGTGGCGATCAATTCCGTCTTTCAGGTCATTGCCTTCGCTGGGCTGGGCTGGTTCTATCTCAATGTTCTGCCTGGCTGGCTTGGATTACCGCAGGCTCATCTGGATGTTTCGGCTGTCAGCATCGCCGGATCCGTGCTGGTCTTTCTCGGGATACCTCTAGTGGCCGGGTTCCTCTCGCGTGGCATTGGTGAGCGCCGCTGGGGCCGAAAAGCCTACGAAACCTCGTTCCTACCGAAGATCGGGCCTCTGGCTCTCTACGGGTTACTGTTCACCATCGTGGTTCTTTTCGCTCTACAAGGTGATCAGATCGCCCACCGGCCAGTGGATGTCGCACGTATTGCCATACCCCTGCTCGCATATTTTGTGATCATGTGGGGTGCAGGATATCTCCTGGGAAGGGCCTTGCACTTTTCTTATCAACGGACCACGACGCTGGCTTTCACCGCCGCGGGCAACAATTTCGAACTGGCGATCGCCGTATCGATCGCGACTTTCGGCGCCTCTAGCGGACAGGCCCTGGCAGGAGTCATTGGGCCGTTGATCGAAGTACCTGCCCTCATCGGCCTCGTTTATGTAACCCTGGCTTTGCGCCGTCAATATCCCCATCAGGAGGTTTCTCCATGACCGATCCTCGCCCATGCGTGCTATTCGTCTGCGTGAAAAACGCTGGCAAATCTCAGATGGCTGCTGCTTTGACTCGCCTGTATTCCAACGGACGCGTGATCGTCCACTCAGCCGGAACACAACCTGGCCAGGGACTTAACCAAGCCTCGGAAGCAACCGTGGCCGAGGTGGGCGCCTCGTTCGACGGCGAACACCCCAAAGCTATAGACGCGAAGCTGCTTCGGGAGGCTAATCGGATCATCATTATCGGCACCGAAGCTCATGTTGAACCTATTGAAGGTATGACAGGTTCAATACAGAGATGGGAGACTGTTGAGCCTTCTCGCCAGGGCATTGAAGGCCAGGAGCGCATGCGATTGATTCGTGACGATATCTCCCTACGAGTTCAAGCACTCCTGGCAGAGCTTGAGACGGACTAAATTCTACGAACGGGCTCACATTTCTATCAGTGGCCCCTGTCAGCGAAGCGCATTGGTAAAGGCAAGACTCTTTTAGGTGCTTATCATTTGCAGGCGGGTCTATTACGCTATGGCGTACCGGATGGTCCTATATACTATCTAACGGGCACCCCGAATAGTTCCGCCTTCTCCGCCGTTGTATGTACGCCATCATTTTGACGATCTATCCGCCATTTCCCATGGAACGAAATTCCTAATCCAGAATAGGGGGCCGTTAGCTACAGAGAATGCGATTGAGGCCAAAACCATGATGGCTGTGTAAGCAGTCATGGCATAGCTTCGTGCTTGAGGATCGTTTTCGCGGCCAGGTTCGATTTCGACGACCTTGCGGTAGTAATTGCGAGCTTTCATCGTCTTCCCCTGATCGAGAAGTGAGTTGGCATGGTGGTAGATAGACATGGGCCTCATCCCTTCTATATGGACACGGCGACCGAGCTGTTGCGGCAAAGATGATGACGACTCTTGATCGGCGACTGAGCCGTGCACAAATGAGGGTGCAGTGAGTCGTTTGATCCGTGGGTCGTGGGTTCGAGCCCCACAGGGCGCACCGTGTGAGGGGACCCCGTTCCAGCTTCGGCTGGGGCGGGGTTTCTGTTTATGATCGGCCGGTGAGTATATAGATCGACGTCGAGAATACTTCGCCAAGCAGAACCCACCGGCCGGTGTTTTGCAGATGGTCATCAATAACGCCCCTCCACCTGACGGGCCGAGCTGGGCGCCGATATCGGTCGGCCTCATGACTATGGCAAGGAGAACCCACGGTCATGTGAGAAATGTTGCCGCGATGGACGGCGACTGGCCGGAGCATCGGAGCGACTTCCGGAGCCCGGAGCTTCCGAGAATCTCCGACATAGGCGGTCGCAAGGTTTTTCCGAACGGTAAACCGCCTTTGAACGAACGCGATTCAGCGGCAATTTCATCGTCTGGACATCGCCGTTAAGCCACGTAAGTGTTTGGCGGCATCGACCCATTCCCGGGCGGTGACAATCCGGCAAACGGCACCTTCCGCTTTCCTCCGATGTTACCTGACATAGTCTGCGCGAGCCCAAAGACGCAGCGCAACGTCATTCTTCAGATGTCTCCTGTCGTAGTCAGCGACGGACGACTCGGCAGCACCAGTATTCACAAGCTTTACCGAAGACCAACCTGGCCCAACCCTGCAGCCTTCTCATGTCTGCCACATTTTTCGCAACGCATGAGGCGGTAGAAAACGTGGGCGCGAGTCAGAACGGCATCGGCGTCGGCATGGTATCCCTCTTCGATCTCAGGGAGCTTCTTCTCCGTCGCAAGGTAGTGACCGGGGGGGGCAGCGCGGTGCCTGCACTTCAGAACCGGCTGATCTTCCCCTCCACCACCACTGGTCCTACTCAAACCTCAAGGTCAGAAAGCCCGAGCTCGTAAAGCGTCGAAGGTGCCAGACTAAGCAACCGGACGGCATCCGAGACCCACAGATATTGCTTGTCAATGAAGACCGCTGCACGTAGTCACCTTTCGGTGAGAAACTTCGACGCATACCCCATGGAATCATCACTTGACGATCGCCGTGTAGTGAACATTGCTTTCCACATCTCAATTTCAGCGAAATCGAACCATGCGCATCGTAGAATAATTTCAGAGTTGCACTACATTCTGACCGGAACATCCGGCAATTGCCCCCGTACGCCCCAAGGTGCACAGACAGTAACGATTCGATAACAATTTTCACCGCGCCTAGATTCAGGTTGAATAAACAGGCTATGTTGCAATTGCGGCCCGAAGCGATTCGCCTGCCCATCGCCATCTATTTCAAGAACTAGCAGAATAGGTAAACTTCGAAATTAAATTCGCGCACCACAAGTCCCTAACTGCCGGAGCAGTCATCGTCTCCCTCGCGCTGTCAGCAGGCGGATTCGCACCCGCCATGGCAGCAACCAATGCCGAAGCCCACGGAAACATTGTGCAGTCGGCCGCTACCACTCCTAATGGTCAGATTTCAGAAGAGCAATTTCAACACACAATGCGGGTTCTCGATCAGCTTCCCGAAGATCTAAAGACAGCAGATCCCAAGACCACTCCCAACTACGAGCAGAGATTGACCGAAGCCATCAACAAGATTGAAGGCGCCGAATCCAGCGGCATTACGACGTATGTGAATTGGATATCCTGCGGAGCGGCTCTCGCCGGTGTGGTAGCTCAGTATGGAATTCCAGTAGGCAAGGTCGTGAAATGGCTCAAAGATGGCTACAAGATTTTCGGCGGGATTAAAGGCTTGATCGCTGCAATCCGTAGCGGGGCTGCTATTGCCGAAATCGGTGAAGACGCGGTTAAGGTCCTCGAGGGAATCCTCGGAGTCGACGGGGTCGTCACAGCCTGCAGCTAAAATAGATTTCACCGCCGTGCGCCCCGAGGAACAAACTCGGTCGCCCTCGGGGCGCACCTTCATTTGGGAGGTTTCATGGCTTTCGAACCCGTTTCGCTTAAGTACGCACTGTCAGGCTCAGTCTTCATCGGTTCTCTCAATGCTGTTCCCGTATTCGTCGCTATTCTTCTCCTCAATCTTGCTCTCGTACGAGATCCAGAACGATTGACTATTGGCTCCCTCATCGTGACCGCGATTGTGATCGGAGTTTTAGGCACCTGCTTGACAACGTTGATGAACCGTCACGAACAGGTGAAACAGCAAAAAACGATGCCGCATGGGCCGGTTGTTGCGGTGACTGAGTTGGCCGGCATGACGATTGCAGGTGCCGTTGTTACACCATTATTCGGGATGGATCCCCAGTTCATTTGGGTTGGTGCCGCAGCAGGGTTGCTGGGGTCGCTACCGAGCTTTTTTGTTTTATCTCCATGGAAAGCGAGCGAGTCCGAGGAAGACTTTCAGCGACGCAACAAGGCTTTCGGAAATATGACTCGCGAAACGGCTCAGGAGTACAAAGAAGAACTCCGACAGAAACAACAAGACAAATTAGAGAAGAAGCATGGTGACCCCTGGAACCAGGGTCGAAACCAGGGCTGGTGGAAATAGTCTGCGGAGAGTACACATCATTTCAGTCAGCATGTCGAGTTGCATGAGCCCGGAGATGCGACCGTGACAGTCAAATGTTCGCCAGTCACGTGAGGCTCCGCTTTCGAACCCTCGACCGGTCCAGCCTGTCCGGTGTATAGGTGAAGCATGAACATTGTCGTCAAACGCATCTATGACCAATCCAGCCACAATGATGGAACACGCGTTCTGGTCGACAGGATTTGGCCCCGCGGCATTCGCAAAGAAGACGCCGAGCTCGATGACTGGAACAAAGACGTCGCCCCCTCCACCGAACTGCGCAAATGGTACGGGCATGATCCGGACAAGTTCGATGAATTCTCCCGCCGATACCACGATGAGTTAGCCACCGAAGCCGGTCGACAGGCCCTGCAAGAACTGCGTCAGTGCGTCAAAGGAAAACGCCTGACGCTACTGACTGCTGCCAAAGACGTCGAACACAGCCATCCCACGGTTCTCGCGCAGATTCTCTCCGAGTAAGTAACGAGCTAAGTGCCAGACGCCACGACACGCCCACCTTTTCTACCGACACGGCAAATCCAGCTACGTCACCCTCAATACACCTGCTCAGCTCTTAGCTTTGAGCCGCCTCAACCAGACAGATAGAAGACGAGTCTCTTCCTCTCCCAGAACCTCCGGGTGGGCCCCAGCGAACTCCAGCACTGAGGCAATCGAGTCTCCCCCATCATCATGGCGATGGGTTCCGGTGACTGTCGCGAGGACGCCGTCACGAACGGCACGGGACAGTTCAGGATCGGGTTTGGCGCATACAATCTGGCGCAATGTCACGCCAACATTGGTAGCGAGAATATGCGCGGCGGCCTGCTCCGAAGAAACCACAAGACGGTGCTGGGCAGCCGCTTGTGCCGTCAGATCGCGAAGAATCGCACTAGCTTTATTTTGCGCTGCAGGGATAAATCCAGGACGTACGGTTCCATACATCAAGGTGTAGAAGCCGGGATTCGCCAAACCAAAATCCACATGGACGTCCCAACCATGCCGTAGGTCCTGAATAGGGTCGCCAGATGACTCCATGGCCGACTTTTGGCCTAGGTACATGTCGAAGCCACGCTCAGTGACTGCTTCGATCAGGCCTTGCTTGGAACCGAAGAAGTGGTAGAGCGTCGGCATCTTCACCCCAACCATCGAACACACTTCGCGCAGGGAGATGTCTTCTCCTGGGGTGGTAGCCACGAGCTCCGCTGCGGCTTCAATGAGCCGATCTCGGGTATCTCTTGCCGCCTGCTGTGCCATACTGTTAGATTAGCTCATATACCACTGATATGGGTATATATATCGTCGTTATGGAGGCAGTGACATGAACACACGCACTCTCAAAGGCAAAAACGTCCTGATTGCCGGTGGCGGCAAGAACCTTGGCGGTCTCATTGCCCGCCAATCGGCGCAAGCCGGAGCCAACGTCGCAATCCACTTCAACTCGGATTCCAGCAAAGACGACGCACAAGCCACCCTCAGGGCTGTTGAAGCGGAGGGAGTCAACGGTGCCATTTTCCAAGGAGATCTCACGGATCCCGGAAACATCGCTCGTCTTTTCACCGACGCAGAGCAGGCACTGGGCCAGATTGATGTCGCCGTGAATACGACGGGCAAGGTTCTTCGTAAACCCATCGTTGAAACCACCGAAGCCGAATACGACTCGATGTTCGACATCAACGCGAAGGCCGCCTACTTCTTCATTAAAGAAGCAGGCAAGCATCTGGCCGACGACGGCAAGATCATCACGATCGTCACCGCTCTACTCGGGGCATTTACAGACGGCTATTCAACGTACGCCGGCGGTAAGAGTCCGGTCGAGCACTTCACTCGAGCCGCGGCCAAGGAATACGTGGACCGCGGAATCTCCGTGACCGCCATTGCTCCCGGCCCCATGGACACGCCGTTCTTCTATGGCCAAGAAACTCCGGAACGCGTCGAATTCCACAAGTCTCAGGCCATGGGCAATCAGCTCACCCAAATCGAAGACATCGCCCCTATCGTGAACTTCTTGGCAACTGATGGCTGGTGGATTACCGGACAAACGATCTTCGCCAACGGTGGATATACCACCCGATAAAACTCATCGCCATACAACCCCATTGCATGGCCCTGCCACTCGGCAGGGCCATGCACACTAGGGTTAGAGCACCTTTCCCATGCCCACATCCCCCTGCCGAAGAGCATTCCCTTGATCACAAACCGACTCAGCAGCCTGAACACGATGCGTCCTCGAGACCCGCATCAACCTCATCGTGTTGCCAGCCCCCTAGAACTGTTCTTTGACCTGGTCTTCGTCGTCGCAGTCTCTTTCTCCTCTCAGGGGCTACACCACATGGAAGCTGACGGTCAGGTAGCCGCAGGATTACTTGGCTACTTCATGGTCTTTTTCGCCATTTGGTGGGCCTGGATGAACTTCACCTGGTTTGCCACCTCGTTCGACAACGACGACTGGCTTTACCGCGCCATGACGGTACTCCAAATGGCTGGCGCCCTCATCGTGGCCGCCGGAAGCACGAAGGCCTTGGAGGAACACGATTTCGCACTCGTGACCATTGGCTATGTGATCATGCGGTTAGCCCTCGTGGCTCAGTGGATACGCGCCGGACTTCACAACCGCGACCTCCGACGTACAACTTTTCGATATGCCGCTGCAATCAGTGCGGTGCAAATTGCATGGGTTGTGCGTTTATTCCTCCCCGAGGGGGTGGGGTTCGTCTGCTTTTTCGTCCTCGTTGTGGCAGAAGTCGCCGTCCCGATGTGGGCCGAACGCCATGGCACCACACCATGGCACGCCCATCACCTCACCGAACGCTACGGCTCGTTCACACTCATTTTGCTGGGCGAGTCGATTCTGGCATCAGCCACCGCCATTGTTGACACCCTCGGTTCAGGTCACCACCTCGTTGAAATGCTGGCAATTTCGGCAGCTGGCCTCATCATCGCGGCCGGAATGTGGTGGATCTATTTTTCACGCGAGCAACACCACCACATCAAAACCTTGAAGTCTTCCCTGGTATTTGGCTACTTCCACTACCTCATCTTCGCCGCAGCAGGCGCATTCTCAGCAGGAATCGAAGTCACCGTGGATTCCGTTACCGGGGAGGCGCACCTTCAGCACATCGTCAGTGCACTCACTCTTACGGGGCCCGTTGCGGTTTTCATCATCGGGATCTGGTGGCTCACTCTTCGCCACACACTCACGTCGAAGGCCTCTAGCCTTGTGCTCACTGGTGTGGCACTAATTCTCGCCGGTTCACTATTGCCGGGGATCTTCCCTGTATTCATTGGTGCCCTGGGAGTCGCGGTAGCGGTCATTGCCACGGAGATGCCTTCTCCGGAAGGCGGACGAGATTCCGCAAAGATAGAGAAAAGCAGTAATTCGGCACCGTAAACACGCGGACGGTATTCGACTCAGGTAGCCGTTCCATTCCGCGTATCGCATTGCGGCTCGAGCGCTAATCCTCTGGGATTCGTGGCTCTTCACAGATGAGGGTGTAGCTGTGGTGCGACCTGGGGCGGCGCGTCGGTGTCGGGGTGAGGGTCGAGGTCTTCCGATGATGGGAGTTCTCACACAACCCGTCCGGAAGACCTCGACGTGCCTGACGCTACCTTCACGCGCCCTGACCTGACTACCTTCACCCGCCTCGACGGCCTCGGTCTGGAGGTCACCGGCCAGCTGCTCGAGCCTGACCGGTCCGTGCTGGCGTGCCGGGTCGTGGAGCCGGACGACTGGTGCAGGCGGTGCGGCTGCCAGGGCGTGCCCCGTGACACGGTGAGCAGGGAGTTGGCGCACGAGCCGTTCGGGTGGCGCCCTACCACGCTGGTGCTCACCGTGCGCCGCTACCGCTGCAAGGAGTGCTCGCACGTGTGGCGTCAGGACACCACCGCTGCGGCGCCGCCGCGGGCCAAGATCTCCCGCGCCGGCCTGCGGTGGGGTCTGGTCGGGATCGTCGTCGGCCACCTGTCGATGGCCCGAGTTGCCGAAGGACTGGGCGTGGCGTGGAACACCGCCAACGACGCGGTCCTGGCTGAGGGCCGGCGTCTGCTCATCGAGGACCCGACCCGCCTGGACGGTGTCAAGGTCGTCGGGGTCGATGAGCACGTGTGGCGGCACACCCGGCGCGGTGACAAGTACGTCACCGTGATCATCGACCTCACCCCGGTCCGGGACGGCACCGGGCCCTCACGCCTGCTGGACGTGGTCGAAGGTCGGTCGAAGAAGGCGTTCAAGGACTGGCTGGCCGAGCGGGACCAGGCTTGGCGCGATGGGATCGAGGTCGTGGCCATGGATGGGTTCGCGGGCTTCAAGACCGCCACCACCGAGGAGCTGCCGGACGCCGTCACGGTTATGGATCCCTTCCACGTCATCCGGTTGGCCGGGGACGCTCTCGATGAGTGCCGCCGCCGAGTCCAGCAGGAACTGCACGGACACCGCGGACGCAAGGGCGACCCGCTCTACACCGCGCGGCGGACCCTGCACACCGGGGCTGACCTGCTCACCGACCGCCAGCACGAGCGCCTTGACAAGCTCTTCGCTGGGGACCGGCACGTGCAAGTCGAGTGCACCTGGGGGATCTACCAGCGCATGATCTCCGCCTACCGTCACCCCGACCGGGCAGCCGGCCGCGTCGAGATGAGCTCCGTGATCGACGCCCTCGCCGACAGTGTGCCTGAGGCGTTGGTAGAACTGCGCAAGCTCGGCCGCACCCTGACCAGACGCGCCTGCGACGTCCTGGCCTACTTCGACCGGCCGCGCACGAGCAACGGACCTACCGAAGCCGTGAACGGTCGCCTCGAGCACCTGCGTGGCCTGGCCCTCGGCTTCCGCAACCTCACCAACTACATCGCCCGCGCACTCCTCGAAGCCGGCGGATTCAGACCACACCTACACCCCGAATTGTGAAGAGCCGGATTCGTCGTTGGTCGCAAGCCCCAGGAAGCCGCGTTGCTCCCCCGAAAATTGCAACGGCGTGCTCCCCTAAGGGGGTGCACGCCGTTGCTGACGCTATCAAGCGATGGATAAGCGCTTAGAGAATGCCAAACCAGCGCAGGACGTCGAGCACTCCTTCAACGATCTTCAGTCCGGCATCAATGAGACCTTGGATGTCCATCATCTATCCCTTCAAGAGTATTAGTGGTTTTGTCGAGTCGACTGTTCGCTCGCGAGCATAGATTACCGAAACATCTTGTTTTAAATCAATAGTTTATTTTTCTGAGATTCGGTATTTATAATGTGAAGTACTGACGTCAATAATTCATCAGGTATTTATTTTACCGATCAATAATTACACACCAGTTTGGTCAACCTCGTGCCACACGCACAGCAAAGGGGCCGGACCGGATCCGCTCGACCCCGACCAGCCCCTCCACGGAGCAATCGTTAACCCGTCAGTGCTGAATTAATGCTCGTCGTAGTGCTCTCCGTGCTGGGCATGCAGGTGTCCGTCGTGGAGATAATCCGTGTGATCCCCGTGCTGCACGCTCTCGTGTCCACAGTTTGCACCGTGCTCATGATCGGCGACGGTGTGTTCAGCGTGGCGCTCAGGGGACGAACCATGCTCGTCGTAGTGATCGCCGTCGAGAGCGTGGAGGTGACCATCATGGACGTAATCGGTGTGATCACCATGCTGGATGCTTTCATGCCCGCAATCGGGGCCATGCTGATGATCGGCAACGGTGTGTTCGGCTACGGAATGATGGGTGCTCATGGTGGACTCCTTCAGTTCATCGTTCTCAAGGGAATGGGCACGGGCATGGGCAAAGAGTCGACCGACGTAACCGTCGGCCAGGCTATATGTGCGGTGCTTTCCGGAGCGTTCCACCGTCACCAGCCCAGCCGCTCGCAGAACCCGCAGATGCTGAGAGACGAGGGGCTGAGACATACTCGTCGCTGAGGCCAAGGAATTCACACTCCGTGGACCTCCTTGAAGGTGGCACAACAGCAGAAGGCGCGACTGGTTACCCAACGTCTTGAACAGCTCCGCCGCGTCACTCAGCTCGTTGCACATGCCCATAACCCTCAAGATAGTCAACACATAGTCATATTGCAATATGCTAATTTGTCTTGATTCGCCGGTTCGACCGGCTTCCCAGCCCCCGCGATGGGCAAGGACCCAGCCAAGGTAAACGCGACCGCGTGCGCCACAGGCTTCAGATTTCGCTCAAGCACCCGAAAAATCTGACCGCGTGGCGAGTAGCACCCAGGCGAAAACCATCTGCGATCCCCTGGAACGCAAGTTCCACTCCACACTCTTTACCTCTCGTCCCTCAAACGACGGCACCTAGCGTGCCGAGCATCGGTGGCTACTTGACCATCGAGTCTATTTCACCCAGGAGAAGGCACACTGGCTAGAGCAATCAGACCCAAAGGGGGGCGGGATCGGCAATTACGGAATAGGGAACCGAAGAAGTTTCCGTTCCGCCATGACCGTCAATGAGAGGTCTTAATTCTCTTAACGTGTGCCGGACAGCTATGAGATTCCCAGGGGAAGCTCCAGCCGAATTGCCGCCAGACCTGGCCACTCGAGTCGGTCCAAGAAAATTGCCAGTCAATGCCGAATTTGGCTATGCACGCGTGAGGGTTGAACTCTGCCCGTGCGGGCGCCGTCCCCACGGTCAATGATCCAGCCACAAATACGGCAGCCATGGCAAGCGTCGAGAGTTGTCGCTTGAATGTCATATTATCCCCCTGTGTCTTGGATCACTAATACTGGAATCATACGAAAAATCAAGCCACCGGGCAACAGAAACTAGCACAATCTCGGAGTTCTTGATTCTCGAGCTGGAACTCATGACGAGACCTCGGACTCAAGCAATCATGAGCTGTTGGCCCATCAACTTTTTCAGCCATTCAGCTGGGCAAGCATTTAACTGTCACCCGCAACGGGGAGTCGCGGAAGCGCAACCATCCACCCTGAGAGGCCCTTGAGTAGAGGATACAAAACACAACGGCTACCCCCTCGGGCCAATCACCCGGGGAGCATCCGTCGTAGCCCATAAGCGATATCCAACAGCTTCCTGGTAACGCGTTGTTCCCGCCCGAACCGGGAGAGGTAGGTGTTCGGCTGGTTCGCGAAATACCATCGCTCCTCTTCGCGCCCCATCGCGAGGAATTTCGGAGCGCCCGAGGTGACGGACACGTCAGCGTCGATGCGGATATTTCTCAGGGTCCAATTTCGCAGAGTTTGGGAGTAGAAGATCCAATCATCCCCATAAAACACTTTGAGATTTTCGGGGATGTGCACGTAATTCCGGGTAGGCATGGCCATGGCCATGCCGAAAGCTATTCCTCGCTTATAAGCGGGACTGGCCGGCACGAACTTTCGGATTCCGCCCGGCGACTCGGTTACGTGATCCTTATTCAGCCCGACCATGCCCACTCGCCCTGTGCGCAACAGCCAGGCCGCCCGGCTGAAAAAGTCTCTGCCGAGGACGACGTCGTCGTTGAGGATCGCTAACCAGGGGAACCGCGCCTGTTCTGCACCCAGGTTCCATGCCGGGTTGACGAAGATGTTTTCGGACTGGTTGAGGATGCGGACCTTCTGGCTCGCAAATTCCAGCGGCTCCGGAGCGTTATTGATGACGAGGATTTCTCCCACAAGATCGACGGAATCCAGGCTGCTAATTAATCTTCCCAATTTTGGTGATTTTTGCAGAGTAGGAATGACGACACTAAACATCGGGCGGCCCCTGGTTAAGGTTTTAGGTGAGGCTTCTGCCTCGTGACACATAGTAGCCGGAAGGAACCTCTTATTCCCGGCCACCTAGATCCGGGCATCGTCCAGCTTCCAAACGTGCCCGCTGTGACACACTCATTCCATGAAGCTCGCCGAAATCCACCCGCCACAAACTCCTGCGGCCCGGGCGGCCCGGGAATTGGCCGCCGAATATCATTCCGAGGCCATGCTGAATCACACGATGCGTTCCTGGCTGTGGGCCGAAGGGATTGCCGCCGAGAGAAACCTCCCCGGGGTCGACCACGAGCTTCTGTACGTTGCCGCGCTCCTTCACGACCTAGGTACTGTGCCGGAATTCGACAATCACACGCTGTCCTACGAAGAAGCGGCCGGCCACGTCGGCAAGGCCCTCACCGCGGGCGCCGGGTGGGAACCCGCGCGGCGCGAGCGTGTCGCTGAGGTGATCATCCGACACAATTGGACCAGCGTGGACCCGGAATTCGACCTGGAGGGGCACCTCCTGGAACTCGCGACCGGCCTAGACATTACCGGCGCCAACATCGAGGCCCTGCCACAGGTCTTCCTGCACGAAGTCATCGAAACGTATCCACGCGGCTCACTCGCCGATGAATTCAGCGCCTGCGTCACCGACCAAGCCCGCAGAAAACCAGCCACTGCGGCCGGGCGACTGGTCAACAATGGGCTGGTGGAAAGGATGAGGCGGCACCCGCTCGAGTAACTTACCCCGAGACGAGCGCCGCCTTCCCAAATCGGTGACACTATCCCCTACGGAGAAACCATCCCACCGTTAACGTTCAAGGTTTCCCCCATGACGTAGCTCGACTCGGCGGACGCGAGAAATACGTACGCGGGGGCAAGTTCGGTGGGTTGTCCGGCACGACCCAAGGGCGTGTTGTGGCCGAATGACGGCAAGGCTTCCTGGGGTTGCCCCTCGCTCACCTGCAACGGCGTCCAGATCGGTCCCGGTGCGACGGCGTTGACCCGGATGCCACGCGGGGCCAGATCCTGCGCCAGCCCCTTGGAAAAGTTATTGATGGCCGCCTTGGTGGACGCGTAGTGCATGATGTGCGTCGACGGATCATAGGCCTGAATTGAGGTCGAATTAACAATTGCCGATCCGGCGGGCAGGTATTTCAACGCTTGGCGGGTAATACGGAACATGGCCAAGATGTTGACGTCGAAGGTCTTTTCCAGCTCGTCGTCGCTCAAATTCTCCAGACCATCGGTGATGACCTGTTTACCGGCGTTGTTGACGAGGATATCTAGGCCATCGAGTGCCTCGTGCGCCTGGTCTACGAGGGTCGTGCAGAATTCGCGGTCCATAAGATCACCGGGGATCAGGCAGACCTTTCGTCCTTCCTGTTCCAGGAGGTTCTTGATGTACTGCGCATCCTCTTCCTCGGCGGGCAGGTAATTCATGGCGATGTCGGCGCCTTCCCGTGAGAAGGCAATCGCTACCGCTGCGCCAATTCCGGAATCCGCACCCGTAATGAGCGCCTTGCGCCCTTCGAGCCGGCCGGTTCCCCGATAGGTCTTTTCACCGCGATCCGCGCTTGGCTCAAGGTGGGCGTCCAGACCGGGCTCCGGCTGCTTCTGCCGGGGCGGTTCGATTTTCGGGTACCGCGTGACGGGGTTCTGGAATGTCAGCTGATCGGCCGATTGAGTCATCATGATCTCCTTTGAGGGATTATCGAAAACTGCGTTGGCTCACTCCCCAATCTAGAGCTGGAACACGGGTCTCACGAGGATCGACAGCTCTCGGCTTAAACCCGGAAATTCTGCTTGGAACTCCCCCGGACGAGTGAGACGGCGTCTCGGCTTAACCGCCCACGACGCGTCGCGCGAGTCGTGGGCCATATCAGTCCTCCAGCAACAACTCGTCCCCGATGTTCTTCGCCATATCCGGCCGAACCAGTGCCACGACGAGCCCCACGAGACACCAAGCGCCAGCGATCCACGGGAAATAGGTGAAGGGCGCTTCCTGCCCCCACGCCTGCACGAAATACACATATCCGAGGTAGGCGAGGGCAACCAAAGGGATGATCATCTCCCCTTTGTGAAGACCGAAGGTCCCGCGAGCCGCGGCGACAATAGCCCCAACCGAAGTCATCGCGTAGGCGACGATCAGGCATAGCACCGCGATGGTCGCGAACCAGTAGTACGTCTCGAAGGCTTGGGCCTGGAAAATCAGCAGGAACAGGGACAGTGCCAGGGTCAGCACGACGACGGCGGTCACGCAGTTGCGCGGAGTCGAGGATCGGGCCGGCGTACGGGCCAGAAACCGCGGACCGAATCCGTCCCGGGCAAGGGCGAAGAGCAGGCGGGAAGCCGCCGACGTCGAGCTCAGGGCAGAGGCGAAGGCCACCGCAAATGCGGAGAGCGCCAAGAGCCGCGCAAACATCGGCCCGGTGTACATCGAGGCGATCTCGATCAACGACGAGTCGGCCCCCGCGAAGGAGGCGACGCCCGCATCCGAAGTCCCGAACCCCACCGTCTGGGCGTACATCACGACCACGTAGATCACCCCGCCCAGGATGACCGAGCCGAGGAGGGCGATCGGAATCGCACGCCGAGGATTGCGCGTTTCTTCCGCGAGAGACGTGCACGATTCAAACCCGGCCCACGACAGGAACGCGAACACGGAGGCGGTCATGACGGCCGACGTCGAGGCCCCACCTGGCAGCACGGGATCCATGCTCAACGGCTCACCGTGCGGTCCTCCACCACCGGCAACCTGAACGATCACGTTCACCGCGAGAATCAACATCAACCCGATACCAACGGCGCCGATGACCATCAAGATCTTGGTGATGACCGGCGCCTCTCTCACACCCAGGAGAAGCACGAGCGCGGCGATGACGATCAGCGTGACCGGCCACGGGACCGATATGTCCCAACCCAGCGTCGAGACGAAGGCGTCGAAGAAGACGCCGCAGGCCCCGTAGATGCACGCGACGAAGAACAGGTACGTGCCCAACAAGGCGAAGCCCGAAAAGAATCCTGCCCGAGGCCCGATGGTCGCTCCGGTCAACGCATAGACCGAACCCGCGTGCGCGAATTTCCCGGTCAGGCGCACGAACGCGTAGGCCACGAACAACACGCCTAGGGCCGCGATGATGAAGGTGTACGGAACCTTGGTTCCCACCAGGCCCGCAACTCCGATGCCGTTCAGTGCCATCGCCATAACGGGACCCATGAAACCCACCGAGAGGGCCGCGGCTTGTACGGGTCCGATGAGCCGCTTCGGTGTGCCTTCGGCGCGGCTCGCACCGTGATGGGACTCGGTCTGGGTGCTCTGAGATCTGGCGTCGTTCATCATGCCCAACTCTCCGACGCTGTGTTCAGCATCACATAGATTGCCTATAGTTATACACGTTACAAATCCTCATAAACAAGACCCTTCTGTTATTCACAATTCACGGAGGACACCCATGGACCCCTCAGGCGATCTCTACGAACGGGACGAATCGGTACTAGCCAGCCCGTCCAAAATGCGGTTCTACCCTTTAGCTGCCCGCTCAGGCGAAGGCCCATATCTCATGACCGATGACGGCCGGCGCGTCCTGGACGCCACCTCCGGCCAAGGCGCCTTCGGACTCGGTTATGGCGACGCACGACTGGCCGATTCGGCACGATCCGCGCTCATGGACGGGGGCGGGGCCAACGTGTTGGCGATGACGAACTCGGCATCCGTCGAATTCGCCCAGCGTCTCCTCGACGTAATCCCGGGAGACGCCGGCCGCAAGGTTTACCTGGGCCTCACCGGCTCGGACGCCAACACCGCGGTCATCCGGAGCGCCCGGGCAGCCACCCAACGGAGCAAGGCCTTGAGCTTCGGCCACTCCTACCACGGCGGCATCGGAGACTCTCAGGCGGCGTCGGGATTTAATGCCGATGCGGGCGGTGACATGGATCCACGCGCGGTAGTTCTGCCCTATCCGGACCTCTATCGCCCCGAGGCCGTTACCGGTGATCCCGCCAGCACCGAGGAAGAGCTCCTGGCCGAAGTCATGCGTCGCGCAGAGGAGGCCCTCGCTTCAGGCGAGATTGCCCTAGTTCTGGTCGAACCCATCGCGCACGACGGCGGGATCTTGATACCCCCGAAGCACTTCCTGCGGGACCTCCACCGGGCCTGCCGCAGGCACGGGACGTTACTGTGCGTCGACGAGGTAAAGGTCGGCCTGGGACGCACGGGCACCTTTCCCGCCTACACCGCCGACGACTATTTCGATCACCCCGACCACACCCCAGACGCCGTAACGCTGGGGAAAACCCTTGGCGGTGGACTGCCGGTCTCGGCGGCAATCATGGCTCCCAAGATGGCCGACGCCGCCACCGGAGGCCTCCTCCTCACGATGAACGGATATCCCGCCGGATCCCGTACCGGACTCGACGTCCTCCGCCGCATCGACGATGAAGGTCTCCCCGAGCGCGCCGCCACCCAGGGTCAGTTACTTAAGGACCTACTTCTGGAACGGACCGCACAGATGCCCCACGTGGGTGAGGTGCGCGGGTGCGGGCTATCCATCGGCGTCGAACTGGTCTTGGACCGGAAAACCAAAGAACCGGCCACCGACCTCGCCGCGGCCACCGTGTATCGAGCCTTCGAATTGGGTGTCGCCCTGAACTACTCCGGAATCGGCGGCAACGTCCTGGAGCTGGTTCCTCCCCTCACGATCACCCGAGCGGACGCCGAATTCATCGCCGACACGATCTCCCAGGCCCTTCGAGACGCCGAAGATGGAAAGATTGATCCGAACAACCTGAGGAGGTTCTCTGGATGGTGAGTCACCGGAACGTACGCTCGCTCGTGCACGAGTTTATGGAAGACATGAGCCCGAGCGAGCGCAAGGCCGCCCGGGCCGTGCTCGCCGGCTACCCCAGTTCAGCCCTCGGCACCGTGGCGGAATTGGCCGCCGTCGCCGACGTGAGCCCTCCAACCGTCATCCGCTTCGCCGCACGCCTGGGCTATTCGGGGTGGCCAGAGCTCCAGCGCGACGTCGTCAAGGGGCTCAACGACGAAGGCTCACCCCTCAGCCAATATCCCCACAAGACGGGTGCGGCCCACGAGGACGGCCGTGATGTTCTCACCCGCTCGCGGCGCACTTTCGTGGACATGATCGAGAGTACCTACGAGAGCCTCCCCGAATCCGAGTTCCGCGCAATGGTCCAAGAGCTGTGTGATCGGAAGAAACAGATCATGCTCGTGGGCGGCAGGTTCAGCGGTTTCCTCGCGGAGTACCTGGCAGCGCACCTGCGGCTCTTGCGACCCGGAGTCTCGGTGGTCGGGCATGATGAATTGTCCCGCGCCACCGCGGTGGCTGACGCCAACCGACAGACCGTTCTCGTCGTCTTCGATTACCGGCGCTACACGGCCTGGGCCGAGCACTTGGCCCAGACCGTCCAGGCCCAAGGGGCAACCGTGTGCCTCATGACCGACGTCTGGCTCTCCCCCATTGCCCGAATGTCCTCGGTCGTTCTGCCTTGCCCCGTCGAGTCGCCCTCACCCTTCGATTCCATCACCGCCGCAACCGCTGTGGTCGAGAGCCTGATCGCGGCGGTGACGGAGCAGTTGGGCGAACACGGCAAACGCCGGGTGGCACTAGCCGAAGGCATCCTCCGGGACGCTTGACCCGCGTCTCACCTCACCAAATAGCGACCAAAATGACGCAGACTGTGGCCCACGTCTCTCAGAAAATGTAATGTGCATTACGAAAGACATCGAAACACTCGGTGTTGGAACATTTGATTCACTGACGAAGATGCGTGAGGACCATGACCACGACCCCCCTAACCTTCATCGCAACCAACGACCTCTCCGCACAGACCCGTGGACGTTCCGTCCCCGGCGCCGAGACTCCGGCAGCACTACGACGCGGCGTCGGTTGGGTTCCGGCCAATCTGGCGATCGGGGCCTTCGGTCACATCGCGGAGGACAACGTCTTTGGCGCGACGGGAGACCTACGGCTCATGCCCGACAACGAGGCGTTGTTTAACATCGCCGAATCCGAAGAACGCCCCGGTCTGAGCTACTACTTGGCCGATCAAACTCGCCCCGACGGCTCACCGTGGGCATGCTGCCCCCGCACCTTTGCCCGCGACGCCCTGCGCGAGTTCACCGAACTCACTGGCTTGGAAGTCGTGGCCTCATTTGAACACGAGTTTTTCCTGTCCGGCGCGGAAGAGACCGCCCCGTTTAGCTTCGAGCGTTTCCGCAAGGCCGAGCCGTTCGGATCGAAGCTCGTAGAGCTCCTGGACGAGGTCGGCCTCCGGCCGGAGACCTGGCTTCCGGAATACGGCGAAGACCAGTTCGAGATCACCCTGGAGCCGACGGGTGCCTTGGCCGCCGCCGATCGTGCCGTCGTGCTTCGCGACTTGGTCCGCGATCTGGCCGAACGCAGTGGTCGCAAGGCCTCGTTCGCTCCCCTGCTGGATCCGGATGGTTCCGGCAGCGGCGTGCACATCCACTTCTCCCTGCGCGACGCCCAGACCGGCGCGCCTGTGCTCCATGACCCGGAGCGCCCCTCGGACCTCGCCGAGGTCGGTGCCCAGTTCGCCGCCGGAATCATCACCCACGCCAAGCCGCTGACCGCCCTGACCGCGTGCAGCCCGGCCTCCTACTTGCGGCTAAGCCCCAACCGCTGGAGCGTCGGCGGTGCCTTCCTGGGCGAATATCACCGTGAGGCCCTCGTCCGGATCTGCCCCACGAGCACCCTCGGCGGGGGACGACCGCAGCACCAGTTCAACTTGGAATACCGCGCCGCGGACGCGACGGCGAACCCTTGGTTGGCCGTGGGGGCCATCGTGCGCGCGGGAATGGAAGGCATCAAGCGCGGGTATCAGCCCGAGAAGATTTGGCACGAAGAGGATTCGGCCGAAGAGCTCACTCGGGTGCCCAAGCTGCCCACCGACGTCGAAGATGCCTTGGATGCCCTCCGCAAGGACGACGTTGTGATGTCGTGGTTCCACCCGGATCTCATCCAGACCTACGTGGACGTCAAGCGAGCCGACCTGGAATCCTGTGAGGGCCTGACCGCGAAGGAGATCTGCCGAAAGGTCGCGAATGTCTACTGAGCTACACGAAACCCTCCGCGAGCTGAAGCTGGTGGACCACCACGTCCACGGCCCACTCGCCGGAAACGTGGATCGGGGCACGTTTGAGACGCTCATCAGCGAATGCGACGTGCCCCAACCTGCCGGGGTCAGCGCCTTCGACAGCCAGGTTGGCTTCGCGGTGCGACGTCACTGCGCGCCCGCCTTGGGACTGGAGGCCCACGCGAGCGCGGATGCCTACATGGCCGCCCGCGAGGATCTCGGGGCCGATGCCCTAGCGAAAGTTCTGATGGGTTCGGCGGGCGTGAGCGACTGGATCGTGGACTCCGGTTTCGCGACCGACGCGATCTGGGACGTCGCCCGCATGAATGCCGAACTGCAGGGCACCACCCACGAGATTGTGCGTTTGGAATCGACCCTCGAAGCCATAGCTCCGAATTCCACCCCGGAAAACTTGGAGACGGACGTCGAGGAAGCCCTCGCCAAAGCATCGGAACGAGCCGTGGGCTGGAAATCGATCGTCGCATACCGCTACGGCTTTGACTTTGACCCCACGCGCCCCAGCAGCGCCGAGATTCGCGAAGCCGCCCGTGAGTGGATGGGAGACTTCCAGCCTGGTGTCACCCCGAGGGTCGAGAACCCGGTGCTCCTGCGCTTCCTGCTTCACGCGGCCTGCGCCACGGGCAAACCCCTGCAACTTCACGTGGGCTTCGGCGACGCCGACGTCGACATGCACCGGTGCAACCCCGCGCTGCTGTCGGATTGGCTCAAGCTCATCGAGCCCACGGGCGCACGCATCATGCTTCTGCATTGCTACCCGTACCATCGGATCGCCGGGTACCTGGCCCACGTGTTTCCGCACGTCTATATGGACGTCGGACTGGCCATCAACTACACAGGTGCCGCAGCGACGCGAATCATCGCCGAGAGTATGGAGCTCGCGCCCTTCGGCAAGATTCTCTACTCCTCCGACGCGTGGGGCCCACCCGAGCTGCACTATCTCGGTTCGGTCTTGTGGCGTCGCGGAACCGAACGCGTGCTCCAACAATGGATCGACGACGACGAATGGAGTCCCGCCGTAGCATCCCGCGTCGCCCGGATGATCGGCAGGAATAACGCACTGTGCGTCTACGAGGTGACGTCATGAACTACGAAGAATTGTGGTCGGCCCTCGACGCCGAGATGCCACGTGCCCGCGCCTTGCGAGGGCTCCTCCATCGGAATCCGCGACCTTCCGGGAACGAGACCGAGACGCGAGACCTGGTGATCGAGCATCTCCCTCAAGGGCTGCCGCGCACGACTGTGGCCGAGGCGGGCGCCGTCGTGCGTTGTGGCGGACCGGGCCCTGCCATTGGGATTCGCGGTGAGCTGGATGCATTGCCCATTCTCGAAGAAACCGGGGTGGACTGGGCCTCGGAAAACCCGGGGGTCATGCACGCCTGCGGTCACGACGTGCACCTGGCCGCGCTGACGGCCGTAGTCCATGCGGTGACCTCGACGGAGGCTCCCATGCCGCTGCTCGCGGTCCTTCAACCGCGGGAAGAGACCTACCCCTCAGGAGCGGAAGATATCGTCGCCTCCGGAATCCTCCGTCACGAAGAGTGCGCGGCAATGTTGGGGGCGCATGTTCAGCCCACGCTGGAGCGCGACGTCGTCTCGTGCACGCCGGAAGGCGTCAACGCCGCCGCAGACGAGTTCCACATTGAGGTCAGCGGCCGTCCAGGTCACGCCGCGTACCCGCACACCACCCGCGACCCGCTCTACGCGGGCACCCAGATCGTCGGGGCCCTCCAGTCCGTGGTCGGCCGCGTCGTAGACCCCATGCGCTCGGCAGTCGTCGGGGTGTCGTCCTTTCACGCCGGCGAGGCCGCAAATGTTGTCCCAGAGCGCGCCACAATATCCGGGACCCTGCGAGCGCTCGACGAGGAAACCCGGGCCCTCATACGCGCTCAGGTTCGGGAGATCGCGGTCGCGACGTCGGCGGCCCACGGGTGCACTGCGGAGGTCACCATCACGGCCGGTGAGCCTGTGCTGTACAACGACCCGACGTTGGCCGAAGCCACCGCGGCCATACTTGCCGAACAGGGGTTCGACGTCGACGAAACCCTTCGTTCGTTGGGCGCGGATGACTTCTCATTCTTCGCCGAGAAGATCCCCTCCCTCATGCTCTTCGTGGGGACCGAGACCACGGAGGGACTGCATTCCTCGACGTTCCTTCCGAACGACGACGACGTATATCGGGTGGCTCGGGCCATGATGTCTGGCTACCTAGCGCTCGCCGACGCCGTGGCCTAAGGCGAGATCGAACACGGCCGCCGTGGCCCGGTCTCTTCCCGCCCTGGGCCACGGGTTGGTCGTGTTCTCGTCACCCGATGCTCCCCCATTCGTCATCTGCGGCTGATGTACTCGGTCGGTCACTCAGCATCGATGGAAAGACCAAACCATGACGAAGAAACGCACCCTCCTGCTCGCCGCAGCCGCAACCGGAATCCTGGTGTTCCCCTCCGCTCCCGCGATGGCTAATCCTCCCCAGAAGGCTCCCGGCGCGGAGGTTTACACCACGCACATCAAGGACCTTGGATCCGTGGGTAACGTCCCGGTCAAGGGTTCGGCCTATGGTTCCGCCCTAACGCCCAAGCCCGGTAGCCAGGATGTGTTCTACGGGTTGACCGACCGTGGCCCCAACGTCGATGGGCCGGACGGCATCAAGATCGAGCCCTACCCCGACTACGCACCGCAGATCGGTGAATTTCGCATGGTCAACGGCCACGCGAAGCTCAACCGCGTGATCGAGCTCAAGGGCACGGACGGCAAACCGTTGAATGGCCAGGTTTCTCCCGAGGCCGACACCGGCGAGGAAATTCAAGACCTCTCGGGCAAGGTGCTGCCGAAGTCGGATCACGGATATGACAGCGAGGGCTTGGTGGCCATGCCCGATGGCTCGTTCTGGGTGAGCGACGAGTACGGCCCGTACGTGACTCACTTCGACGCTCAGGGCCGACAGCTCCAGCGCCTCTCGCCTTTCAACGGCAGCCTCCCGGGCGAGCTGAAGATGCGGGACCCAAATAAGGGCATGGAAGGCCTCACCATCACGCCCGATGGCAAGACTCTGGTGGGCGCCATGCAGTCCGCCCTGGTCACCCCGGATTTGAAGGGCAAGCCTAAGAATGTGGTGCCGACCCGCATCGTGACCATCGACCTCGCAACAGGAAAGAGCCATGAATACCTGTACATGCGGCATCTGGACTCAGCCTCGACCAACATCAGCGAAATCACCGCGTTGTCGAATCACGAATTCCTCGTGGATGAGCGCGACGGCGACCTGGGTGCGAATTCGTACAAAAAATTGCACAAGGTAGATATTTCCGGGGCCACGGATGTCTCTCAGAATGGCAACGTTCAGGGAAGTACGTATGACGCAGGCAAAGGCGGCTTGCTCGTGGGTGGCAAGAGCATCGAGGGGCTCACCGGTAAGTCCAACGAGGCCGATGCCGCTTCGGCGCTGAAGAACGCGGGTATCACGCCCGTATCGAGCGCGATGTACCTGGACATCACCAAGCTCGTCTGGGGCATCGATCCCACCGGCGGGTTCTTTGCCCACGACAAGATCGAGGGCGTCGCCGCGCTCAACGGCGGGCGTGACCTCTGGATTTCCAACGACAGCGATTACGGGCTGGGCGGCTCCACCGGCGACAAGGCTCCGTATGGTCTGACCCCGAAGAACCTTCCGGATGGTCAACAAGACGACGGCGAGTTCCTGCACGTGAACATGGATTCGATCCCGGCCTCCGCCAAGGGTCCCGGTTATCAACCCGCCAGCGACACTGGCTCACACCAGGGTCCCGGCCAGGGGAATGGCCACGGGAACGGCCAGGGCAACGGCAACGGCAACGGCAACGGCAACGGCCGACACTAGCCGCACAACGCAAGGCCCCGCGATTCTTCACGGAATCGCGGGGCCTTGCCTATTCATGCGGCTCCGAAGTGCTTACTGCTTCGGGTCGACGATCTGCACGGTCCCCGTGTGCGGGTCGAACCGGATCGCGTGATGGGTCACCGGGGTGCGGCGATCGCTGAGCACGTTGACGAGCAGCAGGATCAACCCTCCAGCAGCGAGTGCGACGCCGACCCACCCCGTGGAAGCCCAGCCGCCACCCGCCGTCATCGCGGCTCCCGCAACCAGCGGGCCGATCGCGTTGGCTAGGTTGAATGCCACGTGATTCATGGCGGCCGCCAATGTCCGGGCGTCGCCGGCGGCGACCATGAGGCGGGGTTGCATCGGCACCACCAGCCCACCGCTGGACCCGATGAGGATCATCGCGAGGCCCATGATCCAGACGTTGCCCATCCCAACGGCGTACAGAGCCGCGGAGAGCCCCAGGAGTATCTGGAAAATGATGGCGGCGCCCAGCAGGAACCGCTCCGTGGCGAAACCCGCCAGCCAGTTGCCGACGGTCGCCCCGAACCCATAGAGCATCAGAATGAGCGACATCGCCCACACCGGGCCGGCGTCGGTCCCCTCGTAGGCCGACGTGAAGAAGGAATACACCGCAAAAATGCCGCCGAACCCGATGGCTGCGGTGAACAGCGTCAAAAGCACCTTGGGATTGGTCATCGCAGCCATCTCGAGTTTGGGGCTCGTGGCACGGTTTCCGGCGGTATTGGGCGCCGTCGCCCACAGAGCGACCAGGGCAATTGCGGCAATCACGGCCATGAGCAAGTAGCTGGCGCGCCACCCTACGAGCTGACCGAGAATCGTGAACACGGGAACGCCGATGATGGTGGCCACGGGAATTCCCAGGCCCACCGAGCTCACGGCACGCGCTTTCTTGGAGGGCAAAGACATCTCGACGGCAACCAAGGTGCCCAACCCGATGAAGGCTCCGTGAGGTATGCCCGAGAGGAATCGTGCGACGTTCAGCAAGAGCACGGAAGGTGCGAGCCCGGCAAAGATATTCCCGAGAACCAGAACGCCCAGAAGCGCCAAGAGCAACGGCTTGCGGGGCCACCGGGCGCCGAACACCGCGATGACCGGCGCGCCCAAAACGACGCCGACGGCGTACGCGGTGATGATGTGGCCGACCTGGCCCTCACTCACTCCAAGACCGGAGGCGATCGAGGGCAGCAGGCTCATCGACGCGAATTCGCCCGCCCCGAAGGCAAACGTGCCCGCCGCCAGCCAAAATGTCACGAGCCCCACGTGGGACGAGCTCTTCTCCATGGTGAACAGCCGCTTTCCCGACATGATCCCTCCCTTCCTTGTTCACGACGATCACCCATTCTCGGGCAATGTCGGATTAAACCCCATGCTCGTGGAAAATATTTCGGTTGCGAAATAATTTCTCGTCTGAATTGCCAGCTATCGATGGGATCGACCGCGTGCGAAGATTCGCGACGTGTTGGCCCGCACGTCACTCGGGCGACACCCGAGCCGTCCAGCATCGACGATGTCTGCCTCCGTTGCCGCCGTCGGCGGCCACGACACCAACCACCTCGGAGTCCATCATGCATCGCCACACGCAATGTGCCGCCGCCGCTCTGGCCGGCACGCTCCTCATCGGTCTGGGCTCCCCCGCCGCTGAAGCCAATCCCGGGCATGACACGCCTTCATCGCCGCAGGTCGTCGGCTATTCCGACGCCCTGGACAAGGTGAGCGCCGACGGCGCGGAGGTCGGCGGCCTCTCGTCCATGGCCTACGACAAGAGACGGCACGCGTGGGCTTCCACGGTGGACAACCACGCGGACGACCCGTCGCGCATCTGGTTCTACTCGGATCCCCACAATCCCCGCATCACGGGCGCCCCCTTGGTCTTGAAGAAACCGGACGGCACCCCGTACACAGGCCAAACCGCCGACAACGAAGGTCTGGCGATCACGCCCCAGGGGGATTACCTGGTCAGCTCCGAAACCGAGCCAACCATTCGGGTATTCGGTCGAGACGGCGTCCAGAAGGCAACCCTGCCGGTTCCAGGAAACTTCGGGGTCGCGGGCAAATCCGCCCAAGGCCAGGCCACCGACAACGCGACCCTGGAAGGGCTCACGCTCAGCCCCAATGGGCAGTCGCTCGTCGCCTCGATGGAGGGCCCCCTCAGCGGAGACGTCACCACCGCCGACGCGACGGCTCATCGTTTCCTCGTCTACCGCAAGCACGGTGGCCAGTGGAGACTAGACAAACAGGTCGGTTACCGCACCCAAACCGGCAACCGCATCCCTGAGGTCCAGTTCTACGGCAAAGACAATCTCCTCGTGGAAGAAGCGGCGTGGTCCGCCGATCGCGGGAATACCGCCGAACTGTACGCCGTGACTAACCTGGACGCGGCCCCCGACGTCACAAATGTGCCGAACCTCGCCCAAGCCTCGGCGGGCTCCTTCCTCACAAAATCGCGGGCCGTGGACGTGACGGGCCTTCCCTCACAGGACGCCCCGACGCATCAGACGCAATCCAACCCCCTGATGGACAACTACGAGGGGATGGCAGTAACCGGCGGCCAACACGGCGTCTACGAGATCAACTTGATCAGCGACGATAACTTCAATGCCCGTCAGATCACCCGCGTCGTCTCTCTCACGGCAGCACTACCGGAGTAATTCCAACGGATTCTGCTAAAACGGGAGCTCTCTCGGCCGGGCTCTGCTCAAACGACCTCCCACGTGCGAAGATCAATTCGTGCACGTCGTCCTCTTATTAGTCTGCCTCGTTGTCGCGGTGCTCGTGGGGACCGCCCTCAGCGAACGCCTTCGGCTTCCCGCGCCCATGGTTCTGATCGTTTTAGGAGCCCTGGCCTCATTCTTGCCGTTTGTGCCGGAGATCCAACTATCCCCCGAGATCGTTCTCTTCGGCCTCCTGCCGCCCCTGCTGTATTCCACGGCGATCCACACATCGATCATCGACATTCGAGCCAACATCGCCTCGGTCGCTTCTCTCTCGGTGGCCCTCGTCGTCGTCACCACGCTGGCCGTCGGGGCGATGGTGCACACGATTTCGCCCGACATTGGGTGGCCCGTGGCACTGGCCCTCGGCGCGGTCGTGGCCCCGCCCGACGCCGTCTCGGCGAGCGCCGTGGCGCGCAGGATCGGCCTGCCCCGTCAGATCGTGACCGTCCTGGAAGGCGAATCTCTCCTCAACGACGCGACCGCGCTGGTGGCTCTGCGTGCAGCCACGGCGGCTATTGGTGGAGCCGTGACCGCCGGCGGGATCGGACTGGAGTTTCTCGTCGCCGCCGGCGGCGGCGTCCTCGTAGGACTTGCGGTGGCTTTTGTGGTGATCTGGGTCCGCAAGTTCATCCACGATGCCCTCATCGACATGGGAATGTCCTTCGTGGTTCCTTTCGCGGCTTATCTCATCGCGGAGTCCGTGGAGGCTTCCGGGGTGATCGCTGTGGTCGTGGCCGGCCTTCTCATCGGGCACAAAGCGCCCATCGTCCAGACCGCAAGTTCCCGCATCACCGAACGGCTGACGTGGTCGACCGTCGCCTTCCTCTTGGAACACGCCGTCTTCCTTCTGATCGGTTTGCAAGCCGCCTCGATCATTTCGGGTGTGGACGACGGCATGTCACTCCCAGCGGTCATCGGATTCTGCGCCGCCGTCCTCGGCACGGTGATCGTGGTGCGCGTGATCTGGGTGTGCGCCCGCCAAGGGATCAGGAATTTCCGGGTGTCACCCGAGAACCGGCAGCCGTGGTCGCACGCGCTCGTGACCTCGTGGGCCGGCATGCGCGGCGTCGTGACGATCGCGGCGGTGTTCGTGATCCCACCGTCCGTGCCTCACTACGACATCCTGGTGCTCGCCGCGCTGACCGTGGTGCTCGGCACGCTCTACGTGCAAGGGCTGACCCTGCCTTTGCTCACGCGCTTGCTCAAGGTCAAGCCCGCGGACCCGGCCGAAGATGCGCTCGCTCGGGCCACCCTCATCCACAAGGCCGGGGAAGCCGGAATGAAGGAGCTGGAGGATTGCACCACCCAAGAATCCCCTGGTGTGCTCGAGACCATTCGCGAGCGTATCGACGAGCGGTCCTTCGCCGCGTGGGAGCGCCTCTCCACGACGCCGGGGCACGAAGCACCCAGCGATGCGTACGCGCGTATTCGCCGCCGAATGATCGCGGCCGAACGCGCCCGCGTGATCGCGATCCGGGGGAAGGGAAAATTCCCGTCTCATGTGCTCCAAGACGTGCTGAACACCTTGGACTATGAAGAGTCGATGCTCGAGCCCCCGGTGGAGCCTTCGGCAGAGCCGTTCGCGGCAATTGGCTCACGCGAGGGTGGCTACTGCGATGAACTCGCCGCATACCCCTCCCAGGCCTCCCCAGAAGCCCCGGTGTGTCAGCAATGCATCGAAGAGGGCACACACGCCGTCGCGCTCCGCATGTGCCTGGAGTGTGGCGATATTGGTTGTTGCGACAGCTCCACCGGAAAGCACGCGACCGAACATTTCCACCGAACGGGCCATCCCGTGATGCAATCCGCTGAACCCGGCGAGTCCTGGCGCTGGTGTTACGTGCACCGCCTCACGGCCTAATTCACAATTGAACAGGAGCCCCATGTCTACACCCGCCATCGTGTGCCTCACAGCCGAACACATCGACGTGATGAGCGCGCAATTGGACCGCTATGCGCGGGAGTACTCGGTGCTGGTGGTGCCCTCCGCGGAGTCCGCCCGAGCGCACGTCGAGGACCTCCAGGCACGTGAGGTGCCCATCGTTCTGTTCGTCGCGGATACCACCGTGGGCATGGACTCCTTCAAAGCATTACTGACGGATTTCCGGTCCCTGGTCCCGACGGCGCGACGCATCGCGGTGACGCCTTGGGCCGACTTTCGGGAACACGCACCGCATCTGCGCCAGAAGGTCGCCATGGGCTACTTCGACGCGCATCTGCTGATGCCACGCGGCACCCGGGACGAGGAATTTCACTCGGTGATCGTGGATCTGCTGAACGACTGGGCGGCCACGGTGGGCACCTCGCAGGTGGAAACCGTTCAGGTCATTGCTCCTTCTGGTCACGCCGGGGCCTGGCAGCTACGCGATTACCTGCAACGAACCGGCATTCCCCACGGCCTGCATGCCCCCGAGTCGGAGATGGGCCGTCGCGCCCTCGACGGTTACGAGGGCGACGAGGTTCAATGGCCCCTTGTGGCCGTCGCGGGAGAGTCTCCGGAGCATTGTCCGGAAGTCCGCGATTTGGCCCGACGCTTGCACGGACGACCGGACGCGACGACGCTGAGTGAAGTCTCGGAGGTACTCGACGTCGTGGTGATTGGCGCGGGCCCCGCTGGCCTGGCCGCCTGCGTGTACGCCTCGAGCGAGGGCTTAAGCACGGTCGCCCTAGAGGCCGAGGCCGTAGGCGGCCAGGCGGGAACCAGTTCGATGATCCGCAATTACCTCGGTTTTCCCCACGGGGTCTCGGGGATGAGACTCGCGTTCCGGGCCCGGAGCCAGGCCATGCGGTTCGGTACGCGGTTTTTCACCGGCTGGGAGGTCACTGGCTTGGTCCCCGGGGGCGAGGGGCAACCTCATCGGGTTCTCACCGACGCCGGCGCGATTTACGCGCGGTCAGTGATTATTGCCAGCGGTATTTCGTATCGTCGTCTCGGCGTCGACAACATCGAAGAGCTCGTGGGGCACGGCGTGAACTACGGGGCGGCGATGTCGCAGGCACGAGAAGTAGCCGGTGGCGACGTCGTGGTGGTTGGTGGCGGAAATAGTGCCGGACAGGCCGCGGTGCATCTCGCTCGGTTCGCCCGCTCCGTGACCATCGTGATTCGACGGCCATCGCTCCGAGAAACCATGTCGGCCTACCTGATCACCGAGGTCGAGGCAAACCCTCGCATCACGGTCCGGGCGAACACACGAGTTTCCGACGGAGGGGCCGTCGACGGCCAACTGGCGTGGCTGGAGCTCACCGATGTCCGCACCGAGGTCGGCGAACGTGTGGCGTCCCAGGGTTTGTTCCTTCTTCTGGGCGCCGACCCGCACTGTGAATGGATACCGGATGCCGTCTATCGCGACGACCGCGGTTTCGTTCTTACGGGCCGCGATGTCCCCTCGAGGTTTTGGTCCAACGGGTTGCCTCCGGCTGAGCTCGCCACCGCCGTACCGGGCATCTTCTGTGCCGGGGACGTTCGATCCGGATCCATGAAACGTGTGGCCTCCGCGACGGGCGAGGGCGCCGGAGTGGTCTCACTGGTCCACGAATGGATCGGCCAATCCCAGAACCGGGAACCCGTGAACGGGTAACGTCACCCCATGGACAACCGTTCGAAACGACCCGCAAGAATGCGCCTCATGCGGGTGATCGTCCAGACGGCGCAGAACATCAGGCCCTGACACAGCACCACAGTTCCTCCGGTGGAGGTACCAACGTAGTAGCTGGCATAAACGCCACAAACCGAGCAGAAGAGCGAAAGACCTACGGCAACCATGAGCATGGTTGCGAATCGATTCGTCAGTAATAGCGCGGTGGCCCCGGGGATAATGAGCATCGCCACCACCAACACCACGCCCACCGCCTGAAGGGCGACGACGCAGGTCACGGCGAGCGCGCCCAAGAGGATCCCTCCAAGGACGCGTGGCCGGAGACCCAGGACATGCGCGTGGCGCGGATCGAAGGCGTACAAGGTGAGATCACGTCGTTTCAGCAACAGGACGGTGAGGCACACGGCGCTCAACACGGCCACTTGAATCAGGTCTCCCGGAGAAACCCCCAACAAATTGCCGAAAATGATGTGGTCCAGATTCACCGGAGACGGCGTCATCGAGACCATCACCAAACCGAGGGCAAACAGCGTGGTGAATACGATCCCGATGCTCGCATCTTCCTTAATGCGAGTGGTCCTATTGACCCCGCCGATCAGCCACACCGTCAAGAGCCCAAACACCACCGCACCCACCGCAAAGGGTAGTCCCAGGGCATAGGACAGAACGACGCCGGGCAATACCGCGTGCGAGACCGCGTCACCCATCAGGGACCACCCTGTCAGCACGAGCCAGCACGATAGCACCGCACACACCGTTGCGGTCGCGAGGGTCGCGAGCAGGGCACGAGCCATGAAGGGGTAATTCAGGGGTTCGAGGATGACGGACAAGACATCGTTCATGCTGTCGCTCCTCCGAAGGCGAGGCTCAGGTTCTGCGGTTTGAGGACCTCGTCGATGCATCCGCGGAACACGACGCGATTTTTCAACAAGATGGCATGGTCGACGAAGCTCCGCAGCTGGGTGGTTTCATGGACCGACATCAAGACCGTTGCCCCATCGCTGGCGACCTCACGCAGAATTTCGGCGATGGTGTGTGCCGAGACCGTATCGACCCCGGCGAGGGGCTCATCCAGCAAAAGCAGCTGGGCTTCTTGCGCCAGCGACCGTGCGAGGAAGGCTCGCTTCTTTTGTCCCCCGGAGAGTCTTCCGATCTGTCGGTGGGTGTACTCGCTCAAACCCACCCGCTCAATGGCCTCCGCGACGGCCTTCCGATCTTCACGGCGCGGGCGACGCGTGAAGCCCAGCCGCCCATAACGGCCGGTCATCACGACGTCGTGAACCGTGACCGGGAAGTCCCAATCCACGTTTTCGCTCTGGGGCATGTATCCCAGCACATTCCGACGGCGCGCGTGTTTGGGCGAGAGGCCCATGACCTGGACCTCCCCTCCCACGGCAGGGATCAGCCCGGCCACGGCATTGAATAGCGTGGATTTTCCTGACCCATTCATGCCTAACAGCGCAGTGACCGTCCCCCTCGACAGGGTGAGGTCGACGTCGTCGAGGGCCCGCCCTTCGTCATGTGAGACGGTCAGCCCCTGTACCTTCAGGGGCGGGTCCTCGGCCACATTCAGCGACGCCCGAGCCTCTCCGAGGGGTGAGCTCACTGGTGGCCACCGAGCGCCGAAGCGATGGTCTCGGCATCATGGCGCAACAAGTCCAGATACGTAGGGACGGGGCCGTTCTGGTCGGAGAGTGAATCCACATACAGGGTTCCTCCGAATTTTGCGTCGGTGGCGTCCACCACCTGGCGCATGGAGCTATCTGACACGGTGGATTCGCAGAAGACGGCCGGAACTTTATTCTTGTTGACCTCATCAATGGTCTCGGCAATGCGGGAGGGTGTGGGATCGCCGTCCGAGTTCACGGCCCACAAGTATTTTTCCCGAAGGCCGGCGTCTCGAGCGAGGTAGGAGAACGCACCTTCACAGGTCACGAGGACACGTCGGTCCTCGGGGACCGTCGAGAGCCCGTGGGTCATGCGTTCCTGAATCTCCCGAATCTTGCCACGGTACTTTTCCGCGTTGGCCTTGAAGTCTTCGGCATGTTCCGGAGACAAACGAGAGAACGCTTTGACCATGTTGTCCACGTACGTCATTGCGGCTTGAGGGCTCATCCAAGCGTGGGGGTTCGCCGTGTCTTTGCCGTCCCCTTCGGTGATGTTGATGGGTTCAATTCCCTCGGAAAGGGTCACGTGATCGGCGTGAGCATCTTGGGTGAATTTCTCAAACCACGTTTCTAGGTGCATCCCGTTTTCGAGGACCAAATCCGCTTGGGACGCTTGTTTGATGTCGTCGGGAGTTGGTTCGTATTCATGAATTTCGGCCCCTGGGGAGGTGATCGATCGAACCTCTACGTGGTCCCCGGAGATATTGCGGGCCATGTCGGCGAGAACGGTGAAGGTGGTCAGCACGACGGGCTTATCGTTCCCGTCGGCCTTCTTTTCCGCATTTCCCGCTATTCCGCAACCGGTCAGCCCGGCCAAAAGCACCATGCCAACAGCGGATGCCCGCAATGCTCGACCCCGAAAACCTCGGGAATGGCGTGGGCTTTGTGATGGGGGCAGATGGCGTCGGTGCATGGAGTTCTCCTAGGAGCCGTGATCGAGCGAGGTGCATCGGGGAGGCTCGTCGTTCTGGTACTCCAGTGGGCCCAGCTCGATAGCCGCCGATGAGGACTATCGTAAGTACGGCTTGGCGAACTTACAACTTCGCATTGGCAAGCTATTCTCTTCGCTGCACGTTGCCGGCGCCACATGGGCAAAGGGTGGCCGGATAGGCGCGCGTCGAGTGACTCAGAGGGGGCACAATCCGCCTCACCCGCGCCCCCACCCTCTTGACTTCCATCCAGTGATCCAGTTCACTGTCTGTAAATGGAATTTAATTTTCGTTATACGAAATACGACGGAGTCGCATGATCCTCACGGAATTCAACGAGCTGAGTCGCGACGCCGCGCTCTCGACCCTTCGGCCAGCGCTGGATATCCCTCGCTGGCAAGAGGAAATCGTCGACGCTCGCCCTTTCACGTCGGTCCAATCAGTACAGGAGCTCGCACTCACTGCGGCACAGCCTTTCACGGAAACCGAGATCGACCGGGCGTTGGCGCATCACCCCAAGATCGGAGAGCGCGACGGTAGTGAGTCTGCCGAAGCCCGACTTTCCCGCGCGGAACAGGCCAGTCTCGGTTCAACGTCCGACGACGACGCGGAACGCCTCAAGCAAGGCAACCGCGACTACGAAGAACGCTTTGGCCACGTCTTCCTCATTCGGGCCGCCGGCCGTTCCCACCCCGAGATACTCGCCGAGCTGACTCGCCGGATGAAGAATGACCCCCAGTCAGAGCGGGCCGAAGTCGCCGAACAATTGCGCGACATCGCCGCGCTACGCATCGAAGGGATGCTCTCATGAGTTTCATTTCCGCCCACGTCCTCGATTCCGTTCATGGCCGCCCCGCCGTCGGAATTGAAGTGACGCTCCTCCACGGATCCGGCGAGACCATCGCCACCGCCGTGACCGATGAGGACGGCCGAGTCTCCACGCTCGGCCCAGAGACCCTGGAATCCGGCCATTACCGGATCATTTTCGCGACCGAACCGTACTTCTCCGGGCTTGACCTGGAGACCTTGTACCCGTTCGTCGCGGTGGATTTTACGGCGCGCGAAGACCAAGGGCATTACCACGTGCCTTTGCTCCTCAGCCCGTTTGCGTATTCCACATACCGCGGCAGTTGACCCAGGAGCCGACCCCACGTCGACGATTGCCGATCCACCTCAAGAAACGAAAATGCTTTCGATCAGGAGTACAGCATCATGACCAACGTGATCCTTGGAATAAACCAGTACGGCAAGGCGGAGAACCATGTGGTTCGCGTTAACCGTGACAGCGATCGCCACACCCTGAGGGACGTCGTCGTCTCCTCGCAATTGCGGGGCGATTTTCAGGCCGTCCACACCGAGGGAGATAACGGCCACTGCGTCGCCACGGATACTCAGAAAAATACGGTGTTTGCACTGGCCCAAAAGCACGACGTCGCCTCGCCGGAAGAGTTTCTGCTGACCCTTTCCGACCACTTCACGTCCAGCTTTGACTGGGTGACGGGCGGCCGATGGGCGGCCGAAGAGCATCTCTGGAATCGGATCAACGACCACGACCACTCGTTCGTTCAAAATAAGGATGAAGTGCGGACTGCGGTCGTCGTGACGGATAGGTCGAAACGCACCGTCATTTCGGGCTTCCGCGACCTGACAGTTCTCAAAACCACCGAATCGGGATTCGTGGGCTATCCGAAAGATCCTTACACCACCCTCCCCGAGACCGAGGACCGCGTGCTCTCCACGGATATCGCGACCCGTTGGCGGTACAACACGGACGACGTGGATTACGACGCCGTCTACGAAGACGTGAAAAAGATTATTCTGGCCAAATTCACCGACCACTATTCCCGGGCATTGCAGGAGACCCTGTATTTGATGGGCAAGGCCGTAATCGAGGCTCACCCGGAAATCGACGACATCAGATTCTCGTGCCCCAATAAACACCATTTCGTGTACAACCTGGGATTCTGCAATCTGGAAAATAACAACGAAACGCACTACGCGGCCGATCGGCCCTACGGGTTGATTGAGGCAACCATCGAGCGTGAAGGCGCCGAAAGGGCTGACGAGGTGTGGGCCGGCATCGCCGGGTTCTGCTAAACCACTTCCGCGCTGCGAAGGCCCCGCCGAACGAGAGGTTCGGCGGGGCCTTCATAGGTGCGCTTTCAGCCAAGGTTTCCCCGGATCTGCTCACCCTTTAGAACATCAACAGGCGCGCGATCTCGAAATAGATGATCAATCCGGTGCCGTCCACAAAGGTGGAGATAAACGGCGAGGAAACCACCGCGGGATCCATGCGCAACTTCTTGATGAGCAACGGCAGAATCGCTGAAACGAGGCTGCTCCACAAAACGATCGCCACGAGGGTCACCGCCACGACCAATGCGACCTGGAAACCGACCCCCAAGATCGTTGCGCGGATGATGCCGGCCACGCTCATGCAGAGGCCAATGAGCAATCCCGTGGCCATTTCTTTCCGAATAATCTTCGCAACATCACCCAGGCGCACGCCGTCCACGGCGATGGCGCGGATCAACGTCGACGTGATCTGTGTGCCGGTATTTCCACCGGTACCAATCAGCAATGGAATGAAGAACGACAAGGCGATGACCGAGCTGAGCTCATCCTCAAAAGTGCTCAGCACGGTGCTGGTGTACGACTCCGCCACGAAGAGCACGAGAATCCACCCGATGCGCTTCTTCCACAGGTGCCACGGCGATGACGACAAATACGGGGTCTCGAGGGGGCTGGACCCACCCTGCCTTTCGGCGTCTTCGGTGGATTCCTGACGAATAATTTCGGCGGCGTCGTCGTGACGGATCACCCCGATCATGGCGCCCTCATGGACCACGGGGACGGGATCGTAGCCATTAGCCTCGATCTCGACAATCACGGATTCTTGGTCTTCCAACGGCGAGATGATGCGCTCGTTGCGAGTACACAAGGAACCCAGAGACACGCTATCCGAGGATGTGTACACCACGTCCTCCGGAACGGTCCCTCGGAACTGCCCGTCGTCGCACACGTAAATGGTGTGGTCACGTGCCCATGAAGGGCTGGCGGTCAATTCATCCCAATCGATGTCGCCAATGAGGCGATCGCTGGGCAGCGAATAGTAGACCACGGACATCCGCGAACCGATCGAGTCATCCGGCCAAGACAATAGCGTGGTGAGTTGTTGACGCTGCGATTCCGGAATTTCTTTCAGGATGTCGTCGTCGTGTTCATCCATGCGCAAGAGTCGGGCCCCGACGGCCACGTCGATGGTCTGAATAATGCCAGTCTGACGCTGGCGAGGCTCTCCAGAGAACAGCCGAAAGGCCTGATCAATGGGCAGTCGTTCTAAATATTTGGCGGCCGACGACGGCGTCATCCCCACCAGGGACAGTGAAACTTTGTGAGCAACCCGAGGGGTCGTGGTCTTCTTCAGGACAGGAGTATTCATCATCATGGGAAACCTCACTGAGAGTAGGCAGGATCCCACGTAGCCAACGCAAAACGATGTACATGGGAACGCGCTTCCATGTAAAAGTTTTGACTCTCAGTAGCGTATCCACGAACGGGAAGTCACCTGGGAACACACCTTAATCCGATGTGCTCTGTCCTAATCTTGGGCGTCTCTCGACGTCGTGAGATCAGTGACCTCTGTCTACTAAGGAGCCTCACCTAACGAAGCGCCTTTTGAAGAGTACGCCTAGTCATCACAGATTTACATCAATATTTGAAGTAATGCGTGAAGTATCACATCAGGGGGTCACCGAGAACGATTGGCGTTCCACCGAACACCCGCAGAAACGAACCATTCCACGCGGGCCCTGCGCGCCGCCACGGTCGTGCGGCACCCGTGAGCCCCTTAGGATCCGGACGTGAATTGAGCCGAAAGTTCCGCCACGGCTTCTCGCAGCTGAGGCACCGCACGCTCGCCAAAGTTCCAGTCAACGCGCGAGACGGGGCCTGACACCGAAATTGCCGTCGGCGTCGGGGCATTGGGTACGGCCATCGAGAAACACCGAACGCCGATCTCCTGCTCTTCGTCGTCGATCGCATAGCCGCGTTCGCGGACGGTTGCCAGATCAGCCAAGAGATCGTCCATCGACCCGATGCTTTTGCGCGTGGGCGTCGGCATCCCCATCGAGGAAACGATCGAGATCACCTGAGATTCGGGGAGGGTTGCCAAGATGGCCTTCCCGACGCCGGTGTCGTGCGTGTGCGCACGACGCCCCACCTCGGTAAACATCCTCATCGAATGCGTGGATTGCGCCTGCCCCACGTAGACCACCATGTGTCCATCCAGCATGGCCATATTGGCGGACTCGCCCAATCGGTCCGCCAGGTTCTTCAACACGGGCTGGGCGAATGCACCCATTTGGAGACTCGCGGTATAACCCAGCCGAATCAGGCCGGGGCCCAGCGCATAGCTTCGGCTCGGTAGCTGACGCACGTACCCCAAGTACACCAGAGTTCGCAGCAACCTATGGATGGTCGGCAACGGCAACTCTGCCTTGGTGGCCAGCTCGCTCAGCGACGACTCCCCACCCGAACTGGTGATGATATTCAGCAGATCGAAGACTCGCTCGACCGACTGCACACCTCCGGAGCTCTTGCCTTCTGTCATCGGTGTCCCCTCCTCGTGGTGATCGCACACCGTCATGGTTCGCTCGGCGGAATCCCTTGTGGACCCCAGCGCAAGCATCGGTGGCGATGAGCCGACCCATGCCCGAAGGGTTAATAAGTCGGCAACACCGAGAATCATATTTCACCGAAGCCTTGTCATGGTGGACACACTACCCTTACGATTCCAGTAATGGAATTCTTTTTCCACAATACGGATACCGCGCGGATCAGAGATCCTCGCCAAGGGAAGGAAACACACGCAATGGCAGCCCCTAGCCCCGGATACTCCATGGTCCTCCGCATCGAAGCGCCGGCCTCCTTCACCTCCACGAGCGAGATCACCACCGCAGCGTCCGCCGCAGGCGCCCAGGTCACGGCCCTCGACATCGTCGAATCTCACCCGGACTCCGTGATCCTCGACATCAGCTGCAATGTGTCGAACGGTGACCATCGCGACGAAGTCCGAGACGCGATCAACGCGCTCGACAACGTCACGGTCCGCCACATTTCCGACCGCACGTTCCTGATCCATTTGGGCGGAAAGATCGAGGTGACTCCCCGCGTGTCGCTTCGCAACCGCGACGATCTCTCCCGCGCCTACACCCCTGGCGTGGCGCGCGTCTGCAAGGCCATCCACGACAAACCCGAAGATGCTCGACGGCTCACGATTAAGCGCAATACCGTCGCCGTGGTCACCGACGGAACCGCGGTGCTCGGCCTAGGCGATATCGGCCCCGCCGCAGCACTTCCCGTGATGGAGGGCAAAGCCGCGCTCTTCAAAGCCTTCGCCGAGGTCGACGCCTGGCCCGTGTGCCTCGACACCAAAGACACCGAAGAGATCATCAGCATCGTCAAAGCGATGGCTCCCGTGTACGGCGGCGTGAACCTCGAAGACATCGCAGCCCCGCGCTGTTTCGAGATCGAGGCCCGACTCCGGGAAGAGCTGGACATCCCCGTTTTCCACGACGATCAGCACGGCACCGCGATCGTGACCCTCGCGGCTCTCTACAACGCTCTGCGTGAGGTCGGCAAGAAGGTAGAAGACGTCAAGGTGGTCGTCTCGGGCGTGGGTGCAGCCGGACACGCCATCATCCAACTCTTGCTGGCTAACGGCGTCGCGAACGTGATCGCGTGCTCCCGCAACGGTGCCATTCACTCGGGCGAGACTTACTCCGACCCGCACCGCCAATGGCTGGCCGAGAACACGAATAAGAATGCCTTCAGCGGTTCCCTTCGGGAGGCCGTCGCGGGAGCCGACGTGTTCATCGGCGTCTCCGCACCTAACCTGTTGACCGGCGACGACATTGCAACCATGGCCGACGACGCCATCGTCTTCGCGATGGCCAATCCGGACCCCGAAGTCGACCCCGCTGAAGCCGCCCGGCATGCCGCCGTCGTCGCGACCGGACGCAGCGACTTCCCGAATCAGATCAACAATGTCTTGGCTTTCCCGGGCCTTTTCCGCGGCCTGCTCGACGCCGGGGCCAAGGACATCACCCAAGACATGCTCGTGGCTGCGGCCCAGGACATCGCGGACTGCGTGGCCGACCACGAACGAAATCCCAATTTCATCGTGCCGAGCGTCTTTGACCCCAATGTGGCATCCGCCGTCGCCGAGGCCGTCGAAAGCACCGCGCGACGAAATGCCGAAGGCTGAGTCCACACCACACTCCCGAGAACCTCATCTCTACGACCGTCGAGGAGACATCGATGACCATCACGCACAACACACCGGAAACGTTGGCTTCCGCACCGGAGATTCTGACCGACGAAGCCCTCGCGTTCCTTGAAGTTCTCCACGAGAAGTTTGGAGGCCGTCGCGAAGAACTCCTCGCTGCTCGAGTGACCGCACGCGAGAAGGTCATGTCCGAAAAGACCATGGACTTCCTTCCCGAAACCCAGGAAATTCGCGACGGTGACTGGACCGTAGCGCCGACCCCTGAGGCCCTTCAGGACCGCCGGGTCGAAATGACTGGACCAGCCAGCCCGGCCAAGATGGCCATCAATGCGCTGAATTCCGGAGCCAAGGTCTGGCTCGCGGACCTCGAAGACGCCGCCAGCCCGAGTTGGCATAACCAGCTGGAATCGATCGCCAACTTGCGCGATGCCGCTCGCGGAACTTTGAGTTTCACCTCCCCCGAGGGCAAGGAATACCGGTTGCGTGAGGATCAGCCGCGCCCCGTCGTCGTGATGCGCCCCCGCGGCTGGCACTTGCCCGAGGCCAATATCACCGTCAACGGCGAATCCGGATCAGGATCTCTCACGGACTTCGGCCTGCACTTTTTCCACACCGCGCGCCTGCTGCTCGAGAACGGGCACGGCCCCTATTACTACTTGCCCAAGATGGAGTCGTATTTGGAGGCCCGCCTCTGGAACGACGTCTTCACCTTCTCCGAGCAGTACCTCGGTATCGAGCACGGAACGATCCGGGCGACCGTCCTCATTGAAACGATCCCCGCCGCGTTCCAAATGGACGAGATCCTCTATGAGCTGCGCGAACACGCTTCCGGCCTCAACGCCGGACGCTGGGACTACCTGTTCTCCATCATCAAATATTTCCGCGACGCCGGAGAGCAGTACATCCTGGCCGACCGCTCCTCGGTGACGATGACCGCACCTCTCATGCGGGCTTACACCGAGCTCCTCGTGCAAACCTGCCACAAGCGCAACGCCTTCGCGATGGGCGGCATGGCGGCATTCATCCCCTCCCGCAAGGACGAACAGGTCAATAAGGCCGCCTTTGAAAAGGTCCGTAACGACAAATCCCGCGAGGCCAACGATGGATTCGATGGTTCCTGGGTCGCCCACCCGGACCTGGTTCCGGTGTGCCGTGAAGTCTTCGACGGCGTCCTGGGCGATCGCCCCAACCAGGTGGACCGCCAGCGCCCCGACGTCGACGTCACCGCCGAACAGCTCCTCGACGTTCCCTCGGCGGGTGATCAACGAACCGAGGCCGAACTCGCCGACAACCTCTACGTCGCGATCAAGTACATCGCCGTGTGGCTCTCCGGCAACGGCGCCGTCGCGATTCACAACCTCATGGAGGATGCCGCTACCGCCGAAATTTCCCGTTCGCAGGTGTGGCAACAGATCAAGAACGGCATCGTCTACACGGACACCGGGAATACCGCGACCCGAGAGTTGGTCTCGAAGACCTTGGACGAGCAGCTCGCCGCGTTGAAGGAAGAAATCGATCCGGAGAATTACGACACATGGTTCGTTCCGGCCGGTCGCCTCATCTCGGACATGGTGCTGAGCGACGACTACCCGGAGTTCCTCACCCTGCCGGCCTACGCCCAAATGGAAGGCACGCAGTGAGCCGCGTCGAAGCAGGCGCGGATGCCACGGATTCGGGACGGAGCCTTCCGCCCGAATTCGCGGACCGCGCCGATGACGCCCTCGCGGCCACCGACGCCGACCTCATCCTGAACTATCCGGGAGATTCCGGCGCCCGGCAGCCCGTGCATACCTGTTACATCCCAGCCGATCTCGTCACCGAGAACACGCCGGCCGAATGGGGGCGCGCCGCGCTCGAGGCTTCGGAACAGGCCGGTGGCTTGGAACACCTCGCGGCTCTGGCGGAGATTCCCCCGGAGGTTCGGGACGGGGTCGTCACCCGCGTCACCGAGAAACTCGGTCAGGAGCCCATAGAGGACCTGCGCGTGGATCTCGAGGATGGATTCGGGGACCGGTCCGACCAGGAGGAGGACGCCGCCGCGGTCCAAGCGGCCCACACGGTTGCGGCCTTCGCGATCAACCGACATCGGGGGACGGCACCGGCTCCCGCCTTCTCGGGCATCCGGTTCAAATGCTTCGAGGCCCCCACCCGCCGTCGAGGACTCCGTACCCTCGATCTCTTCGTGACTACCTTGGTGCGCGAAGGTGGCCTGGCTGAGGCGGGCGTCGGCACGGATGGGTTGCCGGACGGTTTGATTCTGACGCTGCCCAAGGTTTCCACCGTGGAGCAGGTACGCGTGATGGTTCAGGCGTGCCAGGCACTTGAGGAAGCACTCGCACTACCGGCCGGACGCCTACGCTTCGAAATTCAGATGGAAACACCACTCATGGTGGTGGATGCCGATGGTGCAACCCCCATCCCCGCCATGATCCGAGCCGCCGAGGGGAGGGTAACGTCGCTGCACTACGGCACCTACGACTACTCGGCGTCTTTAGGAATCGCCGCCGAGTTCCAATCCCTGGAGCATCCCGCCGCGGACCACGCGAAATCCGTCATGCAGGTGGCCGTCGCCGGTACGGGGGTTCACCTGTCGGACGGCTCTTCCAACCAGCTTCCCGTGGGCGACTCCGAACAGCGGCGAGCCAGTTGGGCCCTCCATTCCCGCTTGGTGCGACGCTCACTCGAGCGCGGTTTCTACCAGGGCTGGGACCTCCATGCCCATCAGCTACCCACCCGGTACCTGGCGACCTACAGTTTCTATCGAAACTCCTTCGTCGACGCCGCCCGCCGGTTGGTGGCCTACGCCGGACGGTCGGTCCCCGGAATCGAAGCCGCCGACGTCGCCGACGAACCAGCAACGGCCAGGGCGCTGGCAGGTTTCCTGTTGCGCGCCCATCTCTGCGGGGCGATCACCGAATCCGAGATCCGCGCGGTGGGGCTCGAACCAGAGACCATCCGCGGGATCGCCCTCCCGGCGACGACGCCTCACCCTAGCCCGGCCGCTTCAACAGGAGAGTCACGATGACAGACCGCACCTACTGGGCCACTCACGGTGGCCACCCACCGCAGACCGACATGTTGACCGACCGGGCGATGTTCCGCGAAGCGTACGCCGTGATTCCTCGGGGCACGCAACGGGACATCGTGGCCTCCGTCTTGCCCTTCTGGGCGTCCACCCGCCTGTGGGTCCTCGCCCGGCCGATGACGGGGTTCGCGGAAACCTTCTCGGAGTACATGGTCGAGGTGTCCCCCGGCGGCGGCTCGGACCGGCCCGAAGAAGACCCGAGCGCCGAATCCGTCCTGTTTCTCCTCGAAGGGCAGCTGAGCCTGACCCTGGGCGACGACGCCCACGAGCTCGAGCCCGGAGGCTACGCTTTCATCGCTCCCGGTGAGCCATGGACACTCCACCAGCGAGGCGAAGAACCGGCGCGATTCTTGTGGATCCGCAAGAGGTACCAAAAGGTCGAGGGGCTGGAGACGCCGTCGTCGTTCGTCACGAGCGACGATGCCGTGGAGCCGACCCCCATGCCGGGAACGGAAGGACGATGGGCCACCTCCCGATTCATGGACCCCACAGACCTGCGCCACGACATGCACGTGACCATCGTGACCTTTCAGCCGGGTGGAATCATCCCCTTTGCCGAAACCCACGTGATGGAGCACGGCCTCTACGTCTTGGAGGGTCAAGCCGTCTACCGGCTGAACGAGGACTGGGTGGAGGTCCAAGAAGGCGACTTCCTGTGGCTGAGGGCGTTCTGCCCCCAAGCCTGCTACGCCGGGGGCCCGAAGCCCTTCCGGTACCTGCTCTATAAGGACGTCAATCGCCACGCACCCTTGAGCCTCGGGGGCCACGCCACCCCCTAAATCCCGTTTCACCGCGAGATCCCGCCTGAAACCACCACCGCACGCCGCCCCGGTCAGCCCGAGATGCTGACCGGGGCGGCGTCGTGCATGGCGCAGCACCGAAGAGTGGGATCCACTCACGAGCACGACGCATGGCTCCTACAAACTTGTCGAAGTGTATTGACCCACATCACAAGCTCACATATGGTTTTTTCATACAACAAAAATATCTTTCCGTAATACGAAATAGAGGGTTCAGGGAACCCATTCAAGGAGGGCCACCGTGAGCTACACCGTCAACGCCTCGATTCTGCTGACCGACCTGCCCATCAACGACCGCCCCCAGGCAGTGGCCGACGCCGGATTCACCCGCGCTGAGTTCTGGTGGCCATTCCCCACCCCCACGCCGTCCCAAGCCGAGGTGGACGCATTCGTCACCGCCCTGAGGGACGCCGGCATCCAGCTGACCGGCCTGAACTTCTACGCCGGAGACATGCCCGGCGGTGAGCGCGGCGTCCTCTCGCAGCCAACCCGGGCCGAAGAATTCCGCGCCAATATCGATGCCGTCGTGGCCATCGGTCGCGCGACCGGCTGCCGAGCCTTCAACGCGCTGTACGGCAATCGGGTCGACGGCGACAACCCGGCCCAACAAGACCGCGTGGGCGTCGACAACCTGCGTCGGGCCGCGGACGCCGTGGCAGAGATCGACGGCGTGGTGTTGTTGGAGCCCGTCTCAGGAACCCCGGCCTATCCGCTCAAGACCGCAGCCGACGCCCTGTCGATCATCGAGAAAGTCGGCAAACCCAACGTCAAACTCTTGGCGGACTTTTATCACCTGGCCGCCAATGGCGACGACGTCGCCCAGGTCATCGAGGACCATGCGGCCGACTTCGGCCACATTCAGATTGCCGATCACCCCGGACGAAACGAACCCGGCACGGGCGACCTCCCGCTGGAGCGGTGGATCGACCGGTCCCGCGAGCTCGGCTACGAGGGCGTCATCGGGCTCGAATACAAGGCCTCCCACGAGGATCCATTCGCCTGGTTGCCACGGGAACGTCGAGCCTAAAAGAGATCACCGCCGGGATCCACGGAACACCGGCATAAAACACCGCACATACCGAACCTTCATCACGATTCTGAGGAGTAACAGCATGAGCACCGTTGCAGTCATCGGATTGGGAATCATGGGACTGCCCATGGCCAAAAATCTCGTCACGGCCGGCCACGACGTCGTCGGCTACAACCGTTCACCCGAGAAGGCCCAGGCTTTGGCGCAGGAGGGCGGCAAGGCCGCGGAGTCGGTGGCCGAGGCCGTTCGAGATGCGGACGTCATCATCACGATGCTTCCGGATTCTCCGGATGTGAAGGGCATCGTCGAGGGTGAGGACGGCGTCTTTGCCCACGCTTCCGCCGACGCGTTGTGGATCGATGCCTCGACCATTCGTCCCGACGTCGCCGGAGAACTCGCGGAGGCCGCACGGGAAGCGGGCCTCCGCCCCCTCGACGCCCCGGTTTCTGGCGGCGAGCAGGGCGCAATCGACGGCGCGCTCTCGATCATGGTCGGTGGCACGGCCGAAGACTTTGAGGCCGCTCAAGAGGTGTTCAACGCGGTCGGTGCAACGATCGTGCACGTGGGGCCCTCCGGATCGGGGCAGACGGTCAAGGCCGCCAATCAGCTGATCGTGGCGGGGAATATCCAGTTGCTCGCGGAGGCCGTGGTGTTCCTCGAGGCGTATGGCGTCGACACCGACTCCGCGCTCAAGGTGCTGGGCGGCGGGTTGGCAGGATCAAAGGTCCTGGATCAGAAGGGCCAGAAGATGCTGGACCGCAACTTCGACCCCGGCTTCCGCTTGGCGCTGCACAACAAGGACATGGGGATCGTGACGGCCGCGGCCCGCGAAGCCGGCGTGACCATTCCCCTCGGAGGCCTGGTGGCCCAATTCGTTTCCGCGATGGTGGCCCGGGGCGACGGTGGTCTGGACCATTCCGGTCTGTTCACTCTGGCCCAAGAACTTTCGGGCAGGGACAACCAGTAGACCCGGTCAGCGGGTTCCTCACCAGACGTCAGGAGTAGATCATGAGCAAGATGCGTACGGTGGACGCCATTGTGGCGATCCTCGAGAAGGAAAACGCGACCGAGGCTTTCGGCCTTCCCGGCGCCGCGATCAATCCCCTCTATTCGGCCATGCGCGCCCACGGAGGCATTCGGCACACCCTCGCCCGCCACGTGGAAGGCGCGGTTCACATGGCCGAAGGGTTCACCCGGGCCGCGCCGGGAAATATCGGCATCTGCGTGGGGACCTCCGGCCCGGCAGGAACCGACATGGTCACCGGCCTGTATTCGGCCTCTGCGGACTCGATCCCGATCCTCTGCATCACCGGTCAGGCCCCCGTGGCTAAGCTGCACAAAGAGGACTTCCAAGCGGTCGACATCGCCTCGATCGCCGAACCGGTGACCAAAATGGCCATGACCGTGCTGGAGCCCGGCCAGATTCCGGGAGCCTTCCAGAAGGCCTTTTACCTGATGCGTTCCGGCCGGCCCGGGCCCGTCCTGCTGGACCTTCCAGTGGACGTGCAACAAGCAGAGATCGAGTTCGACATCGATCTCTACGAGCCTCTCGAGCCATCGCGCCCAAAGGCCAGCCGCGCCCAAGCCGAAAAGGCCCTGGACATGCTGTTCGCTTCGGAGCACCCGGTCATCATCGCGGGCGGCGGGATCATTAACGCCAACGCCTCGGAACAGCTCGTGGAGCTCGCCGAAACTCTGAACGTCCCCGTGATTCCCACGCTGATGGGTTGGGGAACCATACCGGATGATCATCCCCTGATGGCTGGCATGGTGGGCATTCAGATCTCGCATCGTTATGCCAACGCGACGTTCAAGGAATCGGATTTTGTGCTCGGTATTGGCAACCGGTGGGCGAACCGTCATACGGGTTCCATCGATCAATACACGAAGGGGCGCACGTTCGTGCACGTGGATATCGATCCGACCCAAATCGGGCGAGTCTTCTCCCCGGACCTCGGCATCGCCTCGGACGCCGGAGCCGCTCTGGACGTGCTCCTGGAGGTGGCCCGTGAACGCGCCGACAAATTCTCCGTTCCCGACTACGGCGTGTGGGCCAAGGAATGCGCGCAGCGCAAGGCCAGCATGCAACGCAAGACGCATTTCACTCAGACGCCGATCAAACCGCAGCGCGTGTACGAAGAGATGAATGCCGCCTTTGGGAAGGACGTCACGTACGTGTCGACGATTGGTCTGTCGCAGATCGCCGGTGGCCAATTCATGCATGTTTACGGCCCCCGCCGGTGGATCAATGCAGGTCAGGCCGGGCCTCTCGGGTGGACCTGCCCCGCTGCTCTCGGTGTGGTCCGGGCGCAGCCGGGGAAAACCGTCGTCGCGCTCTCCGGGGACTACGACTTCCAATTCATGGTCGAAGAGCTCGCCGTGGGAGCGCAGTTCAACTTGCCGTACGTCCATGTGGTGGTCAACAACTCCTATCTCGGTCTCATCCGCCAAGCCCAGCGCGGTTTCACGATGGAACAGAACGTTTCATTGGCCTTCGAGAACATCAACTCCCCCGAGACGCAGGGTTACGGAGTGGACCACCTCAAGGTCGCGGAGGGTTTGGGATGTCGCGCAATCCGCGTGACGGATCCAGAAAAGCTCGGCGACGCCTTTGCGGAGGCGACGACACTCGCCCAAGAGCTCCAGGTTCCCGTGGTCGTCGAGGTCATCTTGGAGAAGATCACCAACATCGCTATGGGCACCGAGCTGGACAATGTGACAGAGTTCGAGGACTTGGCAGAATCCGGCGCGGATGCGCCCACGGCCGTTTCGGTCATGGACTGACTCGACCGGATAGTATTCACCCCTGTCGGCCGAGGGAGCGGGTCACACCGCATGCCCTACGGCCGACCCAGATTTCAGGAGGCGTCCGTGCGCATCGTGGTGGCACCCGACAAATTCAAGGGATCGGTCACGGCCCGTGAAGCAGCCGAAGAGCTGGCCCACGGGATGAGCGGCGTCTGCCCCGAAGCGGATCTCACAATTCTCCCGGTGGCAGACGGCGGCGAAGGAACCCTTGAGGCAGCCCTCGAAGCCGGATTCGAGCGTAGGGACCTCTCGGTGACCGGCCCGGTCGGCGAGCCCGTCGCCGCGGCGTGGGCACAGCGCGGCGACGAGGCCGTCGTCGAGATGTCGCTGGCTTCGGGAATTGCCGTGTTGCCACAGAACGACGACGGCGACCCCATCCTCGCTGCACGGGAAGCCACGAGTCGCGGAACCGGAGAACTCATCGCCGCCGCGCTGGATGCCGGGTGCACGTCGGTCGTGGTGGCGGTGGGCGGTAGCGCGTGCACGGACGGTGGGGCGGGCATGCTCGCGGGCCTGGGAGCCCGGCTCCTCGATGAATCCGGCGAGCCCCTTCCCGACGGTGGCGCGGCCCTCAGCGATCTGGACCGGGTGGACCTCGCCTCTCTGCATCCGCGCATTGGCGAGGCAGACTTTGTTTTGGCCGCCGACGTCGATCACCCACTGCTCGGTGACAACGGTGCGGCGGCGGTTTTCGGTCCACAAAAAGGAGCCTCGCAGAACGACGTCGCCGACCTCGACTCCGCCTTAGCAACGTTCCGCGACAAGCTCGCCGAGGCTCTCGGCGATTCGGCGCACGACGCCGCGAAAGCACCCGGAGCTGGCGCCGCCGGTGGCGTGGGATTTGCCGCCCTGACCGTTCTCGCGGCCACACGCCGGCCGGGCATCGACGTCGTCTTGGACCTCGTGGCTCTGGACGACGCCGTGACTGGAGCCGACCTCCTGATCACGGGCGAAGGAAGCCTCGACGAACAGAGTCTGGGCGGGAAAACGCCGATGGGCGTCCTCGCCGTGGGCCAGGCACACGGCGTGCCCGTGATTGCCGTCTGCGGTCGCACCACGCTGGACGATCAGACCTTACGCAAGACCGGTTTTGAGGCCACCTACGCCCTCGCAGACCTCGCTCCCGACTCCCGGACCTCGATGCGCGAGGCTCCGAGATTGCTTCGGACCATTGGCGGCGCGATCGGGCAAAAGTACTGCGGCGCTGTCGACTATCCCCCCGCCCGCGGCGAGGCAAAATCCCGGGCGGAACGGCTCGCGTTAGTTGAACGAGCCGAACAGATCGCCGTGGCCAATCGCGCCAATGACCCGGAACGCATCCGTGAATTAATCCGTGACTACTCCGCCGAGCGGGGAATATCCCCCACCGACGAGGGCGACGACGTCCCGACCTGTTCCGGCGAACCTCGACGAGACCGCTACGACTTGGTGGTCCGAGGCCGACAAGTCTCGTGCGGTGACCATTTTGCGGCGCGAGAGGTCGCGGTGCGCGACGGCAAGATCGTGGCCATCGAGCCGCTCGGTGCGCGGCTGGAAGCGGACCGCGTCGTCGAGCTGGCGGAGGACGAAACCCTCATCCCGGGCCTTGTGGATACCCACGTACACGTCAACGAACCGGGCCGCACGGAGTGGGAAGGCTTCGAGAGCGCCACACGAGCTGCGGCCGCCGGAGGGGTCACCACGATCGTCGACATGCCGCTGAACTCGGTTCCGGCAACCGTCAATGAACCTGCGCTGACCTACAAAAGACTTTTCGCGCGTGACCACGTATTCGTGGACGTGGGGTTCTGGGGTGGAGCGGTCCCTGGGAACGTGGATGACCTTCGCCCGCTCCATGACGACGGCGTCTTCGGGTTCAAATGTTTCCTCCTCCACTCGGGCGTGGACGAATTTCCTCACCTCGAGGCGGACGAAATGGAAGAGGCGATGGTCAAGACCAAGACCTTCGACTCACTGATGATCGTCCACGCCGAAGATTCGCGCACGATCGACAAAGCGCCAAGCCCGACCGGGGATGTGTACGACCGATTTCTCCAGTCACGACCGCGCGGTGCCGAGAACATCGCCATTGCCGAGGTCATCGAGCGGACCCGCTGGACCGGCGCTCGCTCCCATATCCTGCACGTCTCGTCCTCAGACTCCCTGCCCATGATCGCCACGGCCAAGCGCGACGGACTCGACATCACGGTGGAAACCTGCCCTCATTACCTCACGCTCCTGTCCGAAGAAATCCCCAATGGGGCCACGGCCTTCAAATGTTGCCCACCGGTCCGGGAGGTCGACAACCGAGAGAAGCTCTGGGAGGGGCTGATGAACGGCACCATCGACTTCATCGTCTCCGACCACTCCCCCTCGACCCTCGCGCTCAAGGATCTCGGTAACGGCGACTTCGGGGTCGCGTGGGGTGGGGTCTCGTCGCTTCAGCTGGGTCTTTCCCTCATCTGGACCGAGGCTCGACGCCGTGGCATCCCACTCGCGAAGGTCCTCGATTGGATGGCCCGGCGTCCCGCCGAGCGCGTTGGCCTGCGCTCCAAAGGGCGGCTGTCCTTAGGATACGACGCCGACTTTTCCGTTTTCGCCGCCAACGAGGGGTTCGTGGTGGACGCCGCCAACCTCCATCACAAGAACCCCATCACGCCTTATCAAGGCAAGGTGCTCTCGGGGAAGGTTCGGAAGACCTTCGTCGGCGGGCAGCTCGTAGATTATCAACGCCCCACGGGCAGACTTCTCCGCCGGGGCACCGCCTGAACCCGCCCCACCCCGTTGGCACACCCATCCGAACGATCGTTAGGAGACATCATGACCCAGGAACTCACCGTCGGAAGCACCGCGCCCTCCCTCACGCTGACCGACCACAACGGGCACACCGTCAACCTCTCTGAAGGGCACGAGCGCGGCGTCGTCGTATACTTCTTTCCCCGAGCCTTCACTCCCGGATGCACCAGCGAAGCCTGCGACTTTCGGGACAACCTCGCCGCGCTGACTGGCCAGGGGTACGACGTCTACGGCGTCTCGGGTGACTCGCCCCAAGAACTCGCTCGGTTCGCGGAAGAATACAACCTGCCGTACACGTTGCTGTCCGACCCGGGTCACGACGCCGCCCGGACCTGGGGAGCCTGGGGCGAACGCACCATCAACGGCGAGACCTCGGTGGGGCCGCTGCGATCGACCTTTGTGGTCAACCCCGACGGAACGCTCCGGCACGCCGAATACCGCGTGGATGCCCAGGGGCACGTCAGCCGATTGCTGACGGAGCTGACCGGCTAATTCGCGGAACCGCTCGAGATGAGGTCGAGCACTCCCTGGTAATTGGGGGTTCCGGGGCAAATCAAGGTCCCGTGGTTGTCACCGTCGAGCAATCTCAATGTTCCGGAACCTCCCGCACGATGCACCGCATCGATATAGCGCTGGGAATTGAGATACGAAACCGTCTGGTCCGCAGTTCCGTGCACCGCAACCACGGGAATGTTCGGGTCGATGTTCTGGATGGGGTCTACCGCTGCATAGCGCCTGGCCAGGGAGGACGGCGACCCGCCGATCGCATCGACCATCCCCTGATCGCCGGTTTTCGATGCGAAAGACATATCCAAGGGTCCTGCGAGGGCCACGATCCTCGAGGGTTTGAACCGCGGATTCGGGGCAATGGCATCGGAGGGTCGATCGGCCCGCGTCCCGGCCCACAACGCCAGCTGAGCGCCCGCACTGTGCCCGACGACCTGGGCATCAGGCTTCAGCTCCGGGTGCTCCTTCACGAGATCTGGAACGTGGTCCAAGGCGGACGCGACGTCGGTGAAGGTCGTCGGCCAGCCGCCGCCAGAACCGACCCGACGGTACTCGATGTTGTATACCGCCAAGCCGCGGTCGGCGAGCGCGCTCGCGTAATAGGAAAAGTCTCCGGCTCCGCTGGTGCTGCGCCACCCACCGCCATGAATCAGGACCACCATGGGTACGGACTTCGCCTTATGAATACCGGAGGGAAGATAGAGATCTCCCCAGTTCTGCCAGGGGTCACCGGTTCCCTGAACGGGATAGGAAACCCGCTGAACCGACGGGGCCGCGCGTTTCGCCACGGTCTTTTCAACGGTAGCGATCGACGAGTCGTCGGCGGAGAGGGGTTTGCTCTCTTGAGGCTTCTGGCCCATGCCGCAGGAGTTCAACAGCAACGCTCCGGCGGTGAGGCCGAGGGCCAAACCTGAAGCCTTAGAGCGGAGACGTTGCGGACGGCTCACCATGAACGAGACCTTTCGGGCAGACTGCTTTCACGGACTCGAAACCGTGAAGATCGGCCTACACTCTGCCACACATGGTTTTTTACTGAAACTCTTGAGGGAATTTTAAGGTCAATGTTTCAGGGTCTGATCTGCGAGTTCACAGGATCGGAAGCTGCCGATCAGTTCTCGGGTTTGGTTCCGGTCCATGCCCGGTTGTAAAACGAGCTCGACAACGAGTCCAGAAGGGTCGCGTACTGGTCCGGCGGGAGGTTCTGTGCCGAGCCTTCAGGGACCTTTTCCTCGAAGGCAGAGACGCCGAGGCCCGCTTCATGATCCTTCAACTCCAAGCCAGCAGCCTCGAGAAGGGTCGGGAACATATTGAGCTGATCGATGCGGGGGCGCAGCGAGGTGCTCTTTTTGTCACCTGGTACCCAAACCCGGTTGAAAATGGAGCGATTCGGATTGTTGTCGAGCTCCTCGTGGAAAGCGTCACCGGCGCTCATGTGCTTGAGGTGATCGCCCATGATGACCACGGCGGTGTCGTCGAGGTAGCCCTTCTCCTTCATGTAATTCACGTACCCGGCGACCTGCTCCATCGAGCAGGCAAATACCGAGGTGACGTCGGACTTCGTGTCGACGTTGCAGTAGTCGTAGATGTGCACGGGTTCGTGGGTATCCAGCGTCAGCATGGAGAGGTTGAAGGGCTGACCCGTCTTTTCGGCGTCGGCATGCAACTGATCGATCTCATCTTTGGCGTGGCTCATGAGCCGTTGGTCGCTCAGGCCCCAGTCGCTTCGGAAATTCTTTTCCGGCTCTCCCATGGCACGCCAGTCGTCGAGGTCTTTTTCCTCGGTGTAACCGTGGCCGCCGAGGAACTTATCCTTGCCCGCGAAGGACCCATTGGCCCCGCCGAGGAAGGCGTTCTTGTACCCCTGCTTGCCTAAGACGTCGCCCACGCAATTGAGGCCACCCAGGTAGTTGCCGCTCGATCCGTCATCGCTGGAGGATCCGGCGCTGCCGATGGCCGAGCTGGCTCCCTTCAGCGGAACGCCGCATTGAGTTGAGGTCAGGCCGGCCATGGTCCATCCACCGCCGTTGTACTGCTGCAACGAATCGACGCTTTGCCACCCTTCAGATTCCGGGGTGGCGTCCTCCAAGGACTTGAAGGCATCCTTCTCGAACAGCTGGTCGTCCGCCAGGGTTTGTTCCCCGGACTCCAGGTAGATGGTCACGAGGTTGCGCTTGTTCGCGTTGTCGGTGACCTGGGGATTCTTGTAGTAATCGGCCACGTTATACGGGGAGCTGGCCGAGCGGATAAAGTCGCCGACACCGACGGTCGTGGCAAATGCCGAGGTGCCACCAATGGTCAGAGCCATCACCATCACGACGGAGACGCTGCGTCCGATCCAGGGGGCACGTTGTTGAGTGGGAGTAATGCCCAGTCGCTGACGGCGTCGATGGCGGTAGTACCGAAATACGGCGATTCCGAGCGTGATGACGATGGGCAAAATACCCACGAAGATCAGACCCATCCAAACGAGTGACCCGCCACCGCCGTCGGTCTGCACCGAGACGAGGTTGGTCAGCATCTGCGAGACGGAGATTCTTCCCCAGAAATGGCGAATGCCAATGGCGGCGATCAGGGTGGTGAGGCCGGCCCAGATCAGGACATAAACCAGGACGGTGCCTAGGATGACGCAGGCGCGCTTCAGCGCCCGTGGGGTCCGACCGGACATGGCTATACCTCTCGAATCCGAGCCTTCCGTGCCCGATCGCACCTGCCCGAAGTTTCCTGATGTTGCTCTACCGCATGTATTTAGTGCCCCCACGGTACATCATGCGTTCACCTGATGTTTGCTTTTGTGGCAGGTTTCATGCCAGAAATTGAGCGTTTCTCTCGGGGCGCGGGCCATCAGGAAATCCGCGCGAGGCGGTTCAGGAGACCGACTGTGCGTTGGGCTGCGGCCTCTTAGGCGGAACCGCCCTGACCGACCTGGTCCTTAGGTTTGGTGGTCACGCGAGTGATGATGTCCAGGATTCGTCCGAAGTGGGGTGCCTTGTCGTGGATGAGCGACCCGTGAGTGTCACCCTCCATGAGGTAAAGACTTCCCTTGCCTCCCGCGCGCTGGACCGCGTCGATGTAGCGCTGGGAATTCACCGGGGAAACCACCTCGTCGGCCGTGCCATGTACCGCCACGACCGGGATGGAGGTGTCGATGTTTTGAATGGGATCGACGTTGCTGTAGCGGTCCGGCCGTTGGGCCGGTGAGCCGCCCAGGGCTCCGACGATCGCTGAGTCCCCATGATCCGCAGCATAGGTCATGTCCAGAGGCCCGGCGAGCGAGACGACTCGGGTCGGCATGAATTTCGGGTGCGCACCCAATTCATGCTCGTTCTTCGAATCTCGAGTACCCGCCCACATGGCCAATTGCGCACCAGCGCTGTGGCCGACCACGGTTTCGTCGTCCGTGGTGAATTCCGGGTGTTTCTTGCTGATCTCGGGCACGTGGTCCATCGCGGCCGCCACGTCGGTGAACGTGGTGGGCCAGCCACCTCCGGTTCCCACGCGCCGGTATTCGATGTTGTAGACGGCCATGCCTCGGTCCACGAGAGCACGAGCATAGTCGCTAAAGTCCTCGGCACCGATGCCGCCGCGCCATGCTCCACCATGGATCAGGACCACGAGGGGAACGGTTTTCGGCTGGTGTTTGCCGGCAGGAAGGTACAGGTCGCCCCAGTTTTGTTGCGGATCTCCACCATCAGCCACCGGGTATTGGATCCGCTGCACGAACGGTGCGTCGCGATCAACCCCAGGCCCGGGTTCATGGTCCTCGGAACCGGGGGACGGGGTGGGTGCCGCTTCGGAGGATGACGTGTTCGCGCTCGAAGGGGATGACGACGCGGACGAACTCGGTCCGGCCTCGGCCCCGGAGTGAGAGCCGTTTGCTGAGCACGATGCCAAGAGCAGGAGGGACACCACAGCCAGGGCTGGCTTGGTCAATCGATGTGTCCACGACTTCTCGAAGCGGGAACTCAGCATGTCGACGACCGCACCCTTCGCTGGAGGCCTGATGTTGTGTTTCGGACTCGCCCCGTCGAATCACGCCGTGACGATCACATTGCTCGGTACGGACTCAACATACCGTGCACAAAGAGTCCTCGCCAGGCTTGAATTTCACGAAGGTTAGGGCGTGCAGGGGTCCTCGCCGACATTCCCAGGAAGTCATTCGCTCCCGAGATTGGTGAGCGAACCATCATCCACAATCGGCCCACTCCCGGTGGGAAGCGGCTGCTTCGGCCTACCTTGACGGAATCGGACGCCCGCCACGAGGCGCCAAGCCCCTTTCGGAAAGGAACCTTCGCGATGTCACCTTGTGCCCCACTGAGTTGTAATCGGACCATCTCTGATCTCCGAATGCCTGTCCGGCCCGTAACACTCGCGGCTCTCGGCGGTTTGCTGGCCTCGTCAGTCCTCGGGAGCACGGCGGCCGTCGCAGATGGGGGCAATACCCCTCCAATTCCCCCTGCTCAGGAGCTGGCGAGCACGAGCGAAGAGGTTCCCCTCGATCATTCCGCGCTAGATCGTGCCGTCCAACGGGCCAAGAAAGCCGGTGTTCCGGTGAACCTCGTCCAGGAAGCCACCGAGTCGGTCGGACGAGACGCCGTCGGGGCCGCGCGGGAAAGGCTTGCCGCGTCGATCGCGCGCCAAGCCACAGACATTGACGGCGCCACGGATCGATGGGTTTCCCAACTCTCCCAATGGGAGTCCCTGAAACGCGCCGCGCAGGAAGAATACGACAGCGCGATGCAGACATATCGCCGCGACCACGAAACCTTCCAGAAGCAGATGGGGGAATTTCGACGTCAGCAGGCGAACTACGAACGCCTGGTCGAGCAACAGATCACCCATGCCGACCCCGAAAGTGCGCTTCGGCCCCAACAGCTCATCTACGAACAGCCCTTCACGATCTCCGCTGACCGAAACAGTTTGGTCGGGGTAACGGGCATTCCTCATCAGCCTGGGCAGAACAACACCTTCGACGGTCACAACAACTACAACTCGGCATCCGTGACCCACGTTCACCCGGTCGCTGGGTCGTCCTTCACGGCCACCTACCGCAACGTCGCCGTGGACAAGGCCACCGGACGAAAACTCAACGCGACCCTGCAGGTTTCCGACGTCGTGGTGTCCACCGTCAATCCTGGTCGGCCGATCATCGAGGTGTTCTCCAACTTCTCCGACAACATCGCCCTCTACAACGTCACGGCGGCCAAGCAGACCCTGACCTATACCTTCGCGGATGATGGTTCCCCTTATAACAATCGCTATTACGTATCCTTTGGTTCCTTGAACGGCCAGAATGCTTCGGGGGCCTCTCGGTACGAATTTGCCCAGGGACAGTACGTCGATGCGCACCATGGAGTCGTCGCAACCTTCCTCAATCCCGATTCCGAAATCGCGCCACAATCACAGAAGGTGCATGGCTCGGCGGCGGACGGCCCCGCCCGGGCCTTCATGTTGCCTCAAGGAAAAGGGCAGTCGAGATCCATCCGAGACACCGAGCCGGACATCATGCGACGTCTCGGCGTGACGTTCTTGGCCCATAACGGGTCGTCGTTCTGGGTCGGCACCTCGGGCGGGTCTTCCGGCCGGGACCCTCAAGACGTCGGGCCCGTCACGGCGACCTACAACCACGTGATGCTCTCGTCCGACACCGTGGCTCCCACGGCTCAAGCCCCTGTCGCTCCGAGACCTCCCCAGAAACCCACAGTGCGCGAGGTCCCCCGACCAGAGCCTTCCCCCGTCACGGCCCGTTATCACGCCCTCCACACAGACTTCAGACCTACGGAAAAGATCGCGGTCGATGAAGGAAAATTTGTGCTCCCCGGGCAGTCCACTCGCCAAACCATCCACCGCAACACCGGTTTTCACCCGCCGCGAGAATTTGTGCTGGGTGACAACATTCTCGCAACGGACGACGGCCGCATCCCCGTGACGGTAGACCCGGCCACCGTGCGAGTTACCGCTCCCGAAGAAGATTTCACGAATCGCTTCCGCGTTCACATCGCCGAGGCCCAGGTCGAGGGACGTAAGGTTCTTCAGATCCGTGCCGAAGCCAAAGATCCCGCTTCATTGCCCCTCGATACTGACCTGACCTTGCACATCACTCAGACGGCGCTCGACGACGGAAAATCCGACGTCGAGAAAGATGTCGGCTTCGCGATCATCAATGGGAAGACGGAGTACACCCGCACGCATTCCTATCCGGAGTCGGTCCCCAGCCCTCATAAATACGGCGTGGTCGGGGCCAAGGGTTCATCGGTGGATGGAAAAACGGTCACGTTCGGCGAGCGGCTGACCTACCTTTTGGTGTTGGACGCATCGAACCTGGACCGAACGGTTGGCCCGATTACCCAACTAGGCATGTTCGACGACTACGACGAGGTCCATGGACAGGTTCCCGTGGACGAGGTGAAGGTTCTGGCCATTCCCTCCACTGCGCAGGCCGACTCTCCGGAGAAATGGGCGGCCCTCACTACCCATGCCGAAGATGTCACCGGACAATTCGTCGTGAAGGACCACGGAGCGGAAGGCCTGTCCATCATGGCCCGGTCACAGGAGGGTCATCTGGTCCCTGCCTTGGGCCAGCGGTATCTCATCACGGTTCCCTATGACGTCACCAAGAATTCCGATGGTGACATCGTGAATAAGGCGTGGCAGATCGTCAACCACACCCACACCCCCACCGAGTCCGTGGTCAGCAAGCTCCGCCACATCTCCCCGAATAAACACGCGACGTCACCCTCCGGAAACAAGGAACGGCTGGACGACGGCGTCATCGCCCTCCATTCTCCATTCGTTTACGACCTGGAATCCTCAACCCGACCGGCCCACAACGCCAGGGAAACCACCGAATGGTCGATCTTCGACGACTACGATCAAACCCACGATTCCTTGGACGGCCGGATCACCGTTTCCACGCGCTATCCTTTGACTCTTCCTGACGGTTCATCGCTACCGGTAGGCGCCGACATCACCCGGTTTTTCACCATTGTCACGGACGAAGCGGAAGGCACCGTCTCGATCTCGGCACGCCGAGAATTCTTGGACCTCCTCAATGCACCCGAACAACGAGAAATGGAACACGGTTGGACGGCACACGTGCCGATGCGGCGAATCGCCTCAGGAACCGTGACCAACGTGTTCCGAGAATCCTTCAACGGCCATTGGCTGACCTCGAACACGGTCACGACCCGGACGCCCGATGAGCAGAATCCGACACCGCCCGAACCTCGCCCCCAGGAAAAGCCTCAAGAAGCTCCCTCACCCGTGCCGACTCCGGTGAGCTGGGCTCCTCCCTCCCCGCAGCAGCAGCCACCTGGCCGCACGGCGCATACGGGAGCCACAGGGATCGACGGCCAAACCCCCTGGGCGGCTGGGGCGCTCGGGGCGACGGCAGTCATCGCGGGGGCCGGGGCCTATAGGGGCCGTCATCGGCGACGGGACCGGTCATGAAGCTCATTCGACGCTTTGAGATTCGCCGTGCCATGGGCCTCAGCTCGGTCATAGCCGGTCTTGCACTGTTATCTCTCTCGTTCCTAGCAGCTTCCCCGTGGCATGTGGACGACCGCGGAGCTTGGCGTTCCTATCTGCACGATCCCACTCTGGCTCTCCGGCCCCACCATCGCTCCGAGGAAGGCCACCGCCTCATCGACCGAGGCCCAGAGGTGACGTCGTTGGATCTCACGACCGGCGGGCAATACGCCCCACGACCCGGCCGGCAGTTCCGCCACGCGGCGTGCGGTCCGGTCTCATCGGCTGCCACTCATCCGGAGGAACCCACGAGCACATCTGGCCAACGTACCTGGACGGCTCCCTCCGTGGGTGCCGGTTCCCATCTCGTCCCCACGGCCGTGGGCTCAGACGGCTCCATTCCTCTCGTCTCGGCGCCCGATGGCGTGTGGGATAACCAGACCGCCGATATCGGCGCGACGACCGGCGCTACGTTGCTCGCGGGCCACGTCAACCACGACGACGGCCACCTATCGCCCTGGGGAAAGCTCCACCACCTTCAGGAATGTTCACCCATCACCGCCACAGACGGCACAGGCCGCACCCATGAATATCGCGTCACGGACCTCTACGTCGTTGCACACACCGAACTCTCTGAGCATCGAGAGTTCCTGCGTCGCGATGGACCTCCGATGTTGTATCTCGTCACGTGCGCGGGTCCCGAAGCACCAGGAGTCATGCCGGGACTCTTCCAGTACCGAGGCAACCTCGTGGTGGGGGCGGAGCTCATGCATGCCACTGCACACCCAGGCGGATGAGTGACCACAGAGAAGACGAGGCGCGTCCCCATGGGGAACGCGCCTCGTCACGGGCGAATCTCGGCCTCACCGACCGGGGTTCTGCCCTTAGTCCTCGAGATGCTCGATATCGTCAAAGGCCTCCACCTTTTGACCACCGCGGTGCACGAAGAACCAATTCACCACGCCCAGCAGGATTCCGATGATTAACAGCGCACCGGCAATCTGGTACTGAATGTAATTTTCGACCGAACGCGCCCACGGGCCGGCCAAGAAGAGGCAGGTCACCGCTCCTAGCACCGGAATGAGCGTCGGCGCGCGGAATGCTCCCTTCGGAGTCTTTTCGCGGCGCAGGATCAGAACGGCGACGTTGACGACGGCAAACACACACAGAAGCAGGAGCGCCGTCGTACCACCCAAAGCCCCCACGATCGACTTGGCGCCGCTCAGGTTCACGAACATGATCAGGCCGATGGCGATCAGGGTACTGAAGACGACCGCGACCCACGGGGTTCGACGGCGCGGCAAGACGGCGGCCAACGGCTTCGGCAACACGTGCTGTTTGGCCAGGCCATACATCAGGCGGCTCGCCATGAGCATATTAATGAGGGCCGTATTCACCACCGCAAAAACGGTCAGGAAGGGGAAGATCAGGTCAATCGGGATGCCGGGGGCGCCCACGCGCACCACGTCCAACAAGATGCCGGCGTCCGGGTTCTTCGGATTGGCGATGTCTCCGGGTGGAATCACCACGGTCACCGTCACGGCCACCAAGATGTAAATGAGCACACAGATACCGAGTCCGGTCAACATGATGCGTGGCATGTCCCGCTTGGGGTTCTTACATTCCTCCACCAAGTTGACGGAGTCTTCGAAACCCACCATCGCGAAGAACGCGACCGACGTCGCCATGGTCACGGCCGCAAACAGGTTTCGGTCACTGTGATTCTCAAAGATCACGATGCGACCCAAGTCCCCGTGGCCGCTGAGAATGGCACCGAATCCGATAGCGATAATGATGCCCATGACCAGCATGGTCACCAGGGTCAAGAGAACGTTGAACTTAACGCTCTCGCCAATGCCTCGCAGGTTGATCAAACCCAAGATCACGATGATCGCGATCGCCATGAGCATCGACGCCGTCGGTCCCGTCGGAATGCCAGGGATGAACTCCCCAAAACCGATCAACAGGTTCTTCCCCACCAGGGTCGAGGATGTGGCCGCACTCGTGATGCCCGAACAGGCGACCGCAAAGGCAACGATGAAGGTGACGAAGTGAATGCCGAAGGCCTTGTGGATATACAGCGCCGCGCCCGCCGCCTGCGGGTACTTCGTCACCAGCTCCAAATACGAGAACGCGGTGAAGGTTGCGACGATGAAGGCGATCAGGAACGGCAACCAGGCAACGCCTCCCACCTCCGTGGACACTGGTCCCGTAATCGCGAAGATTCCGGCGCCGATGATGTCGCCGACAATCAGCAACAGAAGAAGTTTTGGACCGATGACCTGCTTGAGTTGTGGCGATTCGGTCTCAGCCTCGACGGATCGACTGCTCATGACGAGAGCCCCTTCTATGGTTGTGCGAGTGTAGAGCACGTCACACACCCGTGTGACCTACAATTCAAAGGGCCGATTAAACCACGAATTTGTACTTCATGAACAATCGCTGCCCGTCCCCCACCAGGAGGTCCCCCATGCACATCCTCAAGAAATACGTCGTCTTCGATGCCGCGGATATCGACCGTGAAGCCACTTTCTGGGCCTCCATACTGGGCGGCACCGTGGGCAACGTCGAGAACTTCGACCCCGGATCGTGGCGCGACGTGATCGTCGACGATCAGGTCGCCCTTGCCGTACAACATGCTCCCGACCACCAGGCACCCAACTGGCCGCCGCGAGACGACGCCGACCAACGCCAGCAGGCCCATTACGACCTCATCGTGGAACGGGATGCGGTGGAGGCTGCCAAAGAGGAGGCCTTGGGGCTCGGCGCCACTCTCTTAAGGGAGGCACCAGATACAACTGTGGGCCACGGATTTCACGTCTTCGCGGACCCTGAGGGTCACCCGTTCTGCATCTGCTGGGGATAGTGTGTGAGGCGGCGTCGCCCTCGCCCGTCACGCCCCGACCAGGAGAGTTAAATGAGCACCGTGAATATTTCGATCATCACCGGCGGCCTGGCCCTCCACTCGTCCTCAGCCCAGTTGGCGGATCGTTTCAAGGACGCGGTCAAAGCCGAGGCCACGAACCGAGACCTCCAGCCCTCGATTCGCACGCACCACCTCAGTCAGTACTGTTACGAGATCGCCGATTTCATCTCGAACGGCTATCCCGAAGGGGAACTCGAGGCTCTGATCGCGGAGGTTCAAGACACCGACGGGATCATTACGGTAAGTCCCACTTTTCAGGCGTCCTATTCGGGCCTCTTCAAGTCCTTTTGGGATCTCCTCTCGATGGACGACGTCGCCGGTACCCCCACGATTTTGGGAGCTACCGGAGGTTCGCCTCGCCAATCGATGGTGCTGGATTACGCGATGCGCCCGCTCTTCACGTTCCTCCACGCCGACGTCGTACCGACCGCCATCTACGCGACCCCGAATGATCTCTCCGTGACCGAAACACTTGCGGAACGTGTGCACCAATCCGCGCGCGAACTCCTCGACCGGATTCAACGACGGGCTCGAAACTAACCTCGGGCGTCACGCCCGACAAAAGCCCTAGACTCCACCGGCGGAACGTTTACGAACAGCCCGTGACCTTGTAGAGCCCAACGTCACCCGAGGTGTATACCGGAGTCACCATGCCCGTGGACTCAAGCCCATCAAGGCCCTTATAGACACCTTTACTTCCCTCTCCGAGATGCAGGGTGTCGTCGAACTTCAAGTACCACAACGCCTTGTGATCGCGAACTTCTTGGCAGGCCTTCGGATGACTCTGCGCATCGTTCAGGTGCTGGAGGATGTCGTCGTATTGCTCGGGCGGCGCACTCAGAGAGTGTTTGCTCGTGACATTTCGATCTTCGAGAGCATAGGCCACGGCCGAGCCCTCCCACGGATTCACGATGATGGTCTCGTCCTGGGGAACATACGAATCCAGCCGGTCGAGCACCTTCTGCTCGTCACTGGTGATGAGGATCGACCCATCGCTGACCTTGAACTCATGCGCCGTCGAGTCAGCAGCCTTCGCCATGGGTTCGGCCTTGCCGAGGAAGAAGGCGACCGCCAAAGCGACGATGAGTCCCGCGGCCGTCATGGACCGAATGAGCCCACGCTGGGGCACCCCGAGATGCCGAAGCGAAAATACGGCGATGCGCACCAGGTACGAGACCCCAAAGGACGCGAGCACGATCACCGGAATTCCGGTCAGCGCCGCGAGACGAATATCGTCGGCGTACCAGGGGCCCACCATCAGGAGACGGAACGGCCCAATGGGCTGAGAGGCGACAATGACCCAAATCCAGCCGAGCAACAGCCACGAAATCACGATCCACCGGTGAGTCTTGGTCCGCAGGGCCCAGAAAATACCCGCGAGGACCAGGGCGCTGAGGGCCCATTCCGGCACGTTCAAGTTGAAGCCGTTGGAGGCAAACTGACCGATGGCGTCGATGGTCGAATATTTCGGTGCCCATGTCGCGGTTTCTGGGGCTGGTCGGACTTTCCACCAGATGCCGACGCACGCGAGCGCGGCAAGCGCCAGCAGAACACTGGGCAGCAGACGCGGCGTCGCGGAACGACCGGACAGAGTGCTGATGAGCTGCGCGACGACCAGCGGCAGAATGAGCAGCGCGGCCGAGGTCAGGGCGTTGGGATGAGCCAGCACTATTCCCGCGGTTCCAACAAGCAACGAGGGGACCACCGGCCACCATGCCTTGCCGTCGCGCCGTGAGATCATGCGAACCGTCGCCAACAGCAGGGCGAGAAATGCCGGAAGCACCGAGTACCCCAGAAGGTTCGGATACAGGATTCCCCATTTCAGCAAGAGCCCGGGGAACGCGACCATGGCCCCAGAGAGACCACCCGCGGCCGCGGCAAAAATGCGGTCGCCCGGCTTCAGCGCCAGTGCCAAGGCCAGCATCGAAATCGGCCACACGAACGCGCCGACGACGATCGTCGTCGCATTGACCGCCATCGGAATCGAGTCGGGGAACACCGAGAACACCAGATAGACGAGGTCGTGCCACCCCGCAGGATAGAACGCGTTGGAGCCGTCGGCCGTGGTCATGGCGCCAAGGGCGAGGCTGGAGCCGTCACCCGACTGCTGGATCCACCGGATGGCGTTGAGGTGGAAGATGTTGTCGAAACTCTGCGAGATGGCGTCCGGTTGCAGAATGCTCTTCTTGAGCTGCGCGATGATCACGGTGGACGCCAACACGGCACCAACGAAACCCACTCCAGGAACCGTCCAGGACGACGTGACACGCAGATGGGGCGAACGGCGCTTCCGCAAGAGAAAGCTCATTCCGGCGGCCAGCACAATGAACACCAAGCTCAGAACCGAGTACGGGGCAAAGCCCCAGCTCCAGCCGAGCTTCCCGGCGATCACCGCAGCAACCGTCATAGCACCGACGGAGAAGATCGGGGCCAGCGTCAGGCAGTATCGCAGGGGCATCCGCAGGGCAAGCCCCAAAAGGAAGCCGGGGATCAGTACCGCCGCGAGGCCCACGATCACGGGCGGGAGTAGCTCAGTCCAAGTCATCGCCTCGATTTTACGTGATCCTCCCGTTGACCGTGCCCCGGCGCTTCGGGGTGTCTCTCGGCTCTGGGCACCATGTCAGACGTCCCCGCGAGATGCAGAGTTGCCACCGTGGCGACGTCGACGCCCTCAAAACCCGATCCGGCACCAAAAAACTACAGCTCCCCCAGCGTCAAAACCACCAGCACAATATTGAGCGCCACGATCGCCAAGGTCACCACGCAGGTGACGACTTTGACCCACAGGGGGTTGGCCCACCGGCCCATGACCGCCCTTTGGCTGGTCAGCACCGCCAGCGGAATCAGAACGAAAGGAATCCCGAGAGACAAGACCACTTGGCTGATGACAAGACTCCAGGTCGGGTCCCAACCCAAGCCGAGAATCACCAAGGCGGGCACCATGGTGACCAACCGCCGCGCCACCAAGGGGACGTTCACGTGGAGCAGACCGCTCATGATGACCGAACCGGCATAACACCCCACCGAGGTCGAAGCTAGGCCGGAGGCCAAGAGGCCGACAGCAAAAATCACACCGACGGCGCTTCCCACATGATCCGAAATCGCGGCCGCGGCGCCCTCGATGCTATCCGTCCCAGCGACGCCCGGAAGCGATGCGGCAGCAAGCAGAAGCATCCCGATATTCACCGAGCCTGCGAGGACGAGGCCTAAGACGACGTCCCACCGAGTTGCCACGATGAGGCGTCGGGTGGCTTCCTCACCCCGATTCTCCGGCGCCCCGTGGCGATCGCGCACAAGCGCGGAGTGCAAATAAATGGCGTGCGGCATGACCGTGGCACCCAGCATGCTCGCAGCGAGTAAAACCGACTGTGCATCGTGGAAACGGGGCACGAGTCCCCCAGCCGCTCCACCCCAATCCAACGGGCTCACGAAGAGGCCCGCCATGAATCCGATGGTGATGATCACCAGCAGAGCGATCACGAACATTTCAAATCGCCGCTGGCGACCCGGCCCTTGGGTCATCAACAGAACCATCGAGAGAATTCCGACGATTACCCCACCCCATAGAAGGGGAATGCCGAAAAGTATGTGCAACGCCAAAGCGCCGCCGATGACCTCGGCCAAGTCTGTCGCGGCTGCCACAATCTCGGCTTGGACCCAAAACGCCAAACGGGGGCCGCGCTTCATCGAAGACCCCAGGAGGTCCGGGAGGCTTTGTCCCGTCACGAGGCCGAGTTTGGCCGAAAGATACTGGACCAAGACGGCCATCAGGTTGGCGACCACGAGAACCCAGACCAGAAGATAGCCGTAGTCCGCACCGGCCGACAGATTTGACGCAACATTTCCCGGATCGACGTAGGCGATCGCTGCGACGAAGGCCGGCCCTAGCAACCCGAGCCATCGCCCCTTGCCGCGACCGCGCCCAGGCACGGCGTTGCGTTGCCGTTGGGCGGATCCCCAAGGCGCGGTGGACGTCGATGGCTTCGTCACTGAACCTCCTCATCGGCAATCCTTGCAGTAACGAAGCATGACTATACGCCTTGGCGAACTTTTCTACTAAGCCATAAAGACCTCTACGGTGATGGAACGTCAGGCAAGGCGCTTGATAGCACCGGCAACCTCATCCGGACTCAGAACATGATCCGCGGAAGCCACCGCGGGATGATCTCCTACGCCAAAGCTCTCGACCGCATGGGCCAGGAGATCTTCATCATTCACATCATTGCCGAAGGCCACATACCCACCCTCGCGAACGACAAAACCGTGCAATGTCGAATATTTCGAGATACCAGCCGGGGCAATATCGATCAGCCCTTCCCCCTCGTGCCTCTTAACCATCAATCCCGCACCACGGAGTGATTCACAGACCTTCTGATCCGTCGTAAAAAGCACAGCCTTGGCGTAGAATTCCAAGGTCTCGCGAGGAACCTGAGCGGCAAGATGACCGGCGTCGATTTGACGATGAATACGGTGACAAGGATCCCCCACATAGTCATAGTTCCACGCGCCATCCACGAGATAGTCCAAACCTCGTTGAACGATCCAATCATCGACGATTGCACGCTGGGATTCCTCAAAAGCCTGGCAATGCCGCTCGGAACCAACCTGCACCCACGCACCGTTTCCACCCACGAGAGAACAATCCCAAAAGTCGCGCGGAAGAACGGGCAAGAGGTCTCTGATGGGCCGGGCCGACGCAAAGATGATCTGCCGGATTTTCCTCAGCAACCGGAGCTCCTCAAGGATGTCCTGAGGGATCGCCCGACCATCCCAACAAATGGTTCCGTCGATGTCGAAGACCACTGGTAATTTCATGATTATTGAGTGTAGATCCCGGAATTCACCACCACACAAAAGCGGCCGGAAGGAAAATCCTTCCGGCCGCCGTGCACCCACAGAGGGTTTGGAGGCGTAACTACGCCCTCATTCTTTAGAAGACGCCGTTGATTGCCTTGCCGAAGTCGGTCTTGGTGTTCTGACGCGAGTCGACATTCTGGTCGTTGCCAGTGGTCTTGTCGTCATCGAGACGTCCCACCTGAGTCACCTGAATGTAGTTGTTCAGGCGACCTTCCTTGGTCAGGCCGTCGCCGAAGTTGAGGTTAGCGATGAGCTGGTTTTCGCCCACCTCCACCGGGTTAGCCAAGGTGACCATGAATGAACGGGTCGAGGTCTTCTCATCGAAACCGAGGTCCTGGGTGTATGCACCGTTGAACCAGCCCGGGGTGATGAGGCGATCGACACCCTCGGGTCCCTTGTCCGTCTTCACGTCAACACGGAAGCTGATGGCCGGGAACTCCGAGTAGTAGCGCTGCGAACCTTCGTTCTTGGCATGGATGGCGACCAAACCGGCGTAGCCCTTCGCCTTGGCGCTGGACACCGTGTAGTTGACGCTGAGGTCATGAGCAGGCTTGGCCTCAGCGGCGTTGGCTGCACCGGCGCCGAAGGTGCTGGCGCCGAGGCCCAGAACCAGGGCCGCCGCTGCCGTACGTCCAATGAACTTCTTTTTCATGGTGTTAGTTCTCCGTTCGGTAATGCAGCGTCGGCTTAGGAATCAGCCGGGTTGTTGTAAAGCTTGACGGCAACCTCGTTCTTCACCGGAACAAAGGCGTTCCATGCGGTCGGGTTGGTCCAGGTTCCGTTGGCACCGCAGATCTGCTGCGTGCCGGTCATGCTCACGGTGCGGAAACCGTAGGTGGCTTCACCGGTGTATCCCGGGGGAACGTCGTAGGGGCCCACGGTCTGGCCGGCAGTCCAGGAGAGGCTGTACGAAGCCTCGAAGCCGAGCTGGCGGGAGAACTCCTGAGCGATGCCGATGTTGCCACCGTCCTTCGAAGCACCTCCGTTGATGGTGGTGGAGCTGCTCTGCTGACCGTTGGCCTTGAGGCTAATGGTCTGCTCCTTGGAGGTCTCCTGCGTCAGCGGGATGTCCTTGTTGGTGTGGTTGGTCGTGGAGATCGTGCCAACGGGCAAGAAGTTGTCCGTGACCTTGTAAACCACGGTGCGCTTGTCCTCAAGGGCGTTGCAGACCGGGTGCGGGTTGAGCACGTTCGGCTTGATGTGATCCGAACCGTGGTACGTGTTCACGATCGGCAAGTTGGGGTTGAGCTTGGGAGTCTCAGGGTAGTGATTCTCGATGGTCGTGGCGTTAGCAGGCATGGCAGCGACACCGAGCATCAGTGCGCTTCCGCCCAAGATTCCGACCAGCTTTCCTGTCAGCTTCATAGGTGCTCCTCGTATTTACCGGTTCCGAGCGATCTCGACGACCAGATCCGTATCTGCCGTGCCCAGGAACTCTTATCCGGCCGAGGCCTTCGAGAGTCAGCGGACCAGCCCGAGGATCGAGTCATCAACCTCGAATCTGGTCCGTTCGACGAGATCTGTGAATGGACATTACATAACTCCCCGATGTTCTTCTACGCGTCAGTACAAAACGACCAACGCTCAGTTTGGGAACTTTCGCCCCCGGAATTGCAACGATTTGGTAAAGATCCCACGAGATTTCATACCCACTCCAAACGAACCCGAATCGTTTAATCCAAGCCCCGGCATCGAACCCCGCAATGTCCACCGGCCAGGACTCACGCCAAGCTTTCACGGAAGATCATTCTCAGATGAAAGCAAACCTTTACCGGGGAGTTAAAAACTCAATTAATAGTTGAATATGCGAGTTTGGCTTGCCTAACCTTCATCCCAACTAAACCCACATGCCCACATGTTGTACTCGTCGGTATTTTTATGACGAAATATGACGAATCCCGGCTGCGAGGGTTGTTTCGGTCGACTCGTCGAGGCCATATGCCGGCCAATTTTCTTTTACTTTAAATCCAAGTAGCCGTGGTCGAATCCGTACCATGGCACGCTATTCACGCAGAACCTTCTTCTTGGCCGCCGGCACCGTAGCCGCAAGCTCGAGCCTCCTCCCCTCGACCCTGACGCCCGCGATGGCACAAGACAGGATCGCTTCTGCCGCGGGCACCACCCTTGAATCGTCTGCAGTCCCCATCGGCACCACGGGATACCGCCGCCTCGCCGCCGGCCCCGGCTATCCCCTCAAGGTCCGGTCCGAAGCCCTACCGACGCCGCCCACCACCGAAGGCACCGACCGTCGCAAAACGTTAGCCTCCTTCGTGCAACTCACCGATATGCACGTCGTCGACGCACAATCCCCCATGCGCTTCGAATACCTGCATGACCTCACCGGTTCGGCCTTCCGTCCGCAGGAAGCATTCGGGACGCAAGGTTCCGTATCGCTGATTCAACGGATTAACTCTTTGGGCAAGGGCCCGCAAACGGGCCGTCCGCTCGACTGCGTCGTCACCACGGGCGACAGCACCGATAACCACGAAAGCGTTGAGCTGGACTGGTTCCTCACCATCATGAATGGCGGTTCGCTGACCCCGAATACCGGCGCACCAAATCGATGGGAGGGCGTCCAGAACTCCTCAAACCCCCAATATTGGCTCCCCGAAAGCGACGTCGAAGACCGTTATAAAAAGGCCGGGTTCCCGGTCGTCTCGGATTTCTTCGCCCGCGCCATGGCCCAGCACAGCAGCCCGGGCCTGAAATTTCCGTGGTTTAGCGTGTTCGGAAACCACGACGACTCCATCTGCGGAACGTTGCCCTCCGACTGGGCAGCATTCCGAGACATGTACACCGGTTCACTTAAATTCACCGGGTTCCGCGATGCAACGGCCAACCGGCAGCTCGAACGGCAGATCACGACCGACACCACTCAAGCCAGCAGTGCCCCCAGAGTGACGGCGAATAAGACGCCCAAACAGGACTTTCACGTCACCGCGGATGCCCGACGCAAGCCATTCACGCCATCCGAATTTATGCAGGCCCACCTGGACCACCCGTCGCCGGTCGGCCCCCTCGGAAACGGCTTTACTCCGGACCATGTGGGGCAGGGTATCGGGTACTACTCCTTCGACATTGCCGACGGCGTCGTCGGGATTGCCCTGGACTCGACCAATAGGGCCGGCTTTACCGGCGGATCCATCGGGGATGCCCAATACCGTTGGTTGGAACAGACGCTACGTGCCGGTTCCAGTCACTGGTACGACGGTCTGGGCGTTCGGAAGACCCAGTCCGCCGAAGACACCTATTTCATCGTCTTCAGCCATCACACGCCCGATACTATGAACAACCTGCTGCTCGCACCGGGTAATTCCGAGATTCGGCACGCCGGGTGGGACGTCGCGAACCTCCTGACACGCTTTCCTAATGTGCTGGCTTGGGTCAACGGCCATACCCACACCAATAAAATCACGCTGAAGCAGCACCGCACCCCCGAGCGCTCCTATTGGGAGATCAACACCGCTTCCCACGTGGATTATCCGCAGCACGCCCGAACCATCGAAGTGACGGACAACGGCAACGGCACGGTCTCTTTGCTGACCACGATCCTCGAATCCGAAGCTCCTTACGACGGGGATTCTGCCGCGACGCTGTACCGCGAGTACTCCTTCAACGATCTCCACGCCGATTCCAAACTCATGGGCACAGACCAGGATCACAACACCGAATTGCTGCTGGTTAGCCCCCGGAGTTAGGTCTCGCTTCGCCCCACGCGTCGTAACCACCCGTCAGGCTTCGAATCGAAACACCGCCCAGGGCCTCTTCCAGGAGGCCTTGAGCCTGGCGGGACCGCACCCCGGCTTTGCAATACACGATGGTCGGGATTCCTTCCCGGATGTGACGATCCGCAACGCCTCGGGGATCTTCGCCGATGCTCCCCAAGGGGATGTTGACGGCTCCCGAGATGGCGCCCAGCCGGAATTCCCACGGCTCGCGGACATCCAGGATGGTCAATTCCGCGTCACCCCCGAGGAGATTCCGCAGCTCGGCCACGGAAATCGCCTCGCCGGGCAGGGCCTCGCTCGAGATATCACACTGCGTCGGTCCGGTCTCCTCGACGAGGTCCGGCGCAACACTCGTCACGGGAGCTCGATGTGGATCTGGGCTCACTCGCAATTCGCGGAAGGTCGCGGCGAGTGCGTCATAAACCATGACGCGGCCCAAGAGGGTCTCACCAATACCGGCGATCAGCTTGATGGCCTCGGTGGCCATCAGGGTTCCGACGACGCCGGGCAGGACACCGATCACGCCCGCCTCCGCGCAGGAAGGAACCTCTCCCGGCGCCGGAGGTTCAGGAAACAGATCGCGATACGTGGGCCCGCGCCCACCCCAAAACACGCTCACCTGACCCTCGAAACGCAGGATCGCACCATAGACCACGGGCTTCCCGAGGATTTCCGCTGCGTCAGAGACGATGTAGCGGGTGAGGAAATTATCCGAACCATCGATCACCACGTCCGCATCCCGAAGGAGCTCGAGAGCGTTTTCCCTAGTCAAGCGGGTTCGATGTTCGACGACGTGGGCTTCCGGATGCAGCTCGTGGACGACGTCGGCCGCTGAGGAGGTCTTGGGGCGCCCGATGTCGGATTCCCCGTGAATGACTTGGCGGTGGAGGTTCGAGCGGTCCACGAGGTCGTCGTCGATGATCTCGAGGTGGCCAACGCCTGCCGCGCCTAGATACTGAAGGATGGGAGCCCCCAGTCCCCCGGCCCCCACGACGACCACTCGGGAATCGAGGAGGGCGCATTGGGCTTCGGGACCGAATCCTGACAGGCCCAGGTGACGCTGAAATCGCTCGATTTGGCTTGGGCTGAGATCTTCGACGCGTGTCACAGGCGGTCCTCTGCCCGAACCCGGCCGCTCATGGGTGAGGACGCCACCGCGTCGGCGCGGCGCGGGATGCGCCCAGCCTGCCTGGCCCAGTATCCAGCTTCGGTTCCGAATCGCATGGCCTGAGCCATCGCTTTCGGGTCTCGGGCCCGCGTGACAGCGGAGGCCGCGAGCACGGCGTCGCACCCGAGTTCCATGGCTTGAGCCGCTTCCGAGGCAGTCCCAAGGCCGGCATCCACCACCACGGGAACCGAGGCCCTGGCCGCAATCAGCTCGATATTGAACGGGTTCAGAATTCCTAAGCCCGTGCCGATCGGCGAGCCTAAGGGCATGACGGCGGCGGCCCCCACATCTTCCAGCCGGAGCGCCACGCTCGGGTCGTCCGTGGTGTACACGAACGGCACGAAACCCTGATTCGCGAGCTCCTCCGTGGCTTTGAGGGTTTCGACGACGTCCGGCAGCAGAGTGGTCTCATCCGCAATGACTTCAACCTTGACGAGGTTGGTCTCCAAGGCTTCCCGCGCGAGCTGGGCCGTCAGCACGGCGTCTTTGGCGGTGAAGCTCCCGGCCGTATTGGGCAGGACGTCGATGTTCAATCGTTCCAAAAGCTCAAAAACGCTGGTGCGGCCCTCGGGACTGAATTTGCGCACCGCGACCGTGGTCAGGGCGGTACCGGACGCCATCAGCGCCCGTTCCAGGGAGGAAAGGTCCGTGGCGCCGCCGGTTCCCATGATGAGTCGGCTCGTCAGCTCGTAGTCGCCCACGCGCAGCGTCGGGATGTGCGGTGCTTGGACTTCGGGCGTGGTCGAGGGAGGAGTTTTCGTGGTGTTGTCCATGGTGATGCCTTTCTACCCGCCCTGCACGGCGGTGACGAGTTCCAGTGTGGCTCCGGCGGCGATGCGCCGTTCTGACCAGGTGCTCCGAGGCACGACGGCCCCGTCCATCGACACCGCAATCCCGAGACGTCCGCCGTCCTGGGGCGTGCCATCCGGTGCGAGACGACGCCCCGTGGCCTGGGTAACGACGTCGACGATGGTGGCGCCGTCGTCCACGGTGAGCTGTTGATCGTTAACGGTGATGATTGCCATTGGCGGGCCCTTTCTGGGTCAGAGAATGATTCGGTGCGGCCTCGCGTTCGATCCGCCCTGGGTTCATGGCCGCAAGGAGTTCGGCGTCCTCGGAGGAAAGCATCTCCCCCGAAAGCAGCGCCGCGCCGAGTCTCGCCCCGAGGGGAGCCAGCAATATTCCGTGTCGGGAATATCCGGCCGACACCAGAATTCCTGGCGCCTTCGGGATCAGGCCGACGTACGGGATGTCATCCGGTGACACCGGGCGGGCCCTCGCGGTGATGTCTGCGATCTCGAAGTGCCGGAGCGCGGGCAGGACCGTGATGGCGTCTTCCAGGAGTTCGTGCACTCCCCCTGCGTGGATGCCGTCGAGTCCGTCCTCACGCACGGTTGCTCCGACCACGATTTCGCCGTCGTCGCGCGGCACGAGGTAAACCTGTCGCCCCAGAATCGTCGCGCGAATGGTCGACGAGAGCACGGGCTTCCGATCCGCACCTACGGGATCTCGAGGCCGCAACCGCAGGATGTCGCCGTACACCGGACGAAGGTCGAGGGACAGGTCGGAGAGTATTCCGCTCAGCGACGTGCACCCCATTCCACAGGCGACGACGACCCGGTCCGCCACCCCTTCCATACCGCCGTCTGTGTGCACCGCATAGGGTCCGTCGGCCGAACCGGTGACCCGTTCCACTCGCTCGGCGACCCACTCAACGGCCGGTCCGGCCCCCGGAAACTCCGTGGGGTCGAGCTCCCGAGACAAGGCGTCCCGAAGTGCCACGCACAGGACTCTGGGATCCACTTGGGCGTCGTCGGGAGCAGCGAATCCTCCGGCGATGCGCGCGTTGAGGAAAGGTTCGCGCTGCTGAATCTCCTGGGTCGCGAGCCGCTGAATATTCAGCCCGTATTCCGTGTGGACGCGGGCGTGATCGCGCACTCGCTCGAGGTCGCTTCGATCGCCGCCGATCAACAAGGTTCCGTTGTCGAGGAATCCGGTGGGGAGGTCCGTTGCTCGGCCCAGTTCTTCCACGAGACACGGGTATTCCCGGCGCGCGGCCACCAGCAAGGGGTACAACCGCTCTTGACCAAATTGCACCTCGCTGACCGGTGCCAGCATTCCCGCGGCCGCATACGTTGCGCCACCCGCGACGTCGGGGTCGCACACCGTGACCCGGTGCCCCTTAAGACGCAGGTGCCAGGCTGTCTGCAACCCCACGATTCCTGCGCCCAGTACGACGACGTGCACGTGATTCTTCCTCCTCACGGCGGCATGATCCGCTTCGAGTCCAAATGGTCGGCGGTTTTGCCCTCTCAGACCGGCCATCCCGGTCTCCCACGTTCTGCCTAGTCTATGACGAGGACCAACTTCCAGAGAAGTCTCCTGTACTACTCTGTGGAGCGTGACCCACCTTGACGATTCTCCCCACGGCCAGACGACGCATGCCGCGCGCCTCGAACGCCTCACCGATGCGCGTCTCTACCTCTGCACCGACCTCCAAGAATTCGTCGATCGGACCCCCGACGAATTCCACCCCGAGCACCTGAACCTCCCGCGAGTCACCCAGTTCTTCCGCGAGTGTTTCCGGGGCGGCGTGGATATCATCCAGGTCCGAGACAAAAAGGTTTCCGCCCAGACCGAACTCACCGCATTGCGCATCCTGGTTTCCGTGGCACGGGCCGAAGGTGGCCTCTCGGCGGCCAACGACCGGGCCGATCTGGCCGCACTCGCCGCGGTGGACGTCTTTCACATCGGGCAAACCGACGTGACTCCCCGTCAGGCCCGACAGATTCTGGGCCCGGAGACCCTCATCGGACGCTCCTGCCACCACCAGGACCACGTCGTCGCCGCCGTCGAAGACCCCGACGTCGATTACTACTGCACTGGCCCCGTTTGGGAGACCCCCACCAAGCCCGGGCGGACCGCCGTGGGACTGGCCCTTCCTTCCTTCGCCGCGCAACAACCGGGGAATACGCCGTTTTTCGCGATTGGAGGGATCAACGCGGATAACCTGAACGAGGTGTTGGCCAGCGGTGCCACCCGGGTCGTCGTCGTGCGAGCGATCACAGAATCCTCAGACCCTCAGGAGGCCGCCACGACCCTCCGCGACGGGCTCCGCCGTCGTCATGACCGGCAACATTCAGCCACGACCGAAACTCGCTAGACGGACGAGTATAAAACGGGGTTTGCTAGGGAATATGAGTACTTTCGCAGTAACCAATCCCAGCACCGGAGTCGTCGAGGAAACCTTCGATTCCCTCAGCCCCGAGCAGATTCCCCACATCATCGACCGGGCTCACCAAGCATTCGAATCCTGGAAGGACACCCCGCTCACGGACCGGGCCGCAGTCCTCGAAAAATTTGCCGATATTGTCGACTCCCGAGTCGATGAATTGGCCGACATCATCGGTCGGGAAATGGGCAAGCCGCTCAAGCAGGGCAAGGCGGAGGCCACCAAGGTGGCTTTTACGGCCCGCTGGTTCGCCAAGAATTCGGCGCGGTTCCTGGAAAATACGGAACTACCCGAAGCCCAAGGCGCGGACAAGACCTACGTTAAGCACGATCCCCTGGGCGTTCTGCTCGGCATCATGCCGTGGAACTTCCCGTACAACCAGATCGCGCGTTTCGTCTTGCCGAATCTCATGGTGGGCAACACGATCCTCATGAAGCAGGCCGCTATCTGCCCCAAGTCTTCGCAGACTTTCCAGGACATGCTCGATGAGGCAGGCCTCCCCGAGGGCGTCTACACCAACATCTACCTGAACAGCAGCGACGCCGAAGAGGTCCTCAAGGACTTCCGAGTCAAGGGATTCTCTTTGACGGGCTCCGAGGATGCGGGCGCTTCCGTAGCCGCGATTGCCGCCAAGTACTACAAGCGTTCCGTCTTGGAACTCGGCGGCAATGACCCGCTGGTCGTCTTGGACACCGACGACGTCCCGGCCCTCGCCCAGAAGGCCGTCACGCTCCGCATCTCGAATGCGGGTCAGGTGTGCACCTCGCCCAAGCGATTCATCGTTCTCGAGGAGATCTACGACGACTTCGTGGCCGCCGCCACGCAGGCCGTGGAGAACGTGACCGTCGGGGCCTACGACGACCCCAACACCGACATGGGCCCGCTCTCCTCCGAGGGCGCTCGTGACGAGGTCGTCGAGCGCATCGCTCAGGCCGTTCGGGACGGAGCGACGCTCCACACCGGCGGCGAGAAGCTCGACCGCGACGGATGGTTCATGTCCCCGGCCCTGCTGACCGATATCGACCCCTCCTCCGATCTGGGGTGCAACGAACTGTTCGGCCCGGCCGTCATGATCTACAAGGCCAAGGACGAAGAGGACGCCCTGCGCCTGGCGAACGATACCCAGTACGGTCTCATGGCGTCGGTGTGGACCACCGACCCCGAACGAGGCCAGAAGTTCGCCGAAAAGATCAATGCGGGCATGACCTTTGTGAATACCCACATGGATTCCAGCCCGGAGTTCCCCTTCGGCGGCATCAACCGCTCGGGTTACGGCCGTGAAAACGCCCAGTGGGCCCTCCAGCAGTTCACCAACGAACGCACGGTCCGGGTGAAGAACCAGCAGCTCTAGCAGCTGACCTTCCTGGGGAGAGATCGCGGCCGACGTCGCCTCCCTACCCCAGACGCGACCAGGGCTGGTCGTGGAATCGAGAAACCCTCGACTCCGCGACCAGCCCTTCGTTGTTCAGGGGGGGGTCGTCGCCCCCCCTGAGTCCTCGCGACAACCTATGCCGTGACTTCGGACGCCTCTCCGCTAGCGGTGCTCTTGCGGTGTCGCGGTGCGTGGTCGTGCCCAGCGACGTCGTCGGAGCCCTCGGTGGAGTTCTCACCAGAGTCCTCCACGTCAGGGGTTTCGTCGTTGATCGAGTTGTGCCGGAAGTGGCCGACGCTCGTGAGGAGCACGCCGAGCGCGACCCACGCGATGAGCGTCCACCACTGCTGCGCGGTCGGGGCATCCGGGAAGTAGCTCAGTGACCGAAGCAGCGTGTTCGATGCGCCCGGAACGAGGAATTGGCCGATGTGGCCCCACGGCTCGGCGAGGAACTGCCACGGAGCCGTGGCCCCGGAGAGCGGGTTGCCAATCAGCAAGGTCACCAACGCACCGATGCCAATGCCTGGGGCGCCCAAAATGGCCGTACATCCGAGGATGAAGGTCGCCGTGGCCATCGCGGAAAGTCCGAAGGCCAACCACAGTAAGCCAAAGTTGCCGCTGACGAACCCGAACCACGTATGAAGAATCAGCGTGAGGCTCAGTCCGGCGAGCGCACCGTAGGCCACGGCGGCGATGAGGCGTCGCCACACGCCCTTGACCAAGAACGTGATGAGCACGCCACCGATCATTCCGCCCAGGACCAGCGGGAACGCCGCGGCGGTGAGGCCAGCCCCGTTAGGGTCGTCCTGGGACAGCGGGACAATTTCGGTGACAGGAACCTCGGCCGTGGCGGCCTTCTGCTGCATCGCCAACGCCTGCTGCGCTTGCGCCCCCGAGAGGTTTCCGCCGGACTTCTTCTGAAGCTGATCCACCTGCGCGGTGATCTGAGTCCGCATCTGCGTGGTGAGCTGGTCGCCCATGCCCTTCATGATCTGCGTTGCGGTGGAGTTCGACGCCGGGGCGGTCAGCACCTCGGGCATATTCGGCTGTTCCGCAAGAATGATGGCGCCGTACGTTTCACGGTGCTTGATTTGGTCCACGGCCTGATCGCGGGAATCGGCGTGTACGAAGTCGAAGGTATCTCCGCTCTTTTCGGAGATCTTGTTTTCAAACTGGTCCACGGCTTGCTGGGGTCCGGCCACGCTCACGGGAAGGTTGTGGGTTTCTGCCGTCTTGGTGGGCCAGCTGAAGGCTAGTACGAAGATCGACACGACGAGTGCCGCGACGAGGGACACCCCCAGGACTTTCCCCAGATGGCTACCGCGGTGCGCGGTGGATTCCGCGCCTGCGGTCGTTTGGCTGCTGCTCATGGCGCCCCCTAAAAAGAACGTTCGTTTTTGTTGGCATCAGCCTAACAGAACGACTATTCTCTTTTCCATGCCTAAACTTTCCGAATCCACCAAGACGGAACGCCGCGAGCGGATCATCGTCGCCGCGCGCGAATGTTTCAGGCGCAATGGCTTCTCCAACACGTCCATGTCCGACATCGTCGAGGCCTCTGGCATGTCCGCAGGGTCCATCTACTCCCACTTCGAGGGAAAGGCCGACATCATGCGCGGCACCGCGGAGAGCATTTTTCGCGCCGCGATCAACGACCTTCGAGAGTTACAACGTGACAAGCGTTACGGACCCACCCCTGCCGATCTCGTCAAACTCTTGGCCATTACCCTCCGAAGTAACGGTCTCGGCCCCCTTCTGATTCAGTTCATTTCGGAATCCACGGTCAACCCGGAACTTGCCGGCGTCGCACAAGAGAACTTGAGACGGGCTCGCACGGTCTTGTCTGAGAACCTCATCCCCTGGACCACCGCTCGGGCCGAGGAACAAGGGGACTCCTTAGATCCCTCCGACCCTTCGACGGATCCCGAACGCATTGCCAACGTCATCATGGTGATTTTGCACGGATTCTTACTGCGCACTTCCGTGGAACCTGACGTGAACCTCGAAAGACTTGCCGCCGACGTCGCGACCTTGATGCCAGACATTCCCTAAGCTCGGACGCACGACGACGGGGCCCGCCGCAGCAGACCCCGCCGTCGTCGTCATGCGCTAGACCGCGACCGTTTCCCGGACCCCATGGGCGCCCGCCACCAAATGCCGCAAGGCCGCCGTTGTTTCGGCGTAGCCCCGGGTTTTCAGACCACAGTCGGGATTGGCCCAAAGCCTCCCGCGGGGAACCACCGAAGCAGCGGTGGCCAGCAACTCGCTAATTTCCTCCTGCGCCGGAACGCGCGGCGAATGAATATCCCACACGCCGGGACCGATGCCCCGCTCAAAGCCGATCTCGGACAACGGTCCGAGGAGCTCCATGCGCGACCGGGCGGCCTCGACGCTCGTCACGTCCGCATCTAAGGCGTCAATCGCCGAGAGCACCTCGCCGAATTCCGAATAGCAGAGATGGGTGTGGATCTGCGTTTCGGGCCGGACTCCCGACGTCGCGATGCGGAAGGCACGGACCGACCACTCCAGGTAGTCGGCGTGATCGCGACGTCGTAGGGGAAGCAGTTCCCGCAGGGCCGGCTCGTCGACCTGGATCGCACGAATCCCGGCCGCTTCCAGATCGCGCACCTCGTCTCGAAGGGCCAGCGCGACTTGTTCCGCCGTCTCGGAAACCGGCACGTCCTCGCGGATGAACGACCAGGCCAGGATGGTGACCGGCCCGGTCAGCATGCCCTTGACCGGACGGTCGGTGAGAGATTGCGCGTACGAGGCCCACGGCACGGTGATGGCTTCTCCCCCAATTCCCGGGCCAACCCGCTTGACGTCCCCCCACAAGATCGACGGCCGAGTGCAGCGCGAACCGTACGACTGCACCCACCCGTGTTGTGTGGTGTCAAAGCCCTCAAAGTGCTCGGCAAAATACTGCACCATGTCGTTGCGCTCGGGCTCGCCGTGCACCAAAAGGTCCAGGCCGATGTCCTCTTGCAGGGAGATGACCTCGCGAATTTCCTGCCGAAGCCGGGAGTCGTAATCCGCATCGGAGACGCGGCCGGCGCGATGGGCGGAACGCACGGCCCGCAATTCCGGGGTCTGTGGGAAGGAGCCGATTGTCGTGGTGGGAATCTGGGGCAAGTCCGCGGCAACCCCGCGCTGCTCTTGAGCTTCCCGACGCACCTCGAAGGGTTCGCGGCGGGCATCGTCTTCCGAAAGGCGAGCGCGTCGTTCGCGGATTTCGATCCGTCGCACGCCCTCGGTCTCCGCACGGTGGCGCAGAGCCTCGTCCGACTCCCGCAGTTGCTCCTCGATCGCGTCTCTGCCTTCCGCAAGGCCTCGGGCGAGGGCGACCGTTTCCTCGACCTTTTGGTCCGCGAAGGCCAACCATCGCTTCGGCGCCTCGGACAGACGTGTTTCCCGCTCGACGTCGTGAGGGACGTGGATGAGGGAGGTCGAGGTGCCCACCGAAACGCGCGCTCCTGCGTCCCGTAACCGTTCCACCAGGTCGAAGGCACGACGAAGATCCGTGCGCCACACGTTGCGCCCATTGACGACGCCGGCCACCAACGTCGGGGAGTCTGGACGGGTAAACAGTGCGAGCTGCTCTGGGGAAAGGTTTCGGAGGACGCCGCGCTCGGGCCCCGAGGTGAGGTCCACATGAACCGCTTCGACGCCGCTCTCGACCAAAGGTTCCAACAACCCCTCGGCATCTCCATAAGGCGTGGTGACCAGGAGGGAGGGGCGTCCATCACCGCGAGATTCGGTGAGCTGACGGTACGTTTCACGCACCGCCTCCGCGAGGTCCGGACGGTCGACGTCCGCCACCAGTCCCGGTTCGTCGAGTTGGATCCATTCGGCTCCGGCCGCACCCAAGTCCGCAATGATCTGCCGATAGACCTCGGTCAGATCCTGAAGGCGGCTCAGTGGGTCGAACCCCTCCGGGGCGTCATCGTCCGCCTTGGAGAGGAGCAAGAACGTGAGCGGACCAACCAGTGCGGGCCGGAGCTTCTCGGAGGACCCCGACGACGCCGCGTCCTGCAACTGCCGGCCAAACTCGCTCGTATTGGCGCTCAACGGGGTCTCCGGACCAATTTCCGGCACCAGGTAGTGATAGTTCGTGTCGAACCATTTGGTCATTTCGAGCGGCGAATGGGCGTCATCGCCACGGGCCAGAACAAAGGCGGCGTCCTCATCCAGAGCCCCGGCGTCGTCACGCAGATCCGCGAGGCGTCGAGGAACTGCGCCGGTGGCCAACACGACGTCGAGCACCTGGTCGTAGAGGGCCCACGAGGCCGGGATCGACGCCGCGTCGGTCAGCCCCAGCCGTTCGAGCCTTTCCGTGGCCGCGCTCCTCACTCCCTTCACGGCGTTCGCTAGATCGTCCCGTCCATGGGTACCGCTCCAGTACTTCTCGAGCGCACGTTTGATCTCTCGATCGGGTCCAATTCGCGGATACCCCACGATGGTCGCGGAAGGTACGCGCCGCCTGGCCTCGGCAGGGTTTGCTTCCGGGACAGTCTGCTGGCTGGTCTGTTCATTCTGGCGCTGAGTCACGATGTTCTCCTGAGAAGTCAGTGGGGATTCGGTGCGTCCGGCACGCAAACCGAGACGGTCTACGAGCTCGAGGGCGGCTCGATGTTCGTTGAAGGTGTAGAGGTGAAGTCCGGGTGCTCCGGCGTCGAGGGCTTGGCGGGCGAAGTATTCTGCGTGGTCCACGCCGACGGCCAACCTCTCGGCTTCGGTACGGGCGGTTTCGAGTCGATGAGCGAAATCCGCATCCGGCGCGAGGCCCGCGAGTTCACACACCCGGAGGTACCTCTTCAGGCTGGTCACCGGAAGGATCCCGGGAACCAACGGCAGGTCCACCCCGTTGGCCGAGGCGCGGGCGACAAGATCGGAGTAGTGCGTCGGGTCCGTATAGACCTGCGTGATCGCAAAGTCCGCACCGGCTCGCTGTTTGGCGAGCAATACCTCGGTGTCCTGGTGGATGCTCGATGAATCCGGGTGACGGACCGGATAGGCCGCAACTCCGACGGCGAGCCGTCCGGCGCACAATTCGGGCACTCGTTGCCGCTCGACGTCGCGAATGAGCTCGACCAGATGACGGGCGAAGGGAAGTTCCTCCGAGAGCAGGTGGTGGCCCTCTGGCCTATCTCCACGGAGCGCCAGGAACCCCCGAACCCCAAGATCAATCATCTCGCCGATCAACTCGTGGAGCTTCGGGGCGGGTTGTCCGGTGGCGATCACGTGGGCCAACGGGCGAAGGCCGGTGCGATGAACCAGGTGGTCCAGCAATCTGAGGCTCTGCCGGCGTCGCTGTCCGTCCACGGCGGCGGTCACCGAGACGTAATCGGGCCGAACCTCTTCTAATTTCTCGACGGTCGCGGCCAATTTCTCTTCGCTGATCCGCCCTCGCGGCGGATATAACTCGAAGGAAAGTGCCGGTGGGTGGTGTGGTTTCACGGCGGGTTCTCCTTTCGGATACGCCCGATGCAGCGTGAAAACCGTGCGGCCGACGGCAAAGAGAGGGTCGATCGTCGACCCCGCTACCGCCGACCGAGGTTCAATGCACTCCATCGGTCCTGGCGGGAGCACCTTTCCGTGATTATGCGACGAGAGTAATTCGTCTCACGGTGGTTGCTGTGACGTCGTCGAGCCAGGTCTCTCAGTCACTCTGGATAGATACGGTGCTATTCAAGCCCGCGGCTTTGGTGTTCCTCAAGGATTTGACGCGAAATGTCGAGTGTCGTCAGGTAAGACGACGTGACGTCACGCGCGGGAAACATTTCGGAACTAACCTTCTCGAGACGAAATGTGAGCGAGGACCGTCAATTCTTGTTCACGCTGGAGACACAAACTCACTCATCATCTGTCATCTCTTCGAAGGTGTGGATCATGCGGTCCAGACTGCAATTTGCGTCCAAATCCCGTACCACCAATCCATCCACCACGAATGCAGGGGCTCCTGCGATGTCCAGCGCTTCCGCTTCGTCGCGCTGCGCCTCCACGGCCTGCTTCACCTCGGGACTGTCCATTTCCTCCAGGAACCGCCCTGGGTCGATACCGAGGGAGGCCGCGAATCTCACGAGGCATTCGAACAACGCGTACGGGCCGCCCGCCCCTTCCCACTCCGACCGGTGGCGCAGGAGAAGATCCGCCATCTCCGGAAACCGATCCAGCCGCTCTGCAGCCTCCATCGCATAGGCAACCGGGACGGCAGATCCGTGAAGATTCAGGGGATAGTTCTTGATATCGAGATTCATGCGGCCGCTGAGCCTCCGCCCCGCCTCATAGAAAGTTCGGTAGGCCTCTTCGGCGTATCGACTCTGATAGTCGATGTACATCACGGCCGTGGGCGCACCGGGCTGATGGTGGTTGATGTGCGTTGCTTCCACGCTCGACCAAGCCGCCGGCGCTGGGCCGTCCGAGGCCAGGCCCACCCGGGCATCCGTGGACATGTAGGCCGCGCATCCGAGGGTCAGAACACCCACCAGAGCCACGACTCCCCACTGACCAATCTTCGCCATGGCTCCCTCATTCGCCAGTTTCAGCCCTTTAGTCGGAAATCGATAAAGAACAGACTAGTTCAAATTTGGTCTACACCCAAGTAACTTTCATTGTGGTGCGGATAATTCCGTGATTACATAGGAAAGTCACCAGATTTTCGCCCCTCGAGAGGTAACAATGTCAGAGAACCACCCGAACCCCACGGGAAACCAGCCCCCTCAGTTCAACGGCGGTCCCGAGCAGGGAACCCCGCAGTACCAGGGCGGAAATCAGCCCGCCGGCCAGCCGGGTTACGGTCAGCCGCAGTATCAGGGCAGTGACTTCGGTCAGCGCAACCCGTTGGACCGCCCGAAATCGGTCAAGACGGCGTCCGTGCTGATCTTCATCGTCGGTGGTCTGACAATTCTCGGCGGTCTCTTCGGGATGCTCGGCGGACTCGCCGCCAGCGCGTCGACCGAAGCAGCCGATGCCCTCCAGGGCATCCCCCCGGGAGCCCTCATCGGCCTCGGAGTCGTCGACATTATCTTGGGTCTCGTCTTGATCTTCGCCGGTGTGGCCGTTCGCAAGGGCAAGAACTGGGGCAGGGTCGCCACTTTGGTCATCACGATCCTGCTGATCATCAGCTTCATCGTCTCCCTGATCGGCGGCAACTTTAGCGGCATCGTCGGCGTGGTCCTCCTGATCATCGCCTCCGTGAACCTCTGGAAGGGCGAAGGCGCGGCCTGGTTCAAGACCCTCCAGGGTCACCAGGCTCGCTAAGACGAAAAGCTTTAAGGGGCAACGGCAACGTTGCCTTGGGCAAGGGGACGGACCATATGGTCCGTCCCCTTGTTGCGTGAGCCGGCACCCACTGGTGCTCGTTGACAGTCCCCCAAGCCGAGGGCCACACTGGATGTAAGGCACTGGGCCGCAGGTTGCCCCGGGCTCCATCATTTAGCCGCTACGAGCGGCCTTCCGCCGAGAGGCGCACCCGGTCCAGTGCCCCATAAACCTTCGAGAACGCCTCCGACGCCGTCGGGGGCGTTTTTCGCGCGCACGCCTGGAGGAACGTAACCTCTCCGCGCGTCATGAAGCCGCCGAGGTCAACTTGTTAACCCTGGGCGGTTATCTTAAAGACGATGACGACAGAACTTTGGAAGGCTCAGCGTGGCAATTCGCCTCTTTCCACAAGAGAATAGGGCTCTTGTGCTCCTAGCCGAGATGGCTCAGCTCGTCGTGGACGCGACCTCGGCCACCTCCCGCATGATGGGCTCACCGGCCTCTGACCACGAGGACGTGTTCCAACAGGCGCTCGAGATCGAAGGAAAGTCGACCGATCACTTTTTCGCCCTGATGACCACGGTCCGTAGCGCCTTCGTACTTCCCCTACCTCGCGCCGACCTCTACCAACTGGCCCAGCGCCTCAACCAGGCCACGGAATCCTTGACGTCCGCAACCCACATCATTCGCATCCATAACTTGGATCGGTTCTCCTCCCGCGCGTCCGATTTGCTCGACCTCCTTCAGCGTCAGGCTTCACTCACGACCGAAGCGATGCGTCATCTCTCCGATCTCGAGGGGCTGGACGAGTACTGGATCGAGGTGCTTCGCATGTCGAAACAGTCGATCCGCACCACCGACCTCTACCAAGCGGACATGATGGACCGGCTCAAACCGGCGTCGTACATCAAAGAGGCTCAATTCACGGACAAGCTCCAGACGGCCTCGTTGAGCGTTCGCCAGGTCGCAACCGACGTGGGGCGAATCCTCGTTCAGGAGTCGTAGGGTGGCCTACGTCCTCTTCGCTGTGTGCGGGGTTTTCCTCCTAGGCTTCACCGCGATCGTATGCTTCCACGACGCCTCGAATTCCATCGCGGTGCCGGTTCGCGCCCGCGCCCTAACGCCCAAGATTGCCCTCGGTCTCAACGCGTTCTTCAACGTCCTCGGCCTCGCAGTCGGAGCCCTCACCTTCTCATCGAGCACATTTTTGTGGCTCGACATTCCTCACGACTCGATCGGCCTGGCGGTGCTGACGTCGTCTCTTCTGACGGTTATCCTGTGGGAGTTGATCACCTGGTGGCGTCGGGTTCCTTCGTCGTCGACTAATGCCCTCTTCGGGGCGCTCGTAGGAGCGCTCTGGGCCACCCAACACGTCGGGCTCGGGGACCATGCCAGTATCACCGCACGTCCGGTGATCGACGTCATTCTGCCGTTGGTCATCGCTCCGCTGGCCGCCTTCACCCTTGCCTGGATTCTGGTCATCCCCCTCGTCAACCTCTTCCAGCATGCGGGTCCGGACGGCATCCATCGTCAGTCACGGTTCGTTCTCACGCTCAGCGCCTCGGCCATTTCCCTGGGTCACGGCATATATTTCGGTCATCGCGTCATGATCATCGCCGCGATGATGTTTCTCTCGATCGGCCAACCCCTCAGCCAGGTCCAGGCCATGTGGTGTTGCCTTCTGTTGGGCGTCATGATGGTGATCGGCTGCTTGCTCGGAAGTTGGCGCATCAGCCACACCATCGCCGACCGTCTCGTGCGGATCGACCCGTTTCGCGGAGCCATTGCCCAAGGGGTCACCGCGGTCCTCATTTTTCTGACCGGTTCCGTCGCCAAAGACCCCTTCTCTTCCTCACACTTGGCGGCTTCCGCCGTGCTGGGTGCGGGGTCGAATCAACGATTCCACGCGGTGCGGCCCCACATGGCCGCCCGTTTGGTCATGATGTGGGCCGTCACCTTGCCCATTTCGGCGGTTGGCTCGGCGATCTTCTTCCTCGCGCTCTCACCATTGTTGTAATTCCAAGGCCCCGCCGGCTCCTCACAACGACGCCTGAGCGGGACAGCACCAGATCCGCGGGAGTTTACGCGAAACGCCCGCGACATCGTCCCGTTTCCGAGCGACGTCGCGGGCGTGCACGCCTCATGCGGCCTAGCCGAAGCGTCCGGAGACGTAGTCTTCCGTGGCCTTTTCCTTCGGATTGTTGAAGATCTCCTGCGTGGGAGCGTATTCGATGAGTTTGCCGGGTTTACCGGTTCCGGCGATGTTGAAGAACGCGGTTTTGTCGGACACACGAGCAGCCTGCTGCATGTTGTGCGTGACGATGACGACCGTGTACTCCTCTTTGAGCTCGTTGATGAGGTCCTCCACAGCGAGCGTGGAGATCGGGTCGAGCGCGGAGCACGGCTCATCCATCAGAATCACGTCGGGACGCACCGCGATGCTTCGCGCGATGCACAGGCGCTGTTGCTGACCGCCGGAGAGGCCAGATCCGGGCTTCTCCAGGCGGTCCTTGACCTCTTCCCAGAGGTTGGCGCCCCGAAGGGAAGATTCCACGAGTTCATCGGCATCGCTCTTGGAGATGCGACGGGAGTTCAGCTTGACGCCGGCCAGCACGTTATCGCGAATGGACATTGTCGGGAACGGGTTCGGGCGCTGGAAGACCATGCCGATCTGCGACCGAACACGAACCGGGTCGACGTTCTTGCCGTAGAGGTTTTCACCATCCAGATTCACCTTGCCCTCCACGTAGGCACCGGGAATGACCTCGTGCATGCGGTTCAGGGTGCGGAGGAACGTCGACTTGCCACAACCCGAGGGGCCGATGAACGCCGTGACGGATCGCGGTTCGATCGCGATAGAAATGTCATCCACCGCGAGGAAGTCGCCGTAGTAGACGTTGAGGTGCTCGACGTCGATGCGCTTGGACATGTGTTTCCTTTACTTCGGTTCGACGGGCTCAGCGGCCGGTCTTGGGGGCAAAGACTTTGGAGATCAGGCGTGCGATCAGGTTCAACACCATCACGATCACGATCAGGATCAAGGCTGCAGCCCAGGCGCGGTCCGCGGAGACCTCGGGGGCCGTCGGCGATGTCGGGTTCATGATCTGGTAGTAAATGAACGTCGGCAGCGTCGTCATCCATCCGCTAAACGCGTTGTAGTTGATGCTGGCGACGAATCCGGCGGTGACGAGGATCGGTGCCGTCTCGCCAATCACGCGAGCGATGGCCAGGGTCACGCCGGAGGAAATGCCGGAGATCGCCGTCGGGATCACGACTTTGGTGATGGTGCGCCATTTCCGGACGCCCAAGGCGTAGGACGCCTCGCGCAATTCGTTGGGAACGATCTTGAGCATCTCTTCCGTGTTTCGCACGACCGTCGGGATCATGAGCACGGACAGCGCCACGGAGGCGATGAATCCAAATCGGGCCGACGGGTCGCCGAGCACCTGGACAAACAGGGCGACGGCGAACAAACCGGCGACGATCGAGGGGATGCCTGTCATGACGTCCACCAGGAACGTGATGATTCGTCCGATCCACCGGAAGGCCCTGTTGGCGCTGCTGTATTCGGTCAAGAACACCGCGGTCAGAAGGCCAATCGGAACCGACATCACGGCAGCCCACAACGTGATCATCAGAGTGCCGATAATCGCGTGATATGCGCCGCCGTAGGCCGGGCCGCCGCTCTTGGTCTGGTTATCCGTGACGCCGCTGACGCCGTTCATCGACGTGCTGAGGACGTTGCCGGACAGCCCGGGGATTCCGCGGCTCAGCACGACCCAGATCACCGAGATCAAGGGGATCAGTGCGAGGATGAAGGCCCCGTACACGAGGTAGCGGGCGAAAGCGTCTTTTCCTTTGCGACCACCTTCGATGGAACCGACCACGATCGGGCCGACGACCACGAAGATGATGGCCGCGAAAACGGCCCAGAGTCCGATGCTGAATCCCACGAGGGCCGAAAGAGCGGCACCGAGGATGATGGCACCGGCGCCGATGGCGTACGGCAACCAGCCCGGAGCTTGGCCGCCCGTCAATTTCGAGGGGGTGTGCGTACTCGTGCTCGTCATGAGTTAGCTCCAGAGAAATTCTTGTAGCGGCTGACCACCAGGCGGGCGAGCAGGTTGACCACGAGGGTAATGGCGAACAAAACCAGGCCCGCGGCAATGAGTTCGTTCAGGCGCAGGCCGTATGCCTCCGGGAAGTTCAATGCAATTTCCGAAGCGACCGTCTGGTTACCGGATTGAATGAGCGACGGGTTGAACGGGCCGCCGGAGAGAACCAGCGTGACGGCCATGGTCTCGCCCATTGCGCGACCCAGAGCCAGCATGATCGACGAGATGATGCCTGCACGGGCGAACGGGAAGACGGTCATGCGGACCATTTCCCATTTCGTCGCGCCGAGGCCGAGGGCCGCTTCTTGCTGCAGGACCGGAGTTTGAGCGAAGATCTCGCGACACATTGCCGTGATGATCGGCAAGATCATGATGGCCAGCACGATGCCGGCGGTCAGGATGGTCTTGCCCGTCGCCGTCGCCGGTCCCTCAAAGATGGGGAGGAAGCCGAAGACCTCGGACAACCAGTCGTAGAACGGCACAATCTTCGGGGCTAGCACGGATGCGCCCCACGCGCCGAAGATCACCGAAGGGATCGCGGCGAGGAGGTCAATCACGTATCCCACGGCTTTCGCGAGTCGCGGCGGAGCGTAGTGGGAAATGTACAGAGCAACGCCAATTCCCACGGGCGTCGCGAGCAGAAGGGCAATGGCGGATGCGATCAGAGTGCCGACCACCAGCGGCCAGATGTACGCACCGAAGCCCTTGCCACCGGTGATCTGAGAGGCGCTGGCCCCGAAAACCGGAGAGGCCTGCCACGTCAGGAAGAAGGCGACCGCCGCCAGGACAACGAGGATGATGGCACCGGCGATCACGGTGACGCTCGCGAAGGCCTTGTCCTGAGCCGGCCCGCCCTTGACGTTGGAGCCCGACTTCTTGGTATCGCGGCGGGATCCTTGGGGCTCGTTGTCGTGGTCGTCCCCGGGCGTGGACTGCACGCCGTGCTCGGGAACCGTCGACGAAGAATGAGACATGAATCCTCGAGACTCTCTACTGATCGGTGGTGAAAGTTTTGCAAGAGATTCCCGCCAGGGCCGGTGGGCTCTGACGGGAATCTCGATCAACCGTCATGGTGACGGCTGGGTGTTACTTGGTCTTGATCGAGTCGATCGCCTTCTTGGCGTCTTCCTGCATGCTCTTCGGCAGCTCGGCCGACTTGGCAGCGGAAGCAGCCGACTTCTGGCCGTCCTCGCTCACGACGTAGTTCTCGAAGCCCTTGACCAGGTCGACGGTCTTCTGATCCTTGTAGGTGGAGCAGACGATGTGGTACGAAACCAGGACGATCGGGTAGGAACCGTCGTTCGGGGTACGGTTCAGCTCGAGCGACATGTCGTGCTCGCCGCGGCCTTCAACCTTCTTGGAGCTCTCGACGGCCTTCGAGGCGGAATCGGCGGAAACCTTGACGAAGTCCTGGCCGTCCTTGACCTTGGCGGTCTTCAGATCGCCCACGGCCGACTCATCGGCGTAAGTGATCGCACCATCGGTGCTCTGGGTGGTGGAGACGACGCCGGAGGTGCCCTTGTTGGCTTCACCAGCGAAATCCTTCGGCCAGTCGCCGGAGGCCTTCTGGCCCCAAGCGCCGTCGGAGGCCTTCTCGAGGTAATCGGTGAAGTTCTCGGTGGTGCCCGAGTTATCCGAACGGTGAACCACGGTGACCGGGGTGCTCGGGAGCTTGGCATCCGGGTTGAGCTTCTTGATGGCCTCGTCGTCCCAGGTCTTGATCTCGCCCTTGAAGATCTTGGCGATGGTCGGGGCGTCGAGGTTCAGCTCGTCAACACCCTTGACGTTGAAGGCAACGGCGATCGGGGAAACGTAGACGGGAATGTCCATCGCTCCGTCGGGACCGCACTGCTCCTTGGCCTGGTTGTACTCCTCGTCCTTGAGGTGAGCATCGGAGCCGGCGAAGTTTGCGCCGCCCGACAGGAATGCCTTGCGGCCCGCGCCGGAGCCATCCGGCGAGTACTGGACCTCGGCGCCGGAGTTGGCGTTCTGGAAGTCGGTCTGCCACTGGGTCATGGCTGCCTGCTGGGCGGAGGAACCGACGCCGGAGAGCTTGCCGGAGACGTTGGCCGAAGCGGCGCTGTTGTCCGACTCGGACTTGCCAGTGGCGTTATCCGAACCGCAAGCGGTCAGTGCGATGGTGCCGACGGCCGCGATGGCGGCGAAGCGTCCGATGCGAGAGATCTTCACGAAAGGTACCCCTTCAAGAGTGCTATGTGTTTCGGCGTCCAAGGCCGCCAATTCAGGCCGCGGATCATCCGGGATGTGTAGTGGACCGGTAGAAACCGTTAATGTCCGTTGGAGGAACTCGCGAGTACTACCCCAACACCACTCAACGCTAAGGAGACCAGGTATCCGCGGGGGCAGTTCTCGGTGAACGGGACGTGAACTTTTCTCCTCTCGGGAATTGGGCCGCCGACTATGATGACCCCATGGCCGGAAATACCTTGACTCAGCGGGCACGGTCCGCGCGCAAAGAACTCACATCACGAGTTCGGCTAGGTATGTCGCGAGTTCGGGCCGGTTTCTTCCAGTCGGTTCAGATCACGGCGGCCGCGGTGGGTGCCTACTTCATTGCGGAGGCCCTCCTCGGCCATCACCAACCGCTCTTTGCTGCTACCGCCGCGATCGTTTCTCTCGGGTATGTCCGTGGCGGCAACCACATGCGCCGCATTTTGGAAGTGGCCATCGGCTGCACGCTCGGCATCGCCGTCGGCGACGGTCTCATGTATTTCCTCGGGCGAGGACCGCTCCAGGCCATCGCCGTTCTCCTCGTTTCCTTGTTATTGGCTCGATTCCTCGACAACGGGACCATCTTTTCGACCCAGATGGGCCTGCAAGCCGTGCTCGTTGTGCTCCTTCCTCCCGCGATCGACGGCCCTTTCGCGCGAAGCTTCGACGCCGTCATCGGCGGCCTGTGTGCGCTGCTGATCATTGCCCTGGTCCCTCAGGACCCCCGGCGTCAGCCCAAGGACGAAATGATCCAATTGACGAGGGAATTCTCGCGAGTCCTTCGAGAGGCTTCGGAAGCGATCGGTCACTACGATGCGTCTCGGGCGTGGCATGCCTTGGCCCGTGCCCGCAAGACCCAACCGTTGCTCGATGCCATCGAATCCTCGCTCACGACCAGCAAGTCCTTGGCCAGGGTCGCTCTGACCCGTCGTCAAGCACTCGACGACGTACGGGCCTACGAACGTGCCCTGCGAGGATTCGACTACTCCATCCGAAACGCGCGGGTGCTGGTGCGACGCATCGCGAACGTCATCACCACGGTGCACCTACGAGACGAAGCGATCCACTCCCTCCACGACGTCCTCCTCGAACTGTCCGAAGCCGTGGACGTTTTGGGGCTCTCCCTCCAGGCGCAGTCGGCGGATGCTCGGGACGCCATGCGCCGTAGGGCCCGGATTGACCTCAGCTCGACCGCCTCAAAGCTCGACCCGCAAGCGATGGGGGTCCGGACCTATCAGGGTGAGGCTCTGGTCATGATGATTCGTTCCCTCACGGTAGATCTGCTCGTCCTCACCGGGATGGAGAATCAGGCCGCCAGCAAGGTTTTGGTGACGATTCATCAGGAGCTCACCGAGGCGATGGACGTGGTGGATCCGGAGGATACGCCGCACCGCAAGAACTCTTAAGTTGTCAGTGCCGGCCCGTACGATGCTCGTATGAGTCCCGCACGAAAAACCTCTCGCAATACCAACGCCTACCGATGCCGCGAATGCGGCTGGACCACGGCCAAATGGGTCGGTCGCTGCGGGGAATGTCAGCAATGGGGCACCATCGAGGAGGCGGGCGGTCAGACCGTGGCGCGCACCGCCCCCGCCCGAACCGTCGAGACTCCAGCACGTCCCATCGCCGAGGTCGATGCTTCCGTCGCACAATTTGCCAGCACCGGAATCGAAGAATTCGATCGCGTGCTCGGTGGTGGGTTGGTGCCAGGTGCCGTGATTCTCATGGCCGGTGAGCCCGGCGTCGGTAAATCCACACTTCTGCTCGACGTCGCGGCGACTTTCGCGAGAGGCGAGCGTGCAGGGGCCGACACCGAGTCTCAGGGGCACGATGTCCTGTACGTGACCGGCGAGGAATCCTCCGCCCAGGTCAAGCTGCGGGCCGATCGCATAGGCGCCGTCTCGGATACCTTGTACCTCGCGTCGGAAACCGACCTCGGGTCCGCGTTGGCCCACATCGAGGCCGTAGCCCCTCGCCTCCTGATCGTGGACTCCGTGCAAACCCTCGCAAGCGCCGAGGTCGAAGGCTCGGCCGGAGGCGTCACCCAGGTCCGGGAGGTCTCCGCTTCGATCATCGCGGAGGCCAAAAAGCGCAACATGACCACGCTGTTGGTGGGGCACGTAACCAAGGAAGGCACCATCGCCGGCCCCCGGCTCCTGGAGCACCTGGTGGATGTCGTGTGTCAGTTCGAGGGGGATAAGAACTCCCGCATCCGCATGTTGCGGGCGGTCAAGAACCGCTTTGGTCCGACCGACGAAGTGGGTTGCTTCGATCTGGTCGAAGACGGCATCTCCGGAGTCTCGGATCCCTCAGGATTATTCGTCTCCCGCACGGCCCACCCCGTGGCGGGCACGTGTTTGACGGTCACGATGGAAGGCCGGCGTCCCTTGCTCGCCGAAGTTCAGGCCTTGCTCGACGAGTCCTCGACGGCTCAGCCCAGGCGTGCCACGGCAGGGCTCGACTCCGCGCGGACCGCGATGCTCCTGGCGGTGCTTCAGCGTCGCGCCGGATTCAACGTCGGCAAACTCGATTGCTACCTCTCGACGGTCGGAGGTGTCAGACTCACCGAACCGGCGGCAGACCTCGCGACGGTCATGGCCCTCGCCTCGGCGGCGGAAGACCGCCCACTCCCCCGAAAGCTCGCCGTCTTTGGCGAGGTCGGTCTGGCGGGCGAGGTTCGAGCGGTCCCCGGGATCCGCCAGCGCATCGCTGAAGTTGCCCGGTTGGGCTTCACCCACGTCATGGTTCCCGCCTCCCCCGCTGGCGTGGACGGCATTCCCGAGGGCGTGCATGTCAAAGAGGTCTCGTCCGTCGTCGAGGCCGTGGACACGCTTTTCCCGGGGCGCTCGTGATCCTCACCGTGCACCGTCGATTTCACACGTTAGGCTGGTGAACGTGCCTACCTCCCGCAAAAACCAACTCAAGAAGACTCTGGCTTTGCTCGCGCCAGGAACACAGTTGCGCGACGGTCTTGACCGGATTCTTCAGGGCCGAACCGGAGCGCTCATCGTGCTTGGCGCCGGTGAGGCCGTCACCTCGATCGCCAGCGGTGGGTTTGTGATCAACACCGAATTTTCGGGGACCGGCCTGCGGGAGCTGGCCAAGATGGACGGCGCGATCATCTGCAACAAAGAGGTGACCACGATCCACCAAGCGGGCGTCCAGCTGATGCCCGACCCGGAGATCACCACCACCGAATCCGGAACCCGTCATCGCACCGCAGAACGCGTTGCGAAGCAAACGGGCTGCCCGGTCATTTCGGTCTCCAAATCGATGAGCGTGATCACCATTTATGCCGACGGCCAGAGGTATCCCCTGGAAAATTCCCAGGAGATCATGGCCCGCGCCAACCAGGCGATTCAGACCCTGGAGCGATACACAGTTCGCCTCGAACAAGAACTCTCCAACCTCTCGGCCCTCGAAATCGAGTCTGCCGTGACCGTCCGGAACGTGGCTCTGACGCTGCAACGGCTCGAACTCGTCCGTCGCATTTCGGAGGAGATCGGGGACAGCGTCGTCGAACTCGGCGATCAGGGGCGCATGGTGGCGATGCAGCTGGAAGAGCTCGTGCTCAACCAGCCGACGACGGAACTCGTGTTCCGGGACTATCTCCCCGATTCGGCCAACCCCAAGGTGATCCGACGCGCGCAGAAAAGCCTCGCCGAGCTCTCCCCCGTGGAACTCGCCGACCCCGTGGCCGTCGCCCGCGCCGTCGGGCTGCCTGGCGGAGCAGACTTGGACTACACGCTGCACCCGTGCGGGTACCGGCTCCTCAATGGCGTGAAGTCGATCCCGCGAAGCGTCGCCGAGCGTCTGGTGGAGAGGTTCAACGGCCTCCAAACCTTGATGGCCGCCAACCTGGAAGACCTCCGCAGCGTGGAAGGCATCGGGGAATACCGGGCGCGCAGCATTCGCGAATCCCTCGCCCGCATGGCCGAATCCAGCCTGTTAGACCGGTTCATGTAACCGTCGGCGCCCTGAGCTCTCCGCCAGAACACTGAGGTCGTCGGCACAATTCGCACAGAGCCCCCGGAAGGTGATCCTTCCGGGGGCTCTGCGGTCAGCGGTTCCTGCTCGGGGCGACTAGCGCCTACTGAATGACTATCGGTTGGCGTTCGCTCGGAACCCCATTCACGGAAACCGTCAGCCAGTAGTAGCCCGGCTGAACGGACTGGGATGCAGCTCCACAACCGACACTGTTAATGGTGCGGTCCCAGGACTGAGAGGTCGTTTCACTGGCACCCGGCTGGATGGTGGCTTCCTTCGGTGCGGTGGCTGGCCCGCAATTATTGGTCGAGTAGACGTCGGCGGGGCCGGAAGTGATGTCGTAGGTGACCTTGGCTGAGCTGAGGTCCATCGTGCACGGGTTCTGCGCGGTGTTCTTGACGGTCGCCGTCATAACCGGGTTCTCCCCCGGACCAAAGGTCTTCTTATCCACGGCGGCCTGAACCTGAATGTTCGAACCGCAGGCCTCAACCTTGGCGGGTTCGCTGGGCTTCGGTGCCGGCGCGGCCTCGGCGGATGACTCGCTCGGTGATGGCGAAGCCGTGTCAGACGGTGAGGCGGAGCCGGAAGCAGAGGGTTGGTTCGAGCCGCTGGGCGACCCACTGGGCGAGGCAGAAGCAGAGGCAGAGGCAGATCCGCTCGCGGAGGCCGACGAGGTAGGCCGTGCGCTGAAGCTCGCAAAATTATCGGTCGCCGACGAGGACGAGCTCGAGGCCCCGCCACCACCGAGACTCGCGGCAACTTTGCCGATGGCAAAGACGACGGCCCACACCACCAGGATGATGACCAAAAGGGCCAGGATCACCGCAATGATTCGGCGACGGCGATATACCTCGGGTGCCTCGCGCTGGTAACCGCTCTCCTCGTATTCCCCATCCTGCATGGGGTCTTCATACTCTGCCATGTGTCTAAGGCTACTAAAACAATTTCCCAACTCAGCGCACGAAACGAGCCACTACAGTGGTCACGTCATGAATTATTCGACTCCAGCGAGCACCACGCCTTCCCGCGGCCTCAGGCAACCGGTTTCAGAGCCCTCGCTCCCCTCTCCGGAGCGGCTCCAGCGACTCCATCACGACGTCGTGCGCTGGTATGCCGAACACGCGCGGGAGCTGCCGTGGAGGAGTCCGGACCGCACGCCATGGCAGGTCATGGTCAGCGAGTTCATGCTCCAGCAAACCCCGGTAATCCGTGTGCTCCCCCGGTGGCACGAGTGGATGCGCCTGTGGCCAGAGCCCGCCGACCTTGCCCGCGCCTCGACCGGCGAAGCGGTCCGTCAGTGGGGTCGCCTCGGGTACCCACGCCGTGCCCTGCGATTGCACGCCGCGGCCGTGGCCATAACGGAGAAACATGACGGGCAGGTTCCGGAAAGCTACGACGACCTGCTGGCCCTTCCCGGCGTCGGCTCGTACACCGCCGCGGCCATTTCGGTCTTCGCTTTCGGTCACCGCCAAACGGTGATCGATACCAATATCCGCAGGGTCCATGCCCGGGCCGTCACCGGTAAGGCGTTGCCGTCGAAGTCTTTGACGGCCGCGGAATCTCGCCTCGCGGATGCGCTCATGCCGGAGGACGACGACGCCGCGGTCGCGTGGAATTCCGCCGTCATGGAGCTGGGAGCGTTGGTGTGCACGGCTCGAGCGCCCCGGTGCGATGAATGCCCCATTCTCCACGATTGCGCGTGGGTGGCCGCGGGACGTCCCGAACCGGAGTACGTTCCCCGAGGTCAGTCCTGGAAAGGAACGGACCGGCAGGCGCGCGGAGCGGTGATGGCCGTGTTGCGACAGGCGGAGCGCCCCGTCCCGCAAGAATCCCTGCTCAGCCCCACGGACGCCACCCCGAACGTACCCGAGAAGCCTCTGGCGGCCCTCCGGGACCTTGGGTCGAGTCGTGAACAACTTGAGCGTTGCATCGATGGCCTCGTGAAGGACGGCCTCGCACACCGCGACTCCGACGGCGCGTTGTCGCTTCCTCGATAGCGGTTCTCGGCCTCGCTACGCCGTAAGAAACCGAATCATGCGGGTGTTCCCCAAAGTATTGGGCTTAACCCGTGCGAGATCGAGGAATTCGGCGACACCTTGGTCATGAGAGCGCAACAGTTCGGCGAACACGTCAGGGTCGATCGTCTCCTGATGGGTCATGACCTCAAAGCCCATCCGGCGGAAGAATTCGACCTCGAAGGTGAGGCAAAAGACGCGGGTCACCCCGATCGTCTGAGCCCGCTCAAGGAGCGCCTCGACCAGCATGCGCCCCACGCCCCGCCCTCGGGCTTCCGACGACGCAGCGAGGGTGCGAACCTCTCCGAGGTCTTCCCACAAGATGTGGAGGGCCCCGCAACCCAAGAGTCTGCGATTGCCGCCCGATTCGTCGGTCTCCTCGACCACCAGGAATTCTTGGATGGCCTCGAAATAGTCCACGGCCTCCTTGGCGATGAGGGCTCCGGAATCCACGTACGGCTGCACCAGCCGGCGAATCTCGGTCACATCGGTGGTTCGGGCGGGGCGCAGCGTCAGGGTCGTCATGGGCGTCGAGTTTACGCCTCCCCTAGTGGCGGGTGAACGTCGTCGCCCTGTACGCACAGGTTGTTAACGACGTCGGGGCCGGCCCTGAGAAGGGCCGGCCCCGAAGGATGCGGCGTCACCGGTTGACCGGCGACCTCCGCTTGAGGTTACGCCGTCGCAGATCCTGCCGCGCCGCCGCTACCGCCGCCGTCGTAACGGGGAGGGGTCGACGGGCGGGAGACCTGCTGGGTGTCCGGGTTCGAATCGGTCGATTCCGAGTCCCCGTAGTCGAATCCGTCGTCGGAGAGTTCAGACATCTTCTGCGACGAGAACGTGAAGGTCGCGTCGTCGCCTTCGCCCTCGACATCCACCGTGATCTTCTCGCCGGACGTGATCTCGCTGTAGAGAATCTTCTCCGAGAGCTGGTCCTCGATCTCGCGCTGCATCGTCCGACGCAACGGGCGGGCACCCATCGCGGGATCGTAGCCGCGCTCACCGATCAGCTTCTTGGCGGCGTCGGTCAGCTCGATGGACATGTCCTTCTCGCGCAACCGCTCGGCCAAACGGGCCACGAACAGGTCCACGATCTGGATGATCTCTTCCTCGGAGAGCTGCGGGAAGACGATGATGTCATCCACGCGGTTCAGGAACTCGGGGCGGAAGTGCTCCTTGAGCTCTTCCTGCACCTTGGCCTGCATGCGCTCGTAGTTGGTCGTCGGATCCTCATGGGACTGGAATCCCACGGGGACGCGGCGGGAGATGTCCTTGGTGCCGAGGTTGGTCGTCATGATGATGACGGTGTTCTTGAAGTCCACGACGCGGCCCTGAGAGTCGGTCAAGCGACCGTCCTCGAGGATCTGCAACAGCGAGTTGAACAGGTCCGCGTGGGCTTTCTCGACCTCGTCGAACAGAACCACGGAGAACGGCTTGCGGCGCACCTTCTCGGTGAGCTGGCCGCCCTCTTCGTAGCCCACGTATCCGGGAGGAGCACCGAAGAGTCGCGACACCGTGTGCTTCTCCTGGTACTCGGACATGTCCAAGGTGATCAGGGCGTCGTCGTCGCCGAACAAGAATTCCGCGAGGGCCTTGGCGAGCTCGGTCTTACCGACGCCGGTGGGGCCGGCAAAGATGAACGAACCACCGGGACGGCGGGGATCCTTGAGCCCAGCGCGGGTACGGCGGATCGAGCGGGACAGAGCCTTGATGGCGTTGTCCTGGCCGATGACGCGGCGGTGAAGCTCCGACTCCATGTTGAGGAGGCGGCCGGATTCTTCGTCCGTGAGCTTGTACACCGGCACACCGGTGGCCGCGGCGAGCACCTCGGAGATGACGTCGGGAGTGACCTCGCCCATGGCGGAGTCGCTCTCCTTCCACTTCTCTTCCTGCTCGTCCTTCTCCGCGATGAGCTTCTGCTCCTTGTCACGCAGGGAGGCGGCCTTTTCGAAGTCCTGCCCGTCGATCGCGGCCTCCTTTTGGGAACGCAATTTGGCGATGCGTTCCTCGAGATCGCGGATCTCGGGCGGGGCGGTGAGGCGCTTGATGCGCAGTCGAGCGCCCGCCTCGTCGATCATGTCGATGGCCTTATCCGGCAAGAAACGATCCGAAATGTACCGAGCGGAAAGGCTCACGGCGGCTTCCAGAGCTTCGTCCGAAATGGTCACGCGGTGATGCGCCTCGTACTTGTCGCGCAATCCCTTGAGGATCTGGACGGAGTGAGCTTGAGAGGGTTCGTCCACCTGGATGGGCTGGAAACGACGTTCCAGCGCGGCGTCCTTCTCAATGTGCTTGCGGTACTCATCGAGCGTGGTGGCGCCGATGGTCTGCAATTCGCCACGAGCCAGCATGGGCTTGAGGATCGAGGCGGCGTCGATGGCGCCTTCCGCGGCACCCGCGCCGACGAGCGTGTGGATCTCGTCGATGAACAGAATGATGTCACCGCGGGTGCGGATCTCCTTGAGGACTTTCTTGAGGCGTTCCTCAAAATCACCGCGGTACCGGGACCCAGCGACGAGGGATCCGAGGTCCAGCGTGTAGAGGTGCTTGTCCTTGAGCGTTTCCGGAACATCGCCGCGCACAATCGCCTGAGCCAAACCTTCGACGACGGCGGTCTTACCGACGCCGGGCTCACCGATGAGCACGGGGTTGTTCTTGGTGCGACGAGACAGAACCTGCATGACGCGCTCCATCTCCTGGAAACGGCCAATCACAGGGTCCAACTTGTTTTCGCGGGCCTGTGCGGTCAGGTTGGTGCCGAACTGGTCCAAAACGGCCGAGCCTGCCGGAACCCCGTCCTTGCCTCCGGCACCCACGCCCGCGGTCTCCTTGGAGTCGCCCGAGCCGCCCTGATATCCCGAGATCATGTCGATCACGGTCTGGCGGACGCGAGAGGGCTCTGCGCCGAGCTTCGAGAGAACCTGCGAGGCCACGCCCTCTCCGGCCCGAATGAGGCCGAGCAAGATGTGTTCGGTACCGATGTAGTTGTGTCCGAGCTGAAGCGCTTCACGCAGTGAGAGCTCGAGGACCTTTTTAGCGCGAGGTGTGAAGGGGATATGCCCGCTGGGAGCCTGCTGGCCAGGCCCGATGATGTCTTGCACCTGCTCACGGACGGAAGAAAGGGTCACGCCCATGGATTCCAACGCCTTGGCGGCGATGCCTTCACCTTCATGGATCAGACCCAGCAACAGATGCTCTGTGCCGATGTAATTGTGGTTGAGCATGCGGGCCTCTTCTTGAGCCAGCACCACAACACGCCGTGCGCGGTCCGTAAACCGTTCAAACATAGGTGATCTCCTTGTACGTCTTTGACTCGATGCTACGCAGAGAAAATCCCTGATCCTGAGCTGTTCGCCAGCGGCGAGACGACATAAAGCTCAGGGCGGAAAATGCGTCTGCATTTCCGCCCTGAGCTGGAAAATTACCTCTCAAGCAACTCCTCATCGGAGAAGATTCGTCGCCTCAGGCAATTTCTCGTAAATGACTTAGGAGTCCTTCTTACGTGCCGCGTAGTACGCGTCCTGAATCTCCTGGTGAATGCGGCCGCGGTCGGAAACGTTGTAACCGTTGTCCTTGGCCCACTTACGGATCAACGCGGTCTCAGGGTTACGAACCTGACCCGAGCCCTTGGCCGACGTGCGAGCGGCGGTACGAGCCTGCACGCGCCGAGCCTTGGCGGCGTAAGGACGGATCGCGTCCCGGAGCTTTGCGGCGTTCTCGGAGGTGAGGTCAATTTCGTACTGACCGCCATCCAGACCAAAGCGAACCGTCTCGTCTGCCGAGCCGCCCTCGAGGTCATCTTCCAGAATGATCTTTACTTTCTGAGCCATGAATGTCTCCTCAATCCTTGTGAGCATCCGGCCGGCGCGGATTTGCGTTCTCGACCGTAAAAACGATGAGCGATGCCAGTGTCCCCAACACTCGAATCGCGACACTAAAGCCAATGTGACTTTTTATTCGTATGAGTCACAGGTTATCAATCAAAAGAAGAAATTCACAGTCGAATCCGCAGGATCAGCAATGTACTTCCTGGGAATTACTTATGAATCCTTGTCAGCGCGGGGTTGGAAAATCTCCCCATCGCCCTCTCGCTGTCGAATTTCCTCATACCAACGCCGTGCGTCGTCCTCCGAGGTGCTGCGTGCTTTACGTTCTGCGCTGTCCGCCCGGAACGCCCAGCGCATCAACACGTAGAAGACGACGCCGATCGCCACAGATGGCAGTAAAACGGCCACATATTCCACGGCTTGACCTTCTCTCCGGGCAACGAGGCCCGATCCTTGGATTACCCGAATCTATTCGGGTTTCATCAGCGGAAACAGAATGGTTTCGCGGATGCCCAATCCAGTAAACAACATGATCAAACGATCAATTCCCAAACCGAAACCGCCCATCGGCGGTGCCGCATGTTCCAGGGCGCGCAGGAAATCCTCGTCCAATTGCATGGCTTCTTCGTCGCCACCCGCAGCCATCCGAGACTGTTCGGTCAGGCGTTCACGCTGAATCACCGGGTCGATCAACTCGGAGAATGCCGTTCCACGCTCCATGCCACCAATGATGAGGTCCCAGGCCTCAATAACCCCGGGCTTCGCACGGTGCGGGCGCGCAAGCGGCTGGGCCGACGGCGGATAATCACACACAAAGGTCGGATTAATGAGCGTAGGCTCCACGAATTCTTCAAACAGCTCCATGACGAGCTTCTCTGCGCCCCACGCGGGGTCCACCGAGACGTCGCGCTGCCGGGCGATCTCACGCAGGGTTTCGGCGGGCGTCTCTGGCGTAATCTCCTGGCCCACGGCCTCGGACAGGCCCGGGTAGACGCCAAGCCACTGCCACTCGCCCGTGAGGTCCACGGTTCCGGCGTCGGTCTCGATCTGATGGATGCCCACGGCATCCGCGCAGGCCATGATGATCTTGTGGATCAGCTCGGCCATCGTGAACTGGTCACCGTAGGCTTGGTAGGCCTCAATCGTCGTGAATTCGGGGCTGTGGGTCGAATCCACACCCTCATTCCGGAAGACTCGTCCCATCTCAAAGACCCTGTCGATTCCGCCCACCACCGCGCGCTTGAGGTACAGCTCGGTCGCGATGCGCAGCGTCATGTCCTGGTCGAAGGCGTTGAGGTGCGTGGCGAAAGGCCGAGCGGTCGCGCCGCCGTGCACGAGCTGCAACATCGGGGTTTCGATCTCGATGTAGCCTTCGTCGATCATCACCTGGCGAACGGTGTTGATGATCTTGGCCCGGCGTCGGACTACTTCCTGCGCTTCCGGACGCACCATGAGGTCCAAGTACCGCTGGCGGATTCGGGTTTCCTCGTTGAGGTCCTTGTGGAGGGTGGGCAAAGGACGCAGTGACTTGGATGCCATGCTCCACTCGTCCACCATCACGGAGAGCTCTCCGCGGCGAGAACTGATGACCTCGCCGTGCACGAACACGTGGTCTCCCAGGTCTACCAGGGCTTTCCAGTCATCCAGGTTGTCCTGGCCGGCCTTGGCCAACGAGATCATGGCCTGAAGGCGCGTGCCGTCGCCGGCCTGGAGGCTCGCGAAGCACAGCTTGCCGGTATTGCGCACGAACACCACGCGACCGGCCACGCCGACGACGTCGCCCGTTTCATCGCCGGCTTCCAAACCTTCGTACTGCTCGCGAATGGACTGGATGGTTCGCGTGACGGGCACGCCGACCGGGTACGACTCGCGGCCCCGCTTCAGCAATTCCGCGCGTTTGTCCATGCGGATTCGCATCTGCTCGTTGACCTCGGCGGAGGTATCGGTGGCGTGCGGCTGCTGGGAGGTCGAATCTGAGGTAGTCACGGTCTCAAGCCTATCGTTGGTTCCTGGAAGGAAAGGTACGGGGAAGCGAACTTCTAGATGACGTCCATGTTGTCCAACAGGCGCGTCTCGCCCACCCGGATCGCCGCTAGCGCGGTGGCACGTTCGGAATTTTCGGTTGGGGCCGCGAAGGTCGTGGGATCAACGATCTCCAGATATTCGAGTTCGACACCGTCGCGCTCTGAAATGCGCTCCCTCGCGGCGTCGACGTCGATACCTGCATACCCACGGGAGAGGCCTTCCTCGCGCAACAGTGCCAAGGTCCGAGACAGGACGAGGGCCGCACGGCGTTGCTCCGGGGAAAGGTAAACGTTGCGAGAAGAAAGAGCGAGGCCATCGTCGTCGCGGACTATGGCCACCGGGCACACGGTGATGGGGATGTTGAAGTCCGCAACCATGCGTTGCACCAGGGCGACTTGCTGAGCGTCTTTTTGCCCGAAGTAGGCCCGGGCGCGGTACGTTCCCGCCGCCGAGACGACCACGTTGAAGAGCTTATTGACCACGGTCAAGACGCCGTCGAAGTGCCCCGGCCGGGCCGCGCCTTCAAACATGGTGCCCAGTTTTCCTGAGCTGACCCGCACGAGCGGCTCACCATCCGGGTACATGGCCTCGAGATCCGGGGCGAACGCGATGTCCACGCCGTATTCGCGGAGCATCTCGAGGTCTTTCTCCTCGGTTCGAGGGTACTTTTCGTAATCCTCATTCGGACCGAATTGGAGGGGGTTCACGAAGAGGGAGACCGCGACGACGTCGTTCTGTTCCCGAGCGCGACGGATGAGGGTCGCGTGGCCCTGGTGGAGGGCGCCCATCGTGGGGACGAGGCCCATGGTCGCGACGCGGGGCTGGCCGGGTTCGCTGGCCGGGTCCATTCCCTCAGAGGTGATCCGCTCGGATTCTTCCGCGTGGATTCGAGCCTCGGCTTCGCCCATTCGTTGGCTGATCTGGGCGAAAAATTCTTCCAGGGTGCGAGCAACATAAAGCTCACCCGTCATAGTCGTCCTTCCTTCACCGGTACCAGACGTCATGTCGACCTCTCTGGCCGACCCGGTAAGTGAGGCCGACGCGCAGAGAACAGTCTCGCCCGATGCGTGAACGGCCGCTACAAAGTTTACTGATCTGTCTCGTCGCTTTCACTTCCAGACCCCTCATCGAGAGCCAGAGCACGAAGAATACGACGATATGACTCGTCCGCCAGAGCACCGCGGCGGTGCGCACGTTCGGCGCTGGCCCTAGCCAACGCCAGGTAAGCCTCCCCGATGTCTGGGGCGTCCTCTTCCGCGGCGAAGCCTCGCAAGATGTCGCGATGGGACTCGACCGTTCCGACGTCGCCGCGCACCACCGGTCCGGTGAGGGCGCTGTCCCCCGAGGCCAGCGCGTTATCCACGCTGGCTCGCACGAGCGGACCGAGCAACTCCCCCGGGTCGTCGACGCCGATGCTGGCCAAGATCTGTGAGGCCTGTCCGAGAAGAGTCACGGTGTGATTCGACGCGTGTGCCAAGGCGGCGTGATAGAGAGGGCGATCCCCCTCCGCGATGGGCACGGGCTCTCCACCCATCTCCACCACAAGTGCCTGAGCAATCGGGAGGAAAGGACCTGGAGCCGTCACACCAAATGAGGCGGTTCGCAGACGCGTGAGGTCCAGGGACAAACCCGTAAACGTCATGGCGGGATGGATGGCGAGCCCGATCGCGCCCACTTCACGCCCCGGACCCAAGACGTCGATGCCGTAGCGCCCAGAAGTGTGAATCAGGATTTGCCCCGAAGAGAAGTGACCCCCGCTGGCCAAGCCCGCGATCAAAGATTCTAGGGCGTCGTCGGGCACCGCAAAGAGAACCACCTCGCTACGTTCCACGATCTCTGGAATCTGCAGGACCGGGACCTCTGGCAGGAGCGCTTCGGCCCGGGTACGTGACTCTTCCGACACGGCGTGTACGCCCACGATCGCGTGCCCCGCGGCGTGCAACGCGGCGCCCAGAACGGCGCCCACGCGACCCGCCCCGGCGTGCAACGCGGCGCCCAGAACGGCGCCCACGCGACCCGCCCCAATGATGCCGATGCCGAGACGTCCGGGGCGGTGAGAGGCTTCAGTCACGTGGTATTTCGCTTTCGGTCAAAGATTTCGACGGTGCACTCGACGATCCGCCGGTCGCAGCCGAAACGTCAAGTCGGCGGGCGAAAGAGGCACGTTCGGCCTGCTCCCGAATGAGTTGGCGGGCGTCGTCGAGGTCGAGGTGTTCGACCAGCGTGTCGACGGTTCCTCCCACAGAGTCGAGGCGGACATCCGCGAGCCGTAGTCGGCGCGTGATCGGCCCATTAATAATGGCCGCCGATTGCGTTCGCGCGTGCGGAATGACTGAGAGCCGACGGTTTAACCACCCTCTACGGAAGAGCAAGAGTTCCCGTGTGCTGGCGTAGCCGTTCCGCCGATACTCCAACGGGTCCAGCCACCGCGAGCGCCGTGGGGCGACGACGAAACCGTGCTCGGAGCCATGACCTTCGAGGGCCTCGCGCAATGCGTCACCGTCAAGGCCACCGTCACTCGAGGATTCCACCACGTGCGGCAAGATGTTCAGCAGCTCTTGGCCCGTGCCTGCGGGCAAGAGGAGATGCTGGGAGTCCTCCCCTTTCAGAGTGCTCATTCCGGCGGAGTTAATCCGCACACGGAACCATCCCGGGAATCGCCAGAGCCACGGTTGTTCGATGCCGATCGCTTGGATTCGTCCGATCGGAATGGATTGCGCCGAGGTCGAGGTCAGCCCGTGACGCACCCGGAACCCTTCGGAGTTCCGCGCGATGCGGAAATTCGATCCCTCATTGATGCTGGACCAGATCACGCTGCCGAAGCCCAAGACCGTCGGGATGAAGGTCACGAACCCCACGTCAGGCACGAAAACCGTAACCATCGCCGCGCCAAGAAGGACCACGGCGAGCCACAGGCCCGTACCTGATAAGAAGGTCGCCCCCAGCGCGCGTCCCACGGACATCTGGGCGAGGACGCGGCCTTCCGTGGGCTCGGTTCCTTCGACGACGGCGGGTGCGGTCGAGGCGCCGTTAGCGTGAACGACTGGGCGCTCGCTCGTGGTGTGACGCCGGTCCGCGGCGGATTCCTCACTCAGGGGAGGCCCCTCCTCTGAGGCCTCCCGCGCCAAATCATGCTTCTGGCCCAAGAGCCTGGATCTCAAGTTTTCGGCATCTCTCCGGCGCAAATATTGCAGGTGAAGGGTGGAATCTCCGGAGTCCGCGACGTTAAACCGCAGTTCCGCCAACCCCACCAACCGGGCGAAAAACGGTTGAGAAATTTCGATGGTCTGCACTCGGTCCAAACGGGCCTGTTTATCGCTCCGGAAGACCAAACCTCTCCGAAGACGAACCGAATCGCTGGTCACGGCGTAGCGTGTAAACCACCAACTCCAGAACATGCCTCCTAGAAGGACGACGACCATTCCCGTGAAGCTGAGCCAGGCGATCAGGGTCAGCGACGCGATGGTTTGACCGATCCCTCCCCAGAACTCGTTGGCACCTTGGTCGCCTTCGATAACGTCCTCCAGGACGTTCCTACCCAGAGTAAAGATGACAACGGCGATGGCTACCCAAAAACGTGCCAAAGGACTTAGCGGATGGACGCGCTCCCAGTGGGTTTCCTTCGAGTCATGGTGCGATCCGTCGGTGGTGTTCTCACTCATTAGAGCCCCGCGAGGCGGTCGTCGCCACGACGTGAAAGGTCTTCACGCAAGCGCGCGGCGTCATTGGCGCAGATGCCGCGAATTTTGGAATCCGTGGAGGAGGAAGCCGTGTGTATTTCCACCGTGGCCAATCCGAAGATTCGATCGATGGGTCCCACGGAGACCTCGACGTATTGGAGGCGGCCGTATGGAATCGCGTTGACTCGATGCCGGATGACGCCGCGTCGAACCAGCAGGTCTTCCTCTCGTTCCACGTAGCCGTGGGCTCGCGCGCGCCGAGGAGTCAGCATCATGTTAATCACCACGCTCGCCGCAAGAAGCGCGGGGACGAGGATCGCCAGCCAGAGCCACGGCCACGTCCAGATCCCGGTCATCACCAAGATCAGGGGGATGCAAAGGAGGACGACGCCGATCAACCCATTGATTGCTTCGGACAGCAAAAGAACCTGGAGGAACCGACGATCTGGACGAATCCATTCGGTGTCCCAGGCGTCGAGGCTCCGGAGGCGAGCCTCGAATTTCGGGCCACCGGGCCCTAAGCGTGGATGTTCGGGCGTGGACTCGAGCGGGCCATCAATGGTCTCCGTGTCGGGCATACCCGCCTTCTCCTTCGGGGTAGTCGTGAGCTCGTGCATCGCGAGAACCCTGAGAGTCCGTGGGGTCGTCCGGTGGGCGTTTACACCAGGTCTCCGCGAGACAGCCGGCAACACATACTCCGAACCCGACGACGACGTTTGCCACAGTCAGGGGCAGGTTCTCCGTTACTGAACGGTATCTCAAGAGGGAGAGGTCGTACAGCAGAAGACCCCCGGCCCACCCGAAGAGGAGCGCCCCGTAGACGGCGCATGTTTGCGCGAGGACCGCTATGCGGGAGGCGAAGACGGCGTTGATCGGTCGACGCTTCGGTTCCTTGGTGTAGGCCCTCACACGCCAAGCGAGGGCCAGGGCCACGAGAGCCAACACCACGCTGAACGCGAGGGTTACCCAGGGCACCGTAAAGACGACGCGGCGCACGTCGGGCCATAACCCACAGGCGACTCCGCTGACCGCCAAGGCAATGGCTGCCATCAACGCCAACCAACGGTACCGAAGGGGTTTCACGGCCTAACCTCGCCGTCCTTCTCGTCCAGATAGCCGCGGATGCCGTCTCGGTCCGCGGCACGGGAGGCGAGAACCGCAACAGACTGGCCGTCGAGCTCGGCGTCGGGGTCCATCCGAGCCCAGGGCGCCAAGACGAAGGCACGTTCAGCGGCTCGCGGATGCGGTAGGCACAACTCGGGTTCGTCCATGAAGAGGTCGTCGAAGGTCACGATGTCCACATCGAGAGTGCGCGGCCCCCAGCGAATGGTCCGGACTCGGTGGAAGTCTTCTTCGATCTGCTGAGCGTGACGCAACAGCGAGAAGGGGCTCATTTCGGTGCGAATCCGGATGATCTGGTTGAGGTAATCCGGCTGCCCCGAGGGCCCACCCACTGCTGCGGTGACCGCGATGGGCGACGTCGCCTCGAGGGTGATCTTCTCGTGATCGATCAGAGCCGTGATGGCGCGCGCCAGGGTGTCGCGGGATTCGCCCAAATTCGAGCCGAGAGCGATGACGGAGACGGCGCTCATGTGTTCTCCCGGTAGATGGTCACGGCCACGTCGGCGAAAGTGACCTCGATGGGCGCTTTGGGTTTGTGGACGGTAATCTCCACCGCGGAAATCCCAAATTTCTCGAAGAGATTTTGCACAATGCGTTCGGCGAGCGCCTCGATGAGATTGAGAGGGGGACCAACGATGGCCTCTTTGATGGTCTCCGCGACCTCTCCGTAGTGGATGGTGTCGTGTAGGTCGTCGGTGCGACCGGCGGTCGCGCAATCGGAGAACAGCGTGACGTCCACGAAGAAGGGTTGACCCACCCGGCGCTCATTCTCGAAGACGCCGTGATAGCCCACGGCCCCAATACCGGTGATCGAAATTTGATCCCGGCGGTCCGTGGCGTGGCGGGGCAACGCCATGCTCGCCGCTTCGAGCTTCTCCGTCATCTACTGGCCTTCCTTGTGGGTCCGTGGGGGCGCATCGCCGGTCGATGCTCAGTAATCCTTTGTATCAGGATGCTGGACGGGCCCCCTTGACCGCGAGTAGTTGACGGGTGACTTCTACCGCATCTCGCGACGAAGCGGCGTCGTGAACACGGACCGCCCACGCTCCGTGCTCCGCGGCAAGGGCCGAGATGGCGGCCGTGGCCGCGTCTCGCTCAGCGGGTCGAGGCACCTCACGGACGCTGGCCTCAGGGGTCCCAGAAATCGATGCCCGGGCTTCCCCCAAGAGGGTGCCGAGGAATCGTTTTCGAGATGCAGCGATGAGCACGGGATGGCCGAGGTCAACGATGCGATCCATACCGGCCAGCAATTCCCAATCCTGGACCCCGCCTTTGGCGAATCCCAGCCCTGGGTCGACGATGATCTTCTCGGCTGGCACTCCGGCGTCGAGCAGACGGTGACGCCACTGGGCAAGTTCGGAACGGACGTCCTCCACGGTGTCGTCATAGTGAGCCAGGCTATCCATGGAGCGTGAATCTCCCCGAGCGTGCATCAAGATGTACGGCACGCCGGTTTCGCGGACGACGTCGATCATCGCGTCGTCGAGCCGCTGCCCGGAGACGTCGTTAATGATGTGCGCCCCGGCCTCGACCGCGGCCCGGGCCGTCTCCGCGTGCATCGTATCCACCGACATGACGACGTCTCGATCGGCCAATTCTCGAATGACGGGGAGGATTCGTTGCCGCTCGACCTCGGGCGGCACAGGCTCGGCTCCCGGGCGGGTGGATTCGCCGCCGACGTCGATAAGGTCCGCGCCGTCCGCGACCAATCGCATCGCGTGCCGAACCGCCTGCGAGGGTTCGTCGTGCAAGCCGCCGTCGGAAAAGGAATCCGGCGTGACGTTGAGAATTCCCATCACGAGGGTCCGGTTTTTCGGGAGGTTCTCCCAGCAACCCCACCCGCGAAGGTTCAGAACGTCAGGGTTTCGGCCCTTGCTCGGTGCGACGGCACTCTGAGCCGAAGCGGGAGTCACCGGCGCGCTCCCCCGAGAATGAGGCTCATGGCCTCGGCTCGAGTCGCGGGATCGCGCAGCTGGCCGCGCACGGCCGAGGTGATGGTCTGGGTGCCGGGCTTCTGGACGCCTCGCATGGCCATGCACATGTGTTCGCCTTCAACGACGACGATCGACCCTGCCGGATGCAGGAAAGTCTCGAGGGCCTCGACGACCTGTGTGGTCAGGCGTTCCTGAACCTGCGGTCGTTTGGCGTACAGGTCGACGAGCCGAGCGAGCTTGGACAACCCCGTGACGCGGCCGTCCTCACCCGGAATGTACGCAACGTGTGCACGCCCGAAGAACGGCACGAGATGGTGCTCGCACATCGAGAAAAAGTCGATGTCCTTGACCAACACCATCTCGGAGTGGCCGATGTCGAAGGTCGTCTCCAAGAGCTCGGCCGGGGCCGAGGCCATTCCGGAGAAGACCTCGGCGTAGGACCGGGCGACTCTGGCCGGGGTCTCTTTCAGCCCGTCGCGGTCGGGATCCTCTCCAATGGCGGAAAGGATCTCACGGACGGCGGACTCGATGCGGGGAAGGTCCACGATTATCCCCGGTCGTCCTGCCGATCGCCGGTGCCCTGGGCACCCGAGGGGCCGTTACCGGGCTCGTCCGTTCCGGGTTCTCCGGGGCCGGGCTGCGGACCGTTGTCCGGCGGGGTCGCGCCGGTGGAGTTCTCCGGGACCTCCAGCGGATGCTCGGGCTTGGCGGCGACGGCCTGATCCTGAGGAGCCATGGTTTCGGGGTCCTCGGCTCCTGCCTCGGCGGCTTCCTGCTTCTCGGCGGGGGTGGTGATCGGAGGGAGCTCCGAGACCGGTCGCGAGTTCTTGGAGAGCCAGACGTCGCGCAATGGACGCTTGCGGACATCGCGGAAGATCTCGGCAATTTCGCGCTCGTTCAACGTTTCCTTGTCGAGCAATTCGAAGGCCAAGCGGTCCAGAACGTCGCGGTTCTCCATCAGGATCTCGTAAGCCTCATCGTGGGCCCGGTCGATCAGGGCCCGGACCTCGGAGTCGATGGTCGCGGCGAGCTGATCCGAGTATTCGGGTCCGCCGGATCCGCCGTCGCGCCCCATGAACGGTTCGCTGCTACCGGAGCCGAGCTTGACCGAACCCACCAGGGCGCTCATGCCGTACTCGGTGACCATCTTGCGGGCGGTTCCGGTGGCCTTCTCGATGTCGTTGGCTGCGCCGGTCGAGGGGTCGTGGAACACGATCTCCTCCGCGGCGCGGCCACCCAAGGCGTACGCGAGCTGGTCCAACAGCTCGTTGCGCGTCGTGGAGTATTTGTCGTCCACCGGCATGACCATGGTGTAGCCGAGGGCCCGGCCTCGAGGAAGGATGGTGATCTTGGTGACCGGGTCCGTGTTCCGCAGGGCCGCGGCGACCAGGGCGTGACCGCCCTCGTGGTACGCGGTGATCTTGCGCTCGAGTTCCTTCATGAGGCGCGAACGCCGCTGCGGTCCGGCGATCACGCGGTCGATCGCTTCGTCGAGGGCTCGGTCGTCGATGATCTGCGCGTTGGAACGGGCAGTCAGGAGGGCCGCCTCGTTCATGACGTTGGCGAGGTCCGCACCCGTAAATCCGGGGGTCCTCTTGGCCACGGTCGCCAGGTCCACGTTCTGAGCCAAACGCTTGCCCTGCGAATGCACCTTCAGGATGTGCAGGCGACCCTTGAGGTCCGGGGCGTCCACGCCGATCTGTCGGTCGAAACGGCCGGGGCGCAAGAGGGCCGGGTCGAGCACATCAGGCCGGTTGGTCGCGGCGATCAAAATGATGTTGGTGTTCTCGTCGAACCCGTCCATTTCGACGAGCAGCTGATTCAGCGTCTGTTCACGCTCATCGTTGCCGCCACCCATGCCGGCACCGCGCTGGCGGCCGACGGCGTCGATCTCGTCCACGAAGATGATCGCGGCCTCGTTTTGCTTGGCCTGTTCGAAGAGGTCACGCACGCGAGAGGCACCCACACCGACGAACATTTCCACGAAGTCCGAACCCGAAATCGAGTAGAACGGAACTCCGGCCTCACCGGCAACGGCCTTGGCCAGCAGGGTCTTACCCGTGCCGGGAGGGCCATAGAGCAAAACGCCCTTGGGGATCTTGGCTCCGACCGAGGTGAAGCGCGCGGGGTCGGTCAGGAATTCTTTGACTTCCTGCAGCTCCTCGACGGCCTCATCCGCACCGGCGACGTCGTGGAATTTGACCGTGGAGTTTTCCTTATTGAACTTCTTGGCCTTGGACTTGCCGAAGCTCATGATCTGGCCGCCGCCACCGCCCATGCGGGAGAGCAGGAACCAGAACAGCAACATCACGATGATGAACGGAACAATGAAGCCCAGCATCGAGGTGAACCAGTTATTTTGAACCGGCTGGTCCGTGTAGCCCTTCAGCCCGGCGTCGTCCATCGCCTTGACGACGTCGCCGGCACGCGGCTGCACATAGTAGAACTCAACATTTTTACCGAGGTCGCGATCGCCCTCGTGGTACGAGTCCTTGAGGGACAGCTCCACCTTTTGGTCGCCGTCGTAGATTTTGGCCTCGTCGACCTTGTCGTCCTTGAGCAACTTCATGCCGACGTTGGTGTCCACGCGATTGCTGCTGGACGACGTCGAGACGAAGATCATCGGCAGGAGGACCAAGAGCGCCAAAAAGATCCAGAAATAAGGTCCCTTGAGAATTCGTTCCCGCAGGGTCTTCTTCCGGTGAGTGTTCTGCTGAGCCAAGCTTTGTTCCTTCGCGTGAGGCGTTCACGGTCGCGATTGGGTACTTCGGAACAGGGTACCGCCGTGAGCTGAAGATCGTTGAGCCTTCACCTCACAGCGGACACTGCGTCAGCGGCCTTCGAGGGAAGCCACCGACCCTAGGAGTAGACGTGGGGTGCGAGCGTTCCGATGCAGTCGAGATTGCGGTATTGCTCGGCGAAGTCGAGACCGTAGCCGACCACGAATTCCGGATCGATGTCCCAACCGATGTAACGGACGGGAATGTCGGTCTTGACCGAGGCGGGCTTACGCAGGAGTGCGCAAATCTCCACGGAGTTGGCGCCCCGGGATTCCAGGTTGGACTTCAGCCACGAGAGGGTGAGCCCGGAATCGATGATGTCCTCGACGATCAGAACGTCGCGGCCGTGAAGGTCCGTGTCCAGATCCTTGAGGATGCGCACGACGCCGGACGATTTGGTGCCCGAGCCGTAGGAGGACACCGCCATCCAGTCCATGGTGTAGTGCGCATGCAGAGCGCGGGAGAGGTCGGCCATGACCATGATCGCACCCTTGAGCACGCCAACCAGGAGGACGTCTCGTTCTTCGTAGTCTTTGTCGATCTGAGCTGCGAGCTCCGAGATCTTGGCCTGAATCTCCTCATTGGTGAAGAGAACGTGTTTCAGATCGTCCTTGACGTCCTGTGCGTCCACTGGTGTCTCCTGCGTGAGTTGTGAAGTCTGTGGCGTGCGCCTTGCGGAGGGAATCCGCCCGGACCGCGGCGGCACATGGTCACTCTACCCGTCCTCGCCGCGAGTGCTCCATCGGGGTGGGGTGGGCACGTCCAGGTCAGTCCGTCACGACAAAGATCAAAGCACCCTCTCGGGCGGCACCGCGGCGTCCGCCGGTGGGCAACGGACGACACCGCCACACCGCAACGTGACCCGCCAACTGGATGGGTCCAGATTTTCCGGTCGGCTCCAAGAGGTCCTCCATGGCCCCGAGCCTCTCGAAGCTCGGCGACTCTCCCCCAACGCCGACGACGGTTCGCGCGAGCACCCGACGCCGGATGGCCCGGTGCATCTCGCGGAGGGCAGGCATCGACAATCCGGCAGCAACCCGCCCTTGAGAGTCGGGGACCGCCTGATAGACTGCTGGATCCACGGCGGCGGCACGGAGGGCTTCGTCGGTCAAATCTTCCAGCAATTCGGCGTCCGCGCCGAGGACGGATGCCGTCCGGGACAGCGCCACCGAAATGCCCGGTCCGAGCCGGTCCTCCAGGTAGGGCAGGACCTCGTGGCGTACCTGGTTTCGACGGAAGGTGCGTTCCTCGTTGGTCGGATCGCTCCACGGCGACAGGCCTTCCGCCTCACAGATGGCGTGGGTGTCTTCACGCCTGAGCGTGAGCAACGGACGTAAGACCAACGGACCGCCGCTACCTTCGCGCAGCTCACGAGCTTCCGGCATGCCCGCCAGTGAACGTGTTCCCGACCCGCGGCTCAGCCCGAGCAATACGGTTTCCGCTTGGTCGTCAAGGGTATGCCCCAGGAGGACGGCCGAGGCTCCCACCTCACGCGCGGCTTCCTCCAAAGCGTCGTATCGGGCCGTCCGGGCAGCCATCTCCGGGCCCATTCCGTTGCGTTCTACGGCCGCGGTCACCACACGCACCGGGTCCAGCCCAAGCTTTCGGCACTGGGCGGCCGCTCGCTCTGCTTGTTCCGCACTCCCCGGTTGCAGGTCATGGTCGACGACGACCGCTCCCGCCCGGAGGTCTCCCCGGCGGGAAAAATGCGCGGCGACGGAGGCCAACGCGAGGGAGTCGGGCCCCCCACTGCACGCAACCAGCACCAGCGGCAACGATTCGAGATCCCGCTGGACCTCGCCGGAAGAGCGCTGTCCAGACTTACCCGTGGGCGCCGCATCGAATCCCGGAAGGTGGCGCTTCAGGTGAGCAACCGTGTGATGACGTGCAGCGCCTACCGCGGGATGCAACCGGCCTTCCCTGCCGGACTGCGCCATTAGCGCTCATCTCCCGGATAGCGCGCGGCGGCTTCTCCCCTCCGGTCGGCGTCGTCGGCGACGGAATGCTCAGGAGATTCATCTTCCGCGATCCACGGGCTCTCCCCCAAAACACGCTCGACCCACAAGCTGGGATTGTGGATTTCGAGTTCGCTCGGAAGGTTCTCGGGCCCGTCCCAGATGCGATTGAACTGATCCATGCCGTGAGCGTCAACGACGGCGCGCACGAAATTCTGACCGTCCCGGTACTGACGCATCTTGATGTCCAGGCCCATGGCCTTGCGAATCATCGTGTCCAACGCCCCGCGGTTCTTGGCCCGACGATCGAAACGACGGCGAATGGTCTTGATCGACGGCACGATGCTGGAGTCCACCGCGTCCATGACCACGTTGGCGTGGCCTTCCATGAGGCTCATGATGCCGGTGAGCTGGGAAAACACGACCGCGGATTCCTCGTCGAGCAAGGACGACATGCGGTTTTTCGGAACTGGCCGCAGCCCACCCTGATCCGGCTCGGAGCCGTCGGGGGTCTCGACATCCTGAGACGACGAGGAGAAGGAATTCTTGACGGCCTCGCTTGCTCCTTGCACCAACCGCTGGACCAGCTCCTGCCCGCCTCCGGAAACGGACTCGGGGAGGCGGGACATGAGATCGAGCATGTGCTCGCGCAGCCAAGGCGCCGCGGCAAATTGCACCCGGTGCGTCTGCTCGTGGAGGCACACCCAGAGTCGGAAATCTTCGGGGTCGAGGTTGAGCTCCTTCTCGATCATGAGCACGTTGGGTGCCACGAGTAACAACCGGCCGCCCGACGCCCCAAAACCTCCGAGGGCGGCGAAGGGGTCGTATTGCCCGAGCACCTTGCTGGACATGAAACCCAAGACGCCGCCCAGCTCGATGGCGGTTCCCACCTCGGCGACCTTGCGGTCCATCTCCCCCATGTGATCGAAACGGCTTTTCAGGCCGGATTGGATCAAGCGGTTCAACAGGAACGAGAACGTCTGAGCATTTGCCCTCGACCACCCAGCGCGGTCCACCACCAAGACCTCGGAATCGTGGAGGTTCTCGGCGGCGTCCAGGCCGGTGATGCGATGCACGTGGTCTACCGACGCCGTCGCGAAATACCGAATAGATTCGACGGCGCCGCGCACCTCCGCGGCAGTCACCTTGGGACCCGCCGGCGTGAGGCGCGCTGCGGTAGCGGCGGCGGACTTCCAACTGATGATGTTCTCGCTCATGGACCCCACCTTGTCATATCCGGGCCCCGCCAACGCAGGCTTGCGGGCTAGTCCTCGACGAGCGAAAAGCGGTTCTACCCGTTCGCTTCGGCGGTGTTTTGTTCGTCGTTGGGGCCGCTTTGCTCCGCGTCGATCGAGAGGATTGCACTCGCGGTCTTTCCATCCACGGTGATGACCTGACGATCTCGGTCTTCCGGCTCGATGATCAGGGTTCCGCTCACGAGCGTCATCGTGGCCGCCATCGACCGGGGGCCGTGTTCCGTGTAATAGACCGGCTGATGGCTCGTCAGAATCTGCGCGTAGGGCACGTCGGTCTGATCAACCAACAGGTCCGAGGTGAGTTCGACCCGCTGGATGCCGCGCCATTCACTATCCGTGACGGTCGGCGTCTGGAAGGTGGCCTCAAAGTCAGCGGCATTGAGGGCTGCGCGTTGCGCATTTCCCCCTTGTGGCAATGCCGGAAATTCGTCCGTCTGTCCGTCAACCCAGGTGATCGGTTCGTAGGGCGGATCGTCGGTGAAGGTCATGCGGTATTCCACCTCGATGACGGCCCCACTGCTCAGAAGGGTCCGTCCGGGCAACCATTGCCCGTCCGAGGTCTTCGGCATGGACACATACAGGCCGGCCCCGCCATATCCGTCAACACCGTTGTATTGAAGCGTACCTCCAGGGGTGAAGGTGCCGCCGGCCGACGCGACGAAACCGACGGGTGTGGCCTGATCGCGCGTATCCCGGGATTGATTTCCGGACGGGTCGGACGATTGCCCCGCGAAGGAGGTCACCCCAAAGACGGTGTCGTACGCGTTATCCCAGTCCTGGTCTGCTACCTGAACAAACAATCCGATGTCAGCCGTGACCTCGTCGTCCGAAGAAACTGCCCGTGCGGGAACGGTCGCCGAGGCGGCAATCAGAGGGACCGACCAGGCAACGGACTTCACCAGCCCACGGCGAGACGGACGAATTCGCAGGTCAGGCATATATTGCACAGTTAACTCCCACTCCATAACCAATGAATGCTGGAGAGTCGATTCACAGAACCTCGCAAGAATCGCCCCTCTCGAATCCCTTATTCTAATTCTCGTCGCGGGCTTCCTGTGACTATTCATAGATTCACTATTCTTTTCAGAAGAGGCATGAGAACTTCATGAGATTCCGAAAACTTATGAAACACATTCTGACGTGGGGAATCGCCATTTCGGTGGTCGGATGCGGCCTCCCTGCCGCCCAAGCCGCAAGCTCTGGCGATCGCGACCGGGACGGAATTCCCGACGCATGGGAAGAGCACGGATACGACGCCGACGGCGACGGGGTCGTGGACGTCGACCTTCCCGCAATGGGCGCTTCCCCTCACCACAAAGACCTCTTTGTCGAGATGGACTACATGCCCGGATTGCTGCCGCCACAGCATGAGCTGGATCTGATCGTCGAGAGCTTCGCCGAAATTCCGATGATCAATCCCGACGGTTCCCGCGGCATTGCCATTCACCTCGACGCCGGCCCCGCCCGTGGCGATGCCTACGACTTGGGCGGCGGCAACGAAATTCCTCACAACGATTTGCCGAGAGGAATGTTCGACGTGACTCGCTACCGCCAATCCGAATCCGACCCCAACCGACGAGGGATTTTCCATTACATGATTTGGGGAGATTCTTATGGCGGTCAAGGTTCTTCAGGAATCTCCTGGGTGAACGGCATGGAGTTTCTCGTAACAGTCGGTCCGCGTTTCTGGGGACGAGCCTCGGAAGGCGCTCGAGTGGGAACGTTCATTCATGAATTAGGTCATAATCTCGGATTAGGTCATGGAGGGTCGGATGACATTAATGGCAAGCCTCAATATCTGAGTGTCATGAATTATAGATATCAAATCTCCGGCGTTCCGAGAATGAACAATTCTCGGTATTACGGATATTCGACGCGCACCATGCGACCGCTCGATGAAAACGCCCTCATCGAATCTGAAGGATTTGGCCCTAGCACCGCCGGTTACGCGTACGAATACCGTGGGACCAATGGTTATCAAAAGGTCGCGGCTAATGGACCCATCGATTTCGATGGCGACGGAACAATTTCCTCAACTCCGGTTGCCGTGGATATCAACCGTGACGGCCGACTGACCACGCTCACCGCGACGAGCGACGTCCGAACCCTCCGCCTCCCGGCAACACGGATTCGCAGAGTCGTCAGGTCGACACCCGACGAGCTGACCGCCATCCCCAATAAGCTGACGGCCGATCTTGCACGAGAGTTGGAATCTGTATCGTCCTCACCTCAGCACCAATGAACAAACGGTGATGGCCTTGGACATCCGCCGCTCTAGCGAGCTCAGAGTTCGGTGAGCCGCGCAACGGATTCGTCCAGGGCCGTCACTGCGGCCTTGGAATCCTTAACGTCGTTGACCACCAGGGAATAGGCCAGGAGCCGCCCCTTGCTGGTCGTGGTGTATCCCGTCAGGGAATTCACGGTCAGCAAGGTTCCCGTCTTAGCCCGAGCCTTTCCTTGAGCGACACTCGTGTCCTTACCTTCGAACCGACCGGCCAGGGTTCCGGTTCCACCACCCACGGGCAAGGTTTCGGCGAGATCGGCGGTGGCGGTACGAGACTGAGTCGCTTTCGCGATCACGTGCGAAAGAGTCACCGGGGTCACGCGGTTACCCGCAGAGAGCCCGCTCGAATCCTTTTGAGTCAATCCCTCGGTCGAGATTCCGGCGTCTTGGAGGGACGATTTCACGGTCTGGATGGCGCCGTCGATGGAGCCTTCTTTCCCGGCGGATACCGCAGCATTGCGGCCGAGCACTTCGGCCAAGACGTTGTCTGAGTTCTCCATCATGTAGCGGGCCTGTTCCAGGACGGTGGCCGATTCGACCGACGCGACGCGTTGGTCGTGGTCGCGATCGGTTGCGGCCGCTGAGGTCGAACCGCTCGAAAAACTCAAACCGTGTTGCGCGCCGGCCCGGTTGAGGGCATCGACGTAGGACTTGAGGGCATCGGCTCCGGCATTTTCTGGGCGGTGGGACACGTCTTCTCCATCGCTGGGACGCTGCGTGTGATGGTCCCACAGGGCGATCGGGGAAATCCCGGTGGCGTACCCGCTGTCGACGTCTTCCGGTGCCCAGGCCGGGTTGACCGCCTGACCGGTGTACATCGAGGCGTCGAGATTCACCGGAAGATTCCCCTTCACGCCGTCGGCCGCGAGACGATCCACGGTGCGCTCCGCGAGGGTCCCCAGACCTGCGTGGCCAAGCACCTCGCCGTCCTCCGAGGAACCGTCTGCGAGCATCGTGTCACCGCCTGCCACCAGGTTCAGTGAGGAAGAGTCCTGTGCGAGGTAGGCGTCCGTGGAATACCGGGCGTTGGGGTCTGAGTGGCTGAGGAGGGCAAATTCCGTCAGGAGCTTCAGGTTCGACGCCGGGGTCACGGGGTGCTCGGCGTCGGCGGAATACAGCACCTTGCCGCTCTGAACGTCGACCACCTGCGCAGACATGGTGCCTCCCCCGCCGAGCTTTTGGGCGATCTGGGAGAGCGGCCCGCTCACCTGTTCGGCTGTTGGTTGCGGCGCATCGCTGGGAAGGTCGGCCAGTGATGCTGGTGCCGAAGAACTGGAGGACAAAGGGTGGGGCTGGTCCGCGCCCGTGAGCTGGTCCCAGTTCGCGGACGCCGTCGGAACGAGCCACGCCCCGACGCCGATGCATCCGGCCGCGACGATCGCCGAACCGACCCACCACCCCCGCGAGGGCTTCCGCTTCGAGGTGTGCGGTCGGCGCGAGCTCATCGATCTCCTGACGTCAGATGTGGTGGTTACGGCACGGATGGGCAGGTGCCCGAATGACGATCTCCCACGAGTTTATGCCCATCCACCGCGGCTCACGTTTTCCCAAAGTTGTGCCGGGCGATAGATTGTGAAGATGAAAGGTCGCACAGCGGCCCAATCCGCCGCGGATCTCCGCGGAAAACACGTTCAAGGAGCACCAATCATGGAACTTGAGGTCATGATCGAGATCCCGCAGGGATCCCGCGTGAAGTATGAATTCGACCACGAGACGGGGCGTTTGCACCTGGACCGTGTTCTGTTCACCTCGATGCAGTACCCGACCCACTACGGCTACTTCGAAAACACCCTGGGCGAAGACGGCGATCCGCTGGATGCCATGGTGCTGATGGACGTCGACATCATCCCCGGCGTCGTCGTGGAAGCCCGCCCCATCGGCGTGTTCAACATGACCGACGAGGCCGGCGGCGACGCCAAGGTTCTGTGTGTCCCGACCGACAAGCGCTACGACTCCATCCAGTCGCTCGACGACGTCGACGACTTCAAGAAGGACGAGATCAAGCACTTCTTCGAGCGCTACAAGGATCTTGAGCCCGGCAAGTGGGTTAAGGGCGAAGGCTGGGGCCCCAAGTCCGAGGCCGAGCGCCTGGTTACCGAGGCGCAGGAACGCCTGAACAAGTAGTTCCACACCGCTTCAAACGTCAGGGCCCGCCCCACGGTTTTCACCGTGCGGCGGGCCCTCGTGTATTCGGGGCTACTTCCCTAGATATCCCAGCGCGGCGATCACCTGAGCCTTGGTGCCGGTCTCAAGGGTCGGATGAATCACCGGATAGAAATACGGCGAGTGATTGGCAGGGATGTCCTCCTGGATGCTGCCGTTTTGTTCTGCCTGCTCATACGTCGTGGCGTCCGCGCCGCCGAAGAACCAGTAGGTGTACGGAACTCCAAAGGCTTCCGGAATCTCACTGAAATCCTCCGACGCCGTGGCAGGGGAACCCTCCTGAACCGTGCCCGTCTCGAAGCCATCTTGCAGCGCTTGGGTTACCCGGTGCGTCGTGGTCGAGTCGTTGTCGGTCAGCGGGAATTGGTCGTAGTACTCGAACTCGGGTTCTTCGGGAGAACCGGCCGCTTCGCACTCTCCGCGTACTATCCGCTCGATCGAGGCGATGACGCGGTTGCGCACCTCCTCGTCGTACGTCCGGAGGTTGAGGCGCAATTCCGCACGATCCGGAATCACATTGGCCTGGTCTCCGGCGGACAACGCACCCACGGTCAATACGGCAAAGGCGCCCGGCTCGACCTCGCGCGAGACCACGGTCTGTAAGCGCAAGACGATCGACGACGCCAAAACCACCGGGTCAATCGAGAGGTGCGGCATCGAACCGTGCGAACCCCGGCCATGCACCGTGATCTTCAGCGAATCCGCCATCGAGAGCATGGGGCCGGACGACGTGAACACCTGCCCGGCAGGCTTCGGCATGACGTGTTGCCCCACGACGACCTCCGGGTGAGGCACTTTCGTGACGAGGCCGTCGTCGATCATCGCGCGAGCGCCCTTCGCATTTTCTTCCGAAGGCTGGAAGAGCGCGACGTACGTTCCGGACCAGGCATCTTTGTGCTCGGTCATCAACCGGACGGCCCCGAGCAGGCAGGCAACGTGCATGTCGTGGCCACACGCGTGCATCACGCCGTCGTTCTCTGAAGCGTACTCAAGACCGGTGCGTTCGGCCACGGGAAGGGCATCAATGTCGGCCCGGGCCATGATCGTGGGGCCGTCGCCGTTCTCGATGACGGCGACGACACCGGTCTTGCCGACCACCTGTGGCGATAAACCGAGCTCGGCGAGTTCGCGTTGGATGACCGTGCTGGTGCGCTCCTCCTGCATCCCAAGCTCGGGGTGGCGGTGGAGGTCTTTGTAGAGTTCTTCTTGCCAATCGATCTGGTCCGCAAGTTTCGTCAGGACGTTCTCGGGCTGATGTCCCATAAATTCCTCCCATTGATCGTGGAGCGATCCGGGGTGGAGGGCCGGATCGGAGCGTCGTGGGCCTATCCGGTCAGGGCCGCTCGGTACCCATCTTCCGCCTCTCGACCGAACGGCACAAAGGTCACGGTGTCGATGGCCTCGCCGACCTGCGCACTCATGTCCCGCACGGTGTCCACTGCGATGCGGGTCGCATCCTTCATCGGCCACCCGTAAACGCCAGCCGAGATGGCGGGAAAAGCGATGGTCTTTGCGCCGAGCTCGGCCGCAGTCAGGAGGCAGGTCCGGTAGCAGGAGGCCAAAATCGGAGCCTTCTGCGCGTATTTCTCCGGGGAGGACGCATAGGTCGGGCCGACCGTGTGGATGACCCAGCGGGCCGGCAAATTCCCGGCGGTGGTCGCGGCGGCCTGGCCTGCCTCCAACCCATCAGGGAAGCGCGTCTTCCGAAGGTGACGGCATTCTTCAAGGATCCTCGACCCGCCGGCACGGTGTATCGCGCCGTCCACGCCTCCACCGCCCAGAAGCGAGGAATTCGCGGCGTTGACGATGGCGTCGGCGGTGAATTGGGTGATGTCTCCGGGATGGATGTCGATCTGCATGCTTCCAGCCTAGGAGCCGGGGACGAATACCGGAACGATCAGGCGCTCAGCACCCGTTGGGCAAATCCGCGGAGATAGTCGTTGAGTTCCCGGGCCGCGCCGTCGCCCGCGTCCGGGTTCCTCTCCAGGATCGCTTCGAGCATCCGGCGGTGCAGCCCCGCTCCGGTCACGAGGTCCTCTGGGTCGGTCACGTGCGAGGTCCAGAACCGGCGCGAGAGGTTCTGTAGGGGGATCATCGCGTCCACCAGGAAGTCATTATGGGCCGCCCCGTGCACCAGACGGTGGGTCTCACGGACGGTCTCGGAGTAGCTGGCTAGCGTGAACTCTTCGGTCGCGAGACGGTGGGCCATGGTCTGGATCTCTTCGCGTTCGGCGAGGGTCGCGCGATCGCAGGCGAGTCTCACGGCGAGGCCGTCCAACTCTCGGCGCAGCTCCAAGATGCGTATCTCGGTTTCGGCTCCGACGTCCGTGATGAGGAGGCCTCGATTCGGGTGGATCTCGACCATGCGTTCCCTCGCGAGCCGATGTACCGCCTCCCGCACCGGCGTGCGGCCAAGACCCGTGTGCTCCATGAATTCCGCCTCGGAGACGAAGGTCAGCGGTTCGATCTCACCGTGGATGATCATGTGTTCGATGCGTTCGTAGGCTCGATCGGTCAGGGAGCGTGGGGTGGCGGTGCGCTCGGCGCGAGTCATGCGGCGTCCTTCCGGGCAAGGATTCAAAGGTCAGAAAAATTTCTGGCGTGGAGGTTATATATACAACCGATATATCGGTAGAGTGTCCCACAACATAAGTGTCGCAGATCACTCGATCGGCGATATGACGAGGAGATTGACACATGACCACCACGCCCGACGTCGGCCCCAAAACCATGGAGATGCGGTCCATCGACTGGATCCCACCCAAGGAACGTCACGGATCCCCCCTTTCCCTGTTTTTCCTCTGGTTTGCGGCGAACAGTTCCATCACGGCCCTCGTGACCGGCGGACTCTTCGTGATCCTGGGCAATTCCGCGCTGTGGTCGATCCCCGCGATCATCATCGGAAACCTGGTGGGCGGTTTCATCACCGCTTTGCACTCGGCCCAAGGCCCCCAGCTCGGCGTGCCTCAGATGATCCAGTCCCGCGCGCAGTTCGGTTACTACGGCGCAATCCTGCCGTTGATCCTTGCGTTGATTATTTACATCGGCTTTTACGCCACGGGGCTTGTCCTGGGCGGCCAGGCCCTAGCGACTCTCCTCCACGTCAGCGTGCGATGGGGTGCGGTGATCTTCGCCGTCTTCTCCACGGTCCTCGCTATCGCCGGCTACAAGTGGATTCACAAGTTCTCGCATGTGGCCTCCGTCTTGAGCGGCTTGGTGTTCGTCGTATTGCTCGTGATCATTTTGGGTGGACCCATGCGTCACGACATCGCCGCGAGCAACGGCTTCGCTCTGGCCCCGTTCATTTTGGGGGTTTCCCTCTCGGCGTCGTGGCAGCTGACCTTCGGCCCGTATATCGCCGACTACAGCCGCTACCTTCCCGAGTCGACGACGCAACGCTCCACCATCGGCTGGACCTTCGCCGGCAGCTTCTTGGGCGCTTCCCTGGCCATGACCGTCGGCGCATTTGCCGCTCAGCTCGGCGGCGAGGCCTTCGGAGAGCATCAGGTCGGGTATCTGTCTGGGCTGGCCGGTTCGTTCTTCTGGTTGGTGTTGCTCGCCGTCGTCGTCGGGAAACTCACGGGCAACACCTTGAGTTCCTACGGTGGTTTCATGTCGCTGGCGACCATCGTCACGGCCATCGCACGCCACGAGGTCATCAAGCCCAAGGCGCGTTCCGTCTACGTGCTGATCATCTCCGTGACCGCCGTGGTCATCGCCCTGTTGGCGTCGGATAATTTCGTGGCCGTGTTTACGGACTTCCTGTTGTTCCTGCTGTATTTCATGACGCCGTGGTCGGCCATCAACCTCGTGGACTACTACCTTGTGCGCCATAAGAAGTACGACGTCGCCGCCCTCTTCGAGCGCAATGGACCGTACGGAACCATCAACAAGGGTGCTTTTCTCGCCTACGCATTGGGCGTTCTGATCCAGATTCCGTTTATGAATTCCGAACTGTACGTGGGTCCCATCGCGAATCTCTTCGGTGGAGCCGAGGTGGCCTGGATTATCGGTTTAGTGGTCTCGGGTGGTCTCTACCTCATCTTGGCCAAACGCAATCAAGCCCGCGGCCTCAATCCCGCAGGAAAGCCTCTCGAGACTTCCGAACCTGCCGCAGAAAGGGTTGCCTCGTGAAATACGACCCGAATTCCGAACAGAAGCCACTGGCCCACTCGCCGTTCAAGGCGTTGACCGTGCCGCGCCCCATTGGCTGGCTTTCGAGTATCAGTGAGGACGGCATCGAGAATATTGCGCCCTATAGCCAGTGGCAGAACCTGACTTTCGACCCGCCAATGGTCATGTTTGCCGCGAACCAATACCCCGACGGTCGCCGCAAGGACACCGTGGTTAACGCGGAGAAGACCGGTTGGTTCGTGTGGAACATGGCGACGTGGGATCTGCGGGATGCGGTGAATACCAGTGCGATGGTTTTGCCGTCCGAGGAGAGCGAATTTGACCGCCTAGACGTCACGCGCTCTTATGCGGACCTCTCAAACACCCCGATGGTCGCGGAGAGCCCGTTCCACTACGAGTGCAAATACCTCACCACGCACCGCCTGCCGGGCAGGTCCGACGTTGGAACGATCGACGTGGTGTATGCGACCGTCGAGCGCATCCACTTGGACGAACGGTTCTTGACCGACACCGGGCGAGTGGACATCGAAGCCGTGAAGCCGATCGCCCGCATGGGGTATTTCGACTACACGGTGGTCACGGACACCTTCGAAATGCGGGTTCCGGGGGCCGACGCCGATGCGCAGGCGGGGTTGGGCGGGCAGCCGCGGTAGCTCGCAGGGGAAGCAGCGGGCGGGGATTAGCCGTTGAGGCGCATCAATCCATCGAATCGGTGGAATAGCTGGGTGATGCGCTCAATGGTGCCCATGGCTGGATCTCGCTCCTGATTTAGCCATTGTCTACGCCTCTAGCTTCCCACGTTCCGAAATCGCCAAATTCTGAGGTCCAGGCTTTGCGCCCATTGCAGGATGCTCCCGTAACAATTGCACCCGCCGTCGACGGAGAGGTGAAAGGGATATCACGGGTCAGACGCCCAACGCCGTTATTTTGAAGCATGATACTTCCGTCCGCCACCAATCGTTCGTGATGGGCTTTGTATGCTCGATACGCGCGTTGGGTTGATTCTGCTCGGCCCGAACCGCTCCAGGTGCCCACGACGAGAGACCCCTCGAGAACGGTAAAGTCACCGCCCACGAGTTGAGCCTGAGCATTCACTCCTCGCTTTTCCTTCACCAAGGAGAAAATTGGTGACGACATTTCAGGAGGTTCCGGATCGAGCGTCATCTTCTGGGCTGGCCGCCTTTTGAACGTGGTGACCCCAAGGACGGGGAGGACCACCTGAAGCTGGCCAAGGAAGGCTTCCATGTCCGAAATTTGAGCTTCGGAGAGCTTGCGAGTCTGTGGTGTTTGCGTGTTCTCGAGCGAAGCTCGCTTAGCTTCCTTAGCGATGTTCACCAAACTGGCCTCGAGATAGCCCCAATGGCCTTCGTTAAAGCCGTCATCCTTGGATGTGATGACGACGACCCTGTCCCAAAAATCTTTCTTGGCCTCATGTTGCTTCATGCGGTCCACGAAATTTTCGGTTTTCCCGATGTAGCACCGAGTGCCGCCGACGGCGGCGTCGTCATCCGCCAGGAGAAGATAGCACCCATTACGAGTCGCTTCCGGGCGCCCCAACACCGAAGCGAGGTCTGCCCTGGGGCCTGCAAGAACATGCCCCGTCCATCCGGCAATCTCAGCGGTGGTGAGACCACCTGAGACACCGTCGACCAGAAAGAGTTCGATGTGTTTGCCACTCATGAGGCTTCCCTAACGGTGAGGAGCTTGTCGCGGTATTACTCGTGTTTCTTCTACTGGGCCTCCATCTTGGATTCCAGATTGAAGAAGACAATTAGATAATTCCACAACTTGTATACCCTCACAGCTTATGGACATTTTCTACCAAGACTCGAAATCGAGGACGGTTTCTCTGGACTCGCTTAGCAGCCAGACCTTATGTCTGAGGCTCCCAAAGCTAAAAATTTGGGCATAGCTGACCTGACACCCACCGGTGTCACGTTTTTTGACGCCCACGCCGGCTCAGTCAAGCCCCCAGTGCGTCACCCGTCCCCCAACGAACGTCGCCGCCACCGGCATATCCACTAGATTCCGGGCGGACTCCTCCGGGGTGTCTCCCGCGAACGGGTCGCGGTCCACGAGCACGACGTCGGCGGCGTCGCCGGTGCGGATTCGGTTCACGCCGTCGGTGGATGCGGCGAGCGCTTCCCTCGCCGTGAGGGACTGTTCAGGATGCCACGGTCCGCGCTCGTCCGCCGAGCGGTGCACGGCGGCCGCCATCGCGAGCCACGGGTCGAGGGGCGAGACGGGCGCGTCCGACCCGAGTGCCAGATTCACCCCGCGTTCCTTCATGGTTCGCACGGCAAAACAGCGGTCGGCGCGGTCGGCCCACAGCCGGTCCATCACGTCGCGGTCGTCGTACAGGTGAGCCGGTTGCACGCTCGCGGTGAGCCCGGCCTGGGCCAAACGGTCGACGTCGTCCCAGCGAATCACCTGGGCGTGCTCGATCGAACCGCGCGCACCCGTCTGCTCGAAGGCACCCAGGGCTAGGTCGACGGCGGCGTCGCCCAGCGCGTGAAGGGCCACATCCAGACCGGAAGACCGCGCTAGACCCAAAAGCCTGTGCAGTTCCTCGGCGGGAACCGTCTGCACTCCGCAGGCATTCACCAAGTCCGAGGCCTCCAAGTACGGATCACAGCAGTGCGCCGTGCGGGTACCCAGGGAACCGTCCGAGATGATCTTGAGCGGCCCCATACGGATCAGCCCAAATTCATCCAGGGCGTCTCCGCTCCTCAGGCCTCGCTCCAGAACCGCATCCAATCGATCCGGGTAGACGCCGGTGCGCACCCTCAACGGCGAGGGGTCACCGGATAACCGTTCCGGCCAGACGTCGTAATTCGCCGCGAACTCGAGGTCTACGATCCCCACCACGCCGCGGGCCGAAGCGGCCTGCATCGCATCGCGAACGGCAGACTCGGTATCCGGAACGTACGGCTGAAGCAGACCAAAAAGCGGGAACCAACGGTCCTCGTCGATGAGCCCGTCGATACCCGTCACGCCCACCAAGGCGAGCGCGGCCGAATTCAACCAGCCGTTGTGCATGTCTCCGCTAATGAGGATGGCGGGCCGAGACCCGGTCACCGCATCCAATTCGGCAACGGTGGGCTGCCGATTCCACACCGAGGCGCGGTACCCGAACCCAAAGACCACGGCTTCGTCGTCGGGACGAGCCAGGATGGCCTCCCCAACGATCCGGGTCACGGCCTCGGGAGACTCCGCACCCCGCAGATCCAGACGCGACCTCGAGACGGCCCACTGGTCGAAATGGACGTGGGCATCCCATAATCCGGGGAGGAGCCACCGCCCGTCGGCCTCGACGACCTCGTCCGAGGACCGGGGTTCGATGCTGGGGCCCATTTCCACGCGGCCATCGGCGAGGCGTGCATCGACGATCGCCCCGGTGGCGGCGTCGCGGACCTGGCGCAAGAGGTAGGAGTGCATGATCCCCTTTTCTACCTCATGCCCCCGCGCTCTCAACAGTCCGCTCCTCATCCGACATGCGTTCCACCAGGTCCTTGGGCACCCCAAAGAAGTACGTCAGCACAAAACCGGCGATGTACGAGATCACGAGTCCGACGCCGTACACCGCAATGGCGGCGCCGATGCCGTGATTGCCCGCGGCCAGCGGAAACAACGCCCAACCGCTCGGCCCAATCGCGGTGGATCCCGTGGCGAAGCCCAACTGATTGAACAACCCGATGAACCCGCCACCGAACGCACCTCCAATGCAGGCGGTGATGAAGGGGCGACCCATCGGCAGGGTCACGCCGTAGATGAGCGGTTCGCCAACACCCAAGATGCCGGCCGGAAGGGCGGATTTGATGGTGTTGCGCAGGGCGCGATTCCTGATGCGCAGGTAAACCGCCGCCGTCGCACCGACCTGGCCGCCACCCGCCATCGCGAGGATGGGAAGCAGCACGGTGTAGCCGGCCTGGGAGATCAGCGTGGTGTGAATCGGAATGAGCGCCTGATGCAGGCCGAGCATCACCAGGGGCAGGAACAGACCGGCCAACACGAACCCGGCGAATCCGCCGCCGGTACCGAGCAACCAGGTCGCGGCCGTACCGATTCCGGTGGAGATCCACCCGGCCACGGTCATCAACGGGAAAAGAGTCAGCGCGCCGGCGACGAGCACCGTCACGGTCGGGACGATCAGCATCGCCAACGATTCCGGGGCCCATTTGCGGCACCACCGCTCGATATATGCGGCAAGGATCGCGGCGAACAGCGCACCGATCACGCCGCCCTGCCCCGGCACGAGTTCCGTGCCCAGAATGGATACCTTGGCCACGCCCGCGAAAGGAATAATGGCCGCGACGGCGCCACCCAAAACCGGCGTTCCGCCGAATTCTTTGGCGGCGTTCATGCCTACAAACACGGCGATCAAGGTCATGAATCCGCTGGAAATAGCGGTCAGCACGGGCACGACGTCGGCGGCCCACGGCCAAGCCCCATTGGCCGCGAAGTTCTGCAAGACCCCGCTGAGTCCGGCGACGATGCCGCACGCGATCAACGCTGGGATCAGCGGCAAGAAAATATTGGCGATGCGCCCCAAGAATGCTCGGACGGGCGAGGAACGTTTTTCCTTCTGCGCGCTTTTCATGCGAGCGCCCAGGGCTTGGAGGTCGTTCGGTGACGAGGGGCCGTCGTCGGCGGCCGCTGAAGCGCTCGACTTCGTGGTCGAGGCTGATTCCTCCGCGGTGGAGCTGGACGTGGCGAGGGATTTTTCGATGTCGCGCGCCACGGTGTCCACGACTCCGGGGCCGAGCACCACCTGCATGGTCGGACCCGGGACAACCCCGAGCACGCCGTCGATGGCGCGCAGCCCCTCGAGGTCGACGTCCGATTCACGAGCCACCGGGATGCGTAACCGGGTGATGCAGTTCTCCACACCGCCGATATTCGAGGGTCCGCCGAGCCCGGCGATCACCTTCTGGGACATGTTGTTTTCTTCGGCCATGATGACTCCTTTGTCCGTGTGCCGTCGCGATTTCGTTTTAGTAGTGGTTTCCGGTGCGCTCGAGGGCTGCCCGCAGCACACCCGCGTGGTGATCCAGCTCCGTTCGCGCCTGATCCGCGGTCATCCCGCCGAGAATCGACAGGATCGCGACCTTGGCACTGCCGTCAGCACCCTCGACGGCGTCTTCCACCTCCTGCGGACCCGCCCCGGTCACGTCCGCGACGATGCGTCGAACCCGCTCACGAAGCTTCACATTGGTGGACTGCACGTCGACCATGAGGTTTCCGTACGTTTTGCCGAGTCGAACCATCGCGATCGTCGAGATCATGTTCAACACCAGCTTCTGTGCGGTCCCGGACTTTAACCGGGTCGAGCCAGCAACCAGCTCCGGTCCCACGACGACGTCGATCGGATGTTGCGCCGCCGCGGCGAGCTCTGACCCTTCGTTGCACGCGATGGAAGCCGTGGTGGCCTGGCGGCGGGCGGCCTCGCGAACCGCGCCGATGGCGTACGGAGTACGGCCGGACGCGGAAACGCCGACGACCGTGTCCTCCGGCCCGACGTCGAGGGCGGCGTCGTCCTCGGCACCCTCGATCGCGGAGACAAGTGCCTCGGATCCCCCGGCAATCAACCCGACGACCTGGCCTGGCCTGGTATTGAAGGTCGGCGGACATTCAGAGGCGTCAAGAACGCCCAGCCGTCCCGCGGTGCCCGCGCCCGCGTAGATCAAGCGGCCACCGGCGCGCAGCCCGGGAAGGGCCGCCTCGACGAGGTTCGCAATCTCTGTGGTCCTCTGGGCCACCGCCTCGGGGACCACGGCGTCTTGACGATTCATCGTGCGCGCCAATTCCTCGGTGGACATCCGGTCGAGGTCGGCGAATTCGGCGTTGACCGATTCCGTGGTGGTCAGGGGTGAAGACTGGCTCATGACGTGGGCTCCTCGTGCGGCGCGGGTCGCCGCGTTCGTGATGATTTCTTGGGGGCGAGCGCCTCGCGTGAGAGGGCCAACGCGCGGTCCGACTGCTCCTCTCGTAGCTGGTACACCATCGTGAAGAGCGCATCGACGGCAAAGAGCTGGCCCGTTCGCGACGTCGTGGCGCCGATCCTCAAGCCGGCCTCCTGCGTAGCGACGCTGATCAGCACGTGGTCGGCCTCCGCGAGAGGGCTGCGGGGTTGCGTGGTGAGGCCAACCGTCGTGGCTCCCGCCTGAGATGCCAGATCCAGCGCTTCCACGACGTCGCGCGTGCAGCCCGAACCGGAGATGCCGACGATAACGTCGCCGGGTTCCAGCAAGACCGCGAGGGTGAGCGCCGCATGAGCTTCGTCGGCGGCATGCGCTACGAGACCGATGCGGCTTAATTTGGCGGCCAAATCCCGGGCGACGAGGCCAGATGCCCCGATGCCGACCACGACGATTCGTCGGGCGACCGCAAGCTGTTCCGCGACGGCGAACACCACCTCGGGATCGAGGGAACGCTGGGTGTGGGTGATGGATTCGCGCTCGATCGCCGCGAGCTTGGCGATGACGGTCTCGGGCGCATCCACGGATTCGATGCCTCCCGGGTACGACCCATCCCCGGGAACAGCCTGAGACCGGCCCAGTGAGGTGGCCAGGCTCGTCCGCAGCTCGCGGAATCCCCGACACCCAGCGGCACGCGCGAGCCGGATGACCGAAGCATCGCTGGTACCACTATGCGCCGCGACCTCGCCCACCGTCATGGGGACGACACGAGTGGGGTCCTCGAGCAGGAAGTCCGCGACGGCCGCAGGGCCTCGGCTCAAATTCGGGACCAACCCTCGCAGGACCGAGAGAACATCTACCTCGCAGGAGTTTTCCTTCTGAATTTGGGTCATAGTGAGAAGTTTTCTTTCAATCGTGACGTCCGTCAACTAGTACGGCTCAACGTAGTTTTAAGTTCATATGCATGATATTTCTATATATGGCATCTCGAACAACGCTCAACCCCTACATCTTGTGGTCGTTTCGACGCTCAAACCGAAAGGAAGATCGTGACCGTTCCAGCCACACGACCCCGTCCCCCGCTCACCTTCACGGAGCTCCCACCCGAGGAATCGCCGAATCTTGTGTACTTCTCCAGCGCCTCGGAAAACACCCGTCGCCTCGTCGAGCGTCTCGACATTCCAGCGGTCCGCATACCCCTCCGCCCCCAACGTGAGGGAATGATCCGGGTGAGCCGTCCATATGTCCTAGTGGTCCCGAGCTACGGCGGAGGAGACCCCGCCAAGGCCGTTCCACGGCAAGTGATCGCCTTCCTCAACGACCCTCAAAATCGCGATCTGATTCGCGGCGTCATTACCGCGGGTAACACGAATTTCGGTGAGCACTATTGCGTAGCCGGCCCCGTGATTTCCCGAAAATGCCAGGTCCCCGAGCTGTACCGATTCGAGCTCCTAGGCAATCCACACGACGTCGAAACCATCCAGCGTGGGCTCGCGACCTTCTGGTCCACCACGGCGGCCTAGAAGGTCAACGCCTCCTACACCTCATCCACACTTATCCAGAAAGCACCTCATGACCTCTCTCCCCCAGAATCTGCCCCTGACCGAGCTCTCCGTGACTCCTCCGTCGTTTCGCCACGATCCCGAGCAACGCCTACGGCCCGTGAACTGGAATCGCATCCCCGACGAGAAGGATCGCGAAGTCTGGAACCGTCTGACCTCGAATTTTTGGCTTCCAGAAAAGGTGCCGCTGTCTAACGACCTACCGGCGTGGAATGGCCTGAGCCGCCAAGAACGCACCTTGACCATGCGGGTTTTCACGGGACTCACCATGCTGGATACGGTTCAGGCCACCGTGGGCGAAATCAGTCAGATTCAAGACGCCCGCACCGAACACGAAGAAGCCGTGTACACCAATATCGCTTTCATGCAGGCCGTTCACGCCAGGTCGTATTCCAGCGTCTTCTCGACACTCACCAGCACCCCGGAAATCGATGCGGCGTATCGCTGGGCTGTGGACAATGACCTGCTCCAGGAGCGCGCCAAAAAAGTTCTGGTGCATTACTACGGCGACGACCCGCTCAAACGAAAAATCGCGTCGACCTTGCTCTCGTCGCTCCTGTTGTACGCCGGATTCTATCTGCCGCTGCATTTCTCGGTTCGAGCCACCCTGACGAACACCGCGGACATGATTCGCCTCATTCTGCGCGACAAGGCCGTACACGGCTATTACTCGGGATATAAATTCCAGCGAGGCCTCGAAAAAGCTTCGACCACGCGGCAAGAAGAGATTCACGATTTCACGCACACGCTCTTGGAAGAGCTGTACGAGCTAGAGCTCCAGTATTCCGGTGAACTGTATGAGCCTTTGGGGCTGATGGACGACGTCGCCGTGTTCGTGCGATACAACGCCAATAAGGCGATGATGAATCTGGGATATCCCGCGTATTTCTCCGCGGAGGAAACCGCCGTCAAGCCGGAAATTCTCGCGGCCCTGGCCCCCGGGGCGGACGAAAACCACGACTTCTTCAGTGGCTCAGGGTCGGCCTATGTCATCGGGAAAGCCGAGGATACGGACGACTCCGACTGGGACTTTTAGCTCTGGTCGTTCGCCGGAAGAAGTCCCAATGACCGAATCAAGCTCCGCAACGAACCAACAATGTCGACGGATGGATCCCGAAGCCAGCGAATGCTGAGTCCTTCCGCGGTCGCGATGAGCGTATTGATGATCTCGTGGTCATCGATGTTGAGCGCACGGGTGATCACTTGGCGAGCTAGATTCTCGTGCTCCACCATAAAGGCTGCGGCCGGATGCTCCGGGTCGGTCGCAGCAAGGGACATGTCCTCAAAAAGCCGCATGAGACCAGGCGTTTTGGTCATGTCTTGAAGGTACTGCCACACGAAATTCGGATCGTCGACATCGTAGTGATCACGAATCCGTGCATCCCTGGAACGGAGGACTTCGACGAAAAGCTCGGTTTTGGATCCGAAGTAATGCAGCACCCCCGCCTCGGTGAGGTTCGCCTCGTCGGCAATCGCGCTCAGCGTCGGTGCATGCCCGGGCGAAATTCCGTATAAGCGCAGGGCGCAGTCGAGGATTTCTGCACGCTTGGCCACGCCCTTCGAATACGGCGCACGAGGGCCACGCGGACGCCGGGAATCAATCTGTGCCATCGTTAAAGACTTTAGCAAGAGAGATTCCCGGCGTCTCGATAAACGCTACTTTTCCGTAGAGTTCTTGAGGGTCGCCTCGTCACCGCCCTCCGGGGTCGACGATGTGACTACCGCAGACTCGCCGTCTTGCGCCGGAGCATGCTCATTCGCTTTCTCCGTTTCATCCTCTTCGCGACCCGGCGTTCGCAGATTCCATTTACGGATCACGAATCGGAAGAGAACGTAGTAGATCACGGCATAGCCCAGCCCAATGGGAATCAGCCAGATCGAATTTTGCGAGATTCCGAAGTTCAACAAATAGTCGATCAACCCGGCGGAGAATCCAAAACCGGTATGGATATCCAGGAAATTGACCAAAGCCATGGAGGTTCCCATGAGCACCGCGTGAATCAGGTACAAAGGCCACGCGATAAACATGAACGAGAATTCCAGCGGTTCGGTGATTCCCGTGAGAAACGCGGTCAAACCCGTCGAGAGCATGACGCCACCGACGACCTTTTTCTGACTCGGCTTGGCCTCCTGCCAGATGGCCAGGGCGGCGGCCGGCAGACCAAACATCATGATGGGGAAGAAGCCGGTCATGAAGACGCCGGCGCTCGGGTCGCCGGCGAAGAACCTGTTGAGATCGCCGTGGACGCCGTTGTAGTCGCCCAATATGAACCACACGATCGAGTTGAGAATGTGGTGGAGCCCAAAGGGAATCAGGAGCCGGTTCAGGAAGCCGTAGGCGCCGGCACCCACGATGGTATTGCTCGAAACCGCTTCCCCGAGCGAAGACAGTCCTTTATCAAACAGGGGATACACCAGCGCTAGGATCACGCCCAGGACGAGCGCCGCGACGGACGTCAGAATCGGTACCAGCCGGCGGCCGCCGAAGAACCCGAGGAAGTCCGGGAGGCGGGTGCGATGAAATCTCTGCCACAGCAGGGCGGAGGTCAGACCGATCACGATGCCACCGAGAACGCCATAGTTAATGCCACTGCCTTGGTCTCCCGAGGAAACGGACTGATCCGATAGGACGATCGGCGACATGACCTTGAAAACGTTGGTCATCACCAAGTAGCCGACGACGGCGGCGAGCGCCGTCGAGCCATCGCCCTTCTTGGCGAAACCGAAGGAAATGCCGACGGCGAAAAGCAACGGAAGGCCGTCAAAGAGCGCGGAGCCCGCCGCGCCGATCACGTGGGCGGCGGTTTCGATGGAGGAGAACTGACCCAGAAGGTCGTCCTGGCCGAGCCTTTGCAAGATCGCTGCCGCAGGCAAAGCGGCAATCGGAAGCATCAGGCTACGCCCAAAGCGCTGCAAGACCTTCATGGCACGGCCGTCACCCTTTTTCTGCGAGGTGGCCGTTGAGGCTGCTGGGGATGTCATGGGGACCTCGATTCTCGGGTGTCCGAGATTGGCGTGGATTGGTGCTGAGGGAGCGCAGTGATACGCTCTTCGTACTGATTATAACCAGTGGTTCTGATCACTCTCATCGACCCGTTGAAACTTGTCAAGACTTGAGGAGATTCTCATGTTGGACCCGAAGCAGATCCTGGAAGCCCTGGGCGGCGCCGATAACGTCGAGGACATCGAAGGATGCATCACTCGGCTTCGCACCGAGGTCGGAGACTCATCCCTGGTCAATCAGGACGCCTTGAAGGCTCAGGGTGCGCACGGCGTCGTCGTCTCGGGAAGCATGGTGCAGGTGGTCGTTGGGCCTCAAGCCGAGAACATTGCCGAAGATATCCAGGATCTTCTGTAGTTCCACCTCGTTCATGGTTCATAAACACGAAAAAGTTCGGACCGCGCTGCGCCGATACGCCCTCACCGAGCTGTCCCCGGGGGCTTCGCTTCCCGGGGAACGTCAGCTCGAGAAGCATTTCGGCGTTTCTCGGATCACGGTGCGGCGCGCAGTCGCAGATCTCGTGGCCGAGGGCGTGCTGGTCCGCATCCACGGCAAGGGCACTTTCGTCTCTCACGGCAGAGTCCGGTCGGATCTCCACCTGGCGTCGTTCACCGAAGATATGGGCCTTGCCGGTTTACAGCCCTCCACCCAGATTCTGGTGGCCGAGCCTCTCACTCCCCCGTCCGAGGTTTCGGAGTTCTTTGGGCTCGGCGCGAATCAACCGACACTGTGCATCAAGCGTCTCCGCTCGGCCAATGATGCGCCGGTCAGCGTGGATGAATCATGGATGCGTCCGGACCTGACCGAATTTCTCCTCGCGCAGGACCTCACGAAGTCCCTCTACGGACACTTGTCCACCACGGATTTTCCGGTCCGCTCGGCGCACCAGACGGTGGAGGCAACATCGGCCGAATCTGAGTTGGCTCAGGTTTTGGATATTGCCGAAGCCTCCCCCGTGTTGCGCTTCATCCGCCACACGTTCTCGGTACAGGACGGCGCGCCGGTTCCCTTGGAATACTCCATTTCTACCTACCGCTCGGATCGGTACCAGTTGTCCATGCATCTACAGCTCTCTCCCGACCGATCCGTCAACTTCGAATCCGCAGACAACGCTTAACTTGTCGGTCGCCGCCCGTAACCTGGGGTCAACACCCGGTACCGGACCGGGTGGCAACCCAGGAGGTGGCTGTGTTCTTCGTCGACGCCCCGGCTCACGAGTCAGAGGATTCTTCGAAAACCCTTGTGTACTCGGCATCGGATCTCGTCCGCGCCGCGGAATGCACCTGGGCTACGTTGCATCTGCTGGACGAGAAGATCGGCAAAATCCCGCGGCATGAGGTCCCTGAAGACCCCATGCTCGAGCGAACCTCCAAACTCGGTGACGAGCACGAAGCCGCCGTTCTCGCAGAAATGGTCGAACGGTACGGTCGATTTGATCCGGCAACCGGGCGCGGCGTCTATGAGATTGAACCCGCACAGAAGATGGATTGGGCAACCCTCGAAGCCAAGCACCTCGAATCTTTGGCGGCCCTTCGCTCCGGTGCCGACGTCGTTTTTCAGGCGTCCTTCTTTGACGGTCGTTTCCACGGGCGGTCCGACTTCCTGGTGCGCGAACCGGATGGCAGCTATCGCGTCTTCGACACCAAACTGGCTCGGCACGCCAAGGTCACGGCCCTGCTCCAGCTCGCGGCATACGCGGATCAACTCAGCGCGGCGGGAATTCCGGTTTCCCCGGAGGTCTCGCTGATCCTCGGCAATCGCGAACAGGCAACCTTCCCGGTCACCGAGTTCATGGCTGTCTATCTGGAGCGGCGCGAGCGCTTCGAGGAACTCACCCGGCAGCGCAGGGCGGCCTCCGAACCACTGGATTGGTGGGATGATTCCATTCCCCGATGCGGCTCGTGTCCACATTGTGCGGCCGAAATCGAGGCGCACGAGGATGTCCTGCTCGTGGCGGGAATGTCTCGGACGCGTCGCGCGAAACTTCGGGAACGCTACGGTGTGCGAACGGTCCACGATCTCGCACAACTAGACGACCCATCCTTACCATCGTCCGTGCGCAAGGCCCGCGACCAAGCGGCAATGCAAGCGGGGCTGGCCGTTCCCGACAACTCGGTGACCTACACCGCTAACGACGGCGTCGAGCATACGGTCTCGTACGTGGTCTCCAATGCCGCCGCGTTAACCCGGATTCCGCGGGCCAACCCAGGGGACATCTTCTTCGACTTCGAAGGAGACCCCCTGTGGCAGGATCCAGAAGATTCTTCTTGGGGCATCGAGTACCTATTCGGCCTCGTCGAGACCCCAGAAGACCCAGCCGAGACTCCCCGGTTTGTCCCGTTTTGGGCACACTCCCGGGCCGAGGAAAAGAAAGCCCTGATCGATTTCCTCGCCTACGTTCGTGACCGTCGCGAACGCTACCCGGACATGAAGATCTACCACTACGCCAACTATGAGAAGCGTGCGCTCCGCGATCTCGCGGCACGGCATGGCGTCGGTGAGGAAGACGTCGACGATCTCCTGCGCCACGAGGTTCTCGTCGATCTGTACGAACCAGTCCGCGAGGCACTACGGATTTCGGAGGGTTCCTATTCGATCAAGAAGCTCGAACCGCTCTATATGGGGGAAAATCTCCGCGCTGGCGACGTCACCAACGCCGCGGCGTCGGTGGTGGCATATTCCGAATTCTGTGCCGCCCGGGACGCCGGCCGCGATGAAGATGCTCACGGAATCCTCGCCGCCATCGGGGATTACAACGAGTACGATTGCCTGTCCACACTGCGGCTCAGGGACTGGCTCCTCTCCCTCGCTTCCCGGTCTGCCGAGGCGGAACGCTCGGCCCCTACTCCGACAAGGCAGACCATCGACCAAGACATCCTCGCGGAAGACGCCTCGGCTTCCCCCGTGGAGGAGTCCCTCGGGCACTTCGTGGAAACCGCATCACCGGACGTAACCGGTTTGGACCCGGAAGAGCACCGCGCCGTGGTGAGAGCAGTCGCCATGGTCGCGAGCGCGACGGGGTATCACCGCCGCGAGCGCAAGCAATTCTGGTGGACCCATTTCGACCGGCTCAGTGCCCCGGTCTCGGATTGGGAGGACCAACGAGATGTCGCCGTCGTCGAGCGGTTAGCCGTGGCGGAAGACTGGCACAAGGCGTCCGCCCGGGCGAGGGTGGAAAAGCGCGTGCTCGAGGGAACGGTGCGCATTCCGGAAGGATCCTCGCTCCGCCCCGGAGAGTCCGGGCTCTTTGGGATGTACGCCTTTCCCCTTCCGCCGTATCTCCGCGACGACGCCGGCACATCATCTTCGGCCCCGGAGCACGGCGGTTCCGTGGTCACTCGAGCGAGCGCCGCCCGCCTAACGCTCGAGGAGATCGAACCCACTCAGACGCCCGGCCAATTCCGAATCCACCTCACCGAGTCACGGCCGCAAGATTCCGAACCTTTCGACCAGGTCCCCATGGCCATCACGCCTCCTGCGCCGATTCGTACCGTCGCGCAAGAAGAATCTCTGGCAGCCCTGGCGGAAGAGGTAGACGCTTCCCTCCCCGAGTTGCCCCTCGGCGCTGGTCTGGACATTCTCGCCCGACGCCGTCCACGACTCCGCGGTGGCGGCCCCTTGCCTCAGGTCGGGGAACCGGGCCTCGGCGATGGCTCATTGCCCATGGCTGACGCTATCCACTCCGCCGTCACGCGTCTGGACGACTCCTACGTCGCCGTTCAAGGCCCTCCGGGCACCGGAAAGTCCTTTGTGGGCTCACATGTGATCGGCCGGCTCGTGCGTGAAGGGTGGCGGATCGGTGTCGTGGCGCAGTCGCACGCGGTCGTCGAAAATCTATTGCGCGGGTGCATCACCAATGGCGGTGTACCGGGCGATGCCATCGCCAAGGCCAAGCGGTCCCGGGGTACCGACGCCGCGGATCGTCCGGCGGTGCCCTGGCGTGAAATTTCCCCGAAGGAGCTCCCCGACTTTTTCGCCGAAGCCACCGAGACCACGGATGGACCGCCCGAAGGCCGCATTTACGGCGGTACTGCTTGGGACTTTTCCCATCAGGATCGCTTCGCCCCGGGTTCGCTCGATCTCCTCGTGGTCGACGAGGCTGGCCAGTATTCCTTGGCCAATATGCTCGCGGTATCTCGGTCGTCGCGAAACATGCTCCTCTTGGGAGACCCTCAGCAATTGCCGCAGGTGACGCAGGGAAGCCATCCGTACCCGGTGGACGAATCCGCGCTCGGGTGGCTCTCCGCCGGAGAACGCACCTTGCCGCCCGAATACGGCTATTTTCTGGACGCATCGTGGCGCATGCACCCCGAATTGTGTGAGCCGGTGTCCAAGCTGTCTTATCAAGGCCGATTGCACTCGGCGTCCGCCGCGGCCACCCGGCGCCTCGAGGGTATAGGACCCGGTGTGTATCGACTCGATGTCGACCATCACGGCAACGCGACCTCGTCCCCTGAGGAGGCCCGCGTGATCGCCGAGGTCGCGCGGCAGCTGATCGGACTCCAGTGGACCCCAGGCGCCGATGCAGCTCCTCGCCCGCTCGAGGCGGAAGACATCCTCGTCGTGGCCGCATATAACGCTCAGGTCGAACTCATTGCTGAGGTCTTGGCCGAGGCGGGTCTTGGTGACGGCGAAGCGAAGGGCCCTCGCGTCGGAACAGTGGATCGTTTCCAGGGGCAAGAGGCACCCATCGTGATCGTGTCCATGGCGGCGTCGTCCGCGGACGAGGTGCCTCGGGGGATGGACTTCCTCTTGTCACCACATCGAATCAATGTCGCGGTCTCACGTGGGCAGTGGGCCGCCGTCGTCGTCAGCTCACCACAGCTGACGAATTTTTGGCCCGTCACGCCGGAATCGCTGGCGATCCTGGGAGGCTTCACAGGACTTCGCCGGGACGCCCGTGCGTGGCATGAACTTCCGCTCTCAGGGAGCAAGCAGGACAACGGAGGTGCGACCCGTGAATAATGATGGAGACCAAAAGAGAAGGCCAGAAGAGGAGTGGACGGTGAACATCACACCCAGCTACAGGGCACGGACTCCTTATATTTTTCATTTTGAGGAACAAACCGTGGTCTTGGGTGACCCATCGTTTCTGAAACCCATCGAGACCTATCTGCTCACCGCGGATCTGGCCACCCGAACCACCTATTGGGACCGCATCACGCAGGACCCAGAAGATTTCGACCCCGATCCCGAACCCGAAGACATCAACAGCGTCGGGATCGAAGGTGACGAGACCACGTTCTGGAACGCCATCGAATCCGCGATCTTCCAGCAGACCGAATGGCCCGAAGAAGACGGCGCCGTTGCCTACGCTCCCCATATACCCGACTGGTTGTACCGCGCGCAGTCGTGGTTCTTCGACCCCATTGCGCCTGCGCTTGGACCAGGCAGCGACGGCGGGTGGATACGACGCCGCAGTGCCTCCGACGGCCGCGGGTACCCCGTGGGTCTGTTCCAATTGACCGAGGAGGATTCTTACTGGGTCTTCGCCTCGGAAGAAGACCTCCGGGACATCACCGACCTGTGCCGAACCCTGGGTCGATTCCGGGTGGGATTCGACCAGCTGACCTCTTACCTGGGACCCGACGACACCATCGGTTCCGTGGCGCTCCCCATCGAGAGCCGCCACGTGCTCCTGGAAGAGCTCATGATCAGGGGCGTGGACGTCGAGACGATGTTCTGGGAGTGAGGTCTCGCACGGGAGAGAATTCCTCGTCCACGAGCTGAAGCGGCAGGCCCTCGCCCCAGGCGGCGAGACCGAGCGCCTGGGCGGGCCTGCTGGTTGCTGCCTCCAGCGCTTCGTCGGGTGAGACTCCCGCGGCTACGGCCGTGCGCACCGCCTGATCCAGCGTCAGCGTGGAACCGGCAATCGCACCCTGGGAGCCGTCCTCGGTCACGAGGCGTGCCACGCCGGCGTCGACCCGAACGCCCAGGCTACCGAGCCGGTAGTCGCCGTCGGGTTGCCCGGTGGCGGACATCGCATCGGTAATGAGGACGACCCGACCAGGTGCCGCCCGGAACAGCATCGCAATCACTTCAGGTGCCACGTGCACCCCGTCTGCGATGACCTCCAAATACACGTGCGGGGATTCCATCGCCGCCACCACGGGACCGGGTTGACGGTGATGAATCCCGTTCATCGCGTTGAATGCGTGGGTCAGGATCGATGCACCGGCGTCGAAGGCCGCGCGCGATGTCGAATAGTCGGCGTCGGTATGCCCCACGGCCACACGCACTCCCTGGTCCACAAGGTAGCGCGTCACGGCAAGTCCGGGGTCCATCTCGGGTGCGAGCGTGACCTGACGGAGGTATCCATCGGACGCCTCCACGAGACGTCGCGCCTCGTCGATCGAGGCTTGATGCAGGTAATCGGCATTGTGCGCGCCCTTGTGCGCCGGGGAAATCCACGGTCCTTCCGCGTGAATTCCCTCCAAACGGATGTCCTCGGGTATGTCGCGGCCCGACTCGATCGCTCGGGCAATCCGTCGGCAGGAAGCTTCCAGCTGCTCGATCGGATTGGCCACGAGGGAGGCGACGGTTCGGCCTGTCCCGTGACGTCGGTGGGTCTCCAATAACTGCCGCATTCCGTCCGCGTCCTCGTAGGCATGCCCACCTCCGCCATGACAGTGAATATCCGTGAATGGTGGGACCATCATCAGGCCAGAACCGTCGATCCATTCATCCACCGTTACCGGGTCGATCGCGGAGGTGTACGTCTCGTCGAGTCCGGCTTTGAGCGGGAACCCCACCTCATCGAACAGCACCCACACGCTGTGGCGTCCTTGAGCGAGCGACGCTTCGGGAAGGTGGGCGAATGCGTGATGGGTATGCAGAGAACGCGTGGGCCGGGCGGAATGCAAAAGCGTCGTCATGAAGCGGAATCCTTCGGTGTACGGATCACGGTCAGGTCAAAACCGTATCGGTCGGCTCGGTAGGTAGTCTCGGTGTGTTCCACGGGGCGCCCTCGGGCATCAAAGGCGAGCCGCTCCACGCGGAGGGCCGCCGCGCCCACAGGTTCCCGAAGATGACCCGCCTCCTCTGGGGTCAGGTTCACCGCGCGGATCGACTGATGCGCCGATTCGGCTCGATGCCCGCACTCGCTCAGATGACGGTCCAGAGATGCGTGAGGATCGGGAAGCCGCCCGCCCAACGCATCCAGTGGGACGTCCGCGATTTCCAGAGCCATCGGCTCACCGTCGGCCAAACGAAGCCGGTGCAAACGAACGACTGGTGAATCCACCGCGACCCTTAGCAACTCGGCCAACCGCTGACCGGCAGGTCGCGAGGTGCAGCCCAACGGCATGCTGTCCGGGACGTGACCACGCTGCACCATGTCCTGAGAAAAGGAGGTGAGCCGCACATCCTTACGGATCAGTTCCGGATCGGCCACATAGGTTCCCGAGCCGTGAACCACGTACAGCATGCCCTCATCCACCAGCTGGGCGATGGCCCGGCGTACCGTTGCTCGGCTCACGCCGTACGTTTTCTGGAGCTCCCGCTCGGTGGGAATGGCCTCGTGAAAAGCGAGACCGGTCAGGACATCACGCCGGAGCGCCGCCGCGAGTTCGCGATATTTGGACCGCGACACGGCATCGCCAGACTTCTCGACCATTCGAACCGTCCTCCCATAGTGGTACGAACCAAAGATACACTCCCACCCAAAAATATCGAGATTGGTACGTACCTCTAGTGAGGATGAGGGATATGCTGGAGGTATGGAAATCATCGTTGCCCCCACCCCGAAACATGTCGGCGAATTCGCGGCCGGTCGCATCGCGAAAGTTCTCGACGCCAAACCGAACGCCGTCTTGGGTGTGGCCACAGGGTCCAGCCCCGTTCCGACGTATGAGGCCCTCGAGCGCATGGCTCAACAGGGCTTGGATTTTTCCCAGGCCAGCGCCTTCGCACTCGACGAATACGTCGGCTTACCGGAGGGTCATCCCCAAAGCTACGCGGAGGTTATCCGCCGCGACGTCACCGAACGCCTCGGCATGAATCCGGAGCGGGTCCATGTTCCCCGCGGCCACGCTGACGACATCCCCGCGGCGTGTGAGGAGTACGAGCGCGCCATCGCAACCGCCGGTGGCGTCGACATTCAGCTGCTCGGCATCGGGGCGAACGGCCACATCGGCTTCAACGAACCCAGCTCCTCGCTCGCGGGCCGCACCCGCGTCAAGACCCTCACCCCCAAGACGCGCAGCGATAATGCGCGCTTCTTCGAAGGCGACCTCTCCCGGGTCCCCACGCACTGCATCACGCAAGGAATTGGCACCATCTTGGATGCCAGAATCGCACTCCTCGTGGCGACCGGCGAAGATAAGGCCTCCGCGGTCCAGGCCATGGTCGAGGGACCCGCCGGTGCGTTCTGCCCCGCCACGGCCCTTCAATGGCACCGTCGGGCGATCATCGTGGTGGACGAAGCCGCGGCCTCTCAATTGACGCAGAGGGAGTATTACGACTTCGTCCGGGACAACCGTCCCGACTGGCAACGCTAGCCGCACCGTCCCACGGCACAGCCCGGTGCACCCACCGCCATGGCGAGGAGCACCGGGCACGTGCCCACGCGGTGCGCCCTAGTTCAGGGCCTCCACGAACCACGAGGTAATGGTCGACGGATGCGTGATCGCAGTCCCCACCACGACGGCGTCCGCACCAGCCCGCATCGCTTCCGCCGCTTGATCCGGCGTATGAATGCGCCCTTCGGCCACGAGCATGCGGCCAAGTCCCGCCTCGGCGATGGCGCGAATGAGTTCCAGGTCGGGCCCGTTGCTCACGGGACGTTCTCCGGTATACCCGGCGAGCGTCGTCCCCACGAGGTCGGCACCGGCGTCGACGGCCGCGATCGCGTCGTCGAGCGACCCACAATCCGCCATGACGCGGGCCCCGGTGCTCTCATGCAGGGCCGTGATGGTTTCCCGGAGCGAGCGACCGTCGGGCCGAGGCCGACGGGTTCCATCCAGGGCCACGATGTGGGCACCGGCCTGAGCCACCGCGAGGGCGTGATGCAGCGTCGGGGTGATGAACACCCCCTCGTGGCCGTCTTTGAAAAGGCCAATTACGGGGACTTCCACGGCTGAGCGAGCAAACTGGATATCGGCAATTCCCTGCACCCTGACCGCCGCCGCGCCGCCGACGACGGCCGCCTGCGACACCTGCGCCATGGTGCGGGGGTCTCTCATCGCCTCGCCCGGATAGGCCTGGGCCGAGACGATGAGTTTGCCCCGGAGGGCCTCCAGCTCGCGGTCGGTGAGAAGCATGGGATATTCCTTTCGCAGGTTCGGGCCTTTCACCGCCCGTTCTCGTGGTCAGCTCTGAGGGTCGGCCGGGTTCTCGTCCGCCCAGGCCAGAGAAGCGGCGCCCAGCAATGCGGCGGACCCTCCCGAAGACACGGGTTCGGGAAGTGTTTCGATACCGGAAATGCGGACGTGCCGATACGTGCGGAGCATGGGTTCCCACCAGAGCGGGCCAGCGGTTGCGAGGCCCCCCGAGAGCACCAAACGGTCGGGGTCGAGCGCATTGGCCAGGCCCGCCAGGAAAGACCCCGCGATCTCCGCAGACACCCGAATCACCCTTTGTGCCACCGGGTCGCTCTCGGCCACGGCAAACAGGTCCCGGGTGGTCGCTACGTCGCGGGTGCCACCGGCCGTGCGATAAACCCCGGGGAACGAAGCTCCGGCGCACGCATCTTCCAGGATGAGGTGCTCGGGATCCACGGCCGTGGGTACAAACAGGTCCATCTCGGGGTGATACGGAACGGGCATCATGCCGACGTGCCCCGCCACGAAGTGCTTGCCCACTTGCGGTTTCCCGTCGATCAGCACGGCGCCGCCCACGCCGGTCCCGAAGGCTACCAATACGGTGGTGCCTTCGGAATCTTGTCCGGAGTTCCTCCGAAACATGTCTTCACCGAGGGCATGAGCGTGCACGTCGTTAATCGGCCGCACCGTGTGGATCGGCCGACCTGGGATATCCGCCAAACGCTCGGTCAGACGTTCCGCGAGGTGTGTGCCGGTCCAACCGGGAATATGCGGCGTCGCCGAAACGACGCACCCGGTGTGCGGATTGATGACGCCGGCAGATCCGATGCCCAGGATGGGCCGCACGTCGATCCCACGATCGACGGCCTGGCCCACGAGCTGTCTGGCGACCGAGGCCACGGCATCGAGGACCGCGTCAGGGCCGTCCTTGGCCGGCGTCGGCTCCTCGGCCCGGGCGATCACCTCCCCCGTGGAGGTCACGAGGGCACCGGCGGTTTTGGTTCCGCCCAGGTCGAGAGCGACCGCAGCTCGAGTCATAGAAGTCCGTTCCTTTCCAAGATTCGTCGAATCGATGCCGCGGCATGGTCGTCGAGGGACACCATGGGGCGGGACATCGTGTTCGATTCCATCACGCCAAGCTCCACGAGAGCTGACTTGAACGCCCCGAGGCCGGCCGCGCCACCGGAGATCTTGGAGGGATCGGCGCAAGTCACGATCGTGAACAGATCAGCCAGGCGGTCTTGCTCTCGACGCGCGGCCTCCCAATCTCCGGCTCGGGCCGCCTCGTACAACCGAACGTACCCGGCGGGATCGACGTTGCCGAGCCCCGGAACCAACCCGTCCGCGCCGGAGAGCATCGCGCCATCGCACACGACCTCATGGCCGGTGAACAAGGAAAACTCCGGCAGGTCACGGGTCGCGAGACGAAGTTGGCGGAAGGAGACGTCGTCGTTGGAGGAGTCCTTCACGCCCACGATGGTGCCTTCGCGCGCCAATTCAGCCAGAAGATCGACGGTCAGCGGGATGTGAGTTCGCACCGGCACGTTATAGGCGAAGACCGGAACGTTCACGGCTTCGCGCACGCACCGGAAGTGATCGAGGATTTCGTGGCGGTCGGTGATGACGTAGTACGGGCTCGAAACCACCACGGCATCTGCGCCGGAATCCGTCATGCGCCGGGCCTCGTCGGCCACGCGCACGGCGGTCTGATCGTTCGCACCGACGATCACCGGGACCGAACCATCCACGAACTCGGCCGTGAGCTCGACGACCTGGCGTCGCTCCTCATTGCTCATGTACGGCGTCTCGGCGGACGAACCCAACATGAATAATCCGTGGACGCCGCCGTCCAGCAGGTGACGAATCACCCGTTGTAGGCCTTCACGGTCAATCTCGCCGTTCGCGGTGCGGGGCGTGATGACCGGAGGGATGACGCCGTGGAATGCGGGCTGTGCAGACAATGGAATATTTCTCCTTGTTGTGGGGGTGCGGCAACGAGGGCACCGCGTGAAAAGTGGGGTTGAGGGCCGATTCGGGCCCCATGGCTACATACCTCGTAAGAGGCTCGGCGCAGCGCCGAGGAGCGAGCGCGTGTAATCGGTGGAGGGGTCGGTCAAGACCCGATCCGCCGGTCCTTGCTCCACGGCCTGGCCACCGGTCATCACCAGTATGTCGTCGGAGATGTGGCGGACGGTCTGAATGTCGTGGGAGATGAAGACCATGCCCAGGTTCAGCTCGTCTTTGAGGTCGATCAAGAGATTCAGCACCTGCGCGCGAACCGAGACGTCGAGGGCGCTCGTAGGCTCGTCGGCCACGATCACTTCGGGATTCAAAGAGAGCGCCCGGGCGATCGCGACGCGTTGCCGCTGACCGCCCGAGAGCTGGGCCGGGACCGCCTCCGCCGCCGATGCCGGAAGCCCCACCAGGTCGAGCAGCTCACTGACGCGCCGTGAACGATCCGCTGTGGATCCCATCGAGTGAACGTCCATCGGATCGCGGATGATGTCGTGCGTCGTCATCCTCGGGTTCAGCGCGGTGGAGGCATTTTGGAAGATCATGGTGATCGACTTGCCGAATTCCTTGCGGTCCGCGGAGCTGGTCCCCACCGGCCGACCGCGATAGAGCAGTTCGCCCCCGGTCGGTTCCTGCAAACCCACTATCACGTTGGCCAGGGTGGTCTTTCCAGAACCGGATTCGCCGACGACGCCGACGGTGCGCCCCCGCCGAATCTCGAGGGAAATCCCGTCGACCGCCTTCACGACCTTGCGCCGAAACAGCGTGCCGATCCGCGTCGTGAAGTGAACCTGCAAATCCTTCAGTTCCAGGACGGGTGTTTCCGTGGTCGATGCCGCGATGCTCATGATGGATCTCCTTGAACAATGTGTACCCGGGCTTCGCCCGACGTCGGCGCGTTCGTGGCCCAGTAATGGTCCTGGTCGCCCACCTGCTCGAGTCGCAAGGGCGCGAGCGGATTCGCCTCCGGGGACTGTGAGCGCGGAGCGAATCGGTCTCCCGATGCGAACTCCGTGGGACTCGGGACGGTCCCGGGGATCTGGTACAGCCGCTCGGCCGAGGACTCAATGGACAGCACCGCTCCGAGCAGGCCACGCGTGTATTCGTGGCGGGGGTCCGAGAGGACGTCCGAGGAGGTCCCGGTTTCCACGACCTGACCGGCGTACATCACCGTCACCCTGTGCGACAGCGAACCGACCAGGGCCAGATCGTGACTGACGAAGATCATCGCGAATCCCAGTTTCTGCTGCAGGTCCAGCAGGAGATCCACGACCTGGCGCTGGACCGTGACGTCGAGCGCCGTCGTTGGCTCATCGGCCACCACGAGCTTGGGCGAACGGGACAGGGCCATCGCGATGAGGACTCGTTGACGCTGGCCTCCGGACAGTTCGTGCGGATAGCTCGCGAGGGTTCGTTCCGGGTCGAGGTTGACCATGCTGAGCAGCTCTGAGGGTGAAGTCCGCCCACCACGCCGAGTCAGCTGACGCAGTTGATCCTTGATCAACATGGAGGGGTTAAGAGAGGAGAGCGCGTCCTGGTAGACCATCGCGATCTGCTCGCCGCGCAGACCATCGAAGGTCTGATCCAGGGCACGGCGTCCCGGCGTGCTCGGCACGAGTTCCCTACCGTTGAACAGGATCGATCCCGTCACGCGCGCATTCGGGGCTTGGAGACCCATGATCGCCAAGGATGTGATGGACTTGCCGGAACCTGACTCCCCCACCAAGCCCATGGTTTCGCCGGGTGCCACCGAGAAACTGACGTCGCTGACGACTTCGGTGTCTCCGTATCGGTCGGGGAAAGCGATGCTCAGGTTTTTCACCTCGAGCAACGGACTTGCCTCGAGATCCGGACGGAATCGGTCGGTCCGAGTCTTTTCGACGCGCGCAAGTTTCGCCAGCTGTTCGTCGAGGAGGCTCTGGGCCCTGGGGCTCACCGTCTGGATATTCGACGTCGGAATATCGGCACGTTCTTGAGTTTGCAAGGCCTCGGTGGAGGGGTGCGCGTCAGAGGACGGTACGGTGCTGTCTTCCGAGCTGACCGGACGCGTCCGCAACTTGGGGTTGGCCATCGCGTCGGTCATACCCTCCGAGAGGACGTTGAGCGCCAAGACGGTCAGCAAGATGGTGATACCCGCGAAGGTCGTGGCCCACCAGGCCCCCGCCAAAACCACATTGCGACCGTAGGAGATCACATTTCCCCAGCTCGGCTCGGGATCTTGAATACCGGCGCCGAGGAAGGACAGCGAGGCCTCGAAAATGATGGCGTCGGCCACCATCACGGTCGCGAACACGAGCACCGGCGCCGCGCAGTTGCGCACGACGTGCTTGAGCAGAATGAACGTGCGCCGTGCACCGATGATGCGTTCGGCCCGCACGTAGTCTTCGTTCCACTGGGTCAGAACGTTGGCGCGCACCACTCGAGCGAGCTGTGGGGTGTAGATAATCGCGATGGCCACGATGATCACGGGAACCGAGTTACCCAACGTCGAGAGCAACATCGCTGCCAGGGCGATGCCGGGGAACGCCATGATGACGTCCATGACCCGCATCGTGGTTTCGTTGACCCAGCGACGTCCGGTCGCGGCAATCGAGCCCAGGATGCCTCCGAGAACCAAGGCCAAGAGGACCGATCCGATGCCGATCATCAGCGATCCTCGGGCACCGTAGAGCAGGCGAGACAGGATGTCCCGGTTGAGCCGGTCGGTGCCGAAGGGGTGTTGAAGGCTCGGGGCGGCCGGCATGCCAGATCCCGTGGCCAAGGGGTCGTAGGGCGCGATCAGCGGTGCAAAAATCGCCGCGAGGACCACGAGTATGAGGAAGACGGACGCAACCTTGGAACCCCAAGGCATCCGGCGGAATCGAATTCCCGGTTGGGAAAGGCGGTCTGCGAGTCGGAATCTCATGGTCACACCGTCCTAATGCGCGGGTTGATGAGCAGGTAGAGCAGGTCGACGACGATGTTGACCAGTACGAACGTCACGGCGATGGTGACGACGACGCCCTGCACCAAGTTGACGTCCTTATTGGTAATGCCGTTCAGGATCAGCTGACCCATGCCCGGCATCGAGAAGATCATTTCGATGACCACGGCACCACCGAGCAGGTAGCCGATGCGCAGGCCAAGAACCGTAATCGGGGTGACGAGGGCGTTGCGGAGCACGTTGGTTCGCAACACCTCGCTTCGCGGAACGCCGTTACCGATCGCGGTTCGGACGTAGTCCTTGTCCAGTTCCTCGACCATCGAGGTACGCACCACACGGATCAGCGAGGCGCACACCGGGACGGCGAGCGCCACGGCGGGCATGAGCATCGAGCTCGCGTACTGTCCGGGACTCTCGAAGAAGGAGGTGTATCCGCCCGAGGGAAGAATCTTCCACCCGACCGCAAACCACTGGATCAGCAGAATGCCGAGCCAGAAGGACGGTGTCGCCACTGCGGCAATCGAGACCACGCGAATCACCTGATCGGGCCAACGATCACGCCACAGCGCAGCCACGACTCCCAGCACCAACGACGCGACGGCCGCGATCAGCACACCCCAGAACGTCAGTTGCAGGGTGACGGGGAAGGCCCCGGCGATCATCGTCGAGATCGGAGACTCGGGCGGCGTCGTCGACCCGAAATTCAAGGTGACCAGGCGACCGAGGAAAGAGAAGTACTGGACCACGAGCGGGTCGTTGAGTCCATGCTCTTGCCGGTAAGCATCGCGCGCTTCGGGGGTCGAGTTCTCGCCCAGCGCGGTGATGGCTTGATCTCCCGGTGCGAGTTGCAAGACGATGAACACCAGGAGCGTGATGCCCAGGATCATGAAGGGCAGGGCGATGAGTCGACGCCCTAGAAGTCTCAGAAAATTCCCCACGGGTCATCCTCCTTGGATCGTGGGCGTGCCGGAACGGAAAGTCATGCTCGCTCAACTCCCAGAAATGAGAGACCGGTGGTGGGGAGCGGCTGGAAGCCTTTGAGCTCGTTGCCGTGCCACGCCGTCGGCAGCTTGCGATGAAAAATCGGATAGAGCGGGACCTGGTCGGCGATGATGTTGATGGCCTGGCCCCAGTATTTCTTCGCTTCGTCGTGGTTTTCGGTGCGGACCGCACGATCCATGAGTTCCAAGGTTTGGGTGTGTTCGGGGGTTCCGGCCCAGTGGAATCGCTTGTCGGCCCAGGTCTTTCCCCGGAACCACCAGGAGAGCAGAAGGTCGAGGTCGTTACCGAAGACGGAAGGGGCTCCGGGCGCGACGCACACCCCGTATTCGCCGGTGTCCACATTCTGCGCGTACAAAGCTCCGGACTGCAGAGCCTTGAGGTCCACGGAAACACCGGGAAGGGAATTCCAGGATTCGAGGATCACGGGCATAACGTCCTTGACCCACGCCGTGTCGGTGGAGAAAACCGTGAATTTCAGAGAATCCACGCCCGCCTGGGAGAGCAGATCGGCGGCTTTCTGGGGGTTGTACTCGTACACCGTTTCGGCCGGCATGTAGTCCGGATGTTCGCGGTGCATGTACGACGTCGCCGCGGCTCCGTTGCCCAGGAGACCACGCTGAATCACTCGCTCCGTGTCTAGCCCATAGTGCAGAGCTTGGCGCACGAGAACATTGTCAAAGGGTGGCTTCTGCAGGTTAAACATGATGAACAGCATGCCGAATGACGGCACCTGTTCCAGGTCCGAGCGGTCTTTCAGCCAGCGAGTATCCAGGTAGGGGACGTCCTCGATGGCCTGTACACGATCGGAGTCCTGGGCGGTGACCCGCGCGGCGGCATCGGATAGCAGGAACCAGGTCATCTCATCGACGGTCGCTGGGTACGGTCCGTTGTAGTCCTCGAATTTCTGGAAGTCGATGCGGTTGTCTTTGAGCGCACGAACAAAGGAGTACGGGCCGGAGCCCACAGGGCGCGCGTCGAAGGCCTTGGGATCTTTCTCGACGACGGCTCGCGGCACGATCTTGACCGCCGAGAGCCGCTCGTTGAACAAGGTGAATCCGTATTTGAGATGGAATCGCACGCCGTGAGACCCCTGTGGTTCCACGCGGTCGATGAAAGACACGAAGGACAGCGCCGCGGATCCGTTCTCGGGGTTCAGGACCCTCTCGAAGGAGAAGACGACGTCGTCCGGGGTCACCGGGGAGCCGTCGTGGAAGCGCGCGCCCTCGCGAAGTTGGATGTCGTAGGTTGTCGCGTCCACCCGTTGCGGCATTTCCGTCGCCAAGGCCGCGTAGGGCTTCCTCGTGGCCGGGTGAAGATCAACGAGACCTTCGAATAGGTGCAGATTGGCCGCCATCGGGGTGGCGCCACTCGTGACCATGGGGTCGAACCCCGTGGACAACGTGTACGAGATACCGGCCTCGATGCGGCGGCGTCCCGAAGTTGCGGCGTCCGCCGAACAGGCCGAAAGGCTAGCGGAAAAGGCGAGGGCAGCGCTCAGGCCGCCTGCGGTCTTGAGGAATCCTCGCCGCGAAAAGCGATGAGGAGTCGTCGACCTCATCGTCGAAAACTCATTTTTCATGTGGTCCTCCGCCACGTCGGATGTAGGATGTCCTATATTTGATGCTTCAATGTAGTAAGACCTCAGGATGTTGTCAAGATCACGCTTGCGATCGGGGGTGATCGAGGGGTTGCCGCCTCTCCGGGCACAATGAGTTCAAGGAGAAAACAAGTCATACAGGGGATTATGTGAACAGCGAGAAGAGAGCCACGAAGCCGCGATCGGGTGCCGCCGAACGAATGCGTGAACTTCAGCAGGACATCATGTCGATCATCCTGGATCGCGGCCTTGCCCCGGGCGACCCGATGCCCACGGAATACGAGCTCGTCGAGGAGCTGGGCGTCGGCCGCAATACCGTGCGGGAATCCCTCAAGGTTCTGCAGTCCCTCGGGATCGTCGAGGTGCGCCACGGTTACGGCATGTTCGTGGGCCACAAGAATCTCCGGGCTTTGGCTCTCGGGCTGGAATTTCACGCCCGCATGTCCCTCCAGCGGGAAGGCCATGAGGCCCTGGACGTCATCGAAGTGCGTCAGGCTCTGGAATCCGCCCTCATCGGCCCCGCCATCGACGCCATGTCTGAGGCGGACCGCCAAGCTCTGGTCCAGTGTGTGGAAGGGATGGAACAAGCCACCCACGACGGCGCCAAGAGCGCTGAACTAGACCACGAATTTCATCGGCTGCTCTTCGGCCCACTCTCCAACGACCTACTCATGCGCCTCCTCGAAGTCTTCTGGTCGGTATACGACAGGATCCGGGAAAGCGTGGAACACTCCACGCCCGTGGCACGCCATAACGCGCAGGTTCATCACCAAATTCTTGACGCCGTCTTGGCCGGAGAAAAAGAACTCGCGTCGCAGTTGCTCAGTTCCCATTTCGACGCCTTGCGCGATTCCGTACGGAACGCCACGAGCTAGCCCGGAAATTGGTGAGCGGCGTCGTTTCCCGCCGCGGGCCGGCCATCCAGGCATAATGATCGATTATGTACGCGCTCTTCATCGCCTCGACCCACGCAGCGAGCCTCGGTGAACGGTTCGCCTCGCTTCCACTCGCCGCCGAGACCACGGGCGGCAGTGTGTCCGCTCGCGGATCCGACAAGATCGGGGTCAGTTTTGCCGACCCGCAGCAGGTTCTCGACGCCGCACTCTGGGGACTCCGCACGCCGGGAAGCGCCGTCGGATTGGGAGCGTGCCCGGAAGCGACCGCCGATGCGCCCGACATCGCCCTCTCCTACGCCCGTGCCGCGATGGAGCGATGCACGCCGCACCCCGGGCAAGGCAACGCGACGTTCAAGAACATCGCCGTGGACGGCCCCGACCCGGCCCTTGCCGACGCCGCGACCGGGCTCGCGCGCCTCATCGCCCGGCTCGTGGGAACTCGCAGCGAAGCCGAGTGGCGCGTTGTGGACCTCGTAGTTCCCGGGGTCCGAGGACAACACGGCGCGATTGCCGAAGCCCTGGGGGTGTCCCCGCAAGCGGTGAGCAAGGCGCTCATCCGCACAGGTTGGCACGAACAGGCCGAGGGAGTCGCGGCATTGACAGAGTTGCTCCGTCGACAGGCCGCCTAGCCGTTGAGCTCTACCGAAAATGTGACAAACTGTTTCAATATTAGACTATATTCCGTTTAACCTCATCAAGTCCAATATAAATTAATAGCGATGCGAAGCAACCGGAGATTATTGAAAAATCCATTGATCCCACGAGCCTCTCGGAATACTTTGATGCCATAGTTTTGAGAACCCGGGAGGACCAATGAAGATCCAACCAATGACCGTCACCACTTCACTTTTGACGGCAATGATCTTTTCGCTGACCCCACCCATGGCAGCAAACGCGGCTACATTTGAGGCGGATACCAAAATCGACCGAGCATTAGACGAATTACTTGCAGTTTCGGGAACCACACCATTGAACGAAGCATACTGGTCCGACTCTGTGGGTTCGTCCAGAGCCCCGAAACGGTAACCCACCATCACGTAGACCCGTCCAATGCCCTACCGTCCGCTCCCATCGAAGAAAGCGGCCCTCCAATATCCAGCACGTCACTTGACGATGCGACACTGTCAACCTTCAACGCCGAAGACGGCATGCAAACCCTCATCCACATTCCTTCGGCAGATTCGCCGATGACATACGATTTCCAGGTCAACACGTCCCCAGACACCTCCCTGAAGCTTCACGACGATGGATCGGCAAGCCTCGAGAGCCAAACTGGAACTGTTGTAGCACTGTACAAGATCCCGTGGGCTATAGATGCGGCCGGGCAAAGCGTTCAGACTCAGTTTGAGATAGAGGAAAACATCCTCAGGCAAAGAATTCTCCCCACGGAGAACACACAGTATCCAATCCTGGCAGACCCCCAGGGGGTATGGGGTTGGACCGTATGCGTGGCCGCCGTTGGCGTGCGTCTCGTCCCATGGGGCGCCAGTGCGAGAATTGCTTATAAATTAATCAGAAAATTTGGGAGCATTCAACGGGCAATCCAAATTATCTGGCGAGCCTACCACGCCAAACACGGTAAGGCTGCACAATGGCATGCTGCAACGGCAGCATCATTCGGGCTATTTGGAGAAATCATGGGTATCAACCAAATAAAGAACTCTTGCTTTTCATAGGTAACACGCATGCGGAAGAAATCAAATTTATTACCAAGCGCTACCGAATATTCAATTTACACCCTCGGGTTCATTGCACTCATTCAAACACCAGCAACCATAAAAGAAAGCGGACCAGCAATCGGCATCATTGCCGTGCTAGCAGTGATACTTGGTGTAAAAATAGGAATATCTTCGACCAGAGAAGACTAGATCAGGCAATAATTACGCCGGATCTACTGAATCATCGACGCGGCACGGGCCTCATCGTCCGTGCCGCGTCGTCGCAGGGTTCGATCCGTTATTTCTTTTTGACCAAGCCTTGTTGGTCCATCCAATCCAGCGCAACGTCGCCGGGGTCCTTACCCTCGACGTCGACCTGGTAGTTCAGCTGCTGCATCGTTTTGTCATCCAGCAACTTGGCGACCTCTTGGAACCGGTCTTCCAATTCGGGGTGCTTCTTCACCAGATCCGTATTAAACACCGGGGAGGCGTTGTACTTCGGGAAGAATTCCTTGTCATCCTGGAGAACCTTGAGATTCAGCGCCGGGATGCGGCCATCCGTCGTGAACACCTCGCCAAAGTTGCAGTCGCCCTTAGCGGTCGCCGCGTACACGGTTCCGGTATCCATCACGGAAATATTGTTATTGGGAACCCCGTCTGGCGCTCCCCTTTTGAGGCCATACTTCTCAAGCATCGGGTTCAATCCGTCACTTCGAGAATTGAATTCCGATTCAACGCACATGGTTCGCTGATCCACCGGAACCTTGCCGATGTCGTCCAGGCTCTTCACGTTGTACTTCTTCGCGAAGTCCGCCCGCACGGCAAACGCGTAGGTGTTATTCAACGGAGCAGGCTTTCCCCACGTGAGGTTGTTCTTGGCGTCCCTTTCTTTCACGGCTTCCCACTGTTGCTGAGAATCCGGGATCGCTTTGTCCTCGCCCATGTAGGTCAGCCATGCCGTTCCCGTGTATTCCCACCCGATTTGGGACTGACCGGTCAGCATCAGATTTCGAGATGGTTGCGAGCCCGGCACATTGGACATATCCGTGACGTCGAATCCTGCGGCGTCTGCCGTGATGACGGCGATTTTGCCGAGCACGAGTTGCTCCGTGAAGTTCTTGGACGTGACGGTGATCTTTTCGTCATTGACGCCGTCGATCGGCTTGATCGTACCGCTTTCAACGTTAGGGACGGTCGAAGTTGCCGGCTGAAGTCCACAGCCACTCAGGGCCACCAGGCCGACGACGCCGAGCGCCGCGACCTTCATTTTCTTGGTTCCGAACACGATTAGAGTCCCTTCGGTCGGGCGACTTGCTCGAACACGCGAGCGATCCAGTCCACAGACAAAGCCAGCAACGCCACGAGCAGCGATCCGGTGATGAGCACACTGTTCAAGGACAGGTTCACGCCCGTGGTGATCAGCAGGCCGAGGCCACCGCCATCCACGAACGTCGCCAGCGTGGCCGTGCCGACCAGCAGGACGAGGGCCGTGCGAATGCCGGCGAGCATGATCGGCAGAGCCAGTGGAAGCTCGACGCGCATCAACACGCTCATCGTGGACATTCCCATGCCCTTGGCGGCCTCGACCACGCGAGGATCCACGGCATCCAGGCCCACCATCGTGTTCTTCAGGACGGGCAGGAACGCGTACAGAATCAGCGCGAGCACGGAGGCCTGAAAGCCGAAGCCCAACCAAAAGGCAAAGAGCACCACCAGCCCGACGGGCGGGGCCGCCTGACCGAGGTTGGCGATGGCCATGACCGGCGTGCCTAGCCACCGCAGTGACTTGCGGGTGAGGATCACGCCGACCGGGATGGCCAAGATCAGCACGACGACGGCCGCGGCAACGGTCAGTCCCAGGTGCTGAAACGTCATGTCCAGGAGGTCCTTAGGCGCGAGGGTGACTCGCTCCGTGTCGGACAAATTGGCATTCGAGAGCCACACAACGATCGCCAGCAAAGCAAGAATAATGACGACCGGTTGAATAACGAGCCCGATCCATGGGCGCTTGCCCGTATCGAGGGCGCTCGTTTCCGCGGATTGGCTCATGAACGCTCACCGCCGTCGTTCCACGGCTCCGTTGCGGCCGCCGAGGTTTCCTCCGGGGATCCCTGATCCGCACCGGAGACCTCAGAGACCGGAATTTCGCCGGTGTTGTTGCCGACCGGGGTGTACTCCCCCGGCTTGTGAGAGCGCAGCTCGGTAATCGCATTCATGACGGTTTCGACGGTGATGATGCCTTCGTAACGTCCGCGAGGACCTTCCACGATCGCCTCGCCCGTACTTGCCACGAGCATCGTGTCGAGGGCGTCGTTGAGGGTTGAACGGGTGCTCACGAGCGGCAAATCCGGATTAACCTCGTGGGGAACCGTGGTCATGCGGCCCAGATCATCCTTGGAAGGCCACTGCATCGGGCGTTCGCGCTCATCGAGAATGACGGCGCTGTTCAGACCCGCCATGTCGACGTGGCGCAGCAACTCCTGCGCGTCCTGTCCGGGGCGGCCGAGAACGCCGGGAATCAGGTCGACCTCGCCCACACGGGCCAAGCCGAGCTGCTTGAGGCCGGCACCCGAACCGATGAAGTTGGCGACGAAATCGTTGGCGGGGTTCGCGAGGATTCGTTCGGGGGTGTCGTACTGAACAATTTGCGCGCCTTCATCGAAGACGGCAATCCAGTCCCCCAACTTCACTGCCTCGTCGAAGTCATGAGTCACGCACACAATCGTCTTTTGCAGCTCATTCTGGATGTTGATGAGCTCGTCTTGGAGCCGCTGACGGGTGATCGGGTCCACGGCGCCGAAGGGTTCGTCCATCAGGAGAACGGGCGGATCCGCCGCGAGCGCACGAGCCACGCCAACGCGCTGCTGCTGTCCGCCGGAGAGTTCCCGGGGGTAGCGGTCGCGGTAGGTCGCGGGGTCCAAGGACACCAAATCCAAGAGCTCCTCGACACGCTCGGCGATGCGCTTTTTGCTCCAACCCAACATCTTCGGCACCAGGCCGATATTGGCGGCGACCGTCAGGTGCGGCAACAAACCACCGGCCTGGATCACGTAGCCAATGGTGCGGCGCAGCTTATCTCCGTTGATCTTGGTGACGTCTTTACCGCCGAGGATGAGCCGTCCTTCGGTGGGTTCGATGAGTCGGTTGATCATCTTGAGGGTGGTCGTCTTGCCACAACCGGAGGGGCCCACAAACATGATGGTTTGTCCCGCCGGGATTTCGAGGGTCAGCTGGTCGACGGCCGGCTTCTTGCCCGCGCCGTACCGCTTGGTGACGTTCTCGATGAGGATCGACGCTCCCTTGGCGCCTTGACCCGTACCGACCCCGGATGCGGTCGGTTCTTGGGTGGCGGTGTGGGCGTCGCTGCCGGCCGCGTGGGAGGAGCCGGTATTGCTATGGATGTTCTCAGACACGGATACCCCTTGAGGTGGTCAGTCGGCCGACGAGGATCAGAACCACGTCGAGGATGAGGGCGAGGATGATGACGGCGACGACGCCCGTCACAACGGACTCGAGGGAATTCGCGCCGCCGAGGCGGGAAAGTCCCGAGAAGATGTATCCGCCGAGACCGGGACCAAGGGCATAGGCTGCCACGGCCGCGATGCCCATAGTCATCTGCGCTGACACGCGCATTCCCGCGAGGATCACGGGCCAGGCGAGGGGCAACTCGACCCGAAAGAAGGTCTTGGTTCGACTCATGCCGATGCCCCGTGCCGCCTCAATGGTGGCCTGATCCACGCCCGCGAGTCCGACCACTGCGTTACGCAGGATCGGCAGGATCGCAAAGAAGGTCACGACGACAACGGCCGGAAGCACTCCGAACCCCAGGGGAACGATGAGCAAGCCGATCAGCGCGAAAGAGGGGATGGTGAGCCCGACGGCCGAGACATTGTTGGCCACGGAGGTCAACGCCCGGCTTCGATAGCACAGTGCGGCAAGAACGATGGCGACCACCGTTGCAAGGACCAAACACTGCACCACGAGGCTCATGTGCTGCCAGCTGGAGAAGAGGATCTGCTCCCACCGCTGGCGGAGAAATTCGCTCATGGTGTTCCTAGTGATGTGATTCAACGGAGACTGTGAACACAGACTCCCGTTCAACGATAATCAGCCTGCTTATTTTTGCCAACTTTTTGCAGGTACTGCATTTGAACTAGTCGGCGGCGACCCGCAGGCTTCCCATACGGCACAAGGTTTTTGGACCACTCCGGCCGAACGTCACATTCGGCCGCATGCTGACACAATCGCAATAGTTGCATCGACTCATGCGGGGCGCGGAGGATGGCACCAAACTCGTCGCAGACGGCACCGCTACACCGCAAAGGATGCACATGGCAGAGCACAGTTTTGGTTTCCGCACTCGCGCATTGCACGCCGGCGGCACCCCAGATGCCGAACACGGGGCCCGCGCCGTGCCGATCTACCAGTCCACGTCCTTCGTCTTCAAGGATTCCGACGACGCCGCCAACCTCTTCGCCCTCCAGAAGTACGGCAACATCTACTCCCGGCTCGGCAATCCCACCGTGGCCGCCTTCGAAGAGCGAGTCGCCTCCCTGGAAGGCGGCATTGGCGCCGTCGCCACGGCATCGGGCATGGCCGCCGAATTCGTCACCTTCGCGGCATTAACCCAGGCCGGGGACCACATCGTGTCCTCATCTCAGCTCTACGGCGGAACGGTGACCCAGCTCGACGTCACGCTGAGGCGGTTTGGCGTCGAGACCACGTTCGTCGACTCCATGGAACCAGCCGCATACAAGGAAGCCCTCCGAGACAACACCAAGGCGATCTACACCGAAGCGGTCTCCAATCCGGCGTGTCAGGTCGCAGATCTCGAGGGGCTGGCCAAGGTGGCCCATGACGCAGGGATCCCCCTGATCGTGGACGCCACCATCTCGACGCCGTACCTCATCCGCCCTTTCGAACACGGGGCCGACATTGTGATTCACTCGGCCACCAAATTCATTGGCGGCCATGGCACGACCCTCGGTGGTGTGGTGGTCGAAGCCGGGACCTTCGACTGGGGCAACGGAAATTTCCCCTCGATGACAGAACCGGTGCCCTCCTATAACGGCGTTTCATGGTGGGGCAACTTCGGCGAATACGGCTTCCTCACCAAATTACGTTCCGAGCAGCTGCGCGATATTGGGCCTTCTCTGGCACCGCAGTCGGCGTTTTCGCTCATCCAGGGCCTCGAGACCCTCCCCCAGCGCATGGATGCACACTTGGCCAATGCGCGCGAGGTCGCCGCGTGGCTCGACGAAGATCCACGCATCTCATACGTCCATTACGCGGGCTTGCCGGGTCATCCCCATCACGAGCGGGCGCAGAAATACTTGCCGCTAGGCGTCGGCTCCGTGTTTAGCTTCGGCGTGGCCGAGGCCAACGGCCTAGACGGTCGCGCAGTGGGAGGACGATTCATCGAGAATCTTCAGCTCGCCAGCCACCTTGCCAATATCGGCGACGCCCGCACGCTCGTGCTTCACCCCGCCTCAACGACTCACCAACAGCTCACCCAGGAACAGCTCGATGCCGGTGGGGTCGGGGCGGACCTCATCCGCATTTCCGTCGGACTGGAAGACCCGGAGGACATCCTCTGGGACCTGGATCAGGCCCTCACAGCGGCCACCGGCCTGACCCGTGATTCCGCAATTCATCAGGAGGAAAACCGGTGACACCATCACAGAACTCCGAACGCACCTGGCGCGGCCCCACCGCCCCCGAACGACTCAACATCTTGCACCACACGGAATCCGTGGCCATCGTCGGCATGTCCGACAAGCCCGCTCGGGCGTCGTATTTTGTCTCGACCTATCTGCTCTCGAGTTCCGGGTACCGGGTGTATTTCGTGAATCCCATCCTCGCCGCCAAAGGCAAGGAGGTATTGGGTCAGAAGGTCTACGCCTCGCTCGAGGACTTACCGGAGATTCCCGACGTCGTCGACGTGTTCCGCCGCCACGAAGACCTCCCCGGCGTGGCCGAGGAAGCCGTCGCCATCGGCGCCAAGACCCTCTGGCTACAACTGGGCTCCTGGAACGAGGAGGCCGCGGCCATCGCCGAAAAAGGTGGACTCAACGTGGTCATGGATCAGTGCATCAAAATCGAGCACGCCAGATTCCACGGCGGCCTACATCTGGCCGGCTTCAACACCGGGGTCATTTCCTCCAAGAGGCAACGTACGGCCTAATTAACCACTCGAAGCACGACGTCGGCCCCGGAAACAATCTCCGGGGCCGACGTCGTCGTTTAATTCACGACCGGCGTTTCGACACGGTCAGGAGTTGCTTCAGGACGAGGATCCTTCGGAAACGTTAGGGCCCCACTTGGTAAATTCGTCTGAACTCTTCACGTCATCGGAAGTTAACGTCGATTTATCTCCAGAGTCCACTGCAAGCTTCCAGTCACTATCTTGCCATTCAATAGCGGGGGTCAATTTCAGATAGTCCTGCTGGCCGTCAAAACTTAAGATTACTCCAATTTTGGCTCGATCCTTTGAGTACTCTGTAACTTTGTACCCGGCAACCTGGATTTTCCCTCTAAATTTATTGCGCTCCTCTTCCGAAGTGCCAACGTTATTCAGGTCATTGATCGTCTTATCTGATTTAGCGCGATCATTTCCCTGCTGTTTAAACACTTTGATGATATAGTCCTTGTCGGTCGACATTATAGCCGAAATATAGTTTGTCGAAGCCAATAGGGCGCCCTCGGGTGAATGTTCAAAGCACGAAGGGACCTTGTCGCCATTTACCTTTTCCGGGCCAAATTCCTTCGATTCGGGTGCCTTGACACCGTTGACCCGCTCTTTCCATTCGACCTTCGGTGCGGAGTCAATAGTGGTTTTATCCGAAGCTTCCTTCTTGCATATCGACGTTTCGGAAGAAGACTCGCTGGAGGAGCTGCCCCCTCCAGTCCCACAACCCGCGAGAGCTAATGCGCCGATTGCCGCCAGGCCAATGGTTCGATGAACGTGGTTCAATTTCAAGGTATTCACCTCATATGTGAGAAATTATGGTGCTCCTCGATATTACGTGAGTCACACGCAATTTCTAGTTCTGAGGCCAAGATGTCAGGCGGTGGCGACGTCGCGCCGCTCCAAGTGAATGTCCCGCCACATGATGACCGCACAGAGCACCGTCATCACACCCCCGGCGATGCACACGCCGAGCCAGTGCCCCGCGCTCCACGCCCAGACACCGACCCCGGAGCCCAGGGCAGCGCCCACAAAGTACACGGTCATGTACACCGAATTCAGGCGATTCCGCGCGGAAGGGTCCAAGGTGTACACCGTGTTCATGGAAATGATGTGAATCAGCTGCACCCCAATATCGGCAAGAATCATGCCGATGCAAAACCAGATCACGCTGTGACCGCTGAGGAAAAACGCACCCCAACCCAGCGCCAAGGCCACGATGCCAAAGAAGGTGCCTCGGCGGCCGTGCCCCCGATCCACCATGCCGCCGCCGACCGAGGCCATGAGGGCTCCGGCAAGGCCGGTCAGCCCCACCACGCCGATAACCGAGGGGCTGAGGTTGAAAGGCTCTCCAGCGAGAAGAAGGGTGGTCGTCGCAAAGATTGCGCTCATCGAAGCGAAGGAAATGCCCGACATCATGGCTCGCGTACGGAGCCGGGGATGCTTCCGAATGAGCCGTGCCATCGAGGAAAACAAGCCGAGGTAATTCGGTGGATTCTCGGGGTACGAGGGAGGCAAAACCCTCCACAGGCCTATCCCGATGAGGATCATCAGGACCGCCGCAACGTGATAGATCAAGGTCCAGCCGCCCAGGTCCGCCAGGATCCCGGCGACGGCGCGCGCCAGCAGCACACCCGTCAGCAAGCCGGACATCACGGTGCCCACGGCCTTCCCACCGCGACCCGGAGGCGCAAGGATCGCCGCGTACGGCACCAAAACCTGCGCCGCCACAGAGAAGAGACCGGCGACGGCGATACCGATCATGAAAACGCCAAAGGCCGGGGCGAACCCGGCCATGGCTTGGCCTACGGCGGTGAGACCAATCAGCCCGACCGTGAGCTTTCGGCGTTCCATGAGATCGCCGAGAGGGGTCAAGAAGATGAGCCCCACCGCGTAGGCCACCTGCGCCACCGTGACCGACGTCGCGGCGGTGGCGCTACTGACTACCAACGATTGTGAGATTTCGTCCAGCAGCGGCTGATTGAAGTAATTTCCTCCTGCGCAGAGGCCTGTGGCCAGGCACATCAGGAAGAGAATGGTGCGAGTCAGCTGCGGTGCAGAATGCTGGGAAGTCACGGTTCTATTCTACGGTGACCCGCAGTGGCTACCGATAAACGCGAACGCTTCCGTCGTAGACGTTCCAGCCGATGATGTAGCCGTTGGAGAAGTTCTGACGCATCTCCGAGCCGTATCGGTACTCATTCGAGACCGGGAATCCGTAGCCACGCTCGAAGTCCTTCGCCGCCCAGACCTGACCGATCGCGCCGAACTCCTTGACGATGTGAGCTCCGGTCCTTTCGCTCCAGAGGAACTTGTAGCGCAGGCCGGATGAGGTCTTGAAGATCTGGTATCGACCACCGGTCGCATCGCTCTCGGCCATGACCGGCTGACCGAAGGCGGATCCGCCGCCGTTCGACGAGTAGGTCACCCCAATCGCGCCATACGGAGCAAAGGAGGAAGACGACGACTGAGGCGCCACACCGCCACCGACGGTCGATGTCGCATCCGACGGAGCGCCTCCATTGCGGTAGCCGTACAGGTTCACGGAGCCGAGGATCTGCCACGGCTGACCCGTCCGGGCCAGGCTTCCATCCGCGTAGCTCAGACCGATACCGATAACCTGGGCGTTCGGGTTAAGGATTGCCGCATTGTGTGCAGGTGAGGTCTTCCACCAGGCCAACAGCTGCATGACATCACGCTGGTAGGACAGCGCAATGACCTCATTCGCGTGCGTGTAGTTTCCGGCCCGGGAATCCGTCAGAAAAGCATCGGTATGGTAAAAATTCTCGGCCACGATCTGAGCGTCAGAATGCGGCTGCTCGATCTGGCTCAAGCGAGCCGAGTAGCTGACCGGGCGAAGGCCCTGGGATTGACGGTAGGCGTTAATGCCGTCCAACAGGCGCTGAGAATCCGCCTGGCGCTGGGCGTCGCTGACCCGGACGAGGTCCTGGGCCGCGGCGTGAGCCTGGGGTGCGCTGTGCAATTGCGTGCCGGTCAGCGCGGTGGCTGCCAACGCCGAGGCGGCGACGAGCCAACGCCGAGGCGGCGACGACGGCGCGCGCGCCTCGAGAACCGAAGGTTCCCTGGACAGCGGCGGACACGCCACGTCGGGCGGTGGCGTGGCGCGGTACATACCGACGAGACTTCGAATGACCCATGATCAGGCTCCAATCAACTGGTGACGAGTGGTGAAACCGAAATGCCCGGAGCATGGGAAGGTGCATGAGTGATTGCTCTCGAGACAGGCAAATTTTATAAAGAAACGATTACAAAACTGTATGCCTTCGTCAGATTTTTCACTGAATAGTCATCATTTGCCCAGAACAGAGGCGAATTTTGGGTGAACTTCACAATTTGTCACATATCCTCGGTGGGCAGATTAGCGGCGTGTCGCGGGTCTATGCAGGACGGAAAACGTGGTCCGGCCACTCATTGACGGCCCTGGAATCCTCGGCTAACAGTCCGGCGACCCACACGTCCATCCGGCGACCATCGATGGTTGTGAGGGCGCTTCGCAGGAGCCCCTCATAACTGAATCCGACCCGTTGGGCCAGCTTCGCCGATGCCACGTTGCCCACCATGGCGCGCCACTCAACCCGGTGCACGCCCAGCCCCGGGTGACTTCGCTCAGACGCTGACCGAAAAGCGAAATCGAGAACCAGTTCGCAGGCCTCCTGCGTGATTCCCTGGTTCCGGGCACCCTTGGCCGTCCAATACCCGATCGACGCTCCCCCAGTACCGCTCAGGTTGAGACTCACGATTCCGCTGAACAGCCCCAAATTTTCATCGCCAGGGGCTTGGTCGGCAGCCTTCTTCGGGATTTCCATGAGGGTTCCATCATTGGGCCGAAAACCCACGTCGCGGAGGTGCACGGCCCAGTTCAGGCAGTCGCCGCGAGCCCAGCCGGGTCCGACAATCCCTTCGATGAACTCCATGGCGTCGTCTTCGTCGTAGGGATGAGGAATCTGGCCTGTCCAGCGAGGGATCTCCGGATCTTGGCACGCGTCAGCAATCGCGGCGACGTCGTCGGCGCACGGCGGGTCCAGGGAGAGTCGTTCCGATACAAGGCTGACGTTACGCATGGCCACATAGTATCCACTCGGGGTCCTCCGACGTCGCCCGCAGTCAAGCCCGGTGGACGACGACGGCCCCGCGCCTGGTCAGCGCGGGGCCGTCGGTCTGACGATTCGCTCGGGTTAGCGTTCGCGGCCCTTCTTGGCCGCGGGACGCTGAGCAACCACGGGGTGCAGTCCAGTCACGCCGTCGCGCTCGGCCGCGATCTCCATAACCCTGCGGCGCACCACGAACCAGCCAATGATCAACACCGGAATCACGATGATCATCGACGCCAAGGTAAAAGTACCCACCGGATAGTCGATGGCAATCAACACCACGACGCCAGCCAGGAACGCGAGCACGATCCAGTTGGTGAACGGTGCCAGCGGTGCCCGATAGTGCGGGCGGACGTATCGACCCGTCTTGGTCAACGAGACAAACTTCATGTGGCACAACGTGATCGTCAGCCACGCGCTCATGATGCCGATCGAAGCGAAGTTCAGCACGATCTCAAAGGCGCTTTCGGGAACAAAGTAATTCAGCACGACGCCGAGAAGCGCGACGATAGCGGTGAGCACGATGCCGCCGAAAGGAACTCCGGACTTAGTCAGATTCCGCGCAAACTTCGGTGCGGAACCAGCCATCGCCATGGAATGCATGATCCGACCGGTCGAATACAGCCCGGCATTCAGCGAGGAGAGCGCGGCCGTAATGACCACGAGCTGCATGATCGGGCCTGCGGCGTCGACGCCGATCGAGGAGAAGAAGGTCACGAACGGGCTCTCGTTTTCGCTAAAGGCGGTGTACGGGAGCAACAGGCACAACAACAGGACCGAACCAACGTAGAACACGGCAATACGCAAGATCACGGTGTTGATGGCCTTAGGGATGATCTTCTCGGCGTTCTTAGTCTCACCCGAGGTAGTGCCGACCAGCTCGATACCCGCATACGCGAAGACAACGCCCTGGGAAATGATCAGAGCCGGCATCAACCCGTTGGGGAAGATGCCGCCGTTGTCCGACATCAGCTGGAAGCCCACGGGCGAGCCATTGGGCGTCCCCACGATCACGAAGATGATGCCCAGGATCAGGAAGATGACCAATGCGGCCACCTTGATGAGGGAAAACCAGAATTCCATCTCTCCGAAGACCTTGACGGAGATGAGGTTCATGGCCACCACGATGACGACCACCAAGAAGGCAATGACCCACTGCGGGATATCGCCAAAGAATGGCAGGTATTGTCCGAACCAGCGCACGTAAATGGCGATTGCGGTGGCGTCCACCACGGCGGTGGTGGCCCAGAACAGCCAATACATCCACCCGGAGAAGTACGCGGCTTTCTCGCCAAAGAATTCCCTGGAGTACGAGACGAAAGAGCCCGACGACGGCCGGTGCACCACGAGCTCGCCGAGGCAGCGGAGGATCAAGTAGCCCATCAGGCCACACACCGCGTAGACCAGGAAGAGCGACGGGCCGGCGCTGTGCAGGCGGCCGCCCGCACCCAGGAAGAGGCCTGTACCGATCGCGCCGCCGATGGCGATCATCTGTAGCTGGCGGGGCCCCAATCCCTTGTGGAACCCGGCCTGTTCGTCGTTAAAAGAGTTCTCTGTGGCACTGTCCCGAGGGGAAACCTCGGACTGTGATGCTTTAGATGTCATAGGTAAATACCTTTGTGCTAAGTAAGCATGTGCGAGTAATTCCGAACGATATCGGCTCGATGTGTCGATCATGTTACCCACAAAAGAGGGGCCGTGGTGCACGCCACAGTGCACCACGGCCCCTTAATCGAGCTAAAGGCTCCGATTAACCGACAGGCTTCATGGAATTGACCAGGGAGAACAGATCCTTCGGGTCCTCCGGATCGGCCACCAGATCGATGTAATCCTGGAGATCCGAATCCGCGGTCGCGTCGCTCGCGCAACGCAATGCGGAGAAGTCATTGATCGCGAAACCGACCGAGTCGAAGATCGTGATCTCCTCCGGCGAGGTGCGTCCTTCGGCCTGGCCGTTAAGCACCTGCCAGAACTCGGTGACCGGGAAGTCGGGATCCATCTGCTGGATTTCACCCTCGACGCGAGTCTGCGGGGTGAATTCCACGAACACCTTGCCGCGGTTGAGGATCTCGCCTTCAAGTTCGGTCTTCCCCGGGCAGTCACCACCGACGGCATTGAGGTGCACGCCGGGCTTGACGTTCTCATTGGCCAAAATGGTGTTCTGAGCCTTATCGGCGGTGCAGGTGGTGATGATGTCGGCGTCCTGCACGGCCTCCGCCACGGACTCGGCCGCGGTGATCCGGAACCCGAGCGGCTCCAGATTGCGCTTGAGCTTCTCCACAGCCTTCGGATCGATGTCGTACACGGACAAATCCTCGATGCCGAAGGCGGCTCGGAAACCGAGGGACTGGAACTCGGACTGGGAACCGGCACCGATCAGGGCCATCTTCCGCGAATCGGGGCGGGCCAACTTGCGGGCGAACATCGCGGAGGTCGCAGCCGTCCGGAGGGCCGTCAAGAGGGTCATCTCGGCGACGAACGTGGGGTAACCATTGTCGACGTCGGCGAGAACGCCGAAGGCCGTGACCGTCTGGAAACCGCGGGCCGGATTCGAGGGATGGCCATTGACGTACTTGAAGGAGTACAGCTCACCGTCCGACGTCGGCATCAGCTCGATCACGCCAAACGGGGTATGGCTGGCGATGCGAGGCGTCTTGTCGAATTTTTCCCAGCGGGAGAAGTCCCGCTCCAGGTAACCGATCATGTTTCCGATGATCTTTTCCACGCCATCACGCTGGATCCAGCGTGCCATGTTCTTGACATCGACGAACTGCGTCATTGAAGTCCTTCCTTCGACTGTTCAGGGCCAACCTGTGGCTGGCCAGACTCTCCCAAAGGTGAGTGTATAGATTTCACATTAGGTCCAAAATTGGCATTGTGCCGTCAATCTGACGGCACAATGTGCAGATTGAGAGCTTTCGTTTAGCATTCTGTTCATGGAACGCCTCACCGATCTCGATCGACGCCTCATCGCCGCCCTCCGCAAGGACGGTCGAACTCCCGTCGCCGCCCTGGCCCAAGAACTGGGCGTCTCGCGAACCACCGTGACTAAACGCATGGATTCCCTCACCGCTCGGGGGATCATCGTGGGATTTAGCGTCCGGGTGCGCGACTATGCCGATGTTGCACAGGTCCGGGCCATCTCTCTCATCGAGGTTGAGGGCCGAACCACCGACCACGTGATTCACGAATTGCGCGGCCTTCCCGAGATTCTCGCACTCCACACCACCAACGGCGGATGGGACTTGGTCGCCGAACTCACCTGCGTGGATTTGCAGGACTTCGACGCCGTGCTCAAGCGCATCCGCGGGATCGACGGCGTCGTCAATAGTGAAACGAGCCTGCTTCTCAGTTCGGTGGTGCGCTAAGGTGCCGACGCCGCCCGGTACAGCCCGGACGGCGTCGGCCGCTACTTACCGCCCTTCGCGATGGTCCTGGTTCATGTGCTGAACCTCCACCGACGGCCGCACGGCGAGCACGGGATAAATGCCCGTGATTCCCTCACGTTCGGCCGCGATCTGCATGACCCGACCACGCACGACGAACCAGCCGATCACGAGCAACGGGATGATAATCAGCATGGCCCCCAGGGTGTACGTCCCCACGGGATAATCCAGCGCGATGAGCACCATGACGGCCACAAGAAAACCGACGGTGAGCCAGTTGGTGAACGGCGCGAAAGGTGCACGATACTTCGGCCGGACGTAGTGACCGAGCTTGGAGAGCTTCACAAACTTCTGGTGAGACATCGTGATGGCCGCCCAAGAGGCCATGGTGCCGACCGCGGAAATATTCAGCACGATCTCAAAAGCCGCCTCCGGAACCAGGTAGTTCAGGACTACGCCGAGCAGGGCCACGGCCGCCGTCAGCAGGATTCCACCAAAGGGCACGCCGGATTTATTGAGCTTCGAGGCAAATTTCGGGGCAGAGCCCGCCATTGACATCGAGTGCATGATGCGTCCGGTGGAGTACAGGCCGGCATTCAACGACGACAGCGCGGCCGTAATCACCACGAGCTGCATGATCGGGCCGGCGGCGTCCACTCCGATGGATGCGAAGAAGGTGACGAAGGGAGATTCGTCCTCACTGTATTGCGTGTACGGCAAGAGCATGCACAGCAACAGGACGGAACCCACATAGAACACCGCAATGCGCAGAATCACGGTATTGATGGCCTTCGGGATCACTTTCTCGGCATTTCGAGTCTCACCGGACGTGGTGCCCACGAGCTCGATACCGGCGTACGCAAAAACCACACCTTGAACGACGACGAGCGCCGCCAAGCCACCCGCGGGGAAAAGCCCACCATGGTCCGTAATCAGCTGGAATCCCGTGGGGCTGCCGTTCGGGGACCCGAAGATCACGAAGATGATGCCGACCACCAGGAAGATCACCAAGGCAGCAACCTTGATCAGCGAAAACCAGAATTCCATCTCGCCAAAGACCTTGACCGAAATGAGGTTGGTGGCGACGACAATCGCGATCACCGCCAGCGCGGAAACCCACTGCGGAATCGACGCGACGAAATCGCTGTAGTGGCCGAACCACTTGACGTAAATCGCGATGGCCGTGGCGTCGGCAATGGCCGTCATGGCCCAGTTCAGCCAGTACAGCCAGCCAGAAACGTATGCGGCCTTCTCGCCATAGAATTCGCGGGTATAGGACACGAAGGATCCCGACGACGGACGGTGACACACCAGTTCGCCGAGGGACCGGAGGATGAGGTACCCGAAGAATCCACAAATGCCGTAAATGATGAACAGGGACGGCCCGGCACTTTGCAGACGACCACCCGCGCCCAGGAACAGGCCCGTTCCGATGGCACCGCCAATGGCGATCATTTGGAGCTGGCGGGCACCGAGGCCCTTGTGGAGACCTTGATCCTCTGCGGCCAGGAATTCCTTGGTATTACCTGAGGCAGACTCAGGAGTTTCTTGGATCGTCGATTTTGATGACATGCAAGCCCTTTGTTGGGTTGGGGAGCCCCGGGAAAGACGCCGTCGAACTCGACAGGCTCCTTTGCCGCGGTCGCTCAAGATCATTGCGAATCCCGACTCGTCAGCACGTCACAACGCTGTGACCCACTTCACCGAATCGGGATGTCAGGAAAAGTGTACCCGGCAATTTGGCCCATGAAAGCCACCTTCTCAAAGATCGATACCGCGGCAATCTGACCCCGGGAACACAAAAGGCTCCCCACTAGGGCGGGGAGCCTTTTGGTGAAGGGACGAAATTAGTCTTTCTCGTCCTCCGTGTGAATCGTCGTGGTCGAGCCACGATGGTGATCCTTGCCGTCATGTTCGCTCGTGGTCGGCCATTGGGCCACGACCGGGAAGGCGCCGGTGTAGCCCTCACGCTGGGCGGCGACCTCCATCACGCGACGACGCACCATAAACCACCCGATGATCATCAGCGGAATGATCGCGACCATCGACGCCAAGGTATACGTACCGACGGGGAAGTCGAAGGCGATCAACACCATCACCGCTATCAAAAACAGCATGGTGAGCCAGTTGGTAAACGGCGCGAAGGGTGCGCGATACTTTGGCCTCTGATACAGCCCCTTCTTCGCGAGAGCCACGAATTTCTGGTGAGGCAGAGTAATGGCTGCCCAACCCACGATGATCCCGACCGCGGAGAGGTTGAGCACGATCTCGAAGGCCGCCTCCGGAACCAAATAGTTCAGGATGACACCGAGGACGCCAACACCCGTTGTCAGGAGGATGCCCGCGAAGGGAACGCCCGCTTTGGTCAACTTCTGAGCGAATTTCGGCGCAGATCCGGCCATCGCCATCGAGTGAACAATGCGACCGGTCGAGTACAGACCGGCATTCAAGGACGAGAGCGCCGCGGTAATGACGACCAGCTGCATGATCGGTCCGGCCGCATCCACGCCAATCGAGGAGAAGAACGTGACGAACGGAGATTCGTTGTCGCTGTACTGAGTGTACGGAAGGAGGAGGCAGAGCAGGAGAACGGAACCCACATAGAACACGGCGATGCGCGCGATCACCGAGTTGATGGCTCGCGGAATCACTCGACCGGGCTCTTGGGTTTCGCCCGAGGCCGTACCCACCAACTCAATGCCCGAATACGCAAAGACGACGCCCTGCGAAACCACCAGCGCCGGCAACAACCCATTGGGCAACATCCCGCCGCTCTCGGAGATCAGGTGGAAACCCGTAGACGCTCCGGAGGGTGAACCGAAGATCACGAAGAAAATGCCGACGATCATAAAGATCACCAGTGCCGCGACCTTAATGACCGCGAACCAGAATTCCATCTCCCCGAAGACCTTGACCGAAATGAGGTTCGTGACGGTCACGATCAGGATCACCACGAAGGCGAGAACCCACTGGGGAATCTCCCCCAGGAACGGAATGTAGTGCCCAAACCACTTGATGTAGATCGCCATGGCGGTCGCGTCGACCACCGTTGTGGTCGCCCAGCTCAACCAATACATCCAGCCCACAAAGTACGCGGATTTTTCGCCGTAGAACTCACGGCAATAGGACACAAAAGACCCTGAGGACGGCCGGTGCACCACGAGCTCACCGAGCTGGCGCAAGATGAGGTACCCAAAGAAACCGGCGACGGCGTACAGGATGAACAGCGTGGGACCGGCACTTTGTAAGCGCCCTCCCGTCCCCAAGAAGAGACCGGTTCCGATCGAGCCGCCGATCGCGATCATCTGGAGCTGGCGGGGGGTGAGCCCTTTCTTGAAGCCTTCTTGTTCAGCCTCGAACTGCTTCTGCGCTCCCTCGGCCGATCGATCTTTGGCCGAGGTGGATGAGCCGCGTGAAGACATGGATACCTCGCAATTATTCAGAGCACGAACCCCTGTCGGCTCGTGAATGTTGTGCGCCAGCATAGTCAAATTTCACGCCGAGTGTAACCAGTGCCACAACACAAGTTGTCCACGAGGAAACTTCCTCGTGGACAACTTGAATCTCAAGCCTAGGGGTGCCGACCTCTCGGTCTGCTCCGGAGAGCTTACTCCGGAACGATCCTCACGGCACCTTTGTCCGCACTCGTGACCATCGAGGCATACGCGCGCAAGGCCTTGGAGACCTGACGCTCCCTCGGCTTCGACGGCTTCCAGGGAAGCGGCCCACGGGCCTCACGCCGTCGGGCCAGTTCCTCATCCGACACATGAACCTGGAGGAGTCGGTTGGCGACGTCGATCTCGATTTCGTCTCCGTGCTCGATCAACCCCACGGCGCCGCCGGCCGCAGCCTCTGGCGAGATGTGGCCGATCGAGATTCCCGAGGTACCGCCGGAAAAGCGTCCATCCGTAATGAGCGCGCATTCCTTCCCGAGCCCCAAGCCCTTGAGGTACGAGGTGGGGTACAGCATCTCCTGCATGCCCGGGCCGCCCTTGGGGCCTTCGTAACGGATCACGACGATGTCCCCTGGCTCGACGTGCTTGGACAGGATCTCGAACACGGCCTCGTCCTGCGACTCGACCACAAAGGCCTTGCCACGGAAGTGGAACAGGCTCTCGTCGATACCGGCGGTCTTGATCACCGCGCCGTCTTCGGCGATATTGCCAAACAGGATCGCGAGGCCGCCGTCCTTGGTGTAGGCATGCTCCACCGAGTGGATGCAGCCAAATTCCGGGTCCGTATCGTGTTCTTCAAACTTATTGGCCGTGGAAAATGCCTGCGTCGTCCGCACTCCACCAGGGGCGGCAAGGAAAAGCTCCCGCGCGCGCTCGGAAGCGGTATCACGGCGGATGTCCCATTCGTTGAGCCAGGCGTCGACCGACTCCGCGTGCACCGTGCGGACTCCGTCATGTAGGAACAGGCCGGCTCGGTCCAACTCACCCAGGATCGCGGGGATACCGCCGGCCTTGTGGACGTGTTCGATGTGGAACTGCGTGGAGTTGGGTGCCACCTTGGCCAGGCACGGCACGCGCCGGGAGAGCTCGTCGATGTCCTTGAGGTTGAAGTCCACCTCGGCCTCTTGCGCGGCGGCGAGGATGTGCAGAACCGTATTCGTCGAACCACCCATCGCGATATCCAGCGCCATCGCATTGGTGAAGGCGTTCTTGGTCGCGATATTCCGGGGGAGAACGGAATCGTCGTCGTCTTCGTAGTACTTCTTGGCGATCTCGACGACGGTGCGGCCCGCCTTGAGGAAGAGCTCGCGGCGGGCGACCTGTGTCGCGAGGGTCGTGCCGTTACCGGGTAACGAAAGCCCCAGGGCCTCGGTGAGGCAGTTCATCGAGTTCGCCGTGAACATGCCCGAGCACGAGCCACAGGTCGGGCAGGCGTTTTCCTCGATCAGTCCGAGCTGCTCGTCGGTCACGGATTCATCGACCGCGTAGGACATCGCGTCCACCAGGTCGATGCGGTGCTCGATGACCCCCTCCACGGCGTTTCCGGATTCCATCGGGCCGCCGGAGACGAAGACCACCGGAATGTTCAAGCGCATCGCGGCCATGAGCATTCCGGGGGTGATCTTGTCGCAGTTGGAGATGCACACCAGTGCGTCGGCCCGGTGCGCCTGAACCATGTATTCCACGGAGTCGGCGATGATGTCGCGGGAAGGCAGGGAGTAGAGCATGCCGTCGTGCCCCATGGCGATGCCGTCGTCCACCGCGATGGTATTAAACTCCTTGGCGACGCCGCCCGCCTCTTCGATCGCGCTGGCCACGAGCGAGCCCATGTTCTTGAGGTGAACGTGGCCCGGCACAAACTGCGTGAAAGAGTTCGCGATCGCCACAATCGGCTTCCCGAAATCTTCCTTCTTCATACCGGTGGCGCGCCACAGAGCGCGGGCGCCTGCCATGTTGCGTCCGTGCGTCGAAGTCCTGGATCGCAGATCGGGCATGTGTACTCCTCCAAGGTGTTTTGCTTCGTCCCAGGGTACTCCCGCGATGTCTCACGCCCATGAACAGTCCGGGGTTTCTTGCATGATGAAACGCGAGCACAACGACGACGGCCCCGCCCCTGATACTTCAGGGACGGGACCGTAACCACGAGGTGACGTCGGGATCAGTGATCCTTGGGGTCGTCCTCCTCGTGAATGATGGTGGTGCTGCCACGACCCGTGTGATGACGGTTGTCGCGGTGAGCTGCGGGGCGGTCCGCGACAATCGGGTACATGCCCGTGAATCCTTCACGCTCAGCGGCCAGTTCGCGCACGCGGGTGCGCACCACAAACCACCCAATGATCAAGGCCGGGATGATGATGATCATCGAAGCCAAGGTGTAGGTACCCACCGGATAGTCGAAGCCGATCAGCACGACCACACCAACGAGGAACACCAACGTAATCCAGTTGGTGAACGGTGCCCAGGGCGCCCGATACTCGGGCCGCTTGTACTTGCCCTGTTTGGCCAGCTGCACGAACTTCATGTGCGCCAACGTGATCGCGGCCCAACCGGCGATGATGCCGAGCGAGGCAATATTCAGCACGATTTCAAAGGCCTCGTCCGGGACGAAGTAGTTCAACACCACGCCCAACAGCGCGACACCCGCGGTCAGCAGAATGCCGCCGTAGGGAACGCCGGACTTGGTGAGGTGCTGTGCGAACTTCGGCGCGGAACCCGCCATCGACATCGAGTGAAGAATGCGTCCCGTGGAATATAGACCCGCGTTGAGCGAGGAGAGGGCCGCAGTGATGACGACGAGTTCCATGATCGGGCCAGCGGCGCTGACGTTGATCGAGGAGAAGAACGTCACGAACGGCGACTCATCCGCGCTGAAGGCCGTGTACGGAAGCAAAAGGCAGAGCAGGAAGATCGCGCCCACGTAGAAGACCGCGATACGCAGGATCACGGTGTTGATCGCCTTGGGGATCACCTTTTCCGCGTTCTTGGTTTCGCCCGACGTCGTACCCACCAGCTCGATGGAAGCGTACGCAAACACGACACCCTGCATGATGACCAGTGCCGGCATGATGCCGTTCGGGAAGAGGCCGCCGTTATCGGTGATCAGACCCAGGCCACGAGGCGAACCGGTGGGCGTCCCGAAGATCACGAAGAAGATGGCCAGGACCAGGAAGGTCACCAGCGCGACGACCTTGATCAACGCGAACCAGAATTCCATCTCGCCAAAGACCTTGACCGAAATCAAGTTCATGAGAACCACAATCACGATCACCAGGAGGGCGATCAGCCACTGCGGAATCGCGTCAATGAAGGCGCTGTATTGACCGAACCAGTGCACGTAGATCGCGATCGCGGTGGAGTCCACGATCGCGGTCGTGGCCCAGTTAAGCCAGTACATCCACCCGGAGACGTAGGCCGCCTTCTCGCCGTAGAACTCTCGGGTGTAGGAGACGAAAGAGCCCGAGGAGGGGCGATGCACGACGAGCTCACCCAGAGCTCGAAGAATCAGGTACGCGATGATGCCGCAGAGGGCGTAGTCCAGAAACAGCGAGGGGCCGGCACTCGCGAGACGGCCACCGGCGCCCAAGAACAGGCCCGTACCGATAGCACCGCCGATGGCAATCATTTGGAGCTGACGAGGCCCGAGACTTTGATGGAAGCCCGCCTGCTCTTGTTCGAATGCGGATTCCTCCGGGTCCTTGCTCACCTGTTGTTGAGTCTTATCAGACATAAATTCCCTTTTAAGAGACGAGTCATCGCACGTTTCCGCCCGATACCCGTGCGAGACGGTGGGCATCGGTAGATGCGCGCGACGGCGATGTAGTTTCCCCTGTTTGGGGCGTGGTTCCCCAGTCCTCAGATTGAGCACAGAGCGATTCCCCGTGACCCACATGATCCTGGTGTGTAATCGACACCATAACCCCATTCGTCACAAATCGGTAACACGAAACAGTGGCGCAACAGCGTGTCACAGGCGTGATTTCAGCGCCCTCGATTGGATTCCCTAGTCAACGCCGGGAAAGGTGAATTGGGTACATCACCATCCCGAGCGGCCGAGAGACCTGGCTCTACGACGTCGCAGCAACCGGACCCTTTCCATGGGAGCGGTGCTCACGCCAGGATCGATGGAGGAATCATGTTGAGGAGCACCGATCGCATCCGGACGACCCACGTCGGGTCCCTGCCCCGCACCGACGAGCTGATCCAAGCCAATGCCCGACGTCGCGACGGCAAGATCACCGACGAAGAATTTCGTCGCACCTTGTCCGCCTCGGTGGATGACATCGTGGCCCGTCAGGTCGAGTGGGGCATCGACACCGTCAACGACGGCGAATACGGTCACGCGATGGTCGACGACATCGACTACGGCGCCTGGTGGCACTACTCCTTCGCCCGAACCGGGGGCCTTGAGACCGTCGACGGCGCCTCGTTCCGGGAGATCCTCAGCGAGCCGGGCAACGGCCGGTACAACAGTTTCGCCGTGCGTCGAGACTGGAACCGATTTGCGGACTTCTATCGTTCCATCGACCTCGGCAACGACCCAGACGGTGAATTTCCGATCGCGACCGGACCGCTGACCTACGAAGGCCGGGACGCCGTAGAGACCGACATCGCGAATCTGAAATCCGCCGTCGATCAGAACGGCGCGTCGGAGGCCTTCGTGGCGTCCCTCTCCCCCGGATCAGCCTCCCGCATCGGCAATCGGTACTACGCGACGGACGAAGAGTTCATCTATGCCTGGGCCGATGTGCTTCACGAGGAATATAAGGCCATCACCGACGCCGGTTTCATTCTTCAGCTGGACGACCCGTCGATCGCCGAGGCGTGGGATCAGCTGGTCCCCGAGCCGAGCATCGACGAGTATCTCTCGTTCAATCGCCTCGCAATCGAGGCCGCAAACCATGCCCTGCGCGGCATACCCGAAGATCAGGTGCGCTTTCACCTGTGTTGGGGATCCTGGCACGGTCCCCACAGCACCGACATCGAGATCAAACATCTCATCGAGTCGCTCTTCACCATTAATGCCGGGGCTTACGTCTTCGAAGCCGCCAACGTCCGCCACGCTCACGAGTGGAAGGCGTGGGAAGACGTCGCCCTCCCCGAGGGAAAGATCATTGTGCCCGGAGTCGTGTCCCATTCGACCAATGTGGTCGAGCACCCCGAACTCGTTGCTCAGCGCATCGAGCAGTTCGCTTCCGTGGTGGGGCGGGAGAACGTCGTCGCGGGTACCGACTGCGGTTTGGGCGGACGGCTTCACCCGGATATCGCGGAGGCCAAGATCCGTTCGCTCGTGGAGGGTGCCCGCATCGCGAGCGATCGTCTGTTCTAGAGTGGGACGCGACATTGTGTTGCCTCACAAAGGATAAACGACATGAACACCGTTTCCTCTCACTTCACCGACGGTTCCGCCGAGGTGGGCCATCCGAGCGAGATCCTCAGCCCGGTGTCCGGCGAAGTCATCAGGATTGAGCACGTCGCAGATCCCGTTTTCGCGCAAAAGATGATGGGCGAAGGATTCGGGGTCCAGAATCCGACGAACGGAGACATCGTCGCTCCCGTCAGCGGCACGGTGACCGTGGCAACGAGCAGCAAGCACGCCCTCGGCATCAAAACCGAGGACGGCCTAGAGGTGCTGTTGCACCTGGGCATCGACACCGTGGAACTGCGAGGCGAGCCCTTCAACATCGAGATCGTCAAGGGCGATCGTGTAGAGGCCGGGCAATCCGTGGGCACCATGGACCTCAAGGCCATCGAGGACGCAGGCAAGGACACGACGGCGATCGTCGTCATCACCAACTCCGCGGATCGGCTGAGCTCACTGAACGTACAGGGCGGCGAGATCTCTGCGGGCGCGGTTGCCGCGTCGGCGACCGTTAAGGACTAGCCGAAAAGGGGATCGCCGCCACGCACCCCGTGAGTGCCCACGTCAGGTGCGAAAAGCTACTCTTGTGTGTACCCCACGCCACATCGGCGTGGGGTACGACTCAATGAGGAGCCAGAACCATGAGCGAACTCCCAGAGGAACCCGTCGAGATTCTCGCCCCGATCTCCGGCGAAGTCATCGATATCACCGCCGTCCCCGACCCCGTATTCTCAGGGAAAATGGTGGGTGAAGGCCTTGGCATCAGCGAGCCTCAAGGCTCAGAGATCGTGGCGCCGGTCGGCGGTACCGTCACGATGGTTGCGTCGTCGGGCCACGCGCTCGGCCTCAAGACGTCGTCCGGCCTGGAATTCTTGATCCACCTCGGCATCGACACCGTGGAACTTCACGGGGAACCCTTTGACCTGCGAGTCGCCAAAGGCGACGAGGTGGCGGCGGGCCAGGCACTCGGCACTGTGGATGTCCCCGCAATCCGCGAAGCGGGGAAGGACCCCACGGTAATCCTGGTGATCACCAACTCCGCCAAGAGACTCGGCCACTGGACCGTGGATTGCGGCGAGGCAGAAGCCGGTCAACCCATTGCCGCGGCCACCGCCAAGGTCGCGCAACCGGCCGAGAAATCCGGTAGTACTTCCGGCGCCACGGCGGCGAGCGCTACCGGAAGCGCCGAGGGCACCGCGACCCCACCAGACAACCCGTCGGAGACTCGCCCCGAGGGACTCACCGGCTATGACGCCTTGGCGTGGGACATCATTCATCACGTGGGCGGCGAGGACAATATCCGAAGCGTCACCCACTGCATCACCCGCGTGCGTTTCTACCTTCGAGATGACCAGAAGGCCGACGACGCAACCGTGGCCAACCTGGACGGCGTCATCGACGTCGCCAAGGGTGCCGGTCAATATCAGGTGGTCATCGGGCCTGCCGTGGAGGACGTGTACGCCGCCATCGAGAACCAGTTGGGCGATGCCGCGACCGCCGAAGACGCCTCGGCCGAAGAATCCGCCGCGGAACGCCCCGATACCGCTTGGGGCTGGGTCAAACACGGGTTCAGCTCGCTCATCGGAGTCATCACGGGATCGATGATTCCGATCATCGGATTGCTCGCGGCCGCAGGAATTCTCAAGGGCATCCTGTCGCTGCTCCTGACCTTCGGCGTCACCACGGAGAATTCACAGACCTACGCGCTGATCGACGCGATGTCCGGAGCCGTCTTCTTCTTCCTGCCGATCTTTGTGGGATACACGGCGGCCCGGCGGCTGGGTTCGGACCCCATCATCGTCGCGATCATCGGCGGCGTCCTCACGTACCCAAGCCTGATAGAGATGTCCCAGGGCGAGGGCCGTGGATCCATTGCGGGCATGTCCCTCAATGGGGAATTTTTCGGTCTTCCGTATCACATGGCCGACTACTCCTCGACGATCTTCCCGATCATTGTGGCTGCCTGGTTGGCGTCCGTGGTGGAGCCTTGGCTCAAGAAGGTCATCCCCGTGACCTTGCGGATGATCCTGGTGCCGTTGGTCGAGGTCGTCGTGGTGTCGCTGGCGATCATCCTCGTGTTGGGGCCCATCGTCACGCTGGTGTCCTCGGGCATCGCCCAAGGAATCCAGTTCCTCTACGATCTCTCCCCCGCAATTTCGGGGCTCATCATCGGTGGTCTCTATCAGTGCCTGGTCATTTTCGGCCTGCACTGGGCCGTCATCCCTCTGGTCGCGCAGGATATTTCCACGAGCGGACACTCTCAGCTCAATGCGCTGATTTCCGTGACGATGGTTGCGCAGGGTGGTGCGGTGGCCGCGGTCTTTTTCCGCTCGAAGATCCAGAAGATCAAGCAACTCTCCGGACCGGCCGCAATTTCGGCGTTCTGCGGGATCACCGAGCCGGCGATGTACGGCGTAAACCTCAAGTACGGCCGGGTGTTCATCATGGCTTCGTGCGCTTCGGCCGTCGGCGGCCTGTTGACGGGCCTGTTCCACGTCAACATGTGGGGCTTCACAGGGTCGCTGATCGGTTTCACGTCCTTCGTGAATCCCGCTGGCTTGGACTCGAGCTTCTGGGGCTATCTCCTATCCTCGGCCGTGGCGCTGGTCTTGTCCTTCACGTTGACCTGGTTCTTCGGGTTCCGCGACACCGACGTTGAGAAAGGACGCGAGGTCAAGAAGGTGCGCCTCGGCCGCCGCGATCCCGCGGGCGTCTAGGCACGAAAGGATCGCGAAAGGATCAGAAGACGATCGCGTGATTCCCGTGCCAGAACACGCGGTCCTCGGCATGCGCCTGCACGGCCCGGGATAGCGTCTCGCGCTCGACGTATGCCCCACGCTTTTGGAGGTCTGCCGGGGAAAACGTGTGATCCACTCGGGTGACGTCTTGCTCGATGATGGGGCCGGCGTCGAGCTCCGGGGTGACGTAGTGAGCCGTGGCCCCGATCAGCTTGACGCCGCGTTCCCACGCCATCCGGTACGGGCCTGCGCCGATGAAGGCGGGCAGGAAGGAATGGTGAATGTTGATAATCGGGACCCCGACGGCGCCCAAGAACTCTTCGGACAGAATCTGCATGTAGCGCGCCAGCACCACGAAGTCGGCACGCCCTGAGATGAGCTCCAGAATCTGGGCCTCGGCCTCTGATTTGTCCGCGCCCATGGACGGGACGTGGTGGAAGTCGATACCAAAGTATTCGACTTCTTCGCGGAGGTCGGGGTGGTTGGAAATCACCATGGGGATCTCGACGGGCAATTCGCCGCGCTGCTGGCGCCACAGGAGATCCAATAGGCAATGATCGGACTTCGGAGCGAGCACGACCATGCGCTTGGGCTTGGAACGATCGATGAGGCGCCATTCGAGTCCAACGTGGGCCAGCTGTTCCGCGAGGTCTTCTTCGATGTCGGCCAGAGATTCGGTGAGGTTCTCCCTGTGGAACACGGTCCGCTGGTAGAACACAGGTTCAGCGTCGATGCTGGTGAACTGGTCGCTCTGGAGAATATTGCCACCGTTGCGTGCGATCGCGGATCCGACGGCGGCCACAATGCCTGGGCGATCTGGTCCTTTCACCATCAGGCAGGCTTGGTCCTTCAGGTGCTCGATGCGTCGAGTCATGATGTCTCCATAGTCGGGCACGCTCCCCGCGGATGTGACGAGGGAACGTGGTGAGGCGTCGTCGGGTGTGCCCGCCGCAGGACGACGTCCTGAGCGGCGGGGCTTCGGGCTTCAGCGGAAGAGCAGGAGGGCTTCGCCCTGTCCTCCCCCGCCGCACAGCGAGACGGCGGCTTTGCCTGCGCCACGCCGATGGAGTTCCAGGGCGGCGTGAAGGGCCAACCTCGCGCCGGAAGCCCCGATGGGGTGGCCCAGCGCAATGGCGCCGCCGTGAATGTTGATCTTGTCCTGGTCAACGTCCAGGTCTCGACCCGACTGCAAGGATACCGCCGCGAAGGCTTCATTGATCTCCCAGAAGTCGAGCTCCTCCGCCGACCATCCGGCCTTGTCGAGTGCGGATTGGGTGGCCTGGGAGGGCTGAGAATGCAGGGCGGCGTCGGGTCCGGCGGTTTGACCCGCAGATCCCACCTCGGCCCACACGGTCAGGCCGTGTGCATCGGCGTATTCCTTGGAGGTCAGCACCAGGGCGGCGGCGCCGTCGGAAAGAGGCGAAGAATTTCCTGCGGTGATGGTGCCATCTTGAGCGAAGGCCGGACGCAAACGGCCCAGAACCTCGGCGGTCGAGTCCGGGCGCACCCCTTGGTCTTCCGAGACAACAACCGGCTCGCCCTTGCGCTGTGGAATAGAAACGGGCGCAATCTCGTCGGCAAAGATGCCCTGACGCGCGGCGTCACCAGCGCGTTGATGCGAGGCCGCCGCGATCTCGTCCTGCTCCGCGCGACCGATTCCGCGCGCATGGTTATCCTCTTCGGTCATCTCACCCATCGCGCGACCATCCTGGGCATCCGTCAGGCCATCGCGGGCGACGGCGTCGACCAAGCGCAGGTCACCGTAGGTTTTGCCGCTGCGAACCCCAGGAGCCACGTGGGGAGCGCTCGACATCGATTCCTGGCCACCGGCCACCACCACCTCGGCCTCTCCGAGCCGAATCAGCCGGGCGGCCTCGGTCACGGCGGCTAGCCCCGAAAGGCAGACCTTGTTGAGGCTCATCGCGGGAACATCGCGGGAAATGCCCGCGGCCATGGCGGATTGCTTGGCCGGATTCTGCCCGCACCCGGCCTGAATCACGTGCCCCATATACACCTGGTCCACGTGCTCGGCACCGACTCCCGCGCGTTCCAAAGCGGCCCCGATGGCATGAGCGCCAAGGTCCACCGCGCTGAGGCTCGCGAGCTGACCCATGATCTTTCCTTGCGGGGTACGGGCACCACCCACAATGACGACGTCCTTAAGCTGGCTCACGACTTGCTCCTTCACTGGGGCCGACAGGTCACGCCCTTATCGTACTCGAGCCGATACCGCTGGTATCGGCTTCCTTCACATCCAGTTCTTCTTTTTGAAGATGATGTACAGGACGACCTCGATGCCCACCATGAGTCCCAGGGCAAAGGGATATCCCAGGGGCCACTGCAGCTCCGGCATGTTCTCAAAGTTCATGCCGTAGATTCCAGCGATGATGGTGGGGACCACGAGTATCGCGGCCCAGCTGGAGAGCTTTTTCATCGCGTCATTCTGCCGTTGACCCACGAGCGTGGAATCGACGGTCAGGGCGTTCTGCAGGGCCGAACGCAGGCTATCCAAGTGTTCGAGCGCACGCAGCACGTGGTCTCGAACGTCACGGAAGTGAGGGTGAAGTTGCTGCGGAGTTTCGTACTTCTCGGCGCCCCGCATCAGGAGGTCGAGCATGTAGCTCAGCGGCCGGGTCGCCCTCTGGAATTTCACGACCTCATTGAACAGTTCGTAGATCCGTTGGGAGGTGTTTCCGCCGGCGAAGAGGTCTTGTTCGATCCCGTCGAGGTCCTCTTCCAAGTCCATGAGGATGGGTTCGTATCCGTCCACGACGACGTCGAGCAGGAAATACAGCAACGTTTGGGGATTATGCGGGTCCAGGTGAGGGCGCCGGAAGGCACGCTGCATCTGGCGAACGATGGTTTCGGAAGGACCGCCCTGAGCCAGAGTCACCACAAAGTAGTTTGGCCCAATGAACGCGTGCACTTCGTCGATCGTGAGCTTTTCCGTCTGGTCTGTGTAAGCGATCGGGTGCACGGCGAGGAATAGGGCATCACCGTAGCGTTCCAGTTTGGGGCGTTGGTGTCCGTGGGAGGCATCCTCCAGCGCGAGAGGGTGCAGGCTGAAGGCCTCACCAAGGTGCGTCAGTTCCTCCTCGGTCGCCCCTTCCAGAACCAGGCACACGGAGGCGCCTGGGTTCTGGTGCAGTGCCGAGATCGCGTCTTCCGCAGACTCGTGCGTCGTCACGTGATCGTCGGAGTCGATCAAGGTACTCATCACATAGGCCATGAGGACCAACTATAGAGGTACCGAACGGTACATTGCGCCGCTGACTAGGAGATGAGGTCCCGCACCACAATCGTGTTCTCGCGCCCTGGCCCCACACCGACCGCGGAAATGCGGCATCCCGAGAGCTCCTCCAGCTTTTCCACGTAGAGGCGCGCGTTCTCCGGGAGGTCTTCCAACGATGTCGCCTGGGAAATATCCTCGGTCCACCCGTCGAAGTATTCGTAGATGGGCTTCGCGTGATGGAAATCGGTTTGGGTCATCGGGATTTCGTCGTGGCGCACGCCGTCGACGTCGTAGGCCACGCACACCGGGATCTTCTCGATGCCGGTCAAGACGTCCATCTTGGTCAGGAAGAGGTCGGTAAAGCCGTTGATACGGACGGCTTGGCGCGCGAGGACGGCGTCGTACCAACCGCAACGGCGCGGACGGCCGGTATTGACGCCGAATTCGCCGCCGGTGCGCTGCAGGAACTCGCCCCATTCGTCGAAGAGTTCGGTGGGGAAGGGGCCTGCGCCCACACGGGTGGTGTAGGCCTTCTGAATACCCACGACGCGAGAAATGCGCGTGGGGCCGATGCCCGAACCCACGGAGGCACCGCCGGCCGTGGGGTTGGACGACGTCACAAACGGATAGGTGCCGTGGTCGACGTCGAGGAAGGTTGCCTGACCGCCTTCCAACAGGATGTTATCGCCGCGGTCGAGGGCCTTATTCAGCACCAGCGTCGAGTCGACGATCATCGGCTTGAGGCGCTCAGCGAAGGACATGAAGTACTCGACGATCTCCTCAACCTCGACGTGGTGGCGGTTGTAGACCTTGACCAGCAGTTCGTTCTTCTGGCGGAGGGAGCCCTCGACTTTTTGACGCAGGATGGATTCGTCCATGATGTCCTGCACACGAATTCCGAGGCGGCCGATCTTGTCCATGTAGGCCGGGCCGATGCCACGACCAGTGGTGCCAATGGCCCGCTTCCCGAGGAAACGTTCCGTGACCTTATCCATGGTCTGGTGGAAGGGCGCGACCAAGTGCGCATTCGCGGAAATTCGCAGTTTGGAGGTATCTGCTCCGCGAGCCTCGAGCCCGTCGATTTCTTCGAACAAGGCCTCAGGATTGACGACGACGCCATTGCCGATAATCGGTGTCGCATTGGGGCTCAAAATGCCTGCGGGAAGGAGTTTGAGCTCAAATTTTTCGCCGCCCACCACCACGGTGTGACCAGCGTTGTTGCCACCGTTCGGTTTGACGACGTAGTCGACGCGACCGCCGAGGAGGTCGGTGGCTTTGCCTTTGCCTTCGTCGCCCCACTGGGCGCCAACGATTACGATTGCGGGCATCTGGAAACTTCCACTCCTGTAGACAGGTTTCCGCCGGGTTTCACGGCGGAGGGTGGCGCGTCGAGACTCATCTCTGTGGGCCAGCAACCAGGATACCCGCTAGCGCTGGCCCTGAGCACGTCCCTGGCGATGGGGTCTGACCTGCGCAGGGGCCCGCGCCGCGAGTTCACGACGCGGACCCTACCGATTAGCTCAGGATGGAAATTTTCATGGGATACCGATAGATCTCGCCACGGTTGGCTTTGACCGCGCCCACGATGTGGCAAACGAGGGCGATGATACTCACCACGATCATTACGGGAACCGCAATGATCGCGCCCAAGCCGAAAGTCACCGCGGTTATGACAATTCCGGCAATATTCACGATCCAGATGATGGCGTTGAAGTTGAACGCCTCAGCCGAGCTCGTTCGCACAAATTGGTACCCCGGCTTGTCCTTGTAGATCAGCCAGAAGATCAGCGGGCCCAAGAAGCTCAAGGACCCCAGAGAGATCACCATGGCTAGCACCGTGGAAAGGTGCGAGAACAGTGCCAAGGTACGGGCATCCGATGGAATGGGGTTGCCGTAAGCATCGAAAGATCCGGGGCCGTATGAGGGGCCGGGGCCAGCCGGGCCTGGTCCGTAGGAGGGGCCACCAGGGCCTTGTTGCGCGCCAGGGCCGTGCGAAGGACCTGGGCCATAGGACGGGCCAGGGCCCTGCTGCGGGCCAGGACCGTGCGAAGGACCGGGACCGTGAGTGGGGCCAGGACCGTGGTTCGGGCCGGGCCCCTGATGCGGCTGCTGTCCGTAGGCCGAGTCCGAGCTCTGTTTCGACTCGGGCCGGTAGCCGGATCCGGAACCCTCTTCGGGGTTGGGTGACGGATTCTGAGGGGGCTGATTCGTCAAGAGACGCTCCGTTTCGCGTGAGATGGTTCCGAAAACTTCTCCCTCACAAGGGGTTACCTCAAGGGTACGACGTAACCGCTGGGTGGGTCACACACCGAATGACTGCCCTCACGCCCTCGTCCGCTCTCAGAGTCCGCCGCGACGCAGCTACATATAGTCCCGATAGAGGGCGTCGGCTTCCGCGTTTTTGGCCTCGACGGGTTTCTCCAATCCGTGGGGCACACCCAGCGCATCCAAGGGCCGAACATCGCTGGGGTCTCCGGCGCTGACAAGCCATCCGGTGCCCAAGGCGGCCAGGGAGCTGTGTTTGATGTCGTAGTAACCGGCCTTACCGGGTAGGGCAATCCCGCGGGCACCGTGCAGTGACGCTACGAGGTGATGGTGGAAACGGGTCGTGATCCACACCTGGTGTGGGCCCCATTCGATGCCGTCCCGCCACATCGCGCTAAATGGAACAAAGCGGTGTTCACCGAATGAATCCCGAAGCTTGACGTGGCCGGGATAGTCCTCCCCCGGTAGTGCTTCGACGTAGGTCACGCGTTCCGGCGGAATGTCCCAGGCGCGCAATTGAGCGGTCGTGAATTCCACGAACCGATCCAGGTCACCGGGATTCAACAGGTCCCCCTGAAGGCACACCATGGCTTCCGTTGCGCGAGGCTCGTCCGGAACAGCGGGGGTTTCGGGAACCAAGAAGGCGTCGTCGTACCCGAGTTCACGGCCTAGGTGATCCGCGCTCGGCCGATCACGGACGCTGACGTGATCGAATCCTTGGAAAGTTTCGGGGCCAGGTGGCATGATCCCTTGCCCGGTGGCGAAGAGCCGAGCCCCCGAGACCTCAGCCGCCGCCCGCATCGCTTCCACAATCATGGCGTTTTCGTGCCACATCGCGTTGACGAACCCGCCCCCGAGCAGGTGAAGCGTCGAGGCTTCTCGCATCTCGAGCAACCCCACATCGAAACGAGGCGACCCCAGATTCTGCACCAGATCGGTCACGCTTCGGTCCGACTCATGCAGGGACGAATGCACCGCACGGATCGCGGTATTCGTCACGTGAAGGTTCGGGTGAATGCCCTTCAACAGGGACGAAACCGTCCCCGGTTCACGAACATCCAGCCACACCTCGCGGTGCGGCGCGACTCTCGCAAGGTAGGAAACCCACCGGTGGGCTATGAGTTCATCGCCAAAATTGGGGATTCCTGCCGTGGAGACGAGGTAGATCGCTCCGTCATTCGCGCCGCCGCGAGGCTGCTGGTTGTGGGCTTGCTCGATCATGGCCTGAGATTATTGCAAATTGACAGCAAATACGAGTTTTTAGCGTATTCCCACGTCAGACACGGGCCGGAAGATCCGAGAATGCTTGCGCGACCCCGGGGACCGTGATCTGGCCGGCGTCGGTGTTGAGTCCCTTCTTCAACGGCTCGGAGGATTCCAAGGCAGCGTCCACACCCTGCGCCAGTTGCAAGACGTAGGGCAAGGTGGCGTTGGTTAGGGAGGCGGTGGCGGTACGCGGCACGGCTCCGGGCATGTTGGCAACGCAGTAGTGACGAATCCCGTCGACCTCGAAAATCGGATCGTCGTACGTGGTCGCATGCGATGTTTCGAAGCATCCGCCCTGGTCAATCGCGACGTCTATCAGCAAGGAATCGGGCTTGAGCAACGAGAGGTGTTCGCGGCGCACCAGCTTGGGTGCCGCCGCCCCGGGGATCAAGACCGATCCGATGACGACGTCGGCCGTCGCAAGTTCCCGTTCCACGTTGCGGGGGTTGCTGGCCAGCACCCGCGCGGAATTGCCGAAGTAGTCGGTGAGTTCGCGGACTCGGGGAAGGTAAGCGTCCAGGATGGTGACTTCGGCCCGAAGCCCGACGGCGAGCAACGCGGCCTGCGTACCCACCACGCCGCCGCCCAAAACGAGCACACGAGCGGGTGCCACACCGGGGGCGCCACCCAAGAGGATGCCCGGGCCGCCCTGCGTATGAAGAGTGAACTGCGCCGCCGCTTGTGCAGCCAGACGACCGGCGATCTCGGACATCGGAGCCAAAAGCGGCAAGAATCGCCCATCGCGGACGGTCTCGTAGGCAATGGCCGTGGTCTTGGCCTTCAGCAGTGCTTCCGTCAACGCGCGGTCCGCAGCCAAGTGGAGGTACGTGAAGAGCGTCAAATCCTCACGTAAAAAGGTGTACTCCGATTCGATGGGTTCCTTGACCTTGACCAAAAGCTCCGCACGAGACCAGGCCTCGCCCTGAGTCACCATCTGGGCGCCGGCTTCGACGTATTCTGCATCGCTAAAGCCCGAGCCATCCCCCGCGCCGGATTGCACGAAGACCTCGTGACCGGCCTCAACCGCGGCGTGAACGCCATCGGGGGTCATCCCGACGCGGCGTTCCTCCGGTTTGATCTCAGTGGGCACACCAATACGCATGTTTCGCTGTTCCTTTCAGTGAAAAACCGACCCACAACGCTGTGGGAGGCCACAGCCAATTATCCCGATAATGGGCGAAAGGGACACCCGACGTCCCCGAGTTGTGGGGGGAAAACTACGCGGAGAAGTGAGCCGCCGCCTCGGGATCCGAATCGTTGAGGAAGGTCGAGATGCGTTCAGCCTCATCCTGCTCGCCAATAGCCGACGCCGCGCGCCCGAGCAGGTAGAGCGATTTGAGGAATCCGCGGTTCGGCTCGTGGGAGAACGGAATGGGTCCGTGGCCCTTCCATCCGTGACCACGGAGGGAATCCAGGCCGCGGTGATAACCCACGCGGGCATAGGCATAGCCTTCGATGGTGTATCCCGAGTTCAGCGCGTCTTCGGCCAGAATGGACCAAGCCAACGATGACTTGGGGAAGGCCCGGGCGAGGTCTTCGCCTTCGTCCCCCGCCTCAATACGAGCCTTCAGTTCCGGCTCCTCATCCAGATACGTGGGTTCCGGTCCGTCCAACAAGTTCTTCCCTGCCAGGCTCATATTGGGCTCCTTTCATCGGTGATGGTGACTGCCTCCAGCCTACCCGCGGCGTCGGCGAAGAACCGAGGCCACCGGCCCTCCGCCCACCGCATGTGTATATCCCGGAGAAATACGAAGGCGCGGGTGCACCTGTGGATGCACCCGCGCCGTGAATGAGGTCGATCGCCCTCGTGTGACTACTTGATCGCGGTACCCGCGGATCCGAGGTTCTCGCACGCCTGAACGACGCGAGCGGCCATACCGTCTTCGGCCTTGGCGCCCCAGGTCCGGGGGTCGTAGAGCTTCTTGTTGCCGACCTCGCCGTCGATCTTCAAAACGCCCTCGTAGTTGCCGAGCATATGGCCGGCTACTGGGCGGGTGAAGGCGTACTGGGTGTCGGTGTCCACGTTCATCTTGATGACACCGAAGGACACCGCGTCCTTGATTTCCTGAGCGGACGAACCGGAACCGCCGTGGAAGACGAGATCGAAGGGGCGTTCCTTGCCCAGCTTCTCGCCCACCTCACGCTGGATCTGATCCAACAGCTCCGGGCGGAGCTTGACGTTACCCGGCTTGTACACGCCGTGGACGTTACCGAAGGTCAACGCGGTGATGTAGCGCCCCTTCTCACCGTTCTCACCAAGGGCTTCGATGGTCTTGAGCGCGTCTTCGGTGGTCGTGTAGAGGGTGTCGTTGATTTCGCCGACTACGCCGTCTTCCTCACCACCCACGGCACCGATCTCGACCTCCAGAACGATGTGGGCCTTGCCGGTACGCTCAATCAGGTCCGCGCCGATGCGGAGGTTTTCCTCGAGCTCGATCGCGGAACCGTCCCACATGTGGGAGTTGAAGATGGGGTCCTCGCCGCGAGCCACGGCGTCTTCGGATTCCTTGAGGAGCGGCAGGACGAAGCCGTCCAGCTTGTCCTTGGGGCAGTGGTCGGTATGCAGAGCGATGTTGACGTCGTACTGCTTGGCAACCTCACGGGCGAAAGCGGCAAACGCCAACGATCCGACAACCATGTCCTTCTTGCTGGAGCCGGACCAGTAAGCAGCGCCACCCGTCGACACCTGAATAATTCCGTCGGACCCTGCCTCGGCAAAACCGCGGATCGCCGCGTTGAGCGTCTGAGAGGAGGTCACGTTGATCGCCGGGTAGGCGAAGCCTTTAGTCTTCGCCTTGTCGAGCATTTCTGCATATGCGTCCGGTGTTGCGATGGGCATACTGACTCCTTTATGACAGAAGGGCGAGCCGATGATTGTCACGACCCGTGGATACCGGAGTACCTGGCGTCCAGGGCCTCCGCAAACCTAGTTTCAGTCTAACAAGGCGTATCCCCCACCGACCGGGCAATTTACGCGGCCGCGCGCCGAGCAAGGGTTCGTGACCGGACGTGGTGCCGCCTCACCGCAGAAAAGCTCCCTAACCGGCCTGCTGGTGGAAAACGTGCCGGCGAATCCAGGCGTGCATAGCGACCGCAGCGGCGGCCGATGCGTTGATCGACCGCGTGGAACCGAATTGTTGAATCGAGAGGGTGTCCCGCGCGGCGTTCTTCATGTCCTCGCTAATTCCCGGGCCTTCTTGCCCGAAAACCAGGATGCAATTTTCGGGCAGATCATAGGTTTCGAGTTGCCGAGAATCGGGGAAATTATCGATGCCGATCACCACCAACCCTTGCTCGCGAGCCCACTCAATGAACGACTCCACCGTCGTGTGGTGCCTCACGTGCTGATAACGGTCCGTGACCATGGCCCCGCGTCGATTCCATCGCTTGCGCCCAATAATGTGCACTTCACGGGCCAAAAATGCGTTAGCCGTTCGAACCACCGAGCCGATATTCAAATCGTGTTGCCAATTTTCGATGGCCACGTGAAAGCCGTGCCGTTTGGTGTCGAGGTCGGCGATGATGGCGTCCATCGACCAATAGCGGTATTCATCGGTCACATTGCGCCGATCGCCCTCGCGCAACAGCTCAGGGTCCCAGTGGTCGCCGTCTGGCCACGGACCTTCCCACGGACCGACGCCGATCACGTGTTCGGCCGCGGGGCCGTCGCTGGCCGGCGTCGGGACCTCTTCCGCACGACCGTTGACCTCGGTGGGATCGGCGGCGTTTTCCTGCCCTGATTCCACCGCTAGTCCAGGCCGAGTTCCGACTTCGAGAAGGCGTAGAGGCAGGGCACTCCCGCCGTCTCCTCGATGCGCTCCTTCGCGCCGGTGGCTCGGTCCACAATGATGGCCACGGCCACCACGTTGGCGCCGGCGGCTCGCAATGCCTCGACGGCCGTCAGGGCAGACCCACCCGTGGTGGAAGTGTCTTCAAGCACCACGACGTCGCGCCCTGTCACGTCGGGCCCCTCGACCTGGCGCCCCATTCCGTAGGATTTCTGCGCTTTGCGCACCACGAACGTGTCCACGGCACGGTTGACGTCACCCGCGCTGCGCATGATCGCGTGACCGACGGGATCGGCACCCATCGTGAGGCCACCGGCGGCGTCGAAAACGATGTTGTTACGGTCCAGAAGATCCAGCATGACCTGCCCGACGAGCCGCGACGCCTCATGGTGAAGAGTCACGCGGCGCAGATCGACGTAGTAATCCGCCTCGAGCCCGGAGGCGAGAGTGACCTTCCCACGCACAACGGCAAGGTCGATGATGAGTTCGCGGAGCCTGTCGCGGGCGGCCTCGATGGGCAATGTGGTGGTCAGTTCGGAAGTCATGCGGCCATTCTACGGGTCATGCCGTCTCCTGGCTTTTGCTCTTCGACCGAGCCGAGGCGCGCCGCAATTGCAGCGACCCCACGAACCCGAGGACGAGGAAGACCACGGCCACCAGAAGCGCCCACCGGGTCGCGTCCGCGAATCCGGAGCTCAGCGCATCGACCACCGACGCGGAATTCGCGCCCACGCTCCCGGAAGCAGCCTGGTCGCGAAGCTGCGGGATAAGCCCTCCAGCCGACTGACGCGTGGCTTCCGCAAGCTGATCCGATTGCCCCTGACTCAGGCCTGTCCCGTTCAACGACGACGGCAACGTAAGGCTCAGAGATACCGAAAGCGCCGCTCCAGCGAAGGCCGTTCCGAGAGCGGACCCGATTTGCCGCACCGTGGATTGCGTGGCCGAGGCCTGACCCGATACGTCGACGGGAATGTCTCGCAACACGGTGCCGGTCAGCTGTGCCGAAGCCAGGCCGAGGCCGAGGCCGTAAACCACCAACGGAATCGCGACCAGCCAACCCGGCGTCGAGGGGCCGACCAGGAAGGCAAGAACGACCGTTCCGACGACCTCCAATCCGAGCCCGATCAACACGGTGCCTTCCGCACCGAACCGTGCCGCCAGGTGGCGTGCCGAGGCACCCGAGAAAAACGCTCCAAGCGCCATAGCGGCAAGGATCAGCCCCGCCCCCATGAGGTTCAACCCCAGGGCGTTGGTGAGGTACAGCGGGAGCACAAAGATGATCGCGAATTCGCCCACAGCGACCATCGCGGCCGTGAGATTGCCCCAGGAGAACGTCGAAAACGTAAAGAGGTCGAGGTTGAGCAAGGCGGAGCGCTGGACCTTTTCGCGATGCCGTTCCCACAGTGCGAACAGGATGATCGCGGCAATGCCGATGAACAATGCCACGGGGACAACCGAGATCGCCGCCGTCTTGGGCCAAACCGCACCATAAATGGAGAAATCCTCGGACGGAGTCCACCACCCCAGGTTCGGGCCTTCAATGACCGAGAAGACCAACGCCCCAAACCCGATGGCGCTGAGCAAGGCGCCGTCGACGTCGGCTCCCTTGCGATGTTCCGTGCTCCGAGTATTCGGAACGGTCACCACCGCAGCAATGATGATGAGAAGGCCCAACGGAATATTGATCAAAAAGATCCAATGCCACGAAGCCCACTGCGTCAATGCACCGCCGGCGAGCGGGCCAATCGCTGCAGCACCGGACATGACCGCGCCCCACACGCCGAAGGCAGGTGCGCGATAAGGGCCGCGAAACACGGCGTTCACGGTGGAAAGGGTGGATGGCATGATGAACGCCGCCCCCACCGCCTGAACTGCGCGAGCGCCGATCAGCGGGCCAGCAGAACCGGCCAAGGCCGCGAACAGGCTGCCGCCGATGAAGATCAGGAGCCCCAGAATAAACATCAGTTTGCGGCCCCAACGGTCCGCGAGCTTGCCGGTTGACAACAACAAGCCCGCAAGGAGGACAGCGTAGAGGCTGTTGACCCATTGCGCGTCCGTGAGGTCCAGGTTCACGTCGGCAATGATCGCGGGCAAGGCCACCCCGACGATCGTGCCGTCCAGGACGATCACGCCCAAACCGATCGCGAGAACGGCTAGGGCAACCCAATCCTTGGTGGACGGCCGAGGCGTGGTGCCGCTCGCGGACGATGAAGCCGCAACCGAGGTCATGCTGAAGCCTCCACACCCTTCACGGAATCGTGCTGGTCGCGAACCACGGCCCGACGCAGGGCGATGAACAGGACGATCATTCCGGCGGTAATCAGCATGTGACCGATCCCAGCAATACCCGCGATCATCGCATTGGACTCTTCACCCAGGACCGTGAGCATTCCGTGCCACACCATGGTCCCGGAGGTGACGACGACGCCCGCGTTATACAACCAGAAGAACCAAGAGAACAGCTTGGGGCTACGAGAGATCCCGAAGACCTTTTCCAATGCCAGCACCACGAGGAGCACGATGAATCCGAGCGTGAGGAGGTGCGTATGTACGACACTCAGCTGGGTGAATCCACCCTCCGGGAAGTCATTGGCCTTCGTGAATTCTCGGTAGAAAAGTCCGGAGAGGACTCCCACCACCATGTAGATAAATGCGGCGTTGACGAGCTTTTTCATGATGCACCTTCGAACGTGAATTGGTGAATAGCTGCCACAAAACATCGTTCTGTGACCTAAGTTGTTTCAATTTCACCAAATCCTCGCGCGCGCGTCATGGCAGGAACGGTTGAATTGTGATCAACCTTTTGGTTGATGTCGGTGAGAGACCACGCGGCCAGAAGACCCCGAGGCGACAGCTCAACCGCGCTCGAGCTGGGCAATTCTCCGGAGGGGCGCTTCCAATTTGGTCAACATTTCCTCGTACTCGGCCGCTGGGTCGGAATCGGCCACCACTGCGCCGCCTGCACTCACGCTGATTTCGGTAGATTTCCCGTCGGCGCCCGGCGTCAACACGGCGGTGCGAATCACTATCGACACATCGGAACGACGCCGCCCCAGAACCCCCAAGGCCCCCGAATAGACTCCACGCGCTCGTCTCTCAAGCCGCTGAATAATCTCGAGGGTTCGTGGCTTGGGAGCCCCCGTCATGGATCCCCCGGGAAACGCGGCCCGGAGCATGTCGATCACGGTTCGGCCCTCGGCCAGACGCCCGCGAACCGTGGAAACGAGCTGGTGCACCGTCGAATAGCTTTCAATGCCCATGAGGACCGGTACGTGAACTGACGCGGGATCGCAGACCATCGAGAAATCGTTGCGCATGAGGTCCACAATCATGAGGTTTTCGGCGCGAGACTTGGGGTCGTGCGCCAGCCATTCTGCCGCCCGCGCGTCCTCCGCGGGGTCCGGGCACCGCCGCACCGTCCCCTTAATAGGCTTCGCTTCACACCACCCCTGGTCGTTCACGGAGAGGAACCGCTCCGGGCTCGATGAAAGGATCGCGACGTCGTCACACCATAGAAAGGCCGCGTGAGGTGCCGGGTTGCCGCGGCGTTGGCCCCGGTAAACACCAAGAACTTCGGGAAAGCCCCACGGCATGTCGATAATTCCCCGAGATTCCGCGGTCAGGCACACCTCGTAGGAATTTCCCTGGCGTATCTCCTCGAGCGATTCCTCGACCGCTCGGAGATAGTTTCCACGGTCCGGCAGAGGCAACTTGGGGATCGCGACGTCGGCCGGTGGTTCCCAGACTTCGGCGGCCCGATGCACCCGATCTATCCAGTCGCAGTCCCCCACAACCCACGATTGACCCGAGTGGTGGTCCACCATGACCAAGCGTTCCGAACGCATCCACACGGCGTCCGGGGTGTCCGCGGTGTAGGGGGCGGCGCCTTCGAGGTCTTCCGCGACTTCGTATCCCAGATAACCAAACCAGGCGCCGACGACGTCGCGCACCTCCTCCGGGAAAGATTCCGAGGATTTCAGGCGGGGTGATTGGTCCGGTGCAGCCAGACGCCGGTCAAGCACGTCGAGAATCGTCCCGGTGTACGTTTCACGGTGCGAACCGTCCATGCCGAGAACTTCGACCCGAGGCGTGCGCCGCCCCGCGTCGTCGTAGCGAAGCACCTCGGTGGGCAACCCAAAAACGCTCCACCGTGACGGTGCCCCACCGGCGATCCCGGCAGAGGCGGAATCCAGCCACATCGCATAACGGCACCTGACGTGCTCCGCACGCTCCGTCTCACGAACCAGATACGCCAATGCCGCCCCGGCGTCGTCCACAAAATGTGGTGAATTAACCCTAGTGACTCGGAGGAAACCTTCCCCCACAGGGCTACCATGAGGAAGACCGTGCTCGTGCATGGATGATATTTTTCCACGCCGTTGCCCTCGGCGTTTGGACCAACCTCGGCCCCATTCGTGGATCGCCTGCAAGGAGTTGAATATGTCTCGGTCAGCCAAACGGATCGCCGCATCACTCGGCATTTCAGGGGCAGCCGGACTGCTCGGGGTCGCGACTCACGACATCCTTCAAAAGAAGCACACGATTCTGCGCAATTTCCCGGTGTTGGGCCACGCCCGGTACCTCATGGAATTCATCCGTCCGGAAATCCAGCAGTACTTCATCGAAAACAACTACGACGGCCGTCCCTTCGACCGAGATACTCGCACGATGATCTACGAACGGGCCAAGGGCCTCGGAGGGGAGCAAGCCTTCGGCACCGAGCGCAAGGTCCTCCGCCCTGGCCACGACTTCTTGCTGCACACCATGGCTCCCGTGGAACCGCTCGCGGAAGCCCCGCGGCAACGTTTGGGCGGGCCGGATTGCACTCAGCCGTACGAGATTTCCCTGTTCAACATTTCCTCGATGAGCTTCGGGGCTCTTTCGGCCAATGCCGTGATGGCCATGAATAAAGGCGCCGCGATGGGCGGGTTTTCGCAGGAAACCGGCGAAGGCGGACTGACCAAGTACCACTTGAAATATGGTGCGGACGTCGTCTGGGAATTTGGCTCCGGATATTTCGGCTGCCGCACCAAAGAAGGCCGCTTCAACGACGAGGTCTTTGCCGAGAAGGCCGCAAAGCCTGAAATCAAAGCCATCCTCATCAAGCTCAGCCAGGGCGCTAAGCCGGGCCTCGGCGGAGTGCTCCCCGGAGAGAAGGTCACCCCGGAGATTGCCGAGGCTCGCGGGGTGCCGGAGGGAGAAACCTGCGTCAGCCCCGCGGCTCATCCCGAATTCTCGACGCCGCGCGAGCTCGTGGAATTCATCGCCCGCGTGCGCAAGGCGGCCCAGGGCAAACCGGTCGGCATCAAATTTTGCGTCGGTTCCCGCATCGAGGTTCTGGCCCTGTGCAAGGCGATGCTCGAAACCGGCATCACGCCGGACTGGATCACCGTAGACGGCTCAGAGGGCGGGACCGGTGCCGCGCCGGTCGAGTTTGAGGACGCCGTCGGGATGCCCCTCACGGAAGGCCTGATCACGGTCCATAACGCCCTGATGGGGGTCGGATTGCGGGATCGTGTGGCCGTGGGCGTTGCGGGCAAGGTGGTGGGCGGCGCAGACATCGTGCGTCGCATGGCCTTGGGAGCCGACTTCACCAACAGTGCGCGCGGCATGATGATGGCCACGGGATGCATTCAGGCCCAGAAATGCAATACGAATTCTTGCCCCTCGGGTGTGGCCACACAGAATCCGCGACTCGCTCGCGGGATCGACGTCGAGAATAAAGGCGAGCGCGTCAAGAACTTCCACGTGGGCACCATGAATTCGGCCATGAGAATTCTCGCCTCGATGGGCCTGCAATCGTTCAAGGACCTGGGTCCGGAACACGTGATGCACCGGATCGACTCCACGAGTTCGGCGTCATACCGGAAGATGTACACCTGGTTGACCACGAATTCCCTCTTGGACGGCACCGCCTCCGAGGACTGGATGGAGCCGTGGAACCGCGCCGACCCGGAAACCTTCATGGTCAGCAAGCACCAGCACACGCGCGTGGGTTGACCGCTCACGAGGACGCGGCCGAGGATCCCCGCCCGCGTCCATCCGCATCAATTAGGCGAAAGCGGACTGCCCCGTGATGTCCCGTCCCACGATGAGCCGCTGAATATTCTCGGTGCCCTCGTAGGTGTGCACGCCCTCGATGTCGAACATGTGCCGGATCACGTGGTTCTCGAGAAGCACGCCATTGCCGCCCAGGAGGTCCCGAGCGGTCGAGAGCACCTCCCGCGCCTTCGTCGTGTTGTGCACCTTGAACAGGCTTGCTTGCTGATCGCGGAGCTTGCCCGCTTCCTGAAGTTCGGCGATGCGCACGCACATGAGCTGCATATCAGTGATCTCGGAGAGCATCCGGACGAGCCGCTCCTGCACCATCTGGAATTTGGCGAGGGGCTTGCCGAATTGGATGCGCTGTTTGCTGTACTCCAACGCCGCTTCGTAACCGGCGACGGCGTGGCCCAAGGCAGACCACGCCACGCCGACCCGCGTCTGCACCAAGACCTGGGAGACGTCCTTGAACGTTTTTGCGCCCGGCAGCAGGTTCGCCTCGGGCACGCGGACGTCGTTCAGGCTGATGCGTGCCTGGTGGATTGCGCGCAAGGTGCCTTTGCCCTCGATGATCTCGGCATCGTATCCGGCCGAATCTTGATCCACGATGAATCCGCGGACGTTGTTTTCTTCGTCCCGTGCCCAGACGACGGTGATGCCACCGGATGCGCCGTTGCCAATCCACTTCTTTTCGCCCGTCAGGATGTATTCCGACCCGCTCTTGACGGCGCGGGTTTCCAGGGACACCGAATCGGAACCATGCGTGGGTTCGGTCAGGGCGAAGGAGCCGAGAAGGCTGGCGTCGGCGAGAGGGCCCTCGTACTTGGATTTTTGCTCGTCCGAGCCGAACAGGGCGATCGAACGCAGCGCGAGCCCGCCCTGGACGGCGACGGCGGTGGCCATGGACCCGTCCCATCGGGACAATTCCATGGTCACCAACCCTGCGCCGAGTGCCGAGAGTTTCCAGTGCCCGGGAATGTCCAGGCCGTCCGTCATGAGGTCGAGTTCTCCGATCCGACGGACCAGGTCCAGCGGGTACTCCGAACGATCCCAATAGCCGTTGATGAGCGGAAGAATCTCGCGACCGTACTGGCGGGACTGGTTCCAGGCTTCGCGATCCTCATCGCTGAGGTCTGCGAACACACCGAGGTAGTCGGCGTCGACGGGGTCGGTGAGGTCGTACGAGGGCTCGGGGTTCACGGGGCTCACGGTCTCTCCTTTGAGTTGGTGCACGTGACGTTGGTTTCCCACGGCTCAAGGGCCGCAGATCCTGGGCAGGCCACGCGGCATCGCCCAGGATGGTAATCCGAATCACAGTCTAATGCCCGATACCCTCGGTATGGGACAAAAATACCCGGCGTGACCAGCCCATTCGCTCCTGGCCACGCTCAGCCGACGCCCAACGCCTCTTCCCGCTCCGCCCGAACGCCGGGGGTCAGACTGAGGCGCTTCAGAGTGTTCGGCATCAGGCGTCTAGTCTCTCGAGGATGGTCACATTGGCCTGACCTCCACCCTCACACATGGTTTGCAGGCCAAAACGTCCGTCAGTTTGCTCCAAGGTATGGAGCAGGGTGGTCATGAGTCGTGCGCCGGTGGCGCCGATGGGGTGACCCAGTGCGATGGCACCACCCCGACGATTCACCGTCGCCATATCCGGTTTCAGCTCACGTTCCCACGCGAGAACCACCCCAGCGAAGGCTTCGTTGATTTCGACGGCATCCATATCGTCGAGGGACATCCCAGTTTTCTCTAGGGCGCGTCGCGTCGCCCGGATGGGAGCGGTGAGCATCTGGACGGGGTCGTCTCCGCGGGCGGACAGATGATGGATTCGGGCACGGGGCGTCAGGCTGTACTTGTCGACGGCGCGCTCCGAGGCTAGGACCAGCACGGCGGCGCCGTCGGATATCTGTGATGCCGATGCCGCGGTGTGCACCCCACCCGGACGGATCGGCTCGAGTTCCGCCATCTTGCGGCGATTCGGTTCACGGGGGCCTTCGTCGCGAGAAACATCGCCCACAGGGACGATCTCGTCATCAAAATCGCCGGCTTCCTGGGCCGCACGTGCGCGACGATGGGATTCGAGGGCGAAGGCTTCGGCGTCGTTCCGGGTGATGCCCCAGCGTTCGGCCATGAGCTCGACGCCGCGGAACTGCGAGATCTCCTGCCTCCCGTATCGCTGTTCCCACGCGCGCGCCCCAGCGAACGGATGAGGAAAACCGAGCTCTTGAGTGGCCGTGTTGGCCCAGCCGAGGGGAATCGAGCTCATGGATTGCACGCCGCCGGCCATCACCACATCGCTGGTTCCCGACATCACCGCTTGGGCCGCATAATGAATCGCCTGCTGGCCCGAACCGCACTGCCGGTCGATGGTCGTTCCCGGGACCGCCTCGGAGCCTCCGGCGGCGAGCCATGCCGTGCGGGCGATGTCGAAGGCTTGCGGTCCAACTTGGTCGATGCATCCAAGAATGATCTCGTCGTATTCCTCGGACTCGATCCCGAGCCTGTTCAGCGCGGCACCGATGGGCACCGCGGCAAGGTCCACGGGATGGACCCCAGAAAGACCACCTTGACGGCGACCGACCGGGGTGCGAAGCGCTTCGACGATGTACGCCTCGGACATGGTTCCTCCTGAAATAGGCTCGCCTCTGGGCGAGCGGTGCGTGGTGAACTTAGCGCGGTGACATGCGGATCGCGCCATCCATGCGGGTGACCTGGCCGTTGAGGTAGTCGTGGCGAATGATGTCCAGGGCCAACTCGGCGTATTCATCGGGCGTGGCCAAACGGTGCGGGAAAGGAACGGATTGTTCCAGAGTCGTGCGGAATTCGGGGTCGATACCGGCCATCATGGGCGTATCGACAATTCCGGGCGCGATGGTGTTGACGCGAATCCCATGGCTCGCAAGGTCACGGGCAGCCGGAAGCGTCAGCCCGACGACGCCTCCCTTCGAACTCGCGTACGCCGCCTGACCAACCTGCCCCTCGAACGCAGCCACGGAAGCAGTATTGATGATGACGCCGCGCTGGCCATCCTCATCCACCGGCTCAGTTGCGGCGATGGCCTCGGCGGCAAGAGCCAAGACCTGGAATGTGCCAATGAGGTTGACGGTGATCACTGCGGTGTATTTGGCGAAGTCGTGGACCCCACCCTTGCCGAGAATTCTCCCGGGAGTGCCAATACCGGCGCAGTTGATCGCGACGCGCAGCGGGCCGGTTCCACCGTTGACAGCTTGATCGACTCCGGCTTTAACGGATTCTGGGTCGGTGACGTCCACGGGGAGGTAGGTGATCCCCTCCTGCGCTGCGGCGTCGTCGATGGCACGCTGGAGGTCGAATACGTAGACGTGGGCACCTTGTTCAACCAGGCGCAGGGCCGTCGCACGGCCTAGGCCAGAGGCGCCCCCGGTCACAATGGCTGATATTCCGTGAAGTTCCATGGTTCTCCTTCATTGACACGCGACCGTCGACGTCGACAATTCGCGCAGGTGACGATCTCCATTCATCGTAACGTGGATCACACCCAGTCCCATCTCTTCCGCACAGGTGACCACTCCGCGGAAGCCAACGCCGTCTTACTGGGCACCCAGAAAACGTCCTGCAGACTGGCCCACTTTGTGGAATTACACGAATGCAGAGATTCCCGTGACCGCCCGCCCCACAATCAGCGAGTTGATCTCGTACGTGCCCTCATAGGTGTACAAAATTTCGGCGTCGCAGAAGATTTTGGAGGCCTCATGATCACTCGTGATGCCATTTCCGCCCAACATGGCTCGCACCTTCGCAGCCGATTCACGAGCCAACCGCGTCCCGATGGACTTACCCATCGCGGCGCGCATCATATCCAGCGTTCCCTCTTCCTGAGAGCGAGCCACCTGGATCATCAGACCAAGGTTTGCGTGCGCATTCCCCGCAATCTCCGCCAAGGCTTGCTGCATCAATTGGAATTTGGCGATAGGCCGACCGAATTGAGTGCGATTCACGGCGTATTCTCGGGCGACGTCAAAAGCCGCCATCTGTAGCCCATAGGCCTGCCAACCCACCCACACCCGAGAGTTGCGAAGCATTTCGTTGGCACTCGAGAAGTCCACGGCCCCAGGGAGATGATTTTCGGCGGGGATCCGAACGTCGTCTAATTCGATATCTGCGTTCTGCATGATGCGCAGACCCATCTTGTTGCGAATCTTCGACGCTCGATATCCGGGACGATCCGTTTCCACCAGGAAAGCCTTCACCTGAAGATCCTCGGTATCTCTAGCCCACACGAGAGCGAAATCGGCAATAGTTCCGGCACCAATCCAGCGCTTCGAGCCGTTGATAATCCACTCGTCGCCGTCGCGGGTCGCGGTGGTTTCCAGACCACCGGCGATATCGGACCCGTGGTCCGGCTCGGTGAGGGCGAAGGCGCCAATGGCCTCGAATGTACGCAACCGTGGCAGCCACGTGGACCGCTGCTCTTCCGATCCGAGTTGCTGGATCATTCCCAGAATCAACTCATTATGTATGCCCACCAAAGCAGAAAGGGACACGTCGGCTCGCGCTGCCTCTGCGTACACCAGTCCCCGGTACAGCCACGAGGTATCCGAGAGCTCAATCTCCCCCAGGCCGACTTTCGCGAGGCCCGGAAGGAGATCGAAGGCGAACTCCTCTTCGTTCCAATAGTCGACGCTGGCCGGCCGCACGACGTCCTGAAGGTATTCACGAACCCGCTCGTAACTTTCGCGCTCCTCGTCATTGAGGAGGTTCCGTACCTCGAGAAGGTCACCATCCGGATAGGGAATGAGGGGGATAAGCCCTGTGGACGGAGCTCCGAGAATCTGAGACATGACGACCCTTCCTTGTGGGAATCCGCAATTCAGGACATTTTGTGTCCTGAGTCACATATAGTCGGGATGCTACCGAACCTGAGCCTCGATGTCTCGAGGGTGCCGAGTATCCACGCAATCTTTCGGTAACACGCGGCACCTATCATGGAGCCATGCGGACACTCCAGGCACAGATCATTCAAGAAATGGGCGTGAAGCCCCAGATTGACCCCGCCGAGGAGGTGAAGCGGCGCGTCGATTTCCTGTGTGATTACCTCGAATCCACCGGCACCAAGGGCTTCGTGCTTGGTATTAGCGGCGGCGTCGACTCGACTCTCGCCGGGCGGCTGTGCCAATTGGCTGTGGAGGAACTCTCGAACCGAGGGACCGACGCGGATTTCGTGGCCGTTCGCCTCCCTTACCGCGTTCAGGCAGACGAAGACGATGCCCAGGCCGCCTTGCGATTCATCCGCCCCAAAACCAGCTGGAGTTTCGACGTCGAGCCCGCCACCACCGGCGTCGAAAACGAATACCGCCAGACCACCGGAGTCGACATTTCCGACTTCTCCAAAGGCAACGTGAAGGCCCGCATTCGCATGGTCGCGCAATATGCCCTAGCCGGAGACAAGGGCCTACTCGTCGTCGGCACGGATCACGCGGCGGAATCCACCACGGGCTTCTTCACGAAATTTGGCGACGGCGGTGCAGACCTTTTGCCGCTCTTCGGCCTCAACAAACGCCAGATTCGTCAAATCGCGCGCCATCTCGGAGCAGACGAACGCGTCTGGTCGAAAGCCCCGACGGCGGACCTCCTCGACGCCACACCGGGCCGCCTCGACGAGGACGAGTTGGGCCTCAGCTACGACGTCATCGATGACTACCTGGAAGGGCGGGATGTCGAAGACGAGCAGGCCGAAGCCATCGAACGCCGCTTCCTCATCACACGCCACAAGCGCACGACGCCGGTCACCCTCCTCGACCGCTGGTGGGACGGCCAAGACTAGGAGGGATCCGCCGGCGGTCAGTTAACTCCCCGCAGAAAACTTTCGAAACCGAAGGATGCACCTTTCGCCCCTCTCGCGTGAACGAACAATTTTCCGTACGCAAAGGAGGGCGTCATGAAAACCATGTCATTCTCGGAGTCCCGGGCAAAGTACGCCCAGACATTGGATGCGGTAGCCAACGACCGCGAAGAAATCGTCATCACCCGATCCGGCCATGAGCCCGTGGTCATGGTTTCGCTCAAGGACTACGAATCCCTCAAAGAAACCGCCTATCTCCTCAGAAGTCCGGCCAATGCCCGGCGACTCCTAGCCTCGATCGACAGGCTCGAAAATGGCGGAGGAACCGAACAGGGTCTCATCGAGTGAAACTCACATGGGACGACTCGGCTTGGGATGATGATCTCTGGTGGCAGGCCCAAGTCCGGAAAGTTCTTCGGAGGATTAACAGTCTCCTGAAAGATATCCAGCGCAACGGCAACGAGGGTATCGGGAAGCCAGAACCTCTCAGGCATGGATTCCATGGATATTGGTCTCGACGCATTACCAATGAACACAGGCTCGTTTACAAAGTACTTGCCGATGAAATACGAATAGCGTCATGCCGCTATCACTATGAAGACTGACGCCACACAACCGTCAGCCCTAAGCGCCAACATGTTGCCGAACCTCCAGGGCACCGAACTCCATGGCCGATCACGATTCTCGATGGCTAGTGCTCAAAATTTTCCAGCAGCATGACCCTTCCAATGCCTACCACCAGCAGCCAGACTCCACCTGACCTCATCAATCGACGGAGAGATACTAGTCTGGGTCGTCCACGTACTTTTTGATAGATCGTCTAGCCCTCTGCGACAGCACTAAGACCAGTAACCCAGCACCAGCCAGGGCTTGCGCCCCACGGATGACCGTCTGCCACAACATCGCATTCTGAAACACTAGTATTCCGTACCCTACAAAACTAATGACCGCATACACCGATATGATCACCAGAAGATGCCGATTGCGAGCCCTAACAAGCCTTCTCATATAGATTAATGAGCTAATCCACCCCAGCGAAAATGCACTTCGAATCACAAGAATAAATACTACAGTATTCACTTTGAACTGTTGACTCGGAAGACTATCGAAAGAACTTCCATGTGTTTTAATATAAAACTCACTGTATGACTGAAAGAAAATCCACGACAACAGCAATGCGAGAACAGAAAGCCCGATAATTGCATAAGTAAGACCTAAAAAGGTCTTTATTGATTTCGGCAATATAATAACTCCGTTATTCTTGTTCTACATTCAACCTGCTGGCAATCACGGTTTCGTTCAAAATAGGGCACTACAGTATCGATTCAACTCATCAAACAGCAGATCGAGTTTGGGGAGGCCAGAGCTCCACTCAATAGAACCCACCCGATAACGAACACACGGGTTCACCACAAACATTCCTTCAGCGATTCAGAGCCCCCCTTCAGGCAGATCGACTGGGTCCGAAGATGCACGGAGGCGCAACGCCACAGGCGGAGGTAATGACGACAAACCTTCACAAGCTCCCGTTGTACGCCAGTTTCAGCCGCATGGATGCCACCTCAAGGGCATCAACAATGATAGAAAGGTCATCGAGTCGCATTGAAACGAATGTATTGGTGTTCTAACTAAATTTACTGAACTTTAACTTTACATTTTGTATTAAAGTTACGCAAAACACCACCTGCAATCTCTTTACTCACATGGTATATTTTTCCTGAACACTAACTTTCCCATGTTTACAGGGGGACAGGATGAACCGAACCACCATCGAGGTCATTAAGGCCGTCGCATGTTTGATAGTCGCCCTATTGAGTGTTGTTCTGGCATTTACGACGCACCAACCGTTGATGTTCGTTGTTTTCGTCGTCCTAGCCATCGCGACCGGTTGGTTTTGGTGGAAGGCCACCTATTTCTCGAAGAACCCTCCCAGCCCGGATCAGTAATACACAGACCTTGCGCCCAGAGGGAATTTACACCTTTAGAAGGCCTGCCACGGTGGATATCCCCATCATTGGGCCAGAATCCAATCGGGTGGTCGAAGCGGTTTTGCTGGCGAGGACCGGACCTCCCTGGAATGAACGGGTATATCACTGCCCAAATTGCATTAGCTGCCTCGCGAGGCAGTACGACATGAGAAGGAATAATTCGGGGGACAGTTTGCCTCGGCTTGGAAAGATCAAGGCCACGAGAAGGCCACCCCTTGGCCCTGCGCACCAGCACCCCGACCCCAATGGGCCGCACCCAAACTAGGCGGCAACGGGTCGTTCCGGAGGGATTGTGCAAGATTTCTTGCACGTGTATCGTGCAAATAAAGTTGCACGAACACCCATCTGGAGACTCATGACCCCCCGAAGCTACGAGCATCCCAGCACGCAGAACATCTCCCTCCCCAAAGTCCTGGCAGCCCTGAGCGACCCCATCCGCCTGGAAATGCTGCGTCGACTCTCCGACGGCCAGGAGCACGACAGCATCACGCTCGCCGACGACCTTCCACGCTCGACGCTGACCTATCACACCCGCATTCTCCGCGAATCGGGCGTGACGTGGACACGCGGCGAGGGACGCATGTGCCTCATTTCCCTCCGCACCCGCGACCTCGACGCACGCTTCCCCGGACTATTGCCGACGCTTGTCGAACAAGCCATTCGAGACGCTTCCCCCGCTACCCCGTCGGAAGACTCATGATCCTTCGACTCTGGCCGTTCATTCTCGGGAGCGTCGGCTTGGGGCTGGATGCCTACGTCGTCGCCGGATTACTCCCCGCAATGTCGCGCGACCTGGGCACCTCCGAAGCTTTCCTCGGGCTAGGGGTCACCGCATTCACGGGTGCCTACGCCGTCGTCGGCCCGCTACTGGCGGGGCTCGCAGGTCGCAGATCCCGACGCAGCCTGGCCCTAGCCTTAGGCGTTTTCACCCTGGCCAATCTGGGAACCATGGTGGCTCCCGGTCCCGCAATATTCATCGTCACTCGCTTGGTCGCGGGCGCCGCCGCAGGTATTTACTCCCCGCTGTCCTCCGCCGTTGCCGCATCCCTGGTGGGCCCGGAACGTCGCGGTCAGGCACTTTCCCTGGTTTTGGCGGGACTAGCCTTGGGCACGGTCTTCGGCGTCCCACTGGGTTTGATGGTCGCCGACGTCGCCGGGTGGCGGCTGAGCATAGGGCTCATCGCGGTGCTGGGTGTGGTGGCGTTGGTCGGCGTCGCCCTTCGAGGAAATTCCGGGATCCCTAACGTGCCCGCCTCAACGGCCCGGGAACGCCTCCGCACTCTGACTCACCCGCGCAACCTCGTCACCACCCTGGTCACCCTGACCACGGGGATCGCCGCGCTGGGACTCTACACATACATCACACATGCCCTCTCCGGGACGGCCCTGGCGGAGCATCACACCCTAGCCATCTGGATTTGGGGTCTGGGCGGAGCCATCGGAGCTCTGACAATCGGCCGGGTGGTCGACGCCGCGCGAAGCCCTCTCAAGCTCTCGGCCATAATCCTCAGCATCCTTGCTCTCGCCTTCGGGGCCGTGGCGTTGGGCTCACCCCTGCCACTGCTCGCCGTGGGACTCTTTGCCTGGGGTGCCATGGGCTGGTCTTCCTTGGCACCTCAACAGCACACCCTCATATCCGCCAATCCTGACGACGGCGCCACCGCAGTCGCCGCCAACGCCTCAGCCAATTACCTCGGTGCCGCGATCGGCTCGGCCCTGGGCGCGGCACTCATCGGCATGGGACTCGGCGGCTCTGCCCTCGCCCTCTGCGCGGGAGCCACGGCCTTGGTGGCACTCACCCTTCAGCTCATCCGTCTCCGCATGAGCGGTGGCGCCCCACATGACACCCGCATGGGCTCGTGACCACGGTAAAACTTCCGTTCGCCCTTACCCCTGGGATACGCTCTCATGAGTGAGGTGGCTCACAATAATAGTGAGTCACAGCGTGTGAGGAGGAGACACCGTGACCGTCACCGAGCAACTCCGTCAGGCCAGAGACCGCCTCGTCGAACTCCGGGAAGATTACGCCGCCGCGCGGACGTCCTTCGAATGGCCACGCTTCGAGAACTTCAACTTTGCGCTGGACTGGTTCGACGCCGTCGCCGCCACCCCCGAACGGGCGGACCAAAACGCCCTCGTGATCGTGGAGCAGGACGGCTCTTCTCAACGGTTGACCTACCGTGAATTGTCGGAACGCTCCAGCCAGGTCGCTCGGTGGCTCACCGAGATAGGCGTGCGCCGCGGCGACCACATGATCCTCATGCTCGACAACCAGGTGGAGCTCTGGGAAAGCATGCTGGCCGGCATCAAAATGGGCGCCGTCCTCCTGCCGACCACCACGATGCTCGGACCCAAAGACCTCGAAGAGCGCGTGGCCCGCGGGTCGGTCTCCTGGGTGGTGACAAATTCTGGCAACGTCGCGAAATTCGCGGAGGTACCGGGAGAATTCTCCGTCGTCGAAACCGGCGGCTTCACCCAAGACGCCGTTCCCGGACGCACCCACGTTGCGTATTCCGAAAGCACCGCCGCACCTAGGGAATTCGCCCCCGAAGCCCCGACCCCCGCAGACAGCACCCTCTTGCTGTATTTCACCTCGGGAACGACGTCGCGGGCCAAACTCGTGGAGCACACGCACGTCTCCTATCCCGTGGGCCACCTCTCCACGATGTACTGGATCGGCTTGGAACCCGGGGACGTACACCTCAACGTCGCCTCCCCCGGCTGGGCCAAACACGCGTGGTCCAACATCTTCACGCCGTGGATCGCGGAATCGACCGTCTTCATTTACAACTATTCGAGGTTCGACGCCGCGGCGCTCATGCGCACCATGGACGCCGAGGGCATCACGAGCTTCTGCGCGCCGCCTACCGTGTGGCGCATGTTCATCCAGGCGGACCTCACCACACTCAAGAATCCGCCACGAAAAGTTGTCGCCGCCGGCGAGCCCCTCAACCCGAAGGTCATCAACCGCGTACGGGAAGCTTGGGGTCTCGATATTCGCGATGGCTTCGGTCAGACGGAAACCTCGGTGCAGATCGCCAATACGCCTGGGCAGGAACTTGTGGTGGGAACCGTTGGCCGCCCGCTGCCCGGCTTCGACATCGTCCTCGTGGACCCGGTGACGGACGATGTGGTTCCGGACGAAGGCGAAGGTGAGGTGTGCATCGTGACGGAACCCCGCCCGGTCGGCCTCATGACCGGATACAAAGCGGACCCCGCCAAGAACGACGAGGTTTTCCGCAACGGCGTGTACCACACCGGCGACATCATGAGCCGGGACGCCAACGGAAACTTCACCTACGTGGGCCGGGCGGACGACGTCTTTAAGGCCAGCGACTACAAGCTCTCGCCCTTTGAACTGGAATCCGTGGTCATCGAGCATCCTGCGGTGGCCGAGGCCGCCGTGGTTCCCTCCCCGGACCCGCTTCGCTTGGCGGTGCCGAAAGCCTTCGTCGCACTGAATTCCGGTCACGAACCCACGGCGGAACTCGCGGAATCCATCCTGGCCCACTGTCGCGCCAACTTAGCCCCCTATGCCCGCATCCGGCGTCTGGAATTCTTTGACCTCCCCAAGACGGTGTCCGGGAAAATTCGCCGTGTCGAACTGCGAGCGCATGAGAGGCAGATGCACGGTGAGGACGGCGAAAGGACCGAGACGTTCCGGGAAGAGCGGACGACGTCGGAGGGTTACGGCCACGAGTTCTCGGAAGCAGACTTCCCTGGGCTCAAGAGTTCATAGCCTCCGCGCCCCGCGATTCACATAAACTGACCTAGTGAACGCGCCAGTAAACAACCCCACGGTGACCGCAGGGTCCACCGGTTGGCGGTTGGCGCGCACCCTTTTACTGGTCTCGGTGACGGCCTGGTTGGGGTGTTTTGCGCACGTTCTGGGCGGTGGTCAGCTGGCTGTTTCAGGCTTGGCCGTGGGGTTGAGCCTTCCACTCATCAGCGGCGTTTTCGCCCTGACCCGTTTTCGGTTGAATACTCTGGCTTGCCTTCCGTTGCTCGCCCTGGGGCAGGTTGCGGTGCACTGGCTCCTCATGATCCCGAGCTCGGGGCAGGCTGGAATTCTTGCGGGCAGTCCCGTGGGCGCGAGCGCCGCCGCATCAGGTGAGGCTCACGCCCGCATGAGCGGTGCGGCCGGCATGGATCACGCCGAGATGATGGCGCATCATTCGATGGAGACCAGCGGCATCGCGATGGATCACGGTTCCCTCCCGATGTTTGTGGCACACGTTCTCGGGACCATCATTGCGGCCGCTTTCCTCGGCGCGGTCGATGCGACGATCTGGATCCTCGCGACCCTCATCGTGCCGTGGATCGCGAGGCTGACTCGTCACCTGCTGATCCCCCGCCTTCGTGCCCCTCTGGGTGTCACCACGGCTTTCGCCCCGCCGCTGAAAAAGCGGTTTCACACCATCATTCCCGTCAGGGGACCGCCTCTTTTCCTCACGACCCCCTGACCACCCCTGGCCGGACCGCGCGTTCAGCGGCCCGCCGCATCACCGCGCCCACGGATACCTCGTGCGGCGCCTCATCACCGTGAGGAAAAATGACCATTACCGCTCCCCCGCGCCCTTCCCGGGGCGCCTCACCACAAAATCGCACCCCACGTCGTGCCGGATGGTTTCGGGCCATGATTTTGCGCCTGCACTTCTACGCCGGACTCATCGTCGGCCCGTTCATCCTGGTCGCCGCTTTGACCGGGGCCCTCTACGCGGCCGCACCTCAGCTCGAAAAGATCGTGTATTCGCACGAGCTCACCGCCGGCTCCGACGTCCAGACCTTGAGCCTCGACGACCAAGTCCGGCGGGCCATCGATCACGTGCACCGCGAGAACGGCAGCGCGGCTGAAGCCCAGCCCACCGGCGTCCGGCCTGCCGCCGAAGCGGGTGACTCGACCCGCGTCATGTTCGCGCCGCCGCCAGGATCCTCCGAATCCGACCGTCGGACCGTATTCGTCAGCCCGGCGAACGGCGAGATTCGCGGAGATCTCATCACGTACGGGTCCTCCGGAGCGCTGCCGCTCCGCACGTGGATCGATCACTTACACCGGGACCTCCACCTCGGTGAACCCGGCAGGATTTACGCCGAATTCGCGGCGTCGTGGATGTGGGTCATTGCACTCGGCGGCCTCATCCTGTGGGTTCCCCAGCTGACCTCCAAGATTAAAGCGGGCCGTAGTCGACGGCGCGCGCTCCGGGAGGCGGCACTGCCCACTAAGGGCGCGCGCGGGCGGCCGCGAATTCTAGGTTGGCACTCGACGTTGGGCCTCGGTTTGCTCGTCGCGATGGTGTTCCTTTCGGCGACCGGCATCACCTGGTCCACCTACGCGGGCGAGAACGTCACCAATCTGAGGGCCGCCCTCAACTGGAGCTCGCCCAAACCCACGACGTCGTTGACCGGCCAGGCCGCGCAGGCCGACGAGCACGCGGGCCACGCGGGCCATGGATCCTCCACACCGTCGTCCGGCGCGGACGCGATGCCCATGCCCTTGGATTCCGGATACGACGCGATCCTGAGGGCCGCACATCGGTACGGCATCGATTCGAAGCAGCTCGACATCACCCCAGCGGCATCGATGGATCAAGCGTGGACGGTTAACGAGATCAACCGGCATTTCCCCACCGAGGTGGACTCGGTAACGGTCGACCCCGTGACCTACGAGCAGGTGGATCATGTCTCCTTCTCGAAGGACTATTCCCTGCCCGCCAAACTGGCTCGATGGGGTGTCGATATCCACATGGGACTCTGGCTGGGATTGGCGAATCAGATCCTGCTGTTCCTGATCGCGCTGGGCATCGCCGCGAGCGTCGTGACGGGGTACTGGATGTGGGTGAAGCGCCGCCCAAGGCTCACGAACATGAAGGCGCCGCGCCCTGGCCTGCGGCGTGCACCGTGGTGGGCCTGGCCGGCCGTGGGTGTTCCCGCCGTCGCCGTTGGTGTGTTCCTGCCCCTCTTCGGTTTGCCGTTGGCGCTGTTTGTGGTGGTAGACGCCGTCGTGGCCCGGATCCGACGCTAGCCGCGTAACCACCGGGGCCGATGAGGGATCATCCCGATCGGCCCCGGCGGGCCCGCCCCCGTATGGGAGCCTGCCTAGTATGGATGCATGACGGAGACACAAAACCCCCTGACAGCGACCGGTCGAACCCTGGGATGGGGCATCGTCTCGACGGGTGCGATTGCCCGCAAGGTCACGCCGGACATCGCCGCCCTCGAAGACGCCCGTCTGGTAGCGGTTTCGTCCCGAAACCAGGATTCGGCGGAGGAATTCGCCCAGGATTTCGGTGTAGCCAAAGCCTATGGTGACGACGACGAACGCACCGGCTATGAGCGGATCCTCGCGGATCCCGACGTCGAGGTCCTCTACATCGCGACCCCTCACGGACAGCATTACGAGAACATGCTTCAAGCGCTGGAGGCCGGCAAACACATTGTGTGTGAGAAGGCCTTCACCATCACCGCCGAGGAGGCTCGCGAGGTCCTCGACCTGGCCGGACAAAAGAATCTCTTCGTGATGGAAGGCCTGTGGACCCGCTTCCATCCCCTCCGCGCTCGGGTAGCGGAGCTGATCGAATCCGGCGAAATCGGGACCCCACGCTGGGTCCAGGCCGACCTCGGGTTCCGTGGACCGGCGGACAAGACCCACCGACTGTGGCGGGAGGATGCCGGCGGCGGGGCCACGCTCGACATGGGCTGCTACGTGTTGCACTGGCCCTGGCTCGCCTTGGGGCGGCCCACCGGCGTCGTCGCCCAAACCATTAAACGCGGTACCGTGGATGCCCTCACGCAGGTGACCGTGACCTGCGAGAAGGCCGCGGCACAGATGACGATGTCCTTGGTGTCGCAAGGACCGCGGGAGGCAGTGATTTCGGGGCACGAGGGATTCATCTCGATCCCTGCGCCCATGCATCAGGCGGAATCTTTCACCGTGACCGACGCTCAGGGGCATTCTCGGGACGAGTCGTGGCCGCTGATCGGTCGCGGATACTCCTATGAGATGCGTGAAGCCACCCGATGTATCCAGGAGGGGCTACTGGAGTCCCCGGTCATGCCGTGGGAAGACACCATCGCGCAAATGGAATTCCTGGACGAGGTCCGACGGCAGATCGAGGTCACCTACCCGGGGCACGACCACGCCTAGCGACCCCTCGTGCATCACGACGCCGCCGCCCTCACAGAGCGAGGACGGCGGCGTCGTCGGTTAAGATTCAGCGATTCTCGAAGTTGGGCGAGCGCCGCTCCGAGAACGCGGCCATGCCTTCGGCCTGGTCATGGGTCGCAAAAAGTGAGTGGAAGACGCGACGCTCAAAGGCGAGGCCTTGAGCCAGCGGGGTTTCGAACGCCGCGGCCACTGCCTCCTTGGCCATCATCGCGGCCGGTCGAGACTTCTGCGCGATGCTCGCGGCGATGTCCCGTGCGGTGTCCAGCACCTCGGCGTCGGGTACCACCCGGGACACCAATCCTGCGCGTTCGGCCTCCTCGGCCCCCATATTCCGGGCGGTCAGGATCATGTCCATCGCCTTGGCCTTACCAATGGCGCGCGTGAGTCGCTGGGAACCACCCATACCCGGAAGAACACCCAGGTTGATCTCCGGCTGCCCGAAAGTTGCGCCCTCACCGGCCACGAGAATGTCGCACATCATCGCCAACTCGCATCCGCCACCCAAGGCGTAGCCGTTGACGGCGGCAATGATCGGCAAACGAACCTGGGTGAGGCGCTGCCAGTGGGCGAACCAATCGCTCGCGTACATCTCGGTGAAGCTCTTCGACGCCATCTCCTTGATGTCCGCACCGGCGGCAAACGCTTTCTCCGAGCCGGTCAGCACGATCGCGGACACGGATTCGTCTCGCTCCCAACCTTCCGCGGCCTCAACCACGGCGACCATGGTTTCGTAGTTCAACGCGTTGAGTGCTTTCGGGCGGTTCAGCCGAATCAGCCCGACGCCGTCCTCGGTTTTTTCCGTGATGATCGGGGAATCTGCGGTGGTTTCGCTCATGATGCGTCCTCTCTGATGGTCTGGATGATCGCGGAAAAGTCGAGGTGCCCGTTGCCGGCCTCGGTGAATTCCGTGTAAGCCTGGTGCGCCGCCCGGCCGAAGGTCGCTCGAGTGCCGGTGGATTCCAGGGCCGCGAAGGCGAGGCCCAAGTCCTTGGCCATGAGGGCCGCCGCGAAGCCGGGCTGGTAATCGTTACTGGCAGGGCTGGTGGGCACCGGGCCCGGAACAGGGCAGTTGGTCGTCACGGACCAACATTGAGCGGCAGAGGTGGACATGACATCGAAGAGTGCCTGATCGGTTAGGCCCAGTTTGGATCCCAACGTGAAGGCTTCACTCGCGCCGATGGTCGTGATCGCCAGCAACATGTTGTTACAGCATTTAGCGGCCTGGCCTGCGCCGTTCTCACCGCAGTGGACGATCTTCTTCCCCATGACGTCGAAGAGCTCGTGGGCGGCGTCGACGTGCGCCTTCGGTCCACCGACCATAAACGTCAAAGTGCCGGCTTGGGCTCCTGCGGTTCCTCCGGAGACCGGCGCGTCGACCGCTCGATGGCCGGCCTCGTGGACGAGTTCTGCGGCTTCGACCGCCTCATCCACGCTGATGGTCGAACTGTCGATAAATAGCGTGTTCGGGCGAGCAACGGCCAGCAGCCCCGGTTCGCCCTCGGTTCCACGGTAGGCCGCCAAAACGTGCTTGCCCGCCGGGAACATCGTGATGACGACCTCGGCATCTTTGACGGCGTCCGCACCGCTGGCCGCGATGGTCACGCCCTCGGCGGCGGCGTTCTCTCGCGCGGCCTCCATGAGGTCGAAGGCGACGACGTCGTGCCCGGCGTCCTTGAGGTTGCGGGCCATGGGACCGCCCATATTTCCGAGGCCCAGGAATGCGATGTTCATGACGTTGCTCCTTCGTCCGACAATCGCAGGTCCTCGTGATTCGGTACCGGCTCGAAGAATCCCAGCACGGTCTCTCGATCCACATCCTCGAGGGTTTGCGGTTGCCATTGTGGGTTGCGATCTTTGTCGATCACCTGCGCGCGAATGCCCTCGGCCATGTCGTGGGCAAAGAGCGCGTTTCCGCTGGTGCGGAAGTCTTGGGTCAAGGTCTCGGCAAGGCTCTGGTTTGAGGCTCGGGTCAGGCCTTCCAACGCCGTCTTCATGCCGGTGGGGCTGTTGCGTCGCAGTGCGGCGAGCGCCGAGGCCGCGAGCTCGTTATCCGGATCCTTTTCGACCCTGGCCGTCACGTTGGCGAGAATCTCCTCCACGGTTTCCGGGGCGTAATCCTCATCTATCCACGACGCCGCGGCCGCCAACGTCGACTCGGGAAGCTCGGCCTCGACCTCTTGAAGAACGGTCGCCACGGTTCCGGGATTCTCGGTGTCTTCGAGCCGCGTCAGCACTTCCTCGACTTGGGCGTCCTCGACGTAGTAGTCGGCCAAGCCCGCGTGGATGGCGTCGGCACCGTCGATGTGGAGCCCGGTCAGCGCCAGGTGCTTACCCGATTGCCCGGGTGCGTGGGAAAGATAGTTGAGGCCTCCCACGTCCGGGGAAAAGCCGATGCCAGTTTCGGGCATCCCGGTGCGTGTCGAATCCGTGGCCACGCGGTGTGACCCCGGAACCGAAAGCCCGACGCCGCCGCCCAAGACCAGCCCATTCATGATCGCGACAAACGGTTTGGGGTATCGCGAAATGCGGTAGTCGAAGGCGTATTCCTGGCGGAAGAAATCGATGCCCTGACCGGGATCATCGCTGGATGCGGCCTTATACAGGGCCACGACGTCGCCCCCGGCACACAGCCCGCGTTCCCCCGAGCCGACGATCGCCACGACTTTGACGTTGGCGTCCTCCTCGAACTCGTCGAGGGCCTGGTTGACGAGCCCAATCATTTCCACGTTCAACGCGTTGACCGCGCGCGGGCGGTTCAGTGTGATGAGTCCGAGGTGGCCCCGGATGGTGGTGAGTACGGGTGCGTCCTGCTGTTCTGTCATCGATCGTCCTCCTGCTGGTTCGGTGTGGCCGGTGGGCGGCGTCGTCAGTTGCCGGTGGGCATGACGAAGCTCGCTCCTTCCTTGATGCCGGATGGCCACCGTTGGGTCACCGTCTTGGTTTTGGTGTAGAAGCGGAAGGCGTCCGGGCCGTGCTGGTTGAGGTCCCCGAATCCGGAGGCCTTCCAACCGCCGAAGGTGTAATAGGCGATGGGCACGGGGATCGGCACGTTGACGCCCACCATGCCAACCTCCACGCGGCGGGCGAATTCACGCGCCGTGTCACCGTCACGGGTGAAGATCGAGACGCCGTTGCCGAATTCGTGTTGGGTTGGCAGCTCCAAGGCTTCGTCGAAATCCGCAGCGCGCAATACGGTCAGCACAGGTCCGAAGATTTCCTCGCGGTACACGTTCATGTCGGGGGTGACGCGGTCGAAGAGAGTCGGGCCCACAAAGAAGCCCTCCTCGTGCCCGGCCACCGACGCACCGCGACCGTCCAGCACCAGCTCGGCACCTTCCTCGACACCGCGGCCGATCATGCTTTCCACACGCTCCTTGGCGGCCGAGGAAACGAGCGGGCCATAATCCGACGATTCGTCCAAGGACGGACCAAAGGTGAGGTTTTCGGCCTTCTCCTTCACCTTGGCCACCAAGGCGTCCGCCGTCTCTTCACCCACGGGAACGGCCACGGAAATGGCCATGCAACGCTCTCCGGCGGAGCCATAGGCCGCGCCGATCAGAGCATCGGCAGCCTGATCGAGGTCGGCGTCGGGCATCACGATCATGTGGTTCTTCGCGCCGCCGAAGCACTGGGCACGCTTGCCTCGGCTTGCCGCGTGCTCATAAATGCTCTGCGCGATGGGGGTGGAGCCCACAAAAGCCACGGCGCGAATATCCTCGTGGTCGATCAATGCGTCCACCGCTTCTTTGTCGCCGTTGACGACGTTGAAGATGCCGTCAGGCAGGCCCGCTTCCTTCCAGAGGCGAGCGAGGATCAGCGGCACGGAAGGATCGCGCTCGGACGGTTTCAGCACAAAGGCGTTTCCCGCCGCGATGGCCGGTCCGGCCTTCCACAGCGGGATCATCGCGGGAAAGTTGAATGGGGTGATCCCGGCGACGACACCGAGCGGTTGCCGCATCGAATAGACGTCGATTCCCGTGCCCACAGAGTCGCTAAATTCCCCTTTGAGTAGGTGTGGGGCACCCATCGCGAATTCGACGACGTCCAATCCACGCTGAAGGTCACCGTGAGAATCCGGAACCGTTTTCCCGTGTTCGCGCGAGAGTGCCTCGGCGATCTCGTCGGCGTGCTCGTTGGCCAGGTTCACGAAACGGCCGAGAACTCTGGCTCGCTTTTGCGCGTTCGTGGCGCCCCAGGCTACTTGGGCTTCCCGAGCGTTGCGGACCACCTCGTCAACCTCGTCCCGTGAGGCCAACGGAACCGTCGCCTGAACCTGACCCGTGCTCGGGTCGTACACATCGGCAAAGCGACCCGATCGACCCGCGACCTCCTGCCCTCCGATGAAGTGCTTCAGCTCCATGACCTGTTCGCTCGACATGCGCCGGTTCTCCTCTCTGAGATTCCGAAACTCCAAAACTGTGTCTCGGATCACAGGTTATCGACCCTGCTGGGACAATGCCAGGTGCGCGCGACACCTAGCCTTCACACGAGTCCGACTAGGCCGTACGGTTCTTTTTCGACTCCGCAGCGGCCTGCTTACCCTTCGCCGCAATTTCGGCCCAGTCGGCGTCGTCGAGGTCCGCGAGCGCGGAAAAGGTCGATGGCCCTGCGAGCATTTGGCCGCCGTCCATGGTGATGGTTTGCCCCGTAATGTAGTCGCACCCACCAGAGATCAGGAAGGTCGCCAAGTTCCCCATTTCTTCGACGGTTCCAGCGCGTCGGGCAGGCACAGCGTCGATATCGGTCATGGCCCCCTGGCCACCTCGATTCGAACCCAGCACCACGGAGGTGAATTCCGTGGGGATAGGGCCAGGCGCGATGGCGTTGAGGCGAATTCCATACTTGGCCCACTCCACGGCGAGGGACATGGTCATGGCATGGACGGCCGATTTGGCCATGGCGGAGGGAACCACAAAGGCCGAGCCGGTATAAACCCAGCTGACCAGCGTCGAGAGGATGTTGCCGGGCAGCCCCTGCTCGATCCACCGGTGCCCGACGGCGTGGGTCACGTTATATGACCCCTTCATCACGGTGTCCGTGATGGCCTGGAACCCACGCGGGCTGAGATCTTTGGTTTGGGCAATAAAGTTTCCGGCGGCGTTGTTCATAGCCGCGGTCAAAGGGCCGTGCTGCTCCCAGATTTGCCCCACCGCCGCGTCGACGGCCTCTGCGTCGCGGACGTCTACGGATTGGTAGTGCGCGGAACCTGCCCCAGACTCGCCGTTGAGTTCATCGGCCGCTTCCTGGAGAACGCTTTCTCGCCGTCCCCAGATATGCACAGTGGCGCCATGCTGAACGAAGTGCCGGGCCACACCTCGGCCGAGCCCACTCCCACCACCTGTCACCAGGATGTTCTGGCCCGTGAGGACATCCTCGCGAAATGGCGACGCCGGAGGTACAGGCTGCTGTGGTCCGGGCTGGTCAGTCATGTGATTCCTCCGTGAAGTCTCGTGCTGGCCACGGGCATCCCACCCGACGACGTCAGCGTGTCCCCCATCACGTTAGTCGCCGACGGGCGTGCAACCCAACCAATGGACCAAAGGTTCACTTGCGCCGCGAGGTCGTTCAGAACTCAAAAAGTTACTCACGAGTATCAGGTGTTCTTGGTGATCCCATTCTGTACAGTCCACTGCGGCATCTCTTGGACACCATTGCCGGGTGTCGGAGAGATGAATTGCTATCGGCTCGTGCCACAGAAGGAATGATGAGCACTTCATGGAATAGTCGCCCACCATCCGCGGCGCAATCTGCCTGGTCCAATCCCGTGATCGTCGCAACAAGAAATGTGCCCGAAATTGCAGCTTCGCCGAACTTCTTTGGCATTCTCTTTGGCGCCAATGACTGCACCGCCACACACTCGCAGGGGATAAGCCTGAAATTTGGCGTAGCCCCCGACACCAGCGGCCCGGGCCGATTGCAATCCGCCGTCACGATTTCGATGACCGCCACAGGAATGAGTTCGACCTCAAACGATGGCCCGGAATTGGCTCTTTATAACTCGATAGGCACCTCGGTGACCCGTTCGTTCGCCACTCAAGGAACTCTCATCACATGGGAATTCCCCAAGGGCTTTTACCTCCCGGAGCTCACCTCCACAGAAATCAAACCCCGATTATTCGTCGGATTCCCCCAGGGTAAGGCCGCTTCCCACGCGAGGCCCCGGGTAACGGTCACGGCGATCTCACGCGGGATGATTGTCAGCCCTTCGCGCGTTCCCTTGGACTCAGACGACTGGACGAGGTGAACCGAGATCTTGGTGCGGAACTAATTTACTCGCCAGTAAGAAGCGCCCCCGAGTGCCGAATGTGACGGGATTGTGACCTACACCCGAGGGTGGTTTTTCGCGAGCGAGTGACACGGTGAACCACCTTCGAGAGACTCAATTCTTGAGACTGAGGGTCTTCTCGCTCAGGATGAGGGAGACGCCGTTTTCACCTCGAAACCCCTCAAGCACAAAGGAAGCACCCACCGATGAGAATTGCCACCTGGAATGTGAACTCGATCCGCGCGCGAGCAGACCGAGTGGAGGCTTGGCTGGACCGTTCGAACATCGATGTGCTGGCCATCCAGGAGACTAAAGCCAAGGACGAGAACTTCCCCTTCGCCATGTTTGAACGACTCGGTTATGACGTCGCGCATTTCGGGCTAAACCAGTGGAACGGCGTCGCCATCGCGTCCCGAGTGGGCCTCGACGACGTCGAACGCACGTTCCCGGGCCAGCCGGTTTTCGGGAAACCCGGCAAGGAAGAGATCCAGGAGGCTCGCGCCATCGCGGCAACCTGCGACGGCGTCCGGGTGTGGAGCCTGTACATCCCTAATGGTCGCGGGATCGATGACCCCCATATGGCGTACAAGCTTGAATGGCTCAAGGTGCTCCGGGAAGACACGCAAAAGTGGCTGGCGGAGGACCCTCAAGTGCAGCTGGCCCTCGTGGGCGACTGGAATGTTGCACCTCAAGACGACGACGTCTGGGACATCGACTTTTTCCGCAAGAACAACATGACGCACGTGACGGAACCGGAACGCGCCGCGTTCTACTCGTTCCTGGAGGACGCCAACCTGACCGACGTCGCCCGCCCCTATACGCAGGGCGAGAAGGACTACACCTACTGGGATTACACCTCCCTGCGCTTCCCCAAAAACGAGGGGATGCGGATCGACTTCCAGCTGTACTCGCCGGCACTGGCCGAACGGGTGACCGGTGCCGAATACGATCGCGAAGAACGCAAGGGCAAGGGTGCCTCGGACCATCTGCCTGTGGTGGTCGAGATTAAGTAGGCCGTCGTCGTGGACGGGGTGACTCGGGGGCGAATTTCAGGCCGCCCCCGGGTTTTTCACAAAAAAATATCTCAAAATTGATGTACTTCTACATCCCAGGAGGGATGCCCCACCGTTTCCTCACACCCCCTAGGAACCCATGACGTACACGCGACGGAATCATCAGCTCGGTCCTCACACCGAGGCTCAGATGGCAACCAGCCAGCCCAAACGCCCCTGGTACAAACGGAAAGGTCCGCGCATTGCGGCAGGTGCCACGCTATGCGCCGTCGCTGTAGCGGCAACTCTTGGATTCATTGCCACGAATCACTTGGCGAACAATCTGCACACCACCGAAGTCAGCGGGCTCGCGTCGAATTCCAACCACGACGGGCCGCTCAATATCTTGGTGATTGGCTCTGACGGGCGAGACGGATCAATCAACGCCGGAGAAGCCGAAGGGCGCCGCAGCGATTCGCTCATGATCCTTCACCTCAATTCCGCCCACACCCAGGCCACCGGCATCCAAATCCCCCGCGACACCATGGTGAAGCCGCCCAAGAATTCCAAAGAATATGCGTCCGATCCCCAACAGCCGGTCCAGATCAATTCATTTCTCGATGAAGGGGATTCACAGCTCGTCTCAGCGGTCACGGATCTCACGGGCATTCCACTCGACCACTCCGTAGACGTCAGCTTCGGGGGCTTCATGTCGGTCGTTGATGCTCTCGACGGGATCACCATGTGCCTCCCGGAGGCCCTTCATGATCCAGACGCCAACCTGAACCTACCCGCCGGATGCCAGACCCTACACGGTAAAGACGCTTTGGCCATGGCCCGCACCCGCCACGCCATCGGCGACGGCAGCGACCTCGCCAGGATCAAACACCAGCAGCAGGTGATGGCCGCCATCCTGGACAAAGTCAAAAAGGACAACGTCCTGAGCAATCCCACGAAGATGTTCGACCTTATGAACAAGGCGTCCTCTTCCATCACCGTGGACAGCGGACTCAAAGATCAGAAAGAACTCGCCGCAGTGCTCAAATCTTTCTCGCAGGCCGGCCTCGACCGCATGGAATTCAGGCAATTGCCCGTGGAGCCGTACCCGCTCGACCCCAACCGGGTACAGCTCTCCAACGACGGCGAGGCCTTCCTCAAATCCTTCCAGCACGATTGACGGCTCATCACCGGGCGTGAGGAACATACTCACCTCACACCTGGTGTTTTGTCGTTACCTCGCGAGAAGGATCGAACGGCGTCGTCGTTCTACACCGAGAGTCGGAGACCTAGATCCCGAAGGGCTCCGCATAACGCACCCGTCCACTCGGTACCTGGCCGCCATCAAGCGAAAGCACCATCAAGGCCCCGTCGGGGACATCGATGCTCAGGTCAATGCCGTAGTCCGACGCCGGGACGAACCCGAACCGCGGGTAATAGCCTTGGTGGCCCAAGACGACGACCGTGCCCTCACCCTGTTGTCGAGCACTTTCCAGCGCGGCTCCGATCACGGCCGTTCCAACACCGGACCGCTGATATTCCGGCAAGACGGCGCACGGCGCCAAACATAATGCGGGTTGTTCACCCACATGACAGCGGGTCAGCAAGGCATACCCGATCACCGATCCATCGGAATCGGTCGCAACGAAAGATAGCCCTTTGATCCACGCTGGATCCCGTCGCAACGCCTCAACCAGCTCGGCCTCTTCAGAGGTTTCAAAGGTCGCCTCAAGAACTCGGCCGATTGCAGGAACATCAGCCGGAGTTTCGGGACGGATCTCCCCTGTTACAACACCATCCATGGGTCACAGACTACCGATTTCCCGACGGCTCACGGCTTCGTTATGCGTTGATCTCTTCCAAGCTACGGTTCTTCGTTTCGGGTGCCATGAAAACACAAATCAACAGTCCCGTGAGGCCCACGGCGGCAAAGACCCACAAGGCCACGTTGTTTCCCCACGCCGCGACCATATTCGGGAACGCAATGACACCCAAGATCGAGCCAATGCGGCTCACCGACGTCGCTAGTCCGGACCCCGTGGCCCGCAACTCGGTCGGGAAGAGCTCCGTCGGGTACACGAAGTTCAGAATGCCGCCGCCAGAATTGGAGAAGAGAACCGCGATGCTGAACAGGACAATCAAGAAGATCAGGTGAGGGTTGACCGTCATCGCCAACACTGCGAGGGAGGCTGTCAGCCCGGCAAAGGAGGTGATGATGAGCGGGCGCCTCCCCCACGAATCCACCAGGTTCATTCCGATGACCGAGCCGACAAGGCCCAAAACCGCCACGATGCCGGATCCCACGATGACGGCGACGTGATTCCCTTGGGTAAAGGGCGCAAGAATCGTTGGGGTGTACATCGAAATTCCGTAGTAGGCCGTGGCGTAGCAAAACCAGAACCCGCACACGAAGAGCGTTCGATTTCTCTGGCGGCCTTTGAAGAGGCTCACGAGGCGTGCCGCCTGAGCAGGAGCTTGGGCGGGTTCAGCAGCTTCGGCCTGGACCTCATCCCGGCTTGGACGCACCCCCGTAATTTTCTCGACGACGTCGCGAGCTTCTTGGTGACGGCCGTGGGCCACCAACCACCGAGGCGACTCGGGAAGCGTGACGCGGAAGGCAAAAACTATCAGGGCGAAGATGGCGCCCACCAAGAGCATTGCCCTCCAGGCAAAGTCGCCCAGGGGCAGAGTCAGCAGTCCCACAAGATAGGCCACAACGGCCCCGGCAAACCACATCGCACCCAACGACGTCGACAGCCTGCCGCGGCCCTTCTTGGACGCGAATTCCGAAACAAGGGTCGCAGAAATCGGGTAGTCAGCTCCGATACCGATACCCAAAAGGAACCGGAAAATCACCAGCCACCAGAGGTCTGGCGCAAAAGCCGTCAGGACGGCAAAGAGGACGAATGCCAAAAGATCGATGATGTACATCGCCTTGCGGCCAAACCGGTCCGTGAGGTTTCCCAGCGATACCGCACCAATGAATGAGCCAATAATGGCGCTACTGGTCAAAATCGATTTTTCCGCCGCACCCAAGCCCCATTCGCCCGCGATCATCGGCATAGCGACGGCAATGATGGTCAAATCAAAGCCATCCAAAAAGACCCCACCGGCCGAAAGCAACGTCACTTTTCGCTGAAATTTCCGCGTTCGAGAGCTGTCGTAATGGTCTAAATTCATGGGTATCCCCTGTTCCGGCGGGCATTTTGGTGAGCACCTGTCCCGACGATGGTAGGTCTCTGCCGGGGGCCGAATGTCGTGCGTGAATCTACTTCAAGGTTTCGAGCCCGTGAAATGTTGTCGGCGGCGGAAATTGCAGGGCCGGCTGCCCTGATCGAGAAAGTCCAGACCCCACACCGGTTAAAAAGAAAACCGCCCCGCATAGAAGCCTACGGGGCGGTTTTCAGTGGCTCCGACCGGCGTCGATCCGGTGACCTTACGATTTTCAGTCGTACGCTCTACCAACTGAGCTACAGAGCCAGGCATTTCTTCTCAGATATGCCACGACGGCGTCTTCACCTGAATTTCTTCAGAAGAAATACGCCGCCTAAGCGACCCTGACGGGACTTGAACCCGCGACCTCCGCCGTGACAGGGCGGCGCGCTAACCAACTGCGCTACAGGGCCTTGGTGTTTTTCCAACGAGAATCAATCTTATTGGAACCACATGTGGTGAGCAAATCCGAAGAGTTGCAGTACCCCCAACGGGATTCGAACCCGTGCCGCCGCCGTGAAAGGGCGGTGTCCTAGGCCGCTAGACGATGGGGGCTTAGGCCAGCTCGGGAAGCTTTCCTCGCTTGGACCTCCATAAGCATAATCGCCTCCAGCGTGAAAGTACAAATCGAATCCGCCGAAAGCGTCGCGAATCACAAAACAGCGAGCGGAACCCCCGAGATGCACGGCACCCCGGGGGATCACGTGGGCCTCTAGCCCCAGACCACGCCCGCTTCGGGGGCAGTCTCGATACGGTCGTCGTCGAGATCCGGAACAATCATCACCGGATTATCCGCCGCGTGCAGCACACCCTGCGAGGTGGAGCCCAGGATCATGCCGGTCAGCCCGCCACGACCACGGGTGCCGACGACGATCATGTCAGCTTCCTCGCCGGCGTCGATCAAGACCTTCACCGGCGATCCGTCGACAAGTTCCGCCGTCACCTCAAGATCCGGGTAGTAGCCCTTCACCCATTTCTTGGCCGACTCCTGCAATTGCTCGACTTCGCGGTACATCGCCTCGAAGTCCACGGCCGCCGGAACCCAGTTCACGGCCCCCGTAAACGGAGCCAATGCATTGACCAGAGTGAGGTTAACACCCATGAGCTCGGCCTGTTCGGCGGCCTTGAGGATAGCGATGCGGGCCTGGTCCGAACCATCGGAACCAACAGCCACGCCGTGCGATGGCGTGAGGATCGTGGCGTCCTCCGCGTGGCGCTTGGCCCAGTTCAGGGGGACGACGACGACGGGGCACCGGGACTTCGCCGGGAGGGCCGTCGAAACGGTCCCCAGAAGCCGCCCCAGGAATCCACGGGCCGACCGCGACCCCACCACAATGAGCTCGGCGCGCTTGGATAGTTCGATCAAGATTCCTGACGCATCGCCGGTTTCTACGGTCGCGCGCAATTCCACGCCTTCATTTTCGACGCGACGATAGCCCTCGTCGAGGATCTGGCGGACGCCGTCTTCCAGAGCTTTGTCGTCAACCATCGAATATCCGGCGTCGAAACCCGTGCCGGTAAAAACGGGAAGCGAGTACGCGGTGACCAAGCGGACGGGGACCTTGCGTCGTTTAGCCTCAGAGACCGCCCACGTCAGGGCACCATAGCTCTGATCAGAACCGTCGATCCCCACGATGATCTCGCCGTGGATTTCACTCAGATTCGATGATTCAGCGCTTTCCGCAAGTGCTCGTGCACCAAAAGTTGTTTCGGGATTGAAGCCTTTGGTCTCTGACATGGCGCCCCTCCTTGGGTAGTTCCTCTTCCTATTCTAGGACGCAAATCACGTTGTGGAGGGGTCAAAAGCAAAGAATTCAGATATGAATGACCGCCCCTCAGCGAGTGCCGAGGGGCGGTCATTCCATCGATACGAGGGCGCGCACGGTTACTTTTGGCGGGAAATCTTCACCATGTCCTCACGCGGAACCACCTTGACGCGCTTACGCGGCTGACCGGCGGCGTCGGTAGCTGCGGCACCCAACGAACGCTCGTGCTCATCCAGGGCGTGCCAGCCTTCCCACGTGGTGAACTCGATGCCTTTGCCTTCAAGGAATTCCGGCACGCTCTCCGGCTCGGCCTCGCTCGCCGTAAATTCGTGATCCTCGATGAGGTGAGTGATCGTTTCCAGGGCGTCGGACTTCGTGGAGCCGATCAGGCCGACGGGACCGCGCTTGATCCAGCCGGTTGCGTAGAGACCAGGAATGGCCTTCTCGGTCTCGTCCAGCACACGGCCCTCCGCGTTGGGGATGACGCCGCGCAGCTTGTCGTAGCCAACCTCCGGCAACTCGGAACCGAAGTAGCCGATCGCCCGGTACACGGCCTGAACCTCGTATTCGAGGGTTTCCCCGGTGGGGCGGATGCCGCCGGCGCCGTCGAGCTCGTTGCGTTCCATGCGAATCGCACGAACTTTACCGTTCTCATCCCCCACGATCTCCGCCGGAGACTGCAAGAAGTGGAGGTGCAGACGCCGCGAGGCCGTACCCGGATTCTCTCGCTGCTCCTCGCGCCATTTGTCCAAGGTTTTCACCATGGCCTTGATCTGGTTATTCGATTCGACCGCCGCACGGGAGGCCTCGTCGAATTCGAAGTCTTCGTCATACAGGACGATGTCGACGTCGCGGGACTTCGCGAGTTCACGCAACTCCAGAGGGGTGAACTTCATCTGCGCTGGGCCGCGTCGACCAAAAATGTGGACGTCGGTCACGGGCGACTTCTTGAAACCCTCGTACACATTCTCCGGAATCTCGGTCACGAGGAGGTCGTCGGCGTGCTTGGACAGTACGCGCGCGACGTCGAGGGCCACGTTGCCGTTACCCAGCACGGCGATCTCGCGGGCCTCGAGCGGCCACTCGCGGGACACGTCCGGATGACCGTCGTACCACGCCACAAAGTCCGCAGCGCCGTAGGAGCCCTCTAGCTCGACGCCGGGAATGTGCAGGGAGGCATCGTAGTAAGCACCGGTCGCAAAGATGACGGCGTCATAATGCTCCCGGAGCTCGGCCAGAGTGATGTCCGTGCCGTATTCGACGTTGCCGAAGAAGCGAATGGCCGGGTTCTCCATGATCTTGTGCAACGAGGTGATGATGCCCTTGATGCGCGGGTGGTCGGGCGCCACGCCGTACCGAATCAGACCGAACGGCGCGGGGTAGCGGTCGAAAATATCGATGCTGACCTCGAGGTTTCCCTCTGCGACGGCGTCGGACTTGGAGAGCAGATCCGAGGCGTACACGCCTGCGGGGCCCGATCCAATCACGGCAACGCGCAACGGACGTTCGGGGGCTTGAGTCACGGCGGGGTCCTTTCGTCACGGATTCCGGGCTTCGTTCCCGGCCCTCTTCCGGAGGGGTAAGCACTATGGCAATGTCCACCAGTCTATCGAGCTGAGCCCTTCGGGGTCAGGGTGACCTTAGTAATTCTTCAGTCGGCGTCATGTAGGGATCGGTAGGCTGGGGCACATGACTTCGAACGCTTCTGATCAGCACACCGCTCCGGCGGAACGCGGCCTGGACACTGCGGGCATGGACACCACCGTGGATCCCAAGGCAGACCTGTACCGATACGCCAACGGCGCCTGGATCGCTCAGCACGACATCCCCTCCGACCGGGGAATCGACGGCGCGTTCTACGCCCTGCGCGATCGTTCGGAAGAACAAATCCGTGACATCATCACAGCCGCCGGCGAGGCAGACCCCGAATCCAAGGTGGGCGCCCTCTACAACTCCTTCATGGACGAAGAGGCCATCGAAAAAGCCGGCAACCGCCCCTTGGACCCGGACCTTGAGCTATTGCAGACGGCCCAGGACAAAGACGGTCTGGTGATCGTCATGGCGGCGCTCGACGCGAGCGGCGTCGGGAGCCCCGTGGGCGTGTACGTCAATAATGACGCGAAGAAGGCAACGCAGTACGTTCCTTATCTCGCCCAGTCCGGCCTGGGGCTGCCCGACGAAGAGTACTACCGCGAGGAAAAGTACGCCGAAATTCGCGAAGCCTACCGAGAGCACATCGCCTCGATGCTCAACATCACTGGCGTCGCCGAACGCTTCGGGACCAGCCCGGAAGACGCAGCGCAAACGATCTTCGACCTCGAGACCCGGCTGGCCGAACACCACTGGGACAAAGTCGCCTGCCGCGACGCCCATAAGACCTACAACCCGTACTCCCCCGACACCCTGAGCACGGATTTCCCCGGGTTCCCGTGGGAGCGGTGGATCGAAGCGTTGGGTGGTACTCGGGAGGCGTTCGAGCGCGTCGTCGTCGCCCAGCCTTCATATCTTCGCGGATTTGCTGAAATGTGGGCCTCCGAGCCGATGGAACGGTGGGTCCTGTGGCTGGCCTGGCACATCGTCCATTCACGCGCCGCATTCTTGCACTCGGCGGCCGTGCGGGAAAACTTTGAGTTTTACTCCAAGCGGCTCATGGGCACCGAGGAAATGCGGGACCGCTGGAAGCGCGGCGTCGGGCTCGTGGAATCGCTGCTGGGCGAGGAAGTCGGCAAGGAGTACGTGGCGCGCCACTTCCCGCCGGAACACAAGGCTCGTATGCAGGAGCTCGTGGGGAACCTCATCGAGGCCTACCGGGAATCGATCTCTTCGCTGGAGTGGATGACCCCCGAGACTCGCGAGCGCGCCCTGGAAAAACTCGGCAAGTTCACGCCCAAGATCGGGTATCCCGACGAGTGGCGCGACTACTCGTCGCTCATCATCGGCGAGAACGTGGTCGAGAACGTCAAGGCGGGCAACCGTTTTGAACACGACTACGAACTCGGCAAGCTCGGCCAGCCGATCAACGTCCACGAGTGGCACATGACCCCGCAGACCGTGAACGCATATTTCAACCCGGTGATGAACGAGATCGTTTTCCCTGCCGCGATCCTCCAGCCCCCGTTCTTCTCCATGGAGGCTGAGGACGCCGCAAATTACGGTGGCATTGGCTCGGTGATCGGGCACGAGATCGGCCACGGATTCGACGATCAGGGCGCCAAATACGACGGCGACGGCAACCTCAACGACTGGTGGACCGAAGCCGATCTCCGCGAGTTCGAGAAGCGCACGTCCTCCCTGGTCAGCCAGTATTCCGAGTACACCCCGGAGGGCCTCGACCCGGCCGAGGACCGCGTCAACGGCGAACTGACCTTGGGCGAAAATATCGGCGATTTGGGCGGATTGACCATCGCGATCAAGGCGTACCGCAAGGCCTTGGACAAGGCCGGAACGAGCCTGGAGGACGCGCCCAAGGTCGACGGTGTCAGCGCGATCCAGCGGTTGATCCTGGCCTACGCGCAGATTTGGCGCTCGAAGGCCCGGACGCAGACCGCAAAGATGTTGCTCTCGATCGACCCGCATTCCCCCTCGGAGTTCCGCTGTAACGGGACGGTGCGCAACGTGGACGAATACCACGAAGCCTTCGGCGTGCAGCCTGGCGACGACATGTGGCTTGCCCCTGAGGAACGGGTGCGGATTTGGTAAAGCCCCAAGTCTTCGTGGTCGGTTCCGTGAGCCGCGATGTGACCGTCACGGTGGACCGCTTCCCCGCCCCCGGCGAGACCCTGGTCGGTGAGTCCGTGACGTACGGGCTCGGCGGGAAGGGCGCCAATCAGGCGGTCGCGTCGGCATTGACCGGAACTCCCACCGCCTTCCTCGGTTGTGTGGGGGACGACGACGCCGGCCACCGCCTTCTCGAGGAGCTGCGGGCCTACGGCGTCGCAACGGATGCCATGAGCACAGTTCCCGGAGATTCGGGGACCGCCCACATCACCGTGGATGCTCACGGGGAGAACACCATCGCAATCGTGCCCGCCGCCAATCGGAGCGTTTCCCCGGAACTCGTGCGCAGCGCGGGTTCGGAGGGCTTCGGCGGATCCCGTGTGGTGGTCGCGCAAGGCGAAATTCCCGTGGAAACCCTCGAGCAACTGGCGCGCACCGTTTCCGAAACGTCCGCACGGTTCATCCTCAACTTGGCGCCGGCGGCCGACGTTTCCTCGGAGTGCCTCTCCTCGACGGACGTTCTCGTGGTGAACGAGTCCGAAGCGCAGGCAGTGATCCGGCGGCATTCTCTTCCCGACCGGGGCCGGCACAATCTCCAGTTTGCTGCGGCGTTCTTCCGCCACCAGTCGCCTGCCGAGCGGGGCCGCCGGTCCCGGGCGTTGCGGGATGTGATCCGGGATAAGGGCTATGACCGGGAGGCGATCAAAGCGATGATGTTAGGACTGGCTCGAGGTCAAGGCACTCTCTTCTAAACGGGCAGTCTCTGTCTTGCGTTCAAGGATGGGCAACTAAGGAGCAAGCCCGCCTTCAGGCAGCTGTGTGTCGCGATCGACGTCACCGATGTACTCAGAGACCGGGAGTAGTCCTTCCTCCATGAAGGTGCCTAGGAGGTGACGAGTCTCAATGATGAGAGTTTCGACTTTGCTGATCCCGCGTGAGATTTCTAAGTAGGCGGGCCACCAAAGCTCTCGTCGGATCCATTTCGAGTAGTCGCCGTGGATAAGACGCCCGTAGAAAAACTTCCGATAGAGAACGTTGGCATTACGCATGGAACCACGCTGTTCTTCGAAACTCAGACCAGATGAGTATTCCATGTCCTCGTGGTTGTACCCGTCGTCCGCATGGTCCCTAGCGATGTAATCAAACAAGGGCTTGATGCGGTCCCTTAAGTCCCTCAGCCGGCATCGATGGTCCTCCGGAAGAGACGAACCCAGATCATTAAGAACCGCCTCGAGTGTCTGCGGAATATACGCGCCCTCGGAGCAGTGAACAAACTTGCGTTGCATGGACACAGCGAAGGCGATCTGACGGATCGATACGCGCTCGAGACGGCTGCTGTCAGGTCCAAAAGCGGGTGCTCTCAGGTTCTTGGCAGGTTTTGGAACGAGAAGTAGATACTCGTGGGACAGATCCATGAAGTGTAGAGCAGCGTTTTGCGCTGCGGGAGGTTTTTTGCCGGTCGATGCCACGTTTAGCTTCCTTCGTTCAGGACGGCCACAATGCGGCCAACTGGCAGGTTCAAGAGGAGCCTGCAGCATTACCTAGTTCAAGAACTTTCGCCCCTGTTTGAGCGATGTCCTCACCACTTGCGTAACCCACATGCCTACGGACACCGCTACGCCTAATAATGCAGCCACGAGAGATAGCAGGGAGAAACTGGCCAGCAGGGTAATGAGGAACTTCTTCACCTCCTGTAGCCCGAGGTCGCCCGACAGCGTCAAAGCCATCATGCCGAAGGTAGCGGTAAGCACAAACATCAGGGCAGCCATATTCAACCAGTCGTTCGCGGTCCGGAACTGACCGCGGGACCCGAACTTATCTAAGTCCTGTTGGATACGTTCTCGAGCCTCAGAGGTATCAAGGTCGAGGTGATCAGTGGCCTCAATACGCTCCAGCAAGTCGAGTTGATCAGCCAACAAACGTTGCTTCTTCCCTATATATGGGACGAGGTCGAACAGGCGAACGATGACAGCTGCAATACCGGCAATGGCCGCGGCAACTATAGGGTCAGACATCGGCGCTTCTAAGCTGTCTGCTCATCACTGACAGCAGTATCTGTGGCCGAAGAATCAGCTTCGTGTTCTCCGGCCAGAAGGAACGAGCGTACCTCCTGGGACGAGAGCTGGAGACGTTCACCAATTTCTTTGTTCGTCAGGCCTTCGTCTTTCATGGACAGCACAAGTTGACCTGCGCGTGCGGTGACCGGATCCAGAGAAGCGAGCTCACCCTGGAGCCTGTCGATCTTGTCCTTAAGGGCCTGGCGTTTCTTCTCAAAGTCGAAGGTCTCCAAGAAGAACGCTTCGGCCTTATCCAGTAGCCGTCGTTCCTTCTTGATGGAGGCTTCCGCGGCGGCTTTGGCTCGTTCGCGTGCAGCTGTCTTCGTCGCTGACTTCCGTTTCGTCCCAGCCATGTGGAACCTCCCACATCCCTAGCGCTCACCACTGAAAAACAAGGACCCGCCGGGGTACGGCTGCAAAAGGTTTCATCATGCCCCGGCGGGGTGGTTTCGATTTTACACAGTCGGCACGCTGTGCACATGAGATCAGCCTGCCAGATTCTTCTTCGTCCCTCAGTCGAGCAGGCTGATCTCATGTGCACAGCTCACGAATGCTGGACAGTTCCCGCACACAAGCTCTCCCCCGCAAGCTCCTCCGACCATGTGCACGGCACCTGCCCACAATCGTGGCCTCTTGTGCAAAATCGCGGCCAGCATAGAACTGCCCGGACCCCAACAGTTCATCCAAACTCTCCCTCGTTCCTCGGTCGGTTTTTCCTCCGGATTGTCGTCACACCTCTTGCACTCAGTGACCCAGGGTGAGACTAATGAATCATTCGTAATAAGTATTTTCGTCCTGACGATATTATTGGGGGCATGACAACCACCCGCACTTGTCCTGAATGTGGCCAGGGAGTCCCTGCGAAAAATGGTCCAGGACGCCCGGCTGTGTATTGTTCGAGCGCTTGTCGAAAGAAGGCTCATCAGATCCGTCAGGTAGCACAACTACGCGGTGAACCCATCCGCATCATCCGTGAGCCGGCACCGAAACCCGTGACCAAAACAGTGCTGCGTACCCGCACCGTTTATAAGAAACCGACCCGTCCGGAACTGTCTGCATTACTTCGAGACGATCCTGTTTTTCTCAGCGAGGTTCTCGAGGATTTGCGTGCGTTTCTCGGCCATCGCAATGTCCCGGTCTCGACTCAGAAAATGCTTGCTTCCAGGCTCGGAGAGGTGATCATTCGCCTCTATAGAGCCCAGTCAGGACTGACAGTTCATTCTGATCTCCCAGAGAATTCAACGGGGCTCGCTCCCGGTGACTGGGCCACCGCAGCGACAGAAACGGGCACAGTCGAAGAGCTGGTAGCTGCTGTGCAAGCGCACCGAGCCCGGCTTATTCAACAGGAAGAATCTGAGAAACAGTTCGCGCGGTATCGGAAGGATCGGGAGCAGGAGCGGATCGAGGCTAAGCATCGAGAAGCCGACCGCCGTCTGGATGAAGTGCGACGGAAAGCAGATCGCCTGGAGGCAACTTATGAACAGGCTCGCGTGAAAGGGGAAGCTGCAGATCATGCTTATCAGGTGTGGCAGAAGTACGGGAATGAGCTGAAAGAGAAAGTTGAACAGCAGCAGGAGGAGCTACAGAAGACCCGCCGGCTCAACGAGATCCTCGAGCAACGAGTCGCCACCACCAAGCCGACCAAAACCGGCCCCGGGGCTAGCTTTTACCGACAGTAAGCTCACCCAACAGATCCGGAACTCGCAGGGGTAGAAGTACTCCTCATAGACCAACATAGGCCAGGCTGGAATGAGCAAGCACCGCCTACTGTGGAATATCGATACACGTGCAGGCGCAGATCATCAGCATCGTGTCATGGGATGGCTGGTTCCGATGTACGCGATGTCTCGAAGGAACTCAGTACAGATGCCACAGGCCACGGCCACACAGGCTTCGATTTTAGGAGGAGAAGCCGTCAGCATCCGTAGGGAAGGGCCGTCAAAGTATCCCCATTAAACGAAGTAACCACGGGCGGCCAAATGTAGATCAAAGAGCCCCTGGAGGCCGGACCGGAAGCGAACCTTCGTCCCCACGGGGGATCTACTCGGCAGTACCCAGTCCTTTTCTTCACTGGAAATTTTGGAACCTCGGAAAGTCGCGCATCAATCCGCATGTTCCCCGTAGTCCACTGGCTGAGGTTCTTCCCGAGGTGTATTGGGTTGGACACGGTGGGCAATCGTAAGAACGGCGACAGGTTCCTGAAGACAAGTGAAGGGCTGGTCGGCTGTTGTAGTGCAATCAACCCGTGGAGGTGGACACACTGACGGAAATGCTCACAGTGATCTCATCCCAACGGATCGTTGTTGGGCCGACAGGCCCGCTGAATTCGGCAGAGTCTCAACTGTACAACTGTAGATTGGCACGACACAGTTGCCACCTACTAGAAGTTGTTGCACAACTTAGATATGTTAACGACATGAGTAAGCCGCTAACACGACAGAAGCCCGGGGAGTTCAAGGGGTTTAACCTCCTGATGCACCCCGAGCTTCAGCAAGCTGCAAAAGAGAAGGCAGCTAGTCTGGGCGTTACGAAATCCGCGTACCTGGCGGCTCTCATCGCTCGTGACACCGGCGTGCCTGGTCATGAGCTACCAGTAGAACCGTCACAGAAAACAAAAACTTAAAAGAGAAGTGGCTCCCCCGAAGGGGAGCCACCCAAAGTCTCTGAATCCCGCACGGTCGGCAAACTGATCGGGATTCGGCCAACACCGAAAGTTCAAGACCATGACCGCTTCACAACAATCACAACCAAGAACCCAAAGAGGTGTTCTTGGTGTCTAGGATAGCACTCTCCCCCACCAAGGCAACCACCCCACCGCGTGATTTGCTTCCCTCCCAAACCCGCAGGGTCCGGGTCGAGCACGAACGCAAGCCCTGGGTACTCATGGGGGCCGTCCCCGAAGGCTACCGGCCACGACGCAACGTCATCGACTGGCGACGCCACGCCATCACCTGGCTCGAACACCAAAACCGCCGCAACGACGCCCACACCCTACGACGTCGATTCATCGACTACCTAGCCACCGTCGACGACGCACGTACCCGCACGCTCTGGACTAGTTGGACCGCCACCGGTGTTGCCCTGAACATCAGCCGCGCCACCGTCGCACGCCTCTACGCCGAACTCCACACCGCCGGACTCCTCGTCACTGTCGCCCGCGGCCGCTCAGCTCAGCACACCCCCAAATCCACCGGACGCACCAAAAACGAAGCACCCATCTACGCCCTGATCACACCCCTGCAACAAACACAGGAACAGCCCCCATCTGTGCCTGTTGATGAAATTGAGACCCCGGACCCCATAGGAGGGTTAAAAGAACACCTACGCGCGCGCACGCGCGAAAGTTCCCCCAGATCGAGCCGCTACGCGGCCAGAATTACTTCCTGGCAGCGCGCTACGCGCGCCGCCTTTACTCACCTTGTAGCCCAGCGACCAGACTCTTCATGGTCACTTCATGCAACGATAAAGCCTGAAACCAGGCTGGGGCGGCGAAGTGCCCAAAGGCAAGTGATCTGGGAATTGAGTTTGAACGTCCAAATGCACGTTTTGCGTGCTCGTGACGCATCCACTGCTGCTGTCGCGGCCGAGATTCGAGACTTCATCCTGGCCGGATGGAACGTAGGGGACATCGTTCACGCACTGGACTACTCCCCCACCGGACAACGCCACTGGTACACCGAATCAGGATTCATCCGCGCCGAAACCTGGCTACGACACCGACTCACAGCATGGCTACACGACGGTGAACCCATCCGCTCCCGAAGCCAACGACTCCAAGCCGAACGCGACCAACTAGCGGCCCAACGTCGCGCCGAAGCACGACGCCGCCAAGAACAACGTGTCCAGGCTGCCGCGCCGGACTCCCCCGGACGCCGCGCCGTACGCAAGCAATTGTTGATTTCCCGACTTGGCAGTGAAGCAGCCGCGAAACGGCAACACCCAGAACTCTTTGAAAATGCCTGATGGCATGATTACCACAAACACTCATACCCACACCCCCACAAAACCGGTTTCGTGGTTTCCCACATACCCACATTAGAGGGTACCCGCAAATGTGGGTATGTGGTAATGTTGTCCACATGAGCACCACGATAGGAATCGTCCAATCGAAGGGCGGAGTCGGAAAAACCACGACCGCCATATATCTAGGGCTAGCACTCAAAGATCGCGGCACCGTTGAAATCTGGGATGCTGACCCGCAAGGCTCAGCAACCGAGTGGGCGGATGCCACGGCCGCCGCTGGCTACCCCCTGCCATTCCCAGTGACGGCAGTCAACGAGCCACAGCTTTCCAAGAAGGACAGCGAGGCAAGCTATCTGATCATCGACACCGGGCCAGGTAACCCTCGCGTCATGGATAAAACCATCGAGCGCGCTGACGTCGTCATCATTCCAACCAAATCCAGCAGCGTGGATATGGCGAGGACATGGTCAACACTCGACGCCCTCCCGGAAGACCAGCCCGCGATCCTGTTGATGACACAGACCGACCCCCGCACGATCACGCACCGACAAACAATCGAGGCGATAGACCAAGACGGAGCTGCGTACTTCCAGACCCCCATCAAACATAAGGAATCCATCAAGGGCAGCGGGAACGGCTACCCGAGCGACCTCGCTGGATATGAAGAAGTCGCAACAGAGCTCATCGAACGCATCAAGGAGATGTCATGACAGAAAAACGAGGGTCCATGACACGCAGAAAACCCACGCAACAACAAACCCACGAACCCACACATGTGGGTATGGGGGCGGCATTCCCAAACCGGACCGAGGGGGAGACTCAACGACGCCTATCCGTAGACGTCCCCGAGTCGGCCAAGAAGAAAATCAAACGCATCGCAACCGAACGAGACACCACCGTCCGCAAACTAATTATCGACTTCATTCATGACCTAGACACATAACCACTTACCCACATATGTGGCACCCACAAATGTGGGTACATCTTTCGAGGAGTCCCAATGAGTAACGAAATCCCGCTGACAATCACCGGAAACCTCACCAAAGACCCCGAACTACGCTACCGACCCGGCGGGGGAGAGGCCGTCCTGCGATTCACAGTCGCATCCACCCCTCGCTATTACAGCAAGGCAGAACGCGACTACGTCGATGGGGAGACTACCTTCATGCCATGCTGGCTCAACTCCCGCGGCGGCGATGATGCCAACGCCTACCTAGAGCGGATGTCGCAAACCTTCCGGCGGGGTGATCATGTGATCGTCGTGGGTGACCTGGTGACCCAGACCAAAGATCGCGACGGCGAGACGAACCGATGGAATGAGCTGCGTGTTCGGGAAATCGGAGCTTCCCCGCGATTCCGGAATGTCACCATCGAGCGGGACGATCAAGGGTAGACGGTGACTGGTGATGACCAATCAGCAACTATTCCCAGGCCACTACCAACGAATCCGGACGAAACGGCCATTCTCTGTGTGGCGACTGGTCACCACACCGGCACGATGGCTGCATCGCTTCGCCCAAGTTCTCGCTCCCTGGTTGGGCATCCTGTTTTTCATCGTCCCCGGTCGTCGTAATCGAAATGCTCTGGGCTACGCCTATGCCTGGTTTCTGATCGTCTTCTTCGTCGCAGCAATCGTTGCCAGTTTCGTTGTGAGTGTAGGCAGCGCCCACTAACTTTCACAGCGCAGGTGTAGCACGATTCGCTAACCGACCGTAAAATTGCACATGTGAACTGTGCACCGAATTATGCACGGAACACGGCGATAGACGACCCGCGGAAATCCGGCCTTCGTGCAACGGAGTGTCCGTTAGGTCGGGGAGTGGTGCAGGATCGACCGTTACGGAACATCGTGAGAACTTCACTGGGCCTCCCGCAACCCAGCAGCCAGACTCACACCCCACGCGAGGAACAGGGGGGGGCAGATCCAGGCGTGACTCGGAACATCGACTGCAACGCCCACAGTCCCAGGGACCCAATTGGTAGTCACTTTCTGTAAGTGAGAGGTATGCTATCTCTGCAATGCTGCTGTGAACATCACGGTCGCCGCAGGGTTTGCGGAGACCCTAAACGCCTGTGGAGGGTATCTAAGACGACGGCTTGCCGTCGCTGACCCGGGGAAACAGGAACCCACCGAACGGGGAACCGCACACATGTGCAGGCCGTGTAGGAATCCTCCCTGCCCACAGGGAGGAAGAAATCAACAAGTGACGCGTTAGCGGTTGCTCATGAATACTGAAAGCGAGCCTATGCATCAACATCGTCTCAGTCGGCGTTCTCTAGTGAAAGGGAGTGCATGGTCTGTTCCTGTCATTGTGGCCAGTACAGAAGTTCCTACCTACGCCTTGTCTGCAGGCTGTTACACACTCCTATGGACCAATACATCGGGCTCCGGAAGCACTCTCTCAGGGAATATGACCCCACAGTCGGGGGGGACGAATACCGCTAAAGTGACTGTGGTGCAATCGCGGACAGCGGGACAGGGCGCCTTGTATGAGGGAGTCAACTCGGACTTTGTGACGGCCGCAGCGGGGTCGCAAAAAGGATGGGGAACCACTGGTGGCGGAACGCAAGGCAACGGATACACGGTGACTAACACTAGCTCCGTGTTGACACTGAACCAGCGAACCGCTAACAGGATGGCAGCATCTCAAACAATTTCTTTCACTTTCGCTGATGGGTCTGGTCAGCCAGCTGTCCCAAAATCGGTGATGTTTAATATCTACGATGTCACTAGTGTTGTGACAGGGTCACGGAATCCGAACTATTACTCAGACACATTCACTCTTAGCGGAGGATCGTGGGTGTCATCGGCATTCACCGGGTACACTCGCGGTCAATACGCTACCGTGTCTTCTACCGCTATATCAATGACGGGCAAAGACACTCCGTCTATTAACAGTGGCTCCTACCTGACCGTCACAATTAGCCCTACCTCGAACAGCTTCAGCCTGACATATAGCAACACTGGCGCTGCTGCGACACTTACCAACGGCGCGAACAACCAATATGTCGGAATTGGCGACTTAACGGTGTGTTTCTAAAGGGGAAATCAAGAGGCGAAGTGTCAGACTGTGGATACGAAGACTCCTATGTTTTAGGCGCATGAGGCCACGATATTGTATTTGATGGATTATGCTGAAGTTATCGTAAAAGTCAACGGTTTCGCCGAAAAGGCCATAATCGTTTGTGCTGGATACCCGCAGGATGGGGTAACTGCTATATCGTCATCTGCGACAGGTCGCACTCTTTGGAATGTTCCATAACTGACCCTGCGATACGAGAATATCCACCAGTTGTTCGGTGGACCATTCCTCACCCGGGGCAACCAGGCTTCCCCAACGCTTCCTGCACAAATCACAGGCTTGACGAAGATCAGTTTTTGAAGGGTGCCATCCCGACGAGCCTAATCCGAGGCATGAAGCAATAGCCAGAAGAGGGTTTCCGGAGACATCGATCCTGTTGCTGCCAGTTGCTAAGTTTTTTTGAGCATGACGGATACGCCAGTTCAGGTTGTCCAGGGCGTCGGGGACGATAAAACGGTTGCTTTCGCTGTTGGGTCGCGCCCAGAGACGTGGGACGAGATAATCCGTAGCTTGCATTTTTGTGGTGTTCGTCGTAGCGGACAACTCGTGAGCCAGATACCAAATGCGGTGACCAAAGGATCCAGTGACAGACCGATTATCGCGGTGGTGCAGTTTGCCAGAGAGCTCAAGCCACGACGACAAGTCATTCCGTGGATCTTCTCCTAGGGCAACGGCAATAACTTTTTGAAGAACCAGCGACTCCAACGGCGTCAGTTCGGTCCTCTCCATAGTGAGTGGCCCGACAAGCCTGTAAAAGATCTCCCGAATTCCGTCCGAAAGTATCCGCAATGGCAGGCTACGGAAAAGCTCAGGGACAGTTTCGTACGTTGAGGCTTTGAGGGAATCACCGATGATCAACTTCTTGCGTCCAGAGTTAGATCGATGAATAGCGACTGTGCTGGCGTGAGAACCGGTACCAATCGTGCTCGGAAGCAAACACACTCGTGCCCGCATCCTCTCATTCGCGGCTTTCGCAAACAAGAGGGGCGAACGCGCCGAGGAATTAAGCGCACGAATCGAAATATTGCCGTTCAGCACAGCGCACGCCAACTTGGCGTGGTCCATCACGACCCCACCACCCATAGCTGAGATTGGAAGGGTTCCCTGTAGGACGTCTCCTCGCAATGCATGGATCGTTTCACCCAAATCGCTCTCCGGACCGATGAGCCGAACCTCCGGATACCTTTCGGCGATTGCCTGAGCATGGGGATTTGTGTCGAGCAGGTGGGCATCCGCCAGCATGACGCCCCGTTCGCGGCCTTTCACGTCTGATTCATCGTCATCGCTGACAGAACGACCTCAAAAATTCTTTCGAGGTCTTCGACTGGCGAAATCAGGGGCGGAACGATTTGCACACCCCGGGTTGAAGGATGAACGACAACCCCGTTCTGCCTGATTTCATCCACTAACCTGGCAACATTAATGGATTTGTTTGAATCGAGTGAATATTGGATCGTTTGGAAAGCCCCCAAGCCAACACTTTCCAAACCAGGGACGTCTTCCACAACTGACCGGCTCAACGCTGTGGTCTCGCGCCTGACGTTCTCGTGTTCCTTGAGCTCGTAGGTATCGGCAAAAATAGATGCTGTCACTGCGACAGCCGCCCCAACGAGCGGATGCCCAGCACCGGTTTCCGCGTGCCAAATACCGACCTTCGGATGAGCGGAGTAGCAAGCGTTCACAGCTTCTCCCAGAACCACGGCACCACCGGGAACAGCCCCGTTGGTCAACGCCTTCGATACCGCAAGGATATCAGGGCGAAACTCCCAATCGTCGGATGCCAGCACGCTCGATACCCTACCGAAGCCCGTGGCGACTTCATCAGCGATAAGGAGGACGCCCATTTTCTGAAGCTGTCTCAGATTATCCAAGGCAGTCGATGAGAGGGGCACGGTTCCAGTTCCTGTGACGGGCTCCACTAGCACGGCCGCGATCCTGGAGATCTGGCGTTCCAATTGATTCAGAAGGTCCGGATCGTCAAGGTTAACTCTGAGATGGTCGGACAGCGAAACTCCGTAGAATCGCTTGTCGATGTCTTCATCCGTGACAGACATTGTGCCAATGGAAATACCATGAAATGCGTTCCCCACCGAGGCAATTTTTCGACGTGCCGGATCTTCCTTCAGCAGAGAGTAGACGCGAGCAATTTTGATGGCAGCTTCCACACTCGAGGAACCGCCTGTCGTCCACACCACTCGCTTCCACGCCGTTCCGAGCATTCGGAGTAGGGCGGCCGACGCGTTCTCAGCGAATTCCGACGAGTAACGAAAACAAGGGTAGAACGAAAGCTGCCCCGACGCCTCCGCTAACGCATGAGTATAATCCTCACGAGAGTATCCGAAGTTTACGTTCCACAGACCACTGGTAGCGCAGATTCTTTCCTTACCATCGGCGAATGTAATCCGATTTCCGTGTGCACGAACCGCAACTTTAGAATCATCTATGATGTCGCCGTATGAGGTGAGCCCTGGCCACGAGGGATTGGCTTGGCACGTCATTTAGACTTTTCCTTCCATGATGGTGGTATGCCCGAAGGGCCCGGAATCTGCCACGGGATGACGATGAATGTCGGTGAACCCTGCCTTCCGCATTTCCTCGATTGCCTCATCCGGCGTCAGTACGGCCACAGAGTGGGTGAGTGCCACTTTTGATACGGCCTCACCCCTAAAAGTGTGAGGGATAATGACAATATCCCGCATACATTGGTCTGGATCGGCCTCAACGCTGAACGAAGCGACCGTATCGATCTCGGGTAATAGGACCAGGGAATCGTAGCGCCCCTCGCCCATGGGGCTGAATTGCGTGACTATGACCTTTCCGCCCACTGCGGTTACCTCTCGCATTCGCCGCATGAGGTTGATCCGCTGTTCACAAGAGAAGAGAGTGATGGTCGATGCCGCTATGAGCGTTGCGTCAAAACTATCTCCCGGAATGGGATCGCGAAGAATGTCTGCCTTTTGGACTGTCAGTCTCGCGGCCATCCTGTCTTTGCCAGACACTTTCTTGGTAAGAAGACGGAGCATTTCTGCAGAGTTGTCGAGCGCCGTTACTCGGTGACCTCGCGCAAGGAGGGGAAGAGTCACCCGGCCGTCCCCAGATGCCAGCTCGAGGATTTTGTGGTTTCTTCCCAACATCTTCAGGATCGCGGAAGGTTCAGCGTGATCATCCCGAGTCATAGCGGAGTAAATGGCCGCACCCATGGGCCCGTACATTTCGTCGAGTTTGAAACCACGGTCACGCAAGAAGTCAGTGATCACTGTGCTCTCCTGAGTATCGCGGGCGCATCAGAGCTTTCCGAGACATCATGAGTCTTCACGAGACACCTTACCTGTCTGAGGGTTCACAAATACGGTTTTTCCATCAACCAGAAAAGGAATGATGGATCCCTCCGAACCGTTGAGATAGTCACCAGCGACGGCCTTCAACTCTATATCGTTTCGGGTTTGAGCGCCGAGGGCGCGACGAACGTCAACGATTTCGAGGAACCGAGCAGCGCCCGCGTTGATCAAATCGTGGATCATTTCCTGATCTGGGGAGCAATTCCATGTGCACCCTTTTTTTTCATCAAACGGAGGCCCAACTGATGTCGTGCGCCGCATGCCGTCTTCGGTGGTGATTTCCCGGAGTCTAATCCCACCGCAGTCACCTCTTCCTAGACCGCACTGGTCGGCGATTTGGACAAGAGGGTTTGCCAGAAGTTCCGGCATCTCCCCCGATTCCTTGAATTTGTGCAAGTCTTCCAAAAACTCTGCAACGTCATCCTCATCAAGGACGCGCAAAATGGTGGGACCTACGATCGGGATGAATTCAGCTCCTGAGTAGTTCTCAAGTTGCACCAACAATTCCCCACCGATCGCGACTTCGGCCGCGACCTCCAGCCCATCTTCGGCTTCGAGCGGGAATACTTTAGTCTCGCCATCGGGGGATATCAGAGTGATATGGGGGTCCATATCGCGAAAATCAACTGAAACTTTACCGCTTGAACCGCCTAACAGGTCCACACCCTTGAAGAATTCGAGGATATATTGGTCGATATTCATGGTTCCTTAAGAAATAACAATTAGTATACGAATTCTGTCATGCTTCCGAGGATCTAGTAAGTGAATGAGACTCTTAGAAGCGCCCCGTACTCAGGCCTATTACTGAAGGATTTGCATACGTCAGCCAGCCATCTCGTTGGGCTTTGCGTAGTCCTCGGACTTCATGAGATAGGGGGTGCTGCACTTGCAGTGTTATGGAGATTCGTCATCTTGACACAACCAGCCTGTCTTCAAAGCACGCCTTAAGGTTTTAGCGACGTCCCCGGTTGGCCTTGACACCATGTTCGAACAATTTGTCTAGGACTGATGGCCTCGCGATGTGGCCTCCTAACAATGTCCCATATGAGTCAGGCGTAAGTATCCTCAAATCAAGAGGGGTGGTGAGCCAGGTACCAGACTACTCCTAGACCGACCACGACCACCACGGCAAGTGCAATGAGCGGGGCCACCACGGCCTCAGTTGAGGCCGAAAAAACTATGATAATCGCGGCAATGAAAGCCATAGCGATGAATACCGCACTGATTGCTCCCGTGTTCTGAGTGAACTTCATGCAGTCCTCCGTAAATATTATTGGTTTTGTCTCGGACAAAGCCTATCGGGTCGCCTAGTCGGCCTCAACAGTTACCTTGGCTCAAGGAGTTCGGCCATACCACAACCAGTTTGTAGGACCATGGAAATTTCGTGTGCGTGACGCTTCGAGAGCACAGGCACCGGTAGACCGAGAAACCAGCCGGTGTGGTCTCTCGACATGACCGGCTGGGGCAATTGCATAGGATCCATATCCGATAATTTTTGAGCGGACGGGTAGTCCATCATGACTGCCATGTGCTGGTAGAAGATTTTCTTCACAGCCTTCCACTCAGAAGGATCACTATATTTTTCTTGGATTTCTTGGAGATGTTTCTTGTCTATTCCGCGAAGTACGGGTGCGAAGTATCGGGGAACGACGCAATGCCTGCGCTGATCGTCGTGGAGAGTCAACGTATTCGGTGGTGCGCTGAGAAATTCCGGAACGAATCCTTGATGCGCCATTCTCCACCAGTAGTCCCAGTCTTCTAAACCCCACGGCTTGTTGCTCCATGGCCCAGTAATGTTTGCGGCGTGGCGAGTGAGAATCACTCGGCTAGGTTCAAAAAGAGGATTGAGGGTTTGTAACGCGGGTGACCAGGTGATCTGGTGAAGGGGAATACCTGGCGGCTCCACAATTTGTTGCCGTTCGTACACCGCACTGGCAACCACCCACGAACAGCTTGTTTTCTTGAGCCTCTCCAACCCGTTTGCCAGCCAGTCTTCATGGAAGGTGTCGTCGTGATCGAGAAATGCAATCAAGGGCGCGTCGCTGCGATCGATCCCATATTGCCGTGTAAGACCCGCGGTGCCCGTTCTCGGAGCAACGATAAATTCGAAGCGATTGTCGTCTGCCATGTTCGCGGCGATGACTCGGAACGCCTCGTCTGGGGGCCCATCGCTGACAACCTTTGCCGTGAAGCGCTCATATGATTGGGTAGCCACGGATGTGAGTGTTTTCTCTAGGGCGCTACCTCGCCGGTAGGTCGGGATGACAACCACAACATCGGGAGTGAACATGGCTTCCACCTACCTACTGAAGTAATTCGCGACGTGGGCCCACAACGGCGTGTTTCCTTTCAGAGTGGTGGCAGTACCACCGGTGCAACCGCTCAGGGCCGTAGGTGAGGTGGGCGTCTCAGTGACATACCCGGGGGTCTGGACCGGGAGGGAAACAACAAATACGGACGTGAAGTCGACCTGGCCCGATTTCTCGAAGGACCCCTGGATGGTTGCACAGTGTTTTGGTAACAATCCATTGCTTCGTAAGCGGTAGGTGCGGTCGGCTACCACGGGAGGCTCCCCGATGGCGCTCCCACTGAGATGGACGGTGCCGCCCTCGGACCACCATATCGCTACGTCACGCTGAGGTGTCGGAATCCAGGCCATTGCGCATATTCCGGCCACGACAACTGCCAGGCCGGCAAGCCGTCGGCCCAAGACCGCACCGCGCCGCTGGGACGCTTTGAGCTCGCGTCCGACCCACCCAACAATCACAGATAGGAGCCAGAAGATATACATCAAAAGGATCAAGCCCTGCACGAAGGGCAACGAGGCGAAAAGGGAAGAGATGTACAGTACAGCGAAAGTGAGAGCCGCAAAGACGGAAATTATGCAACCGGCGCCGAACATAACCAGTCGGGGCTGGTGCGATGTTGTCTTCCCTCGAGCTCCGAATAGTACCGTTCCCAAAGTTGATGAAAACGCAACTATGGATCGCTGGTGAAGATGAGGAAGGTCCAAACCAGAGATGATGGCAACATATCCATCGAACTTTAGGAAGGGGTAGCAATTGACTATTGCCTGGAAAAAAGCGGCGATGCCAATGGTGGAGAGAACAGCGCCACAGCGTGCGTTCAACGCAGCGCCCAGCACACTAAAGATTCCGGCGAGGGAGGCCTGTGTGATTGGACCGGCGGCGGCAACCCACACGCGTGATCTGCGGCTTGGAAGAGCCCAGGCTGCGGATACGTCGCAATAGAAGGCAGGCATCAGGTAGATCAGAAGGAAGCCCATGGATTTGGGCTTCCCTCCTTGCCATGCCAGCGTGAGTGCGTGCCCACATTCGTGGAGAACGTTGATGGCAAGAAGGCTGATGAGAATGCCGATAACCTGCCATGGACCGGTCTGGTGGGTAATGAAGTCAATTGTTCTGCGTGCTACGAAGAACTGCGTGAGCACACCAGCGACCACTAGAAACAAGGCGCAAGCGAAGTAGAAATGACCTGGAAATCGACGCAACTTAACTGCGAGGGGGCCAACCAGACGATGGGCATTGAGTATTACACGAAGCTGAATTCGGAAACCAGGAAGGCGGCGCACCCGACCGGGGTGATCACTGGGTGCCGTTTGTGAAGCTGGGACGATCAGGCCGAGCCTTGCCAGCCTTTCGGTGGATGTTTGAACGGTGACTTCATCCCATCTCGCATCGAGGGGGAAATCCTCAGAACTAGCCGTCAGGTGTTGCATGAGGTATCCGATGTCGTACCCAAGTCTCTGGATTTTCCCTGACTCGGACACGAGGACCCAATATGCTGGCTGACCATCAGCACTTTCGGCCTTATGCAAGTCACCGTTGACTCGATATCTGGAAGTCACAGTGTGGGGCTCCTTATGAGCCGGGCGTGAGGTGTGACCCTCACGCCCGGTTGGCATAGTACTTTGGTCGGACATTTAGGTTGCGATAGCCGCAGCCGCGCCCACATATGCCGCCCCTGCAGCAGTGCCAATACCGGCACCCACTTTGAAACCATCCCAGAAAGTGGGAGCCTCCAAAGATTCGAGGTCATCAATGTCGAGCATGAGTTCATTTGCTGGCATTGCAGTGGCCATTTGCGTCACCTCCCTCCGAATTTCAACTAATTGCTGGCGTAGGATCGGCTAGGTAAGCGCAAGCGCGCCTCCACCGTACACAATGGCGCCGCCGACCACCGTTCCAGCTCCGACGCCTGCCGCTGTGCTCCAGAATCCAGGAGCCTCGAGGCTCTCCAAACTATCAATACCAAGGTCAAGACCGATATTCTGGTTTTCGATTTGAACTGTCATTTCCCCTCCCTCCACAACAAGTTGACACGATTAGCATCGTACTGAACCGTCAGAGGAATGTCGATGATTAACCCTGCCTGTAAACTGGGGAATCGAGCGCCTGTCCTTTGAAATGCCTTGTGGCCTGTGGGTCGAGCCACCCCGAACAGCTCAGCAATCTCAGACGTCGTATGTTCCCCACCCCGATACAACGAAACCAGGTGTTTCTCCTGCGATACCGAGAGCTTCGGTTTCTTGCCTCGCAACCTGCCTTTGGCCTTAGCGACGGCCATACCTTCACGGGTGCGCATACGAATCAAATCGGCCTCGAACTCGGCAACCATGCCGAGCACGTTGAACAGCAACCTGCCGATGGGGTCCTCAGGATCGTAGACGCTGCCGCCGATATTCAAGGTCACACCCTTACCGGTCAGCTCGGCCGCGAGATCACGAGCGTCAGGCAACGACCTCGCCAGTCGGTCCAGTTTGGTCACCACCAAGGTGTCACCAGCGCGGACGGCCGCCATTGCTTCCCGCAGCCCCGGCCGTGACCTATTGGTACCGGTGAGACCGTGATCAACGTAGATGTCTGCCTCGGCGACGCCAAAGCGTGCCAAGCCATCTTTTTGAGCAGTGAGGTCTTGTTCGGTGGTCGAGACACGCGCGTAACCAATCAACATGTCAATAACGGCATCGTTTGGCAGCCCCTAACCGATGAAGCCTTCTCTTATCTGACCACCAATAACGAACAGGAGAAATAGATATGGCCATGAAAGATCACACCCAGAAACAGAAACTCGAAGCATGCCTGGGGAGTGTTCAGAGTGGGCCGCACTGGAAAGGCCAGTCCATGTCCTTCGAAGCCGCTGAACGGCTCGAGGGGCGATTCAAAAGCGACCGTTGTTACAGCGTCCTCAATATCGTGGGCAACAAATCAATCAAAGAACTTCTGGAATACGCTGCTAGGCAAGAAAACTGTCGCGAGCAAGATATCGTTCGCCGTTATCTCTTGACCTCCCTGGAGGAAAGATACGGTAACGACGTTCCCTATGCTGAATAGCACCACATGGCACGGCTCAGGATCCAAGGTATTGCTGGATAGCATCGACTTGTTTGAATCTCCGTATCAGCGGGGATCCAAGATGAGCGACTATGCAGCTATTGGCAATAAGAGCTGGTAGCTCCTGAGTCAACACAGGAGCTTGGAGGGCCGTTTTGTTGGTTGCAACCTGGCGGAGCCCAGGGTCGAACGAGTCTGGCTAATGTAGCTCTACAGGTGCCCTTTGCGGGGTCCCTCACCGGGACACTCTAGCGGCCCACCTGTCCTGGGTGGGTGACCGCTAGTTTCCGCGGGCCACCGATTCCCAGAAGCCCCGCCCGCATAAAAGTCCGGTCAGGGTGGGGTAAACGGTACAGTTGGGGGCATGCTGATCGGTTACGCCCGTGTCTCGACCACCGAACAAGACCTCACCGCCCAAAAAGACGGCCTCAAGCGCCTCGGTGTGGAGGAGGCTTACATCTACGTCGATCACGGCCTGACCGGAACCGATCGCTCCCGCCCCGGTCTCAGGGAGGCCATGGCAGCTGTACGGGCGGGAGACACCCTCGTCGTGACGAAACTGGACAGGCTGGCTCGGTCCTTGCCCGACGCCCGAGACCTTGCCGCGGAGCTCACAGCCAAGGGTGTGACTCTGAATATCGGGGGCAGTGTCTATGACCCGGAGGACCCGATCGGCCGGCTGCTGTTCAACGTGTTGGGCATGGTTGCCGAGTTTGAGGCGGACTTGATCCGGATGCGCACCCGTGAAGGCATGGCGGTGGCCAAGGCCAAGGGGAGGTTGCGGGGGAAGAAGCCGAAGCTGTCGGTCTCGCAGGAGAAACATCTGGTCTCGTTGTACCGGGGAGGGGAGCACACGACTGCGGAGATCGCTGAGCTGTTCGGGGTTGCCCGATCCACGGTCTATCGGGCGATCAAACGCGCCGGGGTGTAATCGACCATTATCTCTTAGTCGCACGTCGCGGTCGGTGCAGGTTTGACCACCGAGGCTTTTCGCCCCGATCCGTCTGGCTAAAAATTTTTGGGTACGACGGCGGCGCGCCCCGAGGATTCCTCGGAGGCGCGCCGCCGCATTTAGTGCGTGGGGGCAACTATGCCCTGCACCTGGGCCCACTCATGATATATGAGGCAGATCAGGCCTTGATCATGCCGTGCGGATCGATGATGTACTTCTCCGCGGAGCCCTGGTTGAAGTCCGCGTAAGCCTGCGGGACCTCGTCCAGGCTGATGACCTTGGTGTTGAGCATGTCCGAGAGGTAGGGCATGCGGTCCCAGAGGATGGCCTGCATCAGGTTGTAGTTGTAGTGCATGATCGGTGCCTGGCCAGCAGTGATCTTAGGGGACTTGATCCAGGCGTTGCCGAAGTCGATGGGGTAGACGCCTTTGCGCTCTGCCTCGGAATCGGCCAGCGGGTCCGGCCCGTAGACACCAACGACCCCCGTTGCCCCGCCTGCGCGGGTAGCGTCGATGACCTGGTTGATGGCATGGGCCGGGTCCTGGTTGCTGGCCTCCTTGCCGATGCCGTGTGCTTCGGTTCCCACGTAGTCCACGGCGCAGTCGACCATCGGTTCCCCGAGGATCTTCTCGATCTGGTCCTGCAGGGGAACGTCCTCGTTGAGGTCGATGGTTTCGCAGCCGTTGCGCTTGACTAGGTCCAGGCGGTCCTTGTCGTAGTCCCCGACGATGATGCAGGAGGCGCCCAAGAGGCGAGCGGCAGCAGCACCGCATCGGCCCACGGGGCCGGCTCCGGCAAGGTACACAGTGGAACCGGGCTTGGCGCCGGCTTCCATAAGGCCATGGAAAGCAGTGGGCAGGATGTCCGAGAGCAGGGTCAGATCGCGGATCTTCTCCATGGCCTGGTCACGGTCGGGGAACTTCAGAAGCTGGAAGTCTGCGTAGGGAACGAAAAGATACTCGGCCTGGCCACCGTCCCAGTCACCCAGATTAAAGCCGTAGGCAGCGCAATTCACGTCAGGGTTGCAGGTCTGGCAGACCTCGGTACGGCCGTTGCGACAGTTGCGGCACCGACCACACGCCACGTTGAAGGGCACGGAGACGAGGTCGCCCTCCTTGAGGAACTCGACGTCAGAGCCCAGCTCCACGACTTCGCCGGTCATCTCGTGACCCAATACCATGCCGTCAGGCACGGGGAAGGAACCGCGGTAGATGTGCAGGTCGCTGCCGCAGATGTTGGAGGCGACGATCTTCAGGACGACGCCGTGAGGTGCCTTCTTGCCGTTGGGCATCTCCAGCTTGGGGAAGTCCAGGTCCTCGACCTGCATGTTCTCGGTACCACGGAATACGACGGAACGGTTGCCTGACATATCCTTCACTCCTTCGGCCGCTTCTTGCCGAAGCGGCATAGGGAACCCATGCACTGATGGGAATACGTGTGACGATACCAGGTGGCCACAGCGCGCCACCCCCCGACTACTGCTCCTTTGTAGGAAAAGAACTAGTGAGAGCGCAAAAATCCAAGCAAAGGGATCCAGTGCAAACCTACGCTGTGCAAAGTAGACCCCTGATATTGAGCGGCTCGTCCACATCATCAATGACTGGGGAACCTTCTAGTTGTACTGACCGGACACGTTGGTCAATCGTGAGATGGCGGACTGGGCCTGTGGAACGGGGTTATGCGACAGGCGCGAACCGTGCATGATCGACCGTTTATAAGACATCCCAAGACGCAACGCGCCGACGAGGCGGATTATGTATCGCAAACCGTGTCCGCAATCTATGTATCATCAGCCACGTTTACGGTACATTGTGGGCATGGTGATGATTGGTTACGCGAGGGTCTCGACTCGAGACCAGAATCCGGAGGGGCAAACAGATGCCCTGAACGCGGCCGGGTGCCAGAAGCTTTTCGTTGATCATGCCTCGGGCACTCTGGCGAAACGGCCTGCTCTGGACAGGGCGTTGGAGTACTTGCGGGAGGGTGACACTTTGGTGGTCACCAAGCTGGATCGGTTGGGTCGTTCGGTGGGCAACCTCAAACAAGTGGCCGACCGGTTGCAGGATCAAGGTGTTGGGTTGGTTGCCCTGTCCCAGGGGATCGATACCACCACGGCTGGTGGTCGGTTGTTCTTTCATATGCTGGCTGCGATTGCCGAGTTCGAGCATGATCTGATTGTTGAACGAACTCGTGATGGGTTGGCTGCTGCTCGAGCCAGGGGCCGGAAGGGTGGGCCGAAGTTCAAAATGACCCCGACCAAGGTGAAGCAGGCTCGTGCCATGTACGACGAGGGCAAGTACACGGTTCAACAGATCGCTGAGACTTTCGGGGTTTCTCGGCCGACGATCTATCGCCACCTCGAACAAGATCCCGATCGTAGTTGAGAGCTTATCGTGAGATGACTGACCGGGCCTCTGGATGGGGTCATGCTGCAGGAGTGAATCGTGCAGGATCGACCATATGAGCCACTGCTGTAAAGAGCTAGAGCGACTCACTCAGGTGTGACTGTTGCAGGTATGTGGCGGCATTCTTGCTGAGATACGTGGCGGCAAGGGCCGTCCATCCAGGAACGACACTGTCCGCAAGCTGGGGCCAGCAACGATCGCCAGGACGTCGGCATCGACAATGGCCGGAGATCTCTTTGTGGTGGAGGCTGCCGATCAGGAAGCGTGATTAGAAACCGAAGGCCCCGCCGCTGATCAGGATGAAGAAACCCAGGCCGATCAGCACGATGGGGAACAGGATGTGTTCCCAGCGCTCCAGGACCTCGGCGATCGGTCGGCGGGTGGCGACGAACTTGGCCAGGCCCACCAGCACCGCGACCAGGGCCAGGAACACGATGCAGTAGGCAGCCACAGCCCCCGGGCCGACGCTGAGGAAGGCCGGGGCGTAGACGCCGATGTTGTCCCCGCCGTTGGCGAAGGTCACCCCGGCCACGGTCCAGACGGCGACATTCTTGCCCTCGATCTTGGCGTCGTCATCATCGTCTTCGCCTCTGCGCCACCCCTGCCAGGCCGCCCACACTCCCAGGCCCAGCGGGATGAGCCCGAAGTAGGGGATGACCCCCGGGGGCAAGAACGCGCCCGCGCCTAAGGACACGAGCACTGCCGCACCCAGGATGCCGGCGAAGCCGAGGTACTGGCCGACCAGGATTCGGACGGTGGTCCCACGCTGGCCCGCACCACGGCCGAAGAACAGGGATAGCACGATGATGTCGTCGATGTTGGTAACCAGGAACAGACCGATCGCCTGGAGGGTTGAGGACAGGATCACGCGCCCACCCCCTTCTCGCAGCAGCCGGGCACGGAGCAGGCCGGGTCCAGGCACGGGGCACTCTCATCCACCGCGAGGGTGACCTCGACCAGAGCAGTCAGCGCCCGCGCCAGGTGTGCATCGGCGATCTCGTACCGGGTCTGGCGGCCCTCGGCCACGGCGACCGCGATCCCGCAGTCCCGCAAGCACGCCAGGTGGTTCGACACGTTCGACCGGGTCAACCCCAAGTCCCGCGCCAGTTCGGCCGGGTAGGCCGGCCGTTCCAGCAAGGTCATCAGGATCCGCGACCGGGTGGGGTCGGCCATCGCCCGGCCCAACCGGTTCATCACGTCAACACGAGAAACAATAGTCAGCATTCACTGAACTATACAGTATGAGCTGAACTTACAGTGTCGCCTCGTAAAGCTATAGGGTTGATTAGACATTCAGCGCGCGGTTGGCCTCAGGTTCATTCCCTGCGTGAATGGGCACCCGGAAGTGTCTCGCTAAGTCGTCTCGACCACCACCGAGGGGGTGGTGATTGGGTATGCCTTGCTCACGCGTTGCCATATAGGCCAGGAACCCGCATTATGTCTGGCGCCCTGTGCCGTCGTGCCGGAATATCAACGATCCGGCGCCGGAACGGCCGTGATTCGTGGTGCCTTGGAAGCTGCTCGGGCCCAAGGGGAGGATACCGTTGTTGTCCTGGGCCACCCTGATTATTATCCACGGTTCGGGTTCGAATCGGCCTCGGTCTATGGCATCAGGCTCAGTATCGAAGTACCTGAAGGGGCTTTGATGGTGCTGTCACTAGATCCTGGCCGAGTCCCGCCGGACGGCACGGTGCACTATGCTCAGCCCTTCGGAATCTAGCCCGCTTCTAACGGGTTCTTGGTCCTGCACCAGGTCCTGGTGCAGGATGGACCGAAGGCGCCATCGTCCGCCGGAAATTTGCTGCTACTCACGGAATTCGTGACCGGAGCAATCAGCACGAGTGCTCGGCGGACGGCTTTGCCCACGGGATGCGAACCTCCGTGGAGTCAAAGCTCAATTGTTAGTAAGCATATGGGCGTATCGGTTGTCAGCCTGAACCAACACAAAGACCCTGAAGCCGATTGCTTTCAGCTATCGGGGGGGGGCGCTTCCTCATGTTTCCTAGGACTCGTCGTAGTCCTCCCGGGATCGGATAATCTCCTCCGCGCTGCCCTCTGCCCAACGGCGCAAGGCATCAATGGGACCCGCCAGACTTTTCCCGAGCTCGGTCAGCTCGTAGTCGACCCGTGGTGGCACGGTCCCGCTCGTACGGCGTGTCATGAGCCCGTCCCGCTCCATCGATCGAAGGGTCTGCGTCAGCACTTTGGGAGTCACTCCTCCGATGTTGTCTCGCAATTGGCTGAAGCGCATCGGCCCTGCCTCCAAGCTGGTGACGATCAGCGGCGTCCAGCGGTCGGTGACGTGACGGAGGACCGTCCGTGAAGGACAGTGCGGATCCATGATGTCGAATGCCTGATTCGGGGACGTAGAATTCCCAGCCACAATTTCCTTCTTTAGTTTCCTTGAGGTACTCAGTATCCAAAAGATATCCTCTGAGTAAACAACCGGCAAGCACAGCCGGTGCGCCTCCCAGTAAAGGAAGAATTCATGAAGATCGCAGTCATCGGTGCCACAGGCATGGTCGGAAGCCGCACAGTAGCTGAAGCCGTACGTCGGGAACACACCGTGGACGCCTATTCACGCAGCGGCAAGGAGGTCGAGGGCGCCGAGTCGGCCCATGCTCTGGACCTCGCGGACACCGCCTCGGTCGCCGAGGTCATTTCCGGGCACGACTACACCGTCATCACCACGGTCAGCGGCCGTACCGGCGATTACGCCGAGGACATCAGGAACCATCGGGACCTCGTGGCTGCGCAGCCGGAGGGCAAGTTCCTGGTGGTCGGCGGAGCCGGGGCTCTCTACGCCGAGGAGAACACCATGCTCAAGGACACGGAGGGGTTCCCTGAGCAGTTCAAGACGGAGGCGGATGCGTTTGCTGAGGTCTACAAGGATTACATGTCCTCGCACGATGTGGACTGGACAATGTTGGCTCCAGCGCCGATGATCGCGCCCGGGGACCGAACCGGCACCTACAAGACCGAATTGGACCGGCCCGCGGGTGATTCGGTTTCCGCCGAGGACTTCGCGGTCGCGCTCATCGACGAAGCCGAGTCCCAGTCTCACCAGGGGATGCGCTTCACTGTGGCGAACTAACGCGACCAGAGGTCTTACCGACGAGATCCCGTGAGGGCTCTCAGGGGGTGCAGGATCCACCGATTCTGCACTAGAAGCCTCGGTTGCGAGCGTCCCAACGCAAATCAGGCGCAGAGAAGTCGTTGGGTGAGTGAAGGTTAATCGGATTTTCACGCCGAAGTAAGGGGGAAAGGTGACCAACAGGCAGCATCGACCGACTTTGAACTTATCTCCAGCACTAACAGGGGTGGACTTCCCGGCTCCCGCCTCCTTCAAGTCACTGTTTAACCAGGCTTACTATGAGATCCCGTGGGTCAAAGAGCTCACTCGGAAGATGTCACAGCCGATCCTGGACCAACTGACACCACAAGTTGGTGCAACGGTGAAGATGCCCAGAGTTGTCCTTCCTCAGCAGGAGGCGATAGCGAACGAGGTGATGCAAAGTATTGGGCCGTTCTCACATGCATGGAACGGGTACTTCCAAACTTCCGATCAGGCGTCTTTAGGTCGAGCCAGCGAGATTTATGCGGATGTGCTGAGATCACTGTTTCCCAACTACGGCTTCTCTGTGGTCGAGCTAAAGCCACTTCTGGTGCAAGCTGACCATCTTGTCTCAACTGGAGTAATACCTAACCATGTACTCCATGATCTGGAAGCGGACTACAATCCTGACTCTGTGGCCGATGTGGACGGCGACGGCGTCAACCGCACCCATCAGTCAGAGCAAGGACGCAGAGTCTTCGTGTTCCTCACGGCAATCATCATCGGAACGCTGGCATCCACGGCAAACCAGAGTATTCCGGATGGTGACATATCCCTTGAGGGCATCCATGGTCTCCTGCATCTGATTGAGGGCGTATCCGGGGGTGTTGGCACAAACACGGCCTCCAGTTGGTGGACTTCACATAAGAAAGGTTCCGACGACACCACACGAGACGTGAAATGAAAATCGGCTATGCACGTGTCTCAACGAAGATCCAGCAGGAATCCCTGACCACCCAGCGCGAGACCCTACAGGCCGACGGGTGCCAGCGAGTCTTCGAAGACACCGCCAGCGGTGTGAAGTCCGACCGGCCAGGGTTGGCGGCGGCCATCGACTATCTGCGCGAGGGTGACATTCTCCTGGTGACCCGCATCGACCGACTCGGCCGCTCCATGCTCGATGCCCTGAAAACACTGATGGACCTCGACGCACGCGGTATCCGCGTCCAGGCCCAGGACGTCGGCCTGGATACCGGCACAGCGATGGGCAAATTCGTCGTGCACGTGAACCTGGCTCTGGCACAGATGGAGCGGGAGCAAATGATCGAGCGGACCCGCGAGGGTATCGAGCATGCCCGCAAGCAGGGCAGAGTGCCAGGGCCGAAACCGAAACTGACCGGGCAGAGAAAAGCGGCGGTCATTGCTGCGGTGAACTCCGGAATGTCCATGGCTGAGGCAGGCAAGCTGCACGGTGTCTCCCGGTGGACAGTGCAGCGGGCCGTGCAGCAAGAACAGGCCGCAGGGGGCGATGGTCGACTTTAGTCGTTGCCTTGGCCGGGCGGGTTTTCCTCTCGCGCACAGGATGAGTTCGAGAGGGCATTAAGCAAAGCGCCCCCATCACTGAGGTGATGGGGGTTGGCCCTATATTTATGCGAGGAGTCCTGCCCTCGCTTCTGTTAAGTAGTCTAGTCCTATGCCCTCCATACAACAACCTTCGGCGGCAACTGTTATTGCCAGCCGACTGCCTGCGGCCAGATTTGAACCATATTTGGCTGCCGCTGGATCGACGGCGGCGGGGATGAGGCTCTACCGGTGGAACATTGAGATGACGGGGGCTCTGCATGAATCCCTGGGCGTTGTAGAGGTTGCACTGCGTAACACCATTGATCGCCAGCTCCAGGCATGGAACCCCACACGGTCGCGTTCAACCGGACAAACATACGGGCCCAATTGGGTTGAAAATCCAGCACCACCACTTCTCCAGCTCCTCCGTCCCGTGGAGAACCCCCGCAAGTGGACCTACACTTCCGCTCGGGATCGGGCTCAGAAGGATGCAGATGCCCGCGATTGCACACACCCTAGAGCAAGACATGCTCCCAATCATGATGACGTCGTTGCACACATGACCTTTGGGACCTGGATTCACCTTCTCCCGCGAAAGAAGGACAACAGCGTTGATGGCTTCGGTCCAGGGGCCCAACGGGGCCTGTGGAAACACGCCCTCAAAGACGCTTTCCCTCACCAACCAGACCCACTCGTTATCCATCAATGGGCGTCCAGGTTGCATCTGCTCCGCAACAGAGTTGCACACCTGGAACCGTTAATCGATACCGATGTGATGAGCTACCATAAATCGGCCGCCCGCCTTCTGCGGGCAATAGACCCCGTGGTTGGGGACTGGTACGCAGGCACAAGCAGAGTCCCCACTGTCTACAAGAATCGCCCCTAATACCCACAGGACCGCTTGGATCTGGAGAGTCGATGCCCCTGGCTACGTACCAGTTGCCCGAGAACCGCGACGGGCTGGATGAGACTCGGTTTACGATCACTGATCTGCAACACCGGATCATCGGCCGACTCGCCAGGCACCTGCCCGAAAAAGTGTTCAGCCTCTATTGCCTGGCTGTCGGGGCCGGGAAGCTGGACCGGGTCGACACCCTGAGTGAGTTCGCGGCCGGTCAGCTCATCCTGGGGTTGCAGAGCGGTGACCCGGCCAGTGTGGCAGTTTCCCGACCAATGGCCGGGACCGTGGAAGGTCTACTCGAAGCCAATGGATACAATACGATCGCCCCGCACTGACCATAGCGAGTTTCTACCAGGGATGCCCTCATGGGTGCCGCTAGAGTCGAAGTATGAGCGATGAGCAGGAACGCTTTTGGTCCAAAGTCGTCAAGGGCCCGGACCCTGCTGATTGTTGGGTATGGACTGGCGCGATTGGTGATGATGGTTATGGCCGGTTCTGGACCGCACCTACGGTTGGTCGGCAGAAGATGATTCGTGCTCACCGTTACGCGCTGGGGTTGGTTCATGGTGGCCTGGATACTATCGCCGACCTTCAGGCCTGCCATGTCTGTGATAACCCGATCTGTGTCCGGGTCGAACTCGACGGGGTCTCTCATGTTTATCTCGGTACGCGGGAGTCGAACATGATGGATCGGGCCGACCGGGGCCGGCACAATCTCCAGTTTGCTGCGGCGTTCTTCCGCCACCAGTCGCCTGCCGAGCGGGGCCGCCGGTCCCGGGCGTTGCGGGATGTGATCCGGGATAAGGGCTATGACCGGGAGGC
>NZ_LT835161.1:0-700715 GCF_900169715.1 Kocuria massiliensis
TTCGGTGGTTATGGCAAGAGGGGTACACCCGGTCTCATTCCGAACCCGGTAGTTAAGGCTCTTAGCGCTGATGGTACTGCACCCGGTAGGTGTGTGGGAGAGTAGGTCGCCGCCGAAAATATTTTTGTGGAGGAGAAGTGTTTGTGCCCCGTGTTGGGGTGTGGACGCTTCTCCTCCTTTTTCATTTAACACCCGTTTGGGATGGCCGCTCATGATGTGCTCGACCGCTCGGTCGTGAATTAGGCTGATGGCTCACGAGTCATGGGTAGGTGGGGAATTCCGACTTCGTCGAAGGCGGGTCCCGTTGTTCGGAAGCCGAATTGTTCGTACCACCGCTCAAGATATGCCTGTGCGTGGATATGAATGGATCGTCCGCTATTCGCCGCAATTGCCGCGCCCATGAGGCGCCTGGCAAGGCCCAAACCCCGATGCTCTCGTAATGTGGCCACGCGGCCGATCGATGCGGATCCGTCCTTACCAGTCATGACCCTCAGGGTAGAGACGGGAACACCGTCGCACGCTGCCCAGTACGTGGTCGTTGAATCCTCGAGGTCGACTCCATCGAGCTCGGGTTCATCCGTGATGCCTTGTTCCATGGCAAAGACCACAAACCGCAATTGGGCGATGCCATAGGCGACGCGTGGGTCGAGGGAAAGCCACGCGCCGCTGTGCACGGTATAGGCTTCGTCGACAGGCGAGTGGGGCTGGCCGGCGTCGTAATTTTGCATAGGAACAGACTACATTTTCGCCCGTTATCTCTGTTTGAGTCGTCACCTTTTCAGCGGAATGTCGCTGAATGTCCGCGGTATTGCGGATTCTTTGAGCCTACTCTTCTGTGGAATTCGGATAAGTGGTGTAGGTTTCAGGGTGTTATCTCAACCGGGGAGAGGTTCTTGATTACAGCATTTGTAGTATGCGGTGTGCTCCTCGTCGTCCCCGGAGCATTGGTCGCGCTCTCCCTGCGAGTTCGTGGAATCGATGCACTGGCACTCTCGCCCGTGCTTTCTATGGGCGCCATAGGAGCGTCTGCACTCGTGGGAGGCCCGTTTGGCATTCCGTGGAGTCCGGGGACGCCTTTGCTTGTCGGCCTGCTCGTAGCCCTGGTTTTGTGGTCTGGCTCGTGGGCTGTTCGCCGCATGCGCCCCCTGCCCGTGGAGACCACTTCACAGTCGTCTCACGCGTCTCGGGAGCCGCGACGCAGCGTCGGACTCGGCGTGTGGCTCGGTTTAGTCGCGGCAATAGTTTTCGGCGTCTTCCATACTTTGAACCTCATTGACTGGAATATGGAGAATTTCTCCGACGCCTTTGACAACGTCTTTCACCTCAATGCCATCCGGTACGTGATGGATCACGAAAACGCTAGTCCCTTCTTCGTCAGTACGATGACGACGGGCGACCAGCCGCCATATTTTTACCCCGATGTTTGGCACGCACTGGGAGCCCTGATTGCCTCGTTTTCCGGCGTGAGTGTCCCGGCGGCCACGAATGTCATGACGATATGGCTGATTGCTGTGGTGTGGCCGCTGAGCATGATGTTCTTTGTGCGGACACTCTCGCGCAATCGTTACGCATGGTTCTTGTCGGGGATATTGGCGAATGCATTCGCCGCATTCCCGTCGGTTTTGATGTTTTGGGGAATTCTGTACCCGAACATGATGGCGTACACCGTCGTTCCTGTCGTCCTCGGGCTCGGTGTCTGCGCTCTACGGCTCGGCTCGCCCGTTATTACTCGAGGCCGTGCGTTGGTGCTCACCGTGGGCGCGCTCGGCGGCATGGCATTGGCCCACCCCAGCGGTGTGCTGGTGTGTCTGGCCGTCATGCTTCCAGCCATGGTGTACCGCCTTGCGCTTCTGATCCGCTGGATTGTGAGGGGCACATTTCCTCACCGTTCCTATCCGGCCATCGAAGCTCTCTTGGTCCTGATCTTCATGTCCGGTATCCCGATCATTTGGGTGCTGCTGCGGCCAGCGAATGCTGTTCCACAGAATTACCCCATCACGCCGTTCGGAGAATCCGTTCTTCGCGTCTTGGCGATGGCTCCCGCTTTTGACGTGCCCGGATACAGTTCCTACCCGATCAGCATTCTCGCCGTAGCGATACTTCTGGTCGGGGCCGGCATCTTGGTCTCCCAACGCAAGAACCTGTGGCTTCTTGCCTCCTACGGGATGGTTGGCCTTCTGCTGATTGCAGGGATGACCTTCAATTGGCCGATCCGCAACATCCTGACCGGGGCCTGGTACAACGACAGGTTCCGTGTTTCGGCCATACTCCCGATGGTCGGGATTCCCATCATTGCCCTCGGGTTCGGCGCATTATGTGTTCTCGTTCGGCGGCAGCTTCCCCAACTGTTGAGGAATATGCGAGTGAGCCGACGCCGCGCGATCAGCCGTAGCGTCGTCGTGGTGGTGGCACTGGCGCTGTTTGTTCCGCTGGCGACCAACGACACCATGGTGTACACCGTGCGGCATGCACAGGATCGTTTTCGGGTCACCCCCACGTCGGAGATGGTCACGTCGGATCGGTACGACGTCATGAGTCACACCGCCGAGTACCTCGGGCCGGGGGAGAAAGTCCTCAATAATCCGTGGACGGGAGGGGGTATGGCCTATGGGCTCTTCGGGGTCAACACGTCGTCTCACCACCTCCTGGAAAAGCTCGATGCCGACGACGCCTACCTTTCGGCGCACCTGAATGAAGCCTTCGTGGATCCTCAAGTGTGCAATCTCGTGACCCGCAATAAGGCGTACTACGTCTACGACTTTGCCGGACCGCCCTTCATGGGTAATTACGGCGGTCCCACCTTTGCGGGTCTGGCGCGCCTCGAAACGTCGGGAATCACCACGACCGTGTACCAGTCCGGAGAAGCAAGACTCTTACGCATCGATGCGTGCGGGTAAGGTCGGCCACGAACGGAGAGATCGTGAGGCAACCGGGTGGCTTTGGCACTAGGATGAGGAGAGTTTGCCTTGACCCAGCGCACTGAATGGAGGCCCCTGAGTCGATGGAATGGTTGAGTCTGACTCCGGGATTGCTCATAGGCGTCCTGGCACTGCTGGTGCCTGGGCTACTGGTGACTCTTGCCGCGCGGCTGAAGGGATTCGATGCGTTCGCCTTGGCGCCCGCCGTCTCTATAGCGATCATTGCCGTATCGGCGATCGTGGCCGGATCGCTCGGCATCGACTGGGCCCTCTGGGTTCCTCTGGCCGCGGGCGCCCTCGTGGCACTGGTTGCCGGCGGCGTGGTGGCGCTTGCTCGTCGACTCGGCGTCGCGGACTTTCCCGGTGAGCGATCAGCGGCGGACTCGTCTCCCCAACGCCGGGGACGCCGAGCTCCGTGGTCGGAAGCCTCTGGCGCCCGCCGATGGATGCCAGCCGAACATCGAGGCGGCGTGCTGTCCCGCGGGAAGTGGTTCTCTCGAGGACAAGCCACGTACTGGGTCTCGTTCCTGGTCGCGGCCCTCCTCATGGCTCGCACCATCAAGAATTCCCTGGGCGGCCCGGAATGGTTTTCGCAGACCCTCGACAATAACTTCCATCTCAATGCGGTCCGCTTTATCGCTGAGACTCACAACGGTTCCTCGTTTTTCGTCAACGCGATGACGACGGGCCAGGGGCCGATTCCGTATTATCCGGCCGCCTGGCACGACTTTGTCTCGCTGATCTTCATGGGAACGGGTCAAAGCTCCGTTCCCGCGGCAACCAACGCCGCAATTTTCGCGATAGCGGGCATCGCGTGGCCGTTGTCCATGTTATTCCTGGTCCGAGCCACCATGCGGTTCAACCTGCCGGCCGTTCTCGCCGCGGGACCGATCCTGACCGGATTTACCGCCTTTCCGTTTCTGCTGATCAAATTCGGGGTGCTGTACCCCAACTTCTTGGGGATTGCGTTATTGCCCGCTGGCGTGGGCATCGTGATCAATTTCTTCCGCATGTCTCGGGTTCGCCGCGTGGACACTGTGCAATGCATCGTACTTGGCATCCCGGTGGCTCTGGGAGTGGGCCTGGCCCTTCCGAACGCCCTGATGTCGCTTCTCGTCATCGCCGTGCCCGTGGCGGTGGTGCGCGCAGTGCTCCAAATCGGGGGTGGCATCATGCGCCGCTCTCGGTGGTGGGCGGTTCTGTTGCAGGTCGTCGCGATCGCCGCGCTCTTGGCGGCGGTGTGGTTCCTTTGGGGCGTTATTCGTCCTGCCCCGGGAGCCTCAACATGGGGCCCCTCGAGCTCGGATACGCTCGCCTTCGGTGAGGCTTTGGTCAATAGCCCGGTCAGCGAGGTCTCGCCACAGTGGGTGGTTTCGGCCCTCGTGGTGATCGGCGCGTTGGCCATCCTGTACGCCCGGCGTAACCACTGGCTCGTGCTCTCCTACGGCGTGCTGGTCTACTTCTACATCAGTGTTCGGTGGCTCAAATGGGACCAAGACCGCATGTGGATCACTGGAGTTTGGTACAACGATCCGTTCCGGGTGGCCGCCCTCCTGCCTGTTCTGGCCATTCCCTTGGCGGTCGTTGCCATTCACTGGCTCAGTGAAGCCTTGATGAACTCCCGGCTCAGCGCCAGGTGGTCGGGGCGGCGTCGTCCAGCGATGAAAAAAACCGTCGGGATCGTGGCGATGATTCTGCTTGCGGGATATACCCAGGCCGTCGGACCCATGAAGGAGATGGTGGGCCAGACCTACGCGACGTACCAACCGCGGGCCGATTCACAACTCATCACGACAGACGAACTCGATGTCATCGATCACGTGAATGCGCTCGTTCCCCGCGACCAAAAGATCGTGACCATGCCCTGGAACGGCGGAGGCCTTGCCTACGCGCTCGCGGGCCGTCACGTCACCGCCTCGCACGCCCTGTACATTCCGACGCCGTCGGTCGACATCATCAATCATTCACTCAACGAAGCCGGAAGCGATCCCAAGGTGTGCTCGGCCGTTCACCAGGAGAACGCGCGATATGTCCTGGATTTCGGGAAAAAAGAGGTGAACCACGGTGACCATAGTGAGCAGTACGCGGGACTCGCGGACCTCGAACAACGTGGCCTCGCCACTACGGTCTATCAGGCCGGGGACGCGAAGCTCCTGAAGATCACGGCGTGCGGCGAAAACTGACGATGGCCTGCGGCTTTGGACGGTACTCGGCGCTCATGGCGCCGCCACGCGCAAATACGGTCGCGGCCGGTGACCAGGTAGGCTGAGAGGACTATGGCTAACTCACCCGACGCTCAACGAACGCTGAGCTGCCTCATCATCATGCCCGCGTGGAATGAAGATGAAGTCATCGGATCGACCATCCGGGAGCTTCAATCCACCATGCCCGGCCACGATCTGCTGGTCGTCGACGACGGGTCGACCGACAACACGGCTCGCATTGCGCGCGCCGCGGGTGCCAGTGTGCTTCAGCTGCCGTACAACATGGGAGTCGGCGGAGCCATGCGCGCCGGATTCAAGTACGCACAACGCCTGGACTACGACCGCGCGATCCAAGTGGATGCCGACGGCCAACACGACCCCCGGGACATCGAGCGAGTGCTCGCTGGATTGGATCACGCCGATATCTCCATCGGTGCCCGATTCGCCGAACGCGGCACCTATAAAGCCACCGGGCCGCGCCGATGGGCCATGAACCTGTTAGCCCTGATGTTTTCGCGGGTCGCCAAGACCCGCTTGACCGACGTGACGAGTGGTTTCCGGGCCGCTAACCGACGCGCGATCTCCCAGTACTGCCGGTACTTCCCGGCCGAATACTTAGGGGACACGATCGATTCCCTGGCGATGGCCTTGCGCGCCGGGCTTACGGTGACTCAAGTGCCCGTGGAAATGCGTGAGCGTCAAGCCGGAAAGCCGTCCAATAATCCGTATAAGGCAGCGATCTATTTGATCCGCTCCATGTTCGCCTTCTTCATTTCGATGACGCGCAAGCGCATGACCGTCAACGAGCCCGAGGGAGGCAGTGAATGACCACGGCATCCATTTTCTTTCTGATCCTGGGCCTGATCCTTGTGGTCTCGGTCCTGCGACTGGTTCGGAACCTCAAGCTGCGTGAGAAGTACGCGGCCCTGTGGCTGCTGACCGCTCTGGTCATCGCCGTCCTCATGGTGTTCCCCCGCCTGTTGGATAAGGTGGCCTCCCTGGTGGGAGTGGCCACCCCGGTCAACCTGCTGTTCCTCATCGGGTTGGTCTTGCTCTTGGGCGTGTGCCTGCACCTTTCCTTGGAGATTTCGCGACTGGAAGATGAAACGCGGGTTCTGGCCGAGGAAGCTGCTATCCAGCGCTCCTTGCTGAATCGCCAGCTCGAAGAGATCAGCCGCTTTCGTAATCCCACACAGGCCATGCCGATCGTCCAGGCCGACGACGAAGGCCCCCACGCCGTCAAAGCCCACGGCTCCAGGGCCGCTGGTGAGACGAAAGACCCTCGGGACGCGAGCCGCCCCGAGACCGATTTTCCCCAACATCCGATACACGATGCCGAGTCCAACGACACCACGGAGAAGCCATGACCGTTGACATTTTGTTCCCCTACTACGGAGACGTTGCCCTCATGAAGCAGGCGGTCGAATCCGTGCTGCACCAGACGAGCGACGACTGGCGCTTGATCGTCGTCGACGACGGCTACCCCGACGAATCGATCCCCGGTTGGTTCGCTTCCCTCAACGATGAGCGCGTGACCTACATGCGCAACGAAAAGAACCTCGGTGCCAACGGGAACTACCGTAAGTGCCTGACCTTCGTCGAAAACGAACTCGTGGTGGTCATGGGCGCGGACGACGTCATGATGCCGAACTACATCGAGTGGTTCATTCGCGCCGCGGAAGAGCACCCCGAGGCCGGCATCTTCCAGCCCGGTGTGTTTGTGATCGACGAGAATAACGCTCCCTCGAACACGCTGGTGGAGAAGACCAAGGCATTCTACCGTCCCAACAGCACCACGGTGCTTAAGGGCGAAGACCTTGCCGTGTCGATCCTTCGCGGCGACTGGCTGTACTTCCCGTCCCTCGGATGGCGAGCTGAGACCATCGTGGGCCTGGGCTTCCGGGAAGGCCTCGACGTCGTTCAGGACATGTGCCTGGTCATGGACGTGGCCATGTCCGGTGGCGCCTTGTTCTACGACGAGACCGCCGCCTTCATGTACCGCCGTCACAAGGCCTCCGACTCTTCGTGGCGTGCCCTGGACGGCACCCGCTTCGATGAGGAGCGCCGCTTCTTCGAGATGATGCGGGAAGAGATGTCAGCCCTCGGTTGGAATAAGGCTGCGAACGTCGCTCGCCTGCACCTCTCCTCCCGTCTGCACGCTGCGAGCCTTCTGCCCAAGGCCGCCAAGATCCAGAACTGGGGCGGGGTCAAGAACCTCGCGTCTCACCTGGTCAAATAGGGCCGCACGTGGATCGAGTCGGCGAAGGGGAGGCCCCCTACGCGAGCGGTATGGGCTCCGAGGTAACGGCAGAGAACAGTCCGGACCAGAAGTCCATCTCGAAACGGGAATCATCGACGATCCTTCTGGCGTCGTTAATTTCCGCGGTCTCCGCGCTAGGGGCCACGTTCATCGCCAAGCACGCCCTGTCCGGTGAAGGGGTCACCGAATTCCTGGTGTTTTGGTCGGCCCTGTTCGGCATCTACGGCATCGTCTCGGGCGTGCAGCAAGAGACGACGCGCGCCGTCGGGGCGGCCGAGCTGAACCGACGTGTTGGCACGGGGCCCTCATCGGGCACCCGCGTGATGCTCGTGGCCGCCGGATTCGGCGTGGCCATTGCCGCGGTGGTGGGGCTCAGTTCCCCCTTCTGGGCCCAAAGCCAAGTGCCCACCGGAATGGGATGGGCCGTTTTCCTGATGTGCTTCGGCTCCTGCCTGTATGCGGTGCACGTCGCCATGAGCGGTGCCGCCGCGGGACGGCAGAAGTGGTTCCAATTTTCGGGACTCGGCGGTGGCGAGGCCGCGTGGCGCCTGATTGCCATGATCGTGGTCGCGCTCTTCGCCGGCTCGCTCGGTGGCCTCGAGGCAGCAACCGTCTCGCCCGTCCTGTTGTGGATTCTCATTGCGGCATTCACACGGGAAGGGCGCAAGACCTTCGCGGTTCGGGCCGACGTCGGCGCCGGACGATTCGTCCAGAACATTCTGTTTGCCATGGGCTCCTCGACCGCTTCGGCCGTGCTGATGGTGGGGCTTCCCGTGGTGCTCAAAGCCAGCGTGGGCGACGACGCCTCGAGCAACACGAAGATCGGGATGGGGGCGTTGATCCTCGCGATCTCGATTACCCGTTCGCCGATCATGATTCCCCTCCAGGCCTTCCAGGGAGTGGCGATCTCGGCATTTCTCAAGCAGCGACATCGCCCGGTTGCGGCGATGGCCAAACCGGTGGGCGCGCTGCTGGGCATTGGCGCGTTGGGTGCGGCCCTGGCCTGGGTCATTGGTCCGTGGCTGTTCTTCCTGATTTACGGGCCAAAGCCTGAAGAGGCCGCCGCGTATCACGAGGTGATTCACGGATGGCTTCTCGGATCCCTGACCTTCGGCTCGGCGATCATGGCCTTGCTCGTGCTCTCCGGGACTGCGGTCTTGGCACTGAACGCGCACCGGCTCTACATCATCGGCTGGGTCGTCGCTGCGATCCTCGCCGCCGCGCTCCTGTTCTTGCCGTTGGACCTCGTTCCTCGCACCGTCATCGCTCTCTACGTGGGGCCCGCCGTCGGGTTCGCGGTGCACCTCATCGGCATGGTCTTGATCTCGCGACGCACTCCGGGGCCCACGCCTTTGGAGGAGTCCGCGGCCGTCGACGGCTGAACGAATCTGCGGCAGACCACTACGCCATCTGGGCGGAAGTGCGCAATTTTCCGGCCCTGAGCAAACGCCCTGACGCGCAGCGCGAATTTCCTCAATTGAGGTGGGTATCCTTTGGGAGGTAAAGACAACCACAACGAGGTGGTGCAGTCTTCTAGGAAGGTAATTGACGTGCCCTTAAACCAGCAGCCCGGTTCCGATGAGACCGACAACCGTCAGCCACACAGTGGAGGTGGCGGAAGCGACTCCGGTGGACCCGAAGCCTGGATTAAAACCTATTATCAGCACGCAACGCAGGACGATCTGGCGGAATTCAGCGAAGAAGAGCTGACCCAGCGCGCCCGCTTGCACCGGCAGCTCGCCGAGACCCGCGAGCCTGGCGGAACGAACGTCGAGGTCGTGCACCACGGCAATTCGTGGATTCTCATGGTCGTCACCGACGACATGCCGTTCTTGGTCTCGACGGTGACGTCCGAGGTGGCCGCGCGTTATGGCGGATCGGACGCGTTGTTTCACCCGCTCTTCATCGTCAACCGCAATCGCGAGACCGGCGCCATCGAGGAGCTGCGCGGTCTGAACCTTAAGCAGCCGGTGGCCAGTGGTGACACGGCGGTATTGCCGTCGTTGGGCCGAGCAACAGGCCGAAACAGCGCCGTGGAGTCCTGGATTTCGGTGGAGCTTCTCGGGCGACAGTCCGAACAGACCGCGCAAGAGATCGCCCGCAGCGTCCGCACCGTCTTGGCCGATGTCCGTCACGCCAACGACGACGCCGAGGCCATCCGAGACAAAGTCATCGCCCTATCTGAACGAGTGGGTTCTCTCCCCGAGCCCGTTCGGACCGGTGGGTCGGAAGCGCCTGATGCCGCCGAGCACCCGCGCGTGGTTCAGGAATTCCTGAATTGGCTGGCCCGGGACAACTTCCTGTTCTTCGGATACAAGGAACGCGACCTGCGTGACGGTCCTGAAGGACCGAGCATTTGGGACCGCCCCGGAACCGGCCTCGGGATCCTCGCGGACCACTCCGAAAACGCCGACGAAACCGTGGGCCCCACCTGTAAGCACCTCACGGGCCTCTCTAAGGAGAACGCCCGCGATTCCAAGATCGTCTACATCACCAAGGCGAATTCTCGGTCGACGATTCACCGTCACGAATACCTCGACTACGTGGGTGTCCGCGACATTGATGCCAACGGCCGTGTGATCGGCGAATACGTGCTCTTGGGGTTGTTCTCCCTGCAGGCCTATTCCCTCCCGGCCACCGAAGCTCCCCTCATGCGCGAACGCGTCCGGGTGATCCGGAACCGCTTGGGCTTCCAGCCCGGTTCCCACTCGGATAAGACCCTCACCGGCATGATCGAGGACTACCCGCGCCTGGAGATGCTTCAGGCTGATCAAGACAGTCTCACCGAGACTTTCGCCGGCATCATTGGGTTGGAAGAACGTCGTCGTACGCGGTTGTTCCTTCGACCGGACGAATTCGGTCGTTTCGTCTCAGCCGTGGTCTTCCTGCCGCGAGACCGCTACAGCACCAGCGTCCGATTGCGCATCGAGAAGGTTCTCAACGAGACCATGGATTTGGCCTCGATCGACTTCGAAATTCGCCACTCTGCCTCGGCACTGGCGCGGTTGTTCTTGCGCTTGCGTCTCACCGAGCCGAATCACATCCCCGATGTCGACGTGGACGCCCTGGAGAAGAGGCTTCAGGAGGCGACCCGTTCGTGGCCTGAGGCATTGGAAGAGGCAATCGGCGCACAGAATATGCAACTGGCCTCTCGATGGGTCAACGCGGCACCGGTGACCTACCGCGCCGACTACGACATCGCCGAGGCCGTCGCCGACGCCGGAATCTTCGAAGAGCTCGAATCGGCCGGTCCCGAACGCCCTGCGGCCGTGCGGATCCACGGAACCGGGCCCGACGCTGCGGCGAACGGGGTCAAAAACGAGTACCGGCTCAAGACGTACCTCCGCGAACCGAAGACTTTGACCGAGCTTCTGCCGATCATGCAGAACCTCGGGCTCACCGTCGTCGACCAGAAGCCTTACGATCTCACGACCGCCGATGGCCGCAACTTCTTGCTCTACGACTTTGGGGTGACCTTCCCCGAGGGCGTCCGTCCTGAGGACATCGGCGACCTTTATGAGCAGGCCTTGTGCGCCGTTCTGGCCGGTCGTGCGGAGTCTGACTCGCTGGATCGTCTCGTGCTCGGCGAGAAATTGCCGTGGCACACGGTCTCGGTCTTGCGCGCCTACGTGCGGTACCTGGTCCAGCTCGGCACGGGTCTCTCACAGAGCTTCATGGCTGACACTCTGTTGGCGAACCCCGCGGTGACTCGCCTGGTGGTCCGACTGTTCGAGTCCAGCTTCGATCCCGCCACGGGAGAGTCGACCGAACAGCGTCAGGCCCGCCGCACGGAGATCCTTTCCGAGATCGACGACGCCCTCAACCAGGTGCCCACCCTCGACGCCGACAAGATGCTGCGCGCCCTGACGGAGGTCGTGGCCGCCACCGTCCGGACGAACGCGTACGTCGGGCACGATTCCATCGCCGTCAAGCTCCTGCCGCAAAAGATCAGCTCGGCTCCGCTGCCGCGTCCCGAATACGAAATTTGGGTGTACTCGCCCCGCGTTGAAGGTGTGCACCTGCGCTTCGGTGACATCGCGCGCGGTGGATTGCGCTGGTCGGACCGTCGTGAAGACTTCCGCACCGAGGTACTCGGGCTGGTCAAGGCCCAGATGGTGAAGAACGCCGTGATTGTGCCGACGGGCGCCAAGGGTGGCTTCTTCGCCAAGCAACTCCCAGACCCCGCGAAGGACCGCGAGGCCTGGATGACCGAAGGCAGGGGAGCCTACAGCCTGTTCATCCGGTCCCTGCTCGACGTCACGGATAACTTGGTGACCGACGAGGCGGGTCAGGAAAACGTGGTGACCCCGCACGACGTCGTCGCGCTCGACGGCCACGACACCTACCTGGTGGTGGCCGCGGATAAGGGTACGGCGTCGTTCTCAGACCTGGCGAACTCGATCTCTCAGGAGTACGGCTTCTGGTTGGGCGATGCATTCGCCTCGGGTGGCTCGGTCGGTTACGACCACAAGGCCATGGGCATCACCGCTCGTGGCGCGTGGGAATCGGTCAAGCGGCACTTTGCCGAGCTTGGCATCGATTGCCAGAACGAAGAATTCACCGCCGTGGGCGTGGGCGACATGTCCGGAGACGTGTTCGGCAATGGTCTATTGCGCTCCGAGCACACCAAGCTCGTGGCGGCCTTCGATCACCGGGACATCTTCATTGATCCCAACCCCGATCCGGCGACCTCCTTCGCCGAACGTCAACGGCTGTACGACACCCCGCGTTCCTCGTGGCAGGACTACGCTCGTTCGCTGATCTCGGCGGGCGGTGGCGTGTTCTCCCGCGCGGAGAAGTCGATCGAGCTAACCCCGGAGATCCGTGCGGCCCTGGGGCTTTCGGAAGGCGTCACGCGGTTGGCGCCCGCCGACCTGGTCTCCGCGATCCTTAAGGCTCCGGTGGACCTCTTGTACAACGGCGGGATCGGAACCTACGTCAAGGCTGCTTCCGAGACCCACGGCGAGGTCGGGGATAAGGCCAACGACGTTCTGCGCGTCAACGGCGAGGACCTGCGGGTGCGCGTGATTGGCGAGGGCGGAAACCTCGGCATGACCCAGCTTGGCCGCATCGAAGCCGCCCGCAAGGGAATCTTGGTCAACACGGACGCCATCGACAACTCGGCCGGCGTGGAAACCTCCGACCGTGAGGTCAACATCAAGATCCTGGTGGATCGTCTGGTCGCCAAGGGTCTCTTGGACTCGGCCGAGCGCGCGTCGTTCATTGAGGCACAGACCGACGCCGTCCGCACGCTGGTATTGGAGACCAACCGCGAGCAAAACGGCCTGTTGCAGGCTGAGCGGATGGGTACGATGCCGACCAACACCACCGCGGCACGCTTGATGGATCACCTCGAAGACAACGCGGGTCTCAACCGAGAGATCGAGTTCCTACCCTCGGACGATGAGCTTGAGGAGCGCATCGCGCAGGGGTGGGGTTTGACCGGTCCGGAGCTCGCGGTGCTGACGGCGTACGTCAAGATTCACCTGACCAGCGCCCTGCTCGAGAGCGGCTTCGGCGATGACCCGTGGCTCGAAAATATCTTGGACGAATACTTCCCCGAGGCCGTGACCAGCCGCTTCGGAGAGTATCTGGCCGAGCACCCGTTGCGTCGGGAGATCATCTGCACGCGCGTGGCCAACGAAATGGTCGACGTCGCCGGGATCACCTACGCTTACCGGGCCATCGAGGAAACCGGGGCTTCGGCGGCGACCGTGGCGAGCGCCTTCTTGGTGACTCGCGAACTCTTCCACATTCGCGAGCTCATGGCGGCGCACCGTGATTTGCCGGCCAGCATTGACCTTTCCGCGTGGAGGTCGATTGCCCGCGAAATTCAGCGTGTGATTGACCGTGCGACTCGTTGGCTCATCAACGAAGGATCGTTGGCGACCGGCGACCTGCGCCATGAGGTTCCGGAGAACGTGCAGATCAAGGCCGTGATCGACCGGTTTGCGTCGGCCTTGGAGCTGGCCCCCGAGGTCCCGAGCCTGTTGGGCGAGAAGGCCGCTGCGCAGCTTCGCGAACGGGAGCAGAAGGCCCTCTCCTGGAATATCCCGGCGGGGCTTGCCGCTCAGTGGGCCCGCTTGCTGGACGTCTTCCCGCTCATGGATATTGCCGTGCTCGACGAGGAGACGGAGTGTGACCTGCGAGGTTCCGCGGTGCTGTACTACGCGTTGTCGGACCGGTTCAACATCGACCGGTTGCTTGCGGCCGTGTCGCGTTTGCCGCGGAGCGACCGGTGGGAGACTCTGGCGCGCTCGTCCTTGCGGTCGGATCTGTACGAGACCGTCGCCGCGTTGACCGTCACCGTGGCCCGGGAAATTTCGCACGGGGAACTGAACGGCGGATCGGTTTCGTGGCCGAAGGATCCCGCCGCGGCCCATGAGGTTGTGGCTGCTTGGGAAGAGCAGCATCCCGTGCATTCCTCCCGCATCGAGCGTCTCATGGGAGAGCTCGGCCAGGAGCTGGAGGGCCATGATGTTGCGCCGCGGTTGGCGACGCTCTCCGTGGCGGTGCGCACCCTGCGCGGCCTGATCTAGCGGAAGAACCCTCGGGGCTCGAGGCTCCGTACGACGGCGCGATGGCTGAGGTCATCGCGCCGTCGTGCGTTAACGGAAGCTATCCGGGTGGCCCGCAACGGGGGGGCGTTCTACCGGCCGCTCACGAGGATAAACACCACGGCGATGACGGACATGACCGCTACGGCCAGGCTGGCTAGCCCGACCGCGAGGGGGTCGGCATGCAATTGTCCGTGCCGAAGGCCGTGAGATTGGCGGCGGTATCGGCGTCGTTGCGTGAGGTAGATGCCGGTGCTCGTCAGAGCGGCCAGCAGGCTGAGTATGACGACCCACGGCCCGAAGGTTGGCACCCAACGGAGAAAGGAGGCTCCGATCACCCCCACCGCGAGCACCGTTCGGCCCCACGCGAGTACGGTACGTTCGGGCTGAAGGCCGGGGTCGGCGGGTTCGGTGAGCTGGCCTGGCAGGTGGCCCTGGCTCGAAGGGGATGGTTCGGGGGTCACCGCAAGACCATCACGAGGATCAGGCACGCGGCCACCGTAGCGCCCAGGCTGAGCAAGGGGACAATGAGCGGAAGGCTCAGGGGCCTGCCGTGTCGCAATCGGTTCTCGGTGCGCCACCATCGGACGGCGGCGCCGAGGCTGACGAGGAACGCCAGCGCGATCACCAGAACGGCTAGGCCACGGTGCAGGGCCTCGGGGAAGATCCCACTGGCGATGGCTTCGAGCGCGATGCCGCCGGCCAAAAAGGCTAACGCCGTACGGATCCATGCCAAGAACGTTCGCTCATTGGCCAAGGTGAACCGGGGGTCCGGCTCCTCACCACCAGGGAGAAGAGTTCGGGATATTCGGTCGCGCCGTTCGTGCTCTTCGCTCATGAATCCTCCAGGTCGATGCCTGCCTCACACTATATTGCGCCCCGTAACCTGAAGGGCCGATCTCGCTTGAACCAGCCGTGAATTCGCGGGCGATGGCCGGCGTAGCCTGCGTAACGTGCGCCCCACATGCTGAAACGGGATGACTGTGTCCGCCGTCCTCCCCGTACCCTGAAAACAGTGTTACGTGGACCACCACGGTGGTCGTCGCCGGAATCGAAAGGAACGCGCATGGCTGGAAACGAGAAGATCGACATCGTGGCGGAACGAGTCCACTTCACGTTCCCCGAAGAGAGGCTCGATGCCAAGGCCCTTCGCCAGCTGGCGGAACCCGGCGCGGATCATCCCTCGGCGTTACGTCTGGTCCACGGCACGGATTCGGGCTCCGATGAGGCGTCCGAGACTCAGCTTCGGTTGCACGTGTACCTGAGGGAAGCCATTCCGCTCGCCGAGCTCCTTCCCACCCTGCACAACCTGGGGTTGCACGTGATCGATCAGGTCCCGTACCGAGTGAAAGTCGACGACGGCGCCGTCGTTCACCTCTATGACTTTGGGGTGTCCTTCCCCGACGGCGTCGATCCGGACGAGGTTCTCCCGCTCTTGGACGATGCGTTGTGCGCGGCTTTGACGGGCCGAACCGAGGCGGGGTCGGCCAACAGGCTGGTCATGTTCGAGGCGCTCCCGTGGCGCACCGTCGCCGTGCTGCGAGCCTACTGCCGGTATTTGGCGCAGCTCGGTACGGGCTACAGCACCTCGTTCATGGCCGACACCCTGATCCACAATGCCGCGGTCACCCGTCTTCTTGTCGAGCTCTTCGAGGCCGGTCACGACCCCGAGCACGGGGAAAACCTCACCAAGGACCAGCGTCGTCAAGAGCAGGAGTCGATCCGTCAGCGGATTGGGGAAGCGCTCGACGACGTCGACGGATTGAAGGAAGACGAATTCTTGCGGACGCTGACCGACGTCGTCTCCGCGACCGTTCGAACGAACGCATACTTGGGCCAGGAAACCATCGCCCTGAAGCTGCACCCGCGCGAGATCGAGGCGGCGCCCCTGCCTCGTCCGGCCTACGAAATCTGGGTTTATGCGCCGCGCGTTGAGGGTGTGCATCTGCGTTTCGGCGCGATCGCTCGCGGTGGTTTGCGCTGGTCCGACCGTCGGCACGATTTCCGGACCGAGATCCTTGGGCTGGTCAAGGCGCAGATGACCAAGAACTCCGTGATTATTCCGACCGGAGCTAAGGGAGGATTCTTCCCCAAGAACGCGCCCGGTCGCGACGAAGACCCGGACGGCTACCAGCGCGAGGGCGAAGAGTCCTACCGGTTGTTCATTCAGTCCCTTCTGGACGTGACCGACAACCTCGAGACCAACGCATCCGGTGAGCACGAAGTGGTGCACCCCGACGGCGTCGTGATTCTGGACGGCCCGGACCATTACCTCGTGGTCGCGGCGGATAAGGGAACGGCGACGTTCTCGGACTTCGCGAACTCGATCTCCCAAGAGAATGACTTCTGGCTGGGGGATGCCTTTGCCTCGGGCGGATCAGTCGGGTTCGACCATAAAGACATGGGCATCACCGCGAAGGGCGCGTGGGAATCGGTCAAACGACATTTCGCGTCGCTCGGGGTGGACTGCCAGAGTGAGCCCTTTACGGCGGTCGGCATCGGAGGCATGGCGGGCGACGTGTTCGGCAACGGAATGCTGCTCTCGGAGCACACGCGCTTGGTCGCCGCATTCGACAGCCGCCACATCTTTATCGACCCCAATCCGGACGCCGCCCGCTCCTTCCAAGAACGTCAGAGGCTCTTTGACCTCCCCCGGCCGTACTGGACGGACTACGATGAATCGCTGATTTCCGAGGGCGGCGGTGTCTTCAAGCGCACGGAGAAATCCATTCGCGTCACGCCGCAGATGCGCGAGGCCCTGGGCCTGGACGACGAGATCACGAGCCTCTCTCCGGCGCGCATGGTTTCGGCCATCCTGAAGGCGCCCGTGGACTTGCTGTACACCGGCGGCGCGGGCACCTATGTGAAAGCGTCCGACGAGCGCGACCGAGATGCCGGCGATGCGGACAATGATCCGTTGCGCATCGACGCTTCGGAATTGCGGGTCCGCGTGGTGGGCGAGGGAGGAAACCTGGGCCTGACCCAGCGCGCTCGCATCGAGGCCGCCCAACGCGGCGTCTTGGTCAATACCGACGCGGTGGATAACTCCGCGGGTGTGGAAACCTCCGATCGCGAGGTCAATCTCAAGATCCTGGTGGACCGGTTGGTCGAGAAGTCGCACTTGGACCCGGAGGAAAGGGCCGAATTCATCGAGGCTCAGGTCGAGGAGGTCGGTCATAGGGTCTTGCGAAGCAATCGCGACCAGAACATCGTCTTGCAGGCAGAACGCCTCGGAACCCGCCCGACCAACAGCTCTGCCTCGCGTTTCCTCCATTACTTGGAGGAGCATGCCGAATTGAATCGTGCGGTCGAGTTCTTGCCGTCCGACGAGGAACTCGCGCGGCGTCGAGAGCAGGGAGAACTCCTGACGCTCCCCGAACTGTCCGTGATGCTCGCGTACTCCAAGATCGAAGCCACCCAAGCTCTTCTGGACGACGATTTCGGCCGTGATCCTTGGTTGGCCCAGATCTTGCGGGAGTATTTCCCGAGCGCCGTGACCGAGCGCTTCGGGGATCACTTTGAGTCCCATCCTCTGCGTCGAGAAATCATCTGCACGCGAGTGGCCAACGAGATGATCGACACCGCGGGGATCGTCTTTGTGCAACGCATCGTGGAGGAAACCGGTGCCAGCGCATCGACCGTGGCGAGCGCCTTCCTCGTGGTGCGTGAGCTTTTCGACCTTCCACACCTGCGGGAGCTACACCGGAATATCCCGGCGGACACCGACCCGGAGGCGTGGCGCGCCGTCATCCAAGGCATCCAGCGGTTCACGGATCGAGCGGTGCGTTGGGTGGTTCGGAATGGGCTGGTATCACCGTCCGAAGAGGGCGGTGAGGAGGTCATTGAGCCTGCGATCCAGCGGTTGCGACCCGGCGTCGACGTGGTGGATGAGCTGACGGACCTTTTGTCCGACGAGGCGGTTCAGGAACTTCGCGAGCGGGAGGAGGAAGGCTCATCGTGGGGGCTGCCGAAGGAGCTCGCGACGTCGTGGGCCCGCTTCTGGGCGGTGCTCCCATTGCTCGACGTCAGCTTGGTGGCGGAGGCGACCGGCGTCAAAGCGAAGGAAGCCGCGTTGGTCTACTTCGCGGTGTATGAGCGGTACTCGATGCACGAATTGCTGTCCGCCGTGACCGATCTGCCGCGGGTGAATCGGTGGGAGTCGGTATTGCGCGCGAGTTTGCGGGCCGACGTGTACCGGGCGGCCGAGATGCTGACCGAGTGGGTCGTGGAAGGCCTTTCTCAGGCGGGCACGTCCTTGCCGGAGGATCCCGAGAGTGCTCGGAAGGCGCTTCTGACGTGGGAGGAAGATCATCCTGCCGTCGCATCGGGCCTGGCGCGCGTGACCCGCGACATGGCCGACGACATTCGCAAGGCCGCGGAGGACGAAGCTGAGGTGAACGTCGCGACCATTTCGGTGGCCGTGCGCACCCTGCTGAATCCGCGAGGCGACATCTGAGTTCGACCGGAGGGGCCGCTGACCTTGTCGGTCGGCGGCCCTGTCTGCGAGACCCACGCCATGAATAGAGCACGAGGAAGCATGACGACCCACAACCCCACGGATACACTCGACGACTTGGCCGCCGAACTCGGCACGCGCCTACTCACCGATCCCGACCAAGTGCGCGGCTACATCAATGACCGATCCATCGCGGAACCGGAGGGGATGCCGCGGGGCGTCGTCGTCGCGGGCTCCGCGGACGACGTCGCCCGTGCGTTGCGCTGGGCGAATCGGACCCGCACGCCGGTGTCCGTGAGGGGCGCGGGAACGGGTCTTTCGGGCGGATCCTTGGGGTATCCCGAAGGCCTCGTGGTCTCCCTGGAAGCTATGAATGCGATCCTGGACATCGACGTCGAGAACCGCCTGGCCGACGTCGAACCCGGAGTCATCACCTCCGAGTTGGATGCCGCCGCACGCGAGCACGGCCTGTTCTTTGCGCCGGACCCCGCCAGCGCCCACATCTCCTCGGTAGGCGGAAACATCGCGACCAACGCCGGAGGCCTCCGGTGCATAGCGCACGGGACTACCGACGCGGCGGTTGCGGCCTTGGAGGTCGTGCTCGCGGACGGGAGCATCATCCATACCGGGGCGCGCACCATCAAGAACTCCACCGGCCTGAACATGACGCCGCTCTTCGTGGGGTCGGAAGGCACGCTCGGAATCATCACCCGCGCCACGGTGCGGCTGAAACCGGTTCCCGAAGGAGAGCCGCGGACCTTTTTCGCGAGCTTCGACGATCTCGAGTCGGCGGGACGAGCGGTCACCTCGATCGTGTCTACCGAGCCACGCCCGGAAGTCCTGGAGCTGATCGACGCGACGTGCGCTCGCTTGATCGAGGAATTTGAACCGAGCGGGCTACCGCAACCGGAAGCGGCTCTCCTCCTGGGCAAAACGGTGGGGCCAACGGCTGAGCGCGACGCAGGGATTCTCGCCGCGACGTGCCAGCGGTGGGGCGCCACCCAAAGCCAGGTCTTTGAGGGTGAAGAACTCCTGGAGGCCCGGAGACTCGCCAACGGTGCGCTGCTGGCCGGGCGCTACGCCGTACATTGCGACGTCGGCGTTCCCGTTGGAAACCTCGTGGAGATGATGCGCGGCGTTGAGGAGATCGCCGCCGAATCCGGCCGTGGTGTGAGCATTCTGGCCCATGCCGGCGATGGCAATCTGCATCCGGCCATAGAGTCCGACGAAACCCCAGAAGACAGGAAGCGGGCCGAAGAGGTCGTGGACCGGATCACCGAGCTCGCAATCAGTATGGGTGGGGTCATCACCGGCGAACACGGCGTCGGTTCCTTGAAATACCGGGAACTTCCGCTGCAATTCGACGAACCGACGTTGAGGGCCCAGCGCGCGATCAAAGCAGCGCTGGACCCTCACGGAATCTTGACGCCCGGCCGGGGAATCTAGCCGCCGGCGGGTAGTTACGCTTCGTCGATGAGCCGCTCCGCAGCTCGTTCGGCGATCATGATGGTGGGCGCGAAGCGGAACACGTCGTTTGGTGGGGTTACCCGGGTTGGGTGGTGTTAGGCCTCTTGGGTGGGCCCACCGCTATTAGGAGGCGATGTAGCCGCCACCTAATGGCATTAAGCACCTCAGAACTCGGGTAACACCACCGAACAGGGACGGTTTCCCTCCCTTCCCCTACGTCAGGTCAGGGGTCAGGCCCACTCAACTGGGAAACCGCCACCTGATAGCCGAATGCCGCACCCAGGGCGAAAAGGGGGCGGCTATGCCTCCACTAACCGGTTGAAGGCCAGCGTTGCCAGGGCAGCAGACTGCACCGGAAGTACCGAGTCGTCGAAGCGGACTTCGGCGGAATGGTTCATGGGTTGGTTCCAGGGGTCTTCGACGGGGTACGAGGCGCCGACGAACATGAAGGTTCCCGGCACTTCTTCCAAGACGAACGAAAAGTCTTCAGATCCCATGCGTGGCTCGGGAACTTTCACCACGGCTTCGTCGCCCACCAGCCTGCGGAGGGCGGCGGCCGAGCGTTCGGTCTCTTCCTCATCACACACCGTCGGCGGGTATTGCGTGGCGAATTCGACTTCGGCAGTGCATCCGTGAGCTTCCGCGATATGTGTCGCCAGGCGGTTCACGGCCACGCCGAACTTCTCGCCGGACTCGCGGGTCATGGCACGCACGGTTGCGCCGAGGCTGGCGTCGTCGCCAATCACATTGACGGCGGCGGTTCCGGCCTGAAGCTGCGTGATGGTCGCGACGACCGGGTCGAAAACGTCGAACTGTCGGGTGACCATGGTCTGGATGCCGGTGGCGATTTCGGTCAGTGCTGGCACGGGATCCAGGGCCGAGTGCGGTGCCGAACCGTGACCACCCTTGCCATGCACGACGACGCGCAGGCTGTATGCCCCGGCCATGATGGTTCCCGGGCGATACATAAAGGCACCGAGGGGCATGGGGACCACGTGGAACCCGTACGCTGCGACGGGTCGTTCGCCCGTGACGTCGAGAACCCCCTCCTCGATCATGGGTGCTGCGCCTCCGGGGGATTCTTCTCCAGGCTGGAACATGAAAATGACCTTGCCGGGGAGCTCCTCCCGGTGTGCGCTCAGGATCTTAGCGGCGCCGACTAGCCCTGCGGTGTGCAGGTCGTGTCCGCACGCATGCATCGCCCCGTTGGTCGAGGCGAAGTCTTCTCCGGAATTTTCCTCAACCGGCAGCGCATCCATATCGCCTCGAAGCAGGACGGTCGGACCGGGCAACTGTCCTTCAAGAACCGCCGTCACGGAGGTCACCGACTTTCCACGGTGAATCGTCAGGGGGAGGCCATCGAGGGCGTCGATTACGGCCGATTGCGTCCAGGGAAGGTTATTGCCCAGTTCGGGATGCCGATGCAAAGAGCGCCGGAGGTCTTTGAGCTCCGTGGCGAGTGCGTTGGCGTCGGGCAGAAAATTGGGGACGGACTGTTGGGTGAGGCTTTCGTCGGCCATGGTGAAATCTCCGCATCTTGAAATATTGCGTCACTATATTGTGTGACGCGGCGGAGGGCATGTCCAGGAGCTCGACGACGCCCATGGCAGGGCCTCACACGCAGCGATACGGCCCAGCCATGGGACGGAAGACCGGCATGGTGCCGATCGCCGTGACTACCGTTCGGTAAAAATTGGTTCAAAGAATCGAGCCAATTCGTCCGTGGCGGACAGCGGGAGCACGGCGGCGACGTACTGGTCCGGGCGCACCACCACGACGGCGCCATCGCGACTGACCTCGCGCTCCGCGAAGATGTCGTCGTCCGGTAGCGTCGCATAGACCTTCTCGAGGTACGTCAGCTTGAACGGGCCGACCGTCGGCTTAAAGATTCGCGGGACGTCATTAATCTCGACCTCCACGTGCGGCTGCTGATAGATGACCTTGGTGTCGAAGACGGCGTCGTCGTCCGCGCCCTGAGGGGTGTACCGCACCTGCGGGGACGAGGGGTCCTGGGCGAACCACTCGGCAAAGTCGGCCAATTGCGAGGGTTCGCCGGCGGACGGGGTATCGGCAAAGATGTAGATGCGCCACCGACCGTCCGCCGTGGCCTCGTGACCGATCTGGCGTGGGACGGCGTCGCACACCCGGTGGGCACGAGCCGAGTGGAATCGTTTGCCGACCGGGAACCCCTTGGCGGCCCCTTGATGCTCCGTACCTGAAGTGATTATGGACGGCGTGTACTCGGTCATGAATCCCGCCGGGAATTCCGCTGTTTTGACGTAGAAGTCCTCCAGGGTGGAGGCGTCCGGAAGATCTTCCGGCTTGGCCGCCATGAGACTGGACCACTCCTTGTCGAAGTCGATCAGGTTCTTCGCGATGACCTGGCGCTCGGCGGAGTAGGTGCTCAGCAGCGACTCGGGACTCGTCCCGGAAAGGACGTGTCCGAGCTTCCACCCCAGGTTGAAGCCATCCTGCATCGAGACGTTCATGCCTTGTCCGGCCTTGGCAGAGTGCGTGTGGCAGGCGTCGCCCGTGATGAAAACGCGGGGTGTGCGTTGGCCGGACTGATCTGCGGGGACGTCGTCGAATTTGTCGGTCAGCCGATGCCCGACCTCGTAGACGCTATGCCACGCGACGTTCTTCACGTCCACGCTGTACGGGTGCAAGATCGCGTTGGCTTTGGCAATGATGTCCTCGATCGTCGTCTTGCGCACCTCGTGGTTGTCGTCCGCGGCAACCTCGCCGAGGTCCACGTACATGCGGAAGAGGTGGCCACCCTCGCGGGGAATGTGAAGGATCGAGCCGTGGATGGACTGGATCGCGCATTTGGTGCGAATGTCCGGGAAATCCGTGGTGGCCAGAACGTCCATGACGCCCCAGGCGTGATTTGCGGTGTCTCCGCTGAGCGTGCGACCGATCGACTGCCGGACGGGGCTGCGGGCGCCGTCGCATCCGACGACGTACTTCGCTCGGACGGTGCGCTCCTGACCTTCGTGCTCGCCACTGGTGTAACGGAGCTTGACCGACACCGGGTATTCACCGTCGCTGGTGTTCTCGAGGTCAAGGAATTCGATGCCGTAGTCCGGCACGATGCGCCCGGGAGAGTTTTTGGCGAATTGCGCAAAGTGGTCCAGCACGCGGGCTTGGTTGACGATCAGGTGGGGGAATTCGCTGATTCCCTGCGGGTCGTCTACGGGGCGAGCCGTGCGAATAATGTTTTCGGGGTTGTGCGGATCGGGCTTCCAGAAGCACATCTCGGTCAGGTGATATGCCTCGTCGATGATGCTGTTGGCAAAGCCAAAGGCTTGGAAGGTCTCGACGCTGCGAGCCTGAATGCCGTCGGCCTGGCCGATCTCCAAGCGACCAGGTCGCCGCTCGATGATGCGCGCGTTGACCTCAGGGAATTGCGAGAGTTGAGCGGCAAGGATCATGCCGGCGGGGCCGGACCCGACGATGAGGACGTCCACCGCATCGGGGAGTTCCTCCGGTCGGTCGATGCCGAATCCTGAAGCCTCCTCACGAGTCGGATCGCCAGATACATAGCCGTGATGGTGGAACTGCATGGAGCGGGTCTCCTTCCCCAACCACGATGTTGGAGCCACGATTGCTTCGGTGTGTTCTATATGAGAACGTAGAATTCTCATTCCGAATAGTTTCAGACCATATACGATCTGCGTCACATGTGGCAAGGGTCTCAGAAGGGTGGGTCATGGCGGACTCGAAGGCCAAGGGTGCGGCGTCGCAGACTCTCAGCCGGGGATTGCAGATCCTCGAACTCCTGGATGAAGCCCCTGGTTCGCTCACCATCGACGACGTCGCGGCGGCGCTCGCCGTGCATCGTTCGGTGGCATATCGGCTGATCAGAACCCTTGAAGATCACGGATTTGTGGGGCGCCGCGAGGGTGGTGGTCTGGTGCTCGGGGCGCGATTGGCGGCCCTCGCGGCTGGCGTCGAACGGGATCTGCAGGCGGTCGCGGTTCCCGAGTTGACCCTGGCGGCGCGCGATTTGGGCATGACGTGTTTCTTGGGTGTGCGCGACCGTGACGAGTGCTTGACTCTGTCGAGCGTCGAGCCACCCAAAGCGATTGCGGTCGTCGCTCAACGCCCGGGTACGAGTCATCCGCTGCGGCTGGGCGCACCCGGCAAGGTCATCTTGGCTCAAACCGCCGAGCATGAGTGGCCGAGCGATGTGACCGACGCTGACCGGGAGCAGGTTCGGCTCGTGCGGGAGCGTGGATGGGTCGAGACGGCCGATGAGGTGATCACGGGGTTGCGCTCCGTGGGAGTCCCGCTGAATCTTCGGGGTGGCCGAGCGGCCGCCGTGGCTACTGTCTTCGTGGGGGATGGTGATCCTCGGGGCATTGCCGAGCGGCTTCAGGAGGTGGCTGAAGCTATTCAGCGGGAGGCTCCCGTGCATTAAGTCGAGTGATGGGCGAAAGGTTGCGCCAACCGAACGTTCGGTTTATGTTGAGTGTGTCCGGCATCACTGTAGTTGCCGGTGTTCGAAAAAGGGACACTCAGCCGCTTCTTCCGGCGGTCAGACATATATGGCCTACTCAAGTTCATATGTGCTTCCGGAGGAAACACCATGCAATCCGTATCCGAAACGATTGCGCGCGCCCTTTCGCGCCACGTTGACCAGTACTTCTGCCTCATGGGCAACGGCAACGCCTATTTCATCGACGCCGTCGAACGCCTAGGTCTCAAGCCGACACCCGTCCGCCATGAGACCGCGACCGTGGCCTCCGCGGACGCGTATTACCGCATGACCCGCAAGATCGCCGTCGCGACCGCGACCTACGGAGCGGGATTCACCAACACCCTGACCTCCCTCGCCGAGGCGGCGCTGGCCCACATCCCGCTCGTGCTGGTGGTGGGGGACCGTCCGACGTCCGGCCCGCGCCCCCTCGACGTGCAACAGGATGCCTTGGCTGAGGCGGTTGGGGTGCCGACCTTTACGGTGGGGCGCCACGACGTCGGAACCGTGACGATCCAGGCGCTCGCCGACGCTCGGGACCATTCGCGGCCCGTCGTGCTGGCGATTCCGTACGATCTCTCCGCCGAGCTGATCGGCGAACGGGGCGAAATCATTCCTGCGCTCCCGGACCGCGCCACACCGCCGCAGGGTAATGCCTCGGTCCTGCGCGACATCGCCTCCGAGCTCGCTACGTCGGAACGCCCCTTGATCCTCGCGGGTCGCGGAGCGCTTGAGGCCCGAGCGGACCTGCGGGGGCTCGCCGAGACTCTAGGGGCAGATGTCGCCACCACCGTTCCGACTCAGGGCTACTTTCACGCCTTCCAGGACCGGCGGCCGAATTATCGAGATCTGGGGATTTGCGGGGGATTCGCTGCCCCGGTCGCCGCGGAAGAAATCCGTGGGGCCGACGTCGTGCTGGTGGTCGGTGCTGGCCTCAACCAGTTCACCGTGGCTCACGGACACGCCTTTGGCGACACCGCCCGCGTGATCCAGATCGACCTCGCCGAAGAACCGACGAATCCGCGCGTGAACCTATCGTGCCGTTCGGACGCGACTCTCGCTATTCGCGCGATCCGCGAGGAACTGCGGCAGTCGGGGGTTGGCGGACGTAGCGCGCGCACCGTGCCGAACGATGTCGAAGCCCAACGTCGGCCCGTCGGTGACGAGGTGGCCCCCGACGGCCTTCTCGACCCCCGCCGGGTCATGAGCCGGCTGAACGACGTACTTCCGCCGGACCGAGTGGTCTTTACCGACGGCGGTCACTTTATGCAGTGGCCGCTGACCTACCTACGCACTCAAGGCCCTGATAGCCACATCACCGTGGGGACCCAATTTCAGTCGATCGGCCTAGGGCTTCCCTCAGCCGCGGGCGTCATCACAGCGGCCGGGGATCGCTTGCCCGTGCTGGTCTCGGGTGACGGCGGTGGGCTTATGGGCATTGCCGACGCCGAAACCTTCGTCCGAACGGCCCGCCGCGGCGTCGTGGTGTTCCTCAACGACTCTGGTTACGGCGCCGAGGTGCATCAATACGCTCGCCGCGGAGTTAGCGATGCCGCGATGATGATTCCCGACATCGACTTCGCGGGCATCTTCCAGGCCTTGGGCGCTCGCAGCGCGACCGTCACAAACATGAGGGACCTCGTCGATTTTGAGCAATGGGCTCGTGAAGGCGCCGACGGCGTCTACGTTCTGGACTGCCGCATCACCGGCGATCTCCGGGCCGACTGGATCATCGCCGCGCTCGACGAAGCGCGCCGTCACCATCCGCACGTGGAGGAGATGTTGGGGTTTCAGGCGCCTTCGGCGAGCACCGCGAACCCGGACCCCGCAACAGTCCGGGACGCGGTGCTGACCGACTAACGCCGTACCGCCGTCAGTGGTCGGTCGCGATACCAGGTCACCTCACCGTGCTGGAAGCTTTGTCGCACGCCGCCGTCGGACGTGGGGGTTTCTTCACCGGTGGGGTAGCCGAGCCAGCCATCCTGCCAGCCGTTGCGCTGCCAGTAGTCCTGGATCGCGCCATAGGTGGCGTGGGCACCGGTGGATGGTGACCAGTGGATCTCACCGTTGTTGAATACCTGAGAAACCCCGCCCCGCAGGCGAATCTCGTCGGTAGTGGGGTAGCCCAAACGACCGGATTCGTATCCGTGACGTCCATAGGTACCCAAGACCCCTCCGTGGACCTCGTGTACCGCGCCGGTCCGTGCGTCCCAGAACAACGTTCCACCCTGGAAGGTCTGTGACGCGCCTCCGCTTGCCAGTCCGGTGATTTCATCTCCGGTGGGGTAGCCGAGCCAACCCTTTTCCCATCCCCGCTGGGCCCAATACGCCTGAATCGCCCCGCGGTCCACGTGGGCCCCGGTGGACGGCGACCAGTGAATCTGGCCGCCCTGGAAGGACTGCGACGCGCCGCCTTTCAGCTGGTTCTCATCCGTCGTCGGCAATCCGAGGGCACCGGAGGCACCGCCACGGGAGTCGTAGGCACCCTGGATCGCGCCCTTCACGGTGTGGGCTCCGGTCGCGGCGGACCAGTACACCGCCCCGTGCTCAAAGGTCTGAACCCGGGCACCGGCGGGGCCGGCGTCGGTCTCCGGGGCGGTGGGTGCACCGAGCCAGGAATTTTGCTTCCACTTACCGTCAATGGCCCCGACTGGGTGAATGTTCTCCAGCGGGGTCATGTGAATGTAATCGACCTTGTCCACCCGAGCGGGGAAGGGCTGGTCGGCCTTGGGCGGATTGATCCAGGTGGTGTCTTGGGCGAAGGCCAACGAGTCGATGATGGCCTGGTACGGGCGGTCATTGAGCGCCGACTGGAACTCCTCGTCGCTCATGCCGAGCGTGGCCGCGGTGGTTTCCGGCGTCTGACCCCAGCTAGAAGGAACCGGCTGGCCATCCAGGAAGTACCGGATCGCGTAACCGTCCCAGGTCATCGAGAATTCGTGCCACGCGCCGGCGATCTGGGTGTCCATCCGGTGGGCATCCCGTTTGGTGCCCGCTCCGCCATTGGGCTGCTTGGTGCAGGTGATGTGTGAGGTGTTGGTGGTGTAGGAGTGCTGACTGAACACTTCCATGGTGTCGAGCTCCGCAAGGGTGGATTTTTCCACGCCCGCCTGGGTGCAGTACGGCTGATCGTTGCGCAGCCACGCGGCGAAGTGGAGGCCGTCGACGACGTCGTCTGACATCCGCGCCCGCACGTCCATGCGGAAGGGAGCGTTGTAGATGAAGCCGGTGTTGATGCGGCCTGAGGTGTACGCCGTCCGAGTGCCCGAAGGGCAGACCGCGCCGCCCGGGCTCACAGTCTCCGCGCTCGGCTCCTGCGAGCCTGACAGGCAGTGGCGTTCGGTGCGAATCTCGAGGTTGCCATCCTTCACCGAGACGTTGTTGGCCGTGTAGATCGTGTTCCCGTTGGCGCCCAGGCTCGATGCCCGGGTCGTGTATACGTTCCACTGGTCCGACGGCAGTTCGGATGGGTCGTTGAAATCGTCGCCGCGGGAGAGGTCGTAACTGGGTGCCTTACGAAAGGTTGTCTCCCAGTGCGTCGTCCCCACCAGAACCGTGGAACTGCCCGCGGACTTGGCGGTCACGGTGATGGGTACGCCGGCCTTGAGCCCGTCAGCTTCGGTGTAAGTGCCGGGTTTGGCGTACGGGAGGCCTTCTTTGGTGATGTTGGCCCCGTCGACGGTGATGTAATACCGAACGCCTTGGTCGGAGGGGATGTAGACGGACTTGGCCGTCTCATTGAAGGTTGGTCCTTTGGGGGTCACCTGCGTGGCGGCCGTCGTCGCCGCCTGTGCGGGAGTCGAGAGGGTTGTCATCGGAGCCCAGGCGAGGGCCAGAGCGAGGGTCCCGGCAGCGGCACAACGAGTGATGGACAGTGCGAGTGAGGAAAGGTGCATGGGGTTCCTTGATGTCAGAGGTTATTTGCGATGAATAACCTGGCAATGACCTGAAAGATACCTCATGGCGCGGTCGGGCGGAAGTCCTAAAAATTCAAAGGACGACGGCGCGGCCGGTTCTGGCCACGCCGTCGTCCGATGAGGTCGCGATGCCCTGCTCTAGGAGTCCTTGCGACCGGCAAAAACGAGTGGGCTCACGGACTGAGCCTCCTCGTTGCCGTGCCCCAGAGGGATACCCGTTCGGTCGCGAAGCAACAGGTTGGAGAGGAATCCGAGGACGACGATGCCGCACAGGTAGACGCCAATGGATGCCGTGCTGCCGGTCGCGTTGAGGAGGGACTGGGCGATCATCGGCGCAAAGGCTCCCCCGAGGATCGCGCCGATCGCATAGGAAATTGAGACCCCCGAGAACCGCACCGAGGCCGGGAAGAGCTCGGTGTACGTCGCGGACTGTTGGCCATAGGTCAGGCCCAGGCCGATGGTCAGGATCACGAGTCCGAGGAAGAGCATCCCCAAGCTACCGCTATTGACCAGCGGGAAAAGTGTCAGGATTCCGAGGAATAGGACGACCCAGCCGACCAGGTAGGAGGTCCTCCGGCCGACCTTATCCGAGAACCACCCGCCGACGATCGTGAAGATCAGCCAGGTGACGGCGGATCCGGTCACGGCCAGAAGCACGGGGCCTCGGTCGAATCCGAGCGGGCCCTCAGGGTTCGTTGCGTAGCTCTGGATGAATCCGCCGGTGGTCATATACCCGGCCGCGTTATTACCCGCGAAAATGAGGGCCGCAAAGATCACCAGGACTCCGTGCTTACGGAACAGGAGCCCAATAGGTGCCTTGCGCTCGTCCTTGACCTGCGCAATCTGCTGGAAAACGGGCGATTCTTCGACGCCGTGGCGAATCCAGTAGCCGACGCCGATCAGGATGACGCTCAGCAGGAACGGAATGCGCCACCCCCAGGCCATGAACGCTTCGCCTGGCGCGATGGTCGTCATCAGGGCGAGGATGCCCGAAGACATGAGGAGGCCAAGGGGCACCCCGACCTGCGGCGCGGATCCGTAAATTCCGCGACGATCCACGGGCGCGTGTTCGACCGCCATGAGGGCGGCCCCGCCCCACTCGCCACCGGCGGAAATGCCCTGAAGGATCCGCAGCAGAATCAACAAGATCGGAGCCAGAACGCCGATGCTCGAGTGGGTCGGCAGAACCCCAATCAGGGTGGTGGCGGCTCCCATGCCGATCAGCGTGATCATGAGGACTCGCTTGCGGCCCCAGCGATCGCCCAGATGGCCCGCGAGAAATGCCCCGAATGGACGGAAGAGGAAGCTCAACCCGACGCTGAGGAAGGACACGACCAGAGCGGCTTGCGGGCCCATCGGGCCGAAGAAGAGCTTGCCGAAAACGAGTCCCGCCGCCGACGCGTAGAGGAAGAAGTCGTACCACTCGATGCTGGTTCCCACGATGGTTCCCGCGATGACGCGGCGCTGTTCCTTGGCCTGCGCCACGGTTCGGAGGGCCGCCGTGGTGGTTGTGGGGTCATGGTGAAGATCCGACATGCAGACTCCTTTGTCTCGGGTGCCGGTCGCTATGGAATCAACGACGATCACGGAGACCCCTATCACGTGCTGTGATCTGGGTAACTTGTGATCTGAGATACGATCATATACGATTTGGGAAGCTAATCAAGAGTTTCAACGAGGAGGCTCCATGGCGGATCCCGCAGCGTTGTCGACGCATAACACCGAGTTTCGAGGCCAAGGCGACTGTGCTGATGTGCCCGTTCGCCCCGGAAAAATCATCGCGGTACACCTCTCCTACGAATCGCGGGCCGCACAGCGAGGTCGCCGTCCCCAGGCTCCCTCGTATTTCCTCAAGCCCACCAGTTCCCTGGCCGGTTCCGGCGCCGTGATTCAACGCCCGGCGGGCACCGAACTCTTGGCCTTCGAGGGCGAAGTCGCGCTCGTGATCGGGCGCCCTGCACGCAATGTTCGCCTCGAGGACGCGTGGGATTACGTCGAGTCCGTCACGGCCGCCAACGATTTTGGCGTCTACGACTATCGTGCCGCCGACAAAGGCTCGAACCTGCGCAATAAGGGCCGCGATGGATACACCCCGCTGGGCCCCGATCTCATCGACGCGCGCGACGTCGATCCGGGCCAGTTGCGCGTGCGCACGTGGGTTAACGGAGAACTTGCTCAGAGCGACGGCACCTCCGAGAGTCAAATGATTTTTCCGCTCGCCCAATTCGTTGCGGACCTTTCCCAACACGTGAGCCTCGAACCCGGCGACGTGATCCTGACAGGCACCCCGGCGGGATCGAGCGTCGTGGCACCTGGCGACGTCGTCGAAGTGGAAGTGGACGCCCCTCAAGCCAAGGGAACTCCCACCTCCGGGCGCTTGGTAACGCGCGTGGTTGAAGGCCGCGGAGACTTTGATCCGAAGCTTGGTGCCCTGCCGGCCGTGGACGACCGTCAGCGAGAAGAGGCGTGGGGTTCTCGCGAGGCGGCGGGCCTTGCTCCGGAGAGTCAGGATGAACCCTCGACCGATGCCACCCCGACCGGACCGCTCCCGGATGACGTCCGTGCGCGGCTCCTTCAAACGCCCACCGCGGGACTTTCGGCACAGCTGCGTCAGCGTGGGCTCAACCAGGTCAGCATTGAAGGCGTCCGGCCGGCTCAAGCGGGTACCAAACTCGTCGGGGTCGCTAAAACCCTCCGATTCGTTCCCGCCCGCGAAGACCTTTTCAAGAAATTCGGTGGCGGTTATAACGCGCAAAAACAAGCTTTCGACTCCGTTCAGCCCGGTGAAGTCATCGTGATCGAGGCTCGCGGCGAGGCAGGTTCCGGGACCTTAGGGGACATCCTCGCCCTGCGCGCACGGTCCAACGGGGCGGCGGGCGTGGTCACCGATGGGGGTGTCCGCGATTCGGCGGCCGTCCGCGAGATCGGCTTGCCGGTGTTTTCCACGGCCGCGCACCCGGCGGTTCTGGGCCGGAAGCACGTTCCCTGGGAATCTGATGTCGCAGTGGCCTGCGGAAATGCGACCGTTGTGCCGGGGGACGTGATTGTTGGCGACGACGACGGCGTGATCGTGATTCCCCGTGAGTCACTCGAAGAGGTCCTGAACGCGGCCGAGGCCAAGGAGATTCAGGATGCCTGGGTCGCCGAACGTGTGGCCGAAGGTCATCCCGTGGACGGTCTTTTCCCGCCGACCGGGGAGTGGAAAGAGGCCTACCAGCGGTGGCTCTCCGACCGGGAGACGTCTAACGGTTCCGAGGATGGTCAATCATGACCGAACTCAAGGTTCCCGCCGCTGTCGGCACGAGCAAGGCCGAACGCGCCTATGAGTGGCTTAAGGAGCGGATCGCCCGCCAGGAATTCACCCCCGGATACCGACTAGTGCTGAACACCATCGGTCGAGAGCTGGATATGTCCGTGGTTCCTGTGCGAGAGGCGATTCGGCGGTTGGAAGCAGAGGGGCTCGTGACCTTCCAGCGCAACGTCGGGGCGCAGGTCGCGATGGTCGACGAGGAACGCTACCGGTACTCCATGGAGAGCCTCGGGATTCTGGAAGGAGCCGCAACCGCTCTCGCTGCGCCGCATCTCACCGCCAAGGACTTGGCCTACGCCCGTGAGTTGAATGAGCAGCTCGCGGCGTCGCTGGACGACTTCGATCCGCACTCCTTCACCGAGACCAACAGAGCCTTTCACCAGGTGCTCTTCGCCAAGTGCCCCAATCTCAGGATGACGGAGCTGGTCGCCGCGGAGTGGGAGCGACTGGGCCACTTGCGGGATTCAACCTTTTCGTTTGTTCCGGGGCGCGCTCGCGAGTCTGTGGCCGAGCACGCGAAGATGCTGGACCTCATCGAAAGCGGGGCCGACGTCGTCGACCTAGAACGCGCTGCCCGAGACCACCGGCACAACACCCTCAAGAGCTACCTCGCCAAACAACGCAGTACGACCTAACTCCAGACTTTTACGGATGTCCTGATCGAAGGGAGCAATCATGATTGCGGAAGAGACACAGCAGCACGCACAGCCCGAAGACCTTCCCGAGGCGATCCGCCACTACATTGGCGGACGCTCGGTGGATTCGGTGGACGGAAGCACCTTTGACGTCATCGATCCGGTAACCAACACGCCGTATATCAAGGCGGCGGCGGGCAAGAAAGCCGACATCGACGCCGCGGTGGCCTCCGCGAAGAAGGCCTTCGAAGAAGGCCCGTGGCCCACGATGCTTCCCCGGGAACGCGCTCGGGTGCTCAACAAGATCGCGGACATCGTCGAAACCCGCGGGGAGCGCCTCGCCGCGATGGAATCTTACGATTCCGGTCTTCCCATCACCCAGGCCCTGGGCCAGGCTCGCCGCGCGGCGGAGAACTTCCGGTTTTTCGCGGACCTGATCGTTGCCCAGCACGACGACGCGTTCAAGGTCCCCGGCCGCCAGGCGAATTACGTCAACCGCAAGCCCATCGGCGTCGCGGGTCTCATTACGCCCTGGAATACGCCGTTCATGTTGGAATCGTGGAAGCTCGCGCCGGCGATTGCGACCGGTAACACCGTGGTGCTCAAGCCGGCGGAATTTACTCCTCTCTCGGCCTCGTTGTGGGCCGGAATTTTTGAGGAGGCGGGCCTCCCCGAGGGCGTGTTTAACCTGGTCAACGGGTTCGGTGAGGATGCTGGCGACGCCCTGGTCAAACACCCGGACGTCCCGTTGATTTCCTTCACCGGCGAATCCGGTACGGGACAAACGATCTTCGCCAACGCCGCGCCCTACCTGAAGGGGCTTTCCATGGAACTCGGCGGCAAGTCCCCGGCCGTAGTCTTCGACGACGCCGACCTCGAAGCCGCGATCAATGCGACCGTCTTCGGCGTCTTCTCCCTGAACGGCGAAAGGTGCACCGCCGGTTCCCGCATCCTGGTGCAGCGGGGAATCTATGACGAATTCGTGGAGCGTTACGCCGCTCAGGCCAAGAGGGTCAAGGTGGGTTTGCCCTCCGACTCGAAGACCGAAGTTGGGGCGTTGGTGCACCCCGAGCACTACGAGAAGGTCATGAGCTACGTGGAGATCGGCAAGTCCGAGGGCAGGCTGATGGCCGGAGGCGGGCGTCCCGAAGGATTTGAGGACGGAAACTTCGTGGCACCCACGGTGTTTGCCGACGTCGCCCCGGATGCGCGGATTTTCCAGGACGAAATCTTCGGACCCGTCGTCGCGATCACGCCCTTCGACACCGAAGAGGAAGCGCTGGAACTGGCCAACAACACGAAGTACGGTCTGGCCGCCTACATTTGGACCAATGACCTCAAGCGGGCACACAATTTCTCGCAGGCCGTGGACGCTGGAATGGTCTGGCTCAATTCCAATAACGTGCGTGACCTGCGGACACCCTTTGGTGGCGTCAAGGCTTCCGGCCTGGGCCACGAGGGCGGGTACCGCTCGATCGACTTCTACACCGACCAGCAGGCGGTTCACATCAATCTCGGCGAGGTCCACAACCCCGTCTTCGGCAAGGCAGAGTAAGCCCACCGAAATCTGTGCGGCGGCAGTCACCCATGGCCGGCCGCCGCACGCCGGCCCCCATTTGGCACACCACCGATTCCATCGATAGAGCAAGGACGCTTGAGATGACCCTCACCAGTACCCCCATCCCCACTCCCTCCGTTCCAGCCCCGGACATCCTCCGATGCGCGTACATGGAACTGATCGTGACCGATCTGAAGAAGTCTCGCGAGTTCTACGTGGACCTGCTCGGCCTCGTCGTCACGGAAGAAGACGATGAGGCTATTTACCTGCGTCCCATGGAGGAGTTCATCCACCACAACCTGATTCTGCGGCAGGGCCCGGTCGCAGCGGTCCGCGCGTTCTCCTACCGGGTTCGCACGCCCGAGGACGTCGACAAGGCGGAGGCGTACTTCCAGGAGCTCGGTTGCCGAACTGAGCGACGCAAAGAGGGGTTCGTCCATGGCATCGGCGATTCGGTGCGCGTGGAGGATCCGCTGGGATTCCCCTACGAGTTCTTCTACGAGACGGAACATGTGGAGCGACTTGCCTGGCGCTATGAGCTGTATGGCGCGGGTGCTTTGGTCCGCCTGGATCACTTCAACCAGGTCACCCCGGATGTGCCACGGGCATGCCGTTACATGGAGGGCCTCGGCTTTCGCATCACCGAGGACATCTCCGATGCGGAAGGCACCGAGTACGCCGCGTGGATGCGCCGCAAATCAACGGTGCACGACACGGCCATGACGGGCGGTGACGGCCCGCGAATGCACCACGTGGCCTTTGCGACGCACGAGAAGCACAACATCCTCTACATCTGCGACAAGATGGGTGCCTTGCGGATGTCGGACCGGATCGAGCGCGGGCCCGGGCGCCACGGCGTCTCGAACGCGTTTTACCTGTACATCTTGGATCCGGACGACCATCGCATCGAGATCTACACGCAGGACTATTACACCGGCGACCCGGACAACCCGGTCGTGCACTGGGATGTGCACGACAACCAGCGTCGCGACTGGTGGGGCAATCCCGTGGTCCCTTCGTGGTACACCGAGGCGTCTCTTGTTCTGGATCTGGACGGCAATCCGCAGGAGGTCCGGAAACGTGAGGCCTCTTCCGAGATGGACGTGACCATCGGGGCGGACGGGTTCTCCTACACCCGTCCCGGAGATGAAGACGGAACCTACCGTGGTGAGGCCTCGAAGGGCTTCAAGATCGGTCATCAGCTGTAAGGAGAACAATGCTGGAGAAGAACCAACTCAGCTCCATTGCCGATGATCTGGCGCAGGCTGAGGAAAACCGCACCATGATCCCTCGCCTGACGGCTCGGTATCCCGAGATGACGGTTGAGGACGCCTACGCGGTGCAGAACGAGTGGCGACGTCGGGGTGAGAAAGCGGGACGACGCTTGGTGGGTCGCAAGATCGGTTTGACCTCAAAGGTGATGCAGCAGGCCACCGGCATCACAGAGCCGGATTATGGCGCCATATTCGCCGACCAGGTGTACGAAAGCGGCTCGGTGATCGAGCACGGGCAGTATTCCAACGTGCGCATTGAGGTGGAGCTCGCGTTTGTGCTCAAGGAGGACCTGGAAGGCGAGGACGTCACCATTTACGACGTCCTGCGGGCCACCGAATACGTGACTCCGGCGTTGGAGATTCTGAGCTCTCGCGTCGAGATGGAGGGGCGCACCATTGTGGATACGATCAGCGACAACGCCGCTCTCGGGGCGATGGTTCTGGGTGGTCGCCCCATCGCTCCCGACGCGACGGACTTACGGTGGGTCGCGGCGATGCTGTACCGCAACGAGACCATCGAGGAGACCGGTGTGGCCGCGGCTGTCCTGAATCACCCGGCCGCCGGGGTGGTGTGGCTAGCCCGCAAGCTCGCGGCTCACGGCGACAAGCTCACGGCCGGAGAGATCATTCTGGCCGGTTCCTTCACCCGCCCCCTGTGGGTGCATCTAGGAGATACCGTGCACGCCGACTATGGAGATTTGGGGGCCATCACATGCCGTTTCGCGTAGAACTTCCGCAGACCTTCGCCCGCGAGTTGCAGGCCGCCGAGAGGCCGCTCGTCGGTATGTGGGTGTGCTCCGGCTCGCCCGTCGCTGCAGAAATCGCGGGTTGTTCGGGGCTGGACTGGGTACTTATCGACGGCGAGCATTCGCCCATCGGACTGGAAAGCACGGCCTCGTTGTTGCGCGCCGTCGCCCCCTATCCGATGACGCCGATGGTGCGCGTTCCTGTGCTCGACGACGCGACCATCAAGCAGTTCCTGGACCTCGGGGCCCAAAACCTGTTGGTTCCCATGATCGATTCGGCCGAGGAAGCCCGTCAGGCCGTGGCGGCAGTTCGTTACCCGACGCGAGGCGTGCGGGGAGTGGGCTCAGCATTGGCGCGAGCCTCGCGGTGGGGCGCCGTCGAGGGGTACTTGAGCGCAGCCGAGGAAACGATCTCGCTGACGGTGCAGATTGAGTCGGAAGCTGCGGTGTCGCAGGCTGCGGAGATCGCTGCGGTGGACGGCGTCGACGCCGTCTTTGTGGGGCCGTCGGATCTGGCCGCCTCCATGGGCCTGCTCGGTGAACAGACCCACCCGGACATCACGGCAGCGGTGCTCTCGGTTTTTGAGAAGGTGCGGGCAGCCGGGAAGAAGGTTGGCGTGAATGCGTTCAACCACGAGCAGGCTCGGAAGTATCTGGACGCCGGTGCCTCGTTCGTGCTGGTGGGTGCGGACGTCCAGCTCCTCACTCAGGCCTCGCGGGGGTTGGCGGAGAAATTCGTTCCGTGACCCCGTGACCCCGGGCGGGGGGGGCTTAGCGCCACCCGAGTCCCGGTGCCACGTGCGTCAGGATCGACTCCATCACGTGGGCGTTGTAGTCCACGCCGAGCTGATTGGGCACCGTCAGCAACAGGGTGTCGGCTGCCTGGATCGCCTCGTCGTGGCGGAGGCGTTCGATAAGCATGTCAGGCTCGTCGATGTACGAACGGCCGAATACGGAGCGGGTGTTGTCGATGATTCCGAACTGGTCCTCACCGTCGCCCGAGGCCAAGAAATAGCGCTTGTCTTGGTCATTCGTGATCGCGAAAATCGAGCGTGAGACCGAGACCCTGGGCTCAAATCCGTGGTCGTGCTTGCCCCATTCCTTCCGGAATTCCTCAATCTGTTTGCGTTGTTGCACGTGAAACGGTTCGCCGGTTTCGTCGTCTTTAAGAGTTGAGGACATGAGGTTCATGCCGTTCTGGGCAGCCCAACGTGCCGTTGCGTCGGAGCCAGCACCCCACCAGATGCGCTGGCGAAGGCCTTCCGACTGAGGTTCTAGGGCCAGGAGGCCTGGCGGGTTGGGTAACATCGGAAGCGGATTGGGCTGGGCGAATTGCCGCCCCGTCATGACGTCTAGCGCCTCCAGGGTGTGACGCCTCGCCATATCCGGGGCGGATTCATGGTCCTGAGGTTCGAAGCCAAAATACTTCCACCCGTCGATGACTTGCTCCGGCGCCCCTCGGGAGAGCCCCAGTTGAAGCCGGCCGCCGGCGATGAGGTCGGCCGCGGCCGCATCTTCGGCGAACGTCATCGGGTTGGAATAGCGCATGTCGATGACGCCCGTGCCGAGCTCGATCGTGCTGGTCTTCGCGCCTGCTGCAGCGAGCAGGGGAAAGGGCGTGCCGAGTTGTCGGGCGAAATGGTGCACTCGGAAGTAGGCGCCGTCGACCCCTAACTCTTCGGCGGCGACGGCCAGTTCGATGCCTTGGGTCAAAGCGTCGCCGGCACTACGGGTTGCTGAGGAGTGGTGTGGAGTCCAGTGGCCGAAGGAGAGGAAGCCGATGCTCTTGCGTGTATTCACATCGATCTCAACCCCGGGCAGGCGCAACCTATTCCGCTTCCACTAGGGCCAACGTCTTGCCTGCCCTGTGGATTTCGAGGGCCTTCGCCTACCAGCGTTGACGGCACATATATCAGGGTCGCTTCGAAATCGCGGACCTCACCTCCAGGAACGTTGTTACTCTGTGGTCAGCGAGCATGACTGTCCAAGCCATTCGAACCACATCGAGGAACCACATGAAGAGACTCATCGTCGCACCCCATATGGATGACGAAAGCATGGGGTGTGGAGGCTTATTGGCCAAGTATCCGCAAGAGTGCGTCGTCGTGGTGACGGCAAGGGGCAATGAAACCCGACGCCGCGAGTTCCAGGCGGCCATGAGCACTTTGGGTGTCACGGAGGTGATCGAGCTCAATCTTCCGGACGGGAGTGTCGGCGAACATATGGCGGATCTCGTCGGCGAACTGGACCGGGTCTGCCGAGACGTTCGGCCCGACGAGCTCTACCTCCCGTTCCCTTCGCTCCATCAGGATCACATTTCCGCGTATGAGGCCGGTATGAGGACGTCGCGTTTATCGATGTCCCATGATCACTGGAGCACTCCCAGCGTCTACGTCTACGACGTCGCGGTGTACGACGTCAGCCTGTATCCGAGCGACCTTCGCTGGAACGTTTTCGAGCCGCTGACCGAGACTGACGCCGAGCTCAAGGCCGAAGCCTGCCGTTGCTATGAATCCGAAACCCCCGGAGACTCCCATCCGATCAACGCGATCAAGGAACTTGCGGCGGCCGTCGGCAAGGTGCGCGGATTGCCCTTTGCCGAGCAGTATGCACTCGTGAGGCACGTGCGCTCATGAAGGTCACGATTCATCAGCCGGACCTTCTGCCGTACTCCGGGTTCTGGTTCAAAATGGCCACAAGTGATGCCTTCATCGTCTCGAAGCATGATCAGTTCCAGAAGCACGGGTATCAACGTCGGGTGACCATGCGGGATCGCTGGTGCTCGCACATGCTGGAAGGCAAACCGTCGCTCGTGCCGATCACGGACGTCGTCGTTCGGGAGGGCTGGCAACAGCGGCTCGTGGATACCATTTCAGGTAGGTATCGCGGAGCGCCCCTGTGGAAGCAGCGCGGTGCCGACCTGTGCGAGCGGATTCTTGCCGCTCAAGGGACGCACCTGGACGAAGTCAACCTATCTTTGATCTACCTCATTCGTGAACTCCTGGGTCTGACCACTCCGATCCTCTTCACGGACCCGCCACAAGCGCATGCGCGAGATCGGTTGATTGAGCAGGTTCAGGCCGTGGGCGGGGACGAATACTTGGCCGGTGCGGGCGGACGCGCCTACATGGGCGAGGATCCCGAAGGGTATTTTGCCGACCACGGAATCACCCTGACGTGGTCCGATCACGAGCACGTCACCGGAGACAGCGTGGTGAGCCTGCTCATGGACCTGGAGGATCCCATGCCAGCGATCCTTCGCCGCGCCGGCGATCAGCGACGTCTCTAGTTTACTTGGGCCATGACGGCGAGGACGACGATCGCGAGCGTGCCGAGAGCAATGGGCGTGAGTGCGATGAGGTGGATCCAGCGGTTGGCAACCATGATCGCGGCGAATTCGCGGAGGAAGGCGCTGGGGACGTAGTAGCGAGCCGTTTTGGCGCCGACGCCGCGTCCCTTGAGTCCCACTCGGTTCATGAAAATGGCCGCACGGTACACGTGATAGTCGCTGGTTGCGACGTAAACCGGGGCCTTGGGGTCATCCATGAGCCGTTGAGAGAAGCGCAGGTTTTCCAAGGTGGTTGTGGACTGATCTTCCACCCGGATGAATTCGTCTGGTATGCCCTGTTCGAGAAGGTACTCGCGCATCGCGTGAGACTCCGGCACCACCTCATCAGGGCCCTGACCTCCACTGGGGATCAACATGGGGGTACGCCCTGCGGCCTGTTCTCGGCGGAACACCATCACGGCGCGGTCCAATCGCGAGGCGAGCAGTGGCGTGACCTTGGTACCCATCAGGCCAGCCCCGAGAATGATCACGTATTTCGGGTGAAAGCGGGCCGAGAGGCGACGGTACGCCAGCGTGGATATGAGGAAGCTTAAGAAGCAGAAAGCGATGTAGCCGGTGGCGTACCACAGCAGGGCGTAAACCATGCCTGCCACCACCGCCACCCAAGTGGCGCCGCTCGCGGCGAGAATGAAGATGACGATGACGCCGAACGGAAGCGCGATCATCCATAGCCCTGCCCCCAGCGCCAACAGATTTTTGGGCCGACGCCCTTCCTTGCGGATGATCGTGGCGCCGTTGATCAGTAAGAACACGATCAGGCTGACATAGCCGACCATGAGGGCAAACATGGCCAGAAGGACCACGAGGCCCATGATGAAAGTCAGCCAATCGAGGTTGGTTTGCGACAAAAGACTCAACGCCGAGTTGAGGATCATCAGCACGCCGACAATGCTGCACGCACCGTAGCGAAGTCGATGGCCGGCGCGCCGAAATCCCGCGACGCAGTAGCCCAGCATTCCGAGCCCGAGCGCAATGTAGAAGAGATGGGTGGCGGTGTGAGGTGAATACATCGTGTCCGTGGGGCAGGAGTTGGTCCGTACTCGAGAGTCGGACTGGGTGTCTCGACTCTATCCAAGCCGGGGCCGAAAGTAATTCAGGCACAAAAAAGGTGAGTGGGTTCACAAGATGCCGGCTCTGCCTGTAGCCTGGCTCTCAACGTAAACGAACCAGGTTCGTTAAGTTCGTCGGAAATCCCTGCGGACGAGCGGACGAGTTGGTCGTTTCCGAAAGGAGATCCCCACATGGCTTGGACCATGCCCGCCGAAACGGCGCCCCACGAACGCACATGGATGGCCTTCCCCTGTGAAGGTCAGACCCTTGGTGCGAGCGATGCCGAACGAGCCGAAGGATACGAGGCGTGGTCCGCCGTCGCTCGTGCCATTGCAGAATACGAGCCCGTAACCATGGTGGCCGACCCTTCTGAGGTTTCACGCGCCCGAAATCTGCTGGGTGAAGGTATCGAAGTTCTCGAGGCTCCGGTCGATGAGTTTTGGATGCGCGATATCGGTCCAACCTTCGTGCGAGACGACGAAGACCCCGAGCGTCTTGGGGCCGTGGACTGGATTTTCAATGGATGGGGTGCCAACGAGTGGGCGGACTGGGAGAAGTCGGCGAAGCTTGGCCGGTGGGTCGCGGAACACTCCCGAACACCTCAATCCGCCCAGGTCGTTTCCTCGGTTTTAGTCAACGAGGGCGGCGGCATCCACACGGACGGCCAGGGCACGGTCTTGGCCACGGAAACGGTTCAACTGGACCGACGGCGTAACCCCTACGCAGACCGCCAGCGCGTCGAGGCCGAATTTGCGAGGACCTTGGGCGCCCGCAAGGTCATCTGGTTGCCTCGTGGTTTGACGCGCGACTATGACGAGTTCGGCACGAACGGCCACGTGGACATCGTCGCGACCTTCGCTTCAGCCGGGACTGTCTTGTTGCACGCCCAGGAAAATCCCGAGCACCCGGATCACGAGGCCATGGTCCAGATTCGGGAAGCTCTGGAAACTCAGACCGACGCCGAGGGGCGTCGTCTGTCGATCCTCGAGGTCCCCGCACCGGAACGCCTGAGCGATGCCGACGGCCCGGTGGATTACAGCTACATCAACCACTACGTGGCCAACGGTGTGGTGGTCGCCTGTTCCTTCGGCGAGGATCGGGCGGACGGTCGAGCCCGAGAAATTCTCTCGGAGGCGTATCCGGGGCGCGAGGTCGTCTCGGTCGAGGCGCGCCCGATCTTCGAACGCGGCGGAGGAATCCATTGCATCACCCAGCAGCAGCCCGCCGTGGGTGATCGCTCGTGAGCCGGATCGACGTAGTTGAAGCCAGTATCGCGGAGCTGCGGGCTGCCCTCGAATCAGGTGACATCACCAGCGAGGGGCTGCTCGACGAATACTTGGCACGCATGGACGCTTACGACGTCGCCGGGCCGATGCTGAACTCCGTGATTGTGCGCAATCCTCGGGCGAGGTCCGAAGCGCAAGCCTCGGATCGGCGTCGTTCCGAAGGACGCGTGCTCGGGCCTCTGGACGGCATCGTGTACACCGCGAAAGACAGCTACCTCGTCGAGGGCCTGACGGCCGCGGCGGGAAGTCCCGCATTCGGCGAGTTGGTCGCCCAAAGTGACGCATTCACGATTGAGCGGCTCCGTGCCGCCGGTGCGATCTGTGTGGGACTCACCAACATGCCCCCGATGGCCAACGGTGGGATGCAACGGGGGCTGTATGGCCGAGCCGAGAGCCCTTATAACGCAGACAGGCTAACCTCGGCTTTCGGTTCGGGTTCGTCCAATGGTTCGGGCACGGCGACGGCGTCGAGTTTTGCCGCTTTTGGTCTGGCGGAAGAAACCTGGTCCAGCGGCCGTGCTCCCGCGTCATGTAATGCTCTCTTTGCCTACACGCCGTCGCGCGGGGTGATTTCGGTGCGGGGCAATTGGCCACTGGTCCCCACCATGGATGTGGTGGTTCCGCACGCTCGCACTGCTTCCGACCTCGCCGAGATTCTCGACGTCGTCGTCGCGGACGACGAAACGGCGCGTGGCGATTTTTGGCGGGTCCAAGACGTCGTGCCGATTCCGAAGGCCTCCGAGGTTCGTCCTGACTCGTACACCGCTCTGGTCCCCGAAAGTGCCGTGGCCGCGAGGAACTACCTCAAGGGAAAGACCTTGGGGGTTCCGCGCATGTATATCAACCAGGATCCCGACGCCGGCACCGCGGAAAACCCGGGGATCGGCGGCTCGACGGGGCAGCCCATTCGGACGCGCGAGAGCGTCGTGACTCTATGGGAGCGTGCCCGGGCGGACCTCGAAGCCGCTGGCGCTCGTGTCGTCGAGGTCGATTTCCCCGTGGTCACCCGGTATGAAGGTGATCGTCCTGGCGAACCCACGGTGCGCACGCGTGGTTTTGTCACCGGGGAGTATCTCGATCGAGAAATCTCGGAACTCTCAGCGTGGGCCTGGGACGATTTCCTCCGGTCCAACGCCGACCCTAACCTTCCCGACCTGACCTGCGTGGACGGTAACGACATCTTCCCGCACCCGGACGGCGCCTTGGCGGATCGCTACGACGGATTCGACGACGACATCGCGACGTACCCCGATCTGATCAGGGAATGCCCGATCGAGTCGCTGGATCAGATCCCCGAAATTCGTGAGGGCCTGCCAGGTCTCGAAAAAACGCGCCAGATCGATCTCGAGGAATGGATGGAAGAGCGGGGCTTGGACGCCGTCGTGTTTCCCGCCCTCGCCGACGTCGCCCCCGCCGATATGGACGTTAACCCCGAATCAGCCGATCAGGGGTGGCGAAACGGGGTGTGGGTAGCCAATGGGAACCTGGCGATCCGGCACTTGGGGATCCCCACAGTGACGGTGCCCATGGGAACCCTCGACGACATTGAGATGCCGGTAGGCCTGACCTTCGCGGGCCGGGCTTATTCGGATAACCACCTATTGGAGCTCGGATTCGCTTACGACGCCTTGGGGCCCCGGCGCACCGAACCGAAACGAACGCAGCGTCTGAACCGCTAACCCCCGGCGTCAGAACGGCACGTCGTCTTCGCAGTCTTCGCTCATCCCCCTGGTGAGTGGCTCTACTCATTTTCTCTCCCCATAGGAGGAACACATGTCCTCAGAAGCACCCTCCGGAAAGCGCAACGGCACTTCCGGCAACGCTGGCGTCACGATCCACACCTCGACCTCCCCCGTCGTGTCCATGTCGAAGCAGGGCGCCTCCACCACCGTCGATCGAGACATCGCTCGGCAAGCCAAAGGGCTCAGCGCCGCCAGTATCGGTTTGGTGGGGGCGACCGTCATCGGCGTCTCCACCATTGCTCCGGCTTACACGTTGTCGGGTGCGCTCGGCCCGACCGTGTCGGTGGTCGGATTTCACCTCCCGGCTGTGTTCCTGCTCGGGTTCATCCCAATGTTGCTGGTCGCGCTGGGCTATCGAGAACTGAACTCGGCCATGCCGGATTCGGGAACCACCTTTACCTGGGCGACCAAAGCTTTCGGTCCCTGGGTGGGCTGGATGGGCGGCTGGGGTTTGTTGGCCTCCACGATTCTGGTGTTATCAAACCTCGCCGGAATCGGTGTGGACTTCTTTTACCTACTGCTCTCCCAGATCTTCCATAACGACGCGATCGCGGATTTGACGCGCAACATTCCTCTCAACATCCTGACCTGCGTCGTGTTTATGACGGGGGCGTGTGTGGTTTCCTATCGCGGCGTCGAAGAGACCAAGAGATTCCAAATATTCCTCGTGAGTTTCCAGCTTCTCGTCATGCTCGCGTTCACCGTGGTGGCCTTCATCCACGTCGGAAATGGCACGGCTTTCGACGGTCATATGCCGAGCCTGGAATGGTTCAACCCCCTCCACATAGATTCCTTCTCCGCATTCTCGGCCGGCCTATCCCTCTCGGTCTTTATTTACTGGGGATGGGACACGGTGTTGACGCTCAATGAGGAAACCGAGGGTTCGGATAAGACGCCGGGTCGGGCGGCTTTGCTCGTGATCGGCATCGTCGTCGTGCTGTACCTGCTGGTCGCGTGCGCAACGTTGGCATATTCCGGCGTCGGCGATGGTCAACTTGGGCTCACCAACGGAAACATCCAGGAAAACGTGTTCGCCGCCTTGGCCACCCCCGTTCTGGGCCCGCTCGGAATTCTCATGTCCATCGCCGTGCTGATGTCATCGATCGCGTCGTTGCAGTCGACGATGGTTTCTCCGGCCCGCACCATGCTCTCGATGAGCTACTACGGAGCGCTCCCTCAGCGGCTCTCCCGAATTCACCCCAAATTCCAAACCCCGAGCGCCGCGACCGTCACGGCCACCGTCATCGCCACCTTGTTTTACGCGATCATGCGCGTGGTTTCGGAAGACGTCCTGTGGGACACGATTTCCGCGTTGGGTCTCATGGTCTGTTTCTACTACGGGCTGACGGCGCTCGCGTGCGTCTGGTACTTCCGCAAGACCGCCTTCTCCTCGGCGCGGACCATCCTGACCCAGTTCGTCGGGCCGCTGCTGGGCGGGGTCATGCTGTTGGTGTTCTTCGTGCAGACCACGATCGATTCTTTCGACCCGTCCTACGGATCCGGTTCGTCCCTCTTTGGTATCGGCCTCGTTTTTTACCTTGGGATGGGCGTGCTCGTGTTGGGCGTCGTCGTGATGTTGTTGCTGTCCCGGAAGCTGCCGACCTTCTTCCGCGGTCAAAACGTCATCGCGCCGGGATCTGTGGATCAGTCGTGATGTCGGAGATCGGGCTGCTTGCGGTGTTGCGGGGGCGAACTTTCGGTGGTTCAGGCGGCGGAGAGAGTCTCGCGCAGCCGCCCCTCAAGCCCGTCCATGATGCTGGTGAGGCCGACGTCGAGAGCCTCCTCGGCGGCTTCAGGCCCGCTGAGATGGGCACGGGCGGCGTACAGCCGGGACATCACCGGAAACTCGTCCTTCTGTTCACCGGGATAGTAGATGTCGGAGGGCGCGGCTGCATCGATGGCGGTTCCGAGCAAGAACGACTCCAACGTCTCGACGACGCGCAACACTTGGTCTTCCGGCCAGCCTGCGGCGAGGAAACCCCTGGTCACGGCCTCATACATCACCAGGGTCTGAGGCGCTTCGGCCACCGGCGTCAGAGCGAGGGTTGCCACCACGGAGGGTTGGGCTGCAAAGGCCCGGTAGTACGAGCGAGCCCATTTCTCGACGGCGGTACGCCACGCGGATGCGGCTTCGGCAGGATCGGGCGCTCCGCCGGCGACCCGGTCCATGCGTCTCGCCAATCGATTCAGCGGGCGAACGTCGATGCCCCGGACGACGTCGTCCGAAATCTTCGCGAAAATCTCATCGCGAGATTCCACGTGGTTGTACAGCGAGGAGACCGCGACGCCAAGGCGCTTGGCCAGCATCGTCATCGTGAAATTTTCCCCGTTGGTCTCCATGAGATCCCGAGCCGTCCGCACGATCGTCTCGGAATTCAGGATGCTGCGGGGCGGTCGCCCTCGTCGTCTCGTCGCCTTGGTTTCCACACCGAAGACTTTACCCGGCGGAGATTTCCACAAAAACGTGGCAGTAGCCCCCTCCTCACTTCACAAAGGTCAGAGGCACCGATAATATAAACGAAACTGATTCGTTTAGTACCAACGCATTCCCCGAAAGGTCGAATCATGAACGCCAATCCCCATAATCCTCAGCACTCCTCATGGACGGTCCGCGAGTCCGACGTCGTCGTGATCGGCGCGGGACCGTCCGGCTTGTCCGCTGCCACCAAGCTCCGTGAAGCCGGCAAGACCGTCACCGTGGTGGAGGCCCGCGAGCGTGTGGGTGGGCGCACCTGGTCGAAGCACGTGGACGGCGCGTTCTTGGAGATCGGCGGTCAGTGGATTTCCCCGGATCAAACGGTGCTCTCAGACCTCGTCGAAGAACTCGGCTTGGGCACGTTCTCGCGCTACCGCGAGGGCAAAGGCATCTACCGCGCACCGGATGGAACGGTGACGCAGTACACCGGCGAGATGTTCCCGGTTTCCCATGAGACCGAGCAGGAAATGCAGCGTTTGATCGACCTTCTGGACGATCTCGCGGCGGAGATCGGTCCGCACGAGCCTTGGGCTCACCCCCAATCGCGCGAGTTGGACACCATTTCCTTCCACCATTGGCTCCGGGAGCAATCGTCGGACGAAGAGGCCTGCAATAACATCGGCCTTTTCGTGGCCGGTGGCATGCTCACCAAGCCTTCCCACGCCTTCTCCGCACTACAGGCCGTGCTGATGGCGGCCTCGGCGGGTTCGTTCTCGAATCTTGTGGATGAAGATTTCATCTTGGATAAGCGCGTCATTGGTGGCATGCAGTCCGTCTCCGAGGCCATGGCGAAGCGCCTCGGGGGAGACGTCATCACGGGTCACCCTGTGCGGGTGTTGCGGTGGCAGGAAGAGGGCGAATACCCGGTTTTGGTCGAGGCTGAGGAATTCTCCGAATCGGGCGAGGCCACCGGTGCCGGCGTAATTGTGCATGCCCGCCGGGCAGTCGTCGCGGTTCCGCCCAACCTCTACAGCCGCATTTCCTACGTCCCGGCTCTCCCGCGTCGCCAACACCAGTTGCATCAGCATCAGTCCCTGGGCCTCGTTATTAAGGTGCACGCCGTGTACGAGACCCCGTTCTGGCGGGCTAAGGGCCTCTCCGGTACCGCATTCTCTGCCGATTCCCTGGTCCAGGAGGTCTACGACAACACCAACGTGGACCCTGCCACCGGCGAGGAAGAAGCGCGTGGAACCCTCGTGGGATTCGTGTCCGACGAAAAGGCGGACCACGTCTTCGCGATGTCCGAGCAGGAACGCAAGGAAGCCATCCTCGAATCCATCGCCGAACTGCTGGGCGAAGAAGCCAAGAACCCGGTGGTCTATTACGAGTCCGACTGGGGCAACGAAGAATGGACTCGTGGGGCCTACGCCGCGAGCTACGATCTCGGCGGTCTGCATCGTTACGGCATGGATCAGTCCGAGCCGGTCGGCCCGATCCACTGGTCCTGCTCGGATATTGCCGCGGAGGGCTACCAGCACGTTGACGGAGCCGTCCGGATGGGGCAAAAGACCGCCGCCGTTATTGTGGATTCACTATGAAATACGTCGTCGGCTATACCGCGGATCAGAAGGGACGCGACGCCCTGAATCTGGGCATCGCGCTCGCGCGGTCCATGAATTCCGAGCTCGATGTGGTGCTCGTCCTCAAAGTGGAGGATGCCTACACCGGCGTGCTCCGGGGAATGGGCAACTACACGGAATTGGTGGAGCGTCAGGCCAAAGAGTGGCTGCGCGAGGCCGCCTCCCTGGTCCCGGAGGACGTCACCGCCAGATATCATCTGCGGCGTTCGGCGAATGTCGCGGCGGGTCTCATGGAGATGGCTGAGGTCGTTAACGCCGGGGCGATCATCGTTGGTGGATCGTCGCACAGCATTTGGCTGTGGCACGGCATCGGATCGGTCGGCAATGCGTTGCTGCACCGCGCCACGTTGCCGGTGATCATGGCCCCCAGTAGTTACAAAGAATCGACGTCGATCACCTCGATCGACTGCGCTGTTAGCCCCAAGGTGGACTCGATCGGCCTGGTTGAGGAAGCCATCGCGACCCTGAATCGCACGGAGTTGCCCGTTCGGCTGGTGTGCATGGTGAACGGTTCCTCCGCTGAAGACGACGGTCGCGCGCAAGCGGCGGTCGAGAAGCTCGTGGCCGATTCCAGCGTCCGTCCGGAGGAGCCCGAGAAGCTGAAGGTCGTCGTGGGTCATGGCCGCGGTATTGCGGAGGCCGTGGAATCGGTCGAGTGGGAGGAGGGCGCGATCCTGATGGCCGGTTCATCCAAGCTGGCTCAGCGCGGTGAACTCTTCCTGTCGACCACGACGACCGCGATACTCTCGCGCCTGCCGATCCCAGTGGTGGTGGTCCCACGCGACTACCACCCGGGGCGGTATGGCTCCGAGTCTCAACCGTGGACCGGTCAGATGAAGGCCATCTAGCCCGGCCAGAGGCGATTCGGGCCGTTCTGGCATATCATGAAACAAATTTTTCCTAATGGTTAACGAGGGTACGATCCCTGCCATAGGACACACGAAAGAGGTTGAGACCATGGCCATCGATGTTGATGCTTTGCTCGCTCGCGTTCCCACCGGCTTGTTGATTGGAGGAACCTGGCGGGATGCCTCCGACGGCGGCACGTACGACGTCGAAAACCCCGCAACCGGTGAGACGATCGCACGTTTGGCTTCGGGCACGAGCGACGACGCCCGTGCCGCTTTGGACGCTGCATGCGAGGTTCAGGCCGAATGGGCCGCAACTCCCGCGCGGGAACGGTCCAACATCCTCCGGCGTGCTTTTGACCTGGTGCAAGAGCGCAAGGAAGAGTTCGCGACGCTCATGACCCTCGAGATGGGCAAGCCCCTGGCCGAGGCCCGCGGCGAGGTCGTTTATGGCGGTGAATTTCTTCGGTGGTTCTCGGAGGAAGCCGTTCGTGATTACGGTCGATACGCCCCAACGCCCGAGGGCAACCTGCGGATGTTGACGGTCCGCAAGCCGGTCGGCCCTTGCTTGCTCATCACGCCGTGGAATTTCCCGCTGGCCATGGGAACCCGGAAGGTCGCCCCTGCCGTGGCCGCTGGTTGCACGATGGTCCTCAAACCGGCCCGGCTTACCCCTTTGACGAGCCAATACTTCGCTCAGACGATGCTCGACGCCGGTCTGCCGGCGGGTGTCCTCAACGTCGTCTCGGGTGCTTCGGCTTCGGCGATCTCCAATCCGATCATGGATGATTCCCGGTTGCGTAAGGTCTCCTTCACAGGATCGACGGAGGTCGGCAAACAGCTGATGGCCAAGGCCGCGCAGAACGTGTTGCGCACCTCCATGGAGCTCGGTGGGAACGCGCCGTTCATTGTCTTCGAGGACGCTGACCTGGACGACGCCGTTGCTGGGGCGATGGGTGCCAAAATGCGGAATACCGGCGAGGCCTGCACCGCGGCCAACCGGTTCCTCGTGCACGAATCCGTGGCCGAGGAATTCGGCCGGAAATTCGCCGCGAAGATTTCGGAGCTCACCATGGGTAACGGACTGGACGAGAAAACCACCTGCGGTCCGCTCGTCGAGGCCAAGGCCTTGAAGTCCATTTCCGAGCTCGTCGACGACGCCACCGAACGCGGGGCGAAAGTGCTCGTCGGAGGGAAGGCAGGGGAGGGTGCCGGCTACTTCTACGAGCCGACCGTCCTGGCCGATGTGCCAAGCGACGCCCGAGTCATCACCGAGGAAATCTTCGGTCCGGTAGCACCCATCGTGACCTTCTCGACCGAAGAAGAAGCGATGAAGCTGGCCAATGCCACGGAGTTTGGTCTGGCCTCGTACGTGTACACGCAAGACATCTCGCGCATGTTCCGAGTCTCCGACCACCTCGATTTCGGCCTCATGGGCTTCAACGCGGGCGTTATCTCCAACGCGGCCGCGCCGTTCGGCGGAGTCAAACAGTCCGGCTTGGGCCGCGAAGGCGGGGCCGAAGGCCTCGACGAATACACCACAATCCAATACATCGGCATCAAAGACCCCTACGCAGGGCACTGATACCCCCCCGACTTTCACCCAGATATTCAGTAGGAGGAACCTTATGGTCACCCGACTCAAGAACTTCATCAACGGCGAATTCGTGGAATCTTCCGCGACGGAGACCCTCGACATCGTCAGCCCCGTCACCGGTGAGACCGTCGCGGTCTCCCCGATTTCGACCGATCAGGACATTGACGCCGCCTACGCCGCGGCCGCGAAGGCCTTCACGACCTTCCGCAAGACGACTCCTTCGGAACGTCAAAAAATGTTGCTGGACCTTGCCGATGCCATGGAAGCCAACGCCCAGCGTCTGGCCGACGCCCAGTACCGAAACACCGGGCAGCCCCGGGAGACCATCCTCTCCGAGGAGGTCACCGGAGGCGCAGACCAGATTCGGTTCTTCGCCGGTGCTGCCCGTGCGCTCGAGGGGAAGGCCGCCACGGAGTACGTCGAGGACCACACCTCGTACGTACGCCGCGAGCCGATCGGCGTCGTCGGACAGGTCACTCCGTGGAACTACCCGCTGGACATGGCGATTTGGAAGCTCGGGCCGGCACTGGCCGCCGGGAACACGGTGGTCCTCAAGCCCTCCGACACCACCCCGGAATCCACCCTCGTTCTGGCCGAGCTGATCTCGGAGATTTTCCCCGCCGGCGTCGTGAATATCGTGTTGGGCGACGGACAGGTGGGCGCCAAGGTGGTGGGGCACAAGACCCCTCGCCTCGTCGCGATCACCGGATCCGTTCGGGCTGGTCGGGCCGTCGCTGAGTCTGCGGCGAAGGACCTCAAGCTGACCCATTTGGAGCTCGGCGGCAAGGCGCCCGCAGTCGTCTTCGCCGACGCCGATCTCGAGCGCACGGCCCAAATGCTCACGGAATTCGGATATTTCAACGCGGGGCAGGACTGCACCGCCGTGACCCGAGTGCTCGTTGAGGAGTCCGTAGCTCAGGAGTTCACCGCATTGTTGGTCAAGGCCGCCAAGGCGACCAAGACCGGTTCCGAGGACGACGCCGAGAATTATTACGGCCCCCTCAACAATGTGAATCATTTCCGCACCGTCATGGGTAAGCTCGAAAACCTGCCCGAGCACGCGGTCGTTGAATGCGGCGGCAAGCAGCTGGGAGAAAAGGGCTTCTTCATCGAACCGACCGTGATTTCTGGCGTCCGCCAAGACGATCCGATCGTTCAGGAAGAGACCTTCGCTCCGGTCCTGACCGTGCAGACGTTCACGAATGAGGAAGAGGCCCTCGAGCTGGCCAACGACGTCGACTACGCCTTGGCCTCCTCCGTGTGGACCTCGAATCACGGAACCGCGATGCGGGTCTCCCGTGACCTCGATTTCGGCTGCGTCTGGGTCAACACTCACGTGGTGCTCGCCGCGGAAATGCCGCACGGCGGATTCAAAGATTCCGGCCACGGCAAGGATTTGTCCATGTACGCCGTCGAAGAGTACACGCGCGTCAAGCACGTGATGCACGACCTCAGCGCCTAACCGTACTTCGCCAGAAAGAGGCTTCATTCATGACCGAGATTTCATACCGTCTCCCTCAGGAGATCCGACTCAACGGGCAGTTCCCCGGCCCCAAGTCGAAGGCCCTCGCTGATCGCCGCGCCAAGGTTGTGCCGGGCGGCGTGGCCTCGTCCGTTCCGGTGTACGCTGCCGACGCCGACGGCGGCGTGATCGTCGATGTCGACGGAAACTCGCTGGTTGACCTGGGCTCCGGCATCGCCGTGACCTCGGTCGGCGCATCCGCCCCGAAGGTCGTCGAGGCCGTTCAAGAGGCGTCGCAGCACTTTACGCACACCTGCTTCATGGTGACCCCGTACGAAGGGTACGTTGCGGTGGCGGAGAAGCTCGCCGAAGTCACCCCCGGTGATTTCGAGAAGCGTTCCGTGCTGTTCAACTCCGGTGCCGAGGCCGTGGAGAACGCCGTCAAGGTGGCTCGAGCGGCCACCGGGCGCAACGCCGTCGTCGTGTTCGACCATGCATATCACGGCCGCACGAACCTCACGATGGCGCTCACGGCCAAGGCCGCGCCCTATAAGCGTGGGTTCGGTCCGTTCGCCTCTGAGGTGTACCGCGTGCCCATGAGCTACCCGTACCGCGAACCCGCGGAGATTGACGGGAAGGAAGCCGCCGAGCGCGCGATTTTGCAGATCGAGAAGCAAATCGGCGGACAGGACGTTGCCGCGATTCTCATTGAGCCCATCCAGGGTGAGGGCGGATTCATCGTTCCGGAGGAAGGTTTCCTGCCTCGACTGGCCGAGTGGGCGCGTGAAAATGGCATCGTGTTCATCGCCGACGAGGTGCAGGCGGGATTCTGCCGCACGGGTAAGTGGTTCGCCGTCGATCACGAGGGAGTCGAACCCGACCTGGTGACGCTCGCTAAAGGCATCGCGGGAGGCATGCCGTTGTCCGCGGTGACCGGCCGTGCCGATCTGCTCGACGCCGTGGGCCCCGGTGGCCTGGGTGGCACATACGGCGGCAACCCCGTTGCGTGCGCCGCCGCCTTGGCCTCGATCGAGACCATGGAGGAGTGGAACCTCAACGAACGCGCCGCCTCTATTGAGAAGTCGGTTCGCAGCGCGCTCGAACCGTTGGTCGATGAACTCGACATCGTGGGTGAAGTGCGTGGCCGTGGCGCCATGATGGCCGTGGAGCTGGTTTCGGATTCCGTGTCCAAAAAGCCGCATCCCTCAGCCGCGAAGGATATTGCGGCCTACTGCCTCGAACGCGGCGTCGTAATCCTGACCTGTGGAACGTACGGAAATATCATCCGTTTGCTTCCCCCGCTCACGATCGGCGACGACCTCCTCGACGAGGCCTTGGCAGTTCTCGTGGAGGGCATCCGCTCGGTCTAAGCCCGAGAAGCCCCGAACATCACGACGACGGTGCGCGACCTTCCGAGGGAGGGAGCGCACCGTCGACGTATGTGAAGTAAAAGGACGTGTCATGTGCAAGTGGGCGCACGTCATCAATAAATATTTTCAAGAAAATGCGACAGGGGCCGTGCAAATTGACCAGAATATCCCCCATGAGTCATTCCCCCTATGATGAGCCCGTTTCGCCTCAAACATCGATGGGTTCCACTGCTCGCCGTATTCGGTCCGGTGAACCGAACGGACACAAGCTCAAATCGCGACACGTCACGATGATTACCCTCGGTGGAATCATCGGCGCGAGCCTCTTTGTGGGCTCCGGCAACGTCATCCGATCCGTGGGCCCAGCCGCCGTGGTCTCGTACCTCATCGGCGGCTTGTTGGTTTTCCTCGCGATGCGCATGCTCGGCGAGATGGCGGCCGCGCGTCCGGCCATCGGTTCGTTCATGGAGTACGCGCGAGAAGGGCTCGGCGACTGGGCGGCTTACCTCGTGGGCTGGCTCTACTGGTACTTCTGGGTGGGCGTCCTCGCGTACGAGTCCGTTCTGGGTGGAGAGACCCTCCACGGCTGGTTCCCGGCGATTCCGGCCTGGGCGGGATCCTTCGCCCTCTTGGCGCTCTTCGTGGGCACCAACCTGATCTCGGTGCGGACCTTCGGCGAGGTGGAGTTCTGGCTCGCGAGCATCAAAGTCATCTCCATTGTCGTCTTCCTCGTGGTGGGCGTGCTTTTCGCGCTGGGATGGTGGCCGCACGCGGACTTCTCGGTGGGTAACCTCTGGCAACATGGAGGATTTGCGCCGCACGGTTTCGGGGTGGCCTTTACCGGCGTCGCCTTGGTGATTTTCTCCTACTTCGGGACCGAGATCGCCGTGATGGCCGCGGCCGAATCCGAGGACCCCGCCAAGGGAATTCGGCAGGCCACGTCCACGGTGATTTGGCGCATCCTGTTGTTCTTCGTGGGTGCGGTCCTGGTGATTACCGCCGTGATTCCGTGGGATGAACTCCCGGTGCCGAGCGACGTTTCGCAAGCTCCGTTTACCCTGGCCTTTGCGAAGTTTGGGCTTCCCGGGGCCGACTTGGTGATGCAGCTGATCATCTTCACAGCTGTGCTCTCGGTGTTGAACTCCGGCCTCTATTCGGCCTCGCGCATGTTCGCGGCCCTCGCAGACCAGGGATTCGCGCCCAAATTTGTGACCCGCCGTTCTCGCGGAGGCGTCCCTTATATGGCGCTCTTGGCCTCGACGACCGGTGGCGTGGTGGCCACCATCGTTAACTTCGCCGCACCGGATTCCGGTGTCTTCGACTTCATCATGAATTCCGCGGGACTCGTCGCACTCTTCGTGTACGTATTCATTGCCCTCACGCAAATGAACCTGCGCCGCAAGATGACGCCGGAAGAGCGTGCGGGGCTCAAACTCAAGGTGTGGTTCCACCCGTGGCTCAATCTGCTTCTGATGGCAGGCGTCGCGTTTGTCCTGGTGGTCATGCTGACGACGCCGGATGGCCGGAGTCAGGTGTGGACGAGCCTCATTGCGACCCTCGTATTGTTGATTTTCTGGCCCCTCGTCCGTCGCGGGCTCAAGAAGCGGAAGGCGGCTCAGCGCGGCTGAGTCGCAGTGGGCCGTCGTCGGTGAAGCGTTTCAAAAGTCTTGCGAACGTAGTCTTCTCGTCGACCGTCCACCCCGACGTTCGCGCGTCGATAGCTCTCCTGAGCCGAGAACGAGCCATGTCCATCGCCTCATGACCCGCTGGGGTGAGGGAAAGCAGCGCTTGACGTCCGTCGTCCGGAGAACGCTCGACCCGGAGGAGACCCTGCGCGGTCAGGGACGAGCAGCGGCGACTCACGACGCTGCGGTCGAGGCCCAGGTGACGGGCCACCGTTGCCGCGTTGACGGACTCCTCTATTCCGAGACAGCGTTCCAAGGCGCTCAGGGTCGTGTACGTGCCCGCATCGAAGCCCTCGTGAATTCCGGCGGTGAGTTCGGCGTAGAGGGACGTTCTGAAACCTTGGTTGAGTATTGCACCTAGCGCTGCGGAGATCTCATGTGCTTCCTGTGACATAGCCGAATTATATGTGCAATATGCACATATTTGATATGTTCTGTGCATGATGCACATAACTGAGGTGGGCCGGCCCCTGATGAAAAAGATGCTTGATGAGATATTCAACCAACGGCGGGTGCCCCTCGAAGAGATCGTTGAGACGTATTTCGCCCGGGGCTACCGGCAACGGACCAATGGGTCGTGGTCAACCCGGGATGAATTCGTTTCCCATCTTTCGAGGGTGCGCGACGTCGTCGAAAGCATGGATATCACCGTGGCGAGTGAACTCGTCGAGGGTGAGCGGTACGCGGATCACCACATCCTCCGAATCCACAAGAGGAATGGCGAATCGACCGTTCAGGAAGTGTACGTATTCGCGCGTCGAGATCAGGACGGACGGTTCCTCGAGCTTCAAGAGGTCACCCTGATGACCGAGGGCTCAGAAAGGGATCGAGGGCTCGGGCAGGCCTAGATGCCCTGCCACGAGCTCTCGATGTGCGGTTACGCCGACTTGGCCCAACGCCACCTGTAATAGGCGATCCATGCGGCATTGAGTGCTACGGGTGCCGCCACTTTCGTGAGGCGAGGGGCCAGGCCGTGGGCTAAACCTGAGGCGACGGCGGTTCCTGCGGTCAGTGCGCCAAAGCGGGTCAGTCGGTTGACAGCGGACCAGCCCAAGAATTCCTGGAGATCCGCATCCCGAAGGCCCTGCTCTCGGGCGTAGGCGGCGTACGGGATGTCTTCGACGAGCCCGGATATTACGGCGCGAGCACCGTACTTCTTGGACTCACGTTCCACCAGGGAGAGTGTTTCGGCGGTGATGCCGGGACGGTCCAAGAATTCATTGCGGGTGCGGCGCTTGCCGAGTTCTTGGGCGCGGTAATACGTCAGTGCGCCTCCCACAAGGGAACCCGCCGTGGCTGAGATGGTGGCGGAGAGCCCGCGCCGGGCATGACGCACCGCGAGGTTGGTGGTCCACACCTCGGGGGAGATGACGCCCAAGGCACCGTCGGCGATACCGAGGCCGAAGGCCACCACATGAGCGCGGAGTGCACCCGAGCGAGCAGAATTCGAGCCGTTCTTCGCGGAGCCGTTGTGCGTTCCTCGCGACCTCGTGGATCGCTCGGCGATGGCCTTCTGACGTTCTTTGGCCTCGTGACGGCGCTTTTTGGTCTCGTCCGGCGAGAGGGAGATCTGCCACTCGCTGCGACGCTTCTGTTTTTTCGGGACAAACCCCATCTGTGCTCCTTCGATTGGTGTCCTCCATTCACCCTACCCGCCGCTTATGCTGGACCTATCAATCGCTCGTCCGCAGAAAGCAGGAGTCATGGAGGAGAGCACTCGCCGCACTGACCGACCTCGAACCGCGCCCTGGGCCCGAGTCTCCGTTCCTTGGGAGACGGTGGAATCCGTGGGCCGCGGAATTCCCGACAACACGCGACATGCCTTAGTGAAGGTCGCTGACGCAGCCCATCGAGCCGGAATCCCGCCACGGAAGCTATCGCTGGTGGCCGCCGGAAGCGGGCTCTTGGCGGCGCTGACCTTGGCCCTCAGCGCGTGGGCCGGATCGGACCTAGCGCGATTCTGGTGGTCGTTGCTCGCCGTAATCCTCCTGGGGCTCCGGCTTGCGGGAAACGTGGTGCTGGAATCGCTCCGAACCAAAGTGGCGGGGAACCGTCGCATCGGAGACATTCCGGTGAACCTTATCGACGCGGCCGCCGACGTCCTCTTGCTGCTTGCCGCGGGCGCTGCCACACGTCAGGTTTGGCTCACGTCGGATCATCTCGACACCGGTCTGACCCTTGCCTGGACCGCAGCCCTGCTGGCCGTCGTCGCCCCGTACCTCACGGCCCTAGGGGAACTGGGCGAGATCGGCACCTTCCTGCAAGGGCCGATGAATAGTCGTCGAACCATGTACGTGCTCATCGCCGCCGGCATCCTGAGTTGGTTTGAAGCCTTGGGATCGGCGAGGGGATATATCTTCGCTGTGGCGCTCGTGGTGATCGTGGCGGGATGGGTGACGACGATCGTGTTGCGCCTGTGGTTCATGGGCCAGGAGCTCACCGTCCGTCGGGCCGAAGCGGCCGGTCGAATGACCCCGGCGCTGGATTCTCGGACAGATATCTCCAAGGCCGCGTCTCGCGAGGAACTGGCTACCCGTCGGATCGACTTGGTCCGCCCGGAAACCCCGGCATCCAACCTGCGCAGGCCTCCCTCGACACGCGTCGAAGATCCCACGAATGGACCGAAGCCCGCTTAAACCGCTGAGGGTGACGCCGTCGTATGCCCGACGTCGTCACCCTCAACAGGTGCAGCTACCAGCCCGATTTAGCTCTTGCTGGGCTTCGGCTCCGAGGACTTGGATGGCTCCGGGGCCGAAGACGACGGGCTACTGCTCGGCTTCGAGTTGTCATTCGAGTTGTTATCCGAAGAGGGCCCTGACGATGGGGACGACGACGGCGCAGGCGCCGGGGTCGCCTTGGGGCCGGAAGAAACGGTGATCGTCACCGTCGATCCCTGAGGGACCGAGGTGCCAGCCTGGGCCGACTGCCGAATCACGGTTCCGGCGGGTTCGCTGGAATCTTGGTTCACAATTTCCGTCGAGAGCAAGGTGTCTTGGCTCGTCAGTGTGGCAATGGCGGCGTCACGGTTGAGCCCGACGACGCTCGGAACCTGAACCTTGCCAGTGGAGAGGATCAGATCCACCGTGCTCCCGGCGGCCGCCTGACCTCCGAGTTTGGGTTCGGTCCCGATCACCATGCCGGCTTGAACCGACGCGCTATTGGCGTTTTGTACTCGTCCCGCTTTGAGCCCCAACTCCTCCAGCCGGGATCGCACGTATGCTTCGGACTGCCCCGCGAGGTCATCGGGAATCGTCACCGAGGAAGGTCCCTTGGAGACCTTCAACGTCACCGTAGAGTCCTTCTCGACTTGAGTCCCGTCGACCGGGTCGGTGCCGATCACGTGGCCGGACTCGACCTTGTCGGAGAAGTCTTCCTTGACGTTGACCTTGAGGCCTTCATTGCGGAGGTTGTCTTCGGCCTGCTGTTCGGCCTGATTCGCGACGGTTGGGACGTTCACGTAAACGGGCTTATTGAGCTGGTTTTGGTAGTAGAGCCAAGCTCCCAAGGCCGTGGCCGCGAGCAGGAAAATGATGAGTCCGAGGATCACGTTTTTCCAGGCCGTACGGCGTCGCTTCTTTGCGGCAAGGGCCTTATTTCGCTCGTACTCGTAGAGTTCCTCGTCGGTGTACTCGTCCTGAGCCGACGGAAAGAAACCGGAGACGTTGGCGTCTTCCATCTGGGTTTCTGAGCCGTCGCTCGTGGTATACCCGGAGTCGTCGTCCGGGCCGGCGTTTTCGCTCGAGACCAGTGAGGATTCGTAGGCTTCGTCATCGTTGGCTTGTTCGTGCCTGTCGGCGGCCCGCGACGCCGCAGCCCCCGCACCGGCAGCGGCGACTCCAGCGGCAATGCCGGTGACCCCGCCGATCGCTTGCGTCGGTTCTTCCTCGTTGGAACCGGCGTGGTCAACGCTGATGCCGTGTGAGGCGTTGTCGAGGGCGTACGCAAAATCCTCGGCCGACTGGAAACGGTCGGCCCGGTTTTTCTCGAGGGCCTTGAGCACGAGCGCATCGAGGGCGGGCGAGATGTCCTTGCGGAATTCGCTCGGCGGAGCGGGGGTTTCGCGCAGGTGTTTTCCCACAATGTCGACACTGGAGTCGCCCTCGAAAGGGGGACGCCCGGCGAGCATCTGATACAGAAGGCAACCGACCGCGTAGAGGTCCGAACGTTCGTCGACGGTCTCGCCGCGCGCTTGCTCGGGCGAGATATAGCGGGCGGTTCCCATGATGGTCTGGGCTTCGGTGAGCGGTTTGGCGCTTTCCGTCATCGCTCGGGCGATGCCGAAGTCCATCACCTTAATGCGTGAGGGTCGGTCGAGGGCACGGTCCTCTTCGGTGCGGTCCAAAACCATCACGTTCGCGGGTTTGACGTCGCGGTGAATGATGCCGTGCTCGTGGCTGTAGCGCAAGGCGTCCAACACGCCATCCGCGTAGCTCAGGGCGTGATCAAACGGGAATTGACCCTCGCGGGACATCGCGGCCTTCAACGTGGTTCCGCTGAGACGCTCCATGACAATGTAGGGGACGGCGTCGGCATCATCCTGATCTTTCAGAATGGTGTCGTCACCTTCGAGGGTGTCCGCCTTGACCTGAGGCATGGGCGCGGTCGCATCAGGATCGGCATGGGCTTCCTCGGCCGTCATGGGCCGAAAGGTGCCGGTATCGAACACGGCGACGACGGTCGGATGGTTCAGCGACGCAATGGCCTCAGCCTCCCGGCGGAACCGGGTGCGGAACACGGCGTTTTTGGCATGCTCGGGTCGCAACACCTTGATGGCGACCGGGCGACCTAGGCGGGTATCTTCCGCGGCGTACACCGTGGCCATGCCGCCGGAGCCAAGAATCTCTCCGAGCTCGTACCGGTTATCGAGAATGCGAGGGACGCGCACTGTCATAGAGATTCCATCACCCGTTGGTTCCGTGGGTGGTGCCTGCGGCCTGCTCACCCTGTTGGTTCGAAGAATTCTGCTTCTGTCCTGCAGCGTTCGGGCTGGAGGACTGCGAAGTGTTCGCTGACGACGGCGTGGGGTTCGCGGTCTGCGAGGGGCTGGAGGACGGCGTCGGTGTTGGCGTCGAATCCGATCCCGTCGAGACGTAAACATCCACGTTTGAGCCGACGGTCACCTTGGTGCCTTCCGCGGGCGTGGTACGGATGACCTTGCCGGCAGACTGCTCATTCGAGGCCTGTTCGTGTCGTGTGACGTTGACACCCATCTTGGTGATCTCCTGGATCACGGAATCCGCGTTCTGCCCCACCATGGAGCTGGGAAGGCTCACCGTTTCAGGTCCCGTTGAGTACACCACCGTGACGTTGGATCCCACGGCAACCTCGCCGCTCGGGGAAACATCCAGCACTGAGTTTTCGGGTTGGTCTGAATTCTGGCCCTCGGAACGCACCGTGAGCCCCAGGCTGGCCAGCTGAGAGACGACGTCGTCGAGCTTCTTACCCTTGTACTTGCTCACGTCCACCGAAACCATTTTGGTCGAGCTGGAACTCGATCCTGAAGGCTCCTGGGACGACGTCGTCGACGACGCTGCCGAGGAAACCGTGCCGTTGGCCCCCGGCGACGCCTCTGCCCCGGTTCCGGAGCCTGCCTGGACGATCCACCAGATGCCCAAGCCGATTGCGAGGAGCAAGACCAGCACCGGGACGAGCCACTTCCAAACGGCGGACCCCTTAGACGACTTGGAGTCTCGAGAATCCGCGTAGTCGCCCTGGTACTTCAAGGACCGGGGCTCGCCAACCGTCGGCAACTGCGAGGTGGTCGGCTGAGTCTGGTAGCCGGCGGCGGAGGCGCCCGAGCCGAACCGGGTGGTGCCCCCGTTATTCATGGCCTCGGTTGGGGCCGTGAGCGGCTGGGTCACACCGGTATCCGTGCTCATGGGCAGGTAGGTCGAGAGGCCCGGAACGGCCTTGACGGCCGCCTTGAGGTCATTGCGGCGAATCGCGTCGACGGCGCTCGCAAGCGTCGTCGCATTGGCCGGCCGCTGCTCCGGGTCCTTGGACAGGAGGCACATGATCATGGCCTGAGCGGGAACCGGCACAGACTTCGGCAACGGCGGCGGCGGGTCATTGACCTGGGCCAGTGCGATCGCAATCTGGGATTCGCCGGTGAACGGGCGCTTCCCTGCGAGACACTCGTACCCGATGATGCCCAACGAGTAGAGGTCCGACGACGCGGTCGCGGTCTGTCCCGTGGCTTGTTCCGGGGCGAGGTACTGAGCCGTGCCCATGACTTGGCCGGTTGCCGTGAGCGGCACCTGATCCGCCAGTCGCGCGATGCCGAAATCGGTCACCTTAACGCGGTTGTCGGGCGTGATCATGATGTTGCCGGGTTTGACGTCTCGGTGCACGAGACCCTGAGCGTGTGCCGCAGCGAGAGCTCGTGCGGTCTGGGCGATGATGTTCAGCGTCCGGTCCGCGGTGAGCGTCTTCTCCCGCTCGATGATGTTCGACAGCGGCTCGCCGGGAACGAGCTCCATGACGAGGTATGCCGAGCCTTCTTCTTCGCCGTAATCGAAGACGTTGGCGACACCGGGGTGGTTAAGCAACGCCGTGTGGCGCGCCTCCGCCCGGAAACGTTCGAGGAATCCGGGATCGCCCGTGTATTCCTCCTTGAGAATTTTCACGGCGACGATGCGACCGAGGACTTTGTCCTTGGCCTTCCAGACTTCGCCCATGCCACCGACGGCGATGCGCTCGGTCAGGCCGTAGCGACCGCCGAGGGTCGTGGAAGATGAGGGCCTCACTGATTCAACACCGCCTCAAAGAGTTGCTTGGCTCCCGGGCTTGTCAGTTGGGCACCGGTGACCGCATCTACGTCTTCGTAGACAATAGCAACAGCTAGCTGCGGATCGTCGGCCGGAGCGAATCCGGTGAACCACGCTTCGTTATTTCCTGCGGTTCCAGTTTCGGCCGTACCGGTCTTTCCGGCCACCTTGGTGCCGTCGATCTTGGCGCCGGAAGCGATGCCATTGTCGACGTCACTGACCATCCAGTCACGGACCTGATGCGCCACGTCGGGGGACGTTGACTGCCGCAACTGCTCGGCCGAGAAATCGTACAGGGTGCTCAGGCTATTGGACCGAACCGCTTTCACCATGTTCGGCTTCATCTGGACGCCGTTATTGGCGATGGCGGAGGACATCATTGCCACCTGAAGAGGGGTGGTTTTGACGTCATACTGACCGATCGAAGACAACGCAAGCTCGCTCTTGGACATGCCACTGGGGAAGTTGGATGGAGTAACGCTCATCGGGATGTTGAGCTTTTGGCCGTACCCGAAATTTTGAGCTGTCTTGGCAATCTTATCTTCCCCGAGGTCCATTGCGATCTGCGCGAACGGGGTGTTGCACGACTGTTCCAGGGCCCACTGGATGGACGCCTTGTCGCGCGTGCTGCACTGGCCATTCACGTAGTTCGGCAATGTAGTGCTGGTGCCGGGCAGGGGGAGATTCTGCGGGTTGTCCAGCGTGGAATCTTTGTTGTACTTCCCGGATTCCAGGGCGGCGACGGCGTCCATGATCTTGAAGGTGGAGCCAGGGGAGTAGAGGTCCCCGCCGATCGAACGGTTGAACAAGGGCTTATCTTGATCCTGGTTCAGTTCCGAGTACGCCTGAATCACTGACTTGGAGTCGTGCGCCGCGAGCTGGTTGGGATCGTAGCTCGGCGTCGACACCATGGCCTTGATTTCGCCCGTCTTCGGGTTCATCGCGACGATGGAACCCTTGTGACCTTGCATCAACTCGGTGGCTTTGGCTTGAAGCTTGGGGTCAATGGTCAGTTCGACCGAGGCACCGCGAGTTTCTTGGTTCGAGAACATTTGGGCGATGCGGTCGTAGAACTGCGAATCTGACTTGCCCGAGAGCTCGTCGTTGAGCGCGGATTCGAGACCAGTGGATCCGTAGACCATGGAGAAATACCCGGTCAGGGCGGCGTACTCGTCTGTCTGGGAGTATTGCCGTTGGTAGCCGAAGCTGTCGTCGGTGGGCACGGACTGAGCGATGGGAGACCCATTGACCAGGATCGAACCGCGCGCAGAACCGTACTCGTCGTAAAGCTGGCGGCTATTCCAAGGGTTCGCCGTCAGCGCGTCTGCGTGGAAGTACTGAACGTATGTCAGGGAACCGACGAGCAGGATGAATACTCCTGCCGCAGCAAGCCACGTCCTACGAATGGCCTGGTTCACGAGTGACCTCCTGCTGAATGTGGGGAAGAAGCAGTTTCCTCATGAGTGGGTTTTCCAAGGCGGGAGATGGCTGCGGTGGCACCCAGCTCCCCGGTGTCGGCGATCGGCTCGGATTGCGCGTCGTCGTTGACCACGCGCGGCGACCGAGCAGAGTGTGAGATCGCCAAGAGTAGACCGGCAATAGTCCAGTTGGCGAGCAACGATGAACCACCGGCAGACATGAACGGCGTCGTCAGACCCGTCAGAGGGATCAAACGCGTGACGCCGCCGACGATGACGAAGAGCTGCAACACCATGGCGGCGGACAGGCCGGCCGCGAGGAGCTTGCCGAAGGCATCGGGGGTACCGATCGCGGCGCGGAATCCTCGCGACACCAGGAGCAGGAACATCATGAGAATGGCGCCGAGGCCGAGGAGCCCCAGCTCTTCGCCGATCGTCGTGATGATCATGTCCGAATTCGCAAAGGAGACGAGGTCGGGCCGTCCGTTGCCAAGCCCCCTGCCGAAGAGCCCTCCAGAAGCCAGACCGAATAGGCCTTGAACGATCTGCCCGGATCCGCCGATTTGCTGGTTGTACACCGCAGGGTCGAAGGCATGCACCCATGAGTCGATGCGGACGGTTACGTGGCTAATGGTGTTGTAGGCCAAGACGAGGCCGACGGCGACCAACACCAGTCCCAAGACCACCCAGGTCAGGCGGTTGGTCGCGAGGTACAACATCGCGAGGAAAAGGCCAAAGAAGAGGATCGCCGAGCCGAGGTCGTGTTGAACCACCAAGACCCCGATGCTCACGAGCCACGCCACGAACAAGGGTGCGAAGTCCCGGAACCGCGGCAAACGGACCTTGCCGATCTTCTTCCCTGCCAGCAAGATCAGGTCGCGGTTCGCCGAAAGATAGCCGGCAAAGAATATAGCGAGCGTGATCTTGGCGATCTCGCCTGGCTGGAAGGTCCGGCCGCCGATGGCGATCCAAAGGCGCGCCCCGTTGATTTCCTGACCCAGGCCGGGAACCAAGGGGAGCAGGAGTAAGAAGATCGAGACGGCGAGACAGATGTACGTGACTCGCAGGAGAATTCGGTGGTTGGTCAGGAACCAGAGGACCGCTGCGCAACCGACCATGGCGAAGGCGCTCCAGGCTGTCTGCGAGCCGATGACGGATGACGTCGTGGTGAGGTCGATCCGGTAGATCATCGTCAATCCAATGCCGTTGAGCACGACGACGATGGGCAGGATGAAGGGGTCCGCATATTTGGCTTTGACGTGCAGGATCACGTGAATCAGCAGGGATCCCACGATCAGAACCAGGGCGGCTCCGATGATGTGGCCGTCCCATGCGGCCGTCCGTTCGAGGTCCACCAGGCACATGGCCCCAATGCCGATGATCCAGGAAATAAGTAACAGGAAGAGCTCGAAGAACCGCCGAGGTTTGGGCACTTGCGGTTCCTCGGGGGAGATCTGGTCGGCGCTGTGCGCACTGTGAGTTTGGGTGCTCATGAGCCGTCCCCTCCTGAACCGCTGGAATTGGATGGTTGCCCGTTACTGGATGGCGCCGCGCTGGACACCGTGCCGTGAGGCGTGGGCCGCGCAGAGGTGGAATCTTTGTCGAGGCTGAGGTCGGAAATGATTCGTTTGGCCTCGTCCACGGAATTCGCGTGAATACCGCTGGTCACTCGGCTCTTCGAGTATTCCGGAAGGTCCTTGACCTTGACGTCGGTGTCTTGCTCGATGCTATTGAGATGGATCGGTCCGAGCGACTGGTCCACCCCACGGTAAATAGCGACCTTACCGTCGTTCTCGCCGACGTAGTACTGGTTATTGACCCAGGCGAGACCCGCCCATGCAGCACCCGCGAGCAACACCACGATGAACGCCCAAATGAAGAGGGCAAGTCCCCATCGCCGCTTGTGGCGATTCGGATGGTCCATCTCCTCGAGGAGCTCATCGGGAATCTCTTCGCCCTCGTCGGAATCGATCGACGTGGTTCGGGCCAGGGTGGCTCGCCGTTGCACGGTCGAGTCGGTCACGGTGGGAATCTGCCCGGTGTGCGTCGCGGATGCCGCGGCCCCGACCAAGAGGTGAGGGCGCTCGGAGAGCTCGCGTCGCAGGACGGAAGCCGTGCTCTCGTCCTGCTTCTGCGCTTCCTCGAGGTCCATACCGGAGCGCTGGGTCATCACGTTAAGGACGGAATCCGAGAAGGAATCGCCGCGCCACCGGCCGTGACGCAAGGTGTGGCCTGGCTTCCCGCCATGTTGGCGCGGGAGTCGACGTCGCCAGGGGGCACGGACGGGATCGTCGTCCGAATCGTCCTGCGAGATGTCGCTCGCGCCCGTCTCTGGGTTCTCTTCTTCCCAGGGGGCGGTGGAAGAATCCTCATCCAGGAACTTGGGCCATTCCTGATCGGTGTCCCGCACGTCGTTACCGGAATCATCGATGGCCGAAACACCCGCACTGGCTGGCATTCCCTCGGGCTGGGGCTCCTCGGAAACGCCCTCTTGGTGCTCGTCGGCGCGGCTATCTTGCCCGACGGCGTCCAGGCGGCTCGTGACGGCATTCGCGAGATTGGATGCCTCGTTGACCTCCACGATCGCGATGGTGACGTTGTCTGGTGCGCCGCCGTCGAGCGTGAGTTCCACCAGGGACTCGCAAATATGCTGCAAGTCGTTGGAGGAGCCGAGCAAAGACTTGATGACCTCGTCGGACACAACACCCGAGAGGCCATCGGAGCACAAGAGCCAGCGATCGCCGACTTGGGCGTCCACACGCTTCAGCTCGAGTTCGGGGGAGGCATCCGTGTCGCCCAGCACCCGCATGATGACGTTCTTGTGGGGGTGGTTCTCGGCGTCCTCAGGCCTCAGGCGGCCTTCTTCGACCAGCCGCTGTACGAAGGTGTGGTCCGTGGTGATCTGCTCAAACGTGTCCCCGCGGAGCCGATATGCGCGCGAATCGCCGATGTGGGCAAGCTCGAGTTCGTCGCCGTCGACGAGGAGTGCGGTGCATGTGGTGCCCATCCCGGCCAGGAGGGGATTGAGCTTCACGAGCTGGTTCAGGATGATGTTCGCCGTTTGAATCTCGTCGGCGAGGAATGTTCCGGCATCGCCGTCGTAGTCGCTACGGTCCAGCGGGGTCAGATCCAGGACGGTCGAAGCGGACGCGACGTTGCCGCCCACGTGGCCGCCCATGCCGTCAGCGACGACGGCGAGGTAGCGACCCGCGTAGGCGGAGTCGTCGTTCTTGCTGCGAACGCGACCGGTATCGGAACGCGCGGCGTAGCGGAAGGCGATATTCATCGAAGTCAGGGCCTCAGTTCGAAGACGGTTCTACCCACGGTGAACTGAACGCCCGGTTCGATGAGGCTCGCGCGGGTGAGGCGCTGACCGTTGACAAAGGTGCCGTTGGTGGACCCAAGATCTTCCAAAAACCAACGGGATCCTTGCGGGAAGAGGCGTGCGTGGTGTCCGGAACAGTAGTCGTCGTCGAGGGGGAGGGTGCAGTCTTGGGCTCGCCCGAGCATCACCGGGGATTCGCCCATATCGAGAATCGTGCCGGATCCGGGGCCTTGAACAATGGTCAGGCGGCTCGGACGCTTGGGTGCCTGTTGCTTTTGCGATCCGGTGGTCGTCGGCGCCTTGGAAGACGACTTCTTACGACGGCGTCCCGGGAGGGAGGTGAATCTCAACGTTTGACCGATGCCGAGATCCCGGCGTTGTCCTGCGAGGATCACGAAAATAAAAACCCAAAGAAGGGCGAGAAACCCGAATCTGAGGAGCGTTACGGTCAGCTCTGAGGCCATTAGTGACTACTCCTCGGTGCTAGCAAACGGAAGGTGATCTTGGTTCGCCCCATTGTAATGACCGTTCCGTCCACAAGTTCGTGACGTCCACGCAAGCGCGTGCCGTCGATGGTGGATCCGTTGGTGGACCCAAGATCGACGGCGAGGAAGACGCCGTCTTGATTAAGAATCTCCAGGTGACGCCGGGAGACTCCGGTGTCTTCGATCGTGATGTCGGCTTCCGAGGAGCGGCCTAAAACGATCGAGGTCGCCTGGATCGAGAAGCGCTGGCCATTGATATCAAGAACGGGCTTGTAGTTCGTCGGGTTTCGGCGAGACGCTCCGTGACCGCCGGGCGCGTTCATGACCTGGGTGGCGTCGGGCGAGGAATACTGCTGGGCCTGATCACGCCTACTCGGCGTACGAGGGGCGATGCGTGACGACCCACTCGGAAGCGAGCTATTCGACGCCGCGGCGGCGGCCACAGGGGCGGCATATGCGGCATCGGAGGAGTGACCGTAATCCGGGGCCCCACCGGGAGCATAGTGCTCGGAACGGTCCGTGGGTGCTTGAGTGGCCTGCCGGCCCACGGGGGATTCGGGGCGGCGGCCGTAGTCCTGTCCGCCGTTGTACCGCGTTTGCTGCCGGGCCGGCGATGCCGCGGCACTTGCCCCACCGCGTCCCTGTCCGGCGGAGCGCCCCGAGCGCTCCTGAGAAGAAAGGACCAGGAATTCGCCCTTCTGCAACTCATCGGATTTGGTGCGTGTGAAGGTCACGCGGACGGCGCCGCGCAAGGTATATCCCTGGGAGCGCGCATGGCGAATCGCGACGTCGCAGAGTTCCTCGGCGAGTTCATAACCCCAGTCCTGGGCGCGGGGGAAGTCTGCGTCGGAGAATTCGACGGTGAATACGTTGGGCGCGATGGTACGGCCCTCTGCGATTGCGTAGGACTTCTTGTCCATTTCGGAACGCAAGCGACTGGCGACGTCTACCGGCTCGATCCGGCCTTTTGACCCCGCTTTGAAGACGCCTCGGACGGCCTTTTCGAGGCCACGCTCGACGTTTTCAATGAGTCCCATGGTTGCCTCCTGGTCTATCGGTCACGGCCCGGGCAACCCTAATTCTGGGTATGGGGCACCGCCACCGCGTACGGCCTCGATCCCTAGGATAGTAGAGACCCAGTCTGAAAAGAGGGTGAATGGTGCAACTTGCCCATGGATTCAGGCCATCTGTGGATTTGACGGCTTTTATATCAGGTCCACTTCAGGCTGTGGATGACTGGATCAGACCGAGTGTCGTCGGACAGCGTGTCAGCCGCGTGCGTGGTGAAGGACACTGAGAGCTGGATTAGACACCTCCTCGAACCTCTGGATAGAATATCCAACGTTGTCTTTCGCGTGTCTGCATGTTCGGAGCGCGAGTCACTTGCGCGAGTGGCGGAATTGGCAGACGCGCACGGTTCAGGTCCGTGTGCCCGAGAGGGCGTGGGGGTTCAAGTCCCCCCTCGCGCACCAGCACTTCGGCTGGCTATCAAACGAAAAGTTTGGTGGCCAGCCGTTTTTTGTTGTCCGGCGTCACCAACAGCCACATGCAGTCGGCCCCCATCTTGTTCGCGGGGGAGAACATGTGCCGTGATCTGCATGGACTTTCCGTCATCAATCGAGGCAATGATTTAAGTCGCATTTCCCATCGACTGATGTTTCGCCAATCTACATATTTGTGCAGTCAATCGACCTATAGTGAGATTCAGGCCATATTTGTTCATTGGTGGCTCGGAAGGAACTGTTATGAAAATCCGTGCGGCCGTACTCAAGACCATGGACGCCGAGCGTCCCTTCTCGGAGTCCCGCCCCCTCTCGATCGAAGAACTGGAATTGGACGAGCCGCAGGAGGGCGAGGTTCTCCTTCGGATGACGGCTGCGGGCGTGTGCCACTCGGATCTCTCGGTCGTGGATGGGAACCGGCCGCGACCGTTGCCGATGGCGTTGGGGCACGAAGGAACCGGCGTCGTCGAACAAGTAGGTCCGGGCGTTGAGGGACTCGAGGTCGGCGACCACGTCGTCACGGTCTTCTTGCCGCGATGCGAAGAATGCGAGAACTGCCGAACCAACGGCAAACTACCCTGCTCCCGAGGCACCGAGACCAATAACGCGGGGTATCTGCCTGGAACCGAGCGCGCGGTCCGACTGCACCGCCCCGATGGCTCGGAAGTCCTCCATCACTTGGGGGTTTCCGCTTTCGCGACCCACGCCGTGGTGAATCACGCCAGCGTGGTCAAAATCGGCGCGGACGTTCCGGCTGAAGCGGCGGCTCCCCTGGGCTGTGCGGTGTTGACGGGCGGCGGCGCCGTCATCAATGCAGGTCAGCCCGAAGACGGCGAAACGATCATGGTGGTCGGCCTGGGTGGGGTGGGGATTGCCGCCCTGTTGACAGCCGTCGGGCTAAAAAAGGGGCGAGTCATCGCGGTCGACGCCCAAGAGGACAAGCTCACTCGCGCCACGGCACTCGGGGCCGATGAAACGTACACCCCAGCGCAGGTTGCTGACCAGGGAATCAAGGCAGATCTGGTGATTGAAGCCGCGGGTCATCCGAAAGCCTTCGAGACCGCTTTCGAGGCTACGGCGGTCGGTGGGCGAACGGTCACCGTCGGACTTCCCAGCCCGAAGGCCGAATCCGTGATTCACCCGGTGGTTCTCACGGCCGAAGCCCGTACAGTCATGGGGAGTTATTTGGGTTCCGCCGTGCCGTCACGTGACATCCCGCGGTACGAAGATCTGTGGCGCAAGGGTGAGCTTGCGGTTGAAGAGCTGGTTTCCTCGCGTATCTCTCTCGAAGACATCAATGAAGCTATGGACACCCTGGCGGACGCCAAGGCCATCCGCCAGGTCATCATCTTCGACGACGGGCGGGACCCTCAAAACAGAGGTCAGGGCACGGGGACGTGACAATGAGACGCGGGAATTAATCCCCAGGCGTCGCCTCTGTTTGTCATGAGTTCAGATAAATACCTCATCCATGAGGCTCGAATTAGCGAGATATATTTCAAGATTAGACATTTCCAAGATACTACCTAGCTCTACCAGGGGTTTATGGGCTGGTGGGATGTTTTGGCCGCTCCCTCAACATATTCTGTCAATATGAACCGCAACGAAACATTGGACATGACAGATCAATACGCACCCGAGCAAGGGCCGCACCGGGAACATTTGGTGCCGGTGGTCAATAATGACACGGGATTGGGCACCGCGAGCCTTGTATTGGGAATCGCCTCGATTTTGGCGGGATGGCTCGTGATTGCGCCAGTGATCGGTTTGGTCTTGGGTGTCAAGTCGCGCCGTCGTGAGCCCATGGCTCAGGGGCGAGCCGCCTGGGGCATCGCGCTCAATGGTATTTGCTTGGCCATCTGGGTGGTCTTGGCCGTTCTGATGATCGCCGGCATTGTGCTCGGCGGATGGACGGCCGTGCTCAACACCAACTGACGTGTCGAGCGCCGGACGGCAACCGGCTTAGCTCGCCAAAACGTCTCTGGCCGTCTCGGAGGGGACAGCGGTGAGCAGACGTGCGGTGCGGTGTGGCACATCGCCGTCCGCCGAGAGGCCGCCGACCGAGCCGGCGTCGTTGGCGCCGACCCATCGGTGGAGGCTCGCGCAGTAGGCCACGGGATCGTCGAGGTCTTCCGGAAGGGGGAGCTCCGGTTCCGCTTGGACCGCGGAGTCGACCATCCGGGTGCGAATCTCCACGCTGCCCTCGGGAGAACAGGCGATCTCGAGGTTGCGAAGTTGGACCGGCCATTCCGCGACGGCGGAGGTGGTGACTTCCCAGAACGCATGACCTGCAGCGCCACGAGCCTCGACCTCGTTGACGTGAGTATGCCCATTCAGCCACAACACGACGTTGTCGAAACGGGACAGGAGGTCCAGCACGTCGTCGCGCAGGTAGACGCGCTCTTGACCGAAGTCGTTCGTCAGTTTGCGGCTCCCGTGGTGTGAAACCAGCACGACCAAGCGATTTTCAACATCCTGCCGTGCTTCCGATCCGTCGGGGAGCCGATACGTGGAATGGACTTCCTCGAGGCGTTCTCTGAACCAGAGGAACTGCTCTTCGCCGAGGCATCCGTCCACGTCACCACGGGTGTTGGTGGTGTCCAGGGTGATGAATCGGATCCCGGGGAAACCGTCATACACGTAGTAGGCCGTATCGGTGCGGACGTTCTCCGGGGTGAACCCGCGACCCGGAATCGACGTCGGGGCCCCGGGGGCATCGAGGTGAGCCTGCATGTAGTCGCGTCGTGACACGATTCGTCGCTCAGTGTCTGCCGTGATGGCCTGTTGAGCGCCGGCGGTGTGAACCAACGGGTCTTGGAGGTATTGGTCCATCGCATCTCTGGGCTCGGCGGACGGTTCGCGGGTACCGCAGGGTTTCTCCGAGGCGGTGAGCAACGCATCGACGTCGCGGTTGGTCGCCGAGTCGAGGATCGTGTGGCGTCCCTGAATGAGCTGGTCGTGATTGCCGAAACAGGCAAGCCACGGGATGCTGAGGCCTTCATGCGCGAACGACGACGCCGCGACGGAGCGAATTCCAGAAACTCGAGGCAACCCACAGGACTCTTTCCATGCGTCCGGCTGGTCCGACTCAGGCAGCCAGAACGAGGAATCGGATCCAAAGCTGGGCGCCTCGGTGAGGTCGGCCGTATGGCGACCGGGCTCGACCGTCCCTCCGTCCATGAGCGTGAGGTAATCCTTCAGCTCGTTGACCTGGGAAGAATCCGTCGCGTCACCGGTGCACAAAAGGACGTCCGCCTGGAGGCTGGGATCATCTTGCGCCGCATTGATAGTCCGAATGATGGAGGCCAGTGCATGCCACTGAAGGAATTCCTGGGGACGGTACGCAGGAAGCAGACGCGCCCAATAATCCTGGCCCGCGTATTTCTGCAAGAAGTCGTTGCGCGTGGGGGAGGCCAGGTCGCCGTGCTGGAAATCGGTGATGTGGATAACCTTGAGGACGCTCGTGAGGTCATCTGGTAGGGCTTGGGTGCCTGACCGCGCATCGCGGACCACCGGCCGGTCGGCCGGCTCGACGGTGAGTTTCGCCGGGGTGCCTGGGTGGCGGCGAACTCGATGATTCGTGAGTGAGTGCGGCGATTCCATGTGGCTCCTCGAAGTTGTGGCGGGGTGATGTGTGCCGCCTTGGAGCCCATCGTGGCACACGCGAGCGTGTTCGGAACGATGCGAACGTAAAATCCAACCCCAAGAGACGTTAAGTGTTTACCTCAGCGACCCCTCCGAAGCTCCATAGCTCGATTTTGAGTTAATTTGCTACGCAAAAGTTCTTCGCAAGCCTCGCGATGACGGAATTCCAAGGATACGATCAGGGTATTCAATGCTTGCACTATATTTGGAGACTTCATGAGCCACGCCGCCGGGAATTCCACTCCCGATCCTCAGGAACCGAATCGCCACGATCCTGAGAACAAACAGCATCAGGATGAGCAGCAGCAGTATTCGCAGCCTGGTTCCGAGCAAAGCCAGGGATGGCCCGCCTATAACCAGCAGTATCCGGGCGGCCAATATGGTCAGCAGACTCAGGAAAAGAAGACCAACATCCTGGGCATTATCGGTTTGGCACTGGGTGCGATTGGATTTATCTTGGCCTGCATTCCCGGCGTCATTTTCTTCGTCTGGATTCTTCTACTCGCGGCATTTGTTCTCGGAATCATCTCGCTGTTCCAGAAGGTGAAGTTCAAGTGGATGGGCATCGTGAGCATTGCGTTGGCGGTTATCGGGACACTCGTCGGCGTGATTATCCTCGTTGCCCTAATTGGACATGCCGTGGGTGAAGAAGAGCAAAGCGCTTCGTCATCCTCTTCCTCGAGTAGCAAAGCCGTGAATGCAACGGCCCATTACGGCGACAAGCAGACCTGGGATGACGGTTTATCTGTCACGGCCACCAAGCCCACAAAATTCAAACCTTCAGAGGATGCTTTCGTTGAGGGTGGCACACCGGTGAAAATGACCGTGACAATTCATAATGGGAAGGATCAGACGATTTTATCTCAACAGGTGCACCTTAAGGCTCGCTCCGGCTCCAGTAACGCTTTGCCCATTGTTGACGATCAGCAACATCTTTCGAACTATATCCCTAGTGATATACATCCCGGCCAGGATCTAGTGCTCAATCTGGGATACGAAGTTGAAAATGCGTCCGACGTTTCGTTCGAGTTCAAGGCGTATAGCGCGGAAATGGACACATACCAGGTGAAGTATACGAATTAGGCGCATCGTAAGAACTCTATAGAGGCCCCCTCGCCCGGCGGGTGAGGGGGCCTCTGTGCGTCTACCTTTCACCATATCTTCACTTCGAAGGCGTACCGGCGAGTAGAAACCTGGTGACGCTAGGTATAGGGTCGGCCATGGACTCGCACTCCCGAATCTCGCCGAAGGGAATTTGCCATGTCAGCACCATCAGGTTTCGACCAGACGCAACGGCGTCGCTGGAATATTGCCGAATTCGACCTCGTGGACAGCCCCATCGGTGCGGCGTCTCCACCGGATGATGCCGACTGGATACCAGCCGTGGTTCCCGGTGGCGTCCATGAAAGCCTCATAGCCGCTGGCAAGCTGGACCATCCTTACCGCGACCTCCACGAGAAGGACTGTGCGTGGGTCGAGGAGAGGTCTTGGTGGTACCGGGCGAGGTGTGAAGCTCCCGAGCCCTCCGCAAACGGCGACGTCGTTCTCGATTTCACCGGCGTCGACACCGTGGCGACCGTGTGGATCAACGGGCGTCAAGTCGCCGAGCATGCCTCACAGTTTCGCCCCCTCGAGGTTCCGCTGGCGTCAACGAGTGGCGTCGTCGAGATCCTGATCCGTTGTGACCCGCCCCTCCACGGCCTGCCGCAGCCAGAGGTCACCGTCGAGGCTGCTCGAAAGTTCCAGCAGATGACAGGCGGCGATCGGGAAGACGGTGAAAGCATCAGCGACACCCTTCCCGAGGATCTTTCGATGACGCTCCGCCGCAAGGCCTTTGATTCCTGGGGCTGGGACTTCGCTCCGCGCGTTCCTTCCATCGGCCTCTCGGGAGAGGTGTTTCTGACAGTCCGGCCCACACCTCGCCTGGACCATGCCTCCTGGCAAACCCTTTCGCTGACTGAAGACTCCGCGAGTTGTCGCCTCACGGTTGAAGGCGAAGGGCTCGGTGCGGAGGACCGAGTGTGCTATCGCCTGACGTCACCCGCCGGGTCGGTCGCGGCAGAGGGGGCGGCGAAGGCCAACGGGTCGGGTGAGATCGTCGCGGATGTCGAGGTTCCGGACCCCGACCTCTGGTGGACTCACGATCTTGGCACCCCGGCGCTTTACCAGCTCGACGTCGAACTTGAACACGCCGGCAAAACCGCCGATACCCGATCCTTGACCGTGGGCATCCGAACCATCCGCATCGACGAAACCCCTGATGAAGAAGGCGGCCGCCGGTTCCAATTCGTCCTTAACGGCCAGCCAACCTTCGCCCGCGGTGCCAACTGGGTCCCGGCCGACATGCTCACGGGCTCCGTCACCCGGGAGATCCGCGAAAACCTGTTGACCCTCGCCCGAGACGCCGGGATGACGATGATCCGCGTGTGGGGCGGCGGATACTACGAGCCGGACGAGTTCTACGAGCTCTGTGACCAGCTGGGCCTGCTCGTCTGGCAGGACTTCATGTTCACCTCGGTCGAATACCCCGACGACGACCCCGATCTCCGAGCCGAAGTCGAGGCGGAGGCTTCGTATCAAGTCAAGCGCTTGAGCAGCCACCCGAGCCTGGCAGTATGGGCTGGCAATAACGAAGCACACGCGATGCACGACATGATCTGGCAGGGGGAAGAGAGGTCCGGTTGGGGCGGATACTTCTACGACGACTTATTGCCCAGCACCGTCAACAAACATGGCGCCGGCGTACCTTACCGTCGCGGTAGCCCGGATGGATCGATCGATTCGACGAATGGAGTGCTCGACGGCGACCGGCACGCGTGGGAAGTCTGGCACGGAGAGGACATCGGTGCGGGCCCGGCTCCGGAAGAACTGGGAGAGGCAGGCAAGAATCATTTTTGGCGCTACAGCCAGGATCAGGGCCGTTTCATCAGCGAATTCGGAATTTGTTCGATCCCCGAGATGGTGACCCTGGATCGATGGGTCACCGAGCCGATCCAACCGTGGGACCAGCAATTCCTCCACCGCGTCAAGGACAACCCGAAGGACAAGATCATGGGGTTGCTGTCCTTCGAAGCCGGAACGACGTCGCAGGATGGGATGGCCGCTCAGACCATCGCTTCTCAGATGGTCCAAGCGGAGGGTCTGGCGTACGGCATTGCACATTATCGACGTCGTCAACCGATCTGCTCCGGAACCTTGGTGTGGCAACTCAATGAGCCGTGGCCGGGCCTGAGCTGGTCGCTGATCGACTTCGAGGGTCTCCCGAAGCCGGCGTGGTACGCGGTTCGTGATGCATTCGCACCAGTGGTCGCGTCGCTCCGTCAAGAGAGTTCCGGCGCTCCGGTGGAAGTGTGGGTCACCAACTCGGCTGTTCGAGAATGGGCCGGGACGTTGACGGCGAGGCTCCGGAAATTTTCGGGCGAAACGGATAGCGAACGGGAAGTGGAGGTCCACATCCCGGCAGGAGAGTCGCGGAAGGTTGCTGAACTGCCCGTACCCGATGACCCACGATCGGTCTATGCGCAGGTGAGGGATGGCAAGGGGCGCATTCCAACGGCACGGCTCTTCCTCGACCATCTGAAAAACCTACCCATCGAGGGAACCGTAACCTCGGACGTCCGGGCGGAACCCGACGACATCGCGGCGGGACGCGCGTACGTCACGGTTCGGGCCGAGGAGTCGTTCGCGTACGCTGTCCGCGTGCAACCGCTCAGCCCGGAGAACCGTTTCGACGCCGCGTACTTCGACCTCGCGCCCGGAGAAAGCCGAACCATCACGGTTCGCGGTCTAACGCAGGGCTTCGATCCCTCCGACATCGCTGTTCGAACGTGGGGCGACGACCTGCGTGAGTCCGAATCTTCCGGGAGATCCTGACGGCGTCGCAGACCACTGCGATGCTGATGTCCCTTGGCGTGACCGCCGGGGCATACGCAACGGGCCCCGAACCATGTGAGGTTCGGGGCCCGTTGAATATTCCGTCGCGGATGCGGCGGAACGTTGACGATTAGTCCTCGGTGCCTTCTTCGGGGCGCTGGCCGAGCTCGGCGTCGAGACGGAGCAGGCCGGAGCCTTCGCCGTTGATCATCTTGAGGCGACCGATGATTTCGGAAGCGGTGGCCTCCTCCTCGATCTGCTCGTCCACGAACCAGTTGAGCAAGGGACGGGAATCGAAGTCCGCCTCAGCTTCGGCTTCGCGGTAGAGATCGCGGATGGATTCAGAGACCTTCTCTTCATGGGCCAGTGCGGCCTGGAAGATCTCGAGAACCGACAGGCCCGCGGAGATCGAAGGGGCGCTAATCTGGCCGATTTCGGCGTGATTGCCGCGGTCGGAGAGGTGATCGATGAACTTGTTGGCGTGAACGATCTCCTCGTCGGCCTGGTGGCGGAGCCACGCAGCGATACCGGGGAGGTCCTGCTCGTCGGCCTCGATGGCGAGCTGACGATACGTGATCGACGCTTCAAACTCGAGGGTAATTTGGTCCTGGAACTTCTTTTCAAGGTCTGTAGACATCTTCATGTCTCCGACAATAAGACGGAACTGCCGGATTGTCAGCAGTGCAGAGCCTTTCCTCAGAATTGGTTCAGGTGTGCATCGTCTTATTTTAGGTAAGCCTGCCCGACCTTTAAGTTCCGCGGAATTCTGGGGCAAAAAGAGGGGCCGACGACGAACTTTCGCTCGTCGTCGGCCCCTCGGGCTATTCCCTACCGGGAATATCGCGTTTAGAGAACGCGGATGTTCGTGGCCTGAAGACCCTTGGGGCCCTGCTCAGCCTGGAACTCAACGGTCTGGCCCTCTTCGAGACCGCGGAATCCGGTGCCCTCGATGGCGCTGTAGTGAGCGAAGAGATCGTCCGACTGGTCATCCGGGGCAATGAAGCCATAGCCCTTTTCGGAGTTGAACCATTTCACGGTGCCTTTAGCCATTATTATTTCTTTCCTTCGTGTTCACCGCCTGCGGCGGCTATGTGTTCCACGTCGATTCTGCCGGCGCGGTTCTTGAGCTGCTGAACGCAGGGGTGCTGCTTTAAAGAACTCAAAAAATCTGTGGGGTTGTTGGCGGAACCTATGCATCGCCGCCAGGAATGGTCGACCCGATAAGAGATAACGGTCAACAATGTCGATGAAAATTGCCGAGGTTACTCACGGACGCCATTGCCGCGTCAGCCCTTCGGCGTGTACATAGACAACCCTACCAGGACATGGGGCGATATTGTCAGGTGCTCCAATAAGTGCGAGTGAATTTGTTCTCAGGCCTCAATTCGGGGTCGAACCCAAACTTCCGTAATTTGAGTATCTTCGGGCGCATCGACCACGTGTCGGATAGACCGCGCGACGGTTGAGGGTTCGATGAACTTCGGGGGTTCGGCCTTGGGGTAGTCGTCGTCCCAATGCACCATCGTGGTGTCGGTAGGTCCGGGGGCGACGGTTGCGACTCGGACGCCGTCGTTGGCGACCTGACGGCGGAACCCATCCGCGACCGCCTGGAGTGCGTGTTTCGTGGCGCTATAGACGACGTTGTACTGATTCGATGAGCGCGAGGCGCCCGACCCTAGGAACACCACGGTTCCGCGAGATTCCCGGAGCTGGGGGAGCAGTGCTCGGGTCAATTCCGCCGGAGCGGTCACGTTGGTGTGGAAGGCCTGGTCCCAGTCATGGGGGCGCGCATCTTTGAGGGTGAAGCGCGATGCGATGGCGGCCGCGTTGATGAGGGCATCCACACGGGGGATCTGCTGGAAAATCTCCGCCGTGGTCTCCGTGGAATTGAGATCGGCCACGAGAGGGACGACGCCGTCGGGGCGGGAACGATCCACGACCTCCTGGAGGCGCTTCTCATTTCGTCCGACGGCGACGACGAGCGAATCCTGGGCGAGGTCTTCGGCGACCTGGGAACCGATGCCGCCCGATGCGCCGGTGACGACGATGACGCGCTGATCTGGGTTTTGTGTGATCAAGCGGCGAATCTCGGAGAAGGTGGCGGTGTCTGGTGAGGAGAAAGTCGAATCACTCATGCGTACGAGACTACGCGCCTCGCGCGAGGGGGTGGAGGTCTCGTGATATGTGACGGATATCACCAAATTAACGCGATGATCATGTCTATTTCATTCAAATTTTCGCTAAAATGGCCGTTGAAACAGAGGTTTTCCTTCTGTGTCCATCATGGCGACCCCGTATTAGAGGATTGCGGTTTGGTCGCCAAACATCTTCCGGTCGGCTATGGGGACCGGAAGTCGCCTTCGCGACGAAGGGGCGTGCGGCTCGTGCCGCGACCCTTCTCAGGGGGATCCGCGAAGGCCCAACGTCCCGCTCGGTTCCGAGCGGGACGTTTCCCATCTCGGACCTGTTTCTGCCGGCCACTGGCGTATACGGCGCTCCGTGACGGTTTCGTTGCACAATTACCAGCAGACTTTCAGGCTCCATAGGGTTGTGTTTCAGTTCGGCTGACTAACTTAATAAGTACCTCATAAGGTGCGAGTGATTGATGAAGAGGCGGACCGCGAATCCGTCTCGGACCACCGGCCGGGGGTGGAGCGTTTTCCCTATAGCTCCACTCCCGGCCGGTGGTTTTTTAATGGGCGAGGTGGGGCGGGGCGGACGTGATGGCCGTGGCTGTCGCGTGTGGCTGTGGCGTGTAGCGAGTAGCGGTTGTGGTGTGCGGCGACTAGCGGTTGTTGCGTGGGGGACACCCAATTGAGCGGCGTCGGCCGCTGTTAGGTGGTGCTTTGGACGCCACCTAACTCCGGGAACCGGCTCCTATCTGGGCAACCGCCTCCTGACGCGATCCGGAGCGACGGTAAAATCCGCGATGTAGCAGCGGAAACCGCCACCGGACTGGGGAACCGGCGCCTAGTTGGCGTTGCCCCACCTGCGAAGGCCCCGCGTACGTCGCCTGTCCTTACTGCGAAAGCCCCGCATCCGTCGTCAGTCCTTCCATGAGGCCCAAAGCCGTCTTCTGTTCTCCCGAAAGCCGAAAGCCCACAACCGTCGTCCACATTTTCCCGAGCGGCGTCGTCGTCGGACGACCGTGACGATAGTAGACGCATGAACCAATACAGACCCCCGCTGACATCCGCGGACGTCATGACGACTCGGTCCCTGTTGGCGCAGGGCGCGACGGAGCATTCTCTCACTCAGAAGGCGCGGTCAGGCGAGATCACCCGGCTCTCACGTGGCGTGTACGTCATCACGAACCGGTGGAAACAAGCGACCGAGCGCGAAAAGGCTATCGCCCGGCACTTCGCGGTGTGGAAGACGGCGCGGTACCCCTTCGTTTTCTCCCATGCGTCGGCGGCGCTACTTCACGGCATCAATCTGCTTCGTCTGCCGGACCGAATCCACATCACGACGCCGCGGCGCACCTACCCTCATAACCCACGGATCCTGGCCCACACCCGCTCGCATGCCCTGGATGACTGGGTCAGATTCCAAGATGGCCCGCATGTAACGCCGCTGGTGATGACGGCCTTCGAGTGTTCTTTGATCCTTCCGCTCCGGGAAGGGCTCGTCGTGATGGACCAGGTGTTGGCGCGAGGCGAGGAGAAGTCTTCGGTTGAGGCGTTGGTTGCGCAGGGGCGGCGTCGTCATGGGATTGGGAGGGCTCGACAAGTCCTTGAACTTGCCGATCCTCGCTGTCAGTCGGTTGCTGAAACTCTGACTCGACTTGTTCTGAGTGCGCCGGGGTTGCCTCGAGCTATCCCGCAACTGCCGGTTCCCACCAGGGAGGGAATGAAATATCTGGATTTTGGGTGGCCGCGATTCAGCATCGGCTTGGAAGTCGATGGAAAGGCAAAGTATTTCGACTACGCACCCACGGAGCAGGTGGTTTTTCAGGAGAGGCATCGGGAGAAACTGATCACGGCGGAGGGCTGGGCCATACTGCGGACCGATTGGAACGAAGTCACGCGAGACCCTGAAGGGCTACGCATGCGATTGGCCGTCGCAATGGGTCAGGCCCGATAACGGTGAACCGAGGCCAAGCGCATGACGAGTGGCGCTCCCGTGTAAACCGGCGTTTACCGTGTTTGGTGGTGATTTCCGTAGTTAGGTGGTGCTTTGGACGCCACCTAACTCCGGAAACCGCCACAGAACTCGGAAACCGCCACGCAACTGGCGCGCAAGGACGGTCGCCGACGGCGGTTTGGTGCGGGTAATCTCCACCGAACTGGGTAACCGCCACCAAGGGGCCACAACGAGTGGAGGCCACCAAGGGGCCGCAACGAGCGGAGGCCGCACCACCCCCACCCCGCAAACTAGGATGGACGCATGAATTCCCAACCCCAGAACTCGCACGAAGGGCCATCCAGCGTCCGTCTCGACGCGTGGCTCTGGTCGGTCCGGTTATACAAAACTCGCTCCTCGGCCACCACCGCCTGCCGCGCGGGTCACGTGCGGCTCAACGATCAGCCGGTTAAGGCCTCGCAGGCGATCAGGGTGGGCGACGTCGTCAAGGTTCGGACGCCCGGGTGGGAGCGCGTCTTCGAGGTCACCCGATTGCTCACCAAGCGAGTCGGGGCCCCGGTCGCACGCACCTGCTACGTCGATCACTCCCCGCCGAAGCCCAGCGCTTTGTCCGCGCCGGTGCCGCGTCGTGAACCGGGCGCTGGCCGACCGACCAAGAAGGAACGGCGCGAACTCGAAAAGCTTCGCGGACGCTAAGGGGCACGAAACGGAAGCGGCGTGCTCCGCTCTATGAATTCGCCGTCGCCCCTGACTCGAGGTATTTCTTCAAGTGACGGCCGGTGACCGTTGATTCGGCGGCCACGAGCTCGGCCGGGCTGCCCTCGAAAACCACCCGACCGCCGTCGTGCCCGGCACCTGGCCCGACGTCGATGATCCAGTCCGCATGCGCCATGACGGCCTGATGATGTTCGATCACGATCACGGTCTTGCCGGAGTCCACCAGCTGATCCAAAAGATTCAGCAGTTCTTGGACATCCGCCAGATGCAGACCCGTGGTCGGCTCATCCAGGACGTATACCCCGCCCTTTTCGCCCATTCGGCTGGCGAGTTTGAGGCGTTGACGTTCACCTCCGGAAAGGGTGTTCAGCGGCTGGCCGAGGCTCAAATACCCCAGCCCGACGTCGGCCAACCGGCGTAGCACCTTGTGCGCGGCCGGAAGTTTCCCCTCGCCGGCGCCGAAAAACTCCTCGGCCTGGGCCACCGACATGGACAGCACCTCGCTGATGTTCTTGCCGCCGAAGGTATATTCCAGCACCTCGGGTTGGAAGCGTTTGCCGTCGCAGTCTTCGCATGTCGTGGACACGCCGGACATCATGCCCAGGTCGGTGAAAATCACCCCCGCGCCGTTGCAGGTGGGGCAGGCTCCGTCGGAATTGGAGCTGAACAGGCCCGGTTTGACGCTATTCTCCTTGGCAAATGCCTTACGGATGGGCTCCAGCAACCCGGTATAAGTTGCCGGATTGCTGCGTCGCGATCCCTTGATGGGGGTCTGGTCGATCGCGACGAGTCCCTCTTCCTCGACCCGCGAACCGGTCAGCAACGACCCCTCGAGGAGCGACGACTTCCCCGAACCGGCCACGCCCGTGACGACGGTCAGGATGCCCAAGGGAATATCGACGTCCACGTCCTGCAAATTGTTGCGGTGGGCCCCACGGATTTCGAGCGACCCCGTAGAGCTACGTACGGATTCCTTGAGGCGTACCCGGTCGTCCAAATGCCGTCCGGTGACGGTGTCTGATGCCCGCAGGCCTGCGACGTCGCCCTCGTAGCAAATCTGGCCGCCGGAGGTTCCAGCTCCAGGCCCGAGGTCCACCACGTGGTCGGCAATCTCGATCATCTCCGGTTTGTGCTCGACCACAAGGACCGTATTGCCCTTGTCGCGCAGCTGCAAGAGAAGCTGATTCATCCTTTCGATGTCGTGCGGGTGGAGGCCGATCGAGGGCTCGTCGAAAACGTAGGTCACGTCGGTGAGCGAGGATCCGAGGTGGCGAATCATCTTGGTGCGCTGTGCTTCGCCGCCAGAAAGCGTGCCCGAGGCGCGATCGAGGGAGAGGTACCCCAGGCCGATCGTCACGAAGGAATCCATCAAGTCGCGGAGGGCCTTCAGCAAAGGCTCAACCGAAGGCTCCTTCAGATCGCGAATCCACTCGGCCAGGTCGCTGATCTGCATTTGGCAGAGGTCAGCGATATTCTTTCCCGCAATTTTCGAGGAAAGTGCGCCTTGCGTCAGGCGAGTGCCGTGGCATTCCGGGCATGTCACGTAGGTGACGGCTCGGTCCACGAAGGCACGGATGTGCGGCTGCATGGACTCTTTATCTTTCGAGAGCATCGACTTTTGAATGCGCGGAATCAGGCCTTCATAGGTCATGTTGATGCCCTCAACCTTGATGCGTTCCGGCTCGTGGTAGAGGAAATCGTGCATCTCGCGCTTGGAATACTTTTTGATGGGCTTGTCCGGATCCACAAACCCCGACCCGCTGAACAGCCGCACATTCCAGCCGCCGCCGGTGTATCCCGGGACCTTAATGGCTCCTTCGGAGAGAGACTTTTCCTCGTCGAACACCTCCGCCAGGTCGACGTCGGTCACGTTTCCCATGCCTTCGCATCGAGGGCACATGCCGCCCCTCACGGAAAAGGTCTTCTTGACGGCCCGACTGTTGGCTTTCTCGACCTTCATGGCTCCCGACGCCGTGACCGTGGGGGTATTGAAAGAGTAAGCCTTGGGGCCTCCAATATGAGGCTCGGCGATGCGACTGAACAGTGTGCGGAGAAGGGCGTTCGCATCCGTGACCGTTCCGACCGTCGATCGCGCGTTGCTGCCGATGCGTTCCTGATCCACGATGATCGCCGTCGTGAGCCCGTCCAGGAAGTCCACCTCGGGCCGCGCCTGAGTCGGGAGAAATCCTTGAACGAAGGCGCTATAGGTCTCGTTGATGAGGCGTTGCGAGTCGGCGGCGATGGTTCCGAACACTAGGGAACTCTTGCCGGATCCCGAGACGCCGGTGAACACGGTCAGCCGCCGTTTGGGCAGTTCGACGCTGACGTCGCGAAGGTTATTTTCGCGCGCACCCTGCACGCGGATGAGGTCGTGGGTATCTGCGGGATGCGGGGCAGTGTCGTTGCTCATGTGTCGATCTAACCACGACGGATGAGCTCCTGATAGGGAGGAATACCTTAAGCCTTAGAGGCCGACGACGAGGGGGAAAAGCCCAAGAAGCCCCGGAACCACAGCGGTCAGGGCCAGTGAGGTGGCGAGGAAGGCACGGAAAACGTCGTTCTGACGTTCCTCCTCGGCATTGCCGACCACCAGTGTGCCCGCGATGTGGATCGGGTTCATGACCATCAGCCCGGAGGGGATCGCGACCGCCGCAACGATCCAAAAGATCGCTGGGGAATCCGCAAAGACACCAAAGACGAGCGGCATCGTCATGCTGAGAACCCCCAGTGCTGAAGATTCCACGTTGCAGAGAAGGGCCGTGAGATAAGCCAGAGCGAGAAGGACGAGAACGCCAGAGGCGGCTCCGTCCATGGCGGATTGAATCGCATCGAGGGTCCCGACGGAGCGGAGCAGGCCCAGATAGGTCAGGAGTCCGCCGATCAAGAGCACCGCGCCCCACGGGACCTGGGAGAACATGGCCTTTTGTGATGGTCGGAAGATCAGTTGGAGAAGCGCGGCCACAGCCATGGCGGTGAGTCCGACGTCGAACGTCAACACGACCACGCACAGGATAAAGACCGCCAAGCCCACCAGAGAGGCGACGGCGTACGGAACATTTTCGACGCGCCCTCCGGTAGCGTTTCTCTCCTCCACATGTGACGCCTGCGGTTCCACCAGCAGCTTTCCCCGGCGACCGAGGATTCCGAAGATGACTTGAAGAGCGGCGAGGGTCACGATGGTCACGATCAAGGTCACGAACCACAAGCCCCAGCCGGAGTACGTCACGCCGGCGTCGGCGGCAAGTTTTTGGACCGTGGCCCCTGTGGGATTGAGCGGGGACATTCCCAGGCTGACGGCACCGATGATGACGCCCAAGGCGTTGATCAAGTACGTTCCCCGATACTTCACGGAGATAAACGCGATCAGCGGCACCAGAATTGCGACGGGACCAGAACTGAAGATCCCAATCGTTGAGAGAAAACCGCCCAGGACAAAACCGACCCAGGGAATGAGAGCCTTACGCTCACCGACCACACGGAAGGCGCCGTCGATGACCCATCGAATCGACCCGCTGATTTCGAGGTGGCTGAACATCAGGGAGACGCCGATAATCAGCACCACGAGGCTCGCGGGGAAGTCCTGATAGATCTCTTTGGTCGGGATGCCCGCCGCTAGCACCAGAATCAGCCCGGCTCCCAAGGAGAGCGTCCCAATGTTGACCTTTTTCCAGATGGCCAGCACCAGCACCACGAGCAGGAGAACTAGGGAAAGCGTTTGGGGAGTGGTCACTCGTTCTCCTGATGTGTGGGAGGTCAAAGACTTAAATGCATAAGCAAGCTAACTACTTGGCACTGCGTCGGGCAAACCGTAATGCGAGATGGACCGTGGAGGCACCCGGCTGGCGTGATTCTTTAGACTAGTCAGGTGAATCCTGAGCCTTCCCACCCACAGTCCGACGCGACCTCCGAGCCCTCCGCCGCTGCGAGCACCGGGCCGGGCCTGAATCGTCAGATTGTGCGGCTGGCGCTACCGGCCTTCGGCGCCTTAATTGCGGAACCCCTCTTTATCCTCGCGGATACCGCGATCGTGGGTCATCTGGGTACTCATCAACTTGCTGGCCTTTCCGTGGCGGGAACAGTGGTTCAGACCGTGATCGGCCTGATGATTTTCCTGTCATATTCCACGACGCCGGCCGTCGCCCGGTTTTTCGGGGCCGGGAAGCTCGCCGCGGCTTATGAGAAGGGCCGGGATGGGCTGTGGGTGGCCTTGGCGCTGGGCATCGTCCTCGCCGTCGTGGGTTGGATTCTGGCCCCGACCGTGTTGGCCGCAATGGGAGCCGAAGGGGCAACTCTCGACCACGCGATTGACTACATGCGCTGGTCAATGCCGGGATTGCCGGGAATGCTGATCGTTTTGGCGGCCCTGGGGGTCCTTCGTGGACTCCAGGACACCAAGACGCCGCTCTACGTCGCGGGCGTAGGGGCGGCCGTCAACGTCGTGCTCAACTGGCTGCTCGTTTTCCCCGGTGGTTTGGGTGTTGCCGGTTCCGCGATGGGGACCTCGTTGGTGCAGTGGGGAATGGCGGCCGTCTATCTGGTGATGATCGTTGGCGGTTCTCGCAAGCACGGCGTCCGTTGGGGCACGTCGTGGGCCGGCGTCGGTTCGATCTTGTCCGTGGGCTCGTGGCTCATGCTCCGAACGGCTGCGATGAGGGCGGCCATGATGCTGACCATCTTCGTGGTGACCCACCAGGGGCCAACGAATCTGGCGTCGTATCAGCTGACGATGTCGCTGTTCGGGTTCATGGCCTTCGGCTTGGATGCGTTGGCCATTGCCGCTCAGGCGCTCCTGGGCAAGGAGATGGGCGCCCGCGATGTGACGCAAGAAGCTGGCAGGCGGCAGGTGCGTCATCTAATGAACCGGCTTATTCGGTGGGCCCTCGGATTCGGAGTGATCACCGGGTTGATCTGCCCAATCATAGGCTTCGGTCTGGGCTGGGCCTTCACCCCCGACCTTGAAGTGCGGCACCTCTTTGCGCTGGCCATGATCATCGTGGCGATCGGGCAACCTTTGGCTTCGTACGTCTTTATTCTCGACGGCGTCCTCATCGGCGCCCAAGACGCCCGGTACCTTGCTCTGGCCTCGACGATCTCCTTGGTGGTGTATGCGCCCATCCTCGGCGCGGTCTACTGGGCGAGCGCGGATGCAGATCTGTCGATGGACACGTGGGGCTTCCTGTGGATCTGGATTGCATATGCCGGAGGGTTCATGGGGCTCCGCGCGCTGACGCTCGGGTGGCGTTCCCGAACCGATGTGTGGATTCGCGCGTGACGCGCTGACGCGGCGACGTCAGGGTCGTCGAGATCACCAACGCATAGTTCTTAACTTATGAAATGGTCGTGGATATACTTTCTTCAGATTTGAATCGAAGACCCGCGGGTGAACACCGGATGGGCAGTCGGGGAGGCCATCCGTGTTCGTTGCCCATCTGTTGATCGAAGTGCGTGAGGGCTTGGAACCGTCGCTTGGTGTCGGCACTTTGGTGGCCTGCGTCGTGAAGGCCAGACATTTTCTCAAGGTCATCTTCAGCCGACCGTATGACGGGCCATCGTGTGGTGTGCCGCTGACGCCGCTCGTCGCACGTTGGTCGGGCCGCTCTAGAGCCGTCATTTTCTTCGATTGAGATCAGTCTCTTCTTCCACGGGTCGGATCATCCAGTTCCGGCCATCAGTTTGTTTCACGAGGACAGCATGAAAATCACGAAATACCTTGGCGCCCCCACGGGTATTGCTCTCGCACTGGTTTTAGCCTCTTGCTCCAGTAACTTGTTCGGTGGTCACCTGGGGAACAACTCAGGTCAAACGGTGCACGTCACCATGGAAGATGACTCGTGTAAGACCGATTCCGCTTCGATTCCGGCAGGAAAGGTGACCTTCGAGATCAAGAACAACGGAAGCACACCCAATGAATTTGAGGTGCTCTCGGAGGACAAGCTCAAGATCGAGTCCGAGAAGGAAAACATCGGTCCGGGAAGCTTCGCGAGCCTGACGACCAGCCTGAAAGAGGGCATCTATTTCACGGCATGCAAGCCCAACATGGTGGGTGACTTCGTGGGTCTCACGAAATTTGAGGTGACCCCTGGCCAAGTCGGCGAGGAGACCGAAGACCAGAAGGGCGCAGAGAAGAAGGCCGTCCAGAATTACACCTCCTACGTCAAAGACCAGGTGGGCCAGCTCGTGAAAGCGACTCAGGACTTTATCGATGCCTACGTGGACGGCAATATCCAGAGTGCCCGTGAGCTGTACCCGCTGGCACGGCAGTACTACGAACGGATCGAGCCTACGGCCGGATCCTTCGGCATAGACGGGACCGGAGATCTCGCCCAAGCACTCGACCTCCGCCTTCAGGAACGCCTCAGCCAGCCGGGGGACAAGCCCTGGAGCCCTCAGCGTCTGGACGGTTGGACGGGCTGGCACCGCATCGAGGCGGACCTTTACTCCGCACCGAATTCACCCTTCAGCTTCGGATCCCAGCTGGAGCGCCAGGCTGCGGCGGATCAGCTTGAGGGCTCGACCCACAAGCTCTATGACCTCGTGTACGGAAAGATCAAGGGAAGCGACGGCAAGTTCAAGCTCGAGCTCACCGAGATAACCTCCGGAGCGGCGGAGCTATTGAAAGAAGTTGCCAACGCCAAGATCGCCGGTGGGGAGGAAACCTTCTCGCACACGGACCTCTACAACTTCAAAGCCAACATCGAGGGGGCCGAGGTGGTCTACGGCAACGTCGAAGACATTATTAAGGCGAAGGATAAAACCCTCGCCGAACAGGTCGAAAAGGGCTTCAAGGCGGTCAACGATATTCTCCAGCGCCACACGGATGGCACAACCTCCGACGGCAAGGTGAAGTACGTGGACTACCGATCGATCGCCGAGGCGCAGGAAGAGGCTGGTGAGGTTCCACAGCCCGGGGACTACACAGCGGAACAGAAGGAATTATCCGGTGCTATCAATGCGCTCAGCGGGTTGATGTCTCGCGTTGCGGGAGTCATTCGATAAGAGGATCGGATGGGCAAGTCATCGCAAGAATGCGCCGAGTAGCCGAAATGCGAGCTCCTGCCTGAGTAGGTATCCGCAGCTTCGAAGGACGATTTTCTGCTCAGCTCCTCCGGTGACCTGCAGGGAGGCGCGATGGTCGAGCAGAAGCTTTTTGCCTCGTCAGATGGTCCATTCGTGGACCATCTGCATGATGTGGTCTAGCGAAACACTCCCCTTGCGCTGCTAGCATGTTGCGCAGGACACGGGGTGCCCCCACGGCGGGGCTGAGAGAAGACCCGTAGAACCTGCATCAGTTAGCACTGGCGAAGGGATTGTCCGTGGGGCATTCGATGCCCTGCACTCCCGACATGAGCGCTCGTTCATGTCGCGGGCCTTCGCCTCGATCCGAGAGGCAGAGCATCATGACCGAAACATCCGAGACCGTGCGTGGTACGTCGATACCCCTGAACGAACAGGTCGTCGTCGTCACGGGAGGGGCCAGGGGCCTCGGCCTCGCGATCAGCAGGGCCTTTCTTCGGGAAGGGGCGCGCGTGGTTGTGGGATATCACCGAAGTGGCGACGCCGCACATCGTCTAGCCGAAGAATTCCCGGAACGCGCGCGGGCGGTGCATCTCGACGTGCGTGATCGTGAGCGAGCCTTTGCCCTTCCCGAGGAGATCCGAGGACTCTTCTCGGACGACCCGACCACGTTGGTCAATAACGCGCTTCTCGACTTCAGCTTCAACGGCGACGCTCGGCCCCACGCCATCGACATGACTCCCGACGTCGTCCAAACGCAGGTGGATGGTTCGGTGATGGGCCCGCTAGCCATGATTCAAGCCCTGTACCCCGGCATGGCGCAACGAGGGTGGGGCCGCATCGTCAATATCGGGACGAATCTGTTCCAGAACCCTGTGGTTCCTTACCATGACTACACCGCGGCCAAGGCGGCGTTGCTCTCTCTGACCCGTACGTTCTCACACGACCTCGGACCCGACGGCATCACCGTCAACATGGTCTCCGGAGGACTACTCCGCGAAACGGACGCGAGTTCGGCAACACCGACGGAGGTCTTCGACGCGATCGCCCAGAGCACCCCGTTGCGACGCGTGACGACTCCGGAAGAGCTGGCCGACGCCGTACTCTTCTTCGCGTCCCCGTGGGCTCGGGCTGTTACCGGCCAAAACTTGATGGTGGACGGGGGCTTGGTCAAAGGATGAGCGTGGCCAAGAAACAGGTGCACCTAAACCTCTTCATCTACGGTTGCGGTCACCACAACGCAGCGTGGAGAACTCCCGATTCGGCGGTGGAACGGCTCGGTGACATCGAGTACTACGAGGAGCTTGCACGACTTGCCGAAAATGGCACCTTGGACGCGGTGTTTTTCGCCGACGGTCAGTCGCTCCGGGCGGATTCGGCGGAACGCACGCCGTCGTGGTTCTTGGAACCGCTCACCACCCTGACGGCGTTGGCGCGGGCTACCTCGAACATCGGTCTGGTCAGCACCGTCTCGAGTTCCTTCTACGAGCCATTTCACGCCGCCAGGTTGCTTGCGAGCCTGGATCACATCAGTTCCGGGCGCGTCGGCTGGAACGTCGTGACGTCCATGTTCGACGCCGAAGCTCGAAACCACGGGAAGGAACGGCTTCCGGAGCACGCGGAGCGCTATGCCCGGGCCGAAGAGTTCATCGATGCCGTGCAAGCCCTGTGGGATTCGTGGCCCCATGCCTCGATTCGTGCGGATCGAAACGGCAAGTATCTTGACTCGGAAGCCATCCACTCAATTGACCACCGCGGTGAGTACTTCACCGTGGCCGGTCCACTGAACGTTCCCCAACCCCCGCAAGAACGGCCAGTGCTCTTTCAGGCGGGATCCTCGGATCCCGGGCGAAACCTGGCGGCGCGAAGGGCAGAGGGGATCTACGCCGTCGCCTACGACCTCGAGCAGGGGAAAGCGTACCGCTCTGACGTGCGCGCTCGAGCCGAGGCCGCGGGGCGGAACCCTGATGAACTGGTCGTGATGCCTGGGCTCGTCCCCTATGTGGGACGGACCCTCGACGACGCCGAACGCACGCGAGATCGTCTCGACGCACTTCTACCGGTGGAAGCCTCGCTCCAGCAGTTGGGCGGATTCATCCATCGCGATTGCTCCGACTGGGATCTCGACGAGCCGGTTCCCGAACTGGCGCCGCTCGAGGAATTCACCGGTCCGCAGGGGCGCTACGCAACGATTCTGCGGATTATCGAGGTGGAGCAACCGACCGTACGCCAACTTCTGGGGCGGTTGGCGGCCGGTGGTGGGCACTGCACGATGATCGGCACCCCGGAAACCATTGCCGATCAAATCGAGCAGTGGCTCGACGAAGGCGCGGCCGATGGATTCAACCTGATGCCGCCTCAGCTTCCCCAGAGCTTGGACGATTTCGTGGAGCTGGTGATTCCGGAATTACGACGTCGTGGCCGGTTCCGAGACGTGTATCAAGCCTCAACGTTGCGGGGGAACCTGGCGGGCTAGGAGAACGACGACTCGCCTCAACGGGCGCGGTTCCTTAACTTGTCAGTCGGGGTTTCTAGGCTGGTGAATACCTCCTACAGACTATCGAGCAAGAGGACTGGACCATGATGAGCCAACGCCATGTCGACGAATCCATCTGGGCACGCATTGAGGATCTTTCTCTCGTATCGCGCGCAGAGGCCTTAGCAACTGCGGCGCACGAGGGGCAGAAAGATCAGGCTGGGAATAGGTACATCGATCATCCCCGGAGAGTCGCCGGGTATGTGGCCAGAAGGTGCGAGGAGCGGGGCGTGTTTGGCTATGAGGCCAACGTTGCCGTGGCCGCGGCGTGGCTCCACGACGTCGTGGAAGATACTTCCGTGACCGAGGCTCAACTGCGTGAGTTTTTCCCGGAGCACGTGGTCGACGCCGTCGTGGCAGTGACCAAGCTTCCGGGCGAAACCACCGAGGAGTATTTCGCCAAGGTCCGTTCCGTTCCCGCAGCCGTCGTCGTTAAGGAGTCGGATGTGGAAGACAACACCGACCCTCAACGCACCGCCCTGCTCGGCAAGGAAACGCGAGAACGGTTGGCGGTGAAATACGGCCGGGCCAAGGAGCTTTTGAAAGCCTCCTGACCCGGCCGTATGAGCGTGTGTTAGGCGGTCGCCTGGGCCTCGCTCGGCTCCACGGTGACGCGGATGTTCTTCATCAAGGGCTGCTCGCTCTGCGTGCTGTAGTCTTCGATGCCGATCAGCACATTCATCTCGGGCATGTATCCCGCGGCGCTACCCTGCGGCAGGTTGTAAGCCAACGCATGGTACTTTTCGAGCCGCCGGTGCACTCCCGTTTTGGAGGTCGCGGTGATATCCACGAGGTCGCCTTGTTGGATACCGCGGGAGCGCATGTCGTCGGGGTTCATGAAGATCAACGTGCGCAGGTTCTTGATGCCTCGGTAACGGTCGTTATTCGAGTAGATCGTGGTGTTCCACTGATCGTGAGAGCGCATGGTTTGCAGAATCAGCGATTCGCCATCCGGTACGACGTCGGGCATCTCAGCGTGAGAGAAGTTCGCGTAGCCGGTGGACGTCTTGGAGAAATCTAGCTCTCGAGCCGGCTGGTGAATGCGGAATCCGTGCGGCAGGCGGACCCGGCGGTTGAAGTCCTCGAAACCGGGGAGCACCTCCTGCATGGTGTCTCGGATGGTGTCGTAATTTTGCGCGTACTCTTCCCACGGGGTTGCGGAATTGGGGAGCGTGGCACGGGCCATTCCGGACAGGATGGCCGGCTCCGACATGAGGTACGGCGAAGCCGGGCGTTTCATGCCGAAGGAATGGTGAACCATCGACATCGCGTCCTCGACCGAGACACACTGTTCCCCGGACTTTTGAATGTCCTTCTCGGTGCGACCCAGGCAGGGGAGGATGAGGGCATTCTTGCCGTGGACGATGTGGCTACGGTTGAGCTTGGTGCTGACCTGGACGGTCAAATCAGTGTTGCGCAGGCCCTGCGCGGTCAGCTCGGTATCCGGTGCCGCCAAGACAAAATTTCCGCCCATGCTCACGAACACCTTGACCTTGCCCTCGACCATCCCTTCGATGGTGGTGACGGTATCCAGGCCGTGTTCGCGCGGAGACGTGATGCCGCAGACGTCGTCGAGCTTATCGAGGAATTCCGCGGTGGGTCGGTGATCGATACCGCAGGTGCGGTTACCTTGCACGTTGCTGTGGCCGCGAACCGGTGAGGGGCCCGTTCCCTCGCGGCCAATATTGCCGCGCATGAGCAAGAGGTTGACGATCTCGCGGACGGCGTCGACGCCGTGTTCATGCTGCGTCACGCCCAGGCACCACGAGATGACCGTTTTCTCGGCGTTCCGGTACAGCTCCGCAACCTGGAGGATCTGAGCCTTCAACAGTCCGGTTTGGCGCTGCAGCTCGTCCCAGGACGTTTCATTGACGATGCGCTGGTATTCCTCGAAGCCGTGCGTGTGCTTGTCGATGAACTCCCGATCGATGGCTTGAGCATCATTCGGGAGGCGCTCGAACAGGGCCTTGGCGATTCCGCGCATCAACGCGAGGTCTCCGCCCGGACGAACCTGAACGTTCATCGAGGTGGTGTCGGTGACCTTATTCATCGCCATCTGCCCGATTTCGTGGGGCACGATGGTTCCGTTGGATGCGGCTTCGACGAGGGGATTAATGTGGACGACCTTCGCGCCCCGACGCTCGGCGTCGGCCAGAGCCGTGAGCATGCGCGGCGCATTGGACGCGGCGTTATTGCCCATGATGAAGATGAGGTCAGCTTTGTCCCAGTCCTCGAGGTCCGAGGTTCCTTTGCCGGTTCCGAGGGATGCTTGCAGGGCTCGGCCGGAGGCCTCATGGCACATGTTGGAGCAGTCCGGCAGGTTGTTCGTGCCGAATTCACGGGCCCATAACTGATAGAGGAACGTCGCTTCGTTGCTGAGGCGCCCTGACGTGTAAAAGGAGGCCCCATCCGGGGAGTCGAGACCACGGAGCGTTTCGCCCACCAGAGCGAAGGCGTCGTCCCATTCGATGGGGACGTAGTGGTCGGTCTCGGCGTCGTAGACCATCGGCTGAGTCAGGCGGCCGACGTTCTCCAGCGCGTAGTCCGTCCACCCTTCCAACTCGGTGACGGTGTGCTGGGCGAAGAATTCCGCGGTGGTGCGCTTGCGCGTCATTTCCCAGGTGGTGTGCTTGACGCCGTTTTCGCAGAGATCCAGCTTGAGTCCGTGCTGATCGTCGGGCCAGGCGCAACCCGGGCAGTCGAATCCACCATTTTCCTGATTCATGGTGAACATCGCGCGCGTGCCGAGGACCGGCTCACGTTGCGTCATGAGAACGTTTGCCACGGAGCGTGCCGCACCCCATGCGGCGGCCGGGTGCTCGTAGTCCTCCTGGGAGTAGGGCCTCTTGGTGCGAGGCCCGTAGCCGAACTGGCCCTGTTCGCCGTTGCGATTGATGGTGGTGACGACCTTACCGCTGTCTCGACCGGCGTTTTCCCGGCTCAAAGGTCCGTCGTGTTGGCCTCGTTCGCTCGCTGTTTCGTCCGTCTGAAGTGCCACGTTATTCTCCTCGCCCCGGTGTGTGGCAAGCACATTCGATGCAGATACATCGTTTTGCTTGCTAACTTCAGGGTACACAGAGGCAGGGGGACACGCACCAGGGGCGAAGGGAAGCGCTTCCGCCGTTAGTCGATGGAGTCGATGAGCTCTTGGTGCACGGTGGTGTCTCCCGTGAGCTCGGGGTGGAAGGAAATCCCCACGATTTTTCCTTGACGCACGGCAACGACTTCGCCCCCGTGTTCGGCGAGGGTTTCCACGCCCGGCCCCACGCGTGTCACGATCGGGGCCCGAATGAAGGCGGCCCGCACGGAGTCGGCGGCGGATCCCTTCCATTTCACGGTGACTTCGGCGGATTCGACCTGCGAGCCAAAGGCATTGCGGGAGACTCCGACGTCGAGCACGCCCAAGGACTGCTGGCCTGGGGCTGGGTCGTCAATGGTCGTGGAGACCATGATGAGGCCGGCGCATGTGCCGAGGGTCGGCAAGCCGTTGCGAATCGCCTCGATTAAGGGGTCTCGCAGGCCAAAAATTCTGGTCAGGCGGTCGATGGTCGAAGACTCTCCCCCGGGGAGAACCAACGCATCCACCTCCGTGAGTTGTTCGGGGCGCCGCACCAGCGTGACGGACGCGCCGAGGTGGCCTAGCATATCCGCATGCTCGGCCACCCCGCCCTGAAGAGCCAGGACCCCTACTGTGGGACGACGCATCGTCGTTACCAGCCGCGCTCGGCCAACCGGTGCGGCGCGGGCAGGTCGCCCACGTTGATGCCTACCATCGCCTCGCCGAGTCCCCGAGAGGCGTCCGCGACGGCTTGAGCGTCGTCGTAGTACGCCGTGGCCTTAACGATCGCTGCCGCACGTTCGGCAGGATTGCCGGACTTGAAGATTCCGGAGCCCACGAAGACGCCGTCGGCGCCGAGCTGCATCATCATCGCGGCATCGGCAGGGGTGGCCACGCCGCCCGCGGTGAAGAGGACCACGGGCAAGGAGCCGGTGCGTGCGACTTCCAGAACGATGTCGTACGGAGCCGCCAGCTCTTTGGCCTTGACGAACAGGGAATCCGGCGACGACGCGTAGGCCGCTTGGAGTTCCGCGATCTGTGCCTTGATGGTGCGAATGTGCTTGGTGGCTTCGGAAACGTCGCCGGTACCGGCCTCGCCCTTGGAGCGGATCATAGCCGCGCCCTCGGCGATGCGACGCAGGGCCTCTCCGAGGTTGGTGGCTCCGCACACAAACGGCACGGTGAAATTCTGCTTGTCGATGTGGTTGACGTAGTCGGCCGGGGAAAGGACCTCGGACTCGTCAATGTAGTCAACCTTCAGCGCTTCCAGAACCTGGGCTTCCACGAAATGGCCGATGCGAGCCTTCGCCATCACAGGAATCGAGACCGTATCGATGATCTGCTCGATCAAATCCGGGTCGGACATGCGGGCGACGCCGCCCTGGGCACGGATGTCTGCGGGTACGCGTTCGAGGGCCATGACGGCCACGGCGCCGGCATCTTCGGCGATGCGGGCCTGCTCGGGGGTCACGACGTCCATGATGACGCCTCCCTTGAGCATGTCTGCCAAACCGCGCTTAACCAGCGGCGATCCGGTACGGGAAGTCTGAGAAGTCTGCGTTTCGGTCATGCGATCCATCTTTCATTCCCCGATGGACCAAAGAAAGGGCCAGATTTATAAGAAAAAATTGGTCCAGTTGCCGGTGGCGCGAGCGTCGACCCGCGGGGGCCTTCCCGTGGTGGTCGGTCGACCAAAGGGCCATCGACCGACACACCACGGGAATTCCAACCTCAGGGCTATGCCCCGGCGGAAGTGTGGGCCTCCTGATCCGTGGTGGTCCGCCGGGCCTTTCGGTCCAACGCGTAGCTGGTAAGGAAGAGCGCCACGACGGAGAGTGCAATGCCCGCGATGATGAGGACCTTGCCGCCTCCGAGTCCGAGCCAACCCAGGTAGAGACCGATGATGCCGTAGTCAGAATCGCCGAACGTCGCATTGGCTGTTCCGATATCGCCCAGGAGGGGCAGGAGCAACAGCGGAACCAGGGTAATCAAGACGCCGTTCGCAAAGGAGCCGAGAACCGCCCCTCGGCGACCGCCGACGGCGTTGCCGATGACACCGGATGCGCCGCCCGTCATGAAGTGCGCGACGATGCCGGGAATGATGACCGCCGTGCCCAAAGCGCCCATGAGGCCCATGCCCAGCAGGCCCGCTACGAGGGAGGACAAGAAGCCCACCATCACCGCATTCGGAGCGAAGGTGAAGGTGATGGGCACGTCGAGAGCGGGCTTGGCATTCGGGACCATGCGCTCTGAAATGCCTTTGAAGGCCGGCACGATTTCCGCCAAGATCACTCGCACGCCCGCCAGGATGATGAAAACACCCGCGGCAAATTTTCCGGCAGAGATGATCGCCCAGAGAATGTAGTTCTGACCGTCGGAAATCTCATCCTGCACGTACGAGGGACCAGCAAACAACGCGACGATCACGAAGATCAGCCCCATCGAGAGAGCAACGACCACGGTGGAATCGCGGACAAAACCGAGGGACTTGGGAACCTTGAGTTTTTCCGTGGAATGTTCCGGATTTCCACCAGTGATCGATGCGACGAGTCCGGACAACGCAATGCCGAAACCACCCGTGTGGCCAAGAGCAACGGTGTCGTTACCGGTGACCCGCCGCATAAAGGGCTGGACGATTGCGGGCGAAACCGTGGTGATCACCGCTTCGGCAATCGAGCCCCAGAGAATGGCTTCCCAGGTGCTGAACCCAGCCACGATGAGGATTACCGCGATCATCGCCGACTGATAGAGCGCGACGTGGCCCGAGAGATAGATGTACTTGAACCGAGTGATGCGCGCGAACACGACGTTGACGATCATCCCAAAGAAGAAGATCAATGCGGCGGCCGTGCCATATTCCTGCAGGACCGGGCCCACGATGGCTTCGTTATTTGGCACGACCCCTTGGACGCCGAAGACCTCGGAGAACATTCGACCAAAGGGGTCCAAGGAATCGACGATGACTGCCGCGCCGGCCGACAGCACGAGGAAGCCGACGAACGTCTTGATCGTGCCTTTCATCAGATCGGTGCCGGACTTCTTCTGGAGCACGAGACCCAGGAGAGCTATCAGTGCGACGAGGATCGCGGGTTGGGAAAAGACTTGTACGAGAACCTGAAGTGCGCTTGCCATGACCTATACCCCCGCCGTCATTCGTTGCTCATGGAAATGTTGAGCCGTTCGCAGGTCTGGCGAACCTTCTCATTCAATTCGTCTTGGTCGATGATCGAATCGAGAATGACGACGTCGTCGAAACCGGACACGGAATTCTCGAGATCGCGGCCGACGAAGAAGACGTCCGCGTCCTCGGGCGAGGCGGACCCCAAGTCGGCGTGGGAGACCTCGACGCCTTGGGCGCCGATCGTCTTGAGCGCATTCTGGATGTTTAACTCGACCATGAAGGAACTCCCCAAGCCGGAGCTGCACAGTGCCATGAATTTCATGAGATGACCTTTCGTTGGATGGTTTGAATTAGGGGGCTTCAAAGAGGGCGATGATGTCCTCGGCTTGGGAGGCGCCGGTCAGGACGTCGCGTTTCTGGGGATCCATCAGGACCGCGGCCAGTTCGCGGAGTGCGTCTTGATGCGAGGTGGCGTCGGCTGCCGCCAGAAAAAGAACCGTGCTCAACGGGTGGTCCGGGGCATCGGCTAACAATGTGGGTTGTCTCAGCGTCAGGAGCGAGAGGCTGGTGGTGAGGGCGCCCGCCTCCGGCCTGGCGTGGGCGAGGGTGACACCAAACCCGAGATCCATATAGGTGCCGCCCGGTTCCTGAACGGTCTGGACGACCCGGTCCACGTAGGTCTCGAGGACGGACCCATCGGCCACCAGGGGTGCGGCCGCGAGCCGGATGGCTTCCTCCCACGTGAGGGACTCGGCGACGGAAATGCGATCCGGGGTGAGAATGTCGTGGATCATGGCTGGTCCTTTCCAGCAGAAGAGTGACTGATATAGGTGAAGGTGGGGGAGGCCTGCGCGTCCGCGTAGATGGTCTCGGTACAGACTTCCGCGTGGGCGGCGTCGCCGTAGATCCTCATGAACGTACTGAGCCGGATGGTGGTAGGCACCAGTCCCAAATGGTCAGCATCGTTGCCTGAAACTTCCACGATGCGAGTGGTCGCTTGCCCAATGCGTGGAGTGAACGCGAAGTCGTGGGACAGCACGGCTTGTAAAGACTGATCGGCGAGGTCATACGTTAAGAGGCCGCGGTATTTCCGAGCATCCAGCCAGCACCGCGTGAGGTGGTCCACCCGGCCTTCGATACTTCGAAGCCTGTCCAAACGCACGACCTCGGATCCGGCGGGCACATGAAGAGTTTGGGAAATTCGAGCCGAAGCGACGACGACGTCCTGGAACAACACGCTGGAGGACACATGGAACCCTTGGTCACGCATTTGAGTGAATAAGCCGCGGGAATCGACGAGTTCATTCGGATGACTGGTGTCGCCGTCGCGGGCGCAAACAAACGTTCCTCGGCCTTGCTGGCGCGTGAGGATGCCTTGCTGGACGAGCTCGTGAATGGCCCGTCGGACGGTAATTCGACTCACGCCGTAGCGCTCGCAGAGTGCGGACTCGGGAGGCAACGGCGTTCCGGCGGCCTCTCGACCGAAGTCGGACGCGATGGCGGCTTGCACATACTGATATTTCGTAGCTCGCGCCGAACGGGCCGTGCTGTCCCTTGTCATGCCGAAGCCTCTCCATTGATGCCTTCAGTACAAATCATCATAATCTTCAATACTGAAGTACAGGTAGAGTTTTTGAAGAAAATCGAGGGAGCCGTTCGCTGTCCTCCTAGAATGGCTCCATGCCTCGGTCTCGCGCTACGCCCGATCTACCGCTTCGCATCCGCCGCGGTTCTGGTCCTCTTCCCACTCAGATCGTGGAGCAAATGCGCGCGCTGGTGACTTCCGGCGGGTTGCGTCCGGGGGATCCGGTGCCTTCGACGCGCTCTCTCGCTCATCGACTCGGCATTTCCCGAGGGTCCGTCAGCACTGCCTATGATCAGTTGGCCGGCGAGGGATATCTCGTGGCCGATCACGGGAGTACCTACATCACCCCCGACCTTCCGAGCCCGACGACGAGCGAGCCTCCACGGGTCCCCGGTAATTCGGTGGTCCCGCGAGACGGCAAGTCTGGGGACCTCGCGGAGGTCGAATTCGACATCCGGCCCGGGACCCCCGACACCTCAGCATTGACGACGACGACCTGGCGGGCCGCGTGGCGTTCGGCCGCCGCTTCGCCGAGTCTCGGGTACGGCGCCCACGGTTCGGCGGAATTGCGCTGGCGGCTGACCGAATATTTACGGACCATGCGTTCCGTGACGGCGGCCCCCGAAGACGTGCTGGTCACCGCTGGCGCGCGCGACGGTCTGCGGTTGTTGCTGACTGCGTTCTCCAGGAAGTTAGGGCGCCGGTTGACGGTCGCCGTCGAGGATCCGGGCTATCCGTCCCTGCACCGCGTTCCCGAAGCGCTCGGGCATCGAGTGGTTCCGATTCCCTTGGATGGGCAGGGCCTCAATCCCACCTACCTGCCGACGGGGTCCGTCTCGGCATCCGATGGCAGCGCTAGGCCTGACATCGTCCTGGTCACGCCGTCGCATCAATACCCGCTAGGAGCGTCCATGCCGGTGGCTCGTCGCTTGGAGCTGATTCGGTGGGCACGCGAGCACGAGGCGATCCTCGTCGAGGACGACTACGATTCCGAACTTCGCTATGTGGGTGACCCTCTGCCGGCCTTGGCCGCCCTGGATACCAAGGATGCGGCAGGTGGTGGGTGCGTGGTGACGCTCGGCTCCTTCGCCAAGATTCTGACGCCCGGGTTGGGCTTGGGGTTTGTGCTGATGACGCCGCAAATTCGTGACGACTTGCTGAGCCTGAAGCACGACGCCGGAGCGCCCGTTTCGGGAATCGTGCAGGACGCGATGACACAGTATTTAGCCGCCGATGGTTTGCGGCGTCACACGGCTCGGATGCGGCGCGAATATCGACGACGTCGTGACCTATTAGCCCACGTTCTTGCTCCCGGGGAGCTTCCCCCTGAGACCACCGTCCGGCCGATGGACGGCGGCCTCCATGCGGTCTTGGAATTGCCCGCCGATGCGGACGAGCAAGCCCTCGTCGATGCGGCGCGGCGACAGGGCGTGGCGGTTTCGGGGCTGAGTGGATATTGGAACCACGGGGGTAAACGTCCCGGGCTCGTCGTGGGCTTCGGCGGCCTGAGTGAAGCCCGACTACACCGGGCCCTGATCCTTCTGCGGGGAGTCCTCCGGTCACATCACTGATGTGGGCGGCGTCGTTTTCCGTGTCCGGCGTGGACGGATAAGCTGAAATCCCGCCGTCTATGCGTGAGAACCTGACCTAATTCGCTTACGGCGTCGTGTTCCCGGTCCGTCGAAAGGCTCCCCGCCGAATGTCCGCTCCCGCGCCCACCCCGTCCGTTCAAGAACTCCGTGCCCTATTTGGCCCGGTGCTTCTTCGCGCCATGATCTACCTGGCCTTCGGATTGACGACGGTCTTTTGGCAGGAGCCCACGCTGACGGTCGTGCGCTGGGGGATCGGACTGTTCATGATCCTTCAGGGCGTCGCGCTGATCTACATGCAGCGCAGCCTCACCGAACGAGCCTGGGGACATGGGAATACACACAGCCGGGTGATTCAGTCCTACGCGATCCTGTACTTGGTGGGCGGGGTCGCGACCACGGCCTTCTCGGGATCGTTGCCGATCCTGGTCCTCGTGGTCGGACTGATCTTCTCGATCGGTGGGGTCACGGAGTTGCTTCAAGGATTCCGGGCCACCGGTACTTCTGCTATGGCGAGGGACTGGAAAATCGCCGGTGTGGTGACATTCCTAACGGGCATCGTCCTGTTCATGATCGGTGATCTCGGTCCCAAGGCCGCATTCGGGATCACCGGAGGTGGCGCGATCATCGTGGGAATCTTCATGGTTTTGGCGGCCTTGACCTTCCGACACGACGCCGCCAGCGCGGATTCGGCGAAGCTCGACACCTAGCCGAAACCCCCCGTTGCACGTCCGGGCCGCTTGATCGGCACCGTAGACTGGAGGAGCATCGCGACGAAGCAGGAGGAACACACGTGGCACAGCGCCCCAAGCGCGGAATCAAGGCCGATATCAAGGGACCCCTCATCATCGCGGCGGTCCTGGCCGTCGTCGCATTCGTGGCCGTCACGATTTTCGCCACCGGTGGTACCAATAATCAGCCCGAGTTCCGGTTAGCCCTTTCGGTGGCCGGATGCGTATTTGTCGTGACCCTCGTGGTGTGCGCGACGCTGATCATCGTGGAAAAGCCCAACGATGAGGAGTTGGGTCAGGGGACGGGCGTCAACCGACGTTCCGCCGATCTCTACGCCGCGGCCAAGGCCCGAAAGGACGCCCGTGAGCGGGAAGCCCGGGAACGGGAGGCCAAGGAGCGTGGTGAGGAATCTTCGAGCTCCAGCGGCTCGGAAGAGTCAGGCCCGCAATACGGCAAGCGCGCCCACCCCGAAGAGCACAACTAGGCCTCAGGGGCTGGGCGTCCCGTCGTACGACGACGCACGATCTGGTACGCCGCAAGAACCACCGCAAAGCTCAACCCCGAAAGTAAGAGTTCCCAGCGTGTGTCCGGGTTGATCGCCATGAAGACGAGGACCCCGACGATCCACGCCATCGTGAGATAGCTCAGCCAGGGATGCCCCCACATGCGAAATTTGGGTTCAATTCCTCGCTTCGAAAACCGCCGTCGCACGGTGACCTGCGCTAATACGAGCAAGAAGTAATAGATCAGGCAGACGGCGCCCGAGGAATTGATGAGAAACAGGAACACCTGCTCGGGAAAGAAATAGTTAGCGATCACCGATAGGTAGCTGACGATCGTTGCCGCGACGATGGCTCGGGCCGGAACCTTACGCCGGTTAACCTTTGTGAGAAACGTCGGGGCATCGCCGTGTCGGGAGAGCGAAAAGAGTACGCGCGAGGTGAGGTACAGGCAAGAATTCAGGGAGCTCAGGACGGCCGTCAGCACCACGACCTCCATCACGACGTCGGCATACGGGATTCCGACGGCGCTCAGAGCCAGCGCGAATGGACTCCTGACCTGCGCTCCCGACATCGGTGTGTTCCACGGGATGAGGCAAATGATGACCGCGATGGACAGCACATAGAAGAAGAGGATTCTGTAGGTGACCTGTCGGGTCGCTCGGGCAGCGTACTTGGCGGGGTCCCGCGATTCGGCCGCCGCGATGGTTGCGATCTCCGCACCGGCGAAGGAAAACAGCACGGTCACGGACCCCACGACCACAGCGCCGCCGCCAGCGGGGAAGAACCCTCCGTGATGCGTCAGGTGGCTGAGGCCCGGTGAATGGCCGAAGAGGCCCAATAGGAACACGGCGCCCACGACCAGGAAGAACACGATCGCGACGATCTTGATCGAGGCGAGCCAGAATTCCGTTTCGGCGTAGATGCGAACCGAGATGACGTTGAGCAAGGTCATGACCACGATCAACCCCAGGCAGAGCGCCCAGTTGGGCACGTCGGGAAGGAACGTTCCCACGATTCCCGCGCCCGCCACGGCCTCCACGGCGGCGACGATCACCCAGAAGTACCAGCACATCCAGCCCACAGAAAAACCCGCCCACCGGCCCAAACCGATGCGCGGGTAGTTCTCGATGCTGCGAGCTTCCGGAAGGAGCACCGCCATCTCTCCGACGGCTCGCATGATCAACGTCACGAGTACTCCGGAGAGGATGTAGCTGAGCAAAGCCGCTGGTCCGACCGTGTTCAGGACCGCCCCCGAACTGACGAAGAGGCCAGCGCCGATCACGCCTCCCAGTGCGATCATCGTGACGTGGCGGTTGGTCAGGGTATTCCGCAATTGCGGTTGGGGGTCGTGGTCCATAAGGAGAGATCTTACTCAGCCGGCGATGCCCTCCCGACCAGGGCTATCTCCCGAACCTGCGAAGTCGCAGCGAATTGAGCACCACGAACACCGAAGAGAATGCCATGGCGGCACCGGCGATCATCGGATTCAACAAACCGAGGGCAGCGACCGGAATCGCCACGACGTTGTATCCGAAGGCCCAGAAGAGGCTGGACTTGATGACCTTCAAAGTGGCCTGCGAGAGCTGGATCGACTGAACGATCGCACCCATCTCATTGCGCATGAGGGTGATGTCCGCAGCCTCGAGGGCGACGTCGGTGCCGGCGCCCATCGCGATGCCGAGGTCGGCACGAGCCAGAGCAGCGGCATCGTTGACGCCGTCGCCCACCATGGCGACCACATGGCCTTCCTCCTGCAAACGTGCCACTTGCTCGACCTTCATCTCAGGTGAGACTCCAGAGATGACGTCGTCGGGAGAGATGCCGACGTCACGTGCCACGGCGTGGGCCACCAGGTCGGCGTCGCCGGTGAGGAGGATCGGGCGAAGCCCCAGCGACGTCAATTCGGCAATGGTGCGGGCGGAGTCGGGTTTGGGCTCGTCCCGCAGTGCCAAGACGCCGGCCGCCAGGCCATTCACGGCGATGATGACGGCGATCGACCCCTCTTCCTGACGGCGAGTGAGCTCGTGTTCGACGACGTCCGTGACTTCGACGTCCATCGAGCGCAGCCACGAGGGTTTGCCGACGGCGACGTCGTGCAATGAGCCGTGAAGTGGGACGAAGCCGTGGACGCCGCCCCCTGCCGAACTTTCGAAGCCTTCCACGGCCGGCAAGCTGTCGGTGAGCTGCCGTGCGGAAGTGGCAATCGCGCGGGCAATGGGATGCTCCGAGGCATTCTCGACGGCGCCGGCCAACGTGAGGAGATCGTCGCGGTCGAACGACGCACCCTCGGTGACATGGACCGAACCTAACGAGAGCTCCCCGCGGGTCACGGTGCCGGTCTTGTCCATCAGGATGGTGTCCGTGCGCCGGGTGTCCTCGAGAACCTGCGCAGACTTAATGAGGATGCCCATTTGCGCGCCGCGACCGGTGCCCGTCAGTAACGCCGTCGGCGTCGCGAGACCTAGGGCGCAAGGGCACGCGATGACCAAGAGGGAGACGGCGGCGATGAAGGCCGGGGTCAACTCGCCGCCGATGCTCCACCACAGAACGAAGGTCACGACGGACAGTGCGAGCACCACAGGCACAAAGACGGCCGAAATGCGGTCTGCCAAACGGGCGACGGGGGCCTTCGATGATTGCGCGTCGGCGACCAGACGACCCATCTGAGCCAGCGTCGTCTCGGAACCGACGCGCGAGGCTCGAACCACCAGGCGGCCGCCGGTATTGAGGGTCGCGCCGGTGACGTCGCTCCCCGGCGAAACCTCCACGGGTACGGACTCGCCGGTCAGCATGGATTCGTCCACCGCCGAATCGCCGAGGACCACCGTTCCGTCCGTGGCGACCTTCTCGCCCGGGCGGACCACGAAGAGGTCGCCGGTGCTCAACCGGTCAATCGGGAGGCGGGTTCCGCTGGAGTCGTTCTGATCCCGCAGGACCTCGACGTCGCGCGCCCCCATATCGAGGAGCTTGTGTAGTGCCTCGCTCGATCTGGACTGCGCCCTCGTTTCGAGAAACCGACCCAGCAGCAAGAACAGCGTGACCACCGCGGACGACTCAAAGTACACCTGGTGGGAGGACATGCTCATCGCCTCGCCGAAGTGCGCGTGCGCCGTCATCATGGGGTCCGCCACGAGGCGAATCAGCGAATAGATGTACGTGATGGCGACGCCGAGGGAAACCAGGGTGTCCATCGTGGAGGCGCCGTGGCGGGCCGAACGTGCCGCGGTGACGTGGAAGGGCCAGGCCGCCCAGGTGGAGACCGGCAGGGCGAGGAGCGCTGCGACCCACCCCCAGTGCGGGAATTGGAGTCCCGGGATCATGGAGATCGCAAACAGGGGGATGGTGAAGATCAGCGCTACCCAGATGCGACGCTTGAGCACCTTCTCCGGGGGCATGGCCATGGCGTGACCTTGGTGATTCTCCTGATGGCCGGAGCTGCTGGGGGTGTCCTCATCCCGTGGCGCGTCGTCGTTATCAGAGGTGGCTCGCGAACCATGCCCACCGGGGCGCCGCAAGGACGGGATATACCCGGCCTTGCGGACGGCCTCCAGGACTTCCTCATCGGGAAGATCCTCCGGGACGGTCACACGGGCAGACTCGAGCGGAAGGTTGACGCTGGCCTCGACGCCGTCGAGCTTTCCGAGTTTGCGTTCCACGCGTCCCACACACGAAGCGCAGGTCATGCCCTCGATCGAGAGATCAAGGACGCGGGTTCCGGTGCGGTCGAACGGTTCTGTGGAGGAGGAGTTTTGGGGTGACATGGTGCCTTCCCGAGGGGGTGAGAAAAAGGTGTGGACTAGGCGAGGGAGTACCCGGCTTCGTCGACGGCTGCTCGAACGGCGGCCTCATCGAGGGGTCCCTCGTGAGTGATGGTTACGGGGGAGACCCCGCCGGCGGTGAGGTCCACCGTGACGTCGGTGACATTGCCGATCTCCTGGAGTTCCTCCGTGACGGAAGCGACGCAGTGGCCGCATGTCATGCCCTGGACGGAAATATCGGTGGTGTTCATGGAGATTCCTTTCTGAGAGAGGGCTTAGCTACGAACCAAGCGGGTGATGGCCGCGGTGGCTTCGGCGATTTTTTCGTCGATGATCGACTCGTCCCCGCCTTCCGACGCCGCCCGAACTGCTCCGACGACACAGTGGCCGAGGTGTTCGTCCAGCAAGCCGACTGCAACGGCGTTGAGCGCTTTATTGATTGCGGATATCTGGGTGAGGACGTCAATGCAGTATTGGTCTTCGTCGATCATCCGTTGAATTCCGCGCACTTGACCTTCCACGCGACGCAGCCGCTTGAGGTACGCCTGCTTGTCATGCGTATACCCGTGAGGGGCGGTCGTCGCGTCGGCGATGGTCTGGTTATCGGTTTCGCTCATAGGGCCAATTTATACCCCCAGGGGGTATTGGTCAAGGGTGTAAAAAACTGGGATGAACACGGCGTCTTCCCCGGTCGGAGAGAAGCGGAGCCGTCTTTGTGGGAGAGTTGACCCATGGCTTCAAAGATTGAGGACTACGCTCTGCTCACGAACATGAGCACCGCCGCGCTCGTTTCCCGTGAGGGATCCGTCGATTGGTTCTGCCCGCCAAGGTTCGATTCCGAGGCGGCCTTTGCCGCACTCCTCGGCAACGACGACCACGGACGGTGGCTCATGGCCCCAGCCGCCGCAGTCTTTCCTCCTGCGGATAGCGACGCGACTCAGGGCGACCAACCGGCCGCCCGCGTCGCGGAACGCTTCTACGGGGAAAACTCTTTCGTGCTCCACACCGTGTGGGTGACCGAGACGGGCTCCGTGCGCGTCACGGACTTCATGCCGCTGGGCAACCGGGCCGAAATTTCCCGACGCGTCGAAGGGCTGACGGGCGAGGTCACGATGCACCAGGAGCTCGCCCTGCGCTTCAATTTTGGGCGCACCGTCCCGTGGGTGACCAGGTACGACGGCGCCCCGGACCCGCAGACCGGCTACCCGAATCCGGACGAAGGCATGCTCGTCGCGATGGCCGGACCCGACGCCCTCGTGTACCGAGGCGACCCCATTCCTGAGGCGGTGCATCGCTGCCATGCTGGGCAGTTCGATATTTCCGCCGGTCAGGTGCGGGATTTCTCCCTCTCCTACTTTGCGTCCCATCGGAACCCGCCGCCGCCCGTGGACTTTAACGATTCCTTGCATCGCACTGCCGATCAGTGGAGCGAATGGTCGGATCAGTTCAATGACCCTACGGAACCCGTTCAGGTCAGCACCGGCCCTGTGCCCACCACCACGGCCATGCCGATGGTCAGCGCCACCACCGGAGCGGTACCGATGGGCGCCGTCGACGACGAAAAACAGGAGCGACTCCAGGAGTACCGCGAGGCTCGGTTGCGTTCCTTGCTGGTGATTCGCGGGCTCATTAATCGCGAAACCGGTGGGCTCGTTGCCGCGCCCACGACGTCCCTCCCCGAAGTCATGGGCGGACAGCGCAATTGGGACCACCGATTCTGCTGGTTGCGCGACGTCGCGCAGGCCGTGGAAGTGGCCATAACGCACGATCACGACCGCGAAGCCTCGCAGTTGCGCAACTGGCTACTGCGCGCGATCGCCAACGATCCGACGCGCTTGCACAACGTGTACGGCGTGGCGGGCGAAAGCGATGACTTCGAGCGCAAGATCGAGATCCCCGGCTATGAAGGTTCTTCGCCCGTGCGCCGGGGAAGTGGTGCGGCGACGCAGCTCCAGGGAGATGCCATGGGCCAGCTCATGATCACTCTGGAAAAGCTACGCCGACTGGGATACACCGAAGACCACCTCTCCTGGCCGCTTCAGCAGGCCTTGCTGGGTTCGGCCGTGGAACATGTGGGTGAAGAGGACCAAGGGATCTGGGAGATGCACGGAGGGACCCACGTATATACGCATTCCCAGATCATGCTGTGGGCAGCCCTCCAGGCGGGAATCCGAGGCGTTCGGGTCCATGGCCTGGCAGGCGACGCCGAACGCTGGGAGGCCGCCCGAGACCGTCTGGCGGACCAGATTTGGGCCCACGGATTCAACCGTGAACTGAATTCCTTTGTGCAGTACTACGGTGGCACGACCGTGGATGCCGCACTCCTGAACATCGGCCACACCGGTTTCGTCGAATTTGACTCCCCGGAACTACGCGGCACGGTGGAGCGTATCGAGCAAGAGCTCGCCGCGGGTGGGGAACTCATCTACAGGTACCGCAACGCCGATGGCCTGGATGGCTTCGAGGGGCAAGACAACCCCCACTTCGCGTCGTCGTTGTGGCTCGCGGAACAGCACTTCCGAGCCGGTGAGGTCGAGCGGGGCCGGGCCGTGCTCGACGCCGTTTTGGACCGCTCCAACGATGTCGGTCTCTTCTCCGCGGAATACTCGGTGCGCGGTGATCGCATGACCGGCAATTTTCCGCAGACTCTGGCCCACATTGCGTTGGTGTCTGCGGTGGACGCCGCCTTGGAAGCCATGAACTAGGAGTGGTCTGAGGCTTCACCACCCGACGGGCCCCGATCCGCTGGGGAGAGTTCGATCGTGCGATCCACGCGGATTCGTTCCAGGAACGCCTCGTCGTGACTGACGACGACGAGGCAACCGTGGAATGAATCCAGGGCACCCACGAGCCAGTCCACGGTCGCCATGTCCACGTTATTCGTCGGCTCGTCGAGCAAGAGAAGTTTCGGGGCCGGCGCGGAGAGCAGGATCCGTGCCAGGGCCACCCGGAAACGTTCACCGCCCGAGAGTTCCTGGACGGGGGCGAATACTCGGTCACGGCGGAACAGTAAGCGAGCTAAATCGTCTCTCAATCGTTGTTCCTTGGCTCCAGGATTGGCAGCGGCGACGACGTCGAGCACCGTGTGGTGAGGCTCGAGTTCGATGTTCTGCGGGAGATACCCCACGGGGGTTATCCGCCGAACCACCTGATATGTGCGTTCCATCCCGGGGTAGACCGTGGGAAGGTGTGGGCCTGGGCCGTGGGCCTCGACGATCGTGCGCAGCAGTGTGCTCTTTCCAGACCCGTTGCGGCCGGCAATTCTCACGTGCTCTGAACCCGTGACGATGACGTGGCGTTCCTCGGTCCCTAGAACGTCGCCGTCGTGCGGTTGTTGGTCCTCGATAAGTTGTAATTCCAACGTCGTGGAGCCGTGACCGACCGCCGTGTCCGGGAGATCGAGGTACACCGATGCATCGTTTCTGAGAGAGTCTTCCGCTTCGACGAGTTGCGCGTGCGCGGCCTGTTCCCTGGCGGCCAGCGTGGCTCGGGTTTTGGCTGCGGAGATTTGGGAGGCCATCTTGTCGTTGTTCATCGCGATGGGCGGCTTGCGATGGTTTTCTTGGAATTTTCTGCCGCGTCGCTCATCCCTGAGTTGTTTCGTCTGCTGGGCGATGCGCTCGCGCTTCTCCCGGGCGAATGCGGCCTCGGCCTCCCGGAGGTGGCGTTGGGCCACGGCTTCGGCGGCCGCAGCGGCTTCTTCCCACTCGGAGAGGTTTCCCGGCGTGTGGGTCAGGGTCGATGCGGACGAATGCGGTGAGGCGGGACGCAATTCGCTGATCGTGGCGCAATGGTTGAGGAGTTCACGGTCGTGGCTGATGACCAGCGTCGGAGTCGTTTGCCGTAGCTCTTCCAGGAAACTGAATAATTGCGCACGCGCGGGTCCGTCGAGATTATTGGTGGGTTCGTCCAAGATGACGGCTTCTGCGTGAGCCAATCTCAGACCGACGAGTGCCGCCCGTACAGCTTGACCGCCTGAAAGGGTGGACACGAGTCGGTCGAGTGCGACGTCGTCCAAACCAGCCCGGTGCAATTCGGCCTCGGCCCGCTCGGCGATATCCCAGTCGGAGCCGATCGTTTCAAAGGTTTCGACGGCGACGTCGCCCCTGGCCACGGCGTCGATGGCGTGGAGAATCTGGGCGATTCCGAGCAACTCGGCCACTGAGGTGGAGGAGGATATCCCCAGATCCTGACGAAGGATCGAGACTCGGCCGGGAACGCGAACGAAGCCCGTCGACGGTTCGAGATCCCCCGTCAGCAGGCGAGCGAGGGTCGATTTTCCGGAGCCGTTGGAGCCGATCACCCCGTGCAGTCCGGGACCATACGTTGCGGTGATGTCGGTGAGGCATTCGGCGCCGTTAGGCCAGGTCAGGCCGATACGGGTTAAAGAAATATGAACTTGGGTAGGCATGATGCATCCTTCTCAGCGTGAATGGCGGCTGAGCGGACGCGGCGTCTCACTCAGCTGATGGCGGAGACGAATGCACTCTTCACGAAGGATCCCATGTTCGGCGACAGAAACGCGTCCACCGTAGCACAGGAGCTGTTTGTGGGCTCTTGGGTGGTGGTTGGCGGCCGGGGGGCTTTTGATCGGGGCGGACGGTGGATCGGGTGGGGCGATTGCCCGATTCGGGGCGGTAACCGGTTGGACGAGGGCGGAAGTGGGCTACTTGCCGGCGGAATCCGGCTCTCAGGGGGGGCGGTTACCCGGTTGGAGTGGGCGCCGTCGTCGGTGGGGATGGCGGAATCGGGCTCTTAAGGGGTGGTTACCCAGTAGGACGACGGCGGAAAACGCCTCTCAGGTGGCGGTTACCCGTATGCGTGGCCCTTACCGTCACTTATCGCCATTTTTCGGGTGGCAAAGCAGTGCTGTTTGGTGGTGGTTCCCGTCATTGGAGGCGATTAACCCAGTTAGGTGGTGGCTAGACCGCCACCTAACGGCGGTGCGCGCCCCCGAATTGGGTAACCGCCGCCGTACCCGGTTTCCGCCCCGCCTAACCCGGCAACCGCCCCCGTACCCGGCCAGGGCCAGCGCCCCACTTGCCGCGACGGTCCTCTTGGCAGCCGACGTCGAGTCGCGTGGGCCGACCCGGTTGCTGCAGAAACTGAACGGCCGGATACCCCTCAGCGAGGTATCCGGCCGTTTTCCCTATGGAGCGAGAGCTAGTCCTTGGTGGACGAATTCTCGTCGCCTTCCCGAGGCTCGGGATCAATGCCATAACTGCCCCGGGTGCGATCCGGGTTGATGCCGTAGCCACTCTGCGCTCCGTGAGATCCACGGAAAGTCTGACCGTCAGATGACGACGGGCCGTCTTGATGCGAAGAGGACCAACTCTGGCCACCATCAGCTTGCTTCGATGGATTGCCGTCGAAGGGGGCATCTCCGTGAGGACCGCCGCCCTGTGGGCCGAAGTTCTGGGGCCCGCCATGTGAACCAGGTCCCTGCGGGCCGTTGGTTCCCGGGAATCCGCGGCGTCCTGGGCCAGCCCATTGGATGTCCAACAGGTCCGGAATCTTCCGGTCGCGCTTCTCGGTATTGGCCTTGTCTTCCACGATGTTCACGCCCCAGTGCTGGTTCTCCGCCTTCTCCGGGTAGTTCGAGATGAAGGAGGTGCCCTGCAGGGGATCCGGCCACAAGGCCGCGGCTTCGGCGGCGGGAACCATGGACAACGGAGTGTTCTCCGGATTGGTCCGCGGCCGCCAAATGAGACGGCCCGGACGGGTGCGATCGCGGAGGGCGTGGGCGCGCCAGGTGGTGGCCGGGTGCGACATATTGAGGTTGGCCAGCCACGTGAACAGGCCGCGCTCGTAAACGGCGCGGTCGGCCAACTCCTGAAAGTTGACCTCCTTGTTCAGGTACTTACCGGCAGACAGCGTGCGGATGGTTCCCTCGGCACCTGACGGGCAGTAGCGGAAGCCAAAGTTATCTGCGGTGTATTCCTGGGCACGTGACAGGATCGAGGACAGGAACGGAACGTTCTGGAACGCTGAAATGCCCAGCAGTCGGAAGTACGAGACATGGCCCGCGGCGATGTGGCCCACCTCGTGGCCGATGATGAAGCGCAACGCATCGGGGTCTCGTGCCTCGCCACCAATTTCGAAGAGGTCCGAGTAAATCGCCACGAAACGGCGATGACCGTGACCCGAAGCGAAAGCGTTGATCATGCCGTTACCCAAGACGACGTACGCGTCCGGAACCCTGCGCAACCCGTGAGCGCGAGCGGCCTCGACGAGCATCTTGTAGGCCTCGGGGAACTGCGTCGGCGTGATGCGCACGCCGGTCAGGCGCATTTGTCCGTAAAGCATGCCGCGGCTAAAGAAGATGATGATCGGCAAGATGCAGAGGATCGCCAAGAGCTGATCAATGGTCGACGCCGTATCGGCTTCCGCGTAGCTCGTGGGCGTCGTCATCATCGGCATGAAGGTCCGGATGAAAAGCACCCAGAACGCGAAGGTGTACGCCGCGAACGTGAAGCAAATACCGACGATCAGCCACGGGAGTTCCCCCGGGTGACGGAGTTTCTTACGGAGTCCTTCGTCGAGGAGGGACTGGGGCGAAAATAGCGTTGGTTGAGGAAGCGGGCTATGAGCCTTCTGCCGAGAATCCTCGGGTATCCAACCATTGCTGACGTCGTCGGCGAGCGGCTGAGGAGGAATCGATTCCTCGGGACGGTGAGTTCCCGGGGCGCCGTACGTGTGTGCATCGTGGCCAAACTGCGGATTACCGCGTTGCGGCCCGTGGGGATTCTGGGTCATCGGATTCCTCAGATGTGGTTCGTCGAACGGATCTCGGATCCCATCAAGATGCTGATGGGCGCTTCACTAGCTTACTCAGCGTGGGCCTTAAAACCGCGTCATTCCGTGGGCTTGTGGACAATAACCCGGCACGTCACGGGACACGATGCGTCCACTCTTCGGTGCCGAATTTCTCCTTCACCAAGCGCCGGCCGGCCTCTAAGTCAGCTGGCGTCAGCTCGTCCCAAGCTGCACCCGTCCGCGCCTGGAAGGTCTCAATCATGGTGTGGATGATCGTTTCGCGACTTTCACCGGTCTGTCGACGGAGTGGATCGACGCGCTTCTTGGCGCTCCGGATGCCCTTATCGGAAATCTTGGCCTTACCGATACGCAAGACCTCGGTCATCTTGTCGGCATCAATGTCGTAGGACATCGTCACGTGATGCAAGATCGCGCCGCGAACCCGCTTCTGGGCGGCCCCTCCGATCTTTCCGCCGGAGGAGGTGATGTCGTTGATCGGTTTATACCAAGCATTCACACCCAGTTGGCTGAGCGACTGAAGGACCCATTGGTCGAGAAATACGTACGACTGCTCGTAGCTCAGCCCCGCCACGAGGGATTCCGGAGCATAGAGCGAGTAGGTCACGCAGTTGCCGCCCTCCATGAACATCGCCCCGCCCCCGGAAATTCGACGCACCACGTCAATGCCGTGCTTCGCGATCCCCTCGGGATGGAGCTCGTTGACGTACGACTGGAAGGAGCCGATGACCGTGGCCTTGTCATTCCAGTCCCAAAAACGGACTGTCGGACCCCTGCGACCTGCCGCAACTTCGTCCAGAAGGTACTGGTCCAGGGCGACGTTGAGATTCGTCGGGAGGGGGCCGGGCCTCATGATGGTCCACTCGAAGTCCCCGAAGTCTCGGGCGTCGGTGACGGCTCGGCGGACCACAAGGGCGACGTCGTCGGTGGAGAACCCGTGGAGGTTGAGTTCGTCCCCAAATGGTGCGAGGGCCGCGTTGAGCCGTGCCGTCAGGGTGGTGCCGTCGTCGTTCACGGATGAACCGACGAGTGCCGGTGCGATCTCGAAGAACGCCTCCTCAGGCTCGAGGAAGAAGTCACCAGAAATCTTGGCCTCGGTGATGCGCTCGCCGTCTGTGGCGATATCCGCGACCACCAGCTTGCCGCCGGATACCTTGTGTTCTGCGTGAAATTTTTGCTCAGCCATGACTTCAGACTAGTCAGCGTGGGAAAACATGACGACGCCGGCGTCCGGAAAGCTCCGAACGCCGGCGTCGTGCGCGAACCGCTGAACGGTCAATTCATTAGACCGCGTAGGCCCAGGGGGTGTTGCCTTGGGCGGGGTTGTTGATGATCGCGTCCATGTTTGCCTTGGTGGCCTGGTAGGACTTCTTGGACTTCTGCAGCGGGTCATTGACCGTGAAGGTGCCCTTGTCCTTGTTGTAGTCCGAGACGTAGACGAAGTGGCCGTAACCCGGGTTGGCATCCTCGCCGGAGATCACACCGGTCTGAGTCAGAATGATGGCCTGCTTGCCGTCCTTGATCTGGTCGATCACCTTGGAGGCATTGCCGTTGACGTATTCGGTGCCCTTAACGCCGTGGTTGCTCAAGACGCCGGGGATTGCGCTGCTCTGAATATTTCCGGTCCCGCCGCCGGCTTCAGCGCGAAGCTGCGACATGGCCGCGGACTGATCCGAGTCGCTGTACTTGCTCGGCAAGTCGCCGCCGTTCTGCAGGATGGCCATCAGCATCGAAGCCTGGGCGCAGTCATAGTACTGCGTATCCTGTCCCTGAACCTGGCTGATGTACTGGAACTTGTGTTCCTTCTGGGCAGCCTCCTGCACCTGAACGCCATCGCTCTGGGGTGCTGCGGTCGCGGCGGTGGCCGTGCCCGCAATCGCACCGGTCGCCACAAATGCGGCGGCGGTACCTGCAATGAGCTTGTTCTTGATCGAGGTCATCCTTGACTCCTTTATCAGTTGTTTTGGTGTGCCTCGGACAACAAAAACGTTATGAATTCCCGCAATGGGAGGTCAACGATTCCTCTAAAAAATCTGGTCATCACCGTTGTGGCGCTTAATCTCAATTTTGTATGGGATCCCGCCCGGAAGGTGCCTCGATGGAATATATAACCAGATGGGCCGTGGGTATGTTAGAGCGCTATTCTGGTGGCGATCGAGCGCCATAAAGAATTAGTACCAGTGGATGATTGCCGCTTGTGAAGGTGCAGTGTGTCGCGGTTTACGAAAATTTCACGATGTAAAAATGCGAGGAGCTATTTACGTATTTTCGGGCGACGGATACCATCGCAAAAATTCAATACTTGATGAATCAAGGATTCTCTTGCCAGGACCGTGGCAATCATGAGGGGGCCGTTCGGACTGTCGGCGAGGAGGTCTCGCGTCCGTGGCGGGGCCGCGACCCGCCACCGTTCGAGGACCGCGATGGAGCATCGAACGGTGGCAGGTCGCCCGGAAGCTAGTCGATCTTCTTCCACAGGGACTGCGAGTTGATCCAGGTGGGGTCACCCTTGCCCTGGTAATCCTGCACGGCCTCGTAGGTTGATCCGTCGTGAGTGACGCGGTCGCCCTTGGTGTAGGCCGCGGTGGGTGACCACGCCTTGAGGTCGGGCTCCGATTCGTCGTGCGTACGGATGGTGAAGACGTCGCTGGCGTCCGAGCGGTTTCCGGCCGCGTCGACGGCGATGACCCGATAGTCGTAGCTAGTCGATGCGGTCAGGCCGTCGTCCAGAAGCGAGGTCGATGACGTGGTGCCAACCGTCTCGAAAGGCTCTCCGTTCGTCGCCCGCTGCACCTCGTAGTGGTCGACGCCGACATTGTCATCGGCCGGGCTCCACATGAGGTCCACGGAGTGAGGCGTCGTTTCCATCGAATGTGCGTGGCTGGGCGCTTCTGGGGCCTCGGTGTCGGGGCCGGGGTTGGCGTCCTCGGCCTTGGTGGTGGCCTTCGTTGAACTCGGATCGGAGGAATTCCCCGCAGCGTCCACGGCGGTCACCTGGTACTCATACTCGGTGGAAGCCGTCAGATCCTTGTCCTTGAAGGAGGTTCCCGCAACGGATCCCACCTTGGCGAAATCTCCACCGGGGGTGCGGCGCCGGATGTCGTAGTGGTCGACGTCCATATTGTCCTGGGAGGCATCCCAAGCGAGGTCAACACCCTGTGATGTGACGGTCTCGGTGTGCAGATTCCCCGGTGCTGAGGGGGCCTCGGTGTCCGGATCTTCGGGCTTCGCATCGCCATTGATGTGGATATCAACGGTGTTGTAAAAGGCGTTCGAGGTGTCCGCTACGTCCCATACCGCGTAAATGACGTGGTCGCCCGTGTGGTCTTCGGGGAGTTTCATCTGGTGGGCCGTGTCGTCGGTGGGAAGAGAGCCGTCATGGTCGACCGTCGCGAGGGGCTGTAGCTCCGATCGGGTGAGCGGGGCGTTCTGGTCCCAGCCGTTCTTGGTGATGTAGTAATGCCACTTCGAGGTCGGATGTTTGGCGGTGTATTTCCAGCCGAGATTCAGATTTTGGCCGACGTTGACCTCGTTTTCGTGCCAACGCTCGGGAGACTGCTCGTCCAAGTTCTTGGCGAGGGACGTACCCGCGGAGGCGAGCTTGCCGTCGGCTGGGCCACCGGTCGACGGGTCGAGGCTGAAGCCCTTGGGTGCCTCGATGGACTGGGGTTCGTATTGCACCGCCCCGAGGTTGGTGTTGGACGTCATAGCGGCCCGGGCGACGACGTCGGACTTCGAATTTCCGATATACCCGTGGGCATGTGCGGCGGCTGATCCGCCCACGACGAGAATGCCGGCCAGGGCGGCGGCGGAGAAAGGTGTGGATTTCTTCACTGTGTTCCTGTTTCTGAGACGAGACGAAAAGAGGCCTGGCGAGTTCCAGCTGCCGACCCCGAGAAGGGTGCACAGTTTCCCCAGGAATGAGGCCTGTGAATCGCCAGAAGACATATAAATGTCTTGCCATCGGTCACCCCACGCTATCTCAAAATTTAAAGCTATAAGGTTTTGCTCTGGAACGATCCGTGAATATCTCCGTAAATTCGAACAAATATTGATAAAAATTAGTACATCACCACTGCCGTATTGACCGCGGGCCGCCCGGTAACGCAGAACGGGGGCCGCCCGGAATAGGCGGCCCCCGCACTTGAGGAGTTATGGGATGTATTGGTCTACCGAATTCCGAATTCCACGGCGTCGGTGGTCCAAGCCCTCGCTTGATCGCTGAAGGTGACTCCCAACCCGGGGCGCTCCGGCAGGATCATGCGACCGTCACGGGTCTCGAGGGTCTCGTTGAACAGAGGGTCGAGCCAGTCGAAGTGCTCGACCCAGGGCTCCCGCGGATAGGTGGCAGCCAGATGAAGGTGGATTTCCATCGCGAAATGCGGCGCCAGATCCAAACCGGCACGGTCAGCCAGAGTCAGCAGGCGGGTGAATTGCGTAATTCCCCCGACCCGCGGGCAATCTGGCTGAATGATGTCGCAGGCGCGCTCGTCAATCAGCCGCTCGTGTTCCGCGACGGAAGCCAGCATCTCGCCGGTCGCGATGGGGGTATCGAGGGATCGGGTGAGGCGGGCGTGGCCTTCGACGTCGTAGGCGTCCAGGGGCTCCTCGATCCACGTCAGGTCGAATTCCTCCAGGGCACGGCCCATGCGGAGGGCCGTCGTGCGGTCCCACTGCTGATTTGCGTCCACCATGAGGGGAACGTCGGGCCCGATGTGCTCGCGCACCGCAGCTACGCGACGAAGGTCTTCCGCGGTGTCCGGAAGGCCCACCTTGATCTTGATCCCGCCGATTCCGGCCTCTAGGGACCGGGTGGCGTTGTCTTTGACCTCTTCGATCGAAGCGTTGAGGAACCCGCCGGAGGTGTTATAGGTCCGCACCGAGTCGCGGTGGCTTCCCAACAATTTGGCCAGAGGGAGCCCCGCGCGTTTTGCCTTGAGATCGTGCAGGGCGACGTCGATCGCGGCGAGAGCCTGCGTGGCGACGCCGGATCTCCCCACGGAAGCGCCTGCCCAGAGCAACTGGGTGTAGATCTTGGCGATGTCCGACGGATCGTGGCCGATCAGGCCCTCGGCCACTTCCCGGGCGTGGGCGTACTGTGCCGGACCGCCGGCGCGTTTGGAGTAGCTGAAGCCGATACCCTCGTGGCCCTGTGCCGTGGTGATCTCAGCGAACAGAAAAATGACCTCGGTCATGGGCTTCTGCCGGCCCGTGAAAACCTTGGCATCCGAAATGGGGACGGCCAATGGGAGCCGGACGGTGGAGAGTGCGACGTGGCGGATGGAATCGGGGGTGGTATTCACGGTTTCTCCTAGTGGGCCAGGGCGGGGCATTTGGGGTCGAAGGTCCAGCCAGGGACGAGGTATTGCATGGCCACGGCGTCGTCACGGGTACCCAGGCCGTGCTCGAGATAGAGCTGATGAGCTTCCTCGAGTGAGCTTCCTCGAGGCGCTCGCGGTCGATGCGGATGCCCAAGCCGGATTCGCGAGGAACCTCGATCTGACCGTCACGGATCTCCAATGGCTTTTCGGTGAGGGGTTGGCCGTCCTGCCAGATCCAGTGCGTATCCAAGGCGGTGATGTTGCCGGGCGCCGCCGCGCCGACGTGCGTGAACATCGCCAGGGAAATATCGAAGTGATTATTCGAGTGGGATCCCCACGTCAGTCCGAAGTCGTGGCAGAGCTGCGCGACGCGGGTCGAGCCGGACATCGTCCAGAAATGCGGATCGGCCAGTGGAATGTCCACGGACGCCTCGCGAATGGCGTGGGCCATTTCCCGCCAGTCGGTCGCGATCATGTTGGTTGCGGTCTTGAGACCGGTGGCCCGGCGGAATTCCGCCATGACCTCGCGCCCGGAAAAGCGTCCCTCCGCTCCGCAGGGATCCTCGGCGTAGGCGATGTGGCCAGCCATTTCGCGTCCGTACCGGATCGCTTCCTCGAGCAGCCAACCCCCGTTGGGATCCAACGTGATGCGGGCGTCGGGAAACTCTCGGCTGAGAGCCTTAATGGTCTCGACCTCATCCTCTCCGGCCAGGGCTCCGCCCTTGAGCTTGAAGTCTTTGAATCCGTATTTCTCGTGGGCTGCCTGAGCCAAGCGCACGACGGCTTCCGGGGTCACGGCTTCCTCGCGACGAATGCGGTCCCACCCGTTGGCATCCGGCTCCCGGAGATAGGGAAGGTCGGTGCGATCGGGATCGCCGACGTAGAAGAGATATCCGAGCATGGGGACGCTCTCGCGCTGTTGGCCATCGCCCAGGAGCTCGGCCACGGGGACATCGAGGCGCTGTCCGGTCACGTCGAGCAGAGCGGACTCGAGCGCCGTGACCGCGTGAATGGTGACGCGCTGGTCGAAGGTCTGGTTTCCGCGCCCGGCAACATCCTGGGCCGCAAACCGCTGTGAGACGTGGCGCAACAGGGTTTTGTAGCGGGACACAGGTTGCCCGATGAGGAGCTGGGTGGCCTGCTCGATGGTCGAGCGAATCGGTTCGCCGCCAGGCACCTCGCCCAGGCCAATGCGGCCATCGCTGTCGGTCAGCAGCACGATGTTGCGGGTAAAGAACGGCGCGTGAGCGCCGGAGAGGTTGAGCAGCATCGAGTCGTGACCGGCGACCGGCACGACCTCAATCTTGTCAATGGTCGGTTGGGTGTTCGTAGACATGCGTTCCTCGTTTTCTCCGGGCTACTGACCGTCGATGGACTGGGCGGCGTTCCAGGGGTTGTCGTCTCGGGTCGGTTCCGGCAGGAGATCTTGCGGGAAGGACTGGTAGGCGACGGGCCGGAGGAATCGTTCGATCGCGAGCGTTCCGACCGACGTCGTGCGGGAGTCGCTGGTGGCGGGGAAAGGCCCGCCGTGGACCATCGCGTGGCCTACTTCGACACCGGTCGGCCAACCGCCGTAGAGAATTCGTCCGGCAATGCCTTCGAGGCGGGGGAGCAGCGAGACGACGTCGCTGTGGTCGGAGGCCGCGGCGTGGATCGTCGCGGTCAACTGTCCCTCGAGGCCTGCGGCGGCTTCCGCCAACCGATCCGGGGAGGAGTACCGGATGACGAGCGAGGTCGCCCCGAAGATCTCCTGCTGAAGGTTGCCATTGGTCAGGAAGGTATCCAGGTCGGCCTCAAAGAGCACCGGTCCGGGGGCGTTCAGGCCCTCGCCGTCCGTTCCTCGGGCCGCGATGGTCACACCGTTCTGGGCGGCCAAGCGATCGACGCCGTCGTGCCAGGAGCGGGCGATCGACGGGGTCAGCATGGTCTGTCCGACCGACTGATCGATGCCGCTGGCGGCGGCCGCGAGGAAGTCGTCACCCGCCGAGCCTTCGGGGACGAAGATGATTCCCGGTTCGGTGCACAGCTGCCCGGCGGAACCCGTCACCGAGCCGACAAATGCCTCCGCAAGCGGCTGGGGATTGTCCAACGCGCCAGGGAAAACGAAGACCGGGTTGATCGAGCTCATCTCGGCGTATACCGGGATCGGCGTCTCCCGTTCGAAGGCGGTTCTCGCGATGGCCAGGCCACCGGATCGCGAGCCCGTGAAGCCGACGGCGTGGATCGCCGGGTCGGCGACTAAACGTTGACCGATCTCGGCTCCGGTGCCGTAGACCAGGGAGAAGACCCCGGGGTGAATGCCGTGGGCCTCGGCGGCGTCGATGATTGCCCGACCGACGAGCTCCGCGGTTCCTGGATGTGCGTTGTGCGCTTTGAAAACCACGGGGCACCCCGCGGCGAGGGCCGACGCCGTGTCGCCTCCGGCCGTTGAGAATGCGAGGGGGAAATTGCTGGCCCCGAAGACCGCGACCGGGCCGAGTGGGATCATGCGTTGCCTGATGTCCACACGCGGGGCTGGCGAGCGGTCAGGGAGCGCGGGGTCAACCCGAACGCGGTGGTGCGAACCGGAGCGCACAACGGTGGCAAACAGACGCAGCTGCCCGGCGGTTCGCGAAACCTCGCCGTTGAGTCGAGCCTCGGTTAACCCTGTCTCTGAGCGTGCCCGATCGACGATGGCTTCCCTAGCGTCCTCGATTCCCGCGGCGACCGCGTCGAGGAAATCGGCACGTTTCGTCGGGGGCAGGGCGCTGTAGCTGGGAAAGGCCTCTTCGGCGGCCGAGGTCGCCTCGTCCAACTGGGCCGCGTCGACCAGCGAATATGCGGGTTCGAGGGGTTCTTCGGTTGCGGGGTTAATGGCGCGGGTCGTTGCGCCGGCACCCGGTGTGGACCGGCCGTTGATGAGGGATGTTCCAGCGAGAGTGATGGTCATTGAGTCGCACCTTTCGTGAGTGATTTGGCGACGCCCGATGTTTCGATGAGGCGTTGTAGGTCCTCGAAGTCGGCGGCGGGCAGATCGTTGAGGGGAGGCCGGACTGGACCGGCATCCCGGCCCACTGCCCGAAGGCCTGCCTTGATGATCGATACGCCGTATCCCCGGCCGCGATCCCGGATGTCCAGGTAGGGGAGGATGAATCGGCGCAGTTTCTCTTGGACCGCGGCGCCGTCCTGACGCCGCACATCCCGGTAGAAGGCCAGAGCGAACTCGGGCGCAAAATTGAAGATCGCGGAAGAGTAGGTGCTCATCCCCATCTGGAGGAGGGGCAGCGCATAGGTCTCGGCGGTGGGCAGGCCACCGAGGTAGAACAACCGATCGCCATTGAGGGCGGTCACCTTGGCGAGGTGCTCGATGTCTCCGACCGCGTCCTTGAAGCCGACGAAGTTGGGGTGGCGTTCGGCCAGCGTGGCAACGGTTTCGGCGCTGTAGATCGCGTTCGCCCTGTTGTACGCGATCACGGCAATGTTGACGGATGCGCACACCGCGGAGGCATGCGCGAGCAGTCCCTCTTGGCTACATTCGGTCAGGTATGGCGGTAGGAGCAAAATGCCTTCGGCCCCGGCCTTTTCCGCGCCTCGCGCGCATTCGATGGCCTGGCGGGTCGAACCCGATGCCGAGCCGAGCACCGGAACCTCGGGCCTGCTGGTCTCGACGGCCCAACCGGTCACCGTCGCGTTCTCTTCGGGGGTCAAGCTGAATCCCTCGCCGGTTCCACCGGCCGCAAAAAGGCCGGTGACTCCATGTGCTGACTGCCATTCGATGTGTTGGCGGTAGGCGGATTCATCGAGCTCGCCGTCGGCGCGAAAGGCCGTCACGGGGAATGAGAGCAGCCCGTCTTTGAGGTGCGTTGCCAACTCCCGTGGGGAATACCGGGCCATGTGGACTCCTTAGTGGTCAAGTGACTGAGACTATTCGGAGTCTATGAGCCAGGTCTCATACCTGTCTAAGTTATATTCTGCATGTATTGATACTGATAAAGCATGAATTGAGTTTCCTCCGTCAGAGACTCAAACCTTCGGGGAATTCTCTGAGAATCGAGCTGAGCCTCCGAGCGGTGGGTCCCATGGACTCTTGCGAGGTGATGACGTGGAGCTCCACCAAGTCCTTGCGAAGGTCGTCGAAGGCCCGGTATTGCACCCCGGGGATGCTGAGCTTTGAGGCCGAGTGGGGGACCAGGGCAATGCCGTGGCCCGCGGCGACCAAGCTGATCATGGTGGCTACTTGATTGAGGGAATGCGAGACGTCTGCATGGTTGATCGTGAAGTTCTTGATGACGAGGTCATAAAAGTATCGGGCACCCTGCGGTGAGTGCATGATCATGGGATGCCCTTCGACATCTTCTCGGTGAAGATGGCGTTGGGACAGGAGCTGATGCCCCTCGGGTGCGGCCAGTACAAGGCCCTCGGAATGAAGCAAGGTCGCGGTGTACGACTCTGGGGGTGTGGCGAGGCGACCCAGGCCGATGTCGATGCGGCCATCGTTGAGCCCCTCGAGCTGTTGGGCGGTGACCATTTCGTGGAGCTCGACGCCGACCGCCGGCATGTGTTCGTGGACGAGCGACAGTAATGGACCAAGGACGGTATAACCGGCCGCCGCCGTGAATCCCAGACTCAAGTGCCCTTGTCGACCCCTGGATGCTTCAACGGCAAATTCCCCAGCCCGTTGAGCTGACTCGAGGACAATACGAGCCTGTTGTAAAAATGCCTGGCCCGCCGGGGTGAGCTGGACCCTTCGGTGAGTTCTCGCGATCAATTGGGTGCCCACCGACTTCTCGAGCTTTTGGATCTGCCGGCTGAGAGGCGGCTGCGTCATGGCGAGTTCTTCGGCTGCCCGTCCGAAGTGCAGATGGTCTGCGACGGCGATGAAGCATCGTAGCTGGTCAAAGGTGTACATGCGCCCCCAAACGATTGATGCAGATTAGGTATTACAAAATGCAAACCTAGTTATAGACAATATTGAAACATGGCTCATAGGCTCAGTCGATGTGAAGCAGGACACGGCGAACCTTTTGTGGGGCGTCGCGAATCTGTTCCCGCCATTCTGGGTTCGAAGGAGAAACCGATGCCCCTCTTTATTGTCGCGCTGGCCGTGGCCCTCTTGCTCGTCTTGATGACGAGGTTCAAACTCAACGGATTCGTCTCGTTGCTGGTCGTCTCGGTGCTCGTCGCAAGCTGGGGTGCCGCCACGGGAATGCTGACGCTGGAGGACAAACCGGCCACGATCGCCGATATTCCCAAGATCATCGGATCCGGCATCGGGGGTCAGCTTGAAGAGACCCTTGCGGTGATCGGTCTCGGTGCCATGATTGGCCGCATTCTGGGTGACGCCGGCGCTGCGCAGCGCATAGCTCTCCGAGTGGTCGATGTTTTGGGTGAGAAGCGCGTCCAATGGGCCATGGTCATCACCTCGATGCTCATCGGCGTGACGATGTTCTACGAGGCGGCCTTCGTGATCGTGGTCCCGATCGCCTTCACCTTGGTTCGTGCGACCCGAACGAATCTGCTCTGGGTTGGCCTGCCGATGTCGATCTCGCTGTCCACGATGCATTCTTTTCTGCCTCCTCACCCCGGCCCCACGGCCGCGGCAGGCATCTACGAAGCCTCGCCCGGTTTGGCGCTCCTATACGGCTTGTTCATTGCGGTGCCGGCGGGCGCGCTGGTTGCGATGCTGTGGCCGCGCCTGGCTTTCGTCAAGAAGATGAATCCGAGTATCCCTCAGGGCATGATCTCGGATAAGCAGTTCGAGGACCATGAGATGCCGAGCATGGGCCGTTCGCTCCTCGTGGCGTTGCTGCCCGTCATCATGATCGCGGGAGCCGAAATCTTCATCATGGTCGGCCCCGAAGGCACCCTCATGAAAGTGGTGACGTTTGTGGGTTCTCCGATGGTGGCGCTCCTCATTACGCTCTTGGTGGCGATCGTGGTGTTCGGGCCGATGAGCGGCCGCCCGCTGGCCGAGGTGGCGACGTCGATGTCGGAATCCGCGCGAGCCATGGCCATGATCATCATGGTGATCGCCGGCGGTGGCGCGTTCAAGGAAGTCCTCGTCTCGACGGGTATTGCTCAGTACATCGCAGATATGACCTCGGGCTGGCCCGTTCACCCGATCATCCTGGTCTGGGTGACCGCCGTGATTCTTCGTGTGGCTCTCGGTTCGGCGTCGGTCGCCGTGACGACGGCGGCAGGCATTGCTGCTCCGCTGGTGGCCTCAAGTGGGGTGTCGCCGGAGCTCATGGTCCTGGCGACGGCGTGTGGATCGATTGCCGTGAGTCACGTCAACGACCCCGGGTTCTGGATGTTCAAGGAATACTTCAACCTCAGTGTGATGGAGACAATCCGGGCTCGCACCACCTACACCACGGTTCTCTCCGTCCTGGGCCTCGGTGGGGTGTTGTTGTTGAACCTCGTGGTCCCGGCCTAGGCGATACGGCCTCATCGGGACATTGAGGACTATGAGAACGGCCACGCGTCGTGTGGGTTGAGCCGATCTCGCGGGAATCATGGAGCCCGTCTCTGCCGAAGTTCGATATCCTGAACAGAGCCGCGCCAGGTCGCCCATCGACGACGACGTCGACCCGTCGCGGTGGGGACCAGCCAGGACGGCTCCGTATGTCACCGTCAACCACCGAGGTCCGCGTCGGGGCTCGTACCGAGGTCACGCAAATGTGACTCTTGGGGAACACGGAATATGCTTGACCCGTCTCGGAAAGTATCTATTCCTGGTCCATCGGAGTACTGAATTTTGCACAAGTTGAAAGAGGATGAATCCTTGCAGGCCTCGACTGTCGGCCAGTCGGTTGCCTGGGGGAAGGTCATTCTCTTCGGTGAGCATGCGGTGGTGCATGGCCATCCGGCCATCGCCTTCCCCCTGCCTCAGGTTGGCCTGACTGCCACGGCGACGCCGTCGCCAGGACCCCTGTGGCTCACCGTCGACATTTACGATGGGCCCCTCGCCAGTGCGCCGCCGATGCTGGCGCCCTTGCGAGCGACGATCATCGCGACCCTGGACCTCATCGGCCGTGAGCCTCGGAACCTGCACGTCACCTGCATCGGAGACTTCCCCTTGGAACGGGGCTTAGGATCCAGCGCCGCGGGCGCTGCAAGTATCGTCAACGCGATCGCCGATCTCACCGGCGATGACCTCTCCCGTCCCGTGCGCCACAGCCTGGTGCAAACCGGCGAGCGAGTGGCCCACGGCAATCCGTCCGGGCTCGATGCGTACACCGTGCTCAGCCGATCGCCGATCTGGTTCCAAGACGGGCAGGCCGAAAACATCGAGGTGAACCTCGGTGCGCCCATCGTGGTGGCCGATTCCGGGCAACCCGGCGACACCCACTCCGCCGTGGGTGCGGTGACGGCCATGATGCGCACCAATCCGGAAGAAGTGGCCGGATACTTCGCGACCATTCGTGATCACACCGTCGCGGCACGCGAGAACTTGCTCAAGGATGAGCGAGCCACGCTGGGCCGGCGCATGAACGAGGTACACGAAGCCTTGCGCTCGTTGTCCGTGTCGAGTCCGCATCTCGACCAATTGGTGTATTCCGCTCGTGAAGCAGGTGCCCTCGGTGCCAAGCTGACCGGCGGAGGCCGTGGCGGATGCATCATAGCCCTCGCACGTGATGCTCAACACGGGCAAGATCTCGCGCGAAGCATGGAGCAGGCCGGAGCCCTCCAAACCTGGATTCTGAACCCTGAGGAGTTCGAGAAGTGACCTCGCCGCACGCGACCGCCGTCGCCCACCCGAACCTGGCCCTCATCAAGTACTGGGGCAAGCGCGATCACGACCTGGTGCTTCCCTGCACGGGAAGTCTTTCCCTGACCCTCGACGTCTTTCCGACGCGCACCAGCGTGCGGCTCGACCCGGAGCTCACGAACGACCGCCTGATCCTCAACGAGGAAGAGGTCACCGGAAATGCCCTCGAGCGGGTTCGTTCCTTTTTGGACATCGTCCGGGAGAGGTCGGGTCAGGCTACCTACGCTCACGTTGAGTCCCGAAACTCCGTGCCTACCGGCGCAGGCCTCGCCTCGAGCGCATCGGGTTTTGCCGCACTAGCGACGGCCGCCAGCTCCGCCTATGGCCTTCCCACGGACACCACGGCCCTCTCCCGATTGGCCCGACGCGGTTCCGGTTCGGCCTGCCGTTCGGTGATCGCGGACCTCGCGGTGTGGCACGCTGGCGACGGTGAGGGCCATGCCGCCGACGCGACGTCGTACGCGGAACAGGTGCCCGGGCCACGGCTCGCGATGGTTATCGCCGTGGTTTCGGCAGCCCAGAAATCGATCTCTTCGCGCGTCGCCATGAAACTCACCGCGGAATCTTCCCCGTTCTTTGACGGATGGGTCTCGGGCACGACGGCAGACCTCGACGACATGCAGGCCGCACTCACCGCTGGCGACTACACACGCGTCGGAGAGTTGACCGAATCCAACGCCTTGCGCATGCACGCGGCGATCAATGGAACTCGACCGGCCATCCGATATCTCGCGCCCACGTCGGTGGCTCTCTTCGACGCCGCCGCCGAACTGCGCGAGGACGGCCTGGAAGTGTACGCAACCGCCGACGCCGGCCCCAACGTTGCGATTCTGTGCCGTGAAGACGACCTGGAACGTACCCGCGCCGCCTTCGCCGTCCGGTTCCCGGACCTTGACCTCATCGCCGCCCGCTCGGGGCCGGGGGCGTACCTCACGGAGGGCGAATGATCGTCTCCGAGGCGCCGGGCAAGCTCTACGTCCTGGGCGAATATGCGGTGGTCGAACCTGGTCACCGTGCGGTTCTCATCGCCGTCGACCGGCACGTGCGCGTCGAGGTGCTTCCTGCACCGCGCGAAGGAGCCTTGCGCTCGACCGCCAGCTCATCCTCCCTGGTGTGGCGGCATCGTGGCGATGTCTTGGAGATTGACGACGACGTCGCGGGATTTTTCCGCTACCTCATCGCCGCATTGCAGACGGTTGAGGCCCTGCGTCGTGAACGTGGGATCGAGCCGCAACACTATGAACTTCACGTCAGCAGCGGGCTCGACGACGCCACAACGGGCGCGAAGTTCGGATTGGGATCTTCGGGGGCCGTGACGGCGGCCGCCGTGGGTGCCATAGGGCGGGTATACGAGATGGACCTGACCCCGGAGCAGTTGTACCGGCTGGCCATGATCGCGACCGTTCAGGTCACCCGCACGACCTCGGGCGGGGACCTTGCCGCGAGCTGCCTGGGTGGCTGGGTTTCGTACTCCTCCCCTGACCGTGACTGGCTGGCTGCCGCGTCGACAGAGCGCGGCGTCGAAGAGCTCTTGTCAATTCCGTGGCCCGGTCTTAGTCTGCAGCGGCTCGATGGGCCCGACGGTCTCCTCGACGTTTCGCCGCTGGACGTCCGTGTGGGATGGACCGGAGAACCCGCCGACACCCCGGAACTCGTGGGAAAAATGCGTCAGAAGGCACCGATCCCGGCCGAGCTCTTGGCGCGCAGCGATTCTCGAGTTGAAGCCTTCAGCAAGGCTCTGACCACCGGAAACGTGTCTGACATCGGAACTATCGTGGCCGAGGCTCGGGCGATTTTGGGAGAATTGGCCGAACAACGAGGCACCGTGATCGAAACCCAGGAATTAACGGCGCTCGTCGAAGCCGCGTTATCCGTGGGTTGGTGGGCCAAGTCTTCCGGATCTGGGGGTGGGGATTGCGGCATGGCCATTGCCCCCGCCGGTACACCGTCCACCAGCCTGGACCGTGCCTGGGAACGTGCCCATATTCGCCCCCTGGACCTTCGCGTATCTTCTCGAGGACTCACGACCTATACCGAAAACGCCCGCTCCACCAACCCGAGGGACGCCGCATGATTCGAAGCCGCAAAGACGACCATCTGAACTACGCCGCGGCCCAGCAGCGAGAGGCGCCGTCGCACACCGAGTGGGACGACGTCCGGCTCGTACACCACGGCCTGGCAGGCATCGACGTGGATCAGGTCAGCATCGCGACGTCTCTTCCCCGCGGGATCGAGTGGTCCTTGCCGTTCTATATCAACGGCATGACGGGCGGAACCGAGACCACCGGGAAAGTCAACGCGGCCCTCGCGGAGGCAGCCGCTGAGACGGGCATCGCGATTGCCACGGGCTCGATGAGCATCTATCTCCGCGACGAATCTGTGCTTCCGACATTCCGCGTGCTTCGGGACAAGAACCCCAACGGATTTGTGATGGCTAACCTCAGCGCGGACGCCACACCCGACGCGGCGCACCGCGTCGTTGAGGCCATGGAAGCCGACGCGCTGCAGATTCACATCAATTCCGTTCAAGAGACGGTCATGCCTGAAGGGTCCCGAGGTTTTGGCGCCTGGAGCGACAATATCGCCGCGCTCGTGGAGAGCCTTCCCGTTCCCGTGGTCGTCAAGGAGGTCGGCTTCGGCTTGTCCCGCGAAACGATCGCGCAGCTCGGCACCTTAGGCGTGGAGATCGCCGATGCCGCGGGAAACGGCGGAACCAATTTTGCCCGGGTCGAGAATGAACGCCGAGCTGGAAAGGACTACGCCTTCCTCGCCGATTTCGGCCAGTCGGCCCCCGCTTCCCTGCTCGACGCCGCGACCCATGGAGAGTTCGCGGATATCGCCGCGCAGTGAACCCGGCCGAGTCGAGATGCCGGGCGGCTGCGGCCGGCCTCGGGGGGCGTGCGTCACCCCTACGACGTCGTCCGCGGATTGGCCTTGGGTGCCCGTGCCGTGGGTGTTGCGGGAACGTTCTTACACACCGTCCTCGGAGAAGCTGGCCTGGATGCCGGTGCCGATGGCACACGCCGACTCATCGCCCAGATCACTGACTGGCAAGAGCGGCTGCACGAAATGTACGCGATGTTCGGGGCCCGCACTACAGCGGACCTCCGGACCACGGACGTGTTGATCAGCGGCGAACTGGCGCACGCGGCCCAGCTGCGCGGCGTCCATCCCTCGTCGTTGGCGAACCGGCGGGCAGCCGCGCGGACGGCACATTAGACCATGACCGGAGGAAGAATGCACGAACCTTTCCAGACCCCCATCCCGACCCAGTGGATTGGCCCGATCCGTTTGAGCGGCAACGTGGTCGACGGTGAAGAGGTCGAGGTCCCTTTGGCGACCTACGAAACCCCGTTGTGGCCCTCGGTCAAACGCGGCTCCAAAATCTCCCGCCTGGTGGAAGGCGGCATCCGGGCGACCCTCGTGGACGATCGCATGACGCGGTCGGTCTATTTCGAGGCACCTGACGCCGGCGCAGCGTACCGGGTAGCCCAGGAGTTGGATTCCCGGCGCGACGACCTTCAAGCCGTCGTGGCAGGGGCCTCCCGCTTTGCGCGACTCATTGACCTGCACTTCCAGTACGCCGGCAATCTCTTGTTTGTGCGCTTTGACTTCACGACCGGCGATGCGTCGGGGCACAACATGGTCACGCTCGCCGCGGATAATCTCATGCCGTGGATCCTCCAGGAATACCCCGAGCTTCGGTACGGCTCGATCTCCGGGAATTTCTGTTCGGACAAGAAGCCGACGGCGGTCAACGGCATCCTGGGCCGCGGTAAAAACGTGGTCACCGAGATGTTGATCCCGCGCGACGTCGTTCGGCGATTCTTGAAGTCCACCCCGGAACGCATCGCTGACCTGAACACACGCAAAAACTTGGTCGGTACCAACCTCGCCGGCGGGCTTCGTTCGGCGAACGCCCACTACGCCAACATGCTCCTCGCGTTTTACCTGGCGACCGGACAGGACGCGGCGAATATCGTCGAAGGCTCCCAAGGCATCACCACCGCCGAGGTCCGCGACGCAGATCTCTACTTCGCCTGCAACCTGCCGAATCTGATCGTGGGTACCGTGGGTAACGGAAAGGGGGCCGGGCTCGAGATCGTCGAGGACGGCCTGCGTCGATTGGGCTGCCGTGAGGACCGCGAACCCGGCCTCAACGCCCAACGGCTAGCGGTTTTGTGCGCCGCCTCGGTATTCTGCGGGGAACTGTCCCTGTTGGCCGCACAGACCAACCCCGGTGAGCTCATGGAGGCTCACGTCAAGATCGAAAGGAATCGATAGTTGAGCACTCACACGAATCATGAGCAGGCCGGCGAGGAAGCCGGCGTGCCCACCGCGGGTATCCAAGACATCGCCTTCGCGACCGGTCACTACAGCTTCGATCTGAAGAACTTGGCCGACCAGCACGAGATTGACGTCAATAAGTTCTACGTCGGTATCGGACAGGAGACGATGAGCATCCCGGCCTCGGACGAAGACATCGTGACGATGGGTGCCGCGGCGGCCCAGCGCATCATTGAACGGAACGGCACCGAGGGCATCCGCACGCTCCTGTTTGCGACCGAGTCGGGAATCGACCAGTCCAAGTCGGCGGGCGTGTACGTGCACGGGCTCCTGAAGTTGCCGCGCGAAATCCGCACGATCGAGACCAAAATGGCGTGCTACGGGGCGATTGGTGCCTTGCAGATGGCCCTGGGGCTCGTGGCCCGGAATCCGAAGGAAAAGGTTCTGGTGATCGCCGCCGACGTCGCGCGCTACGACATCGACACTTCTGGAGAACCGACCCAGGGTGCGGCCGCCGTCGCCTTCCTGGTCCAGGCCTCCCCGGACATTTTGGCCATCGAGTCCTCGCAGGGCGTGTACACGAGCGACGTTCAGGATTTCTGGCGTCCGAATTTCCGAAACACGGCGTTGGTGGACGGCAAGTTCTCTGTCGGTGCGTACATGGACGCCTTGGTGGGCGCGTGGCACGATTACCGGGACCACGACGGCGTCGACTTCGACGAGATCGACTGGTTCTGTTATCATCAGCCGTTCACGAAGATGGCGGTCAAGGCCCACATGCGGCTGACCCGGGAAGCCGGTGTTCCCCTGGATAAGCCCGAGGCGGCCCAGGCCCTGGAACCGACATTCGGCTACAACAAGCAGCTCGGCAACAGCTACTCCGCCTCGATCTTCTTGGGGTTCCTGGCGTTGCTGGACTCTGAGAAGGACCTTGAAGGCCAGCGCGTGGGCTTCTTCTCCTACGGTTCTGGCGCCGTCGCGGAGTTCTTTACCGGCATCATCCAGCCCGGATACCGCAAGCATCTGCGGGCTCAAGAGCATCAGGCGATCTTGGATGCCCGCGTGCCGATCGGTTACGACCGGTACCGAGTACTGCACCCGGGAACCTTGGTGCAGCCGCTGGACAACTATCGCACCGAGCGCGAGACCCAGGGGCCGTTCCGCTTCGAGGGCGTGAGCGAAGGGTCGCGGCTCTACCGGTAGGAACGGTCCGAGGAGGCCGGCGTACTGCGGACTCGAGCCAACGTACGCCGGACCATCCTCATGGTCATGACCATTCCGAGCACGATGGCGGCGATGGGCAGAACCTGCGTCCACACATAGGCGTTGTCGAAGGAATTCTGGGAAATCGCGAAGGCCTTAGAACCGGCTTCGATCATGAGGATCGCGGCCCAAACGAGGCACACCTGACGCTGGAGCTTGCGAAATCCGGGGACATTCGCCCATAGGTCTCGCCACCAGGCGAGGCCCTCGGGGGTGCCTCCCGTCGCGAATCGTTGGCCGTACCAGTACGTCACGGGCTTACCGACCACCGTGCTGGCCGCGAAGATCACGGCGATGATCCCCGTCACGAAACAATCCTTGTACAGCAGGACTTTCGCGTCGTGGCTTCCGAGCAACGCGACCCCCGCGGAAAGCAGATTGAAGACCAGGATCGCCAGTGATGCCCCTCCGAGGACGCGAGTCTTGGCCCAGTAGATGACCCCGCCCACCAACGGCGGAAGCATAGACCACAGGTATGCCGCGAATTCCGTGCCGCCGTGGGAGGTCACCCATTGCACCACCAGTATCGACGCGACGATTTCGGCGGCCGTCAGCGCCCACATGAAGAGGTTGTTGCGGACGGAGAAGCGCGGGGGCTTCTTCGCGCCCTCGGCGGCATCGTGCGATGAGGTTCCCGGGGTTGGTTGTTCCGTCGGTTTTGGGGTCGAATACTCGATGTCACGTGGGGCGACGTTCGTGATGTCCATATCCCCAGCATGGTCGCGTTTCGAGGCGGGTACATCTATCGAAAGTCATGATCTGCCCATGACAAGTGTCATGACACCCCCACGGCCCGCGCCGTATTAGCCCAGAACGATCGGGGTGACGATGCGGGTCGCCTCCGCGATGGCTTCCTTCTGTAGGGCGGTGTCTTGAGTGTGGCTTGAAACCGTGAAGATCGAGAGAATCACCGGTGACCCCTTCGTAGGCCACAAGACCGCGACGTCGTTGGACTCACCGTGTGATCCGGCCCCGGTCTTATCGCCCACCGTCACGCCGTCGGGCACCCCGGCGCGAATCTGATCGGCTCCGGTGGTATTTGCTTTTAGCCACGTCGTCAGGCGCAACCGATGCTCGGGGGTCAGCACCGACTCCAGGGCGAGGTTTCCCAAGGTGGTGCAGAAGGCCGACGGGGTGGTGGTGTCCAGGTCTGCATCGGCATCGTTCAGGGTCGGTTCGGTACGATCCACGCGCGTGACGACGTCGCCCGCTCCGCGCACAAATTCCGTCACCGCGCTCGGGCCTCCACACACCTCGACGAGTAGATTCGCGGCGGTATTGTCGCTGACCGTGATCGCTGCGTGGCAGAGGTCTTCCACGCTCATGGAACCGCCCACGTGCTGGCTCGTGACGGGGGCGTAGGCGAGAATATCGTCGGCGGCGATGGGTATGTGGCGGGTCAATAGCGTCGAGTCGCTTGCGGCGCGATGGAGGATCGCTGAGACCGCGAGGACCTTTCCGACCGAGCAGAAGAGGAACCGCTCGGTGGACCGATAACCGAAGCGAACCTGGGTCCCGGTGTTGATCGCGTGGACGCCAATGCGGCCGTCGAGCCGCGTTTCGAGGTCGCGGAGCTTCTGTGCCGCATCGAGGCGGTGGGAATTCTCCGTCGGGTTGTACGCCGAGGCCGACGTGGTGCCGGCGTATGCCAGCGGGATGAGTGCCGTGGCCCCAGCGAGGAGGCTGCGGCGGGAGGTGGAGCGTCCCGGGAGGTGCTGGCGACGAGGTGAGGAAGTCAAGGAATCTCTTTCCGTTCTGGCGAAGAGATGCAAGTGATGAAGTCACAGGGTAGCAACCCATGCTCCGAGAATCTGACGGGCGGACTCCCGTGGGAGCCGCCCATCAGAGGGTTAGTTTCGGATGCGTGCGGTCACGAGACCGGCCGTGGCCTCGGCGATGGCACGTTCCTCGTCGGTCGGTACCACCAGAACAGGTATCGCCGACTCCGAGGTGGAGATCACACGAATCTCTCCCGAACGGACCAGATTAGCCTCGTCGTCGAGGTGGATGTCGAGCGCGCGGAGCTGATCCACCACGAGCTGGCGGAACTCCGGAGAATTCTCACCAATACCGGCGGTAAAGATAAGAGCCTTCATGCCGCCGACGGCCACGTGGTAACCGCCGATGTACTTGGCCAAACGGTAGGCGGCCATGTCGATCGCCAACGTCGCCTTGTCGTCGCCGGATTCGGCTCGTTGCTCCAAATCTCGCATGTCGTTAGATCCGCCCAGCGCCACGAGACCGGACTCCTTGTTGAGAATCCGGTCAAGTTCCTCGGCGGTCATCGACTTGTCGCGCGTGAGAATTCCGGTCAGGACCGAAGGGTCGACGTCGCCGGCGCGGGTTCCCATGATGAGCCCGGCGAGGGGCGTGTACCCCATGGAGGTGTCCACGGACTGGCCGGATTGAATGGCCGTGACCGACGCGCCGTTGCCCAGGTGCGCCACCACGGCGTCGAAGGATTCTCGCTCCACGCCCAGAAACTCAGCGGCCTTGCCCGTGACGTAGTCGTGGCTGGTGCCGTGGAAACCGTAGCGGCGGATGCCATGCAGGCGGTAGAAGGAATCGGGGATCGCGTAGCGCCAGGCTTTTTCGGGGAGAGACCGGTGGAAGGCAGTGTCGAATACGACGACCTGCGGAAGGTTCGGCCACTTCTTCTCGACAGCGCGCAGGCCCAAGGCCGCGGCCGGATTGTGCAATGGAGCCAAGGGGGCGAGGCGCTCGATGGCGCGAACGATTTCGTTGTTGACGATCACGGGTGCGGAGAACCGCTCGCCTCCGTGGACCACACGGTGGCCGACGGCGTCGATCGTTCTACCCTCGAGGGCCTCGTCGAGGCGCTCAGCCATGAGGTCCAGCGCCTGCGCGTGATCGGCGATCTCGCCGCCTTCACCAATGTTCTCGATCAAGCCCTTGGTGAGAACCTGGCCGCCATCCGCGCCGACGGTCGCTCTTTCGAGCGTGATCCGTTCGTTGATCGCGGGCATCGAGGATGTGTACGGAGCGAGCTGTTCTTCCTCCGTGGCGACCTCGCGCACTTGATACTTGATGGAGGAGGAACCCGAATTAATGACCAGGACGAGCATGGTGTTCCCTTCGCGTCAAAAACGTATGTAGCCCAATTATTCCACCGTCATATCGCCGTGGGGGTCTCTGTGGGCGTCGTCTCCCTCAGTGTGGGTACAGCGGGGCATACCCGATCTTGCGGAAGATGCATTAATAGAACAAAATTGTTCGCCTAGGCGTACTTTTATCAGGACCGTGCCACCGCTCGTCGGGGCGCAGAAAGGATTCGGTCGTCATGACGTATTCGGTCAGCATCATCGTGGGAAGCCTGCGGCGGGGCTCCTTTGCCCGCAAAATCGCGCGGGAGGTCGCCGGATATTTCGGGGAGGGCATCGAGGCTTCCATCGTGGAGATTGGGCAGCTTCCGCTGTACAACTTCGATTACGACGACCCGAGCGTTTCGGACGTGAGCCTCCCCGGCGAGTACACCGAATTCCGTCGTACGATCCACGAGTCCTCCGGGGTGCTTTTCGTGACACCGGAGAATAATCGCACCATTCCCGCCTGCCTCAAGAACGCCATCGACGTCGGGTCCAAGCCGAACGACGACGTCGCCTGGCGCGGACTCCCGGTGGGCATCCTCAGCCACTCGGTCGGCCGGATGGGCGGGTATAGCTCCCAGAAGAACCTGCGACTCGCGCTTTCCTACTTCGACATGCCGACGCTGGGGCAACCGGAGGTGTTCCTGGGGCGTTCCCCCGAATTATTCGACGACGAGGGGAGGCTCAATGCCGAGAGCACGCGCGAATTTCTCCAGGACTACATTGATCGTTTCAGCGAGTTAGTCCGCTCGCAGGCGGCGGCAGGGCGGCGCTGATCGCCGTCACCCTGCCGCCGAGGATTTGCCTACTTCTCCTTGACCGGAACCGCCAGACCGGTGATCAGCGTTTCGGGGTCCACGTCAGGCCCGGGCTTGGTGTCGTACGCCTCCCAGAAGGGTAGGAGCGGCGACTTGCCGTCGGCGTCGATGGCCTCCATGAAGGCCTGCCACGATGCGGCGAGGCCGTCGTACGGTCCGTGGTGTTTGGCGATGGCCAGGGTCTCGCATGCTGGCAACTCGGAGTTGACGATCTCGACGTCATTGACCGTGGTGTTTGAGGGCAAGGGTGAGTCAACGGGGAAGCCGACTTCAAAAGTCGCGGTATCGCTGGGCCTGACCTCGTGACGGGCGAAGGCCGGACCGGTGGGTGTGAAGGCGCCTTCTCCGATGGCCTGGCCTAGCGCGGAGAAAGCCTGGTCCATCGCGGTCGGCATCTCGCGCATGGGGTATTCGCGGAACCGGACGACCACAGTGGGGAATCCGGGGAATTCGATGTATTCGACGTCGCTGAGACTCATGGGTCTGAACTCCTAGGGTAGGGGCTTCACAGTCTACGGTTCTCGGGGCGGCGCGTCAGGGACGTCATGTAAGGACAAAGCCTGGAGCGGGCGAAGGCATCGTGTCACCATAAGTCTCATCGACATGGAATCGGGTGGAGAGGGAATCACCATGGCATACCACCAGGCGGAAGGGTCTCAGGGGTCCTTTGACGACATGAACTTCCACACCCGCAAGTGGGTACGCCCGGAAGATCTCAATGCGAACGGCACGCTTTTCGGCGGCAGCCTGCTGCGCTGGATCGACGACGAGGCGGTGGTCTACGCGATGATCCAGCTCGGCAACCAGCGCATCGTCACCAAGTTCATTTCCGAGATCAATTTCGTCTCTTCGGCCACGCAGGGAGACATCATCGAGATTGGGCTGCAGGCGATCGCCTTCGGCCGAACTTCGCTCACCATGCGGTGCGAGGTCCGGAACATCATTACCGGACGCGCGATCCTGTCGATCGAGCGCATCGTGTTCGTGGGGCTCGACGCCGACGGCAAGCCACTCGAGCACGGATTCACCGGCGTGACGTACCAGCGCGATCGCTTTCCTGAGGAGCTCCGCAACAAGGAGCCCGGACTCTAGGGGCGTTACCCCCAGAGGGTGAAGACTTCCCCGCTCTGAACGCCCTCGACCGACCGCACGAAAGCTTGGGCGACGTCGGCGGCGGGAACTTGCCGGAACCCCGGGAACGAGGGGTGGTATCCGGTGGCTTCGCGCAGGACCGTGGGGCTGACCGCGTTGATCCGCAGGCCGCGAGGCAATTCCGCCGCGGCGGTTCGCACGTAGGACTCGACCGCGCCATTGGCCACGGCCGACGCAACGCTGCCGTGGATCGGGACGGTCGTGAGAATCCCGGAGATCAGAGTGATGGAACCGCCGTCGGTCAGGCGCTTCAGGGCCTCGGTCGCGATGTTGATTTGCCCCATGGCCTTGTCCTGCAGGCCGGCCATGTAGTCCTCCGCGGTCAGCTCTGTGACGTGCTTGAACGGGGCGCCGCCGGCGCAACTGACCACGGCGTCGACGGTGCCGACGCGCTCGAAGAGATCCCGGACCGAGGCAGGGTCGGACATGTCGACGCGTTCGCCGCTGCTACGCGAGGCGCGGATAACCTCGTGCTGCTGCTGTTCCAGGGCTTGGGCCACGGCGCTACCGATAAGACCCGATGCTCCCACGACGATGATTCTTTGAGCCATGATGACGGCACCCTTCTCGAAGTGTTGAGGCGATTCTTCCGCTCACCCGACCGCGTGTCAGCGGACGCCGGAGTCTCTCGCGGAAACAATATTGCAAGCCTATCTAAGACTGCGACCGGTTGCTTACTGCGCCTGGGCCTGAATCGCCGTGATGGCCACCGTGTTGACGATGTCGTCCACGGTGCAGCCGCGAGAGAGGTCGTTAACCGGTTTGCGCAAGCCCTGCAGGACCGGGCCGACGGCGACCGCCCCGGAGGACTGTTGCACGGCTTTGTAGGTGTTGTTGCCCGTGTTCAAATCCGGGAAGACGAAGACCGTCGCGCGGCCGGCCACCTGAGAGTCCGGCAATTTCGACTTGGCCACTGAGGCGTTGGTCGCGGCGTCGTACTGGATGGGACCTTCGATAGCGAAGTCCGGGTTGGAGGCCCGGACTAGGTCGGTGGCCTCGCGGACTCTGTCGACGTCTTCGCCGGACCCGGATCCGCCCGTCGAGTAGGAGAGCATGGCTACCCGAGGTTCGACGCCGAATTCCCGGGCCGTTTGGGCGCTCGCCTTGGCGATATCGGCCAACTGCTCGGCGTTGGGATTGGGGTTGACGGCGCAGTCGCCGTAAACGAGCGCGCGATCTTCGAGAAGCATGAAGAAGACCGAGGATACGACCTTGACGCCTTCCTTGGTCTTCACGAATTCCAGGGCCGGTCGAATGGTATTCGCGGTGGTGTGCGCGGCACCCGAAACCATGCCATCCACGTGGCCGAGCTGAACCATCATGGTTCCGAAATAGGAGCCATCGAGCATGCGTTCGCGAGCCTGATCGAGGTCCACGCCCTTGTGGGCGCGCACGCGGGCATATTCCGCGGCGTATTCTTCGAGCAGGGGCGACGTGGCCGGGTCGATCAGCCGTACCTCGCCGGCCGCCGGGTTTTCCGAGGCCGTGAAGGTCAGGTCGATGCCTTCCGACTGGGCCAGCTCGCGGACGCTCGAATCGCTGCCGAGGATCGTGAGGTCACAAAAGTTTCGGCGGACGATGATTTCGGCAGCGCGGAGGATGCGGATGTCCTCGCCCTCGGGAAGGACCACCCGACGTCGGTTGGAGCGAGCCGTTTCGATGAGTTCATGGAGGAAACGAAGCGGCGTCATGGTAGCCGGGCGCGGGAGATCCAGGCGTCCGAGAAGTTCCTTGTCATCAACCCTCTTGGACCATTCGCCCATGGCCGCAGCGATCTTTCGAGGCGCGCCAGCGCGGAGTTCACCGTGCACCGACCCCACCGATTGCGCCGCAGAATAGGTATCCAGAGAAGTTCGCAGGATGGGGAAGGGGGCGGAACCGATCAGTGCTTTGGTCGCGGAGTTGATGTGGAGATCCCCGGAGAGAAGAACGCCGGAAGGCACCGGGAATGTGGGGGAGAAGGCCGAAGCCAAGGTGGCCATGACGACGTCCGATCGATCCGCCGGGGTGATCACGAAATCGCCGTCGGCCATCTGCTCCAGGAAGTTTCCGACCGTCATGGCAGCCACCTTCACGCCCTGGATGTCGCGGTCGAGGGAAGCGCTGACGTCGTCGGCGGACAGTCCCATCTCGTGAACCACCTCGGCGACGGTCGGCTGAGAAATGGCCGGGGTTTCCGGGAGAACGTACACGTGGCCACCGCGCCGACCCGCCGGAATGCGGGATTCGACCTCTTGGGCCACGTCCGGATGAACCCGGTTAACGACGATGCCGAGGAGGTCGGTCTTGGCGGCATGCAGCTCGGCCCGGGTGACCTCCACCGCGTTGATGATGTCTTCAACCGACTCGGCCTCGGCGCCCGAAATGACGGCGAGCACGGAACAGCTCATGGTGTTGGCGAGCCGGGCATTGAGGTCGAATTCGGCGGTTGCGGCGTTGTGGGCGAGGAGGTCGGTGCCATCCACGATCACGGCGTCGTACTTTTGCGACATTTCCGAGTAGATCGACAGCGAGATGTTGAGCAGCTCGCTGATGTCCCCGGAAGCGAGGACCTCGCGGCACGTCGCGAGGCTGACGCCGCCGCGGGCGGAGGATTCGTCAAGATCAAAGGTTTCACGCATCAAACGGATGCGAGGGTCGGTGTCCGCGGAGTCGGTTTCGAAGACCGGCCGGAAATACCCCACAGAATCCGCTCGACGGATGAGGGAGTCGGCCAGCCCCAGGGCCACTAAGGTCTTCCCGGCAAGCGGGGTCATCGCATCGAGGAAAATACCGGTCGTCATGAATCGTCCTTACGCTCAGTAACTCGGGACAGCGTCGCTGCCTCTCCCACGATTTTAAGCGGTCCTCGATGCCGAGGATACGTGGTGCCGAGCACTCGAGGGGCCCGACGATCGTACGGACGCGTCAGCTCTTCGCGATCTCGGCCAGCCGCGCTACACCCTCGTCGGAGAGTTGCACCCGGTTGGTGTCCCAAGGGTAGGGCTCCACCGGAAGTTGTTCGAAGGAGATCTGGTCCCGGGGGACCTGGGTAAAGGTTCGGACGAAGCTCAGGAACTGCGTCGAGGACTTCAGGCCGTCGTCGACCATGATCGAGGACGAGGACTGATTCAGAAACGAATAGAGCTTGATCGGGTTGGACAGAGTGGATGAGCTCTGCGCCTTGTCCAAGATGGCCTTCATGACGGTCTGCTGATTCCCGATGCGGGCGAGGTCGCTGCCGTCGCCGATCGCGTGGCGCTCCCGGGCCATGGCGAGGGCCTGCGTCCCATTGAGTGTCTGCTGTCCCGCGGGGAGGTCGAGGTTGGCGTCCGGATCCTTGAGGGCCTCGGGGAGATTCATGTCGATACCGCCGAGGGCGTCGACGATGGAGATGAAGCCACCGAAGTTCACGTCCACGTAGTGGTTGATCCCCAGCCCGGTGAGGGTTGAGACGGCCTCAATAAGTTGAGAGTCACCGTCGGCGAGAAGGGAGTTGATCTGCACCGGCACGTTGGGTGCGGTCGAGTACGCCGTCGATCCCTTCGGGGGAAGGACCATCGTGTCGCGGGGAATCTGGATGCCGGTGACCTTGTCGTGGGCGGCATTGATGTGGGCCACCAGGATCGAGTCGCTGCGTCGTCCCTCGGCCTCGCCGGCATCGATGGAACCGTCGCGTTCATCGGAGCCGATAATGAGCACGTTCATCGCGCCCTTGGTGCTCGAGGTGTTGGTGAGCCCTTGGACCTGAGTGGTCTTGATGTTGTGGTGAAGGTGCTGGAAAGCCGCGAAAGCAATGCCTCCCAGCGCAAGCAGCAAGGCCACGATGAGCACAATGGTCACTCGCGTCCACCGGATACGGAAACCCGTTTGCGCGTTTGCAGCGGGTACGGCGGCCATCGGCTCGGTCGTCAGTGTGTGCGGGTCGCGTTGCTGGTAGTGCGGCATGGTGGTTCCTTGAGGCGTGGAGAAGGACGGCGCACGGCGTTGGTGCCGGGCAGGTCTGGTGCGACGTCGCACGGGGAGTGCCGACCGATTCGGGCCTCGGTGATGAGGTCGCCGGCTGCGGTCAGGTGCTCGAGATGCAAATTTTATGCAGTCTGCCTGCGGAAATGCTGATGCCGCCGTGTGAACTAGTGGGGAATCGTGGCATTGAGTGGGGTGCCGTCTCGCGGGGACGGTGGCATGCTGGAGGCATGTTATTTGCTTTCTCTGTTGCCCCGTCCGGTGGAGACGCCCCGGATGCCTCCGTCCACGACGCCGTCGCCGATGCTGTGAAGATCGTCCGGGAATCCGGCCTCCCGAATCGAACCGACGCGATGTTCACCACGATCGAGGGCGATTGGGGCGAGTGCATGGACGTCATCAAGCGCGCGACCGAGGCCGTCGGGAAATATGGAACCCGAGTCTCGCTGGTGTTGAAGGCGGACATTCGTCCCGGCTACGACGGGGAACTCACCGGAAAGTTGGAACGTCTCGAGAAGGCCATCGAGTCAGAGGCGTGAGTTTTGTCCACGATGGAAAATACGCGTTGACCCCGGTGGGTCCGTCGGAGCAATCCGCGTATTCGCAGGTCCACGTCAAGGCGTTGGCTGCCTCGTACCGGGAGATCATTGGCGAGGAATTCTCGACGACGATTCGCGCGGAGGCCGCTTCCGTGGCCGACGAAGATCGGGCCTATCTGCGACGCTCCGACGCGCAAGCGGTCATCGCCTGGTCCAACCCCCAGTTCGAGGAGACCAACGATTTCGGGTGCTGCGGCGTCGGGGCGGATCCGGACTTGTGGACCCGGCCCGTGGGCATCGCCCTGACCATCGACGCCGGCCCACTCGAGGCATGGGAGCGTGAGATTGGTGCGGTCCCCATCCCCGGAGCCGTCGAGGCCGGTGCCAGACAACTGGTGAATCTGTATGTCCTTCCGGAAGCCCAGGGTGAGGGGCTCGGCGCGGAACTCCTGCGGGAGGTTCTGCCCGAAGACTCGCCCGCATTTCTCTGGCTCATCAACGGCAACGACGGCGCCGAACGCTTCTACCGAAGACACGGCTTTCGCGGATTGGGCGAAGACTTTCCGACCCAGGGGACGTGGGCGTCGTCGACGACCGGCCGCATGGTCCGTGGCCTGTAGCCGAGCACAGTCACTCGGGAGTCCTGCGACCGGCGCGTTCGGCGAAGTTGCCCATTTTCGCCGGTGACAGCTTGGGTCGTCTCAATAAGAACCCGATGGGCCTACGACCAAGTCTGACGTTCGAGGCCGAGTAGAAGGAGTTCCAGGCCCGCGACCAGCTCGGAGCGGTCGTCGTGGTGCCGGAACTCCCCGAGAACCGAATGGACGAAGGGGTATCGGGCGGGGTCCGAGTGGCTCCATTCGGCGACCTGCTCGTCGAATAGCTCCTTCTCCACGTCCTGATCTTCATAGACGTCGCGCTGGGACACCTCGGCTCCCATCCCTGAGGCGTAGTTGACCAGGGCCAACGAGGCGTGGAACCGCTGACTGAGGGTCAGTTCCGTGCGCATGAGCTGCTGGCCGATCTTTTCCCAGAACATCAACGAATTCTCTTGGTCGGGACCCGACTTGAGGAGCTGGTGGGCGAGCCAACGGTGTTCCAACATCTGTTCCATGAGGCATAGCACCATGCGTCGCAGGTTCACTAGGGCCGAGGCCGATTCCGAGCTGGTGCGTGCGTCCGTCGAAAACGGTGCGTGGTCGGCGAATCCGCGAGGGGCGGCGTGGCCGAGACGCTGAAGGTGCTCGTCCTCCGCCAGCGCGCGTCCCAGTAACTCGTTAGAGGCCAGGGCGAGGAGTTCTTCTTTGCCCGACGCATACCAGTAGAGGCTTGCGGCGCCGCTCTGGAGCTCTGCAGCGAGACCGCGGAGGGTCAGCTTTTCGGCTCCCTCTCGGTCCAGAGTCGCTATGGCGGCATCCAAGATCGATTCGAGGGACAGCGTCGTGCGCGTCCGTCCGCCGCGCCCGCGCCTCCGCCCGGCCCATGAGGCGGTTGGCCCTCTCGCTGTGTGGCGTCGCGGCTGGCCTGGAGTCGTTCCTCGCGCATTGCGGCGCGATCTTCCGGTGTGCGGGGGCGGGATGGGCGACGGGGAGTGGGCTGGGTCATGACAGAAAATCTACGCAGACCGTTGCGCCATATCAAACAACGTTCTATTCTCGAACATAGTTCGATAACTCGAACGCTGTTCCATTAGTCGAACGACGTTCGATCCATACGAAAGGTTTTTCCATGTCACTCTCCGAAACCCTCGCCCCGGAGGCTCCGCCACGAGCCTCCACGAAGCCGCAATCTCTGGGTGCGGCCTGGCCCGCCCTGCTGGGCCTGTGCCTGGCAATGCTGGTCGAGATGGTCGACAACTCGATCCTCAACGTTGCCCTGCCCTCCGTGGGGCGCGACTTACACGCTGGCCCGACGGATCTGCAATGGATCGTTGGCGCCTACTCCTTGACCTTTGGCGGACTGCTCATGGTCGGCGGAACCCTGGGCGATAAGCTCGGACGTCGCCGGACGCTGCTGACCGGCTTGGCTCTCTTCGGCCTCGCCGGGCTTGCGGTCCTGCTGGTGCAGACCCCGGGGCAGCTGATTGCCGTCCGGGCCGTGTCAGGGGCCTTTGCGGCCCTGATGGCACCGCTGACCATGTCCCTCATCTTCCGGCTCTTCGACCGGGACGACCTGCGCAATAAGGCCATCGGTCTGATCATGGTGGTCTCCATGAGTGGTTTCGCGGTCGGTCCGACGCTGGCCGGCCTCGCCGTCGAGCACTGGCCTTGGCAGGCCTTATTGGTGCTCAACGCTCCCATGGCGCTCATCGCGTGGTTCGGCGTGCGCTTCGGTCTCTCGAAGGACGACCCCGCGGATCGACGTCGTGGAGGTACCGACATCCCCGGTGGAATCTTCTCCGTGGGTGCGCTCGGTCTGATTCTGTACTCGTTTACCTCGGGTACGGAGAACGGCTGGGGCAGCCCGATCACGATCGGCGTGCTCGTCGGCGGTATCGCGTGCCTCGTGGCATTCGTCTGGCGGGAGAAAACCGCGAAGGATCCGATGCTGGATCTGACCCTCCTCGCTATCCCGACCGTGCGCGGTTCGGCCATTCTGCAGACCGGGGTGATGGTCGCGATGGCCGGGGTTATGTTCGTTTCGACTCAGCTGTACCAGTTCGCTTGGGGATGGTCACCAATGATGGCCGGACTCGCCAACCTGCCGTTCGTCCTCGGCATGCTGGGTGCGGGCCCGTTCGTCGACAGGATGGTGGCTCGCTTGGGCCACCGTAAGACGTCGATGGTCGGCGCCGCCTTCGTGATCGGCAGTCTGCTCATCTGGATCTACGCCGTCGGACACGGTTACCTCTGGTGCGCGATCGGCATGCTCATCATGACCATGGGTATGCGGACCATCATGACCACGGGTGCCGTCGCCCTGGTCGGGGCCCTGCCTGAAACGCACACCTCGATCGGGTCCGCGATGAACGACACCGCCCAGGAACTCGGCAATTCTGTGGGTGTGGCCGTCGTCGGAACCGTGATGGCCGCAGCTGTGGGGACGATGCTGCCCCAGGGCGCCTGGGATCCCGCGACGGTTGCCGGATTCGTTCATGGAACGCGCATCTCCTTCTGGATTCTCGCCGCCGCTGCTGTGGTGATGTCGCTGATCGGTGTTCGCACGTTGACGAACTCCACCGAGACCGAAGAACACTAATTCGGGGGCGGGATCTGCCCGTTAGGGTGGATTCGTGAGCAAGAAGAACAGCCGACGGCGGGCGTCGCCCCCAGATCCTCGGACCACCGAGATTGGGGGCGGCCCCGCCGAAGGCGTATTTGAGATCGATAGCGGCACCGCGGAGCTGGAAAAAGATACGTTTCACCCCGGCGCATGGTTATTGCGCATCAATAACGTGCAATCGAGCCACGTGATCGTGGGTGAGCCGCGGGAACTGGCCTTTGAATACATGCGATGGATTGCAGCCGGCGTCGAGCATTTCGTCGAAGGGCGCCTCGACCCCCAGCAGCTTCGCGTGACTCACCTGGGCGGCGGGGCATGTTCGATGCCGCGCTATTTCGCAGCGACGTTTCCTGGCAGCCGCCACACCGTCGTCGAGCTGGACGGAAAACTCGCCAGCTACGTGCGTGAATGGTTCGATATTCCGAGGTCTCCCACCGTCAAAATTCGTGTGGGGGAAGCACGGGCCGTAACCGAAACGTTCGTGGATGCTTCTCGGGACGTGATGATCCGTGACGTGTTCGCGGGGGCAGTGACGCCCAATCCCCTGACCACCGCTGAGTTTTTTCGGCACGCGCACCGCTCACTGGCGCCGGGTGGCTTGTACGTGGCGAATTGTGGCGATACCCGCGAACTGCGTGGCGCTAAGGCGGAGATTGCCGGTTTGGCCGAGGTATTTGCACACGTCGCGTGCATCGCTGACCCGCCGATGCTCAAGGGGCGCCGCTACGGCAACATCATTCTGATGGCATCGGATGCGCCATTTCCCGAGGCCCTCGCGCCGGAAGCGGCTCGGTTAACTCGCGACCTGTTGGGCGGTGCGGTTCCTGCTCAGTATAAAGACGAGGCGTGGACCAGAACCTTTGCCGCTGGGGCCGAGGCTCGACGCGACGGGTACTAAGGCTAACGACGTCGCCGCCTGGGAACTACGGTTCGACCTGGTTGATGAGTACGGGCCAGTTGACCTCGTTGGTCCAGCGTTCTTGGTGAGACTCCGGTGGCGCGTAATAACTGCAGTACACGTTCAGGATGAGGGGCTTCCCCGGGGTGATCGGAAGATCGAAGCTCACCGAAGTGTCATCGAACCTCAGTTTCCCCTCGTCCATCGGCTGATACGTGGTGTGCGGGCTTTCGGGGTCAACCGATTCGCTGATCGCACCTTCGTGCACGTCAACAAACAAGTTGGCCGGCGGTATATGGCTGGAAATTCTGAAGGTCAGGGTCTCGCCGGATACCGTGAGCTTGGGGACGGTCGCGAAATCTTGCGGCTTCTCCTCGTGCTGAAGACGACCATCCTCGAAGAGCCAATCCGTTTGGTGCCACTCGACTGCGGAACCGTTGACGGTGAGCTCGGGGATGCTGGACTGGACTTCGCTGACCTCAACCCACCCGCTATCTGAGACAGGGACGTTGCCTCGGGAGGCTGCTTCATCGGGGAAAAATTCCTCGCCATTGCCGACGGAGTCCTCGGAGGGAGTGCAACCTGATGCGAGTGTCATGAGAGTGAATCCTATGATGAGAGAAAGAAATGTCTTACGCATTGCGCGCAATTCGTGAGATAAACACTAATCCCGCAATGACCTGTCCTTTAATCATGGTGTTTCTCAAATCTTCTGGGGCCTTCGGCTAATAGTTTATGAAACTATACTTTGCCTTGGTTTCCGCCGGATGCCCCTCCCTGCATATGTGCTCGGACTTTGAGAGCATCTGTTGGTGATTATTAATATTCCGAACCGGCTCCTGCGTCAAGAGGTTCAGGGTGGATGAATTGAATTCCACTGTTTGCGCTAGTCAGAAAAACTAAATCTAGTGAAAGAATCTATTTCCAGGGTTGCGTCATCGGAAGGTGACGATGAGCGCGTGGGCATCGCGTGACCGCGAGTACCCAATTCGGTGGGGCCTACCGCAGTTAGGGGGCGGTCTAGCCGCCGCCTAACGAAGGTAAGCGCTGCCACACTGGGCAACCGCCACCTCATGGCTTGGTCCCGTCAATTGAAGTGGGCCGATGTGACGAGTAAACAGCGAAAGAGGAACCGTGGGCCTCTGGAGGCCGTTAGCTCTGGTTTTCGACGAGCTTGACCAGAAGCTCAACGTCTTCGCGCACCGTGGCGCAGTCTCGGTCGAACTCTTCATCGGTGAGATCTAACTGCCGCACAGTGAAGAGGATTTCCGAACCGTCCGGATGTGACATCACTCGAAGCGGATTGGTGACGACGTCGCCCGAAGGCAGCGCGACGTCGTGGTCCAGCACGCCGTACTCGTTATGAGGCGCGAACGTCACGGTCACGGTACCCATGGGTGATTCGACTTCGAGGGTGCCTTCAATAACCTTGACCTCGGACTGTGCGAGTCCCGAGGCCCAGCGCGGGAGATTTCGAGGATCCGCGGCAAACCGGTACACGGCGTCGGGGTCGGCACTTGAAGTCTGACTGATGTGACGGCTCATCATGAGGCCAGTGTGCCACCGACTCGTCGATTCACCACGTATCAACGAGGCGGTGTGGATAACTGAGCTCGAAGGGCGGATGCGGAACCGATGGCGCATACGGTCCAGGTGCACATCAGGATGCAGCACAGAATGAGTGAAACCGTCCCGAAGATGGGCACATCCGTCCCTTTGCCTAGTAGGTGAGTCCCCAGAGATAGGGTGCCGATCGGGAAGGTCAGGGACCACCATCCGGGGTTGAAGGCCATACGTCCCATAAAACCCCTGATGGTTACGAAGGTGGCCCAGCACGTCAGGGGAATTCCTAGGGTGAACATCGCGATTCCGTACGCGTTAGCTAGGGCCTGCACCGCATCAAGTGCCTCGGGGATCACCAGGTGCCGTGCTTGTGAGGCTAGTGATTGCGCCGCGGCCGTGGATTGTCCCACGACCCCCAGGGGGATCCACGCGGAGGCAGAAGCCGCAAGTGGGATCCGTTGCCTCGACCAGTGGTGGTGATAGGCGGTGATGAAGACGATCGCGCCCACGAAGAGGGACAGAAAGAAGCACGCGACCAGACCCGTGAGCATCCACAACTGGGCGCTGACGCCGGGCAGTATCGGAACGATGGGGGAGCCGGTGGTGGCCGAAACCATCGGAGGCACGACCGCCAGCCCCCACACCGTGGTGGGCGAGCCGACGTCGCTTCCAATGAGTCGCGCGCCGAAGCCCACCGCTGAGACGATGCCAACGACGGTGCCGACGCTCCACAAGACGATGTTCAAGGATGTAGCGGTCGCGGAGAATTGCGGGTTCACGGCCGGCGCGACAGTGAGCGTGGCCGATCCGACGGACATGATTCCCATCGACACCATGCCCCACTGGGGCGTGGTGGCGTGATGGAGGGCCGATTCCCGGAACGTCCGAGGTCGCTGCACAATGCGTAGCGCGAAACCAGCGGATAACACCACCAGGAGAACCCAGCTGGCCGCCAGGAATGCGATAGCGACGTCGTGCGCGAAGGGAATGTGGTCCAGCAATTTTTCGGTGAGGGTTGCGAGGATTCCGGTTCCCATGACCGATCCATACCAGGCAGGCCCGATGGGCGGTAAGGCAGGTACGGGGTGGGATGTGGAAGTCACTCGCTGGGTATGGGCACCGGGGGCCATGGGCATGAACACACTGGTGATTATTCTTCCCTCTGCCCGACGGGGGTAGAGAGGAAATGGGCATATGCATATATCCTGCGGATATGTACCAGTGGCCTGATCTAACAACCTTGGAGATATTGGTGGCCGTCGCGGACCACGGCAGTTTATCCGCCGGCGCGCGGCAGATCGGTGTCGCGCAACCGAATGCCAGCAGAGCGATTTCGCGCTTGGAGCGCCGCCTGGGCGTGGTGTTATTGACGCGGTCAACGCAAGGATCGGTGGTGACGCCCAAGGGATTGACCATAGTTGAGTGGGCGCGGGACGTACTTGCTGCGGGTGAAAAGTTGATGCGAGGCGCGGAAGGGTTGGCCTCCACGGGAATGGATTCCCTGGTGGTGGTCGCCTCTCAAACGGTCGCCGAACACTTATTGCCCCGTTGGATCTCGCAATTGCGTTCCGTCCACGAGGTGCACGTCGATATTCGCGTGGCTAATTCTGAGACCGCCGTCGCTGACATTATTTCGGGCCGGGCGCAATTGGGTTTCGTGGAAGGCCCAGAGGTGCCCAAGGGGCTTCATCACGCCACGGTCACTCGTGATGAACTGGTGGTCGTGGTGCCTCCCCTTCACGAGTGGGCTTCGCGCACATCTCCGATTTCGCGTCGAGAGCTCGCGGAGACTCAGCTCGTGACGAGAGAAGTCGGTTCCGGTACGAGGACGACGCTCGACCGTGCTCTCGGGGACCAAGGGCCGGTGCGCCCCCTTCTTGAGTTGGAAAGTAATGCCGCCGTTCGTGTGGCGGTGCTTTCTGGGGCGGGTCCCACTGCGCTCAGCCGGTTGGCCGTTGAGGACTACCTTGCTCGGGATGAATTGGTTGAAGTTCCCGTGGAAGGGCTTCGCACCGAGCGGGTCCTGCGGGCGATCTGGGCGGGACCTCGAGAGCTTGCCCGGCCGGCGTCCGATTTACTCGCCGCTTCCCGCGACCCACAGTCCGGGGCGAGGCGAACGCCTCTCATGTGACGGTTACCCTGCTGGCTGGTTGCCCGGTCAGCTCGAATTAACCCTGAAGGTCACCATCGACGTAGTACCAGCGGCCTCGTTCGCGGACGAAGCGGCTGTTCTCTCGTTGCACCCCCTTGATGCGCTCTTCCACCGGAGTGCCCGGTGGTGAACGGTAGTGCGCGGCAAATTCCACGTGGGCGACGTCGTCGAACGGGCCGCCCTCGGTGTTCAAGATGTCCAGCCGTTGCCACATCAGGGAGTCACTGAGGTCTAGGGTCGCGGGACGTGAGCTGGGGTGCCACGTGGCGAGGAGGTGCTCTCGGTCGCCGACGGCGAAGGCCGTAAACCGGGAACGCATGAGGGCCTCGGCGGTCGGGGCAACGGAATCCCCGCGGAGGACGGGTGCGCAACATGCACCAAATATTTCACCTGTGCCGCAAGGGCAGCGTTGGTCTTCCGCAGGGATTCTCATGAGGGACGACCTTCGAACTAGTGGGTCCAGCCTTGGATGATGCCCATGCCGAAGTACGCCACGAAGGCCACGGACACGATGTACATCAAGGGGTGCACGTCTTTGGCCCGTCCTTGGACGATACGGATGAAGGTGTACGAGACGAAGCCCGCACCGATGCCGTCGGCAATCGAGTACGTAAAGGGCATCATGGCAATGGTCAGGAAGGCCGGTATACCGAGACCCCAGTCGTCCCAGTGCACATGGACGGCCTGGCGGACCATGAGGAATCCCACCACCACGAGAGCTGGCGCGACGGCCTCGAACGGCACGATATTGACCAGCGGAGAGATGAACATGGCCAACAAGAACATCACGCCGGTGATGACCACGGAGAAGCCCGTGCGAGCTCCTTCGCCGATGCCCGTGGCCGATTCGACGAAGATCTGAGACGACGACGCCGAGCCTGCGCCGCCCGCGACGGAGCCGATGGCGTCGACGGCGAGGACACGGTTGATACCGGGAATCTTGCCGTCCGGCGTCACGTTGTGGGCCTCGGTCGCCAAGCCGACGGATGTTCCCATCGCGTCGAAGAACACCGAGAGCAGGATCGCGAAGACCATCAGGGTCGCGGCCATGCCGCCCAAGCTCTGGAATGCTCCGAAGAGGTTGAATTGTCCGAGCAGGCTGAGGTCGGGAAGGCCGAGCCACTGGTGAGGCATTTCCGGGGCGACGAGGGACCAGCCGGTCGGGTGGTCGTGCGAGGAACCCGAAGGAGTAACGGCCTCGAGGACCACCGACAGGATCGTAGAGATGACGACTCCGATGAGGATGGCGCCGCGGACGTTGCGAATCATCAGAGCGATCGTCAGGAACAGTCCGACGATGAACACCAGGATGGGCCAGCCGATGAGGTCTCCGTTGATGCCGAAAGAGACCGGAACCGTGGTACCCGCGGAGTCGGGCATCCGGCGGATGAACCCGGCATTGACGAACCCGATGAGTGAGATAAACAGGCCGATGCCGACGACGATGGCAGTCTTGAGCGATTGCGGTACGGCATTGAAGACGGCGGTGCGGAACCCCGTCAACACCAGCAGAAACATGATGATGCCCGCCCAAACGACCAGGCCCATCAGATCCGACCAGGTGAGATTCGGCGTCGTGGAAATGGTTGCCGCCAGGAAGGCATTGACGCCGAGGCCGGCAGACATCGCGAACGGGTGGTTGGCGATCACGCCCATCAGGATGGTCATGACGCCCGAAACGAGTGCGGTCGTTGCCGCGACTCGTGCCAGACCCAACTCGGAGCCATTGGCATCGGCGATGAGGCCGAGGACGAGCGGGTTGAGCACCACGATGTAACTCATCGCGAAGAAGGTCGCGAGGCCGCCTCTGACCTCCGCGCCCAGAGTGGAACCGCGTTCCGTGATCTTGAAGTAACGGTCAAAACCGTTGCGGGGACGGTGGGGGCGGCTCGGAGCCGCGGTGTTCTCAGAAGTCATTCGTGAAAATCCGTAGATACTCTCATGATGGGGGGGGGTGGTGCCTGGGTTTGAAGCCGCCGGCGTTTATTCCGTCCACGCGACGTCTCGAGTGAATCGATCAGCCGCCTGAAAAAAGATGGCGTCCCTTCTGCCCGGGGAGGGGCGAAGCGACGCCGCTACGGGTCGAGTCTAGTGCATTGAGCCCACGGTGAAATTCCTCGGAAGTCTCGCAATACCTAGCATCATAAGTTTTGTGTCGTGGGACAAAATGCAACCGTGATACAACTCGATGTGATGCAGGTTACCAAATTCAATGCTTTGAGGGGTCGTAAGTAGTGATGAGAAAGTCGTGGAGTTCCATGGTGGCGGTGACTGTTCTGGCTTTGGGCCTGACGGCGTGCGGTTCCAGCGGCGGCAGTGGGGAGGGAGCGGAGGGCGCGTCCAGCAGTGCCGCATCGGGTTCCTCGAGTGGTTCGGCGTGCGGTTCGGGAAATATGGCCCCCGGATCGTCCAAAACCGTGCACCTTACATCGGGCGGGCGCGACCGTTCCTACGTGGTGACCGTTCCGAAGGACTATTCGGCGGATACCCCCACGCCGGTCGTGATGGCATTCCACGGGCGGGGTCGGGATTCCGAGCAGATGAAGACCTTGACTGGATTCTCGGACAAGCCGGCCATCGCCGTGTATCCGCAGGGTCTCACGGGGAGCAAGGGGACCTCGTGGCAGGGCGCTAGCTACGCTTCGGATGCCGACGACGTGAAATTTACGGGAGAGGTACTGGACAAGGTGGAGTCCGACCTCTGCGTGGATACCGATCGGGTATATGCGGCGGGAATGTCGAACGGCGGCGGGTTCGCGAGCCTCTTGGCGTGCCGGATGTCGGATCGGATCGCGGCCTTCGCTTCCGTTTCGGGGGCGTATTACGGCGGAACTCGTGCCGGCTGCAACACCGCCGGAGCCGTCCCGATCATGGAATTTCACGGAACGGACGATCCCACCATGAAATACGACGGTGGTGACGGCAAGGGCGGTGAATATATTTCCGTTCCGGAGTACATCGACGAGTGGGTTGCGCGCAATCAGTGTTCCCATGAACCCGAAGTGGATCAGCCGGTGGACGGCGTCGAACATTACTCCTTTAAGAATGACTGCAAGAACGGTTCCGAGGTTCAGCAATACCGGATTGACGGCGGTGGCCACACGTGGCCCGGTGCTCCTGAAGGAATGGGAACTGGACGCGATACCCCCAACCTCCATGCCACGGATCTGATCTGGGAGTTTTTCCAGAATCATCGGCTTTCCCAGCATCACTAGGAGGTCGTTCTCGACATGCGGTCTAGTGTTGAGTCATGACGACTTCACCGGTTTACCGCACAGTTGGCAATTCTGGGTTAGTGGTGTCCGGCGTGGGGCTGGGGTGCAATAACCTCGGCCGCGCCGGCACCCCAACCGAAACGCAAGAAGGCACAGACGCCGTGATTGAGGCGGCCGTGGACTCCGGGATCACGCTGTTTGACGTCGCCGACGTCTACGGCAAGACGCCCGGAACCTCGGAGCGAATGTTTGGGCAAGCTCTGAAGGCGTTGGGCCGTGACGCCGAGGATGTCGTTGTCGTGAGCAAATTCGGTATGGATATGCGTGGTGTCAACGGGACCGACCACGGTGCGCGGGGAGCACGACGTTATGTTCACCGTGCTTTGGACTCTTCGCTGTCCCGATTGGGCCGGGACCATATCGACCTGTACTTCTATCACACACCCGACGGGGTCACTCCGCCGGAGGAAACTCTTGCGGCCCTTGACGACGCGGTCCGTGCGGGAAAGGTGAGATACGTGGGCACGTCGAACCATGCGGGGTGGCAAATTGCCGACGCCGACCATCTGGCACGGGCGAACGGCGGCACCCGCTACGTCGCCGCGGAGAACCATTACAACCTGCTGGACCGTCGCGCGGAACTTGAGGTCCTTCCCGCCGCGGAGCGATTCGGTATCGGGTTGCTACCGTATTTCCCCTTGGCCAATGGGCTGCTGACCGGCAAATATCGCCACGGTCAGGCGCCTGACGGGTCGCGGTTATCCCACTCCAAGAAGAATCTTTTGGAATCCACGGACTGGGATCAGATCGAGAGATTTGTGTCCTTCGCGGAAGACCGCGAGCTGACTCCGATCCAGGTCGCGTTCTCCTGGCTAGCCTCGCGGCCACAGGTTACCTCAGTGATTGCGGGTGCCACCACGCCGGAGCAGGTGCGAAGCAACGCTGTGGCAGCTTCGTGGGTTCCGACCTCGGAGGACCTCGAGGAGCTCGACCAAATCTTCCCGCCTCCGGAGAAAATCGCTCTGTTCTAAAACGATGGCCGGCGCGACGGCACTCCGCAGGAGCTGCCGCGCCGGCCACCGGCATGCATCACGGGCGTGCGCACGTGAAGCCCTCGAGGCTGGGGCTACCGCACCCCGGCGCGCTGTGCCGCGTCGAAGAGGGTCGACGTGGCGAACTCCAGACCTTCGATGGGTCCCATCGAGGTGTCTTCGTGCTCAATGTTGACGCTGATTTCTTCACCGGTGATCTGCTCAACCTCCGCGAGGGCGCGCAAAAATTCGGCCCAGTAGGCGGCGTCGTGTCCCACGCCGACGGCGACGAAGTCCCATGCGGAATCCTTGGGCCACTCGTTGACATACTCGTCTCCGCCCATGTTGGTCCGCTGCTCTTCCTCACCCATGCGGCGGAAACGCTCGTCGAGAACACCGTAGATTTCGGCATGTTCACGGTTGATGCGCACGTCCTTGGCCGCAGCGTGGAAGACGAGCGGCCCCAACCATCGGACGCACGCCACGGGATCCATCTGCTGCCAGAACAAGTGAGAGGCGTCGAGTTCGACTCCGATGTTCGTCGCCCCGATGCGATCCACGAGGCGCTTGGCCGTGGGCGGATTGAAGACGAGGTTTTGCGGGTGGAGTTCTAGAGCCACCTTGACATCGTGCTCCCGGGCGAGTTCGTCAATCTCGGACCAGAAATCTGCGGCCTGGTCCCACTGCCACTCCAATGAATCGAGGGCGTGCGAACCCCATGTGTTGACGTTCCAGGCGGGGTATTGGCCCTGGGGGTCCGAACCTGGGAGGCCGGACATCGTGACAACTCGCTTTTGCCCCAGTGCCGCAGCTGCTCGAACGGAGCGTCGAATATCGTCCGCATCATCGGGCCCGATAGCGGGGTCCGGGTTCAAGGGATTGCCGTTGCAGTTGAGGCCGAGAATCGAGAGTCCGCGGTCTTCGAAGCGTCGTCGGTAGGCGTCAGCCGCGGCGTCGCTGGCGAGGATGTCGTCCAGGGGCAAGTGAGTGGGAGGAAGGAAGCCACCGGAGTTGACTTCCAATCCGTCGAGTCCGAGGCGGGCCGTCTGCTCCAAAGCCTCGTCGAGGGGTAGGTGGTGCAGGATCGCGTTGTAAACGCCCAGCTTCATGGCACATTCCTTATCTTCTCGTGGACGGGACAGGGTCCGGCGGATGCTTCACAGTTGCCCCGGTCACATCAGGCTACCGAGATTTTCGTACTTTGTCTGTACAAAACATTGACAGGACAAAGTGGTGTGGTGCACTCTGGAAGGGTCAGACGGTAGCAATCGACGACGATGCCCCTCGCCTCATCACATGTGGGGAAGCACGCAGCGATGAAACCGACCACGAGTCGCGGGAAGGACCGGCCAGTTCATGAGTTATGACTTGCTCACCATGGGAAGAATCAGCGTGGACATTTACCCCAATGACATCGGGGTTGGCCTGGGGGATGTGACGTCCTTTGGCAAGTATTTGGGAGGGTCGCCGTCCAATGTGGCGGTAGCGGCCGCCAAGCACGGGCGCAATACTGCGGTCATCACCCGCACCGGCGACGACCCGTTTGGCGAGTATCTCCACCGTGAACTGAAGCGATACGGCGTCGACGACGCCCACGTCAGCCCCGTGGCTGGTCTACAGACCCCCGCGACCTTCTGCGCGATCATGCCACCCGAGGATTTCCCGCTCTATTTCTACGGTCGCTTCCCGTCGGCGCCGGATCTGAAAATCCAGCCCGACGAGGTTGACCTCCACGCGGTCCAAGAGGCCACCGTTTTCTGGTCCACGGTGACCGGGCTGTGCCAAGACCCCAGCCGTACCGCCCAGCTGAAGGCCCACGAGGCCCGCCCACGGGAAGCGCTGAAGGAGGGGCAACACACCATCTTGGACCTCGATTACCGCCCCATGTTTTGGGACTCCATCGAGGACGCGACAGTGCAGGTCAAGGAGAACCTCAAGCACGCGACCATTGCGATTGGTAACCGCGAAGAATGCGCCGTGGCGGTCGGGGACGGCTCGCCCGAAGAGCAGGCCGACCGTCTCTTGCAGGCAGGGGTCAAGATCGCCGTCGTCAAGATGGGATCGCAGGGCGTCATGGCCAAGACGGCCGAGGAAACCGTGATTTCGGAGCCGGTCACCGTGGAGACGGTCAATGGCCTCGGCGCCGGGGACTCCTTCGGGGGTGCCTTCTGCCACGGAATTCTCTCCGGCTGGTCGCTTCAGCACGTTCTGGACTTTGCCAACGCCGCCGGAGCGATCGTCGCATCGCGCATCGCCTGTTCGGAAGATATGCCGACCACGGGCGAGGTTCTCAACCTGCTTAACGAACGAGGAAGAGGGTTTGACGCATGAGCGAGCAGCGGAATCAGGCCAGCGGCCTTCCCACGTTCGACGCTCCGGAGATCGGGTCCACGGATCCCCGGCGATACGAACAACTCACGCAGATTCGTTTGGAGGACCCGGGGGTGGTCCAACGAGCCGCCGATGCCCGAACTCGCCATCCAGGGATCAAGTACGGCGAACAGAACTTCATCGTCGCCGCGGATCACCCAGCTCGCGGGGCCCTCAAGGTGCGCAGCGATGGTCGTGCCATGGCGGATCGCCGGGGCCTGCTGGACCGGCTGCGTATTGCGCTTCAAAATCCCGCCGTCGACGGCATCTTGGCGTCCCCGGACGTTTTGGATGATCTCCTTCTCTTGGGGGCGCTCGAAGGCAAACTCGTTTTCGGTTCCTTGAATCGCGGGGGACTGTCCGGCCTGGTCAACGAGATCGACGATCGTTTCACCGCCCATACTGCCGAGGCTCTCCAGAAAATCGGCGCCGACGGCGGAAAAATGCTCACGCGTATTCATTACGGAGACCCGCACACCACCTCGGTCCTCGAATCCACCGCCCACGCGGTCGATGAACTGGCCGCTCGCGGCCTTTACGCGATGGTCGAACCCTTCATCTCTGCCACGCGCAACGGCGCGATCTTCAACGATCTCAGCACCGACGCCGTCGTGAAGTCCGTGGGAATCGCCTCCTCTCTGGGATCGACGAGTGCCTATACATGGATGAAATTGCCGGTGGTGCCGGACATGGAGCGCGTCGTCGCGGCGAGCACCCTTCCGACCGTGTTGTTGGGTGGGGATCCCACGGCTGCCCCTGACGAAATCTTTGCCACTTGGCGAGATGCCCTGGCCCTGCCGGGAGTCCAGGGGCTGACCGTTGGACGCACCTTGCTGTACCCGGAAGACGACGACGTTGCCGGAGCCGTAGCGACTGCAGCCTCCCTGCTGCGCAGCAGCCGCAACTAACGAGGATTGAAAGAGGTTTACATGACTACCCAGACCATGACCGTGGGCCAGGCCCTCGTGAAGTTTCTGTCCCAGCAGTACACCGTCGACCGTGTGGGCTCGGAGACCTACCGCGAGCGGACGATCCCCGGAATGTTCGGAATCTTTGGTCACGGAAATGTTGCCGGCGTTGGCCAGGCTCTGCGCCAGTTCCAGGGCCAAGACCCCTCGCTCATGCCGTACTTCCAGGGGCGCAACGAGCAGGCCATGGTGCATCAGGCCACCGGCTATGCACGCCACGTACGTCGGCGGGCGACCTACGCGTCCACGACCTCCATCGGCCCGGGCTCGACGAACCTGGTGACCGGGGCGGCCTTAGCGACCACCAACCGGCTTCCAGTTCTCCTGTTCCCGTCTGACGTCTTCGCGACTCGAACCACCGACCCGGTGCTTCAGCAACTGGAGCGTCCCGACGCTGGGGATATAACGGTTAACGACACTCTGCGTCCCGTCTCTCGGTATTTCGACAGGGTGTGGCGACCGGAACAGCTGTACTCGTCCCTGCTGAATGCGATGCGGGTCCTCACGGATCCCGTGGAGACGGGTGCCGTGACGATCGCCCTGCCGCAGGATGTCCAGGCCGAACGCATCGATGTTCCGGAGGAGTTCTTCCAGGAAAGGGAATGGCGCATTCGGCGGCCCGCACCTGAGGAAGAAGACCTTCGGGCGGCGATGGACGCAATCCGTTCGGCGAAGAAGCCCGTCATCATTGCCGGCGGCGGCGTGCACTACGCCTTCGCGACCGATGAGCTGCAAAAGTTCGCTGAGGCCACCGGCATTCCGGTCGCGTATACGCAGGCTGCGGTCGGCGTTCTCGACTGGGACCACCCGTTATGCCTCGGTGCCGTCGGTTCCACGGGTTCAACCGCGTCCAACCAACTCGTTGCGGATGCGGACCTGATTATCGGAATCGGGACGCGCTATGAGGACTTCACCACGGCCTCGCGCACCGCCTTCCAGAACCCCGATGTTTCGTTCGTCAATATCAACGTCGCGGCCTTCGACGCGTACAAGCACGGCACCCAAATTCCTGTGGTCGCCGATGCACGTAAGACCCTCGTGGCGATGAATGAAGCCGTCTCGGGCATTCACGTTTCGGATGAGGTGAGCGAGAAGGTTGCCGCCGAGAAAAAGCGGTGGGACGGTATCGCGGATGCGGCCTTTGCCGAACGCTATCGCCCCGTGATGTCCCAGAACGAAATCATTGGGCGGGTTAACTCCGCGATGGACGACCGCGACGTCGTGATCTGCGCTGCCGGTTCGTTGCCAGGTGACCTTCACAAGCTGTGGCGGGTCAAGGACCCGTACGGCTACCACGTGGAATACGCGTACTCCTGCATGGGGTACGAGATTGCCGGCGGACTGGGCGTCAAGAGGGCGAGCTTGCATCAACAAGATGGCCGCGACGTCGTCGTGACCGTTGGCGACGGCTCCTACCTGATGATGCACACGGAGCTGGTGACGGCGGTGGCCGAGAGGATCAAGCTCATCGTGGTGCTGATTCAGAACCACGGTTATGCATCGATCGGTGCACTCTCGGAATCCCTGGGGTCGCAACGTTTCGGTACGAAGTATCGGTACCACGACGAGGCGCAACAGTCCTTCGATTCCGGCGACACCCTGCCGATTGACCTGGCGACTAACGCCGAGTCCCTCGGTGTCCGGGTAATCCGGGTCGAGCCGGGCGAGTCCGTGGGGGAGGACCTCGAAGAAGCCATCCGTACCGCTAAGGCCGCGCCGGAAGATTCGGGCCCCATCCTGATCCACGTCGACTCGGACCCCCTCATCGACGCTCCGAGCTCGGAGTCGTGGTGGGACGTTCCCGTCGCGTCGGTCTCCGATCTGTCATCCACACAGGAGGCCTATGCCGTGTACGAAGACAAGAAATCCACACAAAAGCCTTTGCTCGGCTGATTCCACACCGTGCATCCATCATCGGACGCGACAATTGCGTTCACTCAACGTGAGGAGAAGAAAAAGTGACCACGAGCATCCAGCACTTCATCAACGGACAAGAGACACCAGGCTCCGGTGAACGCCGTCAAGAGGTTTTTAACCCCGCCACGGGCGATGTGACGGGCACCCTGCATTTGGGTGGCCAGGATGATCTGCAAGCGGCCGTCGCCGCAGCCAAAAAGGCCAGCGAATCCTGGGCGGACCTTTCCCTCGCCAAAAAGAGCGCCATCCTGTTCAAGTTCCGCGAGCTTGTCCACGCCCACACGGACGATCTGGCGCGCATCATCACCGCGGAGCACGGCAAGGTTCTCTCCGACGCCGCCGGAGAGGTGGCTCGAGGCCTTGAGGTCATCGAATTCGCATGTGGAATTTCCGAACATCTGAAGGGCGAGTACTCGGACCAGGTTTCCACCGGGTTTGACGTCTTTTCGTTCCGCCAGCCGCTGGGCGTCGTCGCCGGTATTACCCCGTTCAACTTCCCCGTCATGGTTCCGTTGTGGATGGCTCCGGTCGCAATCGCCACGGGCAACGCCTTCATTTTGAAGCCCTCCGAGCGGGATCCCTCCGCTTCATTGCTGTTGGCCAAGCTCTGGAAGGAAGCCGGTCTTCCCGATGGCGTCTTCAACGTGTTGCACGGTGACAAGGAAATGGTGGATGGGTTGTTGACTCACCCGGATGTCGACGCCATCTCGTTCGTCGGTTCCACGCCCATCGCCAAGTACGTTTACGAGACCGGAACCCAGAACGGCAAGCGCGTTCAGGCTCTTGGCGGAGCCAAGAACCACGCCGTGATCATGCCGGACGCGGATATGACGCTGGCTGCGGAGCACCTCAACGCCGCCGCCTTTGGGTCGGCAGGTCAGCGGTGCATGGCCATTTCGGTGGCCGTGGCCGTCGGAGACGCCGCCGACGAAGTGGTCTCTCGCGTCAAGGAACTCGCCCAGGGCATCAAGGTCACCGAGGGCACCGATCCCCAGGCGGATATGGGGCCGGTCATTACATCGGCTGCCAAGGAGCGCATCACCAAAATTGTGGGCGAGGCTCAGGATGCGGGTGCAGCGTTGGTGCTCGATGGTCGCGACGTGATCGTCAAGGATCACGAGAAGGGCTTCTTTGTTGGCCCGACCATCATCGACAAGGTCAAGAAGGAGATGAGCGCCTACGAGGAGGAAATCTTCGGGCCTGTCCTCGTCGTCATCCGCGCTGAGTCGCTGGAAGAGGCCATCGAGATCATCAACGCCAACCCGTATGGCAACGGCACTGCCGTATTCACGTCCAACGGTGCCGTGGCTCGGACCTTCCAGCGCAAGGTACGCGTCGGCATGATCGGTGTGAACGTTCCGCTGCCGGTGCCGGTGGCTTGGCACTCCTTCGGCGGTTGGAAGAACTCGCTGTTCGGCGACCTCCACATTTACGGACCGGATGGAGTGAAGTTCTACACCCGCGGCAAGGTCGTCACTCAGCGTTGGCCCGAGCCGAAGGCTGTCTCGGGAGCGTCCTTCAACTTCCCCTCCAGCTCGGACGACTAACGAACCGGGGTCTTGTCCCGGGCCCGCGGCCGGTGACGGCCGCACCCAAAGCTCGGGCGCCGTCCACGTGATGACGCCCGAGCATCCCAAATTTCTTCATAACTCTTTCAACGGCGAAAGCGAGTCCCACAATGGCCGATACTACTCACGACTCAAACCTCATCATCGGCACTGCCCCGGATTCCTGGGGCGTGTGGTTTCCTGACGACGAACAGCAGACCCCTTGGCAGCGCTTCCTCGACGAAGTCGTGGAAGCCGGCTACCGCTGGATTGAGCTCGGGCCTTATGGATACCTCCCGACCGATCCGCAAACCTTGGCCAAAGAGCTGAAGGACCGGGACTTGCAGATCAGTGCCGGCACGGTTTTCACGGCGTTCCACCGAGGGGCCGACCAATGGGACGAGGCTTGGGAACCCGCTCGTCGTGTCGCTGAATTGACCGCTGAAATGGGTGGAAAGCACGTCGTCGTCATCCCGGCGCTGTGGCGTGACGATAAGACAGGCAAGGCCCTCGAAGACCGTACCCTCACCGACGAACAGTGGGAGTCTCTCGCGACGGGTCACAACAAGCTGGGTGAGCGTCTCCAGAGCGAATTTGGCCTGTTCCAGCAATTCCACTCGCATGCCGATTCCCACGTCGAAACGATGGAACAGATCGAGAAGTTCTTGGCCCGCACCGACCCCAAGCTCGTGACGCTGTGCCTCGACACGGGACACGCTGAGTACGGCGGTGCGTCGTCGGTTGAACTCATCGAGAAGTACCCCGAACGCATCGGATACCTGCATCTGAAGCAGGTGCATCCGGATATCTTGGCGCGTGTTCGAGCCGAAGACATGACCTTCAAGGACGCCACGGCGAGCGGTGTCATGTGTGAGCCGCCCCAGGGCTTGCCCGACCTTCGAGCGGTCATCGAAGCCGCCGAGGCACTGGGCCGTCCCTTCTTCGGCATCGTGGAACAAGACATGTACCCGCTCCAGGACTTCGATGTTCCGTTGCCGATTGCGACCCGCACCTGCAAATACCTGTTGGGCTGCGGTTCGCGCACCACGGTCGCCTAACCTCCACTTACTGTCACGACTGCAGCGCTGAAAGGAAGCCTGACCATGACACAACCATTGAAAGTTGCCGTCGTCGGAGCCGGCCGCATGGGTTCCGACCACATTATTCGTCTGCGTGACCGCATGAAGAACGTGCGTGTCACGGCGGTGATTGACATCGACCAGCCCAAGGCCGAAGCCGCCCTGGAAGGAATTGAAGGAGCTCGGGTCTACACCGACTTTACGGAGGCTCTCGACTCCGGAAACGTCGATGCCGTGATGGTGGCGACGCCAGGTTTCCTTCATGAACAGGTGCTCTTGCCAGCGCTCAGCCGGGGGTTCAAGGTCTTTTGCGAAAAGCCGCTGACGCCCGATTCCGAGTCGGCGTGGCGCATCGTGGAAGCCGAGGCGGCAATGGGCCGCAAGCTGGTCCAGGTGGGCTTCATGCGCCGGTTCGACGAGGGCTACCGTCGCATCCGGTCGGCCGTCCAGTCGGGTGAACATGGCGAACTATTGGCGCTGGACTGCGAGCACATCAACCCAAACGTCCCGGATTCCTACACGGGTCGCAATTTGATTGATGACACCGTGGTCCACGAGTTCGACGTCGTGCGGTATCTGACCGGGGAAGAAATCACCACGGTTCAGGTCCGCACCGGTAAAAACTCCAGTGCTGCTAAAGAAGGCTTGGTGGATCCGGCGCAGGTTCTCGCGGATACCGAAGGCGGTGTCAGGGTCTCGGTCAACACCCACGTCACTGCCGGATACGGATACGCGGTATCGACGAGAGCCACCTTCGAAAAAAATCACCTCCAAGAGGGCGTCGACCACGTAACCCCTGGGTTCGAGGAACGGTTCGTCGATGCCTACGACACCGAGGTGCAGGAATGGATTGATGACTGCCTGAGTGGCGAATTGAATGGCCCCGATGCATGGGACGGCTACGCGGCAGCTGCGTGCTGCGAGGCCGGATTGCGTGCCATCGAAGACCCCGGAACGTCAGTCGACGTTGTGCTGAACGAGAAGCCCGACTTGTACCGGTAGGCCATTCGCAGAAACGGCAAAAAATTTGAAATCCCTATAGGCAAGACCCATATTTGTGCATATGATAGGACAAATAGGGAAGCGCCCCTGAATCGGGGCCTGTTCGGGAAACCGGCAGGCCCCATTTTCAGACCAACTTTCCATTGCGATGCAAATCACATGACTGGACGTGTGCTCCACCAACTGAGTAGGGAGACTCTGTGAAATACGCTCTAGATCCCACACCTTTCCATTCCACACATTCGCTTCTTGAATTCCCGCGGGTGGTCAAAGATCTGGGGTACGACTATCTCCAGATGACTCCCCATCCGGATTTCATCCCCTTCTTTCGCCACCCCAAGGCCGACGACGAACTGGTCGCGCAGTTGGCGAAGGCCTGCCGCGACGCTGACGTGGAGATCGCGTCGGTCTTGCCGGTCATGCGGTGGTCATCCCCCGATCCGGACGCTCGCGAGGCGGCGGTGCGGCACTGGAAACGCATCATCCAGATCGCCGTGGACCTCGGGGTGCAACAGCTCAATACGGAGTTCTCCGGAAGGCCGGAACTTGCCGAAGAATCCGAGCGTGCTTTTTACCGCTCGATGGAGGAACTGCTCCCGATCATCGAGCGAGAGGACCTCCATGTCGCCATCGACCCCCACCCTGACGATTTTGTCGAGCAGGGGCTCGAGGCATGGCGGGTAATCCGCGGGGTGAACTCCAAGAATCTTGGAATGGTTTACGTTGCTTGCCACACCTTCCATATGGAAGATGAACCGCTCGACATCATGCGAGCTGCAGGCGACCGACTCAGAGTCGTCCACGTTGCGGATACCATGGATCACCATCGATCCAATGGCCTCAGGTACATCACCAATCCTCCCGGGAGTCCCGCGCGCGTCCACCAGCACCTAAAGATCGGTGATGGCGACGTCAACTGGGAGGAATTCTTTGGGGGACTGAATGAGATCGGATTCTTGGACTCCGAGGAGACCGTCATGGTTTCGAGCGTTTTCGCAGAGAATGAAGATGCCGCCAAAGTTTCCCGCTATCAACTCGACACGATGAGGAAGAGGGTTGAAGCGGTTCGCCGGGGTTAAAGAACGCCCCACCACCCATCACCTGTAGTTCATTGAGCGTGGGATTGGATGTCCCTCGCCTGTTGATAAAGGAGTCATCATGAGCGCCGTCACACCGGAGAGACCTTCGACGTCTCTCCCTCCCTTGACCGATGGGCCCCACAAGAAGCGATTGGGCGTCGTCGCCTTAGTCGCGACCTTCGGTGGTCTGTTGTTCGGTTACGACACTGGCGTGATCAATGGTGCGCTGGAGCCGATGAGCGAGACTCTCGGCTTGACCGCTGATACCCAGGGTCTCGTTACGAGTACTTTGCTGGTTGGCGCTGCCGTCGGCGCGGTGAGCATTGGAAAGCTCTCCGACGCGTGGGGCCGCCGAAAGACCATTCTTCTGTTGGCCGTACTGTTCTTCTTGGGCACGCTGGTGTGCGTCTTTGCGCCTGAGCTGTTCACGTTGCTCGTGGGTCGTTTCTTGCTGGGCCTCGCCGTGGGCGGCGCCTCCGCTGTGGTTCCCGTGTTCCTCGCCGAGCTGGCACCATTCGAAATCCGAGGCTCGCTCTCGGGCCGGAATGAAATGATGATCGTCGTCGGCCAGTTGGCCGCGTTCGTGGTCAACGCTATTCTCGGAAACACTCTGGGTCACCTGGACCACGTCTGGCGCATCATGCTGGCCGTGTGTGCTCTTCCCGCGATCTTCCTGTTCATCGGAATGTTGCGGATGCCTGAATCGCCGCGCTGGTTGATCACCCAAGGTCGTCGCGACGAAGCCCTCACGGTCCTCAAGACGATCCGCTCCGAGGAGCGCGCGATCGCCGAGATCGAGGACGTCGAGCAGGTCAACAAGCTCGAAGAGAAAAAGCATGAGTCCGGTCTGTCGGCCGTTTTCAAGAATAAGTGGCTGTTGCGCATCCTCTTGGTGGGTGTTGCGGTCGCGGTATTCCAGCAGTTCACGGGCATCAACTCGATCATGTACTACGGTTCGATCGTTCTGGAGCAGTCCGGCTTCGCCGCGAACGCCGCGTTGATCGCTAACATCGCGCCGGGTGTGATCGCCGTGATCGGTGCGTTCATCGCATTGTGGATGATGGAAAAGGTCAACCGGCGCACCACGATCATCACCGGCTACTCGCTCGTGACCATCTTCCACGTGTTGATCGGCATTGCGTCCATGACGATTCCCGAGGACAGCGCCATTCGACCCTTCATCATCCTGATCCTGGTGGTCGGGTTCGTGGGATCGATGCAGACCTTCCTCAACGTGGCCACCTGGGTGCTGCTCTCCGAAATCTTCCCGCTTCACATGCGTGCGGTCGGAATGGGCTTCACCGTGTTCTGCCTGTGGATCGCCAACGCCTTCGTGAGCTACATGTTCCCGGTGGTGCTTAACGCGGTTGGCCTGACCGGATCCTTCTTCGGATTCGCCGTCATCAACGCCATCGCCGTCCTGGTTATGTACCGGTTCCTCCCCGAAACTCGAGGCCGCACCCTCGAGTCGGTCGAAGAAGATGTCACCACCGGTGCGATCTTCCAGGTTGGACGCAAGAAGTAACCCGGCGACGCGCAGGATGGTCTCTTCACCCGGCCATTCTTGGGGGTGTCGTTGAGGATATGAACGGGGCCGCTCGCACGTCGCGAGCGGCCCCGTTTGCGTGTGGCTCAGCAACCGGGATTCGCGAAGTCGGGCTAGTCCTCGTCCACGGGATCTGCCATGGCGAATTGCGCCTTATACAGCTCGTAGTAAGCGCCGCGGCGGGACATGAGCTCCGTGTGATGACCTTGTTCCACGATCTGGCCGTCGTTCATCACGAGGATCGTGTCGGCGTCACGAATGGTTGAGAGCCGATGGGCGATCACAAAGGACGTTCGGGAAGCTCGAAGTGCAGACATCGCCTTTTGCACCAACACCTCGGTGCGAGTGTCCACGGAGGACGTGGCCTCGTCCAGAATCAGGACGGAAGGGTTCGCGATGAAGGCTCGAGCAATTGTGATGAGCTGGCGTTCACCCGCAGAAACAGTGCCACCCTCTTGATCGATCACCGTCTCGTAGCCTTCCGGTAAGGCATGGACGAATCGATCCACGTACGTGGCCTTGGCCGCCTCGAGCACTTCGTCATCGGACGCGTCCAAACGCCCATACCGAATATTTTCCCGGATGGTTCCCTCGAAGAGGACCGCGTCCTGAAGCACTATTCCGGTGGCCGATCGAAGTTGGCGACGGCTCATGTTTCGAACATCCGTCCCGTCAAGGGTGAGCGAACCAGAGTCGATCTCGTAGAACCGCATCATGAGGTTGACCAGCGTGGTTTTGCCTGCGCCCGTGGGTCCGACAATCGCCACCGTTTGCCCTGGCGTGGCGAGAAGACTCAGGTCCTTAATGAGCAGGGTTTCAGGCGTGTAGGAGAAATTCACGCTGGAAAACTCGATGCGCCCAGCGGCTCGCCTTCCGGAGGAAGCCTTTTCATGATCCGAGGGGGAATCCGGCAACTGCTCAGGCTCATCCAACAGTTCGTAGACGCGTTCCGCACTGGCGACGCCGGACTGCAGCATATTGGCCATTCCCGCGATTTCGCCGAGCGGCTGATTGAATTCGCGGGAGTACTGGATGAACGCGGTTGCGCCGCCAAGGCTGAGCTGTCCGCTGGCGACCTTGAGCCCTCCCAAGACGGCAATGCCCACGTACCCGAGGTAGGAGACGAACTGCATGATGGGCATGATCGTGCCCGAAAGAAACTGAGCGCGGAAAGACGCCTCAAACACGCGTTCGTTGTGCTCCCGGAAGGTCCGGGTCATGTCGTCTGAGCGTCCGTACACCGATACGAGGTCGTGCCCCGTGAAAGATTCCTCGATATGCCCGTTCAGTTCACCGGTGGACTTCCACTGCGCAGCGAAAAGCTTCTGACTGCGTTGACCGATCGCGCCAACCACCACAGCCGAGATGGGGATAGCCAGGAGCGCGACCAAAGCCAACTGCCACGAGAGCACGAACATCATCACGGCCACGCCCACGACCATGAGGATCGCATGAACCAGGGCCGCCAGCGCTTGTTGTAGCGCCTGCTGAACGTTGTCGACGTCGTTGGTGGTACGGGACAGCATGTCGCCACGTGTGTGAGTGTCGAAGTAGCTGAGCGGCAGAGCGTTGAGTTTATCTTCGACCCGGGAGCGCATGTCGTAGACCACGTGCATCACGAGGTCGTTGAGCATGCGTTCCTGAATCCAGAAGAACAATCCTGAGAGGACGTACATGCTCAGCACGAGTAACAACGATGCCCCAAGCTCACCGAAATCGATGCCGTGACCGGGGACGAAATGCACGCCCGTTAACATGTCTGCCATCTGGTGGTCGCCTTTGGCCCGCATGCCGGCGATCACGGCGTCGGGGCTGGCGTCGGCGGGCATCCGCGCCCCGATGATTCCGGCGAAAATGAGGTCGATACCGTGGCCCAGAACCCGCGGCGCGATAACGTTCAACGCCACCGATGCGACAAGCAACACCGTCATGATGACCACGTGCCATGGGCGGCGGCCCAATTCCCGGATGATTCTGAGGGTCGTGGGCCAGAAGGCTTTGGCGGGTCCAGGCTGAGCGCCTTCGGGAAACTCACTCATGAGGCTTCCTCCGCCGAGAGCTGGGATTCGACGATTTCTTGATAGGTTTCCGAGCTGGCCAGCAACTCGTCGTGGGTGCCCCGTGCGACGATGCGGCCGGCATCAAGAACGAGGATCTGATCGGCACCAGTCACGGTCGAGACGCGTTGTGCCACGACAATCACGGTCGCGTCTCGTGTGGCGGGTGCTAGAGCGCTCCGCAGGCGAGCATCGGTCGAGACATCCAGGGCGGAGAAGGAATCGTCGAAAAGGTAAATCACCGGCCGTGATGCGACGGCGCGGGCGATACAGAGGCGTTGACGCTGGCCTCCGGAAACGTTCGTGCCTCCTTGCGCGATCTCGGATTCCAACCCCCTCGCGGGATTTTCCTCGCTGCCGGTATTCCGATGCCGAACGAAATCTTCGGCCTGCGAGATGCGAAGGGCGTCCCACAGCTCCTCGTCGGTTGCCTCTGGGTTGCCGAAGCGCAGGTTGGAACCGACAGTGCCCGAGAACAGGTACGGCTTTTGAGGCACGATTGCTACACGTTGGGTGATATCGGCCGCGGCCAGGTCTCGAACATTCACACCGTCGAGGAGAACTTCTCCGCGCGTGACGTCGTGTAGGCGCGGGATGAGGTGCACAGCCGTCGTCTTGCCGGAGCCGGTGGACCCGATGATGGCCGTGGTAGTTCCTGGTTCGGCACGGAAACTGATGCCTGAGAGCACGGGGTCGTCCGCACCGGGGTAGTGGAACTCGACATCGCGAAACTCGACGACGCCGTGACACCGGTCGGGAATAACGGTCCGATCAGCGGAATGAACGGCGGGTACGGTTTCGAGCACCTGGCCGATGCGACGAGCACAGATCATGGCTCGTGGAAACATCATGGCCGCGAACGAACCCATCATGACGGCCAGCAAGATCTGCATGAGGTACTGGAGGAACGCGGTCAGGGAACCAACCTCCATGTGTCCGGCGTCGACCCGGTGCCCACCAAACCAGAGAACGGCGACTTCGGCTCCGTGAAGCAGGATCGTCAGAATGGGCCCCATGAGAACGAAGATGCGTCCGATCTTCACGGAGATGTCGGTGATCTCGCGGTTGGCTACGTCAAACCGTTGCGTTTCAAAGGGTTCTCTCACGAACGCTCTGATGACGCGAATGCCCATGATCTGTTCGCGAAGCACGCCGTTGACGGCATCGACCTTGTCTTGCATGACCGTGAACTGAGGGATCAGCTTGCGAACGAGGACCGTCATGGTGCCGACGACGAGTGGAGCGGCCACCACCACGAGCCAGGACAAACCGACGTCTTCCTGAAGGGACATGATGATCCCGCCGATCACCATCAACGGCAGCGTGACCATGAAATTCATGACCATGACGACCAACATCTGCACTTGTTGGACGTCGTTGGTTCCACGGGTGATGAGGGTCGGCGCACCGTATTCGGAGATTTCCTGGGTGCCGAATCTGTCCACGGAGGCATACACGGCAGCTCGGAGGTCTCGGCCTATAGCCATTGCGGTTTTTGCCCCGAAGTACACCGCCACGATGGCCGAAATGATTTGGGCGAGCGCTACGAGGAGCATGAGCCCGCCCGTGCGCCAGATGAAGTCGGTATCACCCGTGGCCACGCCGTCGTCGATGATGCGCGCGTTAAGACTTGGTAAGTACAGGATGGCCAACATCGAAATGAGCTGGAGGAGCACGACAATAACGATGTGACGTCGATAAGGTTTTGAAAATCGTCGAAGCACTGTAAAGAGCATGGGCCACCTGGGGTCCTGGGGCTAGATGATCGTGTTCGGGGTCGAAACACAGCGTGGTTCCAGGAGACCAGCATTTCTTGGCCCGGTCAAGAGTTGAAATATATTCATTTTCTTCTGAGAAACCCCATCAAGGGTGAATTGATGGATGACAGGTTGCATCCATGAGATGAGAGATGAAGTATCGAGATATGACTCATGCCACTATTCCCCAGAAAATGCGTGCCGCCGTATGGGGCGGTGAATCATCGCGATTGACCGTCGAGACCATTCCCGTACCGATTCCACAAGCCGACGAGGCACTTGTAAAAATCACCGCCTGCGGTGTCTGCCACACGGATTTGCACGTTCTCAAGGGGGAGGTGGCCTTCCCAGCCCCGGCAGTGGTGGGGCATGAGATCAGTGGTGAGGTCGTCTCCATCGGGGAGGGGACACGTTCGGACGGCTCAATCGAGGTGGGGACGCAGGTCATAGGTGCCTTCATCATGCCGTGTACCCAGTGTGAGCAGTGCCGTGCAGGCCGAGATGACCTGTGTGAAAAATTCTTTGCGGAAAACCGGCTCAAGGGAAATCTTTTCGACGGCACGTCACGTCTGACGGGTGCACAGGGCGAGCGGTTGTCCATGTATTCGATGGCGGGAATGGCTGAATACGCCGTCGTGCCGATGTCCGCTCTTGCATCCCGCCCCGAGAACGTTCCGGCCGAAGAAGGCGCGATCCTCGGGTGCGCCGCATTCACCGCGTACGGCGCGGTGCGGAAATCCGGGTTAGCCGAAGGTGAGACGGTCGCTGTGGTCGCGGTGGGTGGCGTCGGCTCGAGCCTGATCCAGGTGGCCAAGTATCAGGGAGCCGAGACCGTGATCGCGATCGACGTCGCCGACGAAAAGCTTGAGGCGGCCCGCGGCCTCGGGGCCGATGCGACGGTCAACTCGACGGACCGGGACGTTCGCGAAGCCGTCCTCGAACTGACAGGCGGTAAAGGGGTCCACGTGGCCTTCGAAGCCCTCGGGCGCCCGGAAACCTTCACCCAGGCCGCGTCGCTCTTGCGTGAGGGCGGTCGGATGGTGGCCATCGGAATTGCCCCGGGCGGCGTGACGGGTGAGGTGGAAATTTCGCCGCTCGTGCGCCGGGGTCAGACCATCACGGGATCCTTTGGTGCGGTGACGCGCATCGATCTCCCCGCGGTGGCGCAACTTGCCAGCGACGGCGGTTACCGCGTTAAAGAGGCGGTGACGAGGAAGTACTCTCTGGACGACGTCGATGACGCCTACCAAGCCCTCAACCGTGGCGAGATTACCGGCCGAGCGATCGTCGTCATGTGATCGCCGCCCGGGTCGCCTCGACCGTGTGGTTGAGTAAGGCGGCGGTCGCGGGACGAAGCCGGGCTCCGCGCCTGGTCAGCGCGTAGAGGTCCCGATACAGTTCGGTGGCCATCGCCTCGGGCCAGGTGATGGGGTGAGGGGGTCGGTCTAGCGGATTAACTCCGTTGTCGAAGACCATGTCCGGCAAGAACGCGGCAGCCATTCCCGCCTGCACGAGGTCGTGGTGGAAACGTAAATCCGACGATTCGTAGGAGACCTTCGGTTCAAATCCCGCGCGTCGGCACATTCCTTTGGCCCAGTCGGAAGCTGTGGTGCCGGAGGTCTCGAAGACCCACGGAAGTTCGCGCAGGTCCTCCAGGCTCGCGACGGGCCACGGAGAATATGCCACGATGCGATCGCGAAAGAGGTGCACCGAATTCATCTCGGTGTCGACGGGTTGCGGGCGGCCAGAGAACTCATCCGTGATGGCGACGTCGGTGCGACGGCCCAACAAGCTGGATACCGCGGCCTCGGGCTCGAGGAGGTTGAACTCGACCGTGACGTCCGGGTGGGAGCTCTTCATGCGGTGGAGGATGTCCGCAAAATACGAGACCGCGAAGGAGCCGAACGAGGAGAGGCGCACGGTGCCGTGGATGCGAGCCCGGCCGTCGTCGAGCTCTGCTTCCGCGGCCTCGAGAATTTCCACGATTTGATCCGCCCGGCGAGCCAATTTTTTCCCTGAGGGGGTCAGGAGGATGCGCCGCCCCACCCGTTCCGTGAGGGCGATGCCGACGTCCTTCTCGAGGCCAGAGAGGTGCTGTGAGACGGCGGCCGGGCTGACGTCGTGGTCTCGGGCGACGGCCGAGAGGCTGCCGCGAGAATCGAGTTCCCGCAACAGAATCAGGCGGTGAACGTTGAGCATGGCGACTCCTTATGTCCGATGTTGCCAGCTTTAAGTACAACTTAACTCCTAGAGCAAGTCTTCCCTTCTGTTTCCCCTGGTGGGACACGAATAGCATCGATTCATCAGTGATCGAGACGTGACTCACAGAGCGCGTGAAGGAGGGGAATTGTCTAGGCAAAACATCGACGGTACGAGGGAAGCCCCGTTCTCCGCACAGGAATACGACGCCCGGCTTGAAGCCGTCCGGGCCCTAGCGGCGAAGCGCGGACTCGACGCGCTCATCATCTCGGATCCTGCCAACATGTACTACCTGACCGGCTATGACGCCTGGTCCTTCTACATGCCGCAGATTCTCTTCCTGCCCGTGGACGGGCCGATGTACTTCATCGCCCGCGAGATGGACGCGCACGGGGCACACCGGACCATTGCCGTGATTCCGCAGGACCGAATCCTGGCCTACCCGGAGCGGTATATCGACCAGGACGAGGTGCATCCCGGTGATTGGATGGCACAGGCCATCCGCGATCTCGGTTATGGCACCTCCCGCCGGGTCGGGTACGAAGGCGACACAGCCTTTTTCACGGTCAGGACCTTCCGTTCCCTCGAGGCCGGGTTGCCCGAATGGGAGTTTGAGGACTCCCGGCATCTTGTCGGGTGGGTCAGGCTTGTGAAGTCAGACATCGAAATCGACTACATGCGCAAGGCAGGCGTCGTCTGCCAGGGTGCCATGGAAGCCGCCTTGGACGGGTTTACCCTGGATCGTCCCCAGAATGACGTGGCCGCCGACGTCATGGCCGCTCAGGCCCGGGGTAGCCACGGGATCGATGGCGACTACACCTCGATCGTCCCGCTCTTCCCCATGGGAGCAGGTGCCGATACTCCCCACCTGACGTGGGCGGATGTTCCGACGCCGAGCGGCGTCCCGATATCCGTGGAACTCGCCGGCGCACATCGCCGATACCACGCTCCTCTGGCTCGGACGGCGATTATCGGCAAGCCCGACCCCGACCTCGACCGCCTCTCGAAGGTTACGGTCGAGGCCCTCGAGGCGGCCTTGGACACTCTTCGAGACGGCGTTCCGGCGTCGGAGGTCGCCAAAGCTTTCACGGACGTGCTCGGGCGTCACGGGTACCGCAAGAATTCGCGCCTCGGGTATTCGATCGGCGTCGGATACCCGCCGGATTGGGGCGAGCGGACCGTGAGCATTCGGGCCGAAGACCCCACCACCCTGCGAACCAACATGACGTTCCACCTGATCGCCGGCATGTGGCTGCGCGGCATGGGATTTGAGGTCTCCGAATCCATCCGCGTGACCGACCACGGCCACGAAACCTTCAGCTCGGTCCCGCGCGGACTAATCTCCCTCGACTCCAGGAGGTAGGCATGACGACCCCCACAATTTCTCACCGACCGCTCGCTCAGCGCGCCGCGGAGCTCAACGGCTCGGTGATCGATGCCTCGACGGCGTTGCTCGCGAGCCAGACTCACGACATCGTCAAATTTGCGATGGGCGCTCCCAACGACGAGCTGATTCCGACCGAAGAGTTCGGCCGACTCTTGGGCAACTCAGCGGACGGTCGTTTCGGCTATGGGGCGAGTGAGGGCGAGGACGCCCTCATCGAGCAGATTCTCCACATCCAAACCAGCCAGGGCCATCGCTCCAGCGCCGACCGCATCGTCGTCACGACCGGCGGAATGCAAGGGCTCGACATCGCCTTCAAGATGCTCGTCGACCCGGGCGACACCGTCGTCGTCGAATGCCCGACATACACCAACGGAATCGGCACCGCCCTCAGCTACCAAGCGAATATTCTCGAGGCGCCGATGGATGAGAACGGGCTTGTGGTCGAGGCCTTACCCGAGTTGGTGGCGGCCTCCGGGAAACGGCCCAAGGCCATCTACACGATCCCGAATTTCCAGAACCCAAGTGGCACGACCCTTTCCCGCGAACGGCGCGAGCAGCTCCTCGAACTGGCCGAAGAATGGGACGCGTACATCGTCGACGACGACCCGTACGGACTCCTGCGTTTTGAGGGTGAACAGGTCCCCGGTTTCCTCGAACTCAGTCCCCACAACCCGAGGGTGATCCAAGTCCGGACTTTCTCCAAGATTCTCGCTCCAGGACTTCGTGTCGGATGGTTGGACCTCGACCCGAGCCTGCGCGAGATCGCGGTCAACGCGAAACCTGCGATGGACACCTGCACGAGCGTGCCGATGCAGAAGATGATCGCGGACTACCTCGCAGAAGGCGGGCTCGACGCCCACGTGTCCTGGTTGCGCTCGGTGTATCAGCAGCGCAAGGACGCCATGATCCGGGCCCTCGACGAGCGGTTCGGCGACGACGTCGTAACCACCAACCCGGACGGGGGATTCTTCCTATGGGTGGACCTCACCGGGAAGTACGCGAGCGTCGACGCCGAGGATCTATTCCCGCTGGCCTTGCGGCACGGCGTCGCCTACATCCCTGGCCCGGCCTTCACGAATTCGGCCTCGCAGCGTCACGCCCTGCGTTTGTGCTTCGCGACGTCGTCACCGGAACGCATTCGGGAAGGCGTCGAGCGGCTCGGCACAGCACTGGACGAATACGTCGAGAAAAACTCGGGAGCCTAGCCATGACACAGACCTATCCGTCGCCGACCGCGGCCACCACGGAGGACTGGGTTCTCGAACGCATCGACGCAGACTGGATTCTTGCGCTCGCCGACGAGCTGATTCGTGCCCGCGGCGAAAACCCGGGGGAGGCCGAGAGCGCGACCGTGTCCTCCCTAACCGGGGCGCTCACCGCAATCGGCGCCCGCGTGGAGCACGACGAAGTGATGCCTGGACGGGCCAACGTCATCGCTCATCTCGGCGGTGATGGCACAGGAACTGGGGGCATCTTGTTTTTGGGCCACAGCGACGTCGTCCCCGCCGGGGCCGGTTGGACCGGGGATCCCTTCGAACCCCGGCACGTGGACGGGCGGCTCATCGGTCGCGGAGCCGTCGATATGAAAGGCGGCCTCGCAGCCGTCATCGTTGCGATGTCCGCGGTGCACCGGGCGTGCCCTGAAGTGCCCATGACCTTGTTGGTGACGGTGGACGAGGAATGCGACGCCGCAGGAGCCCGCCGATACGTGGCCTCGAAGCCCGACGGCGAATACCTCGGGTGCGTCGCCGCGGAACCGACCGGGATGGAGATCATCACGGCCTGCCGCGGAGCCACCAACCTCCGGGTCAACATCTCGGGGGCGAGCGCCCACGCGGGGAACCCGGACGATGGCGCGAGCGCGATCCTGGCCGCTGGCGAGGTTCTCCGGGTGATCGAGACCGACGATCGTGCTCTTCGTGAGACGCCCGATCCACTCTTGGGGCGTGCCAGCTGGAATGTGGGCATGATTTCCGGCGGCCATGGAACCTCGATCGTCGCCGATCGGTGCGAACTCGCCATCGACCGCCGTACCCTGCCCGGTGAGGACCCCGAACAGATTCTTTCGTCCCTGCTCGCCTCGGCCACCAAGGCCGTTCACTCCGCGGATCGCGCCCGGTCGGGACGGCTCTCGTTGACGGGCGCCGTCGAGATGGTGATGCCGGGATTCAAGACCGACCCAGCGGATCCGTTCGTCCTGACGTGTCGAGATGCCGTTCGCAGTGCGGGCGGTTTGGGCCGCACTGGCACCTGGACGGCCGCCTGCGAGGGCGGATTCATGTCTCAGGTGCACGGCATTCCGACCGTGGTTCTCGGCCCGGGGGACGTGAACAACCAAGCTCATCAACCCGACGAACAGGTCGAGATTTCCGAACTCCTGATGGCTTCCAAGACGTACGCACTACTTGCCCTTCGCTGCACGGACCGTCTGCGCGGCTAAACACCATATCAACGGGCGGAATCACCGCCCCGCACCTCGGGAGGACCCATGTCCCACGCTCCTGTGTATGAACCCCCACCGATCACCTCCGAGATCGACATGAGCATCGACGAGAAGAAGACGGCTCGGAAATCTGTGGCCGGCTCCGCCGTCGGCAACGCGATCGAGTGGTTCGATTACGGCATTTACGGCTATCTCCTCGTCTACATCTCCCAGTTGTTCTTTACGTTCGACGCCGGAAACCAAACCCTCGCCCGTGTCCTAGCGTTGGGAACCTTCGCGGTTTCCTTCCTCGTCCGGCCGCTCGGTGGTTTCATCTTTGGTCCGCTCGGGGATCGCTTTGGGCGGCAGCGAGTCTTGGTCATCACGATCGTGCTGATCAGCGGTTCCACGGCGTGCATCGGCCTGTTGCCCACATATGGGACGGCAGGCTTCATCGCCCCCATCTTGTTGATTGTGTTGCGTGCGATTCAGGGTTTCTCGGCGGGTGGCGAGTACGCCGGCGCCGCGGTGTTCATGGCGGAACACGCCCCGGATAACCGTCGTGGAATCTACGGATGCTTCCTCGAATTCGGAACACTCGTGGGGTTTAGTGCGGCGGCGATTCTGTGCACCGTGTTGACCATGATCGTGGGTGAAGACGGCATGATGGCCGGTTGGTGGCGGCTCCCGTTCATCCTGACGGCGTTCATGGGCGTCTTGGCGTTGTGGATGCGGCGTCACTTGCACGACCCGGCCGCTTTCACCGAAGACGTCGAAGAGGCCGTCGACCATCCCTCGGCGCTCAAGGCCTTGGGCAACCTGCTGAAGTCTTACCCTTCGCAGATCTTCAAGCTCATCGGGTTCGTGACCCTGCTGAACGTCGCGTTTTATCTGGTGCTGACCTACATGCCCAGCTACCTCTCGGCGACCTTGGGCCACAGCACGGCCGAGGCGAACTTCTCGTTGGTGGTGATTCAGCTCGTCATGATCGCGGTGATCGTTCCGTTCGGCGCGTTGAGTGACAAGATCGGACGTCGCCCCATCCTGATCACAGCGTCGGTGGGATTCATCCTCCTTTCCGTCCCCGCGATGATGCTGATCCAGCGCGCAACCTTCTGGTCGCAACTGTTGGGCATCGGGATCCTTGGCCTGTTCTTGGTCATGCTGATTTCCACCATTTCGGCGACTCTCCCGGCACTGTTTCCCACCAAAGTGCGGTATTCGGGGTTCGCGGTCGGATACAACATTTCGACCGCGCTCTTCGGTGGAACCGCGGGGATGTTCAACGAGCTGCTCATCGACAAGACCGGCAACGTCTTGATGCCGGGATGGTATCTGGCGGTCGCCGGGGTGATTGGTTTGATCTCGGTGCTGACCTTCCGCGAGACGGCGGGCCGCTCCCTGCGCGGCAACGTGGTCCCGGGCAGCGACGACGATCTGAGGCTGGCCCGCGGTGAGGAACTGATTGGAACCAAGACCGGTTCGGTCCCGACCGTTGAGGACGACGGAACGGCACACACCACGACGAAAGGACGGTAAAACATGACGCAGCAACCACAAGTTGCCCTGGTCACCGGGGCGAACTCCGGAATCGGCGTGGAGATTGCGCGACGGCTCGTGGCGGATGGGTTCCGCGTCATCGTGAGCGGCCGTAATTCCTCTCGAGGGGAAGCGGTGGCGGAGGAACTCGGGCCTGAGGCGTTCTGGATCCAGGCGGACCTGTCTGATGCGGCGAGTGTCCAGAACCTCATTGACGAAACGGTGCGTACGGGCGGCCGCTTGGATGTTCTGGTCAATAACGCCGGGGTAGACCTGGTAGGGCAGCTCTTGGAAGTCTCCGAAGAGCAGATTCGGGAGAACTACGCGACCAATGTCTTCGGCACGATCTTCGCGCTGCAAGCCGCCGGACGAGTCATGCGCGATCAGGGCGACGGCGGAGCGATCATCAACATCACCTCGAGGCTCGCGATGATCGGGGTCCCCACGATGAGCCTCTACAGCGCTGGTAAAGGCGCGATTCAGTCGCTCACCACCGCGGGTGCCGTCGAACTGGCTCCCCACAATATTCGGGTTAACGCGGTGGCCCCGGGTATGGCTAAGACGCCGTTGTACGACACTTGGGTTTCCGAACAGGAAGATCCCGAAGCCACCGAACGGGAGGTTGCGAGCAAGATCCCTTTGGGACGCATCGCATTGCCCTCCGACGTCGCCGCCGCGGTCTCGTACCTCGCGAGCCCGGGCGCCGAGTACATCACAGGAACCACCATCCCGGTCGAAGGCGGATATCTCGCTCAGTAATGACCGCGGATGACGAAAGGAGAACATCATGACGACCACCGCAGAGAACACATCGACCGCGAACCCCACCACGAAAATCGCTCAGGGATCGGCGCTGTGGCCGGCCCAAGCGCGCGCGAGCCAGGTGTACGGGCGCCAGCTCGTCATCAGCAAAGCCGAAGGATCGTACATTGAGACTGAGGACGGACGTCGGCTCTTCGACGGGACCGCAGGCCTGTGGCACGCCAATATTGGCCATAGCCGGCCCGAGCTCGCGCAGGCGGCGTACGACCAGATGATGAATCTGGAGACCTACCATACGTTCGCGCGGTTCACGAACGATCAGGCGGCGCAGCTCGCGGAAAAGCTCGCCGAAATCTCTCCGATTCCGGATCCCAAGATCATCCTGAACAGCGGAGGGTCGGACGCGATCGACGTCGTGTGCAAGCTGGCTCGGCGGCATTGGCAGCGCGAGGGGCGCCACGAGAAACAGATCATTTTGAGCCGTGAGTTCGCGTATCACGGACTCCACGCGTACGGAACGAGTATCGCGGGCCTTGAGTTTAACCGCGAGGGTTACGGAACCGATTCCTTGGTGCCCGAGACCGCACGGGTGTCCTTCAATGATCCGGAACAGGTGAGTCGCGCCGTTGCCGAGATCGGTCCGGAGAATATTGCGGCGATCGTGACCGAACCCGTCCAGGGTACCGGCGGGGTGAATCCGCCGGGCGAGGGTTACCTCGAGACCATCCAGGAGCTGTGTCGGGAACACGAGATTCTGTTGATTCTGGACGAGGTCATCACCGGATTCGGCCGTGTGGGCACCATGTTTGCCGCGGAACGCTATGGGTTACAACCGGACCTGGTGACCTTCGCCAAAGGCGTGACCTCGGGTTATGCACCGCTGGGCGGGATCTTTGTGAGCCGTCGTGTCTGGGAGCCGTTCTTCGAAGATTCCGATGACGCCCCGATTTTCCGCCACGGTTCCACGTATGCGGGTCACGCAACGGCGTCGGCGGTTGCCATAAAGCACCTCGACATCCTTCGCGAGGAGCACCTCGTCGACCGCGTGCGCGAGCTCGAGCCTATCTTTGCGGCGGATCTCGAGGAGCTCGCTCAGCAGCACGACGACGTCGCCGAGGTCCGTCATGCGGGGCTCCTGGGTGGCGTGACTCTGCGGGAAGGGGTGGCCGCGGAAAAGGTCTGCGACCGCATGATCGACAAAGGGTTCATTTCCCGCCCGCTGCGGGGCAACACCCTCCAGGTCAGTCCTCCGTTCATCGTCAAAGAGCAGGAACTGAAGGACTATTTCGCCGCGATGAGCGAGGCGATCACCGAGGAGGCGACATCGTGAGCAACCGGCAAAAATCGATACTCACCGCAGACGCCGATGCTCTGCGCCGGGCCGACGACGTCGTGGGCCGGTTGGGCTTACCGAACGAAGGCATCGAGGTGACTGACCCAGGCACGGCCGAGGTCATCGCTCACGTCCCAGATGTGGGTCGGGACGGGATCACCTCGATGATGGCTTCGGCAGATCGCGCCGGGGCGTCGTGGGCCCGAACGACTCCTCGCGAACGGTCCAATATTTTGCATCGGTGGTGGGAGCTCCTGGTCGAGCACTCCGAGGACCTCGCCCTGCTCATCACCCGGGAGATGGGCAAGACCCTGGCCGAGGCCAAGGGTGAGGTGAAGTACGGCAGCGATTTTGTGCGGTGGTACGCGGAAGAAGCGGTGCGCGCCGGAGGCAACTTCCAAGAGGCACCCGACGGCGGTTCGCGCATCGTGACTCGGCGTAGCCCAGTGGGACTCTCCGTGCTGATCACGCCGTGGAACTTCCCGTTGGCGATGGCGACCCGAAAAATCGCGCCGGCGCTCGCTGCGGGATGCTCCGTGGTCATCAAGCCTGCCACCGCCACGCCCCTCACCACGTACTTCGCGGTGCAGCTTGCTCGCGAGGCCGGTGTTCCGGCGGACTTGGTTCACGTCATCACGACGTCGAGCTCGCGGACCATGAGCGAAACCGCCCTGCGTGACCCTCACGCCCGGAAGGTCTCCTTTACCGGGTCGACCGAGGTCGGCCGGACTCTTCTGGGCCTGGCCTCGGAACGAGTGCTACGAACCTCGATGGAGCTGGGCGGAAATGCACCGCTTTTGGTGTTCGACGACGCAGACCTGGACCGAGCGGTGGATGGAGTGTTCGCAGCGAAGATGCGCAATGGCGGGCAGTCGTGCATCGCGGCCAACAGGATCTATGTGCAAGACGGCATTGCGGACGACTTCGTGGCGGCCTTCAGGCAGAAGATCGCCTCGGTTCGAATGGGACATGGCCTCTCAGAGGGTGCCCACCTCGGTCCACTGGTCAGCCCTCGGGCCGTGACGGATATGGAAGCGATCGTGGCCGGTGCCATCTCTGAAGGAGCCGAACTCCTTGAAGGCGGGAACGCGCCCGAAGGGGATGGGAGCTTCTTCAGCGCGACCCTGCTGGACCATGTACGTCCGGACTCCGCGATATCTGGTTCAGAGATTTTTGGACCCATTGCCGCGATCCAACGATTCACGACCGAAGAAGAGGCGATCCAGCGAGCCAACGATACCGAGTTTGGTCTCGCCGGTTACGTGTTTACGGAAAGTCTGGATCGTGCCTTCCGGGTATCGGACGCCATCCAATGCGGGCTCGTCGGCATCAACCAGGGCGTGCCGTCGAATGCTGCGGCACCCTTCGGCGGGGTCAAACAATCCGGGTTGGGCCGGGAAGGCGGCTCCGAAGGACTCGAGGAATATCAGAACATTCGTTTTTACAACATTGCGGCCAGGTAGGCCGAACCCTACGGAACGAAGAGGAGGAAACGGGAATGCGCATTTCGGTAGTGCGGGAGATTAAGCCCCAGGAGGAGCGGGTCGGGCTGACCCCGGCGAATGTTGAGGAACTAACGCGGGCGGGCCACACCGTCTACGTCGAGCGCGGTGCTGGTGACGCCTCGGGATTCGAGGACGAAGCCTACGTTCGGGCTGGCGGAGAACTGACCGATCAAGAGCAGGCCTGGGCGCGGGCGGAGCTTTTGATCAAGGTCAAAGAACCCATCGAGTCGGAGTACCGCTTCCTCCGCAAGGACCTGGTGCTCTTCACGTACCTGCACTTGGCAGCGGACCGACCCTTGACTCAGGCACTTCTCGAGGCGGGAACGATCGGTATCGCTTACGAAACCGTTCAGGACGAGACCGGCCTTCCGCTGTTGACGCCCATGAGCGAAATCGCCGGACGCCTGGCGATTCACGCGGCGGCACGGCATCTGTCCCGTGCCGGGAATGGACCTGGGAAACTACTGGGCGGCGCGCCAGGAGTCTCGCCAGGTCGCGTGGTCATTATTGGGGGAGGCGCGGTAGGACTGAACGCCGCCCTGCTGGCGATTGGCCTTCAGGCGGAGGTCACCGTGCTGGACATGTCACCACGTCGTATTCGTGAACTCGAGACGCTCTTGGACCGTCGCGCACGGGTCTTGATGTCTAATCCGGCGGTGGTCGAAGAGGAACTCGCCCAAGCTGACGTCGTGATCGGTGCCGTCTTGGTGCCGGGGAGGGCCGCACCCAAGGTCGTTCGACACGAACACCTCGAGTTGCTTCGAAAAGACGCGCTGCTGATCGACGTCGCGATCGATCAAGGCGGGGCCTTCGAGACCTCGCACCCGACGACGTACGAGGATCCGATCTTCGAGGTAGACGGGATTCGACACTACTGCGTGGCGAACATGCCGGGTGCCGTACCGCAGACCGCGACATCGGCGCTGACCAACGCGACGATGCCGTACATCAAGAAGATCGCGGCCCTCGGCGCCGATCACGCGGTTGAGTCCGACCCCTCGATCGCCAAGGGCGTCAACACATGGAGCGGCAGGTTGCTTCAACCCGGCGTCGCGGCGGCGTTCCCTGACTTGGGAACGCCGTCGGCCAACGACGCAACGGCCGTGCCGTTGGGTGTCTAACGCGAAACCTCTCGAAGCGGCCGCACCGGTTCCGGGCGGCCGCTTGCGAAGGATCGCTGGGCGGCATCGAGCAGCTCCACGCCGTGCACCCCCGACGAGGGTGTGCTGTGGTTCGGTCCACGCCCCGAAATGAGCGCCACGAAGTCCTGCATTTCGTGGACGAACGCGGTCTCGAAACGGTCTTGATACCCCTCGAAGGCGCGTCCCGGAGAGCTGACCTGTCCGTCGACGTCGATCTGGGTGACGGCACGACCGTCGACCTCGCCCACGGCAAAGGATCCATCGGTTCCGTGCACGACGGTCCGAACGTCTTGACCCGAAGCATGCCCCCGCATCACCGAGATCGTTGCCGTCAGCCCCGAAGAGAAAGACAGCAGCGCGCTCGCGGTGTCCAACTGGTCGTGACGGCGATACTCCTCATGAGCGACCACCGAACCCACGGCATAGACGCTCTCGGCCTGTTCCTCGACCAACCAAGGGATGAGGTCGAAATCGTGAGCCATCATGTCCGCGAAAATACCGCCGGACCCAGCGAGGCCTTCGGGATCAGCGGCGTATTTGTCGTGATCGTAAGCGAAGACCGCGCGGAGGGCTCCGGCTCTGCCCGAGTCGAGCACGCCTTTGAGAGCCGTAAATTCCGGACTGTGCCTGCGGTGATACCCCACCATCACCTTCTCGTCGGCTCCGGCCGCCTCGATGTCGTCGAGTAGCCGGGCGTAGTCGGAGGCTCCGAGGGTTAGCGGTTTTTCGACGAATACCGGGCTGCCTGTGCGAATCGCGCGTCTCACCAGGTCGGGGTGTGTGGACCCCGGCGTCGTGATGACGACGCCGTCCGCGGTAGCGAGGGACTCGTCGAAGGTTGTGGACGTGGTTAACCGGACTCCCGCCCCTGCTTGCCCAGCCCGCTCCGTGACCGGGGCCGCGTGCAGCGTCACACGGCCCGGGTCACGGCCGACGAGCTCGACGTGTGTCACGCCGTCGGTAGCCATCAGGTGGGCGGCATGCATCTGTCCGATGGTTCCCGCCCCAACCACAGCGATTCTCATCTCAACCCACCGAGACTTCCCGACCACCCTGATTCGCCGACTCGGCGATCGCCTGAATGATCTCAAGGGTGTGGAGCCCCTCTGCGAACGATCCGCATGGGGCCAGGGAGCTTTCGATACCAGCGACCTGTTCGAGGAACGCACGGGCCTGAATCGCGAAGTTATCGTTGTAATTCCAACCCACTCCGGGTGCGTCCATGGCGCAAGAGTTCGCGTAGAGAGGGGTTTCGGAATTGATGAGAACTCGGCGCTGGCCTCGGGTTTCGGCGGATGCCTGAGCGTCGTCGTACATGAACTCGGCGGGCTTGGTGATGTCGAAGGACGCTTGAGCTCGGGGACCCACCACGTGGTAGGTCTGCGAATTCGGGGTTCCAAAGGCGACGCGAGAGATCGTGTAGGTTCCGACGGCGCCGTTGGCGAAGGTGCAGGTGAAGGTGAGGAAGTCTTCGTTTTCCACCGGCTCGACCTCGTCGGAAACTTCGACGTGACCGTGGCCGACCACGGCGCCCAGCGGAAGGTGACGTTCCTTGTAGATGGTGTCCATGACGGCTCCGCGAACCGCGGTGACGGGACCGTTGAGGTACTCGCCGGTGTCGATGACGTGCGAGCCGAGATCGCCCAGCGCCCCCGAACCGGGCCCGCCCTTGTATCGCCAGGACATGGGAGCATTCTCGTCGCATGAATAGTCGCAGAGGTATGTCGAGAGGAAGTTTGTGACTGGCCCGAACTCGCCGGAGGTGATCTTTTCCTTGATCGCGTTAATCGCCGGCATACGGCGGACGGTGTAGCCCACGGAGGTGATGAGCGGTCGACCGTAGCGGTCGGTCTTCTGCCCGTATTCTTTCTCGAGCTGGACCATCGCCTGGGCATCTTCCAAGGTCCCGGCCAAGGGCTTTTCGCACAGGACGTGCTTGCCGGCCTCTAAAAGGCCTCGGGCGATGGGCAGGTGCAACGCGTTGCCGACGACGATGCTGACCGCATCGATCTCGGGATCTTCAGCGACCTCGGTCCAATCTCCATAGACCTTCTCGAAGCCGTACCGTCGAGCAGTGTCCCGGCCAAGTTCTTGGTTCATGTCCGCAACGGCCGCGAGGCGTACGGAGGGGAACTCCGAGTCGAAGACGGAACCCGCCTGTCGATATCCATAGGCGTGGGACCGTCCCGCCATGCCTGCACCGATGACCGCAACGGAGAGCGTCTGCTCAGCCATAATTTCTCCTTGGACGTATTGACCGTATGTCAGGACAATTATTCTGAGTTGCAGATCACAAGGTCAAGGCTTTGCGCCCCATAAATTTTGGCTAAATCTGGTGGGCGGTGGTTGCCGTCTCCGACCTAGTCTTCGATGGCGCCGATCGGTTCTCGTTTTTCGGCCTGGAACTTATCCTCGGTGCGGCCGAAGGCCCAATAGCCTGAGATGGAAATATTTTCCTTGGGGATGTTGCGCTCCTTGAGAAGGCGACGCACCTGTTTGATGGCTTCCCGCTCACCGTGGGCAAAGACGCTGATGGTGCCGTCCGGCCAGGCGTGGCGTCCAAGGGCCGCCGCTAGGGCGTTGGGGTCTCCGCCAACTCCCGGCTGAATCACCCAATCGATCTCGACGCCGTGCGGCGTGCGGATCTCTTGCTGGTCTTCTTCGTGTTCCAAGGTGATCACGGCCAGGCCGCGTGCATCCTCCGGGAGTGCTTCGATGGAAGCTGAGATGGCGGGTAACGCGGAGGCGTCTCCGGCAAAGAGGTGCCATTCGGCGTCGTCGTTGGGTCGGTATTTGCCGCCGGGCCCCATGAGAAGCAATGTGTCTCCGGGGGAGGCCTGAGCGGCCCAGGGGGCGGCCAGGCCCGAGGTCCCGTGTGTCACGAAGTCGATGGTCAGAGTCTTGGCCTCGCGATTCACCGAGCGCACCGTGTACGTGCGGGTCACGGGGACGTCCTCCGGGGGGAGGGTGCGCTTGAGCTCCCGCATGTCAAAGGGCGCCACGAGATTCAGCTCGGGTTTGGCGAAGACGAGTTTGACGTATTGGTCCGTCATGCCGTTGTCCTGGAACGATTCGAAGCCCTTGCCGCCGAGGGTCAAGCGAACCATATGGGGAGTCAGCTGGCGACGTTCGATCACCTCGAGCAGTGTTTGGGGTTTGGCGGGCTTCCGGGCCGGAGCCACGCGGGGTTCGTTCGTCTGTGCGTCAGTCATGCGGCTCTCCTGGGCGTGGTTTGGTAAGTCTGACCTCACGATAACCCTCCGGCTCGGTGACCTTCCACCGTGAAAAGTCGGCCCAACGTCGTTGTGGCGAGACGCCAGGCTCTGGGCGTGAGACGCGTCGCGTGAGGCCGCGAGGGTTGCCATACGATGGGCAAACCAGGGGGCATCGCTCCGCGCGGTTCACGATTCCTGGTGGCTCATTGACGACCTCGGCGGTTCACAGGATATCGCCGGGAAAATATGCCAGGCTTCTGTCAAGACTTGAAATGAACCGCTGGTCTGCGGAAACTGTGGCCTCTGGCGAGAATGACCAAAGATGTCCGCTTCCCGTGGGATGGGGGAAGGCCCCCACCGCGACCATAAAATCCCGACAAGCTGAGAGAAGGCCGAAATGACTACCCCAATGGCTGGAGTGCTCCCCGTCGAAGAAGATATCAACCGATACGACGCCCAGGCTCGTCGATGGTTAGCCGATGCGATCAAGGCCGTTAAGGCCGATGCGCAACGTTCGGCCGACACTCACATTGTTCAGGTTCCCCTTCCCAAGGCCTGGGGCGTGGACCTCTACCTCAAGGACGAGTCCAGCCATCCCACGGGGTCGTTGAAGCATCGCTTGGCCCGCTCGCTCTTCCTCCACGCGCTATGCAATGGATGGATTCGCCCGGGAAAGCCCGTGGTTGAGGCTTCCAGCGGTTCCACCGCCGTCTCTGAGGCTTACTTCTCCCGCCTCATTGGCGTCCCGTTTATTGCGGTGATGTCGAAAACCACGAGTGCCCGCAAGGTGGAACTCATCGAGTCCTACGGCGGAAAGTGCCACTTTGTGGACAGCCCCGATCAGGTTTACGCGGTGGCGGCACAGCTCGCGAAGGAGTCGGACGGCCACTACATGGACCAGTTCACATATGCCGAGCGGGCCACCGATTGGCGTGGCAATAACAACATTGCCGAATCGATCTTCCAGCAACTCGAATTGGAGGAACATCCCGAACCCCGGTGGATCGTCGCGACTGCCGGAACGGGCGGAACGTCGGCCACCCTGGCTCGCTACGTTCGGTACACGGGTCGGGCCACGGGTATCTGTGTCGCGGATCCGGACCATTCGGCGTTCTTCGCCGGTTGGCGAGACGAGAATCCCGAGGCCACCACGGACACCGGTTCGAGGATTGAGGGCATCGGCCGGCAGCGGATGGAGGCCAGCTTCATGCCAGCGAGCATCGATCGGATGATGCATGTTCCCGACGCCGCGAGCATCGCCGCGATTCGTCTGCTCGAACAGCTCACCGGGCGCAAAGCCGGTGGTTCCACGGGAACCGGCCTCTGGGCGGCCCTCAAAATCGTCTCGGAAATGGTGGCGGCAGGTGAGCAAGGCAGCGTTGTCACCCTGATGTGCGATTCCGGCGACCGTTATCTGGACAAGTACTACTGCTCTGAGTGGCTAAGCGAATCGGGTTTCGACGTCGAAGGGTACAGCCAGCGGCTCGAGGAGTTCATGACGACGGGGCGGTTCTAAAGGTTCCCCACCAGCTCATTTGTCTTGACATTAAAACAAGGCGACTCATAGGGTGATGACGTCTGGACCGCTCCGTGGTGGCGGTCTCATTGTCTCGCAGAGGAGAAAACGTGGCGGATCAGCGAGTTGTCGGAGTCGGTCTCATCAGTGTCGGATGGATGGGCAAGGTCCATTCTCGTGCCTATGCGAATCTCCCGGTGTTTTACCCGGAACTTGGCATCCGCCCTCGCCTCGTGATGGCTGCCGATACGGCGCCTGATCGCGCTCAGTACGCCGTCGACGTCTTGGGATTCGAGCGCGGGACCACGGATTATCACGACGTTCTCGCCGATCCCGAGATCGAGGTCGTCTCCATCTGTGCGCCGAACTTCCTGCACGCCCAGATTGCCCGGGACGTGGCCGAGGCCGGCAAGGCCTTCTGGTTGGAGAAGCCGGCGGGGCGTTCGGCGGATGAAACCCAAACCATTGCCGACGCCGCCGAGAAGGCCGGCGTGGTCAGCGCCGTCGGGTTCAACTACCGGAATACCCCGGCCATCGAATACGCGAGACAGCTCGTCGCAGAGGGCAAGCTCGGGCGAATCACCAACGTGCGTGGCGCATTCTTTGCCGACTATTCCGCCGATCCGCGCGGGGCGCTCTCGTGGCGCTTCCGCCGCGAATTGGCCGGCTCCGGCGTGCTCGGTGACCTCATGGGCCACCTGATTGATCTGACGCACTACGTCGTCGGCCCGATCTCCGAGGTGACGGCGGCGACCTCGACGGTATATGCCGAGCGGCCCGAGATGCCGATGGGCAGCGGCACGCATTTTGCCGTGGTCGAGAACGGCGAGATGAAGCCCGTCGAAAACGAGGATTACGCCTCGATGCTGGTCCGCTATCCGTCGAACGACGGCGCGTCCCCGGCCATCGGAACGCTTGAGGCTTCTCGCGTGGCCAACGGGCCGCGTGCCGAATACGGCCTCGAGGTCTACGGAACTCAAGGATCGCTCCGGTGGGACTTCGAGCGCATGAATGAATTGCAGCTGGCCCTGAATTCCGCGCCTCACGTGGGGTATACGACCATCATGGCCGGACCCGATTTTGGTGACTTCTCGGTGTTCCAACCAGGCGCCGGAACGCCCATGGGCTACGACGACCTCAAGACCATCGAGGCCAAAAAATTCCTGTTGGCCTACTTGGGGCAAGACTCTCAACACGCGGACATTAAGGACGGGCTGGCCGCCAACCGTGTGGTCAGCGCCGCGGAAGCCTCCGCCGAGAGTGGCCGTTGGGAGCGGGTGGAGCCGGTCGAAGGCACCAGTGCCCAACAGGCCGTAGGCTCCTAGCCGCCCCTACCTGCCTCAGCGCCGCCGCCGAACGTCGCCGTCCGGTACTCGCCAGGCCTCGAGCGCCCAATCTCATGCGAGCTCGAGGGCCTGGGTCAGTGCCGCCGTGACGCTGACCGCGATGACGGCCGGTGATTTTCCCGTAATTTCGGGCATCCCGATCGGGCAGGTGATGCTGTCGACCTCGGCGTCCGCGTGCCCTAATTCCCGTAACTTTTTGCGGAATCGAGCCCATTTGGCCGCGGACCCAATCAGACCGATGCTTCCAAGGTCGCCTCGACGCAAGGCCGCATCGCACAGGATGAGGTCCTCAGAGTGATCGTGGGACATGATGAGCACGTGGCTTCCCGCCGGTAGCTCGTTCAGAGCTGTCTCAGGGGCTGGGGCATGGTGGACCTGGAGAGACGAGACGTCGCTCAGGGAGTCAGCCTCGTCCACGGCGTCTTGCCGGCTGTCCACGAGGTGGAGGGTTAGCGGAAGCCGACCCAGCGCCCGGATGATTTCCCAACCCACGTGCCCAGCTCCAAAGACGGCCACCACCGGTGGAGCGGCCACAGGTTCCAACAACGCCGTCACCCGACCCCCGCAACACTGTTGGCCGTAGCGCGTTACCGCATGTTCGTTGAGGGACATTTCCTCGGTCACGGGGACCACAGAACCTTCCTCGAGCATGCGCCGGGCCAGGTCCGTCAGCGTTGCTTCCAAATTCCCACCGCCGACGGTGTCCCAGGCGCGGTCGCGGGACACGAGCATCTTGGCGCCCGCCCTCCGTGGGGAATGCCCTCGGGTTTCAATCAGGGTCACGAGAACCCCGGCCGACCCTTCCTCCCGGAGCCGTTGGAGCCCGGTCAACCACTGCATCACACGGACTCGACTTCGCGTTCCTGGGGTTCCCCTGATCCGACGGTGTCGGCCCTCGAGGTCTGCGCCGGGGCGGAATCCTTGGCGTCAACCGCGGGTTCGTCCACGACCTCCGCCTTCGACGCCTCCTGGATCGCCCAGAACACGGCCTCGGGGGTCGACGGGCAACCGAGGTCCACCTCTGTACCTTCCGGACCAAAGGCCTCGACGGCGGTGCGTAACGCCTCACGAACGCTCATGGCCAACATCAGCGGCGGTTCGCCCACGGCCTTGGAACCGTAGACGACGCCGGTTTCGGTGGCTCGCTCGTAGAGGTGCACGTTGAATTCGGCAGGAAGCTCGGAGAAACTCGGCAGCTTGTAGGTACTGGCCGCTTGGGTCGCGAGCCGGCCGCGTCGTTCGCCGTCGGACGTGTCCCACCGGAGCTCCTCCAAGGTCAACCAACCGGTGCCTTGGACGAATCCACCTTCAATTTGGCCCACGTCCACGAGCGGGGAGAGCGAGTCACCGACGTCGTGCACGATATCGGTGCGCAGCACGCGGTAAGCCCCCGTGTACGCTTCGACCTCGACTTCGGTCGCGGCGGCCCCGTACGCAAAGTATTTGAACGGGGAGCCGTGCATCGACGCGGAGTCCCAATGGATGCCTTCAGTGCGGTAGTAACCTGCGGCAAAGAGCTGCACTCGTTGCATGTACGCGTCGGAAACGACCTGCTCGAAGGGGATCTGTTCGTGGCCCAAAGCGGCGACCCCGTCGTCCTCGAAGCGAATATCGTGCGGATTCGCGCCGAACTTCCCGGCCGCAACTTGAGCCAGACGTTCGCGGATCTGCTCGCAGGCATTCTTGACCGCACCACCATTGAGATCCGCTCCGGAGCTCGCGGCCGTGGCCGAAGTATTCGGAACCTTATCGGTTCTGGTGGGAGCGAGCCTTACGCGGTCGAGCCGCACTCCGAGGGTCGTCGCAGCCACCTGCCGCATTTTGGTGTGCAGGCCCTGGCCCATCTCGGTGCCGCCGTGATTGATGAGGATCGAGCCGTCCTTATAGATGTGCACCAGGGCACCGGCCTGGTTAAAGGCCGCGAAGTTAAAGGAAATGCCGAATTTGACCGGGGTCATCGCCAGGGACCGTTTTACGTCCGTGTGACCGGCGTTGAATTCCGCGATCTCGGCGCGACGACGCACGACCTCCGCACGTTCCATCAGCGTGGACCAGATGTCCGGCATCCCTTCGGCGTGACGCACCGGTTGCCCATAGGGGGTGGTGTCGCCCGGCTGGTAGAAATTCCGACGCCGCAACTCACCGGCCTCGATGCCGAGCAAGGGAGCGCAGCGTCCCAGGATATTTTCCAGCACCAGCATGCCCTGCGGCCCACCGAATCCACGGAATGCGGTTTGCGACGTCTTGTTGGTCTGCGCCATGCGGCCGTGGACCTTGACGTTGGGAATCATGTAGGCGTTGTCGATGTGGCACATGGCTCGCGACAGCACCGGTTCCGAGAGGTCCAAGGACCACCCGGCGTCGGAGGTCAGGGTGGCCTCCAGGGCCGTAAACTTGCCGGATTCATCAAATCCGACCTCCCACTCGGCGTGGAAGGGGTGTCGCTTGCCGGTCATCGTGATGTCTTGCGTTCGGGTCAGACGCAGGCTCACGGGACGCCCGGTGCGCACGGCGGCAAGCGCGGCAACGGCCGCCAAACCGTGCGGCTGCATCTCCTTGCCTCCGAAGGCACCACCCATACGCAGGGATTGGACCGTGACGTCGTGACTGGAGAGGCCCAAGACGTGAGCGACGATCTCCTGCGTTTCGGTGGGGTGCTGGGTCGAGGAATTGACCATGACCTGGCCACCCTCGTCGACTCGGGCGTAAGAGGCGTGGGTTTCCAGGTAGAAATGTTCCTGTCCACCGAATTCGAAGGTGCCCTTGAAACGATGAGCGGAATCCTTCAAACCGGCCGCGGAATCACCACGTTCCATGAGGTGCTGTGGCCCCTGGAAACTCTGGGCTTCGATGGCCTCGGGCACGGTGACGATCGACGGGAGAGGCTCGTAATCCACCTCGACGGCCTCGGCCCCGATCCGGGCGGCCTCGGCGGTCTCGCCGATCACCCAGCACACCGCGTGTCCGAAGTACATGGCTTCGGAAGGAAAGAGCGGCTCATCGTGCTTGACGCCTGCGTCGTTGAGCCCGGGGACGGCCTCGGCAGTCAGGACGTCCACGACTCCGGGCGTGGCCCGAGCCGCGTCGATGCGGAGGTCCGTGATGCGGGCGTGCGCGTGAGGGGACTGTACGGGCCATGCATGTAGGCACGAAGGATCGCGGGTCGCGAGGTCATGCGTGTACAGGGCTTCCCCCGTGACGTGCAGGGCGGCCGACTCGTGGGCAACTCGGGTGCCGACTCCGGCCGGAACGGGATGTGCGGGTTCGTGAACGATGGTCATGAGATCACTCCTGATAATTCGGAGGGACGGTATTGGGCGAAAAAGCGCATCATGGACTGCTCGAGCATCGCCGATCGGTATCGCGAGCTGGCTCGATGATCGTCCATCGGCGTGCTTTCCGCGGTCATGGCGGCCGACGCCGTGCGGGCCGTTTCTTCCGTCCACGGCTGGCCGAGAAGGGCTTCCTCGGCGGCGAGAGCACGAATCGGTGTTGCGGCGACGCCGCCCATGCCGATCCGGATCGAGCTGACCCGACCGTCGTCGAGCTGCAAGGCGAACGCCGTGGACACCGAAGAGATGTCGTCGAAGCGGCGCTTGGCCACTTTGTAGAACGCCGTCGTCTGGGCCAAGGGCAACGGGATGCGGACGGCGCGAATCAATTCCCCCGGTTGCCGAACGGTCTTCCGGTATCCCGTGAAGTATTCGGACAGGGGAACCGTGCGCTCGCCCGCGGTGGAATGAAGGACGAGGGAAGCGTCCAGGGCCAGAAGCACCGGAGCAGAATCTCCGATGGGAGAACCCGTGCCCAAGTTGCCACCCAACGTCGCGCTATTCCGGATCAGTCGCGAGGCGAATTGCGGGAAGAGCTGCGCCAAGAGAGGGATCCGGCCGTCCAAACGGCGCTCCAGTTCGGAGAGGGTGATGGCGGCACCCAGCTCGGCGTAGTCCTCCTCGAGGCGGAAGGTCCGCAACTCTTCCAGGTGATCGATCGCGAAAACGGTCTCGGGGCGCGTGTGTCGAATGTTGGTTTCGACGCCGACGTCGGTTGCGCCGGCGAGGAGGACGGCGTCCGGGTGTGCCTCGAGGCGTTCAGAGAGTTCGGCAAGATCAGCGGGTCGAACGAACGTCGAGGCCTCGGCTGTGACTTCGGTGGGTGCGGGCCGTGGTGCCGACGTGGACTGACGTTGGAAGAGGGGGTCTTCGGTGTCGGGAGCGCCTAACGCATAGGCCGCGTCTTTGATGGGTCGGTACCCGGTGCACCGACAGAGATTTCCACTGAGTGCGTGGAGATCAAAACCGTTGGCACCTTCTTCTTCGGTATCCCGAGCAGAGGGTACGGCCTTGCGCTCGGGCCGGTAGTACTCGGCGGCCATGGAGCAGATGAAGCCTGGAGTGCAAAAGCCGCACTGGGAGCCACCCCTGTACGCCATTTCCTGCTGTACCGGGTGGAGGTCTTCGAAGGATCCCGGGCCGGGGCCGGTGCCGAGGCCCTCGGACGTCACGATCTCTTGACCGTTGCAGGCGACGGCGGGAATGAGGCACGCGTTGACCGAGGTCCAGCGCGAGGTGCCGTCGGGATCGGGTCGAGCCACCATGACCGCGCACGCCCCGCACTCGCCTTCGGCGCACCCTTCTTTGGCGCCGGTCAGACCGTTCTCGCGGAGCCAGTCCAAGAGATTGAGTCGAACGGGAGGAGCTGTCTCCTCGCGTGTTTGGCCGTTGACGGTGATGCGAAATGACACCATCACGTCCTCCTTGATTGAGCGTTCGTGAATAACCCGAGGAGGCGATGCCCAGGAAGGACTCGCGAAGACATCGCCTTTTCTCGTCGGAGGTGCTCCATCACACGCTGAGGTGTGCCGAGTAAATCCTTCCAAAATTTATGTGAGATCAGCGTAACACCAATGGTGGAATTAAAACTCCACATCGTGAAAACCCGGTGTATTTTCGGCGTTAATTCACGCCTCTGACCCCTTGACGTGCAGTTTTGCGGCACCTGAAAGGCGGATATGAGCCAGTTCGCATTCGGTGGGAAAGCCAGGTTATTCAGTACTTTAACCCTTGAGGTGTCTGGCGTCACTCGTCGCCAAAACCTGGGCCTCAGGGTGTGTGGATCACGGATTCAACCTCGAGTGAGGGAGGAAATTTCCCGAGCCCCTTGTCAAATTTCAAGTGGACCAGGTTACACTGGGGTCCACGATGCGGATGATAATTACCGCATGGCGAAATAATCTCCCGCATCGGCTACGTACGAGAAGGACGCGAGGAGCGCGTCTCGGATGACTCCGTGAAGACTGCAGCCATCGTGACTCTTTCGTTGTGCAGGAGCGCCCGCGCCGGCCTTAAGGAGACGACGCCCGATGAATGGAGAACCAACGATGTTCACGACTCTGGAAAGACGTCGGCAGAACGTTTCACAGTCCGTCACCACGACGACCAAGATCATCACGGGTCATGTGGTGTCCCCGCTCAGCGGGGCGGACCGGGAAACATTGGACCTCGAACGAGGAGCCGTGGTGGTCTGCGATGGTCGGATCCTCGACGTGGGGGAAGCTCGCACCATGATCGACGACTACCCCGAAGCGTCCGTCGAATCCTACGGCGACCGGCTGATCATCCCCGGGTTCATCGACTGTCACGCGCACTACTCGCAAATGGCCATGATCGCCTCGCCGGGATTGCAATTACTGGAGTGGCTCGACAACTTCACTTTTCCGGCTGAGTCCGAATTCGCCGACGCCGGGCACTGCGCCGAGATGGCCGACTTCTTCACGACGCAGATGATCGCTCACGGGGTGACCTCGGCCTGCGTCTATGCCACGGTGCACCCGGAGTCGGTGCGGGCTCTCTTCCGCTCGGCCAAATCGAAGAACCTGAGGATCATGACCGGCAAGGTGTGCATGGACCGCCACGCCCCGGAGCATCTGCTGGACACGCCCGAGCTGGCCTACGAACAGAGCCGAGAATTGCTCGAGGAGTGGCACGGCGTCGGCCGCCTTGAGTATGCGATCACGCCACGCTTTGCTCCCACGTCCTCCGTGCGCCAGCTCGAACTCTTGGGCCAGCTGGCTCAGGAGCACCCGGAAGCGGTGATTCAGACTCATCTCTCGGAGAATCCCGCCGAGTGCGCGTGGGTTTCGGAGCTCTTCCCAGAGGAGGCCGACTACACGGCCGTGTACGAACGGTTCGGTCTGGTGCGCAAGCGTGCGGTCTTCGGGCACGCGACGCACGTCTCGGACAGCGAGTTGAGCCGGTTGGGGTCCGGCCAAGCCTCTCTGGCCCATTGCCCCACGTCCAATCTTTTCTTGGGGTCGGGACTATTTACTCTCAAGAAGAACGCCCAGATCGCGGGCCTCAAGATCGGGTTGGGGTCCGACGTCGGGGCGGGAACAAGCCTGTCACCGTTGGTATCGCTCAACGAGGCCTACAAAGTCAGCCGGTCCGTGGGAGGTCCGCTGGATTCCTTCGAGGCATTGAGGCTCGCGACGTTGGACAGCGCCGAGGCTCTCGGCATCGAGGATTCCGTCGGAAGTTTGGAAGCCGGAAAGGACGCTGACGTGGTGATCCTCGATCCCGAAACCAACCCCGTCCTGCGGATGCGGGCCTCCCACGCGAAGACCACCGCAGAGCTCCTTTTCGCGACGATGATGCTCGGCGACGACCGCACCATCCACGGCGTCTACGTCGCTGGGTCCAAGACGCGATGACCATCCCCCGACGGGCCTAGCCCGTACGTCCATTACTCATCCCGTGTGCCGTAGGGCCTCAGGATGACCCTATTCGCCACTCCCCACAACGATCTCCATTGCATTCCCCGTAATGGCAGGGAAAAGAGGCACATCATGGCTGTCGATCAACACACCGAACAGGAAACGCAGGGTCAACGTCGATCCGCGATTGACCGGTTTTTCGAGATCACCTCCCGAGGCTCGACGATCAAGCAGGAATTGCGAGGTGGGTTGGTGGCGTTCGTGGCCATGGCGTACATCGTGGTCCTGAACCCGCTGATCCTTGGGGCGGCACAAGACGTCGATGGAAACAGTCTCAATTTCGCGCAGCTCACCGCCGTCACGGGGTTGGTGGCCGGCGGAATCACGCTGCTTTTCGGCCTCGTCGCTCGCCTTCCCTTTGCCTTGGCTGCGGGGCTCGGCATGAACAGCTTCCTCGCCGTCTCGGTGGTCCAAGACGTGACTTGGCCTGAGGCAATGGGATTGGTGATGATCAACGGCATCATCATCGTGGTCCTAGGGGCCACCGGAATTCGCACCGCGATCTTCCACGCGGTACCGCCTCAGCTGAAGACGGCGATCACCGTCGGCATCGGCCTCTTCATCGCTTTCATCGGATTCGTGAATTCCGGCTTCGTGACCAGGACGCCGGATGGGCCGCCGGTGCAGCTGGGCCAGGGCGGGTCGATCACCGCATTGCCGACGGTGATCTTCATCTTCGCGTTATTGCTGATTGGCGTGCTGGTGACGCGGCGAGTTCCCGGCGGAATCCTGATCGGCATGATCGTCGCGACCATCCTCTCGATCATTGTTCAGGCCTTCGCGCACCTCGGTACGGTGGGTGACCCGAAAAACCCAGACCCCCAGGGGTGGAATCTCAGCGCCCCTGAATTGCCCAGCCACGTGGTGGCCATGCCTGATTTTAGTTTGGTCGGTGCGTTCGACCTTTTCGGTTCGATCGAGCGGATCGGTGCCTTGTCCGTAGTGATGCTGGTCTTTACCTTGCTCTTCACCAACTTCTTTGACGCGATGGGCACCATGACGGGTCTGGCGGGAAATGCCGGTCTGGCTCGTCCGGACGGAACCTTCCCGCGTATCCGTCAAGCCTTCATCGTCGAAGGGCTTGGGGCGGTCGCCGGCGGTGGCGCCTCGGCCTCGTCGAATACCGTGTTCGTCGACTCCGCGGCGGGTGTTGCGGAAGGCGCCCGGACCGGCCTCGCCGCGTGCGTGACCGGGGTGTTGTTCCTGGTCTCGATGTTTTTCACCCCACTGATTGAGGTGATCCCGATGGAAGCAGGCGCCGCCGCGCTCGTCGTCGTGGGTTCCATGATGGTCGTGCAGATTCAGGACATCGAGATGAAAGATTTCCGGGTTTCCCTCCCCGTGTTCCTGACCATCGTCTCGATGCCGCTGACCTATTCCATCGCCAACGGGATCGGCGTCGGATTCATCTCCTGGTCCGTGATCCACGTGCTGACCGGCCGGGCCCGTCAGGTGCACTGGCTCATGTGGGTCGTGTCGGCGGGGTTCCTGCTCTACTTCACTCGAGGCGGCATCACGGCCCTCATCGGAGGGTAGGCAACGGCAGACGGCGGATTCGTCAGATAAGCAAGTAGACAGCACCCAAGATCGTGACCACGATGACGGCCAGATCAAAGATGCTCTGTCGGATCCGTCGGGCCGCCCACCGGCCCACGAGGGCTCCAGCCGCGACGGCCGGGATTAACACGACGTCCAGGAGCAACGTGTGGGTGCTGATCAGTCCCAGACCGATCGAGACCGGCAACTTGAGAAGGTTCATGATGGCGAAAAACCACGCGGCCGTTCCCAGAAAGGCGTGCACCGGAAATCGCGCGGCCAGGAAGTACATCGACATGACCGGGCCTCCGGCGTTGGCCACCATGGTGGTAAAACCTCCCACGGAGCCGTAGCCGGCGGTTGCGAGCCACGAGGAGCTTCCGACGGCGTCGCCCGTAGGCCCAGGCGTCGTGGCGGGTCGTGCGCGTTGCCACAGGGTGAGTCCCATCAGGAAGAGCAGCAGGACGCCGATGACGCGACGCACGGTACCGTCGCCCGCCCACGCCAAGAACACACCACCCAGCGCCAGGCCCGCGAGAACCCCAGGGATCATGCGGATGAGTGTAGGCCAGTGCGCACTCCGGCGGTAGGCCCACAGGGCAAAGGCATCACCGATCATCAGGAGCACCAGGAGGGCCCCCGTCGAGGACTTAGCGGGGAGGATCGCGGCGAAGAGCGCCACCGAGAGGGTGTTGATGCCGGGCAGGGCCGTTTTGGAAAACCCCACCAGGAGAGCGGCCAGCGCGAGCCCTGCCCAGGCCAACACGCTCAGATCGGAAAAGGTCACGGTTTAGCGACCGAACGGAAGGCGATCGTCGATCTCTTGGGCGTCCCACTGCTGACGTACCCACCCGTGGTGCGGATCGTCGCTGATGAGCCAACTGCGTACGGGGCCGGGGCCGGCCATGACGTTGAGGTAGTACATGTCGTAGCCGGGAGGTGCCATCGCGGGCCCGTGCCAGCCGTAGGGGACTAGCACGACGTCGCCCGTGCGAACTTCGGCGTTGACATCGATGGGACGCTCATCCGAGGCGTACACGCGCTGGTATCCGATGGGGTCCGTGGCCTCGACGGGAGCATCGGGGGTCACGCGCGTCTCAAAGTAGTAGATTTCTTCGAGCCGAGTCTCGCGACCTTCCTTTTCCTCGTCGTGCTTGTGCGGTGGGTAGGACGACCAGTTGCCGGCGGGCGTCAGTACCTCGCACACGATGAACCGGTCAGCCTCGAGGGCAGCGGGTGTGCCGAAATTGCGGACCTCACGGGAGCAGTTCCCCGCGCCACGCAATTCGAGCGGGGCCTCGTCCTTGGTGATCAAGCGCGTGGGGTACTCGTTGCTCGCGGGCGCGGAGGCGATGGCCACGCGCACGCCCTTCTGGCCCGAAATCTCCACGGCTCGTTGAACGCCGGTGTAGAGGACGTCCGTTGGTCCGGCGAACACGGACTCGCGGCCCGAAAGCTCATACGTCTCGCCGTCGACAACGGCCGTCACGTCTCCGGAAAGCGGGATGATGATGCGCTCTTCGGCCGCGGCATCCAGTGTCACAGGGGATCCGGAGAGGGTCGCGGTTTTGAGGCCGGTGTGCTCCCAGCCGTCAACCGTCAGGGATGAGTCGTAAGTTCCGAGGGAGAGATCCCACGGGCCGTCACTTGCGCTTCCGGCAGGGTAAACCCAGTTCGTCATGTTCCGCTGTCCTTTCGTGGTGGTGTTTCCGGACGGGTTCGTCGAGATCCCTCGCTGTGTTTAGGCGGAGAGGGTGACCTCGAAGGAATAGGAGTCGGCGCGGTACATGTGCCGACCGGTTTCCGCGCGCCGCCCGATATCGTCGGTCGCGGTGCGAGACATCGTGACCAGCGCCGACCCGGGGCTTGTGTGGAGCAATTTGGCCTGCTCGTTGGTGGCCACCGCGGCGCCAATCTTCTGCTGCGCGAGGCGGAAGTTGATGCCCTGTTGCCGCAGAATCGTGTAGAGACCGTGCTGTTCCAGAGCTTCGCGGCTCAGCTGCGCAATCTCTTGCGGAACCCAGTTCTCCATGATCGCTAGAGGTGCACCATTGCGGCTCCGCACCCTTTTGACGTGATACACCGTGCTGCCCGGCTTGACGGCGAGGCGTTCGGCGACGTCTTCCGGCGCAGGAATCTCTTCGAAATCGAGGACTTCGGTGGTAGGCAGTTCCTTGTCTTGGCTGAGGTCTTCAAAGAGCGAGGTGAGGCCAACCGAGCGGCGTACCTCCGACGCGACGACCTGCGTGCCGACGCCGCGTTTGCGAACCAACAGGCCAGAACGGACGAGCTCATCCATCGCCTTGCGAACGGTGGGCCGCGAAAGGTGCAAGTTCTTCGCCAAGGAGAGTTCATTGTCGAGCATGCTTCCCGGAGGCAAATGGCCGTCGGAGATGGCCGTCTCGATTCCGTGGACCAGTTGGTGGTACAGCGGGACGGGAGACGATCGGTCGATCGTGATGTCGAGGTGGGCAGTCATCGTGGCTCCATGGTTGGTTCCGGGAGAATGTCTCTATGTAAAGACAATAGGAGTTAACCGTAGCATGTGTCACCTACCGGCGGTCTACCCGCCAGTCTGTTCCGGGGGAGATTGAAGGGCATGTGCTGAGGCCCTTTGGTTCGGGGTCTGACCTGGATGAACTCCGTGCCGCTTGGGGCTTCGGGCGGGTAAGGTGGGCTCCGCACCTCGGCACGGTCTCTCGCGCCACGTAGCTACATCGGCAGCCTGCGCGACCGACCTGTTTCCTCGAGGCACCTCATCACACTGGAAGGACGGTCGCATGACCAACACCCCTGGTTTCCCCTCGCCCCAGGGGAACCCTGCGGAAGGCTCTGAACCCACAGAGTCGGCGTCCGGGCCCGAGCCCTTGGCAATTACCGGTGCCCTACCTGAGGTGATCGCCCCCGACGAGCCCTTACCTCGGTCCGCCCCGGGGAAGTCCCTGAAGACGGGATTCATCCTCGCTTTTATCTCCTACGGCCTCTGGGGCTTCCTGCCGCTGTATTTCGCGGCCATCACCCCCACCGGAGCCTTCGAGATTTTGGGATGGCGCATCGTCTTCTCCCTGATCTTGTGCCTCATTCTCGTGACCGTCACTCGGACCTGGGGGCGGGTGTCCTCGACGTTGCGGAACCGTCGGGTCGTCTTGACGCTCGGCCTAGCGGGCGGAATCGTCTCGATCAATTGGTTGGTTTACATCATCGCGACAACCAGCGGGCACGTACTGGAAGCCTCGCTCGGCTACTTCATTAACCCCATCGCAACCATCGTGCTCGGCGTCGTCGTATTCCACGAAAAACTCCGCAAGCTCCAGTGGGCGGCGGTGGGTGTAAGCCTGGTAGCGATCGGGGTCCTGTCGGTCGAGTACGGCTCCGTGCCGTGGATTTCTCTGGCGATCGCGGGGACCTTTGCCCTGTATGGGCTGGTCAAAAAGAATGTAGGTGGGCGTGTTGACTCTCTGACCGGGCTCACCTTTGAAACCGCATGGTTGATCGTCCCGGCGGGTGTGGTGCTCAGCTTGGTGCAGATCTTCGCCGGCGGTCTGGCCTTTGGGCACATCGGAGCGGTCAAAACGGCCCTCTTGGTGGGGACGGGTGTGATCACGCTCGTTCCGTTGCTGACCTTCGCCGGGGCGGCCTCTCGACTGCCGCTCTCGTACGTGGGAATGGTGCAGTACTTCAACCCCATCATGCAGTTCCTCGTGGGCTACCTATTGCTCGGCGAACACATGTCCCTGGGGCGGTGGGTTGGATTCGGCATCGTGTGGATCGCCATCCTGATTCTCGTGATCGATGCTCTCCGAGCCGCTCGCTCCTACCGCATGGCCCTCCGGGCCTCACGAAAATTGGCTGGCTAGGGCAAACGCGGGGAGCGCGAGAGGGCCTTGGCGTTGTCCCTTCGGGGGGATGTGCTCTGGGGCACTAACTCTCTGGTACTCTTTCATCCCTGGCGGTCAACCCGCCGTCATCTTCATCCTGATCACTTCGCGCCCTGAAAGGCTCACATGACACAGCACGGTAATTCCGGGGCGCATCGCACGCCCCCGTGGAGCGACGACGCCGCAACCGGCTCGTCCGAGGCAGCACGTCCCCAGACCGCCATGGGCGACGTCGTCACCAAGCAGAAGCTACCCAAGGTGGAATCGAAACGGTCGATCCTTCTTGGCGCCCTGTTCCTCATGGCCACCTCGGCCATTGGCCCGGGATTTATCACCCAGACCGCGACATTCACGGTTCAGATGGGTGCCGCCTTCGCGTTCGCGATCTTCCTCTCGATCATCGTGGATATCGCCGTGCAGCTGAATGTGTGGCGCGTGATCGGTGTGAGTGGCCTTCGCGCGGGCGAACTGGGCAATAAGATTCTGCCGGGCATCGGCGTCATCTTGGGCATCTTTGTGGTCTTCGGCGGCTTCGTGTTTAACGTCGGCAACGTCGCCGGTGGTGGACTCGGCATCAGCGCCATGACGGGGCTGGACCCGACCTGGGGCGGAATCATCACCTCGGTGTTGGCAATCCTCGTGTTCTTGTCCAAGAAAGCCGGGGTGGCCCTGGACAAGATCGTGGTGGTTTTGGGTGTCCTGATGATCCTGATTACCGGATATGTGGCCGTGATTTCCGGCCCTCCGGTGGGGGATGCTTTCCGGCAAACCGTCTTGCCGGACAACGTGGACATGGTCGTGGTGACCACGCTCATTGGCGGAACCGTGGGTGGGTACATCACCTACGCCGGTGCGCACCGCATGATCGATGCCGGTGTTTCCGGGATCGAGGACGTCAAGGCCATTTCCGGAGCGTCGATCACCTCGATCGTGGTGACCGGCGTGATGCGTTACCTGTTGTTCCTGGCGATCCTCGGCGTCGTCGCTGGTGGCGTGGCGCTGACCAGCTCGAACCTGGCGGCGGAGGCTTTCCAGCACGCGGCGGGTGACATCGGTTTGCGCCTCTTCGGCGTGATTCTGTGGGCCGCCTCGATTTCCTCTGTGATCGGTGCCGCGTACACCTCGGTGTCGTTCATGACCACCCGTCACACGAAAACGTGGATCCGCAACTTGCTGACCATCGTCATGATCGTGCTCTCGAGCCTCGTGTTCATGAGCCTCGGCAAGCCCCCGGCCACGCTGCTGGTCATCGCCGGAACCATCAACGGCTTGATCTTGCCGTTGGGCTTCACGGTGATCCTGATCGTTGCGATCTTCCGACGAGACCTCTTGCAGGGCTACAAGTACCCCAAGTGGTTGATCGTGGCCGGTGTGTTCGTGTGGTTGCTGACGCTGTACTTCGGCGTGAACGCCGTGCAGGGGCTCGCCAAGCTCTGGAACGGATAAATTCTGGCTCTCACGTCCAGAGATACACAACGCGCCGGTGGGCCCATCACGGGTCCACCGGCGCGTTGGCGTTAACGGCCGCGATTAGGCCGTGGTGTCGATGCGCCCTATGACCTGGCCGGCGGTCAATTTCTGGCCCGGTTCAACGTCTCCACGGTGCAGCACGCCCGCGGCCTCGGCTTCAAGAGGCATCTCGGTCTTCATGGCCTCCAGAACGGCCACGACCTCGCCCAGCTCCACGGTGGCGCCATCTTCCGCGACCCAACGAACCAGGGAACCGTTCAAGGGTGCGGTGAGTTCGAGGTCGTCTCCCTCGCCGGATGCGGAATGAGTCGCGGCATTGTCGCCCGAGAACTGAACGCCGCCCAGGCCCTGAGCCAAGCCGGCACCGATGGCAGCCAGTGCGTCGGACGGGAACCGCACCTTTGTCAGGCGGCCCTCGATCTCGACGCCGGCCGTCACGGACCCCGTGGAGCCGCCGTCGGGCTCACCGAAGAGCGTGCGGTCCCTCAACTCCGGCGCACGGTAACCACCGTCCGCTTCCAAAGAGGGAGTCAGCACGTCCTCGATCCACGTGGTGTACACACGGAACGGATCGTTCGTGAAGTCCTCGTTGTCCACGACGGCGCGGTGGAAGGGGAGCGTTGTTGCGACGCCGGTCAGCACCATCTCATTCAGGGCGCGGCGGGCTCGTCGAAGTGCGGCCTCGCGCGTCGGTCCGGTCACGATCAGTTTCGCGAGCAAAGAGTCGAAGTCGCCGGCGACGGAGGATCCGGCGACCACTCCGGCATCCCAGCGTATCCCGGGGCCGCTCGGCACGGTCAGGGAGGTCACGGACCCTCCCGCCGGAAGGAATCCCCGGCCCGGATCTTCCGCGTTGATGCGGAACTCGATCGAGTGGCCCTTTGGTCGGAGCGGGGACTCGAGGGAGAGCTTCTCGCCCGCGGCGACGTCGAGTTGCAGACCCACGAGATCGACGCCGAAGGTTTCTTCCGTGACCGGGTGCTCGACCTGGATGCGGGTGTTGACCTCCAAGAACGAGATGAGTCCGTCCGATCCCACCAGGAATTCCACGGTGCCGGCGTTGACGTATCCGGCCTCGCGGAAGATGGCACCGGAGGCATCCTCAATGTGGCGCAACTGCTCCTCTGTGAGGAACGGTGCCGGAGACTCCTCGACGAGCTTTTGATTGCGTCGCTGCAGGGAGCAGTCGCGCGTGCCCACCACGACGACGCCACCGTGCGCGTCGGCAATCACCTGCGCCTCCACGTGCCGCGGCTTCTCCAGGAAGCGCTCCACAAAGCATTCGCTCCGCCCGAAGGCGCCCTTGGCCTCGCGGGCTGCGGACTCAAACGCCGATTCGACCTCGTCTAGGTCCCGGACCACGCGCATTCCGCGGCCGCCACCTCCGTGGGCCGCCTTGATGATGATCGGCAGACCATGCTCCTCGGCGAAGGCCCTGGCCTGAGCCTCGTCTTCGAGGGGACCGTCCGTGCCCGGGGCCAACGGGGCGCCGGCCGCCGTCGCAATCGCGCGGGCCTGAATCTTGTCGCCTAAGGCCTCGATGGTTTCGGGGGACGGGCCGATCCACGTCATGCCGGCATCGCCCACGGCCCGGGCAAACTCCGCGGACTCGGCCAGGAATCCGTACCCAGGGTGGACGTCGGTGGCACCGGCGCGCTGGGCGATGTCGAGGAGTTTCTGGATGTTGAGGTACGTCTCCGCCGGAGAATTGCCTTCCAGAGCGTACGCCTCGTCGGCGAGGTGCACGTGGAGGGATTCGGCGTCGGACTCGGCATAGACGGCGACCGTGCCGATACCCCGTTCGGCGCAGGCATGGATCACGCGGACGGCGATCTCCGAGCGGTTGGCGATCAGAACTTTGCGCATGGGATGTTCTCCGTGAGGTTGGTGGGTGATTCGGGGTATGCGTTGGATGTCTTGTGGTGAAGTCGGACTGCGGTGCCGGGTGGCGCTTGGGCCAGCAGCCGAAGATGTTCGGGCTCCACGACGCCGATCACCGGATATCCGCCGGTCACGGGGTGGTCCGCCATGAAGATCACGGGGTGACCATTCGGGGGAACCTGGATCGAACCGGCGACGACGCCTTCACTCGGCAATTCCTTAGCCTGCGCCGCATTCGTGCGGACCAGGGGAGTGGCGCCCTCGGTGCTTTCGGGAGGGGCCAAACGAACCCCCACACGGTTGCTTTCTTGGGCAACCCGCCACGTGAAGTCATTCAGCCGGTTGAGGGAGTCCTCGGTGAACCAGTCGTCGCGAGGGCCGGGGGTGAAGGGGATGTCGGTGACGCCGTCGGCCGGCGGAAGGTCGACGGCGGGCCATGACATGAGGACGGCATGCCGCGGTTCCGGGCCGGCCTGAAGCATGGTGCCGCGGGTGATTGGGGGCGGTCCAAGCCGGGCAAGGGTGTCCGTGGCGGAACTGCCGAGCACGGCGTCGATCTGGAATCCGCCCCGGACGGCGACGTAGACCCGCAGGCCGCGCGTCGTCGGCCCGAGGGTGAGACGTTGCCCTTCCAGGAGAGCAAAGGGCCGGTTTTCCGGCCGGCGTGGCGGTTGGTCGCCGGACACAGTGACTTCGGTGCGGGCGCCCGTGACCGCCAAAACCGTGTCCCGAAGGGCGGTTAGGCTCAAGCCGCCGGCGGTATTCTCGAGCACGGTCGCTGCGGGATCGTTGCCCACGAGCCGGTTCGCCGACTCGGCCGCCTCGGCGTCGGCCCACCCTGAGGGGCTCACACCCCAGTCGATGTGTCCGCGACGGCCCGGGTCCTGAGCGATCGTCGAGAGCCCCGGCGCTTCGATGCGTATCGTGCCCTCATCCGGAGAGTCGCTCGGTTCGGCCGACGCGGATTCTTGTAATTCCATGCTTTCCCGGGTCGCGGTAAAGCGAACCCTCGTGCCTGGAGTAATGAGGGCGGGCACCTCGCGGGAAAGATCCCACACCGGAGAGTTCGTGGTGCCGATCAGCTGCCAACCGCCCGGAGAATCGCTGGGGTAAACGGCGGAAAAATCACCAGCCAAGGCGACGGATCCCGCGGGAACTTTGGTTCGAGGGCTGCTGCGTCGGGGCACGGTGAGTGGTGCGGTGTCATCGCCATCGGCGGGGACGAGATAGGCGAATCCGGGGGAGAATCCGGAGAATGCGGCGGTCCAATTGCGGCCCGAATGGCGGTCGATGACGGCGTCGGTCGAAATGCCCAGGTGTTCCGCGACGTCGTCCAGGTCCTCGCCGTGATACTGCACAGGCAGCTCCACGGTGTTCGCCTCGGAGGCTGATCCCGAGACCCCACGCAGAGATCGCAGGTGTGCTGCCGTCCGGTGCGCCGCGTCGGTGGAGAGCCTGGACCGGAATCGAACGAGCACCGTGGTCGCAGCCGGAATGAGTTCGAGCTGGCCCGGTAGTGGCGAATGCGTCAGCGCCTCGTGGAGGGCCAAGACATCCTTGAGGTCGGGGCAGGTCACGAGGAGGGCAGAGCGTCCAACGGTGTGGACAGTCCTCTGATGGGCCGAATCGGCCGAGTCGTGGGTCATGTGTCTCTCCATTAGTCCCATCGTAGTGGGCTGGAGCACCGTGCTTGAGCCAGACGGCACACGAGCCGAGCGTTTCGGCATCCCGAAACGCTCGGCTCGTGAGGCAGACGCGGTGCGGACCGCGGATTATTTGTAGGTGATCTTCCAGTCCGAGTCGTTGTACGCCGTCTTCACTTGGACCAGAACCGTTTGGTCATCCTTGGATGAATCCGGAAAATCGAGGGTCGCCTTCTTGCCCTGATCCAGATGCTCTTGGAAGACCAGATCGCCCTTGAGATCGTAGGCCGTGATTCTGATGTTCTCCTTGCTGAGGTTGGTCAATTCGCCCGTCTTCTTGGGCCCTTGGTAGGCAAAGGCCACAGAACCGTTGGTCTTCAGATCCCGATCGCCCTTGGACTGGACCGCGTTGGCATCGTAGACCTTGATCTCCCATTGGCCTTCGGTCTCAACGTCGAAGCCCTTCGGATTGCCAAAGAGGCCGTCAAGATCCAGCCAGTTGGACCCTACGGACGAATCGATGTCATTGGCGTAGAGGCCAGCGTGCTCATTCTTGTCATCCAAGCCCCAGATCGAAAAGTTTGAATCGCCCTGGTACCAATACTCGAGGTAGTAGACCTTGCCGTCTTCGAGTTTGTCGGTCTTGACGGACTGCTCTCCGCTTCCGGAGAACTCCACGATCGGTTTGCTGTCGTTCGCGGGAATGTTCTTCTGCTGGGGTTTGGTGCCGCTGGGACCCGCACCGGTGGCGGAAGCCTGGGCGGGATGGCTCGCGGATCCGTCGCCGGACGATGTCGCCTTCCCGCTGGAGTCGGCGGCCTCGGAATTCGAGGAAACCTGGGAGGTTGCTTCGGAGTCATTCCGGTGTCCGCCGATGACGCCCGTCAGGGCCAAGACCAACAAGACGACGAGCACCACCAGGATGGCGCCGATGATCGACAGAATTCCACCGGGGGATGCGAAGAAATTCTTCTTTTTCGGGGGCTGGTTCCACGTGTTGTCGTGATTCCACGCGGTGTTTTGCCCACCCTGAGCGGCATAAGGGTTCGGAGCCGACGAACCGTTCTGGCTGTTCTGCTGGGAATCCCACGATTGCTGAGGATAGTGCTGCGTCGCCGCGGGTTCCGGAGTCGGTTCCTCCGGGATGGCGGAGGGGTCTTCCGGTCGGGCCGAGGGAACCGGGTTCCCGCGCTCATCGACCCAAAAAGGCCAACCTTGCGGCGCCGGGCCCCATTGCGGATCCGGACGCCAACCGGGATCGGGCTGCCATCCCTCGGGCGGCTTCGGCCAATTCGGTGGTGGGTTAAATCGGAGAGCCATTTGGGTTCCTTGGTCGAGTGATGTGGCTAATAATTGCCATTTTGACAGAAAACTCTTCCAAAATTCCCACCTGGCACTAAGAGATGATGAATTCATCGGGGGACTTCGTCGTGTCAGAATCCGGAGGTTCTCCGTGGACTCCACCTGATGAGGGGTCTCCTCCGCCGTCCAGAGCCGCTCGTGGAGAGCCTCCTCAGGGGCCGCCTAGACTGATGACCATGGAAAACGACGCCGGCAGACCGAGCACCCCCGATCCGCCTCAAGCCTCTCAAGGCTCCCCGCGCCCTACTTGGGGGATTTCAGAGCCTGCCGATGAAGGCCATCCGCAGGCAGCGGATCGTGCGAGCCTGGAGGCGGCCCGAGCCTATAAAGAGGCCGGAGCACCTCCGCTGAATCCCGTGCCGATCGAGGATATTCCCTACCACCGACTATGGCGTTCGGACCCCACCCATCGGTGGTGGAAGCCTCTCGTCGAATTCTGCATTTCCGGTCCGCTCTACATGGTGCTGGCCGTGCTGATTACGGTTCTCATGTTTGCCGCACCGGCGATCACCGGGGGTCCGAGACTCACCGTGGGTCCCAACGGATACCCCGATTCCATGTTGGATCATCCCTCGATCTTCGGCCTGATGTTCTTGAGTATCGCGATCATGGTGCCGTGCGTGCTCCTGGCCAGGTTCTTCATGGGCCCCCGGCCTCTCGGATTGATCTTTTCGGTCACCGGTCGGATGCGATGGGGATGGCTGATGCGCTGTTTCATCGCCGGACTGGTGATTTTCATCCTCGCCCAGTTGGTGGGGGTCCTCCTGAGCGGCGGCATGCCGTCCCCCACGCTCCACGGCTCCGTGACCGTGTGGCTTCTCATCATCTCGATCATCCTGGTGCCCATCCAGTGCGTGGGTGAGGAACTGGCTTTTCGCGGATTTCTCTTGCAGTCCATCGGCCGGTGGCTCAAACACCCTGCCTGGGCCGTGCTCTTGCCGGTGCCGCTCTTCGTGCTGAGCCACGGTTACGACCTGTGGGGGCTCATCAGCGTGGGTATCCTAGCGATTATCGCCGGATTCCTGTGCATCGCCACCGGTGGCCTGGAGGCCTCGATAGGACTGCACGTCAGCAACAATCTCACCACCATTCTCTTGGGTGTTTTCGGAATGGCGGACCCCTTTGGCGCCACCGACATCGGCCCCTCGGAAGCCGTGATGACGGTGATCATCGACGGTCTCTACGCCGTCGTCGTGCTGTGGATGGCACGCCGTCAACAAGTCGAAACGCGCCGTCCGGCCGTTGTGGCCGCCCAATCCTGGCCGGGTTGGGCCCTGCATAACGCGGGCCTCGAACCGGTCACCGATCAGCACCACACCATCACTTGGAGGAAGTCATGACCCCGTCCGCGTCGCTCAACGAAGCGCGTCGTTACGCCGAAGACCTCGGAGCGTTTGTCGAAGCGTCCCCGTCGTCTTTTCATGCCGCTCGTGAGGCCGCTCGTCGTCTAGATGGGGCCGGTTTCGTGGAGCAATCCGAGTCGGAGCCTTTCTCCTCGACACCCGGCGGGCGGTATATCCTTCGCGATGGCGCGCTCATCGCGTGGTTCGCCCCGGACGGTGCGGGTGCCGAGGGCGGTTACAAGATCGTGGGCGCACATACCGATTCGCCCTCCTTCAAGCTCAAGCCACGTTCCTCCGTGGACCGCTTCGGGTGGCATCAGGCCGGGGTGGAGGTCTACGGCGGGGCTCTCCTGAACTCATGGCTAGACCGCGAGCTGCGCTTTGCAGGACGGCTGACCGTCCGCGAGGAGGACGGCACCGTGGGGGAGCGGCTGGTGAGTACCGGCCCGGTCGCTCGCATTCCCCAGCTCGCGATCCACCTCGATCGCTCGGTCAACGAGGGTCTCAAGCTGGACCGCCAGCAGCATGTCCAGCCCATTTGGGGTGCCGGTGAAGAGCCTGGGGACGTGCTGGAATTCCTCGCCTCTCAGGCCGATCGGCCTGCCACGGCGGAAGCAATTCTCGGGTACGACGTCGTGCTGGTCGACTCTCAACGTCCCCGCCTCTTTGGTGCCTCCGAAGAGTTCTTGGCCTCGGGCCGTCTGGACAATCTCTCTTCCGTTCACGCGGGCGTCGAGGCGCTGATTCGAGCCGCCCAGGGCGACGTGCACGGCAGCCGGACGCTCGTGCTCGCGGCCTTCGACCACGAGGAGATCGGATCCTCGTCGCGCTCCGGTGCGGCGGGGCCCATCTTGGAAGATGTCTTGACGAGGATCTCCGCGGCCCGTGGCGGCACCTCAGAAGACTACCGACGGGCGCTCGCGGATTCGGTCTGCCTCTCCTCGGACGCCGGTCACCTGGTTCACCCGAACTACCCCTCCCACCATGACCCGGTAAATCAGCCGCGGCCGGGTGCCGGTCCGTTGCTGAAAATCAACGCCAATCAGCGGTATGCCACCGACGCCGTCGGGGCAGCAATCTGGGCGCAGGCTTGCGAAGAGGGCGGTGCGAGCTATCAAGAATTCGTGTCCAATAACGACGTTCCGTGTGGCTCGACGATCGGCCCCATTACCTCCACGCGACTCGGCATCCGGACCATCGACGTCGGCCTCGGTCTGCTCTCGATGCATTCCGCTCGGGAAATGTGCCACGTCGGCGATGCGCTGAACCTGGCGAAGGCGCTGGACGGCTTTTACCGCCTCGACTAAGGCCTCGCCGCCGTGAGGGTATGAAGAGGCCCGGGGCCGGCATCGTCATGGATGCCGGCCCCGGGCCGTTTTGGTGTATCAGGAGGCTCCGGAGAGCCTCGTTTAGGCCTCGCGCGGGAAGCTGGCGGGGTGCACGCCGGCCATTTCCTCGACCACCCGGATCACCTGGCAGGAGTACCCGAATTCGTTGTCGTACCACACGTACACGACGACGGAATGACCGGTGACAATCGTGGCCAGGCCATCGACGATTCCGGCTCGACGGGAGCCCACAAAGTCCGTGGAAACGACCTCGTGAGAATCGGTGTAGTCGATCTGCTTCCGCAGGGTCGAGTTCAGGGACATGTCACGGAGGTAGGCGTTCAGCGTCTCCTTGGACTCCGGAGCTTTCTCGAGCTGGAGGTTCAGAATCGCCATGGAGACGTCCGGGGTAGGAACGCGGATGGCGTTGCCCGTGAGCTTGCCCTCCAGATGGGGGAGGGCCTTGGCCACGGCCTTGGCCGCACCCGTCTCGGTGAGCACCATATTCAGTGCCGCCGAACGTCCACGCCGGTCGCCCTTGTGGAAGTTGTCGATGAGGTTCTGGTCGTTGGTGAACGAGTGAACCGTCTCGACGTGTCCGTGGTTGACGCCGTATTCGTCGTCGAGCACCTTGAGCACCGGGGTGATCGCGTTGGTGGTGCAGGACGCCGCGGAGAGAATTTGGTCGTCGTCGGAGATGATGCCGTCGTTGACACCGCACACGATGTTCTTGAGTTGTCCCTTGCCGGGGGCGGTCAGCAGAACCTTGGACACGCCCTTGGACTTCAGGTGCTGCGAGAGCCCCTCCTCGTCGCGCCAGCGGCCGGTGTTGTCGATGACCAGCGCGTTATCGATGCCGTATTCGGTGTAGTCGACCGTCGAAGGATCCGAGGAGTAGATGAACTGAATCGGAACGCCGTTGGCGGTGACGATGTTGGTGTCCGGGTCTACCTGGATGGTTCCCTGGAATGCGCCGTGTACCGAGTCGCGACGGAGCAACGAGGCCCGCTTGTAGAGGTCGTTCTCGCCATTCTTGCGGACCACGACGGCGCGCAGATTCAATCCGGAGTCGACGCCGCGTTCGATGAGAATCCTGCTCAGGAGGCGGCCGATGCGGCCGAAGCCGTACAGCACGATGTCCTTGCTGGGATGCTCGGAGGAGCCTTTCTGATCGACCACCTCGGCGAGCTGCTCCCGGAGCCAACCGGTCAGGTCGCCGTCGGCGCCCTGAGCCTTGTGCAACTTATTGAGGCGAGCCAAATCCACGGAGGCCGGGCCGAGGTTCAACGAGCTGAGGGCCTCGACGATCGGGAACGTCTCTTCCAGGCTGAGCTCAACGGTGTCGATCTGCCGGGCCCAACGGTGGGCCTTAATGATGTCGGTCACCGACTGGTTGATCAGGCTGCGGCCGTGGATATTCACGACGACGCGGTTTTCGCGATGCAGACGTCCGATGAGCGGAATCATGGCTTCGGCCAGTTCTTCGCGACGGGACCATTCGGTAGGGGTGACGGGATGGGCCACGGTTCGACCTTCACTTTCTCGCCCGAGGCTTCGCTGACCCGGGCATGTCCGTTGGACGCTTCCTTGCGTACTGAGCACCTCCCAGCGTAAAGGATGTCTCGATGGTCACGTTGCGAATTGTGGGAATCTGACCCGGAAAACAACGTGGCACTGGACACATCACGCCATGTCGGAGTACTCATAGGGCGGGTTGCGAGGAGCTTCTCGAGCCCGTCTGTTTCCTCCGAACCGAGGATCGATAGACTGAAGTCATGTTGACCGTCATGGGCGAAGCCCTCGTAGACATCGTGAACCGTGAAGGGGCGGCACCTCGGACCCACCCGGGTGGTAGCCCCCTCAACGTCGCCGTGGGCCTCTCCCGCTTGGGGCATGCCACTCGGTTTATTGGCCGTTATGGCAGGGACGAACACGGCGAGGTGATCGACGAGCACCTCCGTGAATCCGGCGTCGAACGGCCGGTCGGCCCGGACGATGCGCCCACCTCCGTCGCGGAATCCACGCTCGATGCCGAGGGTGGCGCTTCCTACCGCTTCGATCTGGACTGGAACCTCGAGTCCGCTCGGGACCAATTGCCGGAATTGCTGCGGGAAACTGACCTCCTGCACGTTGGTTCCATCGGTGCGATGCTCGAGCCGGGAGCCACAACCGTCGTGGAGGCCACCCGCGACGCCGCCCACCACGCCCTCATTTCTTACGATCCCAATTGCCGCCCCGCGATCATTCCCGACGCCGGTCAGGCTCGCGCGTGGGCAGAGTCCGTGGTGGATCTTGCCGACGTCGTCAAGGCTTCAGACGAGGATCTCCTCTGGCTCTATCCGCATCGCACCGTCGAAGAGTCGGCTCGCGCGTGGCTGGACCGCGGGGTCGGACTCATGGTGATCACCCGCGGACAGCTAGGACCGTGGGCGTTGACCCGCGGCACGGGGCCGCAGGGTGTCCGGGTGTCGCCGCCGAAGGTGACGGTCGCCGATACGGTGGGGGCCGGAGATTCCCTGATGGCGGCCCTGCTCTCGGCGTTGGTGGATCGCGGAATATCTGGCGCGCAGGCCGGCGAGAAGCTCTCCGAGCTGGGCACGGAGCAACTCCGCGAGATTCTGACGCGTGCCGCGGCTGCGGCCGCTATCACGGTTTCCCGGGACGGGGCGGATTCGCCGACCCGGGAGGAATTGGACGCTTTTGAACAACGAGACAAGGAGAACCACCATGCTGAATCGTGAACCTTACGCCGACTTGCCGGATCTGCCGGAATTTACCCTGACCTCCACGGACGTGACCGAAGGCCAGCCGCTCGCCCTCGAGCAGGCATCCGCCGCGATGGGGATTGAGGGCGGCCAAGACCGCGCCCCGCAGCTGGCCTGGTCGGGGGCCCCGGAGGGCACCAAGAGCTACGTGGTGACCTGCTTCGACCCCGATGCGCCGACCCCTTCCGGGTTCTGGCACTTGTGTGTGTCCAATATCCCGGCCTCGGTCACGGAGCTTCCCACGGATTGGGCCTCCCAGGAGGTGGAGGGCGCCATTAAGCACCTCAACGACGGAGGAAACCGCGAGTTCACCGGCGCCGCTCCGCCCCCAGGGCACGGCGCACACCGTTACATCTTCTGCGTCACCGCGGTGGACACCGAAAAGCTCGACCTCGACGAAAGCGCCTCCCCCGCCGTCGTGAACTTCAATCTGTTCTTCCACGGAATTGGTCGGGCATTCCTGACCGGAACATACGAGGTCGCCGAGTGATCAAACTGATCGCCACGGACCTGGACGGCACCGTTCTCGGTCCCGATTTCAGGTTCCGCGATCGGACGATCCGTGCGCTCCGGGCGGCTCGATCCGCCGGCCTGCAGATCGTGTACGTCACGGGCAGACCGCACCGGTGGATCGAGCCGGTCCGCGAGCAAATGGAGTATGACTCGATAGCTATATGTTCTAACGGCGCGGTGGTTTACGACGTCGCCCGTGAAGAAGTTCTCGAGGCCGAGACGGTCGACGCCGAGGTAATCCTCGCGTTGCGAAACCGTCTCGCGGAGCGCCTTCCTCACGCGTCCTATTCGGTCGAAACCTTGGACGGAATCTTTTCCGAAGAGGGGTGGCCTGAGACCAACCTTCGAGAAGTCGAGCGCCGTACCTTCGGGCCGCTGAATCAGGCGCTGTCCCCGGGCGACCAGGTCATCAAATTCCTGGTCCGGGATGACTCTCTCGAGCCGCGACACCTCTACGAGGAAGTGCGGAGTTTGGGTGAGGATGCGGTTTCCGTGACCCACGCCGTCGCCGATCTGCCCCTAGCTGAAGTGGGGCAGCCCGGACTGTCCAAGGGGAGAACGTTGGCCCGGTGGTGTGATCTCGAGGGGATCGCAGCGGAGGACGTGCTGGCCTTCGGGGACATGCCGAACGACACGTCGATGCTTCAGTGGGCTGGCCATGGGTACGCGATGGCTTCCGGGTGGCCGGGTGTCATCGAAGAGGTGGGCCGCACCTGCCCCGGTTTCGAGGACGACGGCGTCGCCCAAGTGATCGAGGAGATCTTGAGCCATGGCTGATCGATCCGAGTCTCCGAAACATACTCGGGTAGAGCCCGTGCGCATTTTGGCCCATCGCGGGCTGGCGGGCGACGGCGACGAAAACTGCCTCTCGGCGTTTCGAGCCGCCCGGGAGGCTGGGGTGACATGGATCGAAACCGACGTGAACGCGACCGCGGACGGTGTGGCGCTGACGATTCATGACCCGGACCTTTCGCGCGTCGCGGGCGTGGACGGCGTCGTCGGCGAGATGACCGCGGCGGAGATCTCCGGTGTGCGGTTGGTGCATGGGGAGAGAATCCCCACCGTGGAAGAAGCTCTCGCGGCCGTTCCGGACGCTTACTTCAATATCGACGTCAAGGACGAAGGCTCGGTCGGGGCCCTGCCCCAGGCCATTGAGGCCTCTGGGGCCGCGGGCCGGGTGCTCGTGACCTCGTTCTCGGAATCAAGACGTCGCCGAGTGTTGCGAAAGTTGCCGGGCGGCGTCGCGTCGAGCGCCGGATATGGCGGCATCGCGGCCTTCAAACTCGTGAGCGCGTGTATTCCACTGCGGGCATGTTCGGCAGTGTGGACGGTCATCTCTCGGGTCATCCGTCCGTGGGTGGCCGAATTCGGAGCGATGCAGGTGCCCGAAACGCAACGGGTGGGGCCGCTGACGGTGCGCGTGGTGACCCCGCGCTTCCTGGCGGCCGCGCATCGGTGCGGCCTGCGCGTCGATGTGTGGACCATCGACGACCCGCGCGACATGATGAGGCTCGCGCAGCTCGGGGTCGACGGCATCGTCACCAACCGGGCGGACGTAGCGCAGGCGACGCTCGGCCCGGGCGCCGCGGACTAGCCCAGCGGAGAAGGATGCTCGGTGGCGTCCGGTTCCAGCGGGTCCGACCCCACGGAGCGACGTCGCCGCGCGATGAAGGCCATGAGGTGGTACACGACCAGCGTGGCCCCCGTGCCCAGGGCAATACCGGCGAACTGCAGGCCGGCGATATCCCAGGTGTAATCCGCGATGCCGACGATCAGGGCCACGGCCGCCGTCGTGAGATTGACCTGATTCGAGAAGTCCACGCGGTTCTGGACCCAGATACGTACACCCAACATGCCGATCATGCCGTACAGCACGGTCGCGGCGCCTCCGAGCACGCCCGCGGGAACGGTGGCTACCGCGGCGCCGAAGACGGGTAAGACCGAGAGCAACAGTGCGACGATCGCCGCGACCCAATACGCTGCCGTGGAATATACCTTGGTCGCGGCCATGACGCCGATGTTTTCGGCGTACGTCGTGGTGCCGGACCCACCGCCGCTGCCGGCGATCGTGGTCGCCAGACCGTCCGCCATGATGGCGCGGCCAGCGTAGTGGTCGAGGTTGTCACCGGTCATCAGCGCCACGGACTTCACATGCCCGATGTTTTCGGCGACCAGCACGAGCACCACGGGGACGAAGAGGCCGGCCAGAGCAAGATGAAATTCCGGGGCATGGAACTGGGGCAGGCCGAAAAGTCCCTCGTTTTTCCAGGCCTCATGGATCGCGCTGAAATCAACCTCACCTCGAATCACCGCCGTGACATACCCGATGATGACGCCGAGAAGAATCGACAGTCGGCCAATAATCCCGCGGAAAAGCACGGAAATCAGAACGATCGAGCCCAAGGTCACGAGCGCCGTAATCGGTGCCTTCATGAAATTATCCTTGGCCGACGGCGCCAGGTTGAAGCCGATCAGCGCGACGATCGACCCCGTGACCAGAGGCGGCATGAGCTTCTGGAGCCACGCCGTGCCAGCCACCTGGACGATCACACCGATCACGAAGAGGGCCAGCCCAGACATCACGATCCCGCCGAGGGCACCACCGGGGCCATACTGGTTCATCGCCGCGCCAATGGGGGCGATGAACGCAAAGGAGGAGCCGAGGTAGGAGGGAACCCTCCCAGCCGTCAGCAGCAGGAAGAGGATGGTCCCGATGCCGGAGAAAAACAACGTCGTCGCCGGCGGGAACCCCGTAATGAGCGGCACCAAGAACGTGGCCCCAAACATCGCGACGACGTGCTGCGCACCGATGCTGATGGTGCGGCCCCACGACAACCGTTCGAGCGGGCCGACGACGTTCCCTGGCGCGACCGTCTTGCCGTCACCGTGAAGGGACCAACCGAAGCTTGCCTTCCGGGACTTTTCCGACGACGGGGGCTGAGGTGCAGAGCTCACGCAGACTCCTGAAGGGTGATGACTGACGACGAATCGGCCCGCGGCCGGACGGCTTCCGTCCTCTGGGCCTCGGCCAGTCTACCCTCGGGTCTTGCGCTCGCGGAGTAGTCGTTGGGCGAGGGCATCCAGGACGATGCCCAAGAGGCCGATCACCAGAATCACCGCGAGCATCTCGTCATATGCCAAGCGATCCCGCGCATTGAGAATCTCGTAGCCCAGCCCGGACGTGACGCCGAGCATCTCGGCCGGAACGATGATGACCCAGGCAATTCCCAATGCCGTGCGGATTCCGGTCAGCATGTGCGCCCTCGCGCTGGGGAGGACGACGTGCCGGAGGACCTCGAAGCTGGTGGCTCCCAGGACCCGAGCCACGTCCACGTGATGCTGGTCGACGGCGCGCACCCCGGCGGCGGTGTTGATGACCACGGGCCAGATCGCGGCGATTCCCACCAGGAAAATCACCGGCGCGTGCCCCACGCCAAATAATGCGACGGCGATGGGCGCCCACGAGAGGGGCGAGACCATCCGCAAGAATTGGATGACGGGCGAGGACGCACCGGCGAAGCGCGGCAACGAGCCCACCGCAACACCCAGGGGAACGCCCAAGACGATGCCAAGGCCAAGTCCCAAGACCAAACGGAGGAGGGACACGCCGATGTCCGGGAGGATGACGCCGCGCCCGAAGAGGGAAGCAAACGCACCGGGCATGCGTTCCGGCTCGAGGGCCGCCAACAGCGTGTTGTGGGCACCCGCGGCGTGCGTGAAGATCCACCACAAGAGGACCGCGATCATCACACCCACGGCCCCGGTGAGCCACGGATTGTTCGCGGAAGCCCGCCGGCGAATTGCCGTCCGGGGAGCGATGGCCTCGCGGGGTGGAGCCGACGTCGTGCGCTCGGGCGCCTGCGGATCACTGGGGTGGGTCACGGCTCGATCTCCTCGGTTCTCTGCGTGGACGACGCGCCGAAGGTGCCCATGCCGCCAACCTTCTCGATGGATCGGGAGACGAGGCGCGTATCGATGAGGTCGCGCTGGGCCTGGGCGGGGTCAAGCCCCGAGAGGAAGTCGCTCGGGGCGTCGACCACCGTTTCGCGCATCGCGGTCAGTAATTCGGCGGTGAAACTCTCGTACGGGTACGGCGCAAAGTCGATGAGCTGCCCGCCCCAACCCGGGTGGTGAACCGCGCCCGGAAAGTCGGCGGCGTGGTCCGTGAGGGCCCGACGAATCGCGGGCAGCGGCTGGGGCAGGTAGGAGTCGCTGAGGATTTTCGCGGCCTCGGCCCGGTTCTCACGGGTCCACGATTGCGCCGCCACGAGGCCGTCCATGAATGATTGAGCCGTGTCGGCGTCGTCGTCCACGATCGATCCACGGAGCACCGTCACGCAGCAGGCGTGGTCTTTCCACACATCGCCAAGGTAACGGAGGGTTTTGCCGATGTGTTGGACAAAAGCCGCCGCGTTGAACGGGTCGGCGACCACGAACCCCCTGATCACCCCGTTGGCCAGGGCCGGAATCATGTCCGAGGGAGCCATGACCACGAGCTGAACCTCGCCCGCCGACGCCGAAGGAGACGTTCGAATGACCGGGGTGAGCCCTTCACTCCGGAGCAATTTTTGGAGGACGACGTTGTGCACGGACCACCACGCGGGAATCGCGACGGTGGCTCCGGCGAGATCCCCGACGTCGTCGATGGTCGGGGAAACGGTCAACGCGGAGCCGTTGATGTGGTTCCAGGCGGTGATTCGGGCGTCGGCTCCCAGCCCGTATTTCAGGTGGAGGGCCATGGGCATGAGAAGGTGCATGGCGTCGATCTCGCCGCTGATGAAGGCCTCAGAGAGTGAGGACCACGAGCGAAACAGCGTGGGTTTCTGCACGTCGGCACCGTGTTCGGCAAACAGGCCGCGGGCGTGGCCCACAAGCAATGGGGCGGCGTCGGTGATGGGGAGGTAGCCGATGCGAATCTGTGAGGACGTCGCGCTGGTGGATCCCAGCCCGACGCCGGCCGCCCACGTCCCCGAGGCGGCCACCGCAAGGCCTGCGCCGGCTCCCAACACGGTGCGGCGATTCGCGGAGAACCCGGACACCCCGCCCGAAGGTTGATTTGAGGAGGGACGTGTCATATCGAGTAGTCACCGCGGGCTTGGCGGTAGTAACCGCGGATGGAGGCCGTCAAGGCTCCCGGATCGGCCTCCGGTGAAGCCTGGTCCCGGTTCACGGACCACTCCTGGGAGAAGCCTCCGGGACCGTCGAAAAATCCCACGCGGTCGGCCAGGGCGGTGGCTTCGTCGACGTCGTGAGTCACCGTGATGCACGTCAATGACAGACGGCGCATCAGATCCCGCAACCAGCCCTGGAGGTCTTCGCGCGTCGCGGGGTCCAGGGCGGAGAGGGGCTCGTCCAGGAGGAGGACGTCCGGCGTCAGCGCCAAGGCCCGCCCCACGGCGACGCGTTGGGCCTGGCCGCCGGAGAGTTGCTCAGGATACGCGTCCTTGAGGTGTCGCAAGCCGAGCGTGCCGAGCAGATCATCGACCGTGGTATCGCTGAGGCGGTCTCGATTCTTGGAGAAGCGCCCAGACAGTGCGATGTTTTGCGAGACGGTCAGCCACGGGTAGAGGGCGGCGTCTTGAAACACCATCGCGAGCCGCTCGGACGACTCGGCCAAGGGGGATCCGTCTAAACGGACCTCGCCGGAATCGAGGTTTTCGAGGCCGGCGATGGAACGTAACAGGGTGGACTTGCCGGAGCCGGAGGGGCCCAGGATGACGTAGGACTCGCCGTCTTCAACGGTGAGGTCGACGTCGTCCAGGGCCGGTTCTTGCGCTCCGGGGTAGGTTTTGCGCGCCTTGGCGACGCTCAGCTGTGCCACGTCGACCTACCCTCTGCGAATTTCGCTCCGCAGGTGGCCCTCCGTGGGCGACTGCACCGGAAGGAAGCTCGCTTCGCGGAATCGCCGGGCCGTGGCCGAGGTGGCGACGTATCCGCGACCTCCCACGACCGTGAGTTCCAGGTGGGCCGCAGCTTGCGCGAGGTGGGCGGCGTTCAGCCGAGCCTTCAGGACGTCTAGCCGACCCGCGGCCGCAGGATCCTCGGCGAGGCGTATGACCTCCTCCGACAACTCGCGGAATTCTTGTTCGCGGCGGTCGAAGTCCTCGCGGAAGACCCCATTACTGGAGTCCCGGTATTCCTGGGCGCTGGTGAGGGCGGCCGCGCTCAAGCCGAGGCAAAACGACGCCTGCATCAGCAAGAATGGCGCACTGACCGAGGCGAGGAAGCCGGGAACGTCGTCGGAGAGCACGTCCTCGGAAGGAACGTGAACATTGGTGACCTTGGTGAATCCCGAGGCGGTGGCGTCCAAGGCCAAGAGATTTTTCATGGGTTTGACGTCGAAACCCGCGGCGTCCGTCCGAACGGTCACGATCAGCTTGTGGCCTTCGGCGGTGACCACGGGTAATACCGCGACGCCGTGCGGGTACAGATTCGATGCCCAGGGGATCACGCCGTTGAGAACGTAGCCGTCCTCCGTAGGTTCGGCCGTGACCGCGATGTTCCCGACGCCGGCCGCGTCCTTGAACGCCGCAGCCATCGCCGTGCTTCCGCTCACCGATCCGTCAGCCAGGCCATCCGGCAAGGAACGGCCGACGGCGTCGAAAAACGTGATGGTGGACCGATGCGCCCAGAGGGAGAAGGCTGTGGACATGCATTCGGTCGCCAGGTCATAGATCACGGCAGCCTGCGGGAGTAGTGAGCCGTGACGCCCCTTCGTCAGCAGGCCGAGTTCTCCCAAACGCCGCAGGGTCTCGAACGGGGAGGCCTCGTCGGCGTCCACGCTCGCGGCCTGTTCCGCGGCCAAACTCAGCACGGTTGCGCGTTCGGGGTATTCGACCAGCGCGGGGACCTTGCTGTGGGACTCCGCGGTTTCGGAAGAGGTTCGGGACTGGATGCTCGGCGTGGCGGTCATGGTGTGGCTCCTAGCGATGGCCCGGGGTGTGGTTGTGGGGCCCGTTGGGTGGTGGTTGGCCGGTTGGTTGGGCGGCGGGAAGGGGCTCTTTGGTGGGGGTTTCCGGCTGGTGGGCGTTTGCCGGGGCTGGTCGGTGGCGGGAAGCGGCTATCTGGTGGGGTTTCCCGTCGGGGGTTGCTGGTCGTCGTCGGCCTGGTTGGCGGGAAGCGGCTATCTGGTGGGGTTTCCCTGGTGATGTGGTGATTGCCCGCGTTGTTCGTTGGCGGGATGCGGCTCTCAGGGGGCGGTTTCCCGGGTTATGTGGCGTTTACCCGCGTTTGGCGGGTGGCTGGGCGACGTCGTTCGGTGGTGGTTTCCCGCCTTTGGTGGCGCCTACCGCTATTAGGTGGTGCTTTAACCGTCACCTAATAGCGGTGGACCCCTCCGAATCGGGTAACCGCCACCGAACCGGGTAACCGCCACCGCCGGGCGAGGCAACCACCGCGGAATCGGGTGACGGCCCAGTCGGGCAACCGCCACGAAAGGGGGGGCTGGGGGAGACGCCGTCTGCGCACCGCGCGTTACGCACCGCTCCAAACCGCGCGTCTCGCACCGCTGCGCACCACGCACCACGCCACCCCGAACGCCACACGTCCCAAGCGAAACCGTCTGCACCCCTGAAACGCCGACGTCGGCCCGTGCGCAGACACCCGGCAACCGTAGCGCTACCTCCACCGATCTTCACCGACCAGCGCAAACACTGAAGTCAACCCCGAAATTCCAGGACACAGCGAAGCGCCGGAACCCGAAACGCTCACACCCGCCGATTCGAGAAGACCGATCGAGCACGCGCCCCCGACAATGAGGGTGTTACGCGTCCAGCTTGTGCAGGCGGTCGATCGGCGTCGAGACCGCTGCGCGGGCGCGGGTCACGGCGTCTTCGTCCGGTGCGTCGTAGAAGCACAGGCACTTGACGGTGTCTTCACGCACGTAGGTGCGGAGGAACGAAACCTCCGGGACCTCGGCGTACTTGGGCGAATTGGCCTTCTTGCGGGCGAGGTACTGATCCATCGTGATCTCGGCGGGGATGTCCCACTCCACGAGGTAATCGGCGTTCTTTTTGAGCTTCTTGATGTCCTCAAGCTCGGCGCCGACCAAGCGCACGGGGTCGGGGCCGGTCACCTTTGCGCGCTCGGCGACGGCCGACTCCACAGCGGGGGTGATGGCCTCAGCCGAATCGGCCTCGACGATCACGAAGACCTGTGCGTGGTCCGCGGTGACCTGAGATTCGATGAATTCGGCGGCGACGTCGTCGGCGCCCAGGGCATTCGAGACCCGCTTGATGATCTGGCCGGCCTCATCCTTGGAGGGCTGTTGCGGGGCGATTTCCATGAGGAACAGTGACATGTGGATCCTTTCGGTTGGGGAGGCCGCATGGTGGTTCAAGCGGTCCTCCGGCTCGTTCTGCTGTTCAACCTAGGACCGCGCCGGAAAGCATTCCAAGCCTCGCGACACATAACTCAATGTTGCCTCGGCCCGTCACAGAACCCTCGGCGAGGCTCTTCTCCGCAATGTCGCGCCAGAGACGACGAACGGGCGGGACCCCGTGTGGAGTCCCGCCCGTTCGCTCTCCGGAAAGGTGCCTCGGCGACCTTGCCCGTGAGGGTTACCGCAGTCCGCGCATCATCGTGAGAATCGGCTTGCGGAAGAGCCACAAGATGATGCCCGCGATCACGCTGATCAGACCCATGGTCGCGAAGTATGGAACCTCATTGGGCTCCGAGTAGTACTTGGCGAGGAAGCCGGACAGCGCCGTGCCCATGGCGACGGAGGTCCAGTACCACGCCATCATCTGCGACTTGTGGGCCTCCGGCGAGAACCGCGTGGTGGCTGACGTTCCCGTGGGGGACAGCGTGAGCTCGGAGATCGTGCACACGAACAGGATCAGCACCAACCACCAGAGGCTCACGATGTGATGCCCGGCGGGCAGCAGGAAGATCAGGAAGGCGATGCCGACGCCGACCATGCCCAGCGCAAACTTGGTCACCGTGGAGGGCTGCCGGTTGCCCAGCTTGGTCCACAGGGTCGCGAAGACGGTTCCCAAAAGAATGATGAACACCGGGTTGATCGACTGGAACAGCCCCGGCTTGAACTCCATGCCGAAGAGATGCCAATCAAGGCGCGAATCCGAATAGACGGCCATCACCGTGAATTGCTGCTGGTAGAGGGCCCAGAAGACGGCGTTGCCGATCCACAGCGGGATGAACGCCAAAACGCGGGAGTGCTCGTCAGCGGTGGTCTGCTTGCTGCGGACCAAAATGACGCACAAGATGATCGCGCCGATCAAGGTGACACCGATGACCCAGTTGGAAATGTTGTCCGGGGTAATGAGGCCGACGGCGCTCAGGATCAGCACCAGGGCCACGATCACGACGACGGCGCCCACGAACAGCGACTTTTGCCGAGTGCTGGCCGGGTTGTTCACATAGTGCACCGATTCGGGCAGATTCTTGCGGGTCATCCAATACTGGAGCAGACCGAAGGCCATGCCGATCGCCGCGAGGAGGAAGCCGAAGTGGAAGCCGAGGGCTCCCCAGCCGAAGTTGGTCAGCAGCGGACCGAAGAGTGCGCCGATATTGACGCCCATGTAGAACACCGTGAAGCCGGCCTCGCGGCGCATGTCTTTGGTGTCGTAAAGCGAGGCGACGAGGACCGACGCGTTGGTCTTCAGGCATCCCGAGCCGACGGCGATCAGCACCAGGCCGATGATCACACCGGCGAAGTTCGGAATCGCGGACAGTGCCAAATGGCCAAACATGATGGCGATGGCGGAGTAGAACAAGGTCTTTTCGGGGCCGAAGACTCGGTCGCCGAGATACCCGCCCACGATGGCCATGAGGTAGACCATGCCGCCGTAGGCGCCGATGATTCCGGTCGCTGCGGCCTGGTCAAAACCCAGGCCTCCGTCGGCGGCCGAATAGTAAAGGTAGTACACGAGGATGCCTTGCATCCCGTAGAAGGAGAAGCGCTCCCACATCTCGACGGAGAAGAGATTGGCGAGCATGCGCGGATGGCCGAAGAAGGTCTTGCCGCTCGGATTCCGAGGGTCAACCTCCGTGCCTTCAGCGATGTGACTGGACATCGGATTGCACCGTTCATGAATAGTTGAGAATTATGCCGTTGGCAACTCTAGCTCCAATATGTGATCCGACGCATAATCGGATGGCCTGCCGGTCAGCTGGTCACAACCGTTAAATCTGAAATGACCTTTACTCTCGTGCCGTGAAATACCGCCTGATCGTTGCCTCATAGTCACCAAAAATTTGGGTGACGATGAGGGACTATGTGACTAGCATCATGACTATGAAGAGCACCAAACAGCTCGTCAAGGAACTAAGAGCCGCGGGATCCGAGTCTACCGAGGTTGAGGTGAAGTCCGGTCTGCACGGGTTCCCCAAGTCCGCTCTGGAGACCATGAGCGCCTTCGCCAACGGTTCGGGTGGCACGATTTTATTCGGCCTCACGGACCAAACTTTTCGCCCCGTCAAGGGCTTCGACGCTCAGCGGGTTCACGACGCCGTCTCCAATGCGGTGCGTGCCAAGCTCACTCCTCATCCGGCCGTGGAACTCTCGGTGGAGGAGTTCGAGGGAGGTCGGGTGGTGCGGGCCGACGTCGAGGAAATGCCCTACTTCGACAAGCCGTGCTTCGTCGGCAGTAAGGGCGCCTATGGGGGTTCGTACATTCGGATCGGCGAAGGCGACCACAAACTCTCGGAGTATGAAGTCTCGCAACTGCGCGATAATCGCGTCCAGCCCGGGTACGACCGCGAACCCGTGGAAAACGGTAACCAAGAGACCTTGAATCATCAGGCCGTGGAAACCCTCTTGGACAAGGCTCGGGCGCGCACGCCGTCGGCTTTTGCTGGGGTTGAGCCGCGGATCGCCCTGAAAAGGCTGAACGTCACCACCGAGGCCACCAAGAGGGCTCGTCCCACGTTGGCCGGTTTGCTTGCGCTGGGTGTCTATCCGCAGGAATTCTTCCCGCAGCTCAACGTGACCTTTGTGGCCGTGCCGGGAACGTCCCTCGGTGAGGTGGATGCGGGCGGCGTCGCGTTCACGGATAATCAGTCCTTCAATGGGCCCATTCCGGCTTTGATCACCGCCTCCGTGGAGGCCGTACGCCGGAATTCGAATCGTGCCGCGATTATCACCGGCGAAGGGCGGACCGATGTGTACGACTATCCTGACGTCGCGGTCCGAGAAGCCATCACCAACGCCCTCATGCATCGGGACTACAGCTCGTACGCCCGGGGGATCCAAGTGCAGATGGAGATGTACTCGGACCGGCTCGAAATTCGGAACCCCGGTGGTCTCTACGGCGGTGTGCGGGTCGAAGAATTGGGCCGCGTTTTCACCTCGTCGTCCCGTAATGCCGCGCTGGCCAAGCTCTTGGAAGAAGTCGAGATGCCTCGCACGGGATCATCGGTGTGCGAAAACCGTGGGTCCGGCATCGCGCGCATGGCCTTCGCCATGGAACAAGCGGGTAAGGCCGCCCCGGAGTTCCGGGTGACACCCACCTCCGTGACCGTCATTCTGCGCCACGCGCCGGTACGGTCGCGGCGTCGGGAGCCAGCGTGGTCCGGCGTGGAGGAACGTGAGCCTGCGGTGGCCCCGGTCCTCGCGCATGAGGTACGTGGGGCGTTGGTTTCCGTGGAGGGCGGGTATGACGACGAGCGGTCGGTCCAGACGGTCAGGCCGGCCGCTCGACGTCGCCTCCGACCGAGGGGCAGCGGAGCCCGAGCGCGAGAGGCAACACCGGTGGACCCGGGGGACTACGCGCATGAGCACGAATTGCTCGAGCTCATGAGTCGATGGTCCGGACCGGTCACGAGCCATCGGGTCCAAGATGCCTTGTGCCTGTCGCAGTCGGCGGCGAATCGGTTGCTCCGCAAAATGATCGACGCCGGACACGTGAAACCGACCGCTCCGCCGCGCAGCCACCGCCGCGCCTATGTCTTGGCTGACCCCGCCAAGGTGCGGGCCGCCCGTCGCAGCGCCGCGTTCTAGCCTAAGACGCCGTCCACGAGGGTTTTCGCCTGGTCCTGAACCTGCGCGAGGTGCTCGTCCCCGCGGAAGGATTCGGCGTAGATCTTGTAGACGTCTTCCGTACCCGAAGGGCGAGCGGCAAACCAGGCGTTGTCCGTGACCACCTTGAGCCCTCCGATGGGTTCGCCGTTGCCGGGGGCCTCAGTGAGCGTCGCCGTGATGGGGTCGCCCGCGAGTTCTGTGGCCGTGACGTCGGACGGTGAGAGCTTCTTGAGCTGTGCCTTTTGCTCCCGGTTGGCCGGCGCGTCGATCCGGGCGTAGCTGGGGGCGCCGAATTCCTCGGTCAGCTCGGCGTACCGCTGGGACGGCGTCTTGCCCGTGACGGCCGTGATTTCCGAGGCCAGCAGCGCGAGGATGATGCCGTCCTTATCGGTGGTCCACACCGAGCCGTTCTTTCGGAGGAACGAGGCGCCCGCTGATTCTTCTCCACCGAAGCCCAGGGAGCCATCCAACAAACCGGGGACGAAGTATTTGAAGCCGACCGGCACCTCCACGAGCCGACGGCCCAGCGAATCCGCAACCTTGTCGATGATCGAGGAGGACACCAAGGTCTTGCCGATTCCGGTCTCGGGGTTCCATCCGGAACGATTCCGGTAGAGGTAGTCGATGGCCACGGCGAGGAAGTGGTTTGGATTCATCAGACCCGCGTCGGGGGTGACGATGCCGTGCCGGTCGGAGTCGGCGTCGTTGCCAGTGGCAATGTCGTAGCTCGAACGGTTGGAAATGAGGGAAGCCATCGCGTTCGGGGAGGAGCAATCCATGCGGATTTTCTCGTCCCAATCGAGGGTCATGAAGCCCCACTGAGGGTCGACTTCCGGGTTGACCACGTTCATGTTCAGGCCGAAACGCTCGGAAATGGTGATCCAGTATTCGACGGAGGCGGACCCCATGGGATCGGCGCCGATGCGTAGCCCGGAATTGCGAATCGCGTCCAGATCGATGATCTCGGGTAATTCGGATACGTAGGACGCCATGTAGTCGAAGAGCCCCGTGGTGTCCGCCGTCTTGGCTTGGGCGAGGTCCACGCGCCGCACCCCGCGGAGACGGTCGGACAGGAGCTCATTGGCGCGGTTGGCGATCCAGGTGGTCGCGTCGGAATCGGCCGGGCCGCCGTGAGGTGGGTTGTATTTGAAGCCGCCGTCGGAGGGCGGGTTGTGGCTCGGGGTGATGACGATGCCGTCTGCACGCGGGGCATCGGGCTGGGCGTTGTGCTTGAGGATCGCGTGCGAGAGCGCGGGGGTTGGCACGTATCCGGCATTGGAATCCAGGAGTACGGGCACGTGATTGCCGGCGAGCACCTCGAGCGCGGTGTCTTGTGCGGGCCCAGAGAGTGCGTGGGTATCCCGACCCATGTAGATCGGACCCGTATACCCTTCGCGGGCGCGATACTCGACGATTGCCTGCGTCACCGCGGCAATGTGGGCCTCGTTGAAGGATCCCTTGAGTGAACTCCCTCGGTGCCCCGAGGTCCCGAACACAACACGTTGATCGGGGTTTTCCGGGTCGGGTGCCACGGAATAGTAGGCATCGATCAGGGCATCCAGGTCGACGAGGTCTTCAGTCTGGGCGGGGGTTCCGGCACGGCTTTCCATGCGTCTAACCTATCCCGAATGCGCCTCTTCGCGCGCCCACACCGTGGTGGGCGCGCGAACCATCTTTAGAGGCCGCGGGAATGCAACGCCTCCTCGCGTTGAGCCAAGACGTCCAGCTCTTCTTGGTTTCCGGCGTCGGGTGACGGACGGTTGAATGCCTCGAGCGTGGCCCGTTCGATGAGGCGTGCACCGGCTCGAGCCGTTCGGTCGTCGAGGTCCAGCTCCGGGATGAGTCCGACGACGTCCATCATGAGGAGCTTGCCGCTTTGAGCCACCTGCGTGACAACCTCTTCGGCGATGATCAGTGGAACGCCCAGACTCGAGGGGACGCTGACTCCCGGAGCCTGATAACCGGGCAAGACGTCGAGGTCCAGGCTCAGGTAGATGAGGTCGAGACCGGCGATCTGCTCGGCCACAAAGGCGGCGACGTCGGCGGACTTGGTCTCCTGGCACTCGGTGTCTTTGAGGTAGCTGGCCCCAAAGTTGATGGCGTGCTCGAACTGAGCGCGGACGTTGTCTGCGGTGTTGATGCCAAGAACGCTGTAGTGGAAGTCTCGGCCAGCCTTCTTCTCGTCCGCGAAAATCTGACGCACGCACGTGACCTCGCTGGGTTTGGGCGTGTTGCGCATGGCGAAGTGTGCATCCAGGGAAATAACGCCCCAGGTTTTCGCCGAGTCGAGGGCGCCGGAGGCAGCCAATCCGAGGTAACCGGCGTAGGTGGTTTCGTGTCCTCCGCCGAGCAGCACCGTCATGCGATGCTCCGGAATGATGTCGGCCAGTTTCTTCCCGGCCGCGGCTTGAGCGGACTCCATGTCGTGGTCCGTGACGGTCACGTCCCCGCGGTCGTGCACGATCTGGCCACCGTGAAAGGCGAGCTGAGCCAGAGCATGGCGCAGGTTATAGGGCCCCTTGTTCGCTCCGGGACGGCCTTGGTCGCGAATTGTTCCTTCGTGGGATGCGAATCCGCAGATCGCCAAGCCCTTGGGCTCATGCTGCCGTTGAACCTGTCCCGCATAGACCATGTGGTGCCAGCGGGTATGAACGGCCCCCGGACCTTCGTCGCGTCCCATCCACGGTGTCGTTTCCATGGTGTGTCCTAACTGTTGAAATTGGGCCCTTGTGCTTGTTGAACAAGTAACACCTTCGGGAGCTCTGTGGCAAGGGACACACGCTGGATTCCCTTCGAAAGTGGATATTCGGGGGTCGAAAGACCAGATATCGGAATCCTGTGGAGAACTTCGTTCGGTGATGCGATGCGCGGTAAGTTGTGGGGAAGAAGTACGACGAGCCGTTCACCGGCCGCTATTCAGGAGGTACCCATGGACGAGAACGTTCCCAACGTCAAGGTCGACGACATTCCGGAAGGCGCCAAGATCCTCGACGTCCGCGAAGATTACGAGTGGGAAGAAGGCCATATCGCTGGTGCTCAGCACCTGCCGTTGGATCAGGTTCCCGCACGATACGGCGAGGTCCCGTTGGACGAGGACGTCTACGTCATCTGCCGTTCCGGTGGCAGGTCCCTGCGGGCCACGGCGTACCTGAACCAGTACGGATTTGATGCGTACAACGTCGTGGGCGGAATGGGCGCCTGGCAAGACGCCGAAAAACCGATGGTGTCCGAAAACGGCCAGACCCCGCAGGTTCGGTAGGCCGGCTGCCCTCATGAAGTACACCTATTTGGGCCCGGAGGGAACTTTCTCCGAGGCCGCGTTGCTCTCCGTCCCGGAGGCGGCCGAAGCCGAACGCATTCCGTCGCATTCGGTGCCTGCTGCACTCAGCAAGGTCCGTCAGGGGGAGGTCGACGCCGCCATGGTGCCGATCGAGAACTCGGTCGAGGGTGGGGTCACCGCAACTCTCGATGCCATCGCCGCGGGCGACGACCTCCGCATCGTTGGAGAAGTTCTCGTGCCGATTCGCTTCATCCTCGTGGGTGCGCCCGGCATCCGTCTGGATGAGGTGCGCGTGGTCTCGACGCACTCCCACGCGTGGGCCCAGGTGCGCGGCTGGATGGAAGAAACCCTTCCGGGGGCCGACTACGTTCCGGCCAGCTCGACGGCCGCCGCCGCCGTCGCCCTGCTCGATGGAACCCCCGATTACGACGCCGCCGTGTGTTCTCCCATCGTGGCCGACCATCACCCCGAATTGAACGTCTTGGCGACCGATATCGGCGACAACGCCAATGCGATCACGAGGTTCGTCCTCGTGACCGCCGTAAAGGGAGGATTGCCGACGCCGGCACCCACCGGCGCGGACAAAACGACCGTGGTCATTCCACTCCCCAAGGATCGCGCTGGAGCCCTGATGGATCTGCTCGAGCAATTTGCTGCTCGAGGTGTCAATCTTTCGCGCATCGAATCCCGCCCCACAGGCGAGGCCCTTGGCATGTACTTCTTCTCGATCGACGCCGAAGGTCACGTGGACAACTTGCGGATGCGTCATGCCTTGCGTGGGCTTCATAGAGTCTCACCCGGAGTGAAATTCCTCGGTTCTTATCCCCGGGCCGATGGGCGCAAGCCGATTGTCGATCCGCACCACACGGACGAGGCCTTTGCCCGTGCGAATGCCTGGGTCGACGGCCTCTGAGGCCATGTTGACCCATGTCGGCCGATCCTGAACACTTAAGCTGATGAACGACTTTGGAGGCGGAATGCGGGTACCCGGTTGGCTGCAGGCGGGCGTGATCATGCTCGTCTTGGGCATTTTTGTGGGTGGCTACGGTCTCGGCATTTGGGCTCTCGAGCTTGGCCACGATACGGAAGCCGATAGCGGAGCCAAGATCGCTTCCCCCATCATGATGCTCGCGGGCATCCCCTTGCTCATCCTGGGACTCATCATGACCATCTCGGGGCTCGTGGGTGAAAAACGCGCTCGCGATCAGTTGATCGAGAAGCGGATGCAGGAGGCTGCTCAGACGTCGTCGTCGGAGAAGTCGCCTTCCCTACCGGCCTAGCGCCGCACGAGACGGCGCCAATTCCACCCGGAGCGTGAATCGCCTGCGGACTTGCTGAGATTCGCCAAGCTCCGAAATGGAGTCATGGTTTCGGGGTAGGTATTGATGCTGAGCGTTGCGGGGAGCACCTCCGCAACCAGCCGCTCGGCAGTTCCGATGAGGTCGCCGTCGATTTCTACCGGCTGGGGATGATGACCGAAGTCGAGCACCGCTCTCGAGCCGTGAAGATGCTCGATCACCGGTAGTCCGCTCCGATTGCGCATAATGACCTGACGGGTGAGGGACGCCCACCCAATCAGGTTCCGCGGCGTCATCAAAATGAGTTCGAGCTGGCCGTCGTCGGCGGTGGAGCGCGAGGCCAGGTGAATTCCGGCGGTGATTTCGCCGCAATTGGCCACCAGAACCGACTGAATCTTGCGTCGGATGGGCCGTTCGTCGTCCATTTGAAGAGAGACGGCGCTCCGAGGCGACACGAGATTCCGCAATCCCGCCTCCACGTAGGCCAACCATCCCCATCGGGATTTGAGGTCTTCACGGGTGTCCGTCATGACCTGTGCGTCGAAACCTGCGCCGCCCATGACCAGGAACGTCGTCTCGTCGGAGGATTTGTCCGGTCGACGCACGTTCAAGCGAATCGTGTCGATCCGACGAGGTCGACCGTGCAGGGCCGTGTCGATGGCCGAATGCAGATCCGAGATCGGCAATTCCAAATTCCGTGCCAAAAGGTTGCCGGTGCCGAGGGGCACAATGCCCAAGTTCGCCGTGGTCCCTTGAAGGACCTCTGCGACCTGCCGGACCGTCCCGTCTCCACCCATCGCGATCAGGAGGTCACAGCCATCGGCCAGTGCCTGCTGGGCCATGCCGTGCCCCGGATCGTCCTCGGTGGTCTCGTAAAACCGTGGCGTCGGCCAATCGGCGCGACGTGTGGCGTGGGTCAGGGCGTCGCACGAAAAATGCGCCAGGGACTTGGTGGGGTTGTACACGACGCCCACGTGGCGGGGCTCGCCCGGCTCGAGCCGGGGACGCCACGGAACCGCTTGGGTCAAGAGGGGAGGACGACCTCGTGAAGTCGTGATGACGCTGGCCGCTGCGGCGACGGCGAGCCCGACGAAACTCGCGATGCCGACGGCTTTTCCGGGAAGGCGCATATACCCAGGTTACCGGTCGCCGTCGTGATTGCCGTGACAACGCCGGTGTGCCTCGAACCGCGCGTGGCACTTCCCCGGCGGTGCGGTAAGTTAGGGGCGTGATCGACATTAACCTGCTGCGCGAAAATCCTGACCTCTTCCGGGCTTCACAGCGAGCCCGCCGATCCGACGTCGAACTCGTGGACCAAATCCTTGAGGCCGACGCTCATCGGCGCCAATCGGTGAGTGATTTCGAGTCTTTGAGAGCCGAACAGAAGTCCTTCGGCAAGAAGGTCTCGCAAGCTCAGGGCGAGGAAAAGCAGAATTTGCTCGCCGAGGTTAAGGACCTGTCCCAGCGCGTCAAGGCCGCTGAAGCTGCCGCAAACGAGGCACAGGCGACTCAGGACGATCTCCTGTCCCGCATGGAGAACCTCATTATCGACGGCGTCCCCACCGGCGGCGAGGACGATTTCGTTACCCTCAAGACCGTTGGCGAACCTCGGGACTTCAGCGCGGAAGGGTTCGAACCGAGGGATCATTTGGAAATCGGTGAATTGGTCGACGGCATCGACATGGCGCGCGGCGCCAAGGTCTCCGGTGCCCGCTTCTACTTCCTGAAGGGAGCCGTCGCTCGCCTCGAGCAGGCCCTGCTCTGGATGGCCCTCGATCAGGCCACCAAGGCCGGCTTCACCATGCTGACCTCGCCCACCCTCGTGCGTCCCGAAACGATGGCCGGAACCGGATTTAACGTCAAGCACGACGACGAAATCTACCGCCTGGAACGCGACGACCTTTACCTCGTGGGAACCTCGGAGGTTGCCATCGCGGGGTATCACGCCGACGAAATCATTGATTTCGAGAAGGGCCCGAAAAAGTACCTGGGGTGGTCCAGCTGCTACCGCCGCGAGGCGGGCTCGGCCGGCAAGGACACCCGCGGAATCATTCGCGTTCACCAGTTCAATAAAGCTGAGATGTTCGTGTATTGCCCGGTCGAAGAGGCCGAAGGCATGCACGAGAAAATGCTTGCGTGGGAAGAAGAGATGCTGGCCAAGTGCGAGCTCGCGTACCGCGTGATCGATACCGCCGCAGGGGACTTGGGGAGCTCCGCGGCCCGGAAATTCGATTGCGAAGCGTGGATCCCCACGCAAGGCACGTACCGCGAGCTGACCTCCACCTCGAATTGCACGACCTACCAGGCCCGTCGATTGAATATTCGCGAGCGTAAGCCGGATTTCGTGGACGGACAAGGCAAAACGAAAAAGGGCGGAACTCGCACGGTCGCCACCCTCAACGGGACGCTGGCGACCACGCGCTGGCTTGTCGCGATCCTGGAGACCCATCAGCAGCGGGACGGATCGGTTCGCATCCCCGAGGCGCTGCGACCCTACATGGGCGGCATGGAAGTTCTCGACGCCGCCGGCGAGTAAGAACAGTCGTTAAACCGCCCGGCCTCGCGGGGCGCGGTTCAGAACTCGAAGAATTCGCTTCCACGACGCAGTTTTTGCCGTGGGTTCACCGCGACGTCGCCGAAATGGCGTTGTCCCGTTAGGGCGGGCCTGTCGGATGAAAGCATGGAACTTATGACAGAAGAGATGATTCACCCGCCGGTGCAAGGGCACTGGCACCAAGAAGCAGGGGTGAAGTACCTGGTGGCCCTTGATGTCGACGGAACACTCGTCGATCATGACGGCCACATGAGCGACGCGGTACGGCAAGCCGTCCAAGACGTCGCCCGCGAGGGGCACCATGTGGTCGTGTCCACGGGTCGGTCGAAAGGCGCCACCCTCCCCATTGTGGAACTCACCGGGATCGAACGCGGATTTGCGGTGAGCTCGAATGGCGGTGTGACCGTTGAGATCGGCCCGGATTTTCGGGAGGGATACCGCGTGGTGGACGCCGTAACCTTTAAGCCCGCCAAGGCGCTCGCGGCCCTCGGAGACCGTCTGCCCGGCGCGAAGTTCGCGTTGGAGGCCGCCGACGGCTCTTTTTACTCCACCGCGCAATTTCAAGATCGCAGTTTTGGCATGGAGGCGCAGCAGGTTTCCTTCGAGGAGCTGCTGAAGCTCGAGGCCGTGCGTGTGGTGGTCTTCTCGAGTGAAATCGACTTGGGGACCTTCTCCGAGATCATCGACGAGGTGGGTTTGCACGGCGTGACGTACGCCGTGGGTTGGACGCCGTGGTTGGATATTGCCGCGAGTGGGGTCTCTAAGGCCTCTGCCCTGGAATTGATTCGTCGCCAGCTGGGTGTGGACCCGGCCCATACGATCGCGATGGGCGACGGACACAACGACGTCGAGATGCTCCAATGGGCCGCGCGCGGAGTGGCCATGGGTCAGGCCCCGGAAGAGGTCATCGCGGCGGCCAACGAAGTGACCGAATCGGTGTACGACGACGGCGCGGCCCGAATTCTCCGCACCATCCTCGCCTAACCGGTTCCTCCCTGGCGCGCGCACGCCGTAGTCTCGAGTGAGAACAACGGACCTGGGAGGATTCATGAAGGTAGCGATTGCGCAGATCAACAGCAGCCACACGGTGGCCGAGAACTTGACGAAGGTTCAGGATTACGCGCGACGTTCGGCCGAGTCGGGGGCCGACGTCGTCGTCTTTCCCGAAGCCACGATGACGGCGTTTGGTTCCGATCTTGCCGCGGCCGCACAGGAGCACGGCGAACACTGGAAGACCGAGTTGCAGTGGCTCGCGGCCGAAACGGAGATCACCGTGATCGTGGGCGAGTTCGCCCCCGCGGAAGACGGCAAGGTGCGCAATATCCTGGCGGTGTACACGCCGTCAGGGGAGCGGCTGGACTACGCGAAAATGCACCTTTACGACGCGTTCGGGTTTACCGAGTCCGAGACCGTGTCAGCGGGCCAGGACGTGGTGGTCGTCAACATTGCTGGGGTCAATGTGGGTCTGAGCTTGTGCTACGACATTCGCTTTCCCAAGTTGTACGCCGAACTCTCCCGGAAGGGCGCCGATGTTTGTGTCGTGAGTGCTTCGTGGGCTGGCGGAGAGGGCAAGGTCGAGCAGTGGGAGACCTTGGCGAGGGCGAGAGCTCTGGATAGCAACACTCTTGTGGTTTCGGTAGATCAGGCCGACCCCGCGGCTTCCGGGATCTCGGTGACTCCCGGCGCGCCCACGGGCATTGGGCACAGCCTGGTCTCGGACCCTTTCGGTCACGTCCTTCACAGTTTCGGTGAGGATGAGCAGTTGCGCGTCATCGAGCTGGACTTGGACGTGGTGCGTCGTGCCGAGAAGTCGATTCCGGTGTTGGAGAACGCGAAGCTGGGGTACTAGTCGGAGACGTCCAGCGTGCTGGACGCCTGTGGTGCCACGGATGGTGTTCCGAATCTTGGTCAGACCATTGACGAACCCCTGATCGATTGGAATTCTCAATGACAAGAGACGGGAAGGGCCGGAGGAGGAAGCCATGATGGACCGCTCCGTGATGGTGGGCAGATTCATCGTGTTGGCGGTGGTGGCCGTTCCGCTGATGGTGGGGTGCACCGAACCTCCCAGCGATTCGACGGTCGTCTCTCCGAGTGCCGAACCCACGGGCGCGGCACAATCTGCCTCGTCATCGGGGTCAGCCTCGTCCTCCGGGAAGTATCAGCAGCTCAGGGTCATTGACGACCCCTGCCACGACTACTGCGTGGAGGGCGGCAGCGTCGAGGTCAAACATCCCCGTTATGGACCCATGACCGTGGTGTCCTATTGGGATAAGCGCTCTGAAGGTGACGGGCCGCCGCGGGGCAACGCGGCCTACGCGCTGTACCAGAACGATAAGCCCATTGGCTACGTTGAGGACACAGACAAAGATCTCCTCTGGTTCGGAACTCGACCGGCCGAAAGCCCGACGTCCGAGAGCTGGAACGTGGAGAACGGCTCCAACGTGGACAAGTACGGCAATGTCTACCTGAGCTACAGCGGCGGCGTCACTGTTTTGACGCCCACCGACCAGGGATACAACTCCTATAACTCCATGCCCAGCGGGGTTAACGCCTACCGGAACACGGACCTTCACATCACGCCCGAGGGCGAACCCACCCTCACGGTGGAGAAGAACGGCAAGAAGAAGCTCATGCACTGGGACGGCAATCAGTTCGTGCCCCAGCAAGCCTAGCGATCGACCACCTCGGGGCGATCCTGGTGTGCCTTGGGCGTGTGTCCGGGTTCGTGATCTTCGCGGAGGGCTTTGATGAGAGAGATCCCAAGGGCGGCGACGACGAGCGCGAACGGTAGAGCGGAGAGCATCGCCGCCTGTTGGAGGGCCTCCAACCCGCCCACCAGGAACAGGACGATGGCGCTGAGACCGGTGACCACACCCCACGTCGTGAGGACAGGTCGGCTCGGCTCGAGCGCTCCTCGCGAGGTCAGCATGCTCAACACGAAGGTGTTGGCATCTGCACCCGAAACGAAGAACAGGACCACGAGGAGGATTGCGACGATCGAGGTGACCGTGACCCACGGCATGTGAGCCAGGGTTTCGAAAAAAGCCGAATTAAGGTCGGTGGTCGCCGCTTTGCCGATTCCGGCGTCACCGTCCATGTCGAATTTGATCGCGGTGCCGCCGAAGATGGTGAACCATGCGAAGAATACGATGCTGGGAACCCCCAACACACCCGCTACAAACTGGCGAATCGTGCGACCTCGCGAGATCTTGGCGAGGAAAACACCGACGAAAGCGCCCCAACTCAACCACCAGGCCATCATGAAGTAGGTCCAGGACTGGTACCACTGCACGTCGGCGTCGTTAGTCGGCGTCATCAGGCTGACCTTGAGGAAGTCATTGAGGTACTGCCCCAAGGACCGGAAGAACAGGTTTCCCAGGAATCCGGTGGGCCCGACAACCACCACGAAGGCGGCGAGAAAGACCGAAAGTATCGCGGTGATTTGGCTGATGTACCGGATCCCGCGGTGGACTCCCGAGAGCGCCGAAAGCGTAAAAACGACGGTGATGCCGACGATGATCGCGATCTGCACCACGGTTCCATTGGGCAAGCCAAAGACGCGTTCGAGCCCCTCGGATATTTGGGAGGCGCCGAGCCCCAGGGACGTGGTGGTGCCGAAGAGCGTTGCGATCACGGCGAGTATGTCGACGACGTGACCGGCCCAGCCGTCCATGGCCTTTCCAAACACGGGTCGCAACATCGGTGAGATGAGTCCAGTATTGCCACGTCGGTGGGTCGAGTAGGCGATGGCTAGGCCAAAGACGCCAAAGACCGCCCACGCGTGGGGACCCCAGTCGAAGAACGAGAACTGAAGGGCCCGCACCGCGGCCTCGGAGGTTCCCGGTTCGGCGAGACCGTGTGGAGGCTTGGTGAAGTGCATGATCGGTTCGGCCACGCCATAACTGACGAGTCCGATGCCCATGACCGCCGAAAGGATCATGGCCAGCCAAGCCCAGGTCGAGTATTCGGGCCGGTCTTGCTCTGCACCCAGGCGAATTCCGCCAAAACGGCTCACAGCCAAATACAGCAAGAGCAGAATGCACCCAAGGGTGACGACGAGGTACGTCCAGCCAATATTTCCGGCCGCCCAGTCCATGACGGTGGTCATCGAGGTGCTGAGCGAGCTGGGGGAGAGCCCGGCCCAAAGAACGAAAACGGCTACTAGGCCTAGGGAACCCCAGAACACGACGCCCGGGCGTTCACGTAGCTTGTGGGCCCAGAGCTGATCCGGTGTCTGGCCCATGCCGAGTCTGTGGCAATCGGCGGAAGACGGCGGAGCAAGGGTCGTCGGAACGTCGGAAATTTCAGCGGTGTCGGTGGAATCCGTGGAGGGCGGCGTACTGGTCATGGGGTCCGTTTCAGGGGCTCCCGAAGCGTGGGCGGTTAGCGGGCGAGGCCGCTCGAATGCCCGGGGCCGTCCGGGCCTGGCCGGGGCCCGACGCTTCAGTCAGGGGGTGGGGCACCTACGTTAGCGCAAAACTGAACTGTGTGATGTGTATGACGACGCCGCTTGGCCGTGGTGGGCCGGTTAACTATCGATCACTTCGATGACCATCGTGCCGGGTTCGAGGGCCTCGAAACTGTGCTCGATATCCCCGGCGTGAGTCAGGAATTCGCCCGGTTCGAGGACCACGGCCTCGCCGTCGCAGATCACGCGCGCTCGTCCCGACGTCAGGAGCAGGTGCTCCACGGTTCCGGGAGGGTGGGGTTGAGATTTCCGGGCCGGCCCGGGCTCGGCGGTAATTACATAAACATCGCGTCGCATGCCGGTGTGACCTGGGGATAGCAGCGCGGCGGAGTAGGAGGCCGAGGACGACGGCAACTGCGGAAGGTCCTTGAACCGCACCCGCGAAACCTTGGCTCGCGGCGGCTCCAAGAGCTGAGCGACCTGCACCCCGTACGCGGTGGCCAGGGCCCACATGGTTTCGATGCTGGGGTTGCCGGTTCCCGTCTCCAACTGGGAGAGCGTGGACTTACTCACCCCGGCCCTTTTCGCGGCCTCGCTGAGGCTCAGGCCCAGGCGAGCCCGTTCGCGTTGCAAGGCCTGCGCCATACGAAGTTTGTGTACTTCGGGTTCCTGGTCCGCTTGCGGCTCGAGTGGGGCGTTGTTCGGAGCATAGTCGGCATCCATGTGTTCATTATATTGGAAAATCGTCCTTCTTGACGAACGATTCGACAGACGGCACTATAAAGGACATGCGTTCGTTATATAGAACGGTCTCCGGGAGGTGGCCGGAATCCCTCACGCGGGCCCATTTTCGGGATGCGGCCGCGATTGCCCTGACCATCGGCGCCGTCGGCATTTCCTATGGCACGATCTCGCAGGCGTCAGGATTCGTGATGTGGCAGACCGTCCTCTTGGCCGCCCTGGCCACGAGTGGTGCGGCCGAGCTGACCTTCGTCGGCGTCATTGCGGCCGGCGGTGCCCCGATTTTTGCAGTGCTGGGCGGGTTGCTGGTGAACTCCAGGAACTTTGCGTTTGGTCTCGGTGCCGGTGAATACGTGCCGCGCGGTTGGCGACGCTTTTTTGCGGCCCACCTGGTCAACGACGAGACCATCGCATTCGCACGGTCCGTCCGCGGACGCACCCAGCGGTGGCAGCATTTTGTGCTGATGGGAGCATTGCTCTTCCCCGCCTGGGTGGCAGGAGCAGCCCTAGGCCAGTTCCTGGGGTCCATCATTGATGCGGATGCCCTGGGGCTCGACGTCGCATTCCCCATTATTCTCTTCTGCCTCGTGGTGCAGGATCTCAAGAACCCCCTCCTGGCGATCATGGCGGCTGGCGGCTCCTTGCTTGCCGTCGCTGCAACACCCGTTCTGCCGATGGGCTTGGGCGCGGTTGCTTCCTTGGTGATTCTGATTCCCGCGGCATCTTTCCTATGGACCCGTTCGCGGATCCGTCGAGACCGCACAACGAAGGGTGACTCTGCATGAACGCGCTGCCATTTCTCCTCGCCATGTCCGGTCTTGTGATCGGGACTTACCTGCTGCGCTACTTGGGGGTGCACCTCGGCAGCTTGGCGGGATCGGGCTCGAACCCGGAGGTCGAAAGCCAATCTCCCGCTCGGATCTGGATGGACCGCGCGACCGTGGTCCTGATCTGCGCGGTCGCCGCAACCACGCTCGTCTATGAAGGGCAGGATTTCGCCGGCCCTTCGCGGGTGATCGGGGCCGGCGTCGGTATCGGGGCAGCCCTCTTCAAGGTGCCCATGCTCCTCTGCGTGATTCTTGGAATGGCCGTATGCGCGGGGCTCAGGCTCTGGGGGATGGCCTGAGATACCTGCCTAGGGCCGTGTCTCCAGGACCTCAGCGATATCGTCGAGAGCTTCTTCGTTCTGAAGTGAGGACCGATCCCCGAGCGTGCGCCCTTGGTAGAGCTCGCCCAGCAGCCGTCGAGTGATCTTTCCCGAACGTGTCTTCGGAATATCCCGGACCACGACGACGTCCTTCGGCTTGGCGATCGGCCCAATCTCCTGGGCAACGTGCGCTCGCAGCTCCTCGCGCAATGCGGCCTCGTCGACGTCGTGGCCTTGAGGAACGGTCACGAAGGCGACGGCGGCGTGGCCGGTCAATGAGTCTTCGATGGGGCACACACCTGCTTCGACGACTCCTTCGTGCGTGATCAATGCCGATTCGATTTCGATGGTTGAGAGGCGATGGCCAGAAATATTGATGACGTCGTCGATGCGGCCCAGGATGCTGATGTCGCCTTCGTCGTCGATTTTGGCGCCGTCGCCGGCGAGGAACCAGCCGCGTTCCCCGTAATGCCGCCAGTAAGAGTCGAGGTATCGCTGGGGGTTTCCCCACACGGTTCGGGCCATGGCCGGTCCGATCTTATCCACGACGATGAAGCCCTGCGTGTGAGGGGGCACGGCGTTGCCCTCCTCATCAACCACCCGAGTCGAGATTCCCGGGATGGGTCCCACCGCGCATCCGGGTTTCGACCGCAGGCGCGGTGACTCGGCGGGAAAGGTCCCGGCAGGGGCGAACTGCGGGTCGTGCGGTCGTGGAGAGCACACGGTCGCACCCGTTTCGGACTGCCACCACGTATCTACGAACGGCACCTCATCGCGGCCGACGTTCCGGCGCAGCCAGGTCCACGCTTCGGGGTTGATGGATTCGCCGACCGAGCCGAGCAGTTTGATCGAGGAGAGATTGTAGGTGGCCGGCAGGCCTTGCGGGAAAGCTCCCATGAGTGAGCGGATGAGGGTGGGAGCGGTGTAGTAGGTGGTCACACCGTATCGTTCGATGATTTCGAAGTGCCGGCCAAAGTGCGGCGTCGACGGCGTGCCTTCGTAGATCACCTCGGACACCCCGTTGAGGAGCGGTCCGTAGATCTCGTACGTGTGGGCCGTGACCCAGGCGAGATCGGCGGTGCACCAATGAACGGCGGCGTCGACCTTCGCGGGATCATTGACCGCTGACAGTTCATCGGGCCGCAACTCGTTGCCTTCATCGAGGGTCTCCGGGAGGAGATCGAAGAGTAGGGCGTGGGTGTAAGCCGCCTGAGTGAGATAGCCGCCGGTGGTGTGCACCAGCCCTTTCGGCCGGCCGGTGGTTCCCGAGGTGTAGATGATGAAGAGCGGCGTTTCGGCATCAAAAAACTCGGGTTCGTGATGGGTTGAGGCCTTCTCGAGGAGGTCTTGCCACCAGACGTCGCGTCCCCGCTGCCACGGCACCGCGAGTTCATCCTTGGACAGGTATCCCTTGTCGGAAGCGTTCAGTTTCATTCCGGACGGCGTGGTCCGGCCCGGCCGTGACGTTCTGCGCACCACGATCACGTGTTCGATGGCGTTATCGCCCTCGCACGCGGCGTCGGCAATGTGTTTGACCGGGACGACGGCGCCGCGCCGGTTTTGACCGTCGGACGTGACCAGGACCTTGGCGCCGGTGTCCTCCACGCGGAAACGCAGGGCTTCGGCGGAAAAGCCCCCAAAGACCAGCGAATGGACCGCCCCGATGCGGGCGCAGGCCAGGGTGATGATCACGGTCTCGGGAATGACCGGCAGATAGATGACGACGCGGTCGCCCTTGCCGACACCGAGGGACTCCAGCGCATTGGCCGCCCGGCAGACTTCTTCCAGCAGGCGGTCGTAGGTATAGACCTCTCGGTCGCCCGGCTCGCCCTCGAAATAGAGGGCGACGTGATGGCCTCGGCCGGCCTCAACATGGCGGTCCACGCAGTTATATGCGGCGTTGAGCTCGCCTCCCTCAAACCACGCGATCTCCGGGACGCTGTATTCCGGGGCGCCTTCGGGGCTCGTGCCGGTGTGTTGGGGCCGCTCGAAGCGGTGCGCGGTGTGCCACGGGCGGTTCCACGTCAGACGCCCGGCCTGGCTTTCCCAGAACTCAACCCGGGCCTCGTCGGATTCGAGGGCGGGGTTGGGTGTGGGGCGGTTCGGGTCGGAAAAGGCGTAGTCCGCGGGAAGAGGCATGAGATCACTCCATCGAAGCCTGGCTGTAGCACCACGTGGACCCGTCGTGCCGGGGTTAGCCGCCGACGGGGAGGTTGCTGCGACGTCGTCGAGCCAGGTCTCTCGGTCGCTCTGGATGGTTGTCGCGTCCAGTACATCGCGCGAACCGCATCGCATGCCACTTTGCGCGGAGGTATTGCGGCGGATGACCCGGCGGCCGTCAAAGTGCGTCATGGGAGCGACGACGGCGGTCGGTCGGCCCGCTGCCAGCGCGGGATTTTGTGACGTCGGGGGCCAGAATCACGGCTTGAGAATTGACCTGGGTCACACTGGATGAAATATTAGTGAACGAATGGTCGGTAAATAAATCCGTGAGATGGGTCTCCTGGACCGGGGAGGCCTTGCCGACAGGGCAGTTCGACGCGCCGACCCGAGGCACGTTCGACGACTCGACAAGGAGTTCAGATGACCACCATGCCCCCAGCTTTTCTCGTCGGAGGTGTCCGCACGCCCGTCGGCCGCTACGGGGGATCGCTCTCCTCCGTGCGCCCGGACGACCTGGCCGCGCTGAGCGTCAAGAATGTCGTCGAGAGCGCGGGGATCGATCCGGCCGACGTCGACGAGGTGATTCTCGGCAATGCGAATGGCGCGGGTGAGGAGAACCGAAACGTCGCCCGCATGGCGTGGTTGCTCGCGGGCTTTCCGGACAGCGTTCCCGGGATGACGGTGAACCGCCTGTGCGCCTCCGGGATGTCGGCCATCACGGTGGCCTCCCAGATGGTTTCGTCGGGTGCGGCCGACCTGGTGGTCGCCGGCGGGGTCGAGTCGATGTCCCGCGCGCCGTGGGTCATGGAGAAGCCGTCCCGGCCTTTCTCCAAGCCCGGGGAGGTGTTCGACACCTCGATTGGATGGCGGTTCGTGAACCCTCGATTTGAGAAGGGCCCGTTGTCCCGCGAGGGCAAGGCCACCTACTCGATGCCCGAAACTGCCGAAGAAGTCGCCCGGGTGGACGGAATTACCCGTGACGAAGCGGATGAATTTGCTGCGTCATCCCAGGCGAAGGCGGCCGCGGCGATCGAGGCCGGACACTTTGACGCGGAAATCCTGCCGGTTGAGGTGACTGGTCGCAAGGGCGAGGTGACCGTGGTTGCGGTGGACGAAGGCCCCAGGCCCGGCACCACGGTCGACGGCTTGGCCCAACTGCGGCCGGTGGTCCGAGGCGGGTCCGTGGTGACCGCGGGAAATTCCTCCTCTCTGAACGACGGCGCGTCGGCGATCCTCGTGGCCAGCGAGCGAGCCGTCAAGAAGTACGGCCTCGAAGCCCGGGCGCGAGTGGTCGCTGGTGCCTCGGCCGGCGTCGCCCCGGAAATCATGGGCATTGGCCCGGTCCCCGCGAGCCGGAAGGTTCTGGAACGTGCCGGGTGGTCCATCGGCGACCTCGGCGCCGTCGAGCTCAACGAAGCCTTCGCGACACAGTCCTTGGCTTCCATCCGCCGCTTGGGGCTCGATCCGGAGATCGTCAACCGAGACGGCGGCGCGATCGCCCTGGGGCACCCACTCGGTTCTTCGGGATCACGCATCACCATCACCTTGCTCAACCGTATGGAACGCGAAGATGCACGGTGCGGGTTGGCGACGATGTGTATCGGCGTCGGGCAAGGCGCCGCGCTTCTGATCGAAAGGGTATAACCATGACATTGACGGGTGACTTCACCGCCATCACGGCCCAAGAAGGTCCAGACCGACTGCATATCCGTCTCGACCGTCCGGAGGTTCGCAATGCGATCGACGCGACCATGGTCGAAGAACTCCACCGCGTGTGCGACCACCTGGAGTCCGAGCCGAAGATCATGATCCTCTCCGGAACGGAAGTCAAGGGAAAGGGAGTGTTCGCATCCGGAGCGGACATCCGGCAGCTTCGAGAACGACGTCGTGACGACGCGCTCCGAGGGATCAACTCCCGACTTTTTGATCGACTGGCGCACCTTCCAATGCCGGTGATTGCGGCCGTCGACGGATACGCCTTGGGCGGCGGGGCGGAGTTGGCGTGGGCGGCGGACTTCCGGATCGGAACGCCCCACGTCGTCATCGGCCAGCCGGAGACGGGACTCGGAATCGTGGCCGCGGCCGGCGCGATGTGGCGGCTCCGGGAACTTGCGGGCGAACCATTGGCCAAGGAAATGCTCCTGGCCGGCCGAACCCTCGGCGCCGAGGAGGCCCTCGCGGCGCGACTGATCACCGAAATCCACGAGCCAGAGGCATTGCTCGACGCCGCCCATGCGCTCGCGGATCGCATTGCGCGTCAGGATCCCCTCGCGATTCGCATTGCCAAGGGGGTTTTTCATGCCCCGCGTGAGGCCCACCCGTACGTGGATGAGTTGGCTCAAGCCGTGCTCTTCGAATCAGAAGCAAAATTCGACCGAATGCAGTCCTTCTTGGACCGCCGAAAGGAGCGACGCTCATGAAGCGTCCTGACCATACAGAACAGGCCCTCCCGCAGACCATCGGAGTGCTGGGAGGCGGGCGCATGGGGTCCGGCATCGCGCACGCATTTCTTATTGTGGGGGTGCGGGTGGTGGTCGTCGAGGTCAACGACGACGCCGTCTCGGCCGCTCGAGGGCGCATTGAGAAGGACGTTTCGGCCTCGGTAGAACGCGGCAAAATTGAGGGCACGGCTGGTGAATGGCTTGACCGCCTGAACGTCACCACGGACGCCTCGTCATTCAGTGAGTGCGGCTTGGTGGTTGAAGCCGTCCCGGAGATGTGGGACCTCAAAGTGGAGTCGCTCCGGCGCGCCGAGTCCCAGCTGCACGACGACGCGTGGTTGGCGACGAATACGTCATCGATGTCCGTGGATGGTTTGGCGGGGGAGCTGAAGAGTCCCGAACGGTTTTGCGGCTTGCACTTCTTTAACCCCGTGCCGGCATCGAAGTTGGTGGAGGTCGTGCTGGGCCGGCGGACCTCGGAGGAGCTTCGCGAAAGGGCCCAAGAGTGGGTCGCCGGACTGGGCAAGACGCCGGTCACGGTGCATGATGCTCCCGGATTTGCTTCGTCTAGATTGGGAGTTGCGCTGTCCCTCGAAGCGATCCGCATGGTCGAAGAAGGCGTGGCCTCCCCTGAAGATATCGATCTCGCCATGACGCTGGGCTACAAGCATCCCGTGGGTCCGCTCGCCCTCACGGATATCGTCGGTCTCGACGTCCGCCTGGGCATCGCTGAGTACCTGGAATCCCAACTCGGGCCCCGTTTCGCCCCACCGCAGCTCATGCGCGACATGGTCGAGCGTGGAGAATTGGGGAAAAAGGCGGGGAAGGGGTTTTATTCCTACGAGTAGTCGGATAAATCCAAAACTCAGAACCTACGCGTGATCCTATGTCCTTGCGGATGTCGGGCGTGAAAATTCGTAGCCGCAGACCGAGTAATAGTTCGTGGCTCAGGTTACATGGCTAGACTGCTGATGTACGTGACGGCGAAATTTCAGATCCTCAACCTTGGATCTCATGCGAATTAGGGAGAAGCCCATTGAGCGAGGGCGGACTTGTTGACGGCGTGGACAATCGAGAAGAACGTATTGCCGACCTTCAATTTATTGTAGATTTACAATTATCTGACACTGAATTTGGTCTTAAACGACACACGTTCTCGGCGGGAAACGCCAGAATTACGGTTTGCTTCAGGGAAGCTATCAACTTTGCGCTGGTACACAATGGGGTAGGGCCACTGGCTGGTATTGGAATCATTAATACAGATTCTGCACGCCCCCTGACGGTTGACCAGATGCGCGCTTCGCTCGCGAGCCTTGAGGCGGAAGCGGACCGGAGTGAATCTTCCGTTAGCCAATATTCATGGACGGGTGACGGCCGCGAGGTTGACCCTGACTCGTTTCTGGTGATGGACCAAACCGAGTTGGCCTGGTCATTGCCGGCGGAGAGCTTCATTAACATCGATGAGGCCAGCGCCGATGAGTTGAGATTGCAATTTTCCATTGATGGCCACGATGTACATCAGACCATCCCCATCCGGCGTTTAGCCCACGATGAGTGGAACGCTACGACGGTTCCGGAACTTCTGGCGGCATTCGTACGTCCTCGAGCTGACGCGGTTCAGGACATTCTGTCCAATGCGGCGGATATTTTGCAGAAAACCACAGGTGACCCAAGTCTGGTGGGCTATCAGCGGGGCGAGGCGAGAGTTCGAGCGACCGCCAGGGCAATATATGAGGCATTGCAAAGTGCGGGAATTCGTTATTCGGAGCCACCTGCCTCGTTCGAGGCCACGGGGCAACGAATTCGGACCCATGATGATGTGCTGATGCGGAAATTTGGGACATGTATCGATCTCTCATTGCTCTACGCTGCGTGTCTCGAAGAGGCGGGGTTGAATCCGGTCGTGGCGATCTGCCCCGGGCATGCACTAGCCGGCCTGTTTCTCGATGATGCGGCACCCAAGAGGTTTGTTGTGTCTACGCCCGAGCAGCTGAGCAATCTCTTCGGCGGTGACTTGATGCTTGCGGTCGAGACGGTTGGTTTCACCTTTGGCGCCGAGAGAGATTTTGATGATGCAGTCCGTGAAGCACATCGGAAGGCTGACGGTGGTCGCGGCATTCGTTATGTGTTGGATATCCGGGCCGCCCATCGGCGGGTCAGGCCTCTACCCAAGATCTCGACTGTGGATGGAACGAGGATCATCGAGACGGTCTCCGTGGCTGTTTCCCGGCGCGTGCCGGGCGCCCCGGGCGCCGTCACGCGCAGCGAACCTGCGGCGATTGATAGAGCACCGGCTCGCGTCCAAGGGTGGATGGGAAACCTCCTCGACCTCACGAGACGCAATCCATTGCTTAACCTGTCATCGAGGAGGGGCGTCGAAGTTCTGGTTCCTTCGGTTCAACTGGGCGACCTCGAGGATTACATCCAATCCCACGGCGTCGTGAGATTGCGGACGGCGGACGATCTATCCGACCTCCAACGTAGCCGTGGTTGGTCGTCCGTGAGGCAAGTTCCGGAAGAAGAACTCTTCCAAGTTTTCGATCAGGAGAATGCCCTCTTCGTCCATAACGAAGGTGGGAGTGCGGCGAATAAGTTGATTCGTATGCGTCGAGAGGCACGTGCCGCCGTGGAGGAAACGGGCTCGAACAGCCTGTTTCTTACGATTGGTACGTTCCAGTGGGTCGACAGTGCTGGTGGAGTCGGTGGGACCGCTCCCCTCTACCTCCTTCCGGTGGTTCTCGCGGGTTCGAAGTCGAGTGCATTTGAGGTTTCGCTCGACCCGGGCCAGGAAATAGTGCCCAATAACTGCCTCATCGAGAAATTGAAACAGGAACATGGAGTCGAGTTTGACGTTCTCGAGAACCCTCATAAGGACAGTAGTGGCATCGATATTCAACGAATACTTGCCGAACTAAGGGATGAATTCGTCCGCAAGGGCCTTGAATTCTCTGTTAACGAACAGGTGTACCTCGCAAACTTGCAGTTTTCGACGATTGACCTTTGGCGAGACATCAAGAATAACTGGGAGAAATTAGCCGAGAAACCTTTGGTTTCCCATTTGGTCAATAGCACTGGGGAAGTGTTCGCTGACTCCGTCGATGCACCGGAGGTGGTCGCGACCGATGAAGTGGATGCTTGCCTGCCCCTGCCGGCGGATTCAAGCCAGTTGGCCGCCATCAAGGCGGCAACGGCCGGTTGCAGCTTTGTGCTGGAAGGCCCTCCGGGAACTGGAAAGTCCCAGACCATTACGAACATGATCGTTGATGGCATCGCGTCTGGACGAAGCATCCTATTTGTGGCCGAAAAACAAGCTGCTTTGGAAGTCGTCGAGGAAAGGCTGAAGCGTGCAGGAGTAGGATCGCTGGTCCTCAATGTCCACGGAGCCAAGCAGTCCGCTGCACCTGTGAGAAAGCAACTTGCGGAGTCACTCGATGATCATCGAGTACCGAACCCGGCTGCATTTGAAGTGCTGACTTCCCAGCTTCGTGACGACATCGAAACGCTGACACGATATCCTCACGCGCTTCACGATTCATCAGAAAACGGGACAAGTGTGTGGTCTTTGTATCAGCACTGGGCACAACTTGATTCTTCTCGGAGCGCGACGGATGAGTGGACGCCGGAAGACCTTGGCCTAAGTTCCGGCACGGTGAATTCGTATGGGGATGAACTGCTCGAATTGGCTTCTCGATCCCATCGCTTGAGCCGACGGAATGTGGTTCCACGTTCGAGCCCAGAATGGGATGTGCTCGTACAAGGCATCGCCTCGGACGACTCCGCCTTGTCTCCAGGCGTGCTGGAGGACTTATTGGATGCGGTGGGCCGGTTGCTCGAGGCCTTTGATCACGTGCGTGAACCAGTGGCGACCGCTCTAGACCTGCTACATGACAGGCGGGAGCTCTTTGTCGAATGGCTCGAGGGGCTTCCGGCTCAGCGATCTGCAATTCCCAGTCAGCTTCAATCTCCCGACCCCTCACCCGAGAGTCTCCATTCCATCAAGAGGGAGGCTGGTGAACTCTCGACGCGTTGGAGTTCCTTTGCCGCCAAATTGACGCCCGCGGCCTATCATCTGGACCTATCGAAGCTGCGGGCGGACTATCGATCGGCTCAGGACGCGAATATCTTCAAACGTCACCGTCTGCTCAAGAACTCCACGGATGAGATTCTCACGATAGTTCAACCGGTATGTGCAGACGAATATAAGGATGAGCCCTTAAGGCTTCTCAACGATGTTGAAGCACTGCATGCAGAAACCCGACAGCTTTCCGACAAGGTTAAGAGTGTCTTGGGGAGCAAGAATTTCGATCCATTCGCGGACGCCACTTTCCAGTGGCTGGATCATGAAATTCACCTTGCCTCTGAAACTCTCAGGCAAAGGAATCTTCTCCGTCGTCTCATAGCCGATAGGCCAAGGGCGGCCGATGCCTTAGAACAATTGGTCGTCAGTGACCTGGACGCAACTCTGCGAGGAGATCATCTTGCAGAGGTGGAGCAGTTATATCGGGCTTGGGATGAGGTGTGTAGCTCAGCTTGCCTCACGTCGACCTCCAGCAAGGCTTGGATGGATGGACGCTCTCCCATCGAGATCATTCGCAAAAATCGTGAAGGTTGGAACCTTTCACTGAGTCCTGAGAATAGGACCAGTGCTGTGGAAGGGCTCGAATTCCTTGTGGTGCTGGAGCGACTACGGACCATAGGCGTTCCGGTGGTTGCTGATGAACTCGCTCGTGGAACGTCAGCTGCTGGATTGGAGGATGCAATGGCGATTGCGACGGCGCGTGTGCTCCTTGACGATGCCTTGCGCCGTTCAGGTCTCGCTTCCACCGACAAACACGAGTACTTGGACGATGTGGAGAAGTACTTGAAGTCCTCCCGGCAACTGAAAAAGGGACTGGTGAGGGAAGTACCGGCTCAACTGATCGAGGCGAGTAGTCGGCAGAAATCGATCAATTCGAGATTACGCAAAGAGATTGACCGGAGTCGCGGTGGCAGCGTTCGGCAAATGTTTGAGCGATTTGGTGAACAAATACTTCAGGTCACGCCGTGTGTTCTGATGAGTCCGGCGTCTGTTGCCCGATTTTTGAGCGTCGGCGCAGCGAATTTTGACACGGTCATCTTCGATGAGGCTTCACAGATTCGAGTCGCAGACGCAGTGGGTGCTTTGGGTCGAGCCGCCGCGGCCGTCGTCGTCGGGGACTCGAAGCAGATGCCCCCGGGGTCTTCGTTTGCCGCAACGCAAGATGATGAGTCGGAGTTTGACGGGGAGATGGCCGTTGGGGACCAGGAATCTATCCTCTCAGAGGCTGTGGCCTCGGGTATGAATCAACGATGGTTGTCCTGGCATTACCGGAGTCGGGATGACTCGTTGATTGAGTTTTCCAATCGCAGGTATTACCGAAATCGCCTTTCCGTATTCCCGTCCCCTCCGGGGCGACGTTCCGGTATGGGTGTCGAATCGGTGTTCGTGGGTGGACAGTTCGGCCACGGTGCTGAAAGGACCAACCCAAAGGAGTGCGAGATTATTGTCCAAGAAGTGCGCCATAGGCTTGCTCGTGATCCATCGGCATCTCTGGGCATCATCACCTTCAACGTCCAACAGCGAGACCTCATTTTGGACCAGCTGGAGAATTGTCAGGATGAGGCGGTGCGGAAGGCGCTAACGAGTTCGCGGGACCCTCTGTTCGTGAAGAATTTGGACAATGTGCAGGGTGACGAACGTGATCACATCTTCTTCTCGCTGGCTTTCTCCCCTCGAGCGGACGACGGACGCATGCCCATGAATTTCGGCCCGCTCAATAATGTCGGCGGTGAGAGAAGGTTGAATGTTGCGGTGACCCGAGCGAGGGAATCGGTAACCCTCTATACCTCGATAAAGTCCAGTGAACTCGACCTGAAACGAACTAGAGCCCTTGGTGTTGCCCACCTCAAGGAGTACCTCGCTTTCGCTGAAGGGCGTACCCGAACCGAATCGGCAGTTCACCAGGAACGCTATGACCTGTATCGGGATTCCGTGCGAGACGCCTTGGTGGAACGAGGGCTAGAGGTTGTCACCGACGTCGGGGTTTCTAGTTTTCGGGTTGATTTGGCCGTGCGAGCTTCACCGTCGCACGGTTGGTTGGCCGTTGTCCTCGATACACCGGAGTGGGCGGAGCGCATTGCGGTATCCGACCGTGTGGCCCTACCGTCACAGATTCTGGAGGGCGTGATGGGCTGGCAAGGGACCTATCAGATGCTTCTCCCTGTATGGCATGCGGATCCGATGGCGACCGTCGCCGACGTGGAGCGATGCGCTCAGGCGCTGTCCCAACCGGAACCCAGCGTAGACGCGACTCGCGAGCCCGTGGATGTAGAAACCGATGGCACTCAGGTGCAGTCCATGGAAGAGACGGTGTCACCTCGTAAAGATGACTTTTCAAGCCTCGTCGAGTCTTTTCACAGCGACGAGGACCTGACGTCGCTGGGCCACGAGGAATCCTCAGAATCGTTGTTGGTTCGAAGCGCGGGCGAAGTTCACGCTCCGAACGCGCAGAATATCGCATCCAAAGCTGAGGACTTTGGTGGCCAGCATGAATATAGGGAGTATCCGGAGAAGTCCATAGGTAACCGAGAGGAACTGGACCAGCTCAAGGATGCAGCGGTGCGTGAGAAAGTGTCTCAACATCTCAGCGACATCATTAATGTTGAAGGCCCGATTGAGGAGAGTCGCCTCGCCAAGATTCTGGGGAGCGGATTTGGCTTCGGACGGATTACGGGAGGCCGGTCCCGAGATATTTTGGCTCTGGCTCGGGAAACACCTGAACGCCTCGACGGGTTTGGAACGTTCTACTGGCCCGAATCGATCAACCCCGAGCTGTATTCCGGCTATCGCCCTCGCGGCGACGCCGGCAACTACGAAGCTCGGGAAATATCGCCTCGTGAGGTTGCGAATGCCATGACATCGGTCCTTCAACAGCGTGTCGAAAATGCGGAATCTGCTCCGACTCGAGAGGAACTGATTCGAGAGGCCGCGAACCTGTTCAACTTCAACCGTGTCGGAGCGAGAATACGAGACCACTTTGGGCGAGTCATCGATTGGAAATTGTCAGCAGGTAGCTTCCAACTGACGGACACGAATCACGTCATCTTGGGCTAATACCGGATCCCCGGTGCCTGTCAGACGACTGCATCGTCTGACAGGCACCGGGGATCCAATCATGACGGAGCAGGTCTACTGGTACGTCACGACCCACGGCTTCGGCGTCATCTGGTAGGTCTGCTCCGGCGTCGCCATGGGAGAATCTTCGTCGTAGAAGTTCTTCCACGACATGAAGATGCCCTGCGGAAGGCCCTGTTGGAGGGCATCCCACGTCTGTTTCTTCAGCTCTTGTGAACCGTGGCCGTCGGCGTGCAGGGTCAACGCCAGTTCGGGGTGTGAGGTATTAAGAGTTTCGCGATTTTGAATCATCGATCCCGCGAATTGGTGGATGACCACGGCCTTCTGCGGCAGATCCTCACGGCGGGTGAGGTCTGCGACGTAGTCCATGGACTCGTTGAGTTCGGCGGCGGTGACTGAGCCGATCTGCTCCAGCGGGCGTTGACCCGGGGCCAACCGCCATTCGGCGTCGTACCCCACTCCCACGTTCGGATCTTTGAGGATGTCCTCATATTCCTTGACTTGGCTCGTGAAGTCCTGGGCGCCCGGCTGGAAATCCAGGATCACGTACACACCGTTCTTCTTTGCAGCGTCGAGCAACGGCTTGAGGCTTTCGGGAGACAATTCGTTGGAGTAGTCCCCATCTGCTCCAGGGACGGAGTCGGCCACCGTGGCGATGACCTCAAACGCCGGAATGACGGGCTCCTTGCTGTAGGGCTCGTATTGCTTCGCCAGCTCCTTGACCCTCTGGACCGATTCTTCCGGGCCCTGTTCACCGAGCGCTCCGAGGTGTGGATCATTCGGTGCACCGTAGAGGGCTACCATGCGGCGATCGGGAAATACCGTTCTTCCTCCACCGATCAATTCCGATGGTTTATGAGACTCTCCTTCTGAGGGAGATGAGCTCTGCCCCGACGAGCTCTGACCGGATGCGTTAGCGGACCCTTGAGCATCTGGGGAATTGGAGGCGCATCCACCGAGCAGGAGGCTGGATAAAGCCAAGGCTCCCAGGCAAAGGTAGGTGGGCAGGGTCTTGCCGAAACTGGGCATGGTGTGGTTCTCCGACGGTGTGCGAGGTGTGGTTCTGACGAATGTGTCGGAACCACGATAGCCATTCGCGACCAGACTTACCAGCGAGTATACTCTTGCGAATTTCAACCGCGTGAAGGCGTTTTTCTCCGTCTTGGCTGAGGCCTTGAGGTGCCGAAGTTCTGCCTACGAGGTCTCTGGTGTTCGCGTGTACCGCAGGAGCAACTCGTCGCCCGCCTGGAGCGCCGAGGAGAGCCGCATCCGTGTGGCGACGGCGCGTTCGGCATGACCGATGCGGCTCGCTTTTCCGGCCGTCAACGTCGGGGAGAGGGTCAAGCAGAGTTCGTCGACGGCGTCGACGGCCACGAAGGCCCCAAAGAGCGATGGCCCGCCCTCGCCGTGGACGGTGCGTAAACCCCGCTCGTGAAGGAGCCTCCGGACCTGAAGTGGCTCGACGTCGTCTCTTCCGGCGGAAACGACATCAGCAACCTCGTCGAGTTCCCGTCGCCGCTCCTCGGGCGCCTCCGTGACCGTCAGGATTACGGGCCGAACCGGCGCCTCGGCAAATATGGGCGAGCGCGGATCGAGGTTCAAGGTACGGGAAACCACGGCAAAGACTGGGTGGTCGGCCAGCCCCCGCTTGCGGCGCCAGGTCACGGCCTGATCGTCGAGTCGCATGGCACCGTACCCCTCGTGGCGTACGGTCCCCGCGGCCACGAGCACCGCGTCGGCAGGGCGGCGCAACAGATTGAGAACCCGCTGGTCCGCATCGTCCCCAAGGCCGCCGGACGCTCCATCCAAGGTTGCGGCGCCGTCGAGGGACGCTATGAAGTTCATGCGGAGCCACGGGCGGTCGTCGGGAAACGCGTAGGTGTCCAGTAGGGCCTCATCGTCCAGAGCCGGGGTATTCGTCGCGATGCGGTGGATCGGTGTGCTCATGAGGCCTCAGACATTGTGGGTGGGGTGAGTGTTGTGCTCGAGACGCGCAGGGTCGCGCAGGCCCAAAATTGCTTCGGTCATGCGGACGGCGTCGAGAGTTTCGGCGACGTCGTGCATACGAACGATCCGCGCTCCCGCAAGGATGCAGGCCGTCATCGCCGCGAGCGAGCCGACTAGCCGTTGTCCAGCTGGGCGGTCGATGGCTTCGCCCACGAAGTCTTTATTGGAGACGGCGACCAGCAGCGGAGGTCCCAGGGACGTCAGCTCTTCCAGTCGGCGGGTGATCTCAAGGGAATGCACGGTGTTCTTGTCCAAGTCATGCCCGGGATCAACGATCAGCTTTTCGGCGGGAATTCCCGCTTCTGTGGCCCGTCGAATCTGGGCTGTTAAGGAATCGCGGACGTCCGCGATGACGTCGTCATACTGGGCGGCGGGTTTCTCCTCGCGCGGGCGGCCGGCGCTGTGGCACAACACCACGTGGGCGCCGCCCTCGGCGATGACTTGCGCCATCGCGGCATCGTGCAAACCGCTGGTGTCGTTGATGACTCCAGCGCCCGCCGCCATGGCTTCATGTGCAACCTCGGCGCGGTACGTGTCCACCGAAATGATCGCTTCCGGGCGTTCCGCTAGAACCGCCTGGACCACGGGAATCACCCGTTCGATCTCTTCCGCGGTCGAGACCGCAGGGCCGCGTCCGAAGGGAACGCCGCCGATGTCGACCCAATCGGCTCCGAGATCGATGGCGTTCACCGCGCTCGAGACGGCGCTGTCGAGCGCGAAGGTGCTCCCACGGTCGTGGAAAGAATCCGGCGTGCGGTTCACGACGGCCATGACCGACACTCGATGAGTCAGGTCGGTTCCACGAGGGCCCGAGCCCTTTCGCTCCATGCCATGCGCCTTTCCTGCGTCGTCGGTCCCCGCCACGGGGTCTGACCCCAAAAGTAGCACCGGCGTCTATTGGTCGAAGAAGCCTTCGGGGGCATCTTTCAAGTAATTGCTGATTCTTACCGTGCAGAGCCGACGATTGGTTTCGAGGTGCGTGATCACCACTTCGTGGCTGGTCATGGTGCGTCCGAGCTTGATGGGAGTGGCGACGGCGCGGACGGTACCCTCCGTGGCGGACGAGTGGTGCGTCGCGTTGACCTCGGTGCCCACCGCGATCTTGCCGAACTGCGCCGCGTGAAGCACGGCGGCCCACGAACCGGCGGATTCGGCCAGCGCAATCGACGCGCCGCCGTGAAGGATTCCGTGGCCCTGGCGATTGCCTTCCACGGGCATCTCGGCCACCACCCGCTCGACCGTCTGTTCGAGGTAGGTCATGTGCATGCGGTGATCGAGTTCGCCTGGGTCGATCCGCCCGATCCAACCCTCGGTGGGGGCGCGGCCTTCCTGCTGCGACTTCTCGGAATCGTTCTGCATGCATCTCTCCTCATGACATTGGGTGCGCTCTTCGTGTGGCGCGCCACATTCTTGTGGGCTATCCTGACACAAATACTGACCGAACGTTCGGCTAGATATGTCCAGGAGGGACCCGCTCGTGACCACCTCAATCCAGTATGAACCCCAGACGCTCGACGCCGCCCCGATTTTGCCGAGTTATGTGAGGGGCCAATGGTGGTCACCGGATGCCCCCGAGAGCGCCGTCGGCGTGGTGGATGCGGGAACCGGGGAAGCCGTGGCTCGCGTGAGCACCGAGGGCCTGCCGACGCAGGACGTCATCCGGTACGGCCGGGAGGTTGGCCACCGGAGCCTCGATGCGCTGACGATTCACGACCGAGCGCTCATCATCAAGCACCTCGCGATGTACCTCAACGAGCACAAACAGGAGCTATATGAGGTTTCGTTCCGAACGGGCGCGACCGCTCGAGACCACCTGATCGACACCGACGGCGGCATCGGAACCCTCTTCACCATCTCGTCCAAGGCCCGCCGCGAACTGCCGAATTCCAACGTCGTGCTCGACGGCGCCGTCGAGCAACTTTCCGGGGATGGGAGCTTTCTGGGCGAGCACATTTACACCCGGCTGCCCGGCGTCGCTGTGCAGATCAACGCCTTTAACTTTCCCGTGTGGGGGATGCTCGAGAAGTTTGCCCCCGCTTTCATCGCCGGGGTTCCAAGCGTGGTCAAGCCCGCGACGCCGACCGCCTACGTCACCGAAAAATGCGTACGGCTCATGCAGGAATCCGGCCTATTGCCGGAAGGTTCGTTGCAGCTGATCAGCGGTTCCGCCCGTGACCTGTTGGATCACTTGGACATGCGGGATCACGTGGCCTTCACGGGGTCGGCGGCCACCGCCAACGCCCTGCGGCAGCATCGCAATGTTCTGGAAGGCGGAGTTCGTTTTACCGCCGAGACGGACTCCCTCAATGCCGCGATCATGGGCCCAGACGTGACCGAGGAGTCCGCGGAGTTCGAGGCCTTTATTAAATCCGTGGTTCTCGAGATCACGGCCAAGGCGGGACAAAAGTGCACGGCGATTCGTCGGGTGATCGTGCCAGACACGATGCGCGCTCTGGTGATTCGAGCGCTCGCGGAACGGATTGCCGAGCGCGGCGTCGTCGGCCCGCCTCGGGAGAAGACCACCACGGTGGGCGCGCTCGCGTCCCCGGAACAGCGCGATGAGGTGCTCGCTTCGGTGCGTCGGCTGATTCAAGCCGGTGGGCAGGTGCGCGTTGGCGGTCCGGATGCTTTGGACACCGTGCCAGACGAAGGTTCGTTTTTCCCCGTGACTGTTCTCGATTTCGACGACCCGCGGACCACGGCCATTCACGAGGTGGAAGCCTTTGGCCCGGTCACATCGGTGATGGGCTACTCGGGTGAGGTGGAAGACGCCGTCGAGATCGCGGCCCTGGGAGGCGGCTCTCTGGTGGCGACGGTGTGCACCCACGAGCCTGACGTCGCCGCTCGCTTTGCGACCGGAATTGGCGCTCACCACGGGCGCGTGCTGTTCTTGGACCGCGACGACGCCAAAACCTCGACCGGCCATGGCTCGCCGATGCCGCATTTGGTGCACGGTGGCCCGGGTCGCGCCGGCGGTGGCGAGGAACTGGGTGGCGTCCGCGGCATCAAGCACTACATGCAGCGCACCGCAATTCAAGGGTCGCCCGACCTGCTGACCGGGGTGACCGGCGTCTGGCATTGGGGCGCGACGGCGCAGACCGTGACTCGGGAGGATGTCGAGTCTGGCAAGGGGGTGCACCCGTTCCGGAAGTCGCTGGCCGAGTTGAAGATCGGCGACCAGTTCCGTTCCGACCTGAGGACGGTTTCATTGGACGACATCACCGAGTTCGCGGAGTCGACCGGCGACACGTTTTACGCGCACACCAACGAAGAAGCGGCAAGTGCGAACCCGTTCTTTCCGCGCCGCGTCGCCCACGGGTACCTGCTGGTTTCGTGGGCTGCGGGACTGTTCGTCGAACCCGCGCCGGGGCCCGTTCTGGCGAACTACGGCCTGGAGAACTTGCGGTTCATTACGCCGGTCACGTACGACGACGCCTTCCGCGTGACCTTGACGGCGATGCGCATCACCCCGCGCGTGACCGATGACTACGGCGAGGTCGCATGGGACGCCCGCCTGACCAACCAGAATGACGACGTCGTGGCGACGTACGACGTCTTGACGCTGGTCGCGAAGGAGTAAGGCGACGGCGGAGGGGCGTCCGGTGGGGTGGACGGGGTGGAGTCCGGTGTGGACCCTGCGCCGTCGTTCCTTGTGGGTATCGCCCTCGGCATGGTTGGCGTTGGTCCCGTGGGTGGTTGGTGGGGCGGGGGTGTTGGGTGGTGGTTACTCGATCCGGTGCAGGTTGCCGGGTTCGGTGGCGTTTTCCGGCCGATTTCGCCCGGTTTTGGCCGTGCGATCGATGGTGTTGGGTGGCGGTTCCCCCATCTGGTGGGGCCTACCGCAGTTAGGTGGCAGCTAGTTCACCACCTAACTTGGGTAGGCGCCCCACAACCGGGAAACCGCCACTCTAGGGGGTGCGTCGGATGGCCCGGGCGACGTCGTTGGAGGGCGGCAGCCGACTCACAACTGGGTAACCGCCCCACAAGTGGGTAAGGCCTCGCAACGGGGGACGCCGTGTGAATCGGGCGGCGTCGTCAGTCCGTGGTTAAGGCCTCTCAAGTGGGTTATCGCCACGCAACCGCGCACGCCTCCGCCGAACACGACGCCGGGCGCCCCCACGGCCCGCCTCGAAGCCCCCGCCGTTCTCAGACTCGCAAACCGTCCAGAACCATTTTGACGGCCGTATCCGCCACCTGTTCGACGGTTCCCTGCCCCTCGGGGTGGTACCAGTCCACGATCGAGTTGATCATCCCGAGCATCAATCGCGGCGCGGACTTGCCGGAAATATCCGTGCGCAAGCTGCCTTCATCCTGCGCCGCGCGGACCAGGCCTTCCACCGCGCGGGTGATGCGACGACGTCGTTCGAGGGCCGCGAGCTCCACCTCGGAATTGCCGCGCAGGCGTAGCAAGAGGGTTACGTACGGCATCTGGTCCACGAGCACGCGCACCGTCCTGCGGATCACGCCCTCGAGGGTTTCGATGGCTGGGGCGTCGGCGGCCAGGACGTCGTCGATGGCGCTTTCCAGCGAGTCCAACGCGCGCAGCAAGGCCTCTTCGAGGATCTCTTCCTTCGAATTCACGTGGTGGTAGATCGCCGATTTGGAGATTCCCAGGTGACTCGAGAGTGTGCCCATCGACGTGGTGTCGTAGCCGTGCTTATTGAAGACCTGGACGCACACCGCGATCAGCTTGTCCCGGTCATATCCCGGGCGTCCACGGCGGGCGCCGCCGGTGGAGGAATCCGTGGGACGGTCCGTATCGGCGCGTGCGGGTGAGGTGGTCATGAATGCTCGGCTTTCGTCTAAAGGGTCCTTTTGAGGTTACCCGAGGCCACGAATGGCACGAGATTGCGCCGATCACACATGCCGACGCCCCGACCGAATTCACGACGATGCCCCGACCCGACATGCAGTCCGGGCCGGGGCATCGTCGTGAGAGTCACAGTGCTATTTCTTGGTCCGGTGATCGTACACGCGACGGATTTTCCCTGAGGACCGTGCGAGGGTTCCGGGTTCCGCGATATCAATGATGGCGGTCGAGCCGATCTTGGTCTTGATCTCCTTGAGCAGGGCGGTTCCATCAGCGACCGCCTCCTCCCGGCTCGCCTCCTCACGCCGCTCGATGTGGATGGTCATTTGGTCCATCCGGTGGGGGCGCGAGATTTCCAGGGTGAAGTGCGGTGCCAAGGAGGGTAGCTGCAAGGCAAGCTCTTCGATCTGCGAGGGGAAGAGATTGACGCCGCGAAGAATGATCATGTCGTCAGAACGTCCGGTGATGCGACCCATGCGTCGGTGACCCGGTCGCGTGGTGCCCGGCAAGAGGCGGGTGAGGTCGTGCGTCCGGTAGCGAATGATCGGCAGGGCTTCCTTGGTCAGCGAGGTGAACACCAGCTCGCCGGGTTCGCCCAAATCGCAGACGCGGTCGTCGAACGGGTCGATAATCTCCGGGCGGAAGTGGTCCTCCCAAATATGTGAGCCGTCCCGTGACTCGGCAGACTCTCCGGCGACGCCGGGGCCCATGACCTCTGAGAGTCCGTAAATGTCGCAGGCCGTGATGTTGAAGGTCCGCTCGATTTCGCGACGCATTTCCTCCGTCCACGGTTCGGCACCGAGAACGGCGTGTTTGAGCGACGTCTCCCGGGGGTCCATCCCGGCCGCGTGAAATCCGTCCGCAATCGCCAAGAGGTACGTGGGGGTGGCCAGAATCGCGTCGGGTTCAAAGTCGCGAATCAGCTGAACCTGCTTCTCGGTTTGCCCGCCGGACATGGGAATCACGGCGCAACCAAGCTTCTCGCCGCCGTAATGCGCGCCGAGTCCGCCGGTAAACAGGCCATAACCGTAGGCGTTATGAATTTTCTCGCCGGGTTGTACACCGGAGAACCGAAGGCACCGCGCGACCAAACGCCCCCATGTGTTGAGGTCCTGTTCGGTGTACCCCACGACCGTGGGTAGCCCCGTGGTCCCCGACGACGCGTGGATGCGTCGAATATCGGTCATCGGTACGGCGAAGGATTGGAAGGGGTAGGCCTTCCGGAGGAATTCCTTGTCGGTGTACGGAAATTTCTGGAGGTCTTCCAGGGCCTGAAAATCGCGGGGGTGCACACCGTGCTCGTCGTAGAGCTCACGGTAGGCCGGGACGTTTTCGTAAGCGTTGTGGATGGTCCACCGCAGGCGGGCGAACTGAAGGGCTTCGATCTCGTCGCGGCTCATGAGCTCTTCGGGGTCCGGCCGTGAGGGATCCTCCGAAGCCACGGGGGAGTATGGGTTGGCGATGGAACAGGTGGTCATGGGATTCACGCTTTCTGACGATGGGGGATGGTTCGGCTGCGTCCGCGGAATAGGGCCAGTACGGCACCGTCGTCGGCGGTGACGGTGATGTCGTAGACCCCGCTCCTTCCCGTGCGGGCAACCTCTCGTGCTTCGGCGGTCAGTTCCTGGCCGAGAGACCCTGAACTGATGAAGTTGATGTCGACCCCTTGGGCAACGGTGATTGTGCTTCCGTCGCCGTCGGGATCATTGCAAGCCATGGCAAAACAGGTGTCGGCCAGGGAAAACACCATGCCACCGTGGGCAATGCCAAAACCGTTCAGCATCTCCTCTCGCAACGTCATGCTGATGACCGCGTGCCCGGCGTCGGCTCGGTGAACCCGGATCCCTAGCCATTGGGCGGTGCGATCGTTGGTCAGCACCGGATGGTGTGGCATGTTGTGCTCCTCACAATATATGACCGAATGGTCAGTAGGGAATCGTTAATGACGTCGGCCTGTCAAGAGCGCCCCTGTGTTGACGGTCACCCATCCTCCCGATATTCTGAACGAACGTTCGGTAATTATTCCTTTTGGAGGGACGTCATGACCACCACAGACGACGCCGTCGCCCCCGGCCAGGAGCACTTCGACGCCCTGATCGAGGAGGACTCGCGCATCGAGCCTCGCGACTGGATGCCCGAGGCCTACCGCAAGACCCTCACACGTCAGGTCTCCCAGCACGCCCACTCCGAGATCATCGGCATGCAGCCGGAGGCCAACTGGATCACTCGGGCCCCGAGCCTCAAGCGGAAGTCGATCCTCATGGCCAAGGTGCAGGACGAAGCCGGACACGGCCTGTACCTTTACTCGGCGGCCGAGACCCTGGGGACGCCCCGCGTTGAACTGAACGAGCAATTGCTCAGCGGTCGCGCCAAATATTCCTCGATTTTCAATTATCCGGCTCGGACTTGGGCGGATATGGGAGCCATCGGGTGGCTCGTGGACGGTGCCGCGATCTGTAATCAGGTTCCGCTGTGCCGCGCTTCGTACGGCCCTTACGGCCGCGCGATGGTGCGCATCTGCAAAGAGGAATCCTTCCATCAGCGCCAGGGCTGGGAAATCTTGTACGAGCTCTCCCACGGAACCGAGGCTCAACACAAAATGGCGCAGGACGCCGTCAACCGGTTCTACGGTCCGGCCCTGCAGATGTTCGGGCCGCCAGACGAAGATTCCCCGAACTCTCAGCAGTCCATGGCCTGGAATATCAAGCGATTTTCCAACGACGAATTGCGACAGCGCTTCGTCGACATGATCGTTCCGCAGGCCGAAGCCCTGGGCTTGAGCCTCCCGGACCCCGATCTCGTGTGGAACGAAGAGCGTGGTCACTACGACTACGGCGACCTCGACTGGGATGAGTTCATGTCCGTGATCAAGGGCCGTGGTCCGTGCAGCGTTCAGCGCATGAAGCGGCGCCGTGAGGCTCACGAAAACGGTGCCTGGGTGCGCGAAGCCGCGGCGGTCTACGCCGAACGTCAAGCCCAGGTAGCCACACAATCCTCCGACGACCGCCAGGACCATGCCGCAGCACGTCCGGCGTCACCACTGATGGGAGCTTCCGCATGACCGAGAATTCCGAACAGCAGGCCGGCCACGCCTGGCCCTTGTGGGAGGTCTTTGTCCGATCTTCTCGCGGATTGTCCCACGTCCACGCGGGTTCCTTGCACGCACCCGATGCGACCATGGCCATTCGCAATGCGCGGGATCTCTACACCCGGCGCAACGAGGGAACCAGCGTATGGGTCGTCGAAGCGGAGGCCATCACGGCGTCGGACCCGGACTCCAAGGGTGGATATTTCGAGTCCGCGCAGGGAAAGGCCTACCGCCATGCCACGTATTACACCAGGTCTGAAGGGGTGAAGCACCTGTGAGCACCTTCGCCTCGCACGAATCCGCCACCAAAATCAGCGCCGGTGAATCCATCAGCGCCGAGGAGATTGCGGCCTCAGACGCCCGGGCCTCCGACGCCGTCGCACGCTATGCCCTCCGTTTGGGCGACGACGCCCTGATCCTGTCTCAGCGGCTGGGTTGGTGGATCACGCGTGCCCCGGAGCTGGAGGAAGACATCGCGATGTCGAATATCGCCTTGGACTTGATCGGGCACGCTCGCTTTCTGCTCACCTACGCCGGCTCGGCCTGGGGGAAAAGCGAAGACGACCTGGCCTACTTCCGCACTGAGGAGGAATTCCGCTCGTGCCGCCTCGTCGAGCAGGAGAACGGGGACTTCGGTCAGACCATGGCCCGCCAGCTCATTTTCTCGATGTACCAGTACCACCTCTACACCGCTTTGCAGGGTTCGGCCGACTCGACCCTGGCCGCCATCGCGGATAAAGCGGTCAAAGAGGTCGAGTACCACGTGGACCACGCCTGTCAGTGGGTTCTTCGTTTGGGCTTGGGAACCGAAGAGTCCAAGCGGCGCCTCGGCGCGGGACTGCTGTCCATGTGGCCGTACGTCGAGGAATTGTTCACGGATGATGCCCTGATCGACGAGCTCGACGGCGTCGCGGTGCGTCCCTCGACCCTGAAGGAACCGACCCTGCGCTCCATCGAATCCCTTCTGGCGGAGGCCGACATGCCCATCCCCGACGTCGCCCAGGCGCGGCTATCGACCGAGCTGCGCGACGGGGCGTACTCCGAATTCCGGGGGTACATCCTGGCCGAGATGCAATCGCTGGCCCGGCAACACCCCGGCGCGACGTGGTGAGCTGAATGCCCACGACCATTAACACCGCACCCGACCAGCGGGCGGCCCATCTTGACCGCCCGCTACCGCTCGGGCCCTCGAAGCGACCAGATGGTCCCGCCGATGCCGCGCTGTGGGACTTGGCCGCGACCGTCTGCGACCCCGAGATTCCCGTCCTGACTCTCGCCGACTTAGGGGTCTTGAGGGATGCCTACGTGGACGGGCGCGGAGCCATCGTCGTCATCACGCCAACCTATTCGGGGTGCCCGGCCATGGACACGATGGCCGAGGACATCGTGGCCGTACTTTCCCACGCGGGGTATGAGCAGATCCGTGTTGAGAAGGTTTTGCGGCCCGCCTGGACCACCGACTGGATGAGTCCCGAAGGTCGCGACAAGCTCACGGAATACGGCATCGCTCCGCCCAGCGGAGATTCCGCACCGGGACACCACAGCGGCCCGGTCCGATTGAGCCTCTCCGTCAAATGCCCCCACTGCGGCTCCCTCAAGACCCGCGAGATGACCCGCTTCGGCTCGACGTCGTGCAAGGCCCTTTGGGTGTGCTCCGAATGCCTCGAGCCCTTCGACTACTTCAAGGTTCACTAACATGAGCATTTCCCCCTCGGAACAGACCCCGGCCCCCACGAAAGATGCCGCCTCCCCGGCCGCCCGACGTCGGGCCACCTTCAACAGCCTCCCCGTGACGGGTCTGCGAAAGCTGACCCAAGAATCCGTCGAGGTGACCTTTGGTGTGCCCGAGGAACTCGTCGATGACTACGACTACCTCCCCGGGCAGTACGTGGCATTGCGCGCCGAGATCGACGGGCGAGAGGTGCGTCGGTCCTACTCGATCTGTGCGGAACCCAAGCCGGGCGAACTTCGCGTCGCGATCAAGAAAGATATGGGCGGCACCTTTTCTACGTGGGCCAATGACGAGCTAGCGGTCGGCGACGAGGTGGAGGTCATGAACCCGCAGGGTGCCTTCACTTCAAAATCCACGAAGCTCACCTCGATGAATCACCCTCAGGAGTTGGCGCAGGAAGAGGTGCGCAAATCGCCACGGGCTCACGTCGTCGCCGTGGCCGCCGGTTCCGGTATCACGCCGATTATGGCGATCGCGCGATCATTGCTGGCGGCCTCGGATCACACCACCTTTGACCTCATCTACGCGAATCGTTCGGCGATGGACGTGATGTTCGCCGAGGAATTGGGCGACCTGAAGGACAAATACCCGTCTCGCTTCGCGGTGCATCACGTGTTGTCTCGCGAACAGCGCATTTCTCCCTTGCTGTCGGGCCGAATCGATCCAGAGAAATTGGAGGAACTGCTGGATCGTGTGATTCAGGTCGAGAGCGTGGACGAGTGGTTCCTCTGCGGACCGTTTGACCTGGTCCAGCTGTGTCGTGACGCGCTGGGGCAACGGAGCGTCTCGGAGGAATCGGTCCGTTTTGAACTGTTCACCACCGGCAAGCCGGAGAAGCCCTCCGGACAACAAGGCCGTGAGGTTCGAGCCGACCCGAAGGGACAAAATTTCCAGATCACCTTCACGCTGGACGGTAATTCGGGAACTGTGGACACACCCGTGGACGCCCAAGAGACCGTGCTGAACGCCGCCTTGCGTGTTCGCCCCGATGTTCCTTTCGCGTGCGCCGGCGGCGTCTGCGGCACATGCCGGGCCAAGGTGGTGCGCGGGAATTTCACGATGGAGGAAAACTTCGCTTTGGAGCCGGACGAGGTCGAGGCCGGATATGTGCTGACCTGCCAAACCAGACCCACGGCCGACGGCCTCGAGGTCGACTACGACGCATAACCACCCATCGGAAGGACCCCCCAGTGATCGAGCTGACCATCGCCGACGACGTCGCCACCATCGTTCTCAACGCACCCCGCAAACTCAACGCGCTCAACATGGACGACCTCGAAGAACTGTCCCGGGTCTACCTGGAAGCCGAACGGGCCGAGGTTCGCGCCCTCGTCGTGCGAGGAGAAGGTCGGGCCTTCTGCGCGGGCCGTGACATCTCGGAGGTGGACCCCGCGCACGACGACGTCGAGGCCTACCTCGGACAGCGTGCCGAATCCCTCTTCCGCCAGATGGCGGGTTTTCCGGCACCGACCTTCGCGGCCGTTCACGGCGCCTGCCTGGGAGTGGGTTTGGGGTTGGCGATCTCGACCGACGTCGTTTACGTGGCGGAGGACGCCAAGATCGGCTCACCATTCGCGAACCTCGGGGCGACCCTCGACTCAGGTGGACACGCCTTGTTTTACGAGCGGCTAGGCGCGCACCGGGCCTTGGACCTCATCTATACGGGCGACATGATGAGCGGTGCGGAGGCCGTCGCAGCGGGGCTCTTCTCTCGCGCCGTCCCCGCGGACGAGCTCCTCGAATTCACCATGTCCCGCGTGAACCGGGTGGCGCAGGGGGCGACACATGCCTATCTCGCGTCGAAGGGGCTCGTGGCACAGTTGCGCGACCGTCGGGTTGGCCTATGGGAGTCCATGGAGGCGGAATCAGGGGAGCAAGCGAGGTTGTGCTCGACGGAAGACTATGCGGAAGGGTTCGCCGCCTTCCAGCAGAAACGGACCCCCACGTTTCGGGGGAAGTAGCGCACGCCGTCCTGACATGTAACACGGCGAAAAATCGGTAATACTCCTGCACGGTGTGGTTCGAGGGCTAGCACTTCCATAGGCTGGACCACAGAGATCAAGAGACCCAACGAGAAGCTCTGGCTAGTTGGGCGGCAACCCTCTCCCGTAGCGGGGTGCCCCAGATGATGATCGGGCTCCGCCGGCCTCACCGCAGGCGGCACAGCAAGTACGGCGCACAGTCATTCGGCGCCACCGCGTGAAAGATTGTGCCGGTTATCCACACCATCGGGATTCGGCCGCAACGCTTCGGGCATGCGGAGACCAGGAGAGCATCCAGGCACCGAAAGGACTCCGATGTCGGACAAAAAGCGAATCGCGATCAACGCCTTCGATATGACCTGCGTGGGTCACCAGAGCTTCGACCTCTGGCGTCACCCGCGCTCGCGGGCCACCGAATACAACACGCTGGAGTATTGGACCGACCTGGCCAAGACCCTGGAAAAGGGCCTTTTCGACGGCGTCTTCCTCGCCGACGTCGTGGGCATTTACGACATCTACCGCAATTCTGCGGCTCCCTCGATCCGTGGCGGCGCACAGGTCCCGGTCAACGATCCATTCATGCAAATCTCCGCGATGGCGGCGGTCACCGAGCATCTGGGTTTCGGCATCACGAGCGCGGTCACCTATGAGCAGCCGTACACGCTGGCCCGGAAATACGCCACGCTGGATCATCTGACCAAGGGGCGCGTCGGCTTCAACGTCGTGACCTCGTATCTGCCGTCTGCGGCGGAAAACCAGGGGCTTCCGCGGCAGATCGAGCACGATACTCGCTACGAGATCGCCGAGGAGTTCCTCGACGTCTGCTACAAGCTGTGGGAAGGATCGTGGGAGGACGACGCCGTCGTGGCCGACCGTGAGGCCGGCGTGTATGCCGATCCCGCGAAGGTCCACCCCATCCAGCACCGCGGTGAGTATTTTTCCGTGCCGGGAGCATCCCTTACGGCGCCGTCCCCGCAGCGCACGCCCGTCATCTTCCAGGCTGGGGCTTCCTCACGTGGTCAAGCTTTCGCCGGGCGGCACGCCGAAGCCGTGTTCGTGGGTGGCTTGCGCCCAGACCTGACGCGGTACATGACAGACAAGATCAGGGACGAGGCCGAGGCGGCCGGACGCAATAGGGACGACGTCAAAATCTTTGCAATGCTCTCCGTGATCGTGGATGAAAGCGACGAGAAGGCCCAGGCCAAGTACGAGGATTACCTTCAGTACGTTTCCACGGAAAGCTCGCAGGCCATCATCGGCGGTTGGTCCGGAGTGGATCTCTCCGAATTCGGCGAAGACGAGGTACTTAACTACGTCAAGACAGACTCGATCCAGTCCTTCCTGACCCCGTTTACGTTGCAGTCCAAGGACAAGGAATGGACCCGTGAGGAGATCGCCAAGCATTGCGCGATTGGTGGCATGGGTGACGTGATCGTTGGTGGCCCGGAAAAGGTTGCCGACGAGTTGGAGCGGTGGATCGACGAGGGAGGGCTCGACGGCATCAACCTCGCGTACCACGTGACGCCGGGATCCTTTGAGGACTTCGTGGAATTCGTGGTACCCGAGTTGCAGAAGCGCGGCCGCTACAGGACGGAATACGAGGGTTCGACATTCCGCGAGAACTTGTATGGCGCGGGTCGCACGAGCATTTCGGGCGATCACCCAGCGGCAACCTACCGAGGCGCATATGAGGGCATGCCATCAACCGCCGATACCGCCGCCCGCGACCTCAGCGGACAAGCTGAAGCCCCCGCCGACGGGCAGTCGTTGCGTCCGGCGGAGAAAGCAGTAACGGGCTCCTAGGAGTCGAAGATTCGGTACCCCGCGGCCGGCGTTCCTTTCCTGATGAGGAGGAACGCCGGCCGTTGTCGTCGTCTGGGGTTCATGTCAATACATAGGGGCGCGAAGTAAATGAGAGGAATTCCACACTCGGTGCAGTTGTGCATATTTTGCAGTACTGCATAAACTGCATGGGTGCCTTCAACCGAACCATCTCTCAGGGAACGACGTCGCGAGCGGACGTGGAATGCCATCCACTCGGCCGCACGACGTCTTGCGACCGAACGCGGGCTCAAGCAAACGACCGCGGAGGTCATCGCGGAAGAAGCGGGGGTTTCCCCGCGCACGTTCTTCAACTACTTCGCAACGAAGGAAGACGCCGTCATTGGGCTGCGTCCTCCGGAGATGACAGAAGAAATTCTCGCGTCGGTTGAGGCGGATAGCTCGGAAGGTCTTCTCGCACAGGCCTCCCAATTGCTCGCCAAGGTCGTGTACGGCTCCTTCGGGGACGACATCGTGGAAGTCGCCAAGGAGCTGGTGAAGGATCACGAGGAGCTTCGGCAACGCCTGAAAATTCACATGTTGCGTTGCGAGCAGAAGCTCACGGACTACCTGATGGGCCTCGACTGGCCTACGTATCGGTCCACGGGTGAATTTGTCCCTCGCGAACCTGCGGAGTCGGAGCCGGACCCGGAGCAAGAGGAGCGCATTCGCGCGGTCGTCTTGATGGCCACGGCCGTCCTTCGGTACCTCGAATTTGGGGCGCGGTCCACGCCCGAAGAGTATTCCGCGTCGATCAAGAGCACCGTTACTTTGTTTTCCACTATCGTCAAGGAGCCTCGTTGAGTACTTCATATTCACCGCGCCATGCCGTCGGGCATGGTTCGAACGACGTCGGGGGTGCGAGCTCAAAACCTGCGTCGTCTGAGAGTGCTACGCCGAGCTCGGCGCACTCTGCGGCTCAGGGTGGCTACGGCCAGCCGACCCCCCACACGAATATTCCTCTGTTGTTCATCGGCCTGATGATCATCATGTTGATGTCGTCGCTGAATCAGACCGTGCTGTCGCCGTCATTGCCCACCATCGTGGGCGAGCTCAACGGCGTCGAGCATATGAGCTGGGTCATTACCGCCTTCATCATGGTCTCGACGATCATGATGCCGGCCTACGGCAAGCTGGGTGACCTCTGGGGTCGCAAGCCCTTACTGGTTTTTGCGATCCTGGCCTTTATGGCGGGGTCCATTACAGGTGCCGTCGCACAAGACATGAATACGCTGATCATCGCCCGCGGCCTCCAGGGCCTGGGCGGCGGTGGCCTCATGATCCTCTCGCAGTCCGTGATTGCGGACGTGATTCCCGCTCGCGAACGCGGAAAATACATGGGCGCCCTCATGGGTGTGTTCGCCTTCTCGTCGGTGGCGGGCCCGCTGCTTGGTGGCTGGCTGACCGAGGGACCCGGCTGGCGCTGGGCCTTTTGGATGAACCTCCCCTTGGGTATTTTGGCTCTCGCCGCGACGATCTTCCTCATCCCGCACACCAATAAGTCTGCTCAAGAGCACCGACGAAAAGTGGATGTTTGGGGCATGATGTTCCTCGGCGCCGCGACGGCGTGCTTGGTGCTGGCGATGACATGGGGTGGCAACCAGTACGACTGGGGTTCGCCGACCATCATCGGTCTGTTGATCGCCGTCGTGGTCTGCGTGGCGATCTTCATTCCCATCGAAGCTAAGGTCTCCGAGCCGGTTATGCCGCTCGCGCTCTTCAAGGATCGGAACTTCAATTTGGCGACGGTCGCCAACCTCTGCCTGGGCATTGGCATGTTTGGTGCGGTGGGCTATATGCCGACGTACATGCAGATGGTGCTCGGTGTGGATGCGACGCAGGCCGGCCTGCTCATGATTCCGATGATGGGCATGTTGCTCGTTACCTCCATCTCGGTGGGATTCATCGTGTCGAAGGTCGGGCGCTACAAAGTGTTTACGGTGGTCGGTTCGCTCTTGTTGGCTCTGGGGCTCTTCCTCCTCTCGCATCTTGAGGTGGACACCGATACCTACATCATCTGCCTGGACCTGGCCGTGATCGGTCTCGGCTTGGGAATGTCGATGCAGCTGTTGACCCTGATCGTGCAGAACGCCTTCCCCATCAGCATGGTGGGCACCGCAACCGCGGCCAATAACTTCTTCCGCCAGGTGGGCGCGACCATGGGCTCCGCCCTGGTTGGTGGCCTATTTACCACGCGCTTGAAGGATTACCTCGCCGACCGCATGCCTCCTCAGGCCATGAAGGCCACCGGTGGTGGGTCGAATTCCTTGACTCCCGCGTTGGTCAATGGATTGCCGGAGCCGATCAAGGGGATCATCGTGGGCTCGTATAACGACGCCCTCGTGCCGATCTTCCTGTGGATCGCCCCGTTGGGTGTGTTGGCCGCCGTGGCCCTGCTGTGCATTCGTGAGAAGGCACTTGCGACCAGCGTTGCTGGTTCGGGCAAGACCGGCGATGTAAAGGCGGAGGGAACCTCGGCGAAGGCGACCCCTGCTGAGGGCCACGGCCATGCGTCGAGCTCTACGGATGTGGATTCCAGTGATTCGCACACGGCCTCCGGAGCTGGTGGTAGGCACCGCGCTGAGACCGCCGAGGATGAATCTGCCGAAGCCGAAGTTCGTCCGCGAACCGGGGAAATTCCCTTGCCGGAAACAGGTTCACTCATGAACGTCCGGAAGAAGCACTAACTATCGGATGCCGGGGCCAAAAGCCCCGACATATAGCGCGACGACACGACGCCGTCTGCTCACCGCCTCATGGAGGGTGAGCAGGCGGCGTCGTTCGTTAATCCGTCGCAGGCGGGTGGCTCAGGCGCTCACCGGGCTCGGCTCGACTGAAGCATCGAGTTCCGCGAAAACTGCTGCGTTCAAGTCAAACCCGACGATGGCCTCGTCCAGGAAGGCTTGGCGCTGAAGGTCCGTCAAGGGGGCCTCGTCGAGGAGACTCCGGTATTCGTCCTTGAAGACTTTGGGCTTGGGGAGCTCTGTAAATCGGTACATGCTCAGGCCCTCGGCCGGAATGTCGTAGTGGCGGGCCATGAGTGCGGCAACGGCTTGCCCTCCGGATAGATCGCCCAAATACCTCAGATAGTGATGTGCCAGGAAACGCTCGGGCTGTTCGGCGGTTCTCTGAATTCGTTCGACATACCGCTGCGTCGCCGGGAGGCATGGGGTGCTGTTCTCTCCCGCCAACGTGTGAAGATCCGAACGAATCGAAGCGAGGCGGTCCAGGCCAGGGCGGTTAAACGGTTCGGTGAGCCTCTCTCCGGTGCGGCGATATGTGGCTGCGATCTGCTCAAGGGCTTCATAGATGTATTCGTACTGGGCCAAGAGTCGTGTGTATGCCGCCGCGTCGAGTTCTCCCTTCATCAATCTCGTCATAAATGAGGAGTTTTCCGCCTTGGAGTGTCGTTCCGCCGTTGCGGTGCGAACCGTTTGAGAGAAGGGCGTTGAGAGGGTCTCGTCCGTGATTTCCCCGGAAACATGGGGTGATGCACTCATGGTGAAGCTCCAGTAGGTCATGACGGTGACTCGGTGTCACGACGTCGTTGGTGACATGATGTCACCAAATTTGGCGAGGTTCAATAGGTTAGTCTTGATTATAAGGAAGGGTAACCTTAACTTGTTAGATGTGGAGACTGGGTAGACAACATGGCGACCCTAAGTAATCCACGCATCTATCACTTCGCACGAGAGTAGAGAAAACATGAGCAGTCCATCCACGTCGCGTCGATCGCAAGCTGTTTTGGCGGCCGCCGTCATTGGCTTCTCGGGTGTGGCAAACCTGCCAGTCGCCCATGCCCTCGAAGGGGCTCCAGCGGATCGTCTCGTTACGGCCGGGTCTGGAAGCGATGCTGCGACGTCCTCGAGGCAGGACATTCGAGATGTCGTGATGACTTGGGGCGTCAAGGCTTCCTTGGTGAGGTACGTAGGAGGCCCGGAGAAAGTTAAAACTAAGGTGGTCCAGCGTCAAGGGCAGACCTTCACCTGGACCAAGGGCTCTGGATGGTACGAGAACGGGCGCGGGGAGATCTCTCTCAAAGGGTCCATGCAGTTCTATGCATTCGGCGGCATGTTCAATGTGAAGATCATCGATCCGAAGGTCACCTTTGATGGTGATACCGGCGAACTTACGGCGAAGATCTACGTGCCGCACGAGGACACGGGGAAGTTGACGAGTCAGGGGCGAGTGAAGCTCTTTGACGTGAGTCAGTTGCAGGTGAGCGCTGATAACGGCGAGCTGCGTCTGACTCAAGGGACGACGAAGCTCACCACCAAGGGTGCTGAACTCTTGGCGTACTACACGGCCGGGCAGGAATTCGACCCGATTAACCTCAGCGCCACATTGGTGAGTGCCCCGAAGTCGGAGGTCGCGAAGCCTGAAGCTGCGAAGCCGGAGACGAAGGAAACCGTCGCCCCGAAGAGCGACGAATCCTCGACGTCGACCTCCGAGTCGGAGGCATCGCAGAAGAAGCCCGTGGAGTCGGAACAGCCTCAGGCCAAGGCCGAGGAGTCCGCAGAGACCTCGAAGTCCACCGCGGAAAAGGTCGAAAACACCGATCTGGTCTCGGCCCCCGATGCTCAGCAGCCGTCCGCGACGACCACGGAACAGGCGGAGTCCACACTGCGCAATGTCGTGTCCAGCAAGCTGTCGTGGGGCGTCAAGGAATCGTTCCGCAAGTACCTCAAGAGCCCGTTGGCCGGAGGTGCATGGACACTCACCGATGTTGAAGAGAACGGTGGAAACTTCACCTGGGGCAAGTCTTCGGGTCAGTACGACTCTGCCACTCAGTCGGGTGAGGTGAAGTACTCCGGTCAACTGCACTTCACGGGTCACCATGGAACTCTGGACCTCAAGATCAGCAATCTGACTCTTCAGATTGCCGGTGGCCAAGGAACCCTGAAGGCTGACGTCGTCTCCAAAGACACCTCCGGGAAGGTTCACGATACCCCTGGGATTGCACTGGCTTCGGTGGATCTGGCCGGATTGACCGTGACCGGAAACGAATTGGCCGTGACCGATGCTCCCGCGACGTTGACGGCGGAGGGTGCCTCGGCGTTCGGTGGATTCTACAAAGCGGGAGCCCAGCTTGATCCCCTGAACTTCCAGGCCCAGCTGGGTGAAGCCACCACGCCGCCTACAACGGATACGCCGGCGGATTCCGCATCTTCTGATGCCCCAGCAGAAACTCATTCCGATACTCATGCCCATACCCATGCCGAGGCAGAATCTGATGCTCAGGTTGATGCCCGCATGGAGAATCCATCCCAGGCTCAGGTCGATGCACCAGCGGATAACACCGTCGACGCCAAGACCGATCAAGAGGTCCAGCAGGCCGAGAGCTCCTCCGAGACGAATGAGCCCGCTCAGACGGACCAAGCCTCGGCTGAAGCACCGGCACCTCACCACGAGGTTGTTCCATCTCAGAACGCGTCCACCGATCCCGGACACGCGAACCTTCAGTGCCTCCCGGTGAGCGTTCCCCAGCCGGCCAAGTCTTCAGCGCCCGTCGTTGCGGATGGCCAGGCTGTTACACCTTCCGCTCAGGGAACGGTTTCTGCGGCGAGCCTTAACTGGGGCGTCAAGTCGTCGTACCGCAATTACATTTCGGGTGGCATCGCTCAAGGGAAGTGGGATCTTACCGATACCCAGTACTCCAATGGAGCGTTCACTTGGAGCAACGGCTCCGGATCTTATGAGAACGGCTCGGGCAGTGTGAGCTTCCCCGGATCGGTTCACTTCACGGGTCATCACGGACTTCTCGATCAGATGATCTCCAACGTGAAGCTCGAATTCGCCCAAGGGGAAGGCCGGATCATTGCCCAGGTGTCGTACAAGGACATGCAGGGCAAGCAGCACAACGACCTTCAGATCGCCTTGGCTCGTGTCGACCTCTCCAGCCTGAAAGTTGATGGAGGCAAGATCTCGCTCCACGCCGCAAAGACCTCGCTCACCAAGGAAGGCGCCGATTTCTTCGGCGGATTCTACTCCGAGGGTCAGGAACTCGATCCGTTGACCTTCACGGGTGAGTTTGCCGGCGACCAGGGTGGGGCGCCGAAGGCCGGTGAGCAAGCCGCCGCTCCCGCTGAGGCGGTGGCAACCCAGGCGGCCGCCCCCGTCCAGACCGCTGCTCACTCCGACTCCGGATGTGACGACTCCCAGCAGCAGGCTCAGGGACATCTCGCTGAGACGGGTGCCACTTCGCCGTTGGCCTTTGCCGGCCTCGGAATGGCGATTCTCGCTCTGGGCTCCGGCGCAGTGCTGTTCGCCCGGCGTCGTGTGAATTCCTAACCCCGTTCGTTGCCCGGACCTGCGGTTTTGCGTCGGTCCGGGCAACGGCATTCTTCCCACGAGGCACAGATCCGGGTGCCTCACCGTAGCCCTTCACCCCGTAAAGAACCCCATGAAACGACTTTCCCCACATGTGCGACATCACCCTCATCGCTTCGCTCGTCTGACGGGGCGGTCCACGTTGTCGCACACCAGACGCCGTGGTGCTTTCGCGAGCCTGACGGCCGCCGTCCTGACCGCGACGATGATGCTGACCGCTTGCGGGCAGGGCAACGGAGCCCCCTCACAGGCCCAGCCCTCCGCTCAGGCCTCCGTGACAACCACCCCACTGACGAAGCTCGAGAAAGAGCTCACCGACCATGCTGTGTCGGACCCTCACACCGTCAAAGGTCCGACGACGGCGGCGAGCGTCCCAGAAGTGCAACCCCTTGAGGACCCTCAAAAACCGCAGCTACCGGTGACCGTCACGGATGAGCAGGGAACTCAGGTTAAAGTTGCCGACGCTTCACGCATACTGGCCCTCGACATCTACGGGACCTTGGCCGATACCGTGATAGGGCTCGGCCTGGGAGATCGCTTGGTGGGCCGGGTGACCTCATCGACCGCGAGTTCTCTGTCGTCCCTTCCCGTGGTCACCGAGGGCGGGCACGACCTCAACGTCGAAAAGATTCTGTCCCTGCGTCCGACGTTGGTGCTCATGGACACCACCAACGGACCGCGGGAAGTCACCGAGCAACTGCGTTCGGCCGGAGTGACCGTGGTTCACTTCAGCCCGGATCGCTCCATCGATACTGTGGTTCCACAGATACAGCAGGTTGCCCAGGCCCTCGGCGTTCCCGAATCCGGTAAGCGTCTGGGAGAGCGCGTTCAGAAGGAACTCGATTCGGTTCAGCGGGCCATTGCCTCGGTCGCGCCTCAGGAGGCCGACCGACGGCTCTCGATCGCGTTCCTGTATGTCCGCGGTACTGCGGGAGTGTTCTTTATTCTGGGCCAAGGATCCGGAGCCGACGGCCTGATTAAGGCCCTGTCAGGCGTCGATGCCGCAGGTGAGGCCGGCGTGAAAGACATCAAACCTGCGACGAGCGAGGCTCTGGCGACACTCAACCCCGACCTTATTCTGGCCATGAGTAAGGGTGTCGAATCAGCCGGTGGCGTTGACGGGCTGGCGTCACGTCCCGGGATGGGTGAGACGACGGCCGGAAAGAATCGGCGCATCGTGGACATGGCCGACGGTCAGATCCTTTCCTTTGGGCCGAATGCGCCGGCGGTACTGCTCTCACTGGCCCGGGCCATCTACGCTCCCGATACGACCACGTCAGCTCGGCCGAACCCGTGATTCGTGGACGACAATCCCCCGGGTCTCGGGGGACAGGGAGTGGGCCTTCTCGGCGAGTACGAGTGGCCGCGGTGGTCTGTCTCATGATGTTCGGCGTCCTCGGTGTCTCTGTCTTTTCATCGATGGTTGGGCAGTTCGAGATTCCGGCTTCGGACGTCATTCGAGCCGTCGCCAGGAAATTCAGTGGGGGAGCTCCTGAGGGCGGCGATCTCTTGAGCGATTCCGTCCTGTGGAACGTCCGCTTTCCGCGGATCGTATTGGGCCTCGTCGTCGGGATGGCTCTGGGTGCCTCAGGCGCGATGATGCAAGCCGTCTTCGGTAACCCATTGGCGGAGCCGGGAGTGGTCGGCATCTCGGCGGGTGCGGCTGTCGGGGCCTGTGTTGCCATCGTTCTCGGTACGACCATCGCGGGAATCTTCACGGTTCCCCTCTTCGCTTTCGTTGCGGCATTGGGGGTCACCGCGGTGGTGTATTGGTTGTCTCGAACCGATGGCCGGGCCGGGGTCATCGCCATGATTCTCACGGGGATCGCCGTCACCGCGGTCGCCAATGCCGTGATCGCGATGCTCGTGTTCATGGCCGATAGCTCAGGGCGAGACCAGATCGTCTTCTGGCAAATGGGTTCCTTGAACGGTGCTACCTGGACCGCCGTCGCCTCATCGCTTCCAGCGGTGGCCATCGGCTTGGTCGGAGCCCTCAGCATCGCCGGTTCGCTGGACCTCCTCGCTTTGGGGGAGAGGGCTGCTCAGCACTCAGGTATTCATGTAGAGCGCCTCCGCGGGATCGCCATCGCGTGCACGGCAATCCTCACCGGAACCGCGGTCGCTCATTCGGGGATCATCGCATTCGTTGGACTGATCGTCCCCCACGTGTTGAGACTTGCCCTGGGGCCATCGAATCGGATTCTGATCCCGGCATCGGCGGTGGGTGGGGCCTTGTTGATTGCGGCATCTGATGTGGCTGCCAGAACAGTGGTGCCCTTCGCCGATCTACCGATCGGCATCTTTACGGCACTCGTCGGCGGCCCCACTTTCTTCGTGCTGCTACGACGTTCCCTGCGACAGGGGGAAGCCGCATGGAGCTAGTGGAGATTGACGGGGTTGGTCTCACCGTGGGAGGCCGTGCCATCCTGCGCGATGTCTCCTTTGAGGTCCGGTCTGGAGAGGTGATGGCCCTCATTGGACCCAACGGTGCCGGAAAATCCACGATCCTCTCCGTGATCGCTGGGGATCTGCGCCCGGACTCAGGCTCGGTCCGGCTCGAGGGGCGAGAGGTTCATGGTGGATCACCGCGCGAACTCGCGAGGCGCCGAAGCGTTTTGCCGCAGACCACGTACGTCAGTTTTGGGTATCGCGTGCGTGAGGTGGTGGCCATGGGACGTACCCCGTGGAAAAACACCACACATCAGGGTGACGACGACGTCGTGATTCATGAGTCTCTTCAAGAGACGGAGACGATCTCGTTGGCGGACCGCGACATCACCACCCTCTCGGGAGGTGAGACCGGTCGGGCACAGTTCGCGCGGGTCCTCGCTCAAAGGACGCCTCTCGTGCTCCTCGATGAACCGACCGCGGCTCTAGATATCAGGCATCAGGAACGTACGTTGCGCACCTGCCGGAAGTTGGCGGATGCCGGTTCAGGCGTCGTGGCCGTCGTGCACGATCTCGACCTCGCCGCAGCCTATGCCGACCGAGTGGTGCTCTTTTCCCAAGGGCGATTGGTGGCTTCAGGGTCTCCCGCCGAGGTCATGACCTCGGAGCGGCTGAGCCGTGTTTATGGCTGGCCGATCGACGTGATGCACCACCCCGTGAGTGGGAGGCTTATGGTCCTGCCCGTCCGCGAATCGGGGGATGACCTGCGCGAATGATGTGATGCATCGCTCGTTTCGGGCGGGTGGGGGTTTAGGATTGACGACATGATCTTTAAGGCGGTTGGTGAGTCTCGGCCATATCCCGATCATTCGTTCACGAGCCAGCGCGAATGGGGAACTATTGCGCCGACCCAGGTGCGTCTCGACCGCCTCATCACGACTCAGCGCATGCTCGACCTCTCCACCCTCTTCGGGGAGGACAGCACCTTTTACGGCGACTTATTTCCCCACGTTGTTCAGTGGAATGGGCAACTGTATCTGGAGGAGGGGGTCCACCGAGCGCTGAGAACAGCATTGCAACACAGGCCCATCATGTACGCGCGGATTCTGGACTTGGATGCGCGCCTGAGGTGTGCTGAAAATGAGACTGATGGGGATCAAAGCCCTGGTCAGGAGAGCTGAGCGTCCCCTGGCAGATGCCTGAGATCTTGCAGGTGAGCACCGTATTTGGTGACACCCGTGCGTATACTGTCAGCATGCCTCGTATTTCCGCCGCCTCTAACGCCGCTCAGCGGGAGAACACTCAAAACGCGATTCTGAAATCCTTTGGGGAACTCCTCTACACCCGCGGCCTCACCGGTCTGACCATGACCCACGTTGCTAAGAACGCGGGAATCGGCCGGACCGCCGTGTACAACTATTTTGCCGACATGGGCGAACTCCTGGTTGCTTATGCCCTCGATGAGACCGAGCGGTTCATCAACGATCTACGTCACGAGCTGACGAGCGTCATCAACCCCATCGACCAACTGGCGGTCTACGTGCGCATGCAGATCGAAGACATGTCCCGCCGGCATCTTCCTCCCGGACCTGCCATGAGGTCGGTGCTCTCACCGGAGTCTTTCGAAAAGTTGGGCCACCACGTCGGTGAGCTCCAGGCGGTTTTGGCGCGCATTCTCAGGGCATGTATCGACCAGGGCTACCTCGCCCCATCGGACATCACCGAGCTGGCACAATTAGTGCACGGCTCGTTGAGCTCGGCCGCAGACCGCGGTAAGAACGAGGATGAAGCCGAGCGCGATCAGCGGATTCGTCAGACCACGAAATTCATTCAATTGGGCCTCGGAGCCCAATTCGACGCCGAGGGCCGACCCGTGGCCGCATACCGGGACGAGCTGAAGGAGCCGGTGCTTCGACCGGTGGCCTCCTAGGCTGAAATTAACGACGTCGCCCCACCACGGCGTGTGGTGGGGCGACGTCGTTAATCCGGGCGTCAGAGGAGGCAGCCGAAGGCTGGGAGCCCTAGGAGGCCTGGTTGATCTGCCGCAGGGAATCGAACGGAGCGTGAGAGGTGATCCGTTCCTCGATACCTTGGCTCACAAACTGCTTGGCCTGGCGCGCCGCATCGAGGGGCGTGCGGCCCTTTGCGAGTTCCGCGGTGACGGCGGCGGCCAGAGAGCAACCGGCGCCCGCGACGGCAACATCCCCAATTTTGGGTGCCGAGAGAACCTCGAGGGTCGTGCCATCGTAAAAGACGTCGATCGCGTCAGCGCCGTCCAGCCGAACGCCGCCCTTGGCGAGAACGACCGCCCCGGATGCATCGTGAATGCGGCGGGCCGCCTCTTTGAGGTCCTCGACCGTCGAGATGTCATCCATCCCGGAGAGTGACAGGGATTCGAAGTGGTTCGGGGTCACGAAGTCCGCCAACGGGAGGATTTCGGACTTGAGTGCGCGGTCGGTGTCCAGGGCGGCTCCCGGTTCCTGGCCTTTGCAGATCAACACCGGATCCAGCACGATGTTCTTCGGTCGAGCCGTGCGGAGAGTTTCCGCGACGGTACGAATGGTCTCGGGGGAGCCGAGCATGCCGATCTTCACGGCATCCAGCTCGTAGACGGTGGTGTTAACTTCGAGCTGATTCTGAAGAGTCTGCTGATCGATCGGCGTGACGCGGTGGCCCCAATCGTTCTGCGGATCGAACGCGACGATGCACGTGAGCGAGAGGCAACCCGAGACGCCGAGCGCCTGGAAGGTCTTGATGTCCGCGAGGGCTCCGGCGCCGCCGGTGGCCTCCGAACCTGCGATAGTCATCGCGACGGGATGTTCATTGGTCGTAGTCATCCCCCTATTATTCAACCGCCAGGTAAGATTTTCACGGCTCGGGTGGCAGACGGGCCCGGCGAGTCGATCTCGCCCTTCAAACAGTCGAACCACGGCCCCTCGCAAAGGCCGCGTTAATACAGATTGGTGACCTTCATGAATTCCACCCCATCCCGCCGTGAGCCTGCGCCAACGACGCCGGATATGCCGGCCGATGCTCCGACAACGCTCCCGCACGCACCCCGGTATGCTCAGCGCCCCCGAACGTATTTCGACCTTCTGCTGGCGCTGTATTGCGTGCTCCTCATCCTGTCGAATATCGGAGCCACCAAGGGCGTGGCTTTTGGACCGATCTTGACCGACGGCGGGTTCTTCCTGTTCCCTCTCGCCTATGTTCTGGGCGACGTCGTGACCGAGGTGTACGGATTCAAGGCCGCGCGGCGGGCGATCATCGCGAGTTTCGTCGCCGGGGCCTTGGCTTCGCTGAGCTTCTGGCTGACGATGATCCTGCCGGCCGCGGACTTCTACGAAAATCAGTCGGCCTTCGAAGCAGTGCTGGGGCCGGTCCCGAGAATCATCGGTGGCTCGTTGCTCGGATTCCTCGTGGGCCAGCTGTTCAACGCCTGGGTCATGGCTCTGCTGAAAAAGTGGACCGGTGAGCGGTACATGTGGATCCGCCTCATCGCGTCGACCCTGGTGGGAGAGTTCTTCGACACCTTGATCTTCTGCACCATCGCCGCTCCCATCCTGGGGATTCAAGAGTTCGGCGACTTCGTGAATTACCTGTTCGTCGGCTACTTCTACAAGTGTTTGATCGAGGTCGTCCTGCTACCGATCACGTACCCGGTGATCGGGTGGTTCAAGCGCCATGAGCCAACATTCCCGGCAGGTCCCGTGGTGCCGAGTCACACAGCCCGCTAGTCGGTGAAGCCGGCGATCTCGCCGATGTCCATGAGGTATGCGAGCTGAGCCTTGAGGGTTTTCAAGGCCGGTCCGCGGACCTGGTCGGGCACGTGAGCGTAGATGTCGTCGGTCAGCGCAGTCGCGGAGGGGCCGAGATCGTCGTTGGCCGCCTTGAGGCGGAGCCGCAAGTCGTGGATTCGGGTCAGCCGGTGTTCCAGCAGCCGGTCGCACGCTTCCTCCAGGAACTCGCCGTGGGGACCGTGAGCTGGAAGCACGGTGAACCCCGGTTCCTCTTTGAAGACTCGGAGGGTGTCGAGGTAATCCTCGAGGTCGCCGTCGGGATAGTCGAGCATCGTCGTGCCGCGGCCGAGGATGGTGTCTCCGGTCATGATGACGCCGTCGTCGAAAATGCTGAGGGCGATGGAATCGGAGGTGTGACCGGGGGCGTGCCACACGCTGATCTCCACGCCGGTACCGTTGAGCACTTCCTCGTCTTGGAGAGGGAGCGCGTCTCGGCATTGGTCTTTATCCCACGCCCGAACGTGTGCGCCGGTGAGCTCGTGGAGACGGTCCACGTTTCCGGTGTGATCTTTGTGCCGGTGGGAAACGACGATGAGGTCGACGTCCACGGCGTCGACGATTCTTTGAGCGTGCTCGGCGGAATCTGGTCCAGGATCCAAGACCACGACCCGTGGTTTTTCCTCGTCGCCGAGCGGGGGGAAGTTTTCGCCGAGAACACCGACGACGTACGTGTTGGTGCCCTCGAGAGTCATGGAACTGGGATTGTCGACCGTGAGATACGCGGTGTGCTGACTGGTGCGAACCCACGTGTGGGAAACCTCGCTGTGCGGTGCGGCTTCAAAGTTCGACGATGCGCTCATGGAACTAGTTCACCACATACCCGGGGTTTGTAGGCCAGCGAAGATCTCGATGACCCCCGTGCGTCCGCATACTGGGCAGTGTGCGTAACGGCTGAACATTGGGTGATAATTGTGGTCAATTCACTCGTATTCTGCCTGAGGGGCTAGAAGGTTCTATGGGAAAAAATTCCACACAAGGGTCGCTGACTCGTTCGCTATCGCACGAGCAGATGACCATGATTGCGCTTGGCTCGGCGCTCGGAACGGGGCTGTTTCTCGGATCCGGCGCTGCCATTGGCATTGCAGGACCGGGCGTCATCGTGTGTTACGCCATTGGGTCCGTCATCGCGGCCATCATTGCGTGCGCGGCCGGTGAAATGGCCGTTAAGTATCCGGTTCGCGGAGGGTTCGGCACGATGGCCGGTCGGTACCTCGGTGCCTTCGGCGGTTTTGTGACCCGCTGGGCCTACTGGGCCACCACGGTCTGCGTGGCCGGTGCCGAACTCGTGGCTGTGGCGACGTACCTGAAGTTCTGGTGGCCGCAGCTTCCGTTGTGGGTTGGCATCGTGGTGTTCGCGGTGATCGTCGTCGGCCTGAATGCTTCGAGCGTGAAGTCCTTTGGCCTCGTCGAATTTTTCCTGTCGGGAATCAAGGTCATCGCGGTGATCGCGTTTATTTTGATCGGCTTGCTGATCGTGTTCTTCGGTCTGCCGAATCATCCGGCCGAAGGGTTGGGGCATCTCACGGAACATGGATTCTTTCCCAACGGGCCCAGCTCCATCTGGCTCGGTATGGCGGCGGTGATGTTCTCCTTCGGCGGCGTCGAGCTGATTTCGATTTCGGCTGCCGAGGCCAAGGACCCCATCCGTTCGGTTCGCAGCGCGGGCAAGGCGACGATCTGGCGCCTGGCATCGTTTTACGTTCTGGCATTGTTCGTGGTCATGGCGATCATGCCGTGGTCAGCGGCGTCGGCTACCGGAGATCTTTCCTCGAGTCCCTTTGTGATGGTCTTCTCGGACGTTGGTATTCCCGCCGCGGCCGCTGTCATCAACTTCATTGTTCTGGTTGCCGCACTTTCTGCGGCGAACGCAAACGTGTACGCGGGTACTCGCCTGATGCACTCGCTCTCTCACCAGGGTATGGCGCCTCGCGCGTTGGAGCGGACAACGTCGCGAGGTATTCCCCTGGGTTCTCTGGCGGTTTCCTGCCTTGGAATTCTGGTGGTGGTCGTCCTCGCACTGGTCACGGAGGACGTTTTCATGATCATGATGTCCGTGATTACGACCTTCATCCTCGTGGTGTGGATGCTGATCTTGGTCTCGTACATCAGGTATCGCCGAGAAGCTGGTGCCACCTCCGAATTCCGGCTTTTGGGCGGAATTCCTATGGCCGTCGTCGGAATCTTGGGATTGCTGGCGATTGTATTGGCGGTATTCTCCAGCGAGGACATGCGCTTGCCTGGAGTCGTCGCGTTGTGTTGCTACGCCTTCTTGACCGTGGTGTATTTCGTCGTGGTTCGTCGTCACGTCGGAAACGAGCAGGATGCCTTTGATGAAGCTGAAATTGCTCGTGCCGAAGGATAGCTAGCACTTTCATTATGCCTAAAATTCATAGCTGAATTAAACAAACCGGGCTACTGTGAGTGCGGGGAATCCTTCCCCGCACTCACTCGCAATCATTCACGCGTACACATGTCGCTGCCTTCAGCCCATTGTGTGCTGCTGAGTGAATCCTGAATTGTAGGGAATCCTTCAGTATGAGTTTTACCCGCCCGGTTTCCTCCGGCCGCACCACTGCGCGGAAAATCGCCGTCGTCACGCTCGCGTGCTTTGGTCTCTTGGCCGCTCAAGCGCCGTCGCTTGCCGCGCCTCAACCCAGCGCCTCGCCCACACAGCCGTCTTCTGCAGCGGACGCCACGGTGACGGGCACTTCGACATCGTCTCTCGCTGCCATCACGAACGGTCGTGAAAACGACCACGTCAAGAAGCTGGTTCCCGAAACTGACGTGTTGACGCAACCGGCATTGGGCACGACGCCGCCCAGCAGTGGCGGTTCGAATCCGGGCGCCACGTTGGGGCAGGGGAGCAAACCTCTGGAATCGACCAGCCATCTTTCCTCGGCCTCCCTGAAATCGGCGGCGCAGGATCTGGAAAAGGCTAAGACGGGGCAGGCCGTGGACCCGAATCACTCGGCCGCCGTCGCCGGCACTGAGAAGGAATCGGTGACGGGGGCTGCGGCCGCCGGCACTGGCGTTCAAGGCATGGATGTCTCCGGTTGGCAGGACAACGTCAACTGGAATTCCGAATACGCCAATGGTGCTCGATTTGCCTCGATCAAAGCGACCGAGGGCATGGAGTATGTTTCGCCGCAGTTTTCTTCCCAGTACAGTGGCGCGACCAGTGCGGGGATGTACCGCGGCGGCTACCACTTCGCGTTGCCCTCCGTTTCATCCGGAGCCGCACAGGCCGATTTCTTCGTCAATAATGGTGGCGGTTGGACCCCAGACGGCCGTACGCTGCCAGGCCTGCTCGACGTCGAGTTCAACCCGTATCAATCCTTGGGCGATTCTTGCTTTAACATGTCGACGGCCCAGATGAATGCGTGGATTTCATCGTTCACCACACAATATAAAAACCGTACGGGCCGTTATCCCACGATTTACACCAACTCCTCGTGGTGGTCCATGTGCACGGGAAATACGACCCTCTTCAATTCGATGCCTTTGCACATCGCGTACTATTCCTCCACTCCGGGGCCCATGCCGGCCGGATGGAGCACGTATGACATTTGGCAGTATTCATCGACGGGCCCTTACTCGGGCGACTCCAACGTCTTCAACGGTGATTCAGCCGGCTTGAGGGATTACGTGACCAATGCCAATTACCGGCCGCAAGGTAACCGTGGAGGCGGATCAGCATCGGATACCTACACGGCCGCCAACGGAAGATTCGTCAAACTGAATGTGGCGATTGGCGGACTCTGGAATGGTAATAGATCCAAATACGGGGAGCCCGTCAATAACGAAACCTGCGGCTTGGTCGGCGGGGGTTGTTATCAGACCTTTTCCAACGGGTACACCATCTACTGGGCACCCAACGGTCGTGGCGCACACGCGGTCTTCACCTGGGGTGCGATTGGTCAGAAGTGGATTCAGGCTGGTTATGAGCGGGGTTATGGGTATCCGGTGAATGATGAGCAGTGTGGTTTGATCGGTGGCGGTTGTTTCCAGGCGTTTTCGAATGGTCAGACGGTGTATTGGACGCCGAATAGCAATGGGGCTCATACGGTGAAGACTCGTGGTGCGATTGGTCAGAAGTGGATTCAGGCTGGTTATGAGCGGGGTTATGGGTATCCGGTGAATGATGAGCAGTGTGGTTTGATCGGTGGCGGTTGTTTCCAGGCGTTTTCGAATGGTCAGACGGTGTATTGGACGCCGAATAGCAATGGGGCTCATACCGTGAACACCCGTGGTGCCATTGGAGAGAAATGGATGAACGCCGGTTTTGAACGGACCTACGGGTACCCTCTGACCGAGGAAGTGTGTGGGCTCGTGAACGGCGGTTGCTTTCAAACCTATTCCAACGGGTACACGGTGTATTGGACTCCCATCGGCACCGGGACGCACGCCGTTTATACCTGGGGCGAGATCGGCAAGGAATGGATGAGCGCCGGCTACGAGCGGGGCTACGGCTATCCCACGACGGACCGTAAGGCCGTGGGCGGGCAGTACACGCAAACCTTCTCCAACGGGAAAACCTTGACGAAGGCGAGCTAGCCCCTCGCCTTTCCATCCCGCGGGACGCCCAACGTTGTGACGGTGGGCGTCCCGCATTCGTAGAGGCCTGACTAGTCTTGATGTATGAGTTCTCGCAAAGTCACCGTGGAAATTCCCCTGCGTTGGGGAGACATGGACGCGTACCACCACGTCAATAACGTTCACGTCGTACGCATCATGGAAGAGGCGCGCATCGCCGTTTTTGGGCCGCCGCCGGCGGCACCCGGGACCGAGGGAGTCGATGCCCCCATCCCGCTGTTTAACCATCTACCAGAGGGCACTCAGGCCCTGATCGCCGAGAACCACGTCAAGTATCGGGCGCCACTTCCGTACTGCAGGACTCCTGCGCGGGTCGAGGTATGGGTGGATAAGATTACCGCCGCGAGCATTTCGGTTCAGTATCGAATCTTCGACGGGGAAACCGGTCAGCGATGCGTGGACGCCTCCACGGTGCTGGCTTTTTACAATGCGCCCGAGGGGCGCATCGTCCGTGTCTCCGCCAGTCAACGGCGTTTGCTCGATGAGGCGACCGGGGAAGCATAGCCCGCTCCCGGATCTTCAGGCAATGACGACGGCCCGGCACCTCCACGCGGGAAGTGCCGGGCCGTCGTCGTGCGCTGAGCCTACCGGGGCACGACGGTGATCACGGGATCGCCGAGGGACAGCGGGCCGGATCCGGTGGCGGTGACGCTCTGATACTTCGACGTGTTGGTCACGAGTACGGGCGTGATGGCGTCGTAGCCCGCCTCGTCGATCACGGAACGATCAAAGGTCAGCAGCTTCTGGCCGGCCTGGACCACGTCACCTTTGGAGACCTCCGCGGTGAAGCCGCGGCCTTGCAGGTTCACGGTGTCGATTCCCACGTGAATGAGCAACTCGACGCCGGAATCGAGGCGCAGACCCAAGGCATGCCCGGAGGACGGCGTTGCGATGACCGTTCCACCTTCTGGGGCGACGACGGTTTCGGCCGTGGGGCGTACCGCGACGCCCTGACCGAGCTTGCCGCCGGCGAAGATCGGGTCGGGGACCTCGTTGAGCGGAACGACGGTTCCTTCCAACGGCAATCCCACGGTCACCTCGTTGGTTAACGTGGCCGTCGCCGCGGCTGCCCCAGCGGGGGCCGCTCCGTGTGCGGCCGAGTGTTGGGGAGTTCTTGCCGGTTCGGACTGTGCGAGTCCGGCCTGGGTCTTCTCCTCGGTGGGAACCTCGTCCGCGGGGACGGTCTGCTTGGCCAGATCTTCCTCGCGCTGAGCCTTGGACCGGAACCCAAAGATGATGACGCCGGCCATGCCGCCGAAGTACGCGACGGCCAGACCAATTGCGAAGAGCGGCACGGGCTGCATCGCGGGGATGGACAGGAGAGAGGTGAACGCGAATGCGTAGGACTTCACGCCGAGGGAGGAAATCAGCCCACCGGCGATCATCGCGGGCACGAGGATCAGCGGGAAGACTCGCTTAAACCGCAGAACCACACCGTAGAGCGAGGGCTCAGAAATGCCGCCCAGGAGGCCTGAAATGGCGGCACCGGTTGCCACCTGGCGGAGTTCCTTATCCTTGGCCGCGCGGATCGCCACGCCGGTGACCACGCCGAAGACGGCGAAGTTGTAGGCGGCCATCGGGGACTGGATGAAGTCGTATCCGAGGGTCGAGAGGTTGGAGATCATGACCGCGTTCAACGGCCAGTGCAGGCCCAGCGGGACCATGAAGAGGTACGCGCCGGCGACGACGACGCCCACGATTGCGGGGTTAATGCCGTTGAGCCATTGGAAGACGTTGGAGATGCCCAAACCGAGGTTGACGCCGATCGGTCCGATGACCAGAGCGGTCAGGGGAACCATGATCAAGATCGAGATCATCGGGACGAAGACCATGTGGAGCATGTTCGGGATGATCTTCTTGAGGAGTCGCTCGAGCGGAGCCAACACGGCCACGGCGAAGAGCGGCGGGAATACCTGACCCGTGTAATTGAACAGATAGAGCGGTACGCCCCATTCGCCGATGTGGAACAGCGTGATGTGGTCGGCGCCGTCGGCCATGGTGGCCAAGCCTCGGAAAGCATCCGTCATGAGGGCCGCCGGAATGGCCGCACCAACCCACATGTTCGCGCCGAGGCGTTTGGCCGCGGTTGCACCGATGAAAATGGGCATGAAGTTCAGAACGGACAGGGCCGCTCCGAGAAGGATGAACCAGAACGGGAATTGGGCGCGCCAATCGTTGAGCATCGCGGAATTGGCGGCGTCGTCACCCAGTTTGGGCCCGTTGACGAGGTCGACGTTGACCACCTGGCCAGCGAAGTTTGTGTATTGGCCGAAGACTCCGAGCTGCTGCAGCAGCACGATCAAGGTGAGGATCATCGAGGAGCCGAGGAGGGCCCACAGGACCGGGCGGAACGAGTCGGAGAGGACGTCGAACATGCGCGTGATGACGCCGCCCTTGGAGCCTTTGGTGCTTTGCGCGGCGCTCGAGCCACCCTGTCCTTCGTCTTTGGCCATTCCGGGCAGCGCGGCCATTTCGTCATAGACGTTAGCGACCTCGTTGCCAATGACCACCTGGGTTTGGCCCGACTGCTCAATCACGGACAAGACGCCGTCCGTTTTTTCGATGGCAGACTTCTCGACCTTGCTCTTGTCGTTGAGCGTGACCCGAAGGCGCGTTGCGCAGTGCGTGAAGTAGGCGACGTTGTCCGCCCCACCCAGGCCCGCCAAGACGGACCGTGCCGTCTTTTGATAATCCACGATGACTCCTCGTTGAATCCTCCGGCCCGCGAGCCGGAATTGGACACAAAAAAAGACCCGAGTCGCGAGGTTTCATCGGGAGGACGCTCGAAGACGGTGCCTACCTACGCGGGTTCCGGGCGAACGTGCCGCTCCAGGTGCGCGATGAAACCATCGGCCGATGCCGATGGCGCGACTCAGGTCTTGCCTGCTGTGTCAGTAACAACCCTGAAGGTCCGGCGCTGATTGCCGAACCGCTGAAGATACTACTCGCACGTTATAACCTGCGCAACGGTACTTATCAGACCAGGTTTGAAGGGAGCCGGCTTTGTTATAACGTGCGGTTCGGATTAGACCTCCCCAGAGGCCACTCCAGCTCGGAAGGCCACGGGCTGGTGCTGACGCATCCACCGGCGGTGGACCCAGAAATTGATCTCGATGAGTACGCTCCCAACGGCGGCGATGATGAGCGCCGCCGCAAGTAGCTGAGGGCCGGGGAGCGTGAACTGGTGATACGTCAGGGAGATGGGGATCAGTAGGACCAGCACCAAGGCCATGTACATTCCCAGCAGGAGCGTCCAGCGGGCCGCCGAGAGCGGGCGCGACCCGACGCAGAGAATCCAGAGGCCTACCAGGACCAACACGATGAAGTTGGCGGTCTGAACGTCTCGGGTCGGCGGCATGCCATCTGGAGCCAAGAACTTGGCGTAGTAATTGATCCCCACGACGCAGAGGGTCACGACGACGGCGCTGGGCACCGCAAAGTGCAACGACCGCCGCAGGAACCCGCCGACGTAGCGCCGATTGTTGGGCAACATGGTGAGCACGAACGAGGGGCCACCGATCATCAGCAGGTCGGCGGTCGAGTACTGGCGGGGCAGGAAGGGGAACGTCCACGCCAACAGGCCCAGGGCCAGCCCCATCATGATTGCGAAGGTCGTTTTCGTCAGGAAGAGGTTGGTGACTCGCTCGATATTGGCAATAATCTTTCGGCCCTCGGCGAGTACCGACGGGAGGCGCGAAAACTTGCCGTCGAGGAGCACCAAACGGGATACGGCCTTGGTGGCAGGGGCAGCGTTGCCCATCGCGATGCCGAGGTCGGCGTGCTTGAGGGCCAAAGCGTCATTGATGCCGTCGCCCGTCATGGCGACGACGCGTCCCCGCTCCTGCAAGCCGGTGACCATGTTCTTTTTTTGGTGTGGAGAGACCCGGCCAAAGACGTGGTGGTTGAGGGCGGCTTCGGTGAGTTCATCGCCGTCTTCGGGGAGTGCGGAGGCGTCGACGGCGTCGTTCTGAAGGTCCATGCCGGCCAAACGCGCCGCAGCCGCCACCGTGGCCGGGTTATCCCCAGAGAACACTTTGAGGTCGATGCCTTGTTCGGTGAAATAGGCCAGCGTCTCCGCGGCATCAGAACGGACCTGCTCGCGGAAGGTCAAGAGGGCGACGGCTTCCCACCGGTCGGGGAGTTTCTGGACGGGCCGTTCGTCGTCGTCGCGGATCAAGGCATCCGCGGAAGCCAACACCATGGTGCGCATACCCTGGCTCGCGAGCTCTAACGCCCGGTCCAAAGCGGGGCCCTGATCGAGTAGGACTTCAGGAGCTCCGAGGAGCCAAGCCCCAGACGAGGCGAATTCGAGGCCAGAAAAACGGTTCGCTGACGAAAAGGCGAGGCGCCCGCTGGGCTCGACGCCTGACGTGGTCTCAAACGCGGGGGCGAGAGCCGCTGCGGTGGGGTTGGCGTGAGGATCGTGCCCGAAGTGAGCGAGGGCCTCCCGTGCGGACTCGGTGAGTTCGTTGCCACCAGCCAGCGGATGAACCTGATCAAAGGTCACGCCGCCTTCAGTGAGGGTTCCCGTTTTGTCGAAGCAGACGGTATCCACCCGAGCCAGGACTTCCACGGCCGGCTGCTCCTGGATCAGAACCTCGGCTCGGGCCAACTTCACAGCGGCCACCGCGAAGGAAATCGTCGTCATGAGCGCGAGCCCCTGGGGCACCATGGACGCCACCGAGGAGACGGCGACCACGAGAGCATCGCGCCACTCTCCGGTTTCGAAGGCATGATGCCAACCACCGACTGCTTGCATCTGACCATTCAGGACGATCGCGATGATGGGGATCAGCCCGATAGAAATCCATGTGACCACCCGCTCGGTCGCGGCCCGTAATTCTGAATTGATGGGGGCGAATTGCCGAGCTTCCTTGGCCAATCGGGAGGCGTGGGAGCGCTCGCCGACGGCAGTCACGCGCACGCGCCCGGATCCCCCCACCACGGACGCCGCGGAGAAGACCTTGTCACCGGGCTGCTTGACGACGGGGTCGTTTTCCCCGGTCAGAAGGGATTCGTCGAGGTCGAGCCCGTCCGCGGTCAAGACCACGGCATCCGCGGGGACCTGATCGCCACGAGAGAGTAGGAGGACGTCGTCCAAGACGATCTGTTCGAGCGTGACCTGAACAATCTCGCCGTCGCGGAGGACCCGTGCGGGGTCTTGACGCAGCAGGGCGATCTTGTCCAGTTGACGTTTTGCGGAAAATTCCTGGACGAAGCCGATCACGATGTTGGCCAAAGCCGCGAGGGAGAAGAGGAGGTCGAGCCAGCGGCCGAGGACGATGATGACCGCGGCACAAGCCCCCAGCGTGAGGTTGAAGAGTGTAAAGAGGTGGGTTCTGACGATGGCCCAAACGCTGCGTGAGGTGGTGTTCGGCTGGTGGTTCGTCAGCCCGCGTGCCGTTCTCGACGCGACCTCATCCGAGGTGAGACCTGTGCGAGCTAGTTGGGCGTCATCTCGCGAAAGCTCGAGCGTCGCATCCTGGGGCCGGGCAGCGGGCATCGTTCTCCTCGGGGGTTGCGGCTTACAGCTTCCAGCTTACGGGGGCCGGCCCGGCAGACGGGGTAGAGAGGGGTGGAGTATTTGGAGACCAACAGTGCCGTGCGACACATGGTGAATGGCCCATGACGTGGGCGGATCTCCGGCGTCGTCGGAATCTGTGAGAAGACATGCCCGGAGAGGACACGGGGTGCTGCCCTTGCGGTGGCCGTCGCGACGTGGACGGCCACCGCAAGGGTCAGGCGGATTGATGCTCTAGCCGAAGTGCCGAGGCAAGGTACCGGACCAGGCCTCGCGTAGCTCCTCGAGGCCGATGCTCGCGATGCCCTGGAGATCCAAGGCGTCGTTGACGGCGTCCACGACGCCGATCCGAGCGAAGGCGTAACCACGGGCGGTGCACATGTCCTTGAACCGCACCTCTTCCGTCCGAGGCACCGAACAAATGGCCCGGCCCTGCGATTCGGAGAACAGCAGGGTGAATTCGTCGACGCCGTCACGCTCGGCGACCTCGCCCAGTCCGATGCGGGCGCCGACGCCGAAGCGGAGGCAAGAGTCTGCGAGGGCCGCCGCGAGGCCACCTTGGGAAAGGTCATGTGCGGCATCGATCATGCCGTCGCGCGACATGTTCACGAGGATGTCGCCCAGGAGCTTCTCTTGAGCCAAATCTACCTTGGGAGGGAGGCCACCCAAGTGGCCCTTCATTCGCGCCCATTCGGATCCGTCGAGCTCATCCGCGGTGGTTCCCAACAGGTAGATGGCGTTGCCGTCCTCGGTGGAAGCCCATCCCGAGGGAGTCCGCCGGCCGACGTCGTCGAGAACGCCCATCATCGCCACCACCGGGGTGGGATTGATGGCGCGACCACCCGTTTGGTTGTACAGGGACACGTTGCCGCCCGTGACCGGTACGCCGAGTTCCATACAGCCGTCGGCCAAGCCGCGCACGGCCTCCGCAAACTGCCACATGACCTCGGGGTCCTCTGGGGAACCGAAGTTGAGGCAGTCGGAAACCGCAACCGGGCGCGCACCGGAGGTCGAAACGTTCCGGTAAGACTCCGCGAGGGAGGCTCGGGCACCTTCGTACGGATCAAGATAGGCGTACCGGGGGTTGGCATCCGTCGAGAGGGCGACACCGAGGCCGGATTCCTCATCGACACGGATCACACCGGCGTCGTCGGGCTGGGAAAGCGCGGTATTGCCTTGGACGTAACGGTCGTATTGATTCGTAACCCATTCCTTGGAGCACAAGTTCGGCGTGGACATGAGATCGAGCACCGCCTGCCCGAGCTCCGCGCCGGCCGGACGGTCCACATCCGCGGCCGACCCGGTGAACCGGTCCGCCTGCGTGGTGTCCTGCCACGAAGGGCGCTCGTAGGGGCGTTCGTAGGTGGGGCCTTCATGGGCGACGGTGCGTGGATCAACGTCAACGATCACCTCGCCGTTCCATTCGATGACGAGCCGACCGGAGTCGGTGACCTCGCCGAGGACGGAATATTCGACGTCCCACTTGGCCATGATTTCTTCGAATCGGGCCATGTTTTCCGGGGTCACCACGGCCATCATGCGTTCCTGAGACTCGGACATCAGGATTTCGCCCGGGGTCAGGGTGCTATCCCGCAACAGAACCTTGGTGAGGTCAACGTGCATCCCGCCCTCACCATTGGAAGCCAGCTCCGAGGTGGCACACGAAATGCCAGCGGCGCCGAGGTCCTGGATCCCTTCGACGACCGACCCCTTGAAGAGTTCGAGGCAGCATTCGATGAGCACTTTTTCGGCGAAGGGGTCACCCACCTGAACCGCTGGACGCTTGGAGGGCTTGGCGTCATCGAAGGATTCGGAGGCCAACACCGAGGCCCCGCCGATGCCGTCTCCGCCGGTGCGCGCGCCGAAGAGAATGACCTGATTGCCAACGCCGGACGCGTTGGCGAGGCGGATGTCCTCGTGTCGCATGACGCCCACGGCCAAGGCATTGACCAACGGATTTGCTTGGTAGCAGGGGTCAAACTCCACCTCACCGCCAATATTCGGCAGGCCCAGAGAATTGCCGTATCCGCCCACGCCCGCAACGACACCGTGGACGACGCGCTGCGTGTCCGGGTGATCGATGGCACCAAAACGCAGCGGGTCCATCACGGCCACCGGGCGGGCGCCCATCGAGATGATGTCGCGAACGATGCCGCCGACGCCGGTTGCAGCACCCTGATATGGCTCCACATACGAGGGATGGTTGTGGGACTCGATTTTGAAGGTCACGGCCCAACCGTTGCCGATATCCGTCACACCGGCGTTTTCGCCGATGCCCACCATCAGGTCTTTCTTCATCTCCTCGGTGACTTTGGCGCCGAACTGTTTCAGATGAACCTTGGAAGATTTGTAGGAACAGTGCTCGGACCACATCACCGAGTACATCGCCAACTCGGCGGCCGTGGGGCGGCGCCCGAGGATCTTCTTGATGTCTTCAAATTCGTTGTCTTTGAGGCCGAGCTCGGCCCAGGGGAGGTCCGTGTCCGGTGTGGAGGCGGCGTGCTCGACGGTGTCCAGATTGAACTGCTGGTCATTCATGATGCGTGAAAATCCTTGGGGTCGGATCGAAAGATCAGGCGGCGGCGATCTGGCGGATCAGGGACGTGAAGATGCTGAGGCCGTCGGTGCCGTATCTCATGGCGACGTCGCCCGATCCCGAAGCGGAGGGGCCGAACCCGGGTTCGACAGCGTGTTCCGGGTGAGGCATGAGCCCGACGACGTTGCCGCGCTCGTTGGTGACACCGGCAATGTCTTGGCGGGAACCGTTCGGGTTGCCCCCGACGTACCGGAAAGCCACGCGGTTCTCTTCCTCCAAGGCCCGAAGGGTCGCATCATCGGCGACGTACTGACCGTCCTGGTTCTTCAGCGGCACGACGATCTCTCCGCCCCGCTCCAAGTCGGCCGTCCAGGGTGTCTGGGTGGTCTCGACCCGCAGCCGCTGATCTCGGCAAATGAAGGTCAGGTGATCGTTCTTGATCATGGAACCCGGCAAGAGGTGCATTTCTGTGAGGATCTGGAAACCGTTGCAGATGCCGAGTACGGGAAGCGGCGAGGACCCCGACGTGCCCGAAGCCGTAGCGGCGTCGTAAACCTTGGCCATGAGCGGGGCCTTGGCAGCGATGGCGCCGGCGCGCAGGTAGTCGCCATACGAAAACCCGCCGGGGACGACGACGGCGTCGACGTTGAGGAGATCGGTGTCTTTGTACCAGAGCGGAACGGGAGTTCCCCCGGCGAGTCGCACAGCGCGGGCGGCGTCGCGGTCATCCAGGGTGCCCGGGAAAGTGACGACGCCGACCCGAACATCCGCGAGGCGCTCGTCGGGGTTGTTTGCGGAGAAATCCGCGATCAGGGGAACTTCGGTGGCGGAGAGGGACTGAGTCATGATTAGTCCTCCGCGACGGAGACGTTGACGACGTCTTCGATGACGGGGTTCGAGAGGATTTCCTCGCCGGCCTTGCGGGCTTCGTCGAGATGACGCTGTGTCACGTCGCCTTCGACCGTCAGCTCGAACCTTTTCCCCTGCCTGACTTCCGTGAATCCGCTGATGTCGATATGCGGCAGTTCGCGGGCGATGGCCTTGCCCTGCGGGTCGAGAATTTCTGGCTTGGGCATGACGTCAACAATGATCCGGGGCATCCGTCGCTCCTGTACGCGGGTTGGGTACGCGGTTGGTGTAATTGGGCGCGCGGGCACCGGTGCCGTCTCACGTCGGACACGAAGTACCAAGACGCTCCGCGAGCTTGCTACATCAGTTTAGCCGTTGTTGAGGCTCGTCGTAGCCGCGATGGTTCAGCTGTGGATAACCGATGACGGTGGGGTTATTAAGAACCGGACCCCGAGATTGATTTGGGTCGAGCAGGATCCAACACGGATTTCGGATCGAAAAAGTCCGGCAGAGGTGATGGCTTACCTTCGATCGCATGTTTCAGCGAGATGCCATCGACGTTGATGCGAGCTTCGCGCAGGTAGTTCGGACGCAACTGTCCCCAGGCCGGGGTGGAAGCATCCACGTTGAAGTAAGCATTGAAGCCCTGCGATTTGAGGTAATCGAATTTTGGACCGGAATAGTCTTCGACTTTGGCGATATCCGCGCCGAACGGATAAATGAGCAAATCGGTTGCCCCAATGAGGGGTGCCACTTCTCGTTGCCATTTTTCGTTGTCTTCGCGAATCTGTTCCAGGGGCGACGTCGTGAAATTGATGTGGCCCCAGGAGTGGCTCGCAAATTCCCAACCGCTGGCCTTGATGGCGTCAGCAACGTCCTTCGCCTTTTTCTTGTCTTCGGCCAGGTTCTTATTGCTGTCCTTATACGAGTAATCCGACGTGCGGTATCCGAGAACGCCGTTGTATCCGGTCATTGCGATGACGCCCTTGGCGCCGTCGTGGGAGAAATCGGGGTGCTCTTCGAGGAATTCATCCACGATGGGCAGATGATCGTACGCTCCGGTGAGCTTTTTCCCGGAAGCATCGTGATATTCGTTGACGACCTTGCCGTCCTTGACGGTCAACCGGTCCGCGAATCCGTCACCATTCATGTATTCGTAATATGACAGGTCGTCAAAGGAGATGACCAGAGGCTTCTTGCCCTCCGGAATATCGAGCTTCTTGGGTGTGACGGCACCGTCTGGAGACGCCGTATAGAGCTGATGGGGGCTGACAAGAATGTATCCACGGTCGTATGTCTGCTGGAGGATGCTCTTGAACTCTTTGATCGTGACCATGTAATCGAGGTAGCCGTTGGCGTCCTCGTCACCATCGAAGGCCCTCTTGGGATCGGCCACCAAGGAATGGAAGAACAGGTGGGATACCGCCGCGTTGTCTGGCCAGGTCACTAGCTTCTGGGAAGGGCTGGGGGAGGCTGAGGACGAGGCCGAAGCGGAGGAGGGCGACGCCGAGGATTTGCCCGTATCGCCGCCTCCCGTCTGGCCGCATGCGCTGAGAAGAAATGCCCCAGCAAAACCTGAGGCGGAGAGGATGGTTGCACGACGAGAGATGGACACCGGAAATTACTTCCTAACGATATTCGGTTTCCTCCATGGCCACTCCAGATTTTCATAAGCTGAGTGATATTTGGGGCTCTTCACAGATGAGGGTGTAGCTGTGGTGCGACCTGGGGCGGCGCGTCGGTGTCGGGGTGAGGGTCGAGGTCTTCCGATGATGGGAGTTCTCACACAACCCGTCCGGAAGACCTCGACGTGCCTGACGCTACCTTCACGCGCCCTGACCTGACTACCTTCACCCGCCTCGACGGCCTCGGTCTGGAGGTCACCGGCCAGCTGCTCGAGCCTGACCGGTCCGTGCTGGCGTGCCGGGTCGTGGAGCCGGACGACTGGTGCAGGCGGTGCGGCTGCCAGGGCGTGCCCCGTGACACGGTGAGCAGGGAGTTGGCGCACGAGCCGTTCGGGTGGCGCCCTACCACGCTGGTGCTCACCGTGCGCCGCTACCGCTGCAAGGAGTGCTCGCACGTGTGGCGTCAGGACACCACCGCTGCGGCGCCGCCGCGGGCCAAGATCTCCCGCGCCGGCCTGCGGTGGGGTCTGGTCGGGATCGTCGTCGGCCACCTGTCGATGGCCCGAGTTGCCGAAGGACTGGGCGTGGCGTGGAACACCGCCAACGACGCGGTCCTGGCTGAGGGCCGGCGTCTGCTCATCGAGGACCCGACCCGCCTGGACGGTGTCAAGGTCGTCGGGGTCGATGAGCACGTGTGGCGGCACACCCGGCGCGGTGACAAGTACGTCACCGTGATCATCGACCTCACCCCGGTCCGGGACGGCACCGGGCCCTCACGCCTGCTGGACGTGGTCGAAGGTCGGTCGAAGAAGGCGTTCAAGGACTGGCTGGCCGAGCGGGACCAGGCTTGGCGCGATGGGATCGAGGTCGTGGCCATGGATGGGTTCGCGGGCTTCAAGACCGCCACCACCGAGGAGCTGCCGGACGCCGTCACGGTTATGGATCCCTTCCACGTCATCCGGTTGGCCGGGGACGCTCTCGATGAGTGCCGCCGCCGAGTCCAGCAGGAACTGCACGGACACCGCGGACGCAAGGGCGACCCGCTCTACACCGCGCGGCGGACCCTGCACACCGGGGCTGACCTGCTCACCGACCGCCAGCACGAGCGCCTTGACAAGCTCTTCGCTGGGGACCGGCACGTGCAAGTCGAGTGCACCTGGGGGATCTACCAGCGCATGATCTCCGCCTACCGTCACCCCGACCGGGCAGCCGGCCGCGTCGAGATGAGCTCCGTGATCGACGCCCTCGCCGACAGTGTGCCTGAGGCGTTGGTAGAACTGCGCAAGCTCGGCCGCACCCTGACCAGACGCGCCTGCGACGTCCTGGCCTACTTCGACCGGCCGCGCACGAGCAACGGACCTACCGAAGCCGTGAACGGTCGCCTCGAGCACCTGCGTGGCCTGGCCCTCGGCTTCCGCAACCTCACCAACTACATCGCCCGCGCACTCCTCGAAGCCGGCGGATTCAGACCACACCTACACCCCGAATTGTGAAGAGCCATATTTGGGGATGTGCGCAAATATTGCTGGGAAAATTTTAAGGTTTTTTGGTCCGTCTTATGGCGTGGTATTTTGCCGGGCGCCCGCTTCTATTTTCCCTCTGGGTGGCTAGGCCTGTTTGCCCTGGCGGAGAGTCTCGGCCTGGTGGATCCTCTCCAGGAGTCGTTCGCGGAGACCAACCGAACGGGCCGCAAATTCGCGTTGCATCGACACATACTGCTTCTTGCCGTGCGCCGTCTCGATCTGGATCGGTTCGTAACCCCACGCCAAGAGATCGTAAGGTGCCGCGCGCATATCCATCTCGCGAATCTGCCACGACAATTCGAAACTGTCCATGAGGAGGTCCGAGTCCACGATGGGAAGCAGCTTGTACGCCCATTTATAGATGTCCATATTGGCGTGGAGGCATCCCGGCTGTTCCAGGTAGCGCTGGTCCTCACGGGTTGGCTGAATGTCGTTGAGTGGCCTGGCCTGCGGTTGGAAAAAGCGGAAAGCATCAAAATGCGTGCAATGGATCCGGTGCGATTCGACGACCTCGTCCGTCCCCTCAGCGCCTAGCCGGAGCTCCAAATACTCGTGGCGGATGTCTTGTTCTTCCGAGCGGTAAGCCATCGCCCATTCGTGCATCCCGAAGCACCCGAAGTTGCCGGGTTTGGCCGAGGTGCGTGTGAGGAGGTCTCGTGTGAAATCGATGGCGGACGAGCGTGCATGGTGGAACGCGTCAAGGTCCGCGATCACCGCGTGGTGGCGTTGATGTGCGGCGTCATCGGCCGAAAGCCCCGCAGCCTGAAGTTCGCTCTCAGTGGGCCGACGGTAGAATTTCCAGTCGGCCCTGTCGTCGGCGTCGAGCAGGATGACGCCAGGCCCGGGGTGCCAGCGCGCGAGCTGACCTGGCTTCAGCGTGTAGTACGTGAAGAGGAAGTCTTCTACCGGGTGCTTGCGTCCGTGATGACGTCGCTCCAGGAAGGGCTCCGTATAGATCGCCGCCCGTTCGCGGTGTTCAACCGCGAGGGGACGCCACTGGGCACCCGCCAAAGCGACGGGCGCGACGGAGGTGGGGCCAGCGGCGTCGTGTAGGGCCATAGGTCAGCGCCCGGTGCCTCCGTAAACCGTAGCTTCGGTTTCCGAGTCGAGGTTGAATGCGGTGTGGACGGCGCGCACGGCCTGGTCGAGGAGGTCGGCACGGGTGATCACGGAGATGCGAATCTCGGAGGTCGAGATCATGTCGATGTTGACCCCGGCCTTGGAGAGCGCGTCGAAGAACTGGAAGGAAACGCCGGGGTTGGATTTCATGCCGGCGCCGACGAGGGACAGCTTTCCGATCGCGTCGTTGTACTCGATGGAGGCAAAGCCAATGTCGTCTTGGACCTTCTCAAGGACCTCGAGCGCTTCATCGCCCTGGTCCTGCGGGAGGGTGAAGGAGATGTCGGTGCGGGCCTCCGAGCGAGTGGAGACGTTTTGCACGATCATGTCCAGGTTGATCTTGGCGTCGTTGAGCGAACCGAAGATCTTTGAAGCGTAGCCGGGCACGTCGGGGACGTCGACCACGGTGATCTTGGCTTGGGTCCGGTCGTGAGCCACACCGGAGATGAGGGGCTGTTCCAAGGGGATCTCCTTCGTCAGGTCGTGCCCGTCGGCATCGGCATCGGTGGAATTGGGGATGACCCACGTTCCTTCGAGGTCACTGAATGACGACCGGACGTGCAATTTTATCTTGAAGCGGCGAGCGTATTCCACGCAACGCAGGTGCAGGATTTTGGCACCATTGGCAGCCATCTCGAGCATCTCTTCGCTCGAGACCTCGTTGAGTTTGTGGGCCGTGTTCACGATGCGTGGGTCTGCGGTAAAGACGCCGTCCACGTCGGAATAGATTTCGCAGAAGTCTGCGCCGAGTGCCGAGGCGAGGGCAACGGCCGTGGTGTCTGAACCGCCTCGTCCCAGCGTGGTGATGTCACGGGTTTGCCGATTCATTCCTTGGAATCCGGCGACGATGGCGATATTGCCTGCGTCCAAGGATTCGCGGATGCGATCGGGGTGAACCTCGACGAGACGGGCGCTCCCGTGCACGCCGTCGGTGATGATTCCGGCCTGGGATCCCGTGAAAGATTGTGCGGTGGCGCCCAGCCCGTGGATCGCGATGGCCAAAACGGACATGGAAATGCGTTCGCCCGCGGTGAGGAGCATGTCGAGCTCACGGCTGGCTTGCGCGCCGTTATTGACCTCGGCGGCGAGGTCCAAGAGTTCGTCGGTCGTGTCGCCCATGGCGGAAACCACCACGACGACGTCGTGCCCTTGGTTTTTGGCCTCGACAATACGACGGGCGACTCGTTTGACACCCTCGGCGTCCGAAACGGACGAACCGCCGAATTTCTGAACGATGAGGCTCATGGGTCTCCCTTGCGGAACTGGTCTCTGGTGGGCTCCCGATGATCTGGAGCTACTCGTCACCGTGAGGCACGGTTTGAGAATCGAACCTCAGATTAGTCGGTCAGTGATCATTACGCTCATACGTGAACGCAATCCCACTATGTGACACGACAAGACGCGGTGCGGGCCTTTACCGCGTCACAGTTGGGACTCAAGTCACCTTTGAACGGTTGTACTCAATGTTTCCCCGGGACATGACGACGCTTACTCGGCCCAAGGATTGGCAAACTTCTCGCCACGACGCGGGGTGGGGTATCGACGGGGCACCGTCGGTTCCTCGGGCGCTTCGAGGATTCCGGTGCTCGATTCTTGCGCAGTCGGGGCGTTCTGGTCCGAGGGCCGCTGGCCGTCATCCCTGGATTGGGTGACGTCCGAGTCGGAAGCCTCTGGTTCGCTGGTGTCATCGGCGTCGTGGTTGTGGTGACTACCTGTGGATGAATCCTCGCCCTCGGGAGAAGCGGAAGGTGCGAGGGATTCTTCGGCAGATGTTTCCGGTGCGTCCCGCTCGTCCGCGGCCGTTTCGGCGGGCTGGGGATCCGGCGGTGAGCTTTGCTGGGCTTGCCGCTGCCCGGCCGTGAGGATCCGACGTCCCTCGAGGGCCCTTCCGAGGGTTATTTCATCGGCGTATTCGAGGTCGCCACCGACCGGAAGCCCCGAGGCTAGCCGGGAGACCGTGATGCCGATGGGGGTCAGCATGCGCGAGAGGTATGTGGCGGTTGCCTCGCCTTCGAGGTTGGGGTCCATGGCGAGGATGATTTCTTGGATCTCCTCGTCGGCCAGTCGCGTCACAAGTTCCCGGATACGCAAACGGTCCGGGCCGATGCCCTGCATCGGGTTAATCGATCCGCCCAGTACGTGGTATCGACCGGAGAAGCTCCCCGTGCGTTCGATGGCGGAAACATCCTTGGGCTCTTCGACGACGCATATCAGCGATCCGTCGCGCCGTGCGTCTCGGCAGATGGAGCACTTCGGCGTTTCCGAGATATTCCCACAAATCTCACAGAAGGAGACTTTGGTTTTGACCGTCGTAATAGCCGAGGCCAGCTGCGCCATTTCGTCGGCGGGCGAGTTGAGGATGTAGAACGCGATGCGTTGTGCGGATTTGGGCCCGACGCCGGGTAGTCGCCCCAACTCATCGATCAGGTCCTGAACGGCTCCTTGATACATGAATCCTCGCTTCTGCGGCGAATCGGATGGGTCCGCCGGATTGTTCGTCGTCTGTGGGGATCAGCCCCGATGATGCGGTCGTTCTTCCAAGACTCGCCCTCCGAGAATGGTCTCAATGGCGGCTTGACCGAATACTGCGGAATCCTCGACGTCTTCGTCTTGTGAGGATGGCTCGAAATTCTCCCAGTCGTCCTCGGGCGGCTCGGGAGCATTCGGGTCGACGGGAACGTCACCGTGACGTCCACGAACCATCTGCTGCTCGGGATTTTGCGTGGACCCGGCGGCGATGGCGGCCGCGTGCCTTTCGCGGAACGAAAGCTTTGACGCCTCGACGCCGGAGGATTCTTGCGTTCTTGAGGGATCGGCCGACACCGAATTCTCGGGTGCGTTACTTTCCTCAACCGAGGAATCGGGCCCAGGGGCGCCATCGCCCTGTTCATTGTTGTGAACCGCGTGAAGGTGGCGTTCGGACTTGTCCGTGCGGCGTGGGGATGGCTCTGAGGCCGGGGCGTCATCCGTTCGGGTATTAGAGGTGCCGCCGACTTCCGTCAGATGCGGTGTTCTTTGGCCCCACTTGGAGGGATGCTCGCTGGCGCCTTCTTCAGACTCGGGGCCTGAGTATCTCCAACCGCACGTGCGACCATCGACGGCCTTGCCGGGAGCGCCCGCACTGCGGGCCGCCATCGACCAGTCATGTGCCGGTTCGGATGTCTCGGGTTGGGCAGGGGCCTCCTGGCCATTTTCTTGGGCCGGTGTCTCGGAGGATGCGGCTTCGGTCGACTCGCCACCCGCGGGATCGACGGTGGAGTCGCTTCCACGAGAGGGGGCCGTAGCCGTGTCGTCGGAGATGACTCGGAGATGGCCGTGAGCGTTCTCCTTCGCCGGAGAAGATGCCGAGCTTTCGGGGGCCGCAGTGTCTGGCGCGGCATGGCTCGTGGTCGATTCAGTGGACGGGTCGTCAGAGGGGATCTGGGCGACCTGCCAACCGCTGAAGGACTCGCCCGATTCGTCGTCGGACCATTGGGGGTTTTGCGGTTCTTCGGTGCGAGGCGTGCCGTGCTGTTGCCAGGCACTTTCACCGCCTCGGGGTCCTTCGGGAATGGTCGCCGATTCTTCCGCCGTGGAAGCCGGGCGCTCTCGGTTCTGAGGCGCGGGCGCAGAAACTGACTGCGCTTGCTGCGCGGCCTGGTTCCAGGCAGCGTCGGTGGGCCAGTCCTCACCATCGGCATTGGCGGAAGCGATGGTTTGGCGGCGCGGCTGCTGTTGTGTGGGGCGGTTCGGTGCCGGATCTGATGGGTCTACGGTGCCACCGCCCGGGCCGCCGCTGGGGCCGTCGTCCAGTGCAACGCGGCAGTCGATCCCCAGCGTGTCCTTGAGCGCGCTGGAGAGTGCCGAGGCGAAACGTTCCACGCGCGACTGGATTCCCGGTCCCGTCGAATTGACGTACAGGGTTCCGGCCTGGAAGCGCGTGGGCCGACATTCCCGGAAGGTCGCTTGCCCGACCTTGGAGTATTTCCCGACGGAGGTGATGATGTCTGCCCACGAGCGTTCGATCATGGTCACCTGATCGTTGCCGTCCGACGGCGTCGTGTTGGGTTCGGCCTGGACCGGTTCGGGCGTAGCCGGGCGTGAAACGGCGGGCTCGGGTTGGTTCTCCGACGGAGCAACCGGAGCGGCGGGCGAGGCCTGCGGCTCGGCCGATTCAGTGCTCTGTGGGTTCGAGGTCTCCCGGTTACCACGAGCCATCGACAATGCCGCTTTCTTCCCAGCGGGTTCCTGGGCGGGCGGGGTGTCCTCACGCTGGGAAGCAAGATGCTCGGCAGGGGTTTCTGGGGTGGTGACGGCGGCTGGGTCGTTGTGTAACGGGGCCGGCACGGCACCGACTTCGCCCATGTTGACGCGCCGTTCCAATCGGTCCACGCGGGCGTTGACGCCGCGTGAGGAGTCGTCTGCGGTGGGTAGGAGAATTCGGGCGCACAGCAACTCGAGGTGAAGCTGTGGGCTCGTGGCGCCGGTCATGTCCGTGAGGGCGGTATTGGAAATGTCGGCCGCTCGTGACAGTTCCGAAGAGCCAAGCTGGGTGGCTTGCGCACGCATCCGGTCAATCTGGTCCTCGGGCATACCGTGCAGAATTTGGCCGGCAGAGTCGGGTACGGCCTTGATGATAATGAGATCTCGGAAGCGTTCGAGGAGGTCTTCCACGAAGCGTCGGGGATCTTGCCCTGTCTGGATCACTCGATCCACGGCATGAAATACGGCGGGGGAGTCGCCTGCGGCGAATGCGTCGACGACGCCGTCGAGCAACTCCGCGTGGGTGAAGCCGAGGAGTGCCACGGCAAGATCGTAGGTGATGCCGTCGTCATCGGCACCTGCCATCAGCTGGTCCAGAACGGATAGAGAATCTCGCACGGAGCCGCCACCGGCGCGCACCACAAGAGGCAAAACGCCCTGCTCGATCTGCACATCTTCTTTGGCGCACAGTTCCGTGAGGTATCCGCGGAGAACCTCCGGGGCGACCAAACGGAAGGGGTAGTGATGCGTTCTGGAGCGGATGGTTCCGAGCACCTTATTGGGCTCGGTGGTCGCAAAGATGAATTTGATGTGTTCCGGGGGCTCTTCGACGATTTTCAGGAGGGCATTGAAGCCTTCCCTCGTGACCATGTGGGCCTCGTCGATGATGAAAATCTTGTAGCGGTCGCGCACGGGGGCGAAGGTCGCGCGTTCTCGGAGATCGCGGGCGTGGTCCACACCGCCGTGGGACGCTGCGTCCATCTCGATGACGTCGAGGGAGCCTGCGCCGTCGCGAGCGAGGTCTTGGCATGACTGGCACACACCGCAAGGGTGAGCCGTGGGGCCCTGCACACAATTGAGACAGCGGGCCAGGATTCGTGCGGAGGTGGTTTTACCGCACCCGCGGGGGCCTGAAAAAAGATAGGCGTGGTTGACGCGGTTCTTTTGAAGCGCGGTCATGAGGGGCGCGGTCACGTGTTCTTGCCCGATGACGTCGTCAAACGTCTCGGGGCGGTAACGGCGATACAGGGCTGTGCTCACATATGAAACCCTACTGGTTCCGACTGACACTTTAAGAAGCGTCTTCCAGTCTGTGGATGCAGCGCCCTGAATTCTCGCCACATACGGATCCGAGTCTTTAACGAATAAGACCCCTCGCGCACCCGTCAGAGCCTAAATACCCTTGCTACCTTCCGGTCCTGGGGGATTTTCTAAGATGACGCCACGCGAGGGGCTTCCGATAGTTTAGCCCAGGCGACGAGTGCTGTCACACCGAGAATCCCGTGGCGTGTGACACCTTTCGATCCCACAAGTTGTCAGGGCCTCTGGCGCATGTGTAAGCTCGTATCCGTTCGCTTTCGTGAGGTCTAGTAAGACCGAGCAACGCCTGGAGGATTCGCCTAGCGGCCTATGGCGCACGCCTGGAACGCGTGTTGGGTTCACGCCCTCGGGGGTTCAAATCCCCCATCCTCCGCCCATGAAACCGGCCCCGACTAGTGGAAACACTGGTCGGGGCCGGTTTTTTATGTTCTGGCACCGACGAGTTTCCCGCCATTCCGCTGGAAGAGAGGCAACTTCATGGTGCCCCGGTGGGGAAGTAGACCCATCTCTACTGCTCGGAGCAGGCCACGAGAGCTAGCGTGACAAGCAGACACACTAAGAGGAGGTTTGGAAGATGGCTTTAGTTGGTCTTATGTCGATACTGATGGTGACGAGTCTGGTTGCGTTAGGCGGCGTCGTTGCACTGCTGATCTATGCCGCCATCGGCGTGACGGCGTCGGGAGCAAGGCGGGGCCGGCCTGCGGAAACCGGAGTTCCAGAGGCTGCGAGCCGGAGGCGTTCCGAGCGGGAAGCATTCTTTTCGTGATCGAGTGCCCGGGCTGTTGTCGGCGTATGGGGTGAAGCAGCCCGCCCCAAAATTTGATGTTCGTCACAACGATTTTCTGCTGGCGACTCTCTCCATGTGAAGGATTCGCTTCTGATTATGGGTGATGTGGCGCACAGGCCGTGGGTGGACCGCAAGCTCTCCGAGTTGTCGTCACGGGCCAGGAGTAGCCTCGTATGCATCGGCAGGTAAGCCGTACTTCTCGCATGACGTGGGGTTAGCGAGCGGGTTGTTGCGGTGGACCGATCGCCGATGCCTTGGGGATTCACCCCTCCTATCGCCGTTCTTGTTACGGGCGACGAATTTTTCCGATGATCCAAGGCCGGGCGGCGTCGCACTTCTTGGCTCGACGCCGCCCCATCTCATGTCAGATCGCCATCGTTCAGGCCTTGGGGGCCTCGAGATTGATCATCCAGCGGACGCCGAATTTGTCGGTAAACGAGCCGAAAACATCGCCCCACGGAGCCTTTTCTAACGGCATGGTGACTTCTCCGCCCTGCGAGAGGCCTTCGAACCAACCGCGTGCTTCCTGCTCGTCCGTTTGTGCACTACCGAGAAGGGCAACCTCGACCTGCGGATTACCGATCTGGCGGGGGACAGCGTCCATAATTCCGCCGTCGGAAGCCAAGATGAGAAGGCCGTGGGGCGTTGCCAACTGACCATGCATCACCTTGTCCGCGTCTTTCTCGTCCACGGGAGCCTGGAAATCGGCAAAGGTCGAAACGGTGAGATCGCCGCCAAGCGTTTCGTGGTAGAAGTTCAGCGCGGCGCGAGCGTCACCCGTGAAGGTTAGATAGGGATTCAATTGGAGGGACATGCTGGGCTCCTTCTGGACAGAGCACGGGGAATATCCCCGAATGGTGGCTCTATGGTCCAACTCTAAGGTGAATATGCGTTGAACTGAGAAGGGTTTTGCTTAGTTGTCCCTGTGATTTCTCCACCAAACGGCCGCCATGGCTGCGGGGATCGACAGCACCACGATGGCTACGAGGAGCCACGGATTGACGCCGCCAATGCTGGCCATGATGAACTCAGCAACCACGGCGACCATAAAAACGCACAGACATACGAGGAAGACATCGGGAATCTTTTTCACGGTGGGCCTCCACGGTGCGTCGGATTATCGCGGGCAGGTGCCCGCATCACGCCAGAATATCTGGGATTCAGCGCGCCGTCTCTTGTCGGACCCAGATTCCGAGGTACTCAATGGTTTTCCACATTTAAGGTAAGACGACGCCTCGATGGAGGTTCTGGTCGGTAACGTGTCTGTCATGGCTACAGACGAACAGCTCGAAAAGATTGCGAACGGATACAAGTTCGACGGGGACGTGGTGCGTCTTGGCGCCGCGATGAGTGAAGGGGAACCTCATCCCGAGGTTCCCGTGAGCCTCCCGATGTCGATGATGAACCGGCATGGACTCGTTGCGGGCGCTACCGGCACGGGCAAGACCAAAACCCTTCAATCCATGGCCGAGCAACTATCTGCCCAGGGCGTCCCGGTGTTTCTCGCCGACGTCAAAGGAGACCTCTCCGGGCTCGCCGAAGCTGGCGAAGGCAACGAAAAGTTGGAAAAGCGGAGTCAGGCCATCGGCCAGGAGTGGAAGGGGCAGTCCTTCCCCACGGAGTTCTATACGCTCGGTGGCGAAGGCACCGGCGTGCCGATCCGCTCCACGATTCAGTCTTTTGGGCCGATCCTCTTGTCCCGCGTCATGGAACTCAACGAGACGCAGGAGTCGAGTCTCCAGTTGATTTTCCACTACGCCGACCAACATGAGCTGGAGCTTTATAACCTCGCGGATCTGCGGGCCGTGATTCAGTTCTTGACCTCCGCAGAAGGCAAAGAGGCCTTGTCGGAGCTTGGAGGGCTCTCGAAAGCGACCGCTGGCGTCATCTTGCGCAAATTGGTCGGCCTCGAGGCAGACGGCATGGACAAATTCTTTGGCGAGCCGCAGTTCGACACCCAAGAAATTCTCCGTACGGCGCAGGATGGACGCGGCATCATCTCGGCGCTCGAGCTATCTAACCTCCAGTCGAAGCCGCAGCTCTTTTCGACATTCCTCATGTGGCTTCTCGCGGATCTCTTCGAACACCTTCCTGAAGTGGGCGACGTCGACAAACCGAAGCTCGTCTTTTTCCTGGACGAAGCACACCTGTTGTTCAACGGTGCGTCGAAGGCCTTCCTCGAGTCGGTGACTCAGACGGTGCGGCTCATCCGGTCCAAGGGCGTCGGAATCTTCTTCATCACGCAAACGCCCAAAGATGTCCCCGGAGATGTCCTCGGTCAGCTGGCCAACCGCGTCCAGCACGCCCTGCGCGCCTTTACGCCAGAGGACGCCAAGGCCCTTAAAGCTACCGTCTCAACGTTCCCCAAGTCCGCGTACGATCTCGAGGAGCTTCTGACCTCCGCTGGCATCGGTGAAGCCGTGGTGACGGTGATGACGGATACCGGCGCTCCGTCCCCGGTGGCTTGGACGCGTATGTATGCCCCGCAGTCCCGCATGGCCCCGGCTTCCCCATCCACCGTGGAGAAGGTGGTTCAAGGGAGCGAGCTGGCGCCGAAATATTCGAAGGTTGTGGATTCCTACTCGGCATTCGAGAAATTGACCGAGCAGAAGGAAGGCGACAGCGACGGCCAGGAACAAGCATCCGAAGCTCCCGCCTCAAAGAAGCAGCCGAGCGATGACGAGCGTGAGGCTCAGGAACGGGAACGTTCTGAGGCTCAGCGGGAAAAGGATGAAGAGCGGGAGCGCAGAAAGCGTAACGACGCCATGATGCGTGTGGGCACCAACGTAGCGTCCCAGCTTGGCCGTGAACTCGTTCGCGGACTCTTCGGAACCTCACGTGGTGGTCGGAAGCGTAAGGGTGGATTCTTCGGCTAGGCCGTCGAATGCACCTGGTGACGCGAAACGGCCCCCGGTGTACACCGGGGGCCGTTTCACATCAATCACTCGCACCTATGAGGTAGTTACGACTCTAGGTCGCGACCCTGTGCGGGCACTGAATGGAGCCTTGTATACACCAGAAAGAATTCATCGAATCAGCTCCATGTGCATCCCGTCGGCCGGTAATCGTCCTGGTCAGTGCGAAGTATTGAGCCACTGATCCAGGGTCGGCCCCACGAGATCCGAACCCTCCGGAGCCAGTAGCGTCCCGTCGCCCAGGCCGGCCAAGGGAGGATCCTGAATGTCAACGGGTCGCGCATCGTCCCGATGAGCCAGTACGGCCTCGGTGAGGGCGGGGAGCCGCATGGCATCCGGTCCGCACACCGTCACGACGCCGTCGCCATGTTCTCCCAGGGCGGCCTCGACAAGATATCTGGCGATGCTAGAAGCGGCGGCCGGCTGGATGTTCCAGTCTTGAACGACGACATTCTCGTCGTTCTCCGTAACCGCCGCCGGATTCAACGCAAACTCAAACCACTGCGAGCTACGCACGATCGTGGTGGTGAGCCCTGAGTCGGCGACCAGTTTTTCCTGCTGTGCGCGGGCGTCGTAGAACGGAAATTGCTGGAGGCCTTTGTCTTGCACTCCGTTGATGGACAGCATGACCAATCTCCCGACGTCGGCGGACTTCGCTGCATCGATGAGGTGACGCGCACCGGTAAGAATCGGCGTCACCGGGTCTTCGGAGGTCGGATCGCCGACCTGCGATGCGTCGATGACGGCGTCGACATTGGCTAAAGCCTCCTCGAGACCAGCGCCAGTCAACAAATCAATACCGGTGGACCGGCTCAAGGAGACGACCTGAAGATCTTTCTTCTCGGCTTCGGCGACAATGAGTTGGCCGATGGAACCCGTGGCTCCAGTAATGGCAATGCGGTTCATGTGATTTACCTTTCCTCGCAGGAAGAGATCTTGCTTCCACGGTAGTCCTCAAAGGACCGTAAACCCATGTCCGGACGCTGTAGCCGGTGTTCAGAAGTCGAGATAGGAACGGTTCTCTATTCTCACCGTGGGCAGTGCGCGGGTAGCCTTATTCCTTGTCCCCTCTGGGGGCAAGGGGTGCAACCCAGCCCATCATCACGAGCACGCAAAGGAATGCCAGACCACATGGCGCATACAGCGCAAGAACCAAAGAGTAAGTCCGGGTGGGTCATTGCCATCGCGGCAATGATGCTGTTTTCAATGTTTTTCGGGGCGGGAAATCTCATTATTCCGCCGATCGTAGGCGTTGAATCCGGTGAACACTTTGTGCCGGCCATTATTGGCTTCATTAGTACGGGCGTCTTGCTTCCCGTCCTCGCGGTGATTGCCGTGGCGATTACCGGCAACGACGTGCAAGACCTCGCCCGACGAGGCGGCCGGATCTTCGGGCTCATCTTCCCGATCTTGGCGTATCTGTCCATCGGCGCGTTCTACGCATTGCCACGTACGGCCACCGTGAGCTTCTCTTCGGCCGTAACCCCAGTTTTCGGTTGGGAATCCACAGGTGCAGCGGCCGGGTTCTCCGCCGTATTCTTTATCGTCGCTTTCCTGATGTGCTTGGACCCTAATGGTCTCGTCGACAAGCTGGGCAAGTACTTGACGCCGGCGCTGTTAATCCTGCTGGCCGTCTTGATCATTCTCGGCATCTTCACGATCGACCATCACACAGGACAAGCTTCGGGCGACTACGCGACTCATGCTGGTCCCGCCGGCTTCGTGAACGGATATCTGACGATGGACTCCATCGCGGCTCTCGCATTCGGAATTCTCGTCGTCTCCGCACTGCGTCATAAGGGTCTCCCAGCGGGCCCGAAGCTCGTGCGCGGTGTTGGGCTTTCGGCCATCATCGCCGGTGCATTCCTCGGCCTGATCTACCTGGGGCTGGGATACATCGGAAACTTCATCCCCAACGGCGCCGGATATCAGGACGGCGCGGCGTTGTTGGCCGACGCCGCCTCTCAAACGATGGGGACGCCGGGAACCGTAGTGTTCGGTCTGATCGTTCTCCTGGCATGCTTGTCCACCGCAGTGGGCCTGCTCGGGGCAACCTCGGAATACTTCAATAAATTGGTTCCCAAGGTTTCCTACCGTGCATGGTTGGTGATCTTCTGCCTCATTTCCTTCGCGGTCTCCACGACGGGACTCGAGACGGTGCTTGCCATCGCGGGGCCCATCGTGGGATTCCTGTACCCGCCGGCGATCACGCTCATCTTGCTGACTCTCATTGAACCGCTGATCCGCCGTCGCCTTCACTGGTCCTACATCTTGGCTTTGACGGTGGCGACCTTGTGGGCCGCGCTCATGACCCTCAGCTCACTCAACGTGGGCACGGATCTCATCACGACGTTGATTGGGTGGTCGCCCGGGCACGCGCAGGATCTCGGTTGGTTTGTTCCCACGGTAGTGGCCGCCGTCATTGGCGTTGTCATGGATCTTGCCGGCGGAGCCAGGAAGGGCGTTCCCCTCGGTGGGGAAACTGTCTCCGAGGCGGAGGCACGGACTGGCGCCGTCGACGTCGCAGGGACTTCGACCACGTAGTTTCGACCCACAACTCCATACACGAAAGGACGGCCCCCGAATATCGGGGGCCGTCCTTCCATCAATCACTCGCACCTATGAGGTACTTCCGATACTAGGAACCGACCCTGTGCAGGGCCTGAGGAGGGCCGCGACGCAAGCTCGGAATCACGTCAAAGAAGTCTCAGTTCTCTTTGCCTGCGGCGAAGTCCGCCCTCATCTGCCGCTTATTGAGCTTCCCGACCGAAGTGCGCGGGAGCTCGTTGGCAATGATCACTTGCTCGGGCAGCTGCCACTTGGCGAATCGCGCCCCGAGGAGGTCATACACGCTGGCCTCTGTGACATTCGTTCCAGGGCGGGGGACCACATAGGCCACGGGGCGTTCGTCCCAGGTCTCGTCGGGCACGCCAATCACGGCCGCCTCGGCGATATCGGGGTGATCCACGATGGTGTTTTCCATATCGATCGAGGAAATCCACTCCCCGCCGGACTTGATGACGTCCTTGAGGCGATCCGTGAGCTTGATATAGCCGCGGGCGTCGATCACGCCGACGTCGCCTGAACGCCACCATCCATCATCGAAACAGTCTTGCGTATCCGGCCGGTTGACGTACGACGTCGTGATCCACGGGCCCCGAACCAGCAACTCGCCGGCCGATTCGCCGTCGTGCGGTTGAGGCCGACCTTCGAGATCGACAATCTTGACTTCGGCGCCCAGCATGGGAAGGCCCTGTGACCGTTTGACGTCCCAGGCCTCATCCTCTCCTAGCTGCTGAAGGGCGGGCGGCAACTCCCGGTTCGTCGAGACCAGGGGAGAGGTCTCCGAAGCTCCGTATGCGTGCACGACGTCCGCGCCGACCACTTCTTTGAAGCCTCGCATCAAAGACAGCGGTGGCTCGCTGGCGCCGCAGATGATGCTGAGACCGTCCAACCGGGGCGGTTCGGGCAAGGAGCGAAAGTACTCGAGCAGGGGCGTCAAAATAGACGGCGCCGCATTGGTAACGGTCACCGCTTCCCGTGCTAGAGCGTCACCCAATACGGCAATATCCTGTGCCTGCCAGCGTCCGGGGAGAACGATCCGGGCTCCAGCCGCCACCGCAGCTTGAGGGAAGCCCCAACACATCACGTGGAACATCGGGGTCACGAGCATGACCGTCGAGTTATACGTCATCGTCATGGAGGAGACCACGCCCAAAGAATGGAGATACATGGCTCGGTGGGAATACAAGATGCCCTTGGGGCGCCCTGTGGTTCCTGTGGTGTATCCGGCGTAGGCAGCCGTTTTCTCGTCGATCCACTCGAAGGTGTCGTCCTCCGACTCGTCGTTCATGAGGTCCTCAAGGAAGACGACGTTGGGAAGATTTGTCTCGATTTCGTGCGACGGGCGATCCGACATGACGATCCAGCCCTTGATCTTTGTCTGGTCCCGATGGGCTTCAGCCATGGGCAACAAGGATTCATCGACGCACACCCACGTGGCCTCGGAATGGTCGATGACATATCCGAGGTCTTCCGTCGCGAGTCGGAGGTTGAGCTGCAACATTGTCGCCGCGAGGGCAGGCACCGCGAAATACAACTCGAGGTGGCGCCGTGAGTTCCAGTCGAGCACGCCCACGGTGTCTCCTGGCTCGACGCCGATCCTCGTCAGGGCATGGGCCATGCGGGCGATACGCGTGAATTCTTCTCGATAGGTCGACCGGTGCCACGTGCCCTCAAAGTCACGGTAGGTGACGGTGTTATCGGGAAAGGTTTGTGCCGCATAGCGGAACAGCGACGTCATGTTGAGCGGGTAGTCATCGCCGGTAGTGGCCGGCCGTCCTTGGAGCATGCGTGCCTCATCGTTGTCGTTGGCGTACTCGCCGTGGAGATATTGCGCCACAGCATACGCGCTAGTGATACACGACACAAAGAGGTTTCGGGAATCGCCTCCGACTATCGAGAAACGGGCGGCAGTGAGAGATCAGTTGGGTGTTCCGGGTCGAAGGTTCCGAAGCGTTCCAAAATTTCAACTTCGGTTGCCGAGAGTTGGCGGGGAGCGAGCTTCTCAGGATCGACGCCGACCAAGACGTTGACGCCGTCGAACACGACGGATTCCTCCTGGACACCTCGGAAAGTGATCGAATATGACGAGCTGCCGATTCGCCCTACGCCGAGTTCAATGACCAATTCGGGGCCGTAGAGGACCGGTTTGCGGTAATTGATTTCCGTGCGAGCCACGACCGTCGGGTTGATTTCCCTGACCCAACCGTTGAGGGAACGCAGCCACAAAATGCGGGATTCCTCGACGAGGGTCAGGATGCGGGCATTATTGACGTGGCCCATCAAGTCTTGGTCGGACCAACGAATGTCAACGGGCTCGGCAAAGGCGGGGTATTCGGTCACGGAGGGATCGTCCTTTCGCAGGGAGGGTTCTCGTCGATCCTAGCGAGAACGGTCCACATCATGCGGCGCGGCGAGAAATTCCGTGCAGAGAGTGCATCGGGCGACCCCAATCGAAATAATGGGGCGTGACTGGCGGTTATGCCGGATGTCGAGAGGAGCACACTATGGGACTGAAGATCGTGGTTGGCGGGGACAACGCCGGATACAACTACAAAGAAGCTTTGAAAGCGGACCTCCTGGCCGATGACCGCGTCGATGAGGTTCTCGACGTCGGTGTCACGGGAACGGACGATTCGACGTACTACCCCAACGTGGCGACTGCGGCCGGCGAAAAAGTTATTGCCGGCGAGGCCGACCGGGCCTTGCTGATCTGCGGCACGGGCCTGGGCGTCGCGATTTCGGCCAATAAGGTCAAGGGGATCCGCGCCGTGACCGCTCACGATATCTATTCGGTGCAGCGGTCCGTGCTGTCCAATAACGCGCAGGTCCTGTGCATGGGGGAGCGCGTGATCGGCTTGGAGCTCGCCCGCACGTTGGTCGATGCCTGGCTGGACCTGGAATTCGACCCAAACTCGTCGTCGGCTGCCAAGGTTGACGCCATTTGCGCATACGAAGGGGACTAAGAACCCACAGAAAACACATGACGCCAGCCAGCTGTACACCCTGCCGGCTGGTCCATGAACGACGACGCCGCGCCCCTACTCTTGAGGTGGGGAGCGCGGCGTCCTCGTGTGCTTGATGGGTCAGACGTCTCGGCGGGCTGCCTCTGAGGGCACCGCTTCCAAAAATGCTGGGCGGTTAAACCCGGCGGCACGGAATTGTTGGTCGACGGCGGATGCCACTGCAGAGACATCTTCGGCCCGTACCAAGGCGATGGCCGAGCCTCCGAAGCCGCCACCGGTCATGCGGGCACCCAAGGCTCCAGCTTCACGCGCGGCATCGACGGCGAGATCCAACTCGGGGCAACTGACCTGGTAGTCGTCCCGTAGGGAAGCGTGCGAGGCGTCCAGAAGCTCTCCCAAGCGCAACCAGGCCGGATTTTCGGCCGCAACGTTCGAGGAGAATAGCGTCTTGCACTGTTCGACGCGGAACACCTCAGTCCATACATGCCGCACGAGCCCGGTCAAGGAGTCGGCGTCGTGACCTTCGGGGATGACGACTTCGCCTCGGCGGAGAGTGTTCTCCCAGGTCTCGAATGCCGTGCTGAGATCCGCCTCCGTGATGTCCTCGGGGAGCGCATCGCGCAGGGTCGGCACGTCCAGGGCTTTCGCCGCCGCGTCGCAACCCGAGCGTCGGTGGGCATATTGACCGTCGGCCAAGCGGTGAGGGGCCCGGGTATCGATCACGAGGAGTGCCAGGCCGGCCCCGGCGATATCGATGGAAATGGGACGGGACGAGAAATCACGGCAATCAATGGTCAACACCGAGCCTTCATGGGCTCGTAGCGAGATGGACTGGTCCATTCCGCCCGTGTTAGCCCCGGCGATCTCGTTTTCAGCGCGGATACAAGCCGCTGCGAGTCGTCCACGCCCCTCATCTGTGGCCGCAAGGAGATCTCGTTCTGGGTGGTCTCGCGTGCACAGGGAGTCCACGGCCAAAGCAACCGAGCATTCGAGCGCGGCTGAAGAGGAGAGCCCGGCACCGAGCGGAACCGCAGAATCCACGAGTATCTCTGCCCCCGGGGCGATCTGACCGTCGTCACCACCGGCGAGGCCCGCCTGGCTCATGGCCCACGGAACCCCCGCGACATAGGTTAGCCAACCCGAGAGGCTCCCCGGGGTGAGCTGGGATAGGGACACCGACTCTGCACCCCCGTTTTCTTGAGCGGAGGCGGCCCGGACGACGCCATCGGCGCGAGGCGAGACGGCGACGTACGTGCGATGGGGGAGTGCGAGCGGAACGACGGTGCCACCGTTGTAGTCAACGTGCTCACCGATCAGATTGACCCGGCCAGGTGCCGAGAAGATGCCCCACGGTTGGAAGCCGTGGGCGGAGACGAACGCCTCGCGAATCGCGGCGGTGGCCTCGTCAGCGGATGGTGCGTCAATCCATTCAAGGCTGGTCACGGCGCGACCTCCCGGAGTCGTTGAGCAATGCGTTCGGGCGTGGTGTCGTTGATCCACGCGGACATGGCCGATTCGGAACCCGCAAGGTACTTGAGCTTCCCGGGCGCTCGGAGCAGGGAAAACACGTGCAGTCGCATTCTCGAGATGTGTTCGCCGCCTCGAACGGGTGCCTGGTGCCACGCGGCGATGTAGGGAAGGTGGTCGACCTCGTCGAAGAAGCGGTTCAATCGGCCCAAGAGGTCCAGATACAGGTCGGTGAGCTCATCCTTCTCGGTATCGGTGAGTTCCGTGAAATCCCGTGCCGCACGTCGAGGCATCACGGTAAATTCCACGGGCCACTTCGCCGCGAACGGAACATAGGCCACCCATGAGGCGGTTTCTGCCACGATGCGCGTACCTTCTTTGAGCTCCGCCTGAAGCACATCGTCTAGGAGGTCGCCTCCGGTGCGTTCCGCCCATTCTTCGGCCTGACGTGCGACGTCGGCGGTTTCCGGAGTGACGTAAGGGTACGCGTAAATCTGCCCGTGCGGATGGTGAAGCGTCACCCCAATCTCCTCGCCGCGGTTTTCGAACGGGAAAACCTGGGCCACCCCATCGAGGCGGGAGAGTTCTCGTGTGCGGTGCGTCCAGGCCTCGATGACCGTTCTTGCGCGGCGGTGGCCCAGTTCGGCAAAGGAACCTTCCCAATCCGAGGTGAAACACACGACTTCGCATCGGCCGGCGGGGGAGGTCTCCTCAAAGAGCGGCTCGTCCCGGTAGATCTCGAGGGGGCCTTGGAGGGAGGGGAAGCGGTTTTCGAAAACGACGACGTCGTATTCGGCTTCAGGAATTTCTGACGGAACGGTGCCGCGACCTGCGGGGGCTAGGGGATCCTCGTCAGCGGGAGGTAGGAAGGTGCGGTTCATGCGGTGAGCGGCGATGGCGACGGGGTGCCCGCTCAACGGGTCCACGCGAACGCTCGCGGCTTCACGCGGTGGCATAGTGCGCTCGTCGAGGGGACGCGGATCGTGAATCTGCCGCGTCTTATGGCCCGAGAGATACGGCTCCGTGTCATCGAAGAAGAAGATTTCTCGGCCGTCGGCGAGTTGCCCGCGGGTGATGCGGGGAGAATTCGGCTCTGTCATGAGGAAATGACCACCTTGTTGACGTTGTCTTCTAGAAAGTCGTGGGCCACGGCGGGAAGTCCGGAATCGGTCACGACGACGTCGACGTCCGGCCAGTCGGCGAATCCGGCGAGTCCAGTGGTGCCCCATTTGGAGTGATCGAAAATGGCCACGACGGTCCGTGCCGATTCGATGAGGGCCCGGTTGGTGCGGGCCTCGGCGAGGTTGGGTGTGGTGAGTCCTGAGATTCCCGCGCCATGAGCACCGATGAAGAGCGTGTCCACGTGAAGGTTGGTCAAGGCAAGGTCGGCGACCGGGCCGACCAGGGCATCTGATGGTGTGCGCTGCCCGCCGGTGAGTAAGACGTGATGAGGATTGCCGGGGTGGTTGCCGGCGGCGGAGTGTTCCGCCGTGAAGAATTCTTCGGCAACGGGGAGGGAATTGGTCACGATGGTCAGATTGGAGATATCCGCGCGGCTGGTGAGTTCTTGAGCCAGTCGAGTGCACGTGGTGCCCGCGGAGAACCCGAGTGATTGGTCGGATGAGACCATCTCGGCGGCGCGCTGCGCTATGCCTGCTTTTATTCCGGCGTTACGGGACATCTTGTCCGCGTAGGCGGGCTCAAGGGTGGACTTCGTGGATTCTGCGCCACCATGAATTCTGTTGAGGAGCCCCTGTTCGTCAAGGTCGGCTAGGTCCCGACGGACGGTCATTGGCGAAACATTGAGGTTCTCGGCCAGCACCTGAACATGAACCGTGCCGTGTTTTTGGACTTCGCGGACGATCAGTTTTCGGCGTTCTTCGGCGAGCATCGTCACTCCTTCCAGCCGTTGTGCGTTCAAGTCTGGTCTTAGTATGCCATCGAATCGAACAGTAATGAACATGGATGCATCGATGCCTATAAGGCGCTATAGTGCCGAGATTTGGGGGTTGACACCCTCGTTCCTGCGTGTAGGCTGAATGCAAAATTCAACAATTACGAACATCTCCGCACAATAGCGTGCGCGATCGAACTCTCCAGGAGGCAAGCGATGTTGCTTGCAGATGCCAGTAGTAGCATCCGGTTGTCCCTTTCATGGGTCGACTACCTGATGCTTTTCCTTTACTTCGCGACCGTGCTTGCCATCGGTATCGCGGCAAAGCGGCGAGTCAAAACCAGCATGGACTTCTTCCTGTCGGGTCGGTCTATGCCCGCCTGGATCACGGGCCTGGCTTTTGTCTCGGCCAACCTCGGTGCCACAGAAATCTTGGGCATGGCCGCGAACGGTGCCGAAATCGGCATGGCGACCTTGCACTACTACATCATCGGCGCCGTCCCGGCCATGGTCTTCCTCGGCCTGGTCATGATGCCCTTCTACTACGGTTCTAAAGTCCGCTCGGTGCCGCAATTCATGCTGCGCCGTTTCGGTAAGGCCGCCCACGCGGTCAACTCGATTGCGTTTGCGGTCTCCAACGTCTTGATTGCGGGCATCAACCTCTACGCGATGGCCATCATCATCGAGGCGATGCTGGGTTGGCCCCAATGGGTCGCCATCGTGGTTTCCGCGGGCTTTGTTCTGCTGTACATCACTCTCGGTGGCCTGTCTGGCGCGATTTACAACGAAGTGATGCAGTTCTTTGTGATCGTGGCCGGCCTGGTTCCGCTGACGGTCGTTGGACTGCACCGCGTGCACGGATGGTCCGGATTGAAGGAAGCTCTCATGAACACGGAGGGCGTCAGCAGGCTTCATCTGTCGGCGTGGCAAGGCACCGGAATCGGCGACGTCACGAACCCAATCGGCGCCAACTGGCTCGCCATCGTGCTTGGCCTGGGATTCGTGCTGAGCTTCGGCTACTGGACCACTAACTTCACCGAGGTGCAGCGGGCATTTTCTGCGAAGAACATGTCGGCGGCTCGACGCACGCCCCTCATTGGTGCGTTCCCCAAGTTGTTCATTCCGTTCATCGTCGTCGTGCCGGGTCTGATTGCCGCCGCGACGATCGGTAACCAGTTCGCGGACGGTTCGCTGACCTATAACGACGCGATTCCTAAGCTCATTCAGATGTACCTTCCGTCCGGCGTCTTGGGCGTTGCCGTGACCGGTTTGATGGCATCCTTCATGGCGGGTATGGCCGCCAACGTGTCTAGCTTCAACACGGTGTTCACGTACGACATCTGGCAGGAATACATCAAGCCGAACATGCCGGACGGCTACTACCTGTCGGCTGGTCGATGGGTCACGGCGATCGGCGTCGTGATTGGCATCGGAACGGCTTTCCTTGCGGCTCAGTTCGGCAACATCATGACGTACATGCAGACGCTTTTCTCGTTCTTCAATGCGCCACTCTTTGCCGTATTCATTCTGGGGCTTCTGTGGAAACGCATGACTCCTGCTGCAGGGCTTTGGGGTTACATCGCCGGAATCATCGCCCCGACGATCGTCTGGATCGCTTACCTCAACGACGAGTCACTCTTCGGCTCGGCGACGGCGGAGACCATGTACGGAGCTATTTACTCCTTCGTGGCCGTGATCGTGGTGTCGGTGCTGGTGACCTTCGTGTCGAAGCCCAAGCCGCTGAGCGAGCTTCAAGGCCTGGTCTACGGTGTGGGTACGGTCGACGTTAAATCTGACGTGGCCGTCGGCGATGCCGTGTGGTACCGCTCGCCGGCCCTTCTTGGTACTGCGGCGTTGGTCCTCTGTGTGCTTCTCTACCTCCCATTCCTCTAAGAATTCGCACTGACTAGGAGAAATACGATGAGCGATAACGTTTCCGAGACTCCCGACCTTGTGCAATTGAGCGAAGGCGAGAAGAAGGATCTCATCCAGTACACCCGACGGACCGACCTACGCCGCATCATTGGTGGTCTCTTCGTGATTTACGGGGTTTTGGTGACCCTGATGGGAATCATTAACCCGGCCGACGACGTCGCGAAGACCGGTGGCATTCACATCAACCTCTGGACCGGAGCATCGATGCTCGTGGCGGGCGTGCTGTTCTTCGTCTGGGATCGGCTTGCTCCGGTTCCGGAGGAGGACATCATCGCCAGCGCCGAGGCGGTCGACATCAAGAAGGCAGAAGGCGAAGGGAAACTGGACTAGTGCCCGGCGCCTATCAGGGGGCCCTTCACGAGATATCCGGCCATGGATTTACCGCAGTAATAGCCGAGGTGGGTGCCAGCCTGGTCTCTCTGGAGGGCACCTCGGGGTCCCTGGTGCGAACCACCCCGCCAGGTGGGCCCCGAGAAGGGTGTAACGGAGCAATTCTGGCTCCATGGCCGAACCGAATCCGGGACGGCAACTACACCTTTGGGGGACGGACCCACCAGCTTCCCTTGACCGAGCCGGAACGCCACAACGCGGCTCACGGACTCGCTCTGTGGGAGCGGTGGGACGTCGTCGAGAAGTCTTCTGACGCCGTCACGCTGTCCCTGGACCTGGTTCCGCAGCCTGGGTATCCGTTCGAAGTGCGACTCAAGGCCCGGTATGAGTTGGCTGAGAGTGGTTTGGAATGGTCCGTAGAGGCCACCAACGAGGGCGCCGAGCCCGCGCCCTACGCCGTCGCTGGCCACCCGTATCTGGTGGCCGATGGTGGAGATGGCCTGACTCCCGAGGCCCTCGATACATGGAGCCTGAAAATTCCCGCCGAAGAATATCTTGAGGTGGATCCGGAGAGACTCCTCCCCATGGAAGTCCGCACGGTACACGGAACGGAATTCGATCTTCGCGATGGGCGACTGATGGGGCAGCAACGGTTTGACCATGCCTTTGGGGCAATCGCTCGTCCCGGAGGAGGCAGCTTCCGTTGTGAATTGACCACGAACAGCGGACATGGAGTCTTCCTGGAGTGCGGTCCCGCGATTCACTGGATTCAGGTGTACACGGACGACCAGCCGGAGGGAGCGCCTGGTCGCCGGGCCGTCGCGGTTGAACCGATGACCGCGCCGGCCGATGCTTTCCGCTCGGGGTGCAATCTCACGATTCTGAAGCCGGGTGATTCTCACCGAGCCTGGTGGCGTATCGGGCCGATAGTGGGCCAAGTACACGGCTAATACAACAACAAAGCGGCGGCACCGCTGAGGGTGCCGCCGCTTTGTGGTGTCCTGAGGACGTCGTCGTCGGAGTTACTGCTCGCTCGATGCTGGTCCGTCGGACAGCTCGGCTTCCCGACGCTTGGCCTTGTTCCGCTCGCGGGCCACTTCGACGCCGATCGGGATGATCGAGAGGAGAACCAGAGCGATCACGATCATGTCCACGTGCTCACGGATAAACGTGACGTTTCCGAGCCAAACGCCGGCAAACGTCAGGAGGAAGCACCACAGCAGGGCACCGACGATGTTCCATTTTGCAAAGTCGGCGTAGCGGTACTTCGCGATGCCCGCGGCCAGCGGGACGTAGGTGCGCACGATGGGCACGAAGCGAGCGAGGATGAGGGCCTTGCCGCCGTACTTGTCGAAGAATGCGTGGGCGCGATCCAAGTTTGCGTAATTGAGGATTCTGCCTCTTTCCGAAAACAGACGGCGACCGAAGAAGTGCCCGAGCATGTAGCCGACTTGGTCGCCGAGGACGGCGGCGACGGAAACCGATACGAGAAGGACCCACAGGTTCAGGCCCAACTGCTGATGCAGAAGACCCGTCGTGAACAGCAGGGAGTCGCCTGGGAGGAAGGGAAATAGAACGCCGGATTCGATAAACACCATCAGCGTGACGAGGCCGAGCACCCAGGGACCCGCGTTGGCAAGAATGTCCTCGAGGTTGAATCCCAACAGGTTCAAGGTCGGTGCGGGGATCGCGTTGAGCATGGAAAGGTGATGGGGCAGATGGCTATCGAGAACTGCGATGACTGACATGCACTTACCTTGTGTCGGAGAAGAGGGGAACGCCGAGGACAGTCTACTGGAGGGAACCTAGGTAGGGGCTGTGCAAATCTTGCCAAAACCCAGCGGGATCCACGATATCCACAGGGTGATCTGTGCCGGACCCTGACTCTGTCAGGATGGAGACATGAGCATCGCACCCCAGGATTCCGAGCTTTACGATCAAGCTGTCGCCCACCTTCGCGCTCTGACTGGCCGAAACGACGCGCGTTTCCACCCGGGACAGTTCGAATCCATTCGTGCGCTCGTGGAGGAACGAGCACGTGCCTTGGTGATTCAGCGAACTGGCTGGGGCAAATCCGCCGTGTACTTCATTTCTTCACTCTTGATGCGGCAGTTCGGTGGTGGGCCAGCACTGATAGTTTCGCCGCTACTTGCGCTCATGCGTGATCAAGTGGCGGCGGCCGAACGCGCCGGTGTTCGCGCAGCCGCGGTGAACTCGGCGAATGCGACCGAGTGGAATGAGATTCGCGCCGACATCGAGGCGGGAACATTGGATGTATTGCTCGTCAGCCCGGAACGTCTGAACAATCCGCGTTTCCGGGACGAGTGGATGCCCTCCCTGATGAAAAGTTGTTCCCTCCTGGTGATTGACGAGGCTCATTGCATTTCGGATTGGGGCCATGATTTTCGACCGGACTATCGCCGGATACGAGACCTGATTGGCCGTCTTCCCTCCAGGGTTCCGGTGTTGGCGACCACGGCGACGGCCAATAGCCGAGTCGTCGCCGATATTCAGGAACAGCTTGGGGTCACGCTCCCCTCTCAAGAACGAGGCGACGCGGAAACCTCCGGCGACCGTGCAGCTTCCGAGAGGCAAGGGGTGTTCACGTTGCGTGGGCCTCTGTCGCGGGCAAGCCTGCGTCTGGGGGTTCTGAACCTCCCAGACAATGCCTCCCGGATCGCCTGGTTATTGGAGCATCTAAAAGACCTTCCCGGGAGTGGCATCGTGTATGCCCTGACCATTTCGGCCGCCGAGGACACAGCCCGCATTCTTGCGGAGTCCGGTTATGTGGTTCGTTCTTACACGGGTCGCACCGATACCGGTGAGCGCGAAGAGGCCGAGGAAGCCCTGAAGCGTAACGACGTCAAGGCGTTGGTCGCAACGAGCGCCCTCGGCATGGGGTTCGACAAGCCGGATCTTGGATTCGTCGTCCATTTGGGAGCGCCGTCGTCGCCGGTTGCTTATTACCAACAAGTAGGTCGCGCGGGGCGCGCAACGGAGAGTGCCGACGTCTTGCTTCTGCCTGGACGTGAGGATCCGGAGATTTGGAAGTACTTCGCCACCGCTTCCATGCCCACTCGTGAGAACGCCGAGGCGGTTCTCGCGGCGCTTCAGAACGCTGGTCGGCCGTTATCCGTGGCTGCCTTAGAGTCCGCCGTCAATGTGAAACGAACCTCCTTGGAACTACTCCTCAAGGTTCTTTCCGTGGAGGACGCCGTCGAGCGCGTCCAAGGCGGTTGGGAAGCAACCGGTCGTCAGTGGGCCTATGACGCCGAAAGGTACGAACGCATCGCCGAGGCACGGCGTCGTGAGCAAACGGCCATGCTTGATTACGAAGCGGGCACCCAATGCCGCATGCAATTTCTTGCCGATCAGCTGGACGACGACACTGCGGAACCCTGCGGCAGGTGCGACGTCTGCGCAGGTCCGTGGTACCCGAGCGACATCGACGTGGAATCGTCTCGTCGGGCCAAAAACGGTCTTGTGAAGGTCGGTGTTCCGATAGAGCCGCGGGCTCAGTGGCCGAGCGGACTCCCCAAGCTCGGAATCGATCACAAGGGCAAGATCCCCGAGGCGGAGCGGGTGGAACGAGGCCGTGTTTTGGCTAGGCTCACCGATCTCGGGTGGGGCAACCGGCTTCGGGAGATCTTCGCCGCGGACGAGGCCGGCCGTCCCATCGACGGCGAGGTTCAGGCAGACGTCGGAAAAGCCTGCATAGGCGTTCTGGCGGAATGGGACTGGTCCCGCCGACCCTCGGCCGTCGTGGCCATACCGTCGAGATCGCGACCCCAGCTTGTGGACTCTCTGGCCCAGGGGCTGTCCGCCGCCGGGCGATTGCCGTACCTGGGACAACTCGAGCTCGCTCCCCAGAGCGAATCCGCCACCGACCGTCGAGGCGGAAACAGCGCATTTAGCGCAGCCAGTGTTTGGGGGAAGTTCCACGTGGGAGCGGATCTGGCCGCCGGGTTGGCCGAGCTTCGGGGGCCGGTGCTTTTGGTGGATGATCTTGTGGACTCGCGCTGGACCATGACGGTGGCCGGTCGTGAGCTCCTTCGGGCCGGTGCCGATGGCGTGTTGCCGTTCGCGCTGGCGTTGCAGGGGTGAACTCGTGTGGCCGGCTGCGCCGTACGGGCTCAACCGCTGGACCTCGAATCGGCTCAACGGAGCGTGTCTAGCCTCCTGAAGCGCGTTTGGTCTTCGCCGTCGCCGTGGCGTTCCAAGGGTCTTCCGGCCAAGGATGTTTGATGTATCTGCCTCGGTTCTCCGCGCGAACTTGTGGATACACGTTGGTCCAGAAATTGGTGAGGTCTTGGGTGACGGCGAGCGGTCGCCGGGCCGGAGACAGCAGATGAAGTACCACCGGTACGCGGCCGTCACAGATCGTCGGCCCCGATGCCCAACCGAAGCATTCTTGTAATTTCACGGCCAGTACGGGTGGGCTGACGTCAGGGTCGTGTTCTTCAGGGGCTGGGTAGTTCAGACGGACCGAAGCACCACTGGGAACTGTCAGCCGTTCCGGAACGAGGTCGTCCATTCGGGATGCTTCTGGCCACGGCAGGAGCCCCCTGAGCGCCGAAACCGTATCGGTGGAAGCCGGTGCGGCACCTGCGGCGATGCGGTCAAGTGCCTGGCCGAGCCAGGAATCTGCAGAGGATGCGAGGGTCTCGAGATCGACTCGTGGCCACGGATCGCCGTAGATCGCATGGAGCAGGCCCATGCGTGCCCGGAGCGATTCGAAGGCCGGGGAGGGCGCGAGGAATCGTTCAAAACCCGTGCGCCTGATCGCGTCCCGCACTGCACGACGGCCCGCTTCTGGGGAGGGCGGCCGCGGCGTCGAGGAGAGTTCGATCGCCCCTAGCGCCGCAACCGTACGCGATATGATCCTGCCTCCTCCGCGTGTCTCGGAGAAGGTGGCAACCTCTTCTTCGCGGAGCATTTCGGAGCCGGCCAGCATCGCAGTTTCTTCGTCGAGTACTGCGGCCGCACGGATGACGGGCGAACCATTGACCAGGGCAACTTCGGCCACGGCCAACCATTCCTGACCCGTGAGTCCCGAACCAGGGGGCAGGGCAGCCCCATGGCCGGAGGTCATGAGGTATTCGTCGCTTCCGCCGCGTCGTCGGGCGATGCGGTCGGGAAAGGCGAGGGCGGTCACCCATGCGGTGGATTCTTCCGTGGCGCGCTCGCTGGTGGGCTGGGCCTCAACTTCATCCATCAATTTGTCGACCTCGCGCCGCCACGTCCCGGACCCTGAGCGTTGGAAGTTGCGGACTGATGCCCATAGATCCGCTCCCGGTGCGCGATCATCCGAACCGATGGTGGCAAGTACTTCCGCCGCGGCCCGCGCTCCGACCATGTCGGCACCATCGAAAAGCGCCCTCGCAAGCCGAGGATCGGTGGGAACCTCGGCAAGGCGGCGACCCGTAGCCGTGGCTTGTTCGTCGTCGTCCATTGCTCCGAGGGCTTGCAACAGTTTGCGGGCCCGTGCATAGGCACGCTCCGGAAGGGGATCAGGAAGTCGCAAACCGCGTCCTCCCGGAGCTCCCCAACAGGCCAGATCGAGGGCGGCGGAGGTGAGATCGCTCGTAGCAATTTCCGGCGGCGCGGAGGCGGGCCGGGCGGAAAATTCGGCTGGGCTCATGCATCGCACCACGGTCCCCGGAGCTTCGCGGGCCGCGCGTCCACCGCGCTGAACCATCGAATCTTTAGAAGCACCCACGGTGACGAGGCCGCTCATGCCGCGAACGGTGTCGAAACGCTGCTGGCGATCGAGCCCCGCATCGACGACGAGGCGCACTCCGGGGACCGTGATCGCGGATTCGGCCACGTTGGTCGAAACGATGATCCGGCGGGGGCGCGTCCCGAACCCCGCTTCGGACATGATGCGTTGCTGCTCGGCTGACGGAGTCCGCCCCGTCAGCCGGAGCACCTCGACGTCGTCGGGCACACGTTGGCGGAGGAGAGCGGTCACCTTGTCGATTTCGCGGGACCCCGGGAGGAAGAGCAAGAAGTCGCCGTCGGTCGAACCCAAGTGAACGGCGGTCGTTTCCGCAACGTGCGTCAGAAACCCCGGCGTGACGCCGCGGACGTCGAGGGCGGGCGTAGACGACGGTGCCCACGACTCCGTCAACTCGTGCGTGCGCACTTCGGCCGAAGCGATCCGGGCGGGCTGGTCCTCAGATCCGAGTAAGTCGGCCCAACGCCGTGCATCAAGGGTCGCCGACATGGCAACAACGGAAAGGTCGTCGCGCATCTGAGCGAGTTGCGTGACCATCCCGACGGCGAGGTCAGAGTCAAGGTGTCGCTCGTGGACCTCGTCTAGCACGATGCAGGCGACGTCCTCGAGTTCGGGATTGCGGATCAAACGGCGAAGTAAAACACCGGTGGTCACGAACTCCACGCGCGTCGACGCCGAATGCTTCCGTTCCCCACGGATCGTGTACCCGCTGAGCTCCCCGGGGGCCGTTCCCGAAAGCTGAGCAAGACGGTGCGCGGCCGACCGCGCGGCGATCCTTCGTGGTTGTGTGACCAGCACCTTTTTCGGTGCTCCGTCTGAGCCGGCTGGACGGGCTGCGAGTTCCGCCATGAGCGGTGGGATGACGGTGGTCTTTCCAGACCCCGGTGGTGCTTCGACCACGGCGCGGGTCACGGATTCATCTAGCCACCAGCCGGTCATGGTGGGAATGAGCTGGCGCGCGGGGAGACCCTGGGCGATGCGATCGAGGGGGAAGGACTTCATGTCAGGTGAAAGCCACCGAATACGGTGGGTCAGAACTAACCAGGGAGGTTTTCGAAGAGAGCCTTTGCGGTCACGAGGTCTTCCCAGCCCATGCCCACGGTCTTGAACAGTGCCGGGCGAGCGGTGGTGCGGCGATCCTCGGTAACCATCGTCGAGAGGTCGCGGAGGTCGTTCTCACGGATGAGATGGCGCTTGACCGCAATGACGGCGTCGCCCGCTTCACGCATCGCGGTGTCGACGTCTTCGACGTAAAAGGCTGCTCGGCGGGCCAATGCATCGTCAGTTTCCCGGGCGTCTGGGCTATGAGAACCCATCGCGACGACCACGGCGCCGTCCTGCACAGAGTCCCCGTCGAAGAGGGGTTCGCTGGCTGAGGTGCAGCAGGTGATGATGTCGGCGGAGGCGACGTCGTCCTCGGAAGCTGCTCGGGCGTTGAATCCTTCGGCGTTGAGGGCCGCGACCAGCCGATCCGTTTTATTTCCGCTGCGCCCCACGATGCCGACCCGGGAAATTTCTCGGACGGCGGCGACCGCACGAACGTGGTATTCGGCCTGGGGGCCGGTGCCGAAGACCAGAAGATCGGTGGCATCGGGGGCGGCCAAGATATCCACTCCCAAAGCGGAGACCGCGGGCGTACGGATGGCCGTGAGCGCGACGCCGTCGATGAGTGCCAGAGGAGCCATCGTTTCAGAGTCGAAGAGGAGGTACTGTCCCTGGATTTTCGGCAGGCCACGCTGGGGATTCTCGGGGGCAACCGTGAGAATCTTGACGCCGGCGTAGTCGCCATTCTCGCTGGGCATCATGAGGAACTCGCCCCGGTTCAACTCCGCTGAAGTGCGCGGGTGGGCGCGCGAGGGATCGAAACCTTGCGCTAGTGCCTGTTTCAGTGCATCCACCGCTGCCCTCATGGGTAAGTGGGCCAAGACCTGTTCGGCGTTGACGGTACGAATATCGGGAGTCGACAACTCAGACATGAAACCTCCACGGCCCTCATTTCGAGGCAGCCGATGATGCGATGGACTGCGATGCGAGTCTACCCATCTTGGCTCGTGCCGTGTGCGGCGGGACGGAACATGTTAATAACTTCACCGGTCAGCTGAACGGGGCGGCCGGTTCCCTCAAGAGGGGGTGCCGCTTCGTCATGAGGGTAAAGGTTTGGTTGCCCTGACGCGGCGAAGTCCCGGAAAAGGTGGTCAATCTATGGTGGCTGCCAGACCATACCTCAAATATGAATCTTCCCATTGGCATGGAAAGTACACCTGGGTCAAGTGAAAATCGGCTCTCACCCGAGAACAGCTCGCGAGTCTACATCAGGAACCTACGCGTTTTCTGTTGAAAACCTTGTGAATCACTCAAAGCTTGCCTATGATTATGAAGGCCTAATGGGGCCGTTCGTTAGAGTCACGGTCGTGGCTCGCAACCTGAAAGTGGCTCCGGATGAGCATGTATCCACGTGACCCCAATGGTGGTCAGCAGAATCAGTATTCGAATTTTGGGCAAAATAACTACCAAGGTTATTATCAGCCTCCGCGAAAGTCGAACACATTTACCATTATCGCCTTCGTCTTCGCAGTGGCGGGCCTCGTGCTCTTTTGGATACCGATTATTGGCCTGCTCTTGGCGGTGGCCGGCTTGATTTTGTCCATCATTGCGCTGGGCTCTCACCAGTTGAAGGGCATGACGATTTCTGGCATCTGCATCTCTGCGGTTGGTTTAGTGTTGTCTTTGCTGCTGACTATTGGTTTTGTCGTCGGCGCAATGTCGGGTGCGTCAGACGGAAGTGACGTTTCCGTTGCATCATCAGAGGCGCCGTCGGCCTCTGCGTCGAGTGCATCCGCATCCGCTAAGCCTGAAACGACTCTATCGCCGTCTTCAAGTTCCAGTGCGGTTCCCAAGAATCCTGATTTGGCGACATTTCATGAGGTGGACGACCGGCAACTTGCCCAGATCGTTAAAGATCCCAAGGGGCATGTGGGCGAACAACTCATAGTTTATGGTTGGGTGACTCAGCTCGATTCAGCTACCGGAGCCTGCGGCATGCGAGTCAATGTAGGTGCTTCGTATCAGCCGGAAACCTATCTCTACGAGACGAATACCATCGCCTTCGATGCTGAATCATTGAACGGTAAGGGCAAATGTTCGAGCCTTGAGCCGCTGGTGAAAGACGATAACGTGAAGCTGTGGGTCACAGTTGCTGGTGCCGAAACCTATGGGAACACCATTGGAGGCAGTACGACGGCACCTGTAGTCGCAGTGTACAAGGCCGAAATTCAATAGATCCGCCGAGTTCAGCAAAATAGGCCCAACTTTGCATAAAGTTTTGTAAATACGGTGGCCCCTCGAGAGATGCATGGCATCTTCTCGGGGGGCTTTTTGCTGATATCTCAAGATCGGCGATGGTGACGTCAGATGCATCTCATAGTTGATGAGCAGGCCATCTCTGGTGTCTGGGCTTCGAACGCCTGAAGCCCCCGCTTTTGGCCGCAGGCACAAGAAAAGGCCCCTACCCACCCGGATTCCGGGGCGGTAGGGGCCTTCAAGCTGGCGGTGACGGAGGGATTTGAACCCTCGGTACGGGGTTACCGTACACGACATTTCGAGTGTCGCACCTTCGGCCGCTCGGACACGTCACCAACTTCGGTTACTTTACCGATTCAGCGGGGACTCCTCAACTTGAGGGGCTCATAATCGTAGCCGCACACCTGTTGCTTTGATCACCCATCGCCTACGCCACGATGTAGCCGTCGACGAGCTTAGACACGGCGCGGGCGGCGTCTTGCGTGGTCCGGGTCGAATGGTTCATCTCCCGGTCCATGGCGAGCATAAACGTCGCGCCGAAAATGGCGACCGCGATCGAGGTGCTGTCCGGCGTCGGGGATAGCTCGTAGGACCGGCGCAGATCCTCGACTAGCTCGGTGACTCGATCGATGATGACGCCTCGCTGCTCCGACAGGACCTCGGAATTGGCGACGTCGTTGGGGCGCCACATTTCCGCTACGGCGAGCCTCGCGAACCCGGGTTGCGTTTCCAAAAAGCGCAGGGCCGCGATCGTGGCCCGGAGGAGGCGGTCCCGTGGGTCCGAGACGTCTTCTACGGCGTCGTCGATGGATTCCAACACCAGCTTGACCCCGTATCGGAGCAGTCCATCCACCATCGACTTCTTGGAGCCGAAGTTGTAGTACACCGTGCCCTTGGAAACGCCCGCCTTGGCCGCGATCTCGTCGACCGTGGTGGCAGTGGGACCCTTCTCGCTCATGATGACCATGGCCGATTCAAAGAGCTTGAGCTGCGTCCGTGACGTCCTGCCGGGCCGACGCTTAATGGTCGACGGGGGCGTGTCTTCTACCGTGCGGTGCGTCGTCACAGTTCAACCTCCGGGTGCAGCTTGGCGAGCGTCCATGTCCGACTCTTGATGGAACCGAGGAGGCTAATCGCGACGCCGAGGATCAGGAAGCCCACGAGGATTAGTACCAGCATAGGCACCGATCCTTCATTGATGCCGTAGGCCAGGCGTCGGACACCGGTCAGTGCGTATCCCATGGGAAGCACGTGATGCAGCCATTTGAGCGGCTCCGGCAACGTCTCGTACGGCATCATGCCACCACAGGTCACCAGCTGAACGATCAGCAAGATCAACACCATGAGCTTGCCAGGTGAACCGAACAGGGAGATCAACCCTTGTCCCAGTGCACTGAAGGTCATAGAGGTCAGGAGAAGGAACCAGAACGTCAGCCACGGATGGGTCATTTCGAAGCCGAGACCAAAGAGGACGACGGCGAACAGCACCACCGTCTGCGCCACGGATACGACGGCGAACGGTCCCCACGAGCCAAGGGCCACGCGGAAACTCGACGTTCCGGAAGCCAAGGCTCGACTATTGCTGGCCCGCAAGAATTGGCCTGACATGAGCACACCGATCCAGAGCGCCAAGACGATGAAGAACGGCCCCATGCCCTCGCCGTAATTTCGGGCCGAGGCCAGAGAATTGTGGTCGTCCGTCACGGGGTCGGACATGACCGATGCCAGCGAGGATTGTTCCTTTTCGTCGAGGTTGGGGACCTTATTGGTGCCGTCCCGGAGCCCCTTGGTCAGATTCTGCGAACCGTCCACGAGCTGTCCTGAGCCGCCCTGGATCTGTCCCGCTCCCTCGTCAACTTGCGAGGAACCCTGCACCGCTTGGTCGGTGCCGTCGGCAAGTTTCTGCGCGCCGTCGCGAGCGGAAACCTGGTTGTCGTAGAGGGTCTGAGAGCCCTGAACCAGCTGGCCCGTGGATCCCGCGAGGGTCCCGGCGCCGGACTTCAGGCTCTGAGCGCCGTCGTTGACCTTGGTGGCGCCGTCCGCGAGTTCGCCCGTCTTCTGGTCGAGAGTGCTGGCCCCGGAGGAAAGCTGCTGGGCGGCGTCGTTGGCGTTCTTGGCGCCGTCGGCAACACCTGCGGCTCCGTCGTTGAGCTGGGCGATGCCCCCGGTGAGCTGGGAGATCTTCCCGGCGACGGTTGAGGTGCCATCGCTGGCGCACGAGGAATCCCGGAGCTTTTGCAACGCGGCTGCTTGGTCGGTGTTCTCGACGGAATCGAGTTGACCCGTCGCGGCGTTGGCCACGCGGTCCTTGGTGGCCTGCCCCGACACCGAGGCCACGACCTTGTCCGCTTGGTCTTGCGTCAAAATACCCTGCTTGACCAGCGCATTGACCTGTTCCGTAGTCGCGGATCCGACCTCGGAAACCACCGCGTTGGAGACGTCGCTACCGAGCCTGCCGCTCGGCTCTGAGGTATTCACCGACGAGAGATCGCGACACATGGTGGTCAGATCGTTGCCCAGATTCTGAATGCCCGATTCCTGAACCTGCTGATTCAGGGAGGAGACTCCCTGGGAGAGCTGGCCGGCGCCGTCGGACAGCTTCGATGTCCCGTCCGCGAGCTGTGATGAGCCGCCGGCGAGGGTTGAGGTGCCGTCCTTCAACTGCGCGGACCCGTCGGCTAGCCCCTGGGTCCCCTGGGCGAGAGTCGTGGCGCCGCCGTTGAGCTGCTGGGCGCCGTCATCGAGCTGCTTCGCTCCGGAAACCGCTTGGGCATTGCCGTCGACAAGTTGGTTTTCGCCGTCCACGAGCGAATGTGCGCCCTCATTGAGTTGTTGGGCACCACTCGCGAGGGACGACGTGCCGTCCTTGAGCTGGTTCACAGCCGAGGAGAGATTGACGGCGCCGTCGGAAACCTTCTGAGAACCGTCGGTTGCCTTAGACATTTGTTGGTGAATGTCCGTGAAATTCGCCAGCATTTGCTGCGCGGTTTGGTCCCCGACCTCGGAGGCCACCTGGTCGCGAATCGTCGTTCCGGCCTTCGCCACGATGTTCGTCAGAAGGTAGTTATTGGCGTCGTTGGTGACGATTTCCAGACCCGCCTGCTGTGGATCTACCGTGCCCGGTTTCCCGTTCTGATCCGGAGCAAACTTGGACGTCGAGAGGAGTCGTTGGGTGAAGTCCTTGGGAATCACGATGGCGAAGTCGGTTTCGCCCTTGGTCACCTGGTCCACCGCCGTGTCGCGGTCCGACACATCGTGCCAGTCGAAATTACCGGAGTCATGGAGCTTGTCTTTGACGCTCTGTCCGGTGTTCATCTGCTGACCATTGGGGCCCTTGCCGCCGGCATCTTCCATGACGATGGCGCCGCTGACGTGGTCAACCTTGCCGTAAGGGTCCCAGTTGGAATAGAGGTAGATCCCTCCGTACAGCAACGGGACACAGGCCAGCGCAACCATCACGAGCTTGGGGAAAACCCCGCCGGTCATGCGCTTGAGTTCACTGAGTGCGAGTCGAATGGCGGTCACGCGCGCGTCTCCTGAAGTTGCTGGGGGTCAAAGAGCTCATCGAGGCTCAGATCGGTCGGTACGTGGGGTGATCTGGTGGGTTCGCCGACGACGGCGCGAAGGCCGCGCCAAGAGTCGCTGATGTGGGGCACCACCGCCACGACGGTTCGGGGATGTTCCTCATCGCGTGCCAGATCGAACAGGGAAGGAAGCCACGCGGAGGTGTGGTTCGCGTGGCGCGACGGGGTGTCGAACACCAAGAGATCGGCGCGTTCATCATGGCGCGCCAAGGCGGTGACGAGGCGAATGCGCTGGTCACCGGTCAATTGCTCATCCCACAGGTCGTCGAGGTCTTCGAGCCCGTTGTCTTCCAGCCAGGCGCTCGCTTTTGGACGCCGCAGGAAAGGGTGTGGCATATAGGAAAGCATTTCGGAGACGTAGTCGCGCACACGCATGTGGCTTTCCATCTCGTTGATGTCGGGGGCATCCACGATCGCGGCGATCTTCCGCAGATCTTTGCCGTCGGGGTTCCCGTTCCACGAGACGACGCCGTCGCTCGGCTTCATGCGGCCGGTCAAGGTGAGAGACAGTGCCGAACGTTCGAGCTGGGTGTTGGCTTGGACGAGGATTATTTCGCCGAGTTCGACGGTAAAGGAGGTCGGATAGATCAGGGGAGCGTGGCGTCCCTTCGACTGAAGGTCGGAGACTTCGAGCACGGGGTTACTCCTAGCGATGAGTCATCTGAGGAAGGCGCCCAAAAGGGACTGAGTGTTCACGTGACGGAACGTGCAGGAGGCCCACGGGGCTATGGGAGGACGTTGTCGACCTTAGTTGAACTGACCGGTCAGTTCTAGTGGCGGAGGGGCCTACGCCTTGTGATTCTTTGCACCCTTCCACTCGGTGTTTTGGAGATCGCGTTGGCCTGCGAAAAACTCACGAAGGATCGAAGCGCATTCCGCGGCCCGGACCTCAGGAAATACCTCGACCCAGTGGTTGAGACGTCGTTCGCGCAGAACATCAAACACCGAGCCTACGGCCCCTGCCTTTTCGTCCCACGCGCCCATGACCAGGCGAGGGATGCGAGCGAGCAGGGTCGCCCCGGCGCACATCGTGCACGGTTCGAGGGTGACGACGAGCGTGCAGTCATCCAGGCGCCACCGGCCCAAATGGGCGGCGGCTTCGCGAAGGGCAATGACTTCAGCGTGGGCCACGGGGTCGCCGTCGGCCTCACGGCGGTTATATCCACGCCCCACGATCTGGCCCGTCGAATCCACGACGATTGCGCCGATGGGTACATCTGCGGAGGCTTCCGTTTTTCGGGCCTCGGCCAGGGCCAATCCCATCCACTTGTCGTGGAGCTGTGGAAAGTGCGTCATGGATACATTCTCTGCGGTAGTTTGGGAGCCATGCGAGTCAAGATTCTGGATCACCCTTTGGTTACCCACAAGATCACCGTTTTGCGGGATCGTGAAACTACCTCACCACAGTTTCGCCAGTTGGTCGATGAGTTGGTGACCCTCTTGGCTTATGAGGCCACTCGAAAGATCCGCGTGGAGCCCAAGACCGTGCAGACGCCGGTGGCTCAAGCCGAGGGGTCCGTGATCGCCAAGCCGCGGCCGCTCGTCGTGCCCATTTTGCGTGCCGGACTCGGCATGCTCGAAGGCATGACTCGTCTGATTCCCACCGCGGAGGTGGGCTTTCTGGGCATGGCCCGGCATGAAAAGACTCTGGATATCGTGACCTATGCGGAACGGTTGCCCGACGATCTGACCGGACGTCAGGTGTATGTCCTGGACCCGATGCTGGCCACCGGCGGCACGCTGATCGAGGCCATTAAGTTCTTGCGGAACCGCGGAGCCGATCAGATCACGTGCCTGTGCATTTTGGGTGCACCGGAAGGTCTTGCCGCACTCGAGCGAGGCGTGGAAGGCATGGAGAACGTGGACGTTTTTCTGGCCGCACGCGACGAGAAATTGGACGAGAACGCGTACATCGTGCCGGGCTTGGGCGATGCAGGCGATCGGCTGTACGGCGTCGTTGATTAGCCCCATCCGAGCATGGTGTGACAAATACCACTGACCATGAGTTGGCACGCCGACTCTTGGGAGCCCCTCTGGCGCACTTCGGTGCTGGCCAGAGGGGCTTTTGCGTGCTCTCGGTGGGCTTCGTGTGATTGCGCTATGCGAACAAACGGGTTGGTGCCGGCTGGGCCGGAATTCGTACTCGGGAGTTTTGTTCTGACAAACCCCGGTTTCCTGGGGAAGTCCTGGGTGTCTGAGGGACCCCAAAAATATGCGTTCAGAACATATTGACATTGGGTGGTGAATGTGCTTGTAGAAATTTCCTCGCCTGGTGAATGCCGGCGGACTGGCCCGATTCTGGGGGAAAGTCGGGAATCTCTTCGATTCAGGCGGGGTGTCAATATGCAGGCAATCTCCGTATCTGTGCATATTTGAGACGATTAGTCTTATTATGTGGACGCTTCGCACGATTGTTACTTGCGGGAACCTGTGAATCGGGAGAGCATGGAACGGCGGGTCCGCGCCAACCGGAATGAACGCATGATCCTATGGCGGAGGTTCGGTCGTGGCTCGCACGGCCGTGTGACTCGCCGCGGCCGGGCCATCACCACGGTCGAAGCCGTGGTTCTAGTTTGTGGAGAAACGGGGATCTTATGCCAGGCGTACCCGGGTATGTGCACATCTCGCAGCGGAATCGAGCGAACGGGACCAATCCCGCGATGCGTCAGGCCGCCGTTACCGGCCGCGGTGCCGTGGGAGAACCTACGGATTATCGTTCATTGCGCACTATGAGTCCCGCCGCCACGCCCCATCATGCCGAGAACGGAACCACCGTGCGGCCGGTCACCACGGATAACGAAGCCCGTGGCTTTGTGCTGTACATCGGCCTCAGCGAAGAAGTCGCCGCCCAGAACGGCACGTCCTTGGTTCGGATGGTGCAGGATATTCGTTCCTACGCCCAGACCCTGGTTCCGCAGGCGGAGTCCTACGCCGCCGTGGCCATCGCTCCTGCCGGCGCAGAAGGGAGCGACCTCGACGTCGTTCGCGATGCTTTGGGGGATCCCACCGCTCCCAAGACCCAGGGCGAAGCCTCCCCATTGGGGCACATGCCCAGCTCCGAATCCAAGCCGAATCAACCGGCCGGCGTCTTGATCGACCTGTCACGCCGCGAGGTATTCCTCGATGGCGAGGTCTTGAACCTGACGTACAAGGAATTCGAGTTGTTGAACTACCTCGTCGAGAATTCCAGCCGGACCGCGGGACGCGAAGAGCTCTTGGAGTCGTTGTGGCGCGACGCGGACGAAACCCCCAATGAGCGCACGATCGACGTCCACATTCGTCGGTTGCGTTCCAAATTGGGCCGGTTGTCCAACACGGTACGTACCGTGCGCGGCCAGGGCTACCGTTTTTACGAGCACCCGGAGGTCGTCGTTTGGGCGGCCCCAGAGTATTCCATCTAGTGGTAGTCGGCGCGCCGTGAGCGTGCCCCGCACAGCCGGTCGGTCTACGAGTGAGGCCGGCCGGCTTGTTGCGTTAAAGCGGCATCGTGCTGACTCCACGTTTGTAGACTGAAGACCATGAGCCCCCTGATCGACCCACGTTCCCAGGCCAAGATTCTCATGATTATGAGGCATGCCGAGGCCGAGCCGCCCTGGGGGACCAGCGATTTTGACCGCCCCCTGACCCGAGGCGGCCACGCGACCGCGCCGAAGGTGGGCCAGTGGATGGTCGAGCAATCCGTCGTGCCCGAGATGATTGCCTCGTCCTCTGCTTTGCGAACGCGCCAAACGTGCACGTGGGTGTGCGACGCGCTGGGGGAGAAGGCGCCGACCGCGAGCCTGGAGAACCGGCTCTATAACCCTCCGACGCGCGACTTATTGTCGGTGATCGGCAGGACCCCTGAGACGGTTCAGTCCCTCCTAGTCATTTCGCATTTCCCCGCAGTCCAGGAGTCGGTGCTCCACTTGGCATCGCGCGAATCCGATTACGACGCCGTCATGGACGCCTCCTCCGGGTTTCCACCCGCAGGACTCGCCGTGCTGACCCTGGATAAGCCGTGGGCCGCCCTGGATGGCGCCGACGCCGTCTTGCGCGCCTTCGTCACGAACCCATGACGCCTCCGAAAGGACCTGAAGACATGGCTCAGCCCGAGGAGGTCGCCGCAGAGTTGCGTGCGTGGCCGGAGAGGTGCCGACGCGTCGTCTTCGTCTGCCACCGCATTCCCGAACTTAGCGGAGGAGCCGTTTCCACCGAGACGCTGAGCCTGGCGCTCCAAGAAGCCGGGCTGGACGTGGAGCACGTGTCGGTCAAACCGGGAACGCGCACCCCCAAGATCCCCACCACGACCGTCTTTGAACGGGAAGATTTGCATTTCCGGCCGTTGGTGCGCGGGGAAGGCCACAGCATTCCGGCGCGGGCAGCCGGTGCCGCGCGATTGCCCTTGAAACGATGGGACCGACACCGCGTGGCACGTCGGGCCGCGGCGTATTTCGATGCTTTGGGCCCCGAGACCGTCGTCGTCGTGACGCACGCTGCGGCGTCGTTGGCGTTGGACGGCCTGGGGATATCGTTGCGGGGCCGACAATTTCCGGTCATCGGTCAGCATCACGCGCAGTTCGAGAGCCTGGACGTGGAGCCGAACCTCCGGGAGATGGTCGAGGGGCAATTCGGTGAAGGCCTCGATGCATTCACCGCGCTGTCCGCCGGCGACGCCGAGCTCTTCGCGCACATCATCGATGCCCCGACCTGGGCTGTGGGAAACCCCATCCGTCCCACGGATCGCACCTCGGCACACGACCGCCCGGAGGCCGTCGCGCTCGGGAGATACGTGGACGAGAAGCTCTTCGACCTGATGATTCGCGTCTTCGCCCAGGTGACGGAGGCCCCGGATCTGGCCCACTGGAAGCTCCGGATTTACGGTGACGGCCCGGAGCGGACGGCGTTGGAACGGCAGATCCGCGAATCCAATGTTGGCCATCGCGTGGTTCTGGAGGGGCCCACCGAGGACGTCGAGGCGGCTTACGAAACCGCCAGGGTCAACCTCGTGACGTGCCGGGACGAAGGATTCGGGATGACCATCATCGAGGCTGGTCGGGCCGGAGTTCCTACGGTGGCCTTCGACTGCTCACCTGGCGTGCGTGGATTGCTGCCGGAAGGGGCCGGCGTTCTGGTGAGTCCGATGACGGAAGACCGCTTCGCCCAGGCCCTCGCGGATTCTCTGCGCCGCCCCGAACAACTCCGAGAGATGGGCCACCAGGCGCAGTCGGTGGCTAGCCAATTCTTCCCGGAAAACCTCGTGCGCCAGTGGGGAGAAATCGTCACGGGCGCGTACGAAGCGATGGATCGACGTCGCAGGCCGTGAGAAAGTCGCGATCGAAGCGTTCCGCCGAAAAGAACCTCGCCGCCCGGTAGGTTTCGACGGCGGAATGGAACCGTTGACCGCCGTCGATGACGTCGCGTGTGATGGCCTTGAGGTCTTCGGTGCTCTGCCACGAAAGCGCCGGGTCGAGGCGAGAAACAATTTCATGGGGACCGGCCGACCCGTAAACGAGCGGCACGAGCCCGTGAGCCATCGCCTCGACCACCGCAATCCCAAAATGCTCTTGGGTTTCCGGGTGCCGCACAGGGTCCCCGTCCACGCCTTGCGCGTGCCAGTACAGGGAGGCGCCGCTCAACGTGCGCTCGAGTTCTATGCGTGAAGCATTCGGGTGAAACTCCACCGGGGAGTCAGCGGCACAGTCGATGAGGGCGCGGAAGAAGTCCTGGCTCGCGTCGTCGTCCCCGAGCGCGCCCACGAGGACGAGCCGCCACCCGGCGTGGTGCAGATCCGGCATCTCCCGGAAGGTGCGAATCATGGTCGCTTGACTCTTGTGCGGAATACCGGGGGAGCCGGGCTGAAAACGTCCCAGGGTCACGATGGTTTTGTCGCGAGGCTCCTTGCTCAGGGTCTCCGGAATCTCACACGGCGGGTATACCACGCGGGCGTCGCGCCCCCACCGTGCGGCGATATTCCGCTGCGTAAATTCGGAATTGGCCAGGACGACATCGTACGTGTCCATCACAGTGGACTGCCCGGGGTGGAGCGCAAGTCGCCGCCCCACATTCACCGACCGCAAGTACGCGGATCGCACCCGCTGGTTCGAGGCCGCACGAAGATGGTGCGGAAAATGGGTGTAGTAGACGTTGTGGGCCCCGACGCCGGGGATATTGCTCTTGAAGGTCGCGTTGACGAACAGCCCGAGGCGGAAAGAGCGGAGAAAACGTGTGCGCCGGTGGTCGAGGAGGGCCTGACGAATCGCCACCGGCAATGAAGCCCACCGCGCTGATTCGTCGGGCAGAGTAACGAACTGGATCCTGGCCAGGGTCGTCCCGAAATGGCGTTCGAGGCGCTCGCGGTCGACGTCGCCCGGAGAAAAGACGATGACTCTGTGACCTTCACCGTCGAGCGCCTGGGCGGCGCGGAGGACGGTCGCCTCTGCACCTCCTCCCGAGCTCAGGAGGGGTGAATAGATTCCGGCTACGCGTGACGTCACGTGTTCCTACCTCCGGAGTCAGGTCCAGGCCTAGTGGCACGGGTTCAGTGCAAGGGGACCGGGCGTCGGTGGAGGATCTGAGGGGACGCCGCCGTCCTGTTCCCCGATTTTAGAGGATTCTTTCGGCGGCAGAGGCTTCGCCTCGTGGGGAGTCCCGAGAGGACCGCCGGGCAGGTGGGAATGAAAAACCCCCTAGGGCCTCGGACATCCGAAAACCTAGGGGGTCACATTGGCGGAGACGGGGGGATTTGAACCCCCGGTCGAGTTTAACCCCGACCCTTCATTAGCAGTGAAGTCCATTCGGCCGCTCTGGCACGTCTCCTCGCTGATATTCGCGCGTCCGAAACACGGACCGGCGCATAACAGCCTTATTAGCTTAGCGATAATCGGCGTCCCGGGTCAAAAGGCCCTCCGCGAGCCGGGGCAGTACTCTGGTAATCATGGGAAGAACACATCGAATCGTGGTGATTGGCGCGGGTCCCCGTGGTCTCTCGATCGTGGAGAGGATCGCGGCGCACGCAGCATCTCACCCCCACAAGATCCTCGACATCCACCTGGTGGACCCGTTCCCTCCCGGTGCCGGGCACGTTTGGCGGACCGATCAGTCCCGACTGTTCTTGATGAATACGCCGTCGTTCTTTCCCACGGTGATTCCTTCGGACGCCACGGTGAAGACGGCGGGGAGTTCTTATCCCGAGCCCATCCCCGAGATCAGCGGCCTGACCTTTGAGGCATGGCGACGCGGCGTCGCGGACGACCCGTCCTTCCCGTACATCGGGCTCTCCGATGAAGATCTGGCCGAAGTGCGGGAACTCACCAGAACTGGGTTCCCCTCCCGCAAGTTGTACGGAACCTACCTGACGGATGTCTTCGCCCGGCTGCGTTCCGGGCTGCCGCGCAATGTTCGGTTGACCACCTATGCCCAGGAGGCCGTCCGGGTCACCACCGCCGACTCGGAATCCAGCAGGCCCTATCAGGTGGAGCTCGGCGACGGCGTCCTCTTGGCCGCGCATTCCGTGGTGCTGGCCTTGGGACACACCGACGCCCGCCTCCGGGACGACCAGCGCGATCTCATGGAATTCGCCGAAAGTCGCGGACTGCATTATTGGCCTCCGGCCGTTCCCGCCGATGTCCGCTGGGAAGGCTTGCCTGCCGGCCGGAACATCTTGGTGCGCGGCATGGGGCTGAATTTCCACGATGTCTTGGCCCAACTCACGGAGGGCCGCGGCGGAACCTTTGAGCCCGACTCTGAGAATTCGGAACGGCTCATCTATCGACCCAGCGGTCGTGAGCCGAAGGTGTGGGTCGGCTCTCGACGCGGGACCCCTTACCGTGCCAAAGCCCTCCTCGAAACCTATTACCCGAAATCCACCGAGAACCGATTCTTCACGCGCGCCTACGTCGATCGAACCCAGGAGAGGGCCTGGGCTGAGGGTCGCCTCGTGGACTTCGAGGTCGATTATTGGCCGCTGATCCGTCGCGACGCCCAGTGGAATTACTACAAGACTCTCGTCCGCGTGAGTCCAGACGACATTTCGGGGGACCCGGCCGAATTCTTGGATCGCGTGGACGAGATACTGTCCGACGTCGATCACGTCACCTGGTGGAACCAGATGGATCGGCTCGTTTCGGAACGCATTCCCCGCAACCGGATTCTGACGCCGGAGCGGTTGACCCGTCCCTTTGAAGGAGAGAGCTTCGAGAGCCACGAAGAGTACGCGGCCGCGCTGGTTCACTTCCTGGATCGTGACGTGTCCGCTTCGATTCGTGGAGAAGACAGCCCGTTGAAGATGGCCATCGGTTCCTTGAATCAAGCGCGCGCCGTCGTGAAGTATGCCGTGCGAGACCGGGGAATTTCGGATGAATCCTGGGTGCGCGGCTTAGAAAGGAGGTTCGGGAGCCTCGTGGACGGGCTCGCCTCCGGACCGCCGGCGTTGCGCATTCAGCAGATGGCGGCTCTCGCCAGGGCCGGAGTGTTGCGGTTCCTCGGGCCGGACCCCGTCTTCCGTGCCGACGACGAGGAAGGGTGCTTCATCGCCTCGTCCCCGTGGGTGCGTGACGAACCGGTGCATTCGGACTGGCTGGTGGAGGCGCTTGCCCCCGCCAACGACGTCCGCGTCAGCACGTCACCGTTGATTGGGCGGCTCTTCGAGGATGGACTGGCCCGTCCGCACCAGATGCACTTCTCGGATGCTCCCGCTCCGGTGCCTTCCAAGGGGCTTGAGGTGACGCCGCCGCCCTATCGGCTCGTGTCAGCATCCGGTGAGGAAGCCGCGGGAATCTACGTGCTAGGCCTGCAGCTTTCCTCCGTGCAGTGGGGCACCGCGATTGCCGCCGAGGCCGACGCGACGCTGGAATTCGGTTCCGGCACCGTGGCGGATTCCAACGACATCGTGGCATCGATACTCGAGTGACGGCGACCGGAATCATATCGATTCTCGGAGCGTTGCGTGAATGTGCAGTCCGTACCAAGTTTGAAGGGAACATCGCATGACTACTCTGGATCAGGTCGAATCTACCCACTTTGACACGGTCGTCATTGGGTTTGGGAAGGCGGGCAAGACCTTGGCGATGGGCTTGGCGAATGCGGGCCGTAGCGTCGCGCTCATCGAGGAATCCCCGGCCATGTACGGCGGCACCTGCATCAACATTGGTTGCGTCCCCACGAAAACTTTGCTGCACGACGCTGATCTTCACTCCGCAGTGGCCCCAGGATCCGCGACCGGCCCAGACGACTACTCCTCGGCCATGGCGCGGAAGAAAGCGCTCCGGAAGAAGATGAATGCCGCAAACCTCGCCATGGTCGAGAAGCCTGGGGCCGTGGTCATCGACGGCCGCGCGGAATTTGTGGGCGAACGTCGTATCAAGGTCACTGCGGGAACCGACGAGCTGGAGGTCACCGGCGAGAACGTCATCATCAATACGGGAGCCACGCCGCGAGTCCCCACCATCGATGGCCTGCCGGAGAACCCGGTGGAGGATCCTCGCGTGCTGTTCAGCACCGAATTGATCGACCGCGACGCGTTACCGCGCCGGATGGCCGTGCTGGGCGCCGGTTTCATTGGCCTGGAACTGGCGAATATGTACGCGAAGTTCGGCTCAGAGGTCACGGTTCTCAACGGCAAGGACCGCCTGGTTCCGCACGAAGATTCGGAAGCCTCCGAAGCCATCGAAGAGGTCTTGACGCAAAATGGCGTGCGGTTCCTGTTCGGCACGTCGCTGACGTCGGTTGATGCCCCGCAGTCCACGGAGGCGCCGCTCACGCTCAACCTGGACGTCGACGGCGAAGCACAGGCTCTCGAGGTCGATGCGTTGCTGATCTCCATCGGTCGAGTGCCGCGGACGGAGGGCTTGGGCCTGGAAGCAGCGGGCGTGGAGTCGGGTCCGCGCGGCATCGTCGTCGACGACTTCCTGCGCACCAGCGCGAAAAACGTGTGGGCGGTGGGCGACGTCAACGGCGGACCGCAGTTCACCTTTGTGTCCTACGACGACCACCGCATCGTCAAGGATCAGCTGCTGGCCGGCAAGGGGGAATCGGGCCGTTCACTGGCGAATCGCGGGCCGGTTCCCAACTGCACGTTCCTGACACCGCCGTTTGCCCGGGTTGGCCTCTCCGAAAAGGACGCCCGTCAAAAGGCTGAATCAGAAGGGTGGGATGTCGCCGTCGCGCGGGCCAAGGTCGCGGATATCGCCGTGATGCCCCGCCCGAAGGCCGTCGCCGAGGCGCGTGGATACCTGCAGGTGGTCGTGGATCGGAAGACCGAACAGATCCTGGGTGCCACGTTGTTCTGCATCGATGCCCAGGAAGTGATCAACACGGTGACCCTCGCCATGAAGCTCCAGTTGCCCTACACCGCATTGCGCGACGCAATCTACACCCACCCGTCGACGACCGAAGGGTTCAACGGTCTGCTCCAGCAGATCTAACTTGCCGACGACGTCGGGGCCCCGCCCCGCGAACCGAGCGGGCAAACGGGGTCTTTGGTGGGAAACCGGCTATTGGGTGGCGGTTCCCGGCTGCTTAGTTGCGGGAAGCGGCTATCTGGTGGGGGTTTCCCTTGTGATGTGGTGTTTGCCCGCGTTGTTCGTTGGCGGGAAGCGGCTCTCAGGGGGCGGTTTCCCGGGTTATGTGGCGTTGGCCCGCGCCGGTCGTTGACGGGAAGCGGCTCTTTAGTGGGGGTTGCCCGGCTACCGTGGCGTTTACCCGCGTTTGGCGGGTGGCTGGGCGACGTCGTTCGGTGGTGGTTTCCCGCCTTTGGCGGCGTCTACCGCTGTTAGGTGGTGCTTTAACCGTCACCTAATAGCGGTGGGCCCCTCCGAATTGGGTAACCGCCGCCGAATCGGGTAACCGCCGCCGAATCGGGTAAGCGCCACCGTCGAGCGAGGCACCCGCCACTGGATGGGGCCGCTACCGCCGAAACGGGCTAACGCCACCGAAACGGATAACCGCCGCCCCTACCCCCCCCGCATCTGGTCGCCCCCACCCCGAATCTGGCCGCCCCTGAACACAAAAAGACCCCCCGGGCCCCTGAAACATCAGGGATCCGGGGGCCTCAACGTTGGCGGAAGCTATGGGATTTGAACCCATGGTACGGGGTTACCGCACACCGGTTTTCAAGACCGGCTCCTTCGGCCGCTCGGACAAGCTTCCTCGTCAGAGGGGACATCCCTAGACTGGGGATGCTCCCTGAGCACGATTGTAGATCTTACCGCTCGGTCCTATGCCTTGTCTAAGGCGTAGACCTCACGATGAAAGGTGACGCATGAAGGCATTCGTTGAAAGCGAGCACGGCGGGCCCGAGGTCCTGACGGCTTCGGAGGTGTCGACCCCTGAATTGGGGCCGCAGGATGTGTTGATCGACGTCGTCGCCGCCGGGCTGAACCGGGCCGACGCCATGCAGCGTCAGGGGAAGTACCCCGTTCCGGAAGGGGCATCCACTATTTATGGCCTGGAAGTCTCGGGGACGATCCGCACGCTGGGTGAGGAAGCCGCTCGTACATCGTTCCTCAAGGAGGGGCAGAAGGTCGTGGCTCTCTTGGCTGGGGGCGGATATGCCGAGCAAGTCGTCGTGGACCAGGCGCAGGTGCTCCCAGCGCCGGCCAATATCGAATTGGAGGAGGCCGCGGCTTTGCCCGAGGTTGCGGCGACCGTGTGGTCGAACCTCTTCGGCCCCGGCGGACTCAACCCGGATGGGCCTCAAAAGCGCGACGGCGAACAGTCGGTACTCATTCACGGCGGGACCGGCGGCATCGGCGCACACGCCGTCCAACTGTGCCGGGCCCTCGGTTATCACGTGTTCACCACCGTGGGCAGTGCGGAAAAGGTCGAGTGGGTCGAGAACCTCCTCGCCCGGCAAGACGAGGCCAACGCGGCCAAGAACGCCCCGCGCACGCTGGGCCGGGCCGTGGTCATTAACTATCGCGAGCAGGACTTCGCCGAAGTCATCCAGGAAAAGACCAACGGCGAGGGAGTTCGGGCGATTCTCGATGTCGTCGGCGGCGAATACCTTGAAAGCAACGTGGCCTCGCTCAGCCTCAATGGGTTGCTGACCGTGATCGCGGTGCAGGGCGGACGCCACGGAAATATGGATTTGGCCGCCCTCATGAGCAAGCGGGCGACGGTTCGCGGGACCACTCTTCGGGCCCGCACCTCGGAGAAAAAGGGCGAGATCTTGCGGCTGATGGCGGGTACGGTATGGCGGCTGATCACCGACGGGCTGATCAATCCGGCCGTGGAAAAGCGCTTTGCTTTCGACGACGTTCCTGCCGCCCACGAATACTTCGATTCACCCGAGCAACGCGGCAAAACCGTGGTGGTGATGAGCTGAAATAGTTCAATTAGTGTCCCTCCTCATATGTCATGATGATTTGAATCGCATTTTCACTCACATCACCGAGGCATTGGAGGCTCACGATGAGCAGCACACCTGCCAACGCGGCCGGCTCCCCGACCAGACCCAAGGTCGAGGAGCCGGCAAATCACGTTGACCCCGACGTTCTGGAGAAAGAACATTCCACGTGGACGTGGAAAAAGGTCCTGGTCTGGATCCTGATTGCGCTCGTGGGCGGATTCAGCTGGGTCATGGTCGCGCTCGTGCGCGGGGAAACCGTCAACGGCATCTGGTTCGTGTTCGCGGCGGTGTGCAGCTATTTCATCGCCTACCGCTTTTACTCGAAGTACATCGAGCGCAAACTCCTGAAGCCCGACGACCGACGGGCCACCCCCGCCGAGTACAACGAAGACGGCAAGGACTACATGCCCACAGACCGTCGGGTCTTGTATGGGCACCACTTCGCCGCGATCGCTGGGGCGGGTCCCTTGGTGGGGCCGGTGCTCGCCGCTCAAATGGGGTACCTGCCCGGAACCATCTGGATTATTGCCGGCGTGATTCTCGCCGGCGCAGTCCAGGATTACCTGGTGCTGTTCTTCTCGATGCGTCGCGGGGGACGCTCACTGGGACAGATGGCCCGCGAGGAACTCGGCGTCGTCGGCGGGTATGCGGCCATCATCGCGACGCTCGCCATCATGATCATCATTACCGCGATCCTCGCGCTGGTGGTCGTCAACGCGCTCGGTGAGTCGCCGTGGGGCGTGTTCTCCGTCGGTATGACGATTCCGATCGCCCTTTTCATGGGTGTCTACCTGCGGTATATCCGGCCCGGTAAGGTCATGGAGATTTCCCTCATCGGTTTCGTCTTGCTGATGGCCGCGATCATCGTCGGCGGTTGGGTTGGCCAATCCGAGTTGGGTGCGCAGCTGTTCACCCTGGACCGCGTGACGCTGGCATGGTTCGTCATCATCTACGGTTTCATCGCCGCGGTCCTGCCCGTCTGGCTCTTGCTGGCCCCTCGGGACTACCTCTCGACCTTCATGAAGGTCGGCACCATCATCCTCTTGGCCGTCGGAATCATCGTGGTTCGCCCGGAGATCTCCGTCCCGGCCTTCAGCGAATTTGCCTCCCGCTCGGACGGACCGGTGTTCTCCGGGTCTCTCTTCCCGTTCCTGTTTGTCACGATTGCTTGCGGCGCCCTCTCCGGATTCCACGCGTTGATCGCCTCCGGAACCACCCCCAAGATGGTCGAGAAGGAACGTCAGGCACGGTTCATCGGCTACGGCGGCATGTGCATGGAATCTTTCGTGGCCATCATGGCGTTGGTTGCCGCCATCACCGTGGACCGCGGCATCTACTTCGCCATGAATTCCGGTCCCGGATCCACCGGCGGAACCATCGAGGGTGCCGCGGCTTTCGTGAACTCCCTCGGCCTAACGGGCGTGGACGTCTCGCCGGATCAGCTCAGTGCGACGGCGCAGGGCGTGGGCGAAACCACCATCGTTTCGCGAACCGGCGGCGCACCCACTTTGGCCGTGGGTATGGCGGGGATCATGCACTCCATGATTCCCTCACTGAATCTCATGAGCTTCTGGTACCACTTCGCGATCATGTTCGAGGCGCTCTTCATCCTGACCGCCGTCGACGCCGGAACTCGCGTGTCACGCTTCATGCTCTCGGATACCTTGGGTAACTTCATGCCGAAGTTCCGCGATCCTCGCTGGCGGCCCGGTGCGTGGCTGACCACCGCGGTGATGGTGCTCGGCTGGGGGTCGATCCTCATCCTCGGCGTGACGGATCCCCTCGGCGGAATCAATACCTTCTACCCGTTGTTCGGCATCGCCAACCAATTGCTCGCGGCGGTAGGCCTGGCGGTTTGCCTCGCGATTGCGGCCCGGAAGGGGCGCTTCAAGTATCTGTGGATCATCGTGCTCCCGCTGGCCTTTGACGTCGTCGTGACCGTGGTGGGTTCGTGGCAGAAGATCTTCTCCAGCAATCCGAAGGTGGGCTACTGGGCGAATTACTCCGCGGCCAAGGACGCTTTGGACTCGGGCGCCGAGAAATTCGGCACCGCCAAATCGACGGCCGAAATCGAAGCCGTGGTCCGGAATACCTTCGTTCAGGGGTCGCTGTCCATCTTGTTTGTGGTGTTGACCCTGATCGTGGTCGTGACGGCGGTGATCGTGACCGTTCGCGCGTTCTCGGGCCATCGCGGCCAGGACCACGAAGATCCGTTCGTCGAGTCGCACATTTACGCGCCCTCGGGGCTCATCCCCTCAAAGGCCGAACGTGCCTTGGAAAAGGAGTGGGCGGCGTATTCGGCGGGCCAGTCTGAAACTCCTGAAGCCATTCCGGCGGGGCGAGCATCATGACGGATTTCAAGGAACAGCGAAACCCGAAGCCCAGGGTGATCGAGCGCTTGAGGTCGTCGGCCGTCGCGCGGTTTGCCTCGGGTGTTTTAGGGGCCGACAAGTACGAACGGTACCTGGATTATCACCGGCGCTCTGGGTGCACCGAACCGCCCCTAAGCGAGAGGCAGTATTGGCGTTCGCTGACCGACCATCAGGAATCTCATCCCGGCGCACGGTGTTGCTAGACGGCGCCAGCGCAGGCCAGTGACCGGACGGAAATAGGGCGTGTGCACCGCGAGAACTCGCGGGCACACGCCCTATTTGTTGTGCGTCGGGAACGGTCTAGATCGCCGAGAAGGTGCTCAGGTAACGGCGGATGCGCTCGTTATCTGACGCGAAGAATTCGGCGGGGGCGCCGTCGTAACCGATATGCCCGTCGTCGAGGAATATCACTCGGTCGGCGACCTTCTGCGCGAAGGCGATATTGTGCGTGACTACTATCAGCGAGCGGTTCTCGTGCGCCAGGTCCACCAGGACCTTGATGACCTCCGCCTCGAGTTCGGGATCCAACGCCGAGGTGGGCTCATCGAAGAGCAGATAATCCGGGGCCAGGGCCAAGACGCGGGCAATGGCCACGCGCTGCTGCTGGCCGCCCGAGAGGTTGTCCGGGTACTCGGACAATCTCTCGCCCAATCCCACCTTGTCCAATAACTGACGCGCGCGTTCGTCGGCCTCTGACGCCGAGAGTTTGCCGTTGAGCACCGGCGGGAGGGCCACGTTTTTCAGCACGGTGTGGTTGGGGAACAGGTTGTACCCCTGAAAAACCATCGCCGAATGACGGCGTATGGAGCGGATCTGCGCGTCACTGATGCGTCCGCCGAAGGTCACGGCGTCGTCGTTGATGCGCAGGGAACCGGATTCGGGGACCTCGAGCAGATCCATGATGCGTAGGAGAGTCGACTTGCCGGAGCCCGAAGGGCCCAGAATCACGGTGGTTTCGCCGTCGCGAATGCGCAGGTCGACGTCGTCCAGCACGGTGTTGTCCCCGTAGCTCTTGGACACGGTGTTTAGCTCAAGCATTGGTGCTCCTGACGTAGCGCGAGGATGCCTTTTCGACGCGGCTCTGGATGAAGGAGAGGATCGTGAAGATCACCAAGTAGATGACCGCAACTTCCATGTACAGCGCGAGCGGCTGGAAATTCGTGGCGGCGATCTGGCGGCCTACCTGGAACACATCGGACAACGTGATGACCATGACGAGGGAGGTGCCCTTGACGAGGTCGATTAGGTCGTTACCCAACGGCGGGAGCGCAATGCGCATGGCCTGCGGGGCGATCACGTGTCGAAGGGTCTGCCAGCTCGTGAAATTCAGGGTCTTGGCTGCCTCCAACTGCCCGCGCGGAATGGACTGCACGGAGGCGCGGAGCGTTTCCGCAGCGTAGGCACCCGTATTGAGGGTGAACGCGATAATCGCCGAGGTCCACGCCGAGAGCGTGATGCCGATGGCCGGGAGCCCGTAGAAGATGATGAACAGCTGCACCAGGATGGGCGTTCCGCGGAAGAGCCACACGTAGAAGCGCGAGATCCACTGCAAGACGACGACGCGGCCCATGCGCATCGACGTCGCCAAGACCGCGACGATCAACGCAAGGATGAACGCGATGATGCTCAAGGGGATGGTGACTTTGATGGTCGCCATCAATAGCTGGGGCAGAGACTGTGCCCAGAGATTCAGAATGTCATTCATGGGTGCGCCTAGCTCACGAGGTAGTAGTCGGGGGAGTGAGGTCCGTTTTGACGTACCTCTCGTAGATCTTCTTCAGATCGCCGTTGTCCAGGTGGGTTTTCAAGGACCGATCGATGGCGGACTTCAGCTCCTTTTGGCCCTTTCCCATCAGCACGGCGGCCTCCGAGGGGTCGCCGAGGTTGCCGTCGAGCAATCGGAGATTGTGGTCGGGACGTTGTTCGAAGAACGCCTGGAAGGTCACGAAGTCGTTGGCGGTCATATCCACGCGGCCAAAAGAAACCAACATCGCGGCCTCGTCGAAGCCGGTCACGGGCACCAAATTGGCGCCCGCAGCCGCCATCTCCTGGCCGAAATTCGAGGTTTCGGTTTGGGCCGCCGAATGTCCGGCGATCTCATTGGTGGACCTGAGGGGCGAATCCTTCGCGACTCCCACCTTTCCCTGGCTTTCGGCATAAGGAATCGAGAAATCGAATTGTGCCTTTCGCTCGTCGGTGGCCGAGAGATTGTTGATGATGAGGTCGTACCGTCCGGCATTGACCCCCGCGATCAACGAGTCCCACTGGGTTTCCACGTACTGTGCCTTGACCCCCAAATCTTGAGCGATCAGGTCGCCGATTTCCTTCTCGAAACCGACGAGCTGGCCGGAGGCGTCGTGGTAACCGTACGGCCGAAATGTGCCTTCCATGCCGATGCGCACGGTTCCATTGCGTTGAATCGTCGCGAGGTCGGTCCCGGAGGTTCCGGAGCTCGAGGAGGATTCCCCGGAAGAGCACGCCGCCAACACCGAACTGAGTGCGCCGAGCCCTGCCATGCCGAGCACCCGCCGTCTGGTGGGTGGGGTCATCGTGGTTCTCCTCTGGCTGTTATGCGGCATCGAGGGCCTGGCGAAGGTCAGCGATGAGATCCTCGGCGTCTTCAATGCCCACCGCGACGCGGATGAGGTTCTCGGCAATGCCGGATCGGGCGAGGTCTTCGTCGGCGTAGGCGCCCTGGGTCATGCTCGCCGGCAAGCAGAGCAGGGACTCAATGCCGCCCAGGCTGACGGCGAATCCGAAGACCGAGAGGCGGCCCAAGAACGCCCGAACGTCCTTGCCGTCCGCGAGCTCCATGGAAAATACCGCGCCGGGCCCGTCCGCCTGACGTCGTTGAATCTCGGCCTCGGCGTCGTTGTAGGAACCGGGTGTGTGAATTGCGGCGACGGCCGGGTGCTGCTCGAGGAATTCGATGATCTTGCGAGCGTTCTCTTGCTGACGGTCCATGCGCAGCGCCAGCGTCTTGACGTTCTGGAGCAATCGGTAGGAGTCGATGGGGGAGAGGATTCCGCCGGAAATGAGCTGGGCCTTGAAGAGTTCCTCGGCCAGGGCGTCGTCGTTAGTGGATGCGACGCCGCCCAGAAGGTCGCCGTGACCGGCCAGGTATTTGGTCGCGGACTGCACGGTGATGTCCGCTCCGAGTTCCAACGGACGCTGCAGGTACGGGGTGAGGAAGGTGTTGTCCACGATCACGATGGCGCCGTTGCGGTGAGCCAGTTCGGCGATGCGCTGGATGTCCGAAACGCGCAAGGTCGGATTGGCGGGGGTCTCCAGGAAGACGGCCTTGACCGAGTCGTCAAAGTCCTCGTCGGTCAGCGAATTGGGGTCCTGCAGGAAACGGTGTTCGACGCCGCGCTTGGGCAACTCGATGGTCGCGAAGCGGTAGTTGCCGCCGTAGACGGGAAGGTTCATCAGAACGGTGTCGCCCGAACGCAGGGTTCCTAGGGCTGCTGCGGTGGCGGCCATGCCGGTCGCGTACAGGAAAGAGTGCTGGGCGTTTTCCAACGAGGCCAACGTTGCCTGTGCGGCGTCGCGCGTCGGATTGCCGCCTCGCTGATATTCGTATTCGCCTTCCCCGCCTTCGGTGGGCTGAAGGAAGGTCGAGGCGGTGTAGATCGGGGGAGTGACGGCCCCCTTATCGATCTCTTCGATCGCATGAATCGTGCGAGTGGTAAAACCTGCCATGGTGGGCATCCCTTCGAGGTGTGGAGATGAGAAGTCTGACAGTTCAAAGGCCGTTCGGCGATGGAAAATTCCTCCGGAACCTCTTGTATGACGTCAGGTTGCGATGAGCTGAAGATCCGCCGTGTGACGGAGCTCGCGCCTTACCTCTACACAGTGAGCATCGCACATGACCTCTTCGTGCGTGCCGAGAATTAAAGTGACAGGGTGTCAATAAGACGAAATACCTGTATTCTGGTGAGGTATACCTAACCTGGACGGTCGGAAGGAGGGGCAGCTCGTGGGACTCAAAGACTTCGTGCAAGGACGTCGAGACAGTGCGGACATGGGGCAGGGAGTTTGGCGCCGCGCCCACGACAGGTTCCGCCGCGGCCTGGACCGTTTTCACCAAATCTTGGAGCGTTTTAACGACGACGAAGTCCTCGATGTCCTCGTGCCCTCGGCCAACCGCCTCGCAGACCTCCTTCCCGAAGTGCGCGCGATAGCCACGAGTGCTCAGCGAAGCGCCCCGAGCGAAACCACGGATATTCCGGCGTCGCCCGAGGGCTACTATTCGGACCTCCACCGGGAGCTGTCCAAGGCCGGGAATGCCTTGGCTCAATGCGCCGAGGCCCTGGCGATGATGCGATGCGACGGTGCGAGAGCGAAGGGAGCGGCCGCAGCGGAATCGGTCGAGCGTCGCGTCGTGATGGTCGAGGAGCGCGTGGCCGAAGCCGCTCGAATCCTCCGTGCCGCGCAGTCTGGGGCCCACAACTCGGACGGTCACACGGCTGCTTAACGCGGCAATTCCCGGTTCCCTGACGAACGCCTTCTATCCTTGGAGGGCGACGTATTTCGAACCGAGAAGGAACCACCATGCTTCGGAAGCGATCATTCTTGGGCGCCCTTTTACTGTGTGTAGCCCTCTTTGTTCTGTCGGCTTGTGGCGGGGAGAAGACCGCCGTGCCGAATCGGCCCAGCCACGGCAATATCTCCGACGCCGCCGATATCTTGTCTTCGGACGAAGAGAAGAAGCTCAACGAGCTGATCGACCGGCGCAATAACGACGGCGACGGCGCGCGAGTGGCCATCGTGACCGTCGACGGCGTGGACGGCGATTGGGAAGACTGGACGAAAGATACGGCCAGCCACTGGGGTGTCGGTGACCACGGCAAGGACAACGGCGCACTCATCGCCGTGGACATGAAGGATCGTCACACGCGCATTGAAGTCGCCGACGGACTCAAGAAGACCTTCACGGACGACGACGCGCAAACGGTGCTCGATGACATTCTCGATCCCGGCCTCAAGGACGACCATCCGAGCCAGGCGCTGACGGACACCACCACCGCGATTTACGACGACGCCAACGGCGTCCACGCGGTGGGCTCGGATCGCGGATTTTGGGCGCGAAACTACGGGTGGTTCATCGCGGGTGGCCTCGTGTTGATGGCAGCCGTAGTGGTGCTGTGGGCGATCCGTCGGGAGCGGAAGATCAGGAAAGGCGCCGACCGTGAAATCGCCGAGTACGAGCGATCCCATCCCGGCGAAAAGGTGACGAAGGAGCAGCGTCAGGCCTTTCGGAAGTACCGTTCCTACCATCGGCACCAACCGGCCGACTTTGAGGAACGGGAACGTCGCAAGGAGGAAGCCCGTCGGGAGGGCCGCGAGCTCGACCCAGAGGATGATCCCGAGGTGACGACCCAGTACGCGCCGACCTTTGCCGCGTGGTTGCCGCTCTATGTGGGTAGCCCTGAAATGTACAGCGGAGCGGGGTCATCGCCGGGTTCTTACTCATCGTCCGGCTCATCTTTTGGCGGTGGCGGCGGCTTCTCCGGCGGCGGCGCGAGCGGAAGTTTCTAAGCGTCGCCTGGATCCGAGGGGTTCTGGGCCGCGGCGATGACTTTCATCATCGAGGCATGTAGGGCCCTGACCTCGGCCTCGTCCATTCCCAACCGTTTCATCATGGTGCCGGGAACCTTCTCGGCCTCCTTGCGGAGTTCTTTGCCTTTCTCCGTGAGGGAGATTTTGACGGTCCGAGCGTCGTCGGGGCTGCGATTGCGGAAAATGTAGCCGTGACCTTCGAGGCGTTTCAGCAGCGGGGAGAGGGTTCCCGAGTCGATGCTGAGATGTCTTCCGAGTTCCTTGATGGAGAGCGTGGAGTGTTCCCACAAGGCAAGCATGACCAAATACTGCGGGTGCGTGAGGTTCATCGGTTCGAGCACGGGACGGTAGGCCGCGATCACGCTCCGCGAGGCCAAGGTGAGGGCGAAGCACACCTGGCTTTCTAAAGCTAAGGGGTCTTCTTCCGGGAGATCTTGCCCGTGCATCGTGTGTCCCCTCATCCTTTGGAGTCGTGCTGCGGACCCATCGTAGGCCCGTCGTGGCCCAAAACTGGGCTGGAGCTTAAGAATACGTTGTGTACAATGCTTTGTGCACAATCATTTTGTGCACAAACCATTGAAAGGTTGCCATGAGCCGCGAAGACAGAAAAGATTCCTTCTCCTGGGGATTCCGAATTCAGAATCGGTTGGTCAGGACCATGCTCATCTTCGTGGGTCCCGCCCAGGGGAGCGCGCAGTCCGATCCGCGGCAACGGTTGAAACGGGAATACGAACGTCGCAAAGCCCTCCACGAACAGCGTTCGGCGGACGGCACCCAAGAATAATTCAGCCCCTAAATCAACTTGCTTTCTCGCGCTTTGGCGATGGCCGAGGTGCGGTTTTCGACGCCGAGCTTTCCATAGATGTGCACCAAGTGCGTCTTGACGGTGGCCTCCGAGATGAAGAGCTGCTTGGCAAGCTCCCGGTTGCTTTTCCCGGTGGCCAGCAGCCGAAGGATCTCGGTCTCACGCTCGGAGAGTGAACGGGCCGGATCGTGCATCGTGGCCATGAGGGCGGCGCTGACCTCGGGAGCGAGCGTCGTCTTGCCCGCGGCGGTGTTCACCACGGCTTCCCTCAGGGTTTCTTCCGGGGCGTCTTTGAGCAGGTAGCCCAGGGCCCCGGCGCGCACCGCGGCCACGATATCCGCCTGGGTGTCGTAGGTCGTGAGGATCAGCACGGGAGGCCCGGAGCGCTCCTTGAACTTCGACGTCGCGGTGATGCCATCCATGGTCGGCATCTGAATGTCCATGACGACCAGGTCCACGGCGTCCTCCGTGCCGCGGAGCCGCTCTTCTTCTCGCAACGCTGTCTCGCCGTCGCCAGCCTCGGCGACGACGGCGACTTCCTCGAAGCCGTTCAACAGGGCGCGAAGCCCCGCACGAACCACGGGATGATCGTCCACGAGAAGGACCTTGACGGTTGAGCTCATGCTTCTCCTGTCGTTGGGGTCGGCGCATGTGCCGAGGTCAGGGGGATGCGGACTCCGAGGACGGTGCCGTCGCCGGGTGATGAATCGATGCTGAGGCTTCCGCCCAACGTTTCCAGGCGGCGTCGTAAGCCGTGGATTCCGTATCCACGGGACGACTCGTTCGGAGCCACGCGTTCGGGGTTGAATCCGCGGCCGTCGTCGAAAACGTCCAGGGTCACCTCGGCGTCCCACACCGCGAGGGTCACGACGGCGATGCTTGCGTGGGCGTGTTCGAGCACATTGGCCAAGCTGCCTTGGGCCGCCCGGACTAACGCCGAACTGACGGGTTCTGGCAGGGAATCGGTATCGCCGCCCTCGATTCTCAGATCACACCGCAGCGCCTTTCCAGAGGCAGCGGCGCGTTCCTCGGTGCGTTGACAAATGGTGCCCAGCGCCGCGACCACCGATTCATTGAGTTCTGGGGAGGAGAGGTCGCGAACGAACCGGCGTGCCTCGTCGAGACTTTCGGAGGCCGTCTGGCCGATGGCGTCCAGACGGGCCGCGGCTTCTTCGGTGCGCTGCGCGGCAAGCGATGTGGACGTGGCTCGGGACATCAGCACGATGGAGGAAAGCCCTTGGGCTACCGTGTCGTGAATTTCCCGCGCGAGCCGCTCCCGCTCTTCGAGACGGCCGGCCTGGTGCTCCTTGTCGGCCAATTCGGCCTGAGCCAGACGAAGGGCCTCAGCAACGTGCCGATGGTGCAACGCTTCGTCGTGAAGGGCCCGGTACGCCGTGAAGATGATGATCGCCAGGACCGCGCCGAGGAACGGTCCCAGAAGACTGCCGACATTGATGCGGTCGGCCGCGCCGGCCCGGATGAGCTGAGCGATCGGCACAAGGGATGCGAGCAACCACAACACGACGACGGCGGCGACGCCCTGCCACGGCTTGAGTAAGTGCAAGAACAGGAACATGAGCGGGAAAGCGACCCACACGAAGTTTCCCGAAATCAGCAATAGGGCGAGCCATAGAAGGGCCACGCACGCGAGCCACCAGGGGGCGAAGCGGCGCGGGGTGTCTTGCGGTTGGCGTCGGCCCGCCCTCAACGCCCGGGCGTACCGGTTTTCCCAAACGGTCCCCACCAGGTAGACGGCGCCCAGCAGCATCGAGGCGGCGACGGCGCAGGTGACCGGGGCGGCGTCGGGCGTGTCCGAGGACCCCCAGATGTACCGTGCCAGGCCGAAGATCAGCAAGAAAGCGAACATGACGTGCAAGGCGACACGGAGGAACTGCAGGACGCGGTTCTGCCCAGTGCGGGGCCTCTCGGATGACGAAGTGCTCACGTCAGTACTGTAGCCGTGCGTCGTGCTGGGGGCATCAACCGAACGGTTGATCGCAGGTTCACCCTTCCTCTCGATGTGCGCGCGAGGCCGGGCCGGAAGAGTGGGTACCAACGAAATCCACTCGGAAGGAAACACGATGTTCGTCGGAATCAGAGACGTCTTCTACGCCAAGGGGAGGTTTGCGCTGATCGGCTCGGTCGTCGGCCTGATCACGTTGCTTTTGGTCATGCTCACGGGTCTGACCGGCGGCCTCGCCTCACAAAATACTTCGGCCCTCACAGCATTGGGACCGGATCGCTTCGCGTTCGGTGCGCCGGTGGCCGGGAACTCGAGCGGAGCCGCCGAGGATCCCAAGGTCGACTACTCCGCCTCGCAAATCACCGAAAAGCAGGTTCACGACTGGTCCTCCACCGACGGCGTTTCCCAAGCGACACCGGTCGGCTTTACCCAGACGCAGCTGGCGGCCGACGGTAGCGCCGGCGCCGCGGTCTTGGGTGTTCCGAATGGGGACATCGTCAAGAACGCGGTGGGCGCGGCCGTGGACGGGACCACCGATGTGGGCGATCACGACGTCGTCGTTTCTCAGTCCATCGCCGACGACCAAGGTGCTTCCGTCGGCAAGAAGGTCAGCATTTCTGGGCAGGAATTCACGGTGTCAGGTGTGGTGCCCGACGAGTACTACAGCCACAGCCCCGTGGCGTGGATGAATACCGCCGGCTGGCAGCAGGTGGCCCACGTGCAGTCCTCGGGCGACGACGCCGTGGTGGGAACCGCTCTCGCGGTCAACGGCAACCTGGATCAGGACGGCTGGAAGAACGCCGCAGACGAGTCCAAGACGGTCGTCTCGAAGGTCAAGGATTCCTTCTCAGGTTTGCCCGCCTATTCATCGGAGCACAGCTCGCTCCTGACCATGCAGGCTTTCCTTTACGGAATCTCCGCCCTGGTGACGGTCTCCTTCTTGACCGTGTGGACCATCCAACGAACCCGGGACATCGCGATCCTGCGGGCCCTAGGAGCCGGTGGCAAGTACCTCATCCGGGACGCCGTGGGACAGGCCGCTATCGTCCTCGCGGTCGGTGCCCTGGTGGGCCTCGGACTGGGAGCCGGATTGGGCTGGCTCGCCCAGAACGGAGTGCCGTTCCAGCTCAATGCCGCCAACACTGTTCTACCCGCAGCGGGGATCTGGGTCCTCGGAATGCTCGGTTCGCTCCTTGCTGTGCGCAAGGTCGCCAAAATTGATCCGCTGATCGCCTTAGGAGGCAACTAAACATGTCGACGCACACCGCAGAACACGTAGCAGGCCGCGCCGCAGTCCGTGGCGACGGCTCCGCCCTCGAAATGTCCGACGTGACCCTGGAATACCCGGATGGAACGACCGCAGATGGAACTCCGCGGACCGTCACGGCCCTCGACCACGTGAGTTTTCGTGCCGAGCGCGGGACGATGACCGCGCTGGTGGGCGAGTCCGGGTCCGGTAAGTCCTCCTTGCTGGCGGTGGCCGGTGCCTTGGTCTCGCCGACGAGCGGGTCCGTGCGCATCAACGGTCACGAAGCGGTCGGCGCCTCGGAGAAGGATCGGGCCGGATTACGGCGCGAGGAGATCGGCGTCGTCTTCCAGCAGCCGAACTTGATTCCTTCCCTGACCGCTCGGGAGCAGCTTCTGGTGGCGGACCACATTCGCGGGATCCGGGGTCGTGAGCTCAAGAAGCGCCACGAAGCCGCCGACGAATTGTTGGCCCGCGTGGGCCTGGAGGGACAAGGCGACCGTCGTCCGCATCAGCTCTCCGGTGGGCAGCGGCAACGCGTGAATATCGCTCGGGCGCTGATGGGGGATCCGGTGCTGCTGCTCGCGGATGAGCCCACCTCGGCCCTCGACCACGAGCGCTCGCTGGAGGTCGTCGAGCTGCTCCGTGAGGTGACGCGAGAATTCAACGTCGCGACCGTGATGGTCACTCACGAGACGGAATTGCTGGACCACATGGATGAAGTCGTCACCATGAGGGACGGCAAACTCTCCTAAGCGGTGCCCGGACGGGTTCCGTGCGGATGAACCCTTAAACGCATGAGGGGCGGGTCGGACATTCCGACCCGCCCCTCGCACGTTGGGCTACGGCGTCGCGCGACGCCGCGCCGTGGCTCCGTGGTTAGCGTCCCCACATTCCGTAGGTCTGTGCGAGTTCGGAGACCTTGCGTGCACGCGCCAAGCGGGGGAGGTAGGAGCCATCCTTGGGTACCGCTCCACCTTCTTCGCGTTCCAACATCTCGCGGGCCCACGAGATTTCCTCTTCGCTGGGGGCAAGGCCGCGGTTGATGGTTTCGGTCTGATCGGGATTGAGGGTGAGCTTGCCGGTCATGCCCATCGACGCCGTGGTGCGGCAAGCGTCCATCAGTCCCTTCTCGTCCACGCCATTGGCGGGGCCGTCGATCGGTCCGGGGAGCTCGCCGACGCGGGAGGCAACCACGAGCGCCGACCGGGCGTACGCCAGGGCCATCGGATCGTCGCTGATGCCGGTGTCCTTGCGGTAGTCACCCATGCCGAAGGCCAAACGGAAAGTTCCGGGCGCTCGGGCGATGTCCACGGCATTGACGATTCCAATGGCGGACTCAATGAGCGCAATGACGGGCGTGCCGGCCCGAGACATCATCGCGGTGCGAGTGACGTGGTGGGGATGTTCCGTCTTGGCTAACACAATGCCGCGGAGGCCCTTCGCCTTGGAGAGGGCCGCGAGGTCGCCTTCCCAGTAGTCCGTGGTGATGTCGTTGATCCGGACCCACGCGCGCATGCCGTCATTCAGGGCGGAGACGACGCGTTCCCGAGCCTCTTCCTTGCGTTCGGCGGGGACGGCGTCCTCCATGTCCAGGATGATCGAGTCGGCTTCGGACTCGTAATTCGGCTCGAAGGAGTCCTCGTTGGATGCCGAGGTGAGGAGCCATGAGCGGGAAAGACGTGCAGGAAGGTTCGCTGCTCGTTCGTTGCGGTGGTAGGTGGTGGTCACGGTCAACCTCAGCTCTGTGTAGTCCTGGTGTTCTGTCCCAGCGGTACTAGGTTTCTTCTCCCTATTGTGGCAAATCTGCGGCGTGCCGGGAAAAGTTCCGTTCCCCACAACGCACGAGACCCCGGAACGTGAGTGTTCCGGGGTCTCGTGCGTAGTTGGAGCCCCCTGCCGGAATCGAACCGGCGACCTTTTCGTTACGAAGGAAACGCTCTACCGACTGAGCTAAGGAGGCCTGCGCTTGGTGCGGCACACTGTCGTGACCGCGTCTTTGCGCGAATGTAACTGTAGCAGACGGAGTGCCGCCCTCACCAACTTGTGTGACCTGAATTGCGTGTAGGGGTTTCGGCATAAAACGAGCGGTGCCATGGTTATAGCCACAGACCGCAGATCTCATGACGAAGGAGACGAACATGGCACACATTGGCATTATCGGTGGACACGGCAAGATCGCGATGCTGACGGCACCTTTGCTCGTGAAAGCGGGCCATCAGGTCACCTCGATCATTCGCAATCCGGACCAGACCAGCGACGTCGAAGGCACGGGTGCACAGGCCCTCGTCAAGGACGTCATGGACCTTTCGACCGAGCAGATGGGTGAGCTGTTCCGCGATCACAACTTCGACGCCGTGATTTGGTCGGCGGGCGTCGGCGGCGGTGATCCCGAGCGCACCTGGAAGGTCGACCGCGACGCGGCGATCCGTTCCATGGACGGTGCCGAGAAGGCCGGCGTCCAGCGCTACATCATGGTTTCCTACCTCGGAGCCTCCTTCGATCACGGCGTGCCCGAAGACGACGACTTCTACTCGTACGCCCAGTCCAAGGCCGAGGCGGACCAGCACTTGCGCGAATCCTCCCTCGACTGGACCTTGGTGGGCCCCACGGCGTTGTCCTTGGATGAGCCCACGGGTGCCATCTCGATCACCACGGATCCCCAGGGCGTCAAGGCCTCGCGAGCCAACGTCGCCCGCGTGCTGGCCGCGGTCGTTGAAGACGACGGCACGATCCGCAAGGCGTTCCCCTTCACGGATGGTGACACTCCCATCTCGGAAGCTTTGCGTGACGACTCCGTGACCGACCAGCTGGCCTAAGGGGCGGTTATGGGATGGATGGATTCTCTGCGCGGCCGCTCGAATGATCGGGACGGCGGCGCGACCGGGGCGATGCCCGAGGCTCGGCTCGAAGCGTGGGTCTCGGGCCGCGTCCAGGGCGTAGGTTTTCGGTGGTGGACCCGAGGCGTGGCACGAAAGAACGCGCTCGTGGGGTTCGCAGAAAACCTGTCAGACGGCCGCGTGTGGATCGTGGCCGAAGGTGCCCGATCCGGCATCGACGCGCTCTGGGAGGCCTTGAACTCCGGTGATACGGCGGGCGAGGTCAGCTCGATCGAGCGCGAAGACCCGGAACCTACGGGCGAATTCCAGCAATTCGGTGTGAAATAACCGGCTTGACTAGGGGTTCCGGAGAACCACCGGGCACGCTAATATATAAGTAATAACTTATGTGTTAGGACGGTGTTCCATGGGACATGCGCACGACCACCATCACGGCCCCGGCGCGGGCAGAAAGCGGCTGTCGATTGCCTTCGGCATCTCGCTGTCGCTCTTCGTGGTGCAACTGATCGGTGCCGCCGTGACGGGCTCGTTGGCTCTGCTTTTCGACACGGTCCACGTGTTGACGGACGCCGCGGGGCTCGGCATGGCCCTGTGGGCCGCGGTCCTCATGGAGCGGCCCGCCACCGACCACCGCACGTGGGGTTGGAAACGCGTGGAAGTATTGGCGGCCGCGGTGCAGGCGACCGTGTTGATCGTCGTCGGCATCGTGGTCATCGTCGAAGCCATCCAAAGGTTCGTGACACCGCAACCCGTCGCCGATCTGGAACTGATCGTCTTCGGTGCGCTGGGTCTCCTGGGGAATATCGCGGCCATCGTGGTGCTGTTTGGTGGGGAGAAATCCCTCAATATGAAGGCCGCCTTCTTGGAGGTCATCAACGACGCCCTGGGATCAGTCGCCGTCCTGGTGGCCGCGACCATCATCGCTCTAACCGGGTGGATGCAGGCCGACGCCGTCGTCGCCATCGTGATTGGCCTAATGATCATTCCTCGAGCCCTCGTGATTCTCCGAGAGTCCGTGAGCATGCTCCTCGAATCGGTGCCGCCGGGACTGGACATTGCCGAGGTTAAACGGCATATCGAGCGTCATCCCCACGTCGTGACGGTGCATGACCTTCATGCGAGCCGGATCTCCACGGATCTGCCCGTTCTGACGGCGCACGTGGTGGTTCAGGACGGTTGCTTCGACGACGGGCACAGCGCGCAGCTTCTGTGCGAGATTCAGAATTGCATTTCCGAGCACTTTGACGTCTCCATCGCCCACTCGACGATTCAGCTTGAACCGCAGAGCCACTATCGCCACGAGGAAGAAGAATTCACCGTATGACGGGCCAGGATAGAGCGCGAAGCGTCCAACTCTCGTGGTCTGGGCTCGGGGCGATGATTCTCCCGGACGGCTTCAGCGAACGCGGGTATGTTCTCGAGATCGGCGGGGCCGAGCAGTCGCACGTGGACCTGAACCATCCCGAGCGCATCGTCTACGAGTATCTGCGCCGCATCGCCAACGTGGTGGACACCGTTGCTCCTGAAGGGGAACAGATCACCGCTGCCCACCTGGGTGCGGGCGGCCTGACCCTCCCTCGATACATTCAAGCCACTCGCCCGGGTTCCCGGCAGGTCGCCGTGGAGATCGAACGCGAGCTCCTGAGCCTGGTCACCCGTGAGTTGCCGTTGCCGGAAGGAACCCGGCTGGCCCGAGTCACCGACGACGCCCGAGCTGCCCTGCCCGACCTCGCTCGAATCGCCGGGCTCGCGGAGGGTGAAGGGTTCGACGTCGTCGTCCTGGACATCTTTTCCGGCCGAGATTCGCCCGAGCACCTGGCCTGCCAGGAGTTCTACGCCGAAATTCTCCCGTTGCTTTCCGAACGCGGCGTGGTGCTCGTGAATGTTGGGGACGACCCCGGGCTCGCATTTTTTGCGCGTCAGGCCGAAGCCCTCGCGGAGGCCACGTGGCGGGATCCGAGGTTGGGTGCGGAGTCCGGCGCGTGGGTCTTGACGGATAGCTCGATGACGAGCGGTCGGCGGGAAGGAAATCTGATCCTCGCGGCGGGGCCCGGAATGCTGGACGCCTCCAAGCGGGCCGAGAGTTGGCGAGCCGCAGGCCCCCATCCGGGAACCGTCCTCGACCCCGCGCAGACCCAAGAATTTGTCGGACGGCTTCGAGAGATGCGTCGCTGATTTTCCCTTCCGCGGCTGCGGTGCGCTCTCGGCTAAGTGCCTCAAGAATCCAGGTCACCCGTGGTTAGATGAAGGCATGGCACCGAAGCTCCCCTTTGATTCCGCAATGAAGAACGCCTTCGACGATAACGGGCAGCCCAAGCCTGCCTTGAATAAAGCGCTGGACTCCGTGCTCCGCGCCCAGCGTCCCTTGGTGGTCACTGCCCTCAAAAAAATCCGCAAGAAGCATCCGGACGAGACTCCGGAGCAGATCGCTCATCGATTGGAGCGTCTGTATCTTCGAGACGTCACCCTGGGTGGTGGCGCCATCGGTGCATCCGCTTTCATCCCGGGCATCGGAACGGTCACCTCCGTGGGCTTGTCGTTCGTCGCCGTCGGCGGCTATTTGGAGCGCACCGCCATCTACGCGCAGTCGATGGCTGAGCTCTACGGTGTGCACGTGGACGAACCCGAAAAGGCCCGCACGATGGTCATGGCCCTCATGCTCGGCGAAGACGGCGCCGTGCTCATGAAGCAGATCATGGGCCAGTCGGGTCGAGCCGCCGGCGTCAGCAATAAGTGGGGGCTGATGCTTGGCAAGGAGGACGGCAAGACCTTCAGCGTCTCCCGAACCATCCGCAACATGTTCATCAAGAGGTTCCTGACCCGTCAGTCCGGCGCCATGCTCGGACGTGCCCTGCCCTTCGGCATCGGCGCCGTCGTGGGCGGCGGAGCAAACTTGGCTTTGGGCCGTCAGGTCATCAAATCCACCAAGGAGGCCTTTGGTGAGGCCCCGAAGACCTTCCCGGACAGCGTCCAATTAGACGGCCGTGCTCCCAAATTTGAGGATCCGAAGGAAGAGAAGAAAGCTCAAGCCCTAGCCGGGGATCTCCCCGCGGGGAAAGCCGCTGAGGCAGAGCGAGATCAAGCCGAGGAATCCTCCGAGAAGGAATCTTAAGGGCTTCCTCGTCTCAAGGGGCGCCCGCCTCGTTCTGGCGGGCAAACATATCGACGCAGGGCATCGACCACGGGTGTGGCCGATGCCCTGCGTCATTATTCTCGGTGGTGATTTACCGCAAGTGGTCGACTAGCTGGGAGGCGATGCCGTTGTAGCTCGCCGGCGTGAGACTCGTCAGCCGCTCTTCGGCCTCGGGGGAGAGGCCTAGCCCGGAAACGAACTCAATGAGCCGCTGCTGATCCACGCGGTGCCCGCGGGTCAATTCCTTGAGGCGCTCGTAGGGATTGTCCATGCCCTCGACGCCAGCAATGGATTCCGCACGCATCACCATTTGAATGGCTTCGGCGAGCACCTCCCAGTTGCGGTCCAAGTCGGCGGCCAGAACTTCCTCCGCGACGTCGAGCTTGGCCAGGCCCTTCACGACGTTCGAGATCGCCAACATTGAGTGCCCAAAAGCGACGCCGATGTTCCGCTGCGAGGACGAATCCGTCAGGTCGCGCTGCCACCGCGAGGTCACGAGGGTTTCGGAGAGCGTGTTCAGGAGCGAGCAGGAGATTTCGAGGTTGGCTTCGGCATTCTCGAAACGAATCGGGTTGATCTTGTGAGGCATTGTAGACGAGCCGGTCGCGCCCTCTACAGGGATCTGGCGGAAGTAACCGATGGAAATATATGACCACACGTCGGTGCACAGGTTGTGCAGAATCCGGTTGAAGTGCGCCATGGTCGAGTACAGCTCGGCCTGCCAGTCGTGGGACTCGATCTGCGTGGTCAAGGGGTTCCACGTGAGGCCCAGATACTCAACGAATCCGCGGGAGACGGCCTCCCAATCAACCTCGGGTGCCGACGCCATGTGGGCCGCGTAGGTTCCCGTGGCCCCATTGATCTTGCCGAGGAATTCCTGGTTCTCGATGTGGCGAAGCTGGCGTTGAAGTCGGTAGGCCAGCACGGCCATTTCCTTGCCCAGCGTGGTGGGCGTCGCGGGCTGACCGTGGGTGCGCGACATCATGGGGATATCCCGGGTGGATTCCGCGAGGGAGGCCACCATGTCGGTGAGCTCCCGGGCTGCGGGCAGCCACGCGTCTCGAACAGCGTCGCGAATGCCGACGGCGTAGGAGAGGTTGTTGATGTCCTCGGAAGTGCATCCGAAATGGACGAGCGAGGTCAAGTGGCCCAGTCCCAGGCTTTCCAACCGTCGACCGATGAAGTACTCGACTGCCTTAACGTCGTGAACCGTGACCGCCTCGATGTCGGCCAATTCGCGGATGGACTCGCCGTCGAACTCGGTAACCAAGCTCCGCAACCCAGATTCCTGCTCCGCCGTGAGGGGCTCCAGGCCCGGGAGAACGGAATTTTTACTCAAGTAGATGAACCACTCGACTTCGACGTGAACGCGGTCGCGGTTGAGCGCGGACTCCGAGAGGTAATCCACGAGGGGCGCCGTTTGCGGCTGATAGCGACCGTCAAGGGGCCCCAAAGCGATCGCGGGCGAGACGTCGGTGAGACTCCGGCGACCATTCGGCAGGGTCGTTGTGGACAGGGAGGTTTTCTCTGAGGAATTGGCCATGGCCTTATTGTGGCACGCTCCGGCTTCGCTTCGGCGTCGTCCACAGGCATGCGTCTTGACGGTTGCTGCGGGTACTTCTCCACGGAAGGGATGAGGTAACCACCGTGGACGCGATGGATGTGGGGCGGAGTCGGGATCCTGAGGGGGACGGGGCGGGAGGGCCACCGTCGTGAACTTCGAGGGAGGAAAACATCATGGAGATCGCCGGTGCATGGGGCTTCAGATGCCGGAAGCCGTCCGATCCATGGGGCGGTTGGCAGCGGAACGACTCGACGGCTTCGCCCAGGAGGCGGCGGGCCTGGCCGAGGACTTGCTGGACGCCAGAGCCCAGATCGCGGAATCCGCCGGGACCACCTGGGATTCCCCGGCCGCCGGAACCTTTCGTGAGGGAATCCAACGGCACCTGGGGCAGGCCGACGATGCCGCTGATCACCTGCGCCGTGCCGTCGACCTCTTCCTCCGGGCGGCCGAGGAGATACGACAACGGGTGGACGGCATCGCCTTAGCCATGGAAGGGGTCGAGCGCCGCATGGTCGACTCGGCCGTGCGGCACGCGGGGCACCTCGGCGTGACGGTGGGTTCAATCTTCACGCACCTCCACGACATGCTCGAGGACCCGCGGGCGCGGACGGCGCTCGAGGAACTGGGTCATCTGCGGGAGGTCTATGAGCAGGTTTCACAACCTGAAATGCTCGTGGGTTTGCAGCGTGCGCTCTCGGGTTCGCAGGGGCGGTGAGGGCCATGGCATCGATGGCCGAGCAGGTGCGCGAGTGGGGCGAATTCGCTACGCAACCGGCGAAGGAGACGGGAAGTTTTCAGACCGCGTTGGGCCTGGTGCCTCAAGGCGGTGCACATCTGCGCTCCTCATCTGCCCGCATTCGCGTGGATACGGAGGAACTGGGGCGTTTGAGTGCTTCGCTCGCCGGCGCCGCGAGCCGGATGCTGGCGCTCGAGGGCCGATTGGTCCTGATGGTTGCCGAAGCGGCCGCCGTCTGGACCTTCGTGTCCGAGCACGTTGGGGCCGCGGCGGAAGCCCTTGGAGAAGCACGGCGCGGATCCCACGGGGTGGCTTTAGGTGCCGGCGAGTATTCGGCAAAACTTCGCATTGCGCGGGCCTCCTACGAACACGCGGAGGAGCTCGCCGAGATCTTGGTCCAGGGCTTTGATGCGGTGCATTCCGTGCCGTACCGCACCTTATATGGGTCCGCCTTCGCCGTCGGAGGCAATCCGCTGGGGCTGTTGACCGGAGCCGCGGGATTCGTCGTCGCGGAGGGAACCCTCCTGGCGGTGGACTCGGCGAGTCGAGGGACTGCCGCGGCTGTTCGCTCCTCATTGGCCGGAAGCGGGCTTCCGCTGGAGAACTTGCGTTCGGAGGTCGCTGCTGTCAAAGCACGACGACGCTCCGCGGGTTTGGGGCTCGTTCGCCTCAGCGGGTTTCGGAAGGTCGGGGAGAAGGCGATTTCTCAAGCTCGCCACGGCGGTTCTCTCGAGTTCGTTGCACAGGCCCTAGAGCAAGCCGGCCGTCATGACGACGAGTTCGACGCCGCGGCGGGCCCGCAAGACGAGGTGTCGTTGGCTCATGTGGACGTCACGGAGGTGACGCGGCCCGACGGAACTCGCTCATTTCTCATCTCGATTCCGGGAACGGATTTTGACCACCTCACAAGTCGCACCGATCCCGATGGGGCCTTCAGCATCGCCGACGTCGCGACGACCACCCCAGGAACGCCGTTGGCTCAGTCGCCGGCTCTCCTCCAACTCGTGGAACGTTCCCTCGTTCACGCAGGCGTGGGCCGGAACGATCCCGTGCTTCTGTCCGGCTTTTCGCAAGGGGGAATGGCGGCCATGGCGCTTGCCTCCAATCGGGAATTCACGAGCAAGTTTACGGTGCGAGGCGTCGTCACGACGGGAGCGCCGACCGCACCGTACACCGGGATCTCGCCGGATATTCGGTTACTTCACGTTCGTGATGTGAACGACCCCATCCCGGTGGCCACCGGAGGTGGCGGGGACCCAGGAAACGATCACGCCGTCGTCGTCCACACCAATGTGGGTTCCGGCGGATTGATGCAATTCACCCACGGCTCCCGCGAGTACGTCAGAGCGGGGCGGTCCGCCGATGACGCGTTGGCGACCACTCATGAGGGGAGAGTCCACGCACAATTGCTCGCCGACATGATGCCGAAGGGATCGTCCCTGCGAACCACAACCTTCGAATCGGGATCGGAAACCTATGATGCATTCACAGGTGAACCGAAGAAACGTGAGCGATGACACTTCTAGCGCAAACGCCCGTTACAGTGGAATTCATGAGTCAGCACGAAAACCTATCCTCGGACCGCATCCAACCCCGCGAAGTCTTCAGCAAACTCCCCAAGTACGCCGCCGGTAAACCCCCTCGTGCGGTCGAAGGTTTGACACAGTACAAGCTGTCGTCGAACGAAAACCCCTATGGTCCGGTACCGGCAGTCCGGGACGTGATCCGTACCTTTGAGACGGCGAACCGGTATCCCGATCCGTTGTGCACGCGCCTGCGAGGAGCCCTTGGCGAACATCTCGGGGTGGACCCCGCAGACATCGTCACGGGCGCCGGGAGTTTGGGTGCACTCGGGCAGATCCTTGCGGCATTTGCTGGCGGGAACACGGATGGTAGCCAGGACGAAGTCATTTATCCGTGGCGTTCCTTTGAGGCCTACCCCATCGTGACGGGTCTAGCCGGCGCGAAAGAAGTTCGGGTTCCAAACCTTCCGAACGGTGAGCATGACCTCGATGCGATGCTGGCCGCGATCACGGATCGTACTCGAGTCATCATTCTCTGCACGCCGAATAATCCCACGGGCCCGGCCTTGACCCAGCAGAAGGTCCGGGACTTCATGGCGCAGGTTCCCTCGCGCATCGTTGTCATCCTCGACGAGGCCTACCTGGAGTTCTGCCAGGCTTCCGAATTGAACGAGGCGGAGATCGCCGAGGGCGGCCTCGCCGAAGGCATGGGCCTCTACCCCGACTACGAAAATATGGTGCTGTTGCGGACTTTCTCGAAGGCCGCCGGACTCGCCGGGTTGCGCGTGGGGTATTCCGTGTCTCATCCCGAGGTAACCCAGTATCTTCGAGTCGCCGCGACGACCTTTGCCGTGACCGCCGTGGCCGAGGAGGCCGCTATCACCTCGATCGAGCACCATGAGGAAGTCCTCGAACAGGTTCGACGTCTCGTCTCAGAGCGAACACGCGTCGTCGAGGGCTTGGCGGAGCAGGGCTGGCGGATTCCGGTAACCCGGGCGAACTTCGTCTGGCTCCCGCTCGGTGAACGGACCCAGGAATTCGCGGAAGTGGCGGATGCCCACGCTCTGTCCGTGCGTGCTTTCGGTAACGAAGGCGTGCGTGTGAGCATTGGTGAAGACGAAGCCAACACGCGATTCTTGCAGATCGCGGAGCAATTCCGGGGACGGGTGGAGCGGTAGGCTAATGAGTGTATTTTGTGTCCGAAGGATCGCCCGCACCCGGGTGTCCCGGTCACACCGGGCGTCGGACAACTAAGCCGCATGGAGGACTCATGGAAACCGCGGAAACCCACCACCCTGGGGCTACCGAAGGTCGTTTGAGCAGGGTGACCATTCTCGACGAGAACGGTCATCGCGGGACGAACCCCACGTTCGATCCGTATATCAAGGACGTCACACTCGAGGACCTGCAACGCTCCTACCGGCAAATGCTGATGGTGCGTCGGTTCGACGACGAAGCGACGTCCCTTCAGCGTCAAGGCAAATTGGCCTTGTGGGTGCCTTCGAAGGGCCAAGAAGCAGCCCAGATCGGCTCGGCGAACGCCATTCCTGAGCGTGACTACATTTTCCCGTCCTACCGAGAGCATGCCCTGGCCTATGCGCGTGGAGTGGACTTGGGCGATCTTCTCAAGGTGTTCCGCGGTTTCGCCCCGGGAGGGTGGGACCCCCAGGCGTATAGATTCCACCTGTATTCCTTTGTGCTGGCTTCCCAGATCCCTCACGCCGTGGGATACGCGATGGGGCAGAAGCTCGACGCGGCATTGCGTGGCGGGCCTTCCGATGAAGCCACCGTGGTCTACTTCGGCGACGGCGCCTCGACCGAGGGTGAAGCCCACGAGTCCATGGTCTTTGCTGCCTCCTACGACGCACCGGTGCTGTTCTTCATTCAAAACAATCAGTGGGCCATTTCGGTGCCGTTCTCGACGCAATCCCGGGTGCCCCTCGCGGAACGTGCGGCGGGGTACGGTTTTGAAGGCATTCGCGTGGATGGCAACGACCTGTTGGGAGTCCAAGCGGCCACGGCTTACGCGATGGATAAAATTCATCGGGGCGAGGGGCCGGTGCTGATCGAGGCCGAAACGTATCGCATTGGTGCGCACACCACGGCGGACGACCCCACAAAGTATCGAACGGCCGACGAAGAAGCGGAGTGGACCGCCAAAGACCCGTTGGTTCGGCTCGAAAAGTACCTTCGTGACCAAGGAACATCCGAGGATTTCTTTGACACCGTGAATGCCGAAGCCAAGCAGTACGGCGCCACCATCAGGGACGCCGTATTGGCCATGGAGCCCCCGGAATTCGACTCCGTCTTTGAGCACGTCTATGCCGAGGAAAACTCTCTCGTGGCGCAGGAGCGGGCGTGGTTCCGTGATTACGAATCGGGATTTGAAGAGGCCGGAACCGCGGAAGGTGGGCGCTGAACGTGAGCGACAACGAGAAGCAGGGGGCAACCGTGGAAACCATGCCGATGGCCAAGGCCCTCAACGCCGCCATGGAGGATGCGCTGACCGAAGACACCTCCGTTCTGTTGATGGGGGAAGACATCGGCACGCTCGGTGGGGTTTTCCGTGTGACGCAAGGGCTCAAGCAACAGTTTGGCGCCGAACGCGTGATGGACTCGCCGTTGGGTGAAGCCGGAATCGTGGGTACCGCGATCGGGCTGGCCATGCGAGGCTACCGGCCGGTGTGCGAAATTCAGTTCGACGGCTTTGTGTTTCCCTCGTTCAACCAGATCACCTCGCAATTGGCCAAGATTCATGCCCGGTCCATGGGGTCGGTGAAATTGCCGGTCGTCATCCGCATCCCCTATGGCGGAAACATTGGTTCGATTGAGCATCACTCGGAATCCCCGGAAGCCCTTTTCGCTCATACAGCCGGCCTGCGGGTCATGTCCCCCTCGAATCCCCAAGACGCATATTCGATGATGCGGGAAGCGATCGCTTCAGATGACCCCGTCATTTTCCTTGAACCCAAGCGTCGGTACTGGCTCAAAGGCGAGGTAGATCGCTCCGCGACCACCGCGGAATCACAACGGGCCCAGATCGTGCGCGAAGGCCGGGACCTGACCCTTGCGGCCTATGGCCCGCTCGTGCCGGTCGCCCTCGCGGCCGCCGACGCCGCCCGAGACGACGGACTGTCCATTGAGGTCATCGACTTGCGCTCCATCTCGCCGTTGGACGTGGATACCGTTGAGGCCTCGGTTAAGAAAACGGGCCGTCTGATCGTGACCCATGAGGCGCCCACCTTTGGTGGCATGGGCGGCGAATTGGCCGCCGCCATCGGGGAACGCTGTTTCTACGGCCTGGAAGCGCCCGTCTTGAGGGTCGGCGCATTCCACATGCCGTATCCCGTGGCCGCGGTGGAGGAAGATTATCTTCCGAATATCGATCGGTTGCTAGACGCCATAGACCAGTCGCTGAATTACTGACCAGCCCTAACACTCAGGAGCTCGCATTGTCGTCGATTTTTCATCTCCCAGACGTTGGGGAAGGCCTGACTGAGGCCGAGATCCTGTCGTGGAAGGTACAGCCCGGCAGCACGGTGGAGGTCAACCAGGTCGTCCTGGAAATCGAAACGGCCAAGTCCGTCGTCGAATTGCCGTCCCCCTACGCGGGAACGGTCGAGTCGATCATCGCCGCAGAAGGCGAAACCGTTGAGGTTGGTGCGCCATTGATTTCGGTGCGGGCCGAGGGCGAGGCCGGCGCTGCCGAATCTGACACCTCCGAGGCCAGCCAGGCCGAGAAGGCCCCGCCGGAGGAAGCCGCATCGGTCGAAACGCCGCGCGACGACGTCGTGCCCGAGCCATCCGCCGCAGATCGATCGACGCCGTCGGCGGAACCGAACCCTTCGACGCGCGGATCCGAGGAAACCGAGGCACTCGTCGGATCAGGGCCCAAGGCGGACCCGGTCCGACGCCGTACCCGCAAGCGACCGATTGGCGCGACCTCGAACGCGGGTGCGACCTCGCAGGATTCCGTGGCCGCTGGCCCCGCGGCGGAGCAGCCCGAGACGCTCCTGACGCAATTGCTCAACCGGACGCAGCGCTCCGGCGGCATCGGAATCGCGGAACGCGCGAAGAGGCTCGCCGAGGAAGGTCGAGAGGCCCTGAAGTGGCTGCCGGGCCGTGCCCCTGAGGAACCGGCCGGCGAGGTCTCCGGGCATCGGACGGTGGGTAGCGAACCTCCGCGTCGGCCCGCACTCGCCAAGCCGCCGGTACGCAAGGCGGCCAAGGACCTCGGCATCGACCTTGCCGACGTTCCCGCGACCGGTTCACAAGGTCAGGTCACCCAGCGGGACCTCGTGAACTTTGCGGCCAACTCGCAGGACGTCGAAAGCCGCCGGCCCGCCAATTTCTGGGCGGAGCGGGGAGCCAGCGAGGACCGTGTGGAGCGCGTACCCGTCAAGGGCGTCCGCAAAGCCACGGCGAAGGCCATGGTCAAGTCGGCTTTCGAGGCACCGCACGTTTCGATCTTCGTGGACGTGGATGCTTCGCGGACCATGGAGTTCGTCAAGAGGCTGAAGGCCTCGCCGACCTTCGAAGGCGTCAAAGTGACACCGCTGCTGATCTTGGCGAAGGCAGTCATTTGGGCGACCGCTCGTAACCCGCAGGTCAACTCGCAGTGGACCGATTCCGAGATCCTCATCAAGAGGTATCTGAACCTCGGAATCGCCGCGGCAACGCCACGCGGCCTGATGGTTCCAAACATCAAGGATGCCCAGGATCTCTCCTTGCGGGAGCTCGCCGTGGCCCTCAACGCCCTGACCAAGAAGGCTCGCGAAGGCAAAACGCAGCCCGGCGACATGGCCTCGGGGACCATGACGATTACCAATATCGGCGCCCTGGGGATCGATACCGGCACTCCGATCATCAACCCGGGCGAGGCGGCCATCGTGGCCTTTGGAACGATCAAGCAGAAGCCGTGGGTCGTCGACGGCGAGGTCATTCCCCGCTGGGTGACCACCTTGGGTGGATCCTTCGATCACCGCATCGTTGACGGCGACCTTTCGGCTCGTTTCATGGCCGACGTCGCGGCGGTCCTCGAGGAGCCGGCGCTTCTGCTCGACATGTAGACGCGCGACAAAGGCTCAGACAACAAGAACCCGCTCGGACTTCAGCCCGAGCGGGTTCTTGGTCTTCAACGAGGTCAGCGGCCTTCGAAGCCCCAGCGGTCAACCGAGCGGTGGAAGCGCGTGCCCCACAAGCCACCGAGAATGGCCGCAACCAGCCCGATCACCAGGGCACAGACGGCGGCGGCAAGACCCCACAGGAAGTCGTCGCCGCCCAGGGACTGGATGGATCCCAACGGAACACTCGTCCCCACGCGATCAGGCAGAAAGAGCGAGAGCACCGTGGTGACCGCGACGCCCATGAGCTGCCACAGCCAGACGGCGATGCCCTGCTTGGCACCCGCAAAGCGTCCGGCTCGCCCCGCCGCGAAACCTCCGATGAGGTAGGAGAGGAAATACACCGCAGCAAAGACGAGGACCCACACGCCGCCTCCGGCCGAACCTTGGGCGATCTCGTGGAGCGAGGCGCCCACGGTGGTCGGCATCTCCGTCGCCCCCACCGCAGGAATGAGGGCGGCGACGAGCCACAGGAGGAACCCTGCCGTGCCGGTGGCCACGAGCCAGCCGATCAACCCCGGTAATAGCTGGATGCGCCCGTATTCCGCTTTTTGCCGACGGAGGATCAGCGCCCGTAGCTCGGCGCCGGACGGCCCCTGAGTCGGCGCCGGTGCGTAACCCCCCGCAGCGGATCCTGCGTTTCCGGGGTATCCCGACGGCGTCGGGCCGGTGGGGTACGAACCCTGAGCCCCTGGCGCCGCACCGGGAGCGTTGGCCCCTGAGTAGTCGCGATATGGTGCGTCGGCCTGACTCAAGACCTGCGTGCGCTGGTCTGCGTCGTAGCGGGATGCTGCGTTCGATCCGGAATTCTCGTCATATTCGAGACCAGACACCTTCTCCGCCCCTGGGGAATTCGGACCCTCACCATAAGCCGGCAACGGGAGAGTTTCATTCGCGCTGTCAGACCCAGACGTCCACGAACCGTTATCCAAGACCTGAGTGGCCTGATCGTCGTCGGAGAGCACCTCGGTCCGATCGTGATCGAGAACCTCGGTTCGGTCGTCGTCCAGAACTTCCGTGCGATCGTGATCGATCCATCCGGTGGAATCCCGGGAGAATACCTCCGTCCGGTCGTCGTCCAGAGGGATGGTGCGGTTCGGATCGAAATCATCGTCCCGCGGATCGTGCAAGGGGCTATTTCGTGATGAGCTCATGCGGTCTTCTCCTGATCGGGGTTCTGGCCCTGGGCTTCTCGGGTCACCTGTTCCCGATAAGCAGGGGGAAAGTTATCCAGGGCGAACTGTCCGGAACGTTCCTCCGGATTAATGGTGCGAATGACTCGGGCGGGGGAGCCCACGGCTACCGAGAGCGCCGGAACATCCTTTGTGACGACGGCTCCAGCCCCAATCACGGAATCGTGACCCACTCGGACGCCTGGCATGATGATGGCTCCGCCACCGAGCCAGACGTTGTCTTCGATGGTGATGGGCAACCCACCTTCCCACATCCGTTTCCGGTCCAAGGGGTTTAAGGGGTGGGTCGCGCCCAACAACTGCACGTTGGGGCCAATCTGGACGTCGTCGCCAATCCGGACCTCGCACACGTCGAGGATCGTTAAGCCGAAATTGGCGAAGAGTCGATCGCCGATGTGGATGTTGTACCCGTAGTCCACGCGGAAGGGAGCCCGGATGCAGACGTCGTCGCCCATACTTCCGAGCAGTTCGAGGAGGAGCTCTTGGGCCTCCTCCGTACGACCTTCGACGTCGTGGCGCTGGTAGTTGTCCGTTATACGGGCGGCCTCGGACGACGTCCGATAGGCAGACTCGGACGGAGTGCCGTCTCCGCGATAGGGGAGGCCGGCGTGCATGCGTTCGCGCATGGTCATGGAATCAGGGGTGGGGTGCGGTGCGCTCATGGGGTCGAACCTTTCGGTAGGGAGGGGGCGAGGGAACTAGTGCAGAACGGCAACTAGCCCGATCACCACCAGTCCGACCAGGATCGCGATTCCCGTAGCGATCAGCAGGCGTCGCTGGATCTGGCGCATGACGGCGTGAACCTCTTCGTCGGTCCAAGAAGATTTGCGGCGTTGAGTCATGGTGGTCAGTATTCCAGGTGTCGCGCCAGCATGGCAGAATCGCCTACATGGATGAAGCTCCTCACGATGGCTCAGCACCCACCACCCAACGGCGCCCCTGGCTCAAGACGTACAATCCCAACACCTCGGAAATCCTGGATCTTCCCGAAACATCCCTCGTCCACGTCATGGAGCGGTCCGTCCGCGAGGCAGGATCCAAAACGGCATTGGAATTCTTCGGTGCGAAGACCAGCTACACCCAACTGGGCGACCAGATCTCCCGCGTGGCCGAAGGCCTGCGACTCATGGGGGTTCAGCCTGGCGACCGCGTGGCTATCATTCTGCCGAACTGCCCGCAACACATCGTTGCGTTCTACGCGATTCTTCGGGTGGGCGGCGTCGTCGTCGAACACAATCCGCTCTACACCGAAGGCGAGCTCCGGCACCAGTTTGAGAACCACGGTGCCAAGGTGGCCTTCGTGTGGGACAAGATCGCGGACAAGATCACCGACCAGCCTTCCGACATTCGACCGCGTCGGGTGGTTGCGGTGAACCTCATCGAGGCGATGCCGACGCATCTGCGGTTAGGCCTCAAACTCCCGATATCTCGATCCAAGGCCTCGCGGCAAAAGCTCGAAGGCCCCGCGCCGAAGACCACCCCGTGGCGCAAGATGCTCAAGTACCCGGCGATCGACGTCGGCCATCACCGTCCAACGGCTCATGACACGGCCCTCTTGCTGTATACCTCAGGTACCTCGGGCACGCCGAAAGGGGTCATGCTGACCCACCGAAACCTCGAATCCAACGCCAAGATGGGCGAGGAATGGATCGGACTCGGTAGCGACGAGGTCATTTACTCGTTGCTACCCCTTTTCCACGCCTATGGCATGACCCTCGGACTGGGCATCGCCATGGCTGTTCGCGCCAAACTCGTGCTTTTCCCGACGGTCGACCTGGACCTCGTCTTTTCCGCCATGAAAAAGACCAAGCCGACCATCTTGCCCGCGGTGCCTCCCGTGTACCAGCGCATGATGGACATGGCGCGTGAGCGTGGCACGGATCTTTCCGGGATTCGATACTCGGTCTCGGGAGCCATGAATCTGCCGCCACAGCTGGTCAGCGAATGGGAAGCGAAAACCGGCGGATACCTCGTCGAAGGCTACGGCCTCACCGAATGCGCTCCTCTCGTGTGCTGCAACCCTCTCAACGGCTCACGCCGCGCAGGCTCCATTGGCGTCCCGTTCCCCTCCACGGACATTCGCATCGTGGACCCGGAAACCCTGAAAGACGTCGAGGACGGAGAACCAGGAGAACTGTGGGTCTCAGGCCCGCAGGTGTTCCGCGGGTACTGGAAGAACGAAGAGGCCACTCATGAGTCGGTGACCGAGGACGGCTGGTTACGGACTGGCGACATCGTCACGATGGACGACGACGGCTTTCTGTTTGTCGTCGACCGACTCAAAGAAGTCATCATCACCGGAGGGTTCAACGTGTCGCCTTCGGAGGTCGAGACGGCGCTCAAAACCAGCGACCTCGTCAAGGACGCCGCAGTGGTGGGCCTTCCGTCTCCAAGTGGCGGAGAGGAAGTCGTCGCGGCCGTCATCATGGAGCCGGGGCACGCGTTGGACGTTGAGGCTCTGCGCCAGCACTGTTACAGCAAGGTCACGCGTTACAAAGTCCCGCGTCGGATCGTCGAGCTCGAGGATTTTCCCCGTTCGATGCTCGGCAAGACCCTGCGCCGTGAGGTCAAGAAGCTCGTGGAAGAACGGATCGACTGACCGGCCTCAGCCGAGCCACCGACGCAAAGGCCCGCCGTCTCTCCCAGGAGAGATGGCGGGCCTTTCGGTTCCGTAGCGACGAACGCTAGCGGCGCATGATCTTCCGTGCCAGCCAGTTGCCAAAGAGCTGGACGAACTGAACCATCACGATGATCACGAGTACGGCGGCCATGGTGATGTCCCAGTTGAAGCGCTGGTAACCCTTCGACAGGGCGTAGTCACCCAAGCCGCCGGCGCCGATGTAACCCGCCATGGCGGACATGTCCACGACGCCGATCAGCAGGAATGTGTACCCGAGCACGAGCGGGCCGAGGGCCTCGGGGAGAATCACCGAAAACATGATGCGCGTACGGGTCGCGCCCATAGCGCGGGCCGCCTCGATCACTCCGGGATCGATCGACACGAGGTTCTGCTCCACGATGCGGGCCACCGCGAAGACGGCGGCCACGACCATGCCGAAGACGGCCGCCTTCATCTCGATCGTGGTACCGATGGTCGCGAGCATGACCGGCCCCAGGGCCACCAACAGGATGATGAACGGAATGGGGCGAACGAAGTTCACCACGAGGTTCAGGATCCAGTTCAGCGGCCGATTTTGCAGAATATTTCCGCGACGGGTCGTGTACAGGAGTAGCCCCACGATGAAACCGAGAACACCCGCGATCACCATGGTGATCGCGACCATCTGAATGGTCTCCCACGTGGCCTGTAAGAGGTCGGGGCGGACCTCCGACCAGTCGGTCTTGGGCTTCGCCTCGATCGAGGAAGACAACAGGGTTTGAGCCGAGAGAGTCATCAGGCGCGCACCTCCTGAACGAGAGTGACGGATGTGAGCTGTTCGATGACGGTCTCGATATTCGCGGTGTCACCCAACAACTCGAGCGTGAGTTTGCCGTAGGTGCGGCCTTGGAGGGTCTCCAATCCGCCGTCGACGATGTTGAACCGAACGTCGCGTTCTCCCAAGCGGGACAGCACATCGCCCAGCTTGGTCTGGTCGGTCACCTCGACGCTGATGAGGCGCCCCTCGTGACGTTCCTTGAGCTCGCTGGCCCTGGCACCCGTGGGGGTGGGCTTGACCGTGGTCGAGACGAAACGCTGCGCCGGTGCGGTCTGCGGATTCGAGAAGACGTCGTAAACGTTGCCCTCTTCCACAACCTTGCCGTTTTCCATGACGGCGACCCGATCCGCAATGGACGCCACAACGTCCATTTCGTGCGTAATCACGACGACGGTAATCCCGAGGTCCCGGTTGACCTTCTTGAGGAGGCCCAGGACTTCCTCGGTGGTCTCCGGGTCGAGGGCCGAGGTCGACTCATCGGCCAAGAGCAGGCTCGGTTCGGTGGCCAAAGAGCGGGCAATGCCGACGCGCTGCTTCTGCCCGCCCGAGAGCTGATCCGGATAATTCTTCGCCTTGTCGCGAAGGCCCACAAACTCCAACAATTCGGCCACACGCTCGCGACGCCGGGCCGCCGACCAACCGGCGACCTTCAGCGGAAATTCGACGTTGGCGGCGACGGTCTTGGAGTTCATCAAGTTGAACTGCTGGAAGATCATCCCGATATTGGTCCGAGCCTGGCGCAGTTGGGCGTCGTTGGCTCCCGAGATCGTCGTTTCCCCAACGGTGAGGGTTCCCGACGTCGTGGATTCGAGGCCGTTGATCAGGCGAACCAACGTGGACTTGCCTGCACCGGAATAGCCGATGATCGCGAAGATGTGTCCGCGGCGGATGGTCAGCGAGACGTCGTCGACGGCCTTCACGGTGGTCTTGCCGACGGTGAAGACCTTGGAGACGCGATCGAGGACCACCATGTCCGAGGAGCGTTCCTCGGACACAGAGCTCGTGTGCTCGGTCATGTGTTTTCCCTTGCTGGTAGGCGAATCGTAGCGGGGCCGGTCAAGCCCCTGAGCGCGCACGACGCCGGCAGGCGGTGGCCGGCCGGCGTCGTGCGACCGCGGGATCAGGAGCCGGCAGGCGGTGGCCGGCCGGCGTCGTGCGACCGCGGGATCAGGAATCCTCGCGAACGCTGCGCGACTACTTGTCTTCGTTTTTCTTGTCTTCGTCCTCGAGCTTCTTCTGCGTGTCGCGAAGCTTCTGGACGTCGGTATCCACCACGACGGCGGTGTTCTTGGACGACCTCTGCTGGGCTTCCTGAACGGGCTTGCTGCGGTAGATATCGATGAGCTTCTTGTACGTCTCGTTATCTTCCTGGCCCTTTTGGGCCACAAAGACGTTCACGTACGGAAGGGCCGACTCCTGGCTGGGGTCATCCTGGTAGAGGGCGTTCTTCGGATCCAAACCGGCGTCGTCCAGGAAGTCGTTATTGACCACGGAACCGTCGACGGAAGCCATCGAGGTGACGGTCTGGTTGGCCTCAACCGCGGTGACCTCAACCTTGGAGTTGTCCTTGTCGATGTCCTTTTCGCTGGGCTGGATGACGCTGTCATCCTTGAGCTTGAGGAGATGAGCGGCCTTCAACAGGTTGATTGCGCGTGCCTCGTTGACGGCATCGTTCGGAATGGCGATCTTGCCGCCCTGGGGGATCTCATCCACGGACTTGTGGTTCTTGGAGTACAGACCCATCGGGAAGATCGCGGTGGGGCCGACGATTTGGAGGTCGTCGTCGTTATCCACGTTGTAATTAGCCAAGTAGGAAATGTGCTGGAACCAGTTCAGGTCCACCGCACCCTGGGTCAGCTGCGGATTGGCCTCGGTGTAGTTGTTGAGCTCTTTGTACTCAACATCGATGTCCTGTTTCGCCGCTTCTTCCTTCAGAACCTTGTTGACGTCTTGTTCTTTGGTGATGGCGATTTTGACGATGGTCTTGCCATCTTTGGTTTCGGGGCCGCTGGGGGTCCCACCGTTGCCACACGCGGACAAGGCCACGGCGATCGGCAGGATTGCCAAAAGGGCGCCAAGTTTTTTCTTCACGGCTATGAATCTCTCTACTCGGTGCGGTGAACGATAAAAAGATGGGCCTCCACCGAGGCTCATCGCCAGCCAATTACATCATGAGGAGATCCGGCGGATAGAAGTCTCGGATATGTGTAGTCACGGTCTTCATTCGGCTTCATAATTCGACATATTTCAGGCTGAGCGACGCTGCGGACGGCCGGTGGTGGGTCTCGGTTTCTTGCTCGATGCCGTGGGAACACGGTCCATGTGAGAGTGAGGCGTGAACTTTTGTTCAGAACGCTTGTGCGAAACAACATTTCCCGCCTATGCTATCCGCAAGTCTGTGGGGCGCCTCACGTTGAAGCTCGGAGGGTCGACCCGTGAGTGCCACACAGTGTTCGTCAATGGGGACCAACGTCGCGCCCCACGTAAAGGAGCACCTTATGTCTTCCACCGCCGGCACTTCGGCTCCTCCACAGATCGAGGGGCATTTCCTCGATCGCATCGGAATTCCTCAGGTCCTTAAATGGGGGTTCTTGGGGGTACTGCTCTTCATGACCGGCTTGGGAGTCGAGTCGAATATCTTGACTCCCCACTTGGTTGAGGTGCTCCACAGCAAGGAGAGCGCGGTCGCGGCCATCATCGCGTCGTACTCCTTGGCCGTGGCCGTCGGCAGTTATCTTTCGGGTGCGCTGTCCGACCTCATCGGCCCCAAGAAGGTCATGCTGATCGGCTTCCTCGTGTGGGCCGTCTTCCAGGTCGGCTTCATCCTGGCCATGGCCAGCGGCGTGTTCTGGCTCGTGGCAGTGACCTATTTCTTCCGTGGATTCGGCATGCCACTGTTCACGTTCTCCTTCCTCGTATGGGTCAACATCACGGCGCTGAAGTCGAAGGCCGGTACCGCCATTGGTTGGTTCTATGTGATGTTCACGGGTGGCCTGCCGACCCTCGGCTCTCTCGTGGCGATCGGTGCCATCCCGACCTTTGGCGGCGGAGTCGGCGGTGAGACCGGAGCAATCATCTTCTCGTGCGTCTTGAACGTCGCGGGCTTCCTGTTCGTGTGGTTCGGATGTCACGACGAGAAGGGTAAGCGCCGCATTGCCCCTGCCGATGAAAGCGCCTCGCAGGTCATCTTCTCCGGCCTGCGTCTGACGTTCACCAATACCAAGGTGCTCCAGGGATTCTTGGTTCGCTTGATCAACACCGCACCTGAGTTCGGGATGTTCATCGTGATGCCCGCCGTGATCAGCACGAGCCTCGGGTGGGGTCAGTCGCGCTGGTTGGCCATGACGGTGGCCGTCTATGCCGGCAATATCCTCTTCAACGCCTTCTTCGGAAACCTGGGTGACCGACTCGGCTGGGTTACCACGGTGCGGTGGTTTGGCGTCTTCTGCTCCGCGGTGTCACTGCTCGCGTGGTGGTACGTCCCCCACATGGTTCCCGCCGGATCCGGTTGGGGGTACATCCTCTCGGTGTGCGCCGGCGTGTGCTACGGCATCTTCCTGGCGGGCTTCGTGCCGATGGGCGCGATTATGCCGGCCAACGCCCCGCTTCACCGAGGAGCGGCCATGGCCATGTATACGACGGCGGCCGGTGGAGCGACCTTCCTCGGAACCGCCGTGGTCACGGTGGTTCTGAATATCACCGGGGCCATGGGGCTGAGCACCTTTGCTCAGAACTCCGCGGTGATTTGGACGTTCGTGGCTCTGTACGCTTGTGCCTTCGTGATGGTCGGTAATCTGCGCACCGAACAGGACGACCCCGAACACCGCCGCAAGATCAAGGAAGCGGATACGCAGGCCTTGGCAGTTCAGGCGGCCAATGAAAATCGGGTGACCATTCATCAGCCCGACGGCGAAACCCAAGGCGAGCGCCACTAACGGGTAGCTGAAGTTAACGAGCGACGGTCCCCGCATCTCCTTCTGAGGCGCGGGGACCGTCGTCATTGCTCACGAACCGTGGGTTCGATCAGGCCTGAAGAGCTTGCAAGATATGGGTGGCGGTGGCTTCATCCGTGACCAAGCGCCGGAAATACCGCATGGACGCCGCGCCAATGATGGACCAGCTCTTTTCCTCGCCTACGGCGACCGCCGTGGAGAACGGGATGGCCGAGAGGTCTTCCGTGGGAATGCGCACCGTTCGATCGGAGCCTGGAAAACTGAGCTCCTGGCCCCGGCGGTTGAAGAAGTGCAGGCACACATCGCCGATTGAATCCGTGAGGCTGTCCTTCGGAATCGACGAGGCGAGTGAGGTCCGACCGGTCGTGGGGGACCCGACGCCTACCAAGGCCCCCTTGGCCGTGCTCCAGAGGCGCTGAACCTCGGTGAAGGACTCGTCCTTTTGAAGCGCGCGGTAGATGCTTTGCGAAGGCACGGCGCTCGCAAAGAGTGGAGAGTATCGGCTGTCGGTGTTCTGGGCCAGCATGCGCACGATCTCATTGGTCTGGTGCCAGGCCTCAGGTTCGGAGACGCCGCCGACCGAGGGGACCAGGGTTACCCCGTTCATGCGGGAGAGGTTCATGTGCGCAATGCCGTAGAGGGCCATGCCGGACGAAACGACGAGGGCATCCCCCGAGGCGAGATGCATGTCGTCCAGGGCGCGCTGGACGGGAGGAAGCATGCCTTGGCCCATGGTCGCCGGCTGCATGCCCTTGGCGAGGTACACCTCTTCGAGCTGAAGGGCGGCGCGGAGTTGCTCGGCCAAGTCGGAGCGGCCTTCGGCATCGGGGTGAATCACGCGGATTTGGACCATTCCGATGGATCGAGCGTGCGACAACATGCGGCTGACCGTGGGTCGGGAGACTTTGAGCGCCTCCGCGATGGCGGACTGGCCGTTTCTCTCCTCGTAGTACATCCGTGCGACGGCGTAGAGGCGGTCGACGTCGTAGAGGTCCGGGGAAGAGGTATGGCGTTGGTCCATGGTGTGCTCGATCATAGGCGAATAGGGCCTGCTTATCGTATCTCGGATTCTTCTCGATGAACATATGTGCTTGACATATGTGCTGGGTGCTCGAAGAATGTGGTGTACGTGACAAACGCGCACGACACAAAGGAGTGACCATGAGCACCGCCCTGCCTACACAGATGCGAGCCGTCGTCTGTAATAAGCCGGAGGATTACACCCTAGAAACCCGCCCGGTTCCCGAACTCGGCCCAGACGACCTCATCATCAAGGTGGAGGCCGTCGGTGTCTGCGCTTCGGACCTGAAGTGCTACCACGGGGCTGCCAAGTTCTGGGGCGACGAGAACCGCCCGCAGTGGGCCCTCGAAAACACGATTCCCGGACACGAAATCACCGGAACCGTCGTCTCCGGCACCGACAAGGCCTTCAATTATCACGGCGTGCACGAAGGCGACCGGATTGTCGTCGAGCAGATCGTGCCGTGTGGTGAGTGCCGCTTCTGTGGTCGGGGCGAGTACTGGATGTGCGGACCGCACGACATGTTTGGCTTCCGCCATTTCGACGGCGGCATGGCCGAGTACATGTTGGTTCCCCAGCGTGCGCGCGTCCACCAGATTTCCCGGGACGTCAAGCCGCAGCACGCGGCTTTCGCCGAGCCGCTGGCCTGTTCCTTGCACGCGGTGGAGCGGGGCAATATCAAGTTTGAGGACGTCGTCGTGATCGCAGGAGCGGGCCCGATCGGCCTCGGCGCGATCATGGGCGTGCGAGAGAAGAATCCGCTGAAGATTGTCGCCCTCGACATGGACGACGACAAGTTGGCCCTCGCCAAGAAGTGTGGCGCGGACGTGACCATCAACATCAGGAATGAAGATGCGATCACGCTGGTCAAGGAGATGACCGACGGATACGGCGCAGACGTGTACATCGAGTGCACGGGTCACCCCTCCGCGGTCGGACAGGGCCTGAACATCCTCCGCAAGCTCGGCACGTACGTTGAATACTCCGTGTTCGGCCAGGACGTGAGCGTGGATTGGTCCATCATCTCCGACGACAAGGAGCTTAGCGTGCTGGGCGCCCACCTGGGGCCTTACACCTGGCCCAAGGCGATCAGCATGATCGAGTCCGGCAAGCTCCCGTTGGATGAGGTCTGCACGCACCAATTCCCGCTGGAGAAGTTCCAGGAGGCCCTCGACAGCGTCGCCGATTCGGCTGGCTCGTCGATCAAGGTCTCGATCATGCCGCAGTCCTAATCTGCGTTGCGTGGGCCGGGCCCTCGCCCGGCCCACGTTCCTTGACCCGCCCAACGCACGGGTCGCCCGCCCCACAGGCACACCGGGCCATCGCAACACCCGGACGACTCCCGAGGAGACCGCCCCATGACCAAGCTGTACAACGACCCCGCCGATTTTTGCGACGACCAGTTGGAAGGATTCGTCGACCTCTATTCGGACCGTCTCGCGCAGGTTCCGGGTGGGGTGATCTCCTTGCCGCCCAAGACGCCGCAGGTCGCGGTCATCGTCGGTGGCGGCTCGGGGCACTACCCCGCATTTGCCGGGTTGGTCGGTCCGGGCTTCGCCTCCGGTGCAGTGGTAGGAAACATTTTCACCTCGCCGTCGGCCGCTCACGTGTACTCCGTGGCCAAGGCCGCGGACCAGGGGAAGGGCGTCGTCCTGACCTTCGGTAATTACGCGGGCGACAACATGAACTTCGGCATCGCGGCAAAAATGCTTCAAGCCGAAGGAATCGATACCCGCATCGTTGTGGTCACGGACGACATCGCCTCGGCCCCGGAATTCGATCAGCGCCGCGGCATCGCGGGTGACTTCACGGTTTTCAAGGCTATGGGTGCAGCCGCCGCTGCCGGCAAGGACCTCGACGAGGTGGAGCGACTCGGCAATCTCACGAATCAACGGACCCGTACCTTGGGCGTGGCATTCGCCGGATGCACGATGCCCGGCGCCGATACCCCGCTCTTCGAGGTCAAGCATGGGCAGATGGGCGTCGGCCTCGGAATCCACGGGGAGCCCGGGATTCGTGACGAGGCGCGTCCCTCGGCTCAGGAACTCGGAAAGCTCCTGGTCAAGACGGTCTTAAAGGATGCACCGGAGAATCCCGGCGGCCGGATCGGCGTGATCGTCAACGGTCTGGGCACCACCAAATACGAAGAGCTGTTCCTGCTGTACCGCACGGTGGCTCCCATGCTCCGGGAGGCGGGTTACGAGATTGTCGACCCCGAGGTGGGCGAGCTGGTCACGAGTTTGGATATGGGCGGCGTCTCCTTGACGGTGCTGTGGCTCGATGACGAGCTCGAACCCCTGTGGACGGCCGACGCGTATGCCGCCGCCTATCGCAAGCAGAAAGCCCCGCTGGAGAGTATCGACAAAAACTACGAGGTGTCTGCCGCGGCGATCGACGAGGAGTCTCTCGTCGAGGCGAGCCCCGCGGCGCTGGACCTCGCGAAACGAGTCCGTCAGGCCTCGGCGCGGGTCGCCGATCTCATGCGTGAGCAGGAGACCTACCTGGGCGAGATCGATTCCTTCGCGGGCGACGGCGATCACGGCCGAGGCATGGTGCGAGGCAGCGAAGCGGCCCAAACCGCGATCGACGGCGCACCCGAGAAAGCCGGCCCCGCCGCGTTGCTTCGCATCGGGGGCCGAGCCTGGGCCATGCAGGCCGGAGGGACTTCGGGGGTTCTTTGGGGAGCGTCCCTGGAAGCCGCGGCCCAAAAGATTGACGACGCCGCCGAAGACTTTGCCCCGAAAGACCTGGTGCAGGCGGTGCGTACCTTCGCCGATTCCATGGTGACTCTGGGTGGTGCCAAGCTCGGGGACAAGACCCTGCTGGATGCCTTGCTTCCCTTCGCAGATGCCCTGGAAGCAGCGGACGGTTCGCTGTCCGAGGCATGGGCCGAAGCAACCCAGGCGGCGCAAAAGAGTGCCGAGGAGACTTCAGAACTTCGCCCCCAAAAGGGTCGCGCGCGGCCCCTGGCGGAAAAGTCGCTGGGCCACCCCGATCCCGGGGCCATCTCGATGGCGATGATTCTCGATCTCCTCGGAGAAAACCTGTAGGCAGGAGACCTCCGGCGCCCGCGCCACCGAGCTTTGCTTCGCCAGCGGGCCGTGAGCGTCGACTGAGCACGAAAGGCGGCCACCATGGTCACATTGAAAAACTCCACTCTGGACGAGGTTGAACGCATCGCCTCGGAACGCACCGCCGAGGGCAGCATATTTCGGGTGCCGAGCTATGACCGTGGGGAGCTGACGGCGGGCATTGTGCACTTCGGCGTCGGCGGTTTCCACCGGGCTCACCAGGCGCGATACCTCGATGAGCTCCTCACCCGTGGTGAAGCGAAGGACTACGCGATCTGCGGGATGGGGGTTCTTCCCCAGGACAAGCACATGCGAGACACACTGGCGGAACAGGATTACCTGTACACGCTCGTCGCCCGCTTCCCGGACGGGCACGAAGACATTCGGGTGATCGGTTCGATCGTCGACTACGTGTGGGCCCCAGAAGACCCGGCCGGTGCGGTCGAGTATCTGGCGGGGGAGAACATCAAGATTGTGTCGTTGACCGTGACCGAAGGCGGCTACAACTTCAACCAAGTCACACACGAGTACGACCTCGAGAACCCCCAGGTCGCCGCGGACCTCGCGGATCCGGAACACCCTCGCACGGTCTTCGGACTGGTGACGCAGGCGCTCAAGGTGCGACGGGAACGTGGCATCGCGCCGTTCACAGTCCGAAGTTGTGACAACATCCAGGCTAACGGCGATATGGCGCGCCGTGTCTTCACCGCTCATGCCCGCGCCGTGGATTCCGACTTGGCCTCGTGGATCGAGCAGCACGTCAGCTTCCCGAATTCCATGGTGGACCGCATCACCCCCGCGACGACCGATGATGACCGCCGGTACATCCGTGAGGAACTGGGCTATGAGGATGGCTGGCCCGTGGTCACTGAAGACTTCATCCAGTGGGTCATGGAGGACAACTTCGTCAATGGCCGCCCGCCCTACGAGGACGTCGAGGTTCAGATGGTGGACGACGTCGAGCCCTACGAAAAGTTGAAGCTCCGCATGCTCAACTCGTCCCACCAGGGGCTCTGCTATTTCGCCCACCTCGCGGGATATCACAAGGTCGATGAGGCCGTCTCGAATCCTCTGATTGCGGATTTTCTGCGCGCCTACATGAAAAACGAGGCCGAGCCGACCCTGGATCCGGTGGAAGGCATCGATGTCGAGGCCTACGCAGAAACCCTCATCCGCCGGTTCACCAACCGTTACGTCAAAGACACCGTGCCCCGGCTCTGCGCCGAGTCGTCGGACCGCATCCCCAAGTGGCTCGTTCCGGTCATCCAGGACAACCTGCGCGACGGGGGCAGCGTTCGGTACTCCGCCGCGATCGTCGCGAGTTGGGCTCGGTACGCGGAAGGCATCGACGAGAAGGGTCAAGGCATCACGATCGTCGACAACGCGGAAGAGTCTGTGCGCGCCGCGGCCCAGGACCAGCACGAGGACGACCTCGCGTTCCTGCGCAACCGCGACTTCTTCGGGGACATGGTGGAGCATGAAGAGTTCACGACGCCGTACCGGGAAACCCTGCGTTCCCTCCACGACGTCGGGAGCCTCAAGACATTGGAGAAACTGCTCGCCGAGTAGCATGAACACGTGATCCCGCCGGCTCGACGAGGAAGGTTCCGTGAGCACATTCGTACTGGGGGTGGACTCGTCCACCCAGTCCTGTAAGGCCCTGTTGGTCAACGCGGAGACCGGCGAGGTGGTCGATTCTTGGCGTGCCTCCCATCCCGAAGGCACCGAGGTCGATCCTCGCGAGTGGGCGCGGGCTTTACATGAGGCCACCGAGGATCTCCTGCCGCGAGCCGACGCCGTGTCGATCGCCGCACAACAGCACGGCATGGTGTTGCTGGATTCCGCGGGTGAGGTGGTTCGGCCGGCGTTGCTCTGGAACGACACCCGTTCGGCCGGTGCCGCCACCAGACTGACGGAACGTCTCGGCGGCCCCGAGGCTGCGGCCCGGCGTCTGGGGAGTGTTCCGGTCGCGTCATACACGGCGACCAAACTCCAGTGGGTACGCGACCACGAGCCGGAGAACGCCGCGAAGGCCTCCGCCGTCGTACTTCCGCATGACTATTTGACGTCGGTGCTCCACGAGAACGGCGAACTGTGGACCGATCACGGTGATGCATCGGGGACCGCGTACTACTCGACGGCCGAACGTCGATGGCTTCCCGACATCGCCGAACAGGCCATCGGCCACCCTGTGTCTTTACCCCAACTCGCAGAACCCGGGCAGTCGGTGGGGCGCACCAGAGGGGGAGCCGTCTTGGGCGCCGGAACCGGCGACAACATGGGCGCGGCCTTGGGGCTAAATCTGGAGCCGGGAGACGCCGTGTTGTCCATGGGGACCAGCGCGGTGGCCATGATGGTCAGCGAAACCTCGACTCACGACGCTTCCGGGCTGGTTTCGGGCTTTTGCGATGCCACGGGTCGCTATCTGCCGCTGGCGTGCACGCTCAATGGTGCTCCGGTCTTTGACCTGGGATGTCGCCTTCTGGGGGTGGACCACGATGAATTTTCCCGTCTGGCGCTTTCGGCGGATCCGGACCCTGAGGGGGCGATTTTCCTGCCGTATCTCAATGGCGAACGCACCCCGAATCTGCCTGAGGCCCGGGCGCAATTTGGCAGGCTACGCGGGGATCTGAGCCGACCGCAGATGGCCCGGGCTATGGTTGAGGGGCTGGCGTGTTCCGTCGTGGAAGCGATGGGGTACGTGACGGACCAGGTCGGACGGCAGCCGAGGCGGGTGTTGCTCATCGGTGGCGGGGCAAAGTCGGAGGCTTTCCGCCGCATCCTCGCCGATATCTTGCGGCGTCCCGTCGAGGTCCCAGCCGCGGAGGAATTTGTGGCCTTGGGCGCCGCGCGGCAGGCGGCGTGGGCGCTCGACGGCGGAAGCGAACCGCCCACCTGGGATTCGGCCGCGGCAACGACTCAAACGGTCGAACCGGAGGAAACCACGGAGGTTTTCCAGGCCTACCTCGACTTCCGCAACGCGACCTACCCGGAGCTTGCCCCGAAGGGCTAGCTCCGGGACAGAGTCATACGGTGGTATATCCGCCGTCGATGACCATGTTCGCGCCGGTGACCATCGCGGCGTCGTCGGACACAAGGTAGCCCACCATGGCGGCGACCTCTTCCGGGAGGGCGAAGCGACCGGCGGGAATCTGCTCTTTCGCGCGTTCGCCCTTCTCGCCGGCCCAAGCCTTTTTGCCGAGCGGCGTTTCGACGATGGTCGGCGACACGGCGTTGACCGTCACGCCGCGCGGGGCCCATTCCAGGGACATCACTTTGGTCATTCCCAGGATTCCGGCTTTCGACGCCGAGTAGGCCACGTGCTGGTCCAAACCGACAACGGCACCCTGGGAGGCCAAGTTGACGATGCGCCCCCAACCGGCCTCGACCATCACGGAACCCGCGGCCTGAGCCATGTAGAACGAACCGCTGAGGTTGATGTCGATGGTCCGCTGCCAGTCTTCCGCGGAAAGGTCACTGGCGGGGCCGAGGAAGACCACGCCGGCGGAATTGACCAGGATGTCCGGCGTTCCCAGCGAGCGGACGACGTCGTCCACCACGGAACGGGCGGCCTTCGGGTCGGTCAGATCCGCGCGATGGGCTGTATGGCCTTCGCCGGGCCACGCCGCGACGGCGTCGTCCAGCCCCGCCGCGATATCCACACCCGCGATGCGTGCCCCGCCGCGATATCCACACCCGCGATGCGTGCCCCGCGCTCGGCGAGGTGGTGGGCAATGGCGGCGCCAATGCCGCTTGCCGCACCGGTGACGATGGCGATGCGCCCTTGGTGAGTCTGTTCCATGATATTTCTCCTCAGGATCGGGCTACTCGTGGGGAGTAGCCGTGGATGAAGCACCGATACCAGCGAGGTGGTGGGTGATGATTGCCGTGGCCTCGTACAGGCTTCGGTAGTCCTCGTACAACGCGTCGTACAGCGGAATATCGCGGGGTTCGATGACTTTGGCGACGGGATTCCAGGTGTCCAATTCGGAGGCCGCGTCCAGGGCCTGAGCGACCATGAAGGCATTTCCATACGAGGCACCGACCGAGTGGCGGTGGATGCGCTGTGGCCGACCCGTCACATCGGAAACGATCTGGGGCCAGAGATCCGAGCCCACGCCGCCTCCCGCGCAGGTGATGGTGTCGATCTGGGCCCCTGCCTGCTCCATGACGTCGATATTGTGCCGAACGGCGAAGGCCGTTGCCTCGAGCAGGGAACGGTAGATGTGTCCGCGCGTATGATCCAAGGTCAGCCCGGCCATCACGCCCCTGGCGTCCGGGTCTTGAATCGGTGTCCGCTCGCCCGCGAAATAGGGGAGGGTCAGCAGCCCTTCGGAACCGGGCGATATCTGCTCGGCCTCGGCGATAAGCTCCGCGAAATCGTTCGCGCCGGTCATGTTCTTAAACCATTGCGTGAGCGCGCCGGACGTGGCCAAACCGCCGGCCAAGTTGCGAGTTCCTTCGCGCGTGCCGGTGGTGCCCCACATTGAGGCGTGGCGGAGTCGCTCGGGCGAATTCGCGATCAGGAAGAGCGTGGTCCCGTACATCAGGAACAGTTCGTTGGCGGAGGTCGCCCCCACGGATTCCTGCTCGGACCACGCGTCGATACTTCCGAAGATCACGGGGATTCCGGCCTCAAGCTCGGGCAACTCGTCGGTGGGCCGCGTCTGTCCGCAGATCTCGTTGCTCCAGCCCAGTCGCGGCAGCTCGAGCCCGTCGGCGAACCGACGCGTCGTCTCGTGGGCCCACTGGCAGTTCTCCGGGTCGTAGAACGGGGTGCATTGACTGGCCGAGTGCCGGTCCAGGACGTATTCCCCCGTGAGATGCCGAATAATCCAGCTGGAGGGCATGTAAAATCGCACCCCCTCGCCGAAGGCCTCCGGGTGCCTCTTGGCGAACCACAGGAGTTTGGGTCCGGCCGCTTGCGAGGTTAGTGGAGAATCGTAGGTCCGCAGGATCGACGACGACCCGAGCTCTTCGGTGAGCTCGTCGATTTCGGCACGAGCCCTGTAGTCCACGCCGTAGAGGGCCGCCGGCGCCAGCGGTTCATCGGAAAGAGTGGTCACTCCGACGCAGGGGCCCATCCCAGAAACCCCGATGCCCGTTATTCGTACTCCCGCGCCGCCCACGAGCTCAGCGTAGAGTTCACGGAATTCACGCCACCACGTGGTCATATCCATCTGCACGACGCCGTGGGGAAGGCGCTCGACCTCGTGAGTGAGGCTCCGAGTCGCCGCGACGGATCCGTCGGGCCTGACGAGCACCGCCTTGGTGCTGGAGGTTCCGACGTCGAGACCGAAAAAAGCGTGATCTGTCATATATTCCATAGTGACGCACGACCTTCACGTCGGGCTAGGTCGGCACGCTAATCGACAGGTCCGTGTCCCCGAATCCAGTCCGAATCGTAATGGTCGGGGTCTTGACCGCGGTCCTGGTTCCTGCGGCGTTCCGCATAGTCGGTTTTGCGGAGAATGGCGTCGTCCTCATCGGGAGTCGTCCATAGCCTCAGGGCGACGAGTCCAGCGGAAAGGCTCGCCATGAGCAGGAGGAGAAAGCCGAGCTCGGACCAAATCAGCACATGGGTGCGGATGTGGACGCTGTCTTCGCCGCTAAGCCACCCGGGGATCAGGTAACTGATGACGAAAAAGACGACGCTGATCAGCAACATTCCGATCGGGATCCAAAACCACCGGGCCCCGGGGCGTCGGTGGGGCCGCCCACCGGGCTCACGGAAGGCCGGCAACAAGCGCCACCAAACGGAGACGAGTCCTGCCGCGCCCACGAGGACCGGCGCGATCCCAATGAGCGCCCACCTCGAATGTCCCGAGGCGGCGAGCCCAAAGAAGAGGAGGATCCCTAATAGCCCGGCGGCCAGGGAGAGGCCGGCGGCCATGCGCCGGTACGCGGAGGGGCGGTCTCCCGGGTTTCGGGAAAAGCCGGAGGCTTTCTCGGGGGACGAATCGCGGAATGAGCCTGAGCCGTCATGGTCCGAGGCGCGTATGCCGTACGCGGGGTGGTCCTCCAAAGGGTCGTGGGGTCGCGTCGGGTTGACGTTGCTCAAACCGGGCCTCCCTCCGAGGTTTGTGAGGTGCGGGGAATTTCGGCGCACCGTGGGGGCGGCGAACTGTGGTGCCGTGCCTCTATGGTAGGCCGCGCCGTCGGCCCGAGTCACTGACGATACCGATCGTCACAGGCCCATTTCCCAGACAAATTTCAGATCTGGTGCACGAAATACTCAGATCAATTAGTTACTGTTGCTATGCAAAGCCCGGGGGATCTGAGGAAGTGCGAGCCGCAGATCCCCCGGGCATTGTGTTGCCCGGGGCGGAATCTGACGACTCGTCTTACCCGATCCACGCGTTCATGTGTCGGAGGAAATCGGGATCCGTGAAGCTCGACGTCGCAAAGTGAGCGGCTGGCGCTTCGTCGGCGGGGTCACTCAGGGTGATCACGCGGGTTCCCGCAGCTACCGCCGCCGCGGCTCCCGGCCCCGAATCTTCGAAGGTGAGGGCGCGCTCGGGGGTTGCCTTGAGGGTGTTGATAGCGGCCAGGTACATATCCGGTGCCGGCTTGCCATGTGCGACGTCGTCCGACGACACCCACGTTGTGAGATACGGCTTGTAGCCGGCCACGTCCAGCTTGATGTCGAGGATCTCCCGCGAAGAATTTGAGGCCACAGCCACGGGGACGACCTCCGCGAAGGCGCGGACGAGGTCCATGGCGCCCGGGATGAGGTCGACGCCGCGAGCAATGCGTTCGCGGTCGAGCTCGCTCAGGCGATCCAAAATTTCACGGCTTCGTCCGGCGAGTTCCTCCTCGGACGTGCCGCTCGGTAGTTCTTCTCGCGCCAGGCCCTCGGCGATGACGGTGGCCGGCATGGCGGTCATCTTGTCGGCCATGAGATGAGGGTCGCCTATGCCCAAGTCGTGACTCACTCGGGCGACTGTTTCGCCCCATGACCGCTCGGTATCCATGAGAACTCCATCACAGTCAAAGACCACCGCTGTTGGGGTCCAATCGGGGGAAAAGGTGGACGGGCTCAGCGGTGCTGACCAGGAAAGAAACGTCATGAATCCCATCATGGCAGGCCGCAGAACGTCGCGCGAAGTGCCGCATTCATGACATGTCACGACGCGGCGGGGGCGTGCAGGGGAAGCGGCATCCGGAATCATTTAGGTCATTTTTTCTTGTCCTAATTACCTCACGGGCGTGGTATGTTGAGGCTTGCCTTACAAACTCTGCATGTGCGGGATGAGTAGGCCAAACATCATTCGCGCGGGCTCTGGACTCGTATTCAGCGGTCTTGTCCCCGACCAAGAGGAGTAACGACACCATGGTTTCCCTTTCACGTGGCACCTTCCTGAAGGCCGCCGCGGCCTCAGCCGCAGCGCTTGCGCTCGCCAGCTGCTCGACCGGCTCGAAGGACGACTCTTCATCGGGTGGCAATGGTGCCTCCGCCGAGTCTGGTGCATTCCCCGTGACTCTTCAGTCCCCGTTCGGCGAGACCAAGATCGAGTCTGAGCCCAAGAAGGTCGTGGGCGTCGGTTGGATCAACGCCGAAATCATTCTGTCCCTGGGCGTCGTCCCTATCGGCTCGGGCTATGTGAACTGGGGCGAAAACAAGAACCACTCGACCGACTGGTTTGATGCGAAGGTCAAGGACCTCGGTGGAGAATTGCCGAAGCGCTTCCCTGAGACCGATGGCATTAACTTTGAAGAAATCGCCAAACTGTCCCCGGACCTGATCGTCTCCGCGGTTGGAACCATGGATCAAGAGACCTTCAATAAGCTCAAGGACATCGCCCCGGTCGTCGTTTACGGCAAGGACCACCAAGACGGCTGGACCGTGCCGTGGCAGGACTCGACGCGCACCATCGGTAAGGCGCTCGGCCGCAGCAAGGCCGCCGACGACCTCGTCCAGAAGGTCGAGGGCAAGCTCAAGGACGCGGCATCGAAGTACAGCCAGCTCAAGGACGCGACGTTCGTGGCCTCCAACCTGTCCGTTGCTGAGGCGCAGCCCTCCATCAGCGTGTATGCCCAAGGCGATGGACGCGTGAACTTCCTCGAGTCGTTGGGTATGAAGCTCGCCGACTCCGTCAAGTCCCTCAAGACCGATACCTTCTACGGCACCTGGTCCAATGAGCGCGCCTCCGAGCTGACCTCGGACATGCTCTACTCCTGGGTCGACTCCGAAGAGAGCATCAACAAGATCAAGTCCAACGCCGTCCTCAAGCAGATCCCCGCGATTGCCAAGGACGCCGCCGTCCTCGACGCGGACCAGAAGGAAGCCCTCGGCATGGGCAATTCGCCCATCGGCATCGAGTGGCTCCTGGATAACACCGAGTTCGTGAAGAAGATCGCCGACGCCGTCACCAACGGTAAGAAGTAGGCACAGGCTCTTCATGTCCACAGCCGTCGATACCCGTCGACATCAAGCGCCGGTCAAGGCAGGATCCCGCCAGGGAACTGTCTTGGTCGGCGTCTTGGCACTCCTCATCCTGACCGTTCTGGGCTCGTTGTTATTGGGCTCGAACATGATCTCGCCTGCTGCTGCCCTTCGCGGGCTGGCCCACCCCGGTTCCGGGTCTCCGGAATCTGTGATTATGTCGGGCCGTATTCTGCGGACGGTCATCGGTGTGGTCATCGGCGCAAGCCTTGCAGCGGCCGGTGCGGCGATGCAGGGCGTCACCCGTAACCCTCTGGGCGACCCCGCCATCCTCGGGATTAACGCCGGGTGTTCGTGTTTCGTGGTGATCGGCATCGCGTGGGTTGGGGCCTCGGGTGCCCCGGCCTATGCCGCTTGGGCTTTGATCGGCGCGGCTGTGGCAGCCGTCGCGGTGTATTCCATTGCCAGCATGGGCCGAGGAGGAGCAACTCCCATCAAGCTCGCCTTGGTCGGTGCGGCATTCAGCGCCGGGGCCATGTCGATTACGAACGCTTTGATCTTGCAGGGGCAGAAGACCCTCGACGAATTCCGTCGCTGGCAGATCGGCTCCTTGTCTCGCTCCTCCTTCGAGGATCTGCTGAGCCTGTCGCCCGTGATCGTCGTCGGACTCCTTTTGACCGTCGGACTTGCCTCATCCATGAATAACTTCGCCCTCGGGGACGACATGGCTAAATCGCTCGGGGAAAAGGTGGCCCTCAAGCGCTTCGTGATCTTCGTGGGGATCGCCGCCCTGTGCGCCGCGAGCGTGGCGCTCGCGGGCCCCATCGCCTTCCTCGGGCTCATGATTCCTCACGCGGTGCGGTCTCTGACTGGCCCGGATTACCGGTGGATCCTGCCACTGAGCGTCGTGGCCGGTCCGACGATTCTCCTCGTGGCCGACGTCGTGGGCCGTGTTCTCCTGCCGCCGACCGAAGTCGAGGTGGGAGTCACGATGGCCATCGTGGGCGTGCCGACCTTCATCTACCTGATTCGCTCCCGGAAGGCGGTCAATCTATGAGCACCGCGATTGCAGAACGAACCACGACTCCCGCTCGGTCGAAGAACCCAGCGGTCGACGTCCGAGCGCTTCGACACCAGAGGAAACTTCGCTCTCGTCTCGTGATTCCAGTCTTGGCTGTGGCGTTGGTGCTCGCCATCGGAATCCGCGTGCTCTTGGGTAGCTATAGCGTGACGATCCCAGATTTCTTCTCGATCCTGATGGGCCACACGATCCCCGGAGCCGGAGGCGCCCGCTTCATCGTTCTCCAGGAAAAACTGCCGCATGCGGTTTTGGGCGCCCTCGCGGGCCTGGCCTTTGGTTGCGCCGGTGCGATCTTTCAATTGCTCTTGCGTAACCCTCTAGCCAGCCCGGACATCATCGGCATCAACGCGTCCTCGAGCCTCGGGGCGGTCGCGGCCCTCGCCTTCTTTGGCGCGTCGAGCACCGGAATGGCCGTCGGTGGATTGCTCGGGGCGGTGGCATGCGCGGTCGTCATCTTCGGGCTCTCGGTTGGCCGGGACGGGCTCGTCGGCAACCGCTTTGTGTTGATCGGTTTGGGGGTCGCTGTGCTCGCGATCGCCTTGGCGAACTATCTCCTGTCCAGAATCAATATTTATCAGGCTGCCGACGCCGCGATCTGGCTGACCGGATCGCTCGGTTCCGCCAACTGGTCGAGGATCACGATGCTCGCCGTCGTTCTCCTGATTCTCCTTCCCCTGAGCGCCATCTTGACCCGGAACCTCCATGCGATGGAGGTCGGTGACGAATTGGCCAGGGGGCTCGGTGTTCCCGTAGCCGCCACGCGATGGGTGTACATCGGGCTCGCCGTGGTCATGGTTGCCTTTGCCGTGGCCGTGACCGGGCCCATCACGTTCGTTGCGTTCGTGTCAGGGCCGATCGCCCGCAAGCTCATCGGCGGCCGGCATTCGCTCGTGGCCTCCGCACTGATCGGCGCGATCATCGTCGTACTGGCCGACTTTGCCGCCGCCGAATTGATCCCCGGCGGGCGTTTACCGGTCGGCGTCGTGACAGGCGTCGTCGGCGCACCCATTCTGCTGTGGCTCGTCGCTTCGGCCAATAAGGAAAGGTCTTGATTTCCATGGCTCAATCCACTGTCGCCGCCGGGGAAGGTCTCCGGCTGTGCGCGGAATCCCTCACCCTGAACTATGGCGGCCGCAATATCGTGGAAAACCTCGACTTTGAGGTGCCGCAGGGGCGCGTGACATCGATCATCGGTCCCAACGGTTGCGGTAAGTCCACGGTGCTCCGAGGGTTTTCACGTTTATTGAAGCCCGCTTCTGGTCGCGTACACCTGGACGGCAAAGACCTCGCCCGGTATGGCTCACGGGAATTTGCCCGACGGGTGGGCCTCCTGCCGCAGGACCCGGTGGCGCCGGAAGGCATCACGGTGGTCGATCTGGTGTCACGTGGTCGCTACCCGTACCAAGGAATGTTCTCCAAGGCTTCTCGCGAAGACGACGACGCCGTCGCCTGGGCGCTGGAAGCCACGCACACCGATCACCTGGCGTCCTGCCAGGTGGCAGAGCTTTCTGGGGGCCAGCGTCAGCGCGTCTGGATCGCCATGGCTCTTGCTCAAGAGACCGACGTCTTGCTCCTCGACGAGCCGACCACCTACCTCGACCTAGCGCATCAGGTCGAGCTCCTGGATCTCGTTGTTGAACTTAACCGCACGCGTGGAACGACGATGGTCCTGGTGTTGCACGAGCTCAATCTCGCGGCTCGGTGTGCAGACTATCTGGTGGCCATGAAGGACGGCGCCATCGCCTTGGCGGGGGATCCCCGGGACGTCATCACCCGCGACCATCTGGCGGACGTTTTCGGCTTGGACGCGCTGGTCAGCACCGACGACGCCGGATCACCCGTGGTGGTGCCGGTACCACGAAAGGAATTCGTATGAGCGCGATCCCGATGGAACTCTTTGAGGCGCGTGTGACCGGGAAGGAGCGCCTGAGCCGCGACTTCGTCCGGGTGCGTCTAGCCTCGGAGCAATTGACGCGGCTGGCTTCGCCCGCGGGCAATGGCGAACCCCAGGTCCTGGACGCGTACCTTAAACTCTTCATTCCCCATCCCGATCTGGAGGGGCCGGTGCGGGTCGAGCTCAACGAGACCTGGCGCCAAAAGTGGTTCGCCGCCGAACCGCACGAACGTGGAGGGTGGATCCGGACGTATACCCTGCGCGATGCCCGCCCGTGGATCTCGCCGGAGGGCCGTGAAGGGGTCGAAATCGATATCGACTTCGTCCTGCACGAACCCGAGGGCTCCTGTGAGGACGAGACGATGGGACCGGGAGCGTCGTGGGCGGACAACGCCCAGGTCGGCGACCCTCTGACGTTTATTGGTCCGTCCCGGGAGGGGCAACTGTGGACCATGTGGAACCCGTCAAAGGCGAGCAACGTAGTGGCCTGCGCCGACGAAACCGCGATCCCTGCGGCATTGTCAGTGCTGCGGTTCCTACCCGAGGGGTCACATTCGATTTTCCTGATGGAGCTTCCGAGCGGCAACGAGAGCCTGATTGAATCCGCGAAGCCGTTGATTGAGGCCGCCTCGAAGCATTCCGAGGTTGAAGTGCACTGGCTCCAGCGTGACGACGGCGTCCAACGCGGTAAGCTCACCCTCCAGGCGTTGAGGGAGGCTTTTGGCTTGGACCCCAAGGAAGAAGACGCCGACAGCCCCTTGGGCGTACGGTTGCCTGCCGACGAGTTCGTGTGGGGCACCAGCGAGCAGCCCGGCGAAACGTATGTCTATCTCGCGGGGGAGGCCTCGGTGGTTCGAGCCTCACGACGCGTCTGCGTCAACGAAGCGGGCGTCGATAAGGCGAGCATTTCCTTCATGGGGTATTGGAAAGCTGGCCACGCGGAATCCTGACACATCCGCGCGTCTCGAGAGTTTAACGTTATTGCCCCGTCCTGACGTGCGATATTAGCCTCAAGGTAGGCCTCCGCCGTCTGCGGTGTGCCGTTCCCCTGAAGAGCGCGAATGTGGTGAGTGATGTCTGCAGAGTCGGTTCCTGAAACGAGTCAGAGTCCGGAGCGTGGCCCCATCAGGTTCGTCGCGTTGGGGGACTCCTTCACGGAAGGGGTAGGGGACCCGGACCCGACGCGCCCCAATGGCGTTCGTGGCTGGGCGGACCGTGTGGCGGAGCAGCTCACCTTGCGATTCCCCAACACGACGTATGCCAATCTGGCGATTCGTGGCCGCACCATGGAACCGATTCTGGACGAGCAGATTGAGCCCGCGCTCGCCTTGGAACCCACCCTGGTCAGCATTTATGCCGGGGGTAACGACATCCTGCGCCCCAGCCTCGACATCGACGAGATGATGGTCCATTACGAGGACGCGATTACTCGATTGCGTTCCAGTGGCGCCCACGTCTTTTCCTTCACGGGATTTGATGCGAAGAACTTTTACGGCGTCTTTAGAAGCACTCGTGGGCGCGCTGCCATTTACAACGAGCTGTTGCGGGAGATTGCTGATCGTCACGGGGTGATCTTGGTGGACTACTGGCGCATGAGCAAAGAATTCTCCGATCCGCGTTTGTGGTCGGTAGATCGTTTGCACATGAATTCTTTGGGGCACCGCAAGCTCGCGGGGAAGGTCCTCGAGACGCTGGACGTGACCCCCGTCGTGGATCTGGGCTTGGAGACGTTACCGCAGTTGCGTCACGTCTCTCGGGTCGAGACCACCCGGGCCAACGTGGATTGGGTTCGCGAGTTCGCCCTCCCGTGGGTGGGCCGACGCCTGCGGGGGACGTCGTCGGGCGATGGAATGCAGCCTCGATATCCGGAATTGCAAACGCTCGAAGTGACCGAATCGCGCGAATCCACGACCGTCGATTCCGGTGATTAAGGCCATGTTCACCGGCTGACAGGTTGCTTAAGGGCCCGTAATTCCATAGTATTTAACGCTGTCGTAGTGGTGAGTCCACCTCTCGGCACCGAAGAAAGCTTCACCGTTATCCCGCGGCGGGGGCGACACCTGAAAATCTCACGCAGGCGTCTGCTCCACACTCAGGCCCGGCGAATAACCCGGTGCTCTAAGTAGGTGACGGAGCGCTCGGAATGCCCGCCTTCGTACGGGCAACAACTGCGCACCGTCATTTTGTCAACATTGGAGGAGAAACTATGGCAGCCGTCTGCCAGGTGACCGGAGCTGTTCCCGGCTTTGGACACAGCATTTCGCACTCGCACCGCCGCACCAAGCGCCGGTTCGACCCGAACATTCAAAAGAAGCGCTACTGGGTCCCGTCCCTTCGCCGCAACGTCACCTTGAACGTGTCCGCTAAGGGCATCAAGGTCATCGACGCTCGTGGCATCGACGCGGTCGTAGCGGACATCCTTGCACGCGGGGAGAAGATTTAAGCATGGCATCGAATACCAAGGACGTTCGTCCGATCATCAAGCTGAAGTCAACTGCCGGCACCGGTTACACCTACGTGACCCGCAAGAACCGTCGCAATAACCCGGATCGCCTGGTCATGAAGAAGTACGACCCGGTCGTCCGCAAGCACGTCGATTTCCGAGAGGAGCGCTAAGAGCAATGGCCAAGAAGTCCAAGATCGCTCGCAACGAGCAGCGCAAGGTCATCGTTGAGCGCTACGCGGAAAAGCGTGCCGCCCTCAAGAAGACCCTTGTTGATGAGAACGCTACTCCGGAGGAGCGCGAAGAGGCCCGTTTGGGTCTCCAGAAGCTTCCCCGCAACGCGTCGCCCATCCGTGTCCGTAACCGCGACCAGATCGATGGTCGTCCCCGCGGCACGTTCCAGAAGTTCGGTATTTCCCGTGTTCGCTTCCGCCAGATGGCGCACCGTGGCGAATTGCCGGGAATTACCAAGTCCAGCTGGTAATTTTTCGGGTGTAGGCCGGTATAGTCGGCTTGAGCCAAGAAAATTCAAGTCTCAGGAGGGACACAGATATGGCTAAGAACCGTAGCGAACTCGTTGCAGAGGTTGCCGAGAAGTCCGGCATGAGCCAGGCCGCCGTGAATGGCGTTTTGGATGCCGTCTTCCAGGTGTTTGAATCCTCGGTTTCCAAGGGCGAGAAGATCACTATCCCCGGTTGGCTCTCGGTCGAGCGCACCGACCGTGCCGCTCGCACCGGTCGTAACCCGCAGACCGGCGAAGCCATCAAGATTCCCGCCGGTCACGGCGTGAAGCTGAGCGCCGGTTCCAAGCTGAAGGCAGCTGTCGCCAAGAAGTAGTCCTCCGAGACTGCTGAGCTTCAAAGGCCCCGTATCCCTCATGGGATGCGGGGCCTTTGCCATGCCGTGAGCCGAACGATGCGTCTCCATTCACGGGGTGCCCTCGCGAAGCATAGGTCACTGCCAACGCCCGACGGCGTGCCGAATCCGTTGGTAGACTGACGCCGGAGTGACCGCGACGTCGTGGCCCCTCACAATCGCTCGTCATCACAGAAGAATCGCAGGGGGTGGATCATCGTGACACATCAACGTGCTCCGAGATCCCGGCTGTCACTTCTGAGACGAGGCTGGCTGGTGGCCACGATTGCAACCTTCACCGGTGTGGCGTCCCACGTCCTCGCGATGGGGCACGCGCCGGGAATCGTCTTGATTCTCGTGTGTTGGGCTCTGTCGGGCATGTTGTCGGTTCTTGCCGCCGCTTTGCGGGGCTCGGCACTGTCGACGGCGCTCGGAGTCCTGGTCACCCAAGGCGTCCTGCATTTCCTCTTCGCCCAGGCGGGCCAAGGCGTGGTGATGGCTCCCTCCGGGGGAGGGTCGGCCATGATGATGCACCAGCACATGTCCCACGGATCCGGCTCGATGTCGGTCACGGGCATGGCCCACGGCGACGTGATGTCGCCGGCCATGATTCTGACGCACTCGCTCGCGGCTGTCCTGACGTACGTGGCGATTCGGCGTGGGGATGAGGCTGTCGTCATTCTTCGGCGGGCCGTGCACCTTGGCCTGCAATGGCTCGCGCCTCTGCCGCCGCGCCGCGTGGAGATCGCTCGTGCGCCCCGGCCACTGCTGTGTGGCGCGCCGTTGCGCGTGCGAATCCAGAGTTTCTTCCCTGGCCCCACCTCGCCACGGGGACCGCCCGCTCTCTCCGCTTTCGCTTAAACATTCAATACTCCGGAATCCGCTCTGGGACACCTGCCCGCGGACCGGAGAATCCAGCGATGAAAGAGAGAGCCAGTCATGGCTATATCGACTCAGACGAAACTGAGAACACACCATAAGAAGCCGCGCAGTATTGCCGCCGTCATAGCGACCGTGTTTATGGCATGCGCCGTCCTGTTCATGGGTGGAACGGCCGCCCAAGCCCACGACCAATTGGTCGGCACCGACCCGCAGCAGGATGCAACGGTCGAAACCGCACCGGATCACGTGACGCTCACCTATTCCGGTGAAATTACCCAAGTCCAAAACGGTAACAAGGTCATCGTGACCGATTCGCACGGAAAAACCGTGAGCACGGGCGACCCCACGGTCAATGGCCGTGAGGTCACTCAGAAGATCAAGTCCGACGCCACGGATGAAACCTACAAGGTTGCGTGGCGCGTCGTTTCGCAGGATGGCCACCCCATCGAGGGGGCCTTCAACTTCACGGTGGGCAAGGGCGGATCCGGCGATGCGTCGTCGTCCAGCGCCGGTGCCTCCAATGAGGCCAGCCCGAACGCTTCTTCCGGTTCCTCGGATTCCGAAGCTTCCAACTCGGGAGTCCCGCTGTGGGTGAGCGGTGTCATTGGCGCCATCATCGCCCTCGGCATTGTGGCCATTGTCGCGCTTCTTCTGGCGCGGAACCGAGCACGGAAAAACGACGAACAGAACGGACGGAAGTAACCCATCATGAAGAATTCACGACACCTCTTGGCGCCCGTCGTCGTTTTGGCGGCCGCAACCCTGACCCTCACGGCATGTGGTGGGGCGCAGGAAGCCTCTCAGAACTCGTCGAGCTCAAGCTCGGCTTCGGCCTCCTCCTCGGACACGGGGCTGAAGATCGAGCAGCCGTGGGCCAAAGCTGCAAAGACCGGTATGACGGCCGTGTTCGGCAAGTTGACCAACACGACCGACCACGACATCGTCATCTCCTCGGCGACCACGAACGCATCGGACGAGGTTCAGCTCCACGAGACCGTGATCGACCCGAAAACGGGTGGGTCGTCGATGCAGGAGAAGAAGGACGGTTTCACGCTCAAGCCAGGGGAGACGAAAGAGCTCAAGCCGGGCGGTGACCACATCATGTTGATGAAGCTCAAGTGTTCCCTGCTCGCCGGAGACAGCCTTAAGGTCACGCTCAACGTGAAGGACGGTCAGTCCGTGGTCATGGACGCACCGATTCGTGACTACACGGGGGCAAAGGAAAACTACGACCCCTCTCAGGGATCCGACTCGTCCGAGCACAGCATGGATCACGGTTCGTCGCACAACATGGACCACGGATCCGGAGACGACATGTCCTCCATGAGCTCGGGGGAGAGCGAACTGCCGAGCTGCTCGTCGTAGGGGCAGGTCACATGTCCAACGATCAGAATGAGACGGCTCGACGGCGTTCGCTGTTTAGTCGAAGAAATCTGCTGATCGGGGGCGCCACCGCGTCCGCGGGTGCCGTTGCCGGGGTGGGCATTGAGCTCGCCCATCGCGGCGGCACCTCCGGAAACAACGCCGGGAGCGACGGTCATGAGGGTAACCCTCAGGCCGTCGCGTCCGGCGACGCGCCCCTGGCCTCGTCCCGAGTGACCTTCGGTGGAAAACGACAGGCCGGTGTTGCGACGCCGGCCCCGGCTTTTGGGAACTTCATCGGGTTGCGCCTTCGACCCTCCGTGGGCGCATCGGATATCAAGCGTCTGCTTCGAATCCTCAGCGAAGACGCACGGGAATTGATGTCGGGACGTGCCCCGATCAACGACCAAGAACCGGAGCTGGCCGCGATCAGTGCCAACCTGACGATCACGCTTGGTTTCGGGGAACGGATCTTCGACGTCGTCAATCCGGGTGCCAAGCCGTCGTGGCTCAAGCCGTTGCCGGCCTTCGAAAAGATCGACAAACTCTCCGACGAGTGGGGAGCCGCCGATCTTCTCCTGCAACTGTGTTGCGATGACAAGGTCACGTTGGCCCATGCTCAGCGCATGTTGTTGAAAGAAACCCGCAGCTTCGGGACCGTCCATTGGGTGCAGGATGGCTTTCGCAATTCGGCGGGATCTCTGAAAAAGGGAACCACGATGCGGAATCTGTTCGGGCAGGTGGATGGAACCATCAACCCGACCACCGAGGACTCCAGCATGGACGACGTCGTGTACGGGAATATGGACGGGCTCAAGCCGTGGGTCGACGGCGGCACCTCACTCGTCCTTCGCCGGATTCACATGAATGTTGACACCTGGGACGAAGTCGATGTTCCGGGGCGTGAGGACGCCATCGGGAGGAAACTGTCGAATGGGGCACCGTTGACGGGTCAGAAAGAAACCGATCCTGCCGATCTTTCAGCCACAACCCCCATCGGGTTTCCGGTGATCGCGGATTACGCCCACATTCGGCGGGCCACCGCTCAGGCTCCGCACGAGAAAATATTGAGACGACCGTACAATTATGATTTGCCGGTTTCTCATGCATCTGGCCTAGCGAAGGCCGGATCGAGCACCGGTGGAGTCAGCCAAACGGGCCTCATCTTCGCCTCGTATCAAGCCGATCCCATCAAACAGTTCGTGCCTATCCAGCAGCGACTGGCCGAACTGGACATGCTCAATACCTGGACCGTTCCGATTGGGTCCGCCGTTTTCGCAATTCCTCCGGGATGCGAGGACGATGGGTTCGTCGGAGATTTCCTGTTCAAGGAATGATCCAGGCCGTCCTCCCTCCCTGGCCGCACCCGTGGCCCGGGCGGGAGGACACCACCACCGTTGACCGCCGATCCGAGGAACTGATGACGCGTACCAAGGCGAACACCCCCAGCAAGGCCGGAACGCTGATGCGCGAGGCCCCGCAGGGTTTGGCTCGGGGACTCTACCGGCCCTGGCTGCTCGTGGCCCCGGCGGCGACGCTGGTCTTTCTCATCATTTCCCTCGTCGCGACGGGGATCTCTAATGCCACCGATCTCAATGATCCCGGTGCATTCGTGCGGTGGGCGCTTCCGGTGGCCACCGCGATTCACAACCTGTCGATGTCTGCGACCATCGGGGCGCTGGTGTTCGCCGTCTTCTTGATTCCCCGGTACGCTGCCGACGCCGCCGGCCAGCGCAAACGCCGACAGCGGCGCGCCCAGACCGTGGACGCGGACGTCATCAGCGTCGAAGATATGGCTTCCGCTTCTGCGGATGAAGCCCAGGAGCTCCTCGAGGCAGAGGACACGGGCAAAGCCGAATATCCTCCATTCACCGCGACCTTGAATTTTGGCGCCATCGCCGCGCTGACCTGGACCATCTCTGCCGTCGCGGTGTTGATTCTCGCTTATGCGGACGTCTCCGGAACCAAGGTGGGCACCGACAAGGCCTTCACCTCGCAGCTCATCACCTACATGCAGTCGATTTCCGGGGGACAGGAACAAGCGACCATCGTCGTGGTTGCCGCCGTCGTGACCACCCTGATCTTTGCCGTACGCCAACTGCTCGGATTGCTGATCACCTTGGGCGTCACGATGGTCGCCGTGACGGCCCTCGCCCTGAGCGGTCACTCCTCGGGCGGCGATGATCATATGGGCGCCGTGAATTCGCTAGGACTGCATTTGCTCGGCGTCAGCATCTGGTTCGGCGGACTCATCGTGCTCACCTATTTGTCTCGTCAACTCACCGGGAAAGACGCGGGCACGGGAACCATGCCTGAGCGAACCCGTGGGAGCCGACCGACCTCGGAACGTCGCGCGCCCATGGCGGTGGTCGTCTTGCACCGGTACTCGCAGTTGGCGTTGGCCGGATTCATCATGGTGTTCCTCTCCGGCATCATTAATTCGGAGATCAGGATCTACGGCTGGGCCGACTTGGGCACCCCTTACGGATCCATGATTGTCGCCAAAGCGGCACTGACCCTCCTGCTCGGGATCGCCGGCGCCGCGCATCGCCTGTACCTCATACCTCGCGTCGAATCGGGCGCGATCAAGGCCTTCCGCGGAATCTGGCAGGTCATTCTCGCCGAATTGATCATCATGGGGGCGGCCTCGGGCATCGCCGTGACGTTGTCCCGCTCGGCTCCGCCAGTTCCGGAACAATTGAAACCGGATGCTTCGCCGGCCCGCATCATCACGTGGTACGAGATGCCTCCGGAACCGACGACGGCTTCGTGGTTCACCACGTGGCGCTGGGACTGGATGTGGGTGGCCATTGCGATCTTCGCACTCGTCGCTTACGTGTGGGCTTTCACCAAGGTGCGCTCGCGGGGTGTCTCCTGGAACCCCTTGCGGTTGTGCTCCTGGGCGATCGGACTGGCCCTCCTGACGTTCGCGACGTCGGGGTCCCTCACCGTCTATTCCCGGGTCCTGTTCTCGGCCCACATGGTCGAACACATGCTGTTGACCATGATCATCCCGATCTTCCTGGTCCTGGGGGCACCCGTGACGCTACTGTTGCGGGCGCTCCAGCCTCGGGCGGACGGCACGCGAGGGGCACGTGAGTGGATTCTTCGATTTACCCACTCGACGTGGGCCAAGGTGGTCACCAACCCGATTTTTGCCGCGGTGAACTTCGCCGGGTCCATCGTGTTGTTTTACTTCACCCCGATCTTTGGGATTGCCCTGAAATACCATGTGGGCCACGAGTTCATGATGGTGCACTTCCTCATGACGGGGTACATCTTCTTGCTTGTCTTGATTGGCATCGACCCGATTCCGAGGCGGCCGCAATTCGCGATTCGGCTCATTCTCCTCATCGCGACTCTCGGATACCACGCCTTTGTGGGTATCGCTTTGATGAGCTCCAATGCCCTTCTGCAAGCGTCGTGGTTCGGCAACGTTGGCCGTCCGTGGGGTCTGTCCGCGATCGCGGATCAAAAGCTCGGCGGTTCGATTATGTGGGGCATGGGAGAGATTCCGACGATGCTCATCGCCGTCGTGGTCGGCATCCAGTGGTCCATCGCAGATGGCCGTTTGGCCAAACGGATCGACCGCCAGGCGGATCGGGACGGCGACGCCGAGTTGGAAGCGTATAACGATATGTTTGCGCGCCTTAACGAGGGCGGCGAACCGGAGCCCCGGGCGAAGGATTGATCATCCCCACGGTGCGTTGAACACGACGAAATATGACAGTTATCCACCAGCGGGTGACGTCGGAGCGCAACACGGAACAACCGGGGGAGAAGGCTTGTTACTCTAACGCAAGCACACCGGTGGAATGGTATTCCCCGTGAGGATTTTTAAGGAAAGAGGATTCGATGGTTGACCGCGCTCCCCGTGTACGTGCCTCTGAGCTCACAGGCCGGGCCTGGCTCAATACCGGTGGTCAGAGCCTGTCCTGGTCTGACCTGCGCGGAAAGATCGTCATTCTGGATTTTTGGTCGTTCTGCTGCATCAACTGCCTCCACGTTTTGGACGAGTTGCGTCCCCTCGAGGAGGAATTCTCCGACATTCTCGTGACGGTCGGTGTGCATTCACCGAAGTTCGAGCACGAGGCCGACCCCGACGCATTGGCCGCGGCCGTCGACCGATACGACATCGCTCATCCCGTGCTGGACGATCCCGAGCTGAAGACGTGGCAGGACTACACCGCCCGTGCTTGGCCGACGCTCGTCGTCGTCGATCCCGAGGGCTACATCGTCGCCCATCTGTCGGGTGAGGGGCACGTTCAGGGGCTCGTCTCATTGGTGCGTGAATTGGCCGAAGAGCACGAGGCCAAAGGAACCTTGCATCGGGGTTCCGGTCCGTACGTTCCTCGTCCCAAGGCTGAGGGAACCTTATCGTTCCCCGGCAAGATCATCGCCGTACCGGAGACTCTCCGTGCGGATGGGGCGGAGGGCCCAACATACCTGGTCACGGATACCGGCCGCCACCGAATCGTCGAATTGGACTCCGGACTCGAACGAGTCCTGCGGGTCTGGGGCGGCACGTCTAAGGGCTACGTGGATGGCGCCGCCGAATCCGCTCGATTCAATGAACCACAAGGCTTAGCGGTGCTCCCAGATCACCTTCGTCAACGCCTCGATTACGACGTCGTCGTCGCGGACACGGTCAATCACCGCCTGCGTGGAATTCGCCTGGCGGATGGCGCGGTCAGCACGCTCGCCGGAAATGGCGTGCAGCGGCTCCTCGACGCCGAGGGCGCGAGGACGGGTGCCCCCAATGTCATCGATCCCGACGCCGACCCCCGTACCGTCTCCCTCTCGTCGCCGTGGGACCTGGTGTGGTCGGAAACGGCCGAGGCCTTCGTGGTGGCGATGGCGGGCACCCACCAGCTCTTTAGTTTCGACCCCGCCTCTGGCGCGGTCCAGGTTTTCGCAGGAACGGGGGCCGAGGGGCTCCAGGACGGCGTGGCCAACGAAGCCTGGTTCGCCCAGTCGTCGGGCCTCGCACAAGCATCCGACGGAACCTTGTGGGTTGCCGATTCGGAAACCTCCGCTCTGCGACGCGTGACCTTACAGGGGGATGCGGTCTCCGTAGAAACGGCAGTCGGCCAGGGGCTCTTCGACTTCGGCTTCCGAGACGGCGGTTCGGAGGACGCTCGATTGCAGCACTGCCTCGGCGTTGCGGTACTACCCGACGGGTCCGTAGCTCTTGCTGATACGTATAACGGTGCGGTGCGCCGTTGGGATCCGGCGTCGGGAGAACTCACCACCCTGGCGCGGGACCTGGCCGAGCCCTCCGATGTCCTGGTTGAAGACCGCGGGCCCGAGGCCGAGCCGTTGTTGCTGGTCGTCGAGACCAATGCTCATCAGGTGGTGCGGCTGCCAATTCCGCGTGAGGCGCAGCGTGTGGACGAAGGAGCCTCCCAGACCCAGCGTCCGCCGTCTCTGCTGGCCGGGGGCACCTTGGAGATCGTGTCCCGATTCTCGGCCCCCACCGGGCAGAAGCTCGACGATCGATGGGGAGACCCGACTCAGCTCAAGGTCTCGTCGACCCCGCCGGATTTCATCCTGGACGGGGAAGGTGCAGCGCAGGGGCTGACCCGGACCCTGAAGCTGAACCCGGAGGTGACCGACGCCGTACTCCACGTCACCGCCAGGGCCGCGGCCTGCGATGGCGAGCCAGGCGGCGAAATTCCCGATCATGCCGCATGCCATCTCTACCAGCAGGACTGGGGGATTCCGGTGAAAGTCACGGGTGAGGAGACGGACGAACGCTCGATGGTGCTTGACCTCCGGGGCGTCAACTGATCACTTGCGCTGGACCTCGATCCGATCGCCGTTGACGACAAGGTCGGCATTGATCTGGAACGGAATCGTTTTGCTGACGGTGCTGACCTTGCCGGTGTACAGGTCGAGGGCCTGGAATTCGATGCGGGCTTTCCCCTGAGGATTGGTGAGCTTCCAATGGCCTTGCGGGTCGATCGTGGCTGAGGAGTCCGGCTTTTCCACGATGGACCAGGAAACGTCGCCCTGCACGCGCCCGTCAAAGTCGTACTCGAAGGGGCATCCCTGAGGGTAGAGCGTGTCTTGCGAAGCGCAATGTTCGAGCGCATCGTCCACCTGACGCCTGATGGACTCTTGGGCAGCCGGACTCGGGGCAAGATCCAAGGAAAGCGACGGGTTTTGGTCGGCGGCCTTCTGGGGATGAGGGCTCCAGATCGTGGTCGTGGATTCCCGGGCGTCCAAGAGAGATGAGCTGTACTGGGCGGTGTAGACCCCCGGGAAGAAGACGGCGAATCGTTCCTCCCCCTGGGGCACCCCGACCTTTTGACGGTTGAGAGTTGCGGTCTCGACCCCGGGGGTTTTGACGTTGATCGTCGGAAGAGTCTGCGAGTCGATCGCCCAGTCCTCGAGAACTCCCGCGTGAATTCCCGTGCGGTGAACCGGGAAATCGGTGGACGAGTCCTTGTCGTTGAGCCGGTAGGTCACCGTGACGACGGCCCGATCCTCGGAACTCTGCTTGACGTTGTACCGGAGGTGTCCCAGCGTCTTGGTGGACTCCGAGAGGGCGTGCCCGTCGAGCATTGCGGCGTTGGACTCGGGGACCTTGGCATCCAAGAGAGTCATCGCTCGACCGCCGTCACCGTTGCGGATGGCCTGGATGTAGTCACGGACCGGCGACGTCGGACCGAACGCGTAGATGGAAATCAAGGCCATGATGGCGACTCCCAGGGCGGCGGCCACCAGAACTCCGGCGCAAAAGGTAGCGAGTGCGCGGGTTACCGGAGACTGAGGAGACATGTCATCCAGGATATCCGTCCGCTGCCCGTTCCATCGTCATCGCATAGGGTTGAGGCCATGGCAGAAAACCTCCGTGACGTTCCCGCCAAGTTCGGCCATCAGCAGCGGGGCTTTTACCCGCGCATCAATTCGTACGGTCGCCGCATCATGGCGGTCCTTCCGACGATCGCGTTAGCACTGGCGCTCTTGGCCATTCTGTATTTCAAACGTCCGGCCGCCGCCTTTGTGGTGGTGGTTCTTGCGGCGGAGGTCATTGCAGCCCTGATGGTCTACTCCCTGTTGAAGCCGGCGGTTGCGGTGCTCACCGATACTCACGTGCTTCGCGGCCGTCTCATCGGGTGGAAAGCGGTACGTCGGGATAAGATCCATCACACGGTTTTCGTCGAGAGACTTCAGCCCAAAGCGGCGTTGACGGCAGGAGACGGACCGCTGGCCAAATTGCGCTACCGAGGAATGCCGGGGTTGTGGTTCACCGACGAGTCTGGCAAACGGGTGCTTCGATTCGACGGACGCGTGTGGGACGCAAAGACCTTGCGGGAACTGTCCACGTTGGTCACCCCGGAGACTACGCGATATTCCACGATCAATGTGACGGAATTGGCCGAACGCCAGAAGGGTCTGGTCAGCTGGTCGGAACTTCATCCGACGTTCCGTTCGACGGCGGTCGTCTTGCTCGGGCTAGCGTTTCTTGCCCTCATCGTGGTGCTCGGTGTGTGGCCCGAGGTCTTCGGTGCTCGGGAAGGTATCGCGCAGCTCGGGGAATAGAATATGACCATGCGTGAGCCTTCTTTGTGGGAATTACAAAAACAGCGAAACCCTGGACATTCGCAGTGGTACATCGAACGATTTGAAACCATGCGTGCGCAAGGGGCGGACCTGAATGGTGAGGCGCGGTTGATTGATGCGATGGTTCCTCGCGGCGCCTCCATCTTGGACGCGGGCGCCGGCCCGGGCAGGGTTGGTGGAGAACTGGCGCGGTTGGGGCACCACGTCGTCGGCGTGGACATCGACGCCGACCTGGTTCATCAGGCACAGTTGGACCATCCCGCCGGCAACTGGCATGTCGGGGATCTGTCGGACCTCGATTCCGCGCTCCCCGAGGGATACCGGGGGTCGTTCGATGCCGTCGTCTGTGCCGGAAACGTGATGACATTCTTGGCGCCGTCCTCGCGACGAGCGGTTTTGGCCGGTTTCGCGGAAGCTCTGGCTCCAGGTGGGCGTGCCGCGATTGGGTTTGGCGCTGGCCGTGGGTACGACTTTGAGGAATTTTTCGCCGACGCCGAGGCGGCTGGCCTCGGTCGAAGCCTGACTTTGGCAACGTGGGATCTTCAACCGTTCGAAGACGGGTCAACGTTTTTGGTATCCATCCTCAACAAGCCGGAAAATCCCGCGCGGGAACTCGGGGAGAGGGTCAGTCTTCTCGGGTGAACCCCCGGTGTAGACGTGGAGACCACGGGAAAAGAAACGACGGGCCATGCGAGAAGTTCCTCGCATGGCCCGTCGTTATTTGTGGAGCGGCTGACGGGAATCGAACCCGCGTATCAGGCTTGGGAAGCGTGCGCTCTACCATTGAGCTACAGCCGCGCGGCGTCAAAAAGACACGACGGTTATTCTATCGCATCGCCGGAGTTGGGGCGAACCGGGCGGCTGCACCTCGGGAACATGGCCTATTCTGTAATCGTGCTGATTTCAGATCACGATATTCGCCAAGACATTGACCGCGGTCGCATCCGCCTGGATCCTTTCGATCCGGACATGGTGCAACCCGCGAGCGTTGACGTTCGCTTGGATCGGTTCTTCCGGCTGTTCGATAACCATAAGTACCCGCATATCGACCCGTCCCAGGACCAACCCGAGCTGACTCGACTCATCGAAACTGCTCCGGGGGAGCCCTTCATCCTTCATCCTGGGGAATTCGTCTTGGGATCGACCTACGAACAGGTCACGCTTCCCGACGACGTTGCGGCTCGTTTGGAAGGGAAGTCGTCGCTCGGGCGTCTCGGGTTGCTGACCCATTCCACCGCGGGCTTCATCGATCCGGGATTCTCCGGGCACGTGACTCTGGAATTGTCGAATATGGCGACCTTGCCGATCATGTTGTGGCCCGGCTCCAAGGTTGGCCAGCTCTGCTTCTTCCGGCTGACCTCGCCGGCGGACCACTCCTACGGTTCGGGCTTTTATCACAACCGATATCAGGGGCAACGCGGGCCTACGGCGTCGCGGAGCTATCAGAATTTTCACGTCACGGATATTTCGGAAAGTTAGATCACGCTATGACCGAGACCCTCGTGTTTTCCATGAGGGCTATGGGGGCGGTCGTCGACATTGTCGCTCGAGAGGGGATCTCGCCGCGGTTTCTTGCCGCATTAGAAGATTCTTGGGCAGACTGCATTCCCAGCCCTGCAGCCAGTACTGATTCCGCCGAGTCCTCGGCCGACGTACGAATTTATGTGGTTCCTCAGGATGCTTCGATCCAGGAGGAACCAGAAGACGGCGCCGTCTTGCGTGTCGGCCCTGAATCGGAGTGGCCCTTCGCCGCTCAGGACTTCACATCGTTGGTGACGATCGAACTCATCAAGAAATTCATTGTGAAATTACATCTTTTCCACGCCGCCGCATTGATGCGACCGGAGACCGGAGAAACCCTGGCCCTCATCGGGCCTTCTGGACGTGGAAAGACGACGGCGTCACGCGCTCTCGCGAGCTCTGGCTGGACCTACTTGAGCGACGAGACCTGCGCCATCGACCCCGAAACCCTGGTGGTCAAGCCGTATCCCAAGCCTTTGTCCGTCATAGAACATCAAGGATCGCCCAAGGCCCAACTCGCCGCCTCCTCCCTCGGGCTGCGAACGCCCACCGACGCAGACTCTCCGGTGCCGACACTGTCACGGCTCATCATTTTGGACCGGTTGGAGGGGGAGGGCGATGAGCCGGTCGGACTCTTCCCGGTGACCTTGCTGCAAGGCCTGCAATGTCTGGCCGAACAATCGTCCGGCCTCGCACAAACGCCTCAAGCATTGCGGGAGTTAGCCCGGCTCGTGGACCGAGTGGGCGGAATCAGCAAGGTGCGATATCGGGATTCCAGCGAGCTGCCGGACCTCTTGGCTTCCGTGTCGAACACGATCCCTGAACCTCACGACGAGACATGGGAGTATTTTGCCTCGCAGGGCTCCCGAGACGCTGAGACTCACGTCCTGGCGCAGGACGTACGCCCCGCATCTACTCAAGCCCTGGCCGATTATTGCCGCATCAGTCGGAGCCCCCAAGCGAGTGGATTGCTGACGAACGAAGGCCTCCTGATCATGCACGCCGATCGGACGGTTTTGTACACCCCGCTGGGGGCGGACCTGTGGCTCTTGACTGAGGGCGGTGCGACGGTCGGCGAGCTCCGGTCCAGATTGGAGCAGATCTATGGTCCGCCTCCGGAAGGTGCCTTCGAGCTGGCCTTGGACGCGGTTCTTGAAGACGGTGCGTTGATCGTCTCCAGTTCGCCGGCCTCAGCGGAGGAACCCTCGGCTCTGCCATCACCTGCCGATGAGGCGGCGGCAGGATCGCGGGACCTGTCGTCATGACCGCGCACTTGGCGCCCGCGGTCATTCTTGCCGTGATTCTGGTGTTCTCTGGGGTGGCGAAATGCCGCGAACCGGGTTCGGTCCGGGCCGCTTTGGAGAATCTTCGGGTACCTCTGATGTCGCGAGGGCGACTGATGGCCTCGGTATTCCCTTGGGCGGAGATCGTGCTCGGCCTTCTGATCGTTGGGTCCCCCGGAGTGCTCGCGACGGTGATAGCTGCTCTTGCACTCCTTCTCTTTGCCGCATATTGGGTGCTGATCTACCGCGCCCTGGGATTTGGCGAATCGGTCAGTTGCCACTGTTTCGGCTCGACGTCGAGTGGACGGGTGACGCGTCGGACTCTCTGGCGCAACACGGTATTCCTGCTTTTAGCCGTGTGGTGGATGGTGGTGTCCTGCGAGACGAGCGTCCCCGAGTTGGTCCGTTCCGCTTCGGCTTCGGACGCGCTCTGGGCGCTCGGCCTGGTGGCGGTCGGCACGACGGTCTTCACCATCATGAAAGACAACGGGGCTGGGTACTCGTCCGAGGCGTTGGATCAGGGCCGTGGGCGCCTCGAAGAACCGAGGCGAGCAGACGGCCCGCATCAGAACGATGCCGGCGAGCCATCGGATGAATTGGACTATGTTCGATTGCCGATTCCCGGCGTCGTGGTACAAGACGCTCACGGGGAACTGGTGTCGCTCCGCAGGATGGCGTCGACTCAGGCGCGGCTCGTGCTCTGGGTGTCGGCAGGTTGCGGATCGTGTTCCGAGGTCATGTGCCAGGCGGCGCAATGGCGGCAGGAACTGGCACCGGCGGTCGGCGTTCACCTCATGACCCCGTCTAGCCGCCAGGCCCTCGAGACGGTAGCCGATCGTAGCTTGTGGGACTCGACTCTGTACGACGTCGGTCACGTGGTCACCGACGTCATGGACCTGGCGGGCACGCCCGCGGCCGTCCTCTTAGGGGCGGACGGTCTGCTCGCTGGAGGGCCGGTCCTCGGTCGTGAGGTTATGGATTTTGTGCGGGACGTTCGGGCCGAGCTGGAAGCCGCACAGCCAAACCAAGACCGATCGCCAGAATGATCATGATGCCCAGCACACCCCAGATTTGAGCGCCGAACACGCTGACGAACACCGTGAACAGGGCCGGAGCCAAGAAACTGAGGGCGCGGCCCGTCGTGGAGTACAAACCGAAATATTCGCCCTCGTCACCGGGCGTCGTAATCCTCGAAAGGTAGCTCCGTGCCGCGGACTGAGCCGGTCCGACGAAGGCGCACAGAGCGAGTCCGCACACCCAAAATAACCACTGTTCTTGAAGGAACAACAAGGGCGTGGCCGCGATTAAGAGTGCGGCGAGGGAAACCAGGATGACGCGGCGTGGTCCCCACGCGTCGTCGAGCCGCCCACCCAACACGGCTCCGAGACCGGCGACCACGTTGCCGGCGATCGCGAAGACGATCACCTGGCTCGAGCTAAAACCAAACGTTCCCGCTGCCAGGACTCCACCGTAGGTGAAGATTCCCGCCAATCCATCACGAAAGATCGCGGAGGTAATCAGGAACCGAAGCGCGAGCGGTTCCTCTCGGTATAACCGACGTATGGTCCGACCAAGACGCTTGTAGGAGTCGAGGATCGAATCGCGGGGGCCGGGACTTTGCTGGCCGGTGGCCAAGCCGTAGTCGCTCGATGGCGCGGTGGCTCCCGGGAACCGGAGCAGCAATGGCAACGAGAACAGCATGAGCCAGACGGCCGAAAAGACGGCGATGGCCCGCAGATTGAGGGAATCATCTTCCGGGATGCCCAGCAGACCCGGCGAGACAAACCCCACGAGGACGATCCCCAAGGCCACGATTCCTCCGAAATACCCGAAGGACCATCCGAGCCCAGAAACGCGGCCAACGGTTTCCGGCGTCGAGATCGAGGGGAGGAGGGAGTTGTAGTGAACGGTGGCGATTTCACTCATGACGTTGGCTAGGGCAATCAGGCCAACGCCCAGATAGAGATAGGACGGTTCTGGGCGGGCAAAGAAGCAGAGGGCCACGCACAGCGCCACAGCGGTGGTCGTCCAGGCGAGCGCTCGCCGTCGTGATCCATTGCGATCCGCTCTCTGGCCGGTCACGGGAGCCGTCAGGGCCACGACGACGCCCGCAATCGTGAGCCCGGCCGAGAGCACCTGGGTGGTGTGCTCCTTGGACCCGAAGGCATCGCTGGTCAAGTAGACCGTAAAGACGAAGGTGGTCATCACGGCGTTGAAGCTCGACGATCCGGCATCCCACAGGGCCCACGGAATCACCGGCTTCTTGTGGGAAGCGGCAGATTGCATAATCCACAGGATACAAGTGGCCTATGCCACGCCATAGCGGTAGGAGGTAGCCAGTAAGGAAATTGTCGATACATTCCTCCAGAGACATGACACCTTCTTGCCACAGGAGTTAGCTCAGAGCTTGGCCGCCCACCTGGAAAAATCGCCGCTGATAAGCTTGGCCAGGACGAGAACCGTGATGAGGTAGAGGGGGCACCATTTGGGCATCGTGATTCTGGCCCACGTCGTGGCCGCTCTCGTGGCGCCGATGTGTTTCCGACGGTGGGGTCGCACATGCTTCTACGTTTTCGCCCTCGTTCCCGCCGTGAGCTTCATTTGGCTCTGCACCACGGCTCCGGCCGTCTTCGGCGGTCAGGTCATAACCGAGAGCTATCCGTGGATACCCCAGCTCGGCATTTCGTTGTCGTTCCGTCTGGATGCCCTCGCATGGATCCTCTCCGCCATGATTTTGGGGATCGGCGCACCCATCATCTTCTATTGCGCCGCGTACTTTAAGCACACGAACCAGTATTCTGGCTCCTTTGCCTCTCAACTACTGCTCTTCGCCGGAGTCATGTTCGGCCTCGTGACCGCGGACGACATGATGGTCATGTTTGTCTTTTGGGAGCTCACGAGCATTCTGTCGTATCTGTTGATCGGATACGCCCACGTGCGTTTCTTCGCCCGGCGGGCCGCCCTGCAAGCGTTGATCGTGACGACGGCCGGCGGTTTGGCGATGTTCATCGGCATCATCATGTTGGCCGTGGCGAGCCGTTCTTATCTGCTCTCGGACGTGATCGCTCGGGCCCCAGAAACCATTGCGTCGCCAGGCGGTGGCGTCGTCATGGGTGCCGCACTGGTGTTGTTGTTGGTGGGGGCGATGTCGAAGTCGGCACTTTTCCCCTTGCACTTTTGGCTCCCCGGGGCGATGGCCGCTCCCACCCCGGTCTCGGCGTTCCTCCACGCCGCCGCGATGGTCAAGGCGGGCATCTACCTTGTGGCCCGATTCGCCCCGGAATTCTCGGGCGTTGCACCGTGGACGGGCATCGTCGTCATCGTGGGGCTCTTCACGATGCTCTTCGGCGGATACGTAGCCCTGAAGCAGTATGACCTCAAGCTCATCCTCGCGTACGGAACCGTGAGCCAGCTCGGATTCATCCTGACGGTCGTGGGGATCGGAAGCCCCGACGCCATCTATGCGGGGCTGGCCATGATGATTGCGCATTCCCTGTTCAAGTCGGTCTTGTTCCTGTGTACGGGCATCATCGACCATCAGGCGGGTACCCGTGAGATCACTCGACTTTCCGGAATTTGGCGGAAGGCACCGGTCCTCTTCGTCTTGGCCGTGCTGTCGGCGGCGTCGATGGCGGGAATTCCGCCCCTCGCTGGGTTCGTCACCAAGGAGTCGATCCTTGAACTGGGCGTCGAAGGCTGGGCCCACGGCATGGGTGCCCTCGGCCCGGGACAATCAGGGCTCGTCCTTCTGTGCATCGCTGTGGGATCGGTCTTGACCTTTGCCTACAGTGCACGATTCGTCTGGGGCGCCTTCGCGACCAAAAAGCCTCGTGACGCGCACCCCGATCTGATTCAGGGCGGCTCCGTTCACTCGACCGACTTTCACGCGATTCCCTTGACCTTTGCGTTGGCCCCGAGCGTGATCACGGTACTGACCCTCGCGCTGGGCCTCTTCCCGGAGCCGATCCATCAGATGGTCGGGACGGTCGCTCAGCAGGGCGGCGAGATACACCAGCACCTCGCCTTGTGGCACGGTCTGACTCCGCCTCTGGGAATTTCCGCGATGATTATCGCGACGGGTGTGGTTCTCTACCTGGCTCGAGTGCCCGTCCTCAAGGCGCAATCCGCGGTGCCTTCGCTGCCGACGGCCGATTCCGTGTACCGCGGAATTATTGGTTTCATTGACTGGGCCGCGGTTCGCATCACCGGCTTCACTCAGCGTGGTTCCCTGAGCTTTTACCTCGCGGTGATTCTTGCGACGGCCGTGATCGTTCCGACGATCGGCCTGTTTATCGTCGAGACCCCGCCGTTGCGATCCATTAACTGGACGGATTCCCCCGCTCAATGGGCCATTGCCGCCGTCATGGTGGGGGCCGCTCTGATCGCGGTTCGAGCGAATAAGCGATTCCTGGCGATCCTGATGGTTTCGGTCACGGGTTACGGGTTGGCCTTGATCTTCGCGCTCCGGGGTGCCCCGGACTTGGCGCTCACACAGATGCTGGTCGAGACCATCTCCTTGATCGCATTCGTCTTGGCCTTGCGCATGCTTCCCTCGGGAATCGGCAAGCGCAAGACCACCCGGCGGCCCGCCCGGGTCGTGATCGCCGTGGGCTTCGGACTCTTCATGATGGCTCTGGCCGCATTCTCGATCTCGTCGCGTACCGCTAGCCCCATTTCATTGGATATGCCGCGGTTGGCATACGAGATCGGTCACGGAAAGAACGTCGTGAACGTGACCCTCGTCGACATGCGTGCCTGGGACACCTACGGCGAAATCTCGGTCTTGGCTCTGGCCGCGACGGGTGTCGCTAGCCTGATATTCATTGCTGGACGGCAAGACGCCGGGCGGAACGGTCCGGCCTTGGACACGGGACGCATCCGGGCAGTCAGTAAGAGATATGCGGGCCGCACTGGGCTGAGCACCGGAACGCGCGTCGTCGGACACTTCATGAACGTCAAGCGGGATCCCTTCCTCGTGGCTGGGCGCACCCTTGCACCGGAAAACCGTTCGTTGATGCTTGAGGTCATCACGCGGTTGCTGTTCCACACGGTCGTCCTGGTGTCGGTCTACTTGCTTTTGGCCGGTCACAATCTTCCCGGTGGCGGGTTCGCCGGTGGCCTCTTGGCGGGACTCGCCCTGGGGCTGAGGTACCTGGCGGGTGGCCGCTACGAGCTCGAGGAAGCCACTCCGGTCAATGCGGGTGTGCTCTTGGGCTCCGGCATGATCCTCTCGGCGGTTTACGCGCTTCTTCCTCTGGCGTGGGGAGGCTCGGTCTTCGCCTCCTACGCTTTCGAGGTGCACTGGCCGGTTTTCGGTGAGATCCACTTCGTGACGGCCACCATCTTCGATATTGGTGTGTATTTGATCGTCGTCGGCTTGGTGCTTGACGTGCTGCGCAGCTTGGGCGGAAAGATCGATTCTGTCCTAGAGGAAGAGCGCCGCCAGGAGCGCGAACGGTCGCGTCAGACCGGACGCAAGCGTCGCCGGATCAAGGTGCGCCGTTCGGGTGGTCCTCAGACCGTAGCGATTCCTTCGGGGCCGGTCACCGCGACCAGCGAAGAAGAACACTTGGACGGCGAGCGACCAACCGCCGCGGCCGATACAGGTCACGCCGAACGCACCCGAGAGGACGACCACTCATGATCGATGCCTCAATGCTCCTGGTCATGGGGGTTCTCTACGCCGTGGGCGTGTATCTGGTGCTCGAGAAGTCGCTCACCAAGGTTCTTTTGGGCCTGATGCTGATCACCAATGCGACCAATATCCTGATTTTGCACACCGCAGGCTCCTCAGGAATCCCGGCGTTCTTCGACCCGACGAGGAGCGCCGACGAATACTTCGACCCGCTGCCACAGGCCTTGGTCCTGACGGCCATCGTGATTTCCTTTTCGGTGACGGCGCTGATGCTGGGCATGATTTACCGCAGCTGGGTCTTGTCCCGTCGAGACGACATCATGGACGACGCCGAGGACCGCCGCGTTGCCGCCCAGCCGGACTACGATCCGGAGGACGACGACGCCGCCCCCATCGAGCCCTCCGAATTCGAAGGTTCCGAGGAACAACGAGAGGAAGCCTATCGCCAGCGGAAGCAGAAAGAGCGGTCTCAGCGTGAGAATGCGCGGACTGTTGCCGACGACGAGGCGCCTGGTCTCGCCAAGGAACACCACTCGCACTTGGGTCAGGGAAATCGCGATCAGGGGGAGTGGCGTCCATGAACATCGTTGAGTTAGCCCCCGTGGCCGTGATTCTGCCCCTGCTCGCCGCAGGCCTGAACTTCACGCTGTACAAGTTCCCGAACGCCCAGCGGTTGGTGTCACTTCTCGCGATGTCGCTGATCCTGGCCCTCGAAATCGTGCTCTTGATTTCGACCTGGGGAACGGGCCCGCAATCCGTGACGCTGGGCGGCTGGGCGGCGCCTTTCGGCATCGTCATGGTCGTGGATCAGTTGTCGTCCTTGATGCTGGTCGTCTCCACGCTCGTCTCTTTCGCGGTGCTCATCTATGCGACCGGTCAGGGTCTCGCGGATGGTGACGGCGACGCGCCGATCTCGGTGTTCTACCCGACCTTCTTGGTGCTGTTGGCCGGAGTGTCCAATGCCTTCTTGGCGGGGGACCTTTTCAACCTGTACGTCGGGTTCGAGATTCTGCTGACTGCCAGTTACGTACTTCTCACCATGTCCGGGACGGCTCCGCGCATCCGGGCCGGCGTGACCTATACCGTGGTCTCGGTCATTTCCTCGATGCTGTTCCTGATTTCCATCGGCATGATCTATGCGGCCCTGGGCACCGTGAACATGGCGGATATCGCCGCCAAAGTGCCGGACCTACCCGTGGGCACCCAGATGCAATTGCACCTGATGCTACTGGTGGCCTTCGGGATTAAGGCCGCCGTTTTCCCGTTGTCCCTCTGGCTCCCGGACTCGTATCCGACCGCGCCCGCGCCGGTCACGGCCGTGTTCGCGGGCTTGCTGACCAAGGTCGGCGTGTACGCGATCATCAGGACGGAGACCCTCCTGTTCCCCGGTGGAATGGTGGACAACCTCCTCGCCTTCGTCGCGGCTGCAACCTTAGTGGTGGGCATCCTGGGAGCGTTGACTCAAAGCGATATCAAGAGAACCCTCTCGTTCATTCTGATCAGTCACATCGGCTACATGATCTGGGGCATCTCGTTGTCGACGCCGGAGGGCTTGGTGGCCGTGGTCTTTTACGTTGCCCACCACATCGTGATCCAGACGAGCCTGTTTATGGTCGTGGGCCTGATCGAGCGACGCGGTGGTTCCGCGAATACGGATCGTCTCGCAGGGCTCGCGAAGATTGCGCCCATCTTGGGCATCCTGTACTTCATCCCGGCCATGAACTTGGGCGGTATACCGCCGTTCTCCGGATTCATCGGGAAAGTTGGCCTCATCGACGCGAGCGTGCGAGCCGGAACCTGGCAGGGATACGCCCTGGCCGGCATCGGCGTCTTCGTGTCACTCCTGACTCTGCTGACCTTGGCCCGTATTTGGAACCGTGTGTTCTGGCGTAAGCCAGAGGATGCCGAATTCCCCGATCCGATCCTCTTGGCAAAGGACGCCGATGGTCATTACGGTGTCCGGACCTCGGGAGAAATTGACATCGAATCGAGGCGTTACAAGGGCCGCGACGTCACCCTGTTGCCACGGCCGATGATCGGCTCGACCATCGGATTGGTCGCCGTGGGAGTCGCGATCACCTTCTTGGCCGGGCCGTTATTCAACCTCTCCTACCAAGCAGCCGATAACTTGAGTGATCCGCACGCGTACATCGAGGCCGTATTGGGTCACGACGCCGCCTCGGAAGGGGGCCACTGACATGAGTCCGTCCGCGCACCGGGCCCCTCGCATCAGGCCCAAAAATACCTTCCGTACGGAACTTCCGCTGTTGGTGTGGCTCGTTCTGGTGTGGGGCGCCCTCTGGCGGGATTTCTCTCCCGGCAACTTGCTCTTCGGCCTGATTCTGGCATTCATCTTGGTCCGCGTCTTCTACCTACCGCCGGTGCAATTGTCCGGGCGGTTCAATCCACTGTGGGCTTTCGTATTGGCCATGAAGTTCATCTGGTGGATCGCGGTCGCAAGCTTCGAGATTCTGTGGTTCGCTGTGAGGCCACGGGGAGCACCCAGATCCGCGGTCGTCTCGGCCCAATTGGACATCAATAGCGACCTCCTCATCACGGTGGTGGGTCATATCGTGTCCCTGATCCCGGGCTCGCTCGTCGTGGAGGTGGACCGGCGTCATGCAACGATCTATTTCCACGTGATCAACATCGAGTCCGCGGAGGACGTCACGAAATTCCAGAACAGCGTTCGCAAGATCGAGGCCTATGTGATTCGGGTGATGGGTACCCGGGAGAGCTATGCAGCCCTCAAATCCGGCACCCTCGGTGAGGAGAAGCCATGAAAGTCGTCATGGTGATCTGCGGCATCATTCTGGTGTTGGCAGCCATCGGAACCATCTACCGTCTGGCCAAGGGGCCTTCGCTCTTGGACCGAGTGATCGCTTCGGACGTTCTGCTCGCCATCGTTGGTGCCGGTTTGGTCATCGACATGGTCAATCGGGACAGCTACGAGAATGTCACCTTGCTCATCGTCATTTCCCTTGTCGGCTTCTTGGGGTCCGTGACGGTCTCTCGATTCGCGAATAACAAGCGGGAACGTGAAGATCTCGCCCGAGACGCCGTCGGCGGATATAACGCCAGTGCCTCGACACGCCAAGAATCGGCGTCGTCCCTCGGCCAGAGTCAGAACCCTTCGGATCAGAAGCCTTCAGGGGGTGAGCGATAGATGTTGGACACCGTTCTGAACATTCTCACGGGAGCATGTCTGATCGTCGGTTGCCTCATGTCCTTGGGGGCCGCACTCGGCATCATGAGGTTCAGCGATGTGCTGTCGCGCCTGCACCCCGGTGCAAAGCCTCAGGTCTTCGGCTTGTTTCTCTTACTCCTCGGCATGGGAATCGCCGCCCGGAGTTGGAGCCTCGTCCCCGCGCTCATTTTGGCCTGGACCTTGCAGATGCTCGCGACGCCGGTTTCCTCGCACATGGTCGGTCGGTCCGGATTCCGGAACCGGCACTTCGCGGCGTCGTCGTTGACCGTCAACGAGTTGGCCGACCTCGTCGAGCAGATGAACCGCGAAGAGGAACAAGAGCAGGCTCCGGCCGAGGCCGCGCCCGAGCCTCGAGAGGTTGACGCGGATACCGCGGGATTAGACAAGCCGGACGAACAAGAGCCTCGGCAATCCTGACAACAATGCCGATGGGCGCGTGACAACGTCACGCGCCCATCGGCGTTAGCTTGAGAAGGGGACGGTTAGACCTCGGCCTGGCCGCCGGTCTCGATGTCTTCATTCTTTTCCATCCGGGCGGCAACCCGGGTGACGCCAATCTTGATCAGCGTGGCGACGACGCCGCTGATGGCGGTCCAGATGATGACGTCACGAAGGCTTTCTTCGGGGTCCGGGTTGTTGGCGGGCGGCTCGTTGCCGGTGATCTTCTTCCAACCGAGGGTCATGATCTTATTGGCGGCGAAAACTCCACCCAGGGAAGCCACGGTGGAACCGATCTTGATGACGGGATTGCTCATACGAATCTCCTGTAATTGTCGGACGATATTTCGGCCGGTCATGTGCAGCTTCCTCTAGCCTAATCGCAGGCCAATGGCTTTGTCTCAAACGCACGCAGATTCTCCGTCCCTCTCGTGATCCGTTAGGATGGTCCGAGTTCACCACACGACAGGGGAGCCTCAATCGAGGCTGAGAGTGCGCAAGCAGACCCTCGACCTGATCCGGTTAGCACCGGCGTAGGGAGTCGAGATCTCGGGTGTTCCCGAAAGAGAATTCGGGCAAGGCCTCCCCTCCTGACCGCAATTCCAGGAGGATTTACCGTGAACGCATCATCGCCCAAGGCGCCATCCAAAACCTCCCCACGAGGCTCGTGGCGCGTTATCGATATCGTCATTGCCTCGGTTCTCGCCGTGGTGTGCGGCGTCATCTTTTGGATCTGGTCGAACGGCGTCGCCCCGTTGATCGGCACCGTGACGGTCGGTTTCCCGCCCTTGTCCGGTCTCATTGGAGGGGGATGGCTCATCGCTGGGGTTCTCGGAGGACTCGTCATCCGCAAACCGGGCGCAGCTCTTTACTGCGAAATTCTCGGGGCACTCGTTGAGGCGCTGTTGGGAACTCATTACAGCTTCGCCGTCCTCATCTCCGGGCTCGTGCAGGGCTTGGGCGCGGAAGTCGTTTTCGCGGCCTTCCGATACCGCCGCTTTGAGCTTCCCATCGCGCTGCTGGCCGGAGCCGTTTCGGGCCTGTTCATGACCGTCAGCGAGATCGCGATGTATTACGCCTTCTGGCAAACACAGTTCAAGATCACCTACGCGATCTTCGGCGTCATCTCGGGTCTGGTCATCGCCGGGTTCCTGGCGTGGGCCCTGACTCGGGCGCTCGTATCGACGGGGGTGCTTTCGTCGGTCGCGGCCGGTCGGGACGCCCGGAGCCGGAGAGCTCGGGCGTGACGGCGGTGGGGGCGACGGTTCAGGCCAGCGACTTTTCTTGGTGGCATGCGGACCGCGAATCTCCCGCCTTCTCGGGGGTGGACCTCCAGATTTCCGAAGGGCAAAAGGTCCTTCTCCTCGGACCCTCTGGTGCGGGAAAATCCACCTTGCTGCACGCGATGGCGGGGGTGCTGGAGGACGACGACGCCTCCAGTGGAACGCTCCTGATCGATGGCGTGGAGCCCCGAGACGCGCGGGGCCGTATCGGCCTCATGCAACAAGACCCGGAATCATCGATCGTCCTCTCCCGGGTTGGAGACGATCTCGCGTTCGGACCCGAAAATCTTGGCGTGGATCCGGAACTGATCGTGCCGCGCTGCCGGAAGGCCCTCGACGCCGTCGGGTTGGACCTCCCGTGGGACCACCCGACTTCCGCGTTATCGGGCGGTCAAAAGCAACGACTCGGCCTCGCCGGAATCTTGGCGATGGAGCCCGCGCTTCTGCTTCTCGATGAGCCCACGGCCAATCTCGATCCGGACGGCGTCCTCGAGGTGCGCGATTCGGTCCTGAAGGCGGTCGAGTCCTACGGTTCGACCCTGATCGTCGTCGAACATCGGGTCGAGGTCTGGGCCGACCACGTGGACCGCATCGTGGTTCTGGACGCAGGTGGCGGAATTCGACATGACGGGCCGCCGCGTAAAGTCTTGGGCGAAGCGCGCGACGAGCTGATTCATGCGGGGGTGTGGGTTCCCGGGTACACGCCGCGCACCCCAGAGCACGACGTCGTCCCCGACGCCGCCGTGCCCCTGCTTCGCGCGGAAGGCCTGGGGGTCTCGAGGCATCCGGCAGACCGTCGGTGGATTCGCGCCCGACGTCGTGCCGTGCTGGGTTCTCCGAATGATCCGGTTCCTGCGCTCCGCGATGTTCCCGTAGCCGCCCGAGGAATAGACCTCGAGGTCTGTGCGGGGGAGCACCTGGCCATCACCGGGCCGAACGGTGCCGGAAAATCCACGTTGGCCTTGACGCTCGCGGGGCTGTTGGAACCGGCCGAGGGCTGGGTCGGCGCGTGCGACCCGTTACGGGAGCTCGACCAGGGGATACCCATCAATTCACGGCGACGGCCCTCGTGGGATCCCGGTCGTTGGTCATCGACGCAGCTCATCGCCCGAATTGGCATGGTCTTCCAAGAACCCGAGCACCAATTCGTGCGATCCACCGTCCGTGACGAACTTCGCCTGGGTGCCGAGCTCACGAGCCACGATCCGGGCGAATCCGCACGCGGAACGGTCGACCCTGAAGAGAGGGCGACCGAACTCCTGGAGCGGTTGGGCCTGGCCCACGTGGCCGACGCCAATCCTTTTACCCTTTCTGGCGGGGAAAAACGTCGTCTTTCGGTGGGCACCGCGTTATCGACCCAGCCGAGAATCCTGATTCTCGATGAGCCGACCTTTGGGCAGGACGCAACCACGTGGGCCAGCCTCGTCGACCTTCTCCGTCAGACCTTGAAGGCCGGAGTCGCCGTCGTTTCGGTGACCCACGACGCCGATTTCGTGGCAGCCCTCGGAGGCCGCGAATTTCGGGTGGGAGCCGCATCCGCCCCCGAGCCCCAGGTCGTCAGGGGAGAGAGGAGTTCGGCATGGACGTCATGAATCCAGCGGTCGCGGCGCATTCCGGCCTGGGCAAGGTCAACCCCGCGATCAAACTCGCTCTCGGTCTCCTGCTGACGGCCTCCTTCCTCGTCAGCGCCGACTGGCTGACCGCGACTATCGGAGGGGCCTCCCTCGTGGCCGTCATGGCCTCGAGCAGAATCAACCCCTGGAACATCGTTGTTCGTTTGTGGCCCGTATTTCTCGCGGCACTCTTCAGCGGTTGGGCGACGGCGATATTGGCACCGAAAACGGGCCAGCACCTCCTCGAACTGGGCCCCTTGCTGCTCACCTCCGATTCCCTCAACGCTGGCGTTGCGATCGCCTTGCGCGGGGGAGTCCTCGCGATGATCTCGGTGTTATTGCTCTTGACCACCGATGCCCGCGAGATCGGTGATGCTCTGGCTCAGACCTTCAAATTGCCGGCGCGCTTTGTCCTCTCCGCCGTGGCGGCGTTCCGCCTGGTGGGGATCGTGATCGCGGAATGGGAAACCCTAGCCGCAGCCCGGCGAGCGCGAGGACTGGGATCGGACCGCGGCCTGATCGGGCGGATCACCGGGTTCGGGTCCCAAGCCTTCGCCTTGATCGTCCAATCTCTGCGACGGGCGAGCCGCTTGGCCGTCACGATGGAGGCCCGCGGTTTCGGTGCCGGACCGCGGACTTGGGTCAATCGACCGACGTATTCCTGGCGCGACGTCGTCGCCCTGTGCGTGGGCATTGCCATCCCCGCAGTCGCCATCGGCACCTCATGGGCCTTGGGCGTGTACCGGTTTTTCCACTGATATGGCCCCAGGATGCGCCGTCCTCCCCTCGACATGCTGTAGGAAACCCGACCGGCAAGAGTAGAACTGCCTCTACCTCGCTATCCTCTCCGCTCCACTGTGTGTTCGCTCCGTACGCGGAACAGTAGAGGGTGACATCACCAGCGAGATTCGAGGGAGACCAGATGAGTCAGCAAACTCACGAGCCAACGACGCACGGGCAGGGGGCCTCGAGCGCCATGCCCATTGCCCGGGCCGAAACCGTGAGCAAGATCTACGGGACGAGCGACCAGGCCGTGGCCGCGGTCAAGGACGTCGACCTTGAAGTACATGCCGGCGAATTCGTCGCGGTCATGGGCCCCTCCGGGTCTGGGAAATCAACACTGATGCATCTCATGGCTGGGTTGGAATCTCCGACGAAGGGCCGCGTGTGGGTGGGGGACCAGGAAATTACCCATCTCGACGACGCCGCCCTCACCGAGGTGCGCCGACGCCGCGTGGGGTTCGTGTTCCAGGCCTTCAACCTCATGCCCACCATGGATGTCCGTGAAAACATCCTCTTGCCGTTTGAGTTGGACGGTCGCACCCCCGATGCCATGGAAAAACGGTGGATCGACGAATTGCTCCAGCGGCTCGGACTCTCGGAGAGGTTGAGGCACCGTCCCAGCGAATTGTCTGGAGGTCAGCAGCAACGAGTGGCGATCGCCCGCGCGCTGGCCACCCGTCCCGCTTTGATCCTCGCCGATGAGCCGACGGGCAATCTCGATTCCCGCTCGGCCCTGGAGGTTCTTCAGCTGTTGCGCATGGCCTCCCAAGAGCTCGGACAGTCCATCGTGATGGTCACCCACGACCCCAAAGCGGCCTCGCACGCCAACCGCGTGGTTTACCTTGCGGACGGGCAGATTGTCTATCAGAGCAATGGCCCGTCCCGTGCCGAGGAGATCGCGCAGCGGATGCTCTCCTTGGAGGTGAACTGACGTGAAGGATGCCTTGAGAGAACTCACTCGTCATCCCCAACAGCACATTTCAACTTTCCTGGTCGTCATCGTGGGAGCGATGTTCGGTTCCGGACTCATCGGTTCTGTGGGGTTACTCCGGAAGATCCTCGACCCTACCGGGGAAGCAGGCGGAACCCTCTTGGTCATGCTGTTGATGACCACCATGACCTTTTTCGCCATCGCCCTGTTTGTCTCGTCGATCGTGGTGGCCAATACTTTCTCCATCGTTGTCGCGGGTCGCACCCATCAGCTGGCTTTGATGCGGCTGATCGGTGCCAAAGCGTCGGCATTACGACGGGGCATTGCGGCCGAAGGATTGCTCATCGGTGCCCTGGGTTCGGCCGTGGGGCTCGTGCTCGGCGGCATCGTGACGTGGCTTCTTGCTCTATGGGCGGAGGCCAAAAATGCAGGCACGGACTTGGAATCCACAGCGTTCAACCCGTGGTGCTTGGCTCCCGCACTGCTTGTGGTGCTGACCAGCTGGGTTGCTGCATGGAACGGCGCCCGTCCGGTGCTGTCGGTCTCGCCGCTGGAAGGAACACGTCGTAGCGTCGAACCTTCGGGGCGCGAACTTCGCCGTCGTAAGCCCATGCTCGGGATGTCGATCGCGCTGGTGGTCTTGGGAGCGTTTTTCCTCGGAGCCGGCATCGTGTCCGCGTCCGAATCGCCCATTTCCATTCTCTCCGCCGTTTTCGGAGGGTTGCTTTCCTTTGCAGGAATAGCACTGGGGTCCGCCTGGGTCATGCCCCCGTTCTTTGGCCTGTCCGGTCTCCTGGTTGGTCACGGAACGTCAGGTCGGATGGCGGTCGGCAACGCTCGACGTTACCCGCTGCGCTCGGCCCGAATCTCGATGAGTCTGGTCATCGGCATCACCCTGGTAGTGATGTTCGGGACCGTGGGCTCGACCGTGAAATCGGTGATGGGTTCCATGGCTGACAGCGGCGTCTACGACGAAGGTGAGGTCATGTTGATGTCGCAGATGATCGATAACGTCCTCCTGTTCGTCTATGGCATGGTCGCGTTCGCGGTGATCATCGCGGTGATCGGCGTCGCGAATAACATGCGGGCGGCCATTATGCAGCGTCGTGTTGAGTTGGGCATGCTTCGCACGGTCGGACTGTCGATCGGGCAAATGTGGCGCATGATTCTCGGCGAGACCGGCCAACTGACAATCTCGGCGGCCTGCCTCGGCATACCGCTGGGCGTGTTTTACGGCTGGGTCGGAACCTACTGCATGTTCGGTTCGGTTGACGGCGTGCAATTCTTTGGCCCGACTCCGCCGTGGGGAGTATTGATTGCGGTGGTAGCAGGGTGCGCCCTCATCACCGGCGTTGCGACCGCCATTCCGGCCCGGAAGAGGGCACAGGAATCTCCGGTGCGGGCCCTGGCCGCGGTCTAAATCTGGCCTCCCGGCACGGGCATCCGGATGCCCCGACCCCTTGCGGCGGGCATCCGGATGGTCTCGCTTAAGGGAAGCTATCGGCCCGACGGCGCGACGTTGCTCATCGGGTTCTCAAGAATTCGGTGAGCGTCAGCGTCAACTGGTCATCCGTGGCCAAGGCCTGTCCGTTGAGTTGAGTCACCGGGGCGAGCAACCGGACCGAAGAAGCGAGCCAGACGGCGTCGGCCTCCATGAGATCTGCGGGATACAGCGGGCCGAAGCTGACCTCCCAACCTTCATCGCGGGCACCAGCAAAGATCGCTCCCTGCGTGGTGCCGGGAAGGATTCCGTGGTTGGGTTCGGGCGTAGAGATTCGCACTCCCGATTCGGTGCGGTGCGCCACGATCACAGAGCTCGTCGCTCCTTCAAGAATCCGGCGATCGGTACCGATGAAAACGGCCTCTTGGGCACCCAGTGTTCTGACGTAGCGCAGGACTGCCATGTTGATGGCGTACGACAGGGTTTTAGCCCCCGAGAGCAACCACGGCAAGGAGGTGTCTTCGGCCGGGTCATGACCTCGAGGAAGAAGAAGCGCGGTCACCCCGTCGGTGCGTTGCGTGATGGTGGACGCGGGGACAGGGCTCACGATGACCAAACCATACGGTTGCTCGGAGGGAACGCCTCGGCTCACGAGCAATTTGACCGTGTGCTCACGGCCGAGCGACGTCGTGGTTCCTTCGGCTGCCGACTGCAAGGCCAGGTCGAGGGCCGCACGCCACGAATCTTCTCCCGGATTCCAGACCTGGAGGAGCTGTGCCGAGTGGTCGAGGCGAGCGAGGTGCCGCGGCAACTTACGAACGGCTCCATCCACGCACAGCATGGTCTCGAAGACGCCGTCGCCTCGGGTGTAGCCCTCGTCTTCGACGTCGATGATCGGTTGCGACGCGTCGAGGAGCCGACCCTGAGGTGAGTGTGCATCAATGCGAACAACGGTGGGTGTCATGGCTCTCATTAAACTCCTCATTCGGTCCGCCATGGCAAATTTTTCTCCTGAGGGCGGCTCAAACAACGGTCAGGAGTCGAAGAGCTTGGCCTCTTGGTCCGCCCAGAGCGCCCAATATGGCCGGTAGAGGTCGCCGTCGCGACGAAGCGCGCGAAACCGGCGCACGGGAGTTTCCACGTGTAACCACAGACCGAAATGGCCGCTCACCTCGGGGTGCCCCGGGGCTGAGGCTCCCACTCCTTCGGCGATGAGGAAAGGCACGCTCGCTGAGACCGTGCGTTGGGCTTCTTCAGCCTGGCCGCGGGTCCAGTCCCAGGCGTTCCAGGCGGCGTCGTGGCCGGTGAGGAGTTGATTCAGCATGGCGGCATAGTGGTCCACGCCTGCGGCCAGGCCTTCCCAGCCCGGGTACAGATCTTCCAAGTGGAATAGCTCCGATTTCGGCGAGACGTCGGCGCGGGCGCGGTCTAAAAGCCGCTCGGCAAGCCGTGATTTTCCGGAGCCGGAGCGGCCGTCGATGGTCACGATGAACGGACCCGGGCCCGTAAATGCCTCGTACTCGCGCCGGATGGCTTTCCAAATGGCGGACTCATCCTCGGACGTGATGGTGTAGGACGGCACCACCCATAGGGGCCGATGCCGCCGGCGGAGGCTCATGCGCCGTCGGAGTGATCGCTCGCGGAGCGCGCCCGCGGATCACCTGAGGCCTCTTCGATCACGCCATCCACGGCGTCGCGGATCATGGCGAAGGTGGCCTCGAAATCCGATGCGTCGCCGTACCAGGGGTCGTAAATTCCCAAGTCTTCGTGTGCTTGGTCGCTGACGGCCGGATCGAATTCCCGAAGCAAATGAATCTTGCTGGCCTGTTCCTCGTCCGACGCCATGCGGCGCAGGGCCTTTTCGTGCGGAAGGTCGAGGGCCAATACGAGGTCGCAATCCGCCAGGTCTCGGCGCGTGACCTGGCGAGCCGAATGATCCTGCGTATCGATGCCCAAGCGCGCGAGAACTTTCCGCGCTCGCGGATCGATGGGATTGCCCTGTTCTTCGTCGCTCACCCCGGCCGAATCGACCACCACGCCGTCCAGACCCGATTCTTCGGCGGCCCGACGGAGGAGGTACTCCGCCATGGGGGAACGGCAAATATTGCCGGTGCAAACAGTCACGATGCGATACATGTACACCACCCTACCCGCGGCTGGTGGCTGAACGAGGGCGGAGCGAAGCCAATGTTCAGAGGTGGCCACCGGTACGCATAATAAAGTTGAGTCTAGTTAGCTCAACTCTCTTGACAGGTGTCGGATGTGTGGCAGACTTGAGTCAGGACAACTCAAGAAGTGAGACCTCCGGGTGCTCAAAGTGGGGCGACTCGCACATGATCATTTCGTGCGGATCCTCCCCGGACCCGGTTTCGGATTAAGAAAAGGAGAAAACCATATGTCACGTGCAGTAGGCATTGACCTCGGAACGACCAACTCCTGTGTCGCAGCCCTCGAAGGCGGCGAGCCCGTGGTCATCGCGAACGCCGAGGGCGCTCGCACCACCCCGTCTGTTGTTGCCTTCGGCAAGGACGGCGAAACTCTGGTCGGCGACATCGCCAAGCGCCAGGCCGTCACCAACGTGGATCGCACCATTGCTTCCGTGAAGCGCCACATGGGCACCACCTGGACCGAAAACATTGACGAGAAGAAGTACTCCGCTCAGGAGATTTCGGCTCGTATTCTCCAGAAGCTCAAGGCAGATGCCGAGGCCTTCCTGAACGACACCGTTTCGGATGCCGTGATCACGGTTCCGGCGTACTTCAATGACGCCGAGCGTCAGGCGACCAAGGAAGCCGGCGAGATCGCTGGTTTGAACGTTCTGCGCATCGTCAACGAGCCCACCGCCGCGGCCCTCGCTTACGGCCTGGACAAGGGCAACGAAGACGAGCTCATCCTGGTCTACGACTTGGGTGGCGGCACCTTCGACGTCTCCCTGCTGGAAGTGGGCAAGGACGACGACGGCTTCTCGACCATTCAGGTTCGCGCGACTGCCGGTGACAACCGCCTCGGTGGCGACGACTGGGATCAGCGCATCGTGGATTGGCTGCTCGAGCAGGTCAAGTCGAAGACCGGAGCAGACCTCTCCAACGACAAGATCGCTCTGCAGCGCTTGAAGGAAGCCGCCGAGCAGGCCAAGAAGGAGCTCTCCTCGGCCAGCTCGACCAACATCTCGTTGCAGTACCTGTCGGTCACCGCCGATGGCCCGATCCACCTGGACGAGAAGCTCTCCCGCGCGAAGTTCCAGGACATGACCCAGGACCTGCTGGACCGCACGAAGAAGCCGTTCCACGACGTGATCGACGAAGCCAACGTCAAGGTTTCCGACATCGCTCACGTGGTGCTGGTCGGCGGTTCGACCCGTATGCCCGCCGTTGTGGACCTCGTGAAGGACCTCTCGGGCAAGGAGCCCAACAAGGGCGTCAACCCGGATGAGGTTGTTGCCGACGGTGCCGCCCTCCAGGCCGGCGTGTTGAAGGGCGACCGCAAGGACGTTCTGCTCATCGACGTCACCCCGCTTTCCCTCGGCATCGAGACCAAGGGTGGCGTGATGACCAAGCTCATTGAGCGCAACACCGCGATCCCGACCCGTCGTTCGGAGACCTTCACGACCGCAGAGGACAACCAGCCCTCCGTGTCGATCCAGGTCTTCCAGGGCGAGCGTGAGTTCACCCGGGACAACAAGTCGCTCGGAACCTTCGAGCTCACCGGCATTGCCCCGGCTCCCCGCGGCATGCCGCAGGTCGAGGTGACCTTCGACATCGACGCCAACGGCATCGTGCACGTGTCCGCTAAGGACAAGGGCACCGGTACCGAGCAGTCGATGACGATTACCGGAGGCACCTCGCTGTCGAAGGAAGACATCGATCGCATGGTCAAGGACGCTGAGGCGAACGCCGAGGCCGACAAGAAGCGCCGCGAGGCCCAGGACACCCGCAACAACGCGGAGACCCAGGCTTACCAGATCGAGAAGTTGCTCAAGGACAACGAGGACAAGCTCCCCGAGGACATCAAGTCCGAGGTCCAGGGCGACATCGACGAGGTCAAGAAGGCGCTGGAAGGCGAAGACGACGACGCCGTCAAGTCTGCGTTCGAGAAGTTGCAGGCTTCCCAGACCAAGCTCGGTGAGGCGATCTACTCACAGGCCCAGGAAGGTGCCGCTTCGGAGGGCTCCTCCGAGAGCGATTCCGCGTCGGCCGATGAGGACGTCGTCGACGCCGAGGTCATCGACGATGAGGATGAGAAGAAGAAGTAATGACTGAGCCGAATGACACCACTAACCCTGAGGGAAACGACCCGCTCGAGGATGCCTTCAACGCTCCTGACGCGGAGGGAGCTCCCGCGGCGGAAGACGCCGAGGGTGTAGGTGCCGAGGCCGGCGAACCAGAAGGATCCGCGGCGGACGACGCCGCGGATCCCGCCGAGGCGGAGCCCATCGCGGACCCCACCACTGAGGCCGAGCAGCTCGCCAACGAACGTCTCGAGGACCTACGCCGTCTGCAGGCCGAGTTCATGAACTTTAAGAATCGGTCGCAGAAGGAACGCGAGCAGCTTCGCGAATTCGTCGTCGCCGACGTCGTGGGCGCGCTGTTGCCCGTGATCGACGACATCGACGCCGCGCGGAATGCTGGCGACCTCAACGAGGGACCGTTTGCTTCCATCGCGACCAAGTTCGAGGAAGCCCTGAATAAGCAGGGGCTCGAGCGATACGGTCAGGTGGGCGAAGAATTCGATCCCAAGGTTCACGAGGCCGTCCTCCAGCAACCGACGAGCGAGGTCCAGCCGGACCACATCGCGATGGTGCTGCGGAGCGGCTACAAGGTTAAGGACCGCGTCTTGCGGGCCGCGCAGGTCGCGGTGGCCGTCGCAGAGGGCTAATCCCCCAGAGACGGAAGCGTCCTCGCGAGTGAGCTCTCGCGAATCGTCGACGCCGAGGCCATGAACTTTCGCCGCAACGGCGGAGGTTCGGCCTCGGCGTCGTTCGCATCTATTACCTTCACAAGAACAGGACATCACGACGAAACGCTTTGAAAGGAGGCGTCAATGGCCAGCGAGAATTGGCTAGAAAAAGACTTCTACAAGGTTCTGGGCGTCTCCAAAGACGCTAGCGACGCCGATATCAAGAAGGCTTATCGCAAACTGGCGCGCAAATATCACCCCGATCAAAATCCCGGTGATGCCGCTGCCGAAAAGAAGTTCAAAGAAATATCCGAGGCGCATACCGTGCTATCGGATCCTGAGGAACGGAAACAATACGACGCCATTCGCGCGATGGGTTCCGGCGCGCGATTCAGCGCGGGAGCCGGCGGTCCGGGCGGTGCCGGTGGTCAGCCCGGAGCGGGCGGCTTCGAGGATTTGTTCGGCGACATGTTCGGCGGCGGGCGGTCCCGTGGCTCGTATGGCGGAAATCCCTTCGGCGGTGCCGGTGGGCCCCGCGTTCAGTACGGAGGCGGCGGAGACCCCTTTGCCGACCTCTTCGGGGGCGGCGGCTTCAGTTCCGGAGGGCAGAATCCCTTTGGTGCCCAGCAGCCACCTCGAAACCCCGACGTCGAAGCCTCCATTACGGTGGACTTCCATCAGTCCCTCGAGGGAGCTAAGGTCAAGGTCAATCGGCCGGACGGGCGAAGCACGACCATTCGATTGCCGGAAGGCGTTCGGGATGGCCAAAAAGTTCGCCTTCGCGGCAAAGGCAACGTTGGGCCGGGCGGAAAATCGGACCTCATCGTGACGGTCCATGTGCGCCCGCACCCGTTCTTTGAGCGCGATGGCGACAACTTGACCGTGCGCGTCCCCGTGACATTCGAGGAGGCGGCTTTGGGAACAATCCTCTCGGTCCCGACGACCGACGGTTCGAACGTGCGATTGCGGCTCAAGCCGGGCCAAGAGGCAGGCACTCGAATGCGGGTGCGCGGTCGCGGCGTGAAAACCACAAAACATTCGGGGGATCTGTACGTCATCCCGGAGATCCAGGTGCCGGAGAATCTGTCCCCGGAGGCCGAGGAAGCCCTGAAGAAATTCACAGAGCTTTCTGGCCAGAGCGACCCGCGGGCCGACCTCGCGGAGCAAGCAAAGGTGGGATAGTCCATGCAGTTCAGTGACGTGAATCAGCCACTCTTCGTGATTTCCGTGGCCGCGGAGCTTGCGGAAATGCACCCGCAAACCCTGCGGCAGTACGACCGTCTCGGCTTGGTCACACCGTCACGACTGCCTGGTCGCGCACGCCGGTACTCCCAGCGGGATGTCGAGCGGCTACGTCAGATTCAGGATCTTTCCCAACAGGGCGTATCCCTGGAAGGCATCAAGAGAATTCTGCAACTCGAAAACCAGGTTGACGCCTTGCAATCGCGGGTCCGTGAGCTCACTCAAGAGCTCCAGGACACCCAAGATAAGCTGGCGGAATCCAGCCGGGTGTTCGCGGCGACTATAGGGGGCGATGTCGTTCGGTTGGGGCGCGGACAACGCCCCGTATCGCAGCCGAAGACGAAGGCCCTGGTCATGCGGAAGCCGCCCTGGCCCATGCCCTAGATGCTCGGAGGCTACTGCTCCGAGTCTGAGTTGTTGGACTCAATGCGACGGTAGGCGAGGTCGTGCGCGCGGCGCCCGGCCTCGCCTGCTTTGCGTTCGAAGCTCGTGAGGGTGCGCCCTTCCCACCGGGGCGCCCATCCTCCCTGCGGGTCTTCCTCCGTGGCGCCTTCACCGGGGTAGAGGTTTTCGAAGTCTGGCGCGGCTTCCATGACGTCACGCATCACGAAGGCGTATTCTTCCCAGTCGGTCGCGAGGCGCCACACGCCGCCGGGCTTGAGAACCCGGGCGACCTTTTCCGCGAAGGCGGGGGAGACGAGGCGGCGCTTGTGATGCCGTGATTTATGCCAGGGGTCGGGGAAGAAGACCCAGATCTCGTCGACGGACCCGGGTTGGAGCAGATGGTCCAGAACTTCCGGAGCGTTGGCCTGGATGCATCGGATGTTGGTGACCTCGGCCTGGCTCATCTTGAGCAACAGGTCGGCGAGGCCGGGTTTGTAGACCTCAACCGCGAGGTAATCGAATTCAGGGTGTTCCGAGGCGGCGTGGACGATCGCCTCGCCCAAACCGGAGCCGATTTCCACCACGAGCGGGGCTTCGCGTCCGTAGATCTTGCGGTGATCGAATTCCGCGCCCTCGGCCACCGACGTATCGGTGACCTCCCGGGGGACTTCGAGCACGTGAGTCGGGGCGTACGTGTCCCACGCCTTTTGTCGTCGGGCGGTCAGTCGGTCGCCGCGTCGAACAAAGGAATAGGGCTGGCGATGAAATTTAGCGGGAACGTCGCTCACGGGACAGGCACTCCGGGGCATATTGCGGTTACGAAGGGAAAGGCGGACTCACCGCCAGAACGCCGCCCGAGCGCCATGCGTGATGAATCACGCGGGGTGCGCGGGCGGCGTCGTGGGGAGAAGAGAACTACTTCTTCTTGGACTTCTTCTTGCCCTTGGTCTGCACCAGGAGAGCCAGGGCGATCGCTGCGAGCCAGGAATCCTTGGCAATCGCGGTGCCGTCCTGCGTGGGGCGGATGCCATCTTCCTGGGTGAATTCCTCCGTCTTGAAGTACATGGTCAGCATGCCACCGGAGAAGGCGCCGAGCGCGAGGCCAGCCAGACGGGTCGGAATAAAGGGAGCGACAAGAGCGCCACCGACGGCCAGCTCCGAGTAGGCCAAAGCCTTGCCGAAAGTTGCGGCGTCGAGGTCCTTGACGGCCGGGAATGCCTTGCCCGCCATGGACTGGAGGTAACCCGCGGTCTGCTCGTCAAGGTTCAGCTTGCCGAGCCCCGAGTTAATGATGAAGGCGCCGGGGATGGCGCGAAGAGCTGCATTGGAGAGTGAAAAGGCCATGGTCGTTTCCTTTCGTGAGGTTTCTGGTTCGGGCCACCGAGCACGTGTGCCGGTCACCCACCCGGTGACAACCCTATACCGTGCCGTGGCCTTGTCGTTAGGCCGATGACCCCCGGAGTGGGGAGGCGCGTCAGGCGTCCTGATTGGCGAAAAGCCCACGGAGCTTGGCGAGCGTCAATTCCTCGTGATCCCAGTGAACGGTTCCTTCTCGGGGACCGACGGGTTGCATCCCGGGGACCACGACCGTTTTCATGCCCGCGGCCATCGCACTGGCGACGCCGGAGGGGGAGTCCTCGACGGCGACGCACTGCACCGGATCCACCTCGAGTTTCTGAGCCGCCAGGAGGTAAGGCTGGGGGTCCGGCTTCGGGGAGGTGACGTTTTCGTTTCCTATAACGACTCTGAACAAGCCCTCCGGACCTCGAGAAGCGGTCATGGTCGCGATTTCGGCGGTCGCATTGGTCACAATGGCTGCGGGGATCCCTGCCTCGGCCACTTCTTGGAGAAGTGCGGAGATGCCCGGGAGGAAGGGGATTGCCGTGCGAGAGATGACGTCCCGGGCGTCGCTCGTCAAACGTTCCATGAGCTCGTCGTAGGAGAGATCAATGCCGAGCGCGTGGAGTCGGTCAATGGTTTCCGACATGGGGCGGCCCAGGCAGAGGAGGGTGTCTTCTTCGGTCCACGTCTTGCCAAATTCTTCGGCCAATTCGGTCTTGGCTTGAGCCCATAAGGGTTCGGTGTCCACCAGAGTGCCGTCGTGGTCGAAAAAAATTGCCGCGGGAAGATGTGAAGTCATGGATATAGCCTACTGGTCTCTGGGAAGACCACCGGGCGGGTGAGGGTCGTTCCGTCCTTGCCTAAACTGGAAGGGTGAAAGCAGACAGCGACGTGCACACCATCGATTCCTCGGATTCCCCTCGACCCCTCGTGGACGGTCGTCGTTCCTCGGCCTGGTTGCGTATATCGACGTGGTTGGGCTTTCCGATGAGCGTGCTCGGTGCTGCCTGGATCACGGCGGGGCGTGCGCTCTTTGGGGCCGGCGGCTCGCTCATGGTGACCTTTTTGGTGAGCGTCGGTCCGCTGTTTCTGGTCGTCATGCTCGTTGCGACGTGGCGCATTCGCCGGGATGCGTCGCGGTATGAGGCGCGGGCGACGTCGGGGACCGTGGCAAGCCTCCAAGTGATCACCTGGGTTCTCGCCGCGATCTTCGGGTTCCTCATTCCCGACCGGCTCGATGGCCGAACCGTTTCCGCGCTCTCGCAAACCTTTGGTGCCGACCTCGTGGGCCTTTCCGCCGGCTTCGGGAACACCTTCGGCATTCTGACCTTCGTGGCGGCCTTCGCGACGCTGATCGTCGCCTTCGCGCAGGACCGTTTCAGCGCCAACAAGTCCAACGGACGACCCGCAACGGAGGATGAACTCCTCGATTCCCTCAACTACAACGACGGCGAGTACTGACGCGACCGCCAGCGGCTGTGGCCATCGAAGGCCGGCATGGCAGCTCAAAACCTGTGGAAAACTTTTCGGAAACCTCTATACGTGAGAACTTGAGCGTAGTAGACTCAAGTTAGCTGAACAAAGACGTAGCAACTGAACCACTACTAACGATGAGGAGCCCACCTTGGATACTCAATTCACCACCAAGAGCCAAGAGGCTCTGAACGCCGCGACCATGAATGCTCAAACGGCGGGAAACCCGCAGATTGAGCCGGCCCACATTCTTAAGGCCCTTCTGGATCAACGAGAAGGCGTGGCCGTCGCCGTGCTCAAAGCCCTCGGCATTTCCCTGGATCCGCTCTCCACTCAGGTCAGCGAGATCATTCATAACCTCCCGTCGTCCTCCGGAAACTCCGTGGCGCAGGCGCAATTCTCTAGGCAATCGCTCCGGGTCGTTCAGAACGCCCAGCAGGCGGCGTCGTCACTCGGCGATAGTTTCATCTCCACCGAAGTCCTGCTGTGGGGTCTCGCGCAGGTCGACGGCGACCCCGCGGCCGCAGCGTTGAGCGACGTTGGCGCCACCCCCGAGGCCATCGAAAAGACCATTCCGTCGGTTCGCGGAGACCAAAAGGTCACCTCTGCCGATCCGGAGGGAACCTTCAAGTCCCTGGAGAAATACGGTACGGACCTGACTGCCGTCGCGCGCTCGGGCAAACTCGACCCCGTGATCGGTCGGGATTCCGAGATTCGCCGGGTGGTGCAGGTGCTCTCCCGGCGAACCAAGAACAACCCGGTCCTCATTGGCGAACCCGGCGTCGGCAAGACCTCCGTGGTGGAGGGCCTCGCCCAGCGCATGGTGTCCGGCGACGTGCCCGAGTCATTGAAGGGTAAGACCCTCATCTCCCTGGACCTCGGTTCGATGATTGCCGGTGCTAAGTATCGTGGCGAGTTCGAGGAGCGTCTCAAGGCCGTCCTGGACGAGATCAAGAAGTCCGAGGGGCAGATCGTGACCTTCATCGATGAGCTGCACACCTTGGTCGGTGCCGGAGCGTCGGAAGGCTCGATGGACGCCGGAAACATGCTCAAGCCGATGCTGGCCCGTGGCGAGCTGCGGCTCATTGGCGCTACCACGTTGGACGAATATCGCGAGAACATCGAAAAAGACGCCGCGTTGGAGCGCCGTTTCCAGCAGGTCTATGTGGGGGAGCCCAGCGTCGAAGACACCGTCGGAATTCTCCGTGGGTTGAAGGAACGCTACGAGGCCCACCACAAGGTACAAATCGCCGACTCCGCGCTTGTTGCCGCCGCGACGTTGTCGAATCGGTACATCACGGGACGTCAGCTTCCGGATAAAGCGATCGACCTCGTGGACGAAGCCGCGTCCCGTTTGCGCATGGAGATCGACTCCGCGCCCGAGGAAATCGACCAGCTTCGACGCCAGGTTGATCGGATGACCATGGAAGAGCTGGCGCTGGCCAGTGAATCTGACCCGGCGTCGATCGAGCGTTTGGAAGCTCTTCGGGCCGACCTCGCGGACAAACAGGAAGAGCTGACCGCGTTGAACGCCCGTTGGGAGGCGGAGAAGGCCGGCCTGAACAAGGTGGGCGACATCAAGTCGCAGATCGACGAGATGCGTTCCAAGGCGGAGGTGGCGCAGCGAGAAGGAAATCTCGCCGAGGCTTCGCGCCTGTTGTACGGCGAGATCCCGGCCAAGCAAAAGGAGCTCGACGCCGCACAGGCCGAGGAAGACCAGCAGGCGAATCGGGATAAGGAAACCATGGTCTCGGAAGAGGTCACCGCGGACGACATCGCCGAGGTCATCTCCAACTGGACCGGAATTCCGGCGGGCCGGATGCTGCAAGGCGAGTCGGAAAAACTGCTGAACATGGAGGCGGAGCTGGGGAAGCGGCTCATCGGCCAGTCCTCCGCCGTGGGCGCCGTGGCCGACGCGGTCCGCCGTTCTCGTGCGGGTGTGGCCGACCCGGATCGACCCATCGGCTCCTTCTTGTTCCTCGGGCCAACCGGCGTCGGAAAAACGGAGTTGGCCAAATCCCTCGCCGAGTTCCAATTCGACGACGAGCACGCTCTGGTGCGTATCGACATGAGCGAATACGCCGAAAAGCACTCGGTGTCTCGCCTGGTGGGAGCCCCTCCCGGGTATGTCGGTTACGAGGAGGGCGGCCAGTTGACCGAGGCGGTGCGGCGTCGTCCGTATTCTGTGGTGTTGCTGGACGAGGTTGAGAAAGCGCACCCGGAGGTCTTCGACATTCTCCTGCAGGTTCTGGACGACGGCCGTCTCACCGATGGGCAGGGGCGCACCGTTGATTTCCGCAACGTGATCCTGATCCTGACCTCGAACCTGGGCAGCCAGTTCCTCGTGGACCAGAATCTGGATGAGGACGCCAAGAATGAAGCGGTCATGAACGTGGTCAATGCCTCGTTCAAGCCGGAATTCCTCAACCGGTTGGACGAGATCATCATGTTTGACCCCCTGACCGGCGCGGACTTGGCGCAGATCGTGCGTCTGCAGGTGGATGCCTTGGCGCACCGCCTGGGAGACCGGCGTCTGGTCCTGGACGTCAGCCAGGCCGCGACCGAGTGGCTCGGCATGACGGGCTACGACCCGGCCTACGGGGCCCGCCCCCTGCGTCGTCTGGTGCAACGTCAGATCGGTGACCGTTTGGCCAAGGGCATCCTGTCCGGAGAGATCCACGACGGGGACGTCGTCCACGTGGACGTCAGCCCCGACATCGCTGACGACGGCCTCGTCGTGACGGCGGAACGGCCGGGCAGTAACGCCGGGGAGCGATGAGTCAGGTGAGGGGCTAGACCCGGTCGTGGAGCGACGGAGGGGCACCGAAAAGAGTGTCCCTCCGTTTCGCTGTCAGGGACGGGCCCAGGCTGATGCGAAGGGCGGTATGGTGATCCCGTGATGACAGGTTCCCTGGGTGATGACCCGCCGTGGAGCAATGCCCACCGAGCCGCATTGCGTTCTATCGCGCGCGTCGTCGAAGAGACGACCACCGCGACCCCGCCCGAAGAAGCCCTACCGCGCGTTGCCGAGATGCTGCGTCGCGGCCCGACTCTGGTGATGACCGGGGCCGGGGTGTCAACGGATTCGGGAATTCCCGACTATCGAGGGCCCGGCGGATCGTTGCGGCGCCACCGCCCCATGACGTATCAGGAATTCCGCCACGACCCGGAGGCTTCTCACCGGTACTGGGCGCGTTCATTTGTGGGCTGGAGGCTCATGAACCGAGCGATGCCCAACCGGGTTCACTATGCGATCGCTGAACTCGAACACGCGGGGTACGTGAGCGGCGTTGTGACACAAAACGTGGATGGGCTTCATGCCCAGGCGGGAACGCGGCGACTCGTCGCCCTCCACGGAGATCTCGGCCGAGTGGTCTGCCTCAAGTGCGGCGCGGTGGAGGAGCGCCACAGTCTGGACGCTCGGTTGCGCGCCGCGAATCCGGGATATCTGGAATCCATCGAATTGGACCCAAGCTTGGTGAACCCCGACGGCGACGTCGAATTGACCGGCGAATGGGTTAACCGATTCCAGATGGTCGGGTGTTTGGTGTGCGACTCTCGGCTCGTGAAACCAGACGTGGTGTATTTCGGAGAGCCCGTGCCCGCAGAGCGCAAGAGGCACGCGCGCTCGCTGCTGGCGGAGAGCACATCGTTGCTGGTGGTCGGCTCGTCTTTGGCCGTCATGAGCGGCCTGCGATTGGCCCTTGACGCGATGCGCCGTGATCAGCCCGTGGCGATCATTAACGGTGGTCCGGGGAGAGCCGATACCCGTGCCGACGTCGTGTGGCGAACGCCCGTGGCCCGCGCCTTTGACGGCTTGTTGGACGAATTGGACCCGTGATCAGGCACTCCGCGGGCGGAAGAGAACGCCCGTGTCACGTACGTTCCTCGGTGGGCATACTACCGATAAACCATGTACCCTTAACACACGGAAGATTAACGGACATTCCGGTGGTGCGTCGTGTGCACGTTGCGGCGCCGCCGGTGCGAGCGATAAGAGGGGGTCACGCCATGGGGCGCGGCCGTCAAAAGGCTAAGGCAACGAGGCAGGCGCGGGAGATCAAGTACTTCAGCCCGCAAACCGATTACTCGGCACTCGAACGCGAACTCAGTTCGGCCAAGGAGCGCCGCGCCCAGCGCGGTGAGACTCAGCCGAGCGAAGATCGAGGTTCCGAGCGCTTCGAGGAATACGATATGGAACTTGGCGAGGACCGATAGCGTCTAGGGCGCTCGTCCTTACCGAAAACGCCGCCGCGCGCGTCAACCGCCCATTGGGCTGGTTGACGCGCGCGGCGGCGTTAATGTTGTGTCTGGGGTCCGCGGGATCTACGCGTAGGATCCGATGAGGCGCACCGCGCCACCGTCAACGCCCTTGGCGCCCTGAACGTAGTCCACGCTCGGGGCCTCCGGGGGATTGGCCTCGGAAATCTCACCCAGGGTCCATGAGCTGACACCCCGGTCGTTCAGGTGTCGGACGGCGGCGTCGGCAACCGAAGGATCGACGATGGCCACCATCCCGACCCCAAGGTTCAACGTCCGCTCCATATCGGGCTGGGGGACCTTGCCCAACTCCGCAACCACGCGGAAGATCGCAGGAATCTCCCACGTCGAGCGGTCGATGCGGGCCTCGAGACCTCGCGGCAAGACCCGGGCCAGATTCGCGGCCAGACCGCCGCCCGTGACGTGAGAGAACCCACGAACCCCGTGACCCAGCTGCCCGTCGTCGCCGTTGACGGGGAAGGTCCGAGCCAAATCCAGCACGTCCGCTGCGTAGACTCGGGTGGGTTCCAAGAGCTCCTCGCCGAGCGTCCTGCCGAACTCTGAGACCTCGCGGTCCAGTGACCAACCGGCCACGTTGATGACCTTTCGCACCAGGGAGTATCCGTTGGAGTGGATCCCGGAGGAAGCCATGCCGATCACGACGTCGCCCGCCCTGACGCGGTCCGGGCCCAAGAGTTCGTCGGCCTCGACAATTCCGGTCGCGGCGCCCGCGACGTCGTATTCGCTGTCACCGAGGAGCCCCGGATGCTCGGCGGTTTCGCCACCGACCAGCGCCGTGTCCGCGACGGAACAAGCCGAAGCGATGCCGCGCACAATATCCGCGATGCGCTCGGGAACGACCTTCCCGCACGCGATGTAGTCGGTCATGAATAGAGGCTTGGCTCCGACGACCACGATGTCGTCGACGACCATCCCCACCAGGTCATACCCAATCGTGTCGTGGATATCCAGGGCCTGAGCAATGGCGACCTTGGTTCCGACGCCGTCGGTCGACGTGGCCAAGTACGGCTTCGTGTATTGGGCCAAAGCGGACACGTCAAAGAGACCCGCAAACCCGCCGACACCGCCCACGACGCCTTGCCCATGTGTGGCTTTCACGGCGTCTTTCATGAGTTCGACGGCCCGGTCGCCGGCGTCGACGTCGACACCTGCGCTCGCGTAGGTCAGTCCGGAAGTGGTCGGGTGGGTTTGAGCCATCGCTGGTCCTTCAGGGTCGGTGATCGTGTAACGGTCGAAGAGGTTATTGGTCGGTGTCGGTTCGGTCCTCGGGGAGAACCAGGGATTCGAGATCGGAATCCGGGCCCGGATCGCATGACGACCCACGAACCATCTGGCGTTCTGCGGTGCGGGTCATGCCGGACGTGGACGTGGACCCGTCCGTATTCGACGCTCCAGGCCGTCGGTCGACGGGCCGTTTGGCGGAACGGGACGAACGGTGGGCGTCGAAGAGGTTTTTTCCGAGGCGGTCCGCGTCGGGCAACTCGATGGGGTAGCTACCGGTGAAACAGGCCGTGCACAGTTTCTCTCGGGGTTGCTGCGTGGCGGCGATCATGCCGTCTTCGGAAATGTAGCCCAGGGAATCGGCGCCCATGGATGCGCCAATTTCCTCGACGGTCATCCCGTTGGCAATGAGCTCGGCCCGCGACGCGAAGTCGATGCCATAGAAACAGGGCCATTTGACCGGGGGAGACGAGATACGAACGTGGACTTCGGCGGCACCCGCCTCGCGAAGCATACGCACCAGGGCCCGCTGGGTGTTGCCGCGAACGATGGAATCGTCGACGACGACCAGTCGTTTACCTTCCACCACGGTGCGCAAGGGATTGAGCTTGAGTTTGATGCCCATCTGGCGCATCGTTTGGGTCGGCTGGATGAAGGTGCGGCCCACATAGGCGTTCTTGACCAGGCCATTTCCGTAGGGGATGCCGGATTCCTCCGCATAGCCGATGGCCGCGGGGACGCCAGATTCCGGTGTCGGCATGACGAGATCCGCCTCGACCCGATGCTCCCGGGCCAGCTGACGACCCATCTCGACGCGGGATTCGTAGACGGCACGTCCATTGATGACGGCATCCGGCCTGGAGAGATACACGTGCTCGAAGACGCAGCCGGCCGGTGTGGCCTCGGCGAATCGAGGGCTCCGGAGGCCGTCTTCGTCGATAGCGATGAATTCGCCGGGTTCGACGTCGCGGACGAATGTGGCACCGACGATATCGAGAGCGGCCGTCTCGGAGGCGACGACCCATCCTCGTTCCAACCGGCCCAGGACGAGCGGCCTGACTCCGTACGCATCCCGCGCCGCGTACAGGGTGGTTTCATCCATAAACGTGAGGCAGAAAGCGCCCTTCAGCGTCGGAAGCAGCTCGATCGCGGCTTCCTCCAAGGAATCGTGGGGGTGCTCGGCCAGGAGCGAGGTCACCAGCGCGGTATCCGTGGTGTTGCCTTGGGCAACCTCGCCCGCCGACGGGAAACCCGACTTGTCGATCAGCCGGTCGTAGAGATCCGCCGAGTTCGTCAGGTTGCCATTGTGAGCCAACGAGACGGTGCCATGCGGCGTCGATCCGAGCGTCGGCTGCGCATTGGCCCACGTGGTTGCGCCCGTGGTGGCGTATCGGCAATGGCCAATAGCCATATGCCCGCGAAGGGTTCCGAGGATGGTTTCGTCGAAGACTTGGGAAACCAACCCTAGATCTTTATATACGGAGATCCGTTCGCCGTTGCTCGTGGCGATGCCGGCCGATTCTTGCCCTCGGTGCTGCAACGCATAGAGGCCGAAATAGGAGAGGGTTGCGACATCTTCTCCGGGGGCCCAAACGCCGAACACCCCGCACTCATCCTGGGGAGCCTTCTCGCCGGGGTGGATATCATGCGACAGTTTTCCGTCGGGTCGAATCACGAGGAGCTTCTTCCTGAAATGGGCCGTGTGATCGTGTGATGGTGTTGCGGATACCGCGAACAGGGTTCAGTGTATCCGGGCCGGAGGGTTCGGACCGAGGAGTTACTCCCGGCCATCATCATCCAGGCGTACGGCACGGAATCGTTGAGCCTTCTTGCGGGAACGACGGTCCGCGATGAGTCCGATAACGGCACCCAGCACCGCACCCGCGGTTCCGAAAATCACGGCCATCATGCCGAAGATGGCTCCGGCCGTGTACATCTGATCCGGCGGCCCCAATACTGTGGAAACGGCCGCGACGATCAGGCCAAGAATCAAGCCTGTGACAAGAAATGCGATGACCGACGGCGCCCGCCGGACGAGGATCTCGCGCTCTTCTGGGCCGCGGGAGGGCGCATTGTCCCTGGAACTGTCACGGGACGCACTGGAACCGGTGGGTGCGGAGGGTGATTCGGTCATTGATTCAGGGTACCTTTTTCCGCGTCACGCTTCATCGAGACGCGGGTCGCAAAAAGGGGGAGTAACGCCGAGATATCGCTTCGGTTCCCGGACGCGTCAATGGAACCTTGGGTTCGAGCCTCCGTCCAGGTCAGGCGGCCCGTCACGAGTCCGAGCCAGGTGGCGGCGGAGGTCTCGACGACGCTGGGCGGGGTCCCTCGCGTGTGACGCGGCCCTTCAATCGCTTGGGTGACTCCATAAGGGGGAACGCGTACCTCCACCGAATTACCCGGTGCCCGATGCGCCAGTTCCTCGAGGGAGTAGCGCACGGCGGTGGCACGGGTCTTCCGGTCGGTGGCCTCTGGATCCTTCTCCCAAGAGCGGATCGCGGCGAGGCCTACGTCGTCGGAAATTTTGCGGCGGGCCATGGAGCTACTCGAGGCCTTCCGAAGCGTCCGCAACGCCAGGATCGTCTTCCACGGTGGCTTCTGGGTTGAAGGCACCGCCGAGCCGGATCTCGCCCACCCTCACGTCCGCGCCGTTGATGGGCGGAGTCGTACGTGAGATCAAATCCTTCGCGATCTGCGGATCCACATAACCTTCCTGAGCCAACAGGGAGAGCGCGACCATCGTGACCGCCCGGGGAGAACCATCTAAGGCCTTGACCGCGACGCCGGCTCCCTCGCGAGTACCGATCGCGAGGATGCCTTCGGCACCGAACTTCGCGACAACGTCCAGTTCCTCCATCACGAGTGTGTTGGGGCGGCCGTGGTTTTGAACCATTTCGGGATAGTCGTTCATGGCGGTGGCCATGGTTGCCGTCCTCGCATCGGCCGAAATGTTGCGGATGCCCGCACCCAACGTGGAGTAGGCCTTGGCGAGTCCGTTGAGGCTCATCGTGGGGACGGGGGCCCCGCAACCGTCCACGCCGACGTGTTGGACGCGCTCACCCGTGGCCTCTTCCACGATCTCCAGGACCAGGCGCTGGAGCGGGTGGTCCGGCTCCAGATAGGTCTCGGTATCCCAATCGTTGTGGGCGCAGGCCCAGAGAAACGCGGCGTGTTTTCCAGAGCAGTTGAAGGCAATGCGCTGACGACCCTTCTCGTGCGAGACGAGATACGCGCGCGCTGCGTCGTCCTTGGGATAGGCCGCTGGGCACTGCAGATTCTCCGGGGTGAGGCCGGCAGCCTGAAGCATGCCCGCAACGACCTTCATGTGCTCGAAGGACCCTTCGTGCGAACCGGCGGCAATCGCTACTTGAGCACCTCGCAAAGGGGCGCCAGCCTTGAGCGACGCAATCGCCTGGAAGGGTTTCAGAGCGGATCGCGGGTAGATGGCGGCGGCCGAATCCCCCAGCGAGCGCACCAGCTCACCCTCGGGAGACACGACGGCGGCCGCACCAAGATGGCGTGATTCGACGAATCCGCTCCGTTCGACGACGGCCAGCTCGGCCGCCCTGTCTGCGCTGAAAGTCTCCATGGGCACATTCTTCCACGTCGAGGCCCTGTGGCCACCGCGTCACGGGACGTCGTAGTTGAGTGGTTGGCAAAGCACATTCCGCTTTACAGCATGGTGTGCTTCACAAGGAGGTAATAACTTAGGAGGGGAGGAGCGGGCCGATGGCTCGAGATCGTGACCTTTTCGTTATTGTTGCTCTATGAAGGTTTTGGTCCTTGGCCCCGGTGGGCGAGAGCACGCGATCATCACTGCGCTTCTGCGCGATCCCGCCGTGACGGAGGTGCACTCGGCGCCGGGTAACGCGGGCATCTCTGTCATCGTCCCCACGCACTCGATCGACGCGAACAGTCCCGAAGAAGCGACGGCGCTCGCCGAGAGGCTCGAGGCAGATCTCGTGGTCATTGGACCCGAGGCACCGTTGGTGGCCGGCGTGGCCGATGCCCTGCGAGAAGCGGGCTTCCCGGTATTTGGCCCGGACGCGGCCGCAGCCCAGCTGGAGGGGTCCAAGGCATTCGCCAAGGAGATCATGGCCGAGGCCGATGTCCCCACCGCGATGTCGCGTGTGGCGCACGATGCCGCGACGGTCGAGGAAGCCCTGGACGCCTTTGGCGCCCCTTACGTCGTCAAGGACGACGGCCTGGCCGCGGGCAAAGGCGTGGTGGTTACGGAACGTCGGGATGAGGCCCTTGAACACGCCATGGCCTGCATCTCCGCCGGGTCCAGCGTGGTCATCGAGGAGTACCTGGACGGCCCCGAGGTCTCGCTCTTCGTGATCTGCGACGGACAGCGCACGGTTCCTTTGAGCCCGGCGCAAGACTTCAAGCGCATCTTCGACCGCGATGAAGGGCCGAATACCGGCGGAATGGGTGCCTACACTCCCTTACCGTGGCTGCCGGAGAATTTTACCGACGAGGTCATTCGCCGCGTGGCGCAACCCACCGTGGACGTCATGGCGCAGCGAGGCACGCCATTCGTTGGCGTGCTGTATTGCGGGCTCGCGGTGACCCGCCGTGGACTTCGGGTGATTGAATTCAACGCCCGTTTCGGTGATCCCGAGACCCAGGCGGTCCTGGCTCGTCTCAAGACGCCGTTGGGCCAGTTGCTGCTCGCGGCCGCCAACGGGGACCTCGGCGAGCGCGAGGCTCTGCAATGGGACCTCCGCACCGCCGTCGACGTGGTCATGGCTGCGGAACACTATCCCGATGCGCCGCGTAAAGGTGACGCGATCCACGGCCTCGACGACGCAGAGGCTCTCGACGATGTCTCTGTGCTTCACGCGGGAACCCGTATCGATACGGACGCCTCCGGGAACCCATCCATCGTGACTCATGGCGGTCGCGTCTTGGCGGTCGTTGCTCTCGGCGACGATCTTTCCGAGGCCCGGTCCAAGGCATACGCCGGGGTCCACAAAATTACGTGGGAAGGCGCCCAATATCGCACTGATATTGCGGAATTGGCCGCCGCAGGCGACGTCGTCGTCCCCACCACCTAAAGCTCATCACGCATCGGGCCACGCGCGTGCGGCGCGGGCCGCACACCACGCACACAGGAGTACAGCGCATGTCCGAAGAACCCACCGAAATTCCCGGCTGGAAGCATATTTATTCCGGTAAGGTCCGAGACCTCTACGTTCCCGCCAAGGGGAACGACGTCGTCGGATGTTCCTTCGCGGATAATGCCGAGGCTCGGGCCGGTTCCGTCATGGTGGTGGCAACCGACCGGATTAGCGCCTTCGACCACATCCTGCCCACGCCGATTCCCGACAAGGGAAAGATCCTGACCCAGCTGAGCCTGTGGTGGTTCGACCAGTTGAAGCAGGTGCCCAATCACGTCCTGTCGACCTCGGTTCCCGAAGAGGTCTCCGGACGGGCCATGATCTGTAAGTCCCTGTCGATGTTTCCCGTTGAATGCATCGCGAGGGGGTATCTGACGGGGACCGGGCTCAAGGAATATCAAACCTCGGGGACGGTCTGTGGCGTGCCGTTGCCAGGCGGGTTGGTGGACGGCTCGCGCTTGGAGGAGCCCATCTTTACCCCGACGGGCAAGGCCGAGGTTGGGGAGCACGATGAAGCGATCACCTATGAGGAAGTCTCTGATGCCGTGGGCGCATCGATGGCGGAGCGGGTTCGCGAACTGACATTATACATCTATTCCACCGCGGAGAAGATCGCCCGAGAACGAGGCATCATTTTGGCGGACACCAAGGTGGAATTCGGCCTCGACTCCTATTTCGGCGAGGTGACCTTGGGCGATGAGGTGCTCACCCCGGATTCCTCACGATTCTGGGATCGCGATCAGTGGGAACCCGGCCGCCCTCAATCGAGCTTTGACAAGCAATTCGTGCGTGACTGGTTGACGTCGGACGCTTCCGGCTGGGACGGCAAGACGACTCCGCCGGAGCTTCCGCAGGAGGTCGTCGAGAAGACGAGGGCACGGTACGTGGAAGCTTACGAGAAGCTCACCGGGCTGGAATTCTCCGCGTAGGCCACCCCAAAGAACCATCGGATGTGTGCGCTGACTCGCTCGGCGGCCAGCTCCGCGTCACGATCTTTGACCGCCGCGAGTATTCCGCGGTGTTGTTCTTGCAAGTGACGTTTGACCTCGGGCCAATCGGTAATCCTCGGCACGCCTTCTTGGACGTATCCGACCGTGGCCTGGCGGAGGGAATCGAGGATCGTGGTCACCACCACGTTCCCGCCGAGACTGGAGATCAGCAAGTGGAATTGGGCGTCGAGCTCGTGGAAGCGGGCGTCCGGTAGGTTCGGGTCGTCCAGCTCATCGAGGCAACGCGCGGCACGGGTCATGGTGACCTTGTCGGACGTTCCTTGCCAGAGATTCGCGGCGTCGGATGCGGCTCGCGATTCGAGTTGCTCGCGCGTGGCAACGACGTCGCTCACCGGCAGAAACTTCGACGCCAAATGCATGCGCAGGCCCCAGCCCAGGGCGGCCGATGGCTCGGATACCACGGCCGCACCCGCGCTGGGGCCGGAACCTACGCCGGATCGAACCAGACCCATCGCCTCGAGAACCCGGATGGCCTCGCGGACTGATGCCCGCGAGATCCCGAAGCTCTCTGCCAGCGCGCGTTCCGACGGCAATCGATCGCCGACGGTAAGCTCGCCGCTGCGCAATTTGCGTTCGAGGGACTGGACGATGATGCTGTAGGCCTTATTTTCCACATGCATAGCCTAGACGTAAGATTCCCGGCTCTGACTAGGGCAGCATCCATGCGAGCACGTTGGACTGCAAGAAGACCAACAGGCAGATGATCAAGAGCATCGCGATGGACCAGGGAACAACCTTCTTGAAGATGTCCGATTCCCGACCTTCCATACCGACCGAGGTCGCGGCAATGGCGAGGGACTGCGGAGAAACCATCTTGCCCACGACGCCGCCGCTCGAGTTGGCGGCGAGCATCAGGTTGGGATCCAATCCGGCATTTTGGGCCGCGGTGTGCTGGAGGTTCGAGAACAGAGCGTTCGCGGAGGTGTCCGATCCCGTCACTGCCGTGCCCAACCAGCCGAGGGTCGGGGAGAGGAACGCGAAAATTCCACCGAGGGAGGCGAGGAACGTACCGATCGCGACCGTCTGCCCCGAGAAATTCATGACGTAGGCCAACGCGAGAACCGACACGATGGTCAGTGCGGACCACCGCATGCGATAGAAGCACGTCCACAGCTGGGCGATGGCGTGCCCGATGCCCAGGCGGTAGCGGCCTTTTTCGTTGAAAACGGCGTACACCACGGTGACGATGAGGCCCGCGATCAACAACATGGTTCCAGGGTTAGACAGCCACTGGAACTTGTAAACGGCTCCGGAAATCGGCTTGCCGCTGGCGTTGACGATGTGCTCCGAAATGATGGGCCAGGGAATCTTGACATCCGTCTTGGCCAGCAATTCCGGCAAATTCACACCGGCCTTCCACAACTTGCCCATCGCGAAGACGGCAACGACGACGACGTAGGGAACCAGTGCCATCCAGACTCGGCCGGGCTTCAACTGTTCCGCCTGAGGGGGCGCCGCGATGTCGTTGCGCGTGCGGAAGTCCTCCGCTCCTCGGGGCTTCCAAACCTTGAGGAAGAGCACGGCCACACCCATGGAAACGAGGCACGCGACGATGTCAGTGAGTTCGTAGGAGAAGTACGTGGAGGACCACCACTGGGCAATACCGAAGGACAGACCGATGACGATGGCGGCCGGCCAAGCGTCCTTAACGCCCCGGAAGCCATCGAGGAGCCACAGCAGGATCAGCGGAACAATCACGGCGACGAACGGTGCCTGGTGGCCCACGATGGCTCCGATCAGCGCCGGGTCCTCATTCGTCAGGGTTCCCGCAGTCGTGATCGGGATAGCCAGTGCGCCGAAGGCGACGGGAGCGGTGTTGGCCACCAAAACCACGACGGCGGTGCGCAACGGGGCAACCCCGAGGGCGAGGATCATCGTGGCCGTGATGGCCACGGGAGCGCCGAATCCGGCAAGGGCTTCCAGGAGGCCGCCGAAGCAGAAGGCGATGAGGATGGCCTGGACGCGCAGATCACCGCCGCCGATGCGGTCGAAGATCAAGCGCAGGTCTTCGAATCGCCCGGACTCCACGGTGACTTGGTAGAACCACAGGGCCGTGACGATGATCCACACGATGGGGAAGGCGCCGTAGGCCAGACCTTGGGTTCCAGAGAGCAGAGCCAAACCAAGAGGCATATGGAAGCCGATCCAGGCAACCAATAGAGAAACCAGAAGTGCCGTCAGCGCTGAGACGTGCGCTCGGGCTTTGACGCCCAGAAGCATGATGAAAAAGGTCAACAGCGGCAGTGCTGCGACGAGGGCCGTGAGGCCGACCGAGCCTGCGACGGCCGTGGTGGTGGCTGTGAACGAGTCCACGCGGTCTCCTTGTGTCATGGAGGGGAAGCCGCGAAGGCCGCTTCACCTCTGATGCGATCTGTGACGATGCACGGTGTATGCGGCCTGCACGTCATTGTGTCGCCCATTACACTGTGGTCAGACCAGACCATACCCAGATCGTGGTCCGAATCCAAAACATCCAGTGCGTTACGGGGGTGGGGAAGCGTCCGGGTGGCGGATGACGTTTTCTGAACGACACGCCGGATCGAAGTGTTGCCCGACATGACGTGGTGACTTGCGCATGGGAGAGGGCGGATGCAGTGAGTTAGGCCGGCCTTATTGGAGGCAGTTAACAAAATGTCACTAAGGTGAAGTCAACTCCGGCGGTCCTTTCATGCCTTCACGGGAGAAGCTCCGCCTGCATCCACAGAATTTGGAGACGCCATGAGGATTGCACTCTTTTCAACGTGCATCGTGGACGCGATGTACCCGAGGGTCGCACGGGCAACCGTGGATATCTTGGAACGCTTGGGCCACGAAGTCATCTTCCCTCCCGGGCAGACGTGTTGTTCCCAGATGCACGTCAATAGCGGCTATTTCGACGATGCCTATCCCGTGGTCAAGAACCACGTCAAAGCCTTCTCCGAATGGGACTACGACGTCGCCGTGGCGCCGTCGGCCTCGTGCGTGGTGTCATTGGATCATCAACAGCCTATGATCGCGCGGCACGCCGGCGACGAAAAGACTGCTCTGGCGGCCGAGGAAGTAGCCGGACGAACCTTTGAACTGTCGAAATTGCTGATCGACGTACTGGGCATCACCAACGCGGCCGAACAGCTGGGCTCGTACTTCCCGCACAAGGTCACGTTCCACTCCAGCTGCCACGGAATGCGGCTCATGAAGCTCGGCACGCGCCAGTCCGACCTGGTCCGGACCGTCGAAGGACTCGAATTCGAGGACCTTCCCGATCTTGACCAGTGCTGCGGCTTCGGCGGAACCTTCTCCTTCAAAAACGCGGATACCTCCGGCGCCATGGTCGCGGACAAAGTAAAGAACATCGAATCCACCGGTGCCGAACTGTGCACCGGCGGTGACGTGTCCTGCTTGATGAACATCGACGGCGCGCTGTCCCGCAAGGGATCCAACGTTTCGACCGTCCACTTTGCCGAAATCCTCGCGAGCACTCGGGAAAATCCCCTTGAGGTTTCCGGGCCTGTAGCGATCTCCACTACTTCAGGAGGCAAGTAGTCATGACTGTCACCTCATTGGGCATGCCCAAGGTTCATCACGGAACTGGCAATATCGTGGCCAAGGAGTCGTTCACGCAGTTCGCGAGCCGCGAGCTGAAGAACGAGCAGCTCCGGGAGAACCTGGGCTTCGCGACGCACACGATTCGCGATAAGCGCCTCAAGGTCGTCAGCGAGCTGCCGGACTGGGAGCTCCTGCGTACGGCCGGATCCGAAATCAAGCAAGATGTCATGGCTCGTCTCCCGGAGCTCTTGGAGGAGTTCGAAAAGAACTTCACCGAGCGGGGAGGCCACGTTCACTGGGCGCGTGATGCCAACGAGGCGAACCAGATCGCCTTGGACATCATCCGCGAGCAGGGCGTGGAAGAGGTCATCAAGATCAAGTCCATGGCCACGCAAGAGACGGGCCTCAACGAATTTCTCGAGGAACAAGGCGTTTCGGCCATCGAAACCGACCTCGCCGAAGAAATCGTTCAGATGGGTGACGATAAGCCGTCACACATCCTCGTTCCCGCGATTCACCGCAATCGGTCCGAGATTCGTGACATCTTCCTCAAGAAGATGCCCGGAATTGATCCCAACATCACGGATCAGCCGTCGGAACTCGCCGAGGCTTCCCGTCACCACCTACGCGAAAAGTTCTTCCGGAACACGGTGGCGATTTCGGGAGCGAATTTCGGCGTCGCCGATTCCGGAACGCTGACGATCGTTGAGTCCGAGGGTAATGGGCGTATGTGCCTGACCTTGCCGGACACTCTGATCTCGTTCATGGGCATCGAAAAGCTCGTTCCCACCTTCCAGGATCTGGAAGTCTTTCTTCAGTTGCTGCCCCGCTCCTCGACCGGTGAGCGGATGAACCCGTATACCTCGATGTGGTCCGGCGTGACCCCGGGCGATGGCCCGCAGAATCTTCACGTGATTCTGATGGATAACGGCCGGACGGCGGCCCTTGCCGACGAGGTCGGACGTCAGGCTCTGCACTGTATCCGGTGCTCCGCCTGCATGAATGTGTGCCCGGTGTATGAGCGCGCAGGCGGGCACGCGTACGGTTCGGTGTACCCGGGACCCATCGGGGCGATTCTTTCGCCGCTGATGACCGGCGTCGAGGAACAATCGAATAATTCATTGCCGTACGCTTCTTCGCTGTGCGGTGCCTGCTACGAGGCCTGCCCGGTTAAGATCAACATCCCGGACGTGCTGGTTCACCTGCGCGGCAAGGACATTGACGCCAAACACGGCAAGGGCGACGACGGCGAAAAGCGCCACCTGCCCGACCAGATGGACGCGATGATGGCCGGTGCCAAGGAGATGTTCTCCCGGCCGTTCTTGCTCTCGACCGCGGTGCGTGGGCTCCCGGTGGGGCGCATCGCCGCTGGCCGAAGCCACAAGATTAGCTGGCTTCCCGGATTGGTCGGAGGCTGGACGAAGTACCGTGACATCCCGGAACCGCCGAGCCAGGCCTTCCGCCATTGGTGGAAGAAGAATCGTAAGAACGCCTCGCAGAAGCGGACGGGACAAGCGCCGGTAGACGTGCAGGCCCTGCTCGCCAAGAACGAGGGGCTCGCGCAGAAATTGCACGAGGAGCAAGCACTCAAGGCGAAGGCCGCGAAGGACAGGGCCGCTGAGCAAGGCCGGTCCGAGGAGTCGGGAGATACCACCACCCAGGAAGGGCGTGACTAGCGATGTCTGATGCCAAGGCTGACATTCTGGGCCGGATCCGCGACGCTCTCGCGGATCATCCCGTGCCCCCGACGCCCACGCGGGAATACCGCACCGAGTCGACCAAATCGGCCGAAGCCGTGCGGGATATGCTCAAGGATCGTCTCATCGATTACAAGGCGAACGTCTACGAAGAGACGACGTCGACCGTAGCGGAGAAGATCAAGGAGCTGTTGGGGCGTTCGTCGATGTACGTGATCCCCAACGGTCTGAATCTTGAGTGGATTCCCGAAGACAGCGCGGCGCGTCGTCATATCGTCGATTCGGGGAATGCCCCGAAGGCCGGCTCCTTGACCCATCGGGAATTGGATTCGGTCAACGCGGTGGTCACCTCGTCGACCGTCTCGTGCGCGGAGACAGGCACCATTTTCCTCAACGGAACGAATGAGGAAGGCCGCCGCGCCATCACGTTGGTTCCGGATCATCATATTTGCATCGTTCCGGCCGAATCCATTGTGGAGTTGGTCCCCGAAGCCATGAGGCGGGTGGATCCGGAGCGTCCGATCACGATGATTTCGGGCCCGTCGGCAACCTCGGACATCGAATTGCAGCGCGTCGAAGGGGTTCACGGTCCTCGGACCTTGGACGTCATCATTCTCGACCGCTAACTGCGGCCTCCGCGAGCCCCGCGGTGACGGTTTCCTCGAAGCCGTCACCGCGGGGCTTTGTCTTGCCTCGTCCACACCGCGAAATACCACCGCGTTTTTTCGGCGGGATCCACAGCAAGGAGCCTTTAGGGGCGCGCCCGGCCCGGGCGTCGATGGCGTGAGGGGATGATGTCGCCATGACAGTGACATGGAGACTCACGCGCTCTCGGCCTTCGGCATTACGCAGGGTCGTCGGAGCTTTGGTCGCCGCGATCATGGTGGGTACTTTGTTGGTCGTGTGGGAGCCCCGCATCCCGTGGATGGGGCCTCACCGGTCCTCGACGTCTCGGAGTGCCGTGGTGCCGGAAGAGATCGCGACCCAGATGGCTGGGCTTCGCGTGGGTGTCAAAGAGAATCCGCCAGGATATCGGCGTGAGCTGTTCGGTCCCGCGTGGTTCGACGAAGACCGCAATGGGTGCGACACCCGCAACGACATTCTCCGTCGTGACCTCGTCGAATCTTCGATGAAAGGGGAAGGGTGTTTGGTGGCAAGCGGGACATTGCACGATCCCTATACGGGACGTGACATCGATTTCTCGGCGGGGAAGGAATCGAGGAGGGTTCAGATCGACCATGTGGTGGCACTAGCGGATGCATGGGCCTCAGGCGCGTCCCGGTGGACGTCCGGACGCCGTCGGGCTTTTGCCAATGATCCGGAGAATCTTCTTGCGGTGGACGGGCCCACGAACGAAGCCAAGGGAGCTGACGACGCATCCGCGTGGTTGCCGCCTCGTGAAGAATATCGATGTGCGTACCTCGTGCGTCAGATACGGGTCAAGGCGCGCTACGACTTGACCGTGACCGCGCCGGAGCGCACGGCGATGCTTAACGTGCTCGCGACGTGCCGTTCGCCGGCTTGAACCGTCCGGCTCAGACTCCGGGATTGAGTTGGCGGTTGATACGGTGAACCAACATGTCCAGCGCCACGAGGTTCGTTCCGCCTTCGGGCACGATCAGATCTGCGCGTCGCTTGGATGGCTCGACGTACAGCTCGTGCATCGGCTTAACGCTGGAGAGATACTGCTCTTCTACGGACTCGACGGACCGTCCGCGCTCCAACACATCGCGCTTGATGCGCCGCAGAATGCGCACGTCGGCATCCGTGTCGACGAACAGTTTGATGTCGCAGCGTTGGCAGATGTCGTCCTCGGCGAAGATCAGGATTCCCTCCATGATCACGATGGGTTGGGAATCGATGATCATGGTTTCTTCGGATCTGTTGTGATCCGCGTAGTCGTAGATGGGGCATTCGATGCTGCCACCGGCGATCAGCTGATCCAAGTGCTTGACGAGCAGTTCATTGTCGAAGGCTTCGGGGGCGTCGTAGTTGAGTCGGCACCGCTCGTCGTAGGTGAGGTCGTCGTGCCTCTTGTAGTAGTTGTCGTGATACACCACGGCCACGTGCTCGTTGAAACGCGAAATCAACTCGTGGGTCAGCGTGGTCTTACCGGAACCGGTGCCTCCGGCAATGCCGATAACCAGTGGTTTCATAGCTCAGGATGCTCTCTACGACGACGACGTGCTTTTCTATTCTGCCGCACGATCTCGTGGCGGCCGACCGTTGTGTGGCCACCCACCTTTCCGATGGGCGGGCAACGAAAAGCCCCGGCTTCCTTCCGAACCGCCCGGCGGCGGAGTCGAAGGAAACCGGGGCCCACCTTGATTCGCTGCCACAAGGACGCGAATACAGGCAATGCGCTATTCGGCGGTCACCTCGGCGTCTGCAAAGGTCGCCGTGTCGATCACGCAACGGAACTTGACGTCACCGGCCACGACGCGGTCGTAGGCGTCGTCCACCTCGTGAACGGAAACCTTCTCGATCTTGGCGCCGAACCCATGCTCCGCGCAGAAATCGAGCATTTCCTGAGTCTCCGGAATACCGCCGATATTCGAGCCGGCGAGGGCCTTGCGGCCCATGATCACGGAAGCGAAGCTCAGTTCCTGCTTCTCCGGCGGGAGACCGACAACGGCCATGACACCACGAGGCTTGAGCAGGCTCATGTACTGGTCCACCGGGATCGACGCGGAAATGGTGTTGAGGATCATGTCGAACTCTCCACGGTGCTCCGAGAAGAAGTTCTCATCGGTGGTCGCCAGCGTACGAGCGGCTCCGAGCTCACGAGCCTCGGCTTCCTTCTTGAGGGTCCTGGAAAGCACGGTGACCTCTGCACCCTTGGCCGCGGCGATCTGCACGCCCATGTGGCCCAGTCCGCCTAGACCGAGAACGGCAACCTTCTGACCCTCCTGGACATCCCAGGTAGCCAGGGGCGAGTAGGTGGTGATTCCCGCGCACAGCAACGGGGCTGCGACGTCGAAATCCAGGGCATCGGGGATGCTCAACACGAAGTTCTTATTCACGACGACCTTTTCGGCATAGCCGCCCTGAGTGATGGTTCCGTCCACGTCTTTCGAGTTGTACGTGCCGACGGAGCCATTGGTGCAGTTCTGCTGTTGCCCGGCCTGGCATTCCTCGCATTCGCCGCAGGAATTGACCAAACAACCAACGCCGACGCGGTCACCGACTTTGTATTCGGTGACGTCCGAGCCCACGGCTTCGACGACGCCCGCAATCTCGTGACCGACGGTCAACGGGAAATGAGCTTCTCCCCACTCGTTGCGAATGGTGTGGATGTCGCTGTGGCAAATGCCGGCGGCCTTGATGTCGATGAGGACGTCATCGGGGCGGGGATCGCGCAATTCGATGCGAGCGACCCGGTACGGCTGGTCGGGCCCGGTCTTCTGAAGTGCTTTTACGGAGATGGGCATGAGGATGCCTCCTGAAATAGTCGTCATGGGATCCACATATCAATGTACGACTATGTTTCCTTGATGTCGTGGGCCGTTCGCCCTCCGCATGAAGAGCAGGTCGCTGGGAGTCTGACCATGCAGCTCAGCAGGTCGGGACGGTTAGATGCCGCAGGTGTTAAGAAAGCTCACGTTATCCGTGCCTTGTCGGCGTTGACGCAGGCTAATGGTCTCGTCTGTTGTCCATGTTTCTTCGGAACCTCTCACATCCGGTTGCAACGGGTCGATGAAAATGACAATCCTGAAGTTCCATGCTTGCTATCCATGGAACCTCAGGGCGTCAGAAGATAGTAATTATCATTGTTTGTTTATCGTACTCATAAACTTCATCAGCTCTAGAGTTTGCGATGGTTGTTATCAGTTGAACCCATTTGCATCTCTGACGAATTTGGTAGTGATATGTCAAACGTCCCAATAGAAATGGACGGGCCATTAATTTCTATTTGTTTAGGTATTTCATCTTGCATTAAGGAGAAGGTCGGGTTGGGTTGACTTTCTTTAGGTTCTAGAAGTTTGTCGGGTGGAATTGTCGACAAAGCATCTTTTACTTTCTGTGTTGACAACCCATTTTTGGGGCCTCGCTGGGCCTGCGCTGGGGAGGCGCCTGTCAGTGAAAAAGAGATTGCGAGTAAAGTGGTTAGGGTGGATGAGATAAGTTTTTTCACTGCAACTCCAAAGTCAGAAAAACACAGTCATTCAAATTTGTAGTAGCAAATTACTGCCTACTGTGTTGAAGGTCAAGCCTTGTAGGGGTGTGCAGGGAGTGGCCCTCTGCGTAAAGGCAGGTTGGCGAAAGTGCGGAACGGCGCAACTACCTGACTCAACTCATCAGCTCGTGAGGACATATCGGCACGCCCGCAGCCGGGGGTTCAGTTCGGGTGAGGTGGACGGATGCCCAAGTGAGGGGTAGGACTGGACATCATGGCCCCACCGCAATCTGACTCCTTCGACACTGAGCAAAAGAAGATCCTGGCGCTGACGCTGGTCCCGTTGTTCATGTCGTTGTTGAGCGTTTCCATCGTCAATGTCGTGCTCCCCTCGGTCCAGGATTCCATCGGGGCGAGTAGTTCCGAATTGCAATGGGTTCTATCCGGCTATGCGCTGGCCTTTGGTGTGCTCCTGGTTGCGGCTGGGCGTGCCGGGGACGTCTACGGACGCGGGCCTCTCTTCCTTGCCGGGGTCGGGCTTTTTGGGGCCGGGGCTTTGGCCTCGGGACTTGCGCCGTCGGCCCTGGTGCTGAATATCGCGCGCGTTGCGATGGGGCTCGGGTCGGGATTATTGAATCCGCAGACGATTGGGCTCATGCAGCAATACTTCAAGGGCACGGCCCGCGGTAAAGCATTCGGGCTCTTTGGCGGCGTCGTCGGAGTATCGGTAGCGGTGGGACCCGTTCTCGGTGGCGTGCTCGTGGCTGTTTTCGGGGAGACCCTCGGCTGGCGCGCGTCTTTCCTCGTCAATGTGCCGATCTGTGTGGTCGCGCTCCTGCTGGCCAAGGCCTGGTTGCCGGACTCGGCTTGGAAGCCCGTTCCGGCTGAGCACACGACGTCGTCCCTTCCGGTGGTCGATCCTGATCGGCCGATGCGCAAACGCAAGGTCGATCTTGACCCCGTGGGGCTGGTCATGTTCGGTTTGGCGATATTGCTGATCATGTTGCCGTTTGTTGAGTCGGCAGCGGGCACCTGGATCTGGAGTTCGTTGGTGGTCGGCTGTGGACTCCTCGGACTGTGGGTGTTGTGGGAATCGCGCTACCGACGCCGCGGTGGTGAGCCCATGGTCGACATGGCCCTGTTCAAGACCCGCTCGTTCGCTAACGGGACCATGCTGATCGGGCTGTACTTCGTGGGTGTAACGAGCGTCTGGGTGCTCGTAGCTTTGTACATGCAGTCGGGTCTTCATCACACGGCTTTGGCCTCGGGCATGATGGGTCTCCCTGCCGCGGCGGCCAGTGCGATCAGCGCCCCCATCGCGGGCCGCCACATTGTGCGCATCGGTCGGCCCCTGGTCTTGATGGGGATGTTGTCCGTGCTCTTTGGCCTGCTCAGCACAGCCTTTCTGGTGTATTTGCACGGGACCATCGGTCTCAGCGAATGGTGGATGCTGCTCAGTTTGACCTTTGTGGGTGGCGGACAAGGGCTCGTCGTGAGCCCCAACCAGACTTTGACGCTCGCGGACGTGCCGATGAGATACGCGGGTTCGGCCGGCGGCGTGCTTCAAACCGGGCAACGCGTCGGCACCTCGATTGGTATCGCCGCCATCACCGGGGTGGTCTTTGCTACGGTCGCCTCGTCAGATTGGCCTACGGCCATGATGACCGGCTTGCTCGTGATCGCCGCCGTGGTGGTTCTGGCGGGATGTGTGGGAGTTCGGGACATGATGCAAGGACGACGAGCCGCCCGCAACGCCTGATCGTCAGAGTCAGAGGGACGAGAAACGACGAAGCCCCGGAGCGTGAAAACGCTCCGGGGCTCATTATGTCGGGATGACAGGATTTGAACCTGCGACCTCGTCGTCCCGAACGACGCGCGCTACCAAGCTGCGCCACATCCCGATGTTGACGTGTCCGCGCGAATACTCGCTATTGCGTCACGCAACTTCTCTAGAATAGCCGATCGGTGAAAAGGCGGCAAACCAGCGGGATGTGCTCTCAGCCATTCCGTGGGCACAGGTTAGCGGCTGGCCCACTCTACGAGCTGAACGATGTTCTGATAGGCATGGCCGGTGGCTTCGGTCATACCTTGTTCGCAGGTGCGGTTGGTCGACGCATACGCGTCATAGCTTCGTTGATTGACCTCTGCGGCCTCGGCTCGAGTGGCGGCCTCGGTGAGTTCGGGATGCAACATCCCGCGGTCGCCCGCGTATCCGCAGCACCCCCAACTTGTCGGAACATCACACGTTTCGGCCACGGCCTGACCGAGCTCGACGAGATGGTCCATAAGCCCCAGATGGGTCACGGAACAGGTGGGGTGAACGACCAAAGCGTCGAGTTTTCGTCGAATCGTGAGGCGCGGCAACACCTCGGTGGCGACAAACTCCACGGAATCCACGAACCGAAGTGCAGAGTAGTCGCGCACGGTTCCGTCGTGGCCGACCGTGGGACCGTGTTCCGCCGCTTCAAGGGCCTTGGCCTTCATCGTCCGGAGGCCCTCGGTGCACGACGACGCATCGCAGACAATCGGTAATTCGCCGCCCCGAGTCGCATCCCAGAGGGCCGGAAGCACCCGTTCCGAGATGACGTTATAGCCTCCACTGAATCCTTTGGATTTCCATGGGGTTCCACAACACATCGAGCCGATGCCATCGGGGGTTGACCATCGGAGGCCGGCCCGCTGAGCAACGGCCATGAGAGAGCCCGTGGCCCCTTGCTCTGTCGCGGAACCTTGCTCGTCGACCGCGCCGAACATGGCGTTGACGCAGGCCGGGAAGAACACGAACGATGCAGCGTCGTCGTGACGGGGTGCCCTTCGTTGCCCACCTGAGGGAAGCTGGGCGTTGTAACGCGGAACGACGTCGTCGCCGACGAGTTTGCGCGCGACGTTCGTTGCGGTCGTGGGAACGGGCCAGGGGAGGGCCTTCGCGGTCCGCAAGCCGTACCCCGCAGCGGTGTTCACCGCGCCCCACCCGCGAGCCGCTGCCTTCCATCCGGCGGCCTCGAGAGGATTCTGGTTTTCCGATCGGAGTCGACGGACCAGGTCACCTGTGTCGATGCCGACCGGGCAGCGCGTCTGGCACATGCCGTCCACGGCGCAGGTTTGGACGCCTTCGTAGTCCCAGTCTCTTTCGAGGCTCTGAGCTAACTCATGATCTCCCCGGGTATGGGCCGCCTTGATCTCGCGCCGCATCACGATGCGTTGTCTCGGCGTAAGGGTGAGATCCCGAGAAGGACATACCGGTTCGCAATAGCCGCATTCCACGCACCGATCGACCTCTTCCTCGACCGGCTCTTCGACCTTGAGGTTCTTGACGTAGGAATCCGGGTCGTCGTTGATGATGACCCCCGGATTCAACATGGAACCTGGGTCGACGAGCCGTTTGATCTCGTGCATGACCTCGTACAGCTCATCACCGAATTGACGCCGGACGTAGGGGGCCATGATGCGACCTGTGCCGTGTTCGGCCTTCAGGGATCCGTTGTGACCCAAAATGAGATCGACCATGTCTTCCGTAAACCGTTGGTACCGCTGCACCTTGGAATCCACGGCGAATTCTTCATTGAGCATGAAGTGGATATTGCCGTCTTTCGCGTGTCCAAAGATCACCGAATCCTTGTACTCATGGTCCGTGAACATGGCCCCCAAGCTGCGGCAGGTCTCACCCAGCGTTTCCACGGGAACGACGACGTCTTCCAAGAGTGCATTGGTTCCCTGAGGTCGATTGCCGGCGACCGCAGCGTACAGGTTGTTGCGGGCGGCCCACAGAAGCTCTCGTTGCGAGGCGTCCTCCGTCATGGACAGCGGAGATGCCAGGTTGAGGTTCTTCAGAGCCGGCCACGCCTGCTGTTTGAGGTCGGTAACCTCTTTCGATGATTCACCGTTCAATTCAACGAGTAACGCGGCGTGCTGATCAACATCGATTTCCGCCAGTGCATCGGCCACTCGACCGGATCGTTGGGCCACGGAAATCGAGGTCGCGTCCAGCAATTCGACGGTCGACATGCCCGCCTCCACCAGGTTCGGAACGGAGGAGGCAGCGGAAAGCAGATCCGGAAAGACCAGAAGTCCAGTCGAGGTGGCGTCCAGGATTTTCAGCGTGCGAAAGGTTGCTGATGCAACGAAGCCGAGCGTGCCTTCCGAACCGATGAGGAGGTGCTCCAGGATTTTCACGGGCGACTCGAAGTCCACCAGAGAGTTAACCCCATATCCCATCGTATTTTTCATGGAGAATTGGTGCGCGATGATGCGCCGCGACTCGGCATTGTCCATCACGCGCCGACGAAGCCGCAGGAGCCCTTCATGGATGGCGGGTTCTTGCTCCTTCAGCTGCTGGTCGGCGTCGGAATCAGAGGTATCAATCATGGTCCCGGACGGGAGGATGAACACCATAGACTCGAGGGTTCTATAAGTGTTGAAGTCGGTTCCGGAGGACATTCCGGACGAGTTATTGGCGACGACGCCGCCCACCGTGCACGCCGACGATGAGGCGGGGTCAGGTCCCAATTTCCGGCCGTACCGTTTGAGCGCACCGTTGACGGCGCCGACTGTGGCTCCGGGCTGCACCCGAACGCGCGCTCCCTCATCCAGAATCTCGATGCCCCGGAACGAGCGGCGGGTATCGACCATCACGCCGTCGGAAACTGCTTGGCCTGAGAGGCTCGTTCCTCCCGATCGAAAGGAAATCGGCAGGCCCGCTCGGTGAGCGGCGGCCATCACCTGAGCCACCTCACCTGCCGATGAGGGCCTCACGATGCCCTGCGGAACCATCAGGTAGTGGGAGGCATCGTGTGCCATCGCGAGCCGGTCAATATTTCGGTGGCTCGTAGGAATCTGGTGGGCGGCCAACTCCGTCTCCACGGCGGAAAATTCTGGGGTGGTTTCGGTGAAGCGGTGAGAAGCGGGGGAGGATGTGGTCTGGCTCATGGGCCCATCCTAGGTACTCGTCGGGCGTCCTCCTAGGCAGGTCAGGCATACCTCACAAGTGATGTGCATTCATGGTGGAGCCACCGTGCATGGCTCCTCCTCCATGACTCCTCGGTGTCAGGAACCGGACCTCGCGGTGAGCCGGACGACGACGGCTTCCGGCGGGCAGAAGAGCCGAACCGGTGCGAAGCGAGAGGTTCCCAGGCCGGCAGAAACCTGTAGTGGCGCCGATCCTTCGTAGCTCACACCCTTCGCTCGGGACGGGGCGAGGTCACAATTGGAGACGACGGCCCGTCCACCGGGAAGGCAGATTTGCCCGCCGTGGGTGTGCCCGGCGAACATCACTTCGGCTCCGTCCTCGGCGAACTGACGGATGGTTCGCAGATACGGGGCGTGCATGACGCCGATGCGCACGGAAGAATCCTGCGGGTCATTCGATTCGGGGTTGAAACCCGGGTGGCGGTCGTAACCGAGATGCGGGTCATCGACACCCGAGAAATCCAAACGAACCCCTCGGATGATCAGGGCATCGGTCCGGTTGATGAGCCCTTTCCATCCGCGTTTTTCGAAAGCGGCGTGCATTTTTTCGAAGGGAAGCCGCTGATGGTCAGGATCGCGGGCTTCGTTGCCGGTATGACGCCACAGGTAACGCGCTGGATTCTTCAATCGGGGAGCGAAATAACAGTTCGACCCCGGGACGAAGACTCCAGGGAAGTCCATGAGGGGATCCAGTGCGGTGAGGAGCGGGTCCAGGCCATCGATGTGGCTGAGGTTGTCGCCGGTGTTGATGACCAAATCCGGTTGGAGTTCGGCCAGCCCGTGCATGAAGGCCGTCTTGCGGCGTTGACCCGGGATCATATGCATATCGGAAATATGCAGAATGACGATGTCGGGCGAGCCCGGAGGGAGCACCGCGAGACGTTCCTCGCGGACCTGAAAGCGGTTGAGCTCGATGAAATGTCCGTAAGCAAGGACGGACGCGGCCCCCGCCGCGGTCGCCATCCCGATCCCACCGACGAGGGCAGGGAGGGAGGTGATCGAGGCGGGGGCCGTGGTGTGAAGGCGTCCGCTCATCGCAGGCTAGTCAGCCTTCTTGGACTTGATCTGATCGTTCACGACCTTGTCAGAGGGATTGGTGAACGCGTCCGTGTTGTAGTCCCGGGCCACAGCCTGCATGTAGTTCTGCCACTGTTTACCGGCGTACGTGGAACCATCCACATAATCCTTGGTTTGGCCGTTGATGCGCAGGCCATTCAAGGAGCGCGAACCGAGATCGACGTTGCCCACCCACGAGGCGGTCGAAACGCCACGCGTGTAGCCGACCGTCCAGGTCTGGGTGGAATTATCCGTCGTACCAGTCTTGGCGGCAGATGCATTCTCCAGGCCAATGCCGCGGTTGTAGGCGGAACCCTTGGTCAGGACGTTCTTGAGCACATAGTTCACACCGCGTGCGACGTCGGGATCAACGGCCTGATGACAGCTGCTCGGGGCAACGTCCAACTTCTTGCCACTGCGGTCGGTCACTTCCGTGATAGAACGCGGAGCGCAGTACTTGCCTTCCGCAGCGTAGGTGGCGAAGGCATTGGCCATGGCCATCGGCGCTACGTTCTCCGTACCGATCAACGAGGCCAAGGAATCTTCGGTGTTGATGCGACCCCTGGACTCATCGCCCTTGACCACGCCGAGGTCGGCAGCAGTCTGGCCGACGCCGCAGAGATCGAGATAATTATCCATCGCGTACAAGGCCGAGTTGATGGAGTTGTAAATTCCCTCGTTGACCGTCATCGGATGGTTATAGCCGGTCTCCGCGTTTTGGAAGGACCATGCCCCGTTGGCACCGGGGTTCACGACGGAACCGCCAGGCTTACAACTCGCGCGCCACTTGGTGCCGGCTGGGTAGCTCAACGGTGACGCATCGATCGTGGCGTCCACCCCGTTGCCTTCCTTGATCCACTGGGTCAAGGAGAAGGCCTTGAAGGTCGAACCTGGCTGGAAGCCTGGTGTACCTCCCATCTGGGAGTCGACGTTGTAGTTGTAAACGGTGTTACCGACGCCCTTGCCATTGTTGTAATTCGAGTTCTGGGCCATCGAGAGGATGTTGCCGGTACCGGGTTCGACCGAGACCAAGGACGTGCTCACCGAATCGGGATTGTTGTCGGTGGGCTGGGTCTGGTTGACCTGGTCTTGAGCGGTCTGCTGGTCCTTGCTCTTGAGCGTCGTCTTGATGGTCAAGCCGCCGCGGGTGAGTTTGGCCAGTCGCTCCTTGGAATTGGCACCGAATCGCTCGTCCTGAGTGAATTCGTTACGAACGTAGTCACAGAAGTACGGAGCGTCTGTTGCTGCGGTACAGCCTGAATTTGTGTGGTGGATGTCGAGGTCGAGCGGGGCTGCCTTGGCTTCCTCGTACTGGGCCTCGGTGATCTTGTTATGGATCAACATCGAGTGGAGAACGGTGTTCCGTCGGTTCGTCGCTGCCTTGGGATTGGCTTCGGGATCGTAGTAGGTCGGCGACTGAACCATGCCCGCGAGGAGTGCGGACTGCTGGATATTGAGATCCTTGGCGTCCTTGCCCCAGTAATACTGCGAGGCCGCCTGAACGCCGTAGTTGCTGCCGCCGTAGTTCACGATGTTCAGGTAGCCGTTGAGGATCTCGTCCTTCGACTTGTTCTGCTCCATCGAGATGGCGAGCTTCATCTCTTTGATCTTGTCCAGCATGCCCTTGTTGGCGCCCATGGTGGAGGTGGCGTCCGCGCCCTTCTGGGTCGCTTGATCAATCAGCAGGTTATTGACGTACTGCTGGGTGATGGTGGAGGCGCCCTGTCGGGTTCCGGGGTGCACGAGGTTATTCAGCACCGCGCGGCCGATGCCGAACGCGTCAACACCGCCGTGTTCATAGAAGCTGTCGTCCTCGATCGCCAACTGAGCGTTAACCATGTTCGGCGAGATCTGGTCCAGCGACACTTCTTCACGGTTCTCGGAATAGAACGTCGCGAGGGTCTTGCCGTCACTGGTCAGGAAGGTCGACGGACCTGAGAGTGGGCCGTCGGAGAGGTCGCTAGGGAGGCCCTTGAACCAGTTGATCGAGGCGCTGGCCGTGAGACCGGCGGTCGCGGCCGGCGGGATCAACAATCCGGCCGTCACGAATCCCGCGACGATACTCAGGGCAATGAACTGAATGAAGTCGCTCGGATTGCGCCGTTCGCGCCGCCGAGCTGATTTCTTGGGTGAAGCCATTCCAACAGCATACAAGTCGATCAGGGAAAACGTGTGGCGAACGAGCCCTCTGTGGATAAATCACACCGTGTCCGGAAATCGGCTGGAAAACCCCTGAAAATCCCGCCTGTTGATGCGAGCCTCTGGCCTTTCTCTCAGGTTCGCTCTCCGCCGCTTGGAATAGCGCCATGTGTCCGACGTGGATAGTCTTGTTCCATGACTCAATGGGAATACGCCACCGTGCCGCTGATGATCCACGCGACCAAGCAGATCCTCGACAATTGGGGACACGACGGATGGGAGCTCGTCACCGTGCTGCCGGGTAACGCTCCGGCCGGCGATGCGCCCTCCGGCAATATGGTCGCGCCGACGCAGACTAACCCGATCGCCTATTTCAAGCGCCCCAAGGAGGCCTAAGCGATGACGACTTCACAGGTCGAAGCGCGGTTGAAAGACATGGGACTCACGGTTCCCGAGGTGGCGGCGCCCGTGGCCTCGTATGTGCCGGCCGTGGTTTCGGGACAGTATGTCTATACCTCCGGGCAGATTCCCGTGCAGAACGGTGAATTCGCTTTCAAGGGCAAGGTTTCAGAAACCGGAGCCGATGGCACCGTGAGTTTGAATGACGCCATCGATCAGGCTCGTGTGTGTGCCTTGAACACATTGGCCGCGGTTAAATCCGTGATTGGAGACCTCGACCGCGTCAAGCGCGTGGTTAAGGTCACGGGATTCGTCAGTTCGGATCCTGAATTTACTGGTCAGGCGCAGGTTCTCAACGGTGCGTCGGAGTTGTATGGTAAAGCGTTCGGGGAAGCCGGGATCCATGCCCGCTCCGCCGTCGGCGTTGCCGTGCTTCCCCTCGACGTCCCCGTTGAAGTGGAACTCATCGTTGAATATTCCTAAACCTCTGGCCTTCCCGGGCCACCGGGTCGCCGCGCAATCTGGGCGCCCGACCTGCACCGTTGCGTCGTCGCCGTACTATTTTCCGCTCTCCGAGCGTCAAGAGACGGCGGCGCGGGCCTGGCTCGACGAGGATGACCAGTCCGCGTGCTGTCAGATGAAGACGGCGGCCTCGGTGATCTTTATCCGAGAAGGCCACGACGGGCTGGAGACTTTCCTTACCTATAGGACCACCCCTGGTTCGCCCTTGGGTCGTGTCTCCTTTCCCGGTGGGGTCTCCGAACCGGGTGATCACGAGCCGATCGGTTGGTACGGGCCGACGCCGTCGCAGTGGGCCGTCAAACTTGGCCACGACGACGTGGTGGCCGCCCGAAGCGCTGTGATCGCGGCGATTCGGGAGAGCTTTGAAGAGGTCGGTGTGTTGTTCGCGGGTCCCACGGACCAGGACACGGTCGAATACACCGAGGCCAGCGAGACGATGAATTCTCGGGAGGCCATCGCCGGACACGAGCTCGGTTTCATCGACTATCTCAAGAGGGCCGGGCTCAAAGTGCGGACTGACCTCTTGAAGCCTATCGGTCGGTGGCAAACGCCAGATTTCTCACACCGTCGTTTCGATACGCACTTCTTCGCATCCGTCGTTCCGGTGGGGCAGCGGCCTAAACTCTTGACCTCGAAAGGTCAGTGGGGGCGTTGGGTATCCGCCGGAAGTCTTGTGGGGAACCGGGACCCGACGGCTCTCGGCGACGAAATCGGTTTGGAAGATACTGTAGGTAAGACCATTTCCCAGCTGGTAACGCCGGGAACCCTCTTCCTCCTGGAAGCCATTTCGGCCTGCCCCACGACCATCGCATTCCTCACGAAAAAGCGCCGCGTTCACGTGAAGAAGCCCGAACTCGTGGAAAAGGATGGGCAGCTGATGCTCGCCTTCGATCCGCCTCGCGACGCCGTGAGGACACGCGACAAGGGAGCCTGAACCGATACCCAGGACTTAACTGAAGACAACGGCAAAGGGCCGGATGCTTGAAGCATCCGGCCCTTTGCCTATCCGCCGTGACGGCGAACCATCAAGCGTTAGCGGCTCCGCTGACGGAGGCGCTGGAGGTCGAGAATCACGACGGCGCGAGCCTCGAGTCGAATCCATCCGCGCTGGACGAATTCGGCGAGAGCCTTATTCACGGTCTCGCGAGAAGCCCCGACGAGCTGGGCCAACTCTTCCTGAGTGAGCTCGTGAGCCACGAGGATGCCATCCGTCGCCGGGCGACCGAAGCGATCTGCGAGATCGAGCAGAGCCTTGGAGACGCGGCCTGGAACGTCGGAGAAGACCAAGTCGGCAAGATTCTCATTGGTGCGCCGCAGGCGACGTGCCAGAGCCTGGAGCACCTGGCCCGAAATCGAGGGGCTCTTGTCCATGGCCTTCTTGAGGCTTGCGTGCTTGACGCCAGCGAGACGGGTCTCCGAAACGGCGGTCGCCGACGTCGAGCGGGGGCCCGGATCGAACAGGGCCATTTCGCCGAAAATCTCCCCGGGACCCATGATGGCCACCAGGTTTTCGCGTCCGTCGGAGGCCGTGCGGCCCAGCTTGATCTTGCCGGAGACGACGAAGTACAGCTGATCTCCGGGGTCGCCCTCGTAGAACAAAGTCGCCCCGCGGGACAGATCTACCTCGGTTACATCGTCGGTTAGTGCGGCAAAAGCCTCGTCGTCAAGAGTTGCGAAAAGCGGTGCCCTGCGCAGAACCTCGATATCCATCTTTCTCCTCAGTGATCAGCGTCATTTTCGGTGCCCAATGCGATCTCTGCATCTCAACAATCCTGCAGCCTGGGCAAGATTGCGGCGACCTGTGACAAATTCAACGTACCTTGATGCCACTCTATAAGTTGCGTATCGAATTCGCCACAGACCGAAGCCACTCTTCGCGCTCAGCTTGGGAGCGAGTGGAGTATGAGGCTCTTGCCAGGTGGGAAGGGTAACGTCGAGGTCTCCACCGACCACGGCTTTACTGCGATGCGTTCGCGATGATTGGTGCTTCGACATGATTGACTTCACAGTTCTCGACTGGATTCTCCTTCTGGTCCTCCTGGGATACTTCCTGGGCGGGTTGGCCCGCGGATTCTTTATGACTCTCGGGGCGGTTGTGGGATTCGCCGCCGGCGCCGTCGCGGCCTTCTACGTGACGCCGTTCCTGGTCGAGAGGGTGAGTGGCGGCTGGAAGATCGCCGTCGCCGTCGCGAGCATCCTCGTGCTGATTTGTATCGGCCAGGCGCTCGGCATTGCGTTTGGGCGGCCTTTGCGCCGATTGACCGAACGGACCGGCCTGGGGCCTCTCGACCGCATCGGCGGGGCCATCTTGAACCTCGTCACGTGTGCGTTCGTCATCGTCGCCCTCAGCTTTTCAGCCTCTCAATTCGGCGTGCCATCGATCTCGACCACGGTCGGTGATTCCACCATCATTTCGACGTTGCAACGTCTGACACCGCAACCGGTGCAGCGTGGGATTGCTCAGGCGAGGGCGGCGGTGCTGCAACAATCCGGTATCCCGCGGCTGGAGCAGCAGATCTTCCCCGAACAAGCTGCGCCCACCGAAACCGGGCCACAGAGCGACGGGCTGAAAACGGCGTCGGCCTCGGTCGTCAAGATCAACGGATCGGCCGATGCCTGCTCCCAAAATCAGTCCGGATCTGGCTTTGTCGCCTCTGGCGACCACGTGGTGACGAACGCGCACGTCGTGGCCGGAGTCGTGCATCCCGTGATTCAGAGTCGGAACGGACAGACGATACAGGCCACGGTTGTTGCCTATAACCCGGAGAAGGACCTCGCAGTTCTGTACGCACCGGATCTTGAGGCCCAGCCGCTGGACTTGGGACAGAACGGAACGGCCGGAGAAAAGGCGACCATCATGGGGTACGACCTCGGCGGCCCCTTTATGTCCCGCCCCGCTTCCATTCAGGGCCTGCAATATACGACGACAAAAACGCAAAATGGCACCACGAACGAGCCGCGGGAAATGTATCAATTGGCGGCCAACGTGCAAGAAGGCAATTCCGGTGGACCATTGCTCAATGAGCAAGGTCAGGTGATCGGAGTGATCTTTGCCAAGGCCACCCAAGGTGAGACCGGCTATGCGTTGTCCATGACGGAACTGCACTCAACACTCGACGCAGCCACGTCGCTCACGAATCCCGTAGGAACGGGGCAGTGCACCGTCGGTTAGCGTTGCGCGAGGTAATCGAGGGCCATGATGTACCCATAGGCTCCGGCCCCGGCAATGACCGTTTCGGCTTGCAAAGAGACATAAGACCGGTGGCGAAATTCTTCGCGCCGATGCACATTCGAGAGGTGAACCTCGATCACCGGCAATTCGGCCGCTTCTAAAGCATCGTGAATCGCAATGGACGTGTGAGTGAATGCAGCGGGGTTAATGATGATCGCGCTGGCTTCGTCCCGGGCACGCTGAATTTCATCGATGAGAACGCCCTCGTGATTGGACTGCATGAACTCGATCCCTCGGCCCAATGCGCCTGCGTGCTCGCGGACCGTCGCTTCGATGTCGGCGAGAGTCGTCGTTCCGTAGATCTCCGGTTTGCGTCGACCGAGCATATTCAGATTGGGGCCGTTGAGAACGAAGATCGGTTTAGTCATGGCCACATTCTGGCACGCTTCGTGCGGGTAAAGCGACGGGCGCCCCCGAAAACTCCGGGGCGCCCGTCATCTGCGGATCGGCCGGCTATTTGCCGAGCGACTCCGTGATCTGATCCATCACGGTCTGATCCGCGAGGGTCGAGACGTCGCCGACCGGGCGGTCTTCCGCGACGTCCTTGAGCAACCGACGCATGATCTTTCCTGAGCGGGTCTTCGGCAGCTCGGGAACGATCAGGACCTTCTTAGGCTTGGCAATCGGCGAGATCTCCTCGCCCACATGGTTACGGATCTCCGCGGCGAGCTCCGTCGGATCGCGATGCTCGGCCGTAGCCTCATCCGAGAGAATCACGAACGCGATCACAGCCTGGCCGGTCGTCTCATCGGATGCACCAACGACGGCGGCTTCCGCCACGGAATGGTGCGAAACCAGGGCGGACTCAATCTCCGGCGTCGACAGGCGATGCCCGGAAACGTTCATGACGTCGTCCACGCGCCCGAGAACCCAGATGTCGCCGTCGTCGTCGCGTTTAGCGCCGTCGCCGGCGAAGTACGTCGTCTCGTTGAAACGGGACCAATAGGTGTCCACGAACCGCTGATCGTCGCCCCAAATCGTGCGCAGCATCGAAGGCCACGGTTTCGTCAGAACCAACAGGCCGGATTCCCCATTGCCGAGCTTTTCGCCCAGGTCGTCCACGACGTCAACGCCGATACCGGGCAACGGACGCTGAGCCGACCCCGGCTTGGCCGAGGTGATCCCCGGAAGCTGGGAGATCATGATGCCGCCCGTCTCGGTCTGCCACCAAGTATCGACGATCGGGCATTTCTCCTTGCCGATCACCCGATAGAACCACTGCCAGGCTTCAGGGTTAATCGCTTCGCCCACGGTGCCCAGCAACCGCAAGGACTCGAGCGAATACTGGTTGGGAATTTCCTCGCCCCACTTCATCATGGTGCGAATGGCGGTTGGGGAGGAGTACATGATGGTCACGCCGTACTTATCGACGATCTCCCAGAAGCGGCCTTGGTGCGGGTGATTGGGGGTGCCCTCATAGATAACCTGTGTGGCTCCGTTCAAGAGCGGACCGTACGCCACGTATGTGTGGCCGGTGACCCAGCCGATGTCCGCGGTGCACCAGAAGACGTCCGTCTCGGGCTTGATGTCGAAGACGTTGTAGTGGGTGTAGGCGGCGTGCGTCAGGTACCCACCCGTCGTGTGCAAAATGCCTTTCGGCTTTCCCGTAGTGCCGGAGGTGTACAGGATGAAGAGCGGATCTTCGGCGTTGTGCGGGACCGGGGTGTGCTCGGTCGAGGCCGACTCCACCGAGTCGTGCCACCAGATGTCGCGTCCCTCGGTCCAATCCACATCTTCGCCATTGCGCTTGACCACGACGACGTGCTCGACCGTGTCTCCGCCCTTCGCGAGAGCGTTATCCACGGCGGGCTTGAGCGTGGTGGGCTGCCCGCGCCGGTACGAACCGTCGGCCGTGACGACGAGCTTGGCCTCGCCATCCTCGATGCGCGAACGGATGGCATCGGCAGAGAATCCGCCGAAAATGACCGAGTGAATCGCTCCAAGACGCGCGCAGGCCAACATGGTGATGACGGCCTCGGGAATCATCGGGAGGTAGACGGCGACGCGATCGCCTTTGCCGACTCCCAATTCGGAGAAAGCGTTAGCCGCTCGGGAGACCTCATCCTTGAGGTCCCGATAGGTATAGGTGCGGGAGTCTCCGGGCTCTCCCTCGAAGTGGATAGCGACGCGGTCACCGTGACCAGATTCGACGTGGCGATCGACGGCGTTATACGCGGCGTTCAGCTCACCGTCCTCGAACCACTTGGCGAAGGGCGGATTGCTCCAATCAAGGGTCTGGGTGAATTCCTTGTCCCAGGTGAGAAACTTCTTGGCTTGAGTCGCCCAAAAGTCCGTACCTTGGTTCTCTGCCTGCTCGTAAAGATCGGCGGTGGCGTTGGCCTGAGCCGCGAAGTCTTTGGACGGAGGGAAAGTCTGGGAATTCTCGCTCACGGTTCTTCCTTTCGTGTGATGGACGGCGGCCTTTTTCATCCGCGTGGACGTCTGGCCTCCACTGTAATAGACATCTCGTGATCCGAATCACTGAGACAAGAGGTTTCGCACGGAGGGAACACCGAGTCACCCGCTCACACACCGTGACCACATCGTCCGTGCCATGTCCTGTGAGTAGTGTGGGGCGGTATGACCGTCGAAGACCACAGCCAGCGCCCTAGCCTTGAGATTCGTCAGGTTCCGGAGGCCAAAGCTCGGGCCGGGGCCGCGAAGCGTCGTCGTGCCGGAGCCGAGGAGACCCACCGTGGACTGGTGAGGCGCGCACGCAAGATCAACCGAATTTTGGGTGAAACATATCCGTACGCGGTCGCGGAACTCGATTTTGATAACCCGTTTGAACTGCTCGTCGCCACGGTTCTTTCGGCCCAGACCACAGACTTCAAGGTCAATTCCGTGACTCCGAAACTTTTCGGGGCCTATCCGACCGCCGAGGATTTGTCGGCGGCTTCCCCGGATGTCGTCGAAGAGATCGTTCGCTCCCTCGGGTTCTATCGGGCCAAGACGCGGTCAATTATCAGGCTGTCTACTCAGCTCGTGGACGAATTCGACGGAAAAGTGCCTGAAAACCTCACGGAGCTCACGAGCCTGGCCGGTGTGGGGCGCAAGACGGCGTTTGTCGTTCTGGGCAATGCGTTTGGCCAACCGGGGCTGACGGTCGACACGCACTTCGGCCGACTCTCCCGACGGCTTGGATTTACACGCCAGGAAGATCCCGTCAAAGTGGAACGTGACATCGAGGGCCTCTTCGAGCGTTCCGACTGGACCCAGCTGTCCCACCGATTGATCTACCACGGCCGCCGCATCTGTCATGCCAAAACGCCGGCCTGCGGCGTCTGCCCGATCGCCGATCTCTGCCCCTCCTACGGTGCCGGCGTCACCGATGAAGAGGCCGCGGCACGATTACTCCGCTACGAATTTGCCCCTGGACGGGAAGAGCTGCACCGCAGGTTTTTGGAAGGCGCGACCCGCCGGGAACTTCGTCAGGAGGGGTACAGCCTTGGCGCCTGAGAAGAAAAATGAGGCGGCACTAGCGGACTTGCACGCTTTAGCAGCACGGGGAGCCGACGTCGTCATGGACGACCGAGAACCATGGCGGATCGGTGGCATCGACCCAGATTCCGTCAGGGATGCGGCCGTCCTAATTCTATTTGGGGTGCTCGACGACGTTCCCGCACGATCCCGTGATAGCGGCGCTCAGCAGGTCGGTGAAGACCTCGACGTGTTGATCGTGGTCCGGGCCGATACGCTGCGACAACACGCGGGACAACCGGCATTCCCCGGTGGGAAGGTCGATCCCGTGGATCATGAAGCGGAAAACCCCATGGTGGAGGCGGCGCTCCGAGAGGCTGTGGAAGAAACCGGTTTGGATCGCTCCGGAGTGACCGTCCTGGGGACACTAGCGCCTGTGCCCCTTCCTGTCAGCAACTTTATGGTGACTCCGGTACTTGGGTGGTGGACTTCACCCTCGGAGGTTGACGTGGTCGATACGGCCGAGTCTGCGCAGGTCTTCAGGGTGCCCGTTCGTGATCTGACGAATCCGCAGCACCGGTACTACGCAACCGTGACGCGTGGCCGCTCCACCTATAAATCGCCCGCTTTTGAGGTGCCCTCGGTGGACGGAACGGTGACCATTTGGGGTTTTACAGGGGTCGTGCTGGACCGGGTGTTTCACGAATTGGGCTGGGACGAACCCTGGGATAGGAAACGTCGGAAACCCGCGCCAATCTGATGCCTTGCCGCTGCTAGCACCTCGAAGGTGTGCCGGCGTCGTCATTTGGCGTCAGCATAGGATTCGACGGTCGCGATCGTGAGCGGGAAATCAACGGGAGCGTCGCCGAAGAGGAGTCGTCCGGCAGCCGCGGCGGATTCGTTGACGATGCGGGCAACGTCGGCGGCTTCCGACTCGGGGCCGTGGAGCACGACCTCATCGTGGACGAAAAAGACCAGTGAAGTCTTCAAGGGGGTGCCTTCCACGCCATCGCGGCGAAGACGACGTCGAATCTCGCCCATCCAGCAGAGCGCCCATTCGGCGGCGGTTCCCTGGACCACGAAATTGCGGGTAAACCGCCCCTGAGAGCGGGACATGGAGTGGGATCGTGACTCCGCTGCGGACGTGCTCACATCACGAACCGAAGTGAGCCACGATTCGTCTGGGGCCGGTGAGGTTCTCCCTAGCCACGTGGTGACTTGGCCGCCGCGTTGGCCGGTAGCAGCAGCGCGTTCGACCAAGCTGATGGCTTCGGGGAACAAGCGTTTCAGATGGGGCGCCAAGGCCCCAGCTTCGCCGGATGTTGCACCATACATGGCTCCGAGGAGGGCAATTTTGGCGGCGGGTCGGTCTTTGAGCGCGGATCCGGTTTGCTGCCCCAATTCTGCGATGCCCCGGTAGAGATCTTTTCCGCGTCCCGCGACGGCAAGGGCTTGGTCGCCCGACATGGCCGCCAAAATTCGTGGCTCGACTTGCGACGCATCGGCCACGGTCAGGCGGTAACCAGTGTCGGCACGCACGGCGTCTCGGACGATTTGAGGGATTTGCATTGCCCCTCCGCCGTGCGCGGCCCAACGGCCGGTGACGACCCCGCCCACAACATAGGCGGGGTGAAACCGACCGTCGGAAACCCATTCGCGTAGCCAATGCCAACCATTGGCGGTCCACAGACGATAGAGCTGCTTATATTCGAGAATCGGTACGATCAATTCCCTCCGGGCTTGGCTGAGTTGGCCCCCGTGGTCGGCCCATTCCAGGAGGCTCCATTTGCGCGTCGAGGAGACTCCGACTCCAGCTGCCCTCAGCGCACGGAGCAAATCTTGCGGTGAATCTGGATTGAGGTTCTCTGCGCCCAGGGTTGCCGAGATGGATTCGGCCAAATCCTGCATCAGTGGGGGCCGATGCCCTTCTTGGGGCTCGGAGCCGAGTCGCTCGACGAGGATTTCTCGGTGCCGGTTGGTGTCCCACGGTAACCCCTCGTGGTGCATCTCCGCGGCGATGAGCCCACCTTGAGACTCGGCCGCAAGGAGCAATTGAAGACGCCGCCGATTCGGCGAAGAGTCAAGACTTGCTTGTTGGGCTTTCCACTCGGTAACTAGGTCGTCCACGGTGGGCCTAGGTGGAGCCGACGAGCTTGCCGGCACCTCGAAGAGAGAGGTCTGATCTGGATTTATTCGAGGCGGAGGCAGAGACCCTGGGGGTGCGGAATCCTGGGAATTTGTGAGCTTAATGGTGGGAGTATAGGTCAGCTCATTACTGGGCAGGGTGGCGGCGTCGGCAAGTATGGCCTGGCAGAGGGACAGATCCCAGCAGCGGGCAATCGTGGCGCCATCCTTCAAGATGCGCGGGTAAGCGGCGTGGGCTGAGGACCAAACCCAGCGGATCCGATGAGGCTCCGGTGCATGCTCGACCACCGAGGCGACGAATGCGGCGAGTCGATGGAACGGAAAACTCTTGCGATTTCCCTCGCGTCCTTGGCTGAAGGACACGGCGGACCACGTGGCGGTTTCCGGGTCCGAAGGGTGGTCCGGCGAATCGGGACCGATCACGATGAGCATGGCTCCATTATTGCCGTTTGATCACTCGATACGATGACGCCTGTGGATAACTTCGATGCCCTCAGCGATTCAGACCGCGGACCCCACGTCTACGGCCCTGTCGTCGACGATCAAACACGTTGCGTCCACTATCGAACCTCGAAAGACATCGTCGCCCTTAAGTTTGTGTGCTGCGGCAGGTATTTCCCGTGCTACCGATGTCATGAAGAAGTCTCGGACCATCCCGCGCGGCAATGGTCGCTCCATCAACGCGATGAGACCGCAATTCTCTGCGGTGTTTGCAAGTGCGAACTCACCATAGCCACCTACATGGCGAGTTCCCGATGCCCCAATTGCCGGTCCGAATTCAATGAACGATGCGCGCTGCATTACGACCTGTATTTCGAAGTTGGCGACAACCAGCCATCCACAGCCGGCGAATGAGGATCCAATCTAGGGATCCGTCCCCAAGATGTGGAATTACACGATGGCCCGCAGGCGAACTCGGGCGTGATTGAAGCATTCTGCCGACATGAAATCCGTCGCGCACACCAATTCCTCACCCTCATCGTTGTCCGGACCGGAGTCTTTCTTGGCCGAGATCTCTCGCCGAGAAGCCCTTCAGACAAGCCCCGGAGAAAGCGGATGGACCGTCGTCGCTTTCGGGGAACGCCGGAGTTTTCTCCGAGCCGTCGAAGACGCGGCTCAGGCCACGGACCGACCATTTCGCCATATTCCGGCCGGGCAAGAACCGCGGTGGTGCGGTAGTGATGTCGTGGTGATCGAGGCCGGAGCGGCTTCCTCACTGGCGCGTTTTGTAGAAAGGGCTTCTCGGAAAATGCCACGTCCCCGACAATGTGTGATCGCGGGAGTTCCTGGCGGCGTGGACCCGTGGTCCGTGATGAAGGACATTCCGGGTGATTGGGGGACCCCTGACGTGGTCCTGTTGCCACAGGGAAGAACGTGGCTGGCGGACAGGATCTCCGCGGCAACCTCCCACGCGACGTCCTTCGCTCGTATCGGCTTTGTGGGGGCTTGCGGCGGCGTCGGGACCACCTCCATAGCGATATGGACGGCCCTCAGGATGAAGGACGACGGACTGGCCCCCATCGTGATTGACGCCGCGCCGGGAAGCGTCGCCCTCGACGCTTGCATGTCGGCCGACCCCGTTAGCGGTGTGAGATGGGGCGAACTTCAGCGTCTTCCTTCCGTGCCGGACGGCGCGCGCATTCTCGCGTCATTGCCCAGCCCTCACGGAATACCTGTCCTGGCCGAGGGCCTCGAGACGACATCGCATTCCGAACAGCAGGACTGGAATCGCTACAGGGTAGTGAACAGCTTGGCTTCGCAAGCGCCGCTGGTGATCGATTGTGGAACCGGTAGCGGTTTGCCTGCATCACGCGACGAGGATCTGGTGATGACAGAATGCTCCTGCCTCGTCGTCGTCACCCCTTTCACACTGCGTGGCATGGCGAATGCCCAAGTTCTGATTTGTCGGTGGCGGCAGAGAATACCGGTGCTGGTGGTGGCGAGCGGTCCCCGCTGGTGTGATGTCTCCGGTCGAGAAGCGGCCCAATTTATGGGTGTCGAATCGCTGGCAGCGGTCATCCCGCATCTTTCCTCGGCGGCCGAGGCATATGAGGCCGGTCAGGTCCTCGAATTGGCTTATCGGCGGCCCTTGAGGCGGCCTATAGCGGACCTTGTGGATGCCATCCGGAGCGCCGTGGCGGAACCACTATCGTCAGGACGTCGTATGTCTACGGGCGCTCCACGGTTGACGGGCATCGCTGCCCCAGGAGGAAGCCGCTTTTCCAGGGAGTCGTCATGACTCAACACGCCGGCGCCAAACTCGCGTCCTGGGAGTCGGAGCGGGCCCAATATCAAGGTCTCGGAGTCCTCGAACCCTTATTGTGGGTCCCCGACCTGACTGATATATACGTCAACGCCCCGGATGAAGTGTGGACCGACGGGCCTCGTGGATTGGAACGGTCCTCCATCCGATTCTCCGCAGATGAAGAGGTCCGTAACCTCGCCGTTAGGATTCTCTCGGCCGAGGGGAGACGGCTCGATGCAAGTCACCCTTGCGCGAGTGCCCAAACATCCATGGGCTACCGACTGCACGCGGCCATCCCGCCAGTTACGGCGGCGACCACTCATCTGTCCATCCGGATTCAGCCCGAAGAACGTCCTCCGCTCTACCTGCTTGCTGATCAGGGCATGTTCCCGTCCTTCGTCGAGACGATCCTGAGGCACATCGTGGCGTCCAAAGCCTCGTTCCTGATCAGCGGTGCCACCGGGAGCGGAAAGACCACGCTTCTCAACGCGATGCTCGAATTGTGTCCCTTGACAGAACGGCTCTTACTCCTCGAAGACACCTCCGAGCTGGCGCCTCGTCATCCTCACGTGGTGTCGTTGCGCTCGCGTTCTGCGAATGCCGAAGGTTCGGGAGCCGTCACGTTGACCGATCTGATCCGAGAGGCGCTTCGTATGGGACCGGACCGAATCGTGGTGGGCGAATGCCGAGGGCCAGAAGTGGCCGACCTCCTGGTAGCCATGAACACGGGGCATGAAGGTGGCGGAGCCACGATCCACGCCAACTCCATGGAGGCTGTGCCGGCGCGACTCATGGCTCTTGGGGCATTGGCCGGCATGAGCCCGGACGCGGTGACGCAGCAGGCGGCTGCCTCGATCCGGGTCGTGATCCATCTAGAGCGGGGTCCGGAGGGGCGCCGCCTCCGACAGATCGGACTACTCGAGGCCCCGACCGGTGGTTTGATGGTGCGCCCGGCGGTTGACATCGACGTGCTCGGCCACATCACCACGACGCGATGGTGGAGTCAGCTCAGTAAGATCTTTGGCCTGCCCGAAAAATCGAACGCCCAAGGGAAAGGACCGTCCGTCGTCGTTCCCGACCCTCCGCAAGACCGAGTGGTGGTTCAGCCATGATCCTTTGGGTCATTCTGCTGGGAGCAGGTGTGCTGTGCTGGGCATCGTGGACTGGAAACCTGAGCTCTTACACGAGAAACCTCATGCGGGGCGAGGACTCGAGGTGCACGTCAGTATTTTTATCGCCGATGCATGGCTGGGTGGGGCGGCGTTTACGGACAGATGCCGGGGCGTGGCCCGAAATGATTCGCCGACTCAGCGCCCTCTTGCAGTCGGGAGAAACTCCCCACGGTGTGTGGTGCGTTCTGAATCGCGCGACCGAAGCAGAACGAGCGAACGGTTCGCGAAGTGCGTCACGAGATACCGAGGAGATCGCACGATTCGTGGGGCACATGAGCCGGGCTACCGGGGCAGGTCTAGACCCACGCACGGCATTGAGCACCTTCGAAGCGAGATACCACAGGTCGAAGGACATGGTTGCAGCGCTATCCGTCACCATGTCCCTAGCTCAGCGGACGGGAGCGCGGCTCGGGGATGTACTCGCCCGCATGGCCGAAAGCCTGGAAGATGACATCAATGCCGCGGATGCTCGAGCCTCTGCTATCTCCGGCCCGCGAGCCACCTCCAGGATCTTGGCGTCACTGCCGATCGTCGGTTTAGGGCTAGGCGCCGTATTCGGTGCCGATCCCTGGACGGTACTGTTTGGCACCGGTTGGGGACGAGTGTGTTTCCTCTGTGGGGGAGCGTTGACCGTGCTGGGCATCATGTGGAGCCGCCGCATGGTTCTTGTCGCCACCGGAGCCTCGCAAACCGGTCCGCGGCATGCTTTGTGGATGCTCCGCGCTCCAGCTACAACACGGAGCGCGGTGAATTGGCCATGATCTGGGCCATGTGGTTGGTCGGTCTCATTGTGGTGACCTTAACGGTGAAACGTCCCATGGGCGAAGTTCGGACGGTCAAGGAGGATGCGTCACCCGAGCTGTCGACGAGGTTGCGACTAGAGCTAGTCGCTGCGGCTTTAGACGCAGGATTGCCGCTACGACAAGCCGTGGTGGAAGTCATTCGCGCTGAAGGTAACTCCACACTCGAGCCGGTGGCCTCGAGGCTTGACCTAGGTCTTGCCTGGGATCACGCATGGGCCAACGTTCGTCAACACACGGGAGACCCCCGAAAAGGGAGCCGTTTAGGGGTGAGCGGCGTTGCTGGGCGGTGGAGCATCGATGGACACACCGACCGCCTTGCAGCCTTTCAACAAGCCCTGGATTTCTCGGCACAAACCGATAGTCCCGCTTCAGGGCTTCTCAGAGCGCGAGTCGAGCACCTCAGACGACGGGAAGTCTACGAAGCGGAGCGACTCGCAACGCTTTTGGGCGTAAGGCTGGTCCTTCCTTTGGGCCTATGTTCCCTACCCGCGTTGGTGTGCTGGGGCGTGCTACCAGTTCTGCTCGGTCTCATCCCCGGTATCCGATAATTTGTCCTCAAAATTCTCACCTATTCGACCTCAAAGTCGAACCTCGTCAGAAAGGAAAATCATGATTCAAAGAAACGACCCGTCATTCATTGACCGTGGAAAAGACGGTGCAAGTACTAAAGCCTCAACGAATACAGGCCTAGAGGAAAGCAACGGTACAACCCACGGGGAGATCTCGCCGGATCACCCGGAATTGGGTGCGTCGACGGCCGAATACGGCGTCGTGATGCTCGCCGCCGTTGGCTTCGCAGGCCTCTTGGTCGCGATCTTGAAAAGCGGAGAGGTCAAAGAGCTCCTCATGGGCATTATTCGAACCGCATTGTCAACGGGATGAATTGTCAGAGGCGGCCGGAAGTGATGGGACCTCACGAAGTGGCCGAATCCAGAACTATGACGGGCGATAGTTCGCTTCAAGACAATAGGCCAACCGGTGAGGCAGATCGGGGGTCCGTCACCGCAGAGTTTGCCGTCCTGCTACCGAGTGTGGTTGCCCTCATTGCACTCGTGCTTTCCGTGGGTGTTTACGGGGCGCGGACCGTGACTGCCCAGGAGGCGGCACGGACTGCGGCTCGCTCGGTGGCTCGTGGTGACAGCTGGGAGACAGCCACAAGTGCGGCGCGAAAAATCGTCGGGCGGGAAGCCGAAGTCGGTATTTCCAAGAGCGCTGCCGGGGCAGAAATCTCCGTGGTGGCTCCGGCTCCGGGCGTTCTTGGAACGTGGGGTGGGCTGGAGGTCTCCGCTCGCGCTCATGCGCTTTTACCGGAGGAGGCAGGCGGATGATGCAGTCACAGCGCGCACAGAGCGGATCATCTCGACGAAACGATCCGCCAGATCGTGGTTCCGGGACGGTCTTGGCCGTGGCCGTGGTGGCGTTGATCATCGGTTTGGCGGTAGGAGTGGCCGTCGTCGGACAGGTGGCGGCCGCCCATCACCGTGCGCGCACCGCGGCGGATCTAGCGGCGTTGGCTGCGGCCGATGCAGCACGAGGGCTCCTTTCCGGAGCTCCGTGCGACGTGGGGAGAAAGGTGGTGGAGGAGAATGGTGCCCGACTAGTGCAATGTTGCTCGCCTCAAGGGCGAGCGGATGTGATCGACGTTCGGACGCATGTAGATCTACCCAGCTGGTTGCGACGGCTCGGACCCGTGGCCGGCGTGGCGCGAGCCGGCCCGCCAGCTGGGGACGACGGACCAGCCCACAGTGCCGATCTCGCATTGTGCGCTTGAGTTGTCGGGTTAGGACCGATCCTCGTCTGCGGTCTTGAGTAAGCCTTGGAGGAGGGATATCGCGCCTGACTTGCTCAGAGGGTTGTTCTTATTGCCGCACTTCGGGGACTGGACACAAGAGGGGCATCCCGTCTCACACTCGCAGGACTGAATGGCGTCAAGGGTCGCTTGAAGCCAGGTTCCTGCGACCTCGAATCCGTGTTCGGCGAATCCGGCCCCACCGGGGAAGCCGTCGTAGACGAAGATGGTGGGCATCTCGGTGTCGACGTGAAGGGCCGTCGAGAGCCCGCCAATGTCCCACCGGTCGCATGTCGCTACGAGCGGCAGCAGTCCGATGGAAGCGTGCTCGGCTGCGTGAAGGGAACCGGGAATCTCGGGTTCCGTCACGCCGGAACTCGAGAGCACCGTCGTGGGAATCGTCCACCACACGGCACGGGTGATGAGTTCCTGGGATTCGAGGTCTAGAGGCTCCTCATCGATCAAGTCGTTGGTTGCCACGGCCTTGCGTTGGAAGGACACCACTTGCGTCCTCACCCTGACCAGCCCCCGGTGAAGCGTCACGGGACCCCAATCTCGGGTGTCCTCGACCTCGAGGATGCTCACTTCGGTGATGTCTCGAGCCTGAGTGTAGAAATTGGGATGTGCTCGGCTTACGAGAACCGTTCGATCCTGTTCATTGAGGTCTTCGACGTGCCACGTTTTGCCTTGATGAACGTAGATGGCACCGGGATGCGCTTGGTAATGAGATTGCCCGGATTCCATCGTGCCGATGATGCCGCCCGTCTCAGCTTCGATGATGTGCAGACGGTGGCCGCCGTCGCCGCGAATATCCACCATCTCCGCCGCTTGCTCCGGGTGCGTCCAAAACCAACCCGTGGGACGCCTCCTCAAATGGCCGGCCTGGACCAGTGACTCCAAAACCGTTTCAGCCGTCCGCCCAAAGAGGCTCAGCTCTTCGGGACGTAAGGGCTTCTCGGCCGCTGCGGAACATAGATGCGGAGCCAAGACATAAGGATTATGAGGATCGAAGACGGTCGCCTCGACGGTGACGTCGAAAATGTCCCGTGAATGATGAACCAGATAGGTGTCCAAGGGATCGTCGCTGGCCACAAAGACAGCGAGAGATTCCTGTCCCGCACGTCCTGCTCGTCCGATCTGTTGAAAGAAGGATGCGCGTGTCCCGGGCCAACCGGCGATGATCACGGCGTCGAGACCGGCGACGTCGATCCCCAGTTCGAGCGCAGGCGTTGATGCGACACCGAGCATTTCACCCGATCGGACTTGCCGTTCGAGTTCGCGTCGCTCCTCGGGGAGGTACCCGGACCGGTATGCGCACACGCGGTGGGCCACAGAGGGGTCGATATCCTGCAAGTAATCCTGTGCGATCCGGGCCAAGGTTTCGGCGCCTCGACGGGACTTGATGAAGGCAATGGTCCTAATGCGTTCGGCCACGAGATCTGTCAGCATTTCGGCAGACTCCGCTAATGCAGATCGACGACGTGGGGCGCCGTTTTCACCGTGCCCCGCGCCCGCGCCGTTGAACCCCGAGCCGGGAATGGGGGTTCCTTCCCGGGAAGGCACTTGGGCGGCCAGTCCATCCTGGGCGGCCGCATCTTCTAAGAGTGGCTCCCATAAGAGCACCGTGACGGCTCCGTGGGGTGAATCGTCGCGCTCGAATGCCTGGACCCTCGTCTGGTCCACCCCCAAGAGCCTGGAAAAGGATTCGGCGGGGGCCGCTGACGTCGCGGAAGCGCCAATGAAGGTAGGGGCCGCACCATGCAATGCGCAGATGCGGCGCAGGCGCCGAAGAACCATCGACACGTGGGCACCGAACACGCCTCGATAGCCGTGTGCTTCGTCCACGATCACGTAGCGCAATCGTCGCAAGAAGCGGCCCCACCGTTCGTGATGAGGAAGAACGCCGGCGTGGAGCATGTCCGGGTTACATAAGACGAAATTCGAGTGGTCTCGAATCCAAGAACGTTCGCCAAATTCGGTATCGCCGTCGTAGGTATCGGCCCGGAGTTCTGGGATTCCCAAGGCCTTCAACGCGGCCAATTGGTCACCGGCCAATGCCTTGGTGGGGGAGAGATAGAGTGCCGTAGCTTCCTGAGAGCGAAGTCCCTCTCCGGGATCGTGGCTTCCTCGGACGATCGCGTCCAAGGCCGGCAACTGATACGCCAAAGACTTTCCTGATGCCGTGCCCGTAGAGATGATGACGTGGTCGCCGACCTCCGTGGACACGGAGTGGCCCAAAGCCCGACGGTCGAAAGCGTAGCGGGTGGAGGCCTCGCTCGCGGAGTGTGCCGCCGTGGCCGCGTCCGCTTGATGGCGGTACGGTTCCGGAACCCCCAGTGACACGAAGGCGTTCACCACCGAGGGATGCAACCACTGCGGCCACTCATGGGTGACGGCTTCGCGTTCCGGCAGGAGCTGGGTGTGCACGATCTCGGGCGGGTCATCGCCCCGATTCAGGGCGTGGAGTAGGTGAGCTGGCTGAGGCACGAACCCATTGTGACACCCCAGCGCTGTCACCGCCGAGGGGCGGATGAATCCGTGAAACGTGACACAATAGGGCCATGAACCATCCCATGAATATTTCCGAAAATTCGGGTGCAGAGGACGCCGGACCTCGGGTTCTCCCACTGAACGACGACGAGTGTTGGGAATTCCTGAACCACGCTCGATTTGCCCGCCTCGCGACGGCGGATGACCACGACATTGACATCACGCCGTTGAATATCGCGGTTTCGGACCGGCGGATTTACTTCAAGACCGCCGCTGGGCACAAGTTGACCTCGATGCTGCTGAACCCCTCCGTAGCCGTGGAAACTGACCGGGTGGAAGGGGGAATCGCGCAGAGCGTCGTCGTCCGAGGCACGGCCAAACTCCTGACCGATTCTTCCGAGATTGCTCGAATAGAGGACTTGGGAATCACCCCGTGGTTGCACACCGAAAAGCTCGAATACGTAGAAATCACGCCCACGCGAATTACCGGGCGACGTTTTCGACTGGGGGAATAATCGAGAGCCAGAATGAGGCAGCGGTCATGCCGGAAATCGGCGGCGTCGCCTAAAATATCCACCGTGTCACTCTCCCGAATCGCCCTGTATTACCATTTCACGCCCATCGCCGACCCCGAGTCCGTGGTGCTCTGGCAGCGTTCCCTCTGTGAAAAGCTCGGATTGCGTGGACGCATCCTCGTCTCGAAACACGGCATCAACGGAACCGTCGGAGGCGAAATCAACGCGGTCAAACAGTATGTCCGCACCACACGGCAGTACTCGGGATTTCGGGGGCTAGAGGTCAAATGGTCCGACGGCGGGGCTGAGGACTTCCCGCGGCTCTCGGTCAAAGCCAGGGACGAAATTGTGGCTTTCGGCGCTGCCGATGAACTCACGGTGGATCAGGACGGCGTCGTCGGTGGCGGTATTCACTTGAGCCCGCAGGAAGTCAACGAACTGGTAGAGCGCGAAGGAGATGACGTCGTCTTCTTCGACGGACGCAATGCCTTCGAGGCTCGCATCGGTCGGTTTAAGGGCGCCGTCGTTCCCGACACCCGCACCACGCACGACTTCGTGTCGGAGCTCGAATCGGGCAAGTACGACGAGCTCAAGGGCAAGAAAATCATCACCTACTGCACGGGTGGGATTCGGTGCGAAATCCTCTCGGCGCTCATGAAAAACCGAGGATTTGAGGAGGTCTATCAAATCGACGGTGGCATTGTCCGATACGGCGAAGCCTTCGGCGATGCGGGCCTGTGGGAAGGTTCCCTCTACGTCTTCGATCAGCGGATGCACATGGAATTTACTCCCGACGCCGTCACGATCGGGGAATGCGAACAATGCCAGGCACCGTCAAATCGATTCGTCAATTGTGCCAACCAGGCTTGTCGAGAGTTAATTCTTTTGTGCCCCGATTGCGCCACCGAAAATGCCATGTGCCCCGCAGGATGCGCCAAAGTTCCGGCCACCGCACCAGCAGCCTAGGTTTCTCGAACCGACGATTGGTCGCGTCGATAGAATGATCCGGTGACTTCCACACCTGATTTCTCCCGCGTCCCGAACGCCCCCTACAGCGACGACTTCCAGGCCGTCGAAGCCTTGGCCGAGGCCCTTGCCGCAGTCGATTACTCGTACGATGCCATTCTTGATCTCTTAGGGCAGGGCCCTTTTGACGCCATGATCCGCGAGCAGGTGGTACCTGCCCGGCATCGGATCACCGAGATTCTGAGGGGACGAGCCGGTGCCAAACCGGGGCAGCGCAGGCTGGCCGGCGTGGTGGAGTTCCTGATGCTCGGAGGTGTAGCCACCGAGGAGTCGCTCGATGCGACCCTAGGTGAGGGAGCATTTTCCATTTTCCATAGGCTCCGATTGCTGGAACCTGCCCATCCCGGGTCAGACGACGGCACGGTACGCTCGGCTTTTGACCTCAGGCCGCATTCGGCCGACGACGGAACCGATCTCTGGGTCGTCTCCGACCTGGGCGCGCATCAAACTGCCGGGGCATTACCGACCGACTACGTCCTAGGCATTGGGCAAGCGTCACTTACCCTGGCTCAGTTCACCGAACGCACTCCAGTTCGGAGGGCACTTGATCTTGGAACTGGTTGTGGCATCCAGGTCTTCCATCTCTTGGCGCACTCCGATCACGTGACCGCGACGGACATTTCCACCAGGGCGCTCGCGATGACGCGTTTCAACCTCTTGCTGAATTCATCGGCCTTGGGCATAAACCCGGAACGCCTCGAGGAACGTGTGTCTCTGCGTCAAGGGAACATGCTGGAGCCGGTGGCCTCCGAACGTTTCGATCTCGTGGTTTCCAATCCCCCCTTCGTCATCACCCCGCGTCATCCCGATGAGACCTCGGAATCTCGTTATACCTACCGCGACGGTGGATTGCCCGGTGACGAACTCGTGGCTCGATTGGTTCGTGATATTCCCGGCGTCTTGTCTCCGTGCGGCAGAGCGCACATGCTGGGCAACTGGGAAATTCCCGTGATGAAGGACGGCGAGGACGGTCAGGCTCCGTGGGACAGGCGACCAAGAGATTGGTTGGCCGCCAATTGTGACGGCTGGTTCATTCAGCGGGAAGAGACCACGCCTGAGGCTTACGCCGAAACGTGGCTCCGTGATGCCAGCCAGAATCGCGATCCGGAGGCTTTCGACGCGGCGTATCTGGACTACATCCGAGACTTTCACGGTCGCGGTGTGGCTGCCGTCGGATTCGGCATGATCTGGCTACGCCGGCGAGATGAAGGGCAACCTTTCCTCCGATTCGAATCGATAGAACACCCCATTCAACAACCGATTGCCCCCTTCATGACCGCCGCGATTGCGGCCCATGACCTCGTCGCGGGTCTCGACGACGACGCCTTGCGCGCTGTGCACCTCACCGTGGCCGAGGACGTGACCGAAGAACGACACCAGCGTCCGGGCGCCGAACACCCGGGAGTGATTCTCCTGAGGGAAGGCGCGGGCCTGCGACGAACTGAATTGCTGTCGACAGAGGCCGCGGGATTCGTTTCTGCCTGCGACGGCGAACTGACGGTTGGACAGATCCTCGACGCTCTCGGTGCCCTGCTGGACTGGGACGGTGACGACGACAAAGCCAAACTCATGGATCATGTCCGCTCGCTCATTGACCTGGGATTCTTGGTATGTGAGCCGGAGGCCTAACAACCGCCTCTAACGCGCGTCTGGTCGAGTAGCGTGGGGTGGAACCACTCCCTATTTCAGGGGAGGTGTACCTCACCGTGCCTGTGGATACGTGACCTACCGGTAGTTTCCTCGGCTATTGTGGGGGCGTATTCACCGGATCGGACTCAAGGAGCGACGTGCCAACACAGGCCAAGGGCAAGACGACGGGTAAGAGTCTCCTCATTGTGGAGTCTCCCTCCAAGGTCAAAACCATCGGCGGTTACCTGGGAGATGCGTACATCGTCGAGTCCTCCATGGGGCACATTCGCGATCTTCCGCAGCCCTCCGAGCTGCCGGCGGAATTGAAGAAGACCCCGGTCGGCAAGTTCGCGGTGGATATCGACGACGGCTTCGAGCCCTACTACGTCGTGAACCCGGATAAAAAGAAAAAGGTCACCGAGCTCAAACGGCTCCTCAAAGACTGTGACGCCTTGTATCTCGCAACCGATGCCGATCGCGAGGGCGAAGCCATCGCGTGGCACCTGCTCGAGGTGCTCAAGCCTAAGGTGCCAGTTCACCGCGTGACTTTCCCCGAAATCACCAAGGAAGCCGTGGAACGCGGCTTCGAGAACGTCCGGTCCATCGACGACTCGTTGGTTGATGCGCAGGAAACGCGCCGTGTTCTGGACCGCATCTATGGTTACGAAATCTCGCCGGTGCTGTGGCGAAAGGTCTCTCAGGGACTTTCCGCCGGCCGAGTGCAGTCGGTGGCAACGCGCCTCGTCGTCGAGCGCGAGAGGGAACGGATGAAGTTCCGTTCGGCCCAATACTGGGACCTCTCGGGAACCTTCGAAACTGCGGCCTCCGAGAGCTTTGGGGCAAAGTTGTCCGCACTCGACGGAATGCGTGTTGCATCGGGCAAGGACTTTACGGATTCCGGAGAGTTGAAGGCCTCCGCTCAGTCCAAGGTCGCGCACCTGGACGAGGAAACGGCCCGTGGCTTGGTCACAGGCCTTGAAGGATCCGAATTCTCGGTCTCCTCGGTCGAAACCAAGCCGTATACGCGCCGGCCGGCCGCACCGTTCACGACGTCGACGCTTCAGCAGGAAGCTGCTCGAAAGCTCCGGTTCTCGTCACGTTCGACGATGCAGGTGGCCCAGCGACTGTACGAAAACGGTTACATCACCTATATGCGAACCGACTCGGTCGCCCTCTCCGATCAGGCCATCAACGCGGCCCGCCACCAAGCCACAGAGCTGTACGGGAAGGAATACGTTCCTTCATCGCCGCGTCTTTACGCATCCAAGTCGAAGAATGCACAAGAGGCTCACGAAGCCATCCGCCCTGCTGGTGACTCCTTCCGGACGCCCACGGCCGTAGCGAAGAAGCTGTCGCAAGATGAGTTCAGACTGTATGAACTCATTTGGAAGCGCACGGTCGCCTCGCAAATGGCCGATGCAAAGGGCCAGACCGCTTCGCTCAAGCTTGAAGCCCAAACCCAGGACGGTCGTTCCGCGGAATTCTCCGCCTCCGGCACCGTGATCACGTTCCGCGGCTTCCTGGCTGCGTATGAGGAAGGCAAAGACGCCGGACGTGACGCTGAGGACTCCAAGACCGGCGGATCGGACAAGCGGCTTCCGCAGCTCAAGGAAGGGGACAGCCTTACCGGTCGGGATATCGAGGCCAATGGTCACGAGACCTCGCCGCCCCCTCGCTACACGGAGGCTTCCCTGGTTAAGGCCATGGACGAGTTGGGCATCGGGCGTCCTTCGACCTATGCGGCGGTCATTTCGACGATCATGGACCGTGGCTACGTCAACAACCGGTCGGGTTCGCTCGTGCCGTCCTGGACAGCGTTCTCCGTGGTCCGTTTGTTGGAGGAGCACTTCTCCAAGTACGTGGACTACGAGTTCACCGCGACGATGGAAGACGATCTCGACCGCATTGCCCGGGGCGAGACCCAACGCGTCGACTGGCTCACCGGGTTCTATTTCGGTAACGATGCCAGGAGCGGCCTCAAGCCGATCGTGGAAAACCTCGGGGAGATCGATGCCCGTGCGGTGAATTCGATCGATATTGCCGATGGCGTAACGCTCAGGGTCGGACGATATGGGCCGTACTTGGAAACCGGTGGCGGAGTTGACGAGGAGACGGGGGAAATTAAAGATCCCATCCGTGCCAATGTGCCTGACGACCTCGCACCTGACGAACTCACCGCTGAAAAGGCCGCTGAGTTGATCGAACGAGGTAAAGCGGATGGCCGTGAACTCGGCCAGAATCCTGAGAACGGTCGGACCATCCTGGCTAAGGACGGCCGTTTCGGACCCTACGTGACGGAAGTCGTCCCAGAGATTACCGAGGAAGAGCTCGCCAACCAGCCGGTCGAGTATTACAAGAACGGCAAGCCGAAGCCGCCGAAAAAGCCGAAAAAGGAAAAGCCGCGCACGGCGTCCTTGTTCAAGTCCATGTCGTTGCAGGAGGTCACCCTCGACGAGGCCTTGCAGCTCCTGTCTCTTCCCCGAGTCGTGGGTCAAGATGCCGAGGGCGTGGAAATCACCGCTCAGAATGGTCGTTACGGCCCGTACCTGAAGAAGGGGACGGATTCGCGCTCGCTGACCTCGGAGAGCCAGATCTTCTCCATCACGCAAGAGGAAGCACTGGAGATTTACGCCCAGCCGAAACAGCGTGGTCGGGCTGCTGCCAAGCCCCCGCTGGCGGAGCTGGGCAAGGATCCCAGCAACGACAAACCGATTGTGATTAAGGACGGCCGGTTTGGGCCCTACATCACGGACGGGGAAACCAACGTCACGGTGCCTCGCTCCGAGACGTTGGAATCCATGACCTTCACCCGCGCCGTCGAGCTCCTTGCCGATAAGCGTGCGAAGGGGCCGGCAAAACGGAAAGCCCCGGCCAAGAAGACCACGGCGAAGAAGACCCAGGCCAAGAAGACCAGCGCGTCTAAGGCCCCGGCAAAGAAGGCGACCGGTACCCGTAAGACGACGGCGAAAAAGTCGACAACCTCCGCCGCGAAGAAGCCCGCGGCCTCCACCCGGAAGACCAAGGAGGGCTAAGGTGCGTCTTTCGGTCCTCGACGTCGGTTCAAACACCGTCCACCTGCTCCTTCTGGATGTCCATCCGGGATCGCGGCCGGAGCCCTATGCATCCCACAAGATGCCTCTTCAGTTGGTTCAGTACTTGGATGCGGAGGGCGACATCACGCTCGAGGGCCGCACCGCTCTGACCGACTTCGTGGCCGAAGCGAGGGATTTCGCGGCCGACCACGACGCCGAAGACCTCTTGGCGTTCGCCACGTCGGCGATCCGCGAGGCCGGAAACGGCGCCGAGGTCTTGGAGCATGTCAGGTCGACCACCGGAGTCAATCTCACCGAGATCTCGGGTGACCAAGAAGCCGCGATCACGTATTTCGCGGTGCGGCGATGGCAAGGTTGGGGAGCAGGCACCATCCTGGACCTCGACATCGGCGGAGGCTCCTTCGAGATGGCACTAGGCAACGATGCTTTGCCGGACGTTGCTGTCTCGACGCCGCTGGGGGCTGGGAGGTTGACCCGACAGTTCATCCATCACGAGCTTGCCAAGCCCAAGGAAGTTAAGGCGCTGCGGAAGCATGTGAAATCGACGCTCGAACCCGCCGTCGAGACGGTGAAGCGGGCCGGCACGCCCAACATGGTCGTCGGAACGTCAAAAACTTTTCGCTCTTTGGCGCGCATCTGCGGGGCAGCCCCGTACGCGGCGGGGCCTTACGTCAAACGCGAATTCCACCTGGAAGATCTTCGCTTGTGGACCCGTCGTATGGAAGCCATGACGCCCGACGAACGTGCGGATCTGCCCGGTGTGTCCTCCAAGCGGGCTGCACAGATTCTCGCCGGAGGAATCGTGGCAGAAACCGCGATGGACCTCTACGGCATAACGACGATGCGTTCCGTTCCCTGGGCGTTGCGTGAAGGTTTGATCCTTCGGCGCATGGATCGGCTCAACTCCCAAGATTCGGCGGCTATGGTGGACCCGAAGTCATTGACGCCGAACACATAGGAGGACACATCGTGGAGGAGCCTGCTTCTCGAGGATCCGGCACCGCATCGGGTTCGTGGTCGCGGCCTCCCATCGCCTTGTCCACCTCCTCGGTATTCCCTCTGGGCGTGAAGGACACTTTCGCCGTCGCCCAGGATCTTGGCTATGACGCCGTCGAGGTCATGATCACCGGAAACCCTTTGTCCCGTGATCCAGATGAACTCCTGGACTACATCCAGGAGTTCCAACTGCCCATTTCCGCAATCCACGCGCCGACTCTCTTGCTGACCCAACATGTGTGGGGCGATGCCTGGAACAAGATTCGGTTGGCCGCCAAGATGGTCAAGCGAGTGGGCGCGGACGTGATGGTTGCGCACCCGCCGTTCGTCTGGCAACGCCGCTACGCCAAGGGGTTCCCTGACGGCGTCCGGGAGATCTCGGATTCTGAGGGAGTGAAGATCGCGGTCGAGAACATGTACCCGTGGCGTTTTGGACGTCGTGAAGTACTGATGTATGCACCGCACTGGTCCCCCTTGGGACAGAACTACGAGTGGGTTACTTGGGACTTCTCCCATGCCGCCGCTTCGGGAACCGATTCCTTGGCAGCCGTCACAGAGCTCGGGGATCGATTGGGTCACGTTCACCTGACTGATGGCTCCGGAAATTCTCTGATGGATGAGCACGCGCGGCCGGGATACGGAACGCAGCCAGTTGCCGAAACGTTGCAGTACTTGGCTCAACAACGTTGGGAAGGCGTAGTGGGCGTCGAAGTTTCCACACGAAAAGCCAAAAGCACATCCCAGCGTGACGAATGGCTCTACGATTCGCTGGAATTCGCCCAACGACACCTCGGCGGGTAGCAGACACCCTTGGGAGTCCGACGATTGATGCGACGCGGGCCTCCACGGGAAACCCCATGGCATCCTGTGGCGAAGCATCATCCACAAATAGTCCGTCACGTATCGGCGGTCCTGCTCCTCCGATACCGTGGACCATGAAGACATCAACTCGACGACTCAGGAGGAACCATGTCCGAACCCATCATTGCTTTTCTGGGTACCGGTTCGATGAACGGATCGATCATGTCCGGTCTGCTCGCTGGCGGGACGGATCCCAACACGATTCGTGCCACCACACGATCCGCCGACAGCGCGAAAAGCTTGGCGGATTCGCTCCCGGAAGACCAGCGTGGGGTCGCCATCTTCTCGAGCGAGGATGACTCATCGGCTAACGTTCAGGCCGTAGAGGGTGCCGACGTCGTGCTGCTCGGCGTGAAGCCCAAAGGAATTTTGGACCTCGCCGCCGAGATCAAGGATGCGCTGGACCCCAATGCTTTGGTGCTATCGGTGGCCGCGGGCATCGACCTCGCCATGTTGGAAGGCGAACTTCGTGACGGCCAACCGGTGATCCGCTCGATGCCGAACACCCCGTCACGTGTGGGCCGCGGCGTCATCGCGCTGGCACCGGGTACGCATTGTTCGGCGGATCAGCTTGAGCTTGCACATCGGGTCTTGCAGAATTCTGGCACCGTGATCGATGTGGAGGAGAGCCAGCTGGACGCCGTCACGGGCATTTCCGGCTCGGGCCCGGCGTACGCATTCTTCCTGGCGGAAGCGATGCAAAAGGCCGGCGAAGCCATGGGTCTCGATGCGGCAACGGCCCGGCTTTTGGCCAAGGAGACGGTCTCGGGCGCCGGTGAACTGCTCCATGCAGACGACGCCGACCCTGAAGCCCTGCGGAAGGCCGTGTGCAGCCCCAACGGCACCACGGAGCGGGCCGTCAATGTCTTCGCCGAAGGTGGCCTCATCGAGCTGACCGAGAAAGCGGCCAAGGCGTCCGCTCACCGCAATGCGGAGATGGTCGAGGAATTCCGCCGCTAGGGCGGAACCATTGCTGAGGCCCCGGGTTAAGGACGCGCCGCGAACCGTTCGATGAGGTCGACCTGCCCCGAGACGATCAACACGTCGCGGGAGGTCACCTTAGTCTTGGCCGTTGCGTAGGTGAACTCTTCACCCGGGGACTTCACACCAACGATGGTCACGCCATAGCGGTTCCGGACGTCGGACTCCTCCAGCGTGAAACCGTGCGTTTCTTTCGGGGGGTACATCTTGACGATCGCAAAGTCGTCGTCGAATTCGATGTAGTCCAGGAGCCGCCCGGACACCAAGTGAGCGGTGCGGCGTCCGGCGTCTGCCTCGGGAAAGATCACGTAGTGTGCCCCGATACGCGAGAGGATCTTGCCGTGGGCCGGGGTGATGGCTTTCGCCCAGATACGGTCGATGCCGAGGTCCACGAGGTTTGCCGTGATGAGCACGCTGGATTCGATCGAGGTTCCGACGCCGACCACCGCGGAGGTGAAGTCTCCGGCGCCGACCTGACGAAGGGCATCGATGTCGGAAGCATCCGCCTGAACCACGTGGGTGAGTAGGCCAGACCAGCGTTGCACCATCTCGGAGTCGCGTTCGATCGCCAAAACTTCTTTATTCTGGCGTTTGAGTTGCTGCGCCGTGGCCGCTCCGAACCGGCCGAGGCCGATCACCAGGACGGGCGCGTTATGGGGTGACCGATCAGCCAATGATGGGCCTCTCTTCCGGGTATTTGTACAGTCGGCTACGAGTTCGAAGTGCCAAGCCGGTGGCCACGGTGATGGTTCCTAGACGTCCAATAAACATGAGGACGGACAGGACATACAGGCCTGAGGCCGGTAGCTCCGCGGACAATCCTACGGATAACCCGCATGTGGCGTACGCGGAAATCACTTCGAAGAGAATCTCGTCGAGGGATGCTTGGGAAATGAGCATCAACACGGCGGTGCCCAGCACCACGATGGTCGCGCTCATCATCACGACGGAAATGGCGATGCGAAGCACGGTATCCGGGATGGTTCGGTGAAAGGCAATCACGTGTTGGTCGCCGCGAGCCTCCGCGATGATGGCGATGAAGATGACCGCCATGGTCGTGATCTTCACACCACCGGCCGTTGAAGCGGAACCGCCGCCGACGAACATCAGCAGATCCGTCAACAATTTGGTGATCGGATGCAACTGATCCATATCCACCAGGTTGAAGCCTCCTGAACGCGTCATGACGGAGGCAAAAAACGAATGCAGGATTCGTTGTACGGGATTCTCGTCGCCAATTGTCGCGTCGTTATCCCACTCCGCCAGACCCCAGAGCAACGTTCCACCGATGACTAGAGCGATGGACCCGAAGACCGTAATGCGGGCATTGAGATTCCAGTGTCGAACACGCAACCCGAACATGCGGATCACCAAAATGACGGGAAACCCGAGGGACCCGAACCACACGCCCGCGCACAAGGGCAGCAAAATCCACCAGTCATTGCCGTAAGGCACCAAACCGTCGGAGTGCGGCGTGAAGCCTGCGTTGTTGAACGAGGAAATTCCATAGAAGACGCCGTGCCATAAGGCCTCAGGTAGCGACTCCCCGAGGGTCATGAGGCGCAACATCACGATGCCAGCGATCGCGGCCTCGATGCTGGCCGAGGTCAGAACCACGACCCGAAGAAGCGACCCAACTTCCCCCAATTTGCCCTGCTTGCTCGTGATGCTCAGGCCTTCTTGCGCAAACAGCTTGGTTTTGAGACCCAATTTTCGGCCCAAGGCCATCGAAAGCAAGGATGTCATCGTGAGGGTTCCGAGCCCACCGATCTGAACGCCGAAGAGAATCACGAGTTGGCCGAAGAACGTCCACTGAGTCGCCGTCGTCAGCGTGGTCAATCCCGTGACGGTCACCGCCGACGTCGCCGTGAATGAGGCCTGGGACAAAGCCGGAGGGTGCCCGGATTTGCTCGCGATGGGAAGCATCAACAACAGCGAGCAGAGGACGATCACCAGGAAGAACAAGGTGATGGAGATTCGCGACGGAGTGGACCCGAAGAGCCGATTGCCCAGATCCCTGATCCGATCCGCGGCCCGCCGGGGCTCCGCGGCCAGCGTCGAGTCTTTGCTCCGCACGTACGCTCCTGCCCAGCTGCCGATGGATGATTGACCCTCCCTAGCGTAGCGGCCGGGGCGGCAGATAGGGCCGAGTGGGATGTGGCTGGGGAGCGTGCCACAATGTCTCTGTGACCTCACTTACAAACTTTCGCGGAAGCGGGCGAGGATCCGACCCCACGACAATGGTGACGTGGGATCCGGCCATGACCGCGTACTTCTTCGGCGACTACCACCCCATGCACCCGTCGCGCCTGGACGCTACGGCTCGTCTGGCCGCGGATCTGGGTCTCTTCGAAGGGGAGCACGTCCGCGTGGACCGGCCGCACGTCGCCGACGACGCCACGTTGCTGACGGCGCATTCGAGGGAATACATTGACAGCGTGAAAGCAGTCAGCGCCGATCCCACCCTCAAGATTCCGGGGAGTGGCTTGGATGGGGAGGACACCCCCGGGGTCGCCGGCCTGCACGAGGCTGCGGCGAGGCTGGCCGGCGGAAGCGAGCTCGCCGCGGAGTCCCTGGTCGATGGCACCACGGTACGTGCCGTCAATTTTGGTGGCGGAATGCACCACGCCCACCGGGATCACGCGAGTGGATTCTGCGTCTACAACGATTGCGCCGTCGCCATACAACGCTTGCTCGATCGTGGAACTCAACGCGTCTTATACATCGACATTGACGCGCACCACGGCGACGGCACCCAAAGCATCTTCTGGGACGAGCCCCGCGTCATGACCATCTCCCTGCACGAAACCGGGATGTCTCTTTTCCCCGGGACGGGCTTTTCCAGCGACGTCGGACCCGATGGCGAGGGGCTAGGTGGAGCGGTCAATGTGGCGCTGCCGACGACGGTCTCCGACGCGGCATGGCTTCGAGCCTTCCACGCCATCGTTCCCCAGCTGGCTCGGGCCTTCGCACCGGAAGTGATCGTCTCGCAACATGGGTGCGACTCGCACTATAAGGACGACATGACGCACATGCGACTGAGCGTCGATGCGCAGCGCGAGGCGGCCTTGACCATCGCGGACCTCGCCAATGAGCTGACGGAAGACCGCTGGCTGGCACTCGGTGGGGGAGGATATAACTGCCTCGATGCCGTGCCGCGCTCGTGGGCGCACTTGATTGGGATCGTCACGGGCCGTCCCGTGGAACCGACCCTGCCGACCCCGGAAACCTGGCGTTCGTACATCGCCGAGAAATATGGGGTCCGTGCTCCGCGCATGATGGGCGACGAGGCCGACGTTTGGTGGAGGTCCTGGGAAATTGGGTTTGATCCCGCCGACAGCTTGGACCGAACCGTCATGGCGACGCGCAAATCGGTGTTCCCGCTCTGGGGACTCGATCCCTGGTTCGACTGATCGAGGGGAATCTCCCCACGGCCGGCGGCAACATCGCGGGCGTGTGTGCATACGTCTGCCGGAATACACCGTTATGGTGGATACATGAGTACTGACGTGTTTGCCGTGGTGGCTGACCCCACCCGCCGGCGTATTCTCGACGTCGTCAAGGAAGGGCCGAGCCCCGTCAACGACGTCGTGACCGAACTCGGCGTGAGCCAGCCGACCGTTTCCAAGCACCTCAAAGTTTTGCGGGAAGCTGGACTGGTCACGATGAAGGCCCAGGGGCAGAAGCGGCTGTATTCGCTCAACCCTGAACCCCTGCAGGAGATCCGGGCCTGGATCGAGGGGCTCTCGGCCTCTTCCGTCGAACGAGACGATGCCGAGAACAGCGGCGAGACCGAATCCACCGAGCAGGCCGAACCGGCCGCTGCCGAACCGACGAGTCGGATGGTGCCCCAGCCCGAGAAGGTGCCATCGAGTGGGCGCGAAGACTCTGCGGCCCAAGACTCCCCGCCGAGCCCCGCCCGCCCGCACCTGGCCCCCAGGACGGGTTCGGAAGAGCACTATGGTGCTGATCCAGAACCCACCGACGTCGAGGAGCAGGTGCCCGCCGTCCCCGTCGTCGCCCAGGCAACCGGGACCGATGGCGCCTCGAGCATCCACCGAACCCGTCACGACGGCGTCACCTTCCGGCCCCTGATGCCGCTCGGCTTGAGCGTTTCCGGTCGAGAGGACGACCCCGCGCCCACCACGTCGGATTTTTCGTCGACCCCTGCAGCCCACGAGTCTGAGGTTTCCACGGAACCCTCAGCGTCTCGTCCCGTGACCACCGCGGCACAGGGTGAATCAGCCTCGGAGGATGCGCCCAGCACCTCAGGACCACAGAGCTGGGAACCCCTGGACCCCAAAGTCCACCGGGCAGACAGCGCGTCGGATGACGAGGCCGCCTCGGACGATCACAAAGCATCAGGTTTTTTGGCTAATCTTTTTGCCAGAAGGCGTGGACGATAGGAGGGTAAACCTCCGACCTGGAACCGCATCGTTGACCACAGCATGAAAGATTCATCACCGCATGGCTACCGACCGTAAGATCCTCCAATGGCTCGAAAACGAGCTATTCGACGGCAACCTCGTCCTAGGGCAGGAGTTGCCGAGCGAACGTCGAATTTCGAATGCCGTCGGTGCTTCGCGCAATGCGACGCACGAGGCTCTCAAGAATCTCGAAGTCATGGGGATCGTGCGACTCTACGAGGGGAAGCGCCACCAACTGATTGCTCAGCTGGTGCGCGAGCCCGCGGCAAGCGCCGGCCCCGCCCTGAAATTACACATGGCGACGGCGGAATATCCCCTCCGGGATATCGTGCACACGCGCGTTCTCCTGGAGACCTGGGCGCTCCGCCGCGCCAATCGGGAGCATCCGGCCATGAAGGAGCTCGCCAAGATCATCGACGAGATGTCTCGAGACGATCTTTCTCTCAAGGATTTTCATCACCTCGAGGTTTCCTTCCACGTCGCCCTGACCCGACTCGCAGGAAATAGCCTCATCACGGGCCTTCTGACCTCATTGCGCGACTCCATCTATGAGTACACGCTGTCGCTGGTGGGCTATGTTCCGCTGTGGTCGACGACGGCGACTCGCCTGTGCGCCGAACATCGCGCGATCTATGCGGCCATCGAATCGGGCGACAACGAGCTTGCTGCTCGCATGGTGGCGGAGCACATCGAAGGGCATTATCTCGAGGCCGGGGTTGATCCGGAGCGGAAGCAACGCTCGTCGGCGACCGTATTTGTGCAGCCCGAGCTGGGCGAAGACGGCGAGGTTCATCCGCTGGCCCCGACATCCAAGCTTGCCGACGACGTCGCGGACAATAAATCCCGTGATGCCGATCTGCCAGACGCGGCACCAGGGGCGCGGGATTCGATGCATGACCTAGAGGCTTGGCCTTCGGATGAGCAAGGTGACGCGGAGGAATCGACCGGCTCCACGGCCGCCGATTCGAAGAAATTTGACTCCACCTTGTAAGGTGTCTGAGGAACGTTTTCGCTCTATTGGGCTTTTCTTTGCCTGCAGTAAACTTCGTGAGCGAACGTTTTGACAGCAAGCCTCCGCCGTCCTCGGCTCGGGGGACAAGGACGCCACCCGGTGGCTTTGCCGCGCACCTGCGCACTTGCCACCGACGTACGACTATCAAGGTAGGGATCCTATGGGTTCAGTTATTAAGAAGCGCCGCAAGCGCATGGCGAAGAAGAAGCACCGTAAGCTGCTTCGCAAGACCCGCCACCAGCGTCGCAACAAGAAGTAGTCACTTCTTGTCTTGAGCATTCTCGGCCGTCACCTCGCAACGCGAGGGGCGGCCGAATGCGTACCCCGCCCGAATCAGGGCGATGTCCACGAATGGAGGATTCATGGAGACCCATGATTCGGCGAACGGTCCCGGGAGAAAGCCCACGGTTGAACTGCTCACCTCGCCCGGATGTCATCTGTGTGATCAAGCCCGTATCGACCTGGCTTCGGTGACGGACCCTTTGGGGATTACCGTCCATGAAATCAATGTCGAGGACCATCTTGACCTGTTGAAGCAACACGCCGAGGAAATCCCGGTGGTTCGTATCGACGGGGTTCCCCGCGACTTTTGGCGCGTGGACACGGTGAGAATTTCCCGAATTCTGCGCGGCATTCTGGAAGGGCATGATCCCGAAGAAGGGTGATCTGCCTCAAGGAGCCTGCCCGAATGGCCGCTCCGACGCGGATCTGAAAGACTAGCCCCATGTCTCACAGCGCTACCGTTCACCTTCTGCGTCACGGCGAAGTCCACAACCCGGATCGGATCGTCTACGGCCGCCTCCCAGAGTTCCATCTCTCCGAGGCGGGACACCGGATGGCCGAACTTGCCGCCCGTGAATTCGAGCGGCGGGCATCCCAAGGGGCCCGTTTTTCATACCTGGCGGCTTCGCCTCTGACTCGTACGCAAGAAACCGCCGCGCCGGTGTCGAAGGCCTTGGGCCTACCGGTCGTTTTGGACGAGCGCGTCATCGAGGCCGGGAACTACTTTGAAGGCATGCACGTGAACAGGGACGAGCTTCTGCGTCATCCCCGGCACTGGCGGTATATGACGAATCCGCTCCGGCCCTCGTGGGGAGAGCCATACCGGGAACAGGTCGCGCGCATGGCCGAGGCGATCAAGGACGCCGCGGTGCAGGCTGTGAAGCGAGGCGGCGACGGCGCTGAAGCCATCGTCGTCTCGCACCAACTTCCGATTTGGATGGCTCGCACGAGCGTCGAGGGCCGTACCCTTCCGCACGATCCCCGAACGCGGCAGTGCAACCTAGCTTCGGTGACATCGTTGACCTTCGACGATATCTCAGCACCGGGGGCGCCCCGCGTCACGTATGCCGAGCCCGCCGCGGAATTGTATCCAGGGGTCATTCAGCTTCCGGGATCATAATTGAGGGATGCGTTGAGCCTGCGGCAGGCGGGCATCAGCGACCTCATACTCGAGGCGGACTTCTTTCGCCGCCCGTCAGAACATCGTCACGTCGTCCTTCGCAGAGAGAAACCATGCCCCGTTCTTCACACCGCCCCATGACCCGACGCGGTCTGTTTTCGGTCGCCGCGGTCGCAGGGCTGGTGGCCGTGACCGGTTGTTCGAGTAAGGACAATTCCGCCCTGTCGGATCAGGCAAATTCCGCCGACGGCAAGGGCTTCATTTCGGGCGACGGATCGGTGACCGAGTTCAGCAAGGCCCAACGAGGCAAGCCGGTGGACTTTGAGGGCAAACTCTTCGGCGGTGAATCCCTGACCGGAGCACAACTTCGTGGGAAACCGAGCCTGCTCAATTTCTGGTACGCAGGCTGTGCCCCGTGCCGGGCGGAGGCTCCGCACCTGCAAAAGCTCTTCACGGAGTTCGGCGAGAAAGTGAACTTCTACGGCATCAACTTGCGAGATGAGCAGGGAACGGCCGAAGCCTTCGAGCGGACGTTCGGGATCGGTTATCGATCCGTCGAGGACCGTTCCGGCGGGGTGCTGATGGCCTTGTCCCAGTACGTCCCTGCGCAGGCAGTGCCGACCACGCTCGTCTTGGACTCCGAAGGTCGGGTCGCCGCCCGTATCCTCGGCCAGATTGACGAGTCTGTGGTCCGGACCTTGGTGCAAGACCAGATCGATGGCAAGGACGCCACTAACCCCTCGAAAGGTTCGTAGGTCCATCGTGCTTCTGGCTGCCGAATCGTCCTTTGGATCCGTGGTATTGGAGGGCTCTTTGTGGGCCTCCATACCGCTGGCAGCGCTGGCCGGCCTGATTTCGTTCGCGTCCCCCTGCGTCTTGCCTCTCGTGCCGGGTTATCTGGCGTATGTTACCGGCCTCACGGGGAGCGACCTGCAACGACGACGTCGCGGGCGGATGTTCGCGGGTACCGGTCTGTTCATTCTGGGTTTCTCCCTCGTCTTCGTGATCATGTCCGTGGTCCTGGCCCAGGTCGGAGCCGCACCGTGGGTGCGAAGCCAGACGTGGCTACAGGTGGTGCTCGGCCTCCTGGTGATCGTTCTGGGCATCGTCTTCATGGGTGGATTTTCCTGGTTCCAGCGAGACCGCAAGATTCATTCGAAACCTCCGGCGGGCTTGTGGGGAGCGCCTATCCTCGGGATCACCTTTGGCCTGGGGTGGGCACCGTGCATCGGTCCGACGTTCGCCGCGGTGCAGGCCTTGGTCTTCATCGAAGGGCCGAATAGCCTCAAAGCGATCGTGCTCACCGTGGCCTATTGCCTTGGACTGGGGATACCGTTTCTCCTGATCGCCCTGGGATTCAGGCGTTCTGCAGAAATGTTCGCGTTCCTGAAGAGGCATCGCAGGTCCCTTCAGATCATCGGCGGTGTGGCCCTCGTCCTGGTGGGAATCTTGATGGCCACAGGACTGTGGAGTTCGATGATGTCGTGGCTACAGGGAGTCACTCCCGGCTACGAGCTTCCGGTGTGATCGGCGTGCACCACCAGAGCACAACGGCAGAAACCCGCTACCGAAATTGGATGGCATGAGTAAACAGAAGAAAGCGGCCAAGAAGGACGCCCCGGCGCTCGGGCCTATCGGCATGATCCGATGGGCATGGACGCAGCTGACCAAGATGAACACGGCGCTGTTCTTGCTGCTTCTGCTCGCCGTCGCCGCGGTTCCGGGGTCGATGTTTCCGCAAAATATCCAGGACCCGCAAAAGGTCCAGGAATACATGGACTCCCACAAGACTTGGGGCCCGATCGCCGAAAAACTCCAGCTTTTCGATGTCTTTTCCTCGGCCTGGTTCTCGGCGATCTACCTGCTGCTGTTCATTTCCCTGATTGGTTGTGTGATTCCGCGGGCCATCAAGCATGCCAAGGCCTACGGAGCTAAACCGCCGCGCACGCCGCGCAATTTGGGACGGCTGCCGCAGCATCGCACGCTCACCATTCCGGTGGATTCGGTCGAGGGCGGGCTGACCGCAGATGGCGCCGTCGGAACGGCCCAAAAGATTCTGAAAAAACGCCACTACCGCACGGAACTGCGGGAGGACGCCTCCACTCCGAGCGTCGGAGCCGAACGCGGCTATTTCCGCGAGATCGGAAACTTGGTTTTCCATACTGCGATGATCGGTGTTTTGGTCGGTGTCGCCGTGGGTGGTCAGTTTGGCTATAGCGGTCAGAAGATCGTGGTGGAAGGCGAATCTCACGTCAATACGCTCGTCAGCTACGACCAGTTCAAACCCGGCACCAACTACAACCCGGACTGGCTCCGCAATTTCTCGGTGACCCTCGACAAACTAAACGTCACCTATGACCGAGACAAGACCTCCTCGACCTATGGCCAAGACTTGGGGTACGACGCCCAGATGACGGTCAAGGATTCTCCTGAGGCGGAGCCCCACAAGGAATCTCTTAAGGTCAACGAGCCGCTTAATGTAGACGGCAGCAACGTATACCTTTCCGGCAATGGTTATGCGCCGGTCGTCAAGGTCACCGACGGCACCGGCAAGGTTTCGTACGAGGGCCCCGTCGTCACCTTGCCCACGGATAAGGTCTTTACCTCCTCGATGGTGCTTAAGGTGCCGGACGCGTCCCCCGATCAGCTCGGCTTCGTCGGCATGTTCCTGCCGACCGCCGTGATCCAGTCCGGGCAGATGCCGCACTCGGTCGACGCGGCACCGGCCAACCCGGCGTTGGTCCTGTCCTCCTATTACGGAGACTTGGGCCTCGATAAAGGCACGCCACAGAACGTGTACGTGCTGGACACCAACAAATTGCACGAATTGAATTCGATGAAGTCGGATCACGGCGGCATCGTGCTCACCGAGGAAAACAACACGTATCAATTGCCCGACGGCAAGGGGAGCATTCAGTTCGAGGGCGTCAAGCGCTACGCGGGCCTGGACATTCACTACGATCCGGGCAAGCCGGTGGTTTTGGTCTCCTTCCTCTTGGCCTTCGCCGGCTTGATCGTGTCCCTCTTCGTGGCCCGACGTCGCGTGTGGGTCAAGGCCCACGAAACCGTGCTCGACGGCGGTCAGCGAGCCGTGGTCGTCGAATACGGGCTCCTGGCGCGCGGCGAAGACCCCCGCATCGCCATGGAAGCCGACAAACTGACCGATCTCTTCGCCCAGGAATGGGGATTAGAATTCAACGAAGCGTAATTTTCTCGCATCGGGCCAGGCCGTCGCACATGCGGCGACCAGCAATCAGTAGCCCAGAAAGGGAAGCATGAGCATCAACGAGAACCTGGGCCAGTGGAGTGAGGCATTCATGCTTCTGGCCGCGGTGATCTACCTCGTCTCCTTCGTGTCCTTCACGTGGGATCTGGCGACGAATTCACGAGCAACACGTCGAGCCGAGGCAGCTGCTGAGGTGAATGAACGCGAGCCCGTTCTGGCCGGAGTTGCGGGGGCCGAGTCCAAGGGCGGCTCATCAGCCATTCACGTGGAAGGTGGCGGCGGCGGAAGCCGAGGGCGGGCCTATACGGCGAGCACCCGCGCCAAGCTGTCGGACCATGTCGCGGACGATTCCATGGGGTACACCGGGCAGCGCCGTCCCGCGGCCAAGGTCGCCGTCGCCGTCATGATCATCGCGTGTCTCGTGCACGTCATCGGCGTCGTCACGCGTGGCCTGGCCGCCGGTCGTGTGCCGTGGGGCAATATGTACGAGTTCTGCACCACAGGTGCGTTGGTGGTCTCCGTGGTCTTCCTGGTGTCGTTGGTTTTCCGTGACCTGCGATTCGTGGGCGCTCTGGTGACGGGCCTTGCGCTGATCATGATGGTGGCCGCGACCATCGGATTCCCCACGCCGGTGGGCCACCTCAAGCCGGCCTTGCAGTCCTACTGGCTCGTGATCCACGTATCCGTGGCCGTGATGGCTTCCGGTGTCTTCACGCTGACCTTCGCCATGGCTGTTCTGCAACTCATCCAGTCGCGCCGAGAGAAGAAGCTCATCGAAGGAGAAAAAGCTGGCCTGGGCTTCATGAGGCTCGTGCCCTCCTCGCAAGCCTTGGAGAACTTCGCCTTCCGTCTCAACACCGTGGGCTTCGTCATGTGGACGTTCACCCTGGCGATGGGCGCGATTTGGGCCAATAAAGCCTGGGGACGCTACTGGGGCTGGGACACCAAAGAAGTCTGGACCTTCGTGATTTGGGTGGTCTACGCCGCCTACCTGCATGCTCGCGCGACGCGTGGCTGGACCGGACCGCGTTCGGCATGGCTGTCGATCATCGGATACGGCTGCATCATCTTCAACTTCACCGCCGTCAATGTGGTGTTCAACGGGTTGCACTCCTACTCGGGACTCTAAGAGCCTCACCACGACGAAGCCCCCGGAGTTCTCTCGAACCCGGGGGCTTCGTCGTACTCCGACGAGGCTATTCGTCGTCGGCGTCTCGGCGACGTTCTTCATTCCGCCGACGTTCCTCGTCTTTGCGGCGTCGTTCAGACTGTTGGCGAAGGAACCGAAGGTAATTCTCGTCGTCGTCGGGGGCCGAAGCCGACGGCGCTTGTCGCGTGGAGCCGCGACCCCGTGAAGAGGCCTCGCGGCGGTACCCAAAGGCCAGCCATAGACCGGGGCCGACGACCGGCAGCAACAACACCACGATGAACCAGGCCCATGGGGGTAAAGCGAGGATCCGATGTTTCTCGGTCCTGCCGATATCCAATAACGCGTAGATGGTCATGCCGACGACGACGGCCGCCGCGACGATGATCAGGACTGCTCTCATGCAACCAGTTTACCGAGGTGCACCCGCTGGGAAGCATCGAGCGGATTGCCAGGTCAGACGGGTAGACTTGAGGACCGTGAAGTTCTTGTACTACTCGCTCGTCCGACTCGCCATCATGGTCATAGTCTTCGTCGTGTGCGCGCTGTTGCATACGGGATTGGTCCTCGCGGCGGTCTTTGCCATTTTGATCGGTTTCGCCGTGGGGTACCTGGCTTTCCCGAAGCTGCACGCCGCCGCCACACGGGACCTCATGCGCGCTTGGTCGTCGCTCCGCGGCCGGAAGAAAACCACCGCTCAGGACGAGACCGCTGCCGACGAGGACGAATACGTCGAAGAGCAGCTGCGCCGCGAAGGCCGTGACGTTTAGCTCTCCGAGCCGCGGTTAGGCCTCCGCACCAATTTTTCGATCACGGCCGGCCAGGATGCCCGCGATGAAGTGCACCACTGTGAGGCCCAACATCACGAAGAGCACCGGGGCCCAGCCGCCGAGTAGATCGGCGAACCAGCCGGCCAGCAGGGGGCCGAGGGCGGCCATGAGGTAACCCAGGCACTGCGCCATCCCCGAGAGCTTCATCGTTTGGGCGTAGCTATTGGTGCGGTACCCAATCATGGTCAGCGCGAGGGAGAAGCTACCCCCACATCCAATGCCGATGAAGCTGGCCCACAAGATGGCGGCTTGAGGTGCGACGAGGGCGCCGCCCACCGCCACGACGAGGAATCCCGCCAGGATCATGGCAAGCCAGCTCTGTGAGGGCTTGGAACCGGCAAAGAAACTCACGCTGAGATTGCCCAAAATGCCCACGATCTGCATCACGAACAGATGCAGACCAGACTCCGCGGCCGTGAAGCCCTGCGTTGCCTCGATCGTTGGGAGCCAGTTGGCCGCCGTATAGAACATCAATGATTGCAAGCCCATGAACACCGTGACCTGCCAGGCGATCGGCGTCTTCCAGAGGGAGACCCGCCGAGATGCGGAAGGCTCCACGGGAGACGGAATCGTCGGCATCGCCCCGGTGACCGCTTTCAGAACCGACCCCGAACGCTCGAATTCGGCCCGGCGCGCACGACGGGTGAGAAAAGCCCACCAGATGGCACAGACGATGGGGACAATCGCCCACAGTGCCAGGGCCGTCCGCCACCCGCCCGGTAATGCATGGGAAAGCGGTGCGGTGAAGCCCGAAGCCGTGGCCGCGCCCGTCGAGAGCACCGCGGTATACAGTCCGGTCATCAGCGCCACATGACGTGAAAAGTCCCTCTTGACGATCACCGGGACCAACACATTGCCGATGGCGATTCCGACGCCGACCAGCAACGTGCCGAGCCACAAAAGAACCGCACCCGGAGTGGAGCGCAGCAGAATGCCGATGCTCAGAATCACGAGCGCAACGAGGACCACGCGTTCGATGCCAATACGTTGGGCCGGCAGCGAGACCACCGGCGACAGGACGGCGAACGCCAGCAGGGGGAGCGCCCCAATCAGCCCGAGACCTCCGGCACCTAGCCCTGTGTCGTGGCCAATCTCGTGGAGAACCGGACCGATCGTGGTGAGAGCCGGACGCAAGCACGAGGCAATCAGCAAGACAACAACGCACCAGGCCACGCTGACCCGGCGTGAGGACGAGGGCGAGGTGGGCGAGGTCATCAGGCTCCTAGGATCGACGCGACGAGCAATAGTACGGAGAACAATACGCTGAGAATCCCGGTGTGCTTCAACACGGGAATCAGGGCGCGAAGGTCCTGAGCCGTGAGAACGGTGCGGACCGCGGGAACGGCAAACGGAAGGGCCAGGAAGACCAGAAGGTTCCAGGAATTCTCCGGAACCGTGAAGAGCATCAGGGCGAAGGCCAGAACAATCTCGACGGCGTAGGCCAACCGGGCGCGGGGAGCGCCGAGACGCACCGCCAATGTTTTCTTGCCGGCGTCGGTATCGGTGGGAACATCGCGGAGATTATTCGCCATCAAGAGGGCACAGGCGATCAATCCGAGGGCGATCGCGGCACACACCGACGTTGTGGAGAATCGGGACGCCTGAGAGAAGGTCGTTCCCAGGGTTGCGACCAGTCCGAAATACAGGAAGACGAAGAGGTCGCCGAGGCCTATATAGCCGTAAGGATGCTTGCCGCCCGTGTATCCCCACGCGGCGAAGACCGCTGAGAGCCCCACGACGAGGAACCACCACTGATGCGTGGCCAGTACCAAAATCACGCCGGCCACCATGGCGGCGCCGAAGCATCCGAAGGCCGCGAATTTCACGTGGTGGGCGGGCGCCGCTCCGGAGCCGGTGAGGCGTAGGGGACCCACGCGGGCGTCGTCCGTCCCCTTGATTCCGTCGGAGTAGTCATTCGCGTAGTTCACGCCGATCTGAAGGAAAAGCGCCACCAACAAGGCAAGAAGGGCTGGAAGCGGTCGGAAGTCCCTCATCTGGACCGCAGCGGCAGTTCCCGCGATCACGGGGGAGACGGCCAACGGTAGGGTGCGAAGACGAGCGCCTTCGACCCACTGTCCGACGGTTGCCACGGAGGCTCCTCTCGATGTTCTGGGCACGATCCCGCCCAGAGAAAAGATGTGGATGGAAAGTTCATTGTCTCACGGGCCTAGACCCGAGAGTCGTCGTTACGTCCCGAGGCTCTCGTCCGACAAGGCGCGACGAGCCGCCCCGGCGTCGGGCTTTCCCGTGCTGGTTTGCGGCAGGTGGTCTACTACGAGGATGCGCTTGGGGACGGCTGCGGGACCGAGGTTCTCCCGGACATTCGCGCCGAGAGCCTCCAGATCAGGCTTCCGGCCCGGAGCGCGCGAAACGAGGGCGCGAATTTCCTGTCCCCACCGCTGGCTGGGGAGAGCGACGACCAATGCCTCCCGCACGCCCCGATCCCGCTCCAACTCCGCGGCCACAGCACGTGCCGAAACCTTGACTCCGCCGGTGATCACGACGTCGTCCGCGCGGCCCGCGACGGCCAACCGTCCTTGGGCGTCGAGCTCCCCGAGGTCATCCGTGCGATACCAGGTGTGTCCGTCGGCGTCGTGCCGGAACGCGCTCGCGGTCCTCTCAGGATCACCCAGATATCCCGACGCCAGCGTGGGCCCCCCGAGCCAGATCCTGCCGGGGCCGCCCTCTGCGGAAGGTTGTATGGCAATGCGGGTTCCGGGGAGGGCTTGCGCATCGTAGACGCAACCTCCGGCAGTCTCGGCGCTGCCGTACGTGAGGACCAGGGGAATGCTCTCTTCCCGACAACGCGCCAGTAGATCCGCCGACGCCGGGGCGCCGCCGAGGAGTATCGCGTTGAAGCCCCGCAGCACCTCGAGGAGCTCGTCTTGTGGCACTCTTTCCGCATCGGCGTCTTCCAGCAGGGTATGAACTTGCGTCGGGACCAACGAGGTCATGCGGTGACGACCGGTGAGCTTCTCGGCGGCTCGGAGGAAATCGGCGGCCCCGAAACTGACCTCGCTGGAAATCGAGGCCGTGTGGATGGGGGAGGTCCCCGCGATGACGGAGCGTGCGATGACTTGGGCACCCGCCACATAATGCACGGGGAGGGCCAAGAGCCACTGCGCACCGCCGTCCGTTCCCGTGGCGGCCTCGGTGGCTAGTCCCGAAGCCCGCAGGGCGCGTGCAGTCAGAACGGTCCGTTTGGGCCGGCCCGTGGAACCTGAGGTCGAGACGATGAGCACGGGGGTTTCCTCACCCCGTCGCGTCTCCCGGGAGAGCCATCCGGAGAGATTTCGGTGGAGCTCGACGGGTGTGACCGAACCGGGGCCGTCGAGGAATGTGGCGGTCTCGGGAACGGAACTCAGGCTGGGCAATGGGGTCAACGCGGTGAAATCCATGAGACTTCCAGACTAGACCCGGGCCATCCGTGCCAACCGATCAGTAGTAATACGGATACTGCGACCAGTCCGGATCGCGTTTGCCGAGAAAGGCATCGCGACCCTCGACCGCCTCGTCGGTCATGTACCCCATGCGGGTTGCTTCTCCCGCAAAGACCTGTTGCCCCACCATTCCGTCGTCGGGCAGGTTAAAGGCAAATTTGAGCATGCGGATCGCTTGTGGGGATTGCCGAGCTATGGCCGCGGCATAGTCCAGCGCGGTTTCCTCCAAGCGCTCGTGGGCCACAACCTCGTTGACCGCTCCCATCTGATACATCCGTTCGGCGTCGTATTCTCGGGCGAGGAAGAAGATTTCCCGTGCGGCCTTTTGCCCCACCTGGCGGGCGAGCAAGGCCGAGCCATACCCCGCGTCGAAGGAACCGACCGTGGCATCCGTCTGCTTGAATTTGCCGAATTCCCGGGAAGCGATCGTCAGGTCGCACACGACGTGGAGGGAATGGCCACCGCCTGCGGCCCAGCCGGATACGACCGCGATCACGACCTTCGGCATCGTCCGGATCAGGCGCTGTACCTCCAGGATGTGGAGGCGTCCCGCGCGCCCGGGGTCGATGGAATCGGCGTTCTCGCCATCGGCGTAGTGGTAACCGTCGCGGCCGCGAATGCGCTGGTCGCCGCCTGAGCAGAAGGCCCAACCGCCGTCTTTGGCCGAGGGGCCGTTGCCGGTGAGCAGCACGGTCCCGACGTCGCTGGTCATGCGGGCGTGGTCGAGCGCGCGGTACAGCTCATCCACCGTCCCCGGACGGAAGGCGTTGCGGACCTCGGGTCGGTCGAAAGCGATGCGAACGCAAGGGAGGTCACGGATCGGACGCCCGGAGGCATCCCGCTCGACCTGCCGGTGGTACGTGATGTCCTGAAAATCCTCGAAACCTTCGACGGACCGCCAGCGGTGAGGATCGAAAATGTCGGACACGGACGGGGGCAGGGGAGAATTCTCGAAAGTGCTCATCGTCTCGATCTTAGCCTCGATGTCATTTCCCCGTCGCGGGTGCTATGGACCCTTCGAACTCACAAAAGATGCCCTCGCCCGATTGCTGAGTGGCCCACGACGTCGCCGCCCCAGTCACGAGTGAGCTAAGAAGCGAATTAGTGCCCGTTGTCGCGTCGATTGACCTGAGGGATTCCCGAGGTTCGAATGAGCTTCAGGGCCTCCGTGTGAGTCGCGATGGCCGCCGCCGAGCGGTTTGCACGCCAGGTCACGGCGGCCCCGGAGATCACGATCAAGGCGATGCCCACATACGCCTCCGTGGTGAGCAGCTGACCGAGCAACCCAAGCCCCACCAGGGAGGAGACCACCGGGTCCATCGAGAAGAAGACTCCCACGGTGGCCGGGCTCGTGAGGGAGACCGCCATGGCGTCGCAGGAGAAAGCGAGAGCCAGGCCCACGGCGCCGATGAAAATCGCGATACCCCAGTCGCCCATCGTCATGTGTGGCACGGCCATCGCCGTGGCCGGGGACCACAGAATGGCGCCCACCGCAATCGAGACCGCCAGCCCACGAATCCCGGAGCTGGCCTCGGTTCCGCTGCTGATCTTTCCGGACAGGATCGTGTAGCCGGCCATCGAGGCGGAGGCCAGGGCCGCGAACAGGTATCCAAGCAGGTCCGTGTCTCCGAAGGTGGGGCCGGCAATGAGGACGACGCCGGCCAAGGCCCCCATGGCAAAGAGCCCGTCCCTGAACTTTCGGACACCGATCATCGCGACCGTAAAGGCTCCGAGATATTCCACCGTGACGGCAACACCTAAGGGAATGCGCTCCACGGCGAGGTAGAAGAAGACGTTCATGAGCGAGGTCACCACGCCGTAGGACACCACCGAGATCCAGTCCGCCTTGGCAAATCGCCAGAACCGGGGGCGGGCGATGAGCAACAGAACGACCGCCGCCGTGGTCATACGGAGCCCGGACACCGAGACGGGGTGAAATTTCTCGAAGAGTGTCGAGGCGACCGCCGTCGTGGTCTGAATTCCGGTCGAACCGATGAGCACGGCCAGCAGGGCGGCGGAACCCCTGCGCGACGGGGGAATGCGGCTAATGAGGGACACGGGCAAGCTCCGATGACGGGTCGAGAATGGTCCAGGGTTCTAACGAGATGGCGTCTGGATCGAAAACGTCGAGCATCTGCTCGGCCGTCTCGGGCATGTGGTGCCCTGACGGAGAAGACACCGTGGGCAACGGCATGGACGCGGCGATCCTGCGGACCACGTCGGTCACGCTGAGCCCGGCGTCGCGCCATTGTTCCAGCGTGACGGCGCCGTCTCGCTTGGCCAAACGCGCACCTTCGCCGTTGAGAACCAGGGGAACGTGGGCATAGTCGGGAATCGTCAGCCCCAAGAGTTCCGCGAGATACGCCTGACGTGGGGCCGAGGAGAGGAGGTCGTCTCCACGGACGACCTGATCGACCCCTTGAAAGGCGTCGTCGACCACGACCGCCAGGTTGTACGCCGCCCGACCATCATTGCGGACCAGGACGACGTCGTCCACCGGCGCCGAATATTCTCCCGCGTAATAGTCGTTGACGGTCCAGCTGGAGGCTTCCGCACGTAACCGCAAAGCTGCGGGACGTTCTGCTGCGCGCGCCGCGCGTTCGGCAGCGGATAGTTGACGGCAGGTGCCGGGGTAGGCACCGGGGGCCCCATGGGGTGCCGAGGACGCCTGCTGGATTTCGCGGCGCGTGCAAAAACACTCGTAGACGAGATCCTGGGCCTTCAGTTGAGCCACGGCATCCTCATAGGCTTCCGTGCGCCGTGATTGGACGAGCGGCTCTCCGTCCCAGTCGAGGCCGAGGCTCGCCAGATCCTCAAGTTGGCGTTCGGCCGAGCCTTCGCGAACGCGGTCGAGATCCTCGATACGCATCACGAAGCGGCGATTCGTCGACCGCGCGAAAAGCCACGCAAAGAGCGCGGTCCGCAGATTTCCCAGGTGAAGATCGCCCGAGGGCGACGGCGCATAACGACCGGCACCCAGCGCGGGATTCTGCGGGTGAGCTGGGATATTCATGAATCCATCGTAACCAGCGGCACGCGGCCTGATCGCGGCCAGCGGACGGGACGGAGACCAGGGTGACGTGCGTATCACCGCTGATCAAGTACCGTAGAGATATGGCTCGAACACAAGAAATTGCCGACGGTATCTACGTCATCACCACGGATGACTACCGTTTAAATACCGGTTTGATCGTGGGCGGCGAGAAGGCCATGGTCATCGACACCGGTGCCGGGCCCCGCCAAGGCGCCGAAATTTTCCGCGCCGCGCGACGGCTGACCGATCTGCCCTTCGTGGTCGTCAACACGCATGCCCACTACGATCACATCTTCGGCAACGCGGTCTTCGCAGCCGACGGAGTCACGGAGTTTTGGGCTCATCCCAACGCGGAGCGCGCGATGGAACGATACGCGGACCGTCAGCGCGGATACGTCGAGACGTTGGAACCGGAGATGGCCCATCATCAGGGCCCCAACACGGACATCATCCTCCCGACCCGCTTGCTTCCGGGAGACGGCGGGCGCGCTTCATTTACCCGTGTCGATCTCGGGGACCGCGCCGTGACCCTCTTCTACCTGGGCTTGGGCCACACAGATAACGATGTCCTCGCGGGGGTCGATGAGGTCCTCTTCACCGGCGATATCGTCGAGCAGGGTGCCGACCCGGCCTTTGACGACTCTTTCCCCGAGGTCTGGGTGCAGACCCTGGCGACCGTTGCTGGGCTGGACCGCTATCACGTCTTCGTCCCTGGGCACGGAACCCCCGTGGAGCGAACCTTCGTGCAACGCCAATCCGAGACGATGCGGGTGGCCATCGATCGCATCGCGGCGTCGACGGCTAATCCGGAGGCGGGGCCAACCACCGCGGCCATGTACAAGCTTCCTTACGACGCCGGCGTGACACGTATCCTCTTGGATCGTCTCGCTTGGCTTCAGGAGAAGGGCATCACCGGCAAGGATTACGTCTCCGACGAGCCGCCGTCGGGAGTGACCGGACCGATCACGACGGGCGAGCACGCCTAGAAGTCGCGACAAGGCGGCAGACACCGAGTGTCTGCCGCCTTGAGCATATTCACGATCATTCGACCCTGGGGCCGGTGGTTTAGTACGTCCACACCTTGGTGTAGGGGCGTTCGGCGAGAGGCTGTTTGCGCCGCAAGAGCCACACGAGCATGGCCGTGTTGATCATGCCGACGGCGAGAATCAGGCACAGACTCCCCAAGAGCGCGGCGCCCGCGAAGTGTTGGGTCGCGGAGACCGTGTAGGTGGCGACGGCACAGAAACCCAAGAAGAGCCCCGAGATGACCATGAGCGGGATAATCAGCATCCCGGTGTGGCGGGTGCTGGAGGTGTCCTGATCCTCTGCGGGAATGAAACGGAGGGTCAACAGGCCAATGGTGGTCCAGGCTCCCACCACGAAGAGTGCTGCCACGATGTCGGCGGGTCGGTGCCACTCGTTAATCACGGTGGCCACGCCGGTCACGACGCTGAAGAGAAACATCAGCAAGGACAAGAAGGGCCGCCACTTTTTCGGGGCAGCCAAGAAGAGGGCGGCACCCGCTGCCGCAGCAAAGGTGGTGTGACCCGACGGCAAGGAATTCATGGTGGCTTCCTGGACACCCAAATTGGGCTTGTCCAGGATGGAGGACTTGAGCAGCTGAGTGGTGCCGTTGGCTCCCGCGGCGGTGAGCAGTCCAATCAAGGCCGGGACGAATCGGTGGCGCCGAACCAGCACAATGACGATGCCGATGAGCGCGAGGACCCCAGAGATGAGCGGCAATGCATTGAGCAACGTCACGGAGGACTGGCTATAACGGCGAAGGTTATTGCTGACCTCGGAGAGCGCCGTTTGGTCGATCCATTGCCCCGAATAGCTGTCCAGGAAGGCCCAGATCGTCGCCCAAAGACCGGCAATCATCACGGCCAGGACAATGAGATGTTTGATGACGACCTTGGTGGTTGGCGGCTGGAACGAACTTTTCCTTCGTGCCGACGGCCAATCGCGGTCGGGGCCTTGGCCCATAGCCGGGGTTGGCTCGGTGGTCATGCGCCTGGGACCCCCTCATCTCATCGTCGGTCAACTGCTCTTTTTCGAGGATGCCAGGGAGACCTGCCCGTTTCTCGGAATTTTCCTGAATATTCCCTGGTGACCGGTGACGAGCTTCGCGTTGTGCGCCAAGACGGTGCACAGTGGGAGCATGAGCCTACCCAATTGTCCGTCCCTGGAAGAGTTGCAGGAGACGGCCGTCGTCGTATCGGTGCCGCTGAATGTTCGATTTCGTGGGGTAACCCACCGAGAAGCGTTGCTGTTTCGTGGACCTGAGGGATGGGGCGAATTCTGCCCCTTCCTTGAGTACGAAGCCCCAGAAGCCTCGCGATGGCTCGCCTGTGCGATCGAATCTGCATGGCGTCCGTTCCCGACGCCGGTGCGTGAAGAAGTTCCCGTGAACGCCACCGTCCCTGCGGTCGGGCCGGATCGTGTCGCCGAGGTGCTGGCGCGGTCCCGCGGTGTGGTGCGCGAGGTCAAGATCAAGGTCGCCGAGCGTGGGCAGAGCTTGGAGGATGATCTCGCGCGGATCGCGGCGGTTCGCAGGGTCGTTCCTGACGCCGTCGTGAAGATGGACGCGAATGGCGGTTGGGACCATGAGAGTGCGGTGGTTGCTCTTCGGGCCTTTGCGGAATTCGAACCGGCCTATGTGGAGCAACCCGTCCCCACGATTCCGGGACTGGCACGTTTGCGTGAGGCTGTAGATCGCGAAGACCTCGGAGTTCCCATCGCCGCGGATGAATCGGTTCGGAAAGAAACGGACCCGTTGCGAGTGGCCGCCGAGGGGGCCGCGGACCTCATCGTGGTCAAAGCGGCGCCCCTCGGCGGGCCGGAGAATGCCCTCCGAGTGATCCGAGAGTCTGGGTTACCGGCGGTGGTGAGCTCGGCATTGGAGACGTCCGTTGGGATGAGCGCGGGCTTGGCGCTGGCAGCCGCATTGCCGGAGCTGTCGCACGGGTGTGGCCTGGGCACGGCGTCGTTATTCACCGGCGATCTGGTGGCACACCCGTTGATTCCCGAGGACGGTTTTCTCCCGGCGGTACGGACCGAACCTGATCCTGCGCGCGTTGAACGGTACGCCGTCGGTGGCGAACGACGCGACTGGTGGATGGAGCGGCTCCGTGCCTGCTACACCGAGCTGAATGGTCGGGCCTAGCGGTTCTCTCCGAGGGCATCGGGTTTAGACATGTCCGCCCCAATGCACCGCGGACCACGGAAGGCGGGGCGTCTCGGATGCGGACGAGAGGTGATGCGGGGAGAACTGCGTCACCGCTGGAACTTCGTCGATGTCGGTAAAGACGGGGTCGAGGTACCGATGGCCGGTGTCGGGGCAGATCATCAGGACGGCGTGGTGCGGTGCCGTGGGGTGTGAGAGCGCGTCGCGGGCCACGGCGTAGGCTGCCCCCGAGCTGAGACCCGCGAAGAGAGCATGGTCCCGGCAGAGCGATACCGATCCGGCTCGACTTACGCGGTAGGAAACCCAATGGATCCGCTCATACATATCGTGGCGCACATTGCGGAACGGTATGGAGCTGCCGATTCCGGCGATGAGCATATCTGGGTCTTCGACGTCTTCGGATCCGAAGGTGACGGACCCAAACGGTTGAATTCCGGTGAGGCTCACGTCAAGCCCGCCCTCGGCTAGTCCGGTCGCGAGCGCCGCGCTGGAGACTCCCGACCCGACGGGCGCGACGAGTTCCACCGAGTTCACGCCCTCGTCGGCCAGTAGTTTACCCGCGGCATGCGCGAGGGGGCCATATCCGAGGCAGTGAACGTCGTCGTGATACTGCTGCATCCAATGCCACTCAGGGTTGTGTTCCAGCAGCGTTAAGACCCGAGCGACGCGGAGGTCTTGGTCCGCTCGGAGGGACGTGGACGGAGGCATCTGCTCCAGCTCGGCGCCAAACATTGCCAATTGTGCGCGAAGCACCGGATCGATGGTCGTTGAGCCGATGATGTAACACTTCAGGTCGTATTCGTGACACGCCATCGCCAGGGCGCAAGCGTAGATGCCGCTGGACGAGTCAATGACGGTGTCGCCCGGGGAAATTTTTCCGATCTCCAAGAGGTGCTCGAGGGCCGCGCGGGCCGACCAGGCTTTCATGACCTCGAAGCGCAACGCGTAGAGGTTCGGTTCGAGGCTGATCAGATCGGGAGCGCCTAGCGCTTGGCCGGCATGGGTTGTTATGGACTGGGGGAGACCGGGCTTGGGGGCATGTGGTTCAGCAGGAAGCATGGTGTGGTTCCGATCGTCGTTCAAGGGTCGGGGGAAAACCTGCACGCGTCAGGGCATCGCGCGCTTGGGTGATCTTGTGGGCGGTGCCGGGGGAGCGATCGTCGAGGAGGAGACCGCAAACATTTCCGCTGTGGGCAATTTGTACGCCCACGCCGTCCACGGATCGGCAGATCTCAAGCACCTCATCGAACCCTGGCTGATGGACGCGACGCTGATTAATCTCCGCAGAGCGCGTGGCCACTCGCCCTAGCAGTCTCGGGTCTCCTCGCGTGATGGCCCGCCCTATTTCTCGACGCAGGCGGTGGAATTCCCGCCGCTCCGAGCGTGAGTAGGGCTCATGGTGCATCGCCAAGGTATTGACGGGCTCGCGGGACAATCGGCAGCCCACCAACGCGAGGGGCGGAAAAGGGCGCTGCCACTGTCGGAGGAGCCGCGCGTGGCGTTGGGCAAACAGGACGGGGCAGGATTCGAAGGCCAGTGGGTCCGAAGCCACCTCAGCGCGTACCGCAAGCCGACTGATTTCCCACCGTGAGAGGTCGACGCCGCAGCTCGAGCAAACCGCGCGAACCGTCGCGATCACGTCGGACGTCGACGAGCCCATGCCCCAGCCGCGATCCTCCTGGCTGGAAATATCCACGACGCCGCCGGGTGGAGGCGTACCGCCGTGCCGTTGGCAAGCCTCCAAGGTCAAAGCCGCTGCTCGTGCGGATTTGGGACGGTCCCCGGAAACCCTGATTCCCGGCGCGTCGTCTGGGTGAAAGACGGCGTGAGTCTGGATCTCAGGGATGGGGACCGTCACGAGTCCTGGAACGTAGGTTCGACTCTCGTCGTCCCAGAAACATCCCTGGAGGAATTCCCCGTGGTGCCTGATGCACTTTCCGTGGCCCACGGGGAACGTTTCGGATCCTTGGACGGCCTCGCCGCTCACGAATCGTCCCCCGTTGAGGAGGCGTTCAAGGCGGAGTGCTGTGCGGGGCGGAGTCGCACGGCCGTAAAGGCAGCGGCACCGATCGCGACGGCGGTGGTCACGGCCAGCACCAGCCCGACTCCGTGCCATCCGCCGAGCGCCAAGCCCAGCCCAGCGATGGAGGCGCCAATGCACACGCCGAGGCTTTGCCCTGCACCGTTGAGCCCGAGAATGGTGCCGCGATGGCCCGAAGATTGTCCGACAAGAATCACGGTCACCGATGCGGCGAGCACCGCGTGTGAGGCACCGAGGGTTGCCGTCGCGCAGAGAGCCAACGGCGCAGTCGGTGCCATGAAGAGGCCGCCCACGGCGAGGGTAGCCGCGACGGCGGCGACGCATCCGATGAGTGCAGACTGTCGGAGGTCTCTCACCGAGCGTAGGGCCTTACCCCCGAACCAGTTCCCCACGAAGAACGCAGAACCCGAGAGCGTCCAAACGAGAGAAAATATGCCGGGGCCAAGATTGAAACGCTCGTGATAAAACACGGCGAGATACGCGAGCTGACCCATGAAAGCCGAGGTGCGGGCCGCCGACGCAATAAGCATGGGAAGAACTCCCCGCAATTGCCCGGCAATGCGCCACGACGCGAGATATCCTCGGGGTTTTCCGGACGGAGCCTCGGGAGGCGCTGAACTGGACGACGCGAGACTCGTCCACGGGCTGGCCACCAGTGCGGCCAGCATGATGCATAGGATCGCCGCCGCGACGAAGTCCCCTTGCCACCCCCACAGCATGGCGGGCGCGGCAAGTAACGGGGCCGAGAGGACCGCGGTCAACGTCATGACGGAAGAGACTTGGGTGGCGGCTCGCCCCGCGGTTGCCTCGTCGTGAAACAAATCTGCTGCCAACGCCGAGGCGGCCGGGTTCAGCACCGAGGTTGCCGCACCCACGACGAGGCAGAAAAGGACCCACGCCCACGCCGTCGCCACCAGGGCGACGACGCAGGCAAGGGCGAGTACCGCAAGGGATGCGCCGACGGCGGCGCGCCGGGACACCCGGTCCAGGAGTGGAGCGCAGGTGAACCCGACAATGAGCGCCGCGACGCCGCCGATTCCCCGTAGGCCCCCCATCAGGGCAGCCGAGGCCCCCGATTCTTGGGTGATCTCCACCAAAAAGTTGGAATAGATCGTGAAGGGCACCAACCCCAGGGCGCAGGCAACCCAGAGCGGCCACGTTTTCGCTGCAATGTGGCGGTCGGAGGGCTCTGCGCCGCTGGCGGTGGCCTGGGCGCCGGATTCGATGGGGGTCTTAGCCATGTTCAGACATCCCCCTGTCTCGATACAGATACAGAGGGGACGCGTCTGCGCTGAATTGCGAGAACGGGAAGTGCTCGGCACTCAGCGCTGCGACAGAGGAACCGAGAAATTCTCGGGCAATCGCGGCTCCTGACTGCGCGTACACGGCCAGCGGGATCCCGCGCTCGCGGCATTGCTGACGAAGCGGGTCAAACGTCCCGTTTCCGAGCGTCATGCCCGTGGCAATCACCGCATCTGCTTGGGCAATCACCTTCGTCATATCCCGCTCGACGGGATCGCCCCACTGGGTTTCCGTCATGGAGAGGTCGCAAGGCAACGGGACGGCGTCGTGCTTCCGTATGGCTTCAACGAGCGGATTCACGACCCCGATGAGTCCGACCTGCATACCCGGCTTGAGGTCGAGCATGCCCGCAATCTCACGGTCCCGAGCGATCGCTCGTTCCCTCGGCGTTCCCGTGGGAAGATGCACGATGCTCGCCCGCGGGTCCTCCCGATGTGGCGAGGCTGCACCAAGCCAGGCATCCAGAGTCGCCGTTCGTAGTGGCTGGGACGGATGGGCCAGGAGATCGCGCACCGGCACCCCGGACATTTCCGCGATTTCCGGCGAGAGCTCGCCTTCTTCGAAGGCACAGGCTCCAAAGGCCGAACCAATGCGAACCAACACGTAGCGGTTTCGGTACAGGGCCCCACCGGCGCTCAGCCGGGTGCCATGCTGAATCCAAAAGACGCTACTCGCTAGTGTGGGCTCGTCACCGCGCGCCGTCGTCGACGATTCACGTTCGACGACGGCGTCGATCAGATCAGCGATCGTCCAGTCACCTGAGGTTGCGAGAACGCTCATCGAAGACCTTTTTCTTTGAGGTAGTCGCTGAGCTTTTCAGCAGCCTCCATGTTGCGCGGGCTGGAGATCGCCTCGCCGTAGTCCATGATGTAGATGTTGTCGTTCCGGACTGCCGGCGAATCCTTCAACGGGGACTGGGTCTTGAGGTACTGAATCTTCTCTTGGACAGGCTGTTTGTTGTAATCAACGACGACGATCGCTTGCGGTTCCGACTTCACGACCGGCTCCCACCCAACTGTGGTCCACCGAGCGTCGAGGTCTCCGGTCACAGAATGTGCACCGGCGAGATCAATCACCGAATTCAAGGCGGTGCGACGTCCTGCGGTATAGGGTTCCTTGGTCCCGGAATCGTACACAAACACGTTGCTCAACGTCTTGGGTCGGGGCGCATCCTGGAGGGCCTTCTGACGCTTCTTCAGGTCGTCCACCAGGTTCGATGCGCGATCTTCAACCTTAAAGATCTTTCCGAGATCATTGAGATCTTGGTACGTCGCATCGACGGGATCGATATCAGACTTGTTGTTCTTGTAGTTGAAGCAGGTTTCATTTTGCATAAATGAATTGATGCCAACCTTTTCCAGCGAATCCGGGGTGACACCCCGCTCTTCGCTGAATCCTGCTTGCCATCCGGCAAACACCCAGTCGGCTTTGGCGCTGACCACGGCTTCCTGACCGAGCACCGTGTCAGAGATGGTGTCGGTCTTGCTGTAGTCCTCCTTGTACGGGGACTTGTCGATCACGGAAGAGACGGTCGCAGGCAGGACAATGCCGCGCATCGAATCGGAGAGTCCGAGGGAGAACATCTTTTCGATCGCGGAGACGTCGTAGGCCACCGGGTTCTTCGGGGTTGCATAGGTCGTGGTGCGGCCACAGTTGGTGACGGACGTCTTATCTTCCTTCGGGGAGTCCGCGGCAACATTTGCGCCGCAACCGCTGACGAGAAGCATGCCGACCAGTCCCACAGCGGCGAGGGCTGGTCGCCGGAAACCGCGGGTGGTTGAGGATGAGCGATGGATGCTTTTCACGAGACCTCCAAGGTTCGAGTAATGGGAAAAAGGAGATGGATCGCCCCGGTATCGGGGCGGCGGATGAGAGTCGGACGGACGCCGTACACCGCTTCGACGGTTGCCGGGTCCAATGACTCGTGGGGTGGTCCATCGGCCACGATGGCGCCCCCGGACATCACGATCACGCGATCACAAAGGCCGGCGGCAAGATTGAGGTCGTGTAGAGCGAGTACGGCGGTAGCCGGGCTACCACCCGCGGAACTTTCCCGGACGAACCGATGAACCTCGGTGGCCAGGTCGAGTTGATGGCTCAGGTCCAGGTGATTGGTCGGCTCGTCGAGGAGCAGGTATCGGGGCCGCTGAGCAAAGGCCCTCGCCAAAAGGGTGCGCTGCCTCTCGCCGCCGGAAAGCCCGAGAATGCTTCGGTCCGCGTGCGCGGCCATGCCCGTTCGCTCGAGGGCTTGTTCCACGGCGTCCTGGATGGTTGGTGGCGTCGCCTTGGGTCCTGCCGCAGCCCCCAACGCCACGACCTCCGCCACCGTGAAGTCCAGCTCGGGCCGCTCCTCTTGCGGCAAAGCCGCGATGAGCTGTGCGGATTCTGCGAAGGAGAGGTCGTCGATTTTTCGACCGTCGATCAGGATGGTTCCGCCGGTCGGACGTGAGGCCCTGTACAGCGCTCGAAGCACCGTGGATTTGCCACAACCGTTGGGCCCCACCAATCCAACGACGCTGCCCGGCCGGAGTGACACGGTGAGGTCCTGGACGACCGTTGTGCCGGCAACGGAGAGGTGGAGCTGATTCAGATGCATTCCGGGTTCTGAGGTCATCGGGATCCTCCGAAGACGTATCCGCGGCGTCGCAACAACATGATGAAAACGGGGACCCCGAAGAGGGCCGTGACGACGCCGAGCGGAAGCTCCCGGGGAGGGGTTGCGACGCGGCTGGCTAGGTCAACCCAAATCATGAAGATCGCGCCCAGCAAGGGAGCGATCAGGGTCGCCGTGCGATGGGCCGGGCCGAAGACGATGCGGGTGAGGTGGGGAATGACCAAGCCGACGAAGCCGATGGTTCCCGCGACGGAGACGAGCGTCGCGGTGCCCAAGACGGTGACGAAAAAGAGGCGGCGACGGAGAGCATCGGGGTCCACCCCCAGGGATGCTGAGGAACCGTCACCCATGGAAATGACGTCCATGTCCGAGGCCTTCGCACGGAGGTACACGACGCACCCGATGGTGACGACCGCCGTCAAGGGGAGTTGCTGCCAGGTGGCTCCGCCGAGCGAACCCAACATCCAGAACATGACCGATCGTGCGGCGTCGCCTCGGGAGGCGAAAAAGACGATGGCGGACATCAGTGCCTGAAAACCGAAGGAGAGGACGACGCCGGTGAGAATCAGACGAACCGGGGCCACGCCTTGTGGCGTTCGGGAGAGCGCATAGACGACGACCGAGGCTATCAGCGCCCCGGCGAAAGCCGCCGTGGAGAGGGCGTATACCCCAAGGGACGAGAACACTCCCCAAGAGACCACGGCGCTTGCCCCTACCGAAGCGCCGGAGGAGATGCCCAGAATGAACGGGTCGGCGAGCGGATTGCGAACCATGGCCTGGGCTGCGATTCCCAAGGCGCTCAGCCCAGCGCCCACGAGACCGGCCATGAGGACCCGTGGGGTGCGAATATCAACGACCACCGTGTAGTCCGTCAGCTCATCGGAGGCGATGGATCCGCCGGTGAGCCAGGCCCAAAGATGGGAGAAGGTCTGAGGTAGGGGATAAGCAGCCGCTCCCCATGAGATCGCGGCGAGGATTGACGCGCCGAGGACCGCGATAAGAAATATCGCGAGGGCTCCGTGGCGGTTGGGGGTCAGGCGAGCAATGGTCCGGTTCATCATGAAGAATGATAATCATTCTCAAATAAAATCCAAAGTCCGCGCCCAAAATCATGTTTCCGATGCGGCGTAAGATAGGTGGGGTGACTTCCCAAGAGGCTTCTCAGGACTCGTTTTTCACCGCAGTTTCCGTTCTGGACTCGCTCATTCGAGCCGGCATGCGGCAGGTGGTGGTGGCTCCTGGATCTCGGTCGGCACCGTTGGCCTACGCGCTCGCTGCCGCCGCCCGCTCAGGCGTACTGGACGTGACGGTGCGTCTTGACGAGCGATCAGCAGGATTCACTGCGCTGGGGATGGCCAAGGCGTGCGGCACTCCGGTGGGCGTTGTCACTACCTCGGGAACGGCCGTCGGTGAGCTAATGCCCGCCGTCATGGAGGCGAATCACGCGCAGACGCCGCTTGCAGTTCTTTCCGCCGACCGGCCACCTCGGTTGAGGGGGACAGGAGCGAACCAAACCACCTGGCAACCGGAGATTTTCGGAGCCCATGTTCGCGCCGCGGCAGACCTCACCAGCTACCCAGAGGAAGAACCTGCAACACAGACCGCTGCCTTTAACGACTGCCTGGCCGCCCTTACCGGGCGAGATCCTCGAGACTGGGGTGCTGCCTCTGACCGACCCGTCGGACCGGTCCAGATCAATGTCGCCTTTGATGACCCTCTCACCCCTGATGCCCGCATGCGACAGATCCTCACCCAGTGGGCCGAATCGCTGCGTGACCTTGAGGTTCCGAACGCGCCGGTGGCTCTGGACCATACGGTGCTTGCGGCGCTCCAGCCCTCGGAGCATTCCGAACGCGAATCCGTAGCTCGGACGGTGGTCGTGGCCGGTGACGGGGCGGGCCAGGTGGCTCGCGCATTTGCCGAGGCGATTGACGCACCACTACTTGCAGAACCCTCCTCGGGCGCTCGGGGTGGCGCCTGTGCCGTCGGCGCGTATCCGCTGATCCTTGACGGTCCATTGGGCCGGGAGATCGAGAAGGTCGTGTTGTTCGGGAAGCCAACGCTGTCTCGCCCGGTGCAACGCTTGCTAGCTCGCGGCGATGTCGAATCCATCATCTATCTACCGCGGCCTGTGGCTTGGGCCGACCCCAGCCGTCGTGCTGAACGACCGCTTGCGAGCTTGGCCGAGGTGAGACAAGCCGTTGGAGTGTGCGATCCGTCGTGGGTCCAACGGTGGAAGGCCTCCGAGGCTGCGGTGGGAGCGAAACTGGAGCGTCTCATTGCCGACAGAGAAAGAGCTCACGGCCTCCCGAGCGGCCCCGGCGTTGCCCGCACCGTGGCGCAGGCATGCGAGGAGGACGGCGTGAATTTGGTGGTCGGCTCGTCGAATCTCATCCGCGATCTGGACATGGTCTCCCTGCCCGCGGTTCCCGATCCTGGGGTTCAGGCTCGAGCTCACGGCACGAGCCACCGTGATTCAACCCCCGTTTCAGTCATGGCAAACCGTGGATTAGCTGGAATCGATGGGACCTTGGCCACGGCATCGGGAGTGAGCTTAGCTCGCCGTGCTCCGGTGCGAGCGTTGGTCGGCGACCTCACGTTCCTGCACGACGCCGGATCCTTGATGCTGGGTTCTCACGAGCGCATTCCAGATGTGCAGGTCGTGGTGTTCAACGATTCCGGTGGTGGCATTTTTTCGACCCTGGAACACGGCAAGGTCGCGAAGGATTCGGTGTGGGAAGGCGCCGTCGAGCGCTTTTTTGGTACACCGCAGGTTGCCGACATTGGTGGACTAACTCAGGCCTATGGTCATTCGTTCCGGCGCGTCGCGGATCTTGGGGAGCTACGAGAGGCCCTGAGGGAGCCTATCGAGGGGATCACGGTGATTGAAGTGCTCGGGACCAGAGCCGGCCTGTCGGAGGAACGGGACCGCTGGAAGGATCTGGCCGATACCATCGACGGTTAAGCGCTCCGGTCCGTCGCAGAGACATGGCTCATGCGACGAAGGGACCATCCGAGGTCTGCTGGCCTCAGATGGTCCCTTCTGATGGAGGACGCCGCGCGCCCGGGTTAGTGGTCTTCTTGCTGCCGCGACCTGCGCGAAGCGAAATACAACCCGAGGCCGATCATCAGCAGAATCAGGCCGATGGCGATGGGCAATCCAATCTTGGCTCCTGTGGAGGCCAGACCGTCGGAAGCGCCTTGACCTCCGGCCTGGTCGCTCGAGGACGACGAGGAGGATTCGTCTCCGGGGGCCGCATTCGATGTGGAGGCGTTATCTCCACCGGTACCCTGACTCGTGCCTGCCCCGGGGTTGCGATCGTCCGGCACTACGCCGGGAGCGGCCCCTGAGGAAGCCGGAGCGCTGGACGAGTCAGACGGCTGCGAACCGGTCGAAGGGGCGGCTCCGGTCGATGCCCCGGGGCTGTCCGATGGTTCCGCACTCGGTGTTGCGGTGTTGCTCGGCGTGGGGCTTTCGCTCGGGGAATCTCCCTTGCTGACAACCGTGCCGTTAGATTCGTTCAGCTTGAGAGCTGGAGCCATGGCGCTGCGGGCGAAATCGAACATGGAATTCAACGAACCGGCCTTCTCGTCGAAGGAATGATCGCCGACCCTGCCCAAGCCCCAGTTGTCTTCGATGAAGCGCAACACCGATGCTTGGTCGGTCTGGGTGTGGTCCACGTAATTGGTTTTCGCATAGGGAGAGATCACGAGCAACGGCTGTCGAGTGCCGGGGCCGCAACGATCTTGGTACCCACCGGAAATAGCGACTCCGCGTGCGGCGGCATCGGTGCAAATGGACTGATCGCCCTTGGGCGAGGTGTCGTTTGAGGCGTTGGTGATTTGGGCTGCGACGTGGTCGTACCATCCGTCGGAGTCGTCGTAGGCCACGACCACGGCGGTGTCTTTCCAGTTCTTCGAGGCTTGGATTTGATTGATCCGATGGGTCAAGAAGTGCTGCTCGTCGACGGGATCGGAGTAGGCGGCGTGACCATCCTGGTATTCGCCGGCCTTCAAGAAGGACACAGCGGGCATGTTGTCCGAATTCACGACCGAGTCGAAGTCATCGAGGTCATAGTTGTGATTGGCCTGGCCGTTGTGCCCGATCTCGTCGACGTTCGCCGGGGCCGTGTGATGCTGGTTGGCCGTGGACTTATAGTAGGCAAACGGATTGTGGTGTGGCGAGTAGTCGACGGATTCCTGTCCGGCGACGTTCGCGTGTTGAGTCTCGCATTTGGCGTTCGTGCCGGAACCGGCGGGTGTGGACGGACGGAAACCGCCTTGGAACCAGCCCCACGTTTGATCCTTCTCGTTGAGCATGTCGCCCACGTTGCGGCCGGAAAGGGACGCCAAATTATTCGATGCGGAGCCGGACTTATTCGAGCAGTCGTCGTAGAGCGGATCCGGATCGTTGATCACGGTCCCGACGCCGTCCTTGTCGGGGCTTTGGATGGCGTAAGGATCCGGGGTGGCCGTCTTGTCACCCGTTTTGGGGTCGTGTGACGTGGCGCCGTGTGTATTACCTGAGATGAGGTTGAGGGCACCGGGCGTTGACGGGCCGAAATTCGAGGAAAACGAGTTGTCGCTCATCGCATAGTTCTGTGCGTAATTCCATAGAGCGGTTACGGTATTTCCGTCGTAGTAACCCATGGTTTCGCCGTTGGCTTCGTACATTTGGGAACCGGCCGAGGCACACTTGTCTTTGGATACGGATTCGACGAATTTATCCATCGTCCCGCCGTTATAGGCCTGCTGTTCGGCACCGTAATTATGGTTCTGGTCGCAGGTCACCGCCTGTTCGGGGGTGAGGCGGAACGGCTTCACGGCATTGGGATTCTTGTCGCCATCGAGGTGATCCCCCGTCAGCGTCTTCACATCTTGAGGCGTGTTTGGGTCTGCCGTGAACTGTCCGGCGGCGCCGCCTCCCTGCAATTCTTCTCCCGGCTTATTGGCCGCATTGGGGTAAGTCCCAAAGTAGTGGTCAAAGGAAATGTTTTCGTCAAAGATCACGACGACGTGTTTGATCGGCGTCGTTGTCTGCCCTTCGGCGGACGCGGGGGTTGTGTGGGCTTGGAAACCGACCAATGCGGTTCCGGTGGCCAAAGCTAGCGCGGTGGTGGTGTTGATGACGGAACGCCAACGAAAAGTTCGCATGTTTTCCCTCGAAAGGTTTGTGGTGAGTGAGGAGTAGAAATGTGTGTGGGTCATTGCCCGGTTGTGGGCGGTCTTCACTAGGTCATGAGAGACCGAGCGAAGAAATCGTGGGCATCACGCACACCGGGTAGCGCCAAGAAATAGCCTCCGCCGATGTGCGAGATGTAGTCGTTGAGGGGATCTTCGGAAAGTCTTTTTTGAATAGTCGAAAACTGGCCCGCGATGTCGGATTGGTAGCACACAAAGACCTGGCCCAGATCGAGATCACCGTTGGTATTCATCCCGTTCTCGTAGTTGAACGCACGTCGGATAATGCGTTGGTGGGCGGTTGCGTCGGTGCGGGGATTAGCCAATCGCATGTGGGCGGTTAGCGGAACCACGGAACCACGGGGGTCATCCACGTATTTCGGTTCGTCGGTTTCCTTGCTTCCGTCGAGAGGCGCGCCGGTTGAGCGGTCGCGCCCAAAAATGTTGTTTTGCTCGGTCAGGCTGATGCGATCCCAGAATTCGGAAAACATCTGAATGAGGCGGATGACCTGGTAGGAGCCGCCGGCCGTCCAGGGTTGATCCGCGTCTCGGGCCCAGACGAGATTGTTCATGGTGTCGGCGTCGGAGGTATCAGGGTTAGAGATTCCATCCTTGAAGCCGAAATGATTGCGGGGCGTACCTTGGGGCCGCGGCGTCGAGGTGAAGCCGTCTTGCTTCCACCGCAAGGTCGCGGCACCGCGGGTGTTGCGCAGAATGTCCCGCAGCGCATGAAGCACGGTGTCCCGTCCGTCGGCGGAAATGATCAGAGACAGATCCCCGTCGCGCAGGTCATCCTTGAGTCGGTCACCGTCAAAGGTTTCCATGGGAATCAGCCGACGAGGTTTCTTGCGCTCCAGCCCGAATCTCTCGTCGAAGAGCGAGGAACCCACACCCACCGTGATGGCGAGCCCATCGCGCGGTGATGAGTCACCGAGAGTCCCCGAGTCGGCAGGGGCAGAGGCTACCCCGTTGGCCTGGTCATCGAAGATCCCGGTGGTCGTCAATGCCCGAGCACGGTCGGTGAGTGCTTTGAAGAAGTCCGTCAATTCGGCTCGGTTGGTGCACGTCAGGTCCAGGGCGACGGCGGTGGACGCGGCCCGTGGGTTCTCTACGATTCCTGCCTGGTTGGTTCCGTGGAAGGCGGGGTTCGGTGATCCGGCGTCGTGGTCTCCGGACGTAGGTTTATCGGAGCCGGCGGCATGGGCGGCGAAGCCTACGCCGGCGGTACCAAGCCCTAGACCGCCCGCGAGAAGAAATGATCGGCGTGAACTCACGTGGCTCTCCTGATGTCGGTGACGGCGGCAACTTCGGCCAACTGCTCAGAGAGTTGGCCGATTTGGGACCGCACGGCGTTGCGTTCCGGAACGGGAAGGTCGGCTGGGGCCGTCTGAGGATGCGCGGCGCCGGCGTCGTCGAGACGTTTTTGGGCAGCATCGAGTCGCTGGTCAATCGCCGTGAGATGGTCGGCCGGCATGCGCTCGGCCAAGAGGGGGCGAAGAATCTCGACGAGCTTTTGCGTGGCTTCCGTCTGTGCCCGCGCGGAGTCCACGCCTGAGTGGGAACCAAAATCGTCGACACCGCTGAGAGTTTGCGTCGCGATATCTTCAGAGACCTCGTGGGTGCGAAGACCAATCTCGAGAGCGCCAACGGCGAGGTCTTGGTCTTGGAGACTCGATAAGTCATTGCTCAACCCCTGTGCCAGGGGGAGCAGATCGTCGGGGGATTCGTTGGCCCACAGGCCACGTTCGATGCGATGAAAGCCGGTGAAATCGGGGTCGTTGGGTCCTTGGGGGAGACCGGCCGCCGTCCCGTCGATGGAATCGCCGAGATCACCGAAGGCGCCATATGCTCCGCCGAGGGTCATGTAGCGGTGATGCGCGGTCAGCCAGATAGATTGGGCTTCCTCGCGCCAATTGGGGCCACGTCGTTGAATCACGTCTTTCAGCTGATCTGCCTGCGAAGCAATGTCGGGAAGCTGGCCCTTAACCCATTCCTCGTATTGCTGCGTATAGGGAATGAGCTCCTGCTCGGTTGCGGGCGCGGCATGTTGGACGGGACTCGGCAGCGAACTTGCGAGCTCCGCCGACGGCTGGGGAACGTTGGTGTCCGTGCCGTCGACCACAGGGCCATCTTCCGGCATGCACGAGAAGTGGAAGTGGCCGGCGTCGATGCTCGTGGTCATGGAACGCGTCACTCCGGGGCCGAGCGCTTCGAGCTCTGCGTAGATCTGCGTCTTTCGCGGATCGATATGAGGGTCGGCGGCCTTGTCGCCGGTCCCGAGGAGCACAACGTCCATGGGGCGGTCCGAGGTGTTTTTGATGTCGAAGACCTGGGCTCCAGCCCCCGGGTCGTCCCAGCCCTTGGTGCATCCGTCGAGTCCGACCTCCAGTCGGGTGCGGCGGGGATTTGCCTTCGTGCCGTCGCCGCTGTGAGGAGAGTTCTCACTGGTGCCTTGAACCGTCTGCTGGTGGGAGGTGGTCATGGCTTGAGCCAGTCCATAGCCGATCAGGGCAACGGCCACGAGAATGCAGAGGGCCACGGCTCCGCGGGTGACTAAGCGATGACGCACTGAATGGCCTACTTCATGGTGATGAGGAGCGATTGATCCCGTTCGGGACTCTTCCCGATCGGTACATTGCAACGCTAAGCGGCACTAGGGGTTCAATCGCGTGGTTTTACCGAATTCGTGATGATTGTTCACGTGAAGTTCCCTTACGGCGCCTCTGTGACGCGCTGGGGGCGGAGTGTGACGATCGGACGCGGTGACCCCCCGTGAGGAGCCTTAACGCGCGCAGCGCACCGGTCGAATACACGATCGGTGCGCTGCGTCTGGCGTCGGCTGAGGCGCTTACTCTTGCTCGAGCGAGGACCCCTCGACGTCGACGTTCGGGAGGATCTTGTCGATCCAACGCGGCAACCACCAGGACTTCTCGCCCAGCAGGTACATGACCGCCGGAATCAGGGTGAGCCGCACGACGAAGGCATCGAAGAGGACACCCGCGGTCAGTCCGAATCCAATCGAGGCGATCATCGCCTGCCCGCTAAACACGAAGCCGAGGAACACACCCGACATGATCAGGGCGGCTGCAACGACCACCTTCGAACTGTGGTTGTACCCGATGATCACGGACTTCTTGCCTCCGCGACCGTCGCTGTAGGCCTCGCGCATCGCGGACACCAAGAACACCTGATAGTCCATGGCCAAGCCGAAGAGGATTCCGACGGCGAGGATGGGCAGGAAGCTCAGGATGGGTCCAGGCTCATTGACACCGAAGAGCTGACCCAGCCAGCCCCACTGGAACACCGCCACCGTGGCACCGAAGGCGGCCAGCAGCGAGAACAGGAAGCCCACGGTCGCCGTGATCGGGACCAGAATCGAACGGAACACCAGAATCAGCACCAGCAAGGACAGCCCGATAACCACGGCCAAGTACAGCGGCAAGACCTCGAAGAGGTTCTCGGAAATGTCGATATTCATGGCCGACTGGCCCGCAACGCCGAAGCTGACGTCGCCCTCCTGGGTGTGAACCTTGAGGTCACGGAGGTTATTAACCAGCTGCGTGGTGGATTCATCGTTGGGGCCGCCGTCAGGCACGATCTGGTACATCAGCATGCTGTTGTCCTTGGAGATCGCCGCCGGGACCACCGTCTTGACGTCGTCCTGCTTCTGGAGTTCCTGACCCACCTCGATCTGGAGCGCCTTGGCTTGGTCGGCGGTAGTTCCCTGGGGGAGGTCCGCGGCCGTCACCATGGTGCTGTTGCGACCGGCGCCGAAGGCCTGCTCGATGGTCTTGTAGCTCTTATACGCTCCCGAATCGGGGCTCGAGCTCGTGGCATCGGGCAGTCCGAGGCGCATCTGAGTCATGGGGAGAGCCACGATCGCCAGGATCGCCACGGAAGCGATCGTGGTGATGACCGGGTGCTTGGTGACGAACTTCAGCCACCCGTGAGGAGTGGACTCGTGCTCGAGGTTGGCCCGGTGAGCTCGGTCCTGCAACTCCCCGCTGTTCACGAGGTCTTCCTGCTCGGCCTTTTCGCGAAGCTCGGCCCGACGCTGGATGGTTTTCCATCGCTTCTTGGTCATGATGCGTCGGCCGACAAGGCCCAGCATGGCCGGTGTCATGGTGACCGCCACGAGTACAGCGAGGAACACTGCCATCGCGGCGACGTTACCCATGACGGCCAAGAAGGGAATCCCGGCGATATTGAGCGCCAACAACGCAATGATCACGGTGGCTCCGGCGAATACGACGGCGTTGCCGCTCGTGCCCGTGGCCAAAGCGATCGAGGTCTTCATGTCCATGCCCCGCACGAGATTATTGCGGTGCCGATTGATGATAAATAGCGAGTAGTCGATGCCGACGGCCAAGCCGAGCATCATGCCCAAGGTTGGGGTTGCCGAGTTCATCTCGACGACGCCGGACAGTGCGTAGGTGGCCAACATCGCCGATCCGACGCCGACAAGGGCCATGAGGATCGGAAGGCCCGCCGCGATGAACGTGCCCATCATGATCATCAGGATCACGAAGGCGACGACGATTCCGGCGGCCTCGCCGACGCCACCGGGCATTGGCTGACCTTCAAGGTTCTGATCGAACTGGATGTCGAGGCCCTTGAGGTCGGCGTCGGACAAGTCCGAGCGGACCTTCGACAAGGTGTCGGGAGAGACCGAATTGATGTCGTTTTTGAAACTAATTTGGGCGATAGCCGTGGAGCCGTCATCCGAGATGGAGGAGTAGCCGCTGGACATGTCCATCTTGGACTTGTTCTGCTCGTATTCGGTCTTCTTGGTGTTGAACTCGTCCTTCTTTTTGTCGAGTTCCCCCTGCTTGGCGTCGATCTCCTGAGTCGCTTGTGCGGGAGCATTCGGGGGAAGCTTCGATCGGGCGTCGTCGATCTGCTTCTGGGCGTCATCCAATTGCTTCTGACCGGCGTCGATCTGAGGCTTGGCTTGATTCAATTGATTCTTGCCGTCGTCAAGCTGCTTTTGCTGGGCAAAGGGGTCGGTGGTCGAGTCGACGCCGTCTTCCTTGCCAACCTTTTGCAGTGCAGAGGCCAGAGCCTTCTGCTGATCTGCCGTGATGGCTTTACCATCAGGGTTCTTGACGACAGCCTGGCCGGTTCCAGCATTGGCGTTGAGGTCGAATTTATCGCTGAGTTGGTCCTGAAGCTGCTGAGACTTTGTTCCAGGGATGGTGACGTTGGAGCTGAGGTCGCCCTTGAAAGCGGCGAAGGCGCCGCCCAAGGCCAGCAGGATCACGATCCAGATGCTGATGATCACCCAGGCCTTGCGGGCGGCAAAGCCGCCGATGCGGTACAGAATTTTTGCCATGATGTCTCTCGTTAATAGGGTGGGCAGTTCTAGATGCGAGGTCTGCCGAGGGCAACATGATCGAAGGCCCAGAAGAGGTCTTCTTTCAAAGAATCCAGCGACAACCGGCCCTCAAGAGGGTTGTCCTGGAGATTAGTGCGCAGTGCGAAGCTGTCAGCCGGGGCGGGCATGGCCTCTTGGTCGAAAAACCCCAGACGGTACAACCCGTGGAGCAGGCCGAAGGCAATGCTGGTCGTCAAATTGTGGACGTACATTTGCACCGCAACACCCTGCGCCGAGCCGAGGGACGGGTATTTGCCCATGAGGTCCTCCACGAGCTGTCTCGAGACGTCGGCCAAGGTCAACAGGATGTGTTGCCCGAGCAGGTCGAGCATTTCCGCGCTGAGGCAAATCGATAATCGCAAGAAACCCGCGAACAGTTCGTCTGCCTCGGGATGGTTGAAGCTCTCCCGAAATTTTTGGTCGATGGCGTGCGGCAGCTCGGCTAGCGAGATTCCGGCCGGGATGTCCGGTTGGTTGAGGAGACGCGTGAGATACGAGGTGACGCGTGCCAGCACGACGTCGTCGAGGTTGGCGAAATGGTTGAACACCGATCGTTCCGAGGTTCCGGCACGTTCGGCCAGATTTTTGGACCTCAGGGCCTCGAGCCCTTCTTCCACCACGATGTGCTCGGCCGCATCGAGGATTGCTTGTCGTGTCGCCTCACGGCGCGCATGGCGGCGATCCCCGCTGGGTGGTGGCATCAAGCTCATATATTTACAGTAATTGCAAATTCTTTGGCGGTGCAACGACAGAAAGTGTGGGGTTGACCACTTCATGGCCATGAGTCGACGGAATTTCGGGTGAACGGGGGAAGTCAACCCACGTCCGGCACCCAGGAAACGGGAGGCCGCGGGAGGGTCTGACAGAATGGACATCGTGAACCGAGCTGATCTTGATAAGAAGTCCGAGGAAGTCTCCGCGATGTTCGACGGGGTCGCGCCGAAGTATGACCTCATGAACACCTTGTTGTCCCTGGGACAAGACAAGGGTTGGCGTCGCGCGACGGTGGAGGCCGTCGAGCCTCACGAGGGGCAGCGCATCCTGGATGTCGCCGCCGGAACCGGGGCTTCGGCCGTTCCGTATCAGAAGGCCGGGCTCGACGTCGTCGCCGCGGACCTTTCCGAGGGGATGCTCGCGGAGGGGCGTCGTCGGCATCCTGGCATCCACTTCGTGCGTGCGGACGTCACGGACCTCCCGTTTGACGACGAGGAATTCGACGCCGTCACCATCTCCTTCGGAATTCGAAACGTTGCCGAATATCCCCAAGCATTGCGTGAGCTTCATCGCGTGACCAAGCCGGGTGGGCGGATCGTCGTCTGCGAGTTCTCTAACCCCACGTGGCCCTTGTTCCGCAGGGTGTACCAGGAGTACCTGGTCAAGGCCCTTCCGGTGGCCGCGGGCCTCTTTTCCTCGAACCCCGAGTCATACTCTTACTTGGCGGAAACCATTCAGTCCTGGCCCGGACAGGAAGCGTTCGCTGCCGCGATCTCCGATGCCGGATGGCAGGACGTCAAGTACCGGAATCTCACCGGTGGGATCGTGGCATTGCACCGAGGCTTCAAGGCTTAGACGCATGAGAATACTCGTCGTCGGCGCCGGACCCGCTGGGGCCACGGCCGCCTCTTGGCTCGCCCGCTCAGGGCACGAGGTCACCGTTCTTGAGAAGACGCGGTTTCCCCGCGAAAAGGTGTGCGGGGACGGCCTCACGCCCCTGGCCGTTCGCGAAATGAACCTCTTGGGCCTGCCTCACGGAACGGATCAGGGGTACCACCGTCAGAAGGGTCTTCGGCTTCGGGCCGCAGGGACGAGCCTCGACGTACCCTTCGAGTCTGCGGGTGATGTCCCGGGCTATGGACTCGTGCGCACTCGTCTCGGTTTCGATCAAGAACTCGCCGAGCATGCACGGGCCCAAGGCGCGGACGTACTCGAAGGGCACTCGGTTCAGGAAGTCATCCGGGCCTCCGAGGTGGATTCCGCGATCACCGACCTGCCCCGTGCCGTCATGGCCGATCCGGACCGCATCATCGGCGTCCGGGCGCGACTGAATGACCACCGCGGCCGTCGAACGGACGAGACGCGAGAGTTTTATGCTGAACTCGTCCTCGCCGCCGATGGCAATTCGTCGCGAGCGGCGGTTACGGCCGGTCTGAGCAAACGGGACGACCGCCCCATGGGTGTTGCCGTCCGAGCGTATTACGACTCCCCGCTGGGAGACCTCGAATGGATGGAAGGCTGGCTCGAGCTCCAGGGCGGTCGGCAGGGACCCTCGGGACGCCCCGAATTATTGCCGGGGTATGGCTGGATTTTTGGTGTCGGCGACGGCACCGCGAATGTTGGCTTGGGAATCCTCAATACCTCCGAACAGTTTGGTTCCCTGGACTATCGTCAGGTCCTCGCGGAATGGACGGCGGGCATGCCGGAGGAATGGACCCTCGACGTCGACCACCGGAGCGGGAAAGTCTTGGGTGCCGCATTGCCCATGGCCTTCAACCGGACACCGCACTACATCCCCGGCCTCATGCTGTTGGGCGATGCCGCTGGGCTCGTGTCGCCCTTCAACGGTGAGGGTATTGCCAACGCGATGCGCTCCGCCCGAATCGCGTCCGACGTCGTCGACCAGGCAGCCTCCGCGAACGGCCCGTTGCAACGGGAAGTGAAGCTCAATGAGTACCCCGACATCGTGCGAGACCTCTGGGGGTCCCATTTCACGCTCGGGCGCGCGTGCGCAGAGTTGATCGGGCACCCCGTCTTGATGCGTGCGTCGGTCTCCTTGGGCATGGCCTGGCCGCGACTGATGAAGATCGTGGTAGGCCTGATGGCGGACATGACTCCAGAGGAACCCCGCACCCTCGCCGACCGCGCGATTCACGTGCTCGAACGCCTCACCCCGGCGACGCCCACGCGATAACACCTCGAGCCACCACGGCCTTTGGCCCCGAGAAGAAACGGTTAGTGTTAACCTGTGACCGATACACAGCCTGGACAGCCCGATGAACGGACCCAGTACCGCCCGACGGCGATTGCCGCCGAGGCCGAGGGACTGCGCCTTCCCAAAGGATTTGACCTCATCGCCGAGGACCCTGAACTCGGCCCCCGGATCCTTCAGGGCCTGTCGGACGTCGAGGACCGTCTGAGCGAGGCCCTTCGGTACACCGATGCCTTGGCCGACGTCGCGGCCCGCCACCTCATGGAAGCTGGCGGCAAGCGGGTCCGCCCGTTGCTGACGCTTTTGGCGGCGGAGATTTCCGGCGGCATTAATGCCTCGGTGATCGATGCGGCCGTCGTCACGGAGCTGACCCATCTGGCCACCCTGTATCACGACGACGTCATGGACGACGCCACTAAACGTCGCGGAACCGACGCGGCCCACACGATTTGGGGAAATTCCGTCGCGATCCTCACCGGCGACCTGATTTTTTCCCGGGCATCCCTAATGGTTTCGGAGCTGGGTTCGCGGGCCTTGATGACCCAGGCCAAGACCTTCGAGCGTCTCGTCCTGGGGCAGCTCTACGAAACCGCGGGTGCAGCGGCCGATGAAGATCAGCTCGCGCATTACATCAAGGTGATCGAAGGCAAAACGGGCTCGCTGATTTCCGCCGCCTGCGAGTACGGTTCGCATTTGGCCGGGGCCGAAGAGGCGACGATTCAGACGATGGTCCGCTACGGCGAGCTCGTCGGTGTGGCCTTCCAGCTCGCCGACGACGTCATCGACATCACCGCCACGCACCAGGCTTCCGGGAAAACGCCAGGAACCGATCTTCGGGAAGGCGTACCGACGCTGCCCAGCATCTTGGTTCGGCAATCTGCACGCGACGGCGACGAGGAAGCCCGTCGCGTTGTCGAGCTGATGGATCGAGACCTCAGCTCAGACCAGGCGCTGACGGAAGCCGTGGAAGCCTTGTCGGCCCATCGCGTCACGCGCATGGCCTGGGATATTGCCTACCGCTGGGCGGACGATGCCGTGGAAACCCTGGCGCCCCTTCCGAATTCGACCGTGAAGTCGGCGCTCGCCTCCTTTGCCCAAGCTGTGGTGCACCGGGAGTCTTAAAACTTTCGCCGGGCCGTGCCGCCGGCGATGCCAGGTTCACGACAAAAACTGCGGGCCACGATCCTCACCGTGAGGATCGTGGCCCGCAGTTTTTTGGGGCGGCCCCCGGCGGCCCCCGGCGGCCGCCGAGTCGGAGTTACAGCCCGAAGAAGCGGCTGAAGAAGCCCTTCTTCTTGGAGCCGTCCTCGGCACGAGCGGCCTCGCGTTCGGCGGCCTCTTCCTGCTCGGACACTGGCTCGGCGTAAGGCGCTTCGTCCCGCTGAGGGGTGCGCTGGCCGGCGGCCGTGGCCCCGGTGGAACGCTCGTCGCGCCCGGGACGGGACGTGTCGGGACGCTCTCCCTCGGCCTGCTGCTCCGCGCGGAGACGCTCCAATGCTGTACGCCGATCCTCGTGAGTCTCCTCCTCGGACTCGATCGGGGCCGTGTACTCCTCGACGATCGGGTGCTGATCCGTGACGGCCTCGTCCGGTCCCGAAACGGTCGCGTCGGCAGCGGGGGCCTGCGCCGGGACATCCGCGGCGGGCACGTGCTCTTCGCGGGTTATCTCGGTCTGACCCGACTCTTCGGCCTCGTCCGGCACCACATGCATCGACACGATGCCGGGCTCGGCGTCGTGGCGTGGCTCCTGATCGAACGGGGCGTTGCCGCCGTCGGCGTGGGCCCGTTCAACGCCTTCGGTCTGCTCAATCGGCTGACCGGACTGCTCCGTCAGCGCGGCTTCGGTCGCCGCGACGCGCCGTGCTTCGGCTTCTTCGCGGGCGCGTCGCTGCTGTTCGGCCTCACGGTGGGCGATGGCCAGAGCACGGGTGGCATCCTCACGCAATGCCGCACGGTGCTTCTGCGCATCTTGGGCGGCTCGCGCGAGCTCACGCTGGTCCACCACGGGTTCGGCCGGTTCGATGCCCGAGATGCGGTGCTCATCGAACCACAGGCGCAAGGCGCCGTCGGTCGCGGTAATGACGGCGCAGGCTTCAGTGTCCCAGGAAATGTGGGCTCCGCGGAGGCGCGCGTACGAATCGACGGCCCGCTGATGGTGGACGGCCGTATCGGTCTGCAACGCCTGAGCCATCACTCGGCCCATCCGGTTGACCGTGGGCTCGGGAAGTTCGAGTTGAGGCCCGTCCACCAAGAGCCAGGCGCGGACGCCGCCACCGGCGGTGGCCGGGTAGTGAGCAAAGAGGCCGGTCGCAGCCTTGGCGGCCAACGTCAGACGGCGGGCCAGTCCCTCGGAGAGCACGAGCTCATCCGTTGTGAGTTCCTGCACGCCGAGGCTCTCGCCGGCCTCACGAGCCTGCACGGCAGCCGTCACGACCTCATCCGGGAAATGTCCCAGTTCCTGCCAGGACCAGATCCACGATCCACGCTGTTCCGATTCGGTGCCCAACAGCGAAGGGCTCAGCGAAACGGAGGGGTCAGACTTCAGGGTGAAAGACGGGGCGGAGAAGTCCACGGACCAATCGGAATCACCGGTCAGCTCGGCCAAGCGAGCCTGATACTCGGTGGAGATGAAAAGGGCTTCGTCAATCAGATCCTGGAGAGTTTTCGTCATGATGCCAGGCTAGCAAGTAAACGCCGGTACCGCGGCGTCCACTGTGTAGGCTCGAAACGAACACGATGCCACAGCGATGGCCCATGAGGCCCACCGACCAGCGGAGGATCACCTATGCCGAGCACACCCCACAGAACACCCGTGGAAGAATTGCCCGAGACGGAGCGCCAGAGCCGCAGCGGCAGCGCGGTCAACCGCCTGGGCCACTGGCTTTTGTCCTCTACCACCACGGAACCCGGCTGGGACCAACTGATTGGTGATTTCAAGCCCGCTCCTCAGCAGCCGGGCGCCTACCTGGCGAGAATTACCGAGATACGAGGAGAGCGAGAACTGACCGGCGCGACCGGTGTGGTGTCCCAAGAATCCTCCGTGGTCCCGGTCCTCGAGGAATTGCGTCGCTCCACCTATACGCGAGATTCCGGAGCTTGGCTTTCGGCAAGCCTCATCATTCAGGCCGAGGGCTGGCCCGAACCGGCATACCAGGTCGGATCGGACCTCAACTTTGACGAAGAGCCGGAACTGTGGGCCCAAGAAGCTCCGCTCACCGGTGAGGACCTCGTTGCGGATTGGGAGGTCTTCCCGAGGCAGCGGTTCACCATGCCGTCCTGGATGCGAGAGCGCACCGAAGGTATCCGAGGCGCGTTGAAAGCTAGAAGCGAGACCCAAGGGCACACGGAACCGACGGCCGCCACCAGCTCCATGGCGGCGGTTTCGGCCGCCGACGCCGGTGCAGACGCCGCCCGGTCAGCCCCGGAAACATCGTTCGGCACGACGGAGGTCGACAACGACATCGTCAATCCGGAGGTTTATCGGGCACTATCGCATTTTGGGCGCAAGCCCACCGAACAGACGATCGCCAACGTCGTGCGCACCCTCATGGGAGGCGAAGTTCTGCTCGATATTTCGGGGTCGACCTTCGTGCCGGGACCGAACGGTGAACAGGCCGGACCGGAGTCTCAAATCCGTGTTCAAGCCGTCCTCAACAAGGATGGTCAACGATCGTTGGCCGTGTACTTGAGCGAGGAGACCGCGCGTCAAGTCATCGCGAATTCTGGCAGAAACCCGGACGAGCTCGTCCTCAGCCGGGAACCTGCGGTCGCCGTCTTGCAGAACTTCGTCAACGACGATTCCCTCACCGACATCATCGTCGAACCGAACGCGGGCCTCTCGTGCCGCATCGAGGGTCCACAGGCCGCATGGGCCATTCAAACGCCGCGGAACGACGCCGCGAAAAACGCACTCCTCAATGGGAGCATGCAACAGCTCGTGGGGTCCTTCATGGGGCCGGCGGCGGTGCTCCTCCTGGGAATGCGCCACGGCGACCAAGACATGCGTCCGGTTTACGCGCAGCCAGAAGACGGTCGTGACCCGGATACTTTCCTGCTCTTTACCTCCGCCCCCGAAGTTGCGGCGCTGGACCCCCGGCTCGAAGTTCGTTCTGTGAAGGCCGTCGATGCATTGCGATTCGCGGTCGACGCCGGTGCCGCCTACGTCATGATCAACGCTTTAGGCCCGAGCGCACGCCTTCCGATCGCCCAGGTCGAAGAGCTCCTGCAGATCGTCGAGGCCCAAGAGAAGCTGAGCCGCGAGTAATACCTCCCGAGAACGAGGAAGGGCTCCCCACCGAAAACGGTGGGGAGCCCTTCGTGGCTTGACATCGATCCGGGAATCGGGACGTCAGCCGGGGTTCGGCGTGCCGAGATTAGGCGCCGGGAACGTCGTCTCCGGCATTCTCCTGGACGGCCTTCTCGATGCGCTCGCCAACTTCCTGGTCGATGTTCTTCCAGTACTGGATAGCGTTCGAGAGCACCGGCTCCTCGCAGGCGCCCAGCATGCCCGAGACGGTCTTGATGAGACGCTCGCGGGCACCTTCGTCGTAAACCTCGCGGATCAAGGTGTGTGCCTGACCGAAGTCGTCGTCCTCGGAGTGCAAGGAGTAGGCGGCGCGCACGAGCTCGCCGTCGGTCTCCCAGCCGTTTTCGACCGGACCCTGCTCGTCCTGGTACGAACGACCGTACGAGTTCGGCGAGTAGACCGGCGCATTTCCGCTGTGACGGAACTGCATCTGGCCTTCCTTGTCGTAGGAGTTCGTGGACGTGATCGGGGAGTTGACCGGCAGCTGGTTGAAGTTCGTGCCGATACGGTTGCGCTGAGCATCCGGGTACGAGAACACGCGGCCCAGCAACATCTTGTCCGGGGATACGCCCGTTCCGGGAACGGTATTCGAGGGGCTGAAGGCCGCCTGCTCGATTTCCGCGAAGTGGTTGGTCGGATTGTGGTTGAGCGTGAACCGGCCCACGGGGATGCGCGGGTAGTCCTTCTGAGACCACGTCTTGGTCAGGTCGAACGGATTGAAGCGGTAAGTCTTCGCATCCTCGTACGGCATGATCTGAACTTCCATGCGCCATGAGGGGTAATCTCCCCGCTCAATGGCGTCGAAGAGATCCCGGCGGTGGTAGTCGCCGTCGGTTCCGGCCAACTGGTCGGCCTCTTCGTTGGTCATGTTCTCGACGCCCTGTTCCGTCAAGAAGTGGTACTTGATCCAGAACTTCTCGCCGGACTCGTTGACCCACATGTAGGTGTGGGAGGAGTAACCGTTCATGTGGCGCCAGTTGCGGGGCAAGCCACGATCGCCCATGAGGTAGGTGACCTGGTGAGCTGACTCGGGGGAGAGGCTCCAGAAGTCCCACTGCATGTTGGGGCTCCGCAGACCGGAATCAGGGGTGCGCTTCTGGGAGTGGATGAAGTCCGGGAACTTCATGGGATCGCGGACGAAGAACACGGGGGTGTTGTTGCCCACCATGTCGAAGTTGCCGTCTTCGGTGTAGAACTTCAGGGCGAAACCACGCACGTCACGCCAGGTATCGGGCGAGCCGAGCTCGCCGGCCACGGTGGAGAAACGAGCCAGCATCGGGGTCTTGACACCCTTTTGCAGGAACTTGGCCTTGGTGTACTTGCTGACGTCCTCGGTGATTTCCAGCTCACCGAACGCTCCGGAACCCTTGGCGTGGGGGCTACGCTCCGGGACGCGCTCGCGGTCGAAGCGTGCCAGCTTCTCGACCAGGGCGACGTCGTGAAGCATGAGCGGACCGTCAGTTCCGACGGAGAGCGAGTTAGCGTCGGATTCCCGACGCGCGCCCGACTCTGTGGTCGAAGCCTTCTTGGGATCTGTGGAGCTCTGGCTCGAAACGAACTCAGTCATCGTTGATCTCCTTCTACTTTGTGTGTGCTCGTGCTGTGTTGACGCCAGACTCAATGGGGAGCGAGTCCGGACACTTGGGGTGGAGCGGTGGTTTTCGCCCGCTCGGTGGACTCCTCAGAGTCCTCGGCATGGGCCTGCTGTTGGCAGGCGGCGCACAGCCCACGGAAGACGACGTCGGCGGCGATGATCGTCATGCCGTGAGATTCACTCGGAGTGAGGCAGGGTGCCTCACCCAAGGCGCAGTCGACGTCTTCAACCCGGCCGCATCCGATACAGAGTGCGTGATGGTGATTGTCCGTCGTGCGGGTCTCATAGAGCGCCGGCGTGTTCGGGGGCTGGAATTTGCGCAACATCTCGATCTCCGTGAGATCGGCCAGGACCACATAGACGGACTGAACCGTAATGTTGGGGAGGTCTTTGCGGACGAACGTCACGATGTCCTCGGCGGGTGAGTGCTGATGTTGATGCACCGCGGTGAGGACTGCGAGACGCTGCCGAGTAACCCTTCGCCCGTGGGCCCGGAGCTCGCCCGACCACCGCGCATGCAGAGACTCAAGGGACTCGCCCATGAGCTCCTGAGAGGTGTCTGGCTGAACCAATGTCATGTGCACCACTATATAGTTATTCTGAGTGGTTCACAATAAGAAGTTCCTGTGGATATCGTGTGAGCCGTGTTCACCCAGGTCAGAAGGATTTTCGAGGGCATACACAGCCTTCACCGATGAAATCGCAATCGTTTCGTGATGGCCAGTGCTTTACAGTTGAAGCATCTTGTCTAGTCGGCAGGCCGACAGTCCTCAAGAAACGTGCGCCGCAACCGCGGCTACGCAAGGAGATCCACCGCTTATGCACTCACACTTCAACGGGATTAAGACCGCCCTCCTCATGGGTGGCATGTTTGCCGTTTTGTTGGCCGTCGGCGGTGTGCTGTCGGCGGGCAGCCGTAGCAGCATCTTTATTTGGGTATTTGCTATTGGCGGCCTCATCGCCACCGGGGTGAGCTACTGGAACAGCGACAAAATCGCGATCGCCTCAATGCAAGCCCGGGCCGTGAGTCGGGAAGAGGCTCCCGGTATGTACCGCATCGTCGAGGAGCTTTCGGCCAAGGCAGGCCAGCCCATGCCTCGGCTGTTCATCGCACCGACAATGTCGCCCAACGCCTTTGCGACGGGGCGTAACCCGAATCATGCGGCCGTGTGCTGTACGGAGGGCATTCTGCAGCTCTTGAATGAGCGGGAATTGCGGGGTGTCTTGGGGCACGAACTGATGCACGTCTACAACCGGGACATCTTGACGTCGTCCATTTCTGCCGCGATTGCGGGAGTTATCACGTCGGTTGCCCAATTCATGATGTTCTTCGGTGGCGCCTTTGGCGGTCGCGACGAACGCGGCGGAAATCCGATTGCGGCCATCTTGATGGCATTGCTCGCGCCGTTGGCAGCTACCATCATCCAGCTCGCCGTCAGTAGAACTCGCGAATACGACGCCGATGAAGACGGTGCGAAACTCACGGATGACCCGCTGGCGCTCGCCTCGGCCCTGCGCAAGTTGCAGCAGGGGACCCAGCAAGCTCCCATGAATCCCGAGAATCAGAAGACGGTCAACACGGCCCACATGATGATCGCGAATCCTTTCCGTGCGGCGCAGGCAAAGAACCTCTTCTCGACCCACCCACCCATGGAAAAGCGCATCGCGCGTTTGGAGAATATGGCGGGATACGGGGGCAACGCTCCCCGCCGCTGAGGCCCGAACGGGCTTCCGAAGCCCATACCGATTCGTCCACGAAAAGTCCCGCCCCTCCGTCAGGAGAGGGCGGGACTTTGGTGTTGAGCTCTATGTCTCGACGAGGTTTAGCGGTAATTCACAAACTGAAGATCCACCTCGAGGTCGGAAGATTTGAGCATCGCCATGACGGCTTGGAGGTCGTCGCGGGACTTGGATGACACGCGAAGTTCGTCGCCTTGAATGACGGCCTTGACGCCCTTGGGGCCTTCGTCGCGGATCATCTTGGAGATCTTCTTGGCCTGGTCCTGCGCGATGCCTTCCTTGATGGAGGACTCGATGCGATATTCCTTGCCCGAGGCGTACGGGTCTCCGGCGTCGAGAGATTTGAGGGAGATTCCACGCTTGACGAGCTTGGATTCGAAGACATCCAGCACGGCTTTGGCCCTCTCCTCGGAATTGGCCTTGATCATGATCTTCTCGCCGGAGAATTCGATGGAGGCGCCGACGCCGCGGAAATCGTAGCGTTGAGAGACTTCTTTGGCCGCCTGGTTGAGAGCGTTGGAAACTTCCTGGGAATCGACCTTGCTGACGATGTCGAACGAGGATTCGCTGGCCATGTGGGCTCCTGTCGAAGGGGAAAAGATGGAACTGATGTTGCCCACTAGCTTAAGGCACGCTGGACCCAAGTTCCGCGGCGGAGCGGATGGATGGGGTCGGTATGTGGACACAATCGGCCGAATCGTTATGGAATCGTCACGTATTTCTGCACCTCTTCACAGCTGGAGGTTGAAGACTAGGAACCATGAAAACTTCCCCAGCACGAAGTAGCCGACCGAACGCACCGCGCCGATTTCCGGTAGGGGACCGCCCTTCGCTGGGTTACCTCTATCGTGCCCCGGTCCACACCGCGATTCCGAGGTATGCGCCTTCCTCCGTCGGAGGGAGTGAAACGTGCGAGCGGCTCGTCGAGCCCTCGCTGGTGCAGCGTTTCGAAGGGGTTCGAGAAGACCTGGAGGCCTCCCGGGAACGCGGTGAAATTACGGAGGATCAGCTCACCAAATTTCTGGCTCGCTTGGAGGTGCGCCTCCTCGCCGAGCAACAAGCGGGGGCCTCTGCCTAGGTTCCTACGTCAGGAATTATGCGGTTCGTCACAAACCTCATCAGGAGGCGGCGTCGGTTTGTGCATCTCGAAGATCTTTGGGTACTGTTGTATCCGCTCCCGTTGCCGGGGGCGTTGTTCTGTCAGGGTCTCTGACCCGCGGAACGCTCGGCAGATTACCCGAGCGGCCAAAGGGGGCTGACTGTAAATCAGCTGGCACTGCCTACGGGGGTTCGAATCCCTCATCTGCCACCGCCGCTATGACGCCGCAAACTCTCTGGAGTTTGCGGCGTCATGCTTTTAAGGCCCGTTCACCTGCCGGTTCTTTGACGATGGCGACGCTGAGCTGTTGGTGAAAGTCTTTGGGCGCCCCCAGGGGCGATCTGTAGTCTCGAGGCCATGTCGACTATTGAACTTACGCAAGAGAACTTGAACGACACCATTGGTCAGAACGACATCGTTCTGGTCGACTTCTGGGCCGAATGGTGCGGTCCGTGCAAGCAGTTTGCCCCGGTGTTTGAGTCCGCCTCGGAAAAGTACGACGACGTCGTCTTCGGCAAGGTGGACACCGAGGATCAGCAGCAACTTGCCGCCGCGGCCGGCATCACGTCGATCCCGACCCTCATGGCGTTCCGCGAGCAGACTTTGGTTTTCGCTCAGCCTGGCGCTTTGAATGGCGGACAGCTCGAGCAGGTCATCGAGGCCGTCAAGGGCTTGGATATGGACGACGTCCGCAAGCAGATCGCTGAAGCCGAAAAGGAAGCCGCGGAAAAGGGTGAATCCGCCACCGATCCCGGTCAGGCTTAACGCTCACACTTCTTAAAGTGACGCCGTCTGGGCGTCACACCACTACCCGGCGAGTGACCGAGGGGCAACCCTTGGTCCTCGCCGGGGTTCGTTAACTCCCGAAACGCCAATGAGGCGCACCACCCGTTGCCGATGGCCCGACCAGGGCGCGAGCAGCTCAAGCATGCGTGCGTCGTCGCCACGGCGGCCTTCCAGGCAGTAACAGACCGCGTGTGCGAGGTGATAGTCGCCGATGCTGATGGCGTCGGGAAGCCCGTGTGACCTTTGCAGGGTCTCCGCGACGGTCCAGGGGCCGATTCCGGGAAGGTTGGCCAGAGCCCGTGCCACGGCCCCAATGGGCGATGTGGCCTCGAGCCGCGCGAGAGCCGGCGCAGCGTCTGCCAAGGCCCGCACGCAAGGCCCGCACGGCGTCGCGACGATGCGCATCGACGCCGGCTTGTCGCCACTGCCAGCTCGGAATATCGAGCCATGTGCGCGGCGTCGGAAATACGCGGAGGTCGCTGGGGAAGGGGAGACCTGCCCGAGGCGGGGGGGGGGGAGGCGTTCCGTGGTGCTTTGTTAGTCGTTGCCACGCGCCGATGGCTTCACTGCCGGTGACCCGTTGCTCAAAAATGGCCGAGACACCCTGCTTGAAGACCCATCGTGTGGCGCTCAGCCTGAGTCCCGGGTGGGTCTCACGCGCGTATCGCACTGCATGCGGTAGCTGGGAGTACGACGGCGAATCCAACAGCTCAGACCAGTCGTCGTCGAAGCCTAGAAGTCGCCCCACAGAGCTCATAAAGGCTTCCACCTCCGCCGCGAGATGACCCCACGCGATCACCCTGATGGGTGCTCGGTGGCGAGGAGTCGTATCGGCCGTTTGCTCGAGTAGTGCGGCGACTCCTTCTCCCTCATGCTCACTAATGCGTGCGGTGAGAGCGACCCGGGTCTGCGTCGGGGCAGAACTGATCCGTAGAGTGGGATCGTTGCGACCACGCTGAAGGACCGCGAGGGTGTGTCCGAGATCGACGGCCACGTGCGGTACGAATCGACGCTCAGAGAGATGCACGGCTGACATACCGCCATGCTCTCACGGCCCGACAGCGCCGCAGCGAGCCACGTCGGGACAAGGAAATTCCGGTAGATCCACACCATGATGAACCACAACAACCCACCAGTTTTGACGCCGTCGAGACCGTCACAGAACTCTCGCGACCATGGCGCCTACGCCACGGTCAGTGGGGTGTGGCGAAGCAGTGCGTTCCGAAGCCTTCGGGATGTCGTGCGAAGCCGTGCCACGGGCATAGCCGTACTATTCGGGATTCTGGCGATGGTGCTCTACTCCACGGTGTCGGTGCTTCAATGGCGGCGCATGATCACGCCGTCCTGGGACTTGGCCATTTTTACGCAACTGGCCAAGGCATACGGGTCGGGAAGCGCACCGATCGTCAATATCAAGGGATACGGGTTTAACCTTCTGGGTGACCATTTTCACCCGATCCTAGTTTTGCTGGGGCCGATATACGCTGTCTGGCCGTCTGGATTGACCGTGATGTTGGTCCAGGACGCACTGCTTGCGATCTCCGTCGGCCTCTTCGGCTGGTTTGGTGTCCGTTTCTTGGGAGTCCTGCGAGGAATGGGCGTGGCGCTGGCCTTTGGTTTAAGTTTTGGCGTGATCGAGTCCGTCAGGGTGCAATTCCATGAGGTGGCCTTCGCAATGCCCCTCCTGAGCGCATCCTTGTGTCTGCTGGCGGTCGGAAAACTACGTGCCGCCGTGCTGTGGGCGATCCCGTTGGCCTTCGTCAAGGAAGACCTGGGCGTGACGGCGGCGATGATCGGTCTCGTGGTCATGTATCGGGCCGCTCGCGGGAGGTCGTCCGAGACTTTCCCCGTGAGGCGGCTCGTGAGGAGCCTGGTCCGCGGCGACTCAGCGTGGGGACTATTCCTCGTCGGATGGGGGATTCTCTGGAGTGCTTTGGCAGTCTTCGTCATCGTGCCGTCGCTCAACCCCGAAGGTCGCTTCGATTACGGCGGTTCCGTGAACGTCCTCGACGCCATCGCCGACCCACTGCAATCCTTCGCTCTCATGCTGTACCCCTGGGCGAAGGCGCAGACCCTCGGTTTACTCCTCGTCACGGGAGCTTTGGTGTGCCTGAGGTCGCCGGTGTGGTTCGTGGCTCTACCGACGCTGGTCTGGCGATTTCTCTCGGATCACCCGGGGTATTGGGAGCCCACGTGGCATTACAACCTGGTGATCATGCCCGTTCTCATCGCGGCGATATTCGACGCGGCGTTGCGTGCTCGGGCCGATGCGCCGGGGAGATGGCGCGGCGGCGTCGAGCGTATGACGTCCTGGGGACCGGTTTTGGCGGGTGTCATGGCCCTGGTTCTGGTGCCGACGTCGTCGTTGTTACCCACGCTGCAAGGCGATGATGGCCCAAGCCGGCATGTTGTTCAGGCGGAATCTCGGGCCATGGAGCGAATCCCCTCAGGGGCGAGCGTGTCGAGCGATTTGACCAGCCTGGCGTATTTGGTGCCTCACCATGATGTTCGGTGGATGGGTACACCGGGGGATCCCGCACCCGACTACGTGATCTTGAACCTTGAGGGGAATACCTGGAACGGTGCGCCTCCGCGGGATCCGACCGCTTTCGCGAAGGACCACTTCGGGCTCGAATATCGGGAAGTGTTCCGGGAAGACGGTGTGGTGGTCATATCCCAATTCCGGTGAGCGATGCGTCACCCCGTGGCGTGAATCCGAGAACCATGCGGTAATGTGGAAGTCATTACCGGGATTCCCCGTTTTGTGCCGAGTCAGTCCTGAACTTCGAAGGACCCGGCCGTTGCATGACGTGTAATAGCTCGCCGCAGCGCACACCTCACCCACCGGTTTGAGCCGACATTTTGGATCGGCCGGCCGTCAATGACCCACTACTTCGGATCATGAGGTGCGCCCATAGGAGGAACACGCGGATCTGAATTATTCAGAGGGTGTTCGCGGGCAGATTCAACAGGGGATAATCCGGCCGCCGTTCAGAAAGAACGGCGCGAGAACCCCAACACACATAAGGACTCATTGGTGACTGAAACCAACCAGACCCTGCCCGAAAACACCTCGACCGCAGCAGCGGAGTCCGAGGACAACTCCCTGAAATTCACCGATCTCGGCCTCGATGCGCGCGTTCTTGCGTCGCTCGAGAAGGTCGGCTACGAAAAGCCTTCACCGATTCAGGCCGAAACCATCCCGTTGCTGCTCGAAGGGCGCGACGTCGTGGGCTTGGCTCAGACCGGTACCGGCAAGACCGCGGCATTCGCGGTTCCGGCCCTGTCCCACTTGGCCGAACTCTCTGATGTTCACGGTCCCAGCAAGAACACGCAGGTTCTCGTGCTGGCTCCGACTCGTGAGCTCGCCCTGCAGGTCGGTGAGGCCTTCTCCTCCTACGCGAGTGAAATGCCGAACTTCACCGTTTTGCCCGTCTACGGCGGATCGCCCTATGGCCCGCAGCTGGCTGGCTTGCGCCGTGGCGCGCAGGTCGTCGTCGGAACCCCGGGCCGCGTGATCGACCACCTCAAGCGTGGATCCCTGGATCTTTCTCACCTCCAGCACCTCGTGCTCGACGAGGCTGACGAAATGCTTCGTATGGGCTTCGCCGACGACGTCGAGCAGATTCTGGCCGAAACTCCCGGTGATAAGCAGGTGGCCCTCTTCTCGGCGACCATGCCTCGCACGATCCGCAAGCTCGCTGAACAGTACCTGAACGATCCGGTTGAGGTGAAGGTCGAATCCAAGACGACGACCGCCTCGAATATTCGCCAGCGGTACATGCAGGTCATGCATTCCCACAAGCTGGATGCCATGACTCGCGTCCTTGAGGTGGAGGACTACGACGGCGTGATCGCCTTCGTCCGCACCAAGAGGGAAACCGAGGAGCTTGCGGACAAGCTGAAGGCCCGTGGTTACCAGGCCGCGGCCATCAACGGCGACATTCCCCAGAATCAGCGTGAGCGTACGGTGGAATCCTTGCGCGACGGCCGAGTGGACATTCTCGTCGCCACCGACGTCGCCGCTCGCGGTTTGGACGTTGAGCGCATCAGCCTCGTCGTGAACTTCGATATTCCTCACGACACCGAGTCCTACGTGCACCGCATTGGTCGTACGGGCCGTGCCGGTCGTGCAGGCGAGGCGATTCTGTTCATGACGCCGCGGGAAAAGCACATGCTGCGCCAGATCGAGAAGGCCACGCGCCAGAAGGTCGAGCAGATGGCTATGCCGACCGCAGACGACGTCAATGCGAACCGTTTGGAACGCTTCGCCGAACAGATCACGACGACCATTGAGTCCGAGGACCTTACCGTGTTCAAGGAGCTCGTCGAGAAGTACGTGGAAGAGCATGATGTCCCGGCCGAGGACGTCGCAGCTGCGATTGCACTCATCGCTCAGAACGGTCGCCCGTTCCTGGTCGAAGAGCTTCCGAATAAGGGTGCAGGGCGCGGTCGCGATCGTGAGGATCGTGGCGGCAAGAACGAACGTGGCGGACGCCGCGGCAGCGACGAAGGCCTGACCACCTACAAGATTCAGGTGGGTCACGACCAGCGTGTCTCTCCGGGCTCCATCGTGGGTGCCTTGACCAACGAAGGCGGCCTCGACGGCTCTCAGGTGGGCAACATCGACATTCGCGGCGGGTTCTCCTTGGTGGACCTCCCCGAGAACATCAACCTGAACGATCTGCGCAATATCCAGATCAACGGCAACAGCATTGACATTGCTCCGGACCGCGGTGGTAACTCTCGTGGCGGCAACCGTGGCGGCGGCCGCGGTGGATTCCGCGGCGACCGCGGCGGTTTCCGCGGTCGCCGCGCGGCGGTTTCCGCGGTCGCCGGGATGACCGCGGTGGTCGTGATGACCGCGGGGGATACCGTGGTGGCCGTGGCGGTGGACGTAACGATCGCGGAGGTTACCGTGATGACCGCGGTGGCGGCCGTGGTGGCTTCCGTAAGGGCGGATACCGAGACTAATAGCGACGACCTGCACGAGCGCGTTGCCCCTTCGGGTATAGCGGTGAGCTAGGGGCCTCTGTGGGGCTTGAGCTGTGCCGCACTGCGCGGTTTCGGGTGGTGCTGAGATCAGGCGGGGAAGGGCCAAGAAGGTCCCTCTCCGCCTGATCTGTTTCTGACGCGGAGTGGACGAGGTGAGGGCCAGGCAGAGGTGACATCGTGTGGCGAGAAACACTGGCTCCTCAATTTGTGTAAGCCTTGAGGCGACGGTAAAGTTATATGTCGTTGCCCCGATAGCTCAGTGGTAGAGCGCCATCTTGGTAAGATGGAGGTCCCGGGATCGATTCCCGGTCGGGGCTCTCATGGTGAGGGCCTGCGTGGAGCACATGCTTCACGCGGGCGCTTTCATGTCTGGCGGTGTAGCTCAGCTGGTTAGAGCGCACGACTCATAATCGTGAGGTCGACGGATCGAGCCCGTCCACCGCTACAAGAACCCCTGTTTGACGAGGTAGAACCTGTCAGGCGGGGGTATTTTTGTGCGCTGGAGAGCTGCGAATTCCACTGGGCATACGTCCGGTAGCGCCCCTCAACTCGCCGTAGCGCGGTTCCAGGGTTTTCCTTCCGTTCGACGGTGGGTGACGTCACCTCCACCGCCGTCGGGGATGCCTAGCGTCGACGTCGATCCCTCTGTGATGTGTCGTCCTTGCCGAACACTCCCACGGCTACCCACGCCAGAGCTACCAGGGCACCTCCGATGACTGCGTAACCCCGTGGAGGAACCTCAAAGGCCGCAAAGCCTACGCCGTAGAAAATGCTGATAGCTAGGGCGATGAAGGACAGATATTTTCGGTTCATGGGGCCAGTCTGACACTCTCGGGTGTGAACTGCACCATAATCACTACTGGTGACAAGCGAGGTCTTCGGTGTGGGCGGAGTCCCGGTAGAGTTGACCGAGGCATAGCGGCTCTCGTTCGCACGCTGACGGGAGTCCAACGATGGCACGAGGAGAAGCATGTCTGAAACGAAGGGCATAGCCGAAGACCTGCAAGGACGCACCTATACGGGTGCTCCGGTCTATTCGGTGTCCCGAGAGAAAATTCGAGAATTCGCGAATGCAGTCAAGGCACAGTCTCCGGCGCATTTTGATCTAGAGGCCGCCCAAGCACTCGGATACTCGGACCTGGTGGCCCCGGTGACTTTCGCAATTATTGTCAGCCAGGCGGCCGATGCGGAGTTCATACAGGACCCGACGGCAGGTATCGATTTCACCCGGGTGGTGCACGCGGACCAGCGTTTCACTCATCATCGGCCGATCGTTGCCGGTGATGAGCTCTCCACGACCGTTCACGTCGATTCCGTACGGACCATGGGAGCCGGAGCCTTGGTAACAACTCGCGAGGAAATCGTCGATCAACGCGGCGAGCCGGTTTCGACCGCCGTATCGTCCCTCCTGGTGAGGGGTGAGGAGTAGACATGCAGCATCCCACTCTTGAGTCCTTGGAAAAAGGGCAGGTGATCGGTCGTCGCGAGATCCCCGTGACTCGCGCAGATTTGGTCCGCTATGCCGGCGCCAGCGGAGATTTCAATCCCATCCACTGGAATGAGCGGTTCGCGACGGCCGTTGGGCTGCCCGGCGTCATCGCTCACGGAATGTTCACCATGGGCGCGGCCGTGCAACTCGTTGAGGAATGGGTTGGAGACCCCGGACGCGTCGTCGACTATCAAACACGCTTTACGAAGCCCGTTCCGGTACCTGACGCAGACGGCGCCCAAGGCCCAGACCACGGCGGAAACGTCATCACGGTCGAAGGAAAAATTGGTGCCATAAACGCGGAGGAATCGACCGTGCGTGTCGACTTGGCCGTTTCTGCCCCCGATGCTGAGGGCACCACGCAGAAGGTGTTGGTTAAAGCTCAAGCCGTCGTGCGGTTGTGACCTGCGATGGGTCGCTCACGATTCCTATCGCGGAGCGACCCATGCTGGGGGCCGGTGTCAGGCACGTCTATCGCTTAGAGCAGGGCCTTCGCTCGTCACGGCGGCGCCCAACGCATTCTGAGTATTGCTCCCGGGTAGAATGGCCTGCGTGACTGAGACCCTTTTGAGCGAATTGACGACCATCGGCGTCGGCGGCCCGGCCCGCCGCTATGTGCACGCAGGCAGCGAGGAAGAAATCGTCGATGCCGTGCGTGCGGCCGACGAACGCGGCGAACCCGTGCTTCTCTTGGGCGGCGGATCGAATCTCGTCGTCTCCGACAAAGGGTTCGACGGCACTGTTATTCATGTTGCCTCTCGCGGGATGTCGCTCGAGGACCACGGCGAATTCGTGATCCTGACTGCGGCCGCCGGAGAAATATGGGACGACGTCGTTCGCTACACCGTCGAGCAGGGCCTGACTGGGCTCGAAACCCTCTCCGGTATCCCAGGGACGGCGGGAGCCACCCCCGTGCAAAACGTGGGAGCGTACGGCACCGAAATCTCTCAGCACTTTGAATCCGCTCTCGTTTACGATCGCAAGACGGCCGAGACCACGACATTTCGCGGCGACGACCTCGACTTCGCGTACCGCGACTCCCTGTTGAAAAGGGAAATTCACGGCGGTTCACCCAGATACGTCGTCTTGTCCGTGCGCTTCCGGGTTGAACGCAACCGTCAATCCCAACCCATCCGGTACGCCGAGCTGGCTCGTCGATTGGGTGTTGACGTAGGTGAACGGGCCGAGGCCGAGACCGTCCGTCAAACGGTTCTGGGACTGCGCGCGGGGAAGGGAATGGTCTTGGATCGTTCCGACCGGGACACGTACAGTACCGGGTCGTTCTTCACGAACCCCATCATTCCCACGAGCGAGCAATCTCGGGTTCCCGAGGACGCCCCACGTTACCCGGTGCTGGATCCGCACGGGGAGGTGGACCCGTCCAAGATCAAGCTCTCGGCCGCGTGGTTGATTCAGCACGCAGGCTTCGACAAGGGCTTCGGCTTGGAGGGCGAGGCACGGAAGCTCGCCGGTGGACGCGTGAGCCTCTCGACCAAACACACGCTGGCCGTGACGAACCGTGGGGGAGGCACCTCAGGCGACGTTCTCGCGATTGCCCGTGCGGTGCGCGATGGCGTACGCGAGGAATTCGGCGTCACCTTGGAAGCCGAACCGGTCATCATGGGATTCTCCCTCTGACCCAGATTGTCGGGAAACGACCAGGTTTCACTGTCAAACTCGGACCACCGAGGTTGCGTTCATCGCATTCCCCGTGATCGGTAGATCGGCGTCGGTAAACTGAGGAGTGTGGCGGGCGGGTCTCGCCTGGCTTGTGGGGGAGCCGAAGTTCCCTCATCGGAACCCACCTCGGAGAGAAGGAGCGCCGCGTGGGCATCGAGAGAGAAATCGAGCAAGGCCAGCAAGAGGGCCGCCTTCATCAGGCGTTGCATCGTTTCCGGCGGTTCACGAGTCGGCACCCGCTTCTTGCGCTGTTCCACAAAATCGTGGTCTCTGTGGTGGGCGGGAGCATCGTTTTAGCCGGCATCGTCATGCTGGTGACTCCTGGCCCAGGTTGGCTTGCCATTTTTCTGGGCCTAGGAATTCTCGCGACCGAGTACCCTATCGTGCATCGATTCAATCAGTGGGCCAAAGCTAAGGTCGTCCAGGCATGGCACCGGTTCATGCATTGGCGCGCTGATCGTCAAGAACGTCGAGCGGCCAAACGCGCCCGTCGCACACGCGAACGGCTCGCCCGAATCCAACACCGGGAATTCCTCGACGCTCAGTTCCGGCGGAGCCACAACTGTGCTCCCCACCGTCCACTTCGAAGCAAATCCTTGGTGATTCCGGCGTCGCGGGAACGGGCCGGTCTGCAGCGATTACCGAAAGTCTAGAGGGAATCCTCATCGAGGACCCGGCGGAGAATCGCCTCCGCTTCCTCCCCATAGATGCCGATCTCCGCTAAAGACGCAAGATACTTCCGGGTCATGCGCAACGCCCTCGTCTCCACCTGGGATTTCGGCCGAATATAGCTTCCAGCCCGGCCCTTGGTTTCGATCACGCCTGACGCCTCGAGCTCCTTATAGGCCTTGGCAACGGTATTAATCGCTAGCCCCAATGCGGCCGCAAGCTTTCGGACGGGGGGAATGCGCGTGCCTGATTCGAGCTCCCCAGTATGGCGCGCTTCGACGAGCCGACGGCGCACCTGAGCATACGGAGGTACGCGGTTGGTCGTGCTGAGGGCAAAAAAGGTTCGGGTAGCCTCCGGATCGTCCCAATCTATTGTCCGGGGGCGAAGCGGGGCGAGTGGAGTCGCTGGGCGATCGGTCATGAAGATCAGATCTCGGTAGACCCGGTGGCGATTTTGAGCATGCGACGAACCGGTTCGGCTGCGCCCCACAGGAGTTGGTCGCCCACGGTAAAGGCCGAAATATACTCCGGCCCCATCGCCAGCTTTCGGATCCGTCCGACCGGGATCGTGAGCGTTCCAGATGCCGCTACCGGTGTCAGATCCCTCACCGTATCTTCCTTGGTATTGGGCACGACCTTCGACCACTCGTTGTCTTGGTCAATGATCCGCTCGATCTCCTCAACGGGGATATCTTCCGTCAACTTGAGTGTCAGAGCCTGTGAGTGCGAGCGCATGGCGGCGATCCGGACACACAAGCCGTCCATGATGACCCGATCTGCGCCGTCGAGGCCCAAAATCTTGTTGGTTTCGGCGTCGGCCTTCCACTCTTCCTTCGACTGGCCATTGCCCAGATCGGCGTCGATCCAGGGGATGAGCGAGCCCGCGAGGGGAGCGCCGAATTCCGCGACGTCGAGCCGGTCGGAACGCTGGAAATCGAGGACCTTCCGATCAATCTCGAGAATTGCCGACGCCGGGTCTTCAAGCTCAGCCGCAACGCTACCGGAGATATCGCGGAAACCCTTGAGCACTTCGCGCATATGCCGCGCACCGCCGCCAGAAGCAGCCTGGTAGGTCATGGCGGTGGTCCACTCGACGAGGCCCTGGCGGAAGAGTCCGCCGAGGCCCATGAGGAGACAGGAGACGGTGCAGTTGCCGCCGATGAAGTCTTTGATGCCGCGTTCGAGGCCTTGGTCGATGACATCGCGATTAACGGGGTCGAGGACGATGACCGCGTCGTCCTTCATGCGCAAGGTCGAGGCGGCGTCGATCCAGAGGCCATTCCAACCACGGGCGCGTAATTCCGGATGGATCTTTTGGGTGTAGTCGCCGCCCTGCGTGGTCACGATGATGGGTAGGCGTGCCAGGGCATCGAGATCGTAAGCATCGTGCAGAACGCCAGGTTCTTCGACACCGCGGAAGCTCGGGGCCTCGCCACCAGCGTTTGATGTCGAGAAAAACACGGGGGTGATTCCGGCGAAATCGCCTTCTTCCTCCATGCGATGCATGAGGACGGATCCCACCATGCCACGCCAGCCGACAAAACCTACAGTATCTCCGGGCCGAAAAGTCATGGTTACCACTTTAGCGAGTTACATAGTTCCGCGTCTGCATCGGCCGGTCACAGACGAGGTGGGGCGTCATAGAGAAATGTGCAGGGCGTGCTCAGCGGGTGTATTCGAGGAACCGGTAGGCGACGGCGGCCGAAACGTGGGAGCCGGAAGTATCGGCCACGGCCCCGCGTTCTTCGATGCCATCACCCAGGAGGCGAGGATGCCACTCGGACCCCAACTGCGGTGCGGTTCGATCGCCGTCCACCCTGACCTGAAGCTCCGTCACGAGTGCTCGGGTCACCCGACCGTCGACCACGCCCGGGACCTCTGTGAGGGCCAGGGCTTGGGCGTAGACCTGGGCACCCCCGATGATCCAGATCTCTGGAGCCTTCGGACACGACGTGGTGGCGAGGCCTATTGCGGCCTCGAGGCTCGAACACCAGAGGGCGCCGTCGTGCAAGACGGCTTCCGGGACGTTTTCTGACACTTCGTCACCCTCACTGGGGGCGGGGAGAGCGCGCGTCACGACGATGTTGGTGCGCCCCGGTAACGGCCGAAAGCGAGAGGGAAAGGATTCCCACGTGGGGCGACCCATGATGACAGGGCAACCTGAGGTGTGCTTCTTGAAGAATGCGAGGTCGGCGGGGACTGACCAGGGCATGGTGCCCGCGGCCCCGATGATCCCTCCTGCCGCCTGGGCCCATATCGTCGAGAGTCGTGGTGCCTGAGGCGCTACTTCGGACAAGCTCGAATTCATACGGCTTTAGGCGCCCTGATCACGGGGTGCGGGTTGTATCCAGAGACGGTGAGGTCTTCGAACTCGTAGAGATCGATGGACTCTCTGGGCTCGATGCTGAGGGTGGGGTAGGGACGCGGCTCACGGGAAAGTTGTAATTCCACCTGCTCGCGATGGTTGTCGTAGATGTGGCAGTCGCCGCCGGTCCAGACGAACTCCGCCGGAAGCATCCCCACTTGCTCCGCGACGAGGCTTGTCAGCAACGCATAGGAGGCGATGTTAAATGGCACGCCAAGGAACATGTCGGCCGAACGCTGATACAGCTGACACGAGAGTCGATCCGGTCCGTCGTCGGTCGGCTCCACATAGAACTGGAAGAGCGCGTGACACGGAGGCAACGCCATCTCATCCACTTCTGCGGGATTCCAAGCGCTCACGACGTGCCGACGCGAATATGGATTCGCCCGCAAAGACTGGATGACCTTGTCGATTTGGTCGATGGATTCACCGTTCGGTGCAGGCCACGATCGCCATTGTGCGCCATAGACCGGCCCCAAATCTCCGTTTTCGTCCGCCCATTCGTCCCAGATATGGACGTTGCGCTCTTGCAACCAGCGCACGTTGGTCGAGCCGCGAAGGAACCACAAGAGCTCCATCGCGATGGCCTTGAACCTCACCGTCTTCGTGGTGAGAAGGGGAAACGACGTCGAAAGGTCATACCTCAGCTGGCGTCCGAAAACGGACGTGGTGCCGGTGCCTGTGCGGTCGGATCGGTGGTTTCCGTGGGCGAGGATGTCCCTGAGAAGGTCTTCATAGGGTGTGGGGATCGTGGAGGTATCAGTCATCGAAGGGCTCAATCTTTTCCACCGAAATGACGCGATCACGGTGCTTGATGCTGAGGTCCGACACGAGCATCTGACCGGGAGCCAGATATGGATCTTCCGCTGGCAATTTTGCCTTCAGCTCTTTCGGGAGGTGATGTCCCACGACCTTGAGGATTGTGGGCAGTACCGGACGATGCGTGCAGACCACCGTAGAATGATTCGAGTCGAAGAGCGACTCCATGAGCTTTGCCGCCTTGGCGGGTTTGCGCTTGTGCTCCGCTTCGGTCAGGCGGTTCTTCTCCTTGATGGGCAGCCCGTTGGCCTTTGCATAACCGGCCACGGTTTGCATGCACCGCATCCAGGGGCTCGAGATAATGCGAGAAGGCTTCCATGCATCCAGCAGACGCCACACCGCGTGCGCCTGTCGTTTCCCCGTGGCGGCCAAGGGACGATCCCCTTCCGCGCGGGACCACGAAGAACGCGGCTTGGCTTTGGCATGGCGCACTATCATGAGCTGACGGGTCCGCAGATCATCCGCCTCGTATAGTTCCACGAGCCGGTCCAGGGGATAACGATCCGAAGAATTCGTCAACAAAGAGCGAGCCTTCTCGGGGGAAACCCATTCGAGTCGGTCCACCTCTTTGTCGTCGACCTGCGGCTTCTTGCTCTGGGGGATCTCGGAGGCCCAGTAGTACACGTTCTTGAGGCCAGAGGAAACGCGATAGCTCGTCGTCGTCAGCGGCACACCGAGTGTGATCTTCAGGCCGACTTCCTCACGGACCTCACGCACGGCCGTCTCGGGGATCGACTCGCCGTCATCCAGTTTCCCTTTAGGCCAGGACCAGTCGTCGTACTTGGGGCGATGAATGATCAAGAGTTCAAGGCCCAGAGAGCCCTCGCGCCAACAGAGGGCTCCGGCAGCAATCACCGCGGGCTTGGCTTTGGAAGAATCTGACATCGGCGGAATGGTTCCTTTGGTGGGGGAGCGAACTGATGAGTCGGAATGACCCGACAGGGGTTTACTGACCGGGGTAAGTACCTCGAGGCGAACGAGACTCCATGAGGTACGACTGGACATCCCGCAACGGCTTCCCGTTCTCGTCGCGCGAGTGACGAGTCCAGGTGCCTTCGGAATCCAAGTGCCACGTGGAGGTCTTGTCCGACAAATACAAAGCCATCATGTCCAAGAGGTACTTGATATGTACAGGATCTTTGATCCGGACGAGCGCTTCGACGCGACGATCCAGATTCCGGTGCATCATATCCGCCGAACCTATGTACGCCACCGGCTTGCCGCCGTTTTCGAAGGTGAAGACCCGGGAATGCTCCAGGAATCGGCCCAGCACGGAGCGCACCGTGATGTTGTCTGACAAACCGGGTACCCCGGGGCGTAGGGCGCAGATGCCACGAACGACGACGTTCACCTCCACACCGGCCTGGGAAGCGCGGTAGAGAGAGTCGATGATCGCTTCGTCCACCATCGAATTGCACTTGACCTGAATCTTGGCATTCAGCCCAGCGTGCTTGTGAGCGATCTCTCGGTTGATTCGGTCGATGAGTCCGGAGCGCAACGAGCGCGGAGCAACGAGGAGAGACTTGAAGGACGTCTTGGGGGCATAGCCCGACAGCTGGTTGAACAACCGAGAGACATCCTCGGTGACCTGGGGATCCGAGGTCAGCAAGCCGAGGTCCTCGTAGAAGCGGGCGGTTGAGGGGTGGTAATTGCCGGTACCAATGTGGCAATAACGGCGAAGGCCATCCGGCTCCTTGCGCACGACCAAGCAGAGTTTGCAGTGCGTCTTGAGCCCGACGATTCCGTAGACCACATGGACGCCGGCCTCTTCCAGCTTGCGAGCCCAAGAAATGTTGGCCTGTTCATCGAAGCGGGCCTTGATCTCCACGACCGCGAGAACCTGCTTTCCGGCCTCTGCCGCCTCGATGAGAGCGTCCACGATCGGCGAGTCGCCGGAGGTCCGGTACAGCGTCTGCTTGATGGCCATGACCTGCGGATCGGCCGCGGCCTGCTCGAGGAAGGCCTGGACGCTCGTGGCGAAGGAATCGTACGGGTGCTGGAGCAAGACGTCGTGCTCGCGAGTTGCAGAGAAAACGTCCGCAGCCTTCGACGTTTCCGCCGCATTCAAATAGCGGCTCGTGTGAGCGATGTGCTTCGGATAGTGCAACGCGGGCCGGTTGACCTTCGCGACGCTTGACATTCCCCGCAGATCCAGCGGGGCCGGCAAGCGGTACACCTCGGAATCCTCCACGCGCAATTCGGAGACCAAGAGATCCAAGATCGCCGGATTGATGGAGTCTTCGACCTCCAGACGGACGGGCGGCCCAAAACGCCGGCGCAACAGCTCCTTTTCGAGAGCTTGCAGCAGGTTTTCGGCGTCGTCTTCTTCGACCTCAAGGTCCTCATTCCGAGTCACACGGAAGACGTGGTGCTCCACAACCTCCATGCCTGGGAAGAGCTGGTCGAGGTGCTGGGCAATGATGGCTTCCAGCGGAATGAACCGGGCGGTTCGTGACGGCGAATTCGCGTTGCGTGAGCCGTCGACCGAAATCATGCGGTCCAGCTGATCCGGAACCTTGATGCGGGCAAAGAGTTCCTTGCCAGTCTGCGGGTTACGGACGATCACCGCGAGGTTCAAAGAGAGCCCCGAGATATACGGGAACGGGTGTGCGGGGTCCACGGCCAGAGGCGTCAGGATGGGGAAAACGCGCTCCTGGAATTGTGCGCTGAGGCGTTCCCGAGCGGCCGGTTCCAGGTCATCCCAACCGACGATGTGCAGCTTGGCCTTTTCAAGTTCCGGCAGGACCTGCTTCTGGAAGACCTCGGCGTGACGCAGCTGCAAACGGTGAGCCGACTCGCTGATGAGCTCCATTTGCTCGTCTGGGGTCAGGCCGGCCGGCGTGGGTACGGCGATTCCGGTCGCGATGCGACGCTTGAGGCCCGCGACGCGCACCATGAAGAACTCGTCCAGGTTGGAGGCCACGATCGATAGGAAGCTCAAACGCTCGAGCAGGTAGAGCGACGGATCCTCGGCGAGTTCGAGCACGCGGGTATTGAAATCGATCCATGAAGATTCACGATCGGCGAATCGTTCAGGGCCGAAGTCTCCCTGCAACAACGGGATGGAATAGTGTTCGGGAGCCTCGATGCGGTCGCCCCGGGTCTCGGCTCTTTCGATCTTAGAGATGGTTGAGGCTCCTCCGGGATGCGTCAGATTGTGTTGACCGTTGTCTTCAGCCGCTCGGCCGTCGGAACCTGCACCAGCTGCAGAAGTATTCGTGGACGTGCCGGGCGCGTACATCGTGTCGACATCCCACGGGCGGAATCCCAAGGAACGGTACAGCGCGACGGCGGCCTGGTTGTCCGCGTCTACGTACAAGACGATGGCCTCGAGCGGGCTCTCTGCACCGTCGTTGCCGATCTTGGCTAGGTAGTCCATCCCCCGCAACGTCAGGGCCCGGCCGAGCCCGGTTCCTTGAGCGTCCGGGGACACGCCTACGGCGTAGACCTCGCCCTCGCGCTCGCCGTCTGGCTGGTCCTCAATCTTGGTCCAGTGGTAGCCGAGCAGCGCGGGACTTCCGGTCGAATCCTGCAGAGACTCGGCGAGGAAGAATCCTTCCGGACGGAACCAGGATTCTTTCTGACGGTCGCGGAGATCGGAAACCCCCAACTGGCCTTGCTCGGGGTGATCCGCGAAGGCCCGCGCATTGAGTCGAACCCACGCTTCGGCGTCGGAATCTTCGAAGGACCGAACCCGAACTGGTCCGCGGGGGCTGTGCTCCTCGGCCTTGGTCGCAATGTGGGCGCGAGTCTTGGGGTTCAATTCGAGGCGCATCTTCCAGAGTTCCCGTACGGGGGTGTATCCGAAGACTTGGGCGAGATGCGCGGCAGCCAGGGGAGCCGAATAGTCCTTCGACTCGGCGGATTCGCCTGAGCCATGAACCCACACGCGGTATTGGGCGGCAGCATCTCCCAATCCCTCATTGCCGAGGAGGAACTCGGCGATGTTGCGGCCGACGCCGCCTGCTCGGTACTCGGGGAGAACGGTGCCTTCCACCGTGCCCGTGGAATCGGGGTCTTCCGGGGCGGTGGCGATGGCAACGCCCACGAGCTTTTCACCATCGTAGGCCGCGACGATCACGGGGTCAGTGGCGTCTTCAGAGTTCTGAGCAGCCCGGCGAAGTTCCACGAGGGTCTGCTCGGAGAAAGGGCTCGCGCCGTCGTGGGCCCGAACGGTGTGCGTCAGGTCGTCGATTTTCTCCGCGAGGTCGCTAGTCGGCCTCGCGAGGCGAACGGAGTATCGAGAAGATGGTCCATTGAGCGCAGAATTCACCGCGTACCTACCCATTCCGAGTCGATTCCAAACTGGTCGGGTCGGCCCCGACGCGTCATATCCCACTCTACCCACTCGGAAGGTGGCTCATGGAGGAGGTCTGGGGCGAAAGTCCCTCCGAGTCGCCGTCACCGTGAAGAGGCATTAAACCTCAAGCATCCGAGGCCGGATGGCGCAACTCAGTGAAGCTGTATCCGACGTTGCGGACCGTGGTGATCAGCTGATCGTGATCCGGGCCGAGCTTGGCGCGGAGGCGCCGAATATGTACATCGACAGTTCTGGTTCCGCCGTAATAGTCATAGCCCCACACCTCGGAGAGCAGTTGAGCCCGGGTGAACACCCGGCCGGCGTTCAGAACCATGAACTTCAGGAGCTCAAATTCTTTGTAGGTGAGGTTGAGCGTGTGGGTTCCCGCTTTGGCCGAGTATGAAGCCTCGTCCACGACGACGTCGCCGCACCTCAGCACGTCCGAATCGCTCTGCTCATCATCGGTTCGAACTCCCGCGAGCCGGATCCGGGCCTCTACCTCGGCCGGTCCCGCGGTGGTCAACATGACGTCGTCGACCATCCACGAGTCGGAGACCGCGGCCATGCCCCCTTCGGTGAGCACCATGACCACCGGTACGCCAAGCCCGGCGCCCTTAAGCATTTGGGCGGTATTGCGCGCGGTGACGAGGCCTTCACGGCCGTCGAGGAAAATGACGTCTACGTCAGTCGATTCGATCTCGGCGGCGGGCAGGTTCACCGGACGAGCCGAAACCTTGTGGTTCAAAAGCTCGAGGGAGGGCACCGGTTCGGAACCCGGCGTCGTGGTGTCACTGAGCACCAGGATTGTGGCCATGAACCTGTACCTTCCGGATCGGGCGGTTATGCCCGGCGGCGCGGGGCGCCCCAGGGGACGATGAACGGAGATACCGGGCCCACGGGCCGAGGTATCGCTGTGGCACCGTTGCCATTGTCCGTCAGTATAAGGTGATGGGTCCCATCAAGCCCGCCAATGTGTTGCGTTGTTTGACGGTTCGAGCTGGATAGACTGAAAATGACGAACCGCGTCGAAAGGCGCAGGGACGGGTAGACAGCACGCCGCAGAACATTTCGGAGGGATCATGGCGCACAGCGAGACGTCGACGGGTACGTACTCGTTGCGCACCGTCGGCACCGAGGGCAAGCAAAGATACTGGCTGGTGGCCGTGTCGAGCATCGTGGCGCTCGTCGCGTCGCTCGCTGGCGCCGTCATGTCGCCAGAGTGGTCCATCGTCGCGACCGCCTTGATGGTTGCGATCATTGCCTGGGGCTGGCCGGCGGCGTCGGGGCTCACGGACCTTCGCGGAGCCAAGTGGGTTCCAGCCCACAACATACTTTTTGCGGCCTGCGGGTGGGTGAGTTGCGCCGTCGTGTATTACGCCCCTGTGGGACGGCTGTTGACCCTCTTGCCGGCGGTCGTGGCCGTAGGCATCGTGGTGGCTTTCCTCATGGAATTGTTGCGTGGCGAGGGTGCCGCCGCCCGGCTCGAATCGATCATTACCGCCTCGGTGGGCGTCTTAACCTCGGTGAGCGCGGCCGGGTGGGTCGGGATGTCCCTCGTGCATCGTCATAGCCATGCCCCGGTGATCGTGTGGGGGAGCGGTGTCGTCGTCGCGATCTGCATTGGGATCGTCGGAGCACGGATGATCTTCGCGGGGCCTTCGGGCGGGCCGAGGCGAGGAGCCATGACCCTCGGCGTCACACCAGTGGCTTTCCTCGGAATTCTTGGATATGCCGGCGCGATCTTCATCGAGCGCGTGATAGTTTGAGCTCATGATCATTGCACTGGAAATCCTCTTTTTGACCCTCTTGGGGCTTGCCTCCTTGTCGATTCTCGGATGCGCCGCATTGGTGATCAGCGGCCTCTTCCGGGGACAGAAGTAGCCCCTACTCTTCGATTCGATAGCCCGAGCATAGATGCTCGGGCTATCGGCGTTTAAGATGGTCATATGCCTATTGAGATTCCGTCAGATTTGACCCCCGAACTAGTTCCCTTCGCGTGGCTTTTGGGCCATTGGGAGGGTGTTGGCGTACTGGGATACGCAGAAGCCGAGGAGCGTCAATTCGGCCAGATCGTCGATTTCACGCACAACGGCCAGCCATACCTCGAATATCGAGCGGAGTCCTATCTCCTGGATGAGGAGGGCAACCGCACTCGTCTGATTACCGTAGAAACCGGATTCTGGCAGCTTGACCGGAAGCTGGGGGACTCGGACCTCGGCCCAGGCCTCTTGCCCGGCTCTGAGGAGGCCGTTATCACTACGGCTTCGGAGGTTGAGAAGCTCCGCAACTCGGATAACGGTTTCGACATCCTCGCGACCATCAACCATCCCGGGGGAGTCAGCGAACTCTACGTGGGAGTCATCGAAGGACCTCGCATCCAAATGGCCACCGACGCCGTGATGCGAGGAGCCAACGCCAAGGAGTACACCGCCGCGTCGCGAATGTTTGGGCTCGTCAACGGCGAACTCATGTGGGCCTGGGACATGGCCGCACAGGGGCAGCAGCTTTCGTCGCACGCCTCGGCGCGTCTGCGGAAGGTGGACGAGGCCGCATGACCTATACCTCCCCGATCCTCTCGGTGCATGGAGCGGTCGAGGCCTCCGGGCCTGATGCGGGCGTGGCCGCTCATTATGGCGATCCCATCAAGGAACAACGTCGTCTCGAGCGTTCCGCCGATGGAAGCCCTGCCGCCGTTGACCTATCCCACCGAGGGGTAGTCAGCGTCACCGGTGACGATCGTGCGAGCTGGTTGACGACCTTGTCCTCGCAGGTCATCTCCGGATTGCCCGTGGGCACCAGTTCGGAACTGACGCTCCTCTCCGCTCAAGGACGCATCGAATTTCAACCACACGTGATCGTCGGCGCAGAGGCCATCTGGCTCATCGTGGAGTCCGGGCAGCAAGAGGCGCTCGCGACCTTCCTCGATTCCATGCGCTTCATGTTGCGGGTCGAGGTCAATGACGTGACGGCGAATTATGCCGTGGTGGGTTCCACCCGTTCGCTGGCGGGGCGGGCCGGGGTGCCCGACGACGTCGCGGAGTGGCAGGATCCGTGGCCGGCGATTGGGCCGGGCGGCACGTCGTACTCCGCCGTTGAAGCTCATCCTGGTGAGGAATGGGAGTACTGGGAAACTCTGGTTCCCCGGACCCTACTCGGTGAATTGACCGTCGAGTGGTGCGGGAGCTGGGCGTTGGAAGCATTGCGCATTGCCGCCTGGAGGCCTCGCTACGCGACGGAAGTGGACGAAAAATCGATCCCGCACGAACTCGACCTGATGCGAACGGCCGTTCACCTCAGCAAGGGGTGTTACAAGGGGCAGGAAACCATCGCTCGAGTTCACAACCTGGGCCATCCGCCGCGCCGCCTGGTGTTCCTTGATGTAGATGGGTCAGAACACACCCTCCCCGAGGTGGGGGCCGAGGTCTTCGCACCCGGCGGAAAACGTCCCGCGGGACGGATCACGAGCGTCGCGCTCCATCACGAAGCCGGTCCCATTGCGCTCGCCGTCATTAAGCGCGGGGTGGACCCGGAGGAATCTCTGATCATCCGAGATTCAACCTCGCATGTGGAAGCAGGGGCTGAGACGGAAGGGTCCGTCACCGTGGAATACGCGGCGGCCCAGACTGTTGTGGTCAGTCCGGACGCCGGACAAGCCGTCGGGCGTCGAACTCGCGGGGATTTCTTGAAATGATCCGACGCGTCCACTGACTCACGACGACGGGGCGCCGCTTCCTTAGCTGGAAGCGGCGCCCCGTCGTCGTGAGACTCGAATGGACGTGCCGTCGCCTGGATTACCGTCCGAAGAGGATCTTGGCCTCGTCCCAGCGGTGCTGGGGCACAGATTTCAGGCCCTTGAGCGCTTCGGCAAAGTCGACGCGGTCGATGTCCGTTCCGTGAAGGGCGACCATCTTGCCCCACTCGCCGTCGTGAATGAGATCCACCACGGCCATGCCGAGTCGAGTCGCGAGGACGCGGTCGAAGCCCGTCGGCGCGCCACCGCGCTGGATGTGACCGAGAGTTGTATTGCGGGTCTCGATGCCCGTCATTTTCTCGATCTCCCGGGTCACGTATTCGCCGATGCCGCCAAGACGGGGGCGGCCGTCTTGCTCGAGTCCTTTCTCGTGCAGAACGTCATCCATGCCTTCGGGAATGAACCCTTCGGCGACGACGACGAGCGGTGAGCGTCCGCGTTCGTGGACCTCACGAACCCAGTCGGCCACCTGCGTCATGGGAACTTTTTGTTCGGGAATCAGTACCGCGTGGGCACCGGCTGACATCCCGGAATGCAAGGCGATCCACCCAACATGGCGACCCATGACCTCGGCAACCATGCATCGGTGATGTGACTCTCCGGTGGTGCGGAGCCGGTCCATGGCGTCGGTTGCGATAGACACGGCGGTGTCGAAACCGAAGGTGAAATCGGTGGCGTTGAGGTCATTGTCGATGGTTTTGGGAACGCCCACGACGGGCAAGCCAGCATCGGAGAGGCGTTTGGCGCCGGCGAGGGTGCCTTCACCGCCGATGGCCACGACCGCGTCGATGGAGTGTTCGGCGAGGACACGGGAGATGTTCTCCGGACCGCCCAAGGGGCCCTCGAAGGGGTTGGTGCGAGACGTGCCGAGAATCGTGCCGCCGGTCCGGGCCAGGCCGCGGACTTCGGCGCGGGGAAGGTCCATGATGTCGGCTTCCAGGAGGCCCCGCCACCCGTCGCGGAACCCCACGAATTCGTCGTCGTATGTTTTGACACCGTTGAGAACAGCGCCGCGAATCACGGCGTTCAAACCGGGGCAGTCGCCACCGCTGGTGAGAAGTCCGATTTTCATGGGGTCTCCTTGCATTGATCCAGCCAGAATGCTAATTCCAGTGTAGCGAATTGTTGCGAACTTGTGGATCCCCACACCGGTGGAATCGGCAAGGGGCATCCCGCGTCATGAAATGCGGGATGCCCCTGGAAAATGATGTGGGATTGTGTGGGATTTTCGGCGCGGGAGCCTACCGTTCCGCGGTCGCGAGGAAGCGCTGGATGCGCCCCAATCCTTCCTGGAGGTCGTCGTCCGAGAGGGCATATGACAACCGCAAGTACCCGCTCGGGCCGAAGGCCTCGCCGGGAACTACGGCAACTTCAGCTTTCTCCAAAATGAGATCCGCCAGTTCTGCGGACGTCGTCACCGTGCGACCTGCCAGGGTGGCCCCAAGGAGACCGGTGACGTCAGCGTAGGCGTAGAAGGCGCCCTTCGGCGTAGGGCAGGTGACGCCGTCGATCGCGTTCAAACCGTCGACAATGGTGCGACGGCGCCGATCAAAGGCTTCTCGCATACGGTCTAGTTCGTCCTGGGGGAGAGTGAGTGCCGCCAAGGCGGCACGCTGGGCGATGTTGTTGACGTTCGAGGTGAGATGCGACTGCAGGTTGGATGCGGCCTTGATGACGTCGGGGGCGCCGATCATCCAGCCCACCCTCCAGCCGGTCATGGCGTAGGTTTTGGCCACGCCGTTGAGGACGATGACGTTCTCTCCAAGCTCAGGCGCAGCGGTAGCGATCGAGGTGAAAGGGGCGTCGTCGTACGTGAGGTGTTCATAAATTTCATCGGTCAGGACGAAGATGCCCTTCTCCGCGGCCCACGCACCAATGGCTGCGGTCTCCTCCGGGGTGTAAACCGCACCCGTCGGGTTCGAAGGGGAGACGAAAATCAGTGCCTTGGTGTGAGGCGTGTATGCCTCCTCCAGCTGATCCACGGTAACCTTGTATTCCTGGTCCGAGCCGGCGAAGACTTCGACCGGGCGCCCGCCGGCTAGCCGGATAGCTTCCGGGTAGGTGGTCCAATACGGCGCAGGAAGGAGGACGTCGTCTCCTTCATCGATCACGGTCGCAAACGCCTGATAGACCGCCTGCTTACCGCCATTGGTCACGATCACCTGCGAGGGGTCCACCGAGTAGCCAGAATCGCGCAGGGTCTTCTCCGCAATGGCGCGCTTGAGTTCCGGCAGGCCCGTGGCGGGCGTATACCGGAAGTTCGAGGGGTCGTTCAGTGCTTCTCGCGCGGCGTCCACGATGGGGGCGGGGGTCGGAAAGTCCGGCTCGCCTGCCCCAAATCCGATCACCGGGCGACCTTCGGCCTTGAGCGCCTTCGCTTTGGAATCGACGGCGAGTGTGGCAGAGGGTGCGATGGCCGCGATGCGCGAGGAGATGCGCTCGTGAGTGGACATGATGTTCACTTTCGTTGAGGACGGGGACGGTGATACCCATCATAGGTGCCAAGGCGGGAACGACACACGCTCGTGACCAGGCTGTGGACGACCGTTCAGGCTTCGCATGGGGCTTCATGTTCCAGAGTGATCCACGGCAAATTGCGATGATTCGGCAAACTCGCTAAAGTGAACGTTCGGTGCTCGCCACCGCGGATCGCTCATGCCTGCAAGGCAACGAGGTGATGCGAAACGGCGAACGACGGTCTCCGTCGAAGGGCAGTGGCGCAATTGGTAGCGCAGCGGTCTCCAAAACCGCAGGTTGCAGGTTCGAGTCCTGTCTGCCCTGCATATTCATCCCCTCACGAAGACCTCATTCGTGGCATATAGTCGAGAACGTTGCACAACGTCCAAGCCATAACGTCAGAAAGGGGCGGTACCGAATGGCTAGAGCTGCCGCTACGGGAGCCGCCGAGGAAGATGCCAGCACGAGCAAGCGCGGCTTCTTCGGACGTATTCTTTTATTTTTCAAGCAGGTCATTGCCGAACTTAAAAAGGTCGTCAGCCCCACTCGGCGCGAATTGGCAAACTACGTCGTCATCGTCCTGGTGTTCGTGGCCTTCATGATGTTGCTGATCTTTGGCCTGGACTACCTCTTCGGCCAGGGAACATTCTGGCTCTTCGGTGACGGAACCTTCGGGCAAAAGCCCGCCGGCGGCCAAGGCTAAGTCCAGACCATTCAGACGATCTCGTCTGGCGACCAGGTGTTTGGTTGCGCGGGCGTGAGAACCCCCAAGAAAGCAGGAAACGCAGTGTCCGAGCAGGAACTCGAGAACTCCGCCGAAAACCAGGTTGAAGAGGCCTCGCCCGAGCAGGCTGAGCAGGCCGCGGCTGCGGAGCAGTCCAGCCAGTCCGGATTCGAACAAACGGAATCGGCCCTGGTCTCCTCCGCGCAGGAAGATTCCGCGGCCTCTGACGACGCTTCCGATGACTTCGATGACACGGTTCAGGACGCGGCGGATGCGGCAGACGCAGCCGACGAGGTCGATCCGATGCAGGAATTCCGTTCCAAGTTGCGCCGTCAGGAGGGCGACTGGTTCGTCATCCATACCTACGCGGGCTACGAAAATCGGGTGAAAACTAACCTGACCACGCGTGCTCAGTCGATGAACATGGAGGACGATCTCTTCGAGATCCAGGTCCCCATGGAAGAGGTCGTCGAGATTAAGAACGGTCAGCGGAAGACCGTGCGCCGTGTGCGCATCCCCGGTTACGTGCTGGTACGCATGAACCTGACCGATGAGTCGTGGGGCGTCGTCCGCCACACCCCGGGTGTCACCGGATTCGTGGGCCAAGATGCCTACAACCCGGTGCCGTTGCGACTCGATGAGGTCGTCGACATGCTCGCACCGGTCTTCGAGGCCGAGCAGGCCGAGGCGGCCAAGGAAGCAGGCGAGCCCATCCCGGAGGCGGTTGCGCCGCAGCTCAATGTCGGCTTCGAGGTTGGCGAATCCGTCATCGTCAAGGAAGGTCCGTTCGAGACGCTTCCGGCGACGATTTCCGAGATCAAGCCCGAGGCTCAGCAGCTCGTGGTCCTCGTCTCCCTGTTCGAACGCGAGACGCCCGTGACCTTGAGCTTCAATCAGGTCACCAAGATCTAAGATTCCATCTGGAAACCGTCGGCGCGGCTCCTTCCCACGTGGGGAGGGCCGCGTCGTCGCGTTAAAGGGTGAGATTCGTCCCCTCAGGTGGAGAATCAGCGAAGGCAAGGTCTAAGATGGTGATCGCGTGTGCTCGTTAAGCTTTGGCGAGCCTCCACGCCGGGTCGCCGCGCCACGGTGACCCACCGCCGCCGTACGCTCCTGTGCGACGGTCAGCCCCGTTTACGAAAAGGACCTCCATTGGCTCCCAAGAAAAAGGTCTCAGGCCTGATTAAGCTGCAGATCCAGGCAGGCGCCGCTAACCCGGCACCTCCGGTCGGCCCCGCGCTCGGTCAGCACGGCGTCAACATCATGGAATTCTGCAAGGCATACAACGCTGCAACGGAATCCATGCGCGGAAACGTGATCCCCGTGGAAATCACGGTCTACGAAGACCGTTCCTTCACGTTCATCACCAAGACCCCTCCGGCCGCCGACCTCATCAAGAAGGCCGCCGGCGTCGCAAAGGGTTCCGGTGTTCCCCACACCAACAAGGTGGGCAAGATTTCGATGGATCAGGTCCGCGAAATCGCCGAGACCAAGATGCCGGACCTCAACGCCAATGATCTCGACGCCGCGTCGAAGATCGTTGCCGGAACCGCCCGTTCGATGGGCATCACCGTCGAGTAATTCCCTACTAGGGATTTCTCGAAATAGACCATAAATTAAGCCCGCGTACGTCGCGGGAGGCCCCACACGAAGGGGCCGGTGGCAGGGCCCGCGCGGTCCGAGAGACCACAACTGCACAAGGAGAAATAGCAGATGGCACAGCGCAGCAAAGCGTACAAGGAAGCCGCAGCCAAGATTGAGCAGGACAAGCTCTACGGCATCGGCGAAGCAATCGCCAAGGCTCAGGAGATCAACTCCTCCAAGGCCGACGCGACCGTTGAGGTCGCCCTTCGCCTTTCGGTTGACCCCCGTAAGGCGGATCAGATGGTTCGCGGCACCGTGAACCTGCCGAATGGCACCGGTAAGACCGCCCGCGTGGTCGTCTTCGCTCAGGGTGACAAGGCCGCAGCGGCAGAAGAAGCCGGTGCTGACTTTGTCGGTTCGGACGAGCTCATTGCCAAGGTTGCTGACGGTTGGGTCGACTTCGACGCCGCCGTGGCTACCCCGGACATGATGGGCAAGGTCGGCCGCCTCGGTAAGGTCCTCGGCCCCCGTAACCTCATGCCGAACCCGAAGACCGGCACGGTCACGATGGACGTCGTCAAGGCCGTTGGCGACATCAAGGGCGGCAAGATCGACTTCCGTGTCGACCGCAACGCCAACCTTCACTTCATCATCGGTAAGGCCTCGTTCGATGCCGCTCAGTTGGAAGAGAACTTCCGCGCGGCTCTCGAAGAGATCGTTCGTTTGAAGCCGTCCTCCTCGAAGGGCCGCTACATTTCGAAGGTCACCGTGGCTACCACGTTCGGCCCCGGCGTTCCCGTCGACCCCTCGGTTGCCGAGAAGTAAGACGTTCCCCGCCGCGCCGGAGGTTGCCTGAGCACCTGCGGCACAGCATGAAGGCCCCGATCATCGATGTGATGATCGGGGCCTTGTCATATCCAACCGGCGTGGAGAGGTAGGCGACGTAGACTAGAGGGGTTGTACTCGGTGAGGAGTCGGTCGTATGGGCTTGGAATTCAGGGGCATCGAAAAGAATTTCGGTGGCGAGCCGGTACTGCGCGGCGTCGACCTCACGCTAGAGACCGGCAAGATGCTATCCGTCGTCGGGCCATCCGGTGGAGGGAAGACCACTCTTGTGAGACTGGCCGCCGGGTTGGAGCGCCCCGATGCCGGACACGTCACCATCGAGGGTCGCCCGGTGCGCCTGGGCGAGATTTCCGTGGCATTCCAGGACACCCCGCTCTATCCACACTTGACGGTCTTGGAAAATGTGCTTTTTCCGCTCAAGCTCGCAGCCGGCCGCTCCCAGAATGCAGGGGACATAGCGTCTCGGCGTCGTCGGGCTCACCAAGCGCTGGAGATGATGCGCATCGGTGAGCTTGGGCCCCGTCGTATTCACCAACTCTCCGGTGGGCAGCGTCAACGCGTCGGTATTGCCCGGGCCCTTGTGCGAGACGTCAACCTGTATCTCTTTGACGAGCCGCTGGCCCACCTGGATCCCGCGTTGGCGAGAGTCATTCGAGAAGATCTTCGTTCCGTTCAGCGTCAGCAAGGGCTCACCATGATGTATGTGACGCATCATTTGGAGGAAGCCTTCGCCTTGGGCGACACCGTAGCCGTTGTGAGGGACGGAATGGTGGAGCAGCTCGGGACTCCCTGGGAACTGTGGAACCAACCCGCGACGCGATTCGTTGGGGAGTTCCTGGGGAGTTACCCCATGAACTTCGTGGAGTCGCCAACGGGAAAGCTTCTGGGTTTTAGACCCGAGCACTGTGTGGTCCGCTCGGTCCCCTCTGCGAGTCACGGCACGTCGATGACTGACGGGATCAGGACTCGAGTCCGCGTGACCGGATCCAGTTTCCTGGGCGAAGAAACCCTGCTCGATGTGGAATCTGAGTCTCAGCAGCAACGGCTGCGGGCGATCGTGCCTTCTTCGGAGAAGGCGGCAAGGGCCATGCGAGGGGAATGGGTTGAATTGTCCGTACCGCCAGGCCGCGTCCATGAGTTCGACGCGAAGACCGGAAACAGAGTTCTGGCATCTTAGGCGAGACCACAGAGAGTGAACTACACCGCATCTCAGGGTTCAGGGTGGTCCTCAGGGCACCGATGTGGTTTACTGGTAACACCAAAGACCGCCGGTCGTATGTTTCTCATGCCCGTCAGGGTGTGTTTATCCGCCATAAGAGTTCCCGCAAGGAACGGCCAGCGCAGGTGAACGTGACACACTAACCTCCGTGCATTCTCATGTGCGTTGAGGGTTGCTGTGCCCCGCCATCTGCGCGGGGCATTTTTTGTAGGCTCATGGGCGTCCGGCAATCAGACCGGAAGGAGTACCATGGCGACACCGGAAAAGGCAGCCGCTGTATCGGAGTTGAAGGAGCTTTTCTCCAACTCGGATGCCGCTGTTTTGACTGAGTATCGTGGGCTCACCGTGGCAAAGCTCAAAGAGCTGCGCCGTTCCCTCGGTGAGAACGCTGAATATGCCGTGGTGAAGAACACGCTGACCGCCATTGCGGCCAGGGAAGCCGGCATCGAAGGCCTGAACTTCGATGACCTCAACGGCCCCACCGCCATCGCCTTCATCACCGGGGAACCGGTCGAGGCGACCAAGAGCCTGCGTGACTTCGCCAAGGACAACCCCCAGCTGGTCCTCAAGAGCGGTTACTTCGAAGGTAAGACGCTCAACGAGGACGACATCAAGAAGCTTGCGGATCTTGAATCTCGCGAGGTGCTTCTGGCCAAGGTTGCAGGTGCCGCAAAGGGCACGCTGTCCAAGGCTGCTGCACTGTTCCAGGCACCGCTCTCCAAGACCGTTCGCACCGCAGAGGCCCTGCGCGCGAAGGTCGAGGAGCAGGGTGGAGAATCCGCTGCCTAAGACGTCCCCGGACGTCATCAACGGGACACCGTTGGCCCTGCGCCTCAGCCTGGGGAGCAGGAGAACGCAAGATCCGTTGCGGGAATCCACCGCAACAAGACATGAGAAGGAGCCAAACACATGGCTAAGCTGACCACCGAAGAACTCATTGAAGCTTTCAAGGAACTCTCCCTGATCGAGCTGTCCGACTTCGTCAAGGCCTTCGAGGAGACCTTCGACGTCACCGCTGCTGCTCCGGCCGCAGTTGCTGCCGCCCCGGCCGCCGGTGGCGACGCCGGTGCTGCTGCTGAAGAGCAGAGCGAATTCGACGTCGTTCTCGAGTCCGCTGGCGACAAGAAGATCGCAGTGATCAAGGAAGTTCGTGCCTTGACCTCGCTCGGCCTCAAGGAAGCCAAGGACCTCGTCGACAGCGCTCCGAAGGCTGTCCTCGAAGGTGCTTCCAAGGAAGACGCCGACAAGGCCAAGGAGCAGCTCGAGGGCGCCGGCGCCACCGTCACCCTCAAGTAATTCCTTCCGGAATTCTTTGGTTGAAGGCCTTCCCACCTTGCGGTGGGGAGGCCTTCTCCCGTTTAACGGTTAGGCACCCTGCGAGTATCAAGGATCCGCGGGCCTCAGAAGGGTGATCGCAGGTGGATCATTCCCACGACGGCGCCTTCGTCGGCTCCCTCATGAGGTATGAGAGCGAAGGCGTCGGCTGCGGCCAAGCCTGAGAGCATATGGGATTGAACTCGAGGCAAAGGCTCGATCATATGGCCTCGAAGGATACTCGGGATCAGCCGGACCCCGGACATGGACAGCGGTCCCACGGTCATCGCTACCCGAGCGTCGTGAACGGCTGGTTCTTCCCTGCCCATGAGTCCTGCCAGCGCAACCGGGGCGAAGGAATAGAGGGCGGTATACGCGGCCAACGGATTTCCTGGAAGCGCCAGAACGAGGCGGTCATTCGGGAGCTCGGCCAGCAAGGTGGGGTGGCCTGGCCGCATATCCACGGACGAGGCCAGGATTCGTGTGGCATTCTGCTCAATCACCTGTCGTGCAAAGTCTTGGCCGGACCCTCCGGAACCACCGGTGAGGATGAGTAACCGTTCCGACGACGTATCGATCCATTGCTCCACGGCGCGATAGTCGTCATGGAGTCTGTCGCAGTGGTTGACGGCGCCGCCCCACCCGGAGATGAGCGCCGGAAGCGAGTCGGAGAATGCGTCTCGGACCTCGCCAGGACGTGGTATTCCCCGTTCAATGACTTCGTTCCCGGTGAGGGCAAGAGCAACCGGAGTCGGGCGGAACACCGGTGCCGTATCGACGCCGCAGGCCCCCAGATGGGCGATATGGCGCGGGTTGAGGAAGGTTCCGGCCGGTAGGAGCAGACTTCCGAGGGGCAACTCTTCGCCTGTTCGTCGGATGTCTCGCCCCGGGACGATGTCGTGCCCGGGCTGAGGCCGAACATATCCGGAGTTTACGTGCGCGTGCTCCGACCGAAGAATCCCCTCGGTGCCCTCCGGCAAGAGCGAACCGGTGAGCACCGGACAGGCCGTTCCCGCGGCAACCGAGTGATGGCCACGATGAAGGTTTTCTCGACCGGAGGCCTCGTGGGGAGCGAAAAGAAGCCGCCACGGGGGCGGTCCCGACACCGCGTATCCGTCCATCGCGGAAGAATCGAAATGTGGGATGGGTACGGGCGAATGGATGGGTTCGGCGAGGGTGTGGCCTAGAGCCGCGGACACGTCCAGATTCGTGGTCTCAGCGAGGCCACCGAGTCGCGATGCAGCGGCGTAGAGATCCTGGCGGGCCCCCTCCCAGGACTTCCTCATGAGTCCTCCTCGCCGGTGACCGAAGTAAAGCCCAAAGTCACGGCATCCTCCCACGTATCGACGTCGGCTCCAGCCGCGTGAGGAATCGGCGCCTCCACGAGATTCAGCTTGGAGAGCCGTGACCGTATCGACGCTCCAGCGGAATCGGGCCCGAAAGCTTGGAGTGCGGCGCTCCAACGAACCAAGCTCAGAAGCGGTTGCCAATGGTGATCGTCAATGCCGACGGCGGCGTCCACGGTCGCCTCCGTAGATTCGACTGCCTTGCGTAACGCGGTGAATCCGGGTCCCGACTGGGGCATATCCGCCGCCGTCAGATAAACCCATGGTTCGGTACGGGATTCTGCGTCGTCCTGCGGCGACAGCAGACGTCCCACAGCGACCAGCCCCGCATGGATTGCGGCGGCCGGCCCCGAAAAGGGCGGGTCCTCGCGGGTGACTGTGGTGCCCGCAGGCACGGGCAGGTCTTGAGGCCCCACGATGACGCATCGTTCACTGGGTACGTCTGCCCATCGGCTCAGCTCGCGGAGACTGTGCTCCAGCAAAGTACCCGAAGAATCGCGGAGTAGCGGCTTATCGGGAGTGGGTGCGGGAGCTGTGTGATGAAGGCGCGATGACCGCCCGCCGGCCAGTATGAGCGCAAAATATTCTCGGCGAATCACGGAGCCGTCATCCACCGGCAAAGGGGGGCATGATGTCCAGCCGGCCGGTGGACGGGACGGCGTCTTCCCGACGGGAGGATGTGCCGTCGACCAGGAAGGTGCACCGTGCGAAGACCTCCGTCAAGGTTTTTCCGGAGGCCCGACCTTCCGTGTGCGTGGAGCCAAGATGTGCCAAAACATCCGCCAAGGTCGTAGGAGAGCCGTTGCCTAGGGCCGATATATCTAACTCTTCGGTCTCGACGCCGCGGGCCGCCTTGGCAGCGGCAAAATAGTGGACGGTCAACACAGCGTTATCCTCCGATTGCACTCATGCTTCGATCCGGTTGCACAAATTCGGGGGTGTCCAGCCCCACTGTGTCTTGACCGTGCGCCTTGGGTTTTACCCACATGGCTGCTTGCCATATTTCGGCGATCTCCTCGTCGGAGGCGTCGGACCGGATCGCGGTCAATAGGTCAGTTTCCTCGTGAGAAAAGAGGCAACTGCGAATCTTGCCGTCGGCCGTGATCCGAGTGCGACTACACGACTGGCAGAAGGGCTCGGTCACAGAAGCGATGATACCGACTTGCCCGAGGGGATGGGACGACGGGTCGGAAGCGCCCGGGAACACATCCCACAGTTGAGCCGGGGCCGAGCCACGGGGTTCGGTGTGCGGAGCCAAGGTGAATTTCTCCGAAAGGAGTTCCCGCATTCGTTCCGCGGTGACCATGCCGTCTCGGGTCCACCCGTGGTCGGCGTCCAATGGCATCTGCTCGATAAACCGGAGTTGGAACCCCTGATCGAGGCACCATTCCAGCAACTCGGCCGCCTGGTCGTCGTTGATGCCGTTCATGAGTACGGCGTTGATCTTCACCAGGTGAAGGCCGGCCTCTTTGGCGCCTTCTAGGCCCCGAAGAACCTGAGGGAGGCGTTGTCTCCGGGTCATCTTCGCAAAAGTTTCGGGGCAGATGGTGTCCAAGGAAACATTGATGCGTTGCAAGCCCGCCGCGACGAGATCATCGATGCGTTTTTCCAGGCCGATGCCGTTGGTCGTGATCGACATGGGCAAGTTCGGGTGAGCTTGATGTAACGAGCCAATAATGTGCTCTAGGTCGCGTCGGACCAAGGGTTCACCTCCGGTGAAGCGAACCTCTCTAATGCCCAAGAGGCGGACTCCGATGTCCGCGATGCGCACGGCTTCATCCGCGGTGAGCATCTCGTTCTTCTTAAGCCAGTCCAACCCTTCGGCGGGCATGCAATACGTGCACCGGAGATTGCACTTATCGATGAGGGAAAGGCGCAGATCATGTGCGATGCGTCCGTGGCGATCTTCGAGTAGTCCCACGAATCCTCCTTACGGCCAATTCGTTGGGGTCTTGGCCTTTCTATCTACGTTACTCGCCGTGTCCAGGCCGAGAGAAAGACCGTTTATGATGCGCCACCCATCGCAGTGGGCCGCGTCACAAAAGTGAAGGGCATTGCCTCGTGCCTATACTTAAATTTCGGTCCGATCCTTGGGATCGCGATGCATCACCACACCTGCGAAGGAGCACCTATGCATCAGTACAGCTCTATGAATGCCTCGACCACAGGGGGCTCGAACCGGAAAACCCGATGGGCTCTGATGGGTGCTTCTACCATGGCGATCGGCGTCTTGGCGCTCTCGGGATGCGGAAGCTCAGGGGCGAGCGACGCCACTTCCAGCGGAAGCGCGTCCGCCTCAGACGGCGAGCAGCAGAAGACGATTACCGTGTTCGCCGCGGCATCCTTGCACAAGGCCGGGGAGGACCTCGCTAAGAAGTACGAGGCAGACCACCCGGGCGTCAAGATTTCGTGGAACTTCGCCGGTTCGTCAAAGCTCGTGCAGCAAATGCGTGAGGGAGCTTCCGCCGACCTTTTCATCTCGGCAGACCAGGCCAATATGAATAAGGCTCTGAAAACGGATGCCTTCCATAATTCGCCCGAGCCCAAAGTCATCGCCAGCAACACGCTTCAGCTGGTGACGGCTCCGGGCAACCCGGGGCACGTCTCCAGTATCCAGGACGCCGCGGATCGACCGGTGGCGGTATGCGCCCCCGAGGTTCCGTGTGGCACGTTGGCGAAATCAGCCACGGATGCCGCGGGAGTGCACCTGAATAAGGCGAGCCAGGAAGCCAATGTCTCGGCCGTTTCTACCAAGGTGAGCCAGGGTGAAGTGGACGCGGGCTTCATCTATTCGACGGACGCACTGAATTTGAAGAATGGTGGCAAGGACGTCACCGCAATCGATCTCCAAGGGATCTCGAATAATAAGTACCCGGCGGCCATGACCACCTCCGGTCAGGACCGTTCGGACGTTAAGGACTTCTACCAGTGGTTAGCGTCCAACGATGCCCAGCAGATCCTGAAGAAGTACGGTTTTGAGCCGGGCGAATAGTCGCAATTACGCGTTTCCGCTGTGGATGTTTGTCCCAGCCGCCATCGCTGTACTGGTGGTGGTGGGGCCGCTGTTGGGGTTGGTCATCAAGATTCCCTGGCATCGAGCCGAGGAGCTCTTGTCGGCACCCTCGGCGGTCGCGGCCCTCAAGCTTTCCCTCGGGACGGCGGTCACTGCCACGGTGCTGTGCATCCTGGTGGGGCTGCCGCTCTCGTTGCTCTTGGCGCAATGGGCTCGACATCGCAGTGAATCGCGTGGGGGACGTGGTTCAACGCTTATTCCGGTGATGGGTGGAGGCGTCGCCTTTGTCGTGTACGCCCCATTAGTGCTCTCACCGGTGGTTTCTGGGCTTGCCCTCATGTATTTCTGGGGGCGCAATGGGCTTCTCGGGCAATTTCTTGCCTCCACCGGATTGAGCGTTTCCTTCACGCCGTGGGCGGTGGTGCTCGCGCAGGTATTTGTTTCCCTTCCCTTTTTCGTGTCCACTGCCGTGACCGCACTCTCCTCGATTCCTCGTCGATTTGAGGAAATCGCGGCGACGGAGGGGGCCCGGCGCGGAGAGATCATGCGCAAGGTGCTGTTACCCATTGCGGCCCCCGGCCTGATCACCGCCTCCTTGCTGAGCTTTGCCCGAGCCCTCGGCGAATTTGGGGCAACTATCACCTTCGCCGGCAATATAGACGGCGTTACCCGTACCATCCCGCTGAATATTGAGCTGGGCCTGTCCTCCGACGACGTCGACGCCGCGTTGGGAAGTTGCATCATGCTGCTTGCCCTGTACATCGTCGTGGTGGCGCTGCTAGTGCTGGCCCGCTGGCTCGGCGGCCTCCGTCAACGTTAGGGAGTCTGATGTCCGAACGTCCCTCCAAATCTGCCACCGAGGCCAGGTCGCCTCGGGAACACCTCGACCGGGTGATCCAACACCTTCGCTCCTTCGGTGCTCGGCCCCGCAGCGAAACCATTCCGGTGGGTCCGGACGCTCTCGGTCGAGTTCTCGCCGAAGACGTGTTGGCACCGTTGGACTCTCCGCGCTTCGATAACTCCCAGATGGATGGCTTTGCCCTGGCTGCCTCCGATGTCGAGCGGGAGGACCGGGTATTTCTCGTGGGGCCCGTGGTGGCCGCAGGGTCCGATCCGGAGAAGGTCTACCCGAACGGCCTGGAGCAAGGAACCGTCTGCCCGATCATGACGGGGGCGAAGCTTCCCGATGGGGTTGGCGCGGTGGTTCCCGTCGAACGCTGCGAACCGCCGGAATTCGTGGAGGCTGGCCGTCGAGTTTCCGTTCCCAAGGCACCGTCTGGGCAATTCATTCGGACGTCAGGTTCCGACATCATGCGAGGTGAAAGGGTTCTAGGGCGTGGGCAAGCTGTGACGCCCCATAGACTCGGAATCCTCGCGGGGATGGGATGCCAGGAAGTTGTGGTCCGTGCACAACCGCGGGTGCTGATCTGCACAGGTGGCGAAGAAGTTCTCGGAATGGACTCGACGGCGGAATCGCTCGGAGCAGCCGGAGTCTTTGACGCTAATGCACCCATGTTGTCGGCTTTGTGCGTCGAATATGGGCTCGACGTCGTGGGCCGGGTCCATACGAGCGACCGGCCCGAGGATGGCGCGTCTCGACTCCGGGAGGCCGTCCGGCAATACCGTCCTGACGTGATCATCACCTCCGGAGGCATCAGCCACGGCGCGTTCGAGGTCATCCGCCAGATCATCGGTTCGAGCGCGACGTCGTGGTTCGGTCACGTATCGCAGCAGCCGGGCGGGCCGCAGGGGTACGGTGACTGTGAGGGTGTGCCGGTGATTTGTCTGCCGGGAAACCCGGTCAGCACCCTCGTTTCCTTCCGCGTCGTCATAGCCACGGCCGCGGCGGCGGTATGGGGGACACGGCAACCGCAGTCCGTCCAGGCGGTGCTCGAAACTCCGGTGCATGGGGTCGAGGGTAAGACGCAGTTTCGACGGGGCCGAATTGTGAATGAAGGATCAGCTCGCAGGGTCGCCGTCGTCGGTGGGGCCGGCTCGCACCTTCTGTCACAGATGGCGGAGGCGGACTGTCTCCTTGAGGTGCCGGCCAACGCGCAACTGAGCCACGGCGACGTCGTGACAGCGCACTTGCTCAACCTCGGATGCTAGCCCCCCCGAGCACCACCACTGACTGATGGAGACAACACTATGACCGAAGAACCTACCGGGCTGACCCACGTTCGGGCTGATGGAACCGCCCATATGGTTGACGTGACCGCTAAAGGCGTAACGCAGCGCGAAGCCACGGCAACCGGAACCCTGAAAACTCGACCGGACGTCATCGATCTCGTCTACGCGGCGGACCTGCCGAAAGGCGACGCGTTGCCGGTGGCGCGTATCGCCGGAATCATGGGTGCCAAGAAGACGTCCGAGCTCATCCCGCTGTGTCATCCCTTGCCGCTTGGCAAAATCACGGTGGACTTCGAACGGTTGGAGGAGGGCATTCGGGTCGAGGCCACCGTGAAGACCTCGGGGGTGACCGGCGTCGAGATGGAGGCATTGACCGCTGTGAATACGGCCTTACTCGCGCTCTACGACATGATTAAGGCCGTGGATAAGCACGCGGAAATGCAAGGGATCTACGTTGTGGCGAAATCTGGAGGGAAATCCGGGGATTGGCAGCGGGAGCGCACCTCATGAGCGATACCCGCAAGAAGACGGGACTGGTCATCGTGGCCTCTACCCGCGCTGCCCGGGGAATCTATGAAGACCAGTCCGGGCCGATTGCCGTGGAATGGCTTCAAGGCGCTGGGTTTGAGACCCCTGATGCGCTGGTCGTCGAAGACTCCCAGATCGAGGCGACGTTCGCCCGCGTGATCGAGGATCCGGAAAACCGCCCGACTTTCATTCTGACAAGCGGTGGAACGGGTCTGAACAGTGATGATCGAACGGTAGAGGCCGTCGCCCCATACCTTGATCGGCAGATCCCCGGAATCATGCACGCCCTCTGGGAACGCGGTTTACGATCCACTTCGACGGCGGTCCTTTCGCGAGGCGTAGCTGGCGTCGTCGGGAGGACTTTCGTGGTGACGTTGCCCGGTTCTCGTGGGGGAGTCAAAGATGGGATCGCTGTTCTGGACGGCATTTACCCGCATATCCTGAGCCAATTGGAGGATTGCCATGACCACTCATGAGTCAAACGGGGATCCATCGCGCGTTGCGCAGGAAACGGGGCGAGTTATCCGCGCGGACGTTGTCGAGGAGCCACTGGAGCACCTGCAGATGGAGGGGCGTGCCGCGACCATGACCCGGGCCATGGGCGCCCTCGTGGTCTTCGACGGTATTGTGCGCGATCACGACGGGGGCCGGGACGTCAGCGGCCTCACGTATACGGCCCACCCTGACGTGGGCGAGTTCATGAGACGCACGGCGGAAACGGTATCGGCGCGTCACGCGGATGCACGTCTCTGGGCTGTGCACCGCATCGGCCCCTTGGAGATCGGCGAATCCGCGTTGACGGTCATGGCGGCAGCGGCACATCGAGGGGCAGCCTTTAGTGCGTGCGAGGACCTCGCGGACTCGATCAAGGCCGAGGTTCCGATCTGGAAAGAGCAGTTTCTCCGGAATGGCTCGATCGACTGGGTAGGTCTCGATTCCTAGGCCCGAACCGGCACGAAGGCGACCTTCAGGGCTACCCCCGAGGCGCCACCTGCCATTGGTACACCTATTGCCAACTCAGGTGAATTATCTCTCTGTACGCGCTATCTCGCTGGAGCTGTACCGAGGGTAGCGGCCGGAAAACAGGATTCCTGTCGCTGCACTCGGCGCCGCCACGAACTCACCTCGAGGTAACGCCGTCGTCGAATCAACCAAGCACCATTCCGGGCACGGTCGAGCAAGGATCATGTAGGAGCCAGACCGTGCACGGCAGGTGCACCAAATTCATCCACCAGCCCCGCTTATCGGTGACCCGACCGAGGAGCGGGGCTGGTGGTTGGACGTCCCGATGTGGTGTGGCAAACTTAAGGTCAATTGCCGCGAAAGCGCTTTCGGGAGAGATTCGGCTCGACCGGACGCCGAAGGAGCAAACCCTCCCCGGGAAACTCTCAGGCCCATGAACCGAAAACGTCAGGCAACTCTGGAAAGGGACCCCACGGTCCCGCCGAAGGGGCAAGACGTCGCACCGTCGCGGCGTCGAAAACTCTCAGGTCAAGGCACAGAGCGGGGAGGGCACATTCGCCGACCTCGGAGTACACATGTCCTTCATCGACCGCCACCTTGGGCCCCGCCCGTCCGACATCGCCTCCATGCTTAACGAGCTGGGATACGACTCTTTGGCTTCGTTGTCCGACGCGGCCGTGCCCGCCTCGATCAGGCGTTCCGAGCCCATGACTCTTCCCGGGCTTTCCCAGCCGCTGAGCGAAGACGAGGCAACGCGTCGACTGCGCGGGCTCGCGCACCGAAATCAGGTCAAGGTCCAAATGATCGGTCAAGGATACTCCGAGACCATTACGCCGGCCGTTCTGCGGCGAAACATCCTGGAGAGCCCGGGTTGGTATACCTCATACACGCCCTATCAACCGGAAATCTCGCAGGGCCGGTTGGAAGCGTTGCTCAATTTCCAAAACGCCATCATGGACCTGACCGGCATGGACATTGCCAACGCGTCAATGTTGGACGAGGCAACCTCTGCCGCCGAAGCCGTCGTGATGATGCGCCGGGCCAATCGCAAGGTCAAGGGCGGGGCGGTCGCCGTCGACGCCCGGCTCCTACCGCAGACCCTCCGCATTGTAGAGGGTCGTCTGACCGCCCTCGGTATCGAGCACCGCATCGTCGATCTCTCCGAGGGTCTGCCTGACGAGGAACTTTTTGGGGTGATCGCGGCCCAGATTGGCTCCGAAGGCCAAGTCATCGACAACACCGATCTCGCGTCCCAAGCCCACGAACGCAACGCCCTCGTGACGATCGCGACCGACCCGTTGGCTCTGACGCTGATCTCTTCTCCGGGCGCCCAAGGCGCGGACATTGCCGTCGGAAGCTCGCAACGCTTCGGCATCCCCCTCTTCTTTGGCGGACCTCACGCGGCATTTATCGCCGTTCGCCGCGGCTTCGAGAGGTCCTTGCCCGGCCGTTTGGTGGGCGTGAGCACCGACGCGTCTGGACGGCCCGCCTATCGTCTGTCGCTCCAGACCCGCGAGCAACACATTCGGCGCGAAAAGGCCACGTCTAACATCTGCACGGCCCAGGCTTTGTTGGCGATCGTGGCAGGGGCGTACGCCGTCTATCACGGTCCGGAGGGGCTTCGTCGCATCGCCGAAGAGATCCATGACAAGGCTGCATATCTTGCGGCCGGACTCGACGCCGCGGGCATCGAGCTCGCCCACGAAACCTTCTTCGATACCGTGACGGCAGTGACCCAGGGCCGCGCCGATGAGGTCATGGCCGCCGCCTTGGCCAAGGGCATCAACCTCCGCAAGATCGATAACGACCGGGTGGGCATCAGCATTGGCGAGCCGCACACGTTTGCTCAACTCGATGACGTTCTGAGCGCATTCGACGCGGCGCCTTCAGACAGCCCCGGTGCGTACGACCTCCCGGAGGAGGTGCTGCGGCAGGACGACTACCTCCGTCACCCGGTGTTCCACGCACACCGAAGCGAAACTCAGATGATGCGTTATTTGCGGGAGCTGTCCGACAAGGACCTCGCGCTCGATCGCACGATGATTCCGCTCGGTTCGTGCACCATGAAGCTGAACTCCGCGGCCGAGATGGAGCCCATCTCGTGGCCGGAATTCGCCTCGATCCATCCGCTCGCCCCGCGGGATCAAGCGGAAGGCTGGCTTGAACTGATCCAGAACCTGGAGGAGTGGCTGACCGCGGTCACCGGTTATTCCGACGTTTCCCTTCAGCCGAATGCCGGCTCTCAGGGGGAGTACGCCGGTCTGCAAGCGATCCGTGACTACCACCGTGACCGAGGTGAATCGGAGCGCGACGTCGTCCTCATTCCGGCTTCGGCGCACGGAACCAACGCCGCCTCGGCCGTCATGGCAGGACTGCGCGTCGTCTCCGTCGCTACGGCGGAGGACGGTTCCATCAACATCGAGGACCTGACGGCGAAAATTGAAAAATATGGTGCGCAACTTGCGGCCATCATGATCACGTACCCTTCGACGCACGGCGTGTACGAGGAGACGGTGACCGAGGTGTGCCGCCTGGTCCACGAGGCGGGGGGACAGGTCTACGTCGACGGCGCCAACCTGAATGCCTTGATGGGATTGGCCGCACCTGGCGAATTTGGGGGCGACGTTTCGCACCTGAACTTGCACAAGACGTTCTGCATTCCGCACGGTGGCGGGGGCCCCGGCGTTGGTCCCGTGGCCGTAGCGTCGCAGCTGGCACCGTATCTCCCCGGAGATGCGGCGGAGATCGATGCCGATTCGGGCGCGGACTCACGCCGCGTCGAGGCGGTTTCTCAGGCCTTCTTTGGATCCGCCGGCGTGTTGCCCATTTCGTGGATGTACATCGCGATGACGGGAGCGGAAGGCCTCCGCGCCTCGTCGGAAGTCGCGATCCTCAACGCGAACTATCTCGCGAAGAGGCTCAACGACTACTTCCCGGTTCTGTACACCGGGCCGTCGGGATTGGTGGCTCACGAGTGCATTATCGATGTGCGGGATCTCTCCCAAGCCTCGGGAATCACCGCGGAGGATGTCTGCAAGCGCCTGATCGACTACGGCTTCCACGCCCCGACCCTGGCCTTTCCCGTAGCGGGAACCCTCATGGTTGAGCCCACGGAGTCGGAATCTTTGGAGGAACTCGAGCGTTTTATCGAGGCAATGATTCATATCCGTGCGGAAATGATCGAGGTGGCCGAGGGCCGGGTCGACGCCGAACAATCGGTGCTGCGGTTGGCGCCGCACACGGCCGAGGTCCTGACCGCCGACGAATGGGATCGCCCCTACTCTCGGAGCCTTGCCGCTTATCCGGTGCCGCGTTTGCGTCATTCCAAATATTGGGTTCCGGTGGGCCGCATCGACGGCACCGCGGGGGACCGACACTTCGTCTGTGAATGCCCTCCCATGGAGGCTTTTGACCTCGAGGGCCCGCTGGCCGCCGAAGACGCATAATCGAATCGTTCGATCAGGGAGACACGAAGATGACTGCTCAAAATACCGACTTCATCCCCAATACCGAAGGTCCGCGCACCACGATGCTCCACGGAGTCCATGAGGAGCTGGGAGCGAGCTTTACCGACTTTGGCGGCTGGGAAATGCCGTTGAAATACGACAACGACGTCGCAGAGCACCGCGCCGTGCGCGAGGCGGCGGGTCTCTTCGACCTGTCCCACATGGGTGAAATCAGGATCACGGGCCCGGAAGCTTCTGCCCTTCTGGACTACGCCCTGGTCTCGTCCTTCTCGAAGCTCGCGGTAGGGCGCGCCAAATACTCGGTCATGGCGAATGCCGAAGGCGGCCTCGTGGACGACCTCATCACGTACCGAGTGGGCGAGGAGGAATACCTCGTCGTGCCGAACGCAGCGAACGCCGACGCCGTCCTTCGGGAGTTTACGGTTCGCGGCGCCGACTTCGATGCGTCCATCCACGAGGAGACGAGCGCGACCTCGTTGATCGCTCTGCAGGGCCCGGTCTCTGCCGAAGTATTGGCGAGCGTGATGGATAACGTGCGACTTGCGGATGGCAGCGAAGATCTCGCCGACCTGAAGTACTATGCCGCCGCCCCTGCGACGATTGCCGGAATCGAGGTGCTGCTCGCCCGCACCGGTTACACCGGTGAGGACGGCTTCGAACTTTACGTTCCCAATGAGTCGGCCGGGGCCTTGTGGAACGCGCTCCTGGAAGCGGGCCGGGAGCACGGCGTCGTCCCGGCAGGACTGGCGGCACGCGATTCGTTGCGCCTCGAAGCGGGGATGCCGCTTTACGGTCATGAGCTCGGCCCGAACGTTTCACCATATACTTCCGGGCTAGGTAAGATGGTCGACATTGCCCTGAAAAACGGCGCGGACTTCGTGGGCCGCGAAGCCCTCGAAAGGGCCCAGGAACGCGCTCACGAACCACGCCAGCGAGTTCTCGTGGGCCTGCGAGGCTTGTCAAAGCGACCGGCCCGTGCCGAAGCTAAGCTCGTGACCGGTGACGGCGAGGACCGCCGGGAAGTGGGCGTCGTCACCTCGGGAATTCCTTCTCCGACGTTGGGATATCCGATCGCCATGGCACACGTGGAACGCGAGCAGTCCGACGTCGGCAAGACCATCGCGGTCGATATTCGCGGTAAAACCAACGACTTCGAGGTCGTCGAATTGCCGTTTTATCGTCGCTCGAAATAACCACTCGAATCCGGCCTGCCGGAACCCCAACTATTGACGGAGGTGTGGAAGGCCATGAAGAGCACCACTGATATCAGCGTCTTCGATCTATTCAGCATCGGCGTGGGCCCCTCGAGCTCACACACCGTGGGCCCGATGCGTGCCGCAAACCGCTTTATCAGCGAGTTGATTGGTGCGCAGCGTCTCGACGACGTCGCTCGTCTCCAAGTGGACCTCTACGGATCTCTGGCAGCCACGGGAGCGGGCCACGGAACCATGTCCGCAACCGTCAAGGGGCTCGCCGGATGGATTCCGGAAACCATCGATATCGCCGAATCCGAGCAGATGATCTCCGATAATCAGGCCACCGGAAAGCTCGTTCTGGCGGGTTTCGCCCCTGACGTCGACCCGTCGACCGCGAACCGGTCCGACATTCAGACGGGGCCCGAGGTGGAGATCAGCGAGGCAGCGATGGTGTTGCGTCCGCTGACCATTTTGGAACGCCACACCAACGGCATCCGATTTACAGCCAAAGATTCCGATGGCCTGTTGATTGACGAACGAACCTATTTTTCGGTCGGCGGCGGATTCGTCATCGAAGAGGGTGAAGAGGCCGCCGGTGGCGACAGCCTGACCGATGTCCCGTATCCCTACGATTCCGCCGAAGAACTCGTGGAATTGGCGAATGCGCATCGTCTCTCGATCGCCGAACTGAAGATGGCGAATGAAACGACGGCCCGAACCCGCGAAGAGGTCGAGGCCGGAATTCTGCACATTTATCAGGTGATGCGCGAATGCATCGGTTCGTCGTTGACTCGTATCGGATACCTCCCCGGCGCCCTCAAAGTTCGGTGTCGAGCCCAAAAATGGCATCGAGAGTTGTTGAGTGAAGACCCCAATAAGGATCCGCAATACTCGATCGATTGGGTGAACCTGATCGCCTTGGCCGTCAACGAGGAGAACGCCTTCGGCGGACGTGTGGTGACCGCGCCGACCAATGGCGCCGCGGGAATCATCCCGGCCGTATTGCACTATGCCGTCAACTACGTCCCTGAGGTGCGCCACGGCGGCCGAAAGAAGCGCGAACGCGCGGTCATCGACTTCTTCTTGGCGGCCGCGGCCGTGGGTACGTTGTATAAGAAGCGAGCGTCGATTTCCGGTGCGGAGGTTGGTTGCCAAGGCGAAGTGGGTTCCGCCTCGTCGTTGGCCGCGGCCGGTCTCTGCCAGGTGCTCGGCGGAAACGTGGAGCAAGTGGAAAATGCCGCCGAAATCGCTATGGAACACAACCTCGGCCTGACCTGCGATCCCGTGGGAGGGCTCGTGCAAATTCCGTGCATCGAGCGCAATGCGATGGCGGCGGCCAAGGCAGTAAACGCAGCCAAGATGGCGATGCGTGGTGACGGCGAACATCGGGTCTCATTGGACCAAGTCATCGAGACCATGCGGCAAACGGGCGTGGACATGTCCAACCGATATAAGGAGACCTCACAGGGCGGTCTCGCCGTCAACGTCGTCGAGTGCTAATTCAGCGGGGGAGCGGGTTTCGCATAACCGCTGGACAAATCAGAATTCCGAGTGTAGAGTAAAAATTTGCGCTTTCCCTAAATTTTTGTGCCTTCATATAGCGGTGGGTACAACTGATGGATCCAGCTCACGCTTCCAGGCAACCACGACCACCGACTCACCAAGATCGCTCATCATAGGGGCGGTCCTTGTGCGCGTCAGATCGCCAGCCGGAATGCGCGAGAACGTGGATCCGGGCAAGCCTTCGTGTACCGACAGGTCTGTGGAAGGATCCAATCTTGGTCGCCTCGAGCACCTCTAATTATGACGCCGCTCTCGCGGAGGGAAACCCGCACGACGGTTCCGCCTCACGCATCTCTTTTGCAAAGATTCACGAACCACTGAGCGTTCCTAACCTGCTTGCCTTGCAGACGGACAGCTTTGACCGCCTCGTCGGAAACGACCGCTGGAGCCAGCGCGTCGTCGAAGCCGAAAAGACCGGCGATGCCTCGGTCGAGCGCGTGTCCGGCCTGACCGAAATCTTCGAGGAGATCTCACCGATCGAGGATTTCCAGGGCACGATGTCCCTGTCCTTCTCGGAACCCGAATTCGCTGATCCGAAGTACACCATGGAGGAGTGCAAGGATCGCGATGCCACCTACTCGGCGCCGCTATACGTCAAGGCCGAGTTCATGAACAACGAAACCGGCGAGATCAAGCAGCAGACCGTGTTCATGGGCGATTTCCCGCTCATGACCGAGTCCGGCACGTTTGTGATCAACGGTTCCGAGCGCGTCGTCGTCTCGCAGCTCGTGCGTTCCCCGGGTGCCTACTTTGAGAAGGCCGCCGACCGTACGTCTGACAAGGACATCTACTCGGCCCGCATCATCCCTTCCCGCGGTGCTTGGTTTGAGCTGGAGATCGACAAGCGCGATCAGGTTGGCGTTCGCCTCGACCGCAAGCGCAAGCAGTCGGTCACCGTCCTGCTGAAGGCCTTAGGCTGGACCGACTCCAAGATCTTGGAAGAGTTCGGCGAATTCGACTCGATTCGCGCGACCCTCGAGAAGGACACCGTCGAGACCCGCGACGAAGCCCTGATCGATATCTACAAGAAGCTTCGTCCCGGTGAGCCCCCGACGGTCGATGCAGCTCAGTCGCTGCTCGACAACATGTACTTCACCCCGAAGCGCTACGACCTGGCCAAGGTCGGTCGTTACAAGATCAACCGCAAGCTCGGCCTCGACAAGGCGCTGTCCGATAACGACTCCTCGGTTCTGACCCAGGACGACATTGTCGCCATGATCCGCTACCTCGTGACCCTTCACGCCGGCGGCAAGACCATCAAGGGCAAGCGCGACGGCGTCGACACCGACATCTACGTCAGCACCGACGACATCGACCACTTCGGTAACCGCCGTATTCGTGCGGTAGGCGAGCTGATCGAGAACCAGATCCGTACGGGCCTTTCCCGTATGGAGCGCGTCGTGCGCGAGCGGATGACTACCCAGGACGTCGAGGCCATCACGCCTCAGACCCTGATCAACATCCGCCCGGTGGTCGCCTCCATCAAGGAGTTCTTCGGCACCTCCCAGCTCTCGCAGTTCATGGATCAGAACAACCCGCTCGCCGGGCTGACCCACAAGCGTCGCCTGTCTGCGCTCGGCCCGGGAGGCCTCTCCCGCGACCGCGCCGGCATGGAGGTCCGAGACGTGCACCCGTCCCACTACGGACGCATGTGCCCGATTGAGTCCCCTGAAGGCCCGAACATCGGTCTGATCGGATCGCTCGCGACCTTCGCGCGCATCAACCCCTTCGGTTTCATCGAGACTCCGTATCGCGAAGTCGTCGACGGCAAGGTCACCGAGAAGGTCATGTACCTGACCGCGGATGACGAAAAGGGCAAGATCATCGCGCAGGCAAATGCTCCTCTCACCGAGGACCAGCACTTTGCCGAAGAGTACGTCCTGTGCCGCGCCGCAGACGGTTCCGGTGAAGCCGAGGCCAAGCCGGCCGCCGACGTCGAGTTCATGGACGTTTCCCCGCGCCAGATGGTGTCCGTGGCGACGTCGTTGATTCCTTACCTCGAACACGACGACGCCAACCGCGCGCTCATGGGTGCCAACATGCAGCGTCAGGCGGTGCCGCTGCTCGAATCCGAGTCACCGGTCGTCGGCACGGGCATGGAAGGCTACGCCGCGATGGACTCGGGCGATTCCGTGCTGGCCAAGAAGGCCGGTGTGGTCCGCGAGGTTTCCGCCGATCTCGTCGTCATTGCGAACGACGACGGCACCACGACCTCGTACCCGATCGCCAAGTTCCAGCGCTCCAACCCGGGTAACTGCTACAACCACCGTGTTGTGGTTTCCGAGGGAGACCGCGTGGGATACCGCGGCTTGATTGCCGACGGCCCCTCGACCGACAAGGGCGAACTTGCCCTCGGTAAGAACCTCTTGGTCGCATACATGTCCTGGGAAGGCCTCAACTACGAGGACGCGATCATCCTCTCGCAGCGTATGGTCTCGGACGACGTCTTGACTTCGATCCACATCGAGGAGCACGAGATCGATGCCCGCGACACCAAGCTGGGCGCCGAAGAGATCACCCGGGATATCCCGAACGTCTCGGAAGAGGTCCTGTCCGCACTGGACGAGCGCGGCATCATCCACATCGGTGCCGAGGTCGAGGCCGGCGACATCCTGGTGGGTAAGGTCACGCCGAAGGGTGAGACCGAGCTGACCCCTGAGGAGCGCTTGCTCCGCGCGATCTTCGGTGAGAAGTCCCGCGAGGTTCGTGACACCTCCTTGAAGGTTCCCCACGGCGAGTCCGGAACCGTCATCGGCGTCCGCGTGTTCGACCGCGACGAAGACGACGAGGACATGCCTCCCGGAGTCAACCAGCTGGTTCGTGTCTACGTGGCTCACAAGCGCAAGATCACCGACGGTGACAAGCTCGCAGGCCGTCACGGTAACAAGGGCGTCATCTCCAAGATCCTTCCGGTCGAGGACATGCCGTTCATGGCCGACGGAACTCCGGTGGACGTCATCCTGAACCCGCTCGGTGTGCCGGGCCGTATGAACATCGGCCAGGTGCTCGAGGTCCATACCGGTTGGTTGGCCAAGCAGGGTTGGAAGATCGAGGGCAATCCCGAGTGGCTCGAGAATCTGCCGAACTTCCCGAAGGAATCCGGCCCCACCAAGGTCGCGACTCCGGTGTTCGACGGTGCGGAGGAGAACGAAATCTTCGACCTCCTGGACCACACGACGCTGAACCGGGACGGCGAGCGTCTGATCGACCGCTCCGGCAAGGCGATGTTGTTCGACGGACGTACCGGTGAGCCGTTCCCCGAGCCGATTTCGGTGGGCTACCAGTACATCCTGAAGCTGCACCACTTGGTGGACGACAAGATTCACGCCCGTTCGACCGGTCCTTACTCGATGATTACCCAGCAGCCGCTGGGCGGTAAGGCACAGTTCGGCGGACAGCGTTTCGGCGAGATGGAGGTGTGGGCACTCGAGGCGTATGGCGCCGCCTACACGCTGCAGGAAATCCTGACCATCAAGTCCGACGACGTCCACGGACGCGTCAAGGTCTACGAGGCCATCGTGAAGGGCGACAACATCCCCGAACCGGGTGTCCCCGAGTCCTTCAAGGTGCTCATCAAGGAAATGCAGTCTCTGTGCCTGAACGTCGAGGTCCTCTCGACCGAAGGCAATGCGATCGAAATGCGCGACTCGGAGGACGAAGGATTCCGGGCTGCCGATGAATTGGGTATTGACCTCTCCCACAACGAGCCCAGCTCGGTCGAGGAAGTCTAAACACCCCTCATCCACACCAGATCCTTCTAGAGTTTTTTGAGAGAAAAGGACCCCATGTCCAACGAATCTTCACTTGGTTTGATGCGGATTGGCCTGGCCACCGCGGAAGATATCCGAAACTGGTCGTACGGTGAGGTCAAGAAGCCGGAGACCATTAACTACCGAACCCTGAAGCCGGAGAAGGAAGGCCTGTTCGACGAGCGGATCTTCGGTCCGACCCGCGACTGGGAATGCTACTGCGGTAAGTACAAGCGCGTGCGCTTCAAGGGCATCATCTGTGAACGCTGCGGCGTCGAGGTGACTCGCGCCAAGGTGCGCCGTGAGCGGATGGGCCACATCGAGCTGGCCGCACCGGTCACCCACATTTGGTACTTCAAGGGCGTTCCGTCGCGCTTGGGTTACCTCCTGGACCTCGCGCCGAAGGATCTCGAGAAGATCATTTACTTCGCCGCGTACATGATTACGTGGGTTGATGAGGAAGGCCGTCACGACGACCTGCCGAATCTTCAGGCCGCGCACGATAAGGACAAGAAGTCCCTGGAATCCGAGCGCGACGCCGATATTGCGGCGATTGCCAAGGAGACCGAGGAAGAGCTCGCGCGCATCGAAGCCGAGGGTGGCAAGGCCGCGGAGAAGCGCAAGCTGCGCGATTCCTCGGAGCGCCAGATGGCTCAGGTTCGCAAGCGCGTCGACGCCGAGATTTCTCACCTCGACCAGGTCTTTGACCGCTTCAAGAACCTCAAGGTCAGCGACCTCGAGGGCGATGAAGCTCTGTACCGTTCGATGGTCGACAAGTACGGCATGTACTTCGAGGGGTCGATGGGCGCCGAGTCCATCAAGCGTCGTCTCGAGAACTTCGATATGGAGGCCGAAGCTGAGGCCCTCCGCGAGGTCATCCAGAACGGCAAGGGACAGCGCAAGACTCGTGCGCTCAAGCGCCTCAAGGTCATCAACGCCTTCCTGACCACGGATAACTCGCCGCTCGGCATGGTTCTGGACGCCGTCCCGGTCATTCCGCCGGAGTTGCGCCCGATGGTGCAGCTCGATGGTGGACGCTTTGCGACGTCGGACCTGAACGACCTCTACCGCCGTGTGATCAACCGCAACAACCGCCTGAAGCGTCTGTTGGATCTTGGTGCCCCCGAGATCATCGTGAACAACGAGAAGCGCATGCTCCAGGAGGCCGTTGACTCACTGTTCGACAACGGCCGTCGCGGTCGCCCCGTGACGGGTCCGGGCAACCGCCCGCTCAAGTCGCTCTCCGACATGCTCAAGGGCAAGCAGGGACGCTTCCGTCAGAACCTGCTCGGTAAGCGCGTCGACTACTCGGGCCGTTCCGTGATCGTCGTTGGTCCCCAGCTCAAGATGCACCAGTGTGGTCTGCCCAAGCAGATGGCTTTGGAGCTGTTCAAGCCCTTCGTGATGAAGCGCCTCGTGGAGCTGAACCACGCGCAGAACATCAAGTCGGCCAAGCGTATGGTCGAGCGTTTCCGCCCGCAGGTTTGGGACGTCTTGGAAGAGATCATCACGGAGCACCCCGTGTTGCTCAACCGTGCGCCAACCCTGCACCGTCTGGGCATTCAGGCGTTCGAGCCGCAGCTCGTCGAGGGCAAGGCCATTCAGCTTCACCCGCTCGTGTGCTCGGCCTTCAACGCCGACTTCGATGGTGACCAGATGGCCGTGCACCTTCCCCTGAGCCCCGAGGCGCAGGCGGAAGCTCGCGTGTTGATGCTCTCCTCGAACAACATCCTGAAGCCCTCCGACGGCCGTCCGGTGGCGGTTCCGTCGCAGGATATGATCATCGGTCTGTACCACCTGACCACGGTTCGTGACGGCGAAAAGGGAGAGGGCCACGCCTACTCCTCCCTCGCCGAGGCGATCATGGCCATGGAGCGTCACGAGATCCACCTCAACTCCCGAGTGAAGATCATCCTCAACGACTTCGTGCCGTACGAAGGATGGGAAGCACCGGAGGGTTGGGAGCAGGGACAGCCCGTCCTGGTCGAGTGCACCGTGGGACAGGTGCTGTTCAACGAGACTCTTCCGGCCGATTACCCGTGGTTCCGCGGCGTCGCCGACAAGAAGGGCCTCGGACAGCTGGTCAACGACCTCGCCGAGAACTACCCGATGGTCGAGGTTGCCCGCACTCTGGACAACCTCAAGGACACCGGTTTCTACTGGGCTTCGCGCTCCGGCGTGACCGTCGCCGTCTCCGACATCGCGACGCCGCCGAGCAAGCCCCAGATCATGGCAGGCTACGAGCAGCAGGCCGACGAGATCCAGGGCCAGTACGAGATGGGTCTGATCGACGACGACGAGCGTCGTTCCGAGCTGATCGACATCTGGACGAAGGCGACCGACGAGGTGGCCGAGGCGATGCGCGACAACCTCACCGACCTCAACACGATCAACCGCATGGTGTCTTCGGGCGCCCGTGGTAACTGGATGCAGGTCCGTCAGATTGCGGGTATCCGTGGTCTGGTGGCGAACACCCGTGGCGAGATCATGCCCCGCCCGATCAAGTCCTCGTACCGCGAGGGCCTGTCGGTTCTGGAGTACTTCATCGCGACGCACGGTGCTCGTAAGGGCCTTGCCGATACCGCGTTGCGTACCGCGAACTCGGGTTACTTGACCCGTCGTCTCGTGGACGTTTCGCAGGACGTCATCGTTCGCGAACTCGACTGCCAGACCCGTCGTGGCCTGGTGCTCCCGTTGGTGCAGGTCGATCCGGATACCGGCTCTATCTCGCTGCATGAGGACGTCGAGAACTCGATCCACGGCCGTATCCTTGCGGTCGATGTGAAGGACGAGGACGGCAACGTTCTGGTCCCCGCGGGCGAGGACGTTTCGGATTCCGTCATCCAGACGATGTACAAGGCTGGCGTCCAGGAAGTTCGCGTCCGTTCGGTGCTGACCTGTGAGTCCGCCGTCGGTGTGTGCGCCAAGTGCTACGGCCGTTCGATGGCCTCGGGCAACCTGGTGGACATTGGTGAGGCCGTGGGCATTATCGCTGCGCAGTCGATCGGTGAGCCGGGTACCCAGCTGACCATGCGTACCTTCCACACCGGTGGTGTTGCCTCCGCCGAAGACATCACCCAGGGTCTGCCCCGTATTCAGGAGCTCTTTGAGGCACGAACCCCGAAGGGCGTGGCTCCGATCTCCGAGATCGCCGGTCGCGTGACCATCGAGGACACCGAGAAGGCCTTGAAGATCATCGTGACGCCGGACAGCAAGGACGACGAGGCCATCGCCTACCCGATCCTGCGCCGTGCTCGCCTGCTCGTGGAAGACGGCGAACGCGTCGAGGTTGGCCAGCAGTTGGTCTCCGGTGCCGTGGATCCGAAGGAAGTTCTGCGTATCCGTGGTCCCCGCGAGGCGCAGAAGCACCTGGTGGACGAGGTCCAGGGCGTGTACCGCTCGCAGGGTGTGGGCATCCACGACAAGCACGTGGAAGTTATCGTCCGTCAGATGACCCGCCGCATCACGGTGATCGAATCCGGTGAGACCGATCTGCTTCCGGGCGAATTGGTGGAGACCGTGCAGTTCCAGCAGGCGAATAAGAAGGCCGTGACGACGCAGCAGCGTCCGGCGGCCGGTCGTCCGGAGCTCATGGGCATCACCAAGGCCTCGTTGGCGACCGACTCGTGGCTCTCTGCGGCCTCCTTCCAGGAGACCACTCGCGTCCTCACGCAGGCCGCGATGGAGGGCAAGTCCGACCCGCTGGTTGGCCTCAAGGAGAACGTCATCATCGGTAAGCTCATCCCCGCCGGTACCGGTTTGGACCGTTACAACGACATCGAGGTTGAGCCGACCGAGGAAGCACGCGAGAAGATGTACGCCAACTCCACCGGTTTTGGCGACTTCAGCTACGCTGCCGAAAATGACGCTTCCGTGGCCGCCGAGTTCCAGGCCATCCCGTTGGATGACTACGACTTCGGCAATAACTAAACACTGAGTTGCGGACCTGCCTGAGGGCGATCCGCACCGAACGACGGCCGGCCCCCTCCTATCTGGAGGGGGCCGGCCGTCGTTAAAGGTGGGGTAGCTTCGTGCCTGTCACCAGGGCCTCCCTCGGACCCTGAATCGCCCTCTCGAGGTTCGCATCGCGCACACAAATTCTGAGAGCGAACTTTTCGCCGATAGATTGACCATGGCGCGGATCACGAGCGGATTCGGGAACAGGAAGGGAGGACGGCATGACACAGGAGTCACACGCCGAAAAGAATCTGGACGAGGAGAACTTCACCCAGCCGGTGGTGTTGAATTCCGACGCCGCCGCGGACAGCCAAGACGCGATCAATCGAGAGATCGATCGGGTTCATCAGGCGGCTCGAAGCGGTGGATCGGTTGAAACGCAACCCCGTCTGGATTTTCCCCCGTATCGGAGTTCGGTGTTGCGGCACCCGACCAAGGACCTCCACCACACGGACCCGGAGCTCATCGAGCTCACGTCACCGGCTTTCGGACATCGCGACGTTCACGAGCTCGAATCCGATCTGACGATCCAGGGCGGCGGAGAACCCGTGGGCGAGAGGATCAAGATCACCGGCCGGGTCATGGACGCCGCTGGTCGACCGGTCCGTCATCAGCTCGTGGAAATTTGGCAGGCCAACGCCGCAGGACGCTACATCCACAAAAGGGATCAGCATCCGGCCCCGATCGACCCGAACTTCACGGGCGTCGGTCGGTGTCTCACCGACGAAGCCGGAAATTACGAATTCACCACCATCAAGCCGGGGCCGTACCCGTGGAAGAACCACCGCAATGCCTGGCGCCCGGCGCACGTGCACTTTTCGCTGTTCGGCACGGACTTTACACAACGCATGATCACCCAGATGTACTTCCCCGGTGATCCGCTGTTCAGTCTGGATCCGATCTACCAGTCGATTACGGATCAGAAGGCGCGTGATCGTCTGGTCGCGACCTACGACCACGGCGTCTCGGAACACGAATGGCTTTTAGGCTACCGGTGGGACATCGTCCTCGGTGGCAGCCAGCGGACCTGGATGGAACCCGAGGAGGAGCAGCGATGACCCGCGACACGACGACGCGTCCCACCAGCATAGGGCGGCCCCTGGCCGATCACCCGCAGGATCTCACGCCCACCCCTGGGCAAACGATTGGCCCCTTTTTCGGTTATGCCACCGCAGCCGAAGCGGTCGGACTGCCGTACCGTGGAGGCAACGAGCTCGTGGACCGCTCTCGACCGGGCGCGGTGCGTCTGACCGGGCAGGTCTACGACGGCAATGGTGACGTTGTCCCCGATGCCATGATCGAGATCTGGCAGGCGGCCGAGGACGGCTCGATCCCCGAGGAGACCGGGTCGCTACATCGCGACGGTTACACCTTCACAGGGTGGGGGAGGGACGCCGTCGATCGGCTCGGAACCTATTCCTTTACGACCGTCAATCCCGGTCCCACGGACCGCGGACATGCCCCTTATTTCCTCATGGTCGTATTCGCCAGAGGCCTCCTCAATCGCTTGTTCACCCGCGTCTACCTGCCGGACGATGCCGAGGCGCTGGATGCGGATCCGCTCTTGGCGTCCTTGCCGGCCGATCGTCGTGCGACGCTTATCGCAGATCGCGAGCCGGACGGCACCTTGCGGCATGACATTCGCCTTCAGGGAGAGGGAGAGACCGTGTTCCTTTCGTACCCCGGAATCGACGGCTGACATGACCTTCAGTGATCTCCTCATCCCCGGCGGGCAACGCGCCGACTCCGTGGTCGGGGACGATGCGGTGCTTCGAGCGCTGGTGTCCGCGGAAGCCGAGTGGGTCCGGGCGCAGGCCGACGCCGGTGTGCTGGATCCGCCTTTGGCCGCTCGCATCGCCTCCGCGATCGAGCAGGCCGAGATAGATCCTGAGGCCCTCGCGAGCGGGGCCGAAGGTGGGGGCAACCCCGTGATTGGTCTGGTCGCGATATTGCGTCGGTCAGTCGCGCAGCGGGTTTCGGAAGAGGCCTCCATGGCCGTCCACCGGGCGTTGACCAGCCAAGACGTGATGGACACGGCCCTCATGAGTGTTGTCTCCTCGGCGTTGGCGGGATGCCACGAAGCCTTGGGCCGCACCGGTGACTCCTTGGCTCGCCTGAGTGCCGAACACGCCGACACGGTGATGGTGGCCCGGACGCTGGGCCAGCATGCGTTGCCGACGACCTTTGGTGCCCGGGCCGGTCGGTGGCTCGACGGCGTCGCGGCCGCATACCGGGAGACGGACCCCGACCACACGTGGTTGCCCGTATCCGGGGGAGGCGCCGCAGGAACCCACCGCGCGGCGTTGGCGCTCGAATCCATGGCCGAAGACTCGGCCCTGGACATGTCGTTGGGGGATCGGCTCGGGCTCTTCTGGGCGCGGCGATTGGGCCTCAATGGGCCAGTCGCCGATCAGGTCTGGCACACGCGGCGTCGCCCCATGATCGACGCGGTCGAGCCCCTGGCCCGAGCCGCCGTCGCGTGCGCCAAGATGGCCGGCGACGTCGTGATCTCCTCGCGCAATGAAATTTCGGAGCTTGCAGAGCCGGCCGCCGAAGGCCGGGGCGGATCCTCTGCGATGGCGCATAAGAAAAATCCGACCCTGTCGATTCTGATCCGCCGGTCCGGGGTCACGGCCTCGCGTGCGGTCGGTGCTCTGATGGAGTCAGAGGCCCTCGCGGTCGAGGAACGGTCGGAGCTCGCCTGGCACCTGGAATGGGAGCCGATTCGAACAGTTGCTCGTCACGGGCTGATCGCGACGTCCCTTGCGGCGGAACTAGCGGAAGGGCTGATCGTCGATCCCGAGGCGATGACCCGAAATCTCAATCTCGACGGGAATTCGTCCGCGAGCCGGGACACAGGAAATAGCGCGGACCAGGCCCGTGCGGCCGCCCGTCGATGGGACACAGCAAAGGAGCAATCATGACGGTGCCGGACCTGATGTCGGTGGCCCTCGGAAGCAATCTGGACGGCGGCGAACCATCCTCGCGGCATGCGAAACCTCTGTTGGTCGTCGGTCCCTCCCTTGGGACGTCCGTGACGCCGCTGTGGGCTCCGGCCGCGGAACACCTGCGAGAAGAATACGACGTCGTCGGGTGGGAACTGCCCGGGCACGGACGGGGCACGCCCGTGAGCGAGCCGTTCACGGTCGAGGAGCTTGCCGAAGGCGTCCACCGATTGGCCGACCGGATCCGTGCCGAACGAGGTCGCCCCGAGGAGAGCTACCTCTATGCGGGGGTCTCGGTCGGCGGAGCAGTCGGTCTCGCTCTGGCACTGGCACACGGGGATGAGCTCAGGGGACTGGCGGTGATCTGCACGGGCGCGAAAATCGGCACGGCGGAGAGCTGGATCGGCCGCGCGGAACTGGTGGAGGGTTCAGGCACTCCCACACAGATCATCCATTCCGCGAAGACCTGGTTTGCCCCCGGGTTCCTCGACCAACAGCCCGTGGTAGGCACCGAACTTCTGCACAGCCTGCAGGAGGCCGACCGAGCCAATTACGGCCTGGTGTGTCGAGCCTTGGCGGTCTTCGACGTCCGCGAGAGGCTGTCCGAGATCGACGTCCCGGTGCTGACCATCGCGGGCGGACACGATCCCGCAACCCCGCCCGAATCCCTTCAGGAAATCGCCGAAGGGGTCCAGTCCGGACGCTCCACGGTCTACCTCGACGCCTCGCACCTCGCGGTCGCCGAGGTCCCGGACCAGGCGGCGGCGGACCTGACAGAGTTCTTCGGCGACCTGCCTAAAAACGCCGCAAGTGGGACCGCGGCGGTATCCGATTTGCCGGATCCTTCGAAAACCCGCGACGAGGTCAAGGCGGACGGTATGGCGGTTCGCCGCCAGGTCCTTTCCGATGAGCACGTGGACCGAGCGGTATCCGCGACCACGTCCTTTACCGAGCCCTTCCAAGACCTCATCTCCCGGTACGCCTGGGGAGAGATCTGGACCCGTCCAGGATTGGATCGTAAGACGCGCAGCGCCATCACGCTGACCGCGATGATCGCCTTGGGCCACTGGTCCGAATTCGAGATGCACGTCAAGGCGGCTCGCCGCAACGACGTCAGCGTCGCGCAGATACAGGAGATCATCTTGCAATCGGCGATCTACTGCGGCGTTCCTGCCGCCAATACCGCATTCGCCCACGCACAGACCGTCCTTCGTGATCTCGGCGAGATCAGCTAAACCTGCGCTTACCAGGAGGAACCTCATGACCGACCCCACCGCAACATTCATCTACGACGCGGTCCGGACGCCCTTTGGGAAATATGGAGGCGCCCTGTCCGGGACTCGCCCCGATGACTTGGCGGCCTTTGTGGTGCGCCGGGTCGTCGAGCGCTCCGAGGCCCTCGACGCCGCGGAGGTTTCCGAGGTCATGCTCGGCAACGCCAACGGGGCGGGGGAGGAGAACCGCAATGTGGCCCGAATGGCGGCGCTCCTGGCCGGAATGCCGGTATCGACGCCGGGAACCACGATCAACCGTCTCTGCGGCTCCTCATTGGACGCCGCAATGCAGGCGAGCCGATCCATTGCGGTCGGTGACGCCGAGATCGTCGTCGCCGGCGGCGTCGAATCAATGTCTCGAGCGCCCTGGGTCCTGCCCAAAACCAGCAAGCCATTCCCGGCGGGGGACCTCAACCTGGCCTCGACCACGCTGGGGTGGCGGCTCGTGAACCCCAAGATGGAAGAGGACTGGACCGTGTCCTTGGGAGAGGCCACGGAACGCCTGGCGGAACGGTACGGCGTCGAGCGCGAGGACATGGACGAGTTCGCCGCGACCTCGCATCAGCGCACGGCCTCGGCCTGGGACGAGGGCTTCTACAACAACCTGGTCGAGCAGATGCCAGGGACCGACCTCGAACGTGATGAGTCGTTGCGACCGGGGAGCACCCCAGAGACTCTGGCCGGCCTTAAGACGGTCTTCCGCCGGGATGGCGGACGGGTCACCGCGGGAAACGCCTCGCCTCTCAACGACGGCGCGTCGGCCGTTCTGCTTGGCAACGAGAGGGCAGCCGATCGCATCGGGCGTGCGCCTATCGCCCGTTTGGCGGGGCGCGGGACCGCGGCCAACGAACCGCAATTTTTCGGATACGCGCCGGTCGAGGCGGCTGACCGCGCGCTCGAACAGGCGGGGATTGATTGGGGGCAGGTCGGGGCCGTCGAACTCAACGAGGCCTTCGCCGCACAATCCCTCGCGTGCATTCGTGCCTGGGACATCGATCCGGCGATCGTGAACCGCCACGGCGGGGCCATTGCGATCGGGCATCCCCTGGGTGCTTCCGGTACCCGCATTCTGGGCACGCTCGCGCGTTCGCTCCAGGCATCGGGACGGCGATGGGGCGTCGCGGCGATCTGCATCGGCGTCGGCCAGGGATTGGCCGTCGTCCTCGAAAACGTTGAAGGGAAGAACTGAACCATGACAGAGTTCGCGCAGACCGCGACCGAGGCCGTCCGACATATCGCCGATGGATCGACCGTGATGATCGGCGGATTTGGGGTGGCCGGGCAACCCGTGGAACTGATCGATGCGTTGATCGACCAGGGTGCACAGAACCTGACCGTGGTCAACAATAACGCCGGCAATGGGGACGTGGGCTTGGCCCGTTTAATTCAGCTCGGTCGCGTCAGCAAGGTCATTTGTTCCTTCCCCCGACAAAAAGACTCTTGGCACTTTGACGAAAAATACCGGGCCGGGGAGATCGAACTCGAGCTGGTGCCACAAGGCAACCTTGCCGAGAGAATTCGCGCGGCTGGGGCGGGAATCGGTGGTTTCTTCACGCCGACCGGCTACGGCACCCAACTCGCGGAAGGAAAAGAGACCCGAGAGATCGACGGCGTCCACTACGTCCTGGAGCAGCCTTTGCGGGCCGATTTCTCCCTGACCAAGGCGCAGACGAGCGACGGCGTCGGCAACCTGACCTATCGCAAGACCGCCCGGAACTTCGGGCCGATCATGGCCGCCGCCGCGCAGCATTCCATCGTTCAGGTGGCAGAGAGGGTCGAGACCGGCCAAATGGATCCGGAAGCGGTCGTGACCCCGGGAATCTACGTGGATACCGTCGTCGCGATCGACTCCCAGACGCAGAAAGGTGACCAGGCATGAGCACGGTGACAGAGACTCCTCAGACGCGCGAGTCGGCCCTGACCCGCGATGACATGGCACGGATGGTGGCTCGCGACATCCCGACGGGGGCCTTCGTGAACCTCGGGATCGGCCAGCCGACCAAGGTCTCCGATTACCTCGACGTCGACCAGGGAGTGACCCTCCACACTGAGAACGGCATGTTGGGCATGGGGCCGGAGGCTCATGGTGACGATATTGACCCTGACCTGATCAACGCGGGCAAAATTCCGGTTCTGGAGACCCCGGGGACCTCGTATTTCCATCACGCGGATTCGTTTGCCATGATGCGCGGAGGCCACTTGGATATCTGCGTTCTGGGAGCCTTCCAGGTCGCGGCCAACGGCGACCTTGCCAACTGGTCCACCGGGGAGCCCAGCGCAATTCCCGCAGTCGGAGGGGCCATGGATCTGGCGATCGGCGCCAAACAGACGTTCGTCATGATGAACCTTCGATCCAAAGATGGTTCGGCCAAGTTCGTCCCGGAGTGCACCTTTCCGCGGACCGGGGTGGGGTGCGTGTCACGGGTCTACACGGAAGCGGCCGTCTTCGACATCGCCGCCGACGGCGTGCACGTGCGCGAGACCTTCGGTGTGAGTGTGGCGGAACTCGCCGAAGAGCTGGACGTCGAACTCCTGGGCCCCCTCGAAGGCGCCTCGGAAGAAGCTTCGGTTCGATGAGCGACGCCTTTGTGCAGTCGCTGGCCCGCGGGATCTCGGTTCTACGGGCCTTCGACGCCGAGCACGCCAGCATGTCGCTGTCTGAGGTGGCCCAGCGGACGAACCTTACACGGGCGACGGCCCGGAGGTTTCTGCACACCCTGGTCGACCTCGGCTACGTTCACCAGATCGACAAGGAATTCCGGCTGAGTCCTACTGTATTGAGCATCGGCTATTCCTACCTGTCGAGCCTCTCCCTGCCCGACCTGGCATACCCGCATCTCCGGGAACTCTCGGGCCGGATCGGCGAGTCGACGTCGATGTCGGTCTTGGAGGGCGACGACATCATCTACGTCGCCCGGGTCCACGCGCGCCGCATCATGCACGTGGCGATCAGCGTCGGGACGAGCTTTCCGGCCCACGCGACCTCTATGGGCCGCGTTCTTCTGAGCGGACTCTCCGAGGACCGCCTCGAGGAATACTTGGCCCGCCAGCGTCCGGAGAGCATTACGGACCGGACCATCACCGACGTTCAAGATCTGCGCACCCGCATCCGGCGTGCGCGGGAGCGGGGCTGGGAAATGGTCGATCAGGAGCTCGAGATGGGGCTTCGGTCCGTCGCCGCGCCGGTTAAGGACGCTAGAGGTGCGCACATTGCGGCCATCAACGTGTCCATGCGTGTTGGCACGGAGAATGCTCGCGCGGACACGATGGTCGAGCGCATCGTTCCACGCTTGGAAGAAACCGCCCGACGGATCGGGCATGCGTACCGATCAGGCGTTGGTCTCAGCGTCCATTCCTGAATAGTGGGCGTTGTGTGTGCCACATGCGTTCGCCAAGTCGCGGGATCTGGGGTATCGTTGCACGTGAAGTACTCAGTCTCAGTGCGAGTGTGCTGTGCGACGTGGCTCCAACCAGGATGTTGACGGTTTCTCTCCGTGCAATGTGGTTGGCGGAAACATCGCGGTACGCGTTCGGGACGGGCTTCAGAATCAATGGCAGGTATGGATACGGTCCTCTGACGCACATTTTTTATTTTTTGCGTCAAAATGCCATCAATTAACTGTGCCCATTTCCCAATACCGCTAGACCGGACATCAGTGCTCTCAGCGCGGCTCACACCGCACGAGGCATACATTTCAAGGTGACCCGCGAGGGTCGCCAAGATCAAACGGAGAACTCGAAATTGCCTACAATTCAGCAGCTGGTCCGCAAGGGTCGGACTCCCAAGGTCATTAAGACCAAGGCGCCCGCTCTTAAGGGCAACCCTATGAAGCGCGGCGTCTGCACCCGCGTGTACACCACCACCCCCAAGAAGCCGAACTCCGCTCTGCGTAAGGTCGCCCGCGTCAAGCTCAACGGCGGCGTCGAGGTTACGGCATACATTCCGGGTGAGGGCCACAACCTCCAGGAGCACTCCATCGTGCTCGTTCGCGGTGGTCGTGTGAAGGACCTCCCCGGTGTTCGTTACCGCATCGTCCGTGGCGCGCTTGATACCCAGGGTGTCAAGAACCGTGGCCAGGCTCGTTCGCGCTACGGCGTCAAGAAGGAGAAGAAGTAATGCCTCGTAAGGGTCCCGCTCCCAAGCGTCCTCTCGTCGTCGATCCCGTTTACGGATCGCCGCTCGTGACGCAGTTGATCAACAAGGTCCTGCAGGACGGCAAGAAGTCCACCGCCGAGCGCATCGTTTACGGTGCCCTCGAGGGTGTCGCCCAGAAGACCGGCTCCGACGCCGTCACGACCCTCAAGAAGGCTATGGATAACATCAAGCCTTCCCTCGAGGTTCGTTCCCGCCGAGTTGGCGGTGCAACCTACCAGGTGCCGGTTGAGGTCCGTTCGGGCCGTTCGACCGCCCTGGCCCTGCGCTGGCTCGTGGGCTTCTCCAAGCTTCGCCGAGAGAAGACCATGACCGAGCGTCTGATGAACGAGATCATGGATGCGTCCAATGGTCTCGGTGCCGCTGTGAAGCGTCGCGAAGATACCCACAAGATGGCCGAGTCCAACAAGGCCTTCGCACACTATCGCTGGTAATTTCATCCTGTTGGCCCGCTCGATCCGGGCGGGCCTTCCGGTTGATCCACCTGAAAGGGACACATCGTGGCACTTGACGTGCTTACCGACCTGAACAAGGTCCGCAATATCGGCATCATGGCCCACATCGATGCCGGCAAGACCACCACTACCGAACGCATCCTGTACTACACCGGTATCAACCACAAGATCGGTGAGACCCACGACGGTGCATCCACGATGGACTGGATGGCCCAGGAACAGGAACGCGGCATCACGATTACCTCCGCCGCGACCACGTGCTTCTGGAAGAACAACCAGATCAACATCATCGATACTCCGGGCCACGTCGACTTCACCGTCGAGGTGGAGCGTTCGTTGCGCGTGCTCGACGGCGCCGTTGCTGTGTTTGACGGCAAGGAAGGCGTTGAGCCGCAGTCCGAGACGGTGTGGCGTCAGGCGGACAAGTACGAGGTTCCCCGCATTTGCTTCGTCAACAAAATGGACAAGCTCGGTGCGGATTTCTACTTCACCGTCGACACCATCGTTAAGCGTCTCGGCGCGACCCCGATCGTCATGCAGCTGCCCATCGGTGCAGAGAATGACTTCGTCGGCGTCGTCGACCTGCTTGAGATGAAGGCTTACGTCTGGCACGGCGACGCCAAGGGCGACGTCACGCTCGGCCAGAGCTACGAGACCCAGGAGATCCCCGCGGACCTCCAGGAGCGTGCCGAAGAATACCGTAACCAGCTCGTGGAGCAGGTTGCTGAGTCCTCTGAGGAACTCATGGAGAAGTACCTCGAAGGTGAAGAGCTGACCATCGACGAACTCAAGGCTGGCATCCGCCAGTTGACCGTCGATAACGCTGCTTACCCGGTCTTCTGTGGTTCGGCGTTCAAGAACCGCGGCGTTCAGCCGATGCTCGACGCCGTGATCGACTACTTGCCTTCGCCGCTCGATGTGCCCCCGATGGTCGGTCACGACCCCAAGGACGAAGAGGTCGAGTTGACCCGTCGCCCCGCGAAGGACGAGCCGTTCTCCGCGTTGGCGTTCAAGGTTGCCGCTCACCCGTTCTACGGCCAGTTGACCTACATCCGCGTGTACTCCGGTACGGCCTCCTCGGGCCAGCAGGTGCTCAACTCGACCAAGCAGCGTCGTGAGCGCATCGGCAAGCTCTTCCAGATGCACTCCAATAAGGAGAATCCGGTTGAGGAGATCCAGGCGGGCCACATCTACGCCGCGATTGGCCTCAAGGAGACCACGACCGGTGACACCCTGTCGGATCAGGCGAACCCGATCGTCCTCGAGTCGATGACCTTCCCCAAGCCCGTGATCTTCGTTGCCATTGAGCCGAAGACCAAGAGCGACCAGGAGAAGCTGTCGACGGCTATCCAGAAGCTGTCCGCTGAGGACCCGACCTTCACTGTCAACCTCAACGACGAGACCGGTCAGACTGAGATCGGCGGTATGGGCGAGCTTCACCTCGACGTCCTCGTGGATCGCATGAAGCGCGAATTCCGCGTGGAGGCGAACGTGGGTAAGCCGCAGGTTGCTTACCGCGAGACCATCAAGAAGGCCGTCGAGAAGGTTGACTACACCCACAAGAAGCAGACCGGTGGTTCCGGTCAGTTCGCTAAGGTGCAGATGAACTTCGAGCCGATCGCGCTCGACGCCGAAGAACTCTACGAGTTCGAGGATAAGATCACCGGCGGCCGCGTGCCCCGTGAATACATCCCGTCGGTGGATGCCGGCATCCAGGATGCGATGCAGCTCGGCATTCTCGCGGGATACCCCGTGGTTGGTGTGAAGGCCACCCTGGTGGACGGCGCCTACCACGACGTCGACTCCTCCGAAATGGCCTTCAAGATCGCCGGTTCGATGGTATTCAAGGAAGGCGCACGCCGCGCCAACCCGGTACTGCTCGAGCCGTTGATGGCCGTCGAGGTTCGTACTCCGGAGGAGTACATGGGTGACGTCATCGGCGACTTGAATTCGCGCCGTGGCCACATCCAGTCCATGGAAGACGTCGCCGGCGTGAAGCTGGTCTCGGCTCTCGTTCCGCTGTCCGAAATGTTCGGCTACATCGGTGACCTGCGTTCCAAGACGCAGGGTCGTGCGGTGTACTCGATGACCTTCGACAGCTACTCCGAGGTTCCGAAGGCCGTCGCCGACGAAATCATCCAGAAGAGCCGCGGAGAGTAATTCCCCGCATGGCGGCTCTTCTGGGCCGCTGACCTAATCCATTCAATACAGCCTCGGAAGCTTGCGCTGGTTTTCGTACGGGAAGTCTTTTCCGTTATTGTTGACCAGGAATCCGTCTTCAACCACGGACTGCGCAGAAAGCCAGCGCAAGTTTCCATCAAACGTTCTAGGAGGAACATAGTGGCTAAGGCAAAGTTCGAGCGCTCCAAGCCGCACGTCAACATCGGTACCATCGGTCACGTTGACCACGGTAAGACCACGTTGACTGCTGCCATCTCGCAGGTTCTGGCGAACAAATTCCCGGACCTCAACGAGAAGAAGGACTTCGGTATGATCGACTCCGCTCCTGAGGAGCGGCAGCGCGGTATTACCATCAACATTGCTCACATTGAGTACCAGACCGACAAGCGTCACTACGCACACGTTGACGCCCCCGGTCACGCTGACTACGTCAAGAACATGATCACCGGTGCTGCCCAGATGGACGGCGCTATCCTCGTGGTCGCCGCCACCGACGGCCCCATGGCCCAGACTCGCGAGCACGTCCTGCTCGCCCGCCAGGTTGGCGTTCCCTCCCTCCTCGTCGCGCTGAACAAGTCCGACATGGTTGAGGACGAGGAACTGCTCGACTTGGTCGAGATGGAGGTTCGCGAACTGCTGTCCTCGCAGGAGTTCGACGGCGACAACGCCCCCGTCATCCGCGTGTCCGCTCTCAAGGCCCTCGAGGGCGACGAGAAGTGGGTCAAGTCGGTTGAGGACCTCATGGAGGCCGTGGACGAGTTCATCCCGGATCCGGTTCGCGACAAGGACAAGCCCTTCCTCATGCCGATCGAGGACGTCTTCACGATTACCGGCCGCGGCACCGTCGTGACCGGCCGTGCAGAGCGCGGTACCCTGAAGCTCAACTCGGATGTCGAGATCATCGGTATCCGCGACCTTCAGAAGACCACCGTGACCGGTATCGAGATGTTCCACAAGCAGTTGGACGAGGCCTGGGCCGGCGAGAACTGTGGTCTGCTCCTTCGTGGCCTCAAGCGCGACGACGTCGAGCGTGGCCAGGTTGTTGCAGCCCCCGGCTCGATCACCCCGCACACCAACTTCGAGGCGAACGTTTACATCCTCTCGAAGGATGAGGGTGGCCGTCACAACCCGTTCTACTCGAACTACCGTCCGCAGTTCTACTTCCGCACCACGGACGTTACCGGCGTTATCACTCTGCCCGAGGGCACCGAGATGGTTATGCCCGGCGACAACACCGAGATGAGCGTTGAGCTGATCCAGCCCATCGCTATGGAAGAGGGCCTCGGCTTCGCTATCCGTGAGGGTGGCCGCACCGTTGGTTCGGGTCGCGTCACCAAGATCACCAAGTAGTCATATCTGGTGATTTCGACGTGGGAATGATCACTCGTTCCTGACGTCAAACCCTAAAGGGCCCCGGCTATGCCGGGGCCCTTTTGCGTACTCAGAGGCGCATTATTGTCGATCTCAAGCGACGTGACATCCCGGTCTGGGGGACCCGCGGCCGCTTCGTCGCTGGAACCTGAGAGTATTCTTGAATGTGCAAAGTCCAAATTTGAACAAGAACCCGTTGGGGGATCTTTCCCTCAACGCGGGTCGGTCTAGGCACAGTAGTCAAGAAAGTAGCCGAAGTGTCCCCGTCAGTCTCTCGCCGAACATTTGTCACTGCCTCATTAGCCACCGGTGCCGCGGTAGCTGTCGGTTCGGAGGCGAGTCCAGCGCTAGCTGCGCCGCCCGCCGAAGTTCGGAGTGGCCCGCGTATTGCGGTCATCGGTTCGGGGTATGGCGGGGCCGTCGCAGCCCGAAGTCTTGCCGAAGCGGGGCGTCGGGTTGACCTCATTGAAATGGGCGCGGACTGGGAAGCCATGTCGAGTTCTTCCGGTCCGGTCTTTCCGGGTATGCGCTCACCCAATGAACGGTCGATGTGGTTTAAGAATCGAACGGATATGCCGTTCAGCTACTTGGGCGGCCTGGACATTATCAACCGTCCCATCAGGCGTGCCGCCGGCGTTCTCGATATCGAAACCTTTGCCGGAATCAAGGTGTACCTGGGGCGGGGCGTCGGGGGTGGTTCGCTGGTCAACGGCGGCATGGCCGTGACGCCGTCGCGCTCCTTCTTCGAAAAGGTGCTTCCGTCGGTCGATGCCGCGGAGATGTATGACACCTATTTCCCGCGGGCTCGGCAACAGCTGCTCGTCACCGAGCCGCCTTTGGACATCGTGATGAACTCTCCGTGGTACCAATTTGCGCGGGTCAGTGCGCTGCAGGCCAAGAAAGTGGGGTACCGACACCAACTGGTCCCCAATGTCTACGATTTCGACTACCTGCGTAAGGAAACGTTCAAGCAGGTTCCGCGCTCTGCCCTCGTTGGTGAGGTGATGTTTGGGAATAACTACGGCAAACGATCGTTGCCCAAATCTATTCTCCGGACGGCGTTGGCAACGAACAGAGTGAACCTCATTCCTATGACGGAGGTGACGCAGCTATCCCAGCGCCCGGATGGAACCTTTGAGCTTTCACTGCGAACCATTGACTTCTGGGGCAAAGAAACTGAGCGGCGGACGGCGGTCTACGACCGCGTCGTGCTCGCCGCCGGTTCTGTGGGGACGTCTCGTTTGCTGCTCAAGGCCAAGCGTTACGGCACGGTGAAGGGTCTGCCGGATGCGATTGGTCAGTACTGGGGCCCCAACGGCAATGTGATGCTGGCTCGGCGGATGTGGGGATACCCCACGGGCATGCATCAATCGACGATTCCTGTCCTGGGCGTGAGCAACTGGGATGACTCGGAACGATCCGTCTTCGCTGAAATCGCGCCGTTCCCCACCGGCATCGAGCTGCATACCGGCGTGTACTTGGCGATCACCAACAACCCCAACACAGGGAAATTCACGTGGGATGACCAGCGGAGAAATGTGCACCTCGACTGGGGGCCGAGTCACGCGAAACCAGGGGTCGACGCCGTTCGGGCATTCTTTGACCCGATCAACAGAGCACATTCGGGTACTTCGTACCGCGCCGATGTCTTCGAACGTCGGCAGCAATTCGCCGACTACTTCACGTACCACCCGCTTGGCGGGGCCGTGCTGGGGGAGGCCACGGATCTTTCGGGCGAGGTTAAAGGCGTACCAGGGCTATTCGTCATGGACGGTTCGTTGATCCCGGCGAAGATCGGCGTCAACCCCTTTGTCACCATCACGGCATTGGCCGAACGCAATATGGACCGGCTCCTTGCGGGCCACCGATTCTAGGAGCACCACGAATAATGCAAGATCTTGTCACCACCCGGCGGCACCATGGCACGGTGAAGAGAGCACTTCTCTGGGCGGCACCGGTCGTTGCGGCATCCACGATGATTCCGGCCGTCGCGGCCAGCGCACAGCCTGGGCGGGTTCGGTTTATCGTCGCTGACCCCTCCGTGAACTTCGGAACGTTTAGACCGGAATGGGATGTGCCGGTGTATCGATTCGCTTCAGGTAATGCGCAACGCACCAAAGCGTCCCTTCCGTCGTCGTTCATCATCCGCAACGACGGTTCGGTCCCGGCGGAGAACCCCACAGGCCAATTGACTCTCACCATGCGGGACTATGACACGGACTATGCACCGGTGGGAGCTAACCAGATGAAGGTGACTTCTCCGTCGAGTGCGGTGAGTATTCGGGAAGAGCGAACGCCGATCGGATCCCGTGAAGGCTCACGGTTTAGGGTTTCTTACCGGGGGATCATCCAACCGGGACAAAGTGTGAACGTTCCGTTGCGATACTTCGTGAACCCGCCATTTCGCAACGTCACCTTCAACCTCTTGGTCTCCGCGCTGGCTGATTCACCTGGAGGCGAGGTGCCGGGGGAGCGAAGTGAACGCATGGGCCACGTGCCAGGCTTTGGTGGATGGCTCTAAGGAGCCTTGTTCTCGTTGACGGTTACCCGACGTCCGTGCGGGGCAGGCGATCACGCAGGCCTCGTGCGGACATCTCGCCCATCAGGCGAAACGTGCATGTGTCTCTGACCACTTCGTGAATTATGGGTTGCCAAGACTTTGCGGCCTCTGGCAAGATAGAGGACGTTGTTCAAGCGCTTGTTGGCGTTGAATTGCCCGAATAGGCCTTATGGGCCGCCCGGGCGATCCGCACAAGCCCAAAATGACCCGGTCCGAAAGCTCAACGGCAGTCTGCGCGAACAAAGCGCGACACGCCCGAGTACGGGGGTCGGTGCTTCTGCGAATTGAGGAACCCGGGAATGCCGGATTCAGTTCGTGTGAGGCGGCGCCGGAAATTCAGGATAAATCCGCAACGGCGGATACCTGAGTGACTGCCTGAAGACGCCATACAGAGGAGCCCTTGAGGTTCCTACACAGGGAAGTACTTGAAGAAAGAGAGTCCGACAGATGGCGGGACAGAAAATCCGCATCCGGCTGAAGTCGTATGACCACGAGGTCATCGATTCTTCGGCCCGGAAGATTGTTGAGACGGTGACGCGTGCAGGCGCGACGGTTGTTGGCCCCGTGCCGCTGCCCACCGAGAAGAACGTGTACTGCGTGATCCGCTCGCCGCACAAGTATAAGGACAGCCGCGAGCACTTTGAGATGCGTACGCACAAGCGGCTGATCGACATCGTCGACCCCACGCCCAAGGCAGTTGACTCGCTCATGCGCCTGGACCTGCCGGCAGACGTGAACATCGAAATCAAGCTGTAAAGAGGATCGCATCCCAATGACTACCAAATTCGAGCGCCAGGTGAAGGGCCTGCTGGGCACCAAGCTTGGCATGACCCAGGTCTGGGACGAGAACGGCAAATTTGTGCCGGTTACCGTCGTCAAGGCCGATTCCAATGTCGTCACCCAGCTGCGCGGCCAAGAGTCCGACGGCTACAACGCTGTCCAGATCGGCTATGGTGCGATCGACCCCCGCAAGGTCACCAAGCCCATGGCCGGACACTTCGAGAAGGCCGGGACCACCCCGCGTCGTCACCTCGTCGAAATCCGCACCTCTGACTCCGCTGAGTACTCCCTCGGACAGGAACTGTCCGTCGAGATCTTCGAGGTCGGCCAGCGTGTCGACGTTGTGGGCAAGACCAAGGGCAAGGGCTTTGCCGGTGTTATGAAGCGTCACGGCTTCAAGGGCGTCAGTGCTTCGCACGGTGCGCACAAGAACCACCGCAAGCCGGGTTCCATCGGCGGCGCGTCCTACCCTGCTCGCGTGTTCAAGGGAATGCGCATGGCGGGACGTATGGGCAACAACCGTCACACCACCCAGAACCTCACGATTCAGGGTGTCGATACCGAGAACAACGTTCTGCTGATCAAGGGCGCCATCCCCGGCCCCAAGAATGGCGTGGTTCTGGTTCGCACCGCTGTGAAGGGAGCCTAACTCCAATGGCTACTGAAACCGTTAAGGTCGACCTGCCGGCCGATGTCTTCGGTGTTGAGCCCAATGAGGCGTTGATGCACCAGGTCGTCATCGCCCAGTTGGCCGCTGCCCGCCAGGGTACGCACAAGGCGAAGAACCGCGGCGAGGTCGCTGGTTCGGGCCGCAAGCCGTTCAAGCAGAAGGGCACCGGCCGTGCCCGTCAGGGTTCGGTCCGTATGCCGCAGCACACCGGCGGTGGCGTCGTTCACGGCCCCGTGCCGCGTGACTACTCGCAGCGCACCCCCAAGAAGATGAAGGCCGCGGCTCTCCGCGGTGCTCTCTCCGATCGCGCGAACCATGGCCGCATCCATGTGGTCAGCTCGCTCGTCGAGGAGATCTCCACCAAGGCAGCCAAGGCAGCCCTGAGGGACCTCACCTCTCGCAATAAGGTGCTGGTGGTTATCGACCGCAAGGAAGATAACGTCGCCCTGTCCGTCCGCAACCTCGAGTTTGCCCACGTACTGTACGCCGATCAGCTCAACACTTACGACGTGTTGCGCGCCGACGACGTGGTCTTCACCAAGGATGCGTACGACGTATTTGTGGCATTCGCCAGCAAGGCTGGAAAGAACCAGGAGGACGCCAAGTGAGCGCCACCATCAAGGATCCCCGCGACGTCATCATTGCGCCTGTCGTTTCGGAGAAGAGCTACGGGTTGATCGACGAAGGTAAGTACACCTTCGAGGTCGATACCCGTTCGAATAAGTCGGAAATCAAGGATGCCGTGGAGCGTATCTTCGGCGTCAAGGTTTCGACCGTCAACACCATCAACCGTGCCGGCAAGCGGAAGCGCACGCGCTTCGGCTGGGGCTCCCGCAAGAACACCAAGCGTGCGATTGTGACCCTGCGCGAAGGCACCATCGATATCTTCGGCGGTCCGCAGGCCTAGCGCCGCGGAGACCACTTTAACGAGGAACTAAATTATGGCTATCCGTAAATACAAGCCGATAACGCCGGGCCGTCGCGGTTCGAGCGTTGCCGACTTTGCAGAAATCACGCGTGCGACTCCCGAAAAGTCGTTGATCCGCCCGCTCTCTAAGACCGGTGGACGCAACAACAGCGGTCGCATCACTACCCGTCACAAGGGCGGCGGACACAAGCGGGCCTACCGTTTGATCGATTTCCGTCGTCACGACAAGGACGGCGTGAATGCTCGCGTCGCACACATCGAATACGATCCCAACCGCACGGCGCGCATCGCGCTCCTGCACTATGTCGATGGCGCTAAGCGTTACATCGTTGCCCCGAATCGCTTGAAGCAGGGCGACGTCGTCGAATCCGGTCCGAATGCGGATATCAAGCCCGGCAATAACTTGCCGTTGCGGAATATCCCCGTCGGTACCGTGATCCACGCCGTTGAACTACGTCCCGGTGGCGGTGCCAAGTTGGCTCGCTCCGCAGGCGCTTCCGTGCAGCTCGTTGCTAAGGAAGGCAAGTACGGCCAGCTCCGTTTGCCCTCCGGCGAGATCCGCAACGTTGACGTTCGTTGCCGCGCGACGATTGGCGAGGTCGGCAACGCCGAGCAGACCAACATCAACTGGGGCAAGGCCGGCCGTAACCGCTGGAAGGGCATCCGCCCGACCGTCCGCGGTGTCGTCATGAACCCCGTCGATCACCCCCACGGTGGTGGCGAGGGCAAGACGTCCGGTGGTCGTCACCCCGTCAACCCGAACGGCAAGCCCGAGGGACGCACCCGTCGCCCCAACAAGGAAAGCGACAAGCTCATTGTGCGTCGTCGTCGTACTGGCAAGAACAAGCGCTAAGGAGCCTGAAACATGCCTCGTAGTTTGAAAAAGGGCCCTTTCGTCGACCAGCACCTCTTCCTGAAGGTAGCCGCTCAGAACGATAAGGGCAGCAAGAACGTCATCAAGACGTGGTCCCGTCGCTCGATGATCATCCCCGACATGCTCGGGCACACGATTGCCGTGCATGACGGACGCAAGCACGTCCCCGTGTTCATCACCGAGTCGATGGTCGGGCACAAGCTCGGCGAATTCGCTCCCACGCGGACTTTCCGCGGCCATGTGAAGGACGACCGCAAGGGTAAGCGTCGCTAAGTCGGGAAACCGACTAGCAACGTTCACTCTTCGGCATAAGACGAAAGAGAGATAGGCAATGGAAGCCAAGGCATCTGCGCGCTACGTTCGCGTGACGCCTATGAAGGCCCGGCGCGTCGTCAACCTGATTCGTGGCAAGCAGGCGAATGAGGCACTGGCGATTCTGAAGTTTGCCCCGCAGGGCGCTTCGGAACCGGTCTTCAAGATCGTCGAGTCGGCTGTGGCAAATGCCCGCCAGCTCGCGGATCGCGACAGCGTCGCTTACAAAGAAGAAGAACTCTTCATCAGCGAAGCGTACGTGGACGAAGGCCCGACCATGAAGCGGTTCCAGCCGCGTGCTCAGGGTCGTGCATACCGCATCAACAAGCGAACCAGCCACATCACCGTGGTGCTCGCTACCCCGGAGAACGAGGAGGACCGCTAAGTGGGACAGAAAATCAACCCGCACGGATTCCGACTGGGGATCACCACGGACCACAAGTCACACTGGTTCGCTGACTCCAACAAGGAAGGCCAGCGCTACAAGGACTTCATCCGCGAGGACGTGAAGATCCGTGAGCTCATGTCGAACGGCATGGAGCGCGCCGGCATCGCCAACGTCGAGATCGAGCGTACCCGTGACCGTGTCCGTGTGGATATTCACACCGCACGCCCCGGTATCGTCATCGGCCGCCGTGGCGCCGAAGCTGATCGCATCCGCGGCGAGCTCGAGAAGCTCACCGGCAAGCAGATCCAGCTGAACATCCTTGAGGTTTCGAACCCCGAGGTCAACGCCCAGCTTGTAGCTCAGGGTGTTGCGGAGCAGCTCGCTTCGCGTGTGGCTTTCCGCCGCGCGATGAAGAAGGCCATCCAGTCCGCAGAGCGGGCCGGAGCCAAGGGCATCCGTATTCAGTGCTCGGGTCGTCTTGGCGGCGCGGAAATGTCCCGCTCGGAGTTCTACCGAGAGGGTCGCGTGCCGCTGCACACCCTTCGCGCCAACATCGATTACGGCTTCTTCGAGGCCAAGACCACCTTCGGTCGCATCGGTGTCAAGGTGTGGATCTACAAGGGTGACTTGACTGATAAGGAACTTGCTGCTCAGCAGGCCGCGCAGGGTAACCGCCGCGGTAACAACGATCGCCGCCCCGGTGGTGGCGAGCGTCGTCGTCGTAACGCCGGTGGAGCCGGTCGTCGCGGTGGACGCAACGAGCAGCAGAATGGCGCTTCGGAAGCTCCGGCGGCCGAAGCCAAGACTGCAGAAAACGGTGAGGCATAAATGCTGATTCCCCGTCGCGTAAAATACCGCAAGCAGCACCACCCGAAGCGTAGCGGCGTCGCCAAGGGCGGCACCACCGTGACCTTCGGTGACTGGGGCGTTCAGGCGTTGGCACCCGCGTATGTGACCAACCGCCAGATCGAGGCTGCTCGTATCGCCATGACCCGCTACATCAAGCGTGGCGGTAAGGTCTGGATCAACATCTTCCCGGACCGCCCGCTGACCAAGAAGCCTGCCGAAACCCGCATGGGTTCCGGTAAGGGTTCCCCCGAGTGGTGGGTCGCCAACGTCAAGCCCGGTCGCGTTGTCTTTGAACTGGGTGGCGTCAGCGACGAAGTCGCTAAAGAGGCGCTTCGCCTGGCAATCCACAAGCTCCCCATGAAGGCACGCATCGTGCGTCGCGAAGGTGGTGAATAGAAATGGCAGTAGGATCCAAGGATCTCTCGATCGATCAGCTCGCTGAGCTGGATAACGGGGCCCTCACCGAGAAGCTGCGTTCGTCCAAGGAAGAGTTGTTCAACCTCCGTTTCCAAAAGGCCACGGGGCAACTCCAGAATGCAGGTCGCTTCGCGGCTGTCAAGCGCGATATCGCACGCATCTACACGGTGCTGCGTGAGCGTGAATTGGGCATCCGCCCCGAGGCAACGCCTGCCGGTGACGCCTCTGACAAGAAGGCCGATAAGAAGGCTGCAAAGGCAGCGAAGAAGGCCGAGAAGGCTAGCGCTACCGAAGGTGATGCCAAGTGAGTGAACAGAAGACGGAAGAGCGTAATCTCCGCAAGACCCGTCGCGGCTTCGTCGTGTCCGACAAAATGGACAAGACGGTCGTCGTCGAGGTGGAAGATCACGTCAAGCACGGCCTGTACGGCAAGGTCATGCGTCGCAGCAACAAAGTGAAGGCGCACGACGAGCAGAACACCGCCGGTGTTGGTGACTTCGTGCGCATCATGGAGACCCGACCCCTGTCGGCTTCCAAGCGCTGGCGCATCGTCGAGATCTTGGAGCGCGCTAAGTAAAAAGCGAGCTGTGATCTCATGATCAAAGGCCCCTTCCCGTCACTCGGGGAGGGGCCTTTGTGTGCCCTTCTGCGTGCACAACGGCTGGTGAGATCAGGCCGTACGAATGCATGAGCAGAGTCACTAGTGGTAGGCCAAGGGCCCCTATGCCATGGGCAAATTGCGTGGTAAAGTATTGACCTTGTGTGGACTTTTCGTGCCCACTGTGCGTTGCCTCGTGCGACGTCATGTGGAGCGAAATTCGCACATGTTCCACGGAATTCTTCCGTGCCAGTGCATAATGACGCGGGCATGAGCCATGGATGGCAAAGTAGCCGGCGGTTCACGATGTTCCTGGCATGAAGAATTCCTAGGCGTACCGCTGACCCTCGATCACCTAGCCAGGCAGTGCCTCACTGGGTGACGACACGGGGAAACGGTGCGTCATCAACCCCGACCAGCTGTTCCGCAAGGCCCACGGCGAGCGAGTAGGCATGACCTACCGGCGGCGTGAGAACCGGTGAGACGACAGGAGTAACTAGTGATTCAGCAGGAGTCACGGCTGAAGGTTGCCGACAACACGGGTGCCAAGGAAATCCTTGCCATTCGCATTCTCGGTGGATCTGGCCGTCGCTACGCAGGTATTGGCGACATCATCGTCGCCACCGTCAAGGACGCAATTCCTGGCGGAAACGTCAAGAAGGGTGACGTCGTCAAGGCCGTCATCGTTCGCACCAAGAAGGAGACCCGTCGCTCGGACGGCTCTTACATCAAGTTCAACGAGAACTCAGCAGTGATCCTCAAGAACACCGACGGCGAGCCCCGCGGTACCCGTATCTTCGGGCCGGTTGGGCGCGAGCTCCGCGATAAGAAGTTCATGAAGATCATTTCGCTTGCTCCGGAGGTGCTCTAACTTATGGCTAAGATCAAGAGCGGTGACCTGGTACAGGTCATTTCAGGTTCCGATAAGGGCAAGCAGGGCAAGGTCCTGAAGGTATTCCCCGAGACCAACCGCGTTCTCGTCGAGGGCGTCAAGGTTGTCACCAAGCACACCAAGGCCAACCCGAACACCGGTGAGGGTGGCGGCATTCAGAAGGTTGAAGCATCGATCCACGTTTCCAACGTTGCGATCGTTGATCCCGAGACCAAGAAGCCTAGCCGCGTTGGCCACCGCGAAGAGACCGTTGAGCGAGACGGACGCACCCGCACCGTTCGCGTGCGCGTGTCCAAGAGCTCGGGTAAGGACCTCTAATGACCGAAACCAAGATCACCCCCCGCCTCAAGACCAAGTTCAAGGACGAGGTTGTTCCGGCACTGCAGAGCGAGTTCTCCTATGGGAACCCGATGCAGTCCCCGAAGCTCGTCAAGGTCGTCGTCAACATGGGTGTTGGAGACGCCGCGCGCGATTCCAAGCTCATCGATTCGGCCGTCAAGGATCTGACCCTCATCACGGGTCAGAAGCCCCAGGTCACCCGCGCCAAGAAGTCGATCGCGCAGTTCAAGCTGCGTGAGGGTCAGCCCATTGGCTGCCACACGACCCTGCGTGGAGACCGCATGTGGGAATTCCTGGACCGCCTGATTTCTCTGGCATTGCCCCGCATCCGCGACTTCCGCGGCTTGTCGGATCGCCAGTTTGACGGCAACGGGAACTACACGTTCGGTCTGACCGAACAGTCGATGTTCCACGAAATCGATCAGGACGCGATCGACCGCGTGCGTGGCATGGACATCACCGTGGTCACGACCGCCAAGACCGACGACGAGGGTCGCGCGCTGCTTCGCCAGCTCGGCTTCCCGTTCAAGACCAACTAACTGCTACGTTTCAGGTCCGCCCCCGGCTTCCGGGGATCGGAAACCGTGACGAGGAAGGGCTAGTGCCCACATGACCATGACAGATCCTGTCGCAGACATGCTGACGCGTCTGCGCAACGCAAATTCGGCACATCACGATTCTGTGTCCATGCCGTACTCCAAGCTCAAAGGCCGGATCGCTGACATCCTCAAGGCCGAGGGCTACATCAAGGATTGGCACGAGGAAGAGGCTCAGGTCGGTAAGACCTTGACCCTCGAGCTCAAGTTCGGTCCGAACCGCGAGAATTCCATTGCTGGTGTTCGCCGCATTTCCAAGCCGGGCCTGCGCGTTTACGCGAAGTCCACCAACCTTCCTCAGGTTCTCGGTGGACTCGGCATCGCCATCCTGTCCACCTCTTCGGGACTGCTTACCGACAAGCAGGCTTCCAAGAAGGGCGTGGGCGGCGAAGTCCTCGCCTACGTCTGGTAGTCGGTCACAAGAGAAAGGAAGAGAAGAATGTCACGTATTGGACGTCTCCCCATCTCGGTGCCGGCTGGTGTTGAGGTAAAGATCGACGGCTCCCTCGTGAGCGTGAAGGGTCCCAAGGGAGAGCTCTCCCAGGAGATCGCTTCGCCGATCACCGTCACTCTCGACGGCGACACCCTCACCGTCAATCGTCCCGACGATGAACGCGAGTCCCGCTCGCTCCATGGCTTGAGCCGCACGCTGATCAACAACATGATCATCGGCGTTTCTCAGGGCTACAACAAGAAGCTCGAGATCGTTGGTACCGGTTACCGCGTTCTGGCAAAGGGCTCGGACCTCGAGTTCGCGCTGGGCTACAGCCACCCTGTGTCTGTGAAGGCTCCCGAAGGAATCACCTTCACGGTTGAGGGCAACAACAAGCTCACCGTCTCGGGTATTCACAAGCAGCAGGTCGGCCAGGTGGCCGCCAACATCCGCAGCCTCCGCGCTCCCGATCCCTATAAGGGCAAGGGTGTTCGCTACGAGGGCGAGCAGATCCGCCGCAAGGTCGGAAAGGCTGGTAAGTAAACATGGCTAACAAGACGAAGTTCGCTGCTCGCAAGCGCCGCCACGCGCGCGTTCGCAAGCACGTCTCCGGTACCGCGGCGCGTCCCCGTCTCTCGGTGTTCCGTTCGACCAAGCACATGTTCGTGCAGGTCATCGACGACGCCCAGGGCAACACGCTGGCCTCGGCTTCCACGCTGGAAGCCGAGTTGCGTTCCGCAACCGATATGGACAAGACCGCAAAGGCCAAGCGCGTCGGTGAATTGATCGCCGAACGTGCCAAGGCTGCGGGCGTCGAGTCCGTTGTATTCGATCGTGGCGGCAACAAGTACCACGGCCGCGTGGCCGCTGTTGCTGAAGGCGCCCGGGAAGGTGGGCTGGCACTGTGAGCGAGCAGACTGCAAACGAAAAGGAAAATCAGGTGGCAGAGAACAACGCTGCAACTGAGAACTCCGAGACCGAGAACTCCTCGAAGCGCGACGACCGTCGCGGCGGCAACCGCGGTGAACGCGGCGGCCGTGGTCGCAATGACCGCAACGATCGCGGAGGCCGCGGTGGACGTGGCGGCCGCGACGAGGAGAAGGACAAGTACATCGAGAAGGTTGTCACCATCAACCGCGTCTCGAAGGTCGTCAAGGGCGGCCGTCGCTTCAGCTTCACCGCTCTCGTCGTCGTAGGCGACGGTAACGGTTTGGTCGGCGTCGGCTACGGAAAGGCCAAGGAAGTTCCCTCGGCTATTTCCAAGGGTGTCGAGGAAGCAAAGAAGAACTTCTTCCGCGTGCCCCGCGTCGAAGACCGCACGATCCCGCACCGTGTGCAGGGTGAAGCGGCCGCAGGTGTCGTTATGCTCCGTCCCGCTACCGCTGGTACCGGTGTTATCGCCGGTGGTCCGGTGCGTGCGGTACTCGAGTGTGCGGGTATCCACGACGTGCTGTCCAAGTCCCTCGGTTCCTCGAACCAGATCAATATCGTGCACGCGGCCATTGAGGCCCTGCGTATGCTCGAAGAGCCCGTTGCCGTTGCGGCCCGCCGTGGTCTGCCGAACGACGAGGTTATCCCGAGCTACCTGCTGCGCGATGAAAAGGCAGGTGCGTAATGACCGGAAAGCGTATTCAGCCCAGCGATTCCAAGCTGGAGATCACGCAGTTGAAGTCCTACGTTGGCCAGAAGCAGAACATGCGCGACACCCTGCGCTCACTGGGACTCAAGCGTCCGGGCAACAAGGTTGTTCGCACCGCCGATCCGGTGACCTGCGGTATGGTCAACACCGTCGCTCACCTCGTGAAGGTTGAGGAGGTCAAGTAAAAATGGCAGATACGAACGAAGAACGCCAGGCCATCAAGCTCCACGACCTGCGTCCCGCTCAGGGATCCCATAAGGCTAAGACCCGCGTGGGTCGCGGTGAGGGATCGAAGGGTAAGACCGCAGGCCGAGGAACCAAGGGCACCAAGGCTCGTTACCAGGTCAAGGCAGGCTTCGAAGGTGGGCAGCTTCCGTTGCACATGCGCCTTCCGAAGCTCCGTGGCTTCAAGAACCCGTTCCGTGTTGAGTACCAGGTGGTTAACCTGGAGCGCATCTCGGAGCTGTTCCCCGAAGGTGGCGACGTCACCGTCGAGAACCTCGTGGCCAAGGGTGCGGTTCGCAAGAACCAGCCGGTCAAGGTTCTCGGTCAGGGTGAATTGACCGTCAAGGTCAACGTCACGGCCGATAAATTCTCCACCTCCGCGGCGGAGAAGATTGAGGCTGCCGGCGGCACCGTGACCGTCACCGGCAAGTAGAATCGAAGTTGAGCTAGTGCTCAGCGACTTTTCATAGCAACAAGGTCCCTTCCCGAACACAGGGGAGGGACCTTGTCGCGTCGGTTGGCCTTTCGGAACATTCCGCGGGCTGGCTCACAGAATCGGGTGCCAGGACCGTAATGCCGTTAGACTGACCAAGGACTAGTGGGGTCATCCCGTCTCGATGCGAGTCGGTTGTTGATTTCCATAGGAATAAACTTTTACAGGAGGCCAAGTGCTCGGCGCTTTCGGACGGGCGTTCAAGACCCCCGATCTACGACGCAAGCTGCTGTTTACCCTCGCGGTCATCGTGATCTACCGTGCCGGAACCTTCATTCCGGCGCCGGGTGTCGACTACGGGAACGTGCAGCAGTGCATCGCCATGGGCGGTACCACCGGTGGTATCTACGACATGGTCAACCTCTTTAGCGGTGGAGCGCTCCTCCAGCTTTCGATTTTCGCCTTGGGCGTCATGCCGTACATTACGGCGTCGATCATTGTTCAACTTCTGCGCGTGGTCATCCCCAGGTTCCAGGAGCTCCATGAGGAGGGTGGCCAAGGCCAGCAGAAGCTGACGCAGTACACGCGATACTTGACGATCGGCCTGGCGCTGTTGAACGCAACCACCATCATTTCACTGGCACGTTCCGGCGCTTTGCTGGGGAATTGCCCGTTGCCCGTGATCCCTGACGACTCGATTTTGATGATCATCCTCATCATCGTGACGCTGACGGCGGGAACCGGCATCATCATGTGGCTCGGCGAGCAGATCACTGAACGCGGCGTCGGCAACGGTATGTCGTTGCTGATTTTCACGTCGATTGCGGCCTCTTTCCCCACAGCCCTCGGACAGATCTTCAAGACCCAAGGTTGGGGCGTCTTTGCGGCCATCCTTGCCATCGGACTCGTCGTGATCATTGCCGTGGTTTACGTGGAACAGTCGCAGCGACGAATCCCTGTTCAGTACGCCAAGCGCATGGTGGGACGTCGCACCATCGGAGGCACCACCACGTACATCCCGTTGAAGGTCAACATGGCCGGCGTGATCCCCGTGATCTTCTCGTCCTCCCTCCTGATGCTGCCCGGACTCCTCGCACAGTTCTCGACGCCGAAGGATGGCACGCCGCCGCCGGAGTGGGTCAACTGGATTAACGCGAACCTCGTCAAGGGCGATCATCCGATCTACATGATCGCGTACTTCCTGCTCATCGTGGCCTTTGCGTACTTCTACGTGTCGATCACGTTCAACCCGCAGGAAGTCTCCGACAACATGAAGAAGTACGGCGGATTTATCCCCGGCATTCGTGCAGGACGTCCCACAGAGCGGTACCTTGCTTACGTGCTCAACCGCATTACGTTGCCCGGTTCGTTGTATCTGGGAATCGTGGCGCTCATTCCGTTGATCGCGTTGGTCATGTTCAACGCCAATCAGAATTTCCCGTTTGGCGGTACCTCGTTGCTGATCGTGGTCGGCGTCGGATTGGATACGATCAAGCAGATCGACGCGCAGTTGCAACAACGACACTATGAAGGACTCCTAGGATGAATCGATTGCTCATCATTGGCCCTCCCGGGGCCGGTAAAGGTACTCAGGCCTCCAAGATCTCAGAGGAGCTGTCCATCCCGGCGATTTCCACGGGGGACATCTTCCGCTCAAATATCAAAGAGCAGACGGATCTTGGTCGGGAAGCGAAGCAGTACATCGATGCGGGCAACCTGGTGCCTGACTCGGTCACCAACCGCATGGTTCGGGATCGCCTGGCGCAGTCGGATGCCGCCAACGGATTCCTTCTGGACGGTTACCCCCGAAACGTGGCGCAGGTGGAGGAGCTCGACGTCATCCTCACTGACCTCGGCCAGAAGATTGACGGCGTCCTCTTGCTGACCGCCGACAACGAGGAGCTCGTCCAGCGGCTGTTGGGTCGCGCGGCCGAACAGGGCCGTAGCGACGACACCGAGGACGTGATTCGCCACCGTCTCGATGTCTACGCATCCGAAACGGAGCCGATCGTCGATGTCTATGAGGCCCGGGGCATCGTGACCCGCGTTGACGGCCTCGGCACGATCGATGAGGTCACCGAGCGCCTTCTGTCGGCTGTTCGGTAGTTTTCGTCGCGTTCCCTGAGAATGCTTTTTGGCGGGCCCCCGACCACCATGTCGGGGGCCCCTGCTTTTCCCGGGCGGCACACGGTCCGCCCAACTCAACCCCTGGCTACAAGGAAGTGCGGAATGTTCGGCCGACGAAAGATCGAGTACAAAACGAACGATCAACTCCGGAAGATGGTGCGTGCAGGTGTGGTCACCTCTCGCGCACTGGACGCCGCGGTGTCAGCCACGGCGGTGGGGGCCAGCACCCTAGACATCGACCGGGCCTTCCGTGAAGTCTTGGAGAGCCACGGTGCGAGTTCCAACTTCTTGGGGTATTACGGCTACCCAGCAACCGTGTGCGCCTCGCCTAACGACGTCGTCGTGCACGGAATCCCTAACGACGAGCCGCTGGCCGATGGGGACATCATCTCGATTGACGGGGGAGCGATCGTCGACGGGTGGCACGGTGATTCCGCCCGGACCGTTTTGGTCGGAAACGCTTCGCGGGAGGACCGAGATCTCTCCGAAATGACTCGTGCGGCCATGTGGCGCGGTATCGCTGTAGCGGCTCGTGCCGAGCGGGTAGGGGAGATCGGCAACGCCATTGAGGCGTTTGTTCGGCAAGAGTCGGGCGGGACCTACGGCATTATTGAAGATTTCGTAGGTCACGGCATTGGAACCCAAATGCACATGGCGCCTGACGTCTTGAACTACCGAGCCCGCGACCTGGGTCCCAAACTCAAGCCGGGAATGGCCCTGGCCATCGAACCGATGCTTGTGACAGGATCAACGGAGACCGTGACCCTCGACGACGACTGGACCGTCAAGACCGTGGATGGCTCTCACGCCAGCCAATGGGAACACTCGGTCGCTTTTCATCGGGACGGGATCTGGGTGCTGACCGCAGAAGACGGCGGCGCTTCGGAACTTGGACCGCTCGGGGTTACCGTCGCCCCCATTCCCGACTGACCACACGCACACAGGAAGTAGGGGCCTCATCATGTCCTCAGAGACGTCGACGCCGGTCGAAATCACGACGCGGCCGGAACCTGGAAAGATTCTCCTCAAAGCACCACGCCGTGGGAAACCTCCGCGCCACATCGCGGATTTCGACCTGAAGGGGCGTAAGGAGTTCCTCAAAGAACTCGGCTATGAACCGTTCCGAGCCACGCAGCTTTCCAAGCACTACTTCGAAAGGCTCGTGACCGATCCCGAGGAGATGACCGATCTCCCGGCGGCCTCCCGTGCCGACATGGTTGCTGAAGCCATGCCCACCCTATTGACCACCGTCAATACCTTAGAAGCCGATGGTGGCGACACCCTAAAGATGGTGCACCGTCTCTTCGATGGCGCGCTCGTCGAATCCGTGATCATGCGGTACTCGAACCGTGTCACCATGTGTATCTCTTCCCAAGCCGGTTGCGGCATGAACTGCCCCTTCTGCGCGACGGGCCAGGCCGGACTGACTCGCAACCTGTCCACCGCAGAAATCGTTGAGCAGGTTGTGGCGGGCGCCCGTATGGTCAAGAACATGAAGGGCTTGGAAGGCGCCGAGGACGGTCCCGAGGAAACGAAACCGTTGAGGATTTCCAACATCGTGTTCATGGGCATGGGGGAGGCCCTCGCGAATTACAAGTCATCGTTGGGCGCTGTTCATCGACTCATCGATGCGCCTTCTGAAGGGATGGGCATTTCGGCTCGTGGCATTACGATGTCGACCGTCGGACTCGTTCCGGGCATGTATAAGTTCACCCAAGAGAACCTTCCGGTGACTCTGGCATTGTCTTTGCACGCGCCTGATGACGAATTGCGTGATGAGCTCATCCCGATCAATAACCGGTGGAAGGTCGACGAGGCCCTGGACGCTGCGTATGACTACTACCGCCAGACCGGGCGGCGCGTTTCCATCGAATACGCGCTCATCCGCGACATCAATGACCAAGGGTGGCGGGCGGACCTTCTCGGCAAGAAACTTGCCCAGCGTGGCCGGGGTTGGGTGCACGTTAACCCGATTCCGCTGAACCCAACTCCCGGTTCAAAATGGACGGCGTCGCGACCTGGTGTCGAACAGAACTTCGTGGAGAGACTGCGCGCGCATGGCATTCCCACCACGGTTCGAGACACCCGTGGCTCCGATATTGACGGCGCCTGCGGTCAGCTGGCTGCCGCAAGTTAGCAGGGATGACGTTTCGCCCTCCTGCCCGCGTGTCGAGGAGCAAACCCGGACACTACCACGGCGACTAACGTCACAGGGGGCAGTTCCGGAATTCTGGGTTAACTTACAGCGGGGTATGGCGTACACTTGACTGTTGGTTGTGTCTGCCGTCCGTGTGTTTTAGTGCTCGGACGAGCGGAAAGAATCAAAAGCATGCCTCGCGCGCACCGTGCGTGGCACCGACGTTAGCGGAGGATATGGCCAAGAAAGACGGCGTAATCGAGATTGAAGGCGCAGTGGTGGAAGCCCTGCCCAACGCTATGTTCCGTGTGGAGCTGGACAATGGCCACAAGGTTCTTGCACACATCTCCGGAAAGATGCGTCAGCACTACATCCGCATCCTCCCTGAGGATCGGGTTGTTGTTGAACTCTCTCCGTACGATCTGTCGCGTGGTCGCATCGTCTACCGCTACAAGTAGATCTCATGTCGCCGCCTCGCGCGGCGTGTGAAGGGCGCTACCCGAATGGGTGGTGCCTGTCTGCGTGAAAGGGAACTGGAGTAACACCCGGGACCCGGAACAACTACAAGTTGCAACAACGCAAAGGAATGCGATGAAGGTTCAGCCGAGCGTGAAGCCGATCTGCGATAGCTGCAAAGTGATCCGCCGCCACGGCGTGGTCATGGTTATCTGCAGTAACCCGCGCCACAAGCAGCGTCAGGGCTAATAGCCCGTTCGACGCACGCCGGCTTTGGTCGGCACATCACACAAGGTACCGCTCCCCATCAGTGGGACACCTCCGGATACAGAGGCCGGAGACCGGGGAAACCCGGGAAGCGATGCCACAAACCTCTGGATCAACTACAAGGAGAACCGCCACTATGGCTCGTCTCGCAGGAGTAGATCTTCCCCGCGAAAAGCGCGTGGAAATTGCTCTCACGTACATCTATGGCGTGGGTAAGACCCGTGCCGACGAAGCCTTGGCAGCGACCGGCGTCAGCCCGGACATTCGCGTCAAGGACCTTTCCGACGCCCAGCTCGTGCAGCTGCGCGACTACATCGAAGGCAACTTCAAGGTTGAGGGTGACCTCCGCCGCGAGGTGGCCGCCGATATCCGCCGCAAGGTTGAAATCGGTAGCTACCAGGGACTTCGCCACCGCCGCGGTCTTCCCGTTCACGGCCAGCGCACCAAGACCAACGCTCGCACCCGCAAGGGCCCGAAGCGCACGGTCGCCGGTAAGAAGAAGTAAGCACCCTTTCGCGTAGGAGAAGTATTCAATGCCCCCAAAGACACGTGCTGCGGCCGCTCGTAAGCCCCGCCGCAAGGACAAAAAGAACATTGCCGCCGGTCAGGCGCATATCAAGTCGACGTTCAACAACACCATCGTTTCGATCACTGACCCCTCGGGTGCTGTGATCTCCTGGTCTTCCGCCGGTGAGATGGGCTTCAAGGGTTCGCGTAAGTCGACCCCTTACGCCGCTCAGATGGCTGCGGAGACCGCCGCCAAGCGTGCTCAGGAGCACGGCGTGCGCAAGGTCGACGTGTTCGTCAAGGGTCCCGGTTCCGGTCGCGAGACCGCCATCCGTTCCCTTCAGGCCACTGGCCTCGAGGTTGGCTCCATTTCGGACGTCACCCCGAGCGCGCACAACGGTTGCCGCCCCCCGAAGCGTCGCCGCGTCTAATAGAGGCGTTGCCGTTCACCAGGCTGGTGTCTCCCGAGTGGGAATCGCAAGCCTGGGGGTTTGTGGCCAACGACCACAAACTATCCGGGTGCCGCAACCGCGGCCCCTTCATCCCTTGTTTTCCCCAACCTGTGTTGCGTCATATAGCGGATGCTCGCTGAAAGGAAACATCAGTGCTCATTGCACAGCGCCCCTCCCTGAGTGAAGAAGTCGTCGAGAATCACCGCTCGCGCTTCACGATCTCGCCTCTCGAACCCGGATTCGGCTACACGCTGGGTAACTCCCTGCGTCGCACGCTTTTGTCCTCCATCCCCGGTGCAGCCGTGACCAGTATCCGTATCGACGGTGTACTGCACGAGTTCTCCACCGTGGACGGTGTGAAGGAAGATGTCACCGAGATCATCCTGAACATCAAGCAGCTCTCGGTCTCTTCGGAGAACGACGAGCCGGTCATCGCCTACCTGCGCAAGCAGGGCCCGGGCGAGTTGACCGCGGCGGACATTGAGGTGCCCGCCGGTGTGGAGATCCATAACCCGGAGCTGCACATCGCGACCCTCAACGCCAAGGGATCCTTCAACGCCGAGCTGACCATCGAGCGTGGACGCGGTTACGTGTCTGCCTCGCAGAATAAGGTCGGTGCCGGTGAATCGGAGATCGGCCGGATTCCGGTTGACTCCATCTATTCGCCGGTTCTCAAGGTGACCTTCCGCGTCGCGGCAACCCGTGTGGAGCAGCGTACCGACTTCGACAGCCTCGTGCTCGACGTCGAGACCAAGGAAGCCATCGCCCCGCGCGATGCCGTGGCCTCCGCCGGTAGCACCCTGGTTGAGCTCTTCGGTTTGGCCCGTGAGCTCAATACTGAAGCTGAAGGCATTGAGGTTGGACCGTCGCCCGCCGACGAGTCGATGGCCGCTGATATGGCGTTGCCCATCGAGGACCTCGACATGTCCGTGCGTTCGTACAACTGCCTCAAGCGCGAGGGCATCCACACCGTGGGTGAGCTCGTGACTCGTTCCGAAGCCGATTTGATGGACATCCGAAACTTCGGTGCCAAGTCCATCGACGAGGTCAAGGACAAGCTGGCTGAGTTGGGGATGTCGCTCAAGGATTCGCCCGCCGGATTCGACCTTGCGGCACGCGCCGCTGAGGACGAAGAGAGCGAAGAGGAAGAGTCGTTCTAACGTCGGACGGCAACGAGCCGACCACAATTCACACCACAATCTTTGGTCCCCGCGAGATCCTAAAGCGGGAACCGTGACCACTGGAGAAACAGTCATATGCCTACTCCCACCAAGGGGCCGCGCCTCGGCGGTAGCCCCTCGCACCAGCGCCTGATTCTGGCGAACATGTCCCAGCAGCTCTTCGAGCACAAGCGCATCACCACCACGGTGACCAAGGCCAAGCGTCTCCGCCCGGTTGCCGAGCGTCTCATCACGTTCGCCAAGCGTGGAGACCTCGCCGCTCGCCGTCGCGTGATGCGTAGCCTCACGGACAAGTCCGTGGTGCACGAGCTGTTCACCACCATCGCCCCGGCCATGGCCGAGCGTCCCGGTGGATACACCCGCATTACCAAGATCGGTTACCGTTCGGGCGACAACGCCCCGATGGCCGTTATCGAGCTCGTCATGGAGCCGGTCGCGTCCAAGTCGGTTGTCAACGAGGCGACTCAGGCCGCTAACGCCGCCGCCGCTTCGAACCAGGCAACTGAGGCACCCGTCGTCGAAGAGCCCGCCGCTGAAGAGCCCGCCGCTGAGGAAGTTCCCGCTTCGGATCTCCCCGCCGGTTCGCACGCTCCTTTGGAGTCCGGCGAGGCTCCCGAGGGCTTCCAGATCAAGGGCAACCGCGATTCGATGAAGTACCACGTTCCCGGTTCGCGCTGGTATGAAAACACCCGCGCCGAGATCTGGTTCGACACCGCGGACTCCGCCATCGCGGCCGGTTACGCACCGGCCGGCGGCGCCGCCGCTCAGAAGGTCTCCGAGTAAGAGGTCGTTCTCGAGTAGCGTTACCACTCAAGCCCCGTTCACCTATGTGGTGAGCGGGGCTTGAGTATTCTGTAGAGGCTGTGGGTCGAGTGGAGCAAGGAGAAGCAATGACGGACGGTCGACGGGAGCCGGGGCGCTCAGGGCAGGCGGAATCGGGCCACCCCCTCGGCGCTGTGGTCGAGGGCATCTCGGCGCGGGACGCCGAGGAGCGAGTCCGTGTCAGACTCGATTTCGGCTACGACGGCGGCCCCTTTTCGGGCTGGGCGAAGCAGCCTGGCCTTGTGACGGTGGAAGGCTGTCTGGAGGAAGCCCTCAGCCTCGTCTTACGGCGTCCGATCAAGTTGACGGTAGCCGGACGCACCGACGCCGGAGTTCACGCCGACCATCAAGTCGTCCATGTCGATATGCCTGGGGACGTCTGGCGGAATCTCCCAGGGCGTCGAGGGCCGGATGGGCCCGGTACGGATGACCCGTCGTCGTCCCTGGTGAGGAAGGCGAATGGGGCGCTCACCCGGATTCTTTCTCGCGCTTTTCCGCCGTTGCGCCCGGGTGCACCGTCGCACGCTGTGGGTGCCATTTTGGTCTGGAAGGCCCAAAGAGTCGACGTCGGCTTCGATGCGCGCTTCTCGGCACTGTCCCGATCGTACGTGTATCGAATTGCGGATGGTCTGGACCATCAATCGCCGCTGAACCGGACCACGTCGTACTGGGCCAAGTCTCGACTGAGCCTTGAGACCCTCAACGCAGCAGGGGAGCGGTTGGTGGGCCTCCACGATTTCCTGTCCTTCTGCAAGCCCCGTGAGGGTGCGACGACGGTGCGTGACGTCCGTTCGGTGACTTTCGACAGAACGTCCACCGGTCTGATTGAGGCCCGGATCAGCGCGGATGCGTTCTGTCACAACATGGTTCGAGCGATGGTGGGCTCTTGCCTGCTGGTTGCGGAGGGGAAGAGAGATATGGCGTGGCTGGACTCGCGCCTGGAGGATCCCATTAGGGACTCCTCGGTTCGTCTTGCGCCGCCGGAGGGGCTGGTCCTCGAAAGTGTGCGGTACCCGGAAGACCCGCTGCAATGGGCCGAAAGGGCGCGGCAAACCCGAGCCAAACGGTCTGAAGGCCCCGCTTAAAGCCACGGTAGCTCCGAAGATGTGGGGCATCTCGCGCCGCGGATTCCCACAGCTGTGGATTAAGGCTGGCTACTTGGGTATAGTTACTAGCTGTTGTGCGTGTCCCACCTCGGTTCATGCGCCCGGATCATTCGCCCAGTTGCAGGGCCTATGGATGATGAGGGCGGCGAGACTTCGGGACGGAACGGATGTTGTCTGGCCCTCACCCAGACCCCTTCGAGCGCACCTGACCTGGCGCGAAACCCAACTAGCGCCAATGAAGTAATTCCGACACGAAGGCAAATTAACGTGCGTACGTACACTCCGAAGCCCGGCGACATCGATCGCCAGTGGCATGTCATCGACGCCACCGACGTTGTCCTGGGTCGTCTTGCCAGCCAGACCGCAACACTGCTGCGCGGCAAGCACAAGCCGACCTTTGCTCCTAACGTGGACACCGGTGACTTCGTCATCATCATCAATGCAGAGAAGGTTGCCTTGACCGGCGCCAAGCTCGAGAAGAAGCGGGCCTACCGTCACACCGGTTACCCGGGTGGCCTTCGTTCCGTGTCCTACATGGAGCTGCTCGACAAGAACCCGACCAAGGCCGTCGAGAAGGCTGTTAAGGGCATGTTGCCCAAGAACAAGCTGGCCGCCGAGCAGATCAAGAAGCTCAAGGTCTACGCGGGTGCCGAGCACCCCCACGCTGCTCAGCAGCCGAAGACCTACGAATTTGACCAGATCGCCCAGTAATCGGGCCTACGAAGAAACTACAAGGAGAAATCGTGGCTCAGAATACTGAAGACCAGATCAACCCCGAGGGCGAGGAGATGACCTCGTACACCTCCGAGTCCACCGAGACCGTTTCGGCTGCCGCTCCCGTTGAGCGTCCGGCCCTCACCGTTTCCGGCGCAGCTGTGGGACGTCGCAAGCAGGCTATCGCCCGCGTCCGCGTGGTTCCCGGTTCCGGTAAGTGGAGCGTCAACGGCCGCGAGCTGGATGTCTACTTCCCGAATAAGCTGCACCAGCAGGAAGTCAACGATCCGTTCAAGCTCCTCGAGCTTGAGGGTTCCTACGACGTCATCGCCCGCGTGCACGGTGGTGGCCCTTCCGGCCAGGCCGGCGCCATGCGTCTCGGCGTTGCCCGTGCGCTGAACGAGATCGATCTCGAGAACAACCGTCCGGCTCTCAAGAAGGCAGGCTTCTTGACTCGTGATGCTCGCGTCATCGAGCGCAAGAAGGCCGGTCTCAAGAAGGCCCGCAAGGCTTCGCAGTTCTCCAAGCGTTAATTCGCCCGGTTCTGCCCGAACCCCTCTACGCATCACGCGTGGAGGGGTTCGTCGTTTAAGCGAGGGCTCTTCGGGATAAAATGAGGAGGTTGATGCCGATGAGAAGGAGTTTGCGGTGTCTGCCCACAATGATCACACCGGAGTGCAAGAATCCGATCGGACCGTTGAGGCCACGGAGCCTCGAGAGCCGAAAAACGGACAGCCCAAGCAAGGTAAGCGCCCCTCGGAACGGAGCCGTCAGGCCGCACGAGTCATGGTCGGAAAAACGAAGCCCGGACAGGAGGAAACTCCTGCGGTCGACCACGCGTTGAAGAAGGAAGCCCGTCGACGGTCCGTCACGGAGGACTACGCGGCCGAGCTCGATGAGATCGCATCGCTCACGCATCGATTGCATCAGGAACACTCTGCCTCGGATGTGTGGAGCATCGATTATCCCTACGACGAAAAGCTCAAGCGCAAGGAATATGAACGCACCAAGCGTTCTTTGCAGATCGAGCTTCTCAAGTTGCAACTGTGGGTTAAAGAATCCGGCCAAAAGATCTTGTTGATTTTCGAAGGCCGGGACGCCGCAGGCAAAGGCGGATCGATCAAGAGGTTCATGGAGCACCTGAATCCGCGCGGTTCCCGCGTCGTCGCGCTCGAAAAGCCGACCGAAATCGAACAGACCCAGTGGTACTTTCAGCGATATATTCAGCACCTTCCGTCCGGGGGCGAGATCGTGTTGATGGACCGTTCCTGGTACAACCGCGCCGGTGTGGAACGCGTCATGGGGTACTGCACGCCGCATCAGTATTACGAATTCATGCGTCAGGCCCCTGAGCTGGAGAGAATGCTCGTTAACTCCGGAATTCACCTCATCAAGTTTTGGTTCTCCGTGACTCGGGCCGAGCAGATCGCCCGATTCGAGGCGCGCCGGACCGATCCCGTGCGTCAGTGGAAACTTTCACCCACAGACCTCGCGTCCCTGGATAAATGGGATGACTATACCGAGGCCAAAGAAGCCATGTTTTTCTATACCAACACCGGCGACGCACCGTGGACGATTGTGAAGTCCAACGACAAAAAGCGGGCCCGCCTGGAAGCCATGCGCTATGTTTTGTCGCAATTCGATTACCCGAATAAGGATCACGACGTCGTGGGCACGCCCGACAAATTGATTGTGGGTCCGGCGACGGAGGTTTTCGAGGAAGAACAACACAACCCAGAAGGGTTTCCGGTAGTCAAGTCCGATATCGACCAGTGAAGTGCGTAGAATGACCAACGATGTCTAGATTATTTGGAACCGACGGCGTACGAGCCCGCGCAAACAGCGACAAGATGAGCGCCCTGTCCTCCTTGGAGTTGGCACAGGCGGCTGCTCAGGTCTTGGGATTTGATCAAGTCGCTGAGGGAACTCGGCCCAAAGCTGTGATTGCTCATGATTCTCGAGTGAGTGGTGAATTCATTGGCGCCGCCATTATGGCTGGCCTCGCGTCATCCGGCGTCGACGTTTACGACGCCGGTATGCTTCCGACCCCGGCCGCGGCGTACTTGATTGCGGATCTCGAAGCCGATTTCGGGGTGATGGTTTCCGCCTCACACAACCCGTTTTACGACAATGGGATTAAGTTCCTCGCTCGTGGAGGCAAAAAGCTGCCCGACGAGATCGAGGATCGCATCGAAAAGGTGTATCACGCCAAGGATTTCCGCTATCCCGACGGGGGAGAAGTAGGCCGGATTTCCCGCTTTGCGGATGCCGAAGACCGTTACGTGACGCACCTGCTCTCGACGTTGCCGGGGCGGATGGCTCTCGAAGGCCTGACGATTGTTCTGGACTGCGCGAACGGTGCCGCCTCCGGGTGTTCTCCGGACGCCTTCCACATCGCGGGTGCCAAGGTCCATGTGGTGGCCGCCGAGCCCAGCGGAACCAACATCAACGACGGCGTCGGTTCGACGCATTTGAGTGGGCTTCAGGCGAAGGTCAAAGAGCTGGGAGCCGACCTCGGCATCGCACACGACGGCGACGCGGATCGTTGCCTCGCGGTGGACGAACGCGGAGAGGTTGTCGATGGTGACACCATCATGTCGATCCTCGCCATTGCACGCCGCGATGCCGGGAAGCTCAAGGACAACACCCTGGTCACCACGGTCATGACGAACCTTGGCATGGAGCAGTTCCTGGCCGCGGAGGGCATTTCAATGATCCGCACCAAAGTGGGGGACCGGTACGTGCTCGAGGCGATGAAGGAAAACGGTTACTCCCTGGGTGGCGAACAGTCGGGTCACGTGATCATGAGCGACTATGCGACCACGGGGGACGGCATTCTCACGGGATTGCATTTGGCCGCAGAAATTAATCGAACCGGCCTTGCCCTCTCGTCGCTCGCACACCGGTTCGAACGGGCGCCTCAAACCATGATCAATGTTCCCGAGGTGGACAAAGTCTCGGCGAACACGAATGCCGTGGTTCAGGCGGAGGTTCAGGCCGTCGAAGCCGAGCTGGGTGCCCAAGGTCGTGTGCTGTTGCGGCCTTCCGGGACGGAGCCATTGGTGCGCGTGATGGTTGAAGGACCTGACCAGCCGACGGTTGATCGACATGCCGAGCGTTTGGCCAAGGTCGTGGCCCAGGAACTTGCGCTCTAAAACGTAGGCACACGACGAGGGGCCCGCACCAACTGGTGCGGGCCCCTCGTCGTTTAACGCGGCGGGTAGTTACTTCGTGGTGTTTTCGGGGTCGATGTAGGAATCGGCACCGGTGACGTTCTTATTGGCCAGCAGGGCGTCACGAATCTCGGTAAGCAACGCGACCTCGGGCTCGGTCTCGTCTTCCTCTTCCAGACCCAGCTTCTTGGCACGACGCGCATTCATCGCATTGATCGGCATGACAATGCAGAAGTACAGGGCGCCTGCGACCAGCAAGAAGTTCACGACGGCGGTCAGGAAGACGCCGACCTTGACGTCGCCAAAGGCCAGGAATGAATCGAAGTTGGGCGCACGGAACAACATCGAGATGGCCGGCATGATGACGGAATTAACGAGGGCCGTCACGACGGTGCTGAACGCGCCACCGATGATGACACCGACCGCGAGGTCGATGACGTTGCCCCGCATGATGAATTCTTTGAAACCTTTAAGCATATCGACATCCTACACAGATCTATGGAGCAAAAGGAAAGGAAATTTGTCGAGAATGTCGGTTGCTTAGGTGAAGAAAGGGCAGAAAGAGTTCAAAAATTCAATAAATACGGGGTGGTATGGAAAAGGACTAATTCTTTCGAAGCAATACCCGTCGGGTCGAGTGATCGGCGTCCTTGGAGAGGATCAGCTTGGCGCGTCCTCTGGTTGGCCGGACGTTGTGTACGAGGTTGGGTTCGTTAATGCGCCGCCAGATGTCGAGTGCCGTGGTGCGGGCCTCGTCGTCGGAAAGGTCCGCGTACTTGCGGAAATAGGACTCGGGATCCGTGAAGGCTGAGCTCCGAAGTTTAAGGAACCGTTCGACATACCAATTCTCGATGTCGCTCGTGCGGGCATCGACGTAAATCGAGAAATCGAAGAAGTCGCTGAGGGCGAGGGCAGCCGTGTCGTCGGGGCGCAATTGCGCCGGGGCCAGCACGTTGAGGCCCTCGACGATGAGGACATCCGGCCGGGTGACCACCGTTTCGTCGTCTTCGAGAATGTCATAGGTCATGTGCGAGTACTTGGGTGCGGTGACCACGGGGGAGCCGGACTTAATCTCGGAGACGAATCGCAACAGGGCTCGGCGGTCGTAGGATTCGGGAAATCCTTTGCGCTGCATCAGTCCGCGGGCCTCGAGCTCGGCATTGGGGTAGAGGAATCCGTCGGTCGTGACCAGCTGAACATTCGGAGTGGTGGGCCAGCGGCTCATCAAGGCTCGCAGAAGACGAGCGGTGGTGGACTTTCCGGCGGCCACCGATCCGGCGACGCCGATCACGAAGGGTGTGCGTTGGTGATCCTCGTGCAGGAACCGGTTGGTTTGCTGATTGAGTTCGCCAACGGAGTTGGCATAGAGATTGAGCAGCCGCGAGAGCGGCAAGTAGACCTGGCGGACTTCCTCAACATCGAGGGTCTCGCCAAGCCCGCGGAGCTGCTCGATCTCCTCGGGGGAGAGGGGGACTTCGATCTCATCCGAGAGTCTGGACCACGTTTCCCGGTCCAATGACACGAAAGGTGAGGTGCGAGAGATCGCCGTCAGATGGGTCATTTCTCGAAGTTTACGACCCGGGTACCGGGAATTCGAATTGACGGGGCCCATGAGAAGGAACAACGCACCAAATGTGGTCACAATTAGCTATATGCTGTATCCAAGGTCGGGGGTCCTTCGAGTCATCTCGTGCGCTCCCTACCGTGACGTATCACTGAATTCGATTTCGCCGGTCGCCGCATAGACGCCGACGCTCCGGGATACTTTCCCGGTTCGGAGTAAGTGAGCCCTCTGAGCCTGGAGACACCGTGTCCACTACAGCAGCAACACCCGAAGCGAAGAAGAAGGTTGGGGCGCGTGTCCGCGTCCAAAAATTCGGCACCTTTCTCTCTTCCATGATCATGCCGAATATCGGCGCTTTCATCGCCTGGGGCCTTCTCACGGCCCTCTTCCTGTGGTCCGATGACCCTAAGGGCGGGCATGGACCATTCGCCAACGAATACATCAATGCGGCCATCGGGCCGATGGTGACCTATCTTTTGCCGATTCTTATCGCCTATACCGGCGGTAAATTGATCCACGACGTCCGTGGCGGCGTCGTCGGTGCTGTATCGACGATGGGTGTCATCCTCGCGACATCCTCGCCGGTGTTCATCGGTGACAAGCCGGGCTCGCCCATGTTCCTCGGGGCCATGATTATGGGTCCGCTGGGCGCGTGGGTCGTCAAGAAGTTCGACCGCATCATGGAAGGCCGCATTAAGCCTGGCTTCGAGATGTTGGTCAACAACTTCTCGTCCGGCATCATTGGCGCCGCGTTGGCCATTGCCTCGATGTTCTGGCTGGCACCGATCATGCACTGGCTCATGGAGATTGCCGGGGGCGCCGTCGGCTGGCTGATCGACATGAAGCTTTTGCCGCTCGCTTCGATCCTCATCGAACCGGCGAAGGTGCTGTTCCTCAATAACGCCATTAACCACGGTATTCTCACGCCGCTGGGTACGGATCAGTCCCTCGAGCAGGGAAAATCGATCCTCTTCTTGCTGGAAGCTAACCCCGGGCCGGGCCTGGGAATTCTGCTGGCGTACATGATCTTCGGTCGCGGAACAGCCCGGGCCAGCGCTCCGGCCGCCGCTCTCATCCACGCCCTCGGCGGCATCCACGAGATCTACTTCCCGTACGTTCTCATGAAGCCCCAGCTTCTCGCCGCGACCATTCTGGGCGGAATGTCCGGTGTCTTCGTCGAACTGATTTTCCACGCCGGTCTGCGTTCGCCAGCGGCGCCGGGTTCGCTCATCTTCCTCTACGTCAATGCGCCGCCGAACGCGATCCTCGGCGTCACGCTCGGATGGCTGACCGCCACGATCGTCTCGCTCCTTGTCGCGTCGATCATCCTCAAGGTGTCCAAGAAAGACGACGGCGACATCGCGAAAGCCACCGCGGACATGGAAAGCATGAAGGGCAAGAAGTCTTCGGTTTCCGGCGCCTTGGTCGGGGATCAGAATTCCGCCCGGCCGATTCAGTCGATCGTCTTCGCGTGCGACGCCGGTATGGGCTCCTCCGCGATGGGTGCCTCGGTTCTGCGGAACAAGATCAAAGACGCCGGTTTTGGACAGCAGATCACGGTGGTCAATAAGGCCATCAACTCGCTCAATGACGACTACGATTTGCTGGTTTCCCACGAGGACCTCGCCGAACGTGCCGCCGCGCCGACGCCCTCCGCTCAGCACGTGACCGTGGACAACTTCATGAGTTCCCCGCGGTACGACGAAATCGTCGAGCTCATCCGTAGCCAGCATTCAGGTGGTTCGCAAACATCTGATGCCGTTTCCGATGATGCTGCTGCCACGGATGCCACCGCTGGAACTGCAGCGGGCGCCACAGCGGCGGGCGCAACCGCAGCTGGGAATAGCGCTGTCGCCGGGGAGGGTGAGTCAGCCAAGTCCTCGGAGCCGGTGATTTTGGACCGGGCTTCCATCGTTCTCGGTGGTCGCGCAACCGATCGTGACGCCGCGATCGACGAAGCCGGTGCGTTGCTGATCGATACCGGCAAGGTGGAGCCAACCTACGTGGATTCGATGCACGAACGCGAAGCCTCGGTATCCACCTTCATGGGTAACGGCTTGGCGATTCCGCACGGAACGAACGAGGCCAAATCCGCCATTCATTCCTCAGCCATGTCCTTCGTCCGATACGACGACGGCATCGACTGGAACGGCAAGACCGCCCGCTTCGTGATCGGCATCGCCGGCGCGGGTGGGGAGCACTTGGAGCTTCTGCAGAAGATCGCCAAGACCTTCTCCAAAAAAGAGGCGGTGGCCCAGCTCGAGGCGGCCCAGTCGCCCCAAGAGATTCTCGATATTTTCGGAAAGGTGAATTCATGAAGGCTCTGCACTTCGGAGCGGGAAATATTGGTCGCGGATTCGTTGGGGTCCTGCTGCACGAAGCAGGATACGAGCTGGTCTTCGCCGACGTCGCGCAACCAGTGATCGACGCTCTGAACTCCGAAGACTCGTATACCGTCCACGAGGTTGGCGAGCAGGCTCGTGACATACAGGTCACCAACTTTTCGGGCGTCAATTCCGCCAGTGATCCGGATGCCCTGACGGAACAGATTCGAACCGCGGATATCGTCACGACCGCCGTGGGGCCGACTGTCCTCAAGATCATCGCGCCCGCCATCGCGCGCGGTCTCAAGGCTCGTGCGGAATCTGGCGCAGGCAAGGTCGCCGTGATGGCGTGTGAAAACGCCATTAACGCCACGGATGGGTTGGCCGAAGCGATCCGCGAGTCGTACCCGGAGGCAGACGACGTCGCAATCTTCGCGAACACGGCCGTGGACCGAATCGTCCCCAATCAGCCGGCAGGTCAGGGCCTTGACGTCACCGTGGAGACCTACCAAGAATGGGCCGTGGACTCGACGCCGTTCGAAGGCTCTGCTCCCGAGGTCCCCGGCATCACGTGGGTGGATGACCTCGCTCCGTACATCACGCGCAAGCTGTTTACGGTCAATACGGGCCACGCCGCCACTGCCTACTTTGGTAGCCGTGCGGGGATTCAGAAGATCTCCGACGCACTCTCAGACTCGGCCGTGCGCGCTCAGGTTGAAGCGGTACTTGCCGAAACCAAGGCCTTGCTTGTCGACAAGTTTGGTTTTGCCCCGGATGTGCAGCAGGCCTATATCGAGAAGATCCTGACACGATTCACGAACCCGCATTTGCCGGACACCGTGGACCGAGTGGGTCGTGCACCGTTGCGAAAGATTTCGCGTCATGAACGATTCGTCGGGCCGGCAGCAGAACTGGCCGAGCACGGACATCGGACTGAGGCTCTGGTCTCGGCCATCGGTGCTGCGCTGGAGTTCGACGTCGCCGAGGATGCGGAATCCGTGCAGTTGCAAGCGAAACTGGCGGAGGCTCGTGGCAACCGAGCAGCCACCGACGGCCTGGTGACTGAATGGACCGGCATCGACTCGACGCATCCGCTGTTTGCTCAGCTTTCGGAGGCCTTCGCCCACGCATCGTGACGCGCGTTGGTTCTTGCGGCCCCCTTTCCACCGTGGAGAGGGGGCCTCATTCGTTTCGTCACTAGGGTGTTGACCGCATCGTGACTTCACGTGGGATAAGCTGAGCGTATGTGTGGAATCGTTGGATACGTAGGCCAGAGCGACTCGGCCAATCGTCAGTACTATGCACTCGATGTCGTTCTCGAGGGGCTGCGACGCCTTGAGTACCGGGGCTACGACTCGGCAGGCGTTGCTGTCGTTGCCGACGGCGCGGTGGAGTACCGCAAAAAGGCAGGTAAGGTAGCCGCGCTGGACGCGGAGCTTGAGGCCAAGCCCATGCCAAACGCAACTTTGGGCATCGGCCATACCCGGTGGGCAACACACGGCGGGCCGACCGATCAGAATGCCCACCCGCACGTGGTGGACAACGGTCACCTCGCCCTGGTGCACAACGGCATCATCGAAAACTTCTCCGAATTGCGCAAAGAACTTGCCGCTCAGGGCTATGACTTCGTCTCGGAGACAGACACCGAGGTCGCGGCGACGCTGCTCGGACATATCTATAACGGCGAGGCAGAGCATGACCTCACGCTCGCCATGCAGAAGACCTCTCAGCGTCTCGAAGGCGCCTTCACTTTGCTCGCGATTCACGCGGATCAGCCGGACCGCATCGTGGCAGCCCGTCGCAACTCACCGCTCGTGATTGGCGTGGGCGAGGGCGAGAACTTCCTCGGCTCGGACGTTTCCGGCTTCATCGACTACACCAAACAGGCCGTCGAGATGGGCAACGACCAGGTCGTCACCGTCACGGCAACGGATTACCAGATCACCGATTTCGAAGGTAACCCCGCCGAGGGCAAGCCCTTCGAGGTGAAGTGGGACGCAACTCAGGCGGAAAAGGGCGGTTTCTCTTCCTTCATGGATAAAGAGATCCACGACCAGCCCGCCGCCGTGCGCGACACTTTGCTCGGTCGTCTCGATGAGAAGGGTCGGTTGACCCTCGACGAAATCCATATCGACGAGTCCGTCCTTCGCTCAGTGGATAAAATCGTCGTGATCGCTTGCGGTACGGCGGCTTACGCCGGGCAGGTTGCTCGTTACGCCATCGAACACTGGTGCCGTATTCCCACCGAAGTCGAGCTCGCTCACGAGTTCCGTTACCGCGACCCCATCGTCAACGAGAAGACCCTCGTCGTCGCGTTGTCTCAGTCCGGCGAGACCATGGACACGCTGATGGCCATCCGTCACGCCCGTGAACAGGGTGCCAAGGTCATCGCGATCTGCAACACCAACGGATCGTCGATCCCGCGTGAATCCGATGCCTCGTTGTACACGCACGCCGGACCCGAAATCGCGGTTGCTTCGACCAAGGCCTTCCTGGCCCAGATCACCGCCGCGTACTTGTTGGGCCTGTACCTGGCCCAGCTCCGCGGAAACATGTACTCCGATGAAATCGTCGAGGTGCTTGACGAGCTTCAGAAGATGCCGGAGAAGGTCCAGAAGGTCATTGACGCGGAGCAACAGGTCAAGGATCTCGGCATCCAGATGAAGGATGCTTCTTCGGTGCTCTTCCTTGGCCGTCACGTGGGCTTCCCTGTGGCTTTGGAAGGCGCCTTGAAGCTCAAGGAGATCGCCTACATCCATGCAGAAGGCTTTGCCGCGGGCGAGCTCAAGCACGGCCCGATCGCCCTGATCGAAGAGGGTCAGCCGGTCTTCGTGATCGTGCCGTCTCCTCGGGGGCGGGACTCGTTGCACGCCAAGGTAGTGTCCAACATTCAGGAGATTCGCGCTCGCGGCGCGATTACCATCGTGATCGCCGAGGAAGGCGACGAGGACGTCCAGCAGTACGCAAACCACCTGATCTACGTTCCCCAGGCGCCCTCGCTGATGCAGCCGCTCCTGGCCACGGTCCCGTTGCAGATCTTCGCCTGCGCGTTGGCCGGCGCCAAGGGTTACGACGTCGATCAGCCGCGTAACCTGGCCAAGTCGGTCACCGTCGAGTAACCATGCCGTGAAAACGCCCGTTGCATCCTGGTGCAGCGGGCGTTTCGGCTATCGGGGTGCCTCAAGTGGCGCATTCCGTCATCCACCACATCAGGCCACGAGACATCAGGAGAGTTTGCCGTGATTATGGGTTCGGGGATCGACGTCGTCGACATCGAACGTTTCTCGCACATTCTTGCCCGAACTCCCCGTCTGCGGGATCGGCTCTTCACACCCGATGAACAAGACCTCACGGACCGATCCCTCGCAGGCCGATTTGCGGTGCGTGAAGCGACCGCCAAAGCCCTTCACGCGCCGCCGGGGATGATTTGGAAGCACTGTTGGATCGAGAAGAATCGCTATGGAGCTCCTCTTCTGGTGGTCACGGGAACGATCCAGGAAACGGCTGAGCGCTTAGGCATCAATCGGTGGCACGTGAGCATCACGCACGACGGCGGAGTGGCCGTGGCGAGCGTGATCGCGGAACGACTCGACGCCGACGAGTTGGCGGCGGCGCAGATGTTAGAGGAGATCACATGGGCCTAAGAACGTATTCGGTGAGGCAAATTCGCGACGTCGAGGCTCCGGCCCTTGAGGCAGGGGAGCCGCTCATGGAGCGCGCATCCCAAGGGCTTGGTGAAGCCACCGTCCGCATGCTGTCGAATCGCACCAAGACCGCTTTCGGCAAGGAAGCGGTTTTGCTCGTGGGAAAGGGGAACAACGGCGGGGATGCCTTGTTCGCCGGAGCCTACATGCGCTCGAAGGGCGTGCAAGTGACCGCAGTATTGGTCAACGAACAATGTCACGAACAAGGCCGAGAGGCCCTGGAAAAAGCCGGTGGCAAGGTTTTCCACGCGGTCGGGACTGACGGTGAAGCCCTCGTGAATTCTGCGGTTGACCTATCGGTCCAAGCCGACGTGATCATTGACGGACTCGTCGGAACGGGCGGCCGAGGTGCCCTCCGCGGAGTGGCCAGACAGATCGTCGAAGGTCTTCGGGCCCGTTTGGAAGAAGGAGATTGTGCCAAGAACGGTCGGCAGAATCCCTACGTCATCGCGTGCGACGTTCCATCCGGCCTCGACGCCACGACAGGTGAGGCCCTCGGGCCAGTCCTTCCGGCCGACCTCACCGTGACGTTTATCGGGGCCACGTCGGGACTCGTGGCAACCCCGCACCGGAGCCTCGTGGGGCGCGTCGTCGACCTACCCATCGGATTGGCTGATCAGCTACCGGAACCCACGGTGCATGCTCTCTACGACCGGGACTTCTCGGATATTTGGCCCCTTCCACGCGAGGGGGACCATAAATACACGCGCGGTGTGCTCGGTACCGTGGTTGGGTCAGACGAATACCCGGGTGCGGGACTCATGTGTATTCGGGCGGCCTTGAATTCGGGCGTCGGTATGGTGCGGTATACGGGCGGGGACTCGTTTGCAGGGCTCGTCGGAATTTCCTGCCCCGAGGCGGTGCGCACCAGTGGCGTGGGAGCTCATCGAGTCCAGGCATGGGCCATCGGGTCTGGAGCGACTGGTCGGGACCGCGAAGTCGACATTCGCGAGGCCATCGATTCAGGCCTGCCGTTGGTGGCCGACGCCGCGGCCTTGGACATGCTGGCCCGGGACGCAGCCGACGGACGACCCGCGAAACCTCACGTGATCATGACGCCTCACGCCGGAGAGCTCGCACAGTCCCTCGAGTGGTTTGTTCGCCTCCATCTGCAAGGCGATCGGAAACTACGGGACGCTGCGTGTGACGACGGCATGGATGACGAGCGGTTCCCTGAGGACGGTTTTCCCAGCCGCAGCGAGATCGAAGAATGCCCGCTGGTATGGGCTAGGGCCGCTCAGAAGGTTCTGGGCGGGACGATCCTGCTCAAGGGATCCACCACCATCGTGGCCGGTCCGACGAAGACGTGGGCGCATTCAGGCAATAGCGGATGGCTCGCCACGGCCGGATCAGGCGACACCCTCACCGGGATTTTGGGAGCCGGAATAGCAGCGTGGGGCGCCCGAGCGGAGGCCGGGGAAGCCAGCGACGACGACTCGTGGGGGAGGGTTGCCGCTGGTGCCCTCTTGATTCAACGTCGTATGAGTTGCGTGCAACCGGGGCCCGTACCCCCGAGCATCGCAGCGTCCAGGATCCCCGACGCGATCGCCCACCTGATGGATTAGTAGGCTCCACTCGACCGGACGACGGCGCGCAAGGTTTTGACGAGGACCAAGATGTCTCCCAGAACCGACCAATTTTCCACGTAATAGAGGTCCAGCCTGGCCGATTCTTCCCACGGGAGGTCGGAGCGTCCGGAGATTTGCCACAGGCCGGTGATTCCCGGCTTGACGAGGAGCCTGCGATGGAGGTCTTCTTCGTAGCGAGAGACTTCGTCCTTCAGGGGAGGACGAGGTCCCACCAAGGACATTTCGCCGGTCAGCACGTTCCACAGCTGCGGCAATTCGTCCAAAGAGTAGCGCCGAATGAACTTGCCGACCCGGGTGATGCGTGGATCGTTGGCCATTTTAAACAGCACTCCGTGGCCCTCGTTTTGGGACATGAGTTGCTTCTTTAATTCTTCGGCGTTCGGCACCATGGAACGGAACTTGTACATGGAAAAAGGAAGGCCCTCGAGTCCTACCCGTTGCTGTGCGAAGAACACAGGTCCTCTGGGCGAGTCGATCTTGATGATGATCGCCAGAAGGAGGAAAAGCGGCGAAAGTACGAGGAGCGCGAGGCCGCTAATGAAGACGTCCAGGATTCTCTTGGCGAGTGCCGCCGGACCCCGCATGCGAGGTGTGGAGACGTGGATCAGCGGTAATCCGTTGAGCGGTTGAGTGTGGAAACGCGGCCCGGCGATATCGGTCAGTGCGGGAGCCATGATCAATCCGACGTGCTGGTCGGCCAACAGCCACCCGAGCTTGCGGAGATTCTTGGGCCAAATCATGTGCCCAGTGGATATCGCGACGACGTCGACGGCATGCTCGCGAACCGTTCGCATGATCTCTTCCGGGCGTATGCTGCGGCCGAGGAGTGGAAGATCCGAGTGCTGTGGAAGCTTCTCCGAATCCAGTCCTGCATAGTAGACGCCGATGGGGTCATAGCCGTAGTTCCGTGCGCCGCGCATCGTCTTGACCAAGTGGGCGGTGGACTCAGCATCCCCGATGACTAGGGTCCGAATGAGAGCGCCCCCTTTGTGACGCCGTCGAACAATCCAGGCCCGGAATAACCACCTCTGTGCGAGGAGAACGACGATACCGAGGGGCGCGGCGATGAGGACATAGCCGCGAGCGAGTTCGATGCCGCCGGCATAGGAGCCAATAGCTATGAACGCAAAAACCCACAGCGATGACGAAATGACCTTGCGGTACTCGTCGTTGCCCGCGCCGAGAATGCGCGAATCGCGAGAACCACCAAGCCACAAAGCGATCCACCACGCCAAACACAACGCGGTGGAGATGATCGAGTAACCGATCGAATTGTCATTTTCGATCGGGAGAATGGCATTATTGTCGGTGCCGAAGCGCAAAAACTGCGCGATGAAAACCGCGATGACGATGGCGACCGCATCGGTCGCCGACAAAACCTTCACGGCTTTTGTGCTCCACGTCATGCGGTGCGGTAACTCTCTGGTAGGCGCGGGCGCGCCCCTGGATTGCAACATAGCTCGGTGGTCCCCCTACCCCGGCTGGCGGTGCCCTCCAATCTGGCGAGATCTGGAGGCGAAATACTCTTAAGTACAACTATTGAGTATAAAGGTCTAGGCCGCCTTCAGTGGGCGGTCGAGTATGTAATTGGTTACTTTTGAGTAGTAACCGGGCAGGACGTTGTCGTCCATGGGGACGCACACCTCGAGGTCGCGTTGTGCCTCGGAGACGAAGAGCCCCGGGTCGTTGCAATCGGCGATCCCGATGGTCGGAATGCCCGCGGAAGCGGCCGCCCCGGCCCAACCATGGTCCGCCACGACGAAACTGGGCCGCCGGCCCTGATCGCCGAGTTGTTCGAGAACGCGGCGCATCGGCTCGGAAAAGTGTGTGTGGGCGAGGGAACCATACTGCTGAAACATGACGACATCGTTGATCTGACGAAGGTCCCCGCCGTTGAATTCGATGCCCTCGCGAATCGTCATGACATGTGCCCCGTTCTCGCGGGCGGTGGTGGCGAGGTGTTGATAAATGGGAAAGAGGCCCGCTGGATGTCCGGTGGCAAACAGGATGTCCGCCTCCTGGTCGACGGCCGCCCAAAACCGTTCACGGTACCGGTCCAAGGAATCGAGGCACTGGCGCGTACCAATGGTGTCCTGTCCCTCCGTATGATTCCGGTCCGGATCGATGCCGCAGCGTTCGACCATGAGATCGAAGACCTCGTCCCAGCTCCATGGATGGCGCATGTCGACGCCGAATTCGAGGTGTTCTTGGCCCTCCAGGAAGCCGGTGATATGTGCAAGGTTGATTTCCCTTGGCGTGGCGACCTGGCCTGTGATTTTGGTCTGTTCCAGGTGGCGCCCCAGCGCCTCACGATCCAGATTCGACATGGTGCTCCTCAAAACGGGTGGGGTGAGTCTGTGATGACTTCGTGGTATTCAGCAATCGGTCATAGAGGTGTGCTGTGGTGTAGGCAGCTTGGTCCCAGCCCAAGGAGCGCGCATGGGCCGCTCCTGCCTGTCCCAGACGGATCCGAGTCTCTGAATCGGAGGCTAGATCGAGGATGGCTTGGCACCACGCTTCGGGAGTCCGAGGACTCACGAGTCGGCCGGCTCGTCCGTCGTCGAGGGCGGCTCGCAGCCCGGTCACGTCTGAGGCGAGTACGGGAACCCCGCAGGCTTGGGCCTCTAGGGCCACCAGTCCGAAAGTTTCGGACGAGGAAGGGCAAGCGACGGCGTCTGCGGCCCGAAATGCCGCGGCTAATTCGACTCTGCCACTCGCCGGAAGAAATGCACATCGATCCTCGAGTCCACGCTCACGGGCCCGGGCTTTGAGTCCGTCCAGATAATCCGGTGATGCGGTGCCTCGAATCTCGAGTCGTAGCCCGGGAATGGATGGTGCAGCTAGAGCGACGGCGTCGATGAGGATTTCTGGTCCTTTCAACGGTTGGGGCCGTCCGGCGAAGACCACCAGAAACTCGTCAGGATTGCCGGCCTTCCGTGGCTCACCCGGATGAAAAGTTTCCAAGTCGACGCCGGGCGGGATGACGTGCATCCGCTCCTCGGGGGCTCCGTAGAGGTCGCTCATGTGGTGCAGCTCGTGCGGCGTATTGACCACCGTCGCGTCGGCGTTCGTCAGTAAGAAGCGTTCGACGTCGGCTCTGTGTTGCGGTTCGGGCCGCTCACCGTGGTCCGACTGAAGATTTTTGGCGAGGGCGGAGGTGTGGAGCGTCAAAACCAGCGGCGCCGAGGAACCGAGGGCGCTTCGGTAATGCATGGCAGCCTCGCCGGAGAGCCAATAATGTGCGTGGAGAACGTCCGGGCGGAGACCATGGTCGACGGCGTACCGCGAGCAGGCTTGGCCGAAAACCTCGGTCCAAGCCGAAAGCTCTTCCTTGGAGGCCCCTCGAATCTCCGGCAGATACAAGGTGTGAACCGAATACCCCGGGATAACGGTCGTCCGGCCCGAGGCGCTTCGTTCGGGATCACCGTGGCTATGGGGTACTTGTGCGACGTCGGTAGCGAGCGTAAATGCTTCGACCGAGTAGCCTTCCCGCACCAGAGCTTGCGATAGGTGGGCAACATAGACGTTGAGGCCGCCCGCGTCGCCGTCACCGGGCTGGGCTAGGGGAGAAGTGTGCATGCTGAAGAGATGCACGGAACGTTGCTCATCATGACCGGGACTCGACACATCAACCACCCTACGTGACGGGCCGAGGACTCGCCGATGATGAGTCGGACTCACGGTTCGAAAGAGCTCTGCTGCGGTGAGAGAATGAAAAAATGCTGTCCCCCCACAATTCCGCGATGACACCAGAGCCAGAACGGCAACGCCACGAGTTCCTGCTCGATCAGGCGCTGCCTGAACGCGCGGCTCTGATCGATCTCGACGCGATCGCCAGCAACGTGAAGCGCGTCAAGGAACTGATCGGGGATACCCTGCTGATCGCCGTCGTTAAGGCGGATGCCTATGGACATGGCGCCGAACCCGTTGCGCGCACCGTGATGGACGCCGGAGCAGATGCCCTCGGACTGGCGCACGTGCGCGAGGCCCTCGAACTGAGAGCCGCTGGGGTTGAGGGCCGCATGGTGGCCTGGTTGCATACGCGGGCTACAGATTTCGACGCCGCGTTGGAGGCCGACATCGAAATCGGCGTCTCCGGTTGGGACATGGAAGCCACCGCAGAAGCTTCGGCACGCACCGGCATTCCCGCCAAGGTTCACCTCAAGATCGATACGGGGCTGGGACGCAACGGATGCACGATCGCCGACTGGCCGGACATGGTTGAGCGAGCCGTCGCGCTGGAGAAACAGGGACTGCTTCGCGTCGTCGGCATCTTTTCTCACCTGGCCGTCGCCGACGAGCCCGAGCGTCCAGAAACCCAGGTGCAGCTCGACCGCTTGGAAGAAGCCGAGGCCATCGCTCATGAAGCGGGCCTCCGCCCTGAGCTGGTGCACATTGCCAATACCCCCGGAACCCTGACGTCCGTCCGATACGCGGACCGCGGCCAAGGCAACCGCATCACCCGAGATGCCGTTCGGGTGGGTCTCGCGCTCTACGGATTGTCTCCTTTGGAACGGGTTCCCCCGGAAGAATGGGGCTTGCGACCAGCCATGACCGTGCAATCGTTCATCAGTTCAGTCAAGGAGGTTCCCGCGGGTCAGGGCGTCTCTTACGGACTCCGGTACCACACCGAGCGCCCGACGACTTTGGCACTCGTTCCGGTCGGATATGCGGACGGAATACCTCGCGTCGCGACCGGCGGTCCCGTGCGGATTTATCCCACCGGCGATGCCACGGCGAACTACGCAGAGGTCGGACGGGTCGCCATGGACCAGATGGTCGTGGATCTGGGTCGTCCCGGATTGACCGATCCGTCCCTGGGTTACCTTCACGCCCCGGTCGTGATCTTTGGCTCTGGGGAGAATCCGTCAGTGAATGAATGGGCCGAGGCGGCGGGGACCATCAACTACGAAATCGTCACCCGCATGTCGCCTCGACTCGATCGGGTGTACCTCAAGGAGTCAGATTCGTGAGCGTGGAATCCACCGATCATCAGGCCTCGGAGGTAGAGATCCTGGTGAGTAGCCAAGAATCTACCGCCCGCATTGCTCATGCGCTCGCAGGGAATTTGCGAAGCGGCGACCTCGTCATCTTGACGGGCGAGTTAGGCGCGGGGAAGACCACATTTACCCGAGCTCTGGGCGAGGGGCTCGGCGTGCGCGGCAACGTCATTTCCCCGACGTTTGTGTTGTCTCGGATTCACCCCAACGATCCCGAGGGCTCTCGGCCAGGTGGACCGGATTTGGTGCACGTGGATGCTTACCGACTCGGCAGTCCGGAAGAGGTCGATGACCTCGACCTTGAATACTCGATGGATCGTTCCGTGACGGTGATCGAATGGGGCGCCGGTCTCGTCGAGCATCTTTCTGAATCTCGAATTGAGATCGTGCTCGAACGGTCGCTGGGGGACGACGCGCCCGTCATTCAGGGCGACGAGGAAGACACCGAGCCTCGCCGCATGACGATTCAATTCGTGGGACCTCGATGGCGCGTCGACGAGGTGACCAACCTTCGGCGCAAATTATGCAACGCGAGCGAAGGCTGAGCTCGGAGCAGTAGACTGTGGGCCGTGTTCATTCTCGGTTGCGATTCATCGTCCATAGCCAGCGGCGCCCTTCTCCACGTCGACGACGACGCCGCGCTGGGTGAGCCCTTCACCGGTGAGGTTGAGGTGGCCGGGCGTTTTCAGACGGAGGATACTCGTTCACACGCCGAAGCCATGGCGCCCGGTATCCAGGCCATTCTGGACGAGGCAGGTATCTCCGGCCCCGACCTCGGGATGATCCTGGCCGGCGTCGGCCCTGGACCATTCACAGGACTCCGCGCCGGAATCGCGACGGCACGCACCATGGCGTGGGCTTGGTCCGTGCCCCTTCGAGGCGTGATGAGCCTGGACGCCATCGCGGAAGGCGTGTGGCGCGATGCCGCCCGCTCGGGGCTCGAGGTGTTCCAAGTTGCCACGGACGCCCGCCGTCGAGAAGTGTATTCCGCGACGTACCGTCTCCGGACTAACGCCCCGCAGGCACCCCAGAGTTCTGGATATGACCGGATGTCCGGACCCGCCGTTGGGCCAGCCACGGACCTCGAACCGGGGCTGGTTACGGCCGGTCGCGGGGCAGCCCTTTATTCGGACGCACTGACGCCGTTGCCGGGGCATCTCGACGATGAGCCGTGGGCGGAGTGGTTGGTTCGAGCGGCTCTACGGCAAGGCTTGGCGACGGCGTCGGAGTCCACGAGCCCGTTGTACCTTCGGGAATCTGACGCACGAGTGCCCACCGGAAGGAAGCGTGCTACGCGGTGAATCAGCCGAGTATTGGTCCCCGTCCTGAGACGGAGCGGCAGCCTCCCGATCATCAGGAGCCCATCGATTCCCGTGGCTTGCCCGGTGGCTACCTGGCCCGTCCCATGACACTCTCCGACGTGGAAGCCGTGCACACGCTGGAATCGCGATTGTTCCCCGACGACGCGTGGCCCGTCGACATGTTTCTTGCGGAGCTCTGCCACCCTGTTCGTCGATACACGGTCGTTGAGTTCGGCGGGTGCGTCGTCGCGTACGCCGGCATGATGGCCGTGGCAGAGACGGGAGACGTGCAGACCATCGCCGTGGCGCCTGAGCATGAAGGCTTAGGAATCGGCCGCTGGCTCATGACTCGGATGCACCACCAGGCGGTTCGCGCGGGTGCACAGGTCATGATGCTCGAAGTCCGCGCCGATAACCACCGAGCTCAAAGGCTCTACGAATCCATGGGATACAGCTCAATTCATCGTCGTCGCGGGTACTACGCGGGCGGATGCGACGCCATCATCATGCAACTCGACCTACACGGTCCGTCCGCGACCACGACGAAGGAGGCACCCGATGCCAACCGCTGATTCTGCAGTCCAGAAGCCGATCGTTCTGGGTATCGAATCTTCGTGCGACGAGACCGGCATTGGCATCGTCGCGGGGGACACCCTCCTGACGAACACCGTGTCCTCGTCGATGGAGGACCATGTCCGATTCGGAGGCGTGATCCCCGAGATCGCCTCACGGGCCCACCTCGAAGCCATGGTACCGGCGCTCGACGCGGCGCTGGCAGAGGCCGGCCTCGAGCTGAACGACATGGACGCCATTGCGGTGACGAGTGGTCCAGGCCTGGCGGGCGCCTTGATGGTTGGGGTCAGTGCCGCCAAAGCGCTCGCCGTCGCCACGGGTAAACCCCTGTATGCAATCAATCATCTCGTGGCTCACGTGGGGGTCGGCCTCTTGGACGGCGTGGATGTTGCCCAAGGAGCCGGGGGCGACTTTCCGACCGGACTCGGTGCGCTATTAGTCTCCGGCGGTCATACCGAAATTCTCAAGGTCAATAACATCTCGTCTAACGTGCAGCTGCTCGGCGCAACCTTGGACGACGCCGCAGGGGAAGCCTACGACAAGGTCGCCCGCATCTTGGGCTTGAGTTACCCGGGAGGGCCCGCGATTGACCGTGCCGCGGCGGAGGGCAACCCTGCCACATACCGCCTGCCGCGAGGCCTGACGGCTCGCAAATATATGGGAACGCCGGAGGAACCGGGGCCGCATCGCTACGATTTCTCCTTTTCCGGACTGAAGACGGCGGTCGCGCGCGTGGTCGAGGGGATCGAGGCAGAGGGGCTCGACGTCCCCGTGGCCGATGTCGCAGCATCCTTCCAAGAGGCGGTGGCCGAGGTCATCACGGACAAAGCCATGTTGGCGTGCACCGAGAATGGGATCGACACGCTCTTGCTCGGTGGAGGCGTGGCGGCCAATTCCCGTCTGCGGGCGCTGGCAGAGCAGCGATGCGCCGACCATGGAATTCGGCTCGTCGTCCCGAAGTTGTCCTTGTGCACCGATAACGGAGCGATGGTCGCGGCATTGGGCGCTCGATTGGTCATGGGCGGGGTGGAGCCGACGGGACTCGATTTCGCCGTGGATCCATCGCTTCCCGTGACCACCGTGTCCGTGGCCTCAGCCTAAATTCCGCCCGTTCCGTGGAGGGGAAAGCCTCCTGGGTTCGTTCTAGAGGCGGCCGGTTCGGGTCGCGCTAATGGTCGATGTGACGACGTCGCGCAGGCTCCCGCCCGATTCCTCAAAAACGCGACGTTGCCGAACATATCCGGGTCCCTGCGCCAAGATCGTGGTGATGTATGCGAGTTCCGACGCGCATCCGAGGTCCTTGGCGATGGGCGCAAGTCGTTCGACGAGTTCTTCGAGCTCGACCCGGACGGGTCGGACGGACCCGCTGGCCGCAGTAATGACATCGGCATCCAGCCCGTATCGAGCGGCGCGCCACTTATTTTCTTGGGCAAACCAATGGGGGAGCGACTCAACGGTCTGGCCGTCGTCTATGGCACGAGAGGCCTCTTCGACGATGCACTGGGTCAGCGCGGCTACGGCCCCAATTTCGTCGATGGTGGCCAAACCATCGCACACGCGCATTTCGACGGTCCCGAATCGAGCCACCGGTCGAATATCCCAGCGATTTTCGGATTCCTCCGCGATCGTGTCAGCGGCAATTAATCCGTCGATATAGTCTGAGTATTCCGACCACGACGCGAATTGATACGGAATGCCGCTGGCCGGAAGCTGTTGGAAAATCATCGCTCGTTGAGACGCATATCCGGTGTCCACGCCTTCCCAATAGGGTGAGCTCGCCGTGAGCGCGAGAAGATGCGGGTAGTACCGAACGAGGCGCCGGACCACGGGAAGTGCCTTATCCCGTGAATCGAGACCGACGTGAACATGCACGCCATAAATGAGCATCTGGCGGCCCCAGTATTGCGTCCGATCCAGAACCTTTTGATAGCGGTCCTTGGAATTGACGGGCTGGTCGCTCCATCGAGTAAACGGATGTGTGCCCGCCGAATAGAGATCGATGCCTAGGGGGTCCGCACATTCCTGAAGTGCGCCCGCGAGCCGTTCAAGTTGCTGCGTGGCTTCGGCCACCGTGGTGCAGACGCCGGTTACGGCCTCAACAGTATTCGCCAGAAATTCCCCGGTCACCTGAGGAGCGAGGCTTTCGGGCTCGACAAACTCGCCATGTTGAGCCTTGACGGCCGCCAACAATTCGTCGGCCGCGGAAACGAGATCACCCGATTCTCGATCGGCGAGGGCAATCTCCCATTCGATGCCGAGGCTCGACTGCTGAGATGTGGAAAAGGGGATCATGAACGTCCTTGCGGCTAGAGTCAATTCATCTTAGCGGGGGAAGTGTGAGGGCACGAGGCCTTCTCGAGGGCGCGACACGCGAGATATTTTTCGACCGTCGGAACGACAATTCTCCGGATGGGCTACTCGATGCGACGCACAGAAAATGCTGCGCGTCGCTCTCCGTCGGGCGAATCCCACCGGGTCAGAATCAGGGTCGCCGATTTGCCCCTGGCGGACTTTTTGATGCCAGCTAGCAGCTGAGATCGAAGAGATTCGGGCACGATGTCGACGCCGCGCTTTTTGATGGTCAAACGGGTGATGCCGCTTTCGCGGACCCATTTCTTGAGTTGTTTGACCTTCATGGGCAGAACCTCCTCGATTTCCCACCCGGTGGCCCCGGGTACGTCCACGCGGTGATTCGATGTCACATACGCGATTCGAGGGTCGAGGAGGTGTCCTCGGGTCGCCGCCACGAGTCGATTCACAAGTCCCGCGCGGATCGCGGCACCGTCCGGCTCGTAGAGGTACTGCGCCGTGGGCCCGATGGGCTGCGTGTCGGCGTCGTCAAAATCTTCGTCAGATTCCAGTGAGGCGAGCACCGTGGGGGAGAGCGGGTCTGAGCTCAGGATCGTCGCGGCCTTTCGGACTCCCGGACGGGCGAGAGCGTTGAACCACAAAACGAGTTCGACGACGTCGCCCCCGCAACTGACCCATTCCGCTTCGGCGTTATCGGGGATAGCGGCGTGGTCCATTCCCGGGCCCATCTTGACGCCCATCGGCATGCCTCGCTCCGCCCATGCGGTGATGGCAGAAAACGGCGGCGAGAATGCCTCGGGATCGAAGAGGCGCGAGGTCGTCCCTCCCGAGGTCTCTCGACGGGCCGGGTCCAGCCAGAGCCCCTGGACGGGCCGCCCGTCGGACGTCTTTAGGCGTGAGGGGTCGAGGGACATGACGTCCGCCTCGCGAACCTCGGAGAGGGGGAAAGCCGAGAGATTGTGACGGGCGGCGGTCGCGGTGTGTGGGTCGATGTCGACGGATACCACCGCCACCCCCGCGCGAAGCAATGCGGCCGAATCCGCGCCCAAGCCGCACCCGAGGTCCGCCACGGTGTCGATCCCGGCATTGGCGAAACGGAGAGCGTGGCGGTCGGCTACGCCTCGACGCGTGGCTTGTTCGAGTCCGGTGCGCGTAAAGAGGGAGGTAGAGGCTTCGGGGCCCCACTTGGCGGTGGCGTCTCGGCGCAATTTGGCTTGGGTCAGCACGGCAGAGACGCGGTCGGGTTCCAATCCTTGATCTCTCAGCGAGGCGGAGAGCTGGAGAACTTCTGAGTCTCGGTACTCGAGTGTCTCGAGCATTGCGAGTTCGGCGGAGGAGAAGAGTTCGGGCACGCGCCCACTGTAACCAGACGAGGCGGGATCAAACGGGTTACCACCACGCTATCCGCGAAACTTAGCACTCGCCTTGACCCTGTGCTAAGGCCGGGAATAGAGTCGTGTCTAGCACTCTGGGACTTAGGGTGCTAACTGGGCCTGGCGCTCAATCGGCACCGCGACGACGGTTGGCACGCCCCACACGGCTCACGCCATTGTATTGATCCATCCAAGGAAGAAGGTCACTATGTCCGTCTCCATCAAGCCCCTCGAAGACCGCATTGTCGTTCAGCCCGTCGAGGCAGAGCAGACCACCGCATCCGGCCTCGTGATTCCGGATACCGCCAAGGAAAAGCCCCAGGAGGGCAAGGTCGTGGCCGTGGGCCCCGGCCGCGTTGATGACAAGGGCAACCGCGTTCCCGTCGACGTCCAGGAAGGCGACGTCGTCATCTACTCGAAGTACGGCGGAACCGAGGTTAAGTACTCGGGTCAGGAATTCCTCGTGCTGTCCGCGCGCGACGTGTTGGCCATCGTCGAGAAGTAAATTTCGACGCGTTCGCATCGTCCAGTAGATCCGTAAGGAGTCATGTAATTCATGGCAAAGCAGTTGGAATTTAACGATGCTGCCCGCAAGGCCCTCATGGCCGGCGTGGACAAGCTCGCCAACACGGTCAAGGTCACGTTGGGCCCGCGCGGTCGCAACGTGGTCCTCGACAAGCAGTGGGGCGCTCCCACTATCACCAACGACGGCGTGACCATCGCTCGCGAAGTTGAGCTCGACGATCCGTACGAGAACCTCGGCGCGCAGTTGGCCAAGGAAGTCGCCACCAAGACCAACGATGTCGCCGGCGACGGTACGACGACGGCCACGGTTTTGGCTCAGGCTTTCGTCAATGAAGGTCTGCGTAACGTGGCTGCCGGTGCCGCACCGAGCGAAATCCGCGTGGGCATCGAGGCTGCCGTCAAGGCGGTCTCGGAACGCCTGCGTGAGAATGCACGCGAGGTTGAGGGCGCAGAGGTCGCGCACGTTGCGGCGATCTCCGCTCAGTCCCCGCAGATCGGCGAGCTTCTGGCTCAGGCCTTTGAGAAGGTTGGCAAGGACGGCGTGATCACGATCGAGGACGGTTCCTCGACCGAAATTGAGCTGTCCGTCACCGAAGGTATGCAATTCGACAAGGGGTACTTGTCCCCGTCCTTCGTGACCGATGCCGAGCGTCAGGAAGCGGTCCTCGAGGACTCCGCGATCTTGCTCTACCAGGGCAAGATTTCGGCCATCGCCGACCTCATGCCGCTGTTGGAGAAGGTCGTTCAGGCCAAAAAGCCGCTCACGATCATCGCCGAGGATGTTGAGGGTGAGGCCCTGTCCACCCTCGTCGTCAACAAGTTGCGCGGCAATCTCAACGTCGTGGCTCTCAAGGCTCCCGGTTTCGGTGATCGTCGCAAGGCGATCATGCAGGACCTGGCGATCCTGACTGGCGGTGAGGTCATCACCAGCGAGCTTGGTATTTCGCTCGATTCGGTGACCCTGGAGCAGCTGGGCTCGGCCCGTCGTGTCACGGTGACCAAGGACAACACCACCGTCGTCGACGGCGCAGGTTCCTCCGAGGCCGTTGCCGACCGTGTTGCTCAGCTCCGTTCCGAGATTGAGCGTGTGGATTCCGAATGGGACCGCGAAAAGCTCAAGGAACGCTTGGCCAAGCTGGCCGGCGGTGTGTCTGTGATCAAGGTTGGCGCGGCCACCGAGGTCGAAGCCAAGGAACGCAAGCACCGCATCGAAGACGCCGTCTCCTCCACGCGCGCCGCGCTGGAAGAGGGCATCGTCTCCGGTGGTGGGTCGGCACTCGTCCATGCAGGCAAGGCGCTGGAAGGCGATCTTGGCCTCAAAACCGAGGACGCCCGCACCGCCGTCGACATCGTGCGCCGCTCTCTGGTTCAGCCGTTGCGTTGGATCGCCGAGAACGCAGGGCAGGACGGCTACGTCGTCGCCTCCCGCGTACAGGATCTCGAACCGGGTCATGGCTTTAACGCCGTCACCGGTGAATACGAGAACCTGATCAAGGCCGGCGTCATTGATCCCGTCAAGGTCACCCGTTCGGCCCTCGAAAACGCGGCCTCCATCGCCGCCATGGTGCTGACCACGGAGACCCTCGTGGTCGACAAGCCCGCAGAGGACGACGAGTAACCGTCGACTTTTCGGCATCGGAACGTCCCCGTCACCGCGAGGTGGCGGGGACGTTTTCTTGCGATGCAACGAGTCGTGCGGGGGCTGTGGGTCCTCAGTTGAGCGGTTGTATCGATTACTCTGGAGGAACGTCCAGGACTAGGTGACGGGAACACGTCCGACGGGTTCGGCAATCCCAAAATATATTGCTTATGAAAGTTATTATGGTCACCTCCTGGTCGTGTGGAACGTGCGCCCTATCGACCGGCGTGGCCCGACATGGCACCGTTATGGGACGGTTTGACTGGTGTCCGCGATGAATCGTGGGGTGGTTAGGGAGTAGGCGATCCGCACGTTGGGCTCGCCCAAAAGTTCAGAAATTCACCGCAAGGCGAATAACATATAGCGGAGTTCTTGGCCCGGGCGGAATGCCTACGGCCGTTTCACCGAAGGTGACGCATCAACTCATCCGTGAGGTCGGTGCGTTGACCTTACCAACGTTGCAAGCTCCTCGAGGCGTATTGCCCGGGGAACAAACAGGAAGTTGCATGACACTATCTCAAGGTGATGGGGCGCCAGTAGGTTCGTCGAAAGACTCCGCGCCGCCCGAGGTTCAGCCTCGGCGCAAACGAGCATTCCGCCCAGAAATTCAGGGGTTGCGTGCCTTCGCAGTCCTCCTGGTGGCGATCTACCACATCTGGTTCGGCCGGGTATCCGGCGGTGTGGACGTCTTTCTGATGATTTCCGCGTTCCTCATGACGCTGTCCTTCACGGGCAAGATCGAGCGGGGAATCAGCATCAACTGGAAACAGTTGAGCACGTACTGGGTGCACGTCTTTAAGCGCATCATGCCTTTGGTGGCCATCATCGTCGCGGCCTGCCTCGTGGCCACGAGATTCCTGCTGTCGCCAGGGCAGTGGTCGTCGATCATGCACGAGGCGTTCTCGGTCATCTTCTACTACGAGAACTGGTTCTCGATTTTCAACGCGGTGGACTACTACGCCGCCGACTCCGGGGCGGCCTCTCCTTTCCGCCACTTCTGGTCGCTGTCTATTCAAGGCCAGATCTTCCTCATGTGGCCGCTGCTCTTCGCGCTGGGGAGTTTCCTAGTCGTCAAGTTCCGCTCCAAAGCCCGAGTGACGTTGGCCGTGATCTTCGGGCTGGTGTTCCTGGGCTCCTTCGCCTTCTCGGTCTACTACACCGAGACCAACCAGACCGCCGCGTACTTCAATACCTTTGGCCGGCTCTGGGAATTTGCGTTGGGTTCCTTGATCGCCATTGTTCTGCCCTGGATCAAGGTTCCGAAGGTCGTTGGCGCCATCCTCACCTGGATCGGACTTCTCGCGATCTTGCTGTGTGGAGCCCTTCTGGACGTTCAGGGGCAGTTCCCCGGGTACATTGCCTTGTGGCCCACCCTCGCTGCGGCGTTCATCATCATCTGCGGTGAATCGACCACTCGCTGGGGTGCCGATCGCATCCTTAAGTGGAAGCCCCTGGTGTGGTTGGGGTCGAATTCCTATGGTCTCTACCTGGTGCACTGGCCGCTCCTCGTCTTCTTCCTGTCTGAGACCGATCAGGACAAGGCTGGTTTGTTCTCTGGTTTCGCGATTTTGGCCGTGTCGATTCTTCTCGCGTTCCTCTTGACCCGCTTCGTGGATACTCCGGTCCGACAGTGGAAGTGGGCCGAAGCCAAGAGGTGGCGGGCATTGGTCGTCGTCGCTGCCTGCGTCATGTTGGGCGCGGGAACGGTGATCGCGTGGCAGGGTCGCATCGCCTACGTGACTCAGAAGATTGAAGCTAACGCGGATAAGAACAACCCGGGCGCCGAAATCCTCGATCCGGAGTACACCTACAAGGGCGACAAAGACCCCGGTCTTCTCCCCACCGCCATTAAGCGCAGCGAAGACTGGGCCCAGTCCAATGGCATGGGTGAGGAATGCTCCGAAGAGGACGACTTCGACAGAGATCTTTACGGTATGGACGGGGACGCCTGTTACCACGTGGTGAAGAACGACCATCCTTCTAAGCGCGTGGTCGCCGTCGGAAATAGCCATACCGAACAGTGGATGACGGCGATGGAGACCCAAGCTGAGGAACGCAACTGGGATTTGGTGTTCCTCCGCGAACCAGGGTGCTTCTTCAGCTCGGTCGAAGACAACCGGGACGTGCCCTATTGCCAGACCTGGATTCCCAAGGCCGAGTCGGCGATCGAGGATTGGCATCCGGACAGTCTGATCATGCAGTCCACGTTCACGGCCTACGACGGCTCTGGCGAATCGATTCGCGCCGGTACCGAGGACCAAATCCGCAAGTGGACGGGTCAAGGCATTGGCGTCATCGGCATCCGGGACAACGCACGATTCGCGGAGTCGCAAGCGGACTGTGAACGCGAGAAGAGTTTCGACGAATGCACGTTCCCGCATGTCACCGGAAATACCCCCGACCCGACGCGCGCCTGGGAAGATCAAATCCCCGGTTACGGCGCGATCGACATGGACGACCTCATCTGCCCGAACGGAATGTGTCCGCCGGCGATTGGGAATATATACACCTATATCGACAGCGGCCACCTCACCGCCACGTACATCCGGTCGATGAAAAAATTCATGGACCAACGGCTCGACGACGCGGTGAAGATCTCCGACGACGGCCTAGCCAAAAATAAGTAGCCGTCGATTAACATCCCGCGGTCAGTGAGAGGTCTCTCACCGACCGCGGGATGTGTCATTTACCGAGTTGCCATTCGTCCTATGATGGAGGGCAAAGCTCGAGACAATCCTTCGGTGCCGATGCCGAGATGCGAGACGCGAAAGGTTCACCACCCTTGAATCAGCCCACCGCCCTTTCCGATGATCCCTTCGGCCTGACGGGCCTGACGTACGACGACGTTCTCCTCCTTCCGGGAAATACCAACGTCAATCCCTCCGAAGCGGATACCACCACGCGTCTTTCCAAGCGCATCAACCTCAGGACGCCCATCGTCTCGGCAGCCATGGATACCGTGACGGATTCTCGGATGGCCATCGCGATGGCACGACTGGGTGGCTTGGGCGTCATCCATCGCAATCTGTCGATTCAGGATCAGGCCGAGCACGTGGATCGCGTCAAGCGGAGCGAATCGGGCATGATCACCAACCCGGTCACCATTTCGCCCGAGGCCACGCTTCGCGAACTGGACGATCTCTGCGGTCGGTACAAGGTGTCGGGTCTGCCGGTGGTGGATGAAAAGGGCAAGCTCCTGGGCATCATCACCAACCGCGACACCCGCTACCTTCCCGAGCAAGAATTTGACGAGCGCTTGGTCCGCGACGTCATGACCAAGATGCCGTTAGTCACGGGGCACGAGGGAATGACCAAAGATGAAGCCTTTGGTCTGCTCGCCGCCAACAAGATCGAAAAACTTCCGCTGGTCGACGACGACGGCTTGCTGACCGGCCTGATTACGGTCAAGGACTTCACAAAGACCGAGCAGTATCCGGATGCCACGAAGGACGAGGAAGACCGCCTACGCGTCGGCGCGGCCGTCGGTTTCTTTGGTGACGGGTACGAGCGCGCCATGGCCCTCATCGAGGCCGGCGTGGACGCGCTGTTCATCGACACCGCTAACGGACATTCCCAAGGCGTGCTGGATATGATCGCTCGCTTGAAGAAAGACTCGGCGGCCGATCACGTGGACATCATCGGGGGACAGGCCGCAACACGTGAAGGCGCTCAGGCGATCGTCGATGCCGGAGCCGACGCCGTGAAGGTCGGTGTGGGACCCGGGTCGATCTGCACGACGCGCATCATCGCCGGTGTGGGAGTTCCTCAGATCACCGCGATCAACGAGTCTGCCAAAGCGACGATTCCGGCCGGCGTCCCGCTGATTGCCGATGGCGGTTTGCAGCACTCGGGCGAGATCGGCAAGGCCATGGTGGCCGGCGCCGACTCCGTGATGCTGGGATCCATGCTGGCTGGTTGCGACGAGTCGCCGGGCGACTTGATTTTCGTCGACGGCAAGCAGTTCAAGGCCTACCGTGGCATGGGTTCATTGGGTGCCATGCAGACCCGCGGTAAGAAGGCGTCGTTCTCGAAAGACCGTTATTTCCAAGCCGACGTCAAAGGCGAAGATAAGCTGATCCCTGAGGGCATCGAAGGCCAGGTCGCGTACCGTGGGCCTCTCTCGGCGGTCTTGCATCAGCTCGAGGGTGGCCTCCGCCAAACCATGTTCTACGCTGGTGCCATGACCATTGATGAGCTCAAGCACAAGGGTAAGTTCGTGCGTATCACCCCGGCTGGCCTCAAAGAGTCGCATCCTCACGACATCATGATGACCGTTGAGGCGCCCAACTACCGTCGATAGACCCGTCGCGTCGGGCCCATGACGCGCAGAAGGAAAACCGTGTCCTACGACATTCAAATCGGACGCTCGAAAAGCGCCCGCCGGTCCTATTCACTGGACGATATCGCCCTGGTCCCTGCGCGCAGAACGCGGGATCCACGGGACGTATCCACCCAATGGCAAATCGACGCGTTCACCTTCGATACCCCGATTCTTGCCGCCCCCATGGATTCCGTGATGTCGCCTGAGACGGCCATTGCGATCGGCAAGCTCGGCGGTCTTGGCGTGCTGAATCTCGAAGGCCTATGGACGCGGTATGAGGATCCGGAACCCTACTTCGAAGAAATTTCTCTCTTGCCGCGCGATGACATGTCGTACGTGACGCGGCGAATGCAGGAGATTTACGCTGAGCCAATCAAGGCGGAGCTGATCACCGAGAGGCTCGCCCAGATCCGTGAAGCGGGCGTCGTCGTGGCTGGGGCGTTGACCCCGCAACGAACGCAGGAGTTCTACAAAACGGTGGTGAACGCGGGCACTGACTTGTTCGTCATTCGTGGGTCGACCGTTTCCGCCGAGCACGTTTCTCAGAACCAGGAACCTCTGGACCTCAAGAAGTTCATTTACGAACTCGATGTCCCGGTGATCGTCGGTGGCGCCGCCGGATACACCCCAGCCTTGCACTTGATGCGTACGGGCGCCGCGGGCGTGCTCGTCGGATTCGGTGGCGGCGCTACCACCACGACCCGGCGTGCCCTGGGCATTCACGCGGCCATGGCTTCGGCAATTTCAGATGTGGCTGCGGCACGCGGCGACTACCTGGATGAGTCCGGCGGACGCTATGTTCATGTGATCGCTGACGGCGGCCTTGGCGTCTCCGGCGATATGGTCAAGGCGATGGCCATGGGTGCAGACGCCGTGATGGTGGGTGCTCCATTGGCCCGGGCCACCGAAGCTCCCGGGCGCGGATACCACTGGGGCCCGGAGGCACACCACCATGAATTCCCGCGGGGGACTCGGACCCCGATGAGCCAAGTGGGCTCCCTCGAGGAAGTCATGTACGGTCCGTCGCATCACGTGGATGGCACCTCCAACCTCATGGGTGCGTTGCGGCGCGCCATGGCCACGACGGGATATTCGAACCTCAAGGAATTCCAACGTTCCGAAGTTCTCCTGACGGGCCGGCCCCAATACTGATAGCCCTGTGCGGCGATCTGTCCGTGCAAGATCGCGGCACTTTCCCGACTTGGGGACGCCTCAAGCTCAACCGATAGACTGGACGACGTGCTCAAATTAGCCTTCACGCCTCGATGGTTAGGGGCGCTGGTGTTGGCCCTCGCCTTGGCCACAGGATTCATGCTCCTGAGCCAGTGGCAACTCGGATCGGCCGATTCGCACCAGATCGATGCCAACCCGGCCAAAGAGACCGCGCGCCCGCTGGAAGAGGTTGCCCAGCCTTTGACGCCCGTGTTGGCCAGCCAGGCGGACTCGATGGTCATCGTGAAGGGGCACTATGTCGAGAAATCGAGTCGGCTCGTCGAAAACCGCGTCAATGATGGGACCAAGGGGTACTGGGTCGTCAGCCAGCTTCAGACGGACGATACCGCGACCCAAGGACACGAAAAGTACTCCGTCGCCGTGGCACGTGGATTTACCACGAACCCCGATCCCCATGCCATCACTCAGGAGCCCCAAGGGCCGGTGACGGTGACCGGCCGCCTGGTGGCGAACGAAGGCCCCGTGACGAGCAAGAAAGCAGGATCCACCGAAGTCTTGGGCTCCGCCGCCACGGCGCAACTCACCAACGTGTGGAATACCCCGTTGTATGCCGGAACCGTCACCGCGACGTCGGAGACTACCGGAAATGAATCGGTTCCCCTGACCGACGACGGAAAAGTGCGCAACGACGCTACGCTGGCTTCTCCACATGACGGCCTCGAGAAGATCCACACTGAGCAAGTCGTAGACCATTCGGTGAACTGGCTGAATATTTTCTACGCCATCGAGTGGGTCGTCTTCGCAGTATTCGCGATCTTCCTCTGGTGGCGGCTGCTCTCCGACGACCACGAACGTCGGACGCATCCAGAGAAGTACTACGAGTTCGCTCCCTCCCACCACGAGAATCTCTTTTTCGAAGAGGAGACGGGGCGCCACTACTATTACGATTCCGAGCACGACCGGTATTACTACTACGACGAACCGGACGCCACGGATTCTTCCACCACGGCCGCATCTGGTCATTCCCAGGTGAATGCGGCTCACAACCAGCAACGAGGTAATCACGGTGACCGATAACCCCACACCTGAGAATCGACCGAGGCCCGTAGAACGTACCGACGGTAAGCGAGTGCCGCTACCCGAGGAAGCTACGCCTGGCAAAGCCGGACCGGTCCGAGTCACGCGACGCAAATTCGGCGGTACACAGGCTCAAATCCGGGGTGCCCTGTCGATTTATAAGTACTGCGCCTGGATTTCCGGCACATTCTTGCTCTTGCTCGTCGTCGAGATGATTACTCGTTACGTGTTCGGCTACGACCTGATGGCTGGCGCCACCAACGCAGCGACCGGCGAGAACGTCGCCTTAGGCTGGCTCAACCGGAATACTGGGAACCTCACGGGCGGACTCAACATTTCTACCGGCGTACTGATTGTCCACGGCTGGTTCTACGTGATCTACCTGCTCGCGTGCTTCCGGCTGTGGCTTTTGATGCGGTGGCCGTTGGCTCAGCTGATCGTGATGGCTTTGGGCGGCGTCGTGCCGTTCTTGTCTTTCATCGTTGAACGAAAGATTCACCGCGAAACCGTGGCCCAGGTGGCCGCGAATCCCAAGTCCACCAAGCGGTACTAGCCGTGTGAGGTGAGTCGGGGTGTCCTAGACTGAAGGTCGTGGAGCTCGGCGAACCCGGAGCTACGTGCACGCATCCATTCCAACCACGAAGGTAAGGCAGTGACCCTATCCGAAACCTCGGCACCAACGGAGCTGGAAGAGCGCCCCGTCCTGGTCGTTGACTACGGCGCCCAATACGCGCAGTTGATTGCGCGGCGCGTCCGTGACGCGAACGTCTATTCGGAAATCGTTCCGCACACGATGTCCGCAGAGGACATGCTCGCCAAGAACCCAGCGGCGATCGTCCTTTCCGGCGGTCCTTCGAGCGTCTACGCCGACGGCGCCCCGGCCGGACATCCCGATCTGTACAACTCTGGCGTGCCGGTATTCGGCATCTGCTACGGGTTCCAGGTCATGGCTCAGACGCTCGGCGGAACTGTGGCCAAGACAGGGCTGCGGGAGTACGGCGCCACCGATGCCACCTTGACGGGTGGGGGAGTTTCCTTCCTTGGCGGTACACCGGTGACTCAGAACGTGTGGATGAGTCACGGCGACTCGGTCACCGAGGCTCCCAGCGGTTTTGAGGTGCTGGCCAGCACGGAAGGTGCCCCTGTCGCGGCGTTCGTCAACGAGGCTCGGAAGCTTGGCGGCGTGCAGTGGCACCCCGAGGTCAAGCACTCGGACTTCGGGCAGCAGATTCTCGAAAATTTCCTCTTCAACGTGGCGGGATTGAAGCCCACGTGGACGACGGGCAACGTCATCGACGAGCAGGTCGAGAAGATTCGCCACCAGGTGGGGGACGCCAAAGTGATCTGTGCCCTGTCCGGCGGCGTCGATAGCTCGGTGGCCGCGGCACTCGTACACCGTGCCGTCGGCGACCAACTGACATGCTTTTTCATCGATCACGGGCTCCTTCGAGAAGGAGAACGCGAACAGGTGGAGCAGGACTACGCCGAGACGATGGGCATCAAGGTCGTCACGATCGACGAGTCCGACCGCTTCTTGAACGCCTTAGCCGGTGTGAGCGATCCCGAGACGAAGCGCAAGGCGATCGGCCGCGAGTTTATTCGGTCCTTCGAGGCGGCGCAGCGAAAGCTCGTGGCCGAGGCCGGCGGCTCGGGCGAAGACATCAAGTTCTTGGTCCAGGGGACCCTCTATCCCGACGTCGTGGAGTCCGGCGGTGGCGAGGGCGCGGCCAACATCAAGTCGCACCACAACGTGGGCGGCCTACCCGATGACCTGGCTTTCGATCTCGTCGAACCATTGCGCACGCTGTTTAAGGACGAAGTCCGCGCGATTGGTCGGGAATTGGGCGTTCCCGAAAAGATCGTGGCCCGGCAGCCTTTCCCCGGGCCCGGCCTGGGGATTCGTGTCATCGGCGAAGTGACGCGAGAGAACCTCACGGTCTTGCGTGCGGCCGACGCCATCGCACGGGCCGAGCTGACCCGGGCGGGACTGGATGAAGAAGTCTGGCAGATGCCCGTTGTCCTGTTGTCGCAAGTCCGTTCCGTCGGTGTTCAGGGCGATGGTCGTACCTATGGTCACCCGATCGTGTTGCGGCCGGTGTCTTCGGAAGATGCCATGACCGCCGACTGGTCTCGCCTCCCGTACGACCTGCTGGCTCGGATCTCGAATCGCATTACCAACGAGGTGGAAGAGGTTAATCGCGTGGTGCTTGACGTGACCTCTAAGCCTCCGGGAACCATCGAGTGGGAGTAACAGTCTGGGCCACGCCCGCCGGCTGAATCCCACGGTCTTCCACGGCCCGCTTCGCCCCGTGCGCGGCGGGCCGTGGTGCTTTAAAGGGGATGGAATTCTCTTCGAGTGCGACATCGGAGGAGCGGACCTCATACTATAGATGTGGTGCGCCGGTTTCGGCCGCCCATCGATGTGCGAACACCGTCCGACCACACGGAAGCAGAGGCAACGTGACGAAGCCAGATCCCGCCGAGCAGCACGAGAATGACCCGTCGAAGGACTCGGCGTCGAATTCCTCGCGAACGTCGGTTCCCTGGGCTACCCCACAGCGCGTTGAGACGACGTCGGACGAGACCCTCAACCGTGATGCCTCGCAGAGCGAGGTCAGCGACGACGAGGCCCCGGCGGGCGAGCGCAACGTGCACATCGCCCGGGTCGGAACCGCCGGTGCGGAAGCCGCGGATCCGGGATCTCTCGATTCGATGACGACGTGGGCCACGACGCCGGGCGATGATGCCCCGACCGCCGACTCGCCGCAGTCGGACCATGAAGCGGCCTCGAGGGCAGACGAACGACCCATTGCGGAATCCCGCGTGCGCCCCGAGAAATCTCCCGCAGAGTCACAACCGTCGGTCACAGAGAGGGAGGACTCCGACCCTCAACCCGCCACGGAGAACCCAACGACGGTGGAATCCAACGCCGAGCATGAACTCTTGCTGGAACGGTGGCTACACCAGGTGGACGTGTACACCGGTCCGGACGCGTTGCTGGACTTCAACCTGGTCGACAACGTTCACATTGACCTGACCGATTCCAACCCGTCCGGCTATGCGCAGTTGCTGGCTGGTCGCAAGACTCGTCTGTCCACGATCCTTCGCGATCGTGCGACCTTCACCAACGGTGTCCGCGCCGCGCGGGCCATCCGAGCCAAGATTTTTGAATTGGACGCGGATCACGGTCTCGACGCCGGCTACCTCGCGGCGGGCACGGCGTCGTGGTTTGCTTCACGCAACCCCTCGGGGACTCCCGATGGCGCCCGGGGTGAACGCCGCCATATTGCTCCGGTTCTCCTCGCGCCGATCGTCATCAACCCTCACCCTGACGGCGACGACTTCGAGCTGAGGATCAATGGGCCCGCGAGGCTCAATCCGGCAATGGTCCGCCAGTTGCGCCGCGATTTCGGAATCGACCTTTATGCCGAGGGAGTGCATCGTAAAGCGACGTCGGGATCACGCCTCACGCCCGACGCGGTCCTCGAAGCTTTGCGGGCCGTCTGCATGGACGTGCCCGGGATGCACATTGAGGCGCGAACCGTGATTTCCACGTTCGCGGATCTGTCCGACACGGTTGGGTCATTGCCGACTAGCGCGGAATCCGGACTCCTGAGGGACGTTTCTCACCTGAATCGCGCTCAGATCAACAAACCGCGCACTCGGCGAGAATTCGCGACGACGCCGGTGCCGCCCGATGAGGTTAACCCCGCCGACGAGGTCTTGGTGTACGACGCCGACGAGCGCGTGTCCGAGATTGTTCAGCGGGCCCGGGCGGGGGAGTCGATGACCGTGACGGCTCCCGCGGGCACGCAACACCTTCGTGCGGCCTTGAACGTGGTGGCCGGGCTCTTGGCCGAAGGCAAATCCGTCATGGTTTTGGCGGAACGCCGGGAGACCTTGGCGAACGTTCGCCGTCGTCTTGCCGAGCTCGGCCTCGACGACCTCACGTTGGAGATCGGTGAAGAGCATTCGCCGGAGGGCCTCACCAGGGACTTCATCGAATCGATTGTTCGTTATGAAAAGGCCGTGGAGCCGAGGCTCTCGGGACTGCACGAAGACCTCGTAGAGAGCCGCCGCAAGCTCGTCCAGCACGTCGAGTCGCTACGGTGGCGCGACGAGCGCTGGGGCGTTTCGCCTTTGCAGGCGATGCAGACCCTCGCGGAACTCACCTCGCGTGAAAATGCGCCGTCCACCCGGGTCCGATTCAAGCGCGCCGTCATGGACGCCACAGTGGACCGCGAAGAGACCGTGGCACAGCTGGAACGAGCAGCCGAACTGCGAGCCTTCAACCCCACAACACGAACCGCACCATGGTACGGAGCGCGGCTCGTCAACACGGAGGAAACCAAGCAGGCGCGTGCCCTCGTGCGGGAGATCCTCGAGCAGACCAGGTCCTTGCGGTCCGAGATCGGCACCAGCTTCGAGTCGATCGGTCTTTCCCCGGAGAATACGTTGGCCGGGTGGAAGAGACAGCTGAACCTGCTTGATGGAATCCGAGGCTCGTTGAAGAGGTTTAATCGGGATATCTTCCTGCGCCCCGTCACCGACTTGATCGCCGCCACCGCCTCGGCGACGTGGCGTCGTGAGCGCGGTATCGAGATGTCGGCGCTCCAGCGCTCGCGATTGCGCCGGGCGGCCAAGGAATACATCGTTCCTCAAGTTCACATCGACGATCTGCACCAGGCCCTCATCACCGTTCAGGAGCAGCGGGAGCAGTGGCAGGAGTGGGCTCTCGAAGGACGAACCGTCCAGTTGCCGGGGCAGCTGGAAGAGATGCTCACTGCCTATGGTCGGTTGTCTGACGACATCAGTGACCTGGCGATCGTGATGGAAGAAAGCCCGTCCCGCAAGGACTACTTCGCCCTCTCCATCTCGGAGCTCTTGGAGACCTTCGAGGCGATGGCCAATGATCGCTTTGTGCTGGATACCTTGCCCGAGCGCGATCGCTTGATGCACATTCTTCGGGGCAAGGGCCTCGAAGAGCTGCTGGCAGATCTCGAGGAGCGTCATGTTCCAGGCCCCCAGGTGGGAGCCGAATTGGATCTTGCCTGGTGGCAATCGGCCTTTGAAATCATGTTGGACCGTCCCGAGGTCAACCTCGTCAGCGGGAAGTCGCTGGCCCAGTGGGAGTCCACGTTCCGGCGTTCCGACGCCGCTCACATTGCTTCCGGCCCGTCCCGGGTGCGCTACAGCGCTGCTCGCGGGTGGAATCGCCGGGTCCAGCTGAAACCGGTCCAGGCGCGTGAACTCCGTCAGATTCTCAAGGGAGCCCCCATCGGGTTGGCGGGATACTTCGACCGTGCCCCAGACGTCGTCGCTGGCCTGCGTCCGCTGTGGCTTTCGAGTCCCTTCGGTGTCGGAAGGGCTCTGCCGTCTTCTGCCCGGGCCGACGCGGTCGTCGTCCTGGATGCGGAGTCCACTCCTTTCGGGACTTGCCTCGCCGCGTTGGCCCGCACTGACCAGGTCGTCGCCTTTGGTGACGAGCACGCTGGTTACCCGCAGCCCTTCATCGTTTCGCCGACGACGGGCGGGGACCAACACGCCTCCACCGATTCCGTCGAGTCTGTCCTGGACGTCTTATCTCAGGTGGTCCCAGGAACCTCTCTTCGTCGAATCCACGAGGCACGCGACCAAACCCTGGTTTCCTATCTGAATCGGGCCTTCTACGCCGGCGAGCTGGAGACCATGCCATACGGCGAGGAGGCGGTCTCGCCGCAGCGGTCCATCGTCGTGGACTATCTTCGGGATCCTCAGCCAGACGACCACGTGGGCGCTCCGATCATTGAGTCTCCCAAGGCTGAAGTCAGGGCCGTCGTGGAGATGGTCTTTGACCATGCGGCTCGCAATCCTCGACAGTCGCTGGCGGTCCTTACGGTGAGCACCCGACACGCGGCCCGCATTGCCGAAGGTGTCCGGTTGGGTCTGGAGAGCCACCCAGAACTTCGGGAGTTCTTCGAGCCCGGATTGGAACCGTTCCGGATCTTGGACCTTGCCCGCGCGCAGGGTGTGACTCGCGATTGCGTGATTTTCTCCCTGGGCGTCGCTCCGGCGGCCGGCTCCCGTGCCTCGCACTTCGGCCAGTTGGCCGAGGAACGCGGTCGCCAGCGGTTCGTTAAGGCGATGACGACGGGACGCTTCCAGACCCGAGTGGTCAGCTCCTTGGATCTCGAGAGTCTCCAGGAAGCCGAACTCACGGGAGGCATGAAAGACCTTGTCGCGTTCTTGGACGAGTACGACAAGGCGCACGAGGGCTCGGATGGTGAGGAGGCCGTCTCCTCCATCCTGACGACGGAACATGCCGGAAGTGACTTCCTCTCCGTGCACGATGTTCAGGAAGAAGAGTACAAATCCGATTGGCTCCTCGCGGACCTGGCACACCGTTTGCGTCGTGCCGGCGCGGAAGTGGCATTGACGCCGGGACAGGAAGTCGACGGCATCGCCACAGCCGCCACCGAGTCGCTGTCAGCGGGGGCCGTGCCTAGTCCTCGGGCTCGGACGGCAGGGGACCGGGACGGACAAAGCTCGCATGGCTTGCGTCTTCCCGTGGGTATTTCGACCGATGGCACACCTCGTTACGCCGCGTCGTCGGTCCGGGAACGTTCCCGACTGCGGCCCGAGCGGCTGGAACGGACTGGCTGGAACCACGCATCACTCTGGACGGTAGATGTTTTTACCGATCCTCAATTCGTGGCCAACCGCATTCTGGGATATCTCGGGCTCGAGGCTCCTGCCGCGGAGAAGGACTCGTGACCTCCGGGGACGCTGGCTCCTCCAAGCGTTCTGCCGATTCGTCGGGATCCGATGACGGTGGCGACGGACGAGATCAAGCTCGCCGTCGCTACCGTCACAAGGGACCCCGGCGCGCGACCGGCGGAACGGACATCAGCCAGGGCGAACCCGAACGCCTGGCCGGATTCGGGATGGCGTCCTCCGGTGGATTGTCGGCTTCCCTCCCGACAAGGGACGGTGCTTCGCGAGACAAGCTGGATGATCGTGGCCGGTGGATCCTGGAGCAACGACCCCCGCACTGGGGCTGATCTGGTCATCAGCGTTGCTTTCCTGGCTCAGATCCGCTGACGGCCTGGGGACGGGCCACGATCAGTACTTCGTCGGGCGTCGAACCCAGGACGGCCGCAGATTCCGAGTCGGCTCCCAGAAAGACGACGTTCTTGCCGGGGTCTCCAGAGGCCCACGTCGATGGGGTGTCTTCACTCCTGGAGGACCAAATGAGAATCGCGTCGGTGGTCCGTACTGGTCCGTGATCGTCATGACTCAACACTCGGACGGAGGCTCCCGGGCCCAATAAGGAGACTGCCTCGGGATCCCTGACGCGCACCGCCACGGCCACTAGCCCCTCCGCTAGGTGTTCCGTGAGTTCCGGGGAGACCAGCATGGACGAAAACACAGGCTGATCTCGCATGACCGGTACGGCCAGCGTGCGCTGTTCCACCGACTCGGGATTTGGTGGATCGCGCGGGAGATTCTCCGATAAAGCTCCCATGACCTCCACGGTTCTGAGGTCCGATGGCTCGATGCGGTGCCCTATGGGGAGATCCTTGGCGGCCACCACGATGTGGGACTTTTCTGAGGCATCCCGACTGGGCCAGAACATTCCGACGAGCGATGACCCGACGATGAGGAGAATTCCGAGGGTGCGCGAGCGGCGACTCAAGCGGCTTCGGATCCTGACGCGCAGAGGGATAGTCCTTCGAGGCCGTTGCGAGCGAGGGAATATCTTGGTCCACATGACCCGAGAATCGCATGCTCGGTGAGTAGCCGCCCGCGATGCGGTGGCAAACGCCGTCCCACGGTGAATAACTCGTCAACCCGCGACGGGAGAATGATTCTGTGGACGGACCAGTTATTCCCCGGAGGACGCCGTAGAACTCGAACCCGAGCTCGACGACGAACCCGAAACGTTGGAATCGCTCGACTTTGAATCGGTGCTGTAGAAGCCGCTTCCCTTGAAGCTCACACCCACGGTGTTGAACTTTTTGCGAAGGCTCTTCTGGCCACATTCCGGGCATTCGGTGAGCGCGTCGTCCGTGAAGGCCTGACGGATATCGAACGCGTGCTGACAGTTCTTACAGACGTACGCGTAGACGGGCATGAAGGGGCTCCTCGGGAATCCAGGGGGTGTACAGCCCTATATCCTACGGCTCATCATGAGAGGCTCGTTAACCCGCGTTCGGTGCAGATCTGTCCAACGCGCGCGTCATGAGCCTCTGCCGGCACGGTACCGCTCGGAAAAATCTCCTCCGCGAAACATATGCCTACGTCTGCACCGGGGTTCGGTCCCGCGGCGGCTTCGGCAAGTGCGGCGTCGTAATACCCGCCGCCGTAGCCTAAGCGAACACCGTTGGTGTCGAATGCCAGCGCTGGGACCAGTCGGAGCGCGCAGCCGACGAACGCTTCGGTGGTTTGCCGGGGGCCGATGGGCTCCTCGATCCCGAACGGGCTACGGATCGTCTCGACCTGGGGGCTCCACGCGACCCAGTGCATGACGCGGTGGGGCAAGGTGATCGGCACGATCACGTTCCTCCCAGCGGCGTGAATCTCTGTCAAGGCCTCGTGAAGCGGAGGCTCCGACGGCGTCGGTAGGAAGGCGGCAACCGTTTCTCCGCGCGAAACCTGGCCCATCACCAGGTCGAGCAAGGTATCCCGCCATTGAGCCGCGAGGCGACGTCGGACTGTTCCCGTGGAGTCCGATCTCACGCGCTCCGCCCTCAACTCAAGGACGTCGCGCCTCAATTGCGCCTTGTCGGAGCCTGGATTGGGCATCTGGAGGGACCTTTCCGGACGAATCGATGTAGCCCTCGTCAACCGAAGTGGTAACCCGGAAGATTGTTGGACCGGTGGGAAATACCTTCCGGTGACCATGTCACGGCTATGTTTGGCCGGTGGATTGCCTCGGAAAGGTGGCAAAACTCCCGAATTTTCGAGGGCTCTCAGCTATTCTGAATTGTATGTCCGCAAATGATTCACAAAAACCCGTCACCAAAGCCGTCATTCCGGCCGCAGGGTTGGGTACACGGTTCTTACCTGCCACCAAGGCGAGCCCCAAGGAAATGTTGCCGGTGGTGGACCGGCCGGCTATTCAGTACGTCGTGCAGGAAGCTGTTTCCGCAGGTCTCGAAGACATCCTCATGATTACGGGGCGTTCCAAACGGGCCCTCGAGGATCATTTTGACCGGATTCCCGATCTTGAGGCTTCCCTCAAGGAACAGGGAAAGGATGCCCTTCTCGCATCGGTGCAGCAGGCCACGGCGTTGGGCGAACTGCACTACCTGCGCCAAGGTGACCCCAAGGGACTGGGCCACGCGGTGTTGCGTGCCAAAACCCACGTGGGGGATAACCCCTTCGCGGTGCTTCTGGGCGATGATCTCATCGATGAAAAAGAAGATCTGCTGGAGCGCATGATTACTGCTCAGCAGTCCACGGGTGGCAGCGTCGTCGCCCTCATGGAAGTTCCTCAGGACCAGATCAGCGCTTACGGCTGCGCCGCGGTGGAAGCCGTGGAGGGTGAAGAGTACGTCAAGGTTACTGGCATGGTGGAGAAGCCTAAGCCGGAGGAAGCTCCTTCGAACTTGGCCATCATCGGACGGTACGTCCTGCACCCGCACGTCTTCGATGTTCTCGAGAACACTCCTCCCGGACGCGGTAACGAAATTCAGCTGACGGATGCCTTGGAAACCATGGGGCAGGGCACCGGCGAAGGCGATGGCGTTTACGGCGTCATCTTCAAGGGACGTCGATTCGACACCGGTGACAAGCTGTCCTACCTCAAGGCCAACGTGATCCTCGCGGCAGAACGTGACGATCTGGGCCCTGGCCTGCGGAGCTGGCTTAAGGAGTTCGTGGAGACCCTTCCCGAAAGCTAGGTCTGAACTCACAGCGAACCGTGCGAGGCGGGGCACCCTGGTGGGTTGCCCCGCCTCGTTTTTCGTGAATTGACCACTCGAAAAATTCATGGATGAGGGGCGTGACACACCCTGTTGGAAATCCCTTGGGGCGTGATTTCCGGGCTAAACTACAAGCGTGTCTTTTTCATGGGTTTCAGCTTCCAGCCTGTTGTTGGTGGTTGCTTTCGTCGTCGTTTTTTGGTCGGTGCGTGTCATCGATCGACGTCGCCGTCCAACAGTCGTCGCGCAAGTCAGCGCGAGCGATATTATGGAGGACACAGAACCCGCCTTCCCCCGGGACCACGTGCTACTGCGTCAAAGGAATGACATGTACAGTAACCAGTCCCCGAGCACACTAAACGTGAGCTCAGACGACGTCGAGGCCCGGCGTGGCATCACGGAAGAAGAATCCGTACACCCGGCCGAGAATCCTCGACAGGAAGGTGTTCGTGTTCCGCGTCCGTCGCGAAAGACGACTAGCGGCACGGCAGATCATGCCCAGAACGCCACACCTCACATTCGCTGGGGTCGTACCGGAGTTGCCCTCTTCGGTCTGGCGGCGCTGCTCACCGGCGTTGTGACCGCAATTCTCGCGCCCATCACCGCAGTTTCCTGGACCTTGCCGGTCTTCGCTTTCATCCTGGGTCTCGGGGCGTTCGTGAGCCTGCGCTACCTTGCCTTGGCCGACCGCCAGGCGGTCGCTCGTCCGGCAACTGTCCCCGCAGATGATCGTTCTGCAGAGTGGGCCGAAGATTATGAAGCTGAACAGCTTGCGTCGACCCCGGAATCTACGCAGGGCCTAGTGGTCAAGGACCGGGAGAGTTTCTTCAACGCTGAAGGCACCAGTTCGGCCCGTACCGAAGGCGCCCCCTCGGATCGTGATGTGAAGCGCGACTCCGAGACAATTGCGGCGAGCCTGCCCTCTGTCCAGGAAGCGCCTGCGCAGACCGAGTACGACCATTCTGAGAATGTCCCCTTCGTCGAAGAGCCTGGGCTGGATATCGAGACTCTTCGGGAGCAGGCCCGTCGAGTCGCGGCGGGAAAGCCGATCGCGTTCACCCCTGCGACGAGCGAATGGTCGCCCGTGGAATTGCCCAAGCCGATGTACATCGACGCCCCCGAAGCGCGGCGTCCGGCTCCTACTCCGGCGGTGGCTCCCGAAACTCCTCAATCCACCTCGACGACGGTCACGGAAGCTGCCTCAAAGGGCAACAGCAGCCGGTCGCAGCTCAATCTCGACGATGTTCTCTCTCGCCGCAGGGCATGATCCACGCCCAGCTCAACGAAAAGTGATGGAAAGCAACCCGCCGGCTCTACCGGCGGGTTGCTTTGTCGATAGGGTTATTGCAGGGACCGAACCACGGCCGCAATGATGCAGCGCGGCAGAAAGAGAAGACAGCCGATGAGTAGCTCTCACGAAGAAATTGAACGTAAGTACGAGGCACCCGCCGACGCGGACGTGCACCCCGACCTGAGCGAACTGAACCACCTCACGCCGGACGAACACCCCGATGACCAGCATCTGGAAGCAACCTACTTCGATACCCCGGGGCGGGCCTTGGGCGCCAACAGGGTCGTGGTGCGGCGTCGTCGTGGCGGGCATGACGAAGGCTGGCACGTGAAATTTGCCCTCGGGGATACGCGCCACGAAGTCCACTACGACCTTCTTAAGACGTCGTCCGCGATGCCGGCCGCCGTCTCGTCCCTGCTGGGCGGGATCACCCTGGGCGAGGAACTGGCGCCCATTGCTGAATTGACCACGCAGCGGCGTCGGACGGTTCTTCGCGATGACGAGGGCCGCGAGGTCGCAGAGGTGTGTGACGACACCGTTCATTCGACGGATTTCTCGACCGGCACGGAGCGTCAGTGGCGGGAATGGGAAGTTGAGCTGTTGGATGAAACCCTCGGTGAGAAGGCCCAGAACAAGGTCTTTAAGAAGGTCGAAAAGGTTCTCAAGCGTGCGGGCGCCACGTCGTCCACCGCGACCGCCAAGATTGCCCGCGCGCTGGGCCAGGACCCAGCCTTCGACGAGTCGGCTCAGATCGAGATCCAGGAGTCGCCTCAGCCTGCTCAGTCCACGCCTGCGTTGACCGGAGCTCAGAAGCTCATTTCGGCAGCGTTGCACGAATACCTCGACGACGTCCCCGCACTGGACCTCGGTGTGCACGCGGGCGTCGAGGATTCGGTGCATCAGCTCCGTATTCGTTTGCGCGGCCTCCGGAGCATCCTGCGGGGTCTACGAGGGATCATCGATGCAGATACCGAGAAGAGGCTTTCAGAAGGCCTCAAGGCGAGCGGTGGCAGTTTGAGCCCGTATCGCGACCTCGAGGTAGTGCGCGAGGTTCTTAGTGAGAGCGACCAATGGGAGCGACTCACCCAGGTCGCCCGAGATGAGATCTCGGAGGTGCTGGTCGAGGAGGAGGCGGCGGCCTTGCGCTCTGCGACCACACGATTGCGTTCTGAGGAGCATCTCGCGGTGCTCACGGAATTGCGCGCCGTCGCGGCCCAGCCGGTTCTGGAGGCCCATGCCGCGGACTGGTCGGGAAAGAAGGTCGCCAAGGCGATGCTTTCGGCGCTCAATGAGCGCTTGGTCCGTCGTGGTGGGAAAGTTGGCGACCAGGGGGACCCGGTCATGGAAGAGGCCCTTGAGGGCCTGCACGACGTGCGGAAAGCCGCGAAATCGCTGCGTTACGTCATCGATACCTTGTCGGCGGAGTCGGCCGTGCCTAAGAAGAAGCGCGACGAGGTCAGTTCGGAACGCCACGATGCCAAGAAGTTGCAGTCGCAATTGGGCCGCACCATGGATCTGAAGGCGGCGGTGGATTGGCTGGATCACGCCGCGCGAGTCTTCCAGCGTCGGAAACAGGATCGGTACGCGCTGGGAGTGCTTGCCGGTGCGACGGCGGTTCACTTGGAGAAATCCCTGGATCATGGACTCGATTTGGTGAACGAGCTCGACTGACGCGAACGGGGAGGGATAATGCCCACCTCCCGATTCGTTTGCACGGTTAAAGCGGATGGCCCCGGGGAGTACCCGGGGCCATCCTTTGCATCACACACAGGAAGAAGGTCTTCACTCAATTCGGAGGCACCAACCGCGCTAAGTCCAATGTTCCGGACCGTCCCAGGTTTGCCTCCCGGCTATTTGGTAATGAAAACATTACCTAATTGAGAAGTGGGTCGCTAGCCCCAAGTTAGGGTTACCTTGGGTTTCTTGATGACAAGGCGTCGTTAAGTTCCCCAATTGGCGGAATAGCGGGGGAGTATGGGGCCTTCCGTGGCTCCGATGATCACAAGTTGTGTTGGATATCACTCACACTAAAGGGGCGAATACGGGTTCCACGGAGTGATTCGGTAAGGTCAAGGTATGCGCGAGTGGATCGAGGGCCTGGATCTGTGGATAGCGATCCTCTTCTTTTGGTCCGGCGGGATCATGAGGTCTTCCGCGATCTATGGCCTGGCACGGGCCGCTTCTGCCGGTGGACGCCGTGCCTCCACCATCAATCTGGCCTTTGATTCCGCTATTTATCGTCGAGCCGAGGCCGTGGTTCATCGCTGGGGCGTACTGGCGGTCCCGGCCTGTTACCTGACCGTGGGCTTCCAGACCGCTGTCCTCGCGGTGACGGGGCTAACTCGCATGCCTTTGCCCCGATGGATTCCGGCCATGTTGGTGGGAACTCTCATGTGGGGAGTCATCTACGGAACCATTGGCATGGCCGTGGTGTGGGCTTGGTTGCAACGGCCCTGGTTCGCCGTCTTGGCAATTGGCGTGGTGATCGTGGCCGTGGTGGCGGTGCGGTACTGGAGGCGCCGATCACGCGTCGTGGGGGACGAGGCATCGTCCGAGCTTCCGCGGGATCCTCACTGATCCAAAAAAGGGACGCGGTTCACTGACCGCGTCCCTACATTTGTGGAGCTAAGGGGAATCGAACCCCTGACCTTTTCATTGCGAACGAAACGCTCTACCAACTGAGCTATAGCCCCGTACAACCCCTCCAGAGTACTCCCGAGGGATTTTTTCGACAAATCGGACGGTCCTGGCCAAGGTCCCACGCTGATACATTGACTGCATGACTCAAGTACCAGAGCCGAGCGCGCCGAACGTTGCGGACGAGGCCCATGACCCTTCCGCTCCGGAACTTCTCGGTCCGCTCTCCGCGGGTATTACGGTGGGGTTCGTTCCGGGCGTCATGCCAGGCAAATGGTTTGATCGCTGGGATGACCGTTTCTCTCGGTCTACCCCTCTGACTCGCTTGCCGGTAGGTGCGGCCCGTGGCGTCGAAACCTTGGAGCAAGAGCGTGCTCACATGGTGCTAGCCCGACCCGACGACGAGCCCAAGCTCAACGATCGCGACCGTTTCCACACGGTCAAGCTGTACGAGGAGACGATGGTCGTCGTCCTTCCCATCGATCACGTGCTGACCTTGCTCGATACGGTTCCACTCGAGGAGCTGTCCGAGGAATTCATGCTGCAACGGCCGGAGTCCATTCCCGAGTGGGCGAGCATCAGGGCTACTGCGGATGACGCTGAACCGCAGAAGTTGCCTCCGATGCGAGACACGGCCGACGCCGTCGAGCTGGTGGCCGCGGGAATTGGCCTGCTCATCGTGCCCATGTCCTTAGCGCGGCATCACCATCGAAAGGACGTTACATTTCGCCCCGTCGACGGTATGCGGGAACGGCCCGTCGTACTGGCTTGGCCGCGCGACCTGGAACGGCCGGAGCCCGATGAGGCCATTCTTCAAGAATTCGTGGGCGTCGTGAGGGGGCGGACGTCGGCGAGTTCGCGCGGCGGATCGACCGGCCGGTCGAGAAAAGACGCCGGGGCGAATGCACAACGCCCGGCCGCGGTTACTGGAAAACCGGGCCGGGCGTCATCGAATCGAACGAAGCCTAAGCCGAACCGCCCTGCGAAGAGTCGCCGTGGCTCGACTCGGGGCTCGAGGCGTTAGTGTTCGCGGACACAATGGGGTTGCTCTGCGTTCCATGAATCACGGATTGGTTCATTAGAGGTATGCGCAGTCCATCCTGATCCAGTGCCTTCTTGACATAGATGCGGAGAACTCGAGCGACGTCCCACTGTTGTAGCGGGGCAGTCCGAATCGCAATGCGCAACGTGAGGTATTCGCCGGTCATTTCCTCGATGCCCCACACCTCGGGTTTGCCGCGAATGGACTTGCCGATGTCGGTTTCCTTTTTGACCTGACGTGCGGCATGTAGGAGCAGCTCCGTGACCTCTTCGATATTGGTGTTGTAGGGGACGGGCACATCCACGATGGTGCGCGCCCAGCCCTGCGATTTATTGCCCACACGCAGAATTTCCCCATTACGGACGTGCCAGAGGGTGCCTTCGACGTCACGCACCTGCGTCACGCGCAGACCCACCGACTCGACCGTGCCACTGGCTTCGCCCAGGTCGACGACGTCGCCAATGCCGAGCTGGTCCTCGGCCACGATGGAGACTCCCGCCAGATAGTCCTTGACGAGCGACTGTGCGCCGAAGGACAAAGCGACACCGGCAATACCAGCACTGGCGATCACCGGAGCGATGTTGAAGCCCAATTCGGAGATGATCATGAGGACGGCAATGGTCCAGATGACGATCGTCACGACGGAGCGGAGCACAGAACCCACAGTTTGGGCGCGCTGTGATTGGCGCTTTCGGGCCGTGACGGCGTCTTCAATCCACTCATTCTGGGTGGTGTTGGGCTGGGCGACGTCGGCGCTTTTCTTGCTCACGACCCGGACCCGGGTGCCACGGGCGATGCCCTCGGTGACCTTTCGGATCACGGACCTCGCCACCATGTTCAGGGCGATCGCGATGACGAAGATCAGCACGATGCGCAGCGGGTGGCCGAGCCAAAATTCCAAACTAGAAAGGTCCGTCAAGAGATTCTGCGGATTCTCGGCGGTGATATTCATGGAATCCACCGTAATCGTAAGCCTTGAGCCGTGACTAATAGCGGGCTGATCGTCTGCTGAGGACGGAAGCTCACGCGGGCCCCACTAGGATTGTCTCCATGGCTCTGCAGATGGACACACGACCCGCCGCTTACGCGGTGATCATCGAACAAGGCAAAATTCTGTTGACCCACTGGACCGGAGAGCGGCATCCGGAACGCGCGGGATGGACGTTGCCGGGTGGCGGTTTGGAAGTCGGTGAGTCGGCGGAAGAGGCCGTCATTCGTGAAGCCTATGAGGAAAGCGGATATCGCGTGCGCCTCGACGGCATACTCGGGGTGGACAGCAAGTACTACGACGACGGTCGTGACAAGCCTTTTCACAGCCTGAGGATTCTCTATCGGGCATTCATCACGGGTGGTCGCGCTGGAGTGACCGATATCGGAGGCTCCACTGACGACGTCGCCTGGATCCCGCTGGACGACTTGCCGAAGATTCGTAAGGTCTCCCTCGTGGAGGTCGCCGCGAAATATTATGGATTGGCCTATTAGGGCCCGGCATCGGCCCCTAACTATCCGTGTGAACTAGAGGAGTGACGTGGTGAAGCGTTGGTCAGTTTCGATTCTCGCCCTGGTGGCGAGCCTTGCGGTCGTGCTGACTGGTTGTTCCGGAGGCAACGGCGTCACCTCCGACCCCTCGGCGTCGGAATATCGAACTATCCGAATCGGTAAAGGGGTCTCACAAGAGACCGAGACGATCGCGTATTTGTACGCCGGAATTCTCCGGGACGCGGGGTATAAAACCGAAGTCATCGATACCCCGAAAAATCGGGAGGAATACGTCCGGACCATGAACGACGGCGGGGATTCCTCGCCAGATATCGTGCCGGACTATTCCGGAAACCTGCTGCTCGATCTGACCCACGGTGGCAAAGACAATCCGCAGGCCACGGCCACACCGACTCCCAGCGAGAGCGACGGCACTAATCCGCGGGCGAGTGCATCGGCGACACCAACGCCCACACCCACGGCCGCATTCAACATTCACGGGATGTCTAGCAGCGATATTTCGGCGACTTTGCCCAAAGTGTTGCCGAAAGAGGTAACCACGCTCAATGCCTCGTCGGCCGAGAATAAGGATGCCTTGGTGGTCAATAGGATTACGGCCGCCAAGTACAAGCTTTCCACCATCGCCGACTTGACGGGTCAGTGCAAAAACCTGACCTTTGGTGTTCCGACCGGGTTCCCCGCGAAAACGTACGGGGCGCAGGGCCTCAAGGACTTGTACGGGTGCACTCCCAAGAAATTCGTGGAGGTCGACAGCCAAGAGGACCTGTCCCATAAGCTTGCCGCCGGCGAAGTGGACGTGGCCGACATTTTCACGGCATCGGGCTCCATCCCGGAAAATAACTACCTCATTTTGGAGGACCCCAAAGCCAATTTTGTGGCGCAACAGGTGACCCCCATTATTCGGGAGAGCGACGTTCCCGATTCGGCCAAGGACGCCATCAATTCGCTGTCGGGCAAGATCGGCACCTCTGATCTGGTTTTCTTGGACCAACTGACCTCTGGTGACCAGCCGATTTCATCCGAGGATGCTGCGTCGTTCTGGCTTCGAGAAAACAAGGGCTAAGGGGTTCACGAAGGCGTCATCTAGACGCGAGACGGATGACACACCACCTCATACACGGCGACGAGGGGTAATCTGTCCGACATGGCACAATTCCGGCAGTCGCAAAAGCTGAACAACGTCCTCTACGACATCCGAGGACCGGTACTCGAAGAGGCCGAGAAAATGGAGGCGCAGGGGCATCGCATCCTCCGCCTCAACATCGGTAACCCGGCACCTTTCGGTTTCGAGGCGCCCGACGCCGTCATGATGGACATGATCCGTCATCTGCCGGAAGCCCAGGGGTATTCGGATTCGCGGGGAATCTATTCGGCGCGAACGGCCGTGGTGCAGTACTACCAGACGCGTGGAATCCGGAACCTGGAAACGAACGACGTATACATCGGCAACGGTGTCTCTGAAATGATCACGCTGTCTTTGCAGGCGCTGTGCAACCCCGGGGACGAGATTTTGGTTCCGTCTCCGGACTACCCGCTGTGGACGGCCTCGGTCGCGCTGTCCGGTGGTACGCCCGTGCACTACCGTTGCGATGAAGAGAACGGGTGGGATCCAGACGTCGAAGACCTCGAATCCAAGATCACGCCTCAGACCAAGGGCATCGTGGTGATCAACCCGAACAATCCGACGGGCGCGGTGTACTCCCGGGAGACTCTGCAGCGCATCGTGGAGGTCGCCCGGAAACACGAGCTGATCCTCTTCTCGGACGAGATCTACGAGAAAATCACGTACGACGACGCTTCGATGATCAACACTGCGTCGCTCGCCGGGGAAGACGTCCTCTGCCTGACCTATTCAGGCCTGTCCAAGGCTTATCGTGTGGCGGGGTACCGCGCGGGATGGCTGGCCATCACCGGTCCCATGTGGAAGGCCAGTGACTACGTAGAGGGCATCAAACTTTTGGCGAATATGCGCATGTGCGCCAATGTTCCGGCGCAGCATGCGATTCAGACGGCTTTGGGCGGTTACCAGTCCATCAATGATTTGATCCTGCCGGGTGGCCGTCTCAAGGAGCAGCGCGACATTGCGTATCGAAAGCTCAACGAGATTGACGGGGTCACCTGCCAGCAGGCCCAGGGTGCTCTCTATCTCTTCCCGAAACTCGACGTGGAAAAGTTCGGGATTCACGACGACGAGAGATTCGCCTTGGACTTGCTCAAGGAACAGAAGATCCTCGTCAGTCACGGCACGGCCTTCAACTGGGAGGCCCCGGACCACTTCCGCTTGGTGACTTTGCCGGATGTGCAAACCCTCGATACGGCCATCGACCGCATTGGGGAATTCCTCAGCGGATATCACCAGAGCTGAGGCAACCGGGGCCCGCCCTCCGTGCCCTGCTAAACCGCGGTAGCTACGATGCCGTCCCCTCACCGGAATCCGCCTGGGCACGACGTTCTTTCGCCGCGTCCAGGCGGTTTTTTGCGCCGTCTAACCATTCTTCGCAGCGCTGAGCCAAGGCCTCGCCGCGCTCCCACAGAGCGAGTGAATCTTCCAGGCTCGAAGTGCCGGATTCTAGGCGCGAAACGATGCTCATGAGTTCTTCGCGAGCCTGTTCGTAACTGAGCTCGTCGACGGATGGAGTGGATTTTTCCTGGTCGTTCATGGCTGGAGGCCTTTCGTCAGGGTGAATGGTGGTTGGTTGGTCTGTTCGTTACAGGCAGCCAGGCGGGTGGATCGGACGATGTCGGTGTTTGTGCTGGCGGTGCTTGAGGTGGTTACTGGTCTCGAGGGTCATCGGTGTGTAGGTCCTCGACGGTGGCGTCGAATCCACCCGACGCGACTCTGACCCGGATCGAAGAACCTGAGCCCAGCGCGGAAGCTTCCCTGACGACGTCGCCGGTAGAGGCATCCTGGACCACGGCGTATCCGCGGTCCAATGTTTTTTGCGGGGACAGCGAACGTACCCGAGAGCGCAGGTGCGCCACGGATTCCCGATGCCGTTCCAAGGAAACCGTGACGGCCCGGAAAGCCCTCTGACGTGCAGCGTCGGTCTCTTCCTCCCGCGCCATGAGCATGGTTTCTGGATGAGCGAGCACCGGCCGCGATCGAAACTGGGCGAGTGCTTGGGCCTCTCGGTCCAGGTACGTTCGGAGGGTCCGCTCGGTCGCGGCTCGGGCCTGAGCGATACGAAGCCGTTCCTCTTCGACGTCGGGCACGACCGTTTTCCCGGCGTCCGTGGGGGTGGAAGCCCGCCAGTCCGCGACATAGTCCAGCAAGGGTTGGTCGGCTTCGTGCCCAATGGCCGAGATGACCGGGGTATTGGCTTGGTACACGGCTCGGATCATGCCTTCTTCGCTGAAGGGCAACAGGTCCTCGAGGGCGCCGCCGCCGCGGGCAATGACGATGACGTCCACGGCGTCGTCCGCGTCCAGTTCTCGAAGGGCGCCCGTGACCTGCGAGAGCGCATGAACGCCCTGCACGGCAACTTCACGCACTTCAAAGTGAGCACCCGGCCATCGGAGCCGCGCATTGCGAATGACGTCTTTCTCGGCGTCGGAATCGCGACCGGTAATGAGCCCGATGCGCTGGGGGAGCACCGGTAGCGGCTTCTTATGGGCAGGGTCGAAAAGGCCTTCCGCTTGTAGGCTTCGACGGAGCCTTTCGATGCGTTCCAGCATGTCTCCGAGGCCGACCTGGCGAATTCCGCTCCCGAGCATCGATAATCGACCGGTCTTGGTCCAGAAATCGGGCTTCAGTCGCACGACCACACGCATGCCGTGTGCGAGCTCCCCATCCACCATGGCCGTCTCCCGGGGGAAAAGGCTCACCGGCACCGAGATTTCTTCTTCGAGGTCCCGGAGCGTGAGGTATGTGACACGGGCGCGTTTCTTCAGCTCGATGATCTGCCCTTCGACCCACATCGCGTCGCACCGAGCGATGTATTGGTGCATTTTTTGGGAGAGCATGTGGAGGGGCCAAGGGTTCTCAGGTGTGGTCTCTCTGGCCAGGGCGGCCAGCTCACGCTCGCCGGAGGGTTCATGATGGCCAGAGCCCTCTGGAACGGGCGGGAAGGAGGACTCTGAGGGTCCCGAAGTTTTGGGGTTACTCATGGTTCATACCTATCGTCTCCACCTGAAGGTCGGTGCCGCGCGGCGGAACATTGCCGCTCCGTTGTGCATTCCTCAGCCTCCAAGGGCCAAAATACGTACTTACCCACAACACACTCGAAGATACGTTCGAATGCTGTGGTGCGCAACCATTTCATCGTATCCGGGTGCCTTGCGTGGAAGCGTGGCGTTGGGCATGTCAGCTGTCCAGAAAGGCCGAGCAAGTGGGCGGTGGGGTGCGGAGCAATTATGGTTGCTGTATGCCCCCTACCGCTGGATCTCACCCTGTTCGCTGGACGCTCTCGGTTCTGTGCACGCTCGCGGCCATCGTTCTCGCGACGGTAACCGTCGCTCTGTCTTGGTTTAGCTCGACCATCGTCGACAAGGGCCATTTTGGTGACGCAGCCGCCGACGTCGTGACCGACCAAAATTTCCGGGACGAGTTGTCGAACCATGTCACGGACGACGTCATGGCCTCCGATACCGTGAAGGGTTTCCTGGGTGACGGTTCGGCCTCTGGGCTGTTGTCTGGGCCCAAGAATGCGCTGCGTGCCACGGCCCAGGGCGTGGTGCATTCGGCCGTGTCGAACACCGTCAACTCGGATGAATTCCGGTCGGTGTGGGCGGACACGGCAGATGCGACCCATGACGCAAATTTTGGGTCCTCTCCGTCGTCGACTTTGGTTTTGGATGCGAGTCCGTTTTACGACGAAATCAACAATCGGGTTCACGACGTGCTCCATGTGGATTTGGGTCTAAACCAAGGTGACCATCGCGTCGCCTTAGAACAAAAGACGAATGACCAAGGGGAGGGGGAAACCGCGAGCCTTCTGCACAAGGCACAGCACATGACGTCGGCGGCGCCGGTGTTGGGAACGCTGGCAGGCTTGTTGGCCCTCGCGGCGGGGGTCATCGCGCCGAGGGGCAAGCTCCTCATGGTGGCGATGGCATCAGCCGGCGCTGCCCTACTCACGTGGGCTTCCATGTCGCTCCTCGGTAATAGATTCAACGATTCGTTGGCTGATGTGGCCGGAACGGGCGGGCTCATCTCGCAGCACCTGGGTCGCGCCCTGACGGAGAATATTCAGCCGTGGACCTTGACGACGCTTGGCATCGGATTGGGCTTAGCGGTCATCCTGGTGATCCTCCAGGTTTTGACGGGCCCGCGGGGAGACACCAAACACGTCTTCTGAGGATTCGGTTCCGGACGTGGGGCCTTCTCCGTAAAATTCGGGGGCAGCAAGCGGTTTGGGGCTTGATTCAACCGGACGGACGGTCAGTCGGTCGTCATCCGGACGCGTTGCGTCTAAATCATTGATGCGTCGGGCCGTCACCAGCACGCGTGACTCCAACGAGCCGAGCATGGAGTTGTAGGCTTCAACGCTTTTGGTCAGAGACCGCCCCATAGTCCCGAGGTGACCACCGACGGTCGCGAGCCGTTCGTAGAGTTGCCGCGAGAGCTGAAGCAGGTCGCGCGCATTCTGGGAAATGGCCTCTTGCCGCCACGACAGCGCAACGGCTTTGAGCGATGCGAGCAATGAGACTGGAGAAACGAGGGCAACGCCTTTCCCCGAGGCGTAGTCCAGAAGGGTCGCATCAGAGCGCAATGCGGCGGAGAGGGCGGACTCCATCGGTAGAAAGCAGAGCACCATCTCTGGTGACGTTTCCCGCGAATCCCAGTACCTCTTAGACGCGAGGGCATCCACATGCGAACGGACCGCCTTCGCATGTTTGGCCTCCCACGCGGCTTTTTCCGATTCGTCATCGGCCTCTTGCGACTCCAGGTACGCGTTCAGTGGAGCCTTCGAATCCAGGACGATTTCTTTTCCTTGGGGCAAGGAAACGACCATATCCGGGCGGACGCGACGAACCGTGCCGGACGAATCCGGCGCCTCGGAGCTGACCTGTTCCGAATAGGAAACGTGCGGTGCCATGCCCGCGGCCTCGACGACGCGTCGAAGCTGAGTTTCGCCCCACGAACCTCGCGCCGAGGTTGAACGCAATGCACTCGAGAGATGGTGGGTGGATTCTCGGAGGTCATCCTGACCGCGTCGGGTAACCTCCAACGCTTCGCGTACCGAGCCAAACTGGTCCGCTCGCTCGCGTTCCATGAGCCTAACGTGTTGCTCCACGGTGGCGAGCTGAGTCTTGACGGGCGCCAGCGCTCGCAGAACATCCTGATCAGTTCGGGCTCGTTCTTCCAGGGCCTCCACACGTTCTGACAGCAGGCGCTTTCCCTCGAGGGCGGCGGCGAGCTCCGAGGACAGGCGCGCATTCTCCTGTTCGAGGTCAGGCCCATATTGCGGGCGGCGTCGACCAAGCACGAAGCCGACGACTCCGCCCACAACTAGGGCAAGGAGGGCGATCAACACAAGGGGAAGAGTATTCATGGCATCTACTGTGCCAGCAGGGACTGACAAGTTAAGAACGAGCGTCCTCGACCGCAGAGAGTAGTGGCTCAGAGCCACCCGTTGTCTTGGGCCGTCCGGGCCGCTTCGTGTCGATTATTGGCGTTCGTTTTGCGAATCACCGAGGAGAGATGATTGCGCACGGTCCCGGTGGATAGATGAACGGCGGCGGCAATGGACTTGACGTCCGATGCCGTCAACGCGGCGCGGCACACATCGACCTCCCGTTCCGTGAGGGGGTTGTCTTGGCTGAAGAGGGATTCTTCCGCCAGCGATGGGTCGATGACCTTGAGACCGGAATGCACCCGGCGAACAGCTTCGGCTAGCTGCCCCGGAGGAGTATCTTTCACGACGAACCCTTGGACCCCTGCGGTCAGCGCGCGTTTGAGGTAACCGGGGCGTCCGAAGGTCGTCACGATGATGACGGAGCACGGAGATCCGGCCTCTTTGAGTGCTTCGGCTGCTTCGAGCCCCGTCATGCCGGGCATCTCGATGTCTAACAGAGCCACGTCGACGGCGTGCTCCCGGACTGCGGCGAGAACGTCGTCCCCTCTGCCGACCTCAGCCACGACGTCGATGTCCGGTTCTGCACTGAGTAAAGCGCTGAGGGCGCCGCGAATCAGGTGCTGATCGTCGGCTATTAAGACTCGAATGGTGTTCATGTTGCTTCCAAAGGTTTGTGGTCTCCGGTCATGGTGACCAAGAGCCGGGTTCCTGGGTCCCGTTCGGAGGACGAGTGACGTTGTGGATCAAGCGGGCCAATGAGAAGTGTGCCGCCCGATTCTTCGACCCTCGCACGCAAACCGGCGAGTCCGTTGCCTTCGTCGCTTCGGATGCCGACGCCGTCGTCCTCGACCTGAAGTTTCTCCGGCGTCACGATCACACGACAATGCGAGGCACCAGAATGCCGCACCACGTTGGTCACCGCCTCCCGGAGTGCCCATGAAAATAAGGAGGCGTTGACGCCGGGTAGTTGGAGGGCCGCCTGGGCATCGGGGAGATCCGCAGTGATTCCCGTGGTTTCTAAGGCGCGACGGGCCGCCTCCACTTCGCCACCAAAATCGGGTCGTCGTAATCGAGTCACGGTCGATCGAACGTCGGATAGCGCCACACGGGAAAGGCGAGAGATCTCCAGAATTTCGTCGCGTGAACCGTCAGGGTCGGTCTCCAAGAGCTTTGCGGCGACCTCAGCCTTGAGATTGATGACCGTCAGTGAATGGCCCAAGAGGTCGTGAACGTCTCGGGCCACTTTTTCGCGTTCCCCGGAGACGGCTAGGCGACTTCTGAGTTCTCGGCTCGTTTCTTCGCGCCGAGCGACCGTCGCGATGATCATGATGATGATCGAACCGATCATGGTGCCGGCCGTCGAGTAGAGCAACGAGATTCCATTTTCCGCCCACCGAACCAGTCCCAGCGTGGATGCGCACATGATGACCGCCGACGCGGAAATTCCGACAGCCGGAGGGAGTGTAAACATGCAGGCAGCCACAAAATACGGCGTCAGGTTGAAGACCCAATGGCCCACAAAAGTCGCGATCCATAAGGCGGTGAGGGCCATCATGGTGTACCAGAGGATGAGCCACGGATAGTGGCGTCTCGTGGGAAACATCCTGGCGTATCCGAAACCTACAACGTAAACGACGGCGAAGAGCGCGATGACCAATAGTCCGCTGATCACCCATCCGGTGGAGTTGCCTCGGGTGAGGAGTGACCCAATGGGGAACGCGAGGAAGATGAGCCAGACGCCGGCCTGGATCGCGTGGCTGATGCTGAAGTGGGGCAGTCGGCTCAAGGGCGTCCCTTCTGGCGCTGGCCTAGTAAGGCGCAGAGCCCTGCGAAGATCAGGGTCCACGCGAGGACATTAGCAATCGAGTACCAGAGAGGATCGGTCACCATTCCGCTTCCGTCGCTAATGGACTGGATGCCTTCACTCAGAGGATAGCGCGCCAGCGTCGAAGGGCCGTACATCGGCGTAAAGCGAGCAAATCCTAGGAGAAACTCCGGTAACGGAGAGAAGGCATTGCCGAGAAACGCCAGAATGACGAGCCCGGTACTGGAAATCGACACCGCTGAGTCGGAGCGGAAAAGTAATCCGAAAATCATGCCGTAAAAGCCGAATGGTAATGAGACCACAACGGAGATGAGGGCGGCGGAAATCCATTGGCCCAGGGGCATATCGGCCACCGTGAAAATGCCCGCGATATTCACCGCGGCCACCGGCAGGGCGGCGCGCACCAGGATGATGATGGCTTTCGACATCAGCATGGACCCCGTAGACAGCGGCGTCAGCGCAATCTGGCGGCCCCAGCCAGTGGTTTGTTCGACGACGACGTTGCCCACCGTGGAACACGCGGCAATGACGCCACCGTAGGTCGCCATCCCGATCATCACGTAGGCGCCCACATTGCCGTCATTCAGGGGCATATCGGAGTAATTCTGCATGGCGCCGAAAAGGAGATAGAACAGGACCGGTAAGACAATCGAGAAAAAGAGTCCCGAACGGTCGGCGAGTATTCGACGCAGATCGATGGCGGTATAGAGCGCGAAGTTCATGAGGAGTCCTTGGGTAGGGGAGAACGGTTAGGTGGCCGGGGAAGCCGCGTCGTTCTCGGAGGTCAGGGTGATGAAGGCGTCTTCCAGCGATGCGTTGGCGATCAGAAGATTCTCGGCTGTGGTGTGAGTCAGGAGATGGCGTGCCAGAACGTCGGCGTCGGCTGTGGTCATGGTGGTGCGATTGCCGGTGACGGTGGCCGAAAGGACGCCAGGCAATGTACGAGCATCGAAGCCGTCGGGAAGAATCGCGCTCACGGTCTGCGAGGACACGCGGGAGCGGACATCATCGGTGGGACCGTCGGCGACGATGCGTCCCTTGCCGACCATGACGATCCGTTCGGCGAAATTCTGGGCTTCTTCGATGTAGTGGGTCGCGAAGACGATGGTTCGTCCGTGGTGGGCCTGCTGGCGCATCGACTCCCAGAATTTGTGGCGGGCGTTGGCGTCCATGCCCGAGGTGGGCTCATCGAGAATCAGAAGCTCCGGTGAGGGCATGATGGCCAGGGCAAACCGAATGCGCTGCTGTTCACCGCCGGAGCATTTGACGACCTTGCGATCGGCCAATTCCGTCAGGTCAGCTTGGGCCAGAATGTCGTCCACCGAAATCTCGTGATGATGGGTCGCGGCGATCATCCTGAGGGTGTCTCTCACCGAAAGCTGTGGAAGCAGGCCTCCGGTTTGGAGGACCGCACCGACGTCGCCACGAGCGATCGCAGATCGGGGTGCGCCCCCGAGGACGGTGATGGTTCCCTGATCAGGCTTTGTGAGGCCCAAGACCATGTCGATCAGGGTGGATTTGCCGGCGCCATTGGGGCCGAGCAATCCGATGATTTCGCCGCGACCGATGGTCAGGTCGATGCCGTCCACCGCGTTGAAACTCGCCCCGGAACCGGAGGTGAAGGTTTTTGTGAGGCCATGGGCCTCGATGACTGGCTCGTTCATATGTCGAGTTTCCTGGGATTGCCTGTCGAGTTCTCATACCGAATGTCACGAATCGGCCATGACGTTTGTCAGGGGTCGGCGATGCGGCAGGATGAAGTCATGAGCGAGAACGTGAATGCATCAGAGGAACGGCAGAACGATCCCGGATACCGCGCGGTGGAATTAACGCGGCTTGGGTCGAAGCGGTATCAGGCGACCAACGCCGAGGGGGTTTCGGTTGAATTTGGTCAGGGCGAAGGCTTAATGACGCCGGTCGAGCTCTTGCTTGCAGCGATTGCCGGGTGCTCGTCGGTGGACGTCGACGTCGTGACCTCACGCCGCGTGGAGCCGGAAGAATTCCGCGTGACCTCCAGCGGTCTGAAATACACGGACGAAGAGGGCGGGAGTCGGCTGGGCGACGTCGAGCTATCCTTCCGCGTGAAATTCCCCGAAGGCGAAGCAGGGGACAAAGCGGCTTCGATGGTGCCTCGACTCGTGGAGCTGTCGCGGACGAAGGACTGCACGGTTTCCCGGACGGTGGAACACGAAACGCAGGTCAGCATGCGGGTCGAGGACTAGGCCGGTAAGGTTAGTCAACGTGGCTTTAACTATCGGAATCGTGGGGCTGCCCAACGTGGGCAAGTCGACCCTCTTCAATGCACTGACCCGTAACACCGTTCTCGCGGCGAACTATCCGTTCGCGACGATCGAGCCGAACGTTGGCGTGGTGAACCTGCCGGACCCGCGGCTGAACCGCTTGGCGGAGCTGTTCGGGTCGGAGAGGATCCTGCCCGCGACCGTTTCCTTCGTGGACATCGCCGGCATCGTCAAGGGCGCCTCCGAAGGCGAAGGATTGGGCAACCAGTTCCTGGCCAACATTCGCGAGGCGCACGCGATCGCCCAGGTGGTCCGCGCCTTTGACGACCCCGACGTCGTCCACGTGGACGGCAAGATTGACCCGGCCTCCGATATGGAGACCATCAATACTGAATTGATCCTGGCCGACCTCCAAACGCTGGAAAACGCCATTCCGAAGCTGGAAAAGCAGGTCAAGATCAAGAAGGGTGACCCCGCTCAGCTCGCTGCCTATCAAGAAGCGCAGAAAGTTCTGGAAGAGGGGGAGACCATCTTCCGTGGAGCCGCGGCTGCCAAGCTGGACACGGATCTGCTCCGCGAACTGAACCTGCTCACCGCCAAGCCCTTCATCTACGTTTTCAACTGCGACGACGGCGTCCTCCAGTCGGAGGAACGCCAGCAGGAACTTCGCGAATTGGTGGCACCGGCGGAAGCCGTGTTCCTAGACGCCAAGCTCGAGGCCGACATGGTGGAGCTCGACGAAGATGAGGCACGCGAGATGCTGGAAATGTCAGGCCAGGAAGAATCCGGCCTGGACAAGCTGGCTCGCACCGGTTTTCAAACCCTTGGGTTGCAGACTTACTTGACGGCCGGCCCTAAGGAATCCCGCGCGTGGACCATCAGCAAGGGTGACACGGCGCCTCAGGCCGCCGGCGTCATTCACACGGATTTCGAACGCGGCTTCATCAAGGCTGAAATCGTTTCCTTCGAGGACCTCGATGCATGTGGCTCGATGGCTGACGCCAAGGCCGCGGGCAAGGTGCGGATGGAAGGGAAGGATTATGTGATGAAGGATGGGGACGTGGTGGAGTTTAGGTTCAACGTGTAAAGGCGCTGGTCAAGTGCAGTTTCGGTCGTGAGGTGTCAGTGCCGAACGCTATCGGGTCAATGTCTTAGGTCGCGAGCAAGATGCGCTCCAGCATTGAGCACTACGGTCGATGCTGACATTGAATCAAGCTCAGCTACGGAGAGGTGCACATGGAAGCACGGCTTATCGATCCGAGTAGTTCCTCGGCTGTACAGCGCATCATGGAATCCAACGCTGAGTATTCACATCGTGTCGAGGGGGAGGCGCCGACGCCGACCGCTACGGCCGAAGCCCTGTCCGCTCTGCCATCGGGCGCGTCGAGCTCACAGAAGATCGATCTAGGGCTTTGGGATGGTCAGGACCTCGTCGCCATTGCTGACGTGATTGTCGGATGGCCCGCCGAGACCGTCCCTCACATCGGTCTGCTGATGACGGACGGTGCCCGTCAGGGTGAAGGCCTTGGTCGCATGATGCATGATGCCGTGATCGACTTGGCTGGCCGGGAACAGAGTATTCAGACACTTCGGCTGTCTATTGTCGACACTAACGCCGACCTGGCCGGGCCGTTCTGGACGAAACTCGGCTACGAGCCCACCGGTGAGGCGGTGCCGAATGTTTCCGGCAGCGTGGAGTCGACCGCTCGAATCTGGGCGCGGCCAGTGGCTGTCGCCTAGATATTCCACAAGTGACGAAACGCGGTGGAGTGGAGATTTTCGCCTTAAGGTCTGGATGCAATGACCGATGATCTCTGTTGCGCTCTGGTTGATCGCATCGGAGTCGCGGTCTACGTTTGAACTTCACGTTGAAGGGAGCGATCGTGGCCGATGAGACCTGGCTGTACCTCTACGAGAACCGTGGCGCGAAGTCAATATACATAGGGATCGCCGATCGAATGGACCGGGTGTGGCAGCGGCACAATGATGACGCTGAGCGTCTGCGTGGATCGAGCGACACCGAGATCTTGCAGACCGTTCAACCGTTTTCCTCCCGGACTGATGCGCTTAAGGCGGAGGCGATCGCGATCCATATCGCAATGCTGACCGGATTGTCAGTGTTGCGCGCGTCTGACGATGTTTTGGTCGAGGACGGACGTGTGCTCGTGACCAACCGTGCCGGCTCTAGGTCGACGTCGGTCTTGGGGCCCGCTGTAATACGACGAGAGGGCACCGTCGATTACCACAACTTGGTTCGTACGGCCATCGTTACCATCTCTGCTGGGGATATGAATGAGCGACGCGGGCCCTACGGTGGGACCGATGGAGCAGCGTTCTCTGAGCGGGCGCAGAAGTGGTGGACGGTTGCGGCCGATAAACAATCGAGGATCCATCGCCTGATCGCAATTCTGTCTGGATCACAGGGAGTCATTCTGGGTGATTGGGATGTCGACGTCGGAGCATCCTACGGCGCTGACAACAATGTGTTCCCTCTGAAAAATCCAACCATAGACGATCCGCGAGGCGTCAAGGGGATGCGTTTGCTTGGCGTAAGCGGGCAATCAGGCCGGATCTATTCCGATGATTTGCGCACCTAAATCGGTCAATACCTTACTTGGCTTCGGAACGTGGCGGAGTTTAGGTTCGAGCTATAGCATCTGGCAGGCTTGGGGGACGCCTTGCTAAGGCGATGGCTCTCCCCCTTTGCAATGTCCTCGTGCATCCGCGGGTCTGATCATCCCATGAGAAGGCGGTGAGCATCGTATTCTATTGGCATGTATTCACTGAAGGTTGAGCTGACAAACTGCCATGGGATCCGATCACTTGACGCGACGTTGGACTTTGGAAACGGTAACGCGGTCGCGATCTATGCGCCCAATGGCACCATGAAGACCTCGTTTGCCCGCACCTTCAATGATCTCGCCGGAGGCCGAGACACCGTCGACCACGTCTTCCCTGACCGCGAGTCTTCGCGCCAAATCACGGATCAGAACGGTAGGGCGCCCGATCCCGACGACGTGGCCGTCGTACTGTCCTACGACGAGGAGCTGGGGCCGACGGAGTCGACTTCGACCCTGCTCGTCAACACCGCACTCCGAAAAGAGTACGAAGCGCTCCAGGTGGAACTCCTCGACGCCAGGGACGCACTGGTCTCTGCGCTAGCATCCCACGCGGGCACGAAGCAGGACGTTATCGCAACGGTATCCCACGTGTTCACCCAGAGCGAGGACAAGTTTTTCGATGCTCTCATCCGAGTGTCCTACGAGATTGAGCAGCTCGAAGATGCCCGGTTCGCGGACCTGCCGCACGACCTACTCTTCAACGACAAAGTAGCCACGGCACTCAAAGGTGCCGATGTCCAGGCCCAGCTGGCTGCCTATGTGACTAGACTCAACCAGCTCCTCGATGAGTCCACGTTCTTCAACCGCAAATCATTCAACTACTACAACGCGACCAACGTTACCAAGAGCCTCGGGGCCAACGGGTTCTTTGCTGCGCAGCACTCGCTACTCCTGCACGGTGAAGACGAGCCCCGCCCGATTACGAGCGACGCCGACTTGCAGGCGCTCATTACGGAGGAAAAGATGCGCATCAGCGATGATGCTGCACTGCGCAAGAAGCTCGACGGCGTCGAGCGAGCTGTCCACCGCAACGAGGATACGAGGAAGTTTTTCGAGTTCATCGCTAACCGAGAAGATCTCCTCTCGGAGTTCGCCGACGTCCAAAACTTCCAGCAGGAAGTGTGGAAGTCGTATCTCAAGGCGCACGAGGAAGCTTTCCAGCGAGTCGTGGAATGCTACAAGAAGACCGAAGTTCGTCGCAAGGAGATTGAACAGCAGGCGGCGACCGAGAGCACCCAGTGGGACAAGGTCATCAAGATTTTCAACGAGCGCTTCTTCGTGCCCTTCACTCTCCGTGCGGAGAACAAGCACCGGGTCGCCCTCGGGCAGGAGGCCATGCTCAAGCTCGTCTTCGAGTTCAATGACGGGGCCGATTCCACCGCCGTCGAGCGGGATGAGCTGCTGTCCGTGTTGAGCAACGGTGAGAAGAAGGCTCTCTACATCCTCAACGTCCTCTTCGAGATGGAGGCGCGCAAGGCCTCCGGTCGGGAGACGATCTTCGTCATCGACGACCTCGCTGATTCCTTTGACTACAAGAACAAGTACGCCATCATCCAGTACCTCAAGGAGATGGCTGACCATGCGAATTTCAAGCTCATCCTACTCACTCATAACTTCGACTTCTTCCGGACTCTTTGCAGCCGACAGGTCGTCCGCTACAGCAAATGCTTCATGGCGCAAAAGGGCGAAGGTAAGGTCACGATCAACCCGGCGCGCCACATCAATAATCCGTTCATTCACGGCTTCAAGAAGCAGTTTCACAGCAATGGCATGCAGCGCATCGCCTCGATCCCGTTCGTGCGCAACATCATCGAGTACACCAAGGGCGAGAACGACCCCGACTATTTGAAGCTGACCTCACTGTTGCACTGGAAGACCGACTCTGAGACTATCAACAACGCCGAGCTCGACCGAATCTTCAACGAGACCTTCCAGTCGGGTAAGAAGAAGTCGTGGAAGTCAGCCAACATGTCGGTGTTCGACCTTCTGCACGAGCAGGCGGAAGCGGCGCTGGACGCCGACGAAGGCATTAACTTCGAGAACAAGATCGTGCTTTCGATCGCGACGCGCATCGTCGCGGAGCGGCATATGGTGGCCGAGCTCGCTGACCCTACCTTCACGGACGGGATCACCGGGAACCAGACACAGGCCCTGTTCCAGGAATACACGGCTCGAGGGTGCGGGACCCCGGAATCGCTCCGTGCGCTCGACGAAGTCGTACTCATGACCCCGGAGAACATTCACGTGAACTCGTTCATGTACGAACCGATCATCGATCTCTCCGACACGGCTTTGCGCGACCTATACGTTCGAGTCAGGAGTCTCTAGGGCAAAGATCTGAATGGGCTGTCGTGCGCGGACGACTTCGTCGGTTCATTGATAATTGGCGGGAGGTCGATACCGCTGGCGTCATCGCAGGCATGACCTAGGACGACTGGGGCGTCGGTCTCTCCAGAGTGCAGTTGCGGGCATTGGGCCGCTGAACGTCGCCTGAGCCCCGCGACTGTCCATGGCGGTCCCATCTGATCGTGCTGTCGGCTCTGGCTGATATCGGGAAAAGAGGCTCAGTGACAGCAGAGGTTATTCGGCTACGGAACGTGGTGGAGTTCCGCTTTAATGTCTAAACCCAGGGTCAGTAGGCTTATCCGTGCTTCAAACGGACGTAGCGACACGCTGTCTGGTAGCTCTTTTGTAGCACCGCGTATGGGTGTTCCGATGCTCAATACTCACAGTAGCGTGCAGTTGTAGCGAACGTCTTGGGCAGCATTCGGACGAAAGAGTGAGACATTCACCCAGAAGAAGTAGCTGTTGGAGCTGAACGTCGAGCGGTGGCCAACTTAGGCCAAGGGCAATGATGCTTCGATGAGGATAGCGATTCGTGCATGATGGAATGACGAGTTCCTACCTCACAGAGAAACGAGAGAGCGGAAAATGACGGGTGAGTTGGTCCCCAAGCTTTTGCCGATTCTTGGAAAGTCGTTGGACCAGAAGTTCAACGTTTTTGATGTCATGCACCACGGAACCCATGAGCGGCAGATCTCTAATGTATTCGGATGGTTGCTCGATAGCGGCGGATCTCATGATCTGCACGACCGTTTCATCCGGATCTTCATCGATGAAGTGAACGCCGCCTGCACGGGTTCTTCCCCATTCGACTATGGGAGCTACCGAGTGCGGCAGGAGGTGAACACTGGATCGGTAGGGGACCCGGCCGACATCGCCGATCTGGTTCTCGAGAAGCAGGACGCCTCGCTCGTCGTGGAGAACTACTTCATCTCGGATGGGCATGGTCACGCGTATGAGCGTTACCTGGACTTTAGTCGTCGTGAGGGGAGACAGGGGGCGGTGGTCCTGCTGTGTCGCGACGAAGACCGATCCCGGCAAACCAGTGGTTGGGATAAGGCGCTGGTCCTGACGTATAGCAGGCTGATCGACAGGCTGTACGATGCGGTTCGTGACGATCCGAATTACCAGCAGGAGAATTCGGACTCGTACTCCTTCATCCAGCAGATGCATCGAAAATTTGTGAGGTCAGGAGGCCTTATGGAAAAACGAGATGTGCTCCGATTCATAACAGCCATGTGCGACACAGGCGAAGCCAAGCGGTATCAGACACGGAGGCAGGACGAAGCGGCGGAGGAGTTCGCGAGTGACTTGGCCGTGCAGGCGAGAGAACAGTTCGTCGAGGGACGTGAAGTGCTCCATGGGGTCAAGAACCGTCTTCGAGCCTTCGCCGAGGGTCCCCTAAAACGTCAGGTCTGTGAGACTCTTGGCGGTGAACCCACATGCAAAGTAGGTGCGAACCTGCAGGGCATCTACCAGTGGACGATCACAGTCGATGTTTCGGAAGGCGTGGCCGGGTCTGGCGGGTCTCATGTGCAACTCAAGTTTGGGCCCACGGCTTGGTATGCCAACGAAAGGGATCCATGCTGGAAGAGCACTGTCGATTTAGAGATAGTGAACTACTCGTATGTCTTCGTCACCCTCGTTGATGTCTTGATGATCCGCCAGACGACAGTGACTCTGGAGGAAGTGCTCGATGGTCTCGATCCCGACGACTGCAGACTTCACGACGAGATCATCAGACTCCTGGAGATGAACTCAAAGGTCTGAACCTGTTGGTGAGTATCCGGCGCATATCGATGCGACCGCTACGAAAACCGCGTTGCACGCATGAAATTACTTGGTGACGGAACCTAGCTCAGTTTAGATTCGACGATTGAGCCTCGGTCCCCGCGAGTGGCCCCGGTCGTTTCCCGAAAGAGCGCACGCTGCAGGCTCGTGCTGCACCTCCTCGCCCGTGGCAAGATTGCCATGCACGTTGATATCGATATTGATATCAGAGGAGGTGTTTGCCGATGTCATCCATCATCGTTCGCAGTCTCGATGACGCCGTGAAACAGCAACTTGCAGCGCAGGCGAAGGAGCACGGACGCTCCATGGAAGCTGAGGTTCGCGCCATTCTGACGAAGGCTGCACACAGGCCGCACATTGGAATGGCTCTGCTGGCTGCCGCGTAGGATGTCGGTGACGTCGAAGAGCTGCCGATCCCTGTACGCGATGACGTCGCGCGGGCGGTGGACTTCGAGTGATCATTCTCGACACGAACGTCATCACGGAGATCTTTCGGCAGTTTCCAGAGCCACGTGTGGTGGACTGGCTCGCGTCCTTGGAAGGTGACGTCGCGATAACGTCCGTCACGCTCGCGGAACTGTTGGCAGGTGTGCGGCGGCTGCCAGATGGTCGGCGTAGAGATGAGTTGGCCAGGCGCATCAACGCGGCGCTCGCACCGTACCGGGGCGGCCGCGCCGTGCTCCCTTTCGATGACTTAGCAGCCGACCGCTACGCCGACGTGCCCGTGGCTCGACAGAGCGCGGGCGTGGAACATCTAAACCCGTGGGAGGTCGACGCGTGAAGCATCATTCGGGCGAGATCTACCTCCAACAAGAAACTCAATGAAGTCGATCTGGGTGAGCTTCGACCGCTCCTCGACAGCGAGTATCTCAAGGAGTTCGGAGGGTGGGATCCGCACAATACTTCGGCGCGTTGGCGGAGTTCTAGATTAGTCTCCAAAATCGTTACGAATTCGATTGCGTAGTAAATAAAGTGAGTGCACAGATTGCGACGTTCATTCCACTCAAAGTGGCATAAGGCTTAAGGAATGAAACATTTGCCCTTGGGGAAGCAATGAGGGGCGGCCCATCGAAGCCGGCCACCCCTCAATACATTTGTTTTATTCCCCAAAGGCTTCCAGTAGCGCCTTCACCGAGTCCTTACCCAGCTGATTCGCGGCCAAGGGGCTATCGCCCGTCAGTAGATTTCCGTCCCGAGCGGTTGCACCGCTCATTTCGGAATTGGTGATCGTGAAGCCGTCCTTCGTAAGGGCTTCACCAAGCGCCCAAGGCATCGCGCCGGGGAGGTAGCCGATCTCAATGTTCGCTCCGGCGTCGAGGGCATCGGGGAACGCCACGATCTGCCGGCCAGCAAGGGGATTGGCCTCCCGGTCGATTCCGGCGGCCAGAAGGGCTGCCGGACCATGGCACAGGGTGATGATGAGCCGATCCTCGGTGATAAAGAAGTCCAAAGCGTCACGCAGGTCCCGGCTTTCCGGGATGCCGTTCATGGCTCCGTGACCACCTGGGATGAAGATGGCGGCGTAGTCGTCCAGGCCGTCGGCGAGGACGTCGGCGAGCTTGCGCGGGCTCTTGAATTTCTCGCGGGTGCCTTCCCAAGTCTCGCGAATGGCCTGGTCATCACCCGGGTATGCCCACCACTCGAACTTTCCGACGCCGCCGCCGAGCGTGGCCACGTCAATCTCATAGCCGGCTTTCGAGATGTGGTGAAGGGGGAGGAGCGTTTCAACCGGGTGATTTCCGGTCGAGAAGAACGTGCCGTTTTGCATCGGCATATACCGTTCCTCGGTGGCAATGACCAAAACTTTCCAACGGTTTCCTGCATAGGTGGCATCCGTCGAAAGTCCGTCGAAGTCCGTTACGGGAGCTGTGTACTGGCTCAAAGAGTAGGGCGACGGAAAGAAGGCGTTATCCTCGGCGGGATCCGCAGTGGGCTGACGATCTTGAGCATCTGACGTCTGAGTCGACTCGGTCATGGGATTCCTAACTGTTGTGGTGGTACATGAGGAATTGCTGACTCATGAATGGTCCTACCGTCAGAATAGGCTCCGGCTGGTCCGCGAGTCAGGGGCCTTACGCTCTCAACGCATCCTGTTGCCCTAAGCGCGAACGGCCACGAAATTTCAGTTCATGAGAACGTGGGTCTAAATAGCAACGGGCATTAATGCGGTCCGTGGGGCGTGTCCACGAGTACGGTGGAAATATCTGTGGCCAGTAACCCCACATTTGACCCAATCTGCTCAGGAAAGGCCCACCAGAATCACCATGGTACGTCACCTTCAATACAAAACGACATTGCCCATGCATCCCCAAGAAGTCTGGAACCGGGTAGGGCCCGCGCTGGACGCTTTAGGTGGGCGGAACAGCAGGTTTGACGGGCCGAACACGCTGAAAAACGACACCGGGGCTAGCCCATTTTCATGGGGTGAGACCATCATAATTAGCTTGTCTCCGAGTGGGCCGTCGACAACCCTCACCATACGAAGTGAGAATTCAATGGCATTTCAACTGACCGGGATGGGGAGGCATCGCCAAAACATTTTCGAGATTCTAGACCGTGCCGGGCTTCAAAACGACCCGAACGGACAATACACCAAAGGCTTCTAACAGAAGGTTCGACTAGCTACGGGCCATGGAATCCTCTGCCGAGGATGGGTTTTGAGGCAGTCGATCCACTTCAAATCTCTCGTGAGACTGCGCCGAGTCTTCAGCGCCGACGTCGTCCATCGCGTGAAGCCTTGCGCGCCGCATCTCAGAAAAGTTCCCCAGCACAATCCCCAGGTAAGCAATAAGAATTACTCCGGCTATAGTCACGGCCTTTTCCAGGTGCTCCGGCACGTGCAGGAGGCTGAAGGCATATGGAGACAAAACCAAAAATAGGAATAATGCGAGGCCCGTGAATGGAGAGTTCTTTGCATATGTGCTGGCTTGATGTGGTTCGGGTTTGGTGTTCATCGTTGCCCCATTGAGATGTTCATCCGGCACCATTGACGGCGCGCCGTGATTTCCTAGATTCCTATTTCCTTGTTGACCACATACTAAAACTCTGGCTGGCGCTGTCAATGAAATTGCAGAATTGATAGAAATGTGTAGGCTGTCCGGCGCAACAGCCCACGCCAAAAGAATCAGCTACTGACGCTTATTACTCGCCCCGAGGCGCCCGACGTTGTTGCTTAATTTCCGACCGGATCTTTTTCCCGTGGAGCCGACGACGTTGCGATCCGCGTGTGGGTTTGGTCCGACGACGCGGCGTCGGCGGCATGATGGCCTCCCGGAGGACGGAGGAGAGTCTTTCGCGGGCGGCCACCCGATTACGTCGCTGAGAACGGTGCTCAGCCGCGGAGATCGTGAGCACCCCGTCGGCCAGTCGTGGTGCAAGGATTTCCAACGCTCGACGCCGTTGATCATCATTGAGTGCCGATGTCGTGGTGAGGTCGAGGCTCAGTTGCACCCGAGAATCAGTGGTGTTGACTCCTTGCCCGCCCGGGCCGGAGGCACGTGAAAACTGCTCGACCAATTCGCTGGAAGGAATGAGCAGCCCTCGGGGAGCCCCAGGGCCGGGAGGTACGTGCAGGTCAAGCATGCTTCGAGTATGCCCGGACTCTATCTGGATCACCCGTTTCCGTGACATATTGGTCCTGAGAACCATCACTGTGACAAGGAGCAATCATGACATCCTCACTAGCAACCTATATTTCCCTTCCCGGTCAGACCGCGGAAGCGATGACACTCTGGCACGAAATCTTCGGCGGAGAATTGACCATTCTTCGATACGGCGACGTGAAACTTGAAGGCATGCCGTTCACCCCTGATCCTCAGTCGGTCGCACATTCCACCCTCATTTTGCCGAACGGAGCCATCGCGGCGGGGGATTCAATGGACGACGGCACCGACTATCCGATTCAGGGAACCGCGTATTCGCTGCTGTACACCACGGATACTCCTGAAGAATCAAAAGAGCTGTTCAATAAATTGGCCGAGGCCGGCGGAACCGTCAATATGCCGTTCAGTAAGGCGCCCTGGGGAGACTGGTACGGCCAGGTTTTTGACCGTTTCGGCGTCATGTGGTCCTTTTCTTCCGAAGGAAAATAACAGGTGGGTATCAGCCTAGAAAATGTCGGAATCGCCGTCGAAAATCTTGAGCAAACGATCGCGTTCTTTACCGACCTCGGCCTGAGCGTCGAAGGGAGGGACGAGATCAGCGGGGATTGGGCGGATACTGCCGTGGGATTGGACGGTAATCACGCCAAGATTGCCTTGCTGACGACGCCAGACGGAGAGGGAAAACTCGAATTATTCGAGTACATTCACCCCGATGCCAATCCCTCCGCGCCGACTAGGCCCAACGACATAGGAATGCACCGGGTCGCCTTTTCTGTGGATGACATCGACGAATCACTGAAAATCGCGGCACGTCACGGGTGCTTCCCACTTCGCGGGGTCGCGAATTATCGCGACGTTTACAAGCTCACCTACCTGCGCGGTCCCAGCGGAATCGTCGTGATGCTGGCGCAGGACCTCACCCAAAAGTAGCCGCAGACTTACCAGCGCCCCTTCGTGATCGGAGCCTTGTAGATCGCTGTCACGCGTTCTCCGTCGAGCCATTCCTCCAGACGGCGGGCTTGGTTTTCCAGCTCGCGACGTGCGACTCGTCCCGGGTCTGACCCCAGGATGAGCTCGACGGAGCCCGCGGCGTCCTGAACAAATGAACCGACGATCCGGCCATCCCACCACGCCGTGGTTCCGGGATTACCGGCCCAGTCGTAAACCGAGCCCGAGAAATCCGCGTCAAGGTAGAAATCCCGGTCCTTCCACCCCAGCGATGCCGGATCGAGCGCTGGTAACAATGCCGCCCAGGGATCGACGGGATCGACCGGCTCGACGTCGTCGGGCAACACCCAACCGGTCGCTCCGCGTTCGAGCTGAACCTCCACGGCCTCCACGTCGGCCAACGCCCGGCGCATCGCCGACTTGGTAGAACCGAACCACCACGTGAGGTCGCGTTCCGTGGCAGGACCATGCCCGCGGAGGTACGCCTCGACCAACTGCTTGTACGAATCTCGCTCGGAAGGGCGCTCCGGCACGGACCCCAGCCATTCGTCCATACGGGCCCAGCCAAAACGGTTAACACGCCAGTGAGACGCTCCGTGAGCACGAACAATGTCGCCCTCGGCCCCCATCCACGTCACGAGGCGGGGTGCAATGTGGCTCTCGGCCTCATATTTGGTTCCCGCGTTGACAGTCATCGTCCCCGAGATCTCGGGAACCAGGGCCCTCAACTCGGACTGTTGGTGCTCGCGTCCGCCCGACAGGAACGCAAGAACTGCCTCACGAGCAGATTCGAGCCACGCTTCGGGATGGGGGATGGCGCCCGTTGCGGCGATTTCCTTGACCAACCGTTTGTATTGCGTGGTCGCGACCCGTGCCGACGGCGCTCCCAGGGCCGCCGGGACAAACTCGCGCGGAAAAGCGAAAAGCGTCCGTCGCATAGCGAGCTGCCGTACCAGAGTTCGATCCTTGTACAAGGCCGTCTCGACGTCCTGCTTCATCAGGCCATCCACGCGTGCGTGAAGGGACAGGTGTGGAGTCGCCGGCTCTGTCGCGTGAAGTGCAAGTACCCCATGAACGGCCTCGGTCAGCGAGGAATGTCGGTGCTCCGGCGCGATGCCGTGGCGGCGCGCGAGCCTCGCTCGGCGTTCTTCGTCGTCGATCCGTCTCATCGAAACTCCCGGGTCTGGCGGTCACCGGCGTGCGCCGGCTGAGTTCAGCATAGACAGAGGCCGCATTCGCGAAGTAGCTGCCCGGAGTTCGGCGTACCCTCGAGTAAATTTTCCATCGAAAAATCAGCCGACGAAATGTTATCCACAGTCTGTATTTGAGCTGGACGAGAGGGTATTCCGGCGGGATACCCTCAAGATCATGATCACCCGGAAATTCCACGCCAAATGGCTCATTTGGGGCGTTGGCATTGCGGCCTACCTTCTCGCCCTCATCAACCGCAGCTCGTTCTCCGCGCTGGGTCCCACCGCGCAGGAACACTTCGGTGCGGAGGCGACGGTCTTGTCGTCCTTCCTCGTCCTCCAGCTCGTGGTCTATGCGCTGTGCCAGATTCCAGTGGGCGTGAGCCTGGACCGTTTTGGGACGTCCTGGGTGATCGCGAGCGGTCTACTGCTCATGTCCGTGGCGCAATTTGCGCTCGCCAGTACGGATCTCATTCCGGTGGCGATCGGTGCCCGCATCTTATTGGGCGCCGGGGATGCCTGCATCTTCACGTCGGTCGTGCGATTGGCTGCGGAGTGGTTCACACGGAAACAATCGCCTGTGGTCAACCAGATCACCGGGTTGGCAGGGCAGGTCGGTCAGCTGGTGGCCGTTGCCCCGCTCGCGGCCGTGATTGGAGCCTTCGGGTGGATGACGGGTTTTGCGAGTCTTGCCGCCATCGGGGTCGTCATCTTGATCCTCGTCGCGTTGGTCATGCGTGATGGTCCAGGCGCCGGCACGCTCGCCGAACGCCTGACCGGTCGACAGAAAGAATTGCCGACGACGAGCGCGCCCGTCTTCGCGGATACCGGCCCCATCATCCTGACCGAGGTCTTGCCCGTGGTCGGTCCCGGTTCGAGCGGAGTCTTTCCGGCGATCAAGTCCCTCATCAAACGCCCGGGCATCCGCTTGGCCTTTTGGGTTCATTTTTCGACGATGTTTGCCCCAGACAGCTTCCTCCTGCTCTGGGGCACCCCGTTCCTTACTGGTGGTCTCGGCTACACCAACGCTCAGGCGCACCTTGTGCTCGATGCCGCGATCGTTGCTTCGATGGTGGGGGCGTTGGTCTTCGGGCCGATCATCTCGAAATACTCCGACCATCGCGTGACCTTGGCGCTTGGGGGAGTGTTGACGATGTTCGCGTCCTGGATTGTCGTGATCGCGTGGCCGGGTGCCGCACCGATCTGGCTCACCATGCTGGTCGGCATCATCATGGGAGCCGGAATCCCTTTGTCCATGATCGCTTTCGACATCGTGCGTACGCATGCGCCCAAGCGGCAACGGGGCGTGGCCACCGGCTTGGCCAATATGGGCGGGTTCACCGCCGCACTGATCACGGTTCTCATGGTCGGAGTGGTACTGGACCTCATGGGAGCCGGAACCCCATCGACCTATTCTCTCGGCGGGTTCAAGGCCGCCATGGCCGTGCAATTCCCCTTGTGGATCATTGGAATTCTCATGATCCTGATCGAGGTGCCCCACGCGCGTCGGTACCTGAAAGAGCGTGCTCGGCCCAGTCAGTAGTCGGCGCCTCCCAGGGGGGGTAAACGTTTCTCGCCCGGGGAGGCAGTTCAGCCCGTTAGAGTTCCGCCTGCGCGCCCATGACCGTCGTCCCGGTGGGTGGCAGATGCAAGGCATGCGTACGGTTGGCCGCGAATTTCTCGAGGAACCGGAAGAGCCCCTTGCGCCAGCGCGACATGCACTTGTCGTCGCCCTTCTCGATTCGGAACACCGAGAGCATGTAGTTCGCTTCGTCGGGGTCGAAATCGAGTTCCCCGCAACGTCCCGTGGCCAGGCGAAGTGCTTGAGGCACGTCCTGCGAATCGTTGAAACCGACACGGCAGAGAATATGCACGATGCCGTCGTCGGGATCTCCCAAGTCGGAGACGCTGATGCGGTCCTCGGCCCTCACGTGGGGCACGCCGACGTTTTTCATCGTGATGATGACGGCGTGTTCGTGGAGAACGTGGTTGAACTCCATATTGTTGCGCAATGCGAGGGGAGTGGTGAGCGGGTTGCCGTGCGGATAGACGGCGACGCCGGGCACGCGACGAACGTTTGTTTCCCGCACCCTTTCCACGAATTCCTCGATGGGTCCCTCCATCTCGGCGCGCCGTCCCCACATGATCCGTGAGCCCTTACGCCACGTGAGCATGATCGTGATCGAAATTCCCGCGATGAGGAGGGGGAGCCAACCTCCCGAAAAGACTTTGACGACGTTCGCGCCAAAAAGAACGAGCTCGAGCCCTCCGACGAAGAACGCCAACAGGCCGACGCGCAGGATCGACCATCCCCACACCGCGTGGGCCAGGAGGAGGAAGAGTGACAGTTCGAGCAACAGCGTTCCGGTCACCGAGAGCCCGTAGGCCGCAGCCAGGCCGCCGGACGACTGGAAAACGATCACGAGTGCGACGACACCCACGAAGAGCAGCAGATTGACGGTTGGCATGTAGATCTGCCCACCTTGGTCCTGAGAGGTTTGAATCACCCGAAGACGCGGCAGCAGGGAGAGTCGCGTCGCTTGGCGAGACACCGAGAAGGCCCCGGAAATAACGGCCTGCGAAGCGATCACGGTGGCGGCCGCCGCGAGGGCCACCAGCGGCAGCTGCGCCCAGCTCGGCGCCAGATGGAAGAAAGGATTGTCGATGGTTTCAGGCTTGCGCAAGATCATTGCTCCCTGGCCAAGGTAATTGATGGCCAGGGCCGGGAGGACCAAGGAAAACCACGCGAGCATGATGGGCTTGCGACCGAAATGACCCATATCCGCGTAGAGGGCTTCCACACCTGTCACTGCGAGAACGACGGCGCCCATCGCAACGAACGCGACGAACGGGCGGTCCAGAGCAAAAGCAAATGCATAGGTGGGCGAAAATGCGCGGAAAATGGACGGATTCTGCACGATCTGCGGGAGTCCGAGCACGATCAAGACCACGAACCACGCGACCATGATGGGCCCAAAGGCTTTGCCGATCGAGCCGGTGCCCCACCGCTGGACGAAAAAGAGGAGCGTCAGAATCACCACGGAGACCGGCACGATGTACTGCCCGAAGCCTGGATCGGCAACTTCGATACCTTCGATGGCACTCATCACCGAGATCGCGGGTGTGATCAGCGAGTCGCCGTAGAACAGGGACGCGCCGATGACGGCCAGAATGATCGCCGCACCGGCACGGCTCGAACGTTTGCCGAGCTTATGCCAAATCAAGGAGGCGAGGGAGAGGATTCCGCCTTCGCCCTGGTTATGGGCCCTCATGATGAAGCCGATGTATGCGACCGTCACGATGAGGATCAGGCACCACAGCACCATCGAGATCACGCCGAGGACATCCTGATCGGAGGGTGCGATCGCGTGATCGTGAATACTGAAGACGGTTTGCATCGAATAGAGGGGGCTGGTTCCGATGTCCCCGAACACGACGCCCATGGCGGCGATGACCATCACCAGAATCCCCTTGGATCGGGGACGTGGCGCGTCGAGGGGGATCGACATAGTTTCAGACTCGGCAACTTGTTCCGAATTAGCCTCCGAAGCTTCGGCGTCGGCCTCGGAGGGTTCAATGTGATTCGATGCTGAATCAGCGGTGTTATTCACGAACGATGATTGTGCCACCAGGTCAGAGGCGCGGCAACATCAAAAGATGGCATTCGATGTGATGTCAACAACCATTATTTGGGGACCACAGTAATGATGCCGGAAACAACCTTCCCGAACGTGAAATGGTGCCTCACCGATGAAACCAAGCCATCCCCAAATCACCGCACATTCTTGGTGTTTTTGCCATACATTGTGGGCGTAAAACCCTGCGTCCAAGGAGGGCGGTTTGCAAAAAATCGCCGTTTTGGCCCACGTTCAACACGTTCCGTTGACCGTGCATGAGGTTCGGCCCACCGCGGAGGCGGACGATCGAGCGCTCCGAACCGGGTAGATTCGGGAATAACGGAGGGGCTGAAGAAGTTCCCTCGAGTACATGTCCGCGAGACTCTGGAGGTCACGTGCCAGCACCAACCGAAAGCAACACCAAGTTTGCCCAGTACGCCCATCCGGAGCGATTGGTCAGCACACAATGGCTGGCTGAGCACGCCAAAGATCCCGGCGTGGTGGTCGTCGAGAGCGACGAGGATGTCCTGCTGTACGAAACCGGCCACATCCCCGGGGCCGTCAAGGTGGACTGGCACACCGAACTCAACGACAGCGTCACCCGTGACTACATCGACGGAGAAGCCTTCGCCGACCTGATGTCCCGCAAGGGAATCAGCCGCGACAGCACGATCGTCGTCTACGGGGATAAGTCCAACTGGTGGGCCGCATACGCGCTGTGGGTCTTCACGCTGTTTGGCCACGACGACGTTCGCCTCCTTGACGGTGGCCGCGCCAAGTGGATCGAGGAAGATCGCCCGCTGACCACCGAGGTGCCCAACCCCGCTGCCGGTGATTACCCCGTCGTAGAGCGCAATGACGCTCCCATCAGGGCCTACCTGTCCGACGTCCGCGAATCCTTGGGCGAGATCCCGCTGATCGACGTACGGAGCGCGGACGAATACACCGGTCGGCGCACTCACATGCCGAATTACCCGGAGGAAGGCGCCTTGCGCGGCGGCCACATCCCCACGGCGCATTCCGTTCCGTGGGCCCGTGCGGCCAACGACGACGGCACCTTCAAGTCCGCCGAAGAGCTCCGCACGATCTACCAAGACGAGCTGGGGCTGAACACGGATCAAGACATCATCGCGTACTGCCGCATCGGGGAACGCTCCAGTCACACCTGGTTCGTCCTCGAGCACCTCCTAGGATTCCGCAACGTTCGCAATTACGACGGATCCTGGACCGAGTGGGGCAACGCAGTACGCGTGCCGATCGTTCAGGGCGAAGAGCCCGGAGAGGTTCCCGCAGCATCATGACCGAAACCACCACGGACCTGCCGCAGGCCCTGCAGGAGATCGTCGATGATTTCGCCGACCTCCCTCCACAGGACAGGCTCCAGCTCCTTTTGGAATTCAGCAAGGGCTTGCCCGACCTTCCCGCCCGGTTCCAGGATCATCCCGAACTCCTCGAACCGGTGCCCGAATGTCAGTCGCCGATCTTCCTGGTGACCGAGGTCGAAGAAGACGGCACCGTGCGGTTGTTCTTCTCAGCGCCACCAGAGGCGCCGACCACGCGAGGGTTTGCCGGCATCTTGCAAGAGGGCCTAGACGGTGCATCGGCTGAGACGGTCACCGCGGTTCCCGCGGACCTTCCCCTCCGGCTTTCCCTGACTCAAGCGGTCAGCCCCCTGAGGCTCAATGGCATGAGCGGTATGTTGACGCGCATTCAGCGTCAAGTCGCCGAAAAAACCCAGTAGTATCCCCACCCACCAGCGAACAACGCGACCAGAGGAGAAAATCCATGGCTGAAGTAACCTTCCAAGGCAATCCGACTCAAACCTCCGGATCCCTCCCCGAGACGGGAACCACCCCGCCGGCCTTCACCCTGGCCGGAACCGACCTTGGCGAGGTCACGGAAAATGATTTCCGCGGCAAGACCGTGGTCCTGAACATTTTCCCGTCCGTCGACACGGGTGTGTGCGCGGCCAGCGTACGTAAATTCAACCAAGAGGCCTCGACGCTGAACAACGCCGTTGTGGTGTGCGTGTCCAACGACCTCCCGTTTGCCCTGGGACGCTTCTGCGGTGCCGAAGGCATCGAGAACGTCGTCACCGCCTCGGGATTCCGTTCGACCTTCGGCGACGACTACGGGGTGCGCATCACCGACGGTCCCATGGAAGGCTTGCTCGCCCGCTCCGTCGTCGTGATCAGCCCCGAAGGCCACGTGGCTTATCAGGAACTGGTCCCCGAAATCGGCCAGGAGCCCAACTACGACGCCGCGCTCGCTGCGGCCCAGGCTTAAACTTTTCGCGTTTCGTTAAGGAACCCACCGGGTTGAGGGAAGACCTCGATCCGGTGGGTTCTTTCTGTTGTGCCCGATGACGGCGGCCCGGCTTCTGGCGCGATGGGACAGTGGCCGGCAATGTGGTGGGGCGCGGTTGGCTGCCCTTGATTCCGCGTTAACAAGGGCCGTAGCGGTGGTAGCCTGAACTGAATTTAGATGCTCAATCCATCGGGAGAACCGTGTCTTCACAAATCAAGCCGCAGGCCCTGACCGACGAAGGACTCAAGCGGGGTCTCCGGAACCGGCACATGCAGATGATTGCCATCGGCGGCGCCATCGGTACAGGACTCTTCGTTGCATCTGGCGGAACCATTGCCAACGCCGGGCCAGGCGGAGCGCTCGCGGCGTACGTCGTCATCGGCATCATGGTCCTTCTGCTCATGCAATCTTTGGGAGAGATGGCCGCGCATCTGCCGTTAGCCGGCTCCTTCCAGACGTACGCCACGCGATTCGTGAGCCCCTCGTTTGGCTTTGCCATGGGGTGGAATTATTGGTTCAACTGGGCGATCACGGTTGCCGCGGAGCTCGTTGCCGCCGGACTCATCATGTCCTTCTGGTTGCCGGACGTTCCAGGTTGGGTATGGGCCGCCGTCTTCTTGGTTCTCCTGACGGGCCTCAACGCGTTGTCTGCGCGGGCCTACGGTGAAGGCGAGTTCTGGCTGGCCGCGATTAAAGTCGCCGCCGTCGTCTTGTTCTTGGTTGCGGGCCTTTTGATGATTCTGGGGATCTTCGGTGGGAAGGCCCCGGGCGTATCTAACTGGACCACCGGGGACGCACCCTTCAACGGCGGATTCATCTCGATCATTTCGGTGTTCATGATCGCTGGGTTCTCCTTCCAGGGAACCGAAATGATCGGTGTTGCCGCGGGCGAGGCCGAGAATCCGCGTCGGGACGTTCCCAAGGCCCTGCGCTCCGTGTTCTGGCGCATCATGTTGTTCTACATCGGCGCCATCACCGTCATCGGTTTCTTGGTTCCGTATACCGATCCCAACCTCCTGCGCAACAGCGAAACCGATATCGCCTTCTCGCCCTTCACCTTGGTGTTTGAGAGGGCCGGCGTGGCCTTCGCGGCGTCTCTCATGAATGCCGTGATTTTGACGGCGATTCTTTCAGCAGGTAATTCAGGCCTCTACGCGTCAACCCGCATGCTGTTGTCCCTAGCGTTGGAAGGAAAGGCGCCCAAGATCTTCGCGCGAGTCAATAAGCGAGGCATCCCCATGCCGGCCTTGATCGCGACGGCCTGCGTCGGCCTCGCCGGGTTCATTACGGCGATTGTGGGGCAAGGTGCGGGGTACACCTGGTTGGTCAACATTTCCGGTTTGTCGGGATTCATCGTGTGGGTAGGCATCGCCGTATGCCACTTCAGGTTCCGCCGTGCCTACGTGGCACAGGGGTACGACCTCAAGGACCTCCCCTATAAGGCACCGCTGTTCCCCTTGGGGCCAATCATCGCGTTTGTCCTGTGCATCATCGTGATTTTGGGGCAAAACTACGAGGCAGTGTTTAAGGGACAACTGGTCGAGGTGCTGACCTCGTACATTGGGTTGCCCGTATTCCTCGCGATCTGGTTCGGACACAAGCTCGTGACTCGGTCCAAGAGCGTACCGCTCATGGAAGCCGATGTTCAGTCACTTGCCCCGGCCGGTTCGTCGAGCTCGCAGAAAGAGAACTGACGCCGGAGCAGTATTGCGAGCTCATCCCACCTGTCGAAACATCGACAGGTGGGATTTTTATTTTATTTTCACCTTTCTGCAATCTCGGCGAATGCACTTTCGTTGTTGGGTGCCACGCCAATCCCCGTACCGTGTGACCTGGCATAAATCCCTGAAATTCCTCGGAGGTTCCGCTTGGAGAGGCTGGATGGCGGCAGCAGTCCGGCCCTGCATCAAGCCACGTGAACCGTCAATTGCAGGCGCATGAACTGTATGCAACTTTGTTCTAAATTTGCCTCATTCTCAATTACGCCGAGAGGGGAAATGTATACCGTTGACCCTCTGAACTCGAAAAGGTTAGACTGCAAAAACAAATCGAATCCAATTATTGGTTTCGAAAATTAGATTGTGAACTAATGTGGATCGACAATCAGGAAGTAGGACCATGACTAATAACCAGAACATTGAGTCCCTGCGTAACAGCACCGTATTCAGCAACAACGGCGACAAGATCGGTAAGGTCGGCGAGATCTACCTCGATGACCAGACCAACGAACCCACCTTCGCAACGGTCAACACCGGATTGTTCGGATCCAAGGAAACTTTTGTTCCGCTCAACAAGGCCAAGGCCACCGATGACGGCATCACGGTTCCCTTCGACAAGGACTTCGTCAAGGACGCTCCGAACATCGACGACGACGGTTCGTTGAGCCCCGAGGAAGAACAGCGCATCTACGAGTACTACTCGTTGGATCGTTCGACGTCGGGCCAGGGCGGTAACGCCGGCCAGGAGCGTCACGACGGTAACGCTGCCGCCGGAACCGCCGCTGGCACCGCC
>NZ_LT835161.1:700874-1484501 GCF_900169715.1 Kocuria massiliensis
GGGGCGCCGATCATCCAGCCCACCCTCCAGCCGGTCATGGCGTAGGTTTTGGCCACGCCGTTGAGGACGATGACGTTCTCTCCAAGCTCAGGCGCAGCGGTAGCGATCGAGGTGAAAGGGGCGTCGTCGTACGTGAGGTGTTCATAAATTTCATCGGTCAGGACGAAGACGTCACCGTGACCGCCTACGAAGAGCGTCCCGTCGTCACCACCGAGACCGTCGCCACCGAGCGCGTTTCCTTGAACAAGGAAGCCCGCCAGGAAACCGAAAGCGTTTCCGGCGAGGTCCGTAAGGAAGAAATCGAGATCGACGAGAACGGCAACCGCCGCTAATTCGATCATGGCTCGATGAAGCCTCGTGCCCCGGCCACTGCATCAATGCGGCGGCCGGGGCACTTTTTTATGGGCATATCGGAGCAGCACGGCACGTACACCCAACGTTGTCATCTCCGGACAGAGCAGAGGGCCTCGGATCAAATGATCCGAGGCCCTCTGTCTGTGAAAAATCGCCGAAGCGAAGAATTACCGGGTCAACGACGCCAGGATTCCATTGAAGGTTTCCGACGGCCGCATGACCGGCTCAGCCTTTTCATCGCGCGGACGGTAGTAACCACCCAGGTCCACCGACGATCCCTGAACCGCCAGAAGCTCTTCGGCGATGGTGTTCTCGTTCGAGGCCAATTCCTCAGCGATTCCGGCGAAGAGTTTCGCCAGCTCTTCGTCACGAGTCTGATGCGCGAGTTCTTCGGCCCAGTAGCTAGCCAAGTAGAAGTGGCTGCCACGGTTGTCGATCTCGCCGACCTTTCGGGACGGGGACTTGTTCTCTTCCAAGAACTTGCCCGTCGCGGCGTCGAGCGTATCCGCAAGAATCTGCGCGCGATCATTCTTGGTGGTGTTCGCCAGGTGCTCGAAGGAAGCCGAAAGCGCCAGGAACTCACCGAGCGAATCCCACCGCAGGTGGTTCTCTTCGACGAGCTGCTGAACGTGCTTCGGCGCCGAACCGCCGGCACCGGTCTCGAACAGCCCGCCACCATTGATGAGCGGAACGATCGAGAGCATCTTCGCCGAGGTGCCCAGTTCCAGGATGGGGAACAGATCGGTCAGGTAATCGCGCAACACGTTACCGGTCACCGAGATGGTGTCCAGGCCCTGACGAATCCGATCGAGTGAGAACTGAGTGGCCTCAATGGGGGAGAGGATTCGGAGGTCAAGCCCCTCGGTATCCTCGTCCTTCAGGTATTCCTCGACCTTGGCGATCAAGTTGGTGTCGTGGGCACGCTCCGGATCCAACCAGAAAACGGTCGGAGTGCCGGATTCGCGGGCTCGACGTACCGCCAACTTCACCCAGTCGCGAACCGGGACATCTTTGGTCTGGCAAGCGCGCCAGATATCGCCCTGCTCGACGTCGTGGGACATGAGGACGTCGCCGGCCGAGTTCAGAACCTCGACGACGCCTTGGCCCTCGATCTCGAAGGTTTTGTCGTGCGATCCGTATTCCTCGGCCTTCTGAGCCATGAGTCCGACGTTCGGAACCGAACCCATGGTCGTCGGATCGAAGGCGCCGTGGGCCCGGCAATCCTCGATCACGGCCTGGTAGACCCCGGCATAGGAGGAGTCGGGAAGAACCGCGAGGGTGTCGTGTTCTTCGTCGTCCGCGCCCCACATGTGACCGGAGGTCCGGATCATGGCGGGCATCGAGGCGTCCACGATGACGTCGGAGGGGACGTGCAAATTGGTGATGCCCTTGCGGGAGTCGACCATGGCGAGGGAGGGGCCGTTTTCGAGACCGCGCTCGATGCCTTCCTTGACACCGTTGGCGGTTTCCTCGTCCAGCAGATCCAACCCGTTCAAGATCGAAGCGAGGCCATTATTGGGGGAAAGACCAGCCTCAGCCAGCTTGTCCCCATAGGTTTCGAAGACGTCGGAGAAGTACGCCTTGACCGCGTGGCCGAACAGCACCGGGTCAGAGACCTTCATCATGGTCGCCTTCAGGTGCACCGAGAACAGCACACCTTCCTTGCGAGCCCGCTCGACCTGTTCCGCCAAGAACTTGTCCAACGCTGCGGCACTCATGACGGTCGCGTCGACGATTTCGTTCTGGAGAACCTTGAGGCCGTCCTTGAGGATCTTCTGGCTACCGTCGGCAGCGGTGAAGCGGATCGTCAAGGAATCGTCGGCGGGCAGAATCACGGACTGCTCGTTCGACTTGAAGTCGTGGTCCGACATGGTGGCCACGTTGGTCTTCGAATCCGAGGACCAGGCGCCCATGGTGTGCGGGTTCTTCCGGGCGTAATTCTTGACCGACTGCGGCGCACGACGGTCCGAATTGCCCTCACGAAGCACGGGGTTGACGGCGGAGCCCTTCACTCGGTCGTAACGCTCGCGGACGTCGGCGTCCTGGTCGTTCTTGACCTCGTCGGGGTAGTCCGGAAGGTCGTACCCGGCGGCCTGAAGTTCCTTAATGGCGGCCTTGAGCTGCGGCACCGAGGCCGAGATATTCGGCAATTTGATGATGTTGGCCTCGGGAGTCTTCGCCAACTCGCCGAGTTCCTTCAACGCATCGGCGACGCGCTGTTCCTCAGGCAGTACATCGTTGAACTGCGAGATGATGCGTCCCGCCAACGAGATATCGCGCGTCTCGACGTCGACGCCGGCCGTTTTGGCGTAGGCCTCCACGATGGGCTTAAACGAATAGGTGGCCAGCAACGGTGCTTCGTCGGTCTGGGTGTAAATAATCTTGGACATACGCTTAGGCGTGCTCCCTGCTTCATCTCGAGGGTTATTTCCTCTCGTCAATATACCGGACGAGCCTGTCTCATCCCTGGGTGTGGGCGGCTATTACGCGTCACGATGGCAGAGCATTCGGGAAACCGAATAGGGTCGACTCATGCCTCATCTCACCGTTGCCGCCGTAGTCCTTGCCGACGCCGAGGGGAGGGTTTTGACCGTTCGCAAACGCGATACCCGCTTCTTCATGTTCCCCGGAGGTAAGCCTGAGCCGGGGGAGGAGCCACGGGAGGCCGCTGTCCGCGAGGTGGGCGAAGAACTGGGACTTCAGGTGTCGGCGGAGGATCTGGATTTTCTGGGTACCTGGGATACCACGGCGGCCAACGAATCGGGATTTGGGCTGACCGGCTACGTGTACCGGTGGACCGAATCGACCGTGGCCTTGCGTCAGCGCTTAGTCCATCCCCAAGCGGAAATCGAAGAATTGCGATGGATCGTGCCCCGGGACGGACTCGGCATGGACGATCTTGCGCCGTTGACTCGGGACTGCGTGTTTCCAGAATTGATCTCACGGGGAGAATGAGGGGAAAACGGTGATGGTAATCCACAGCAAGGCGCTGTGAGGAACACAGCCGCAACATAGCCAGGGCGCGCAGCATCTAAACCATGACGACACACACCAAGAACTTCAAGCCCGCCTCATCCTCACTGCCCGGTCCGGGGGAAACGCCTCGCTCGGGGGCTTCCCGTCGCCGGCCGCGACTACGCCGCATGCTCGCGAGCGTCGGAGCCACCACCATGTTGGCCGTTGCCGGCTTCGGCGTCATGACGTCGACCGAAGCGCAGGCCGCCGGCGTCAAGACCCAGAATTACGTGGTTGTTCAGCAACCGGCCGTCACGAACGGTGAATCAGTATGGAGAGATCGGGACCGCCTCTAGAATCGCGTCATAGATTCGCGGGCGAAGTATTCTTCGTTCCCTCAACCCTTCTGGAGGCCTTGACCGTGACGCGTATTCTCCTGACCGGCTTCGAGCCCTTCGACGGGCTCGAGTCCAATCCATCGTGGGAGGCCGCGCTTCGGGCCGCTGAACTTTGGGACGACTCGAACCACGACGTCGTCGCCGAACGTTTACCCGTGGACTTCGATGAGGCTCCCCGATATTTGGCGACGTCTTGTGCGAAACATCGGCCGGAGGTCGTGATCAATATCGGTGTGGCCATCGGGAGGTCTCACCTGTGTGTGGAAAGAGTAGCGATTAACTGCATCGACGCCAGGATCCCCGATAACAGTGGTAGACGACCCGTCGATGAGCCCGTGGTCGCGGGCGGCCCGAATGCGTATTTCAGCACCCTCCCGATCCATCGCATTGTCGCGGCGTGGGAATCGGAAGGATTATCGGGGAGGATCTCGAATTCGGCCGGAACGTACGTGTGCAACCGCATCTTGTACGAGACCCTGCATACCGCTGAAGGGCGCGGCATCTTACGAGGAGGGTTCATCCATGTGCCGCTCACGCCTGAAACGGCTACTACAGAGAGTCAGCCCGTGATGGATCAGCAGCTGATTAACCGTGGCGTGGACGTGGCACTCCGAGAAGTGGTGCGTTCCCTCGCCGGGACAACCGGCTGAGGGAACGCACCACGATGAGACTACTTGTTGCGCTGCTTCAAGTAGTAGGAGATCAGTGAGCGCGTCGAGGAATCCTCACGGGCGACGGCGTCCTGGTCGCCGCCGACCGCCGGCGCGAGTGCCTGAGCGAGTTGCTTACCCAATTCCACGCCCCACTGGTCGAAGGAGTCGATGCCCCAAATGGTTCCTTCGACGAAGGTGATGTGTTCGTAAAGCGCGATGAGCTGGCCCAACACCGACGGAGTCAGAGCCGGGGCCATGATGGACGTCGTCGGGCGGTTTCCGGAGAATACGCGTGCGGGCACCACGGACTCATCCGTGCCTTCCGCACGGACCTCGTCGACCGTCTTTCCGAAAGCCAAGGCTTTGGTCTGGGCGAAGAAGTTGGCCAAGAAGAGCTCGTGAACATCGTTCTCGCCATCGCGGGTGGGATGAACCGGATTGGCGAAGGCGATGAAGTCCGCTGGGATGGTCCGCGTGCCCTGGTGAATCAACTGGTAGAAGGCGTGCTGTCCGTTGGTTCCGGGTTCGCCCCAGAAGATTTCCCCGGTTTGCGTGGTGACGGGGGATCCGTCCCATCGGACCGACTTGCCGTTGGATTCCATGGTGAGCTGCTGGAGATACGCGGGGAATCGGTGCAGGAACTGGTCGTAAGGCAGAACGGCGTGCGAGGCTGCCTCGAAGAAGTTCACGTACCAGATATTGAGCAATCCCATGAGCAAGGGGAGGTTCTGCTCGGCTGGGGCCGTGCGGAAGTGCTCGTCCATGGTGTGGAAGCCGGCCAGGAATTCTTCGAAGACGTCCGGGCCTAAGACGACTGCCAAGGACGTGCCAATAGCTGAGTCGACGGAATAGCGTCCGCCGACCCAGTTCCAGAATCCAAACGCATTCTCGGGGTCGATTCCGAAGTCTTCGACCTTGTCCAATGCGGTGGAGACGGCGACGAAGTGGCGCTTGACCGCTTCGGCCTCCGACGAATTCTCTAACGCACCCGATTCGCGCAGTGAATCCAGGAGCCATGTGCGGCACACCCGCGCGTTGGTCAGGGTCTCCAAGGTTCCGAAGGTCTTGGACGCCACGATGAAGAGCGTGGTTTCCGGGTCGAGGTCTGCGATGGTTTCGGCGGAGTCGGTCGGATCGATGTTCGAGATGAAGCGCGCCGACAGGCCGTCCTGGGCGTAAGGCTTCAGGGCCTCATAGGCCATGACGGGACCCAGATCGGAACCGCCGATGCCGATGTTGACCACGGTTTCAATCGGGCGTTGAGTGACTCCCGTCCACTCGCCAGAACGCACACGGTCGGCAAAGTCATAAATCTTGGCGAGAACTTCGTGGACGTCTTCGTCGATGTTTTGGCCATCCACCACAAGTTCCGGGGACGCCCCGCGGGGGCGGCGCAATGCAGTGTGGAGCACGGCACGGTCTTCGGTGACGTTGATGTGTTCGCCAGCGAACATGGCATCGCGGCGCTTTTCGACGCCCGCATCTTCCGCAAGCTTGAGAAGGAGGCTTCGGGTTTCCTCCGTGACCAGGTTCTTCGATAGATCGGCAACCAGGTCTCCGGCCGTCACGGTGAAGTTTTCGGCTCGTTGGGGGTCCTGTTCGAACCAGGACCGTAGATCGGGGGTCAGCCCGGAATGATGATTCGCGAGGGCCTTCCAAGACTCGAAGGACGTGACGTCGGACAGCTCTGTAACACTCATGTCTCCATTGTGCTCCGTGCGTGCAAGAGATTCCACACGTGTATAAGGGATGGTTCGCCTCGCCTGCTCTCGCACCGACCGGCAATGTTCGGTGTGAGTTAGCTTCGGCGTCGATATTTTGTTTAGTGTTTAATCAGGTGGCATTTAGCTGTTAATTTGTACGGCGGTCATCCGAAAATCTGTCGACCAGAAATTAGATAGTAAACCAATCTTTTAGTCGAGACCCGTGGATGTGAGTGAAGAAGTGAGTGGTGTATGGCGAATTTTCTGACGGATAAGCCGGATTTGGGGGTCGGAGACGTCTCTGACAGGCTCCAACGAAAAATGAAGCGAGGTGCCATCGACCCTCGTGTTTTTGTTCCTGCTGCCATCATCATGGCGATATTCATTAGCATCACTATGATGTTTCCGGAGCAGGCCAATAACGTGTTTACTGCCCTTCAGGAAGACGTCATTGGATACTTCGGCTGGTACTACACGGCGATTGTTGCCATTTTCGTCATCTTTGCCTTGTACCTTGGTTTCAGTCGACTGGGGGACATCAAGTTGGGGCCCGATGACTCCACGCCCGACTACTCGTTCCGGACCTGGCTGGCCTTTCTGTTTGCGGCAGGCATGGGAATCGGGCTGGTTTTTTACGGCGCGTCCGAACCGATCTCCCACTTTGCGTCCCCTCCGCCGGAGGTCTCTGGTGCGCCCGAGCAGGTAGCCCAACAGGCGATGTCACGTTCCTTCCTGCACTGGGGTCTTCACCCATGGGCGATTTACGTGATCGTGGGAATGGCCATCGCCTACGCGACGCATCGTAAAAAGCTCCCATTGTCTATCCGCTTCTCGCTGAAGCCGCTCCTGGGAAAGAGAATCAGCGGCGTGTGGGGCGACCTCATCGACATCGTCGCTCTGGTGGGGGTCCTCTTTGGCGTCGCGACCTCCATGGGGCTAGGCGTCATGCAGATCGCCTCGGGCCTCGGGTTCCTGGACATTGATGCGTCAAATAACCTCGGCTACACGCTGATCATCGTCTTGTTGTCCGCCGTCACGCTCTTTTCCGTGGTGACGGGCCTCGAAAAGGGGATGAAGTGGTTGTCCAACGGCAACCTGATCTTGGCAGCAGTGATCGTGCTGTTCGTGCTGATTATGGGACCGACTATTTTCCTGCTGCGGGAGTTTGTTCAGTCCATCGGCAACTACCTACAGAACGTCATCCAGATGACCTTTTCGACGTTCGCCTTCAACGGTTCTGAAGGCCAAGAGTTTGCCGGAACATGGACGACCTTCTACTGGGGATGGTGGATTTCCTGGTCGGCCTTCGTCGGTATGTTCATTGCCCGTGTTTCCCGCGGCCGTACGGTTCGTGAATTTGTGGTTGCGGTCCTGTTGGTGCCCGCCGTGATGTCCTTCTTCTGGTTTGCCGTAATGGGAGGCACCGCCCTCAACCGGGAGCTCTTCGGCGAGGGGGGACTGGGGAAATTGTCCTCGGATGGTGTCCTCTTCACGATGCTTCAGGATCTGCCTGCCTCGGGCGCGCTGATCGTGGGATCGGTGATTCTGATCATCGTGTTCTTCGTGACCTCGGCCGATTCGGGAGCGCTCGTGCTCGGCATGATTTCATCCTCGGGATCTCCAGATCCGAAAACCTGGGTTCGAGTGTTCTGGGTCTTGGTTGCTGGAGGTGCCGCGCTGTCGCTCCTTTGGGCCGGCGGAGAGAATTCACTGAATGCGATCCAAACGATTTCCATCCTGACCGCTTTGCCGTTCTCTGTGGTGATCGTTTTGATGTGCGTTTCGCTGTTCAAATCCCTCCAAGCGGAGCACGAGCTGTTGGTCCGGGCGCAGCGACGTCAGGCTCGAAACGAGTTGGTGGAGGAAATCGCCGAAGACGTCAATAGCCAGGTTGAAGCCAGCTTCAGCGAATGGGAGGCGCGGCGGAATGAACGCCTAGAAGCGGAATTGGCGGCTTCCACTCCCGAGGGAGGGTCGTTGCCCACGGAAGCCCCGACTGGAAGCCGTAAGCAAGCGTCGCGGCGGTTCCGGCGAGGACGTCACCGTTCGCAGTAAATTCGGTGACGCCGTCGTGTGAATGACGTGAGAGAAGTGGCCCATCTTCCGAGTGGAAGGTGGGCCACTTCTGTTGGTGAAGGTGAGGCGTGTCGGGATCTCGCAAGATTTTTTCCGGGTGTCGGAGTGGCGCACTCGAGCGGAATCCCGCGGAGGGGTGGCGCTCGTCACGATGGTTGGCGATACCTGGGTGACTAGGCAAAGAACTGAGATTTCAAAATGTGGTCTACACTACACAACAAGCGTGTTGTGCTTCACAATCCGTACCCCTCGGTATCGAGGTTTGCGGAGAGTCGGGCCGCGACTCGTCGAATCCCATCAAAAATCACCTAGGAGGCGAAATGCGCTTCTCCCGCATTTCATCGATCGCGAGCCTTGGCGTTATCTCCGCCTTGGCTCTTTCCGCATGTGGCGGCGGCACCGGCTCGTCCGGTGGACAGGCCGACGCATCCGCCATCATCACCGCGGATAGCGTGGAACCGCAGCACCCATTGGTTCCCACCGATACCAACGAAAACGGCGGCGGCGTCGTCGTCGAAAACATCTTCAACGGACTGATCTCCTACGACGAGAACGGCAAGGTCGAAAATGATCTCGCCGAGTCCATTGACTCCACGGATCAGCAAAACTGGACCATCAAGATCAAGAAGGACAAGAAGTTCACCAACGGCGAGCCCGTCACGGCCAAGAGCTTTGTGGATTCCTGGAACTTTGGAGCGGCCGCCAAGAATGCACAGGCTTCCTCGTCCTTCTTTAGCCCCATCGAAGGTTATGACGCCGTTTCCGCCGAAGGCGCCACCGAGGACAAAATGTCCGGCCTGAAGGTCGTGGACGATACGACGTTCACCGTGAAGCTTTCCTCGCCCGAGTCGGACTTCGCACAGCGCCTCGGGTACACCGCCTACGCCCCGTTGCCAGAGTCTGCTTTTAAGGACATCAAGGCATTTGGTGAAAACCCCGTGGGATATGGCCCGTACAAGATGGCCAAGCAAGGTGCATGGCAACACAACACCCAAATCGATCTGGTCAAGAACGACGACTACGACGGTCCCGAGAAGGCCAAAAACGGTGGAATCACCTTCAAGCTGTACCAGAATCCCGATACCGCGTATCAGGACCTTCTCGCCAATAATCTCGATGTGCTCCAGCAGATCCCCGCGACCGACTTGGGTACCTATAAAGACGACCTCCCGGACCGTAATTTGGATAAACCCTACGCTGGCAACCAAACCATCGCGATCCCGGAGTATCTGAAGAATTGGAGCGGAGAGGCTGGAAAACTGCGGCGTCAGGCACTGTCTAAGGCCATCGACCGCGACGAGATCACCAAGGTGATTCTCAATAACACCCGGAAGCCGGCGACCGACATGACGGCACCGGTGCTCGAGGGCTATAAGGACAACCTCAAGAATTCAGAGAACACCAAGTTCAATAAGGACGAGGCCAAGAAGCTCTGGGACGAGGCCGAAAAGATTCAGCCGTACGACAAGTCTGAGAAATTCACGATCGGCTACAACGCTGACGCCGGCGGACACAAGAAGTGGGTCGACGCCGTGACGAACCAATTGAAGAACAATCTCGGTATTGAGGTCGAAGGAAAGTCGTATGCGACTTTCAAGGAGCTGCGCACCGAGACCACTGCCGGAAAATTGACTGGTGCTGTGCGTTCAGGATGGCTGGCTGATTACCCATCCATGTACAACTTCATGGGGCCGATCTATACCAAGGGCGCTGACTCCAACGACTCGCGGTACGACAACCCCGAGTTTGAAGCCACGCTGAGTGAAGGCCTCAAAGCGAAAGATCAGTCCGAGGCTCAGAAGAAGTTCCAAGAGGCCGACTCGATGTTGCTCGAAGACCTCCCGGCAATCCCGCTGTGGTACAGCCAGGCCAACGTTGGTTGGTCAGAGAACGTTCAGAACGTCAAGGCGTCCTGGAACGGAACTCCCATGTACTACAACGTGGAGAAGACCTCCTAAGGGATTTCCTACGCTGGCACATCAAATACGCGATGGAGGGCCGCCACACCGGCCCTCCATCGCGGCATTCTTCAAAGGTTGTACACCATGATTTTCTGCAGTCTTCCATCGCGCCCACAGGTGGGCGTTTCGACGTCGGGGAGGGGATAGGCCGTGCTGTGGTATCTCGTCAAAAGACTCCTCCAATTAATTCCGGTATTTATCGGTGCAACTCTTCTCGTATATTTCTTGGTCTTCATGTTGCCGGGAGACCCTCTGGCTGCTTTGTGCGGCGACAAAGGCTGTAGCCCCGGTGTCGCCGCGGCGCTGACCGAAAAGTACCACCTCAATGACCCCTTCTTTGTGCAGTATTTCCATTACCTCGGTGGCCTATTCACCGGTGATCTGGGAGTCAACTTCTCTGGTCGCGAAGTCAGCTCGATCGTAGCTAGCGCATTCCCCGTGACCGCGCGATTGGCCATCGAAGCATTGATTTTCGAAGCATTTTTTGGCGTGATTTTTGGGCTTTACGCGGGATTGAAGAAGGGCAAACTCTTTGACTCGACCGTGCTGGTCGTTTCCCTGATCGTCATTTCGGTTCCGATCTTCGTTTTGGCTTTCGTGCTCCAGTTTGTCGTGGGCGTGAAGTGGGGAATCGTTAAGCCGACGGTTTCCGGCACGGCCGGATGGGGCGAGTTGATTTTGCCGGCCATCGTGTTGGGCCTCGTATCCTTCGCCTACGTCCTTCGACTGACCCGAACCGCCGTTGCCGAGAACGCGAACGCCGATTATGTTCGCACCGCGACCGCCAAAGGGTTGAGTCGTCGTCGCGTCGTTGGCGTGCATATCCTGCGCAATTCGATGATTCCTGTGGTGACGTTCCTGGGAGCCGACCTCGGTGCGCTCATGGGCGGAGCCGTGGTCACGGAAGGCATCTTCAACGTTCCTGGCATCGGCTCTCAGTTGTACAAGGCCCTCACATTGGGCGACGCACCAAGTGTGGTTTCCATCGTGTCGATCATGGTTTTGGTCTTCTGCGTGGCAAACCTCCTGGTGGATTTGCTGTACGCCTGGCTCGACCCGAGGATTCGCTATGCATAAATTTGACCCCACAGAAGTAGACGCGGCCGAGCAGCAGGCTCCGAAATCGACCGCGCGTCATCGTGCAACTCCGGAGATGTCCGAGCACTCGGTGGCCGGAAATCAAAAGGATCTCGGGGCCTCGGCGATCGCGTCCGAGAGATACGTCGCCGACCTTGAGGAAACCCCGGTCGCGGCGACCGACTCGACCACCCAAGAGCAAGCCCCATTGAGCCTATGGCGCGATGCCTGGAGGCAACTGCGGAAGAAACCGACCTTCATCGTGTCGATGCTCCTCATCATCCTCGCGGTGCTAGTTGCGTTCTTCCCGCAGATTTTCTGGACCGAAAATCCTGCCAACGCTCAGTGCCTCTTGGAACACTCGAACGCTCGGGGCTCCGCAGGGCACCTTATGGGATTCACCGCGCAAGGCTGTGACGTGTATTCGCGGGTGATCGCCGGTACCAGAGCATCGCTGACGGTTGGCCTGTTCTCGACCCTCGGCGTCGTGGTCATCGGCGGAATCATCGGTGCCATCGCCGGATATTTTGGCGGTTGGTTGGACGCGATCCTCGCCCGCCTCGGAGATATCTTCTTTGCTCTGCCGCTCATTCTGGGCGCCTTGGTGATCATGCAGCTTCCGGTGTTCCGCGAGCACCGCGGGGTATGGACTCTGGTGGTGATCCTGGTGCTGCTGGGATGGCCTCAGGTTGCGCGCATCATGCGCGGAGCCGTGGTCGAGGTGCGGAATGCGGACTACGTGACGAGCGCGCGGTCATTGGGCGTCTCGTCATTTGGGATCTTGCTTCGGCACATCATCCCGAACGCGATGGCTCCGGTGATCGTGATCGCGACGATCTCGCTCGGTACGTTCATCGTCGCGGAGTCGACCCTGTCCTACCTGGGCATTGGCCTTCCGCCCGAGATCACGAGCTGGGGAAATGACATCTCCGACGGAAAGGACGCTTTCCGCTCCAATCCGTTGCCGGTCTTCTGGCCCGGTTTGGCCTTGTCCCTGACGGTCCTGAGCTTCATCATGTTGGGCGATGCCCTGCGAGATGCGCTCGATCCCAAATCTCGGAAGAAGTAAACGATGACAGAACAACCACAGCAACCTTTGCTCGAGGTCAAAGATCTGGGAATTACCTTTACGACCAGCACGGGCGATGTCGAGGCGGTTAAAGATTCCAACTTCACCGTGATGCCGGGTGAAACCGTGGCCATCGTGGGGGAGTCCGGGTCGGGCAAATCGACGTCGGCCCTTGCCGCGATCGGTCTGCTTCCGAGCAATGGACGAGTCTCCAGTGGGCAGATCCTTTTTGATGGCAAGGACATCACCCACCTCAGCGAACCGGAAAAGGTCAAACTTCGCGGTAATCAGATCGGCATGGTCCCGCAGGATCCGATGTCGAACCTCAACCCCGTATGGCGCATTGGCTTCCAGGTGAAAGAGACGCTCAAAGCCAACGGCTTGCCGTCCGAGGCGAAAGACGTCGCGAAGGTGCTCGAACAGGCGGGTTTGCCCGACGCCGAAAAGCGTGCGCGCCAGTACCCGCACGAGTTTTCTGGCGGCATGCGGCAACGTGCGCTGATCGCAATTGGCCTGTCCTGCCAGCCGCGTTTGTTGATCGCCGACGAACCGACCTCGGCCCTCGATGTGACGGTTCAGCGGACCATCTTGGATCACCTCGAATCGATGACGGCAGATCTCGGAACCGCAGTGCTTCTTATCACTCACGACCTGGGCCTCGCCGCCGAGCGTGCTCGCAAAGTCGTCGTGATGTACAAGGGGCGTGTGGTCGAAGCCGGTCCCGCCTTGGAACTACTGCGGGATCCGCAGCACCCGTACACCCAAAAGCTCGTGGCGTCGGCGCCGTCCCTAGCGTCGCGTCGTATCCAGGTGGCCAAGGAAACGGGCGTCGAGGCCGAGGATCTGTTGGCCGAGCATCCCAAGACGGAAATCCAGCAGAAATTGCAGCAGGATTTCGTCGAGGTGAAAGACCTCACCAAGGTCTTCAAACTGCGGGGTGCCTGGGGCAAATCCGAAGATTTCACGGCAGTGGACGGTGTGTCCTTCTCGATTCCACGGGGCACGACGACGGCGGTGGTAGGGGAGTCTGGCTCCGGTAAGTCGACGGTGGCGCGGATGCTCTTGGGTCTGGAGAAGATCACGAGTGGAACCATTTCCTTTGATGGGAAGGACGTGGCAAGCCTGCGGGGACGGCAAATGTTCGATTTCCGGCGTCGCGTCCAGCCGATCTTCCAGGATCCCTATGGTTCGCTCGATCCCATGTACAACATCTTTCGGACGATCGAGGAGCCTCTTCGCGTCCACAAGGTGGGTAATAAGGCCTCCCGGGAAAAGAAAGTCAAAGAACTCCTGGACCAGGTCTCGTTGCCGCAATCCATGATGGCGAGGTATCCGAATGAACTCTCGGGTGGTCAACGCCAGCGAGTCGCCATCGCGCGCGCCCTCGCGTTGAATCCGGACCTCGTGGTGTGTGACGAGGCGGTTTCCGCTCTCGACGTTCTGGTGCAGGCGCAAATATTGAACCTGCTGGCCGAACTTCAGACCGAACTGGGCTTGACCTACCTCTTCATCACCCACGACCTCGCCGTGGTCCGGCAAATCGCGGACAACGTGTGTGTCATGGAGAAGGGAAAGATGGTGGAGACCGGATCCACGGATTCCGTCTTCGAAGATCCGAAGACCGAGTACACGCGGAAGCTATTGGCAGCTATTCCCGGCGCGGGTCTGATGATCCCGCCGGAAGCCGCATAACACCCTTCGCGACTCGACGTGCCCGCTCCCTCCATCCATAGCGATGGGCGGTGCGGGCACGTTCCGTTTGACGAGGTGGCTATGATTAACAACGGCCCTATGCGGTCGCGCCTGAACGCGCCTGAAAGGCGTAGTGGTGTGGCCCATCATCACGTCACACCAGCCATCCACCAGCAAAGTGAGCCTTATCGTATGACTGAAACGTCCAACACCGCCACTCGTTCCGACATCCGCAACGTCGCCATCGTCGCGCACGTTGACCATGGCAAAACCACCATCGTGGACGCCATGTTGAAACAAACCCACTCGTTCGCCGAGCACGGGGACGTCGAAGATCGCGTGATGGACTCCGGTGACTTGGAGCGCGAAAAGGGAATCACCATTCTCGCGAAGAACACCACCGTTGAGTACTCCGGCCCGGCCGCCAACGGTGAATCAATCACCATTAACGTCATCGATACGCCCGGCCACGCCGACTTTGGCGGCGAGGTCGAACGCGGTTTGTCGATGGTCGACGGCGTCGTCCTCTTGGTGGACGCGTCCGAGGGCCCGCTCCCGCAGACCCGATTCGTGTTGCGCAAGGCCCTCGCTGCCAAATTGCCCGTCATCCTCGTGGTGAATAAGGTCGACCGCCCGGATGCCCGCATCGACGAGGTCGTGTCCGAGTCCATGGACCTGCTCTTGGGGCTAGCTTCCGACTTGGCCGAGGAAGTGCCGGATCTCGATCTGGACTCCGTGCTGGACGTTCCCGTGGTCTACGCCTCGGGTAAGGCCGGCCGTGCGTCGACCGAACAGCCGGCCGACGGCGAACTTCCCGAAAACGAGGATCTGGAGCCGCTCTTCAAGACCATCGTCGATCACGTTCCGGCGCCGACGTACGATCCCAACGGCGTGCTTCAGGCCCACGTGACCAACTTGGACTCCTCGCCGTTCCTGGGCCGCCTCGCTTTGTTGCGCGTCTTCAACGGAACCCTGAAGAAGGGCCAGACGGTGGCCTGGGCCCGCCAAGATGGACAGATCAAGAATGTCCGTATTTCCGAGTTGCTCAAGACGAAAGCTTTGGACCGTGTTCCCGCCGAGGAAGCCAACCCCGGAGACATCGTCGCCGTGGCCGGCATCGAGGACATCACCATTGGTGAAACCCTGACCGACGTCGAGAACCCGCAGCCCCTCCCGTTGATTACGGTCGATGAGCCGGCGATCTCGATGACCATCGGTATCAACACCTCGCCCATGGCTGGCCGTGTTAAGGGAGCCAAGGTCACGGCGCGCCAGGTGAAGGACCGCCTCGACAAGGAGCTGATTGGTAACGTCTCGATCCGCGTCTTGCCGACCCAGCGCCCCGATGCGTGGGAGGTTCAGGGCCGTGGTGAACTCGCCCTGGCGATTCTGGTCGAGCAGATGCGTCGCGAAGGTTTCGAGCTGACCGCCGGTAAGCCGCAGGTTGTCACCAAGATCATCGACGGCAAGGTACACGAGCCGATCGAGTACATGACCATTGACGTCCCGGACGAGTTCATGGGCGCGGTGACCCAGCTCATGGCGGCACGTAAGGGCCGCATGGAAACCATGACTAACAACGGCACCGGCTGGGTGCGCATGGAATTCCGAATTCCTGCCCGTGGCCTCATCGGCTTCCGCACGCAGTTCCTGACGGAAACCCGTGGAGCTGGTATCTCCAACTCGTATGCCGACGGCTTTGAGCCCTGGGCCGGTGACATCGAGTACCGCACCAACGGCTCCATGATCGCCGACCGTGCCGGTGTGGTGACTCCGTACGCCATGATTAACCTCCAGGAGCGTGGCACGTTCTTCGTGGAGCCCACCTCCGAGGTGTACGAAGGCATGATCGTGGGCGAGAACTCTCGTGCGGACGACATGGAGGTCAACATCACGAAGGAAAAGAAGCTGACCAACATGCGTTCGGCTTCCGCGGATTCCTTCGAGAACTTGACGCCGCCGCGCAAGATGACCCTCGAGGAATGCCTCGAATTCGCCCGCGAGGACGAGTGCGTGGAGATCACCCCCGAGGCGTTCCGCATCCGCAAGGTCGTCCTCGACGCCAACGAGCGCGTTAAGGCCTTCCGAGCCCGCAACCGCGCAAACTAACCACCAAAGAACGAGCACGCTTTCCCGCCGATGACCACCCCCACGACGCACGGCTCCCACCCGGAGCCGTTCTACCCTGAGCAGGGCGAATACATTGCGCCCGACGCCGTCCGCACCCTACTCCCGGTAGGGGCGGAGGCGGCCGGGACGACGATGTTATTCATCCACGCTCACCCGGACGACGAATCCACCTCGACCGGGGCGACGATGAGCCATTACGCGCGGGCCGGTGCCCGCGTCGAATTGCTCACCATGTCCAGAGGTGAAATGGGGGAGGTCATCGGCGATGAGCATGCTCGGTTAGATGTGAGGACGCGACCGAGTCACGATACTGGCGATGAGCTCGGGCACGTCCGCGAGGGCGAGCTGAACGATGCTTGTCGAGCATTGGGCGTCCGCGGGCATCGTTTTGCCCGACGAAATGGGGCCGCGGGCTTCTTCCGCGACTCTGGAATGTCGTGGGGCAAACACGGTCGCGCGGAGTCCGCGTCGAACGCGGCCGACGACTGCCTTTCCCGTGCACGCTTGAAAGAATCCGCGGCCGCGATTGCCGAGGTCATCGAGGAATTACGCCCCGAAGTGGTGGTGAGCTACGACGTCGACGGCGGTTACGGACACCCGGATCATCGGCGCACTCACGAAGCCACGATCAAGGCTCTTCACATGCTTCCGGCGCACGCTCTACCCGTATTGGTGTGGGGTGTGGAAGGTGAGGCGGACCCCGACGACGAACGGCAGCAGGCCGTGGTGGACGGAGACGCCGCGACCAAGAAGCTGGCCATGGCCGCGCATCAGACGCAGGTCACGGTGGGCGAAGACATGACGTTCCACTATTCCAATGGCGTGGAACAAAAGATTTCGGGGCGCGAGACCTACCGACTGCTCGCGCGTGTTCCGCACGATGACGAAGACCCCAGCGAACGCGAACCGGCGGGTCCTGTGAGCTCCTCGGTGACCGGTCTGAGCTTGGGCCTCATCGTAGGATTCATCGGAACCCTGTTTCATGCTTCCATTGGATATTTCTCTGGTTGGTATCTCCCGTGGGGCCTTGTTTTGGCCTTGATCTTGGTGCTCTCGGCCACGGTGTGGACCGCACACGTGACCCGCCGCGCGTGGGCGACGGTGCTCCCGGGCTTATCGGCGTTCATCTTGGTGGGCTTCTTCGTATACGCCCGCTCGGATTCGCTGTTGGTCATTCCCAACCCATCAGTCGCCATCGGGCAGGTGGGCATTGCGTGGGTTTTGGGGATTGTCGCCATGACGGTGCTCGGCGAGTGGATTGCGAACCGACATATTTTGCGCACCCGCCGGTAACGACGTCGTCCGAAGTCACCTGGCTTAATTGCCGAGCAAACGTCGAGCCCCTGGGCCTAGAGTGGTGGGACCGGCCGTGAGAACGGAGCCTCACGGACCACTAGACTGGTGAATCAACGGATTCTCAGGGCCCTTCGACAGACACCGCAACGAGATCGGCCCGGTGCCGATGAGAGGTTTTCATGACATATGTAATTGCCCAACCCTGCGTCGATGTGAAGGACCGCGCGTGCGTCGAGGAATGCCCGGTCGACTGCATCTACGAGGGGGAACGCACGCTGTACATCCACCCCGACGAGTGCGTGGATTGTGGCGCTTGTGAGCCGGTGTGCCCCGTGGAAGCCATCTACTACGAGGACGACGTCCCCGAAGAGTGGGACGAATACACCACGGCCAACGCCGACTTTTTCGATGATTTGGGCTCGCCAGGCGGTGCCGCGCGCACGGGCGCGATCGATCACGATCACCCCTTTATCGCCGCGTTACCCCCGCAGAACCAAGACTGAAGGGGTCTAAGAGCATGACGTCGTTCGGCTTGTCGCTTCCTGACTACCCTTGGAACTCTCTCGCGCCGTACCGCGAACGTGCCGCGAAGCATCCTGGCGGAACCGTCGATGTGTCGATCGGAACGCCCGTGGATCCGACGCCGCAGCTCGTCCGCGAGGCCTTGGCTCAAGCAGCAGACGCGCACGGATACCCTACGACTCAGGGAACCACGGACGTCCGGCTTGCCGTGGCGGAATGGTATGCCCGACGACGCGGCGTAACCGGCCTGGACGAAAACTGCGTCATGCCGACTGTAGGTTCCAAAGAGCTCGTGGCCTGGTTGCCCTTCCTTCTGGGGTTGGGGGAGGGCGACGTCGTCGTTCGTCCTCGCGTTGCGTATCCGACCTACGACATCGGGGCGACCCTCGCGGGAGCAGAGGCCGTGGTAGCGGACGAACTCAGCGTATTGGATGAGCGGACTCGCTCAAGGGTCCGACTCGTGTGGGTGAATTCCCCGGGCAACCCCACAGGTCAGGTACGCGACGAGGAATCGCTCAGACGACTCGTGCGCGAGGCCCGCGAGGTGGGCGCCGTTGTGGCTTCCGACGAATGCTACGCCGAACTCGGTTGGGGCGATTGGGACGAAGCCCGGGGTGGCCGGCGCGTTCCATCGATCTTGGATCCGGCGGTCTCAGAAGGATCCTTGGAGCATCTCCTCTCCGTGTACTCGCTGTCTAAGCAGTCCAACCTTGCCGGATACCGGGCCGCTTTCGTGGCAGGCGACCCCGAGATCATGGCCAACCTCGTCAATTCCCGCAAACACGCGGGCATGATCGTGCCTCGCCCGATACAAGACGCCATGGCCGTGGCTCTTCGGGATGACGCTCACGTCGTGGCTCAGAAGGATGCGTACCGTCGCCGGCGGGAGGCTCTCAAGCCCGTCGTCGAGCAGTACGGCCTAAAGATCTCGGGTTCCGAAGCGGGGCTGTACCTGTGGGGAACCATGGGGGAGGACACCTGGACGACGGTCGGGAGGTTTGCCGACCTCGGAATCGTGGTGGGCCCTGGTGTTTTCTATGGAGAGCTCGGTGAGGGAATGGTCCGCATTTCGTTGACCGCAACGGATGAGCGCATCGCGGCGGCCGTGGAACGCTTGTCCTCTCTGTGACCTGCCCTTTGACTCTCGGGGTGGCTCTGGGGCCGCTCAAGATGACATCGGATGTAGCTTCAGGTCACGTCTGGATGAAATCCGTCTCGTTTCCGAACCCTAATTCGTGACGGTGTGTCGTCAAAGGGTAGGGTGTGTGGAGAGATTCTGTGTCCCCGCCCACGCCACGGCCCCTGGCCGCGTTTGTCGGGCGGCGATTTTATGCCAGGGCCCGGGCAACCCCGGAGCCTCGGCTGGTCGAGGGATGCGTTCACACGGGAGGAAAAATGACCGAAAAAGCGACGTTTACATTCGCTGGAACCAGTGTCGACTGCCCGGCCGTCGAACCCACCGACGGAACCGGTGCCTTCGACATTGCGAAGTTACGTTCTGAAACCGGCGGTTACGTGACGTACGACCCCGGGTTTATGAATACGGCAAACACCAAGTCGGACATCACCTACATCGACGGCGACGCAGGCATTCTGCGCTACCGGGGCTATCCGATTGAGGACCTTGCCCAAAAATCGAGCTTCGTCGAGGTCGCGTACCTGTTGATTTACGGGGAGCTGCCGACCGAGGATCAGATGGCCGAGTTCGATCATTTGATCCGGACTCACACGATGGTCCACGAAGACCTGAAAATCTTCTACTCGGGTTTCCCCCGGACCGCGCACCCAATGCCCGTCTTGGCCTCCGCGGTTTCGGCGCTCTCGACGTTCTATAACGACTCTTTGGACCCGCACGACGAGCGCGAAGTCGAAATCTCGACGATTCGCCTGTTGTCGAAGGTCCCCACCTTGGCGGCTTATGCCTTCAAGAAGTCCAAGGGTGAGCCGATGCTCTACCCGCAGAACGACCTGAACTACACCGAGAATTTCTTGCGTTTGTGCTTTGGGGTGCCCGCGGATCATTACGAGATCGATCCCGAGATCGCGAAGGCCCTCGACCTCCTGCTGATCTTGCACGCAGATCACGAGCAGAACTGCTCAACGTCGACGGTTCGTCTGGTTGGCTCGTCCGACGCCAACATGTTCGCTTCGGTCTCCGCCGGGATTAACGCTTTGTACGGCCCCAAGCACGGCGGCGCGAACGAAGCGGTCTTGAATATGTTGCGTCGTATTCAGTCGGAAGGCATCTCGCCTGAGGACTACATGGAGAAGGTCAAAAATAAGGAGGACGGCGTCCGCCTGATGGGCTTCGGACACCGCGTCTACAAGAACTACGATCCGCGGGCTCGCATCGTGAAGTCCACCGCGGACTCGATCCTGGAGAAGCTTGGCGGCGACGACGAATTGCTCGACATCGCTAAGCGTCTGGAAGACAAGGCCCTCGCCGACGACTACTTCGTGGAACGCAAGCTGTACCCGAACGTCGATTTCTACACGGGCCTCATTTACAAGGCCATGGGGTTCCCGGAGCAGATGTTCACGGTCCTCTTCGCGATCGGTCGCCTCCCCGGCTGGATCGCCCAGTGGCGCGAGATGATGCAGGACCCGTCGACCAAGATCGGCCGCCCGCGTCAGGTCTACACCGGTCATCCGGAACGTCGCTACCCCGGGCTCGATTCCTAGCACCCACCGGGGCCTGTGGCCTTAGACCAAACGCCGCCGCATTCGTGCGAACCTCCAGGGGAGGTCGACACGAAAGCGGCGGCGTTTGGTCATTAAATGCCGGCACCGGGCCCCGGCGTTGGACCCCGGGGCCGGCGTCGTCGGTTATGCCTCGTAACCGTTGGGATTCTCGTGTTGCCAACGCCAGTGGTCACGGCACATCGTGTCGATGTCGCGAGTTGCTGACCACCCCAAGTCGGCGAGGGCAGAAGAGGGGTCGGCGTAGGAGACGGCGACGTCGCCCGGTCGCCGGTCGACGAGCTCGTAGGGGATTGCCCGACCGGAGGCCTTCTCAAAGGCATCTCGTACCTCGAGGACCGAATACCCATTACCGGTTCCGAGGTTCCAGGTGCGCAACCCACCATGGTTGGAAATGAAGTCCAGGGCCTTAAGGTGTCCCTCGGCCAGGTCAACCACGTGGATGTAGTCACGAACCCCGGTTCCATCAGGGGTGGGGTAGTCGGCGCCGAAGATCTTCAATTTCTCTCGACGTCCCACGGCCACCTGGGCAATGAACGGCAGAAGGTTATTGGGAACTCCCGTGGGGTCCTCACCGATCCGACCAGACTCGTGCGCGCCAACAGGGTTGAAGTACCGCAAGAGCGCCACATTCCACGACGCGTCAGAGGCGGCGAGGTCGATCAACATATCCTCAATATGTTCCTTCGTCCGGCCGTAGCACGACTGGGCATCCATTGGCAGCTTCTCGGTCAGCGGCATCTCTTCGGGGGCACCGTAAACCGTGGCCGAGGAGGAGAACACCATGGTGCGGCATTCCACCTGTTCCATCGCGTACAACAGGTTGATGGTCCCCGCGACGTTGGTGTTGTAGTACCACAGGGGCTTTTCCGCGGATTCACCGACTGCTTTGAGACCCGCGAAGTGAATGACGGCATCTGGCCGGGTCTGGGCGAACACGTCATTCATCGCCGGGGCATCGAGGAGATCCACCTGGTGGAACTCGATGGTCTTGCCGCCAGCGAGCTCACTCACTCTGTCCAAAGAGGTGCGGGAAGAATTGGAGAGGTTATCCATCACCACGACGTCGTGACCCGCCTCGAGGAGGGCCAGGACAGTGTGGCTTCCGATGTAACCGGCTCCGCCAGTCACCATGATTTTCATATGTGTGTCCTTGAAGTTTTGTGCCTAGTTGGCGTGAAGAATGGAGTTCAATTCGACGGAACCGCTGGCCCGCTCGATGGCTTCGACGGTGCCGGATTGCGAATTGCGGCGGAAGAGAAGGTTGTTCACTCCGGAAAGTTCGGATGCCTTGACCACGGTGGTGTCGTTGCCGGTAGCTACGGTGACACGCGTGCCGGACGTGATGTACAGGCCGGCCTCGACCACGCAGTCGTCACCGAGGGAAATCCCCACGCCGGCTTCCGCACCGAGCAACACGCGTTCACCGAGGCTGACGCGCTCCTTGCCGCCGCCGGAGAGGGTGCCCATGATCGAAGCACCGCCGCCAATATCGGTGTGATCGCCGACGACGACGCCCTGGCTAATGCGGCCTTCCACCATCGCGTGTCCAAGGGTGCCGGCGTTGTAATTGACAAACCCTTCATGCATCACGGTGGTTCCTTCGGCGAGGTACGCGCCGAGGCGCACCCTGTCGGCGTCGCCGATCCGGACGCCGCTCGGCACCACGTAGTCGACCATGCGTGGGAATTTGTCGACCTGGTAGACCGTCACGTGCCCTCGGGCCCTGAGCGCGAGGCGGGCCTGTTCGAATTCGCTGGCAAGCACGGGCCCGAAGTTGGTCCATGCGACGTTGGTCAACGCCCCGAAAATGCCGTCGAGGTTAATGGAGTTGGGCGTGACGAGGCGGTGTGAGAGGAGATGGAGCCGGAGGTAGGCATCCGCCGTGTCCACGGGAGCTTCCGCCAGGATCGTTGAGGTCTCAACGACGGTTTGAGTCACGTTGCGTGCCGGGTCGTCGGCCTGAGCCTCTTCGAGTGCCGAGCGCACCGAATCGTCGGGGTCGCTGGTCAACGTCGGCGTTGGGTACCAGACCTCCAGGATCGTGCCTTCGTTCGGGCCGGAGGCAACCACGGTTGCCAGGCCGAGACCGGATGCGTGTTCAGGGGTCGTGCTGTTAGTCATGTCTGCCATTCTACGAAGCCCACCGGTCAATCCGCACGGAAAGTCCTCGGCATGACACATCGTGGGACACAGGCTGCCGGGGGCCTAAGGTATTCACATGACTCACGATTCCCCAACGGCCGCGCAGCCCACCCCCAAACTCGACGTAGAGAAGAGCGTCGCCGACCTTACGGCGGACCTTCTCGACATCTATTCGGTCTCTGACGCCGAAACACCTCTGGCCGACGCCGTGGAGTCGGCCTTGGAGGGGGTAGACCATCTGACCGTGCACCGGCACGGAGATACCGTCGTGGCACGGACGAGCTTGGGTCGTTCCGAACGCATCGTATTGGCCGGTCACCTGGACACGGTGCCGTTGCCCACGACCCAAGGGGCCAAGGGAACCGTCCCCTCGGCATGGGACAAGCTCGACGGACGCGACGTGCTGTACGGACGGGGCGCGACCGATATGAAGGGTGGCGTGGCGGTTCAACTCAAGCTAGCCGCCACCCTCGTCGAGCCACTGCGCGACGTCACCTACGTGTTCTATGACCACGAGGAAGTCTCCAGCGACGCTTCGGGGCTGGGTGCCTTGATCGACGCCGCGCCGGAGTTGGTCACGGACGCGGACTTCGCGGTCTTACTGGAACCCACCGACGGGCACATTGAAGGCGGCTGCAACGGAACCCTGCGGTTTTGGATTGCGACCGACGGCGTCGCCGCTCACTCTGGCCGGGCCTGGATGGGACGCAATGCGATTCACGGGATGAGCGATATCCTGCGGATCCTCGATCAGTACGAACCAAGAAGCGTCCTCGTGGATGGGCTGGAATATCGAGAGGGCCTGAACGCGGTGCAGATTCACGGCGGTGTGGCGGGAAACGTCATACCGGATTCCTGCAAGGTGCACATCAACTATCGCTTTGCGCCAGATCAGAGCCTCGAACAGGCCATGGATCACGTTCGTGACGTGTTCGGGGGATATGAGTTGGATTTCGTCGATACCTCCGCAGCGGCCCGGCCGGGTCTCGACGCCCCGTTGGCACAAGAGCTGGTCCGATCGGTGGGCTCGGAGCCCAAGCCCAAATACGGGTGGACCGACGTCGCCCGATTCTCTGCGCTCGGAATTCCTGCCGTGAACTTTGGCCCCGGCGATGCCTTGTTGGCCCATTCCGACGACGAGCACGTCTTCGCGTCGGAGATTCAGGACTGCTACGAATCCCTTCGGACCTGGTTGACGAGTAGTTCAGCGCATCAGTGACTTCCCAGGGAATCACCGGGTACTGACATGTTTCTGAATACGCCAGATCTTGGGTCATGGTCCACAATGGGGGCATGAACTTTATCCTGGTGGGACTGACCTTCGTGATTTTGGCGGCCGTTCTCATAGCGTGTGCCGTCTTGGGGGCGGACAGATTGGCTGGGGCCGAATATGTCTCGCGGGATGGCCTGGAGACTCCCGGGCCCGAAAGGAGCCCGTTGGAGAGTCCACGAGGGCGCCATCACGAAGCGAACCACCGAACCGCCGATTCCGTCGACGAGCGGTGACGCCCGCCCAACAGCTGGTGGCCCACGCACAGTCCGGTGTTCGGCGGTGGGCCACGAACCTTCCCATCTGGTCATGGATTCTCGGAATCTATGGTGTATCCCGCCTCTGGGGTTGGATCGTCTTCTCGCTCGTTGGCAAGCAACAACAAGCGAGCCCGTGGAGCGATGGCCCCATGGGCTACCTTCAGTACATCGGCATTTGGGACAGCGATTGGTATCGCCAGATCGCCGAGTCCGGCTATCCGACCACTCTTCCCATGGGCGCCGGGGGCACCGTCGACCAAAATCCTTGGGCGTTTTACCCGCTCTTCCCATATGCGGCCTCCGGCCTGATGAAGGCGACCGGGTGGAGCTGGGCGATGGCTGGGGGAACCGTATCTCTGGTCTGCGGTGCCGTCACGGCCATTCTCTTGTACGGGATTTTCACCTCGTCCCGAACGTTGGCGCTGGGCTCCGAGAAAGCGGGCGGGGAACAATTCGTCTCTCCGCGCCGCATTCTGCACGGGCTTGGGTTGCGTCAGCCGGCCCGAGGCGTTGACCATTTTGCGTTGTGGAGCACCGCCTTGGTGTTGTTCAACCCCGTCGCTCCGATCCTTCAGACTCCCTACGCGGAATCGCTGAACCTCATGTTCTTGGCCGGTTGCGCGCTGGCGCTGGTCCGCGGAAATTTGCTGCTGTGTGCGATCCTGCTGGTCCCCACCTGCCTCAGCCGGCCGGTGGGTGTGCCGTTGGCCGCGGCCTTGGGCCTGTGGTGGTTGACGCGATTCATTCTGGCGTACCGGGCGGACACTGAGAGGTCCGGGAGCCCCCGAATCTTCAGGGCCCTCCGAGAGACGGCACCGTTCCTTGGTGTCGGGCTCCTCGCGTGTGTGTTCGCTTTCGCCTGGCCAGCCATTGCCTGGGCGGTGACGGGCCGCGTGGACGCCTATACGGCCACCGAGACGGCGTGGCGCGGCGAGCACCTCTTGCCCGTTCAGCCGTGGATTCAACAGTCCTTGACGTACTTTGCCGATCCAGGACCGGTCATCCTTTTGGCTCTCGTGGTCGGCTTCGTGGCGCTGATGCATTCGCGGGTCGTTTTGACGACGATTCCGCTCCGTCTAAGGTTCTGGTGCTATGCCTACGTCGCCTATTTGCTAGTTTTTCTTTTTCCCCAGTCCTCGACCTTCCGCTTGCTTCTACCAATGTTCCCCCTGGCGGCACCCCTAATGGCCGTTTCGGATTCCAAGGCCTATCGCACGGTGATTCTCCTGGGAGCGGCCATCGGGCAGCTGATTTGGGTGGGCTGGTTGTGGCATTGGAAGGAGCTCCCCAGCGGCGGTGATTACCCTCCGTGATGCCGTGGCAGACGCCCTGACCTGCTGTTTAATGTGATCGCGCTATCATTGGACTATTGGGGAACGGTCGTTGCCCATCACTACCGTCGATCCGACAAGGAGCATCAATGGCTGCGATGAAGCCGAGAACCGGTGAAGGTCCCATGGAGGTAGCCAAGGAAGGCCGGTCTCTCATCATGCGCATCCCTCTCGAAGGAGGGGGCCGTTTGGTCCTGGAGATCACTAAAGACGAAGCGCACGCCCTGAAAGAATGCCTGGACCCCATTACCCAGTCCTAGGACGACGTCGGGACGCGGCACTCCACGTGCCACGGTGCGTTCCAACACACGGTCGACGAGCGAGGATTGCTGGTAATGTGCTGGTGTGTTTGGAATCAACGGTGCCGAGTTCATTGTCTTGGTCGTCATCGCCTTTTTCGTGATCGGCCCGGAGCGCATGCCGGAGTATGCCCGACAGCTCAAAGATCTCATCAAGACTCTGCGACGTACCGCGATGGGTGCCAAGGACGACCTTAAGGACTCGTTGGGTCCCGAGCTCAACGACATCAATTGGCGCGCCTACGACCCCCGTCAGTACGATCCTCGTCGGATTGTCCGCGAGGCATTGCTGGAAGACGACGAGGAACTCGAGCAAGAGCGCGCGAGGGCATCCACGCCTCCGGCAGCCGCTCGTAGCAGGCTCTCGCCGGGGGAGCTGGCCCCTTACGACACGGAAGCCACCTGAGACACCAGAGAATTAACCTCAAGGCCGTGGCGAACGGATCATTTGATCACTGTTCGCCACGGCCTTTTTGGTACTCATCAGGGGCGGAAGCCGAGTTAGAGAAGGTTGAGGGGCAGGCTCTTCCCCGCCAGCCCCCGCCGTTGACCGCGGATACTCTGTGCGACGTCGCGCAATGCGCTTCCCGAGGGCGACTCCGGAGCGGACCACACCACCGGTACTCCGCAGTCTCCGCCACTCCTGAGCGACATGTCAAGAGGCACAGAGCCCAACAGCGGGACGTCAGCATCCAGCGCTTTGGTGAGGCGGTCGGCGAGGAGTTGTCCGCCCCCAGACCCGAACATTTCCATCGTGCTTCCATCGGGCATGACCATGGCGGCCATATTCTCGACGACGCCGAGGACGGTTTGGCCCGTCTGTAGGGAGATGGTTCCGGCGCGCTCGGCCACGTCCACGGCCGCCGCTTGCGGTGTCGAGACCACCACCAGGTTGGCCTTCGGCACGAGCTGCGACATGGAAATGGCGATGTCACCCGTGCCGGGCGGCAAGTCGAGGAGCAATACATCGAGATCGCCGAAGTGAACGTCGGTCAGAAATTGCTCCAACGCACGGTGAAGCATGGGGCCTCTCCAAGCGATCGGCTGATTGCCTTCGACGAACATTCCGATGGAGATCACACGGATCGACCCGGGTTGCCGTCCCTCCGGCTGATGGCGAAGCTCCTGCGGAACCTCAACCACGGGCGGCAGGATCATGTCGTCCAATTTGGTGGGAGGCTGCTGAACGCCCAGGAGACCGGGGATCGAGAAGCCGTGCACATCGGCGTCGACGATCCCTACGGCTAGGCCCGAGGAGGCGAGCGACGCCGCCAGGTTCGCGGTCACGGTCGACTTGCCCACGCCACCCTTGCCCGACGCGATGGCGTAGACCTGCGTCAGGTTGTCTGGCGAGGCGAACGGGTTGACCTTGGTGTGCCCCAGCGCATCCTTGAGGGATCGACGCTGTTCGGCGTTCATATAGTCCAAGTCAATGCGGACTTCTTGGACGTCTTCCACACGGCCCACGGCCTGTCGGACATCATCTTGAATGGTGTTCTTCAGCGGGCAGCCCTCGATGGTGAGCCGGATGCCCACGTGAGCTACGCCGTCGACGAGTTCGGCCCGGCTGACCATCCCCATTTCCGTGATGGGCCGGCGTAATTCAGGATCGATGACCTCGCCGAGGGCCGCGAGCAAGCTCTCATTCATCGGGGTTCCGAGCGGCTCGGGAGCCGGATTTCGACGAATTCTTGGGTGAATTCTGCGTTTGGGCTTCCTCGAGGTCGAGGATGGACGTTTTGGGCTCCGGCTCGCCGGTGAGCTTTGAGGAATCCTTTTTGCGGCGTTTCGTCGATTCTGAGGAATCGTCGACGTCGTCGGACTCGGCATCGGTTCGAACGACTTCTTCGATCAAGTCCCGAATCTCGGAGCGAACGAAGTCGCGCGTGGCCACCTCACGCAGTGCAATGCGCAATGCGGCAATCTCCCGGGTGAGGTATTCCGTGTCGGCCAAGTTCTGTTGCGCACGTTGCCGGTCCTCCTCGGCGACGACGCGGTCGCGGTCATCCTGGCGGTTCTGCGCCAAGAGCAACAGGGGAGCGGCATAGGAGGCCTGGAGCGACAACATGAGCGTCAGCAGGGTGAAGTTCAAGGATCGAGGGTCGAACTGTAACTCTTCGGGCATCAGCGTGTTCCAGATGAGCCAGATGCTCACGAAGACCGTCATCCAGAGGAGGAACTGCGGGGTTCCCATCCACCGAGCGAAGGACTCGGTCATCACACCGAAGGACTCCGGGTTGGGCTGATAGCGCTGGTACCACTTCGGTTTGCTGGCGAGTGGTGTATCGAGCCCCTGATGGTGCGATGTGCGGGCCCGGCGGTTGCGGTTCGAATCACTCAAACTTGCGTCCCACCTTTCGTACGGGAGTTCCGTCATCATTCGTGCGCCAGTCCTCGGGAAGCAATGCGTCGAGGACGTCGTCGATGGTCACGGCACCTACGAGTCGATCATGATCATTGGTGACGGGAATGATGGTGAGGTCATAGGTGGCCAAAACTCGGGAGAGATCCTCCAGAGAGGCCATATCGGAAATCGGTTCGATGCTGCGGTCGATAATGTTGCCGACGGATTCGGGCGGCGCGTACCGCAACAATTGCTGCATATGCACCATGCCGATGTAGCGTCCCGTGGGTGCCTCGAGCGGAGGGCGGCACACAAACACAGCAGCGGCCACGGCGGGGCTGATTTCTTCTTGCCTGATGTGCGCCAGGGCCTCCGCGACGGTGGCCTCCGGCGGGAGGATGATCGGGACGGGAGTCATGAGGGAGCCCGCGGTGCCTTCTTCATATTCGAGCAAACGGCGGACGTCTTCTGCGTCGTCGGGCTCCATTTTGCCCAGCAGAGTTTCTCTCTGGGTGTCGGTGAACATATTGAGGAGGTCGGCCGCGTCGTCGGGTTCCATCTCTTCGAGGATGTCTGCGGCGCGTTTAAGGTCCAAGTTGGAAAGAATCTGTACCTGGTCTTCGACCGGAAGTTCCTGAAGGACGTCGGCCAATCGCTCGTCTTGGAGTTCCTCCGCGACTTCGAGCATGCGCTTGTCGTTGAGGTCGTGAAGGGCGTCCGCCAAGTCAGCGGGCTGAGTTTCTTCGTGCGTCGCGAGGAAGTGGGATGCTCCTTGCGGCTCCATGGCGGTGCCGTAGACGACGTCCTCCCAGTCCACGACGAGCGTCTCGTTCTTGCGCCGCATGAGGCGACCGGTGCTTTCGGAACGTCGGACGAAGAGTTCCGTGATCTTCCAGTCGCCGTTCTTGGTCTGCTCCATCGCGCAGTCCTCGATCGTGGCGGCTCCGGTGCCATCCGTGAAATGAACCGTGCGGTCGAACAACTCGCCGATGACGAGCGCTTCGGCGCCTCGCTGCTCGAAACGGCGAAGGTTGACCAAACCGGTGACGATGATTTGGGTTGCATCCATGCTGTTGACTCGAGTCATCGGCACGAACACGCGCTTCTTTCCCAGGACCTCGACGACGATGCCCACCACGAGTGGTTGCAAGTGTTTTCGCTGAGAGTCTCTATTGAGCACGACGACATCACGCAGTCGGCCCAAACGGTCACCGACGGGGTCGAAAACGTCGAGGCCAAGGAGGCGGGCGATAAAAATTCTGCTCGGTACGTTGCTCACTTAAACAGGTTACTCACATGTTTTCCTCTGGAACATCTTTGGGGTTCACCTGTGGCGATACCCAGGCGCGCGGTTGGCAGTCTCGGCGCAGGCAAGGAAAAATGATCCCTATGGCACAATCCGGAAAGTCCAGACTCGCTGCACTGCGTACTGAGCACCTTGCAAGCTCGGTGACGGTGGGGAAATTCTCCAAGTACAACGACGCCCAAGGCGCCGTGGATCTATTGGCGGAACGGGGGTTTCCCGTTCAAAACTTGGCGATCGTCGGAACCGACCTCCGTCAGGTCGAACACGTGGTTGGAACGCTTTCCTACGCGCGCGTCGCGGCCTCCGGCGCCATGCAGGGGTTGTTCTACGGAGTGTTCTTGGGCTTGTTGCTCATGCTTTTCGGCCACGAAAACCCGATGGCGGCGTTCCTCACCTCGGTACCACTGGGCGTGGCCTTTTGGATGATTCTCGCCATCATCGGTTTCTCCCGTCGGGGCGGACATCGGAGCTTCACTGCCGTCGGACAGATGGTCGCCGGAAGTTATGACCTCGTGTGCGCACCTCAAGAAGCGGCCGAAGCCCGCCGACTCTTGGGCGGCAATACCCAACGTTCTCCTTTGCGCCCCACGGCACCGGAACAGCCGTATTTTCCCGAGCAGGCTGGAGAGCCGCGAAACGGTCCCGACGGACGGTTTGGCCAGGCTCCTCAACAGCGCCCGCCGCACGCTCAAGGCGCACCACATCAGCAGGGCTCCGGTCCATCCGAACATAGCGGACGCGAACCATGGGGTCAGCAAGGCTCCTCTACCCAGGGGAATGACCCAAAGGTTCCCGGAACAGGGGCACCGGAGGGGAACACTCAAGCACGAGACTTCAAGGATCTTCCCGACGGCCGCCCGAGGTTCGGTATCCGCGACGAACACGCCAGCAGACCGAGGCCGGACGGCACGCACGGCGATTCCCCAACGTCGGACGGAAACGCCCCCGGACCTGATGACAGGCCGCACGCCTCCTAGCCCGTGACACGAAAAAGCCCCGGACACATCCGTCCGGGGCTTTTTCGTGGGCGGGTCAGCTCTACTTGGACAGCTCCGCGATCCAGGCCTCGATGTCCTGCGTCGTCCGCGGGAAATCGGCGCTCAGGTTGATGGGACCGTCGTTCGTGATCAGGACGTCATCCTCCAGTCGAATTCCGATGCCGCGATATTCTTCCGGCACGGCGAGGTCATCTTCCTTGAAGTAGAGGCCCGGCTCGATCGTGAAGACCATGCCAGGTTCGATCTCGCCGTCGAGGTACAGCTCTCGCTTGGCTTGGGCACAATCATGGACGTCCAATCCCAAGTGGTGGCTCGTGCCATGAGGCATCCAGCGGCGGTGCTGACCTCCCTCATCGGAGACCGCTTCTTCGACCGAGCACGGCAAAATGCCCCACGAGTCCAGCGTCTCTGCGAGAGACCGCATGGCGGCGGCGTGGACGTCGCGGAATTTATTTCCGGGAACGGCGGCGCGGAAGGCTGCATCCGAGGCCGTGAGGACGGCGTCGTAAATCTTCTTCTGGATGTCGGTGAAGGTCCCGTCAACGGGCAAGGTGCGGGTGATGTCTGCTGTGTAGAGGGTGTCGTCCTCGACGCCGGCGTCTACCAGGATCAACTTCCCGGGATCTACGGTTCCGTTATTCCGGATCCAATGCAGAATCGTGGCGTTATTGCCGCACGCCGCGATGGTCTCGTAGCCGACGTCGTTGCCCTCGGCGCGGGCCGCCGCGAAGAAAGCACCCTCAACGATGCGCTCGCCACGGTGGTGCTCGCGGGCCTGGGGAAGTGCTCGAATGATGTTCTCGAACCCCATCTTGGTGGAGGCGATCGAGCGGCGCAGATTTTCGATCTCCTGATCGTCCTTGATCAAGCGCAATTCGGACAGGGCCTCGGTGAGCTCACCGTCCAAAGCATCCGACTGTTCCAGATCGACACTCGTGTTCATGCGGGACGTATCAACGAGGGCATCGACGTTCAGATCTACCTCGCGTAGCAGGCGAATACGGACGCCGCCCAAGGCCTGAGGTCCTGCGTTCTTGGTGATGGCGACCTCGACGTCGGCCAGGTCCTGACACTTAATCCCGTATGCAGACTCGATTTCGGCCAGCGTGGGCTGAGGCCCCACCCAGAATTCGCCATAGCGGGGATCCGCATAGAACTGGTCCGTGTCTCGGCCGGCCAGTGGGCGGAAGTAGAGGGTGGCTTGGTGCTGAGAACCGTCGTCGGCGGGTTCGTCCAACGGCTCGAAGATCAAGACGGCGTCGGGCTCGTGGTCCACGCCCAGGCCGGTCAGATGGGCGAAACCGGAATGGGGGCGGAAGCGGTAATCCGTGTCATTGGAGCGGGTCTTGAGCGGACCGGCCGGAATGACCAGGCGTTCTCCCGGAAATTGTGCGGAGAGCGCGGCTCGGCGTTTCGCGGCGAAATCGGCGACGGGGGAACGCTGAGGAAGAGGCGCGTTCGCGGGGGCCCACTGCGACCCGATGAATTCCTTGAAGGCCGAGGAACGGGGCGGCTGGGAGCGGTTGCCCACGCGCTCGGCGAGCGGTTGGGACTCGGAGGGGTCCTGGTGGTCTGAAGAAGTATTCTCAGTCATTCCTCCACGATATCGCCGGACATCGTCCGAGGCACAACGAGCCGGGCGGAGGGTACACGAGTAGATTGGCAGGTGTGCGCATTGATCTACATACCCATTCATCCGTTTCGGACGGGACCGAGGCTCCCGCCGTCGTCGTCGAGCAGGCCGTCGCAGCGGGCCTCGATGTCCTAGCCCTCACCGATCACGACTCGACGGCCGGTTGGGCGGAGGCAGCGAGCCGAGCATCCGAGGTGGGCCTGGAATTCGTGCCAGGGATGGAGATCTCGTGCTCCACGAATAACGGGATCTCAGTGCATCTGCTTTCGTACCTCCACGACCCGGAGCACCCCGGGCTGACGCGCGAGATGGCGAGATCACGTGAGGCCCGGAAGTCTCGCGCGCGCCGAATGGTCGAGAAACTCTCCGAAGATTTTCCGATCGGCTGGGACGATGTGGTGGCACAGACGGCGGAGGGAGCAACCGTCGGACGTCCGCACATCGCCGATGCTCTCATTGCGGCAGGTGTCTGCGCTGATCGGTCTGAGGCCTTCGGAGACATTCTTTCGGGCTCGTCCCGCTACTACGTCCCGCACTACGCACCGGACCCGGCCGTCGCCGTCGAATTGGTGCGCGCGGCCGGGGGCGTTCCGGTCTTTGCCCACCCAATGGCGTTTTCGCGGGGGAGGGTGGTCGATCGTTCCGTCATGGAAGACATGGTCGACGCCGGATTAGCGGGTATAGAGGTATATCACCGGGACAACGGGCCTGCCGAGCGGGAGATGCTCCTGAAATTTGCGACGTCTCGAGGGATTCTCGTGACGGGTTCCAGCGATTATCACGGCGCCGGCAAACCTAACCGTTTGGGAGAGAACACCACCGCTCCGGAAGTCTTGGCGGAGATCAAGAGTCAGGCCCGCGGCTAGAGTCTGCGGCCCCTACGATTTGGTGGCGTCGGTCGCTTCCGGGTTTAAGTCCTGCGCCGTGCAGCAGTGAGCCTCGGGTAGTCTGCGACGCATGATGTCGATGGCCTGCTCATTAGCATCCACACACACAAACCGTCGGCCCAGAGCTTGCGCAGCGGCACCCAAGGTCCCAGACCCTGCGAAAAAGTCCAAACACCATTCGTGCGGCCGCGAGGACGCCGCAACCATGCGTCGGAGGAGTCCTAGCGGCTTTTGAGTGGGGTAACCCGTCTTTTCCTTGCCGGTGGGGGAGACGATCGTGTGCCACCACACGTCCGTCGGCAATTTTCCGCGGGCCGCTTTTTCCGCCGTGACCAAACCGGGAGCCATATACGGCTCCCGGTCAACTTCTTCTGCATCGAAGTGATACGCGGAGCGATTCTTCACATAGACCAGGATGTTGTCGTGTTTGGCCGGCCACCGGCTCTTGGCACGGGCGCCGTAGTCGTACGCCCAAATGATTTCATTGAGGAAACAATCCCGGCCAAAGACCATGTCGCACATGACCTTCGCGTAGTGCACCTCGCGGTAATCCAGGTGCAAATACAGAGTCCCGTGCTCGGCGAGGAGATCGCGTGCCGCCTCCAACCGGGGAAGCAGGAACGTCCAGTAATCCTCGAAGGCGTCGTCGTAACGGGCCAAAGACTCTACGACGCTGGCGTAGCTCTGGCCTTTGAAGCCGCGCCGATCCGCCTCATCCGGTTCGACCCGTCGATTCTTCAAACTCCGCCGCACCTGCGCCCGGCCCGTGTTGAAGGGTGGATCGACATAGATCATGGAGAATGCTCCAGCGGGAAGCTGAGAGAGGACCTCCCGATTGTCACCATGGACGATGAGGTCCGGTCCGGCGAGATTGAATTCCCCCACCTCAGGCCCTACTGCTGGGGTGCGGATTGGCCGTTGCCGCCACGACGACGGCGACGCCGGCGGCGCTTCTGTGAGGAGGCCTCCCCGGCTTCCGAAGATTCCTGGGCCTGGGAACTCTGATGGGATTCTTGGGCTTTGCCGGAATCGCCGTCCTGACGACGCCGTCCACCCGATCGAGTTCTCGATCGGTTGCCCTGTCCTGAGCCACCGCGGGAGCGCCCGCGTCCGGATTGTGAGCCTCCGTTGTTCTGGCCTTTGCCGGAGCGGGAACGGCTCGAGTCGCCGTCGATATCTTCGACCTCTTCGGCGGCTAGGCCAGCGTGGCTGCGGTTCTCCTTCGGGAGCTTTCCCTTGGTGCCCTTGGGGATGTCGAGGTCCGCATACAGGTGCGGCGAGGAGGAGTAAGTTTCCACAGGCTCCGGGACTCCGAGGTCCAAAGCCTTGTTAATCAGCGACCATCGGGGGACGTCTTCCCAATCGACGAGCGTGATGGCCGTGCCTTTATTCCCCGCGCGGCCGGTGCGTCCAATGCGGTGCAGATAGATCTTTTCGTCTTCGGGGCACTGGAAATTCACCACGTGCGTGACGTCCGTGACGTCGATTCCACGCGCTGCGACGTCGGTTGCCACCAAGACATCGACCTTGTCGTTACGGAACGCACGAAGCGCTTGCTCACGCGCGCCCTGACCGAGGTCTCCGTGGATCGAGGCGGCCGCGAAACCCCGCTTAACCAGTTCATCCGAGAGCCGGGCCGCGGCACGTTTGGTTTTCGTGAAGATGATCGAGCGGCCTCGGCCTTCGGCCTGAAGCGCCCGAGCGATGAGCTCGTCTTTGTCCATCGGGTGCGCACGGTAAATGACCTGGCGGATGTCCTTCTTGGTCGCGCCCTCGTCGTCCGGAGCGTTAGCCCGGATGTGCATCGGGTGGGACATATAACGGCGTGCCATGGAGATGACCGGGCCAGGCATGGTCGCGGAGAAGAGCATGGTCTGGCGAACTTCCGGCACGGCGGAGAGCAGACGCTCCACGTCGGGCAAGAACCCGAGATCCAGCATTTCGTCGGCCTCGTCCAGCACGACGGCGCGTACCTGGGAGAGGTTCAAAATCTTCTGTCGGTGCAGGTCGATCAAGCGACCGGGAGTGCCGACGATGACCTCGACGCCCTTCTCCAACTCGGCGATCTGAGGTTCATAGGCGCGGCCGCCGTAAATGGTGGCCACACGGGCATTGCGCTGCTTTGCGGCCGTGGAGAGATCGCTACCAACCTGGACCGCGAGTTCGCGGGTCGGTACCACGATCAACGCCTGAGGCGCACCCGGGGACTTGAGCTTCTTCCATGCGTCGTCGTCCCGGCCGGCCACACGCTGCAACACGGGTAAGCCAAAACCGAGGGTCTTACCCGTTCCGGTTTTTGCCTGACCAATGATGTCTTGACCAGAGAGGGCGACGGGCAACGTCAGGGACTGGATGGGGAAGGGGTGAGTGATTCCTTGGGCGGCCAGGGCATCACAGATGTCTTGGCGAACGCCGAAATCGGCAAAGGTTTTATCTTCCTCGGGACGGACTTCGTCCGTGGTGGTGGCTTCGGCCTCGATGAGGTCTTGAATGCCTTCCGAAGATTCCTCGGAGATGGCGGTCTCGGTGTTGCTGGTTTCGTTCACGTGCAAAAGCTCCGTTAGTCGATGGGGTGACCGCTCGGGCTCGTGGTGAGAATGCCGACGGCGCGGTCACGAACCGCATCCGCAAGGCTTTCTTGAGCTGGGGTCACAAGGATCGGTAGGAAGCCGATCGCAAAAGTCATCGGGTGAGGCGGTCCGCGAGCCGTGAGCTCATTCGTCGCATCACATGCATCAGGTCAATTCAACGGATAACGACCGGGCATCCAGATTCCACCATTCTAGCCCCTGGAACACATCGTGGGGAGGACCTGCGCCACGTTGGGCGGGTCCTCCCCACAAAAAACGAGGGTCCGGGCGGAGTTTAGTTCTCGCTGAACGGGCCGAATCCGATATGACGCCGGGTTTCAGCGGCGATCTCGACGTAGCCAATGGAAGCTCCCGGAACCAAGGTGACATTGCCCTTGGAATCGGCAAGGCGCAGGAGGGTTCCCTGGTCGATGGCTTCGGCGACCTGTTTGCGGATCTCCTCGGGGCTTTCGTCGGATTCGACAGCGACCTCGCGGGCGACGTCTTTAACACCGATCTTGATTTCCATGGGTTGTGCCTCCTGAACAATCTGGCGGACATTGCGTTGGCCCCAGCCTACTCAGCCTGGAGGCTTGCCCGCGCCGCGTCGTCGATGATTTCGCTCAGCGCGGGAGAATCTCATGCGCCATCTAAGCCATCGACGCCGCCCCATACGGGTTGGAACAGGAGAAACTCTTGGCGCTTCTGCACCGAGGGGCTGGGATTAGCAGAAATGGTTTCGGCCGCGCCGATGGCGAGCATGACGAGCGAGTGTGCCAGAAAGTCACTCTCGGGCGCGGGGATCGCAGACGTTTCTTGCATCGTTGTGCTGAGGCGCCCAGAAACCCGCTCCACAAGTCCGTCAATCTTGGACCTACATTGCTCTTGCCCTCGCATATCTGAGAGGAAGATCAGCCGGTAGGCTGCCGGGTCGTCGATGACCACGGACATGAAATTGGAAATCATCCTCCGCGTGCGTTCCCTCCCGTCCAAGTCGAGGAGCAACGGTGTGATGACTTGATGTTCGAAGAGTTCGATGCAGGAATCGAGCACCGCTTCGTAGAGTTCAGTCTTGCTGGAAAAGTGCTGGTACAGCACGGGCTTGGTGATGTCCGCGGCTGTGGCAATGTCTTCCATCGTGCTGCGATGAAATCCATGGTTCGCGAAGTGGCGCCGTGCCACGCTGAGGAGTTGGCGTCGACGTGCCGGTCCGGGTAGTCGACGGTGGGTATTGGCAGATAATCGGGGTTCCGTTGTTCCTGACATCGGATTGTCCTTCGTTCATGGCGACGACGAGCGCGCCATGGGATGGTTGGGCGCCCTCGTCCGTGGTTCGTGCGAGTTACCACTATAGGGCGTTTTGCCTAGTCAGGAGGCTTTTGGGGACCGTACTCCGTCGAAGTCCGTCGGATCCGCCCCGGGGAGCACGCTTTCAGACGCCGTGTCTTCGGGTGCGTCGAGCGTGATGTCGTATAGTGCCTCGATTGCATCCATGAATTCTTGTTCCCGGCCCTCTGCGGCCAGTTTTCGGGCCTTGACCATAGGCGTGTGGAGCAGGGAGTGCATCATGCGACGCATGGCGAACTCGACCTGTTCCGCCTGTGCACCACAACCGTATTGGTGGCGAACCTTCTTCATCTCGGCGTCGAGCACCGACATGGTGTGCTTTCGGAGAGCGACGATCGCGGAGTCGACGTTTTGCTGGTTGCGGCGGGACCGGAATTCACGAGCGGCCTTCTCAACGATCGCCCGAGCGGCAGAAACTGATTCGTCGGTCTCCGCAGGTGCCGCGAGTCGAACCGACTCCAGGGTGATGAGTTCGACGCCGTCCAGGTCGGCGATCGACGGGTCAAAGTCTCGTGTGAGGGCCAAATCGACGACGACCCTCGAGCCTTCAGGGAAGGACCCCGAATCCATGGGGGCCGAGCCGCCACTGCAACCGATGATGATGTCGGCCGAATGCATTGCCTGATCCAGGCTTGCATCGGAGACCGGGGTTCCCCCGCGTTTGGCCGTGAACTCTGCCGACCGGCCGGACGCCGAATATACGGAAATTGAGTGACAACCTCGCGACTGGAGGGCGGCCATGGTGGCTCCCGCATAGGCGCCGGTGCCGAAGACCAAAACCTCGGATTTCTCGAGAGGGCGGGCGGCCACTTCGCTCGCGAGGTCTAACGCCACGGAAACGATGGATCGGCCGCGTTCACCGAGCGAGGTTTGCGTTCCCACGGACCGCGCTGTACGAGCGGCGGTTTCAAAGAGTCGAACTAGCTCGTTGGAGGCGGAGCCTTCCTCGCGGGCGTTGACGAGCGCGCGCCGAACCTGCCCAGTGATTTCACGCTCGCCGACCACTGCAGATTCAAGGCCCGAGACCACAGTGAATAGATGGGAAGCGGCGTCGTCGTCGTAGAAGACGTCGAATGCACCGCCGACAAAGGTGGGATCGAGGTTCGCATCGACGGCGATGCGTTCCACTATGGCGTCTATTTTCGGCTGCAGGGCATCGCGGGATCCGGGAGCTTCGGCATAAAGTTCCAGGCGGTTGCATGTCGAGAGGACCACGAGTCCCTCGAGTCCACCTTGGGGCACGAGGGTAGAGGGGAGGGCCCCAACACCAGTTGTCACTTGAGCGACGGTGTTCAGGTCGACATTCTTGTGCGACGAAACGAGCGAAAACAAAACCACGACTTACTCATAATAGCCACGCAATATGGTCCTGTGAAATGAATGTGGAGCACGATTGTGGCGGAGTCTCGTGCTGACAACCTGTCCACAAAAACATGCCCATGAGTTGGCACAATGGAGGCATTATGACGATCTCAACCCCTCAGCGACGCGCGTTGCTGACAGATGCGCAACTCTCCCGATTGGCCCCCTCCCATCCTTTGCGTGCGGCCGGGACGGCGCATTCCCCGATGATTCGTGCGATGGCCGGCGATCGACCGGAACACCCTCCCGTGTGGTTCATGAGACAAGCCGGTCGTTCCCTCCCCGAATATCGGGCAGCACGCGAGGGGACCAATATGTTGGAGGCCTGTCTCGATCCTGAGCTCGCTGCCGAGATCACGGTGCAACCCGTGCGACGACACGGCGTGGACGCGGCCATTTTCTTCTCGGACATTGTGGTCCCGTTGAAGATTGCCGGCGTGGATGTCGACATCGTCCCTGGCCGGGGGCCGGTCATGGGGTCACCGTACCGTGAGCTTCGCGACATTGAGTCTCTTCCTGAGATCCCAGATGAAGCATTCGATCCGATTCGCGAGGCTGTGGGCAGAGCCGTCGATCAATTGGGGAGCACCCCGCTCATCGGATTCGCGGGAGCTCCCTTCACCGTGGCCGCATACATGGCTGAAGGCGGATCATCTCGTGATCATCTGGGGCCGCGCACCATGATGCATCGGGACCCCGAGGCTTGGAATGCGCTGGCCTCCTGGGTGGCCCGTGTTTCCGGACAGTTCCTCGCCGCGCAGGTGGAAGCTGGTGCCAGTGCGGTTCAGCTCTTTGATTCCTGGGCCGGTTCTCTCTCGGAGCGCGACTATCGTGCGCACGTCATGCACCATTCTGCGTTGGCCCTTGAGGCCGTGGAAGCGTACGGGGTTCCGCGCGTCCACTTTGGCACCGGAAGTAGCGAACTTTTGGTGGCCATGAAAGAAGCGGGCGGGGACGTGGTGGGCATTGACTACCGACTCGATCTGGACGAAGCCACGCGGCGCCTCGGGCCCGAGACACCCGTCCAGGGAAACATCGATCCGGCCATGCTCGACGCCGGGTGGGAGGTTCTCCAAAAGCACACTGTGGACGTACTCTCGAAGGGGAGGGACGCCGCGGCGCATATCGTCAATCTTGGCCACGGAGTACCACCGAGCACGGACCCGACCGTGCTGACACGACTCGTCGAATTCATTCACGAAAGTTAGCGCCCATGGCATCATCACCCGACAACAGCACCCAGGCCGGCGCCCGGACCATGAATCATGGCCCGCGGGCGTCGATGAGCGGATCTTCCCCGGAGCCGGAACATAAGGTGCATCAACCTTTGCGTACGGCTCGTACCGCGTTGGTTGTTGGGGGTGGCGTCTCTGGTTTGCTGGCGGCGAGGGAGCTGGCAGAACGGGGCTTGCGCGTGGTGGTCACCGAAGCCCGCGACCATTTCGGGGGTGCCGTGGGTGCCCATCAGGTTGCCGGAATTGTTCTGGACTCCGGAGCTGAGTCGTACGCGACCCGAAATGGCTCCGTCGAGAACCTGATTTCTGACCTTGGCCTCACCGACTTGCGAACCACCCCGGACGAATACGGCTCGTGGTTGTACCTCCCGAATGGTCCTACCCGCATGCCTTCCTCGGGCATTCTCGGTATCCCCGCCAACCCTCAGGATCCCGAACTTCGAGGGACGCTGACGACCATGGGCCGCCGTCGCGCGAGCATGGACCGTCACCTACCGCCGACCGTAGGCACGCATCAACGTACCCTCGGCGGACTCGTCCGAGCCCGCATGGGACAACAAATCGTGGACCGGTTGGTTGCGCCCGTGACGATGGGCATCCACTCGACGCATCCGGATGAGCTCGACGTCGACACGGTGGCGCCTGGTCTCCGAGAAGGTATCAAGACGTATGGGTCCCTCGGAGCCTCTGCGGCGGTGCTGCGGTCAAACGCACCTGCCGGAACCCAGGTCGGCAGTCTGGTCGGTGGCATGAATCAGTTGTCGGAGGCTTTGGTGCAAGACCTCACGAAGAGAGGCGTGCGCCTCTTCGCGGGGTGCGATGTGATCGCCATCGACCGCGACGAGGTGACACAGAGTTGGATCGCGATCCGACGTCAAGAAGGGTCTGCGGGCAAACGCGCCGGCCTGACGGCCGATGTCTTGGTCCTCGCGACGGACGGCCCAACGGCAGTGCGATTGCTGGGACCCCATTTGGATAGTGACCTCCTCCCTGACGTGCGTCGCGGACCGGAAATTGCCCTGGTCACACTCGTGGTGGACGCTCCCGTGTTGAATACCCCGCCTCGGGGGACAGGTGTCTTGGTCAGCGACCAGGTGCGCAATGTGCGGGCCAAGGCGTTGACTCATGCCTCCGCCAAGTGGCGTTGGATCGCCGAGAGAGTTGGCGAGAACCGTCATGTCTTGCGGCTCTCCTACGGACGAGGTCACACCTCCGAGGGACAGTCCATTACGGAACTCACTCTTTCCGACGAACAACTCATGAGCCTGGCCCTGCACGATGCCTCGCGCATTATGGGCACCAGCTTGGGACGGAAGCATCTCATCGATGCCGACGTCGTCCGCTGGAAGTCGGCGATGCCCAAGGTTTCGATCGGCCACAAAGAAAAGGTCACGTCTTTTCGGAAGAGTCTTTCGACGCTCAACCGGGTCGCTGCGGTGGGGGCCTGGCTGTCTGGTACGGGCCTCGCCTCGCTGGTCCCCGATACGCGTGCCGCCATCGAAGAGCTCGATCTTGAGCCCGGCGACGTCGAAACGTCGGGACACCACCGCTAAACGCCTCGGGTTCGCCAGGACCCGCACCGTTTGATACTGAATGCGTCCCGAGGCTGGGGCGCCGTGACTGAAAGGACACATCAGCAATGACTGAGCACAAGACGGAAAGCGTCTCCGGAAACTCCAGGGCCGCTACCGGCGATGATCGTCTCTACTATGCTCTCTACACCGTTTTCGCTCGTCGCGGTTCAGAAGCTGACGTCTCAGAGAGCCAGGCCGACGTCGACGAACTGAACCAGACCTTGCAGGACCTCGAGGCCCAGGGCGTAACCGTCCGAGGCCTCTACGACGTTTCCGGCATGCGGGCGAACGCCGACGTGATGGTATGGACACACGGCGAGAATCCTGAGGATCTCCAAGCAGCCGTGCGTCAGCTGCGTCGCACCCGAGCGCTTTCACGTACCGACATCGTCTGGTCCACCATGGGCGTGCACCGCGACGCGGAGTTCACTCGTAACCACGCACCATCCTTCGCAAAGGGCATCGACCCCGAGGCGTGGGTCTGCGTGTACCCGTTCGTTCGGTCCTGGGACTGGTATTACATGGACGAGAAGCACCGGTCCGAAATGCTCAAGAATCACGGGATGAAGGGCCGCGACTACCCACAGGTTTTGGCGAACACCATCGCAACGTTCGCCCTCAACGATTATGAGTGGGTTTTGGCCCTGGAGGCCCCGGAACTCGTGGATCTCGTGGACTTGATGAGGCATTTCCGGAACACCGAGGCGAGGCTTCACGTGCGGGAGGAGACGCCGTTCTACACGGGTCGTCGTATCGATGCTGCCGAAGCTATCGAGGTCCTTCGATGAGCCAATTCGACACCGCCCCGATTCCCAATCGGACAGATCCGGAAAATACGGCGACCAATGGTCCGAGCACCCTGGACGCGACCACCGACATGGTCTCCGAGCGGAGCATCGACCGCCCCCGGGCACAGGCTCCCGAGGACTACGACGCCATCATTCTGTCCTCCTTCGGCGGGCCCGAGGGACAGGACGATGTCATCCCGTTCTTGCGTAATGTGACTGCCGGTCGTGGCATTCCGGACGAACGACTCGAAGAAGTGGCCACCCACTACCGGGCCAACGGAGGCGTGAGCCCGATTAACGAGCAGAACCGTCGTCTTCTCGAGGCACTCCGAGCAGAGCTGGACGAGCACGGCCCACATGTGCCGGTCTTGTGGGCCAACAGAAACTGGTCGCCGTACGTCGCTGACGTGGTGAAAGATGCTCACGAGCGGGGTTACCGCAAGTTGCTGGTCTTGGCGACGAGCGCGTATCCAGGCTATTCGAGTTGCCGTCAGTATCGGGAGGACTATGGCGTTGCCCTCGAAGAACTGGGACTCACGGGAGAGATGCAGATCGACAAGCTCCGGCAGCATTACGATGCACCCGGCTTCATCGAGTCTTTCGTCGACGGGCTCACATCGGGGCTGCGGGAGGTCCGCACCAAGATCGCTGAGGCGTCGAAGGTTGCCGCAGGTCATGACCGGATCCGCATCGTCTTTTGTACCCACTCGATCCCGACGACGGCTGCCAACGAGGCCGGCCCGCGAGGCGTGGAGTATGAGGGTGGTTCGGCCTACGTTGAGAAACACCTCGAAGCTGCGCGGGCAATCTTGCGCGGAGTCGAGGCAGAGGATTCACATTTGCTCGATAACTGCGACTGGGAATTGGCCTATCAGTCCCGGTCGGGCTCGCCGTCCACTCCATGGCTGGAGCCCGATATCAACGATGCTCTCGAGGCATTAAAGGGCACGGTCGACGGCGTCGTCATGGTTCCGCTCGGATTCGTCTCCGACCATATGGAGGTCAAATGGGACTTGGATACCGAAGCGATGGAGACCTGCGACGAGCTCGGTATCCAGGCCGTCCGCGTTCCGACGCCAGGGACGCACCCTGCGTACGTGCGTTCCTTGAGAGATCTCATCGCGGAACGCCACACGGAAACCGCCACCTCGCGGGATCCTCGAATTCTCGAGGAGGCCAGGCCCTCCGCGTGCGGTGGCAAAGGCTGGTTTGACCGGTGCGATCCTGACTGTTGCCTTCCCGCGCGGGCGGCCGCGCGAAAGCCTGTCATCGCCGAATACGACGGATCCGTTCGAGAGGAAACCACCACCGTATGAGTCCCGTTTTGGTCGGCACACGAGCCTCGACTCTGGCCACGACGCAGTCACAGCACGTTGCAGACCTGCTGACCGCAGCCGGAGTTCCCGCGGAGCTCGTGACGGTGACTACCACCGGTGACGTCACCTCAGGTCCGCTGGCGCAGCTCGGGGGCACCGGGGTCTTCGCGGCAGCGCTCCGCCAGCAGCTGCTGGAGGGTGATGTTGATCTGGCCGTGCACTCGTTGAAGGACCTGCCGACGAAAGACCTCTTCGACGGGAAACTATCGTTGGCATATCCGCCCCGAGAGGATCCTCGGGACGCTTTGGTGGGCCGCGACAGGCTCAACCTTGACGACCTGCCGGAAGGCGCGACCATCGGTACCGGATCGCCCCGCCGTGCCGCGCAGATTCGCGCGATACGTCCGGACTGCACCGTAACTGATATTCGCGGCAACGTCGGTACGCGGCTGTCCCGAGTTCGAGGCCTGGAACATTTCGCCTCGCGAGATTCGGGAGTTGGCCGGGGAACCCACGGCGACCTCGATGCCGTGGTACTTGCCGCGGCGGGCCTTCGACGTCTTGGTTTGGCCGACGTCGCGACCGAGTTCCTCGACGTCGATCGAGTTCTGCCGGCCGCCGGTCAGGGATGCCTCGCGATTGAGTACCGCACCGGGGATACTCCTGACGACGTTCTCCAAGCAATGTCCGTCATCGAGGATGCCTCGACCAAGATCGCCGTGATCGCGGAGCGCTCGTTGCTGCTGAGGCTCGAAGCTGGTTGTGCCGCACCGATTGGAGCGCATGCGGAAATCCACGATAACGAGCTCATCCTCGATGCCGTGGTTGCGCATCCTCGGGGAACCGAATCTTTGAGGGAGCGCGGTCAGGCCGCGAATGCCTCGGTCGAATCCGCCGTTCAGCTCGGCACGGAGGTCGCCGAACTTCTCCTGGAGCGCGGCGCCGGACGATTCACGGAGTTGACCCTGGATTGAGCGGCGTCGGGAGCCGAAACGCCGGGCGCACGGGAACCCCACGGGTGCTGGTCACCCGTGGGCCTGAGCGGGCCGGGCCGCTCGTCGATCTCTTGCGTGAATACGGCGTGGAACCGGTCTTGTCCCCGCTCCATGAGGCCCGCCCCGTTAGTGGTGATGGTTTCAAGATCGCACTCGAATCCATCACCGGTGGTCCCTATGACGTCCTCACCCTGACTAGCGCCAATGGCGTTTGGGGTTTGGTGGATGTCTGCCGGAGGGCCCCCGGGGGCACGGATTTTCGAGAAATTGCTGGATCCGTGTGGTGCGTGGGCCCCGCGACTCGAACCGCAGCCATCGAGGCAGGCTTGGGTGAGCCCCGGACCGCGTCCACACACCGTGGCCAGGGAATGGTCGCCGAACTCAAACAGTTCTTGGGAGAGGAACCGGGGAGGTCCATTCTGTGCGTTCAAGGGCGTCCAGCCCGTCCGGAGCTGGGCGACGGATTGCGAGCGGCTGGACACCACGTGACCGACGCCGTTGTTTATGAGAGGCGGCCGTATCCCGTAGACACACCGCTGATCCCGCGCCCTGAACCGACGGCAGAAAGCCCCATTGTTGTGGGCCGCTCCGAAACGGCAGATTACGTGGCCAACGGAATGATTTCTGCGGTGATTGCGACATCTCCCAAACTCTTGGAGGCCCTGTGCTCCTTAGGAAACCTGACGGTTCCGGTGGTGTGTATAGGAGCCACGACCGCCGCCGTCGCGAAAAAACGTGGAGTGAATTTTGTGACGTCCCAGGGCACGAAACCTGAGGACTTGGCACGATCCGTCGCCGAGATCTTGAGCCTTGAGCACAACGAACGTAGTAGGAGAGAAAGTAGTGATGAACGTGAAGTATGACGCAACGCGACAAGGACTTGACCTCACCCGCCGACCGCGGAGGCTCAGAAACTCGGCCGCCATGCGAGATATCGTCGCGGAAACCCGCCTGCACGCTGAGGACTTGATCCAGGTTCTGTTCGTGCGGGACGGCATCGATGAGCCAGTCGAGATCACCTCCATGCCGGGCCAGTACCAGCACACGCTCGAGTCCCTGGTCAATGCGGTTCACGAGGCCGTAGATGCTGGGGTGAAGTGCGTTGACCTCTTTGGCGTCCCGCGTGACGAGGACAAAGACGCCGAAGGATCGGTGGCATGGGATCCTCAGGGGATTCTGAACCGGGCTATCCGCGCCGTGCGTGAAGAATTCGGTGACCGAGTGATCGTCATGGCTGACACGTGCCTCGACGAATTTACCGATCATGGCCATTGCGGTCCGATCGTGAAGAGCCCGACTGGCGACGTCGTGGTGGACAACGACCGCAGCGTGGAACTGTACGAGCGCATGGCCGTGGCCCAAGCGCAGGCGGGTGCCCATGTCGTCAGCCCTTCAGGAATGATGGATGGTCAGATCGCGGGCATCCGGTCGGCACTGGACTCGCAAGGCTTCGAGGACGTTTCCATCATGGCGTACTCCGCCAAATATGCCTCTGCCTTCTTCGGGCCTTTCCGTGACGCCGTCGGCTCCTCATTGCAAGGCGACCGAAAGACTTACCAACAAGACCCTGCCAATCGGCGTGAGTCCCTTTTGGAGACTCAGCTCGACCTGGACGAGGGCGCGGACATGGTCATGGTCAAGCCCGCCATGTCCTACCTGGATATCGTGCGGGAAGTTGCGGATTTTTCCCCCGTGCCCGTTGCCGCTTACCAAGTCTCGGGCGAGTACGCGACGATTGAGGCCGCGGCCGCCAATGGATGGGTCGACCGTCAACGGCTCATCCTTGAGATTCTGACCGGCATTCGTCGGGCCGGCGCTGATGTGATCTTCACGTATTACGCAACCGAAGTCGCGGGCTGGCTTGCTGCGGGACAGCGCTAAGCACCGACCGCCCGAAACTAAACAAACCAATTGCAGGAGGACGACGTGACCGTCTCAGAAGAATTATTTGATCGTTCGCGCCGGGTGATTCCCGGTGGAGTGAACTCGCCGGTGCGCGCGTTCAACTCGGTCGGTGGGGTGCCACCGTTCATTGTCGATGCGGATGGCCCGTATGTCCGGGATGCGGATGGTCGTGAATACGTGGACCTGGTGGGTTCTTGGGGGCCGGCATTGCTGGGCCACAAATACGAGCCGGTCATCGAAGCGGTTCATGCGGCGGTCGATCACGGCTTGTCCTTTGGCGCCAGTACGGTGGGGGAGGCCGAACTTGCCGAGACGGTCGTCGACCGGATCAATCGTGCCGCCGGAGACGGCAACGCGATCGATCAGCTCCGGCTGGTCTCTACTGGTACCGAGGCCACGATGACCTCGATCCGTTTGGCACGCGGCTACACGGGTCGCGACAAAGTCATCAAATTCGCTGGTTGCTATCACGGCCATGTCGATGCCCTCTTGTCGGAAGCAGGGTCGGGTGTTGCCACACTGTCTCTGCCCGGATCGGCTGGGGTTACGGCGGCGACGACGGCGGAAACCATCGTTCTGCCCTATAACGATCTCGACGCCGTGCGGACCGCTTTCGAGAAGTTCCCGGGCGAGATCGCGGCGGTGATCACCGAAGCGGCTCCTTGCAACATGGGTGTGGTGACCCCGAACGAGGGCTTCAACGCAGGCCTGCGGAGCCTGACCCAAGAACACGGTGCCCTCATGATTTTCGACGAGGTCCTGACCGGATTCCGTGCTTCCTCGGCCGGATATTGGGGTCTCACCTCGGGAGACGAAGGCGGATGGGCCCCGGACATTTTCACCTTCGGCAAAGTGATCGGCGGCGGCATGCCCATTGCTGCTCTGGGCGGACGACGCGAAATCATGGAGTACTTGGCACCCACCGGCCCCGTGTATCAGGCGGGCACTCTGTCAGGAAATCCGCTGTCCGTGGCGGCAGGCATCGCGACGCTCCGTCACGCGACGGGCCAGACCTACGCCACTATTGACCGGGCCTCACATGAGCTTCGTCGGGAAATCGGGGCTGCCCTGGAAGCTGAAGGAGTCGACTACTCGATTCAGACCGCTGGCAACATTTTCTCGCTGGCTTTTGGTACGGGCCGCAATGGCGTCCACAATTACGACGACATTAAGGCGTCCGAGTCATATCGATACTCGGCGTTCTTCCACTCGATGTTGGACGCGGGCGTTTACCTGGCGCCGTCGCCGTTCGAAGCGTGGTTCCTCTCGTCAGCCCACGACGACGCCGCGATGGATCGCATCGTTTCGGCGCTTCCGGCCGCGGCTCGAGCGGCCGCCGGTGCAAACCGTTAAATCAGTAGGTGTGGAGGACCCAGGGCACCGTCTTATTCCGGACGGTGACCTGGGCTTCTCTGTTTCTGGCCAGCATGACTCGTGAAGCCGGTAGACCGAAGTGTTTAGCTATGTGTGCCGTTCGCGCTCGGGCTGGACAGGCCAGTCGCCATTGACCGTGGTCTGCTTGCCGATCTTGTCGAAATAGGCCTGCAGGTCCGCGGCCTGTTCCTTAGCCCACGAGATTTGGTGTTCGTGGAGCTCGCCGGCGGGCAGATCGAGTTTGGGGTATTTTTGGGTCATGGCGGTCGCCAATCGCTCCGTGGCCAGGCAATCCGCGGCTGACGTGTGTGCGTTGTCCAAGACGACGCCGTATTCCTCGCAGAGGTTGGTCAGCGTGCGTTTTCCTTTGTGATACTTGTCGACCTTCTTGTTGAACACCAACGGGTCGAGTACGGGGAAAGGGGCCAATTCCGGAAGCTCGAAGCGGCGGAGTTCACGGTCCAGGACCGTGAAGTCATAGACGGCATTGAACGCGAAAATCGGGACTCCGTCGGAGAATAAGCCCCCGATGGCCGACGCCAACTCGTAAACGACCTGTTTCAGGGGCGCCCCGTGTTCCTGGGCGTATTCGGTGGAGATGCCGTGAACGGCCGCGGCCTCTTCAGGAATGGGAACCCCCGGGTCCGCGAGCCATTCCCCGTGCCGTAGCACCGTTCCATCCGGCCCAACCAGAATCAACGAAGCGGTGACGATCCGAGCAGTTCTCGGATTGGGCCCGGTGGTTTCCAAGTCGAAGGTCGCGCGTGGCCCTTGGGTCCACGGGCGTGCGGCGCTGGTGTTGTGGATCGTCATGGGTCCACCGTACCCGGAACTGGGACGTGGAAGCCCATGAATCCGTCGGAAGGGAGAACGGGCGGCAGGCACGCGGCTCACCCCGCGTCGAAGTCCTTAACTTGTCAGTCCCGCGTGGTGTGATGGTTCTATGAGCCCTCAGAATCAGCAGCCATCAGCACCCGAGCGCATGCATTCTGCGCCGTCGGCCGCCGGAGCGGTTCTGGTCGTTGGTCCTCCCGGTAGCGGCCGAACCGAGACTTTGATCCAGCGCGCCCGTGAATATGTCATGCATGCTGGATCGGCGGGTGCCGCCGAGGAAATCCTCATGCTGGCGCCAACTCGGGCTTCGGCCGACGGACTCCGAGACAGATTCTCCGAGGCTATTGGAGCTGCCGTTTCGACGCCCCCTGCACGGGCGTGGCATTCGTACGCATTCGACATCCTTCGCCGGGCACATGCCGAAGGGTTGCTTCCCGGGGTCTCTACGGAACCGCGGCTTCTGGCTGGTCCGGAACAAGATGTCCTGATCGGCGAGATGCTCGAAGCGCACGCGCGGGGCCTAGGGTCGGCTCCTGATTGGCCCGCTGACCTCCACGAGGCCATCGGTACGAGGGGTTTCCGGCGGGAAATTCGAGAATTTTTGGATCGGTGCGCCGAATTCGATCTGTCGTCGGATCACGTACGCGAGCTAGGGCTCTCACTGAACCATCCCGAGTGGGTCGCTGCGGCAGACTTTCGGGCCGAATACGACCAATTGCGGCGTCTCCGAATGCCTCAGGCTTTTGACCCCTCCGCTTTGATCCACGAGGCAGCTTCCTTCGTCGAAAGCCACCCCGATTTTGTGCGGCGGGAGCACGAGAGGATTCGGTTGGTCCTGGTGGATGACCTCCAAGAAGCCACGCCAGCCATCCTCCGCCTGCTCTCGGCTCTCGCACCGGCGGCTGCCACGACGCCGCCGGAAATCCTGATGACGGCCTGCACCGATACCGTGGTCCAAGGTTTCCGTGGGGCGCGGCCCGAATTGCTCTCGGAGCTCGACGAGCGATTGCCTGCCTATTCACGGTTGGAAGTCCGACAGGCATCTGCACAATACCGACTCCCTCCGGTGATTGCGGCGGCGGTGCGGCGCATCGGCGAACGAGTTCCGGTGGTCGCTCACGCCCGTCACGAACGCGAGTTGCCTGCCGTTCCAGAGGCCGTGGCCCGCGAATCCGAAGCGTCGCTGAATATCGTGTTGACACCGAGTACTCAGCACGAACTTCGGCTCATTTCGCAGGGGATCCTCGAAGAACATATTCGGGGAGGCCGCCCCCTGGCCGACATGGCCGTCATCGTTCGTGACGGATCATCCTTGGCAGCCGTCAAACGGCACCTGGAATCGGACGGAATTCCCGTGACGGTTCCCGTGGCCGAGACGCCAGTCCGGGAAGAACCCGCCGTACGGCCCTTTCTGGATGCCTTGTGGCTTGCCAGTGGCGAGCCAGGAGATACCGGAATTACCCAGGCGCTGAGTCTCCTGACCTCGAGGCTGGGAGGAGCGAGTCCCAACCGTATTCGTCGCATTCGGCAAGCCCTTCGGTCCGATGAACTCCGCCGGGGCGGCCATCGTTCGAGCGATGAATTGATGGTGGAAGCGCTGAATCGTGAACCCGAAAGGGGCACCGATTCGGCGCTGGGAGTGGATCAACGGGAGCCTCGGGGAACTCTGCGTCATGGTGAGGATCCTCTGGAACGGATACGTCGTGTGCTCAGCGCCGGACGACGCGCGATGAGCGAGCCCGGGGCCACCGCCGACTCGGTGTTGTGGGCATTATGGGAAGCTAGCGGGCTTGCCTCGGTATGGCGACGTGCGGCCCAAGGATCAGGCCCGGCGGCCCAGCGAGCCAACCGAGATCTCGATGCGATGCTGGGCTTGTTTGAAGCAGCCGAACGATTTGTCGATCAGCAGCCGGGGGCTGGCGCTCGGGAATTTTTGGAGTACATCGATAGCCAAGATCTCCCCATGGATACGCTGGCGCCTCGTACACCTGGCCGAGCCGCGGTTTCACTGACGACTCCCGCTTCTGCAGCGGGGCGCGAATGGGATTGGGTGCACGTTGCCAAAGTTCAGCAGGGTTCGTGGCCGAACACCACTCTTCGCGGCGGGCTCTTGAGCACGCCGGAACTGTCCGACGTCGTGCTTCTCGGCATCGAACAGGCCCAACGCATGACTCGACGCGTGCGTCTGCGCGAGACCCGCTACGACGAACTCAGAATGTTCGCAACGGCCATCAGCCGCAGCCGATCACGGCTGATCGTCAGCGCGGTCACTGATGAGGAAGAAGAACCGAGCGAATTCCTCGATATCGTCGACCCGCTACGCATGATCGATCTTGAGCCTGTTCGGGTACGCCGGCCCATGACACTGAGGGGGCTGATCGCTGAATTGCGTCGGTCGGCGCAGACCACAGAGAACCCCATCCAGGCCGAGCAAGCTGCACGGCAGCTGGCTCGCATCGCGCGGGAATCGACAGAATCGGGGGAGCCCGCCATATCTGGGGCCCATCCCAGGGATTGGTGGGGGCTGTTGCCCCTGTCGTCACAGGCAGAGGCTTTGAATCCCGATGAACCGGTCACTCTATCCCCATCGAGACTCGAATCCATTGCATCGTCTCCGTTGGATTGGTTCGTCAGCGCCTCAGGGGCGGAGGCGGCCACCGACAGCTCTCGTTCCTTGGGAACGCTCATTCACGAAATAGCCCAGGATTTTCCGGAGGCACCAAGTCATGAATTACGCGCGGAACTCGACCGGAGATTCGCCACCCTGGGATTACCGGATACGTGGGAAACAGACATTCTTTATCAACGGGCCGTTCGGATGCTGGAGAAATTTGCCGCGTATGCGGTCGACGTTCGACTGAAATTCGGTAGACGGCTTGCGGGCGTTGAGGGATCCTTTAGCGTTCTCGTGCCGGGCCCGGCACGAGACGCGATCCTGACGGGACGTGTGGACCGGCTGGAGGTCGACGAGCTTGGCCGATTTGTCGTGATCGATCTCAAGACCGGTAAATCTGCTCCATCCCGCAAAGATTTGGAACGCCACCCGCAATTGGCGGCATATCAGGTGGCTCTCGACGCCGGAGTCGGGCCCCACATGGCGGACGCATCCTCGGAACCGGAGACCTTGACCTTGAAAGGTGCGTCGTTGACACACCTTTCGGGTGGGGCCGCCTTGGTCCAGCTAGGCACCGGAACCAAGGGATACGGCGTGCAGGAGCAAGCGCCGCTCGTTGCGGAAGATTCCTGGGCCGTTGAGCTCGTGCAGCGCTGCGCGGAACTCATTGCGCATTCGCGATTCCAAGCACGTCACGACGACGCCGCCTCGGGTCCTTTTTCCCGCGGATGTCGGCTCCCCGAAATTTGCCCGTTGTGTTCTGCAGGAAGGCAGGTCACCCAACCGTGAACGACCAGATGCTCACAAGTTCACCGCGTTATAGCCCGGAAGATATCGCTCGCGCGCTCCAACAGCCTCTACCAACCCCCGAGCAGTCAGAGATCATCAGTGCCGATCTCTCACCGCGACTGGTCATCGCGGGTGCCGGCTCTGGGAAAACCGCAACCATGGTGGATCGCGTCGTGTGGCTCGTCGTCAACGGCGTCGTTCGCCCGGACGAAGTGCTGGGCGTGACCTTTACCAAGAAGGCGGCGGCCGAGCTACGTCACCGAATGATCCACCGATTAGCGGCATTGCGGGAGGCGGGACTGTACGAACCCGTTGCCGATGCCGACGAGCCCACTCTGGACCCCACAATCAGTACGTACCACTCGTACGCAAAATCGATCGTTTCTGACTACGGTCTCCGCATCGGGATAGAAAAGGACGCGGCGCAACTCGGCCCATCCCAGTGCTTCCAACTGGCTGCTCAAATTGTCGAGCATTGGGAAGGGGAACTGCCCACGACCATCCCCGCGGCATCGACCCTCGTCAAAGCCGTCATTAAGCTTTCCGGGGAGTGCGCGGAGCATCTCAAGACCCCGGCAGAAGTCGAGGCATACTGTGAGGAATCGCTGACCGTTCTTCGGGAGATGCCGAACACTCATCCCAAGCAACTGAAAAAAGAAGAGAAACTCCGCGGGACCCTCGTCGAAAAACTCGAGCAGAAATTGCTCGTGGCACGTCTCACCGAACGATATCGTCGCGTCAAAGAGGCCATGCAAGTGATGGATTTTGGGGACTTGCTCGCGTACGCCGCGACCATGGCGCGTGGCGTCGACAAGCTCGGCGAAGAACAGCGCGACATGTACCGCGTTGTTCTCTTGGACGAATTCCAAGATACGTCGCACGCGCAAATGGTGCTGTTTTCCAGCATCTTTGGGGGCGGCCACAGCGTGATGGCCGTCGGAGACCCCAAGCAATCCATCTATGGTTTCCGAGGCGCCTCTGAAGGCCAACTCTTCGATTTTTATCGATATTTTCCCTCAGATACTCCCGATCCGTCCTATTTGTCCGTTGCCTGGCGCAACGGGGCCCGGATCCTTGAGGCCGCGAACGACATCGCTCAGCCGCTTTCCGAACGGCCCGAATGGGTGCGGTCTGCCCAAGGTCCTGCGGTGCCCCGTCTCAGGCCTCGACCGGATGCACCAGACGGCAGGGTTCTCGCGGGTGTATGGGAGACCGATCAAGCAGAAGCTGAGGCCATCGTCTCCAAGATCAAAGAACACCGTGATGACGCGGTGCGCGTGGGGGAGGGCCTTCCTACAGTGGCGGTTTTGTGCCGCGCCCGTCGGCACATGGAAACGGTTCGGTTGGAATGCGAACGGCAAGGCATCCCCTATCACGTCGTGGGTCTCGGGGGCCTCGTGGAAACCCCGGAAATCACCGACATGCTGGCCATCTTGAGAGTACTCTCAGACCCAAGTCGATCCGATGCCTTGATGCGATTGCTCGCCGGGGCACGATGGCGCATTGGTCCTCAGGACGCCATGGCACTCCATGACTGGGCGAGGTTTTTGGCACGACGCCGGGAGCGTGCCGTTCGTCTCGGCATACAGGAAGACCTCTCCACACCCGAAGGTTTGGTCGACGGCGAGGAGGACCTCGCTGGACCGGACGTCAGCAAAAGCGCTTCCACGGAAGCCAAGGAGCGGTTGGAAGAACTGCTCAAGGCCGGGCGGGAGGCCAGCGATGGGTCGAGCCTGATCGAAGCCCTTGAAACACTCCCAGCCGAGGGGTGGACATCCCGCGCAGGTCGAAGCCTTTCGTCGGAGGCTCGGGAGCGGCTCGGTCGCCTCCACCGAGAGTTGGAGGAATTGAGAGGTTTTCTCGGAGAAGACCTCACTTCTCTCCTGCACCACATAGAGCGGGTCACCATGCTCGATCTCGAGCTCACCTCAAAGCCGGGGGCCGACCACCACGAGGCCCGCGCCAACCTCGACGCCTTCTACGAAGCGGTGGCCGAATACTGTTCGACGGCGCCGCGACTGGCGGCAAGTATCGATGCGAGTGCCCAAGCGAGGGTAGAGAGTGGTAGCGACGAACTCGTCATGCCGGACACTCAGGAGCACCGTTATACGGTGACGTCTTCGGCCACGGGAGTTACCGCCTTTCTGGCGTGGCTAGAGGCCGCAATCGCTGAAGAAGGCGGGCTTCCGTTGCCCGTCGGCGTGGCAGATCCCACGGCGGTGAACATCGTGACCGTTCACGGTTCTAAGGGCTTGGAATGGGATGAAGTGTATCTCCAAGGGATGGTCGAAGGCGGCTTTCCATCGCACACCGCGGACGCCTGGTACTCCGACCCGGGAGCCTTGCCCTGGGAACTGCGGGGCGACTCGGAGCACCTTCCCGTCTTGGACCTTCGAGCACGTTCAACTCAGGAGCTAGAAACATCGGGACTCACCTTCTCGGAACAGAATCTCGAGCGGACGATCGGAGAAGAGAGACGCTTGGCATATGTGGCCGTCACCCGGGCTCGAAACGTCGTCATGTTGAGCTCGAGCTGGTGGGGGCGGGCCAAAGCCAAGCCCTTTGAGACGTCTCGCTTCCTCGTAGAGATCACGGAGGAGCCGGCGTCTCCAGGAATTCGCGCCGAATGGTTGTCCGAGGCGCCGAAGCCAGAAGGCGGGGACGCTAACCCTCAGAGCGGCCGAATATTCGCGGCCCTCTGGCCATGGGACCCGCTAACACGGCCGTATGTCAGCGAGTGGGAATCTGAGGAAGACCTCAACGCACTGACAATGACCGCCGACCACGGAGAGAACATCCTCGACCCAGGGCCGGTTGCATCACGGCGTGACGAAGTACAACGGGCCGCGGATCGCGTGCTCGAGCACCTAACCGGCACGGGCGAGGCCAAAGCGCTCCCAGACGAAGCGACATCAGAGGATACGAAACAGGCGGAAGACTGGGAGGAAGAAACCAATCTTTTGCTGGCCATGTACCGGGCGCGAGAGCAGCAGCAGCCCGAACTGGTCGTGCCGAAACACGTGAGTGCCTCTCTTCTGGTCGGATTGTCCCAGGACCCGGATAGGGTCTTGGAACAGCTGGAACGCCCCATGCCTCGTCGTCCAGAAGCAACGGCTCGATCGGGGACAAGGTTTCACGAATGGGTTGAGGAACACTACGGGTCTACGGGAATGTTGGACCTCGGTGAGGTCGAATCTGAGGAACTGGATCCCGTCGATTCGGATGTCGAAGAGCTGAAGGCACGCTTCCGGGAAAGCCCGTGGCACGACAGGCAACCGTGGGCTGTGGAGTATCCCTTAGAGACGCCGGTCGGCGGGTTCACGGTGCGAGGACGAATCGATGCTGTTTTTCGGTACGACGACGAGCTGGGAGAAACCCGCTGGGAACTCGTGGACTGGAAGACCGGCAAGGTGCCCCACGGCGTCGAGCTGGAGCACAAGTCGGTTCAGCTTGCCGTGTATCGGCTAGGGTTTTCCAAGCTTCACGACATCGATCTGGATCACGTCTCCGCATCCTTCTTTTACGTGGCACACGGGAAAACGGTGGTGCCACCGGAGATCTCCGGGGAAGACGACTTGGTCAGGATCTTGGATCGATTGAAGGGGTCGGAGCAGTAACTACGACCGTCCCTCGCGATTGCGGTAATGACCCGAGGTCGGAACAGACCTGGGCTCCTCAGAGGGCGTGTCGACGACCCGAGCCCTTGAGGACCCGCTGCCCGAAGCGACGGCCCCCACGAGCACTCCCACCGATGAGGTCGGCTGATCGTTACCTCGGTCAGACCTTGTCGATGTTTTGTCGGGCGACGACTCGCTGTGGGTGCTCGTTCCATCCGTCGTCGGGCGCGTCGTGGGGGAGTCCAGGGCACCCGAGGCACGAAGGTCGCTTTCCAAATCCTCCAACATCGAGACGGCTTCCCGGATCGTGTCCTGATCGCGCTGCTCCGTGGCACGAATCAGCCACTGAGCTATGGCGAATTCAGCGTGAAGGTATGCACGACGCAATAAATACCGGTCGGGAGCGTGCGGAAGCTGTACCGAATAGACCTCAATGATCGCGTCGGCAAATTCTTGGTCGGGGCAACTCATCAACCATGAGAAATCCAGTGCGGGGTCGCCCACGTGAAGGTCGTGCCAACCTCGAACCGCGGAAAGCCGCGTTCCATCCAAGACGATGTTGTCCTCGGAGAGGTCACCATGGACCACCGTCGGGCGGAACTGCCACATGTTTTCGTCTTCGAGCCAGGCTTCCCACCGCCGCAGGAGAGCGGAAGGCACTTTCCGGGTGCTGGCGGCACGGTCCAGCTCGGAGAGCATGCGCTTACGACATTGCTCATGGGAGTACATGGGCAGGTCGGCCTCTTGGACCAGCTCCGCAGGAAGTGTATGGATCGTCGCAATGACTTTGCCCAGCTGGGTGGAGAGCGGATCTCGTTCCGGCGTCACCACGTGGGACCGTCGGGCGAGTTCTTCAATATCGAGAACTTCCCCGGGGACCTCGGGGTACACGAAAGTTTGAAGCCCTTGGCTCGAGGCTGAACCAACCACGGTGGGAAGCTGGAAGGGCAGGCGTGCACGGAGCCCGGGCGAAAAAGAATGCAAAATCACATGCTCAGACTCGAGGCGCACACTGGCCTCGTGATTCTGAGGGGCCCGAACAATCCACCGCTGACGCGCAGAGTCGAGGACCACAGCGGACGCATAGTCCGGATTGTCTTCCTCGTACGGGGACGCGGCCACGGGGAAGAGGCCCGGCACTCCAGCCGAGGCCATAGCGGCTAACGTTAACGGTGTTAATTTCACCTGTTCAGAGTACAAGAGAGACATGGAAGCAAGCTGATCACGTGCCACCTCGTTTAGTAACACAGCCCATACCTCCTCTCGGTGAAGATCTGTTGGGAACCTATCCGATTCGCCGCATGGGAGACGAGGCGCCCCGCCGAGTCACCATGGATTCAGCCCTGAGCGATCAGGCGACGCGTGTCCTTCTGATTGATGGGGGCCGTGCTCGGGTTCGGTGGGATTCCACCGATCACGCTGAGCTGGTATGGGGAACCATCAACGAGAACCACGACGTCGTCGCCTATCTTGGACTGGACGACGACGCATGTCACCTGCTCCTTGCCCGGCCGGCGCGACATGCAACGGAAGATCTCCAAGCGGGTGACCCTTGGCCGGAAGCGTCGGATGCCGGTGACGCGGAGAAGGACAGCGAATCATCGTGGCTGGGATTACGCGAAGCCGCTCCCGTTTTGAGTCGGCACGACAGCACCTGGTTGAGCGTCGGCTTGGCCTTGATGAACTGGCATGACGCCAATGCCTTTTGCCCGGCGTGCGGGTCAACGACGACCCCAGATCCGGGCGGATGGTCGCAAACGTGTGATGCTGAGGGACGGGAAATTTTCCCCCGAACGGATCCGGCGGTGATCTGCGCCGTCGTTCACACAGACGAAGAATCCGTCGACCGTTTGCTTCTGGGGAATTCAGCGGCTTGGCCGGAGGATAGATATTCAACCTTTGCGGGTTTCGTCGAAGCGGGAGAGTCTCTCGAAGCCGCGATCGGTCGAGAAGTCTACGAAGAGTCATCGGTAGACATCGACCACGCCGAATACCTGGGGTCGCAACCGTGGCCCTTTCCGAGATCGCTCATGGTCGGGTTCATGGCACATGCAGCGAGTCTGAATACTGCGGCCGCCGATGGAACGGAAATCCGACGGGTCCGATGGTTCACCAGGGACGAGCTCACGGAGGCGCTACATCGAGGTGAGGTGACTCTCCCGGACGAAACCTCCATCGCGCACCACCTCATTGCTGCTTGGTTTGGCGAGTCATTACCAACAAAGAAGACCGTCTTGGGACGAGCCGGGACCGAGAAAGGAAGCGAAAACTGAGAACTGAAGGCATGACGATGCCGTCCGCCAATGCGCCGGACCCGGATCAGATCCTCGAGGGTTTGGACCCAGAGCAACGAGAAGTGGCCACAAGTCTGCAGGGTCCGGTGTGCGTCCTCGCGGGTGCGGGAACCGGTAAGACTCGCGCCATTACTCACCGCATCGCCTACGGAATCGCCTCTGGCGCTTATGTTGGCCAACGTGTTCTGGCGCTGACCTTCACGGCAAGAGCTGCCAATGAGATGCGACAGCGGCTTCGTGCTCTTGGCGCCGTCGGGGTGCAAACACGTACGTTTCACGCGGCGGCATTGCGGCAATTGCAATACTTCTGGCCCCAAGCGGTCGGAGGGACCCCGCCACAACTGCTGTCGGGCAAGGCCCAATACATTTCGGAAGCCGCTAGCCGTCTACGCTTTTCCACGGATCGCGCCGTGGTGCGAGACCTCGCGTCCCACATTGAATGGGCCAAGGTCTCCATGCTGACGCCGGATACCGCCGAAGAGCACTTTGGAGGCCGGGAACTTCCGAGTGGATTCACCCCGTCGAGCATGGCCCGAATCATGCGCGGATACGAAGATCTTAAGACGGAACGCAACGCGATCGATTTTGAAGACGTCCTCTTGGCGACCGTCGCGATCTTAGAAGAAGATGACGCCGTCGCGGCTTCGGTGCGGCAACAATACCGACACTTCGTCGTCGACGAATATCAGGACGTCTCGCCCCTCCAGCAGCGACTCCTGGACTGCTGGCTGGGAGGGCGTGAGGAATTGTGCGTGGTTGGAGATGCTTCTCAGACCATTTATTCGTTCACAGGTGCAACCTCTCGACACCTCTTGGATTTTCCACGGAAACATCCTGACGGAAAAGTCATCTCGTTGGTGAGGGACTACCGCTCCACCCCTCAAGTCGTACATCTCGCCAATAAGCTGTTGACCGCGCGTCGTCCAGGCCGGGATTCAACACCCGGAGCATGGGCGCCGCCCCTTGAACTACGAGCGCAACGTCCCGCTGGACCCGAACCCGACTGGTTTGAATATCCAGACGACGAACAAGAGGCGACGGGAATTGCCGAAGACATCTCGGATCTCATCACCAAGGATGGCGTCGCCCCGGCGGACATCGCGGTTCTCTTCCGCACCAACGGCCAGTCGCAAGCGATTGAGCAAGCTCTGACGGACGCAGGGATCGGATATCAGGTGAGGGGGACTGAGAAATTCTTCAACCGTCCTGAGGTAAAGCAGGGGATCTTGCAGATCCGTTCGGCGGCCCGGGCCGCCGGAGACGAGCCGGCACCGAAAGTGGTGCGAGACTGCCTCGCCTCCTTGGGCTATAAGGATCAGCCCCCGGCCTCTACAGGGTCGGTACGTGCCAAATGGGAGTCCTTGTCCGCGCTCGTTTCCTTGGCGGACAGACTTCAGGCGGCACACCGTGCCGAACACGGCGAAGAAGAGGGCCCCTTCACACTGGATATGCTCGTGGAAGATCTGGCCCGACGGATCACTCACCAGGACGCACCGGTGATGAACGGGGTGACCTTAGCTTCCCTCCATTCGGCCAAGGGGCTCGAGTGGGATGCGGTATTCCTTTGTGGCCTCAGCGAAGGCCTCATGCCGATCAGCTTCGCGCAATCGGCAGACGAAGTCGACGAAGAGCGCCGGCTCTTATACGTCGGAATTACTCGCGCTCGAGAACGGCTCTCCTTGAGCTGGTCGTTGGCTCGAACGCCGGGCGGCCGAGCCCACCGAAAGCGCTCGCGATTCGTGGACGACATCGTTCCTCGAACTAAGAAGTAGGGGAGGGAACGTTAGAAGCCGCCCCACCAGCACGAGCAGCCGTCGAGGACGGGGTGCTCTCCGGTAGCCGCATAGTTCAGTGCCTCAGTTTGTCGCGTGGAAGCACTGATTATTCGCGTCACGATCTCCTCAACCGAGAGGAATTCTTGTCGTGATGCAGTGGAGGCGAGTGCCTCAAGGCAATCACCGCAACGGCGTTTGGCCCACGGAACGACGCCCCACGACGTCACCCTCGCAGCGGCGTCGTGATAGAGCTGAAGGCACCGCACATCCGGCGCCACCGGAACGTTCCACTCTTCCCGTTGACCGGCCCACGCGGTCCACACGACGACGTCGGGCCGCATAACCAGGCCGTGCAGTCTCTGACGCAGATCGTTGGCGGTCTCGTCGCGGCATAGGTCCGAGAGATACCGGTCCTCCGGCCGCACGCCTGAACTGGATAAGACCTCCGGCACGAGCGCAACGAGCGACTGCTCCAAGCACAAGGACCGGGGGCGCTCGCGGTGAAAGGGACGATAGCTCTCGGCCAAGAGATCGGTCGAATTCACGGCGCTTCGGTCCAACAGCCAGGGCAATCCTTCACCGTTCACCGCTAAGGACGTGACGGCGTCGGCGATTCGCCCGGGGAGCCCGATAAAGAGCGTCTGCGGAACTCTCAGACGTTGTCCTGGCATCCGAGCGCGTAACGTCGCGCCACCACGCACGGTGGGTCGACGCGGACCTTGACCATGAGGCAACCGATGAGTGTGCATAGATCTACCGTGCGCCGAAGTCTCCTTCTCGGAGCGGTCTTGGAAGAAATGTGTGTGGTGCATCGGGAAATCTGTCGATGCCGACCCCGCCCGGCGGGGCACGCGACGACAACGCGAGGTGGCCGTGAGTATCCACGACGACGTCGACGTCATGCCGGTAAACTTCGGGGAATGCCTGCCGAAACACCGCGTGAGTGGCTCCCCACAGACCCGTCGCGACCCGACGTCGAAATTCGACGTTCAGGACGCCGGAAGAAAACGGTTGCCGCTCGTTGGGAAGGCGAACATATAGTCTTGCTGGCGCCTCGTACGCTCTCGCGGGACTTGGCGGAACAGTATGTGAGTCGACTCCTGCCGAGGCTTATGGAGGATAGGCGTCGGTCCGAGAATGACCCAAGCCGCACCGATGCGTATCTCGCCGAGCGCGCGGAGCATCTGGCCGCGGCCCACCTGAATCGTAGGGTAAAACCGCGGGAAATTCGGTGGGTCACCAATCAGAACACTCGATGGGGTTCGACGACACCATCCACGGGAACCATCCGAATCTCACACCACCTCCAGGGCGTTCCGGAATACGTCCTCGATTACGTGATTCATCATGAATTGTGTCACCTGATCGAGTCATCTCACGATGCACGTTTTAAACGACTCGAGGCGCAATATCCGGAGGTGGAACGGGCGAAAAGCTTTTTGGACGGGATGATTTTTGCCCGGTCCGAGCAATAATGACCGGTCGACTCCTCGGGGCGAGGAACCGACCGGTCACATCGGGTGAATGCGGCGCCACGACGTCGCCGGCGCCTTAGGAGGTCGGGGCCGGCCCGGAAGAGTTCGGACCCTGGCCGTCTGAGTCGTCCTCCGCCGAAGAATCTGGGTCATCGTATCCGCCAGACAGGAGCTTCTCCAGGGCGGCGTCCATCTCCTCGTCGGATGCGTTCAAAAGACCGCGTTCGGTCCCGAAATTCTCCGGATTATCGAGGTCCTCATCGGTCGGCAGATTCTCCGGGGCCTCCCACAGAGCGTCCCTCTTGACGATTCCGTGATTCTCCTCGTAACCCTTCCAGAACTGCGAAGCTTCTCGCAGACGACGGGGCCGCAACTCGAGGCCAATCAGGGAACCAAAAGTCTTCTCCGCCGGGCCGCCCCCTGCGCGCCGACGTCGGAGGGTCTCCGTCAAAGCCGCAGCGCTTGGAAGATTCTTCGTGGCTTCGGTGCTCACGTGGTCGACCCACCCTTCAACCAGGGCCAGGAGGGTTTCCAGGCGACGCAAGGTCACCTTTTGATCCTCGGTCAGAGTCGGTTTGAAGATGTCGCCGCTCAATGCTTCCTGCAATGATTCTGGGTTCGAAGGATCCATGTCGCGCGTCGCGTCTTCGATACGGTCGGTATCCACGTGAATGCCGTGCGAGTAGCGCTGGATGAGCTCGAGGATGTTCTCTCGCAACCACGGGTTCGCCCGGAACAGGCGGATATGCGCGGATTCCCGGACGGCCAGGAACAGCATGACTTCCTGGGCCGGAAGGTCCAAGCCCTCGCCGAAGTCGGCAACATTAGCCGGCAATAAGGCGGAGCGCCCTGGAGAGAGCGGCAGGCCGATGTCGGTTGAGGACACGACTTCCTGAGATAGTTCGCCGACAGCCTGCCCCAACTGCATGGCAAACATCATTCCGCTCATGCCGCCGATCATGGACGCGCCCTGGCCGAGCATCGAGGACAGCTCTTCCGGCATTTGCTGAGTCAGGGCGTTGCTCATAGCTTCGGTGATCGAATTTGCCACCGGCTCCGAAATTTCGCGGAACGTGTCAAAACAATTTTCGATCCATTCGCTCCGAGACCATGCCTCGTCGGATATGGCGGCACGGTCGAAGTCAATGACGGGGTCGAGCCAGAGCTGAGCGAGTTGCGCCGCGTCTTTAACCGCAGATTTCTGCGTGCTCGACACGGCGGGATCACCATTCTCTGCGGTGGCCAGTCGCCGGGCGTGGGCCCTGGCCTGATCCCAGTTTGCGGAACCGTCGGAATTCATTCCGGACATCATGGCCTGGATTTGGGAAAACATGCCCGACATCATGGCCGGGTCCATGGGTACACCCATGCCCTGTAAGTCTTCCGGATTGATGTTTTGACCCGAGGACAGCTTGCGGAACAGCTCCTCGAAGGGGTTTTCCTCGTGGTCATCGTTGCTGCCGTTGTTGTAGGGGTCGTTGGGGCTCATGACACCTCGCGGTCGATGGGTCGCCGCGAGGCTGCCTTCGCCTCACGGCATTCTTACTCTGGGTCCATTAAAGAGGACGAATCGGGGTCTCGTCAGGGAGTGGCCTGAATTTCAGCTGATGGCACAGCGTGTCGTCGCGCGGAAGGAACACGGGAAGGTCAGGAAAGAGGTACCACCGTGGGTTAAGATGGCGGGGCAGTTCACCGTCCAGTTCAGAGAGCCAGCGCATGCCCAAACCCCAGACCCTTCGCCTCCGTACCCGGCGTTCGCGACGTCCCACATGGGGAGCAGTCGCAGGGGTCGTGACGTTCGTGTTAGTGGCGGCGGGCGCTCTCTTGCCTCCGCGGTTCGTTACCGAATCGGCGGGGCCGACGTTCAACACCATAGGGGAACATCAGGGTCAGCAGCTGATCTCCATTACGGGGATGCCGACGTATCGACCCAGCGGCAATCTGGACATGACGACGGTGTACGTTTCGGGAGGCCCCAACGGTCCGACCAGTGCCTTGAACGTGTTGAGTGCCTGGCTCGACCACGATCGTACGGCTCTGCCGTCCGATGCGCTCTACGATCCCAAATTGACGCAAAAGCAGGTCAGCTCCCAAAACACCTCGGACATGACGGACTCCCAGTCGTCGGCACAGGCCGCGGCGTCGAGCTATCTGGGAATTGACTACACCACGACGTTGACCGTGATGGGCGCTACCGATGATGCCGCGGCCCGTCTGGATCACGGCGACGTCTTGACCTCCGTGAATGGAACCCCCCTCAAAAATTACGATCAGCTGAAGAAGACTCTGGCTGATGGCAAGGGTGCGCCCTTGAAACTTGGGTATAAACCTCGCGGAGGTGCAGAGCAGACGGTCACGGTTGAACCGAAGCGCGATTCTTCCTCCGGACAATATCGACTCGGCCTGTATCTCAAGACCGACTATTCCTTCCCATTCCAGGTCAAGTATGGCCTGGAGCAAGTTGGTGGGCCGAGCGCCGGAATGATGTTCACGCTCGGGATCATCGACGAGCTCACCAAAGGCGACATGACCGGCGGGCATCATTTTGCCGGCACGGGAACCATCGATACTTCCGGAAAGGTTGGACCGATCGGGGGAATCCGGCAAAAGATGATTGGTGCTAAGGACGATGGGGCCACCGTGTTCTTGGCACCTGCGGATAACTGCGACGAAGTCGTTGGTCATATTCCCGACGGGATGAAAGTTGTCAAGGTCAGTAATTTGAAAGATTCCGTGCATGCGGTGGAGTCGATCGGGCAGGGCGAGGACCCGTCGAGCCTGCCTCAGTGCACCGGCTGAAACCTGCGCTGGCGGCAGATTGGGCTCCGTCATGAGTGGAGTTGCACACCATAAACAGGCAAAATAGATGGTCACGGCGATTGAACGGTGGACATCGATCACGCCGTGACGTGAGACTCGCCAAGGCAGTCTCTCCTCGTCTTTATTTCGCACTGCTAGTTGAGGAATCCCGTGGCCACAGGACCAACGTCTCCCCATTCATCCACTTCGTCGTCGGGCTCGCGTCCGAAGAAGCGTGGCCGCCCCCTGTTGACGACGTTCATCATCGTCGTCGCCCTGGTGATTGCCTTCGTGTACGTCTCCCAGGTCTATACCGAGGTTCTCTGGTTTAACCAGCTCGGTTACGTCGGGGTTTTCCTTCGGGAGAACCTCATCAAGATCGGCTCATTCCTCGCGGGATTCCTCCTTATGGCCCTCGTCATGTGGGGGAGCCTTCGGTTCGCGTGGAAGCATCGTCCCGCCGAGCGCCCCGTGAAACAACGCCCCAAATCCGCTGAGGGGCAGCACAACGGTCCGGGATCCGACCCCATGCGAGACCTTCAAGCCGTCTTCAACCAGAACATGGAACGGTATCAACAGGCCCTCGAGCCCATGCGCAAGGTGTTGATGATCGCGATTCCGATCGTTGTGGGCCTCTTTGGCGGGCTGACCTTATTGGCGCAGTGGGACACGATCGCCTTGTTCTTCGCTCGGGAGCCTTTTGGGCAGACCGACCCCCAGTTCGGGTTTGATCTTTCCTTCTTCATGTTTACCCTCCCATTCCTCCGGCTGATCGCCGGATATGCGATCACGGTCCTCGTACTGGCCGGCATCGCGGCTTTGGTGACTCACTATCTTTACGGTGGGATCGTCGTTCACGAGAGAGGCTTGGGGACCACCAAAGCCGTTAAAGTTCAGCTCGGTATTCTTGCGGCACTCTTGTTGGTGGTTTTGGCGGGCAATTTCTGGTTGGGCCGATACTCGACCTTGCTGTCGAATAAAGGGTCCTGGACGGGCGCGTTGTACACAGATATCAACGCGGTCATGCCGACCAATGCAATTCTGGCGGTGGCTGCCTTCATCGTGGCCATCCTCTTCATCTATTCGGCCTTTGCGGGACGGTGGCGGTTGCCCCTCATCGGAACCGCAATGTTGTTGGTGGTTTCACTCGTGGCCGGCGGGCTCTATCCCTGGGCCGTACAGCGTTTCCAGGTCACTCCCACGGAGCAGGCCATGGAGAAGGAATACATCCAACGCAATATCGATATGACTCGAAGCGCCTATGGGCTGAGCGATATCCAGGCTCAAAATTACGACGCTACCGTGGAAACGGGCCGCGGGGCTCTCGACGGCGACTCCTCGACGGTGTCGAATATTCGCTTGCTCGATCCGAACGTCGTCTCCAATTCCTTTGCCCAGCTGCAACAATTCCGGCCGTACTATCAGTTCGGCAAGTCGCTTTCCGTGGACCGTTATAACGTCGACGGCAAGAACCAGGACACCGTGATTTCTGCTCGCGAGCTAAATCCGGACCAGAATGAGGGCTGGTATAACCAGCACGTCGTCTATACGCATGGTTATGGTGTCGTGGCGGCGTACGGCAATCAGGTGGAAGCAGACGGCAAGCCCAAGTTCATGCAGGAAGGCATCTCTGCCAAGGGCGTGATTTCGCAGGACTACGAGCCTCGGATCTACTTTGGCCAGTCCTCACCGAATTATTCGATTGTTGGCGGATCTGACGGAGATGATGACCTCGAGCTGGACCGTCCCCAGACCACAGATGACAAGGGCGCTGGTGACGCCAAGTACACCTATACGGGCGAGGGCGGACCGAAGATCGGCAATTGGTTCAACCGCCTGGCCTACGCCATTAAATACCAGTCCTCCGACCTTCTGCTTTCCAACGCCGTCCGGCCCGACTCACAGATTCTTTACAATCGGGACCCCGCGGATCGCGTCAAAAAGGTAGCTCCCTACCTCAAGGTGGACGGAAACCCGTATCCCGCCATCGTGGATAACAAGGTCGTATGGATGGTGGATGCCTACACGACGTCGAGCAACTACCCATATTCGACACCGACCTCTCTGGGCGACGCGACCCAGGATTCTCAGACCCAAGCCGGGGGATCGAAGGCTCTTCCCAACGAGAAGGTCAATTACATCCGGAACTCGGTCAAGGCAACCGTGAATGCCTACGATGGCTCCGTGGATCTCTACGCGTGGGATGACAAGGATCCCGTGTTGAAGGCGTGGCAGAAGGTCTTTCCCACTACGGTCAAGCCGTACTCCGAGATGAGCGCAGACCTCATGGATCACGTGCGTTATCCGGAGGATTTCTTCAAGGTGCAGCGTGAATTGCTGAACCGCTATCACGTCACGGACGCGAATAGCTTCTACGCGAACGACGACGTCTGGCAGACGCCGAAGGATCCGACACAGGACAAAGCCACGGACCTGCCGCCGTATTACATGTCCTTGCAGATGCCGGGAGACAAGCGCACCCGCTTCTCCTTGACCAGTTCATTTATCCCGCAGCAGTCCGATTCGAATACCCGAAACGTCATGTACGGATTCGTTTCGGCCAACGGTGACGCGGGCACGGGCAAGGACGGCGTCAAGGATCCCGAGTACGGCAAGATGAACCTGCTGGAACTTCCCCGAAATTCCGTGGTGCCCGGCCCTGGACAAGCACAAAACCTCTTCGATTCCGATACCAACGTGTCGACGGAATTGAACCTGCTTCGGCAGGGTGCCTCTCGAGTCGTCAACGGTAACCTGCTGACCCTTCCCGTCGGCGGAGGCATACTCTACGTCCAGCCGGTCTACGTGCAGTCCAGTGGTGACGCCTCGTATCCCACTCTTCGCCGTGTCCTGGTTGGATTCGGTGAGAAGGTTGGGTTTGCACCGACCCTCGATGAAGCTCTGAATGAGCTCTTCGACGGGAACTCGGGAGCGCAAACCAGCAAGGATGCCGGTGTGGACGCATCGCAGGCTGACTCCGGCAAGTCGGACCAAGGAGGCCAGAGCTCCTCCGGTGATAAGTCGCCGGATCTGAAGAAGGCCCTGGAAGACGCCAACAAGGCGATGCAAGATTCGTCAAAGGCCATGAAGGACGGCGACTGGTCCGCCTACGGACAGGCGCAGGATCGTCTCAACAAGGCTCTGGACGAAGCGATCAAGGCCGAAGGTGCCAGCGCCAGTGCCTCGCCGAGCCCCAGTGCCTCATCGAAGGAGTAGGGCTCTCGTTGGCCACAGAGTGGGGCCTCTGCGCCTGACGGTTCGCCGCCCGAACTGTCGGGCGCAGGGGAGGGGCTAAGGCCAGCCCGGTCGGGGCGAACGCCCGCCCAAGCGGGTAGTTGTGGTGATGTCAGGCACAAATGGCCTTCTGCGTTTGCGGAGCCCTTCTGCGGTGCGTATAGTAGAACAGGTCGCCGCGGGGTGGAGCAGTTCGGTAGCTCGCCGGGCTCATAACCCGGAGGTCGCAAGTTCAAATCTTGCCCCCGCAACGAATAAAGCCCCTGGCTTGCATGATTGCAGGCCAGGGGCTTTTGCTATGTCCGGGAAGTCCGCGGAATCTTTTGTGAGACGTGGGCTTCTAGCGCGCGGATTCCGGGTTGGTTTCCGCGGTTTCGGGGTGTCGGCTGTGATTCCAAGCATCCAAAAAGACGTGTGCGACGTGATCGTCGGCCAAGCTGTAATAGATGGAACGGCCAGCTCGACGCGAGCGGACCAACCTCGAGTTCCGCAAAATTTTCAGGTGCTGCGACATCAACGGTTGAGAGATTTCCAAACAATCGACAAGTTCTCCGACCGTCTTTTCACCCTCACTCAGCAGGTGAATGGTTGCCGCTCGTGCAGGAGACGAAAGCGCCGAAAAGAGACTGCAAACCCCGTCGTACGCCTCGAGGTCAAGGGGTTCATCCAACATGTAGTGTCTCCTGCTTCTCTCAGTGATGTGTTGCCGGCGCCCGCCGTGACATGAGGGCGAACGCCGGCATTCCATGGCCGGCGCGATAGCCGCTTAGCCGTTGTTTTTCTGTTTGAGGGCCGCCAAGCGATTCTCGACCTCGGACTGCTCCGAGAGATTTTCGAGGGACTCGAATTGGGCATCAAGGGATGACGCGGCCAGCTCTTCCTGTCCCCGGACCCTTGCTTCTTCGCGACGAACCTTCTCCTCGAATCGGCTGACCTCGCTGGTCGCATCCATGAGGTCGAAGGCTTTGAGAGAGTCGTTGACCTGGCTCTGCGCTTGAACTGTCTTCTGTCGTGCGTTCAGCTCATCGCGCTTCCGAGAAAGGTCGTCGAGCTTCGACCGCATCTTATTGAGGCCGTCTTTGAGCTTTTCGACCGTCTGGGTTTGGGCCGCAATTTGCGGCTCGGCGTCTTGTGCCTCTTTCTCAGAGCTCATTTGCCGTTGAAGAGCAACTTTAGCGAGGTTGTCGAATTTATCGGCGTTGGCGGTGTCGCCCTCGGCACGGTATCGGTCTCCCGTTTGAGAGGCAGCCAAAGCTTTCTGGCCCCATTCTTCGGCTTCTTTGAGGTCTTCCGCGTGGTCCTGCTCCAGCATGCGCAAGTTGCCGATCGTCTGCGCCACGGCCTGCTCGGCTTCGACAATGTTGTTCTTGTAATCACGCACCATCTGATCGAGCATTTTCTGCGGATCTTCTGCGGAGTCGATCAAGGCATTGATATTGGCCTTGGCCAGCTGGGCGATGCGTCCGAAAATCGATTGTTTGACCATTGCTGTCCTCATTTCTGTGGCCCGTTCTGGGGCCACCTTGATTCACAGGGTGAGACGGAAAAATAAGGGTTAAATCGGGAGCGGGAGGTGCGGTTAGAAACCTTGGCCGGTGATACCTCCTCCGAAGCCTGGAGGCGTGGCGCCTCCGAAGCCGGCCGAGTTGTTCGGGTTACCCGGGAAGGCTCGCTGACCGGGCAGGCCTAAGAAAATGCCACCCAAAGCCGCCGAGCCATAGCCACCGTGGTGAGCGTAGCTGTCACGGGAAAAATTTTGGACGTCACCGAGAGCGATTCTTTGTGCGTCCTCGGCGAGTCGGATGGATTGGTTCGCATGATTGAGAGCGCCGCTCGGATCGGAGGTTCTTAACGCTTCCGCTTCATCCAGGTGACGTTCGGCTTCGTGTAAACGAGTGCGGGCCTCAGATTGAATTCCGCCTCGTCTGACCCGTACGTAGTCGGCCGCCGAGGTCAACCTAGCCTGTGCCGACAGCATCGTATGGGCAAGAGTCTCTCTGGCTGCGCGATCACGTTCGTTCTGACTGCGGATACTCTCTAATCCCTTGTCCAGCTCCTGGCGAGATTCGGCAAGTCGACGTGAGAGTTCTAGGGGATCGATCGGACCGAGGCTCCGGGCTTTCTCTATCTCCTCAACGACGGAAGCGACGCTTGCGGAACTGCCTGCGAGATCGGCAAAGGTTCCGCGTTCTAGCAGGGACGACGTTTCCGCAAGGTCGGTCTTGGTCTGCGCTGTGGCTTCAGCCAAAGCCCTGTCTGCTCGTTCGAGGTCTTCTCGCGCATGCAGGATGGCCGCAATCAGCTCGCGGGCTTGGCCAACGGCTTCCTCGCCAGAGCGGATTTTCACCACGGCCTCTGAAGATTCACGGGCGTGCAACAAATCGGCGGCCTGGTCTGCCATATGCCCGGCAAATTCGAGCCGGTCTTCGGCTTCGTTCGGATTGTCTGACACGGACTCGATTGCTGTGGGGGCGAAATCTTGGTTCAGGGAGGCGTAGTTTTCGCGTGCCTCGGGGAGAGACCCGCGCACGTCGTCGACGGCCTGCCGCAGACTCTCTAAGGCCTCGGGGGCTCGGCGTTCCAATTGTCGAAGTGAGGAGAAATTGTCCTCGTGATGCTTGAGAGATTCTTGGGCGGAACGGCAACCGGCAATAATCTCATTCAACCAGGATCGCTGGTCCTCTTCAGTATCGGGAATGTCATCGTCTAATTGATTCTGCAATTGGAAGCTTCGGCGCATGTGGGCCTTCGCTTCCCCGATGGCAACGTGAAACGGACGGATTTGATCTTCACCGAACTGTGCCTGGGCGAAAGCGAGTTCCTGCTCGGCATGGGTAATCACGTCATCCGTACTGATGAGGAGGCTCCCCGCCTGAGACCGAAGGTCTGCGATGGAAGCGGACGGGGCGGAACCTGCCGATGAATATTTTGTCGCGGTCTGGGAAAATCGCTCCCTTTGACGGCTTCGCTGGGCGCGGCCGAGAAAAAACCACCATCCGACGGCCACCACGATGACGACGAGGAGCAGGAGGCCAAGTCCCGTGATGAACCCTGAGCCGGATGCCGCGACGGGCACAGCTGAGGCAGTAGCGGGTTGGGCCGCCCAAGCTGACGGAGTGAGAGCGGCCGCGCCGCAAGCCAGCAGCGCGCCCAGCACAACGGTGCGTCCGTGTTGACGAGAGGTTGGCATGCTCGGACCTCGATTGCTCCGTGGATAACTCTTGGAGACCAGTCTAGAGCCAGAATCCTGGGGATACCTGAGTTTTCCCCTGAACCTCGGTGCGCAGAACCGCGGTCCTGGACGGTCCAGATGGCTCCAGGAAATTTCCAGAAATCGTACAACGCCCCCACAGTCCCATCCGACATAGTGGACCCAGAACCAGATCATGTGAGATGGAATTCTGCCGCGTCAGGACATGCGGCACGGCCCGTGAGATGAAAGGCGAGACATGTCTCAAAACCCCGAGGATAACCGGCGCAATTCTATGGAAGGGGGCCCTGAAAGAGCGAGCGGATCAGGGTCCGCTGGGGGTTACGAGCCGAATCCGCACGATGGCCACGAAGATTTCACCGAACCGTACCCGCACGCGCAGTCGTCCCCGAACGGACAGCACACCGAACCCCTTCCGCAGTATGGAACCGATGGCTCTTACGGTTACGCCTCGGACCCATCAGGATACGGTGCCGCTTCTGATGGGTCGGGCTATCAGTACGCGAATTACGGCCAAGCCGGACAGGGCCCGGATTACGGCCAGGCACCAGCCTGTGGGCAGGGATCGGGTAACCCATATGCGCCTGAGGGGTCAGCACGGCGTGGCCACCGCTTTGGCACAGGAACCTTGATCGGTGGCATGTTCTTGGCGGCCCTCTTGGGCGGCGGCGTCGCTGTTGGAGCCGGCGCGCTCCTGAACGACGGCGGCGGCTCGACCGCAGCAGCGGCCGGACCGGAGACGACGATCGTCAATAACAAAGACTCGGTTAACGCGGTGACCGCAGCGGCCCAAAAGGCATCGCCTTCCGTCGCCACCATCTCCGTGACCGGAGGCCAGCAGAGCGGTTCCGGATCTGGCGTCGTCTTGGACGACCAGGGACACATCCTGACCAATACGCACGTGGTCACCCTGGACGGTACAAGCAGCAACTCGAGCATCCAGGTCAAACTAGCCAACGGCGCCGTTAAAGACGCCAAGGTGGTGGGTACCGACCCGACGTCGGACCTCGCGGTCATCAAGGTGGATCCGAGCGGTCTGAGCCTGACCCCTGCCACCATGGCGGACTCGAGCTCGCTGAACGTCGGTGATATCGCGGTCGCAATCGGGGCTCCGTTGGGCCTTGATGGCACGGTTACGGATGGAATCGTCTCGAATCTGAACCGCACCATTTCCGTCGCGTCTTCGGCCGCTCCGGACGACGGAGGATCGTCCGACTCGGGCCAAGGCGGGTCATCGCCCTTCCAATTTGAGTTCCCGGACAAGAATGGCGGGACTCAAAATAGCCAGTCCAAGAAGTCCATCGCACTGAATGTGCTGCAGACCGATGCCGCCATTAACCCCGGAAATTCTGGCGGTGCCCTCGTGAATTCCAAGGGTGAGGTCATCGGAATTAATGTGGCCATCGCTTCGGCGGGCGGACAAAGCGATTCCAGCTCAAGCACTTCAGGCAATATCGGCGTCGGATTTTCCATCCCGATCAATTACGCCAAGCGCATTGGTCAGGAAATTATCGACAACGGTTCGGCTTCCCACGGACTCCTCGGCGCTACCGTTTCGTCGAGCCCAGCTGGTGGCTCGAACTCTTCCGATAGCGCCTTTACGAACGGCGCCGTGATCAAGGATGTCTCCTCCGGTTCTCCCGCTGCCAAGGCTGGCCTGAAGAGTGGGGACGTCGTCACCAAGCTCAATGGCCATGCAATTTCCGATGCCGAGTCATTGACGGCGGCGGTTCGCGAGGCCGCGGCAAACCAGGAGGTCGACGTGACCTATACGCGTGGTGGCAATTCGACCGATGCCAAGGTCACCTTGGGAGACGCCGCTAGCGCGTCCAGCAAATAGTCTCGACAATGATGTGGGGCGTGGTGCACTCGATGTGGACCACGCCCCAAGTCATCTCTCGGTGGACTTTCTTTACAGCACGCCGCCAAAGTCGTTTTGGCGCCAAGCCTCATAGACGGCGATGGAGGCGGAATTGGCGAGGTTGAGCGAACGTCGGCCCGGAAGCATCGGAATGCGGACCAGTTCGTCAATGCGATCGTCGTGTTGTATTTCGTCCGGCAGCCCCACGGATTCCGGGCCGAAAACGAGGGTGTCCCCAGGTTTATAGTCGACTTCGCCGAAATTACGTGTCCCAGTGGTGCTAAAAGCGATCAATCGGGAATCCCCGAGAGCTTGGGTCGCCGCGTCGAAGGAAGGATGCACCGTCATGACCGCGAGGTCGTGGTAGTCCAATCCCGCGCGGCGAAGATGCGCGTCTTCGAAGGAGAAACCTAGTGGTTCCACCAGGTGAAGATGCGCTCCAGTGACGGCCGCGAGCCGAATGGCGTTACCCGTATTTCCGGGAATTTCGGGCGTGTAGAAAAGGATGTTGAACACGACGGCCCATTCTAGCCCCGTTATTGCCAAGGGTTCTTCGCAATTTGGGCCCCAAGATTAGACTTATGGCCATCACCTCGGTCTATGTGCGGACCGGGGCGAATGCGTCACGACCACTCGAGAGGCCAGGAACCCCATGAAAGGCATTTACCTCGACCATGCCGCGACGGCGCCGGTTCTCGACGTCGCGTTGGAGGCCATGGTTCAGCAAATGCGCGACGGAGGGAATCCGTCGTCGCTCCATGCCTCCGGGCGACGAGCTCGTATGGCGGTCGAGACCGCGCGGGAAAACATCGCCCGAGCGGTGGGCGCCGACCCCGCCGAAGTCATCTTCACGGCCGGCGGCACAGAGGCGGACAACCTTGCGGTCAAAGGCATGTACTGGAAACGACGGGAAGGTGCGCCCCATCGACGCAGAATCATCCTCAGCCCCATCGAGCACCACGCTGTCAAAGACGCCGCCCTCTGGCTGGAGGCGCGGCAAGATGCGATTCTCGAGTGGCTCACCGTTGACGAAGACGGCCGGGTTAACCCGAAGGAACTCGCCGCTCTACTGACCGATTCATCCGACGTCGCGCTCGTGACTGTCATGATGGCCAACAACGAGGTCGGAACCATCCAGCCAATCTCGGAGCTTGCGGAAATCTGTCGGCACCATGAGGTGCCGTTCCACACGGATGCGGTCCAGGCCTTCGGTGCGATTGACGTAGATTTTCATGCCTTGGGGTGCACCTCAATGGCTATCTCAGGCCACAAGATCGGGGCTCCTATGGGCATCGGTGCGTTGATCGCTACTCGTCAAGCACCGCTGACGGCCGTGATCCACGGGGGCGGGCAAGAACGAGATGTCCGCTCCGGGACCATCGACGCACCCGCGATCGTGGGTTTCGGCGTTGCGGCCGACCACGTGTGTCGCCACATACCTCGTGAGGCGCAGCGCATTGCAGGCCTTCGTGATCAGTTGGTGGCTGGCGTGCGGGAAGCCGTGCCAGAAGCAGTACTTCGCGGTCCCCACGACCTCTCGCCGATACGGCGTCTTCCCGGGAATGCACACTTCACCTTTCCCGGATGCGAAGGGGATTCGTTGCTGTTCTTGTTGGACATGGCCGGCGTCCTATCCTCAACGGGATCCGCGTGTAACGCGGGCGTCCCTCGACCATCAGAAGTATTGCTTGCCATGGGCCTCAGCGAGATGGAAGCCCGGGGAGCCCAACGGTTCACCCTTGGCCACGACACCACGGCAGAAGACGTAGAGCGACTCGTTGAAACGTTACCTGGAGCGTATCGTCAAGCCGCCGCGGCAGGCATGGCCGATCACGCGCCGACCGGATCGTGGGCGTGAAACGGATCAATCCACACGGGTGACTCGGGGAATAGCGAGGGAGCTCAATTCGTTATACCGTGGCGAGTCTGGTCCGCACACCACGCTAGGGAAGTAGGCACATGAGGGTATTGGCAGCGATGAGCGGCGGCGTCGATTCCGCCGTTGCGGCGGCGCGCGCGGTCGACGCGGGGCACGACGTCGTCGGTGTGCACCTGGCGCTTTCCCGCATGCCCGGTACTTTGCGCACCGGCTCCCGTGGATGCTGCACCATTGAAGACTCGATGGACGCCCGCCGAGTCTGTGACGCCCTCGGAATTCCTTTCTACGTGTGGGATTTCTCGGAGCGATTCAAAGAAGATGTGGTCGATAACTTCATCGATGAATATTCTCAGGGGCGGACCCCTAATCCCTGCATGCGGTGCAACGAAAAGATCAAATTTGCCGCCCTTCTGGAAAAGGCGGTCGCTTTAGGTTTTGATGCCGTGTGCACGGGGCACTACGCCAAGGTCATCGAGGACGCCGAGGGAAACCGCGAGCTTCACCGCGCCGCCGATTGGGCGAAAGATCAGTCCTACGTTTTGGGCGTTCTGACCCATGAACAGCTCAAGCACTCCATGTTTCCGCTCGCCGAGACACCCACTAAAGCGGAGGTCCGCGCCGAGGCCGAGGAACGAGGGTTCTCCGTCGCGAAGAAACCCGATTCTCACGACATCTGCTTCATCCCCGACGGCAACACCCGTGGGTGGCTTGAAGAACGCATTGATCTTGAAGAAGGGGACATCAAAGACACCTCGGGGGAAGTTTTAGGCACGCACCGCGGCGCACGTGCTTTCACCGTCGGCCAGCGGAAGGGTCTCTCGATTGGTCGTCCGGCAGCTGACGGCAAGCCTCGCTTCGTGCTCGAAATCCGCCCCAAGACCAATGAAGTAGTCGTTGGCCCCAAGGAAATGCTGGCGGTCGACGAAATACGAGGCATACGGGAGAGCTGGGCCGGTCTTCCCATCTCCGAAATCCAGGCATTTGACGCCTCCGGTCCCGGATTGGGGGATTCGTCTGCGTCTTTCGACGTCATGGCTCAGGTGCGAGCCCATGCAGATCCCGTGCCAGCCACCGCTCACGTGAACATCGGCGAGGTCGACGGCGAGACCGCGCGGGAAATCGTGATTCGTCTGGGGGAACCGCTCAAGGGTGTGGCGCCCGGCCAGACGGTCGTGCTCTACCAAGGAACTCGCGTCTTGGGGCAGGCCACCATCAACCGTGCGTATTCGCTGTCCCGCCCCGACGTCGTGAGCTAATCTCTCAGCCCTCGGCTAAGTGAGCGGAGAATGTCGTCCACTGGGTCCGAGTGTGTCCACGGCCAGTCAATCCGTAGAATGACATGCCATGATGTCACCTTCCGAACAGCACACACCCGACGAAGATCGAGAACCTCTCAGCGACGGCGTTAGTCCCGAAGTATTGGAAGACCTCTATCGAATCCGGAGCACGATCGACAATATCGACGCGGCTCTCGTTCATGTGCTGGCGGAACGCTTCAAAGCGACGCAGAGGGTCGGCCACCTGAAGGCCAAGTACCACCTGCCCGCGGGCGACCCCGACCGCGAAGCCACACAGATTGACCGCCTTCGAAAGTTGGCCGAGGAAGCTCACCTCGATCCGGAATTTGCGGAAAAATTTCTCAACTTCATCATTAGCGAGGTCATTCGTCACCACGAACGAATTGCGGAGGACCACCGGCAGTCGCGGGTTCCGGACGAGTCTGGTCTCGACGCATGAACCAACACCACTCGTCGCACCATTCAGGTGCGTTGGGCGTCTCTGCTGGGTACTTTTCCGGAACCGACTTTCCGGAAGCTTTTCAAGCGGCACGCGGTGAACTTGGGGCTCCTCATCTCACGCCCTTTCCGACCCTCGAAGAGCGCGGATTCGCCGCGACCCGAACGGCCAGAACGATTTCCGTCATGGCCGACCTGTCGGCAGACGGCCAGCCGTTCGGGTGGCGAGTGCGTGAAACTCCCAGCCGTGAATCCGTAGCGGCCGAATCCGCCATGCGGAGCGACATCAACGTCATGGCCGACGCCATAGGGGCAGCCGGCCGAGGGCACCGAGGCCACACCGTCCTGTCGTTGACCGGCCCCATCACCTTGGCGACCGAGCTCAAGCTTGCGAACGGTGAATCGTCGATAAGCGACCATGGAGCCCGTCGAGACATTACTGCGTCCCTTTCGGAAGGCATTGCCGATATCGTCGCTTCCCTGAGGACGGCCGTCGATGGCGAAGACTTGACGATTCGCTGGTGCGAGCCCCGAATGCGGGATGCGCTCGAGGGGAAGGTTCCCACATCAAGTGGCTATCGAACGTTGCGGGCCATTCCCCGAGCCGAAGCTCGAGATGCGCTCGCTGCCGTGGCTCGTTGCACGCAGGACGTCGGCGTTGGAGCCGTTCTGGATATCGGGGGAGCGGTACCGGACGTAGATTTTGGACGAAGCTTCGATGCCGTGACCAGCCGTCCCGTCGGGCGGGGCGCCGGAGAATGGGAAGCCATTGCTGGTGCGGTCGACCGCGGTCAGGACGTCTGGCTGGGAATCGTCCCTATCGGGCTCCGAGAAACTACGGTCGAAACCGTGAAGTCTCTGTGGTCGACGTGGCGGGATCTTGGTTTGGGAAGTGCGGAGATCGGCCATATGCGTATTGAGGAGCGCGAGAGCTTGAATTCCGTTTCGCCAGCTCAAGCGGTCACGGTGCTGAGCCGTATTGCCGAGGTCGCGGAAGGAATCACCGACCTTTCCCTCGAGTGACTCCACAATTCCCTTGATGGGCGCGGATCCCCTCCACACGGTGGACGGGGCGGAAATGCGTCACGGTCTCGCGTAATGTTGGGCGGGAAAGCATCCTCCAGATCGGACGAGTGTGTGGCCAGACGACGTCGTCCGAAGATTTGAAAGGAGCGCGAGTGAAGGCGCGAATTCTTGTAGTGGACGACGACGAAGCCCTGTCGGAAATGGTCGGCATCGTCCTGTCCAATGAGGGCTATGAGCCCACTTTCTGTGACGCGGGGGACCGCGCCGTCAGCGCCTTCGAAAGCTACGATCCTGACCTCATCCTTCTCGACTTGATGCTGCCCGGCATGAGCGGAATCGACGTGTGTGAACGAATTCGCGAAGTATCCGACGTTCCCGTCATCATGCTCACTGCCAAGTCTGATACCGAAGACGTCGTCCGTGGTTTGGAAGCCGGTGCGGATGACTACATCGCGAAGCCCTTCAAGCCTGCGGAACTTTTGGCCCGCATCCGTACCCGCCTACGCACGGGTGAGTCACGTTCGGCGGAACGTATCGAGATCGGCGACCTCAGCATCGATCTCGCCGGTCGGGCCGTGACTCGCGGCGAGGCCACCGTTCGGTTGACGCCGTTGGAGTACGACTTGCTGGTGAATCTCGCGCAGGAGCCGGGGCAGGTGCTCTCCAGGGATCTCCTCTTGGATCGAATTTGGGGCTACGACTCGGATGCGGACCGTCGGCTGGTCAACGTGCACGTGCAGCGGCTTCGAGCCAAGATTGAAAAAGACCCCGAAAAGCCGGATCTCATTCAAACCGTGCGCGGCGTGGGGTACAAGGCCAACGCGAGCCAAGTGCGTCGCTAGGTTTCTATGGCACGGCACACACCTGAAGGCAGGGGGCGGAGGATTCTTGGAATCGTCCCCGCGATTTTCCGAGACATTCGCCGACGATGGCGGGAGTCTCTGCAATTCTCCGCGATCATCGTCGCGACGTCGCTGTCTTTGGTCGCCTTCATTTTCGCCGGCAATTTTCTCTCGAGTCAGATCGCCAACAGCCTGTTCAAAGAGAGGCAAGAACAGGCGTTAGAGGAATCCTCGAGCGGATTTTCGGATGTCCAGAAGATCTTCGATAATGCCGTGGCTTCGGATCAGACCGAGGTTCAGTCGCTCATGCGCGAGACGCTTACGATCTTGGAGAACCACGGTGCTGACGCCAAGAGGCAATGGATCCTCATCCCCGTCGATTACAAACACGGTCAGGGATACGTCGGACCGATCAGTCAAAACGATTGGATGACCTCGTCTTCCGTGCCGAAGCAGCTGCAGGATCAGGTCGCCTCCGAAGACGGCGTGTTCTGGCAGTCATCTCAGGTGCGCTCCAACGGTAATGGGCCTGAGGTCCCGGTGATCTTTGTCGGCACGAAAGTTCACCTCAATCAAGGCAACGATTACGCGCTGTACCTTGTCTACGATTTTTCGTCGTCGCAGGCGACACTGAATTACATTCAGCTGGTCATTGTCGCGGGCTTTGCGATCCTGTTGGTATTCGTCGCCACCATTGTCTGGTGGGTCACACGATCCGTAATTCGGCCGATTTCCCAGACAGCGAGGTCCGCGGAGCGTCTATCCCGCGGTCATCTCGGTGAACGCGTTGCCGTTCGCGGCGAGAATGAGGCCGCGGTGTTGGGGACCTCCTTCAACCACATGGCCGACAATATCCAGGAACAAATCGTCCAGCTGGAAACTTTGTCGAAAATGCAGCAGAGATTTGTCTCGGATGTTTCGCATGAGCTTCGGACGCCATTGACAACCGTCAAGATGGCCGCGGAGCTGCTGTATAGCGGCCGGGAGAACCTGGACGTCTCGTTCCAACGTTCGACCGAGTTGCTGTACCACCAAGTCGATCGCTTCGAATCCCTCCTGGCTGACCTCTTGGAGATATCCCGTTTCGATGCCGGATCGGCCACCTTGGACGTCGGGACCGCGGATCTCGGCGATCTTGTCGAAGACACCGTCGAATCCGTTCGTCCTCATCTGGACAAGCAACGTCTCGAGGTCAGGTTTCATGGCCTTGAGGAACGATGCCCCGTTCAGATGGATTCTCGCCGCATCGAACGTGTCGTGAGGAACCTTTTGGTCAACGCCATCGAGCACTCTGAGGGTCGTCCCATCGACGTTTACTTGGCCTCCAACGGTATTGATGCGGCGGTAGCTGTACGAGACCACGGAGTTGGCATGACCATGGAACAGACCCGCGAAGTATTCAATCGGTTCTGGCGTGCGGACCCTTCCCGCAAGCGCACCCTGGGGGGGAACGGGTTTGGGCCTGTCTATCGCCGCGGAAGATACGCGCTTACACCAAGGACGACTCGAAGCATGGGGCGAGCCTGGGCAAGGCGCCTGCTTCCGCTTGACCCTTCCGCTGGATCAGGGGCGCCCGTCGGGGGATTCGCCTCTGGGCCTTCCGCCCGAGGGCGTTCCCGATACGCCCTCGTCTATTCCCGCCGTCGCCACAGGAACGGATACAGAGCTTCCGGAAGACGCAGACAGCACGAATGCCGATATGACGGTCGCGTCCACTATCTCCGAAGATGATGCGTTATCGACAGATCAAGAGCTTCCCGACAATACCGGTTCCGCGCCGGGGTCTGACGACTGGCCCGGTTCGACGGAACCGCACGAGGAACAACCGAACCAGCGACAAGCACCCCGCTCGGAAGAGGATTCGTGATGACGTACAAAGGAAAACACACAGGCCACGTCGGTGCCCGTGCCCGCGTGGTTCGCACCGCAGCTTGGGTTGGCGTCATCGGATTGTTGGTTGCAGGGTGCGGAAAAATCCCCACGAGCGGTCCCGTGTATCACTACAACGAGCCGACCGAGTCCGCGACGAAGTCATCCCCGGCATATTCTCCTTCGGGCCCAAGCGAGGGTGCCTCGCCTTCCGACATCCTGGAGGGCTTTATCAACGCTGGAACGGGCGTGGAAAATGACTACGCCGTCGCGCGGCAATATCTGACCACCGATCTAGCGAGCAGTTGGAAGCCTGAGGACCGGACGTTGGTCTATCAAGACAACGTCAATGTCGATTCTGGAAAGAGCTCTGACGAATATACGGCAGGGTTGAGTGTCACGACGTCAATTGACGATCGAGGCATCGCGACGTCGTTCCGTAAGGCCGACTCGCAAACCGTGACGGCGAAGTTCGAGCAGGTCAATGGCCAATGGCGGATCTCTGCGATTCCCAATGGAACCATGCTCTCTAGGTCAGAATTCGAGCAACTCTTTCATTCGTTCACTCTGTATTTCTACGATCCCACCTTTACCTACGCGGTACCGGATATCCGGTGGTTCGCTAACCGGTCGACCGTCGCGACGTCGATTGTTCGTGTCCTGCTTCGGGGTCCTGCGCCGTATTTGGAGGGGTCCGTTTCAAGCGCCATTCCTGGTGGTACCAACTTGGTTCGTCAGTCGGTCCCGATCAGCGATTCTTCCGCTGAAGTCGGTCTAACGGGAACAGGCGTGGCCAATGCGGATCAGCTGACGTTGGAACGAATCCACACTCAATTGGAACAGACCCTCAAGTCAGGACATTCGGCAAACTCCGTGCAATTGTCGGTTGACGACAAATCCGTGGAAACCGGAAAGTTGGCCGATTACGAGGAAGCCGCCATTGACCCGCAGGTACCGAATCCTCAGGTCGGCGTCCTGGATGGAGACTTGGTGACCTATTCCGATGGACAATCTCGCAAGGTTGCGGGATTGGCACCGGCGACCGTTCATCCATCTCATCCTGCCATGGACACGAAACGCCAAACCTATGCGTACACCGACGACGACGGAAGCCACCTGGCGATTCGAAGCACCGGTGGCGAGGCGAAGGACGTGGACCTTCCGGAGAATATTTCGAAACCAAGCTTCGACCCCAGGAGCTGGGTCTGGGGTGGCGGCCAAGACGGTAGCGTATTGGCCCTCAACGCCCAGGGCTCGAACGACGCTCCCGAAACGGTCACTGCGGATTGGCTCAAGGGACAAAATATCCGTTCGCTGCAGATTTCACGCGACGGAACTCGTGCGCTCGTCGTCACGAAGGAAGGCAATGGCTCGAGGGTATGGGTCTCTGGCATAAACCGCGATAATGACGGTACGCCCCGAAGCTTGGGTGAGCCTCTCCAGGTGGGTGCGACCCGAAACGTCACGCAAGCCGCCTGGATCTCGGACAGCCAGGTGGTGGTGGCCAACGAACAGGACGGCAGCGTCCAGGTGGTTTCTCTCGCGGGGGATACACAGGACGTCAACGGCCTCTCCGATATTCAGAATATTTCTGCGGGCAACGGTAAGGAATCCATCTACGCTCAGACCGGCACGGATACCTATCAGCTGACCGGGTCGAGCTGGACCCGAGTCGATACGAAGGTTCGAGACCTCTCCTACGCTGGGTAGAACCGTTATCCACAATTTTGCGGACCACTCTTCATACGTGTCCTGATTCGTCATGATCAACCCATCGACGACGAAGGGGGCAATCATGGTGTGGATCGATGCGCGGCGCGCGGATCGGTGGGCGAGTTCATGTGTGGGAGCGGCGGCGGACGTCGTCGAGCTGCTTTTTCCTCAACCGTGCGCCGTATGTGGTGGTGGAAATCGAGCCTTATGCCCCGTGTGCCGCGCATTCGTGTACCGTCTCACGGCCAGACCGCGAGATGTCGCAACGGCCCTCCCTCAATGGTCCCCTCAGACGCCGTGCATCGCCGCGGGCCTCTACGGGCACGAAGTCGCACGGGCGATTCTGGCCTTTAAAGGCCAGCAACGGTTGGATCTTGTCCCATTTCTCGCACGCGCTTTAGCCCGCGCCATCTCTGAGGCGCTGAGATCCCTACAGCCCGAGTTCTCGGGCCGATACGGCGGGAGGGGCACTGACCGAGAAGCGCCTGTGCTTCTGGTGCCGGCGCCTTCCCGAGCACTGGCGTATCGGCGTCGAGGGTTCGTGCCCGGTGAGATCCTCGCACGCAGGGCCCTGAATGAAATGGACAAGACCACACGCGGGGAATCGGTGCCAGACGTCCGCGTGGCACCGGTGCTGAAAATACGCGAACCTCTGGTGGCCCGCCTTGGAACCCTTCTCGATCCTTCTTCATCGGGACAAAAGGGCCTCAACGCTCATCGGCGATCTGAGCGGCTCCGCGACTCCATGCACATTCTCGGCCCCTCATGGCTTCCGAGCCGATGGTTCTGGCCAGAAATGTCGGGGCGTGATTGCCTCTTGATCGATGATGTGGCGACCACAGGGTCTACGTTGAGGGAGATGCGGCGAGCCATACACGCAGCGGGCGGTCGAGTACTCGGGGCTGCGGTGGTCGCTAGCGTGAGTGCGCCAACAGAGAAACCGCTCAAAAATCTTGAAGAATTGGGTGAAGGCAGGATGACGAAAGGTTCAGTGTGAATTAACGTTGAGTCAAGGAGACGGTCAGATCCTCTCCCCGTGAGGCTCGAAGGCCCTTCGGTGGGTCGCAAGCCAGCGAGACCTCACCCTCGCCAAGCCACGGGAGGCCATCGTGGAACTCAACGTATACGGTCGCAACGTCAAGGTCCCGGATCGTTTTCGGGATTATGCCGAGGAGAAAGTCGAGAAGTTCGAGAAGCTCAACGATCGAGTGGACGAGATCGACGTCAAGGTCAGCAAGGTGGGCAACGGGCCCCAATCTATGACCGTTGAAATAACCGTCAAGGGAAGAGGGCCGGTTCTCCGAGCCGAAGCCCAAGGCACGGACAAATTCGCCGTATTCGACGACGCATTCACCAAACTTCTAGAGCGCCTGCGCAGGGCTAGGGACCGCCGCAAAATTCATCGCGGAAATCATCGCCCCGTCTCGGTCTCCGAAGCCACAGGTTCCATCCCCGTAATCGATGGCGATTCGGGCGGCCAGGTACCTATTGAGCAGATTGTCTTGAATCAGGACAACTCGGCGGATTCGGCCTACGACTCCGAGTACCCGCTCACGGACGATGTGCCACCCGTGGAAATCCGTCGGAAAACGTTCCCAACCGAAAAGATCACGATCGATCAGGCCGTGGACCGCATGGAGCTCGTCGGCCACGATTTCTACCTCTTTGTGGATTCCGAATTAGACCGTCCTGCGGCGGTGTACCGGCGCAAAGGGTGGACCTACGGCGTGATCGTCTTGGGTGACGATGTTCCTGCGGAAGGTATCAAGGAAACGCGGGCGTATCACTCGCATTCCGAGGCATAGGTTGTGAACAACCCGAGACGGGACTCGCTCGATGAGAACCGAGCGAGTCCCGTCTCACGCTGAGAAATCCCTGCATACTGAGGGAAAACTCAGGTCCCATGCCTAGAGTCACGTAGGATAGGCCAGTGGAGAACGTCTCGACGCTCCCCACATGTGGTCCCGGACTGGACCAATGTACCTGGAATCTCGTCAGCTACTAGGAGTAATCGCTCGTGGCATCCTTCTTGGAAAAGGTTCTTCGAACCGGAGACAAAAGACTGCTCAAGAAATTGAGAGTCTACGCAGATGCCATTAACTCGTTGGAAGATGATTTCAAGGAGTACACCGACGCGGAGCTGCGGGCTGAAACAGACTCCTTCAAGCAGCGCATCGAAGACGGCGAATCCCTCGATGTTCTCCTTCCCGAAGCTTTCGCCGTCGTCCGTGAAGCGGCCGGCCGCACCCTGGGGCAAAGGCACTACGACGTGCAGCTCATGGGTGGAGCGGCTTTGCACTTAGGCAATATCGCCGAGATGAAGACCGGTGAAGGCAAGACCCTGGTGGCAACGGCTCCCGCGTATCTCAATGCGCTGACGGGTAAAGGCGTTCACATCGTGACCGTGAACGACTATCTGGCGGAGTATCAAGCTAATCTCATGGGCCGCGTTTTCCGGTTCCTCGGGCTAGAGACTGGCGTGATCGTCTCACAGCAGACCCCGGAAGTCCGCCGCAAGCAGTATGAAGCCGATATCACCTACGGCACGAACAACGAGTTCGGTTTCGACTATCTCCGCGACAATATGGCCTGGAGCATCGATGAGCGCGTGCAGCGCGGCCATAACTTTGCCATCGTCGATGAGGTTGACTCGATCTTGATCGACGAGGCGAGAACGCCACTCATCATTTCGGGCCCCGCGTCCGGGGAGGCCAACCGCTGGTACGGCGAATTTGCCCGTGTTGCTAAGAGCCTGGTCCGCGACGAAGATTATGAAGTCGACGAAAAGAAGAAGACCGTCGGTGTTCTGGAAAGCGGCATCGAGAAGGTCGAGGACCACCTCGGAATCGACAATCTCTACGAGTCCGAGAACACCCCGTTGATCGGCTTCCTGAATAACGCGATCAAGGCGAAGGAACTGTTCACCAACAACAAGGACTACGTCGTCCTCAAGGGCGAGGTCCTGATCGTTGACGAACATACGGGACGTATTCTGCCTGGCCGCCGTTACAACGAAGGCGTGCACCAGTCGATCGAGGCTAAGGAGCAGGTCGAGGTCAAGGCCGAAAACCAGACTCTTGCGACCGTGACTTTGCAGAACTACTTCCGTCTTTACGACAAACTGTCCGGTATGACCGGTACTGCTGAGACCGAAGCTGCCGAGTTCGTCAATACGTACGAATTGGGCATCGCCGTGATCGATCCCAACAAGCCGCTGGCACGTAAAGACCAGCCCGATCTGGTCTACAAGAACGAGGTGGCTAAATTTGCCGCCGTCGTTCAGGACATCGCGAAACGGCATGCTAAGGGACAACCGGTCCTGGTGGGCACCACCAGCGTCGAGAAGTCCGAATATCTTTCCAAGCTGTTGTCCAAGGAAGGTATCCCGCACGAGGTTCTGAACGCCAAGAACCACGCACGTGAGGCCGCCATCGTTGCGCAGGCTGGCCGCAAGGGTGCCGTGACGGTTGCAACCAACATGGCTGGTCGAGGCACCGACATCATGCTGGGTGGTAACGCCGAATTTAACGCGGTGGACCGCATGCATGAGCTGGGGTTGGACCCGAACGAGAAGCCGGAAGAGTACGAGGCCAAGTGGCCCGAGGTGCTCGCCGAGTGCGAGGCCAATACCAAGAAGGAGCACGACGAGGTCAAGGAACTGGGCGGTTTGTACGTCCTAGGCACCGAGCGCCACGAATCGCGCCGTATTGATAATCAGTTGCGTGGCCGTTCCGGTCGTCAGGGCGACCCGGGAGAGTCGCGTTTCTACCTGTCCTTGGCTGACGACCTGATGCGCCTCTTCAACGGTGCTGCAGCTGCTCGCCTCATGGCGGGAGCTCCCGACGACACCGCCTTGGAGCACCGCATCGTTTCTCGCGTGATCGCTTCCGCCCAGAATCAGGTGGAATCGAGAAACGCGGAACAACGCAAGAACATCCTGAAGTACGACGACGTCTTGAATCGTCAGCGTGAGGCCATCTATTCGGATCGCGCGAAAATTCTGGAGGGCGACGATATCGCCGATCAAATCCAGAAGTTCATCACCGAAGTCCTGACGTCGGCGATCGAAGACAAGACCAACCAGGGACACGCCGAAGACTGGGATCTGGATCGTCTCTGGGAATCCCTCGCCACGATTTATCCGATCAGTATCACGATCGACGAACTCGAAGACTCGGCAGGTGGTCGTTCAAAGATCACGCAGAAGATGCTGATCGACGAGGTCCTCTCTGATGCCAAGGTCTTGTACGAGAGCCGTGAGGAAGAAGTTGGCTCCGAGGCGATGCGGAACATTGAGCGTCGCGTTATTTTGTCGGTCATCGGTCGTCACTGGCCCGAACACCTGTACGAGATGGATTACCTCAAGGAAGGCATCGGCCTTCGTGCGATGGCGCAGCGAGATCCGTTGGTTGAATACCAGCGTGAGGGTTTCGCGATGTTCCAGGCGATGATGGACGCGATTCGGGAAGAAACCGTCTCGTACTTGTTCAATTTGGACCTGACGAAACAGCGGACCCAGATGTCCTCCCAAGCGTTGACGATCCCTCAGCAGCCGAAATTCCTCCGCTTCACCGCTCCAAATGAAGATGGCGGCGAAGAATCGCATGTCGAGTCCACCGCTCGGGCGGATTCTGCTGCCGAGAAGACGGACACGACGTCAGAATCCTCGTCCGTTCAGGAAGAGTCCGCCTCAGCCAAGGCAAAAACTTCGGCTCCGAAGAAGAGCACCAAAAAGGGACGCAAGAAGCGGAAGTAGTTGCACCTGACGCAAGGGGTTTGAACCTCGTCTAGGCCAAGGGGCCAGCACGTATCATTCGATCGTGCTGGCCCCTTCTTTGGTCAGACTGGCCTGTTAGAAGAAGCTCGATGAGCTAGCCTATTTCGGCGTCCATGATCTGCCACTGGCCTTTGGTCTTGTGGATCCGGAGGGCCAACGCGCGGCTTCGGTCGCCGTTATCCACGACGACGCCAGCCTCGTACTCTCCTCGGCCCACGGGAATGGCCCGGACTCTCCGCGGCCTAAATCCCTTCGGGTCGAATCGGCCCGACTCTTCGACGGGTCTCGGAGGGGTTTTCTTTTTGGCGGATTCGATGAAGGCTCGGAGTTCGACCTTGGCCATCACGTCTCGATGCACCCACCTCGCGAGCTGATGAGAGGATCGGGCCCCGGTAATTACTTCCATAATCGCGACGCTCATGGCACCAGCAATCGAATGTACCCGGCGCAATTCCTCCCCGGAGTCGACGTGGTGATGACGCCATTTGTACATGGACGGTGGTCCCTCGGGGTGCGCTCGAAGCGTTGCGGGCAGACCTGCTGGAGTCAACACGGTGCCGTGAAGCATGGTGCGCGGGCAACGTCGTCTACGTTGAGGCATGATTTCCTCCTAATGGAATCGTTGTATTGAGGATGACGAGGACGACGTCGTTGGAGCCTCGGCAGAATGACCATGGTGACCGGAGTCTGCCGGAATGTGAAGACGCGTCCCCGCGTAGATGAGGTCTGGGTGGTCGTGGAGTATTGGTTGGTTGAGCGCGATGATGCGGTCTGTCAGGTCGCGAACTTTTGAGGGCGAAGCGGCTGCGCCAAGGAGATCTTTGGATATGGACCACACGGACTCTCCGCGTTCAACGGTGACGACATTCTGTGGTCTCGCCCTTGCTGGGTGACGTGGGGTGGCAGGTTCTGCCCCACCGGTAGCTTGTACGGCCGTGGGTTGTGCCGATGGCGCAGGTTGTTGGGCGTTCCCATGTACCTGAAGCGTGAACAAAGGCGTGCGAGGCGTCGTCGGCTCGGCCTGTGCCGATGGTGCTTTGAAGAGCGGTGACGGGGAAGGCACAGTGGACTGACGTGACGGCTGGGCTTTCTCGACATTCGTCGGTGTCGCTTCGGGTTGCCAGGTCACCGCATGTGCGGGTGGGGGAGCCACCGTGAGGGGGACGCCCAGGAGCGCTCCGATACAGCGAAGGAGAAAGCGCGGAACAAATTTCGGGTCGTGATTCAGAGAGTGGCTAGCGGCTCCAGCCGTCAAACGTCGAGTCACCACGACACAGCCGATGCACCACCAAGCTGAGAAGAGGACCGCGCTTGCCGCCATTCCGAGGACCACTCCGATCAAGGCGGGAGCGGTGCTCCATGCATGAGCGGGGTGGTGATTGACGATCACGATGCATACAGTCGCGATGATCAAGCAGCCTAGTCCGGGCATCGAGATGACCAGCACCGCGAACCACCTGGGGTACGGGATGCAGGAGAAGCACGTGGGTGCGTTACGACGTGTTTGACCTTCGATGGCCATGAGCCGATCCTTTGATGCCGTTTGATCACTTTTGATAACCCATATGATGACAGCGGATCGCGCTCTGGTAAAGATCTGAAGAAAAAATTTAATGGTGCAATGGTGGCGACGAATCTGGTACATCCGGTGGGACAAGGGCAAACGTCGTCACGACCGTTTGTTCCTCAATCTTGGGCTGTGGATAACCCAGAGATGCTCGTGTGGTCGATGGTCTGCTTGGGAGCCTCGAGCGGAATGCTCCCATGCGCACGGACCATCTTCCGAGTGGCTCGATACCGTTCGGCGATGTACTCCTCGAGGACCGATCGTTCCACGCGCCACTGGCCCCGGCCGCCTATCTGGATGGCAGGAAGCTCTCCGGAGCGAACCATGGATCTAGCCTGAGCCAACGAGACGTTCAGGATGTCAGCGACATCGGAGAGGGTGAGAAAACGGATCGCATTCACGTCAGGGTCTCCTTCTGGTGCTGGAACTATCAGGCCAGGATCCTTCTTTCGTGTATAGCTCGGGTTTGTCCACAGGCACAATCTGAACGGGGCGCAACCGGGGTTAAGATGTCGGAAATTCTCCAGAATGTTCGTTGGAAGGTAGACGAATGCTCATGACATCGCCTCAACTGTCACGTGAGTCGCTCGTTCATTTCGGCGTAGGAGCTTCTCGTTTCGTCGTTAGCCGTTCTGCTTCCCGTGAGAAGGGCGTGGATCGAGTCCTCCGATCGTGTGCCGATTCGGTAAGACGCGAGGAGGCAGACGCCGCGGGCCTCCCTCAGCGGCGCTCACGGAAGTCTAGCCGGGGAGGTTGTTGGTGGAACGGGGACCTAAAATGGATTCGAAACTATGCCCCGACCTCCGAGGACGACATGACTCTCGCGGAACCCTTACTGAAGACCGGTGAATTCGGCCCCGGAGACTCGGAATGGCTACACCTCCTCGTGGGGGACTGGCAGTTGATCGCCGATTTGGCGCAGGGAGACCTCGTTTTGTGGTTCCCGGAAGACTTTCAGTCGGGGGATATCAATGGTCGGGCCCATGGAGGCCCTGCGCTCAACACGGGTTTCCTGGGCATGGCACACGTCCGCCCATCGACGGCGCAAACAGTTTTCCACCGAGACATGGTGGGTCTCCGCATGAGCTCACAGGTGCAAACATCGGCCCACCATTGTTGGTTCGATCAGGCGACGCAATTTCTTGACCATGTGGATTGGAATGCCGAGTCCGCTATGCGCGTCGTCCTGTATCCGTTGGTACGTAATGGACGAACCATCGCCATTCTGTCGTTGCACCACGGCGATCAATCGGGTCGGATGCAGGGTCGTTTAGACACCGTCTTTCGAGAGACGGCGCGGGAGATTTTGAGCATGGTCGCCCGAGGCGCGTGGCCTGACTTCAGTGCCTCAAGCGAGACGTCGCGAGGAAACCCCCGCGTCAGCGACGGCGTGATTCGGCTCGATGCAGAGGGGCGGGTCACCTTCGCGAGCCCCAATGCGGTTTCCGTGTATCGCCGGCTTGGGTTTCCTGAAGCACTCACCGGTCGTTCCTTGGCCGATCTAACTCGTGATCTCTTACCGATAGCCGAAAAAGCGGATGAGACGCTGCCTCTCGTGCTCACCGGTCGCATGCCGTGGAGAGGGGAGGTCGGAACGGATCGGGGTAGCGTAACCTTCCGCGCGGTGCCGTTAAGGAGACAAACACGGCGTGGGGAAGAGCGCTTTGGCGCTTTATTGCTGTGCCGGGACGTCACTGAATTGCGTCGTCGTGAACTGGAACTCATGACGAAGGATGCCACGATTCGTGAAATTCATCATCGGGTGAAAAACAACCTTCAGACTGTTTCGGCCCTGCTCCGCCTGCAGGCGCGGCGTATGACATCCCGCGAGGGCAAGCAGGGGTTGGAGCAAGCGATGAGGCGAGTCGCCACGATTGCCATGGTGCATGAAGCCTTGTCGCAAGGGCTGACTCAGAGTGTGGATTTCGACGAACTCATCAATCGCCAATTTCACTTGGCAGCCGAGGTCGCTTCTCCCGGGCAAGCAGTTTCCACGTCGATGACCGGTGAATTCGGCAAGCTTCCGAGCGAGCTGGCCACTCCGTTGGCGCTGATCATTAATGAGATCGTCGCCAACGCGGTGGAACACGGGCTGGAAGGAAATTCAGGAACCGTGAGTTTGGATGGGCGACGTGAAGAAGCTGAGAGTGGCCCGGAGCTGATCGTGACAATCGGCGACGATGGTGTCGGCATGGGAGATAGCTATATCGAGGAGTCTGGAGTCTCCTCGTATCGTCCTCCGTCCCAGGGAGAGGGGCTCGGCATGCAGATCGTGCGCACCCTGGTGGCGAGTGAGTTAAAGGGGTCGATCGTGTGGAAACCCCGTGCTGGTGGTGGCACCGAGGTCGTCATTACGGCCAAGATTCCTGAAGGGGCTGCGGAGCGGCCATGAGGTGATTCCGAAAGGGCCTGGTCATTGATGGAGCAGACCTGAATCGCACGACGAGGTTAGCCAAAGAGGATATTAAAAACCGCTGCCTCCACAATCAGTGGCGAAGCACTGGTGGAGGCAGCGGGTGAAGGAACGTTTCGTTAAGAAGCGCGCCGAGCGCGAGCGGCGCGGCGCTTGAGGGCGCGTCGCTCATCCTCGCTCATACCGCCCCAAACTCCGGAGTCCTGCCCGGTTTCCATGGCCCACTTGAGGCAAGTGTCCATGACGTTGCAGCTGCGGCAGACGGCTTTCGCCTCTTCGATCTGAAGGAGTGCCGGGCCGGTGTTTCCCACCGGGAAGAAAAGTTCAGGGTCCTTTTCGAGACAGGCTGCGCGACTGCGCCAATCCATCGATGCACGCTCCTTGTTTCACACATGAAGCCCACCAAAGCCGGTCTGAGTGGCCGAAATTGTGGGGTATACAAATAAAGAGCCCCCAAATGCGGGGGCTTTTGAGAACTGTTAAAAGGTTCCCACGTAAACTTCTCGTGAACAAGAGGGTTTGAAGCGTCAAGTCTACTTCTCGCCATGTTTTATGTCACATGGAGACATGGCGATATCTCCGGACAGGCGCAGCCGTTGAGGCGAGGAGGGCCCATTCCGAGGGCGTGTGCAGGTCATCGATAGACTGGTGAATATGACTGTCCCTCACGATGAAGAAGCCACCGATTCCCCACGCGTCCAGGGGCGAGCTCCACGGGCCGTATGGATCCTTTCTGGCATGGTCGGCTTGGAAGGACTTGGTCTCGTCATTGCCGGAATCGTGCAAACGATCGGGGCGTTTGTTGAGGATCATGCGATGCCGGTCGGTGCCATCATGATCATGTCCCTGCTGTACGTGGGCTATGGGGCGTGGTTGTTGGGCTCGGCTCGAAACCTCATTCGGGGCAGCCTGTGGCCACGTGCGCTGATTCTGTTGACGCAAATTTTCCTCGTCGTTATTTCGGTTCAGCTTGCTGGATCCTGGGGATGGGGAATGGCCGCATGGCCCATCGTGTACGGCGCATTGGTTGCAGTGTTGCTGTTTAGTCAACCCGTTCAGTCACATCTGCTTCGGGCCAATGGCCTTGCTGAACGCCGGTAGCAACTGACTCCATGACTGGCGAGTGCGGTGCCCGCCTCTGAGACTTCGTGGATGTCGACGTTTTTCGAAGTTGTGGCAGCTTAAATCGGATTCGTTCGTCGGCCTTGAATAAGGCTCCCTCATCGAATCGTCTCTTCCCGTATTCACGCTCGGAAGGCCTTCCGTGTCCAAATGGTGGGCTAGGTGGCCCTGAACCTATGAGGAGCGAACAGCTGGCGGCGCTCACCCGGTCGGACCACCACGGCGGTAAGGCTAGTGTGGATGACGGGATGAGAACCACTGCGGCGTCATGCTGTGACACCACGGCCTGCAGCTTCTCTCGCTCTGTGTGCCGCCAGTCCATGAAACTGGCGACGACCGCCAGCTTGGTCTTTCGCCCGGTCCAAGAGGCCGTGGGCATGACGGTGTATGGACATTGGGAGCCACGATCCGGTGTGAATACGTTTAGCTCGGCGGCGTCGTGAAAAGTGCTGATGACCTGGATGAATAGCTCGTGAGATTCGGATCCGCCAACGAGAACTCCGATGACTTCGCCACAGCGCCACGGTAGGGCAAGCTCTTGTCCTTGAGGTGCCGAAATCCCGAGCAGAATTGTCCCGCCATCGGTGGTCGGTGAAGGGCTCACCGCACGTAGATGTTGGTGGTTGTCTGTCTTCTCGATGTGCGTGCTCGCGCGGACTTCATCCCAGCGCAGATTTTCGGGGAGGTCCCTGAATTGCGGGAACGAGGCCAGAATTTTTCGGGATACGGGTGTGTCGGGTTGGGGAAGAGCTCGTCGCGGAAAGTCTGATAACGACGTCACTGCAGGCAACGTTAACTCGACGACGCCACGATCGTCGGTGATGGGTCCCTCGACCTGACATCCAGTGCTTTGACGTGTGCTGTCCTCGAGAGGAAGCGACATTGACCTAGCGGGTGCTGCCGGAGACTTCATCGACAACCGGTTCGGGAGGCAACTCGAAAGCCGGGAAGGCACACGTGATCCTGAAAGAATCGCCATGGCCCATGAATTTCCCCGTGTGTTAAGGAGATCCTCGACGGCAGGGGAGAAATCGGTTCCATGTTTCAGTAACTCTTCGCACCATCGATCCAGCCCTTGAATGACGACGAGAGGACGCCCCTGAGAGGGCGGACATCGCATCCTCGTGAGCTCCCTCAGCATCTCCAGGCAGTATTCGGGCGATGAAGAATCGCCTAAGCCAAATATTGGCATGCCTCGAGCAACCCACGAGTCAAGAGCATGTCGAATAGCCCGGTCGAAGATGATCAGATACACCGGGTGGTGATCGATAGAGGCCGTGGCCAGGAGCGCAGCGAGCAAACGAGACTGATCGGGAGCGGCACCTTCAAAACTGATCCCGCCTTGTTGGTGGGGCCTCCACAACAACGTGTCCTGCCAAGCTCTGTGGGGGCATTCCGCCGGGCCAAGGACCAGAGGGCGTTCCGTTCCTTCGTTCCAAGAACTCGAGTTCCAAGCTTCCCAAAAATCCAATGTCGGCGTGCCGCAAGGTGGTGGTATGACTGGTCGAATACGTGCTCCGTGCCGCGAAGCTTCGGCGGCTACACGACCGGTATCCATGTTGAGGTTGCGATCATCGAGTTCAGAGACGGCGTGGGGGTTACCGTCGTCGGCGACCAGCATGGGCTCGGGCGGTGGTAGTCGGGGCAAGCTGTCGACCAAGACCGACTGAAATTCCTGCATCTTTCCGTCGAATCGGAGGATGCCGCGTCCCGGTGAGGTAGCGGAAATTTTGGCGGCGGAGGTATCGCCTAAGACACTCATGGATTCCTGATCGGCCGTGACCCGGAAGCAAACCTCCATAGATGTATTGGCACGGATGTCCTGAGAAATGGCACCCTGTGGTCGTTGGGTAGAGAGAATCAGATGCATTCCCAAGGACCGGCCGGCCGCAGCAATCCGCAGAAACCTCTGAAGGCTGGCAGGAAATGAATCGACGAGATGTCGAAACTCGTCGATCACGATCATGATCTCGGGGAGACGGCAGTGGCCTGGTGCGTGGGGTTTCGCCCGTGTGAATTCCCGCCAATGCAGGCAACCGGCCGCCTGGAACAGAGATTCGCGTCGACGAACTTCCGCCTCCAGAAATGACAGAGCTCGATCGACCGCGCCTCCGTCGAGATCGGTGATGCATGCATGCACATGCGGTAAACGGATTGCCGGACCGAAGCTGGTCCCGCCCTTAAAGTCGATGAGGACGAGTCCCACTCTGTCCGGAGGGTAGGTCAACGCAAGGCAGTAGAGTGCGCCACGCAGAAATTCCGACTTTCCTGACCCCGTGGTGCCAGCCACCAGGGCGTGCGGACCGTGTTGATTGAGGTCAATGCGAATCATCTTCCCGTGATGGGGAGAGATGCCGATGTCCAAAAACAGTCGGGAATCGAGGCGATGTGCTACCCATCGTTCCCGAAGACGTTCTACCGCGAGGTCCTCGCGAGCAGAAAGAAAGGGTTGCCATACGTCGTCGCGCATTTCTTTGGGGACGAAGGGCGTCAGGCTTCTCACGACCTCAGTATCAGGAAAGTCCGGCTGAAGACAGACGACGTCGTACCCTTCGCAGAAGCCGACTAACGAATCTCCCGCGTTCCCCTGCACGGACAACCTCAGCCCTTCGACCGTTGGTCGAACGATGATGCCGTCCCAGTCGGGAGGCGGAATGACAGGATCTTCGTCGAAGGTGATAACAATCTGTGGTCTGGGGCCGTTGGCCGCCTCAATTCTCCGTGCGCAGGACAAATCCACAGAGCCATGAATCTGGCTGGGAACGGTGGAGGTGAAATCACATCGTTCGGAGACGACACGACATAGTTTGCAATCGCGACCACACGACAGCCAGGTCATCGGTATTCCCGCGGCGACGAGATGCGCTCGCAAGATGTCGAGACCGTCAGGACCTCCGTCAGAGGAAATCCTGATGAGGTGTGGCGAATTGATACAGGTCAGGATCGGCATCCCTGAGAACCGAGGTGCCGAGTTCTCTGGCGAGGAAGTGATGTGAAGGGAGCGTGTTCCTCGACCCCATCGAATCCAAAGACCCGATCCGGCAACGGGTAAGGAATCGGGCGAGGCAGAGGACAAACTCGTGAACGTTCGCGCACCGTAGAGCAAGAGCATCCTCTTTGCCAGGCGAAGGCCAAGAGGCGGACACACCGCATCGAGCTGGGCGATTTCGCGTTGACGGGCCGCTCGGAGCACCCGGCGATTTTTCCCGGGACCACTGCTGCGTGCCCACCAGAGGGAAAGGCTGGTTAGGGCACTGACGGCGCTAAAGATTGCCATTGCCCAGAAATTCCACATCCATGCCATGAATAAGCCTGCTGCAACGGGAATCAGCATGGTGGCCAACAGCGTTTTCCACCCTGATGCACTAGATCGCAGCTGAACGTGAGCCCGTGGTATCGCACGGTCCGATGGTTTCGGGTGGGCCTGACGCAGATCATGAATGACTCGGAGAATAGAGCCCGCAATATTCCAACCCTCACCCGGGATTTTCCGTGCCGCGCTCGGTCTTGACCGGCTGATGAAAGATATTCCCGAGTTGTCAATCACGAACGCTCCGACCTCCGGAGCTAAAGAACCGTTATCGATACGGATGCCCGTGACATCTCGTCCGACGGAGGTGGTCCCACGCCGAACGCTCCAGAAGGTTCCGCAGCCTGCTCCTTCGACACATACCAGGTAGGGGCCAGCGGCTTCGGATGCGGAACTGGACGATATAGTAAGCGTCGCACCATCAGTGAGCGGAGCCTCGCCCCAACGGCACGAGGCCAGGGGGCGCCCGGCGAGGTGAAGTTGGACCTTTCGCCCCAATTCATGATTCAGGAATTCTGCAAGTGCACGTCCCGAAAGCCCGTGCCTCGCGGAGACAGAAATCTCATGTCGAAGGCTGAGCGCCGGGTCGATGACGGCGATCCGTAGTTTCATACGATCATTTGAGTCCACATCAGGTGGTCCACCGCCACGCACGACAACGTTCTGACGTCCAGTTGTGGAAGAATCGCCAGATATTTTCGGAAATTGCGGGTCCGTGGACGGTGAATACCGTTTGCCCTCGTGGGAAGGTAGAGCCCGAACCTTTTGGAGGATCGGAGCGGACGATAGAGTGCGCGTCGGGAAAATGAGACCCTCGGATGGTGGATCCATCACGAAGAATCAGGGGCTCTCGTCGTGTGCTGGCTGGTCCAAGCGAGCTTTCTATTAGGATCGAACTGAGATATTCGCACCTGACGTTGAGTCGGGAGGCGGACACGTCAAGCCGTGGGCGCCCGGCGTCCCGGCGTAAGAGCAACAGGAGTTTTTGCGTGAACGCAGATCTAGTGGTCGTAGGGTCTGGTCTCTTTGGCCTGACTGTCGCAGAGCAGGCGGCCAAGGAATTGGGACTCAAGGTTGCCCTGATCGACCGGCGCTCGCACATCGGCGGAAACGCCTACAGCGAGAAGGAAGAGAAGACCGGCATCGAGGTCCACCGCTATGGTGCGCACTTGTTCCACACCTCGAATGAGCGCGTGTGGGAATACGTTAACCGATTCACTGAATTCACCAACTACGTTCATCGTGTTTACACGCGTCATCAGGACGAGGTCTTCCCGATGCCGATCAACCTGGGAACCATCAACCAGTTCTTCCGGGCGGCCTACAGCCCCCAGGAAGCTCGTGACTTGATCAAGGAACAAGCTGGTGAGCTTGCCGGCACGGATCCGCAGAACCTGAATGACAAGGGCATCCAGCTCATCGGGCGTCCCTTGTATGAGGCGTTCATCAAGCACTACACCGGCAAGCAGTGGCAGACGGATCCGAAGAACTTGCCCGCTTCGATCATCAATCGCCTACCGGTTCGGTACACCTACGACAATCGCTACTTCAACGACACCCATGAGGGTCTGCCTGTTGACGGGTACACCGCCTGGCTTGAGCGTATGGCGGACCACCCCAATATCGAGGTCCATTTGGACACCGATTTCTTTGACGATTCACACGAATTTGCTCGCTCGAAGGTTCGAGGACAGGTGCCGGTGATCTACACCGGTCCGGTGGATCGTTACTTCGATTTTGCCGAGGGTGACCTTTCATGGCGCACCATCGACCTTGAGGAAGAAGTCTTGCCGATTCAGGACTTCCAGGGTTGCTCGGTCATGAACTACCCCGACGAAGACGTCCCGTTCACACGCATTCACGAGTTCCGGCATTTCCACCCGGAACGGGATTACACCAAGGACGCCACCGTGATCATGCGTGAATTCTCACGATTTGCGGAAAAGGGCGATGAACCCTATTACCCCGTGAACACCGACGCCGATCGTCAGATGCTTCTCAAGTACCGCGACCTTGCCCGCGGTGAAGATTCCGTCCTCTTCGGTGGACGACTGGGAACCTACAAGTATCTCGATATGCACATGGCCATCGGTTCAGCGCTTTCCATGTTTGACAACAAGATTCGGCCCCATTTTGAAGGCGGCCAGAAGCTCGAGAGTGGAGGAGTCGACGCATGACCACTCAGGTAAAAGAATCTCAGACTCAGGGGCTCAAAACCCTTCAGCGTGTGATCTTTCCGCCCGCGGAACAGATGGACACGGTGGCGCTCTACGTCGACTCCGGTCAAGCAACCGGCGTTCAGCTGTCGACGATGAATGGATCCCTGGGAAGCCAGGGCTCAAGCGGCGCCAAGAAAGGTCAGTCTTCTTCGGAACAGGAGTCCGCGACAACCCCCGCCGGCTCTGACACTCACGTCGAGGACTTCATCGATCGTCGCTCCACGTTGATCCGTGCAGGAGCTCGACTTTCCTTCGCTACCTACTTCAACGCATTCGCGGCGTCGTACTGGAAGCGCTGGACTAGCATCGAAGACGTCTGCCTCTCCCTGCATACTCACGGTGAGGGCACGGTCATCGTCTATAAGTCGAACGCTCGTGGATCGCTTCAGCGGGTGGCCTCAAAGCGCGTCTCTGGAAAGATGCACACTACTTTTGACCTTCCGTTGAAGCCTTTCGGCGACGGCGGCTGGTACTGGTTTGACCTGGTAGCCGGCAATGAGTCGCTAGTTTTGGAAACCGCTGACTGGATGGGCTATTCGGATGCAGACAGCAAGCCGGGTCAAATCACCCTCGAGATTACGACGCTCAACAAGCCCGACTTCTGCCTGAACAACCTGCGGTCACTAGGGGAGAACCCCGAGGTTCTCGAGAATCTGCAAGAGATCCTCATCGTGGACCAGGGAACCAAAAAGGTTCAAGATCAGGATGAATTTGAAGAAGTCGCTGCGACTCTCCAGGGCAAGCTTCGGATTATCAACCAGGGCAACCTGGGCGGTTCGGGTGGCTTTTCCCGAGGAATGTACGAAGCCGTCGAGAACGGTAGCGACTACGCGTTGTTGTTGGACGACGACGTCGTGGTTGAGCCGGAATCCATTTCCCGCCTGCTGACATTCGCCGATCTGTGCCGGAAACCCACCATTGTGGGCGGACACATGTTCGATCTCTACAACCGGACCGTTCTGCACACCTTTGGCGAAATCGTGAATACGTATCGCTTCCAGCCGGATCAGCCGCACGAAGAGCAGTCCCTGGGACACGATTTCTTGAGCTCCAACCTGCGTTCGACCTCTTGGCTACATCGTCGGGTCGACGTCGACTACAACGGTTGGTGGATGGACCTCATCCCCACCAAGGTCATCAAGGAAATCGGACTCTCACTTCCTGTCTTTATCAAGTGGGACGACGCCGAGTATGGTTTGCGTGCCAAGAGGGCCGGATATCACACGGTCTCACTACCCGGTGCCGCGGTGTGGCATGTCTCGTGGATCGACAAGGACGACCTGGTCGGCTGGCAAGCGTATTTCCATATTCGTAACCGCATCATTGCGGCCTTGTTGCATTCGCCGTACGAGCGAGGCGGAAGGCTCCTTCGCGAGTCGTCGTACGCCGACGTGAAGCATCTGATTTCTATGCAGTACTTCACGGAGCACGGTCGGATCATGGCGTTACGAGATGTTCTCGGGGGACCGGATCAACTGCACGAAATTCAGCCGAAGCGGCTTCCGGAAATTCGGGCCTTGATGAAGAAGTACTCGGATGCCCAGTTCAAGGAAGACATCGAGGACTTCCCAGAACCGCACATGGATAAGCCACCGCGCAATGGCCGGGGATTCCACGCGCCTTCGTATAAGTCCTTGGTCCCGTGGGCGGTGAAGACCCTTACCAAGCAGCTGGTTAAGCCAGTCAAGGAGACCGCTCAAGATCATCCTCAGGCGCACATCGCCCACCAAGACAACCGGTGGTGGCGAATGTCTCAATACGACTCTGCGCTGGTTTCCAACGCGGAGGGGACCGCAATCTCGTGGTACCGTCGCCAGCCGGAGCAGTTGCGGGACAAGCTCGTCGAAGCGACCCGTCTGCATGCCCAGATCTTGCGGAACTGGCCTTCCTTGCGGAAGCAGTATCGTGAGGCTGCGTCTCGAATCACGTCCTTCGAGGCCTGGAAAAAAACCTTCGATCAGCATACGGATTCCGAACTGACGCGATGACAGAAATTATCAATCGAGAGTTCAAGCGCCCCGGCCGTGGTCGGGGCTTGCTTGACGTTCCTAAACACACCTTCCTGCTGCGGCTCCTGGTCGACAAGGAACTTCAGGTGAGATACCGAGGATCCGTCCTGGGTATCCTGTGGTCCTACGTCAAGCCGGGCGTACAGTTCATCGTCTTTTATCTGGCGTTGGGCGTGTTCCTTGAACTGAACAAAGGACTGCAAAATTATGCGGTCTATCTGTTCTCCGGCATCATCCTGATCAACTTCTTCGGTGAGGCCTTTGGCAACGGTGCGCGATGTTTTGTGGGCAATGGGGCACTGATCAAGAAGATCTATCTTCCCCGGGAATTGTTCTCGGTGTCGACTATTTGGGTTGGACTGATTCACTTCGCGCCACAACTGTTGGTGCTGCTCATAGCCGACTTTGTGGTCGGATGGCATCCGAACGTCATGCAACTGGCTTGTGCCGTATTGGGTATGGCGATTCTGATGGTCTTCGCCTACGGGCTGGGCCTGATTTTTGGCGTCGCCAATGTGTTTTTCCGTGATTCGGAGAACCTGGTCGATCTCCTGGTCATGATGCTCACCTGGATGTCACCCATCATGTACCCGTGGGAGCGTGTGGCTGATAAAGCGCCAGACTGGTTGGTTCACATTTATTTCTTGAATCCCATCACGGTTGCTGTAGAGCTTTTCCACTACGCGTTTTGGTACCCGACCATCGACATGGAATGGCACGTACCGCCCCACCTGATCACCCAGATGGCTCCGTTGGCCGTCATTATTTCGCTTGTCGTTGTCTTCATTGGTGACTTGCTTTTCCGCAAGTTCGAAGGCAACTTCGCACAGGAGCTCTGATTTATCGTGTCGTGGCTTGATAACGATCCCGAGCTCTCGAAGCCGATGCCGCCCTATGTTCCTTCGTCGGAACCGGTGGTTATTAAGATCGACAACCTGGTGAAACGGTTTGTCCTGAGGCACACGCGTTCCATGAAGGAAGCATTTGTGTGGCTCATCAAGGGCCGAAAAGGCGATCTCTCCCAGAAATTCAATGCACTCGATGGGGTGTCATTGGATATCCACGAGGGTGAACGAGTCGCTCTCCTGGGCTTGAACGGTTCCGGAAAGTCGACCCTATTGAAGCTCATCTCCGGCGTGATGCACGGGGATTCTGGTGAGTTGATGACGAGGGGACGAATCGCCGGTCTGATTGAGGTGGGCGCAGGTTTTCACCCGGATCTCACGGGCCGAGACAACGTCTACCTCAACGGTGCGATTCTGGGCATGACCAAGCAAGAGATCGACGAGAATTTCGACTCCATCGTCGAATTCTCCGAGATCGAGCAGTTCATCGATACCGAGGTTAAGTTCTACTCCTCGGGTATGTACCTGCGACTTGCCTTCGCCGTCGCCGTGCATACGGATCCTGAAATTTTCTTGGTCGATGAGATTCTGGCCGTGGGCGATGAGCCTTTCCAGAAGAAGTGCATCAAGAAGATCAAGGAGCTCTCGCAGCGCGGAAAGACGTTGGTCGTGGTGAGCCACGATCTCGATATGGTCAAGCGCCTCTGTGAGCGTGGCGTCGTCTTGGAGCACGGCAAGATCGTCGAGGACGGCGATATCCGAGACGCTGTCCGTTATCTACGCCAGTAATTCCACGGGCGGAAGAAAGGTCCACCGAAAATTTTCGGTGGACCTTTTCTTGTTTAAGCCAGCGACGGGTAACATTTTTACAATGACGACAGTGGATGCCAGCCCTGTAATGGTGGTGCATGTTATCGCGGATCCCGGCCTGCCCAGCCGGAGATTGGCCGCGATCCGGGATTCTCTTCAAGGCAGGTTGCAGGTCCTGTCTCGGCGGCCGCTCGAGGTTGAGTCTCGGAGCGAGTTACTTCGTATTCGCCCGGATCACACCCTAGAGGCGCGGGCCGTCGAGAATCTCTCCGAAGGACGAGTCGATCTCGTTATTCTACTGACCGAAATCCCCAGGTACCTCAAGCGCCGGCCGCTGATTGCCGAAGCCTACCCCGACGAGCGCGTTGCTATCGTTTCCTGTCCTACCGTTGGTGCTTGGGCAACCAAATCGAAGCTCCTGCGCATCATCGTGGACTGCGCGTATCGACTGATGACGATGGACGACGTCGCAGAAACGTATACCGACGACGGGTGGGGGCAATGGGTTTCACGCGACGAACGTAAGAGCCTGATCATGCTAGCGAACCCGAGAACGGGATTTGCGCGAACGGTCCTCGGCGTCATCTTGGGCAATGAGCCCTGGAGGACCGCTCCCAAGCTGTCGAGAGCTCTCGCCACGGCGGCGGCCACCGGAGCCTTTGGCGTTTTCTACAACTCCATCTGGCAGATGTCGGATGCGTTGTCCACGGGACGACTCTTGGTCATATCCGTTCTGGCGGTGTGTTCGATGGTCGTTTGGCTCCTGGTGAGCAACAAGCTGTGGGACCGACCCAGATATGCCCGTCTCTCCAAAGTGGTGTTGCTCTATAATCTCTCGACCGTGATGACGTTGCTCATCTGCGTGATATGGCTCTATGCAGCCTTGTGGGTCTTCATCTTTGTCTCGGGACTCATCGTGATTGATCCATCGTTCATGGCTTCTGTGCTGAATGAAGACGTGGGGATCAATAACTACGCATCCATTGCGTGGCTCAGCGCTTCGATGGGCGTCGTCGCCGGCGCTTTGGGGTCAGGCTTCGACGACCAGGTCGACATGCGACATATCACCATGGGTATGCGAGAACGTCAGCGGGCCTACACGCAACAGCCGGAAACCGAAGTCGAGGAGTCCACCTCGTAGCCCCGCGAGAGCGTGGAAAGTGCATCCCATCACCGATGGGGAAGAGGGATCGCCTTATCCGAGGTTCCGGTAGCGCATCGCCCGTTGGGCCTCACGTTTGTCCTGAGCTTCCTTCAGGGCGTGCCGCTTATCGTATTCGCGTTTACCCTGGGCCAAAGCGATTTCCACTTTCGCTTTGCCATCCCGGAAATACAGTTGGATCGGCACGATGGTGTAACCGGTTTCTTTGGTCTTTTGCTCCAGCTTCCGCAGCTCCATCCTGTGGAGGAGCAGCTTGCGTCGCCGGCGGGCCTCGTGGTTAGTCCAGGAACCATGTCCATACTCGGCGATGTGGATATTCTCCAAATACAGCTCGCCGCGTGTCATTTGGCAGAATCCATCGACGATCGAAGCTCCGCCATCACGTAAGGATTTCACCTCGGTGCCTAGGAGAGCGATACCTGCCTCATACGTGCTGAGGAGGTTGTAGTCGTGGCGGGCCTTGCGATTGGTCGCGATGACCTTGCGCCCGTCCTCATTCTTTGTTGACTTCTTGTTCTTCTGTGCCATGGATTGTCTATCGTATTCTTTCGCCCGCGATGGGGCAGTTTGAGGTATTAGGCCTGATCCGCCTGGCGTTGTCCCGCGCGCCACCGAATGCCTGCATCGATGAACTCGTCGATCGAGCCGTCAAAAACCGCGCTGGGGTTGCCTTCTTCGTGATTGGTTCGAAGGTCCTTGACCATTTGATAAGGGTTCAAAACATACGACCGCATTTGATCTCCCCACGACGCTTTTACATCGCCGGCTAGTTCCTTCTTCTTGGCGTTTTCTTCTTCACGCCGTTGAAGGAGTAGCCGAGACTGCAAGACGCGCAGTGCGGCCGCCCTGTTCTGGATCTGCGATTTTTCATTCTGCATGGAGACGACGATTCCGGTTGGGAGGTGCGTCATACGGACCGCCGAGTCGGTGGTATTCACCGACTGGCCGCCTGGGCCAGAGGAGCGGAATACATCGACCTTAATCTCGCTCTCTGGGATCTCGATGCTATCGGTCTGCTCGATGAGAGGGATAACTTCCACGGCGGCGAAGGAGGTCTGTCGACGACCTTGGTTATCGAAAGGGGAAATGCGCACGAGACGGTGGGTCCCGGCCTCAACGGAGAGCCGTCCGAAGGAGTAGGGGGCCTTGACTTCGAACGTCGTCGATTTAAGGCCGGCCTCTTCGGCGTACGACGTATCCAAAACTTTGGTGGCGTATCCGTTCTTTTCCGCCCACCGCAGGTACATGCGCATCAGCATTTCCGCGAAGTCTGCGGCGTCAATGCCGCCGGCTCCGGAGCGAATGGTCACCACGGCCTCTCGAGGATCGTATTCACCAGACAAGAGGGTCACGATTTCGAGGTCTGCCAAGGCCCGCCGGATGGACACGAGTTCGTCCTCGGCATCGGCCATGAGTGCAGAATCGTCTTCCTCTTGACCCAACTCGACCATGGTTTCGAGGTCGTCGATGCGTTCCTGCAAACGTTCCAAGCGTTCCAACTCTGACTGACGGTGAGACAACTTGGATGTCACCTGCTGTGCAGCGTCGGGATCGTCCCACAGATTCGGCGCGGCCGCCGCTTCCGAGAGCTCCGCGATGCTTGCACGGATGCCCTCGATGTCGCTGACCTGAGCAATGGACGAGTACGTCGCACGGAGGTCTTTGATTTCTGCGGGAAAGTCAGTGGAAGCCATATCTCGCAAGTCTAGTCGATGATGTGGCACCGCAGGCCGCCGGGCTTAGGTGGTGATGGGCGCTTGGCTTCCCAACATGGACCGCAAGGAGTATATTTAACAGGTCTGGAGCAAAGCGTCGTAGTTTTCGGTGCTCCAGTCGGTTGATTGAAAACCACATATGGGGATGATCGGTTTCGACGATGCCAGTTGCGGCAGGTGAAGCGGGCCGAGAACGCAGAGTCATCTCGTAAACGTTCTCTGCAAAACAATAAGTGCCAAATCTGAAAAGCGCACTGACTTCGCTCTCGCTGCGTAAGTAGCCAGAGCAGTCTGCTAGCCCGGGTTCGCTTTCGACCCGGATCCTAGTATCAGTTTAGAAGGCCACTGCTCTAGTTCTTCTCCGTAGGGAACTAGGGGACTTTTATACGGATAGGTTCGGCGGCAATGTGTTTGTGGAAGTGCCGGAGCCGAAAACACCGATATACAAACTGCGCCCGGAGAAACCCTGGCAATGCTGCATCGGACCGGGGTTCGATTCCCCGCATCTCCACATATGGTGACCGTTTTTGGCCACGTTCAACAGGCCCGGGTCTCATGTATGAGGCCCGGGCCTGTTGCATTTAAAGAGCAGTGAAGAGATGCCCACTAGGTACAAACGTGAATCACATCGGTGGTGCCTCGAGCCACAGAGCTCGAGCCCGTGAGCCCCGTGCTCGCGAGGGTATCCAAGAATGTGATGAAATGAGTAAACGCGCGGCACCGCAGCGCGCGAACCACCATCTAGAGCTGAAGCGAGGAAGTGTCACCGATGACCAAGGATCCTTCGTCCGACAACGAAAATCTCGACGCCGAGAACGGGGGAGGCAGCTCGGTTCCCCGCTACGGAGAACGGAGCCATGACTCCAAGCCGTGGGATGCAGAACGGGAGGGTCAAGCCGAGGGAACGTCGAGCTTTGGCCAACAACAGTATGGCCAGAGCGGTGCTTACCAGTCGGATCAGCCTCGATACGGCCACAATGACTCGTCACAACAGAGCTACCAGGCGGGTACCTACGGCTCTTACGGCGACTCTTCCGCCCAGGATGGTTCCTACGGGGGCTACGGCAGCACGTCCCCGCAGAACGGCCAACAGCACGACGGCGGAGCGCCGCAGTATGCCCAGCCTGGTGCTTATGGCACGGGTGCGGACTCTTACGGAAACCAGTCCAATGCCAACGGCACCCCCGGTTACTACGGGGGTAGCCCCCGGCCTTATGACTCCTATCAGGGCCAGCAGGCTCAGTATTCGGGCAACGGCTACGGGCAGCCCCAGTATCAGCAGCAGTACCCCACGAGCCAGCCGCAGCGCCCCAACGGGTGGGGAATGGGGCTGGCGGCCATGATCTGCGGTATCGGCAGCCTCGTTTTGTGCTGGCTGGTGTTCCCGGCGTTGGCGGGTATCGTCGCGATTATTCTCGGCATCGTAGCCATCAAGAAACTCGGTAAGACGCCAGGTGCCGGTAAGGCCATGCCGATCGTCGGCATTATATTGGGCGCCATCGGCGCGATCGTGTCGGTGATCTTCTTGATCTTCTGGATCTTCTCGTTCTCCATCGCGAACGAAGCCGCTCAGAATTGTGGCGGATATGGGAACGCTAACTCATCCTCGTATCAGCAATGTATTGATGACTACATCGCCAATCAAGCAGGAAATTAGCGTTCGCTGAGTTCAGCAAACCCCCGTCGCCTGAGGGCGACGGGGGTTTTATTATGGCCATTTTTCGGGGGTTCGTGCGGCAGGCCACGAGCGAAGTGGCCCTGCCCAGGACGCGCCTGGTTTTACGGAGATTCTGCGACGTGCCGGCCCCGAAAAGCTTCAGATACGTTCGCTTCCTCGGCCGTGGCATCGCTGGTGTTGAGTTTCTGCAGAACCGCAGGGTGAAGAGCCCCGTTGGTTGCCAACGCGTTGCCTCCGTGTGGACCGTCTTCCCCAGCCAGAGACGTAAATCGCCCTCCGGCTTCCGTCACGATGGGCACGAGAGCTGCCATATCGTGGAGCGCAAGTTCTGGCTCACAGGCGATATCTACGGCTCCCTCCGCAAGAAGACAATAGGACCAGAAGTCTCCAAACCCGCGGACTCGCCAAACCTCGTCTGTGAGGTCAAGGAATTGATCGCGTAGGCCAGCGGATTTCCAGCCCGACAGAGACGAGAAAGAAAGTGAAGCATCTGGAAGGGATGCGACGTCAGAGACTTCGATGCGTGTCGCCTTGGCGAGCGACCGACCGGTGAATGCGCCCGTACCTTCGGCGGCCCACCAGCGCCGTTGTAGGGCCGGTGCCGAGACGAGACCCACGACCGGCTTGCCTCGATCCAGCAGTGCGATGAGTGTCGCCCAGACCGGCACGCCGCGAACGAAATTCTTGGTTCCGTCGATGGGGTCGATCACCCATTCACGTGGCGAGGAACCCGTGGATTCGAATTCCTCCCCAGAAACGGAGTCCCGGGTTCGGGCGCGATTCAAGTGTGAACGGACCAGCTGTTCGGCTTCGCGGTCGGCGTCTGTGACGGGCGTCAGGTCCGGTTTGGTGTCAACGGTGAAGTCCTGAGCCTGAAACCTTCCGAGTGTGTATCGGTCCACGGCGTCGGCGATGACGTGTGCCAAACGGAGGTCATCGTTATACGGGCTCATCGAAGTCATGCCTTCCAGGTTAACCCATGAGTGCGGTCTGGGTCTCAGGCACCGCCGAGCTCCTTAGTCTCGGCGAGTCCGGTTTCCTCGGCAACTCCGAGGAGCCGGCGCAGCGATTCCAGACGTTCTTCGCCTCGTGGTCCGGGTGCGCCGGATCGGACGAGTGCCGCGATTCCGCAGTCCGAAGCGTCTGTTGCGTGAGTGCACCCTTTGGGGCACTGGGCCGATCCGGGGGCGAGGTCATCGAATGCGGCGACGATGTCATCCTTTTCCACATGTGCCAGGCCAAAGGACCGAATGCCGGGGGTGTCGACGACCCACGTGCCGGAAAGACCCCACTCGGGGGAAATCGCCAGCGCCGACGATGACGTGTGCCGCCCACGCCCCGTCACGAGATTCACGCCACCGGTGGAGCGCGATGCCCCAGACAGCGCATTGACGAGAGTCGATTTTCCTACGCCAGAATGGCCCAAAAAGACGCTGACCTGGCCGTTCAATTCGGACTTCAAGGTGGCCAGAAGACTCGGATCGAGGCGAAGTGTTTCGTGGGTTCCAACTCGAGTGAATTCTTCCGCGGAGCCCATCGGGGAACTGGTCAGGATCTTGAGAGACGTGTGGGAGTAGTACTCTTTCAAGTCTGTTGCGTCGCCGAGGTCTGTTTTGGTGATACAGAGTACGGGCTCGATGCCGGCATTTGTAGCCGCCACGATGGATCGATCGATGAATCCCGTTCGTGGCGTCGGATTGGCGGCAGCGACCACAATGATCAGCTGATCGGCATTTGCGACGACGACCCTTTCGACGGGGTCGGTGTCATCCGCGCTTCGTCGGAGAACCGTGGAACGTTCCAGCACTTTAACCAAACGGGCTAGGGACCCTTCGGCCCCACTGACGTCACCTACCAATCCGACAAGGTCGCCCACGACCACGGGGGTACGGCGCAGGTCCTTCGCACGGACGGCGGTAATGAGGCGGCCGGGGCCGTCCTCGCCCAAGTCCACGGTGTAGCGGCCTCGGTCCACGGTCACGATACGGCCGATGACGGCGTCTCGATGGGCTGGACGTTCTTTGGTCCGTGGACGCGAACCGCGCTTATTGGCACGGACCCGAACGTCCGATTCGTCCCAGGACCTGGAGGGTTGACGAGCCATCAAACCTCCCGGCTCGCGAGCATTTCGTCCCACATTTCCGTAAACCCAGGAAGCGTTTTGGACGTCGTCTCGACATCGCGGACCACGACGTCGGGGAGTATGAGCCCGATGACCGCTCCGGCGGTTGCCATTCGATGGTCGGCGTACGTCTCGAAGAGTGCACCATTGCGGACGGGTGCATCGATGGTCACGCCATCTTCCGTTTCCTCGGCCATTCCGCCGAGGCGTCGAATTTCCGTGACGAGGGCCTTGAGCCGGTCGGTTTCGTGCCCCCGCAGATGAGCGATGCCTCGCAGGCGAGAAGGCTTCGAAGACAGAGCGGCGATGGCGGCGACGGTCGGAGCCAATTCGCCGGCACCCTGAAGATCGATATCGATGCCCGGTATGGCGTCTGCCCACGCGCCCCCTTGGGGCCCTCGCACTATAAGGTCGGCTCCGGAGCGGCGAACTTCGGCACCGAACTGGGGGAGGATGGTCCGCCATTCATCTCCACCCTGAGTCGTCTCTGCAGGCCAATCGGGGATCGTGACTTTCTGGCCCGTTACGACCGCCGCCGCTAAGAAGGGTCCCGCATTGGAGAGATCGGGTTCGACGACGACGTCGTGAGCTCGTGGCGTCCCAGGCCAAACGAACCACGACGACGGCCCCGTTTGCTCAACCTGAATATCGAATTCTTGGAGGGTCGCGATCGTCATGTCGATGTGAGGCATCGAGGGAATGCCTTGACCTCGGTGTTCGACGTGGAGTCCGTGGGGAAGCAACGCACCCACTAAAAGCAACGCCGAAAGAAATTGGCTTGAGGCGGAGGCGTCGATGACGACGTGTTGAGGTGAACCGCTGCGATGAGGTTCGGAATCGGGACGCCGTGTTGTTTTCAGGGAAAACGGTAGGTGTCCCGTGTCGGAATCATCGACGGTAGATCCCAGCTGGCGTACGGCCTCGATCACTGGGGCCATGGGTCGTAGTCGGGCGCCGGGGTCCCCATCAAAATGCGTATCGATGCCCAGTACTGCGGCCAAGGGAGGAACGAACCGCATGACGGTTCCTGCTGGGCCCGTGTCAATGGAGACCTCAGGATAATTGGGATCAACCTTGGTGAAATCCCGCCCTCTGGACAGGGGCGTGACCAATAGTCCGTGTGCCGTGCTGTCGAAACGTGCGCCGAGCGATTCCAGCGCGGCCATCATGAGACGAGAATCGCGTGAATCGAGTGCTCCGCGGATTTCGCTGGGGGCATCGGCCACTGCCGCCAAGATGAGATAACGATTGGTTAACGACTTTGAGCCGGGAACACGGACCGTTGCGCTCCATTCGTCGTCGGGGGAGAGGGTTGGCGCGGGCCAATCTGGGGCTGGGGAGTGATTCAAGCAAGTCCTCTGGAAGTATGCAGTGGCGAGTTTCGGTAGGTACGGCTCATTTTAAGCGCCACCGGGGGCCCGCCACGAAAGCGGACCCCCGGCATGTGGATGAGGCCTGAACTTCATCGACGGCCTGCATTAATTGCTGAAGACGTCCTCAGACTTCTTCTTGAGGTCGTCGCTGATCTTGGAGGACTTCTTCTTGACGTCCGCGCCGAGCTTGTTGGCTCGCCACGCGAGTGAGGGATTGCCCTCGGTGTCGACGGATGTCAGGGCCACAGCACCGATCAGAGAAGCGCTCTTGACGCCCTGTGCCAACCGAACGTTCTTCTGTTCCTTGGTTTCCTTTTCAGCGGTGGCGTACTCAACGTAAGCATCGATGGTGCCGGTCACGAGGAGCAGAGTCGACGACAAGCGGGGGAAACGTCCCAGCGCAAAGAGTGCGCCCGCCGCAATCTGGGTTGCCGACAGCGACTGGCCGATGAGGCGCTCCTGGCCGCGCAACGGGGCGAGCTGAGGAGAGGCTTTTGCAGCGGCGTCGATGATCGGCTTCAGGTGCTTGGCGGATTCCGGGCTACGCAACCGGTTAACACCGTTGTAGATGAACGACGTCGCCAACAGGGGGCGGGCGAGTTTGCGAACGATGGTCATAGTTCCTCCTCAACGTGGGCTTTCGCGATAGGTGCCGGATGGGCACCGTGACAAAAACCCGTGGGTTCATCTTTATCCTAGGGGATCGAAGCTACAAGAAGACAAGGCTTAGAAAGGTTTCGTGCCCTGCGAACACCGAACCTGCCCTGCGGAATATTTGCTCCGTTTACCTCGTTGACATGCACGACAAGGATGAGGCGAATCATGAGGGGTGAATTGTCGAGATGACCACGACTTTATCGCGTCCTATGACGCGGGTCGGGGAGTCCGAGCGGGGCACCGAGGAGACGAACCTTCTAGACTGGTCCGAAAGCACCATCACGACCCGCCGGAAGGAATCCGTGGAGACAGTCGACGTATCCCACGAATCGAATCAAGAGCGCAAAGCTCGATTCGAACGGGAGGCCATGCAATATATCGACCAGCTCTATGCGGCTGCGTTGCGAATGGCGCGTAATCAGGCGGATGCGCAGGACCTTGTTCAAGAGGCGTACACCAAAGCATTCTCGGCATTTCAGCAATACAAGCCGGGAACGAACCTCAAAGCCTGGCTGTATCGAATTCTGACGAATACGTACATCAATTTGTACCGTAAACGTCAGCGCGAGCCCCACCAGGCAAACACCGATTCGGTCGAGGACTGGCAGCTGGTCCAAGCCTCGGCTCACACCTCGTCAGGCCTGAAATCGGCGGAATCCGAAGCGCTGGATCATCTGCCGGACAGCGACGTCAAAAATGCACTCCAAAACCTTCCGGAAGATTTCCGTATGGCCGTGTATTACTCGGACGTTGAAGGGTTCGCCTACAAGGAGATCGCCGAAATTCTCGATATCCCCATCGGAACGGTGATGTCCAGGTTGCACCGAGGACGGCGAATGTTGCGAGGGCAGCTAGCCGATTATGCGTCGGAGCTTGGATTCTCGACCGAAAAGGCAAAATCCGGACAGAAGTCCAAGCACACCACTCAGAATTCATCAGACGCCGAGAGCGTCGAGCAGCGGTAAGCCCGCCATCGAGGAAAGGAAGGAATTTGAAAATGACAGACTGCCACGAAAACGGCGGATGCCGCGAGGACAAGATTCAGAGCATGTACGAATATCTGGACGGCGCACTCTCGCCGGCAGACATTGAAGACATCTGTGCGCATCTCAATGAATGCGAACTTTGCGCGAGGGAATATGACCTGGAATGCCTGATTCGTTCTTCGGTCAAGAGATCCTGTAGCGAGCCGGCCCCAGAAGAACTCAAACAGTCGATTCTGGCCAAAATCGATGTATTGCGGGATAGCCCCGATACCTCCGCACACGATCACACGGGTCTCGGCCAACACGAGGAAAATCGCCGGCCGATGGCTTCCTAACGGGGCAAGTTGGAAACAACGAAAGGGCTGGGATGCTTGATGCATCCCAGCCCTTTCGTCGACGCGCTCGCGGCGGACCGTAGTCCACGCGCGTCATGGCATGTCCAACTCTTTAGGAGTTGGGGCGCTTGCCGTGGTTAGCTGCGTTCTTGCGGCGATCCTTGCGCTTACGTCCACGCTTGCTCATGTGAGCCTCCTTCCGCGCTACCCGGTGCTTGGCACGGGGAGCGGCCCTAATATGGTCAGCCCAGTGATGACGGTACTCCGCGCAAGGCGGTAGTACCCCGAATACTAGGCATTGTGATCTATTGTGCCAGACGAAACCAGAAGCCCGCACCCCCGAAGCGAGGCTCAGGGTGGTGAGCTTGGTTCCACCAAAGCGAGTTAGTTGGGCTCCGGGAGCTGCAACCAGGAGTACCAACCGCGGTGCAGCACAAGCCAGGCCATGAGGCCGTAGCCGGCCTGTCCGGGGCGTCCGTCGTTGGCCGCAAGGTCCTGACGCCACTGTTCGTGATGCTGCAACGGGTTGAAAGTATCCACATAGACGTGGCGACGGCGCGTGGTCACATCCGCATAGGCGGCGGAGAGATCCGCGATCCGGCGGTTGCGCTCGGCGTCCAAGGTGGGCGGGGGACCGACGACCAAAACCTTCATGTTGTTCTGTGAAGCCAGGTCCACCATGTTGGCGAGGTTGAGGCGACTGCGGGCATTGGTCAAACCCGTGTCGATGTCGAAGGTCGACGGCGCGATCACCAGGCGGTTATCAGCGCCCGTCGCGAAACGACGGCTGGCTTCCTCGAACCACCGATCGTTGAGGGTCTCGCTTCCTTCGCCGGGAGCGGCGAGGTTGTAGGAGACCACGGGGGCCACGTGCTGAGGTGTACGTGCCATGACACGCCCGAACCAACCGAGGGCGCGCGGGTCCCCAATGCCAGCAAGCAGGTCGTCTCCGACTGCCACGATCCGAATGTTGCGTTGCTCCACGAGATTCTTTCTGTTGTCTACGGCGTCACGTCGTCCCTGACCTCGGCTACCCGAGGAAGAGTGCATCTAACGTAACGATAAACGTTCTAGTCCTTGCCCGCATGTTCTGGCCGCGTATTCGTTGGCCGAAAACCGACGAATACGCGGCCAGAGGCTCACGCGATTCAGATTAGTCGAAGGACTGCTGAACCAGGTGTTCCAACTCAGCTTGGTGACGCTTGCCCGTGCCGGTGGCGGGGGAAGCCGAAGCCGGGCGGGACACCAGGCGAACCTCGCGGTCCAACAGCGGAAGCATCGACACGGACAGGTAGGGCCACTGGCCCTGGTTGGCCGGCTCGTCCTGAGCCCACACCACATCCGCTTCGGGGTAGCGAGCCAGCTGCTCCTTGATCTCGTCCAGCGGCAACGGGTAGAGCTGCTCCACACGGATGATGGCCGTGTTGTTGAGCCCCTTCTTTTCCCGTCGGGCCGCGAGATCGTAGTACAGACGACCCGAGACCATGATGACGCGCTTGACGCTGGAGTCGTCGAGCCCACCCTGATCCGGAATGACCGCCTGGAAATCGCCCTGCGTGAAGTCGGAAACCTCGGAGGTCGCCGCCTTCAGGCGCAAGAGCTGCTTCGGCGTCATGATGACCAGCGGACGATGAGGACGGCTGTAAACGTGACGGCGCAACAAGTGGAAGTGGTTGGCCGGCGTCGTGGGTACAGCCACGGTCATGTTGTTCTCCGCGCAGAGCTGCAGGAAGCGTTCCATGCGGGCGGAGGAGTGGTCCGGGCCCATGCCTTCGTAACCATGCGGCAACATCAACACGAGCGAGGAACGCTGGGCCCACTTCTGCTCGGCCGACGAGATGAACTCGTCGATGATCATCTGGGCACCATTGAAGAAGTCGCCGAACTGCGCTTCCCAAATCACCAGCGAATCCGGACGCTCAACCGAGTATCCATATTCGAAGCCCATGACGCCATATTCCGACAACAGCGAGTTGTAGATCATGAACTTCGCCTGGTCATCGGCCAGGTGACGCAACGGAACCCATTCGGCATTGGTTTCGTGATCGTGCAAGACCGAGTGGCGTTGAACGAACGTGCCACGCTGAACGTCCTGGCCGGACATGCGGACCTGAACGCCCTCCATGAGCAACGAACCGAAAGCGATCAGCTCGCCAAAGCCCCAGTCGATTTTTCCGTTCTGGGCCATTTCGTGGCGCTTCTTGACGAGTTGTCCGAGCTTCTTGTGAATCGTGAAGCCTTCGGGCATTTCGTTGTGGACCTCGCCCACGCGGGCAACGACCTCCTGCGAGACCGCGGTGGTCTCGGGGGAGTAGACCGAGTCCTCGATCTGCTGAGCGGCCGGGCGTTCGATATTCGACACAGCCGCGGCGTCGCCGGTGACCAGAGGCGCCGAAGACGTCTGAGCCTCGTGGGTTTCGGTGAAGACCCGTTCGAGCCGCTCCTGGTAATCCTTGAGCGCCCGGTCGGCCTCTTCCGGTGAAATATCTCCACGACCGATCAGAGACTCGGTGTAGAGCTTGCGGGTCGAGCGCTTGGCCTCGATCAGCTGGTACATCAACGGCTGAGTCATCGAGGGATCATCGGCCTCGTTGTGTCCACGGCGGCGGTAGCAGACCATGTCGACGACGACGTCCTTCTTGAACCGCTGACGGTATTCGAAGGCTAGCTGGCCGACACGCACGACCGCTTCGGGGTCGTCCGCATTCACGTGGAACACCGGCGCCTGAATCATGCGAGCGATATCGGTCGCGTAGGTCGAGGAACGTCCCTCGCCCGGCGTCGTCGTGAAGCCCACCTGGTTGTTGACCACGATGTGCACCGTGCCGCCCACCTTGAAACCGCGCAATTGCGACATCTGCATAATTTCCGCGACGATGCCCTGGCCGGCAAACGCGGCGTCGCCATGTACCAGGATCGGCAGAACACCATAGGCGTTGTCGGACTCGCCGCCCTCGTCGAGGAGGTCCTGCTTGGCGCGCACGATGCCCTCGAGTACGGGGTTGACCGCCTCGAGATGCGAGGGGTTGGCCGCAAGGTAGACCTGGGTCTCGTTTCCGGCGTCCGAGGTGAACACGCCTTCGGTACCGAGGTGGTACTTGACGTCACCGGATCCGCCCACGAGGCGGGGATCCTGTTCACCTTCGAATTCCCGGAAGACCTGTGCATAGGACTTGCCGGCGATGTTCGTCAACACGTTGAGGCGGCCACGGTGTGCCATTCCAATGCCCACACCGGCCAGACCCTGATCGGCTGCGCCCGAGATGATGGAATCAAGGAGCGGAATGAGCGACTCGCCGCCCTCGAGAGAGAACCGTTTCTGACCGATGTACTTGGTCTGGAGGAAGGTCTCGAAGGCCTCCGCAGCGTTGAGCTTGCCCAGGATGCGCAGCTGCTCATCGCGGCCCGGCTTGGTGTAGCCATGTTCGAGCTGCTGCTGGAACCATTGGCGCTCGCTCGGGGACTCAATGTGCATGTACTCCACCGCGAGCGTGCGGCAGTAGGCCTCGCGAAGGAGGTCGAGGATGGTCCGAAGCGTGAGCTTGGGAGCATCGCCGAACCCGCCGGTGGGCCACTCGCGGTCCAGATCCCACAACGTCAAGCCGTACGTGGCGATGTTGAGATCGGGATGCTTACGCATCACGTATTCGAGCGGGTTGACCTCGGCAATCAGGTGGCCGCGAACTCGATACGAGTGGATCAGCTGCTGGATTCGAGCAACCTTGTTGATCTCTTCCTCGGGATTGACCTGGTTATCCACGGCCCAACGCACGGGCTCGTACGGGATGCGCAGGACCTCGAAGATTTCGTCGTAGAAGCCATGTTCACCGAGCAGATACTGGTCGATCAGCTTCAAGAATTCGCCTGAGCCCGCGCCCTGGATCACTCGGTGATCGTAGGTTGAGGTCAGGGTGAGGATCTTCGACACGCCCTCTCGCGCCAAGGTCTTGGGGGAGGTGCCGCGGCGTTCGGCGGGGTAGTCGAGGGCGCCGACGCCGATGATGCACGCCTGACCCTTCGACAAACGCGGGACCGAGTGAACGGTGCCGATTCCGCCCGGGTTGGTCAGCGAAGCGGTCGTGCCCTTGAAATCCTCGACTGTGAGCTTGTTGTCACGGGCCCGCTTGACCATGTCGTCGTATGCGGCCCAAAACTCGGCAAAATTGAGGGTCTCGGCCTTCTTGATGTTGGGAACGACGAGGTTGCGAGAGCCATCCGGCTTGGGCATGTCGATGGCCAAACCGAAATTGATGTGTGCCGGGTGAATCGCGGCGGGACGGCCCTTCTCATTCTCGCCGTAGACGACGTTCTGGGACGGGAAGGCCTTCAACGCCTTGACCACTGCGTACCCGATGATGTGGGTGAAGGAGACCTTACCGCCGCGCGTGCGCTTGAGATAGTCGTTGATCTGGGTCCGGTTGTCGATCAAAACCTTGGCCGGAACGGCGCGGACCGTGGTGGCGGTGGGAACCGTCAACGATTCGTCCATGTTGGCGGCGACAGCCTTGGCAGGCCCGCGGAGAGTCTCGACCTTGTCTTCTTCGGCTTCGACGTCGTTCTTGCCGGCTTCCGGGAGCTGAGCGGGGATCGGGAGTTTCGAGCTGGAAGCGCTCTTCGTCTCGGACTGCTGAGGAGCGTCCGTCTCCTGCTTGGCGGGTGCCTTGCGCTCTGCCGGGGCCTTCTGCGTGGGCTGATCGGCGGGAGCAGATTTCTTCTCAGGGGCCGACTTCTTCGCCGGAGCGGCCTGCGGAGCCGAAGACTGGGAGGCGGCGGCCGGAGCCGATGACTTCGTGGGAGTCGATGCCGTCTTGCCGCCTTCCTTCTCCTCCATGGATTCAAAGATGGGCCACCACTTCTTGTCCACCGAGTTCTTGTCCTGCTGGTACTGCTCGAAGAGCTCGTCGACGAGCCATTCGTTACCGGCGAATTCCTCAGGGATCTGGTGCTGTGGCTGATCTGGCACTAGCTTCACGCCTCTTCCATTTGCTGGTTCTGTCTGGGCCATTGGATCCTAGACTGGCCCACACCTAATTGTGGATGCTGCCGAAGCGCGGTGGGCAGGGCAGATTTCACTGTTCTGCTACGAGCCGCCGTGTACCCCGCGACGATGCGGGATGGCGCAACCTTCTAATGGCGAGTCTATTAGGGTTGGCCAGACGTTATCCAGCCGCCACGGCCCCAAGTTGCCGGAAGACCTGTGCATCGCATCTCAGCCGATGCCCATCGACCGGTCCGTGACGACGAAAGTCACCGTCGCCATATCGGTTTTCGATCTATCTGGGTACCATAGGGCAAGTGCAATTCTTGAATAGCCCCACCACAGACCTGACCTATAACGACGTTTTCCTCGTGCCGTCGCGCTCCGAGGTCACCTCACGCTTCGGCGTTGATCTGTCGACGAGCGATCATACGGGTGCAACCTCGCCGATCGTTGCCGCCAATATGACGGCCGTTTCCGGCGCTCGAATGATGGAGACCCTGGCCCGTCGCGGTGGGTTGGCGATCTTGCCTCAAGATGTTCCGCTAGATGCGGCCGTCAGGATCATCGAGTCGGTCAAGACGGCGGATCCCGTTGTGGAGTCTGCCGTCATCGTCGCTCCGGACACCTCGATCGAACACGCTCTACGGCGATTGGGCGATCGACGCTTTACGGAGGCCGTGGTGGTCGACGAAGATTCACGACCCATCGGACTGGTACGACGCGAAGAGGGTCGAGGCGAAGACCCGGCTGCCGCCGTCGAAACGATTCTCCATCCCATGCCGTTGGTGATCGAAGAGGCGGACCTGGCCCTCGGTGACGCATGGGGAAGCCCCCAGCGCGACGCGGCGCTCCGTAGCGTCTTCGATCGTTGCGAAGAGCTAGGTATCGAAATGGCCGTCATCGTCCGCGATGGCCTCTATCGTGGGGTCCTTTCGCACTCCGGGGCGATCCGTTCGACGATTCACAAGCCCGCCCTCGACTCATCGGGGCGGCTGATCGTCGGCGCCGCCGTGGGAATCAACGGGGACGTTCGCGGCAAGGCACAAACCTTACTCGAGGCAGGCGTGGACGTGCTGGTCGTGGACACAGCTCACGGTCACCAACAAAAGATGTTCGACGCGTTGACGGCAGTGCGTTCGTTGAACCCCACGGTTCCGATCGTGGCCGGCAACGTCGTGAGCGCGGCCGGAACCCGAGACCTTATCGAGGCGGGCGCGGACATCGTCAAGGTCGGCGTGGGCCCCGGCGCGATGTGTACGACGCGAATGATGACCGCGGTCGGCCGGCCTCAGTTCTCCGCCGTCGTGGAGTGTGCCGCAGCTGCTCGCAAATTGGGTAAACATGTGTGGGCCGACGGCGGGGTCAAGCACCCTCGCGACGTCGCCCTCGCGCTCGCCGCGGGTGCCAGCATGGTGATGGTGGGCTCCTGGCTTGCCGGCACGTACGAAGCCCCGGGCGAGCTTCATTTGGATTCCGACGGCCGGCCCTACAAGGAGAGCTTTGGCATGGCATCCACGCGAGCCGTCAAACACCGCACCCGGTCGGAAGACGCTTTCACGCGCGCTCGCAAAGCAATGTTCGAGGAAGGCATCTCGAATTCGACGATGTACTTGGACCCGTCAAGCCCGAGTGCCGAAGATATCGTCGACAAGATCACGGCGGGAGTTCGCTCGTCCATGACCTACGCCGGAGCCAATGACCTCAGCGAGTTCCATGAGCGTGCGATCGTAGGGGTCCAGGCGGCCTCGGGTTACGACGAAGGCCGGGCTCGTACCCGATCCTGGTTGGCATAAACTGTCACGAATTTGTGGAGGGCCGCGTCGACTCGGCGCGGCCCTTTCCTGTTCGCCAAGGTCGAAACCGTGAGGAAAAGGACGAACAGTATCTCCCGATGCTGAGCGGCCACGGTAGACTCATAATCCTTATGGACGACCCTTTTAGTTGTAAGAAAATCTGCCCTGGGCCGCCTCTGGTGTGCCGCCGTTTCGCTGAGACGGTGAAGTAGCGCCATGGAATGGTTACTCGTTCTGGCCGGACTCCTTCTCATTCTGGGAACGGGGTTCTTTGTGGCCGTTGAGTTTTCCCTTGTTGCCCTCGATCAACCGACGGTTATTCGCCAAATCCACGATGGTGACCGCGGCGCGGAACCTCTCCTGAGGTGCCTGAAGTCGTTGTCTACGCAGCTGTCCAGCTGCCAGCTGGGCATCACCATCACCACCCTGTTGACGGGTTATACGCTCGATGTCGGAATCCAGGGATTACTTTCCGGAACTGTTGAGATGCTTCCGGTCCCGGATTCGATCGGCTCCGCGCTGAGCCTCATCGTCTCTATGCTGATCGCAACGTTGCTGTCGATGGCGCTGGGCGAACTGATCCCCAAAAATCTCTCGATCTCAGACTCGTTCAGAATTGGACGGGCGCTGGCACGTTATCAACTTGCCTTCACCGCCGTGATGAAACCCTTTGTCGTCGTGATGAACGGTGCGGCGAATAAGGTTTTGCACCTCTTGGGACTCGAAGCAAAGGAAGAGCTTTCCGGCGCACGGTCGCCCGAGGAGCTCTCATCCATGGTGCGCCGATCCGCAGACTTGGGAACCTTGGACGTCGGTACCGCGAACTTTGTGGCTCGAACCCTCAATTTCGCAGAACACACCGCCTCCGACGTCATGACCGCGCGACGCCAGGTTGTCATGTTGCCCACGAGCGCCAGCGTGACCGAGATCATCAGTGAGGCTCGAAAGACCGGACACTCACGCTTTCCGCTGTATGAAGAGGATCAGGACGACGTCAAAGGTGTCGTGCACATCAAACGCGCAGTCGGCGTTCCGCCTGAGCGTCGCGAAACCGTTCAAGCTGGTGCACTCATGGACGAAGTCCTCAGAGTTCCGGAGACCATTCATCTGGATGCGCTGCTGCGTGAGCTTCGAGAGTCCGCTCTACAGGTTGCCGTGGTGCTCGACGAATACGGGGGAACGGCTGGCATCGCTACCTTGGAAGACTTGGTCGAAGAGATCGTCGGTGAGGTCGCCGACGAACATGACCGGGCGGTTCCGGGCGTGCTCGAGACCGCCGACGGTCGCTGGCATTTCCCGGGCCTCATGAGGCCTGACGAGGTGACGGATAAAGTGACACCCCTCGATATCGACGACGATCCCGCCTTCGAAACTATGGGCGGCTTCATGATGGATCGATTGGGACGCATTCCCGAAGTAGGGGACACGGTGCCGATCGAAACCGGAATCCTGGAAGTAGAACGCATGGACCATCGACGAGTGGACCGTATTTTGTTCACTCCGGCGGTTCGCGAATCCGATGAAACCTTCTCCGAGGACCTTGGCCCCGTGAGGGCCGTGGACCACGATGTCAATGCGAAACCCGCTACGAAGGGAGGCTCGCGATGAACGACTGGGTATCCCTGATGCTGCTGATCGTTCTGCTCGCTGGAAACGCCTTCTTCGTGGGTGGCGAATTCGCGATCATGTCCGCTCGCCGTTCTCAGATTGAACCCCTCGCGGAGGCTGGGAACAAGCGAGCTATCACGGCCTTGCGCGCCATGGAACACGTTTCGCTGATGTTGGCGTGCTGTCAGTTGGGCATCACGGTGTGTTCGTTGTTGATCTTGAACGTCGCCGAACCGGCGTTACATCACCTCGTCGCGGAGCCGCTGATGCATATCGGCGTGCCGGCTTCGGCCGCTGATGTGATCGGTTTCTTGCTGGCATTGCTCGTCGTGACCTTCCTGCATGTGATCTTCGGAGAGATGGTTCCGAAGAATATCTCCGTGTCGGTTGCTGACAAGGCGGCTTTGTGGCTCGCACCGCCCCTTGTCATGACGGCCCACGCGGTCAAACCGGTGATCGTCTTCCTCAACTGGATTGCCAACTCGGCTCTTCGATTGATGAAGGTCGAGCCCAAAGATGAGGTCTCGTCGACCTTCACTCTGGAAGAGCTCCAGACGATCGTGGAGGAATCCACAGCCGAAGGCTTGGTGACCGATGAGGACGGCATGCTGACCGGCGCGCTGGAATTCTCGGAAAAGTCGGTGGGTGACGTCATGGTCCCGGTCGACAAGCTGGTGACCTTGCCCTCTGATTGCTCGCCCCATTCCCTGGAGAAAGCGGTCGGGCGGACGGGATTCTCACGGTTTGTCCTGGAATCGGAGGACGGTAGCTACCTGGGCTACCTCCACGTTAAAGACGTTCTCTCCATTCCGGAGGAGCGATATCGCTTGCCCACGCCCTTGACCAGAGTCCGCTCGTTGATCAACCTTCGTCCCGAGACCACGGTCGAAGACGCCTTAGCGACCATGCAAAGGACGCATGGCCACGTGGCACGTGTGGTCTCCCCGGGAGGGGCGACGGTGGGGGTGTTGTTCCTTGAAGATGTTTTGGAAGAGCTGATCGGTGAGGTCAAAGATCCCACCCGATCTGAGGGCCACCGACGTCGGTTGGAGCCTTTTGCTCAGGACCATCTCAGTGGCGCTAATAAGAGGGCCTCTGGCAGAGGGTCCACGGCGGCCTCAAAGATCGGTCCGTCGTCGAGGGATGAGAAGCCGGACCTCAACGTATAACCATCCTCTAAATTGTGAATGATTCGCATCTGAGTAAGCTTGCCCCAGATGCGAATCGTTCATTTTAAGCGATGGTTCGCACTGAATGCTGACTTTGTCGCATGATCATCACTGGTGCAGGAGAAAAGAGAATTTTTATGAGGGGAACTCGTTGGATGACGATCGCCGCCCTGGGCGCGGTCGGTTCATTGGCGTTGGCTGGTTGCTCGTCGCAGGACGGCAACGCCTCCAAGGGCGACGACAAGAAGATCACGGTGGTTGCCTCGACCAATGTTTACGGCGATATCGTGAAGTCGATTGGCGGGGATCACGTCAATGTCGAGTCGATCATCAATTCCTCGAGCCAAGATCCTCACTCCTATGAAGCCACCGCCCAAGACCGTCTCAAGGTTGAGAAGGCCGACGTGATCGTGGAAAACGGTGGCGGATACGACGCCTTCATGGACGATCTGGCGAAAAACTCCAAGGCCGAAAAGATCAACGCCGTTGAACTTTCTGGGCTTCCCGGCGCAGATGAGGCCAACCACGAAGAACATGATCACGATCATGAGTCCTCCGGAAGCGAGGAACATGAGCATAAGCACGACCACGGTTCGTTCAATGAACACGTCTGGTACAGCCCGTCGGTCATGAAGAAGGTCGCCGAAAAGATTGGTGAGGACCTCGGTTCCGTCGATTCTAGCCACAAGGACGACTACTCCACGAAGGCCAAGGACCTCGGCGGAAAGCTGGACTCTCTCCAGCATCGAGCTGAGGACGTGAACGCCAAGGGCAAGGGCTATGTCGCGACCGAACCGGTGCCGGGATACTTGCTGCAGGCGACCGGACTCGAAGACAAGACGCCCACGGATTTCTACGAGGCAATCGAGGGCGATACTGACGTTCCCGCCTCCGTGCTGAAGTCCATGAGGGACGCGCTCAGCTCGGGTTCCATCTCATTGCTAGGCTTCAACCAGCAGACTGAATCCGCGCAGACCGGAGAGCTCAAGAAGTACGCGGAAGAGCATCATGTGCCAACCGTGTCCTTCACCGAGACCCTGCCGGAAGGTAAGGATTACATCGGCTGGATGGATGACAACCTGGATTCCGTGTCCAAGGCTCTGAAGGATCACGCCTAATCTGAATGTCCACCTGACCCTGGCGAGGCGTCGACCTGACGGTCGGCGCTTCGCCGTACCCAGCCCCATCGCGAACAGGAGCCTGTGTGTCCTCATCGTCAGCCCCCAGCGTTAGCCTTCATCAGGCCGCGCTCTCCTTCGGGGACCGAGTGCTGTGGGAAGACCTCAGCTTGGATATCCAGCCGGGGGAGTATTTTGCGGTTCTTGGCCCCAACGGTTCGGGAAAATCCACTTTTCTGAAGGCACTGTTGGGTCTATTGCCACTCAGCTCGGGAGAGGTTTCCGTTTTAGGGGAAAGCGTACGCCGAGGCAATCCGCACATTGGTTACGTGCCCCAGCAACGAGATTTTTCCCCCGAAACACCGCTTCGGGCTCGGGATCTCGTGGGATTGGGAGTCGATGGACACCGCTGGGGGCCCGGTCTATGGTCTCGAAAGCGCCGGGCTCGCATCGACGAGCTGCTGGAACGCGTGGGCGCTACCGATTACGCCTCCGTTCCCGTGGGTCTGCTCTCGGGCGGCGAGCAGCAGCGTCTCCGGGTGGCGCAAGCGCTGGCCTCTCGGCCCCGTCTGCTGCTCTGTGATGAAGCGCTCTTGTCCTTGGATCTTCGACACCAGAGCGCCGTGAGCCAGTTGATCGAGGACTACCGGCGCGAATCGGGAGCCACCGTGATCTTCGTGACGCATGAAATTAACCCGATCATCGATGACGTTGACCGGGTCCTCTATCTAGCCAACGGAAGATTCACCGTGGGAAGCGTCGAGGACGTCATGTCCACCGAGACGCTCTCTCGCGTATACGGCGCTCCGGTGACCGTGATGAAGGTTGACGGTCGGTACATCGTGGTGGGCGCGAATTCTCTCTCCCATACCCCCGGCGACGACTGCCACGCCCACGACGTCGAAGGGAAAGTCTCATGATTCCGGATCAGTTAATGCACCTGCCATTGGCGGCGGAGGGCCTATGGAGCCGCATCTTCGTCTTCGACGGTTATGGCGAACTGCTGAGCTTGCTGAGTCAGTCCATCGTTGCCGGCGCCATCTTGGCGCTGATTGGTGGTTTCATCGGAACTTTCGTAGCAATGCGAGATGGAGCCTTCGCGGTGCACGGCATCGCCGAACTCTCATTTGCCGGCGCGGCATTCTTCCTGCTGATGGGCTTCGACGTCATCACCGGATCTCTCGTGGGTTCCATCGCGGCGGCCGCGATCATCGGTGCGCTGGGAGCAAGGGCCAAACACAACGGATCGCTCATCGGCGTTCTGATGCCTTTTGGGTTGGGACTGGGAATCCTTTTCCTCTCCCTATATCAGGGGCGTTCGGCGAATAAGTTTTCCTTGCTGACCGGACAAATTGTCTCGGTGGACGGCGCGCAAACCACGGAAATGGCCGTGGGCGCGGTGGTCGTCATCGGATTGTTGTTCCTCGTGTGGCGCCCCTTGACCTTTGCCAGCTTGGACCCCGATGTGGCCGCGGCTAAAGGCGTGCCGATGCGCACCCTGTCGATGGTGTTCATGTTGCTGCTCGGCATTTCCGTGGCGTTGTCGGTCCAGGTGGTTGGCTCGCTGTTGGTGTTGGCGCTCCTGATTACCCCGGCCGCCGCGGCGGTTCAGATCACGGCGTCGCCGGTTAAAGCGCTGATTTTGTCCGTGATCTTCGCCGAGATTTCCACGGTCGGAGGCATTCTCCTGGCCTTGGCGGGATCGTTACCGATCAGCCCCTATGTGACCACCATTTCTTTCGTGATCTACCTGGTGTGCCGGGTTATTGGCGGAATTCGACGTCGCACCACGGGCTCGGGACGACGAGTGCATGACACCGACCGGGGACGGTCGGCCCTCAGCTCGGCGGAATTACCTTCCCGGTAGAGAAGTCTCCGGGGACTTATCGCGAGCACACTGTGAGCAGATGCCGGTGAGTTCCACGGTGTGTTCAATGTCGGAATAGCCCAAGGCCGCGCCAATGCTCGACGCCCATTCTTCAACAACGTCGGCTTCGATGTCTTCGGCGGCTCCGCAATTGCGGCACAACAGATGATGATGATGTTCCTGGGCGGCGCACTTGCGGTACAGAGCTTGGCCCTCTTGATCTTGCACCGAATCGACGTCGCCGGAATCGGCCAAGGACTGCAAAATCCGGTACACCGTTGCCAGCGATACCCTGCCTCCGCGATCCACGATGATCCGGTGAAAATCCTGCGCGGAATGAAAATCGTCAAGAGTCGCGAGCACCTCGAGTACGGTTCGCCGTTGCCGGGTATTCCGAAATTCTTGTTGGGTGCCACTATCGGTGATAGTTGTCCCTCGAGATGTCGGCAAATTCTGGGAAACCACGGAGGCTCTCCTTCCCCTAGGTGGCGCAGGGCGATGCAAAACCCACGCCTGACCGGGCCTTATTGCGGTTCGTTCCATTCTAGGCCACGAGGGAATCTATCGCCCCGACAACGAGACAGGGATACGCTGGGGGCTATGAGAATCACGAAATTTACGCACTCCTGTGTCCGAGTCGAGAAGCACGGCTCGGTGCTGGTCCTGGACCCCGGCAACTTCTCATCGCCGGAAGAGATTCGTGAGGCCCTCGAGGGCGCCGAGTATTTGATGGTCACGCACGAACACCCTGATCATTACTTTCGCGAGCCGGTTCACGAGGTCCTCAATGACCACACTGACATCCAGGTCTACGCGACACAGTCGGCGGCCGACGAGTTGCGGGAATCGGTCAAGAACCCCGAGCGTATTCACTCCGTGCAGGGGGAGGAAGAGTTCGATGTGGGCCCATTCGGCATCAGAACCTTTGGTGGTCAGCATGCGTTGATTCACCCTCTGATTCCGACAATCCAGAACGTCGGGTTCATGATCGATGACGACGTGTACCATCCCGGAGATAGCTTGATCGTTCCGCACCACATCACGGTCAAGCATCTGCTCCTACCGATCCACGCGCCGTGGAATAAGCTTCAAGAAGTCGTGGATTTCTTGGCCTCCGTGCGACCTCAACGTGCCTTCCCCATTCACGACGGTCTGATGGCCGAGAATGGGCACGCCATGTTGACCAAGCATTTGGAAAACTTCGGAACTAAATATGGAAGCGAATACGTGCGGCTCCGTCCCGGCGATTCACTGAACCTTGAGGAGACATCATGAGCTCGGTTTTCACCAAAATTATTGACGGCGAATTGCCTGGACGATTCGTCTGGAAGGATGAGCGCGCCGTCGCGTTTTTGTCGATCCAACCGCTATCCATGGGGCATGTCCTCGTGGTACCCCGGCAAGAGATAGACCACTGGGTCGATCTACCTCAGGACCTGGCAGCGCACCTTATGGAGGTGTCACGCCTGATCGGGCAGGCCATCAACGAAGTTTATGAGCCGGTGCGTGTTGGCCTGATGATCCAGGGCTTCGAGGTCCCGCACACTCACCTGCACGTATGGCCCACGAATTCCATTGAAGAGTTCAGCTTCGACCAGGTGGATAACGACCCCGATGACGCGCTCATGGACGACGCGGCCGCTTCGATCCGGGCAGCCCTAGCCCGGGCAGGGCATCCGGAAGCAGAGATCGACTGATCCTCGCAAAACGGGGGTGTCTGGTGGTCGGGGTAACCCGACGGCAAGACGCCGACTAGCCGGATGGGCCAGCCAGGTCTCTTTCGAGACGATAAATATATGAGCACCGCATCAGAGTACGAGACCAATACTGCACACCGGAAGAACCAGAGGAGGACCAACTGGTCAGCTTTTGAGGAGCGCCTCGACACCAGAGAACTGAGGCGTGCTCGCCACATTCCCCGGTGGAAGCGGTTTGTCCGCGAAAATCTGTACCTCGCCTCGAGTTTCCCGGTCGCCTTGTGTTCGTTCATCGTGGTATGCACCCTTGTGAGTCTTGGGGCAGGCCTCGTTCCTCTCCTCCTTTTGGGAGTCCCCGTGCTGTGGGGAACGTTGTATTACGGTCGTGGAGCCAGTAGCTGGGAGCGTCACCTCGTAGGTTGGGTACGAAGTCGTGACGTGTCGACACCCTATCCGCCGAGGAAATCCGTAGGGGCTTTAGATCGTCTAAGGGCAGACGCGTCTCACGGACAGTCCTGGATGAACCTTGCCTGGATCTTGGTGGACTTTGTCATTTCCACCGTGGTCTTTTGGCTGACCTTTACCTGGTGGATGTTGGCCTTAATGCTGGTGGCCGGGCCGATCATGATGTGGCTTTTCAGCATCGGCCTGATCCATGAGGACGGCGACGGTCGGCTTGTCGATCTTCTCTCGGTGGAACATATTCCCTGGATTACCGACCACCCATATCTCGCAGAAGGAATTGCTTATGCCGTGGTTGGAGCGGCCTTTGCGCTCACTCTTATGCCGCTCGTTCACGGTCTATCAATTCTCAGGGCTGTCGTATCTGAATTAATGTTGTGTTTGCCCGTGCCGTCGCGGCACCGCATTGAAGACCTGAAGGGATCTCGGGCCGCTTCGCGTCGAGCAGAAATTGATGCAATGCGTCGTCTTGAACGAGATATCCACGATGGTCCACAGCAACGGCTGGTTCGTCTGGAGATGGACCTGGCCCGAGCGGAACGCATCGCCGAGAACGACCCTCGTCGGGCCATGGAGATACTTCGGGGGGCTAAAACGCAGAGTCGAGAGACACTCATGGAATTGCGTCAGCTAGCGAGAGGAATCGCACCGGCGATTCTCGTTGATCGCGGCCTGCACGCCGCTGTTACGGAAACGGCATCGCGTTCACAGATTCCCGTCCAGATACTTTGGGATGTTCGGGGAAGCCTTCCTCCCCATGTGGAGACCACAGCTTATTTCGTGATTTCGGAATGTCTCGTCAATGCCAACAAGCATTCCGCCGCGCAACATGCACAGATTTCAGTACATCTCGATGACGCCGTCTTGAACATAGAAGTGCGTGACGACGGCGTGGGAGGCGCAGCCGCCGCAAAAGGCCACGGGTTGGCAGGGCTGACGGATCGCGTCAAGGGCGCAGACGGCCAGTTCACCGTTTATTCGCCGCATGGAGGACCGACGACCATAGAATGTGAGATCCCATGCGAACCGTGATCGCCGATGACTCAGCCCTCATCCGCGAGGGGCTACGCCTGATCCTCGAGGACGCTGGGCATAAGGTCGTGGCCGGTGTGGGGGATGGGCCATCCATGATCGAGGCCGCACTGGATGCGCGTCCAGATCTGGTCATTAGTGATATTCGTATGCCACCGAGTCATACAGACGAAGGCCTGACCGCTAGCATCGAATTGCGACGTTCTTGGCCGGAAGCACCCATCCTGCTTTTGAGCCAATACGTCATCGTGGACTACGCCGAGGACTTGGTGGCCTCAGGGGCTGGTTCCATGGGCTACCTTCTCAAAGACCGGGTGTCCGACATTGACGCGTTTTTGGCGACCGCGGATCGCGTGGCGGATGGCGGAACCGTCCTGGACCCCGAGGTCGTCCGACAACTGTTGGTGCGAGACCGAGCCCCTTGGGAAGTTCTCACCCCGCGTGAGACGGAAGTTCTCGAGCTCATGGCGGCGGGACACACGAACGCGGGTATCGCGGATCAGTTGGTCATCAGCCTAGGCGGGGTAGAAAAACACACTCAGCGCATTTTCGCCAAGCTTGAGCTTGCGGCCGACGACAACGTGCATCGCCGTGTCACTGCCGTGCTTCGCTATCTTAACGGCCGAGTTCCTCGATCGCCTGGTTTAGGGCCTTGGTAATACGTTGTGCCGAGACGGGCCTGGCCGTTCCCAATTCTTGAGCAAAATAGCTGACGCGTAGCTCTTCGATCTGCCAGCCGACGTCGGCCAAGACGGGTGGGGTAGCTCCGTTGGGGCAATGTTTTTCGACCGCTCCGTCGTACCGATCTTCCAGTGCTTGAACTTCCAGCATGAGCGTGGTGTCCTGACGAACTTTTTCGCCCATTTTTTCGATTCGGCGCTCCATGGCATCGAGATACCGAGGAAGATGGACGAGCCGTTCATATCCCGTTGCCGCCACGAAACCTGGAAAGACCAGATTCTCTAACTGAGCTTTAACGTCATTGACGTTATTGATGAGCGACAGAGATGCCGCGGACTTTAACTTCTTTCGCACCCCATTAGCGCGTTTGAGAATGTCGGCGACCAGGCTGGTGACCGTGAAGACCGTGTCGATGAGTTCGGCTCGAACTTCGTGGAACAGGCGATCGAATTCTTCCCGCGTTGTCGGAGCTTCTGACGGCGTGAGTTTATCTAGGGCCGCGACGGTGCAGTCGGCGATGAGCGACTCCACGGATCCGTGTGGGTTTTGCGTGAAGACTATTTTTTCCTGATTTTTCAGATGGTCAGAAACGTATTTTTGGGGTGAGGGGACTCGTAACGCCAAAAGCCGAATAACGCCGCCGCGCTGGGCTCGTTCCTGTTCCGCCGGGGACGTCAGTATTCTGAGGGCCACAGACTTTCCCTCGTCGACTAGCGCCGGATATCCCTGAACCGAGTGTCCCGAAATGGTGCGCGTGATTTTCCGGGGAATATCCACGTCGGGCCATTCCGTCAGGCCGCTGCGCTCTTTCACACCGGTCGACGTGCTTCCAGCCTGTGCCGGTGCCGCATCGTTCTGCTTCCGGTCTCGCGGGGAAGCAGGCCCGGGTGCGTGCCCCGTACCGGGGTTCTTCTGGCCGCCCGTCGACGTGAGCCGCGCCAGCGCCTCCGGCGAAGCCCCGAGCGAAGCTGCCAATGCGGCACGAATGTGGGGGCGTAGCTTGTCTTGTAACTCGGCCAGGTCCTTCCCTTCGCCCAGAAGGTGGTTCCGATGGTCGCGCACCTGGAACGTCACCCGAAGATGGTCGGGCACGGCATTCCAATTCCAAGAATTCGGGGGAATCACGAACCCTTTGAGGCGCCGCAAGGCGAGTTCCAATGCCGGCAGGAGCTCGTCCCGAGTGGGGTCGGCGTCGGCCTCCAGTGCGTTCAAGGCCTCTCGCGCGACGTCGGGCGCCGGCACAAAATTCTTGCGCGATGCTTTGGGGAGGGACTTGATGAGCGCGGTGATGAGGTCACGACGAAGTCCGGGTATGTGCCATTCGAAGGGCTCGGGCGACATCTGATTCAGGAACACGATCGGAACTTGGACAAAGACGCCGTCGGCCTCAGGAGTGCTTCCCGGAGCGGCAGGGGCGAACTCGTAGGTCAGGTCCAATCGCAATTCGCCGTCGCTGGTGGGCAACACCCACGTGCGCGGGAATTGGGATTCGTCGTAGTCGCGGGCGTCATCGTCGATCAAGTGTTCACGGTCGAAGTCCAGGAGGTGCTCGTTCCGGGGACGTTCCCTCTTCCACCACCGGTCGAAGTGGCGTTCGGAGACGATGTCCTGAGGAATGCGCGCGTCGTAGAACGCGTAAATGGCGTCGTCATCCACCTTAAGGTCTCGACGTCGTAGGCGAGCCTCGAGCTGGTCGATCTCTTCCAGACGCCGTCGATTTCGGTGGAAGAAGCGGTGACGGGTTCGCCAATCGCCTTCGACGAGTGCACGACGGATGAAGAGTTCCCGGGAGAGTTCCGGGTCGATGCGCCAATAATTGACCGGTCGATCCGTCACCACCGGCACGCCGAATAATGTGGCCTTTTCGTAGGCCATCACGGAGCCACGCTTTGCGGACCAATGAGGTTCCGAATACGTGCGTTTCAGAAGATTCCCGGCGGCGTCTTCGATCCATTGAGGATTGACCGACGCATTGACCCGGGCCCACAATTTTGAGGTCTCGACCAATTCGGCCGAGACGATCCAATCCGGATTTTTCTTGAAGAGGCCCGACCCGGGAAAGATTGAAAAGCGGCTTCCTCGGGCGCCGTGGTACTCGTGCTTGCGTTCGTCCTTAACGCCGATATGGCTCAAAAGACCGGTCAGCAGGCTGCGATGCACCGCCTCTTCCGTGCCGCCCACGGTAATTTGCCGACCCCGCGGAACACTAATATTCGCTCGGGATCCCAAACGGCGCAGTTGCTCGTAAAGGTCTTGCCATTCCCTGACCCTCAGATAATTAATGAATTCCCGACCGCAGAGCTTTCGGAATTGGGATGAGGAGAGTTCTTCTTGCTTGTCTTGGAGGTATTGCCAGAGCAAAAGATAGCTCGAAAAATCCGAGGTGTCGTCGGTAAAACGAGAGTGGAATTCGTCGGCCTGCGCGCGTTTTTCGGTGGGGCGCTCGCGGGGATCCTGGATGGTGAGGGCGGCCGCTAACACCATGAGCTCCTTGGCGACGCCGTGGCTTTCCGCCGCAACGATCATGCGTCCGAGGCGAGGATCAACGGGAAACGCCGCAAGTTGGCGGCCGACCTGGGTTAGTGGAGATGCGACGCCTTGATCACGTTGCGTTTTTTGGGCGCCCTGCGACCGCTTCGATCGCGAGTTCGACGTTCGAGTCGAGTTTCCGGCTGCGCCTTTTTCCTTGAGGGCACCCAGCTCTCGCAAGACGTTGATTCCATCGGTAATCGCGCGGCGCGCAGGCGGCTGAACAAAAGGGAATCGCTCCATGTCACTAGGGGATTCCACGACGCCAATCGACATGGTGTGCAAAATGACCGACGCCAGATTGGTCCGCAGAATTTCCGGGTCGGTGAACTCCGGACGCGAGGAAAAATCTTCCTCCGAATACAACCGGATCGCGATACCGTCCGACACACGGCCACATCGGCCGGACCGTTGCCGCGCGCTCGCTTGGGAAATGCGTTCGATGGGTAGCCGTTGAACTTTAGTCCGCGATGAATAGCGAGAAATTCGGGCCGTGCCGGGATCGATGACGTATTTGATGCCGGGAACGGTCAGGGACGTCTCGGCTACGTTGGTGGCCAGAACGATCCTGGGCTTGCCGGACGGGCGAAAGACCTTGTGCTGTTCGGCCATGGAAAGCCGGGCAAAGAGGGGCAGGATCTCTGTGCCCGCGAGGGAACGTTCTCGGCGGGCGAGATCTTCGAGGGCCTCCGCGGCGTCGCGGATCTCTCGCTCACCGGAGAAGAAGATCAGAATGTCGCCGGGAGCCTCTGAACGCAACTCGAGCACCGCATCGCACACGGCATCCAGGGGGTCGACGTCGCTGGCCTCCAAACCGTCCGTTGTCTCGTCGTCCGACATCCCGACATCGGTCAGGGGTCGGTAGCGAATCTCCACAGGATAGGTTCGTCCGGAAACCTCGATCACCGGCGCGGCGTCGTCGGGCATGGGCTCTTCGGGATCGTGCTCGGCCACCGGATCAAAACTTGGTGCGAAATGACGCGAGAATCGTTCCGGGTCGATGGTCGCGGACGTGATGATGACCTTCAAATCCGGCCGCTGCGGCAGAATCCGTTTGAGATAGCCGAGGATGAAATCGATGTTCAGCGAACGTTCGTGGGCCTCATCGATAATGATGGCCGAATAGCGTTTCAGGAGAGGGTCGTGAGGGATCTCCGCGAGCAAAATGCCATCGGTCATGAGCTTGATCGACGTATCCTGGCCGACCTCAGAGGTGAAACGCACCTGGTAACCGACCGTTTGGCCGACGTCTTCGCCCAATTCTTCCGCGATGCGTTCGGCAACCGATCGTGCCGCCAAACGGCGCGGCTGTGTATGCCCGATCGTGCCGGCTTCACCCAGGCCCAATTCCAAACACATCTTGGGGATCTGCGTGGTCTTGCCAGAGCCGGTCTCACCCGCGACAACGACCACCTGATGCTGCTGGATGGCATCCATAATGTCCGCTCGTCGGGCGGAGACGGGTAGCGACTCGGGGTAGACGATCTGGCGGGTGGGCTGGGGAGATGCGGGCTGCTCAGACATACTGCGGCCTATTCTACGGGGCACCGGCCAGACGCCACGGTCGGGTCACGAGGGTGAGGGACCAGACAGCTGTCGCTCGACCCAGGAAAGGACGCGGGCCAGGCGCGCCGCGTCGCCATAAATGGTGGCATCGGAGTGGTCCGCTTCGGGAACGATCTCCAACGCCGTGGAGATCCCTCGGGAACGCAGGGCCGCGTGGGGAGTGGTCGATTGGTTCCAGGGAACGCAGCCGTCGGCATCGCCATGAAGGTAGAAGACGGGACGGTGAGAAGGAGACAGCGTCGCCGAACGGGCGTAATCCACCGGGTGCGCCCGTGACCAAGCGATCTCCGCGGCGGTGTCCGATGGCGGTGGAAAAGTTGACCCGAGTAGGCGACGCTCGGCGCCGTCGTCGTCGGGATGATGGAAGGGAAGACCGCAGGCCACACGATCGTCGAATATGGTCCTCAAATCGCTCACGCCATAAAAGCTGACGGCGCAATTAACCATGGACGAGGCGCTACTGTCACCCGGGCCTTCGAGGTACGTTTGGCCGGAGTCACCCGTTGCAGCAGCGAGTTGGACGAGATGCCCGCCCGCCGAGGCTCCAGAAAGGGCAATACTTCGAGGATCGATTCCGTAGTCAGTGGCATGTCCTCGAAAATGCCGTATCGCTTGTTTGAGGTCATGGAGCGGTTCCGGGAATCGAGCTCTGCCCGTGAGTCGGTAGTTGATAGAAGCCACCGCAAATCCTGCCGCTTGAAATCGCTCGCGAATCTTGTGTTGGCCGTTTTCCGAAAAGCGGAGAGACGACTTGTCTCCGAACCTCCAGGCGCCTCCGTGCACATGGATGAGGAGGGGAGCGAGATCGGAAGTGCGCTTCGCGGGCGGATAGAGGTCGAAGGAACGGTCCGGGTCGGCGAGGTCGCCGTAGTAACCGCTGATCATGACACCGTCCTTCGCGAGGCTAATGGATAGCAGAAGACCCCGCCGCCCAAGTGGCGAAGCGGGGTCGAAAAGTGCCCTCGATAGGATTCGAACCTACGACTTCTTGCTCCGGAGGCAAGCGCTCTATCCACTGAGCTACGAGGGCAACGCCTCATAGCGTAGCAGGAAAGTGCCGCGCGATCCCAAACGAGCTCGATGCGTCATCCGTCTCGAATCACGAGGCAAGGACTGGCCTGAGGATTCACGTGACGGCGCGTGTAGCGCCCGTTACCGAGGATGTCATGAGCGGAGTCATCGGTCGACTCCTTGTAGACTGGCCCGGTGACTCCCGAAGAACTTTCCACAGCAATTTCCGAATGCCTCGATCAGGCGATAGCAGAAGGCGAACTCGTTCTCGCTGACGGTCAGTCGATGCCCGAGGTGAAAGTTGAGCGACCTAAAAACCGGCAACACGGTGATTGGGCGACCAACATTGCACTTCAACTCGGCAAAAAGGTCGGCAAAAACCCCCGGGAGGTAGCGCAGGCCCTCGCCGCGCGGATTGAGGCCATCGACGGCGTCTCCGCGGTGGACATTGCTGGACCAGGGTTCCTCAATATTGTCCTCGACGCCGCGGCCGCGGGAATTCTGGCCCAGGCCATTCTTGAGGCTGGAGCCGCATACGGCCGTTCCGAGAAACTGGCCGGAAGACACATCAACCTGGAGTTTGTCTCGGCCAACCCGACCGGCCCGATTCACTTGGGCGGGACGCGTTGGGCGGCCGTGGGCGACTCCTTGGCTCGGATCCTTTCCGCGAATGGTGCCCAGGTGACACGGGAGTACTACTTCAACGATCATGGCACCCAGATCGATAGGTTCTCCAAGTCTTTGCTGGCGGACGCCCGCGGCGAAGGAACCCCGGAGGACGGTTATGGCGGCGCATACATTGGGGAGATCGCGCGTCGCGTCTTAAGCCAACGGCCGGACGCTCTCGAATCCGATGATCCGCAGGAAGTTTTCCGCTCTCTCGGCGTCGAGATGATGTTCGAAGAGATCAAGACGTCTCTCCACGAATTCGGCGTGGACTTCGACGTGTACTTCCATGAGAACTCGCTGTTCGAGTCTGGAGCAGTCGAGCAGGTTCTTGAGGAGCTCAAGGGCAGCGACCGTTTGTACTTTGCCGACGGCGCCTGGTGGTTGCGCTCGACCGACTACGGCGATGACAAGGACCGCGTGGTCATCAAGTCCGACGGCAATGCGGCCTACATCGCCGGAGACATCGCGTACATCGCGGATAAGCGCCGCCGAGGTGCGGACCTTGCCATTTATATGTTGGGCGCCGACCACCACGGCTACATCGCTCGCCTCAAGGCTGCGGCCGCGGCCATTGGTGACGACCCTGACGCCGTCGAGGTCATGATCGGGCAAATGGTTAATCTGGTGCGTGACGGACAGGCCGTCCGTATGTCCAAGCGTGCCGGGACCGTGGTCACCCTCGAGGACCTCGTGGACATCGTTGGCGTCGACGCGGCCCGGTACTCACTGACCAGGTTCTCGGTGGATTCCAATATCGACATCGACCTGGATGTGCTCACCAAGAGGTCCAACGAGAACCCAGTCTTTTACGTGCAATATGCCCATGCGCGAACCTGTGCCGTGGCTCGCAACGCCGCAGACGCCGGAGTGGAGCGTACCGCAGAATCCTTCGCTGCCGCGTTCCTTGACTCGGCCGCGGACGAGGACCTCCTTGCGGTTTTGGGGCAATTCCCGGGCGTCGTGCTCGAGTCCGCCGAGCTGCGCGAGCCGCATCGCGTTGCCCGGTACTTGGAGCGCCTCGCTGGCGCTTACCATCGCTGGTACGACTCGTGCCGTGTGGCACCGAAGGGCGATGAAGAGATCACCGACACGCACCGAACCCGCCTGGCCCTCAACGATGCCACGACCCAGGTCCTGGCCAACGGGCTCGACCTGCTGGGCGTCAGCGCCCCGGAGAGGATGTAGATGGGCAACACGGAGGGGACTCTTATTCCGGATTGGCTGACCGTGCCTTCGGAATCCGCGGCCCTTGACCCCGCCATCTGGACACCCTCTTACCAGCGCGAAGACTCGGGGGAACTGTCCATCGACGGTCACCTGGTCTCTGACTTGGTTCGAGACTTTGGCACGCCGACGTATGTGTATTCGGAGGACACCTTCCGGAGCCGGTCCCGTGAATACCGTGAGGCCTTCGAAGAGGCCTTTGGCCAGCACGACGCCGAAGTTTCGGTGTATTACGCCGGCAAAGCGTTCCTCTGTGCATCGGTCGCTCGATGGGCCCGAGAAGAAGGGCTCAACTTGGATACGGCGTCGGGCGGTGAACTTGCCTTGGGTTTGGCCGCCGGTATGCCGGCCGAACGAATCGCTCTCCACGGGAACAATAAATCGTCCGCAGAAATCCGCCGGGCTCTCGCGGAAGGAGTCGGCCGCATCGTCGCCGATTCCGTCCCCGAATTGTTCCTCATCGACCGTGAAGCTCGCGCCCTCGGTGTCACAGCTCCGGTGATGATCCGTGTGACGCCTGGCGTGCACGCGGAAACGCACGATTTCATTGCTACGGCCCATGAAGACCAAAAATTTGGGGTCTCGCTAGCCGCTGGTACCGCGGAACTCGCCCGCGACGCGGTCGGGGAGGAACTGTGGACACGGTTGCAGCTCTCCGGCTCGGATTCGGCAGCCATGCTGGCGGCAGTGCTCTCCGGGTCACTCGATGGCATCAGCCTGCGCGGATTCCACTGCCACATTGGTTCTCAGATCTTTGAGGCCGAAGGATTCGGTGTGGCGGCCGAACGCGTCTTGCGTTTCATCGCCGATGTCAGCCGCCGCATCGGCCAGAGCATCCCGGAACTGGACATCGGGGGCGGCTACGGCATTGGATACATCGCCGGTGACACACCGCGCCCTCCGGGAGAGATCGCCTCTGACCTTGCGCGCGTCATCTCAACGGTGTGCGCAGAACTCGACCTGAAGATACCGCACGTATCCATCGAACCCGGACGAGCCCTCACCGGACCGGCCGGGGCGACGCTATACACCGTGGGCACCCTCAAGGACGTCGCCGTCGATTCACCGGACGGTCAAACTCAGGTGCGACGTTACGTCTCGGTGGACGGCGGAATGTCGGATAACGCCCGACCGGTTCTCTACGACGCGGATTACACCGTGACCTTGGCGAATCGGGCTCCTGACGGACCCCAGGTATTGTCCCGGGTCGTGGGTAAGCACTGTGAATCCGGGGACATCGTCGTTCGATATTGCTACCTCCCGGCCGACCTCCGCTCCGGCGACATCCTTGCCGTGGCGGCCACTGGAGCATATTGCTGGGCGTTATCCAGCAACTACAACTATCTGCCGCGACCGGGAGTCGTGGCTACGTCTGCGCAGAGCGATCCTCGGGTGATCGTTCGTGGCGAGACCGAGGCAGATCTTTTCGCACGGGACGCCGGTTTATAAATCCGGTACCGGAAACATCAAGGAGAATTCATGACCAAACCGACCCTTAAGGTTGCCCTCCTGGGCGCTGGAACCGTGGGCTCGCAGGTGGCGCGGATCCTCACGGAAGACCGCAACGACCTCACCGAGCGGATTGGTGGAGTGCCAGAGCTCATCGGCATCGCCGTACGGTCTCTGGACGCGCCCCGGGATTATCAGGCCGACACTTCCCTGTACACCACGGATGCTGACTCCTTGATCGACCGGGCCGACGTCGTCATCGAATTGACGGGTGGCATGGAGCCGGCTCGTACCCGCATCCTCCGAGCATTGAACGCCGGTAAACACGTTGTTTCTGGGAATAAGGCGTTGATTGCCGCGCACGGCGCAGAATTAATGGCCGCGGCGCGAGAGTCCGGAGCGCAATTCTCCTTTGAGGCCGCCGTGGCCGGCGCCATTCCGATCCTGCGCCCTTTGCGCGATTCGCTGGCGGGCGACCACGTCACCCGGGTCTTGGGAATCATGAATGGCACCACCAACTTCATGCTCGACGCGATGGACTCCCACGGTGCCGCCTTCGATGAGGTCCTCGCCGAAGCCCAGAAGCTCGGTTATGCCGAAGCCGACCCGACCGCGGATATCGAGGGGCACGATGCCGCTGCCAAGGCCGCGATCGTCGCATCGCTGGCCTTTCACTCGGAATTCCACATCGATGACGTGCACTGCACGGGCATTTCTGAGATCACGGCCGACGACGTCGCAGCGGCCAAGAACGACGGTTACGTGATCAAGTTGCTCTCCGTGTGTGAGCGCGACGGCGAGGGCGTCAACATCAGGGTGAACCCGACTCTGATTCCGCGCACACACCCTCTCGCGAGCGTCCGAGATGCCTACAACGCGGTTTTCGTGGAGTCGCGCGATGCCGGTGAACTCATGTTTTACGGACCGGGCGCGGGTGGAGCACCCACGGCGTCGGCCGTCATGGGCGACTTCGTATCCCTCGCACGGCGCGGCGTCCTGGGCGGTCCGGGAGTTCCGGACTACTCCTATCGCGGACTTCAGGCCACATCGTTGTCCAACGTGGTGTCCCGTTACACGGTTGGCCTGCTCGTTAAAGACCAGCTCGGTGTGCTCGCGGGCATCGCCAACAAGTTTGCTGAGAACGGCGTCTCGATCGAAACGATGCACCAAACCAAGCATCGGGAGCGAGAAGACGTCGAGGGCGCCGATGCAACGATCCGAATTGTGACCCACAAGACCAGCGACCAAAAGCTGAAGTCCACCATCGACGAGCTGAGCAGCTTGTCTGCTGTTTTCGACGTCGCATCGGTCATCCAGGTCGAAGGCTAAGTACACCATCAATTACCGGCCGGCAATCCTTCCGGCCACCCGAACGTGAGGAAACCCATGGCACACGTCTGGCGAGGCGTCATCAACGAGTACATCGACCGTTTGCCGGTCTCGGACGCGAAGAACATTGTGACCCTGGGGGAGGGCGGAACCCCGCTGATCCATGCCCCCAAACTCTCGGAGCACACCGGCAACGAGGTCTACATCAAGTTCGAAGGCATGAACCCCACCGGCTCCTTCAAGGACCGCGGGATGACGATGGCGATCACCGCGGCCAAGGAGCAAGGCGCGAAGGCTGTCGTGTGCGCATCCACGGGCAATACCTCTGCGTCGGCGGCAGCTTACGCGACTCAGGCCGGGCTCACGTGTGCCGTTTTGGTGCCCGAAGGCAAGATCGCCATGGGCAAGCTATCCCAGGCCATCGCTCATGGCGCCGAGCTCCTCCAGGTCAACGGCAACTTTGACAATTGCCTCGAGGTGGCCCGCAAGCTCGCCGAGAATTACCCGGTGTTCCTCGTCAATTCCGTGAATCCGGCACGCATCGAGGGCCAGAAGACCGGGGCCTTCGAGGTCGTCGATGTCTTGGGAGATGCGCCCGACTATCACCTCTTGCCGGTCGGAAACGCCGGAAATATCACGGCCTACTGGAAGGGCTATCAGGAATATTCGGCGCCGTACGTGAACGATGCCGGAGAGACGCTGCCCGCCGTCTCGACCACGACGCCGGCTATGTGGGGATTCCAGGCCGCCGGTGCCGCACCCATCGTTCAAGGGCATCCGGTGTCTGAGCCGGACACGATCGCGACCGCGATTCGGATCGGAAATCCTGCGTCGTGGGACCAGGCCGTTGCTGCCAGAGACGAGTCGGGCGGACTGATCGAGTCCGTCACTGATGAGGAAATCCTTGAAGCTCACCGTTGGCTCTCCTCGCAAGAGGGGGTCTTCGTGGAGCCCGCCTCCGCCGCTGGCGTGGCCGGCCTGTTGAAAAAGCACCGAGCAGGTGAAGCGCCTCAAGGTAAGACAATCGTGATTACGGTGACCGGCCATGGCCTGAAGGACCCGCAGTGGGCTCTCAAGGGTGCCGACGGCGCAGACGTGGAACCGAAGACGGTGGACTTCGACGTCGTTTCGGTCGCCGACGCCCTAGGCCTCGAGTAAGGCGGCCTGTATGAGCAATACACGCCTGATCGATGGAGAATCTGCCGCCTCCTACGGGCCAGATTTAATTCCGATCGGAACTACCGTGAGTGTTCGGGTCCCCGCGTCGACGGGGAACGTGGGACCCGGGTACGACAGCCTCGGATTGGCGTTGGGCCGTTATGACGAAATCACGGTTGAACGCACCGAGGAACCGTTGAGCTTTGACCTCAGCGGTGAAGGTAGCGACGACGTTCCGCGAACCGAAGATCACCTGGTTGTTCGTGCCATGCGAACTGCGTGGCGGGCCATCGGATTGTTGGAATTGCCTGGCCTCCGCATCACGGCCCACCAGCGCATCCCTCATTCGCGAGGCATGGGATCGTCCGCTTCGGCCATTGTCGCCGGGGTCGTGGCGGCGAACGCAATGGTTCCGGAAGAGGTTCGCCTCTCGGACAACGCGGTATTGCAGGTGTGCTCACAGATGGAAGGTCACCCGGACAATGTCGCCCCGTCGTTGTATGGGGGATTGGTCATCTCATACTCGAGCGCTGACGGATTCCATTCGGTGCCGGTGACGGTCAACGAGAAGATCATCCCCGTCGTCGCCGTGCCCGACTACGAGGTTCCCACGCGCATCGCCCGGGGGCTCATCCCCGAGACCGTCCCTCACCGGGAAGCATCTATCAATTCCGGCCGGGCCGCGCTGCTAGTCCACGCGATGAAGGACGCTCCGGAAGAGCTCTTTGCCGGTACCGAGGACCACCTCCACCAGCAGTATCGTGCCAGCGCGATGGTGCCGAGTGCATCACTCGTGGCTCATCTCCGTGGGCGTGGACATGCCGCCATCATTTCGGGAGCCGGTCCTACGGTTTTGGCGTTGGCCGGAAGCGAGGAGGAATCGAAGCGCATCGTGGCTGCCATAGAGGCGTTGAACTCCGGCGATCTTGATCAGGCCGACGACCAAGACATCACGTGGAATGTCGAAAGGCTGACCGTTGACCGGAACGGTGTTATAGTTGAGCACAACAAACCCGTCTGACTTTTGAGGTTGCGAGGTTTGCCGATCGAACTCCCCGTCATGTGATGGCTGAGTTCATCAGATCGGATGAAGAAAGCCCGCCGCTCTGGCGGGTGGACGCGTTCACATCACGCCCCTCAGTTTTGATGTTGTCGCCATGAGCGTGTCTCGGTCGCGGACCGGGTGTGCTCACGACAAAGAAATGCCACGGTGAACTGACGTAGAGAAGTTTTCCGGGTAATGAGGGCAGAGCCGCGTCGTTGATTTGCGTGCTATCTGGCGCGTGAATTGCGTGCGCATCGCGTCAATTCTGGCGGTGTGTGCAGACCATTAATATTCGGCTTGTGCTTCAGAAGGCCAAGCCATGTCGAGGGGGAAGGATCCTTCGTGACCGTATCGACCGACCTATCGGGTGCGGACCAGCCGGCCAACGATTCGGCTGAACAGACTCGCCATCGTGCCGAGTCTCAAGAAACTCAGAACACCAGCAATAATGATCAGGCGACTCAGAGCGACAATAAGGGCAAAAGCGGCCTGAGCGCGCTCAAGCTTGCGCAGCTTCAATCGCTCGCTTCGCAATTGGGGATCGTCGGTGCTCGTCGGATGCGTAAATCTGCCCTGGTGGAAGCCATTTCGGCTCACCAGCGTGGTTCGTCCGTCGCCGACCGTGACAAGAAGAACTCGGAGCAGAAGAACCAAGATTCTTCTCCGCAGGAAGCTTCGGCGGAGAGCAAGAACTCGTCCGACAATACTTCGTCCGAACGCCCGAAGCGCTCGCGTTCACGTCGTGTGACCTCGGATTCTGCACCGGAGAAGGACGCCCCTCAGAACGCGGGGAACTCCCAGAACCATGAGGAGCAGTCCTCCTCGAACCAAGGCCAGACTGACGGAAATCAGCAGGATCAGGAGCGCGGCAAGCGCAATGATCAGCGCGGCTCCAAACAGGGCGGGCAAGACCAAGACTCCTCCAATGGTGAGGAGAAAGGTTCGAACGACCGCAATCGTCGCGGACGGAATAAGTCGAAAGACCACCAGTCTGAGGATGGCAACCGTCAGAACGATTCCCGTCAGAATAACGACGGCAAGAATTCCAACGACGGTAAGAATAACGACGGCAAGAATAACGACCGTCGTAATAACCGGAATAAGGGCAATAACAACGGCCCGGACGATGACGACAACCGCAAGGGTGGCCGCAATCGCCGCAACCGCAACCGGAACGATCGTCGTGACCGTCGCCGCGGCCGCAATAATGGCCCAGAGGTCGACGACACCGAGGTCACCGAGGACGACGTTCTGCTGCCCGTCGCCGGCATCTTGGATGTGCTGGACAACTACGCGTTCGTCCGGACCTCCGGTTACCTTCCCGGCCCCAATGATGTTTACGTTTCGCTGGCGCAGGTCAAGAAGAATCATCTGCGTAAGGGTGACGCCGTCGTCGGTGCCATCCGGGCGCCGCGTGAGGGAGAGAACCAGAACAACTCCCGCCAGAAGTTCAACGCACTGGTCCAGCTGACCAGCGTTAACGGTAAGAAGGTCGAAGAGCTCAACGACCGCGTGGAGTTCAACAAACTCACGCCGCTTTACCCGAACGAGCGTCTTCGCCTCGAGACGGAACAGAAGCGCATCGGACCTCGCGTGGTCGACCTCGTGGCCCCGATCGGTAAGGGACAGCGTGGTCTCATCGTCTCGCCGCCCAAGGCGGGTAAGACGCTGATGCTTCAGTCCATCGCCAACGCGATCACCACGAACAACCCTGAAGTTCACCTCATGATGGTTTTGGTGGACGAGCGTCCCGAAGAAGTGACCGACATGCAGCGCACGGTCAACGGCGAGGTTATTGCCTCGACCTTCGATCGCCCGGCAGACGACCACACGACCGTCGCGGAATTGGCGATCGAGCGTGCCAAGCGACTCGTCGAAATGGGGCACGACGTCGTCGTCCTCTTGGACTCGATGACTCGCCTGGGTCGTGCGTACAACTTGGCTGCTCCCGCTTCCGGCCGCATTCTGAGCGGTGGCGTGGACTCTGCGGCTCTCTACCCGCCCAAGCGATTCTTCGGTGCCGCTCGCAATATCGAAGAGGGCGGCTCCTTGACGATCCTCGCGACGGCTCTGGTGGAGACTGGCTCGAAGATGGACGAAGTGATCTTCGAAGAGTTCAAGGGAACCGGCAACATGGAGTTGCGTCTGTCCCGTCAGCTTGCCGACAAGCGGATTTTCCCGGCCGTGGACGTCAACGAGTCCGGCACCCGCCGCGAAGAGAACTTGTTGTCACAGGACGAGATCAAGATCATGTGGCGACTGCGTCGCGTGCTCGCCGGTCTCGACCAGCAGCAGGCTCTCGAGGTGCTCACCAGCAAGTTGCGTGACACCCCGACCAACGTGCAGTTCCTGTTGCAGGTTCAGAAGACCACGTTGGGCTCCAAGTCTGACGACTAGCAGGCTTGAGCCGGCGCCCGTTCCACCCCGGTGGACCGGGCGCCGGCTTTTGTCGTCCGAGTGCCGTGGCCGCGCTGGAGGATGAAATACTGGAGGCCACACCCCGCAACTGACGATCACCGAGGACCTCATGTTCGATTCCATCCATTCCCTGCTCGACGAGCATCAAGCATTGCAAGAGCAACTCGCCGATCCCGCGGTACACGCCGACCAGGCGAAGGCCCGCAAGCTCGGTCGCCGCTATTCGGAGCTCAATGGCATCGTTGAAGCCTATCGTCGGGTCCGGGGCTTGGAAGGCGATTTGGAAGCGGCCCGGGAAATGGCCGAAGAAGACAGCGACTTCGCCGCCGAAATTCCCGGCCTGGAAGAGTCCCTCTCGGCGGCCGAAGAGCGACTGCGTCGTCTGCTGATTCCCCGTGATCCCGACGACGGACGTAACGTCATCTTGGAAGTTAAGGCCGGTGAGGGCGGTGATGAGTCTGCCCTCTTCGCTGGCGATCTGTTGCGGATGTACGCGCGCTACGCCGAGCACAAAGGATGGAAGACAGAGATTATCTCCTCCACCGAGTCTGATTTGGGTGGCTATAAAGACGTCCAGATGGCGGTTAAGGGTAATTCGAATGATCCGGCCGAGGGTGTTTGGGCTCACCTCAAATACGAAGGCGGCGTGCACCGCGTGCAGCGCGTTCCGGTCACGGAGTCTCAAGGCCGCATTCACACGTCGGCTGCCGGCGTCTTGGTTTTCCCCGAGGTCGATGAGCCGGAAGAGATCGAGATCAGCCAGAACGACCTGAAAATCGATGTCTATCGTTCCTCCGGACCGGGAGGACAGTCGGTCAATACCACCGACTCCGCCGTGCGCATTACCCACTTGCCGACCGGAATTGTTGTGGCCATGCAGAACGAAAAGTCGCAGCTGCAGAACCGCGAGGCAGCAATGCGCGTGCTGCGTGCCCGACTCCTGGCGCATCAGCAAGAGCAGTTGGATGCTGAGGCCGCGGAACACCGTAAGTCGCAGGTCAAGACAATGGATCGCTCTGAGCGCATCCGTACCTATAATTTCCCCGAAAATCGGATTGCCGATCACCGTACTGGGTACAAGGCTTATAACCTCGAAACGGTGATGGGCGGCGACCTCGAGGCCGTGGTTCAATCCGCGATCCACATGGATGAAGAACACCGTCTCGCCGCGCTGGGCGACGACTCTGAGTAGCCCGTGTCGAGGAATCGTCCAGCAGTTGCTTCGGGCACGGAGCCGGGCCGTCAGGTGGCAGGTTTGCCCCTGGACCAAGCGATCCGGATGGCGACCCGCCGGTTGGAAGAGGCGGGAATCGCATCTGCCCGAGCCGAGGCGGAACTCTTGGCGGCCCATGCTCTCAGAGAGCCGTCGGGTCCCGAACTCACTCGGGGTGAAGTCGCCACCCGTGCCTTGACGGGACGAACCAGCGCTCCAAGCTTTTTTGAGGATCTGGTCCGTGAACGGGAGGGGCGAGTTCCTCTTCAGCATCTGACCGGAAAAGCACCTTTTCGTCATCTGACGCTGTCTGTGGGCCCGGGGGTTTTCATCCCTCGGCCCGAAACAGAGCTGCTGATCGAGCACCTCAACGGCTATCTCGGTTCCCTCAGCCCGGACCAGGAGGCCGTCGTCGTGGACCTTGGAACGGGATCGGGCGCGCTGGCGCTGTCGGCCGCGTTCGAAAATCCGGGATGTAAGGTTTTCGGAGTGGAGCTTTCGGAAACGGCCCTCGCGTGGGCCCGTCGCAACGCGACGACGGCATTCACGGAGGCCGGTACTCCGGAGGCAGCCGAGCGCGTGGAGATCCTCCATGGAGATGCTGCCCAAGCACTGCCCGGGTGGGAGTGCCGCGTCGATGCCGTCATCACCAATCCGCCGTACATCCCGACCTCCGCGACACCGAAAGACCCCGAGGTCGCAGAGCATGACCCGGAGATGGCGCTCTATGGCGGCTCGGAGGACGGCATGGCCATTCCCGAGACTTTTGTCCGTCGAGCCGCGCAATTGCTGAAACCGGGCGGACTGCTCGTGATGGAACACGCCGAGGTACAAAAGGAATCCGCCAGCGAGGTTCTGGCCGCCGCCGGTTTCGAATCCATCGAGACGATTCCAGACCTGACCGGGCGGCCTCGGGCTACCAAGGGCTACGCTGGGACATGACATCGCCACAGGGCCCACGCACTATCCGCAACGCAACGAAAGACGCATCGACTGTGAACGCAACCGTGTACACCGTAGAGACCGACGAGGAGCGCGAGACCGCCGTAAGCGCCGTCGAGAAGGCCGTCTTGGACGGTCGAACCGCGGTGATACCCACGGACACCGTGTATGGCATAGCGGCAGATGCCTTTTCGCGAGGGGGAGTGCAACAACTGCTCAATGCCAAGGGTAGGTCCCGGCAGATGCCTCCTCCCGTCTTGATCTCCGATGCGAGTGTGCTGCCAGGGCTGGCCGATGAACTCAATGCGGATACCGAGGCCCTCGCCGAAGCCTTTTGGCCGGGTGCCCTGACGCTCATCGTGTATTCGCAGCCGTCATTGAACTGGGACCTCGGGGAGACCCACGGGACCGTCGCATTGCGTGTCCCCGACGACGATCTAACCCGTGAGATCCTGCGTCGAACCGGCCCCTTGGCCGTTTCTTCGGCCAACCGCACGGGCCAGGCCGCGGCTACGAACGCAGACGAGGCAGTGGCGCAACTCGGCGATCGGGTGGAGCTCATTGTCGACGACGGCGTCCGTCCGATCGGACGCGCTGAGGTCGCCACGGAGGCCGAGGCCGTCCCCTCGACCATCATCGATCTCACTGGGGAACGTCCGGTCGTCGTGAGAGAAGGTGCCCTCGACCTCGATTCGCTGAGGAAGGTTGCGCCGCGCCTGATCACCCGTGACGAGTTGGAACGGGAGCAGGAAGCTGCAGAGGAGTCCCCGGACCGTACCGAGTCGATCGCGGACGGACCGGGGAATGGACCTCATGCGGCACCCGCCACGCCAGGTTCGGTTGAGGAAGGTCTGGTCACGTCGCATCGTTCCGGCTCCGTGGATCAAGCCCGTTCCGTGGATCAACTGCGCACCCGTGAATCCGCCGAGAATCACCGACGTCGGTCTCGCCAGGAAGACATTCGCCCGCTGGGCGTGGAGGAGGCGCGTTCGTTGCTTTTCCCTAACTCCGGCGACGAACGATCGTAAGTCAACCTTTCGCTTGAGCCCGGTGACTCCGGGAGAAAAGAAGGGCCTCTCCGCGTGCCGGAGAGGCCCTTCTTGGTGGGACGTGCCCCTCTACACGGGGGGGGGCGCCGCCTATCGACGCGAGCCGGAAGCCGTGTGGGCTTCACGGAGGACGGAGCCGATCCGTCGTTCGGGGAGGAGCCCATTTTCGGTCGCCCACGTGTCGTCCTGATCTTGGCCAAACCACATGAGTTCGGCACGACGCACAGCTCCTTGAAGCTTCTCATTCATCGCCGAAGAAATCAGGTGGCCCATCTTGACTCCCAGGCGAAGCGCGAAGGACGGAACGTGCCGTGGGTTCTTGCGGCCGGCGTCGCGAACCACTGATCCCGTGGTGGCGCCTTCCCACGGTTGGAGGACGATCGAGGGAAGGTCACCGGCGAAGGACCCGACGGAGACGACGTACTCCGCTAGAGCATGGACCGAGGTGACGGGGGTGGGGCGATCCCCACTGCCGGCGACCATGGCCAGGGGAGAGGCGGATACGCGAGCCAGATTCGACGTGGTTTTACGGCCGGATCCCTGGACGGATGTCGCGCGAACAATGCAAAGTTCTGCGGCGTGATGAGGGCCTACTACGGCCGGAGCGGCGCTCGGTGCCGGGGGAAAATCTGATGCTGCGGAACCGGGTGCGGCACCGGCCTGAGCGGTGGCATTGATGAATTCTCTCAAACGGAGGATGCAATCTTCTCCCAAAGCCTTAGAGAAAGAGTACGCGGAGAAGGGGGATGTCGACTCGCTCGCGTCCAATACCGGTCGAGAACCTTGAACCGCCGCGGAGCTCAGGTGGACGACGCGCTTCACACCCGTGCGCTGTGCCGCGACCACGACGACCGTAGGAAGCAGAGCGTTGGCACCCACCAGGGACGTAAGGTCCTGCTGATCGGGAGCCGACAGGCCCGCTGCATTGACCACCACATCGGCTCCCGCAAAGGAATCTGCGAGGTAATCGATGACGGATTCCAACCGACGGGCTTCGGAGATGATCTGACCCGCCGACTCGGCGGAGGTCGCGAGTCGAGGCGCGGCCACGGGGGAAGCGTTGATGCCCTCTTGCTGAAGCCGCGTCATGATGGCCGATCCGGCAAATCCGGTGGCACCGAGTACTCGCCACGTGCTCTGGCTCATATTTCCTCGCTTTCATCCACTCGACGGTGACGCGGCATGTGGCCCACGTATGGGGCACTCCTACCGGTACACTGTCAGGTGCCGTTCCTGAGTCACGGAGTTCGTGACTCTACCGGTCCACTTTACCGACCAAAACCAGAGAATCGGTCCATTCCCGATTCGAGGATCCGGCACGTATGGACGAACAGCACCGCCGCGCAACCTGCGCGAGGGAAAGGAAACTGTGCACCAGAGCCTCACGCCCGAGCAGGGGAGCCAGCCGAGTCCCAAGGTTGTGGCCGTCGTCGTGACCTTTAACCGGGTGCATCTCTTGCCGAAGACCCTTTCGGGAATCGCCGGTGGCCGCAAGGTCCCCGACCAGGTGGTGCTCGTCGACAACGCCTCGACGGATCAGACCCTCTCCTATGTGGAGAGCCTCGATTATCCACTGCCCCTCGACGTGGTTGCTCTACCCCAGAATACGGGCGGGGCTGGGGGATTCACCGTGGGAATTGACCGTGCGCTCTCCGTGCACGACGCCGATCTGGTGTGGGTCATGGACGACGACACCGAGCCATTGGAAGGGACCCTCGAGGAATCCGTGGAGGCCTGGCAACGTTACGCGGACGCACCAGAGGAAAGGCCCGCGTTTGTTGCTAGCCACGTCGTGTGGACTGATGGTCGCGAGCATCCGATGAACTCCATGATTCAGCGAATTGGTGCGTCTCGTGCCCGTAAAGCTCGAGCTGCGGCGGTAGGCGCCAAAACCATTCGGTCGGGCTCCTTCGTATCCCTGCTCATGGACGCGGCCGCGATGCGCCGGGTGGGGCTACCGATCGTCGACTATTTCATTTGGAACGACGATTTCGAGTACTCCACACGGCTCGCGCGATTCCGGGACGCCATCTCGTTGCCCACCTCGGTGGTGGCGCATCATACGAAGACTTTCGGGACCACCGACGCGAATCCCGGGCCACGCTTTTATAACGATGTCCGCAATAAGTTGTGGGTCTTTACGCGCAGTCAGTCCCTGGCTCCTTGGGAGAAAATTCTCTACGCGGGCGCCACAGGGCGACTGTGGTTCAGGACCCTTCAGAAAGCGACCGCGCGGGCGGACGTCGCGGCTCTCTTGGGCCGGGGAATCCGTGACGCCCTGCGGGCTCCTCGCACGAATGACCAAGCGCTGCGAGGAATCTACAGTTTGAGGTCTCATGCGGTTCCAGGAAGCGCGGCACCACTTCAACCTAAAGCTGAAGATGAAGACGCCTTCTCGGTCTTGATGCCGGTCTATCACGGCGACGAACCTCAGGCGCTCCGAACGGCTTTCGCCTCCGCTACATGGGAACAAACCCTCCGCCCTCACGAGGTTGTGGTGGTCGTGGACGGTCCCATCGCTCCCGCCCTCGATCAGGAGCTTCACGCCCTGGAAGCCGAGGCTGGATCCCGCGGCATCGAGGTGGTCATTCAACGCTTGGCCGAAAACGGCGGCCTGGCCAATGCTCTCAACGTTGGGCTTCGGAGTTGTTCGTACCGGGTCGTTGCGCGAGTCGATGCCGACGACGCTTCCTTGCCGCAACGGTTCGAACGTCAGGTTCCTCTGGTCTCTTCCGGGGCCTACGACGTCGTCGGCTCGGCGATGCTCGAAATGAGCGGAGACTTGCTTGAGGTTCAATCTGTACGTCATGTTGAAACTGACCAGGCCGCCATTCGCCGCGTCGCGTCCCTTCGAAACCCCATCTGTCACCCCACAGTGGTTTTTGATGTCGATCAGGTTCGCGCGGCCGGCGGTTACGAGCCCATTCCCGGAGCGGAAGATTACGGGCTGTGGACCAGAATGATGCGGGACGGAGCCGTCGTCGGAAATCTCGATGAGGCTCTGGTGAAATATCGAGCCGGGATACCGACGTGGAAGCGGCGGGGAGGGGTCGCCGCCGTGCGTCGCGAATACGAATTGCAGAGCCACCTTCGCGCTTCGGGTTTCATCGGAATGGGCCAGTGGGCGCGTAATGTGGTGGTACGCGGCGGATACCGTCTCGTCCCGAGGGCCTGGCGAATCGGTGCGTATCGTGCATTAATTTCCCGGCGTGGTTCGAAAGATTCATCGATCGACTTGGGGGCGGCGGATCGCCAGACGGATATCGCAGGGTCAGAGGAAGGACTCCACCAGGCATGAGCATTGGTACGACGTCGGATGCGAAGCCGAACGCCGGGTACGAGCGGCCCCGCACATGGATCTGGACCCAGATTTTCCTGGACTCCATTTCCTGGGTTGTCGCCGTTCTCCTCAGCCTCTTCCTTCGGTACGAAATGGATTACAAGCTGGTCCATGTTCCGGGACTCGTGCTGGTTTGTGTCGTTGCCGTGGTGGCGCAGCTCCTCGTGGGCAGCGTCTTTGCGTTGTATCGGGGACGCTATAGCTTTGGCAGTTTTGACGAGGCCAAGGCCCTCATGCTGGTGACCGTCCTCGTGACGGCCATTGTGCAGATCATGCTCCTTTTCCTCGGGGTCTCGCTGCATATGCCGCGATCGATTCCGATGATCGCGTTCCCCTTTGCCCTGCTCTTCATGGCGGCGGTGCGGTATCTGAAGCGGATGTACGTCGAGTCAAAATCAAAACCCAGCGCGCACGCTCCGCACGCGGTCGTCTACGGCGCCGGTTTCTTGGCGAACACCCTCATTACGCAGATGGTGCAAGACAAGGACTCGCCGTATCTGCCGATTGCGCTGATCGACGACGACCCCGCGAAGAAGCATCTGCGCATTAATTCCGTGCCCGTCGCGGGAAATGTCTCCCAACTGCGAACCGTGATGCGTCGATCCAATGCCAGGGTCCTGATCATCGCGATGGCCAACGTCAAGTCCACGCTCATGGATCAGGTCCATGAAGAGTTGGACGGCATGGACGTGCGTATTCTGACGGCGCCACCCCTCAAAGACATGTTCGGAAATACCACCGGCAACGGGTTGGACCTCCGGGATATCCGGCTCGAAGACATCATTGGGCAGCGAGCCGTCGACATCAACGTCGAGGGCATCGCCAAGTACCTCACGGGCAAGCGCGTGCTCGTGACTGGGGCCGGCGGATCGATCGGCTCCGAGTTGTGCCGTCAGATTCAGCACTTTTCGCCCTCCGAACTCATCATGCTCGATCGCGACGAATCCGCCCTTCAGGCGACTCAAATCTCCATGACCGGCCGGGGGCTGCTCGATGGTCCCGACACGGTCTTGGCAGACATCCGAGACCCTGAGGCTCTGGCGAGCATCTTCGCGCATCGGCGGCCGCACGTCGTCTTCCACGCGGCGGCCCTCAAACACGTATCGCTTCTGGAGCAATACCCCAACGAAGCGTGGCAAACCAACGTCTTGGGTTCGAGGAATGTTCTGCAAGCGGCCGCTTCGGTGGACGTCGAAGTTTTCGTGAACGTCTCCACGGACAAGGCAGCCAATCCGACGACGGTGCTGGGCCACTCGAAGCGCATGGCAGAGAAAATGACGGCGTGGATGGGCCATCACACCGACGGGCGCTACGCATCGGTGCGTTTCGGTAACGTCTTTGGATCCCGAGGTTCGATGTTGCCGCTATTCACGGAGCAAATTCGCCGCGGGGGCCCGATCACCGTGACGGATCGAGAGGCGACTCGGTACTTCATGACGATTCCCGAGGCGTGTCAGCTCGTCATTCAGGCGGGTGCGATCGGTGCGCCCGGTGAGGTGCTCATCCTGGATATGGGTCAGCCGGTCCGCATTTATGACATCGCGCAGCAATTGATCCACATGAGTGGTCGCGAGGATATCGAGATTGAGATTACTGGCTTGCGGCCGGGGGAGAAGCTCCATGAGGACCTCGTTGGCGTAGACGAACACGGTGTGCACAGGGGGCACCCTCAGATCTCCCATACCGAATCGACCATGCTCGACCCCGAGAATCTCGACCGTCACGAATGGAAACTCCGGGGCAACATGCCGACCACTGAAGAAATTCCGGTTGTCTCGCCGCCAGACGGTTCCGGAGGTCCGAGCGTCGTCTTGAACAAGGGTCACGAGGCGACGGACGACCAAGAGCGTCGGGACAAGTCCGCATGATCGAATCCAGCGGCCCCGGTTGGCCTCAATTCCTCATTCCCGCCCTGATCGCGCTATTCCTTGGCGCGATCTTGCCCCTCGTTATCCGACCGTTGTTGACGCGCTGGGGCGTCGTCGACATACCCGGGCATCGGTCGTCGCACACGACACCGACGATTCGAGGGATGGGCCTGGCCACGGCGATCGCTGCCCTTGTAGCCATAGGAATTTCCGGGGCGAGCGGCTTGGTCGAGGTCGACCGTTCCGTACTCTTGGTGGTCATGATCGGCATGACGCTCTGTGCGGCTTTGGGGTGGGCCGAGGATTACCGAGGGCTTCCGGTTCGCTGGCGGGCCGGCTACCAACTGCTCATCGGATTGGCGGTGTCGTCCGGAATCACCTTCACCCTGGCGACACCCGCTTGGTGGATTCCTGTCGGAACCGTGGCCATCGCCGGCTACATCAACGTTGCGAACTTCATCGACGGCGTCAACGGAATTTCGGGGCTGCACGGCCTCGTGGTGGGCTTGGCGTACTCCTACGCCGGCTGGGCTACCAATATTTCCTGGCTCACGGTCTGTGGGGCCGCCATCGCCGCGGCATTCTTAGCATTTCTACCGTGGAACCTCTTGGGCAAACGGGTATTTCTCGGAGACACCGGCTCCTACTTCTTGGGCGGGGCCATTGCCTGCTGTGCGGTGGGGGCGTTCCTGTCGAATATCTACATCGAATACATTCTCTCGCCGGTGGTCATTTACTTGGCGGATTCGGGCTTCACCTTGCTCAAACGGATCTATAGGGGAGAAGCCTGGTATCAGCCGCACCGCCAACACGTTTATCAACGTCTCACGGACTTGGGGATGAGCCACCTCGGCTCTGCCTTGACGGTGACGGCCGCAACGGTGGCCGTGACGGTTCTGACGGTCATGGCGCTTCCCTTTGAGGTGGACGGAACCTTGTGGATGGGGTTCTTGGTCATCTGCATTGTGGTGTTGTACCTCTCCTTGCCGAGCCTGATCGCGGCCGTCAAGAGGCGTCCCGCATGAGACGCCCCGTGTGGCTGCGTCACCCCCGGCAAACGACTCGGCCGGTCATCGCCTTGTGCGACGCGACGCTCGGAAACCTCGCCGTGGTCACGGTGATAATCCTCATAATTTCCTTGCCGTGGGGGCCGGGTTCGGCGACGCCGGGAGCTGCCTTTGGTGCAGGCCTCATGCTGGGGTCCACGTGTGTCACCTGGATTGTGACGCGACTGATCCACAGGCTCAATTCGGATCCGGCGTTCTATCTCCTGGTCGCCTATGTGGTCAAAGCGCTCGTTGGGTTGGTGGCCATCACGGTCGTCCCATTCCCTGAGTCTTGGAGCGGAACTTGGGCCTTGATCGGCGTCGTTGCCTGTGTGGTCGCGGCACTAGGGACGCAGGTGTGGGTCATCTGGAGACTCCGGATACCCTATTTTTTGCAGCCTCTCGAGACGGACCAGGAGAGGCGGAGACCATCGCCACGAACGAGAGAGGGCAGCCCGTGACCTCCGAACAGGGGCCAGATCAAGCTGGCCGAGCCGAAGAACAACCCGACCGGGGTGATCTCCGAAACGCGGGAGATCTCGTCCAACAAGGTGGACTCTCCGGCTCGATCATGATTTTGCTATACATAGTGATCGGAATCGGGTTCTGGAGTTTGGTAGGCTATGGGCTGGATCGCTTGCTGGGGACACATTGGATTGTGTGGCTCGGCGCTGGCATAGGGGCCTTCGCCGGTTTTTACCTGGTGTACCTCCATATGCGGCCGCGGGATGACGACTCGTCGTTCCACTAGACCTCCCTCAAGCACATAAACTGATTACTTGATCGAGGCCGTGAACTTTCTTCTGGCTTCGAAGACGCAACCTTCCTGAGGAAAGGACACGCCTTGCGAGAAACCGGGCACGTCGTCGCGGCCTATCAGGCCCCCACGATCGAGGACATGCATCTGCCGGACCTGTTCAATGTCGGTAGCTTCGGCTTCGGCAAGCAGATGCTCCTCATGCTTCTTGCGGTCGTGGTTGTGGCGGCGTTCTTCATGATCGCAGGCCGCCGTCGGGCCATGGTCCCCGGTAAAATGCAGTTCGCGGGCGAAATGGGATACGGCTTCGTTCGCAATTCCATTGGCAAAGACATCATCGGCGTCCACCACTTCAAGCCGTTCGTGCCGCTGCTCTTCGCCTCCTTCTTCTTCGTACTGGTCAACAACCTCTGGGGTTCCATCCCGTTCCTTCAGCTGCCGACCTTTTCCCACGCAGGTAGCGCCTATTTCATGGCAGCCTTTGCGTACCTTTGCTGGGTAGCCGTCGGCATCAAGTCCAAGGGTTTCGTGGGCTTCTTCAAGGCGATGACGATGCCTTCCGGAGTTCCCCCGGTCTTCTACATCATTCTGATTCCCATCGAGTTCCTCTCGAACTTGATCATTCGTCCGATTACCCACTCGTTGCGTCTGTTCGCCACGATGTTCGCTGGTCACATGGCCATCATGGTCGCCGCCAGCTTGACGGCCTTCCTGGTCACCCAGGTCGGCGGTATCGGGATTGTAGCCTCGCTCTTCTCCGGCGTTTTCGGAATCTTCCTCTTCTTCTTGGAGCTCTTGATCCAGGCAATTCAGGCCTACGTCTTTACGCTTCTCTTCGCGGTGTACCTCCAAGGTGCCGTCGCGGAGGCTCACTAGAATTCCGGGGAAACCTGGATCGGGGTTTGACCGCACACCATCCGGTTGAATCCACCGCAATAGACATGCCTTCGAGGCAGATAAAGCCCAGATACGGGCATCACGAAAGGAAATAGCCAAATGGAAATTTCAGGTTCGCTCAGCGCCATCGGTTACGGACTCGCAGCTATCGGCGGCGGCATCGGCGTCGGTCTCATCTTCGCGGCCTACATGACCTCGGTTGCCCGTCAGCCCGAATCCCAGCGTGTCCTGCAGCCGATGCTGTTCCTGGGCTTCGCCGTGGTTGAGGCTCTCGCGATTCTGGGTCTGGTTCTGGCGTTCATCAAGTAGCTTCTGGCTACTCCATCCCTTCACAGAACTAGAGAACAGGAATCTCCTTTATGTCACTCATGATGGCAGCGGAAGAGGGTGCAAGCCCTCTGGCCCCTGACTGGTGGGAAATCCTCATCACCGGCCTCGGGTTCCTGATCCTTCTGTACCTCGTCGTCAAGTTCATCGCCCCGACCTTCGAAAAGATCTACCAAGATCGTAAGGAGGCCATCGAGGGTGGTTTGGCTAAGGCTGAAAAGGCCCAGGCCGAGGCTGCTGCAGCTCGTGAGGAGTACAACCAGCAGCTCGAGTCGGCGCGACTCGAAGCGCAGAAGATCCGCGAGGACGCTCGTGTGGAAGGCGAGAAAATCGTCGCCGAGCACAAGGAGCGTGCCGCAGCCGAGGCTGCCCGGGTCACCGAAAACGCACAGAAAACCATTCAGGCCGAGCGTTCGGCCGCCCTGGTTTCCTTGCGTACCGAGGTGGGCACCCTGGCAACCCAACTCGCCAGCAAGATCGTTGGCGAATCCCTGAACGACGACGAGCGCTCCAACCGTGTGGTGGATCGCTTCCTGGCTGACCTCGAGGCGGACCAGCAGCGAAATGCAGGTGCGACCAAGTAATGGCAGGAGTATCGACTGAATCTCTCAGGAAGCTGAACCAGCAGTTCGAGCAGCGCTTCGGTAGCGAGGCCAACCTGTCGATGAGCGACGAGTTGTTCGCCGTCGCGGACACGATCGATCACAACGGGGCCTTGCGCCGTGGGTTGACGGATCCGTCACGCGAGCCGGAACAGCGCGGCAAAATCGCCTCCTCGGTGCTCAACGGCAAGGTGTATCCGGCTGTTCGAGACATCGTGGCCCGTGCCGCGGAGTCTCGTTGGTCGGAAGAACGTGACCTCGCCGACGCCGTGGAAAACCTTGGTGTGGTGGCTGCGGCATTCTCCGCCGAAAACACGAGCGGCCAGGATGCTTTGTCGACGGTCATCGACGATCTCCTGCGCTTTTCCAAGGCGGTTCAGGCGGAGCCCCGGGTGCAGACGGCTCTCACGGATCAGCGGGCGGATGCAGAGGCGAAGAAGAAGCTCGCCGCGCGCATCAGCCCCGCATCGTCCGATGAGGGTTCGCTGTTGATCAACCAGTGTGTTGAACACCCACGAGGCATGTTGCCCGCTGAGTTGGCTGAAAAGTTTGCGAACGTCCTCGTGGGGATGTCACAACGATTCATCGCGAAGGTGACCGTCGGTGCCCCGTTGCAGGAAGCGCATCAGCAACGACTCGTTCGTGCCGTTTCGGCGATTTACGGACGAGACATGACGCTCGACGTCACCGTGGACCCGGAGGTCATGGGCGGCATCAAGGTGCAGGTCGGTGACGAAATCATCGACGGCACCGTTGCTTCCCGCGTTGCGGAACTCGATCGCACGGTACATTCCTCCTGACCGTCTCACCCGACGATTCAGTCTGATACTCAGTTGGATCGCTCGTGAGGCTCCAAGAATTCACGGTGCGATCAACCCATACACGTACACTCGGTCCCAGAGGCAATCGGGACCACCAACTTAGGAGAGCAGGGACACAAGATGGCGGATTTGACCATCAATGCCGATGATGTCCGCAGCGCGCTGGATGACTTTGCGGCATCGTACGAACCCGGCGACGCGCAGCGCGTAGAGGTGGGCCGCGTCAGCAGCGCCGCCGACGGCATCGCTCGAATCGAGGGACTGCCCTCGGTCATGGCGAACGAATTGATTCGTTTCGAAGACGGAACCCTCGGCCTTGCCCAGACCCTGGACACGCGCGACATTGGCGCCATCGTCCTGGGCGACTTTACGGGCGTTGAAGAAGGCCAGGAAGTCCACCGGACTGGCGAGGTCTTGTCGGTTCCCGTGGGCGATGCCTTCTTGGGCCGCGTCGTCGACCCGTTGGGCCAGCCCATTGACGACCTGGGACCGGTTGAATCCGAAGGGCGACGTGCCTTGGAGCTTCAGGCTCCCGGCGTGACGCAGCGCCAGTCGGTCGGCGAACCGTTGCAGACCGGCTTGAAGGCGATCGACGCGATGATTCCGATCGGTCGCGGACAGCGTCAGCTCATCATTGGCGACCGCCAGACCGGTAAGACGGCCATCGGCGTCGACGCCATCTTGAACCAAAAGGCCAACTGGGAATCCGGCGACGTCAACAAGCAGGTTCGTTGCATCTACGTTGCTGTGGGTCAGAAGGCGTCCACCATCGCCTCGGTTCGTCAGACTCTGGAAGAGAACGGCGCGCTCGAGTACACGACGATCGTTGCTTCGCCTGCGTCCGACGCCGCGGGCTTCAAGTACCTTGCTCCCTACGCGGGTTCGGCCATTGGCCAGCACTGGATGTACGGCGGCAAGCACGTCCTGATCGTGTTTGATGACCTCTCCAAGCAGGCCGAGGCCTACCGTGCCGTCTCGCTGTTGCTTCGCCGTCCGCCGGGACGCGAGGCATACCCCGGTGACGTCTTCTACCTGCACTCCCGTCTGCTGGAGCGTTGTGCCAAGCTCTCGGACGAATTGGGCGCCGGTTCGATGACCGGTCTGCCGATCATCGAGACCAAGGCCAATGACGTCTCGGCGTTCATCCCGACCAACGTCATTTCGATTACCGACGGTCAGATCTTCCTGCAGTCCGATTTGTTCAACGCAAACCAGCGCCCCGCGGTCGACGTGGGTGTCTCGGTGTCCCGCGTGGGTGGCGCTGCACAGATCAAGGCGATGAAGAAGGTCTCCGGTACCCTCAAGCTCGATCTTGCTCAGTACCGTTCGATGCAGGCCTTCGCAATGTTCGCCTCTGACCTGGACGAGACATCTCGTCGCCAGCTGGTGCGCGGTGCACGTTTGATGGAGCTGCTCCGTCAGCCCCAGTACACCCCGTACCCCGTGGAAGAGCAGGTTGCTTCGATCTGGCTCGGAACCAAGGGCCACTTGGACGACCTTGAGGTCTCCGAGGTGCTGGACTTCGAAGAGCGCTACATCGACCACTTGCGCCGCAACACGAGTGTCCTCGACGCGATTCGCACCAGCGGAAAGCTCGAAGATGACACGTTGACCGAGCTGAAGTCCGCCGTGGATCACGTCAAGCAGGACTTCAAGGCTGGTCACCAGGCATCGGGTGGAGCCGTCCGTGCCGGCAACGAGGAGCACGCTCCAGTGGCCGAGTCGGATGTTGATCAGGAACAGATCGTCAAGCGATAAGACCTGAGGGTGTGCGGTCCTCACGGGCCGCACACCGTCTGGGCTGAAAGGAAGCTCTATGGGAGCCCAAATTCGGGTTTACCGCCAAAAGATTGCTTCGACGTCGTCCATGAAGAAGATCTTCAAGGCGATGGAGATGATCGCGACCTCCCGCATCAACCGAGCCCGCAATCGCTCGAATGCCGCAGGGCCCTACGCGAACGCACTGACCCGGGCCGTCAGCGCCGTTGCGACTCAATCGTCGGTCTCGCACCCCTTGATCCACGATGGTTCCGAGTCCCGGCGTGCGGCCGTTCTGGTCATGACCAGCGATCGCGGACTTGCCGGTTCATACTCGGCCAACGTGCTCAAGAAGGCCGAGGGGCTCATCGAGAAGTTGCGCCGCGAAGGCCGCGAGGTAGAACTCTTCCTCGTGGGCCGCAAGGCCAAGCAGTACTTCGATTTCCGTGAACGTCCCTACGAAAAGGTGTGGTCCGGTAACACGGATAATCCCGATGTAGAGACGGCGTCTGCAATTCGAGATGAGCTACTTCAGCGATTCTCGACGCCGTACGAGCAGGGCGGCGTGGACGACCTGCACATTGTGTACACCCAGTTCCATTCCATGGTCAGACAGGAACCGCGGATTCTCCGCCTCCTGCCGCTGGTCGTTGTGGATGCCAAGGAGATGGGCGAAGACATCGTGCCGGGTGAAGAGCTGGCCGACGACGAGTTTGAAACCTCGGCGTCCTTCGACTTCGAGCCGAGCGCCGAAGAGGTGCTCGATGAGTTGCTGCCGCGATACGTCGCGACCAGGATCTTCTCGTGCCTCCTCGAAGCGGCGGCGAGTGAGTTGGCTTCACGCCAGCGGGCGATGAAGTCTGCAGGCGACAACGCCGACGAGCTCGTCAAGAAGTACACCCGATTGATGAACAATGCGCGCCAGGCGGAGATTACCCAGGAGCTCAGCGAGATCGTCGCGGGCGCCGATTCTCTCGCCTCCTAAAATCCATTCCCCCGTACGGACACTTTCTGCGAAGAGGTAAGTGAAAAATATGACAGCCACCATGAACGAATCGACGTCAACGTCGGTCCAGGGCGGCGTCGGACGTGTTTCCCGAGTTAACGGCCCCGTCGTTGACGTCGAGTTCCCCGCCGGCCAGATCCCTGACATCTACAACGCCCTGACCACCGAGCTGACCATCGGTGGACAAACGAAGAAGATTACCTTCGAAACGGCACAGCACCTGGGCGACAACCTGGTGCGTGCGATCTCGCTGCAGCAGACCGATGGTTTGGTCCGTGGCACGCCGGTTCAGGACACCGGCGACGCGATCGCCGTTCCCGTGGGTGACGGCGTCAAGGGCCACATCTTCAACGTGTTGGGAAATTCCCTGGACGTCGACGACGACCAGATCCAGGCCAGTGACTTCTGGCCGATCCACCGCAAGGCTCCGAACTTTGCCCAGCTCGAGGGCTCGACCGAGATGCTGGAAACCGGCATCAAGGTCTTGGACCTCTTGACCCCCTACATCTCCGGCGGCAAGATCGGTTTGTTCGGCGGCGCGGGCGTCGGCAAGACCGTGTTGATCCAGGAAATGATCACCCGTGTGGCCCGCAACTTCGGCGGTACCTCGGTGTTCGCCGGCGTCGGCGAGCGTACCCGTGAGGGCAACGATCTCTGGGTTGAAATGGAAGAGTCCGGAGTTCTGAAGGACACCGCCTTGGTGTTCGGCCAGATGGATGAGCCCCCGGGAACGCGTCTCCGCGTGGCCCTGACCGGCCTGACCATGGCGGAGTACTTCCGCGATGTTCAGAACCAGGACGTGCTGTTGTTTATCGACAACATCTTCCGGTTCACTCAGGCGGGTTCCGAGGTCTCGACTCTGCTCGGCCGCATGCCGTCGGCCGTGGGCTACCAGCCTAACCTGGCCGATGAGATGGGCATCCTGCAGGAGCGCATCACCTCGACCCGGGGTCACTCGATTACCTCGATGCAGGCCATTTACGTGCCCGCCGATGACTACACTGACCCGGCACCGGCCACGACGTTCGCGCACCTCGATGCGACGACTGAGCTGTCCCGTGACATCGCCTCGCGTGGTTTGTACCCGGCCGTGGATCCGTTGACCTCGACCTCGCGCATCTTGGATCCGCAGTACATCGGTCAGAAGCACTACGACACCGCAATTCGCGTGAAGTCCATCCTTCAGGAAAACAAGGAGCTTCAGGACATCATCGCGATTCTCGGTGTGGACGAACTGTCGGAGGAGCAGAAGGTTGTGGTGTCGCGTGCGCGCCGCATCGAGCAGTTCCTCTCGCAGAACACCTACACCGCGAAGCAGTTCACCGGTGTCGAGGGCTCGACCGTTAGCATCAAGGACACCATCGAGGGCTTCACCGCCATTTGCGACGGCGACCTCGACCACGTTCCGGAGCAGGCGTTCTACAACGTCGGCGGCCTGGACGACGTCGAGCGCCAGTGGGCGGAGCTCAAGGAACAGGGCGGAAACTAAACATGGCAGCGGTTCTCAACGTAGAAGTGGTCTCCCGCGAGTCTGTGGTGTGGCAGGGCGAGGCAAAGTACGTGCGTGCACGCACCGCCGCCGGCGATATCGGCGTGATGGCGGGGCATCAGCCCACGTTGGCGCTCCTGTCCGAAGACGGTGAACTCGTGATCGATCCCGTCGACGGAGAGCGTAAGACCGCGAGGCTTCACGAAGGATTCCTCACGGTCTCCAACAACCGAGTCGTCATCGCCGCCAAGAGCGCGGACATCTAAAGAGTTCCGAGCTCCTCGGCTTTAGCCCGATGACGAAGGCCCGGCACCGGTTTCGGTGCCGGGCCTTCGTGTATCCCGGGGGGGGGGGGGGCGTGGAGGTACGCGAGGCTAAGGAGCGAGTTTTAGAAGAGTTTGTCGCTGGTGTCGTCGATGCCGCGCAAGGCATCGTAATCGAGGGTCACGCAGGCGATGCCACGGTCGGCGGCGAGCGTTTTTGCCTGGGGCTTGATGAGTTGAGCGGCGAAAATTCCTCGAACGGGAGCAAGTTGGGGATCCCGGTTGAGCTGTTCAACGTATCGGGTCAGTTGCTCCACGCCATCGATGTCGCCGCGTCNAGACCCGCGACGCCGATGGGCTTGCGGTTGACGTAATTCGCCTGGCGGCCGGGGACCTTGAACGCGTCGTCGTGCTGGGCAACGATCAGGTCCGCGAAAAACCGGAAGTTCTCCGCCGCGCGGCGAGCGTTTTTGCCTGGGGCTTGATGAGTTGAGCGGCGAAAATTCCTCGAACGGGAGCAAGTTGGGGATCCCGGTTGAGCTGTTCAACGTATCGGGTCAGTTGCTCCACGCCATCGATGTCGCCGCGTCGTTTGAGCTCGACCGCAACGGTGTGACCCGTCGCGTCTCTCGCCAGGATGTCCACGGGTCCGATCGATGTCGGATATTCGCGACGGATCAGGCGATAGCCTTCACCGAGTGTCTCGATGTGTTCGGCAAGGAGGCGTTGAAGATCCGCCTCGACGCCGTCCTTGATGAGACCAGGGTCGATGCCGAGCTGGTGATTCGATTCATGGTGCTTGGCGTAAATTCTGATGAGCAGCTTGTCGTCCGATTTGGTGGCCTGGACGATCCATCGCTCGACGGCGTCGTCGTCGAATTCTGCGTCGTCGGCCGTTTCGATGTGCAAGGTTGCCGGGGGAGACATCCAGTTGAGGGGCTTATAGGACCCACCGTCGGAATGAATGAGCACCGAGCCGTCGGCCTTGACCATGAGCAACCGAGTGGCCATGGGAAGGTGGGCTTTGAGGCGGCCTTCATAATCTACAGAACAGTCAGCTATCACAAGTCGCACCCGCCTCACTCTACAAGGAGCTAGCAGCAAGGTCCGCATTCGCATGTGCCACAATGAGTGGCATGGCACGTTCTCGGAAATCTTCGCACCGGCCGCAAACCGGCCATGGGAAGGCCGGGCCGAGCAAATGGCAGAGGAACGCCGTACTCGGCGGCGGCGATATTTCCCGGGTGCTGGATCCTGCGCCCCGCATCGACACCGATGTGTCGGGGCAATGGTTCGTGCAATATATCTCCGCGACGTCGGCCCGTAAGACCTATGTGTGCCCGGGGTGTCGGCGCAACGTGGCCGTCGGGTCCGCTCACTACGTCGTCTGGAAGAACGATCACCTCTTTGGAAAGCAGCGAGCCATTGAGGAACGTCGGCATTGGCACCTGAAGTGCTGGGATATCCGGTAGCCGTTAGTGCTCGGCCCGAATCTCGTCGGATTCATCTCCCCTTAGAATGGGCGGCATGGCTATCTCTACTCCCGCTACCGTGAATCGCGTGACCGACGGCCCCGAGGAACTCGGCCCCACGACGGTGTTACCGGCGGTTCGAGAAAATATCGAGCTACATACCGACGACGGTCATGTCCTGGTGGGGGAATGGGCCGAACCCGAAGGCGCGAAATCATCGGCCACACTTTTGTTCTTGCACCCGTTGCCGACCCACGGGGGCTTCATGGACTCGCACGTGTTCAAGAAGGCCTCCTATCGTCTTCCGGCCCTGGCACACGTCTCGGTTCTTCGATTCAATACGCGAGGCACCTCGTCTCCGAGGGGCACGAGCGAAGGTCAATTCGAGGAAGGCATCGGTGAGGCGCACGACGTCGCCGCCGCGATTCGATTCCTGCAAGAACGCGGTGCCTCCAATATTTGGCTCGTGGGTTGGTCTTTCGGCACGGAACTTGTTTTGAAGTATGGGTCGCTCGAGCCCGTAGCCTCTGCGATTAAGGGGGCCATTCTGCTGTCGCCGCCTCTGCACCGCGCGGATGATTCAGATCTGATCCGGTGGGAGGAGAGTGGACTGCCGTTGACCGTGCTGGTCCCGGAGAAAGACGACTATCTCCGGCCTAAGGAGGCTCACGAACGGTTCGGGCTCGTTCCCAGTGCATCGGTGATTGGTGTCGATGGAGCCAAGCACCTGTGGGTTGGGGAGAAATTTGTTCGCCGCGCGCACGATGAAATCGTCTCAGCCGTAGCGGGACGCCCTGTCCGTCTCAAGACCACCTGGGACGGGAGCATCGGCACCGAGCCTCGGTAATTGATCGGCTTAGAGCCGTAGGCCCCGCGAATTAGCGCTGATCTTGTCGCGTGATAAATACTTCGCGAATCAGCATCAGGGCGGACGCGGCCACGGGGATGGCGATAATGGCACCCAGTACGCCCCACAGAGCACCGCCTGCGGCGACCGCGATCACCGCGACGGCGCCGGGAACCGCAACTGCGCGTTTCATGATGCGCGGGGAGATAAAGTACGCCTCGACCTGCAAATAGCCGAAGTAAAAGATCGCGTAGATGAGCGCCGTCTGCCACCCTTGCACCAACGCAATGAAGGTCACCAGAATCCCGGCGACGACTCCGCCGACGAGAGGGATAAAAGCCAAGAGGAGAACCACGAAGGCGCAAAGCAGCGGGAACGGTACCCCAATGATGCTCATCAGGATGAGCGAAAACAGGGCGTTGAGGATGGCGACGATCCCTTGCCCCATGACGTAGTTACCCACTGAGCTCGTGATTTTTTCGGTTAGCTCGGCTACCCTCGGCCGCTTAGACCGAGGCGCGAGCCGGACGCCCCAGGCTTTGATGGCCGGTAGTGATGTCACGAAATAAAGGGCCAAGAACATCACGATCAGGATGCCCGTGACCACTTGTGCCACGGTCGATCCGGCGTTGATGAGGCTATTGAGGAAGTTCCCCACGAGGCCCGAATCGCTGAAAATATGGCTCAGGAAATTACCAGCCTCGGAATTGATCCGGTCCCGAATACCGAATTGCTGGTTGATGTCGGTCATGAAGTCGGAATTCAGGAAATCATTGAACGTATCCGGGAAACCGTTGATGAATCCGAGAGCCTGTCGGGCGATCGTCGGGATCACGACGGTAGCCATGAGCACGATCAAGCCCACAAAACACAGCAGGACCACAATGACGCCGGCGAGCCGAGGGAGACCCCGGCGTTCGAACCACCGCACGATGGGATCCAGGCCCAGGGCAATGAACATGGCGCCAGTAATCCAGCCGCCGAGGGCGCCGACATTGACCGCTAGGTAATAGCACATCAAGGCGAGTCCCACACCAACGGTAGCGAGGAACCCGAACTGGACGGGATGGCGCACCAGCGTGATGGGCGGGACGCCGGCGTCTGACTGCTCGGCGTCAGGCGAGGCAGGGGCTGTTTCACCCGGGGAGTCCGAAGGAATGTCCTCGGATGAGGCTGTTGCTCCCAAGCGTCCACTGTCTATGTCTTTCCCGGCCGCCGACAGCCCCTTGACTTCATGGAGGGGCTGGACGTCAGGGATCTCGAAGCGGGGGCGGGGTTTGGCGCCAGGGATCGGGGGCGCGGCGGTACGCGACGAACCGAGAGCGCGGAGCCTTTCGAGAACGCGAGACAGCCCCTTTCCCCGGGGACGGTCGGTTCCAGTCATGAAGGTCCTCTCGCCGAATCCTGTGCCTGCCTCACTCGAGATTACCCGGAGGGCGGACCTGCTTGGGCACTATCACCGCAATTTGAGAAGATGAGTGTCAACGAGATGCGGCCTCAGCGCCCCAGCGATGAAAGGACGGTCGATATGACCACAGGATCTTTCGGATCAGCAGAGCCCCAAGAGCCTACGGCTCAAGAACACATCCCCGCATCGGTGCGGTCCGCCCCCGATCTCTCCCAGATGGGTGGCGGAACTGTCGCCGGTGACGGCCCTGCGGCGCAACAAGGTGGACGTCCGAGCTACCGGCGAGACATTACTGACACGCAACAATTCCAGGAAGTCGCTCAACTCTCCGGTCAGGGACCGGTCATTTTCGCCCTGTATCGGGGTAGCGATCAAGAAGCGTCGAACGGGGTCAAGGATCTAGAATCCTTCATCGACCAGGCCGGCGGACGTCTCCTCTTGGCGGCCGTCGACATCGAACGCTCGCCCGAGATCGCTCAAGCGTTCCAGGCTCAAAGTTCGCTCACCGTCGTCGCCATGTTGGGGGGACGCCCGGCGCCCATGTACGACGCCCCGGTGCCCGCCGAACAGGCGCAGGCGTTGTTGGGCCAAGTACTTCAGCTCGCTCAGCAGGCGCAGCTCACCGGTACCTTTGAGCCCGTGGCCACCCAGGGTGAGGCCGAGCCGGAACCCTTGTCGCCCCTCCACCAGAAAGCACAGGACGCTCTCGAAGCCGGCGATTATGACGTTGCCGCCGAGGCGTACCGGAAGGCCATCGCCGAGAAGCCGGGTGATCGTGACGCCAAAGTCGGTCTAGCACGCGTTGGGCTTCTGTCGCGGGTCAAAGACGAAAACCTGGAAGAAGCCCGGGCCGCGGCAGCGCAGAACCCCGACGACGTGCAAGCTCAGCTGACCGTAGCGGACCTGGACGTCTCCGGCGGTCACGTCGAAGATGCCTTCCAGCGTCTCATTCGCCTCATCCAGCGGTCTGATGCACAGACCAAAAACACGGTGCGAGAACGACTTCTCGAATTATTCGACGTCGTCGGCGCCGAAGACCCACGGGTGATTTCCGCGCGTGCCGCACTGATGCGGGCCCTTTTCTGAGGCCGACGGCTGCGAATGCTCAGTGCTCGATATCGGCCCCACGGTGCATACGCCGTGGGGCCGTCGTCGTGTTCAGGGCGGGAAGAATCCGCCTCAGGGTGGATGACCGGTTAGGGAGCCGTGTGATGAGATCAAGGCATGACTACTTCACCGGACCACACCGAGCAGGGTTCCGAAGGCGAGGACCCAACGTCGGACACGAACCAGCAGGCAACGACGGCCGAACCGCCAGCCTGGTCCGCCCCGGACGAGCGGCAACAACCTCACCTCCCCACTTTCGGATCATCGACAACGACGTCGGCCACGACGGGTCATGAAGCCATCGCGATTCGCGGATTGACGCGCGTTTTCGGGGATCGCGCCGTCGTCCAGAACATCAACCTCGATATTCCCTCGGGATCGATGTATGGCCTGGTCGGACGCAATGGAGCGGGCAAGACCACCACGCTGTCCATGGCCACCGGGCTCTTGAGGCCCACCCACGGCCAGGTGTTCATCCGAGGCATTGACGTCTGGGAGAGGCCCCAAGAAGCCAAAAGTCTGGTGGGCGTCCTTCCCGACGGCGTGCACCTCTTCGACCGGCTCACCGGACGTCAACTGATCACGTACGCCGGCCTACTCCACGGCCTGGACAAGGAAACCGTCGCGGAACGCACCGACGATCTGCTCAACGCCATGGACCTGCAGGGCTCCGCCAATCAGACCGTGACCGACTACTCGGCGGGCATGAAGAAGAAGGTAGCGCTCGCGGCCGCGATGGTGCACGCGCCCAAGGTGCTCGTGCTCGATGAACCTTTCGAGTCCGTGGACCCCGTGTCTGCGACGAATATCCGCGACATTCTGGCTGGTTTTGTACGCCACGGCGGCACCGTGGTCGTCTCGAGTCACGTGATGGATCTCGTGCAACGCATGTGTGACCACGTGGCCATCATGAATGACGGAGTGATTCTGTCCGAGGGAACCGTGGATCAGGTTCGCGGTGAATCCAGCCTGGAAGAAACGTTTGTCCGGCTCGTCGGTGGACGGGTCGAGTCGGAAGGGATCTCATGGTTGGGAACCTCGTAAGCCTCAAATGGGCGCATTTTTGCGCGTCTCTGCGGAGAAGCGGCTGGTCCGTGGCGGGAACCATCATCGGCGGAATCTATGCCCTCATGGCGTTGGTTGGCGTGGTGGCCGGAATGATGGCCCTTCGTGAGGGAGACCCCGCGCTCGCGCAAGGTGTCGCCGTCGTCGTGGGCACCCTGGCCACTGCGGTGTGGTGCATCGTGCCGCTGGTGCTCTCTGGACAGGATTCCACCCTCGATCCCGACCTCTTGGCGCCCTATCCGTTGAAACCTCGTGACATCCTCGGCGGCCAGCTCTTGGGTTCTGTAGTGGGCATCTTCGGCTTGGTCACGCTGATCGGTTCCCTCATGCCCGTCCTGGCATGGACCTCTCCGGGCCCCGCACTCCTCGCTCTTCCCGCGGGAATAGTGGGGTTCGTCCTGCTGATGGTGTGCTCGCGGCTGATGAGTTGCCTGGGGATGGCGATTCGCCATAAACGCTTTCTTGCCGAGACCATCGGGGCGATTTTCTTCTTAGCGTTGCTGTGCGCGGGGCCGATTGTTTCGACGCTCACCTCCAGTTTGATGTCCGAAGAATGGGTCCGGTCGGTGGCCAACGTCACCGGGTGGACGCCGTTGGGTATCGCCTGGGCGTTGCCCGGGGATCTCGCATCCGGCGCGTGGGGTCTCCTGATCCTGCGCTCGGTGCTGACCGTGGCCTACCTAGCCGTGGGATTGTGGGTCTGGCAGAGTGTCATCGCGTACCAAATCAGCCACGTGGGTTCGGCACCCGCGAGGAAAGGCGGCGCCGCAAAGTCCGGACGCTGGTTGGGCCTCTTTACTCGCTTCCCGGCGACCCCTTCCGGTGCAATCGCGGCCCGGACCACGACGTACTACCTCAAAGATCCACGACTCAACCTGAATTTGTTGATGGCGCCCGGGTTCCTGATCCTCTTCGGTTTTATGAACTCCACGGGGTCCGGAGGCTTCCTCCTGCACATGGTGGGGCCGATCGTCGGGTGGATGCTCGCCTGGCAAAGTACCTACGTCGTCTCGTACGACAACACAGCTTTTGCCCTCCACCTCACTTCACCCGTCCGTGGCATATCGGAGCGTTGGGGGCGCACCCTCGGCATGATGGTGATCTTTGTGCCACTCGTGGCGTTCGTTTCCGTCGCGGCCGAGATCATCCAAGGCGAGCCTGGAAGCATTCCGGCGAACCTCGGCCTCTCATGGGCGGTCTTGCTTGCCGGGCTCGGCGTAGGCGCGGTGTTGTCGGTCCGATACGCGTTACCAGTACCGGCTCCCGGTGAAAGCCCATGGAAGTCCCGAAAGAATAACGCTGGTTTAGCTAACGCCCTGATTCAGTTCGTGAGCAGCATCGCGATGTGGGCCTTCACGCTTCCCATCCTGATCCTCATGCTCGCGGCGTCAATCACACATGTGCCGATATTTGACTGGATCATTTTGATTGCCGGCCCGGTGTACGGTGCCCTCATCGTGTGGCTCGGCGTCCGAATGGGCGGCGCCTGGTACGAACGCAAGGCACCGGAACTGTACCAGGATCTCGTTCGCATGCGCTGATGCCCCAGTGAACGACGTCGACGGATGCCGGAGAATCACGCGGGTGATTCTCCGGCATCCGTTCACCAGCGTAGAATGACCGCATGATGTTTGACCGAACCGTAGACGCCTTGAACTCCACCGAACCGCTGGACGACACCGGATACGGGTCGACTCCCGGCGGAACCGCAACCATTGAACGGGAAGAAACACGCCAGCTCTCGGAGCCTGGTGACCACGAACGTTTTGCGCATTACGTGCGAAAGGAAAAGATCATGGAATCCGCGCTCTCGGGCGAGCCGGTCATCGCCCTGTGCGGCAAGGTCTGGACCCCCGGCCGCGATCCCGAGCGTTTTCCGGTGTGCCCCGAATGCAAGGAAATCTACGAAATGATGCGTGGCGGCGATGACGAGGGCAACGACGGCGACCAGTAGGTCGCGCGCTTCCTCTCGAGTCCCATACCCCCGTCCCCTTTACAGGAGTGAATAGCCCCTCGTGTCCGACGACATGTCCCAGCCATCCCTCTTCGGCGGTGCCGGTGCAGACCTACCGCCCGCGTACCCGGATCGCGCAGCTTGGGGAACCGCGCCGAAGCTCCGTGCGTGGCAGGCGGAGGCCCTCGAAAAATACTTCGAAACCGAACCTCGCGATTTCATGACCGTGGCGACGCCGGGTGCGGGCAAGACGACCTTCGCGCTCCGGGTGGCCAAAGAACTCATGGACCGGGGAAGCGTGTCCCGCCTCACCGTCGTCGCCCCCACGGACCACCTGAAGTCACAGTGGGCCGACGCCGCGGCGCGAGTCGGTATAGCGATCGACCCCAATTTTAAGAATTCCGACGGACATCACGCCCAGGGTTATTCGGGTGTCGCCCTGACGTACGCCCAGGTGGCCAATAAGCCGCTCCTACACCGGGCCCGCACGGAAAATGCCCGCACTTTGGTGATACTCGACGAAATCCACCACGCCGGAGACGCCCTTTCATGGGGCGACGGCCTTCAGGAAGCCTTCGAACCGGCCTACCGACGGCTCGCGCTGACCGGCACGCCGTTCCGTTCCGACTCGTCGCAAATCCCATTTGTACGTTATGAACGTGATCAAGAGGGCCTGCTGCGCTCGCAGTCCGACTACTCCTATGGATACGGACCGGCGCTGGCCGACCACGTGGTCCGCCCCGTCATTTTCATGGCGTATTCCGGCCAGATGCGATGGCGCACGAGTTCGGGCGAGGAAATGGCGGCCGATCTCGGCGAAGGGTTTACCAAGGACATCACCGCTCAAGCTTGGCGCACGGCGTTGGACCCTCGGGGCGAGTGGATCCCGTCGGTCTTGGCCGCGGCGGATTCCAGGCTCAGCGAGGTGCGCAGAACGGTTCCCGACGCCGGAGGCCTCGTGATCGCCTCAAATCACGAGGATGCTCGGGCCTACGCGGCGCGGCTGGAGAAAATTTCCGGCACCAAGCCAACACTGGTCCTTTCGGACGACAAAACGGCGTCCGCACAGATCGACCGCTTCTCCGAGTCGGAGGATCGCTGGATGGTCGCGGTCCGAATGGTGTCTGAAGGGGTGGACGTTCCCCGGCTGGCCGTTGGCGTTTATGCGACGTCAACGTCGACGCCGTTGTTCTTTGCCCAAGCCATCGGACGTTTTGTACGTGCCCGCAAGAGGGGAGAAACCGCCTCCGTCTTTCTTCCCTCCGTGCCGATCCTGATGTACCTGGCTCAAGAGATGGAGGCCGAACGGGACCACGCTCTCGATCTCAAGGACAACCCAGACGAAGTGGACATCGTCGCCGCCGACGAAGGTCTGGACGATCACCTCATCGACGAGGCGAACCAGGAAGAGCAAGCCAGCTCCAGGTTGGCATCCGGAAAATTCGAGGCCATTGGCTCTCAAGCGTCCTTCCACGGCGTGATGTACGACGGGGAGGACTACCAAGGATACGAGGTGGGCTCGGACGACCAAGATTTCCTGGGGATTCCTGGTTTGCTCGATGCCGACCAGGTGGGAACGCTCCTGAAGCAACGCCATGAGCAGTCACGCCAGCAGGCCCCTCGCGCGACCTCGGCCCCTTCGGTTCCGGACCATCGCCAGCTGAAGAACTTGCGTCAAAAACTCGCCAAGAACGTGTCGGCTTGGGCCGCTCGTACAGGTGAACCGCATGGTGCCGTCCACAATGCTCTGCGTCGAGAATGCGGAGGCCCGCCAGTTGCTCAGGCCACTGCGGAACAGATCGAAGCGCGTATCTCGACGTTGCAGCGGTGGTTTATCGGCCGACGCTAGTCGACTCGATGACCTGGATGCCTGCGTCTTCCAGTTCGGCCACGGCGGTCTCTGCCGTCTCTTCGGCGACGGCTGAGGTGAGGTCAACCAGCACCCGTGTTTCGTAGCCGGCATCCGCGGCATCGAGCGCGGTGGCCCTGACGCAGTAGTCGGTCGCGATTCCGACGACGTCGACGTCTGTGACATCCTGCTCCTGGAGCCAGTCGTCGAGAGACACCTTGAGCGTGTCTTCGGGCATGTGCCCGGGCTCATGCTCGCCCGTCATCACGGAATCCTCGGGGGCCAGGAGGCCCTCGAAACCAGAGTAGGCAGCCTCGTACTCGCCTTTGCGGAACATCGCGTCGACGTAGTCCATATCGAGGTCTGGATGGAATGCCGCTCCCGATGAATTGGCGACACAATGCACGGGCCAGGAATTCGTGAAGTCCGGGTTTTCGCTGAAATGGGTGCCCGGATCGATGTGCCAATCCTGGGTTGTCACCACGACGTCGTAGGCCGCGTGATGCGTCAGCAAATAGGCGGAAATCTCCGCGGCGACGTCGTCTCCTCGGTCGGTGGCCAGGGCTCCTCCTCGGCAGAAATCATTTTGGACGTCGACGATCAGCAATGCTCGAGCCATGAAATACCTTTCACTGTGGGGTGGGGAAGACGCGATGGGAGTGCGTCAGGTGAGCGGGGATTAGTGGTCCACGAATTCGGTGGGAATCGCCGGTTCCCCCTCGGAGAGGCGCCGAATCGCCCGGGGCAATTCCGCAACCGCCGCAGCGTGCCGCTGGGTGGCTGCGTGGACGCCTTCGGCGCCGGTGGCGCCTGGCAAGACTCTCCCATTGTCGACGAGGGTGTGCATGAGCGGGCGGTAGCCTTCGGATTCCAAGCAGGCAGGATCGAGGGCAATGGACTCTGCTACTGCGACGCCGCGTGAATCCAGCCGTCTCGCGGCATGTTTCTCGCCGCCGATGGACCCCTTGCCCTGAGACTTCTTCGCGACCGAGACCATCTCGCCCGCGGAGTTTTCCCGCGAGACGAGCTTGTACACCATGGACGAGGTCGGCGCGCCGGACCCAGTGACCAAACGGGTGCCGACGCCATACGAGTCGACCGGCGCGGCGGCGAGGCCCGCAATGGCGTATTCGTCGAGGTCAGAGGTGACCGTAATTTTCGTGTTGGGATTACCGAGCCGGTCGAGGAGCTCCCGGAGCGCCACCGCTTGGGCCGCAAGATCGCCAGAGTCCAGGCGTACTGCACCCAGCCGTGGGCCGGCCAGCTCGACGGCGCTACGGACGGCCCGCTCGACGTCGTAAGTGTCCACGAGCAATGTCGTGTCGATTCCCAGAGATTGGAGCTGCGCGCGGAAGGCGTCGTCCTCTTCGTCAAAGAGGAGGGTGAAGGCGTGGGCCGACGTTCCAATCGTGTGAAGGCCGTAGCGACGCCCGGCTTCGAGGTTTGAGGTGCCGACGAAGCCGGCGATGGCCGCGGCGCGAGCGGCAGCTACGGCCGCTTCTTCGTGGGCGCGGCGCGAACCCATTTCTAGGCAAGGCCGATTCCCGGCGGCCCCGGTCATGCGGGACGCCGCGGAAGCCACCGCGGAATCGAAGTTCAGGATGGACAAGATCAAGGTCTCAAGGACGCAGGCTTCCGCAAACGGAGCATCAACCTGAAGAACCGGTGAATGGGGGAAAAACGCTTCACCCTCGCCGTACCCTCGGATCGTGCCCGTGAATTGAAAATCTGCGAGGTAGTTGAGGGTCGCCTGGTCGACGACTCGAGCTTCCTCCAGGTACGCGAGCTGGGCATCGTCGAATCGAAACTTTTCCAATAAGTCCAGGAAACGACCGGTTCCGGCGAGGATCCCATACCGGCGCCCCGCTGGGAGCCGGCGGGTGAACGTTTCGAAGACGCATCGACGTTGATGCGTGCCGGCGCCGATGGCCGCCTGCAACATCGTGAGTTCGTAATGGTCCGTGAGAAGCGCGGGGGAGTGGTGAGTCACCCTCCAAGGGTACTCATCCGGCGGTACCTCGCCAACGATGGAAGGACAGGAACGGGTAGACTCGTCACACTATGGTCAGTCACTCTTCTCGTCACGTCACCCTGTCCAGTGAATCGTCCGCCGAGTTATCGCCCGAAGGCGGGGTCGGGTTGCTCGAACGAGTTGAACCTGAGACCCCTTGGAAGGTCATCGTGTGGAATGATCCCGTCAACCTCATGAGCTACGTGACCTACGTGTTCCGGGCGCACTTTGGGTTTTCCGAATCCAAGGCGCGCACCTTGATGATGGCGGTTCATCAGGAAGGCAAAGCCATCGTCTTTACAGGGGGCCGGGAAGAAGCCGAACGGCACACGAGCGCATTACACGGCTACGGGCTGTGGGCAACCTTCGAGAAGGACTCCGGAGAATAAGCATGGCCAAAGAATTTAAGAATGGACGAAAGGGAATTGTCGGCGGCCTCGAAGGCCCCGAACGCGAGTTGCTCATCAAGCTCTTCCACGACGTCATCACCACCCTGGAACCGGAATCGCGTGGAGAAAATGAGGATCCGTTGGAGGCCTTGGTCGGGATCACCGACGATCCGGAAATTCCGGAGGACCCGGCCTTGAGGCGTCTGTTGCCCCAGGCCAGCGACGACGACGAGGCAGCCACGGAATTTCGCCGTTACACCGAGCGTGGAGTTCGGGAGAGCAAAATAGCGCACCTGCGTATGGCCGCCATGGACTGCGAGGCACCGAAGTTGGTGCTGAACCCCGAACATGCGATGGCTTTCGCCTCGGCACTCAACGACGTCCGATTGGTAGTCGCCACACGTCTGGGCATCGAGTCGGAAGAAGATGCACAGCGTGTCGCGGAATATACGGACTGGTCACAAGCTCGCGACGTTGAATCCTATATGTCGCTGGTTTATCAGTTCGTCTCCTGGCTACAGGACTCCCTCGTTGAGGCGATGCTCGCCGACCTCGATTAATTCTTCATGTCCTCAAGGATGATGGCCTGACCAGGGTGAACTTGGACGCATTGGGGAAGAATGACCGTCATCGATGCCCCTGATCAGGGCACTTACCGTTACCCTCGAAAGCACTATGAATAGCCTGAATCCAATCGACGATGCACCGCAGATGACGGTGTGGGGTAGTGCCGCTCCGGCGAGGCCGACGCCCGGAGCGCCCATCGGAGTGTTCGACTCCGGCGTCGGCGGACTCACCGTCGCCAGGGCCATCATGGATCAGTTGCCCCAAGAGAAGATCATTTACGTTGGGGATACCGCGAATGGACCCTACGGGCCCCTGCCGATTGCGCAGGTTCGAGCTAACGCGTTGCGCGTCATGGACGACCTGGTGGATTCCGGGGTGAAAGCGCTCGTCATTGCCTGTAATACGGCATCGGCCGCGGTGTTGCGTGACGCCCGCGAACGATACACCCGGAAATACGGCATTCCCGTCGTCGAAGTCATTCAGCCTGCCGTCCGGCGAGCCGTTGCCGCGACTCGCAATGGCCAGATCGGTGTTCTGGGTACTGCCGCAACCATCGCCTCGAGGGCCTATGAAGACACCTTTGCTGCGGCACCCCACCTGGCGATTCGTTCCGAGGCCTGCCCGGAGTTCGTGGAGTTCGTCGAGCGGGGCGTGACCTCAGGACCGGAACTCTTGGAAATTGTTGAGCGGCATCTGGCACCCATTCAAGAGTCGGGTGCGGACACCGTCATCCTGGGCTGCACTCACTACCCGCTACTGACCGGCGCGATTTCCTACGTCATGGGTGAATCCGTGACCCTGGTGACCTCATCCGAGGAAACCGCCAAGGATCTCTTCCGAGCTCTCACCAACTTGAATTTGCTCCGGGACGAGAGCGAGCCGCCCCACCACGAATTCGTGGCGACAGGACACCCCGAATCCTTCGAACGGGTCGCACGTCGATTCCTCGGCCCCGAAGTCTCCCGGGTGACACAGGCCAAGAACTTTGCCGAATCCTTTCCCACCGCGTCACTTGCCGTTGTCCCTGAGAGACGACAGGAAGCGACCCGCACCGTTTTGAACCCCACAGAGACCGCCCGAACTCACTCCGATGAGTCGCCGGGACGCCACCTTCCGGGAGATTCCCGGTAACAACGAGATCCGCAGGGATCAAGAGGTACCACCATGGAACTGAAGATCATCGGATGCACCGGCTCCTTCGCCGGCCCCGAATCTCCCGCGTCCTGCTATCTGCTCTCCTCCGAGGATGAACACGGCCGGACGTGGCGGGTCCTCCTCGACATGGGTAGCGGATCCCTCGGGGAAATCCAGAAGCACGTCAACTTGAGCGAGATCGACGCCGTGTTGATCAGCCACCTGCACCCGGACCATTGCGTCGATCTGGCCGGTTTCTACATAGCCGCTCGTTGGGACCCCCGCGGTTGGCAAGGTGGACGCATCTCCGTATGGGCCCCATCCGGGATGAGCACCTACCTGGCACAGACGCACAGCATGGCATCGGCCGAAATCCTCAAGGACCAGATGGATTTTCATGACTGGTCGCCTGAGGTCCCGGTGACGATTGGGCCCTTGACGATCGAGCCGTACCTGGTGCTTCACCCCATCGACGAACCGTACGCGCTCCGAGTCACCGAACGAGGCGCCTCGGGGGAGAAGGTTTTGGTCTATTCCGGGGATTCGGATGCATGCGAGGGTCTCACTCGTGCGGCTTGGCACGCGGACCTCTTTTTATGCGAAGCCGCCTACATGGAAGGTCGGGACGACTCAATCCGAGGCATTCACCTCACCGGTGCACGGGCCGGCGAGACAGCACGGGATGCTCAGGTGCGACGACTCCTCCTGACGCACCTTCCGATCTGGAACGAACCCGACGTGGCGCTGGCAGAAGCTCGGGAGCATTTCGACGGCCCCGTCGACGTCGTCACGCCGCTCGCCACATACACGGTCTGATGGCCCCGTTCCGACATGCCCAGAGTCATGATCGACACGGTGAGAACCTGTGACACGACGGCGGTAAGCTGACACTATGACTTCACAGACCTCTGCGACAGAAGCAACCACTCGAGCGGACGGTCGTGCCGTGGATGAGCTCCGGCCGATCTCCATCACCAGAGGCTGGTCCCAAAACGCCGAGGGTTCGGCCCTCATCGAATTTGGCAACACCCGTGTGCTCTGCACGGCCTCGCTCACCGAAGGAGTGCCGCGATGGCTCAAGGGTGAAGGCAAAGGCTGGGTTACCGCAGAATATGCCATGTTGCCCCGCGCCACGAGTACGCGGTCTGCGCGAGAATCCGTCAAAGGAAAAATCGGCGGACGCACCCACGAGATTTCGAGGCTCATCGGGCGGTCACTCCGCGCCGTCATCGACACCCAGGCCTTGGGTGAAAACACCGTTGTCTTGGACTGTGACGTCCTGCAAGCCGATGGCGGAACACGCACGGCAGCCATCACCGGAGCCTACGTCGCGCTCGCGGAAGCGATCGCCTGGTCCCAGAAAGAGGGCCTCGTGGACCGACGCAAGCAACCGCTGATCGATTCCGTATCTGCCGTGTCGGTGGGAATTATTGACGGCGTGCCGATGCTGGATCTTCCCTACGTGGAGGATGTTCGTGCGGAAACTGACATGAACGTCGTGGTCACGGGTTCAGGATCCTTCGTCGAGGTCCAGGGAACGGCAGAAGGTGCGCCGTTCGTGAGAGATGAGCTCAACGCGCTCCTCGATCTGGCTCTCACGGGGACCGAGCAATTGGCCGCGATTCAGCGCCAGACGTTGGGAGATGCGGCATGAATGCCGCCAGTCAGACGCCACGCGTCGTCTTGGCGAGTCACAATGCGGGGAAGCTCGTGGAGCTTCGGGAACTCCTCCGGGGCCAGATCGAAGGGCTCGACGTCGATACTCAGGTCGTCGATGCGGGCACCGTGGGCGCGGAGGACGTCGTCGAGACTGGCGTGACCTTCGCAGAGAACTCCCTGCTGAAGGCTCGTTCCGTGGCGCGCCAAACCGGACTCGTCGCGATTGCGGACGATTCCGGGTTATGCGTGGACGTGATGCAGGGTGCCCCCGGGATCTTCTCGGCCCGGTGGTCGGGTCGCCATGGAGACGACGGAGCAAACATAGATCTTCTCCTGGCTCAGCTCTCCGATATCGCTGACGAGCACCGGGGTGGACATTTTCACTGTGCCGCCAGTGTGGCGACCCAGAGTGGTTTCGAGGCTGTTGAACACGGTGAGATGCCTGGTCAGTTACTTCGAGCGGTCGCGGGTGATGGCGGTTTCGGATATGACCCCATTTTTGCCCCCGCGGAACTCGAGGGTGACGAAGCCGGATTGTCGGCCGCACAAATTTCGGCGGCGAGGAAGAACGCCATCAGCCACCGCGCCAAGGCCTTCACCGCCATCATTCCTCACGTGCGGGCGGCGTTGTCCAAGGATCTCGCTCAAAGGTAGTCTCCGTGTCTCATATGTCTCGGTTCGCCCGGATGCGATACTTCCCCCTCATCAAGGCTGTTTTGGACCAAGCCGGTGTGCGGGTCGAACCTGACGATTGGGAGGTGCATTCGAACGGCTCGGCGCACATCGTCGTCAACGCCGGACATCTCCTGTCGGTTCGCGTAGCTAAAGCCCACGATGCCGCCAAGGCAATGGACAGCCGTGTCAGAATCTTGCGGGCTTTGCCGCGTGATTTGCCGTTCGAGGTTCCGCGACCCCTGACCCGGGTGATCTCACGGGCCGGGTATACCGCCGTGGGATTGACGTGGATTCCGGGCGAAGCTCGAGACATTGGGCCGGCTCCCGCGCGACCCTTGGGACGAGCTCTCAGAGCGATTGGCCGTATCGATGCGGTTCAACTGGGACCATACGTGGAAAAGGCCCACTTCCATTGGGGCGGCGACGACTGGGAAGCGACGCTCCGCGAAACCGTGATTCCCCGCCTCTTCACGGACAACCAACGCATGGCCCACCGCATTGTTGACGACGTATTAGACCTGGACCCCGTGGAGCCGAGGGTGATTCATGGCGATTTCTCGGGCCATAATCTGCTGTGGACCAAAGATAAATTGACGGGCGTCATCGACTGGGATCACACGGCGATCGGGGATCCCGCGTGGGATATTGCGTCGGCGGCGAACTGGTACGGCTGGGACGTTTTGACCAAATGTGTGGGGAAGGATTGGGCAGCGCGCGCCAAGATCATTCACCGTCTCATGCCGTTGCAATCAGTGGGTTATGCCATTGTCAACGGCGGAGGCGGGGCCATCGTTCGGCAATCCCTCGAGCGCACCGACGCGTGGTTCGAAGAACATAAACCCGAGCTTCCCTGGTAGGAAAGCCGTGCCGCTCCGCCGGCTACTGACTACCCATTCTCGTGCGTCGACGAGCCGAGGAGGCCTTCATCCCCAGCCAGAGTGACCCATCGTTCCCAGACCAGGCGTAGTGGATCGTCGATGTTTCGGGGAAGGGTGACTCGTGTCCTCTGGTCCTGGTTCAGGGCGCCGCGCACGACGTCGCTGAGGCCCGTGGCTCTGGCGGAGATCGAGTCCTCCACCACGTGTTCAAGGATCGCTGACAGCGCTCCATGCAGGTCACGGACGCACTCGGGGGCGTCGTCGGTGTTCCATCGAGTTGGCGATGAAGGGTGTTTTTGCGTGATGTCGCGCAACATCTCCACCGTGCAGGGTGCCTTGACGAAAAGCGCCCCGATTCCGCGAAGCGACCCTCCCATGGCCGCATACTGGTCGCGGAGACCACGTTGAGTGGCCGGTCCGTCGTCGAGCTCGGTAGGCGCCATCTGGAGGACGCTGGCGCAGGCCGACCGGAGGATCTCAGGTGCGCGTCGATCGGTGTCAGAGGCGCCCAGAACGCTTCTGAGGAGGATCACCCAGGCGACGCCGGTGGCCAAGGCCTCAGGGGAACCGTGAGTCAATGCGGTGACGTTGGCAGCCAATTGGCCCAGGTGGGCGACGGAGGCGACGGGGTAGAGCGCCATCGGCACTAGCCTCGGGAGGAAAGCCGACGAATCCGCCCAGGGAAGTTCGTGTCGGGCGGGATACTGCATCTGTGCTAGTGGAAGAGCCGTGGCGGTGGCGGCATCGAGGGTATCGGTGCTCCAGGAAGCGCCGTCAGCGGCTAGGTTCTCCCAATCAGACCTCGGGGGAGCAGGGGCCTCGGATTCCACGGGAAGACCCAGGACCCGGGCCCATCGGAGATACTCGAGCCAGACGGACGCGGTTTCATCGGCACTCTGCCCCCGGATCGCCCAGTGGAGAACTTCGGTCAAACCCGCCAATGTGGCTGTGGGGCCTAATCCGAGGGGAGCATCCGCCGCTGCGGCCGGTGCGAGGAGGCGATCCAGGAGAGTCGCGTAGCCGGGTGTCCGCGGGTCGAGTATGGGGAGTTCTCCTGGGGGAATATGCATGTCCATCATTCTAAACTTCGCATCGAGGGGCGGCGGGAGCTTATCTTGTCAGTCGGTCGGGTTAGGTTGAGGTTATGAGAATCCTTCACACATCGGACTTGCATCTGGGTCGCTCCTTCCACGGACGGTCCCTTTTTCAGGACCAAGAAGCGCTGTGTCGAGAGATCATCGAGGTGTGCGAGGATCACCGAGTCGGGGCAGTCCTCATCGCGGGAGATGTCTACGACCAAGCGTCCCCTCGCACCGATGTGATCGATCAATTCTCACGGTTCCTTGGCAATCTGCGACGGCGCGGCATCGAGATCGTCATCACGAGCGGTAATCACGATTCCCCGGCACGCCTGGGGTTCGCCTCTGAGCTCTTGAGCGATGTGGGGGTGCACCTCCGTACCAGGGTGGAAGACATCAACCGGCCCGTCACCCTCAGCGATGGAACCCTGGTGTACGGAGTGCCGTACCTAGATCCTCGCTCCTCCGCCCCGGCTCTGGGGGCCGAACCTACTCACCCTTCGGTCTTGACGGCCGCGGTGGACGCCGCTTGGGCGGATCGCCAGGAGCGGAGTGCGACCCACGCCATCATCATGGCGCACTGTTTCGCCAGCGGGGGCGTCAGCAGCGAGTCGGAACGGACCCTCGAGGCCGGCAACCTCGGCGTCGTTTCCGCACGAATTTTCGAACGGTTTGATTACGCCGCCTTGGGGCATCTCCACGGCCGTCAGAAACTACTTCCCAACGTGCGATACAGCGGCTCACCCTTGGCGTTTTCCTTCTCGGAGGCTCGGCATACCAAGGGATATTGGTTGATCGACACCGCTGGAACCGAACTCACCGTTGAGGCGGGGCAATGGCGGCATACCGTGCCATTGGCCAGGATCAGTGGGACCTTGGAAGAGCTCTTGGCCTCTGAAAAATTTGCCTGGGCTGAGTCGTGCTGGTGCCAAGTGAAACTCACAGACACGCAAAGGCCGGCTCATCCCATGGAACGCCTCAGAACCAGATTCCCGGAAACCCTCGAACTGGGTTTCACCGGTTTATCCCACCGTGAAGAATCCCGATATGCGACGAAGCTTGCGGCCGTTCGAACACCGCTTGAGACCTGCAGTGCTTTCTATGAACAAGTTCGAGGGCGTGAATTGAGCGGTGCGGAACGAGGCTTGTTGGAATCGGGCATCCGAGAGGCGGAACGACGACTAGCTCAAACTGAAGCAGGTTCGTCCGCATCCACCGAAGCGCAGGGGGACCACGCATGAGAATCCACAGCCTGGAATTTTCCGCCATCGGTCCGTTCCCAGGAACCGAACGAATAGATTTTGAGCGCCTCAACCAAGCTGGGCTCTTCCTGCTGAGCGGTCCCACCGGTGCGGGCAAATCCACCATTTTCGATGCGATCTGTTTCGCTCTCTACGGCTCCACGAGTCGGTCGTCGGGCTCTGGATCCAAGGGAATGCACTCGGATTTTGCACAGCCCGGAAACGAACCGTATGTCGCCATGGAATTCAGCGTCGGCGGGTACCGGTATCGCATCCGGCGGACCCCCGAATGGCAGAAACCCTCTACCCGGGCGAAAGCGGGATGGAGCAAACAGCACGCAACAGTCCTCCTGTCGCGATGCCCGACGGACGCGTGGTCGAGCGAGGACGAATCGCCCTGGGAGGTCTTGTCCTACCGCATCGACGAGACGGCCACCTTGATCTTGGGGATCTTCGGCTTGACTCTGCAACAGTTCTCCCAGGTCGTGATGTTGCCCCAAGGTGACTTCGCCCGATTCCTCACCGCCTCATCCAATGACCGCGAAGAGCTCCTGGCCAAGCTCTTTCCCATAGACCTGTACCGAGACCTTCGTGATGTCCTTAAGGACCGGGCAGGAGAGGCCGAGGAAGCCATCAACCTTCTGGCATCGGAATCCGAATCCGCTCGTCGTGAAGTGATCACCCTCCTCGAACGGTTGGATGTAGGCCAAGACGCTGCGGGCCAACAAGCTACGAGCGAATCGATCAACCTGGATCTGACCGCCAAGCTGCTGGAGACGGCGCGACAAGAGGCCGCGGAGCGACGTCGGGAACTTGGTGAATCGGTGACCGATGCGCGTCGTCGGGCCGAGAGACTCGAGCGATCGGTCGACGAATGGGCCGAACACGACAGGCTCCTCGAGCGGAAGCGCCGCGTCGACGAAGCGGCCAAGACTCTGTCGAACCGAAAGGCCACCGTTCGGGCCGCCCAGGCGGCGCAACCCGTCACGGAATCGTTCGAACGATGGCGCAAAGCTTGCGCGGAGACCGCCAACAAGCGGGACCAGCTGGGCCACGTCGTGAGCTCCATGCGCGAGGTAGCGGCCGAGCCCATGCGCCTGAGCGGCGAGAATGAATCAGACCTCACCATCGAGACTCGCTACTGGGAAGACCCTTTCCGTCTGAACTCCGAGCACGACGACGCCTACGGCGCCCTATTGGACCGCCGCAAGGAGTCATTGCGCCAGATCGAACAGCGGTACGCGGAGGTCGACGAGCTTGCGCTCGCGATTAAGGACCCAACGAGACGGCTGGAGGAAGCCCGACGGCAAGAGGAACGTACTGCCCAGCGCATCGAATCGGTTCAGAATTCGTTGCTCCACATAGATCAGGAGGCGGCCGACGCTCGGAAAGACGCTGAACGGCTGTCCGATTTATCCGTGGCGCGCACCGAGGCCGATGCGATTTTGACGGTCACTCGCCGTGCAGCCGACGTTCGGGTCCAATGTCATGAGGCCGAGAAGGATTTGGAGAGGGCCGAGCGGAACCGCCGCGAGGCGTCGGAGCGCGTCAACGTGTTGATGGAGCAGAGGTTCCGGCAGGCGGTGATGGTACTGGCGGACGACCTCACAGAGGAGAGCCCTTGTCCGGTCTGTGGTTCACTCGAGCACCCACGGCCAGCCACGGAATCCCAGGGCGAGTCGCCCGTCGAGATTGGGCAGGAGGAGATCGACCGAGCCTCTCAACAACGCGAGCGAGCCGAAGCGTCCGTCCGTCAGGTTGGCGAACTTCTTGCGGGACTCCGAAAGAGCTTGGACGAGCTCCAGGCTCAGGGAGCCCTGGGGGAGGTTTCCGCGGCCGAGGAATCGTACCGTCAGGCAAACCTCGCCTATGAGACGGTTCAGGAACGGGTGCAGCGTCTGGGGGACCTTGAGAAGAAGCAGGCTGATCTCCAGGGGACACTTCAGGCCGAACAAGACAATGCGCACCGGCTCGCTCTGGAAAAGTCCGGATTGGTCTCGCGTATCGAAGAATTGGCTCGCCGTCGCGATGCCTTGACCGCGACCTTGGCGGAGTCTCCGGACCGAGAAAAAGTCCACTCGATGTCGAGCCGCGTTGACCAGCTGAAGTCCATGCGCGCGGAAGCGGCGATGCGTCGTGCACAGCTCGAGACGGCCGCCACATTCGACGCTGACCTGGAATCCACTTACCGAAAAGCATTAGAGAAGAGCCCGTTCCGGGATCAGGAGCACGTGTCTGAGTCCGAGCTTTCTCACGAGGAGTTGGAAGCCCTCGAAGAATCCATCCGCGGTGACGAACAAGAGTTCGTGCGTTGGGACGAAGCATGGACGGCATCCTGGCACCAACGTTTCCTGGAACGACTAGAAGAGGATCACGAGCGACCTGACGCTGACACTGTGGAGGAGTCCCGTCGCGCGGCAACGGCCGCCGCCGAACGGCACGAGGAATCCGTGATTCGCGAGACGAAACTTCGAGACGGTCTGGACAACGTGCTGCGTGTCGCAGAACGTGACCGAATCCTTCGGCGCGAGTCCGAGGACGCCTTGAACAAGGCTCAATTGCTCAAAGACCTGTCGGATGTTGCTGCAGGTTTGGGAAGCGAAAATCTTCAAAAGATGCCGTTGACCACGTTCATCTTGGCCGCACAATTAGAAGAGATTGCCGATGCCGCGACCGTCCGGCTCCTGGCCATGACGGACGGCAGGTATAGCTTGCGCCATACCGACGCTTCCGCCGGCAACAATAGGAAATCCGGGCTGGGCCTTGAAGTTTTTGATGCGTGGACCTCAGAAGCCCGGCCCACGACGTCCCTCTCAGGGGGCGAAACCTTTATGGCGTCCTTGTGTCTGGCTCTCGGTCTTGCCGACGTCGTGCAGGCGCGGTCTGGAGGGATCGAGATCGATACGCTCTTTGTGGACGAAGGATTCGGATCCCTCGATGAAGACACTCTTGAGGGCGTCATGGACGCCATCGACGGGTTGCGAGAGAATGGACGAGTCATCGGACTCGTGAGCCACGTGGCCGACATGAAGACGAGAATTCCCGAGCACGTGAAGATCAAGAGGGCGCCTCAAGGGTCCTCGGTGGAGTCGACGACCGCATGAGCAATACCCCTAAGACCAACGAGCCACCCGTGGCTGCTGGATCTGTCACATCGTCGGTTCCCCCCGCACCAGGCGAGACTGGGACAAATTCCCAGCGGAGTCCCGAGAGCACGATCGACCGGTTGCGGCTTCTGACCGGCTTGGCAGGGCTGGGGTACCTGGCGATCTCCGTCTTCGCTCGCCTGCCAGTCGCCATGCTGCCGCTGGGAACGTTGATCATGATCGTCACATGGACCAACGAGATCATCCTCGGCGGGTTTGCGGCGGGCGTCGTAGCCATCAGCATCGCCATCGTGGTGCCTATCTACGGCGTCGTGGCGGAGAAACTCGGGCAGCGTCTCGTCTTACTTTTTTGCGTGCTGAGTAATGCCGTCTCGATCTTCTGGCTGATCAGTGAGGCGGTGAAGCTTCAGGCGCCAGGTGGAGGTTCCATCCCCGCGCTTCTCGCGTCGTGCCTGGTCACCGGGGCCACATCGGCTCCAGTCGCCGCATTGGCCCGGATTCGATGGGCCGGCGAATCCCACCGCCTCGCGGACCGATCGTTATTGAATTCGTCGTTGGCGTTTGAATCTGTGGCCGATGTGGTCGCAACCGCCCTCGGAGCCGCAGTGACCGGTGTCGCGACCCTGCTGTGGCACGCGCACGCGACACTCCTTCTGGTCGCAGCGATCAATCTCCTGACAGTGACGGCTTTCGCCCTGACCCGGCTCCGGCACAGTTCGGCACCGATGCCCAGGCCTAGAAACGCCACCGAGGATGACCTCGAGAGAGACCGTGTTCGCCGAAAACTCATGTGGTTCCCGGTGATCGGAATGGGCACCTTGGGGTTACTCCTGGGGTCCATGCAGTCATCGCTCGTGAGCTTGAGTCAAAACTTCGATTCCGTGGAAGGCGTCGGCCTCTTATACGCGGTTCTGGGGCTGAGCTCGTTGATGGCGGCCATCGCCATTAATCTTCTCCAGGCCCGAACCTCCAACTGGGGAGCATGGCTTTTTTGGGCCTGTACCTTGACCCTGGTCGCGCTGCCGGCCACTATGCCCGGCTCGATTCCGACGATGGCTCTCGCACTCGTCTTTCTCGGCGTCGTCGTAGGAATCTGCCTCATCGTGACGGATTCTGTGGCGACTCGGGTGACACCAGCGGATTCGCTGGAACTCGTGATGACCTCGACCTTCGCGGCACTCTTAGCGGGTACCGGGCTGGGCCTGGTCTGGGGTGCGGTGCTCGGCGATTCTCAGGGCTACAACACTGCCCTTTTGCTCCCGATGTTCAGCGCCGCCGCCTATCTGCTGTTGAGTCACGTGTACGGCCTCTTGTGGAGAAAGTACTTTGAACGGGGCATTTGGGGTGGCCGCCACGCCGAGCGGTACTGAGCCAGTCCAGCGCTATTCTCCGCGGTCAATCCATTCTTGGCGATGGGGAGCCTCGTCGCCAATGCGCGTTGAATCGCCGTGACCCGTCAATACGATGGTCTCATTCGGGAGGGTCAAGAGCCGATCCGTGATCGAATCAATGATCGTCGAAAAGTCGCTGTAGGAACGACCCGTGGCACCAGGCCCTCCGTTAAACAGCGTGTCACCGGAGAAAAGCACAGGGGAGCTGCCTTGCCACGCTAGGTCTTCGGAGAAGAAACACACCGACCCCGGGGAGTGACCGGGAACGTGGATCACCGTCAGCTCGGCGTCACCCACGGAAATGCTGTGGCCGTCTCGCAATGGTTCGAAGGACGGGGCGGGGTCACCGTGAGTAAGAGTCCAGAGCGGTAGGTCATCCGGGTGCAGGTGCACCGAGGCGTCGAAGCGCTGAGCCGCCTCGATAGCGAGGGCCGCATGATCGTCGTGAGCGTGCGTGAGGAGGATGGCATCCACCGTGCGGTCACCGACCAGCGAGGCCACGGCGTCAAGATCATGAGCCGGGTCGATGACGACGCACCGAGATGCGTCCCCAACCACCCAGGCATTATTCTCGACGTCCCAGGTACCGCCATCGAGACTGAAGGTTCCGCTGGTGACCGTGTGGTCAATGGTCGTTTCCGCCATGATTACGCCTCCGCGATTTCGACGACTGAACGCAAGACCTTGCCTTGTTGCATCTTCTCGAAGGCAGGCTCAATCTGATCGAGTTGGATGGTCTCCGACACGAAAGCGTCGAGGTCCAACCGCCCCAGCCGGTACTGATCCACCAGCATCGGGAAGTCGCGCGACGGCAAAGTGTCGCCGTACCATGCAGATTTGATGGATCCTCCGCGTGAAAAGACTTCGTCCAACGGCATCTCCAAGGTGGTGCCCGGATCAGGAACTCCCACGAGAACAACGCGGCCCGCGAGATCGCGCGCCTCGAAAGCCTGCTTGAAGGTGGTAGCGATGCCCACCGCATCGATCACCAGATCGGCACCGTTTCCATCGGTCAGCTCACGGATGCCTTCCACAGGATCGGTGTTCTTGGAATTGATGGTGTGCGTTGCGCCGAGGCTGCGGGCGGTGTCGAGTTTATCGTCGTCGATATCTACCGCGATGATGGTGGTTGCACCAGCCAGAGCGGCACCGGCAATGGCAGCCGTACCGACGCCGCCACAACCAATAACGGCCACCGACTCGCCGCGTGCCACCTGGCCCGTATTGATGGCCGCGCCAATACCAGCGGTGATTCCACACCCCAACAAGCCAACCGCGGCGTACTGATCCGTCGTCAGCTCGCCTTCAATTTTGGTGCATTGCCCGGCGGCAACCAGGGTCTTCTCCGCGAAGGCGCCGATACCTAATGCGGGTTCCAATTCGGTGCCGTCCTCCAACGTCATCTTCTGCTGCGCATTGTGGGTGTCGAAGCAATATTGGGGCTGACCCTTGCGGCATGCGCGGCACTGACCGCATACCGCTCGCCAATTGAGGATCACGTGGTCCCCTGGAGCGACCGAGGTGACGTCATCGCCGACCGATTCGACGATTCCGGATGCCTCATGGCCCAGCAGGTACGGGAAGTTATCACCGACCCCACCACGCTTGTAGTGGAGATCCGTCTGACACACGCCACAGGTCAGAATCTTGACGACCGCCTCGCCGGGGCCGGCGTCGGGGACGTTGATGGTGGTCACCTCGACCGGCGCATCCTGGGCGCGGGAGATAACGGCCTGGACCTTCTGCATGGTGCCTCCTCGACTTGGGGGAATAGTCGCTGCGACATCGGGCCGCATAGTCATGACCAGTCAATCACATCGACGCTGAGCGTCAGGATCTGTTCGGTTTGTGGCTTAATCTGCGTCGAGGTGTGCGCGCACCGCCCGTGCGAATTGACCCGAGGTGAGTGCGTCGACGTGAGTCCGACGAGGCAGTTTGACGTATCGGCTACCACCAGGCAATAAGCGAGCGAGCGATCCGTCGTCGGCGACGGCATCGGCCTCTCCCGAGACCAGAAGGGTGGGTTGTCCTGGCACATTGGCCTCGCCGGGGGAAAATGCGGGGACGCTTAACCGGTCCGCGCACCGCTCCAGGAGTGCTCGGTCCAGGGGAGACGATTCTACGAAGTTGAGAACCTCCCGTACCTGTGGCGAAGGGGACTCTGCGGCGGGCCCTGACGGCTCGAGTATGGGGTCGCGCGGGCCATTCCCCATGGCGCTGCTTCTGCTCTGGGAGATGGCTCGGGATACTTCCGCGAGACGGTCCGTGGCCGGGAGCCCGCCGAGGCACACTCGACGGACAAGGTGGGATTCGTTTGCGGCAAGGTCCCAGGCCAATCGGGCACCGAGGGAGTACCCGAGGAGGTCGACCCCGGTGGAGTCATCGCCGTGCTGGGACACGATCATCCGGATGGCTTCGGAGAGCGCGTCGACTACGTCGTCGGCCGTCAGATGCACGTCCGGGGAATCCTGGAGCGGAATGTCGTGGAAGTCAAAGCCTTCCGGGGAGCCGAAATCCTGGAGGGCCTCAGTCAGATACTCGTCATCATGCCAAGGAAGCTGTCCCAGGATGAGGTCCCGGTCCGCGCCGAGACGCCGAATCCACCCGGTGGATACCCAGCACTGGGACGCCGTCGTCGCGAATCCATGGATAAGGAACAGAGGCGGAAAACCCGCGCCGCCACCCTTCCGGGCGGGGACGCGGGTCCACCGAAGACTCGGCACGATCTACTCCTCGGAATAGTCGAGTCGGTCGTTGCGCAGGCGCAATTTGCGGCCTTCGTCCACGAACTTCTGCCGGGCCTCGAGCTGCTTGTGGGCCTGGCGGGTGTCCCGCGGAGGCAACTGCAATTGGTCCTCCGCACGCATGCCCGCCTCGAGTTCGCGAGCACGCTCGAGCTCGGAGTCGAGCACCGCGCCGAAGAGCAAGACGTTGTTCATGATCCAGATGAAGAGCAACATCACGATGACGCCACCGATCGTGCCGTACGTCGCGTTGTAGCTACCGAAATTCGACACGTAGAAGCCAAAACCGACGCCGGCGACGCCCATGACGACCAGCGCGAGAATAGCGCCCGGGCTCAGCCAATGAAGCTTGGGCTGTTTGACGTTGGGGGTCGCGTAGTACAGCAAAGCGATCAAGACGATGGTCAGGACGACCAAAACCACCCAGCGTGCCCAGCTCCAGACGGACACAGCGGTATCACCGAGCCCAATCCAGTCACCCATGAGGTGCAGGACGTTGCCCGACAGGAGAATCATGAGCATCATGACCACGACAATCACGACCATGACGAAGGTGACCAAAAGATTGATCGGGCGCAACTTCCAGATCGGACGACCTTCGACGACGCCGTAAATCCGGTTTAACGCTCGTCCGAAACCACCGACGTACCCGGAAGCCGTCCACAGTGCGCCAACCACACCGGTGATCAAGGCGACGATGCCCGCCCCGGTGGAGCTGGTCAACTGAGTGATCGGCTCCTTGATCAGTGCCATGAGCTCTTCAGGAGCGTACGGTCGAATGAAATCCAAAATGGCGTGCGTCGTCGTATCGCCCTGACCAAAAACGCCCAGCAGTGAGACGACGGCCAATAGCCCAGGGAAAAGCGAGAGCACGGCAAAGTACGTCAGGGACGCCGCAAGGTCGGTGACGCCGTTGCCGGAGAAGGAATTGAGAGACCGCTTAAAGACGTATCCCCAACCCGGCTTGCTAATTTGTGTCAGACTCGTGGCCTTGTCTTGGTGACCGGCGCGACGTGCGCCGTCTGACTTCTGAATAGTTTGTTCGGAAAGGTCCATCGATCAACGACCCCGTGGTTTCGTGATGGCGAGCAGCTCGCGCGGTGCAGTGTGATGCTACGTCAGTAGCCTGCCTACAACCTACCCGAAAGGTTGAACGGTCAAGCGATACACCCACCGTATGTTGTGGCTTTGTGTCTTTCCGGTATTAAATCCGGTGCCAAAACAACGGCGTCCGGTTCCCCAGAAGGGAAACCGGACGCCGTCCATCAACTCGTCGTCGGCGAAACCTAGTTCTTGATACCCAGGACCTTGGCGGTGTGGGCCATGATTTCGTCGGCGAGCTCAGGCTCGTCGTTGAGGCGGTGGCCATAGGCCGGCACCAATTCCTTGATGCGGGGTGCCCACCCGTCCACATGATCCGGGAAACACTTCTTGACGAGGTTCAGCATGATCGGAACAGCGGTCGACGCGCCGGGGGAGGCTCCCAACAACGCGGCAATCGAGCCGTCTCCCTTGGTGATGAGCTCGGTACCGAACTGCAACACGCCACCGCGCTTGGCATCCTTGCGCATGACCTGAACGCGCTGTCCCGCCTCGATGAGGTCCCATTCCGAGCCGTCGGCCGAGGGGTAGTACTCCCGCAGCGCCTCGACGTGTGACTTTTCACCCTTGGCCAGTTCCGTGAGGAGGTACTTGACGAGACCCAAGTTGTCCAGGCCGGCTCGCGTCATCGGGTAGAGGTTGTCGAACTTGACCGACTTGAAGAGATCCAGATAGGAACCCTGTTTGAGGAAGTTCGTCTTGAATCCGGCGTACGGGCCAAAGAGCAACGAGCGCTTTCCATCCACCCAACGGGTGTCCAGGTGGGGGACCGACATGGGCGGGGCGCCCACAGATGCTTGCCCGTATACCTTGGCGTTGTGCTGTTCGGCGGTCTCCTCGCGCGAATTGCGGAGGAACAGGCCGGATACCGGGAAACCACCGAAGCCCTTGCCTTCGGGGATGCCAGACTTCTGCAAGAGGGGCAACGCGCCGCCGCCTGCACCGAGGAAGACGAATTTGGCGCGCACCAAAACGTTGTCTTCCGTATTGAGGCGGTTGCGTGCCATCAGGCTCCACGAGCCATCCGACTCCTGACGGAGATCGTCCACCTGATAACCGAAGCGAACGTCGGCACCTTCGGCCTCGAGGTGGCTGATCATCTGTCGGGTCAGGTTGCCGAAATCGACATCCGTTCCCTCGGGGGAGTAATTCGCCGCGATCGGTTGGTCGTCCGAACGCCCCTTCATGGTGAGCGGAGCCCACTCAGCGATCTTCTCGGGGTCACGCGTGAATTGCATGCGCTCGAATAACTTCTGGGAGTTCAGTGCCTTATAGCGCTTGGCGAGGTAGTCGCTGTGGTCTTGGCCAAAGACCAGGGACATATGCGGGACCGAATTGATGAACGACGAGTCCGTCAACTTGTTTTGCTCGATCAACGACGTCCAGAACTGACGGCTGGTCTGGAACTGTTCGTTGATGTTCAGGGCCTTGGCGGGATCAACGGTCCCGTCCGCGCCCATCGGGGAATAGTTCAGCTCGCACAAGGCAGAGTGCCCGGTACCGGCGTTGTTCCACGCGTTGGAACTCTCAGCTCCGACTCGGTCCAATCGCTCGAGCACGGTGATGTCCCAATTCGGTTCTAGTTCCTTGAGTAGGACGCCGAGCGTGGCGCTCATGATGCCGCCCCCAACGAGGACGACGTCGGTCGTGTGAGTTCGTGTCACTCTGGATCTCTCCTGTGCTGTGGATTCCGCGTGATGATGCGGTCGGTGCCCCGTTATCAAGCAACGGGTGGAGCGGCGTCAACAAAGGGTATTTGTGACGCAAACTCACTTCAGGTTATCGCTCAGAGGGGGAGCGGTCGAACGAAGGCGTAACTAATTAGTGTGATGCTTGGAACACTGATGCGTGACTTAGGAGTCTTTCCTGAGTTCCACGAGAGAAAGGTTCTCGACGCCGGTCGCGGCCAGAGGATAGGAAATGACCTTTGGGCTTAGAGCCACCGCTGACACCGGGTACGCAATCGGAATGGCCGGCATGATCTCGGCGATGTCCTCATTGACCTTCTTGTACAGATCCGAGCGTTCGTCGCCGTCCGGTAGGCCCGCGGCGCGGTGAACGTGATCGAAGAGTTGCTGATCCGTGAAGCCAAATTGCGGGTTGTCTTGACGGAAGAGGGGGGAGATGAAGTCATCAGGGTCCCGGTAGGCGCCCATGTACCCGGTGAGCGCGAAAGCCCTGTCAGAGTTCGCGGAATTAATCTTGCTGAGATAGTCGTCGTCCCAACGAATGGGCATGGGCTTGATGGTGAAGCCGACCGAGGTGAGGTCACCGGCGATCTTCGCGAACACCGCCTCTGGCTGCTGGATGTACGCCAGGGAGACGTTGGTGGGGTAGTAGAACTGGAGTTCTTCGCCCTTGTAACCCGACTCTGCCAGCAGCCTCTTAGACAGCCCTTGGTCCTGGCGGTAGGCCGACGAGGTATCTTCCCCTCCCATCTTGAAAAGTTCGGGCACGAAATCGTTGGCGACGTTGGTGCCGTTGGGGTACTGCGTGGACGCAATCTGGGAGCGCCCCAAGGCGTGGGCCGCCGCCCGTCGAACGTTGACGTCCGCCAACGGGCCAGCCTTCTGATTCATGGTCACAAAGGCCACCGAATACGGGTCCCGTTGTTGGATTTGGTAGCCGCGTCGCGCGAGATTGACGAAATCGTCGATGCCGACCTGGTCATAGGCATCGACCGACTGAGCCAATAATTCGTAATAGCGCTTTTGGGAGCTCGGTACAGTCAGGAATGTCAGCTGGGTGATGTGTGCAGAGGTGCCCCAGTAATCCGGAAAACGTGAAAGTTTCGCCGTGTGGCCATCCCACGATTCCATCAGGAAGGGCCCCGTCCCCACGGGGTGCGAACCGAACTTCTCGTGATCGGCAAAGGCCTGAGGTGAGCCTATGCCAAAGGCAGGTTGCGTCAGGGCTTTCACGATGGAGGGGTATGGAGTGCTGATCTTCAGTTCGACGGTGTGATCGTCGAGCGCCGTGCAGGAACGGTAGATCGTCTGCTGAGCCTTGCCGTCGGCGGCCGTCGAGCGAAAGATTGTCTGGTAAGCGGTTTGATTGACCTGCTCGGTGTCGGTGTTCTTGGCCCAGCGGTCAAAGTTCTTGCGCACGACGTCGGCCGTCAACTTGGTGCCGTCGTGAAAAGTGACATTACGCCGGAGGGTGAAGGTGTAGGTCAAACCGTCCTTTGAGGAGGTCCACTCGGTCGCCAAACCTGGAGTGGGCTTGCCCGTATCCGGGTCTGCCGCAACGAGCGTCTCGAGAACCTGCGCCGAAATCCGCGACGTCTCCAAACTGGAGGTAATGGAAGGGTCCAGAGTCGGTGCGGCCGCCGCATTCCCAAAGGTGAAGGGAACTTCGGCCTGCTTCGTCGCGCTGGCAGAAGCGCCTGAGCTGGGAGCGGAAGATTCTCGGGACGAGGAACAGCCCGCCAATGCAATGCCTGCGACGCCCAGCGAACCGGTCAGAAGGCTTCGTCGCGTCGGGGCCACTCGTCATCTCCTCGGTCGATCGAAGCAACCCAGGGGTCTGTTTGCTCGATGTCTCTTCTCTTCTGGAACGTTCCCGCGGTCGCTTTCCCAGAGGGGAACCGGAACGTCATGTTGGTGCGCGAGGCGGGACTTGAACCCGCACGCCTTACGGCACAGGAACCTAAATCCTGCGTGTCTGCCAATTTCACCACTCGCGCTGGCCGACCAATTCGGTGACACCACAGTCTACATGAGCCACCGTGGCGAACTGGGCATGTCTCGGCACCGCCGGAAGGCCTCCGTGGACCTTAGGAATCGATCCCTAGGTCTCGGCGTAACTTGGCAACGTGGCCTTTTGCCCGGACGTTGTACTGCGCTGCCACGACCGTGCCGTCCTCATCGATGACGACGGTCGAACGGATGAGGCCGACGGAGACCTTGCCGTAGTTCTTCTTCTCGCCCCAAGCGCCGTATGCTTCGGCGATCTCGTGGTCGGGGTCGGAAAGCAACGGAAAATTGAGTTCCTGTTCGGACGTGAACTTCTCGAGCGCGGCCGGCTTATCCGGGGAGATGCCGACGACTGTGTAGCCGTGTGACGCTAGCGACTCCAGATTGTCACGAAAATCGCAGGCTTCCGTGGTGCAACCCGGAGTGGAGGCCTTGGGGTAGAAGTAGACGACCACGCGGGAGCCGGCAAAGTCTTTCAAGGACACCGTTTCCCCGCGGGAATCTTCGGCGCTGAAAGCGGGGGCGGTGTCTCCGGGGGTAAGGCGGTGGGGCGTGCTCATGTGATGTCCTTCCCATCGATGGTGGGGTTTCTCCTCGTTTCCCTGATTCTAATGATGCTCACCCGTAATATGTGGTCGCTACTGAGCTTTGGGTCGGTGACGACCGCCTATAATCGCCTGCATGCCTCACATCCAGGAATGGTCGATCAGCCGGTTGATGTCCACCGCAGCGCGCATGCTGGAGCACAATTGGAATCGCCAGCTTCAATCGCTGGGACTCACCCACGCGGGCGTCATGGCCTTGGACGTTATCAGTCGTGAGGGAAGTTTGACCCAGGCGCAGACCGCCCACAAAGTCGGTGTCCAAGCGCAGACAATGGGGAAGACTCTCACTCGATTGGAAGCCCACGGTCACATCGCGCGTCAGCGAAGCACCATGGACCGTCGAAGCTATCTGCTCGTGATGACCGACAAGGGGCGCGACGCTTTGGCCAAAGCTACGGCCATCGAGGAAGAGCTTGCCGGCACCGGCGTTCTGAACCATGGAGAGTTACGTGAGGCTTTGGAGCAGGTGATCCGCGACCTCTCGGATACGGATACCATGCCTCTCACGGTGGTCAACGAGACCATGGAAAGCCTGCCCCTGGAGTCGCGGTGGGTTGCCGAAGACGTCGCTTCTCGTCGTATGGATGACCCGACGCCGTCGGCCGAGCCGCTGCCGTCGGACGTTCCGGCGTCGTAAGAGGGGCACGCCCCGAGGCACGGTGCATCGACCAGCAAAGACAAAAATGCCCGATCCTTGAGAAAGGATCGGGCTATTTCTGGTGCGCCCCCCGGGACTCGAACCCGGAACCCATTGATTAAGAGTCAATTGCTCTGCCAATTGAGCTAGAGGCGCGTGTTGCATTTGGGTGAGAAGCACGGAGTGCTTCCGTGCGCCCCCCGGGACTCGAACCCGGAACCCATTGATTAAGAGTCAATTGCTCTGCCAATTGAGCTAGAGGCGCCTACCTTTCCACGCTCAGACACACAGCCTGGCGCTTCGGCAACGAACTGAAACTATACGCAGGGCGAGAAGCCGGTGCAAGTTGAGGTGCCGCATTGTGATGCACTGAACGTTAGAAAGCAGAAATCTCTCGAATGTAGTCGAGAAAGTCCTCACGATCAGCTTCTTGCTCGAGTATCTCGGTGCCGTGGGGCGTGTCGACCTCCGACAGGGGCGAGACCTTCAGATCGAAGACGGCGCCAGATGTCGTTTCCAAGGAGAAAGAGTCGCTGGATGAGGCCGCCGCCTGGACGAGATTGGTGTTGTCGATGGCGACGGGGACCCCGATGGCATGCATTCGGTTGGTGTCCATGGGGACGATGACGATTTCCGAGGGTGCCCGGCGGTATCCCACGATAAAGTGCCCCGAATCCTCCGCGAGGGTAGGAGTCATGGGCGATTCGGCGCGATGCTCAATTCCGGTGGTGTACACGAGGTTGTACGCGCCGTAATTCATGACATGTCGATCGAAGACATCGCGCAATCGCTCGGAGAGGACGGTAGTAGGTTCCGTTTCGCGGGGCATGGTGCCGATTCTAACGACGTGAATAGTCCTACTGGCCGGTTGCGTACAAACTGTGGACGATCATCGGCACATTTCGTCGATGGGCTCCTGTTTGCATGATGACGAGCCGTGACGCTCCGTGTCGATGCGGAGCCTGGTGTCAGTGTCACCGGTTTCACATTTTGATACGTTTTTGACCGTCTCGGCGCCCGACACAGATTATGAATCCATGGCACAGCACAATTTCGTCGTTCTATCTGACGTACGCGTCTCGCTCATTATTGCGGGTCGCGCGGGACGTCGGGCCTAGACTTCGTCGAAATTCGAACCGCGCTACCCCTCACCAGCACCTAGGTTGAGGGGTTTTTTCGTGTCAGGCACGGTCTCACCGGACCTGTAGGGCACGGAGGGGCCGAAACGTGGCCTCGAGCCCGAATAGCAGAACCGATTACCAGAGCAGAAGGACCATCACATGAGCAACGAATCGTCGGTCACGCCGGCCACGGTTGCTGCCTCGACATCCGGATCGCCGAGCAGCGCCCCACGAATCACGGGTTCGGAAGCGGTCATTCGCACGCTCGAGAAGCTCGGTGTCACCGACGTCTTCGGGTTGCCTGGCGGCGCCATTCTTCCAACGTACGACCCCTTGATGGACTCGGAGAGCATTCGGCACATTCTCGTCCGCCACGAGCAGGGTGCCGGACACGCGGCCGAAGGCTATGCGCTCGTCACGGGAAAAGTCGGTGTTTGCATTGCGACGAGTGGCCCCGGGGCGACCAACCTCGTCACAGCCTTGGCCGATGCCCACATGGATTCGGTTCCCATGGTCGCGATCACCGGCCAGGTTGGCTCCAAGGTTCTGGGCACCGATGCCTTCCAAGAAGCGGACATCGTGGGCATGACCATGCCCATTACCAAGCATTCCTTCATGGCATCCAGCGCGCAGGACATTCCGCGCTTGCTGACCGAGGCCTTTCACCTAGCGTCGACGGGTCGACCGGGGCCGGTGCTGGTCGATATCACCAAGGACGCGCAACAAGGCCTCATGGATTTCACCTGGCCCGTGGAGATGCAATTGCGGGGGTACCGACCCGTCGTCCGAGGTCACCACAAACAGGTTCGCGAGGCCGCTAAGCTCATGGCGGCCGCGGAACGTCCCGTTCTGTATGTCGGTGGGGGCGCCATGCGTGCCCACGCCTCAGAAGAATTGGCCGAATTGGTTCGGCTGACAGACGCACCCGTCGTGACGACCTTGACGGCCCGCGGCGTGTTCCCCGATTCCGACCCTCATCATTTGGGCATGCCGGGGATGCATGGTTCCGTTCCGGCGGTCTCGGCCATGCAGGAAGCCGACGTGCTCGTGGCTCTAGGGGCGCGCTTCGATGACCGCGTGACCGGCGTCGTGGACTCCTTTGCCCAAAAGGCGAAGGTGGTGCACGTGGACGTTGACCCTGCGGAAATCTCCAAGATCCGGGCCGCCGATGTGCCGATCGTTGGCGATCTCAAGGTGGTCCTCCCTGAATTGACCGAAGCGATTGGCGAGGTCTTTGAGAGTGCAGGTGCTCCCGATCTGGGTGGCTGGTGGGCGGTGCTCAACCGCATCAAGGAAGAGTACCCGTTGGGGTACGTGCCCACCGACGACGGACTGGGCTCGCCGCAGTACGTGATCGAGCGAATCGGACAGATCACCGGACCGGAGGCCGTGTATGTTTCCGGCGTCGGCCAACACCAGATGTGGTCGGCGCAGTTCATTCAGTATGAACGTCCGCATCAGTGGCTGAACTCTGCCGGCTTGGGCACCATGGGCTATTCGATCCCGGCCGCTATGGGAGCCAAGGTGGGTAATCCGGACCGAGTGGTGTGGGCCATCGACGGAGACGGCTGTTTCCAGATGACGAACCAGGAACTCGCAACCTGCGTGCTCAACAACATCCCGATCAAAATCGCGGTCATCAACAATTCCTCGCTCGGTATGGTGCGGCAGTGGCAGACCTTGTTCTACGACGGTCGGTATTCCAACACCCATTTGAACACCGGGCACGACACCGTCAGAATCCCCGACTTTGTCAAGCTCGCGGAGGCTTATGGATGCGCGGCATTCCGCTGTGAAGGCGACGACGACGTCGATGCCACCATCCGGAAGGCGCTCGACATCAACGATCGTCCCGTCTTGATTGACTTCACCGTGAGCCCGGACGCGATGGTGTGGCCCATGGTGCCTGCGGGAGTCTCGAACGACGCGATTCAAATCGCCAAGGACACCTCGCCCGACTGGAACACGGAGGAATAATTCATGTCACGTCATACGCTGTCTGTTCTGGTCGAGGACACCCCCGGAGTCCTTGCCCGCGTTTCGGGCCTCTTCGCCCGCCGCCAGTTCAATATTGACTCCCTCGCCGTGGGTGGCACCGAGGTCCCGGGAATCTCTCGGATCACCGTGGTCGTCGACGCGGACGGGGTCCTGCTCGAGCAGGTCACCAAACAACTCAACAAGTTGATTCACGTGTTGAAAATTGTGGAGCTGCCATCGGAAACTTCGGTGCAGCGAGATCACATCATGGTCAAGGTTCGTGCCGATGCGGCAACACGCATACAGGTCACGCAGGCCGCCGACCTATTCCGCGCCCAGATTGTCGACGTCTCCACAGAGTCCGTCATTATCGAGGCCACCGGAGCGTCTGAAAAATTGCGGGCGTTTTTGGAAATTTTGGAGCCCTTCGGTGTGCGCGAGATCGTGCGCGCCGGGACTCTCGGCATGGGCCGCGGCGCGCGGTCCATGAGCGAGAAGGCCCTCCGTTACTAAGTCTCCGCGAAACATATTTCCGCGAAGAGTTCACATATTCGTCACGTGACGGTGTCCAACCGTTGCGTGGGGGACCGGCCTACTAGGGTGAAAACTGGTGGCTCGGTCCACAACGACCAGATACTGCGGGCACCGGCCCGCGGAGAAGATCAGAGGAGTTCTCAATCTCATGGCTGACATCTTTTACGACGACGACGCAAACCTCGCGGCAATTCAGGATCGCTCCGTCGCCATCATTGGCTACGGTTCCCAGGGGCACGCACACGCTCTGAACCTCCGCGATTCGGGCGTCGACGTGCGCATCGGCCTCGCGGAGGGTTCATCCTCGCGTGCCAAGGCCGAAGCCGAGGGATTGCGGGTGCTCACGGTCGCCGAGGCCGTCGAGGAAGCCGACGTCATCATGATCCTGACCCCGGACCAGGTTCAGGCGCAGCTCTACAAGGAATCCATTGAGCCGAATCTTCAGCCGGGCGATGCCTTGTTCTTCGCTCACGGATTCAACATCCGTTTTGGGTACATCAAGCCGCTCGATGGCGTGGACGTCGCCATGGTCGCCCCGAAGGGCCCCGGTCACACCGTACGCCGTGAATTCGAAGCGGGCCGTGCGGTTCCGGCCCTCGTTGCCGTGGAAGTTGACGCCTCAGGTAAGGCCTTCGAGTTGGCTCTGGCCTATGCCAAGGGCCTGGGAGCGACTCGTGCCGGCGTCATCAAGACCACCTTTACCGAGGAGACGGAATCGGACCTCTTCGGTGAGCAGGCCGTTCTCTGCGGCGGTGTGTCGCAGTTGATCCAGTATGGCTTCGAGACGCTGACCGAGGCCGGATACCAGCCGGAGATCGCCTACTTTGAGGTGTGCCACGAGCTGAAGCTGATCGTGGACCTCATCAACGAAGGTGGAATCACCAAGCAGCGTTGGTCCTGCTCCGATACAGCCGAATACGGTGACTACGTCTCCGGCCCCCGCGTGGTCACCCCGGATGTCAAGGACCACATGAAGGAGGTCCTCTCGGACATTCAGGATGGCACCTTCGCTCAGCGCTTCATGGATGACCAGGCCAATGGCGCCAAGGAGTTCAAGGAGCTGCGGGAGAAGGGGGCTTCGCACCCGATCGAGAAGACCGGCCAGGAATTGAGGAAGCTCTTCTCCTGGAAGTCCAGCGATGCTGACTACACCGACGGTTCGGCGGCTCGCTGATCGCCATCGATCGGTGACACCCGACGCGGCCGGTCATCCGACATCACGGATGGCCGGCCGCCGTCGTGAGTGCTCCTTCCACCACTTCCACCCCACTCAATAGTTCGAAGGGAACTACCAGTGACCCAGACCCCCGTGGTTCTTCTCGCCGAAGAGCTTTCTCCCGCGACCGTGGACGCGCTCGGCGCCGGTTTCGAGATTCGTTCCACCCATGGCGCCAACCGTGACGAGTTGCTTCGCGACATCGCCGACGTCGACGCCATCATGATTCGTTCCGCGACCCGATTGGATGCCGAGGCCTTTGCCGCGGCGAAGAATCTCAAGGTCGTTGCCCGAGCCGGCGTCGGCCTCGATAACGTTGATATCGCGGCGGCCACCGCTTCCGGTGTGATGGTCGTCAACGCGCCGACGTCGAATATCATTTCTGCCGCGGAATTGACGGTCGGACACATTCTTGGCCTGTGCCGCAATATTTCTGCCGCCGATGCCTCGATGCGGGCAGGGGAGTGGAAGCGCTCGAAGTACACCGGTGTGGAGCTCTTCGAGAAGAAGGTCGGCATCATCGGCTTGGGCCGGATTGGCGGCCTGGTGGCTGAGCGTCTGCAAAGCTTCGGCACGGAGATCCTGGCCTACGATCCGTTCGTGAGTGGCTCGCGCGCGGCCTCGCTCGGTGCCAGCATGGTGGACCTCGAGACGTTGTTCCGTGAGTCGGACATCATCACGATTCACATGCCCAAGACCCCCGAGACGGTCGGAATGGTCGATGCCAAGGCGTTTGAGCTCATGAAGCCCTCGGCCTTGGTGGTCAACGTGGCCCGCGGAGGCCTCATTGACGAGGACGATCTGGCTCAGGCCTTGAAGAACAAGACCATTGCCGGGGCAGCCATTGACGTCTACGTGTCCGAGCCTGCCGAGGACGTTGACTTCGTGGGGCTAGATAACGTGGTGACCACGCCTCACCTTGGTGCTTCCACGGTGGAAGCCCAGGAGAAGGCCGGAATTTCCGTCGCAAAGTCGGTGAAGTTGGCCCTGGAAGGCGAACTCGTGCCCGACGCGGTCAACGTGGCCGGTGGACCAATCGACGCCGAAGTGCGTCCCGGTATCCCGTTGGCGGAGAAGCTCGGTCGCGTGCTGACGTCATTGACCCAAGATTCCGCCCTCGCCAGCGTCGAGGTCAAGATCGCGGGGGAGATCGCGGATCGCGATGTGTCGTCACTCAAGCTCGCCGCTCTCAAGGGCGTCTTCACCGATGTCATTTCTGAGAAGGTCTCCTACGTCAATGCGCCGGGGATCGCGGAACAGCGAGGCGTCGAAACGTCGTTGACCACAACGCACGAGGTCGAGGGATTCCGCAACGAGACCACACTCTCGGCAATCCTCGCGGATGGTTCGCGGGTCAGCGTCTCGGGAACCGTGACCGGGCCCAAACTCGTGGAAAAGCTCACAGGGATCAACGGTTTCGATTTCGAGGTCGCCCTGACAGAGAACATGCTCTTCTTGGACTATCGCGATCGTCCCGGTGTCATCGCGGCGATGGGAACATTGCTGGGAACCGCGAGCATCAACATCGCGGGCATGCAGGTCTCGAGTAGCTCGGACCCGTCCAAGGAACAGCGGGCTTTCTCGGTCCTCGCCCTCGATTCGGCCGCCACGCCAGAACTGCTGGCATCGATCAAGACGACGATCGACGCCGACTTGGCGGCCTCCGTCTCCTTGGCGGAATAGGGCAGCGTCCTTGAGCCGACGCAGACGCCGGCCTCGTCCGAACGGGACCTGGCCGGCGTCTGTATGCCCCAGTTTGTCGTCCACAGACCTCAGACCGAGTCAGTCTGAACTCGAGTCTGCTTTAGAGTAGGAGCCATGACTTCCACGCCTGCCGAGCCGTTTTACATCACCACCGCGATCGTTTATCCCAATGGGGATCCCCACATTGGTCACGCGTATGAGCACATTGCGACGGACGTCATGGCGCGTTTCAAGCGCCTCGACGGATTCGACGTCCGCTTTATGACGGGCACGGATGAGCATGGCCAGAAGATGCAGACTTCGGCTCACAAACAGGGCGTGACTCCGAAGGAACTCGCCGACGCGAACTCGGCGAAAATCCGGAAAATGGATGACCTCCTCGGCATCAGCTATGACCGGTTCATTCGCACCACCGACGAAGACCACATGGCCGCGAGCCAGGAAATGTGGCGTCGTATGGAGGCCAATGGCGATATCTATCTCGACAAGTACGAGGGATGGTATTCCGTTCGTGATGAGGCCTACTACGCCGAGGAAGAGACCGAAGTTCGTGCGGACGGCATTCGGTACGCCATTCCGACCGACACCGAGGTGGAATGGACCGAAGAGGAGTCATACTTCTTCCGGTTGTCGAAGTATCAGGATCGTCTCCTGGAGCTCTATTCCACCGAAGGTTTGGTGTACCCGGAGTATCGGCGCAATGAGGTCGCCTCGTTCGTGAAGTCCGGTCTTCGGGACCTCTCCATTTCGCGGACGACCTTCGATTGGGGAGTTCCGGTTCCGGGCAATGACAAACACATCATGTACGTGTGGGTCGATGCCCTCACCAATTACCTCACCGGCGTGGGTTTCCCCGATACGGAGAGCGACATGTACCGCTCCTATTGGCCGGCCAACTACCACGTCATCGGCAAAGACATCACACGCTTTCACTCCATTTATTGGCCGGCCTTCCTATGGTCCGCCGGCCTCGACGTTCCGCGCCGCGTCTTCGCCCATGGGTTCCTCCTGGTGGATGGTGCCAAGATGTCCAAGTCGGTCGGCAACGTGCTCGATCCGGCGCAATTGGTCGATAGCTTCGGTGTCGACCCCCTGCGCTTTTTCCTTTTGCGCGAGGTGACCTTCGGTCAGGATGGTTCGTATAGCGCCGAAGCCATCATTTCCCGTATCAATTCCGACCTTGCCAACGACCTCGGCAATTTGGCACAACGTTCGTTGTCCATGATCGCCAAGAATTGTGAGGGGACCGTTCCCACTCCCGGCGTCTTAACCGCGGAAGATGAGTCCATCTTGGAGACCGTTGACAACCTCTATCCGGCGGTTCGCGCGGACTTCGAGGAACTCGACTACCACAGGGCACTGGAGCGCATTTGGCGAGCCATCGCGGATATTAATAGGTACTTCACCGCGCAAGAGCCCTGGAAGCTTCGGAAGACTGACGCCGAGCGTATGGCAACCGTCTTGTACGTGACGGTCGAGTGTCTTCGCATCGTCGGAATTTTGGTCCAGCCGGTCATGCCCGAGTCTATGGAGAAACTTCTGGGCCAGTTGGGGCAACCGGAGGGCAACCGCCGGGTCTTCGCAGCCTTAAGCGATCGAATCGAGCCTGGAACGCCCTTGCCGAAGCCCGAGGGGATTTTCCCGCGCTTCGAGGCCGCTGAATAGAACGGGTGCATGCAGCATCCCGGTAATTCATTAAACAAGCCTTAAACCCGGTTATTTGATATACCGGGTTTAAGGCTTGTTTGATGTGGTCCCGGGTGAGAGGATCGTTCTATGTTCGTTCTGACCGTTGACCAAGTGGGTTCCCGATGTGAAAGCGACGCGGTGCCGAGTCTCGACGAGGTAGACGGTGCAAACCGGGCCCTCGTGGGCTTCGATCGCACGGCGGGAGATGAGGCCCAAGCCGTTTTCGACGACGCCGCCGCGGCACTGACGTGCGCTCTCGGTCTTGCCATCATGGGAACCTGGCACTGTGGCATTGGCCAAGGTCAGATCGATCTGCCCTTGCCTGACACGGCGAGGGAAGGTCGAGGATCGGCCTTCGTGAATGCCAGGTCGGCGGTAGAAGCGGCCAAGAAATCTGGGTCGCACCACCTGGGTTTTGTGTCAGATGACCCCTTGGGTGCCGGCATTCAGGCCGCCTTGCGCGTCGTCGTCGCGCTTCGGTCCAAACAGCGACACACCACTCGAGAGGCCTACGACCTCGCGCTCGAAGGAGGCACCCAGGCCCACATCGCCGAGCGCCTAGGCATTAGCCAACAGGCCGTATCCGACCGACTAGCTTCAGGTATGTACCGTGAATTGGAAGATCTGAAGGCAGGGGCCCTGCACTGGGCAGAGGCGTTGGATCGGGCGACTCTTCCCGGAGAGGCAAGGTCATAGCGTGGCCTACAGTGCACTGATCCTCATGACCTTGGCCGCCCTGGGCGGGATGGCCAGTTGTTTCCGCGTCCCCGGAGTTTCGGTGAGGGCTCGGCAAGGCTGGGCGGGCGCATTTGCCGTACTTTTGGCGGCGGCTGCGGTGCTCGCGGCCATCGGCTCGATCCGGACGGAAAGTTCGGGCCTCTCGCCGCTCGTCGGTGCGGTAGTCCCCGCTGTCGCCACGGTGGCCGCCGCCTTGACGGGTTCCCCCGTGACGGCAGCGGTCTTGGAACTCTCAAAGCGGAGTGACCGCCATTATCTTTCCTCGGAGGATGGGGAGTCGGTGGACGGTCCGCTGGGCGACATCGATGACCCCGAAAGGACGTCCACGCTTCATGGCGGGGTATGGATCGGAGTCCTCGAGCGAGTAGGGGGGGGCGTGACCATACTGGTCGGATGGCCCACGGGATTGACCGTCTTGGCCGCCATCAAAGCGCTCGGGCGATTCACGGAACTCAAGAGGGCGGACGCCGTCGAAAGGTTCATTTTGGGCACCTTCGCCTCATTTCTATGGGCCGCTGCCTGGGCGGGCGTTGCATTGCTCTTGATCGACAAGGTTTAGATTGACGCCACGTTCGGCCACAATGTGAGAAGGCGTTCTACTATGTGGACCCGCGCTCGGAGAGACCGCTAATTTATCCCTATGAGCGAGACCACCATGAGCCGGACCATCGACCTCGCCGTTATTCCCGGAGACGGGATCGGCCCCGAGGTCATCGAACAAGCCCTGAAAATCGTCACCGAGGCGGCACGAATTCACGGCACCACCGTAGACCCGACGCCGTACGAGCTCGGCGCGGAAGCGTGGCTTCGAACAGGCGAGACCTTGAGCTCGGAAAAGCTTGATGCTTTGCGGAGTCACGATGCCATTCTTTTCGGCGCAGTGGGTGCGGATCCCCGGTCGGCAGAAGTGCCGTCTGGTTTGATCGAGCGGGAAATTCTGCTCAAGCTCCGCTTCACCTTTGACCACTTCATCAACCTCCGACCGTCGCGTTTGTACCCGGGTGCGGTGTCACCCTTGCGCGAGCCGGGAGACATCGACTTCGTCGTCGTTCGTGAGGGCACCGAGGGGCCTTACGTCGGCAATGGCGGCACGGTCCGGCAGGACACGCCACAGGAAATCGCGACGGAAGTATCCGTCAACACCGCTCATGGTGTTGAACGCCTGATTCGCTACGCTTTCGAGCTCGCAGACTCACGGGATCGACAGCACGTGACCTTGGTGCACAAACACAATGTCCTGGTGCATTCTGGTGGGCTGTATCGTCGCACCTTCGAAAGAGTTGCCGCAGAATATCCGCAGGTCAGCACGGACTATATTCACGTGGACGCGGCCACGATCTACATGACCACCGAGCCGTCCCGATTCGACGTGATCGTCACCGACAATCTTTTCGGCGACATCTTGACGGACCAGGCCGGCGCGATCTCCGGTGGTATCGGCTACGCAGCATGCGGCAATATCAATGCCGCCGGCACCGCGCCGTCGATGTTCGAGCCGGTACATGGCTCGGCGCCCGATATCGCCGGCCAAGGGATTGCCGACCCACGTGCGGCGATCCTCGCGGGGGCCCTCTTGCTGCGGCACCTGGGGGAGGAATCGGCAGCGAGTACGATCGAAGCAGCGGTCGAGGCGGATATGGAGGCCCATGGATCCAGCCGTCGGTCAACTCGAGAGGTTGGATCGGCGATTCTCGGCCGACTTGCCTAACCACGAACAATGACGGGGTGCGACGTCGCAATGATGCGATACCCACTCCGGCGCATCACCCCACCATCGCCGAAATGGAGCTCCCATGACTCAGCAATCATTCGCCTTCACTGAAAACCCCGACCCGGCCTCCTCCGCGCGGCTGAATGAGATCCTCGCGGCCCCTGGCTTTGGCGAGTACACGACCGATTACGTCGCCAAGGTTGATTGGTCCGGTGACGGCGCAGGCTCCGGCGAGTGGAAGAACGCACGTATTGAGCCGTACGGTCCGTTGGTTCTTGACCCCGCCGTCTCGGTATTCCACTACGGCCAGGAGGTCTTTGAAGGCCTCAAGGCGTATCGCCATATGGACGGGTCGGTGTGGTTATTCCGTCCGGAGGCGAATGCTCAGCGGTTGCGACGTTCGGCACGTCGTCTGGCCCTGCCTGAGTTGCCGGACGAACTGTTTCTGGAGGCGGTGACGTCGCTCGTCCGTCAGGATTCACGGTGGATTCCCGATGGCGAAGGCACATCGCTCTATCTGCGTCCTTTCATCATTGCGACGGAGAAATTCCTGGGGGTGCGTCCCTCGCGGGAAGCGCTATTTGAGGTGGTCGCGTCGCCGGCGGCCAACTACTTTGGCACCCCTGAACCTGTCGACATTTGGTGGTCTCGCCAGTACGCCCGCGCGGGTGTTGGCGGCACCGGGGCAGCCAAATGTGGAGGCAACTACGCCGCGAGTCTGGTGCCTCAAATGGAGGGTGAAGCACACGGCTGCAAGCAAGTGATGTTTACGGACGAGAATCGGGATCACGCGGTCGAAGAGCTCGGGGGAATGAACGTGTTCTTCGTCCTTCGGGATGGGACCCTCGTCACGCCCGCATTGACGGGGACGATCCTCGAAGGCATTACCCGAATGTCCATCATCGAGCTCGCCCAAGAGCGAGGCCACACGGTGGAGGAGCGCACGATCACCGTGGACGAGTGGCGTCGTGGCGTTGAATCTGGAGAGATCAGCGAGGTCTTCGCCTGCGGAACGGCCGCGGTGATCGCCCCCATGGGGCGCTTGGTCTATGAGGACGGCGAAATTCCAGCGGCGGCTCAGACCAACGGCGAAGTCACCACGTGGTTGCGATCTCAGCTGACAGGCATCCAGACCGGACGAGTCGAGGACCGATTTGGCTGGATGCAGCAGGTGATCTGAGCGCGGCGGCCCTGCGACGGCCCGGAGGCGTGTTCGCCCAACGCGCTCGACGGGCGTCGGGGCTCCGGTACACGCTAACCTAGGGGCATGCGCATTGCTCGATTTACCGCAGAGGACCAGCTGTTTTACGGACGGGTCGACGGAGAAGAAGGTCAGGAAACCCTGACGGTGCTCGCTGGAGACCCCTTCTACACGGGAATTAACCCCGTGGACAAAACCTATTCAATGGAGGACGTTCGGCTCGTTGCGCCGATCATCCCGCGTTCTAAAGTAGTCGCGGTGGCTCGCAACTGGAACGACCACGCCAGCGAATTAGGCAACGAAGCGCCGACGACTCCCCAGTTTTTCCTCAAACCGAATACGTCTGTGGTTGGCCCCGGAGACCCTGTCACGTTGCCGGACAACAGCGAGGAAGTCTCGTACGAGGCCGAACTTGCGGTCGTCATCGGCCGCATGTGTAAGTCGGTTCCTCCGGAGCGCGTGCCCGAGGTCGTTTTCGGGTACACCTGCGGTAATGACCTCACCGCCCGGGACCTCCAGCGTTCTGATCTGCAATGGACGCGCGCCAAAGGTTTCGACGGCGCGTGCCCCTTGGGCCCGTGGATCGAGACCGAGCTGGAAACCGAAGACCTTTCGATTCGCTCGTGGGTTGACGGAGATCTCAAACAAGATGGCTCGACCAAGGACATGACCTTCGGTGTCGCCGAATTGATTTCCCACATCTCCGAAGCCTTCACACTCTTGCCTGGTGACGTGATTTTGACGGGAACGCCCGCGGGCGTGGGCCTCGTCGACGACGGCCAGGAAGTCGAGATCGAAATCCAAGGCATTGGAGCGCTGACCAACCGCATGCGTCGGGCCTAAGACCACAGACCGCTGAACTGGGTGGTTCTTGTCCCGAGCCCCACCGACGACGAAAGAGACGTGTAACTCATCATCATGACGACCGAAGCTATTCAGCCCACCGTGAGCGAGGACCGCCCCGTCCGCGTTCGATTCTGCCCGTCGCCCACGGGAACTCCGCACGTGGGCATGGTCCGTACCGCATTATTTAACTGGGCCCATGCCCGTCACACGGGTGGAAAGCTCGTGTTTCGCATCGAAGACACGGACGCCCAACGCGATTCGGAGGAGTCGTTCCACCAGGTTCTCGAATCTCTGCGCTGGTTGGGGATTGAGTGGGACGAAGGCGTGGACGTTGGTGGTCCCCATGAGCCCTATCGTCAGTCCCAGCGCGGTGAGATCTATCAAGAGGTCATCGGCAAACTACAAGAGGGCGGCTTCCTCTATGAGGACTTCTCGACTCCTGCGGAAGTTGAGGAGCGTCACCGCGCCAAGGGCGAAGACCCCAAGCTCGGATACGACAATTACGACCGAAATCTCACGGAGGAACAGAAGGCCGCGTTCCGTGAAGAGGGCCGGGAGCCGGTGCTTCGTTTGCGAATGCCGGATGAGGACATCACGTTCAACGACGTGGTCCGAGGGGAGATCACCTTCAAAGCCGGTTCTGTTCCCGACTACGTCGTGGTTCGCGCCAATGGCAAGCCGTTGTACACCTTGGTCAACCCCGTCGATGACGCTCTGATGGGCATTACCCACGTGCTTCGGGGCGAGGACCTTCTCTCCTCGACACCGCGGCAAATCGCCTTGTACCGGGCGCTGGTCCAGGTGGGCGTCGCGGAATTTATTCCTGAATTTGGGCACCTTCCCTACGTCATGGGTCAGGGAAATAAAAAGCTTTCCAAGCGCGATCCCGAGTCCAATCTGTTCTTGTTGCGGGAATCAGGCTTCATCAAGGAAGGCCTTCTCAATTACCTTTCGCTCCTGGGATGGTCGCTTTCTGCGGACGAAGATATCTTCACCGTGGAACAGCTCGTGGAGAATTTCGACGTTCATGATGTTTTGGCGAATCCCGCACGATTTGATGTCAAAAAAGCGGAAGCGATTAACGGGCAGCACATTCGGATGCTCGAGCCGGCCGACTTCGAAGAGCGTCTGTTGCCGTATTTGCGGCAGGGAGGCATCGTCGGTGAGGAACTCAGTGACCGGGAGCGCGCCATTCTCCGCGAGGCCGCTCCGCTGGTCCAGGAGCGTATGCAGTTGCTGGGGGAGGCCCCTGGACTCCTCGGATTCCTCTTCCGCGCCGATTCCGACATCGAGATTGCCGACGACGCCCGGAAGCAACTCAAGGAATCCGCGCCTCAGGTCCTGGAAGCGGCGGAAGCAGCGTTGACGAACCTTGAATCCTGGGAGGCATCAACGATCGAACAAGCACTCCGTGAAGCCATCGTGGATGGCTTGGAGATCAAGCCGCGCTTGGCCTTCGGCCCGGTGCGTATCGCGGTTTCCGGGGCTCGAATTTCCCCGCCCCTCTTTGAGTCGCTCGAAATCTTGGGACGGGAGTCGTCGCTGGCGAGAATCAAGGCCTTGCGGCAAGACCTGGCGGCATCCAGCTCCTAGCCGACACGGGTCCATGGCCTCTCGACACATGTGGCTATGTCGTGTGTCGGGAGGTCATGCCGCTGGCGTCGGTCGTGGACGTGGGGCGCAAACGAACTCGGGGTGAATTGCGAGTGTCGTACCCCACGTCCTCTCAGCTTGCACGGCCTGGGATGGGGCGGTAGAGTCTTTATTCGTTGCGGCGATGACGCAGGGCCTTTCGGCCAGGGCGCAGACGCACAGTGGGATATGGTGTAATTGGCAACACAGCGGTTTCTGGTACCGTCGTTCTAGGTTCGAGTCCTGGTATCCCAGCGGTTACGGATCATCACTTTCAACAGTGATGGAAGTAACATTCTTCGATTTGGAAACACACTTGAAAGTGTGTAAACTAAGTCGAGTCTTCCTGAGGAAAGAATACATCTTTCACAGGAAATCAATTTGGCCCCATCGTATAGCGGCCTAGTACTCCGCCCTCTCACGGCGGCAACACCGGTTCGAATCCGGTTGGGGTCACGGCTACAAAAAGTCCGGCACATTGTGCCGGACTTTTTGCGTATCTGACGGTTCTTTCTTCGGAGCCGCTCCTGTGTATGCCAAGATGGCACCGTGGATACACCCGAGCACGCATCATTTCTCACCGCCTGTGAGGGGCTTGAATATGCCCTGAACCGCGTCGATTTCCCCGTGGAAACTCGGAACGTCGCATCAGGCCGCCTGATGCGAGATCGCTTGATAGGCCAGGTGCGCGACTATTTCTTGCCTCGAGCCCGGCATCTGGAGTCGCCTCTCACCATGGTTGTCGGTGGCTCGACCGGAGCAGGCAAGTCCACTTTGGTCAACTCCCTCATGCGGGCCACTGTCAGCGCCTCGGGCGTGGTGCGCCCAACTACTCGTCGTCCTGTCTTAGTACACCGGGCCGAAGACACGGCATGGATGGGACCCGACCGGCTACTGCCTCACATGCCGCGCGTCGAACACGGATCGACCAAGTCCGGCAACGATGATCAAGAACTCGAAGTGTGCGTGAGCGACGCCGCGCCGGGCGGCATCGCACTGATCGATGCACCGGATCTTGATTCTGTGTCGGACGACAACAGGCGATTATCCAGGCAGCTGCTCGAGGCCGCCGACGTCTGGCTCTTTGTGACCACAGCCAATCGATATGCGGACGCGGTTCCTTGGGCCGTCCTGGAACGAGCGGCCGAGCGCCGGATCGCCGTGGCGGTCGTCCTGAACCGTGTGCCGGCCGGTGGGGGAGCTGAAATCCTCGCAGACCTGCGGCGTCTACTGGCCGAAAAGGGATTGCACCCCACCTTGACGGTGTCGATTTCTGAACAGGAGCGGGACGAACGCGGCATGCTTCCGGAGTCGGCAGTTGAAGGGCTCCGGTCGTGGCTCGATGCTTTGGGTCGAGATGCAGAGGCCCGAGCGGATATCGCGGCGAGCTCCTTGGCGGGTGCAGTGGACGCCCTCGATGCCGATCTCGCGGCCCTCCAAGAGACGGTCCGAGAACAGCACGAAGCTCTCGAACAGTTGGAGCACGACGTCGTTGCCGCCCAAGAAGCCGCCCGCAAAAATATCGTGGATTCGATGAGCGACGGCGCCTTGCTACGGGGCGAGGTGCTCACCCGGTGGCAGGAATTCGTGGGGACGGGCGAATGGTTCCGCCGGCTGGAAAACGGCGTCGGTCGTGTGAGGGACAAGCTCGGGAACTATCTGCGAGGAAACCCGCGACGTGCCGAGCGCATCGAGTCGGAGCTCGAATCGGGGTTATTTCGTGTGATCGTCGAGGAGACGGCAACGGCTGTGGAGGACGCCCACCGTGCCTGGTACCGAGACCCGGCCGGACGCGGTCTTTTGGACGGGGACGACCTCGGTCACCTGCCTTCGGACTTTTCGGACCGTACCCAAGAAGAAATCCGGGCCTGGCAACAAGGCATTATGACCATGATGTCAACGGAAGGTGCCGGCAAGAGGCAGCGTGCTCGCTTCCTCTCGATGGGTCTGAACACTGCTGCGGTCGTCCTGATGATCGTGGTGTTTTCGGCTACAGGTGGCCTCACGGGAATCGAGGTGGGCATCGCCGGGGGAACCGGCGTCGTCGGGCTCAAGCTCCTGGAGGCCATTTTCGGAGAAGACGCGGTGCGCCGGATGGCCGAACAAGCGCGTTCCGACCTCGTGAATCGGATTGACGGACTCTTGGACGAGGCAATGGAGGCTTTTCGGGCGCGTCTGCCCGAAACGGAAGACGCTGTGCGGGTAATTGCCGAAACGAGGCAACGGATGGCGGCTGCCGGGCGGGAGCTCCGCTCACGCGAGCGACACGTGAAAAAGGGCGGTCGGGAATGAAAAACGACGAGCTGTTCAGCATCGACCAGCGAGCCGCGGCCCTTTCGGAGGCCCTCGATGCGGGCCGGGGGATAGTGCCGGACGATGTCGTGACTCAGGCCGACGACGTGGTGGGGCGGGTCCTGGAGCGGGCCGGCGTCTGTGCCGAGGATACGGTCGTGGGATTCTTCGGAGCCACGGGTTCCGGAAAGTCCAGCCTGTTCAACGCCGTCACGGGCAAGAATTTTGCGACAGTGGCCGTTACACGCCCGGCAACCACTGAGCCTATGGCGGCCGTCTGGGGCGAGGGCGATCATCGGCCGCTCACACAATGGCTGGGCATTGAAACCGTTCATCGCCTGGGATCGGGGCACCGACCAGGGGCGGTTGGTGAAAAGTCGTTCTGGGAGAAGTTGCGTCAGGCCTTCCCGGGCGGTGGCGGGAACGAATCGTCCGGTGGCGTGGTCCTCGTGGATCTGCCCGATTTCGATTCGATTCGACGTCTCAACCGTGAGGTGGTCGAACGTTTTGCCGAACGAGTCGACGTCATGGTGTGGGTCTTCGATCCGCAGAAGTACGCGGACCATCTGATCCATGCCGAATTCATCACCCCGCTCTCGCGGCACGGGGGCCTGATGCTCGCCGTGCTCAATCAAGCCGATACCCTCCACGACACGGAGTTGCCACCGGTGCTCGATCACTTGGCCGAACGCCTCGACATAGATGGCGCGGCGTCCCACCTGGCGCGTCCGCCCTTTGCCGTGTCGGCGCGGGACGGTAGGGGTATTGATGAGTTGGGCGAGGCTATCAACGACGTCGTCCGAGGCAAGAATGCCCTTAACCGTCGACTCGCCGGGGACCTCGACGCCGTAGCGGAGCGGCTCTCCCGTTATGACGGCGGCCCCGAACAGATCGAGATCGGAGGGCGAGCCGCTGATGACCTCGCCGTGGGGTTGTCCTCGGCTCTTCGCGCCGACGACTTGGTCGAAGCTTCCCGACGTTCCCAGCTACGACGCTCGGCCCGGCACACCGCGTGGCCTCCGTTGCGATGGGTCCGTCGTGTGGGTCAAGACCCCTTGCGGAGAGTGGGAATCACCCGGCCTACCGGCGATCACGCCGGCATGAGCAGGCAAGCTCTTCCAGAGTTCGACGCCGGCGCCCGAGCTACCGTGTCTGCGGCCATTCGCCGGTGCGCTGAGGAGTCTGCGAGTGGCGTGGGGGAGCCTTGGCATCATGCCGTGCGAGACGCCGGTCGTTCTCGGATGTCCGCGATTCCCGACGCCCTGGAGCGCGCCGTCACGGCGTCGGACTTCGAGACGGAGCGTCGTCGTTGGTGGTGGGGTCCCCTCAACGTCGTGCAATGGCTGGCACTGGCTACTTTGGTGGTAGGCCTCGGCTGGCTGACCGCGCTTTTTGCGGCCGATTACGTGAGGATGCCCCTCGCGGATCCCCCCGATGTACGGGGGACGGGTATTCCGGTGCCCACCGTGCTCCTTGCTGGTGGCGTGGCGCTAGGCCTTGTGACGAGCGGGGTGGCGGCCTGGATTCGTGGTTTCAGCGCGAGACGGCACGCCAAGCGCTTGCGAGCCCGCATCCATGAGCAGTGTCGGCAGGTCGGCGAGCGAGAAGTCTTGGCGCCGATGGGCGAGGTATTAGAGCGTCGGAACCGGATGCTCTCGTCGTTATCCCAGGCCAGAGACCATCACATTTACTGATGCGCGCGGAGCGCATCGGTGAGTTGCCGCGCCGCCTGACATACGACGTCGGCGTGGAGGCGGCCAGGTTGCCTCGTGAGCCGTTCGATCGGGCCAGAGATGGAGACGGCTGCGATGACCTTTCCCGAAGGATTACGGACGGGAGCCGAGACTGAGGCGATACCTCGTTCTCTTTCCCCGACAGACTGCGCCCAGCCACGGCGTCGGACCGCGGAGAGCACCGTTGCCGAGAAGCGAGCCTGACGCAAGCCGTCCAAGAGTCGGTTGTGATCCTCCCACGCGATGAGCACCTGAGCAGCCGATCCGGCCTTCATGGACAGCTGAGTTCCCACGGGGATCGTGTCTCGTAATCCGATCGGCCGTTCCGCAGACGCCACGCAGATTCGCCATTCTCCCTGACGTCGGTACACCTGCGAGGACTCCCCGGTCAGGTTGCGCAACTGATTGAGCACCGGGCCTGCCGCGGCAATCAAACGGTCTTCACCGGCCGCCGAGGCCAGCTCTCCGAGGCGAGGACCGAGTACGAAACGGCCTTGGATGTCCCTGGAGACCAGACGATGGTGGGTGAGGGCCACCGCAAGTCGATGTGCGGTGGGACGTGCGAGTCCGGTCGCTTCCACGAGCTGGGAGAGGCTCGCGGGCCCCGCCTCAAGACAATCGAGAATATGGGTTGCCTTGTCCAGAACGCCGACGCCGCTGGGGTGAATGGTAACGGACATGGGATTGGCCGTTCCTTTGCCTCCCAGGATTCCCTCTCGGGCGGTTCCTGTGGGCGGGGCAATGCTCTCGGCCGTGGTGTCGTCTGTTGATTCTGGAGAATGGCTCATGGTGCTAATGGTGAGGTCTCAAATGTTGGAATGCAAGTCCACGTTGTGGAAAGCCTAAAAATCGCCGGGCACAATGAGAGCAACACACACAGGACATCGGAGGACACCTTGGTTGACTCAGCGCATCGCCCAATGACCTTGGCCGAGAAGGTTTGGTCGGATCACCGCGTCGTCGCGGGCGAAGATGGCCGTCCCGACCTCATCTACATCGATCTGCATCTCGTCCACGAGGTGACCTCTCCTCAGGCCTTTGAAGGCCTTCGCCTGGCGGGTCGGAAACTTCGTCGCCCGGATCTGACGATCGCGACGGAAGACCACAACACTCCGACGCAAGATATTTTTTCTCGCATCGCTGACCAGACATCGCGACAACAAATCGAAACCTTGCGTGCGAATGCCGAGGAATTCGGCGTGCGAATTCATTCACTGGGAGACGCGGAACAGGGCATCGTGCACGTCGTCGGGCCCCAGCTGGGTTTGACTCAACCCGGCATGACGGTCGTCTGTGGAGACTCGCACACCTCGACTCACGGTGCCTTTGGCGCCTTGGCCTTCGGCATCGGTACCAGCGAGGTTGAGCATGTGATGGCAACCCAGACCCTTTCCTTGGCACCCTTCAAGACGATGGCCATTACCGTCAACGGCCACCTCAAGCCGGGCGTGACGGCCAAAGACATCATTCTTGCCGTTATCGCGAAAATTGGGACCGGCGGCGGGCAAGGCTACGTGCTGGAATACCGAGGCTCCGCGATCGAAGAATTGTCGATCGAAGGCCGCATGACCATCTGCAACATGTCGATCGAGGCAGGTGCGCGTGCCGGCATGGTTGCCCCAGACCAGACGACGTTCGACTACGTGCGACAACGGCCGCATGCGCCCCAAGGAGAAGACTGGGATCGTGCGGTCGAGTACTGGTCGTCATTGCGTACCGATGAGGGCGCATCGTTCGACGCCGAGGTTGTCATCGATGCGAACGAGCTGGAGCCATTCGTGACGTGGGGAACCAACCCTGGCCAGGGTGTGGCTCTCTCCGAATGTGTCCCGGATCCAGAGGATGCGGGTGACGAGAATGCCAAGGCATCGGCGGTCAAGGCCCTCGAGTACATGGACCTTAAAGCAGGCACGCCCATGAAGGATATTGCCGTAGACACGGTGTTCCTAGGGTCATGCACCAATTCCCGCATCGAGGATCTTCGCGCGGCGGCGGAGATCCTCCGAGGGAGGACGAAAGCCCCGAACATCCGCATGATGGTTGTCCCGGGATCGGCACGCGTGCGTCTTCAGGCGGAAGAGGAAGGCCTTGACCGAGTGTTCCAGGAATTCGGCGCCGACTGGCGGTTCGCGGGATGTTCGATGTGTCTTGGCATGAATCCAGACCAGTTGGCCCCGGGGGAGCGTTGCGCATCAACCTCCAACCGAAATTTCGAGGGACGGCAAGGTAAAGGCGGCCGCACCCACCTCGTCTCGCCCCTAGTCGCAGCGGCGACAGCAGTGCGAGGCACGTTGAGCTCGCCGTCCGACTTGCAGGAAGCCTAGGAGGAACCGATGGAACCGATTACTCAACACACCGGCGTCGCCGCACCTTTGCGGGCCTCGAATGTGGATACCGACCAAATCATTCCGGCCGTGTACCTGAAGCGAATCACTAAAACGGGATTCGACGATGCCTTGTTTGCGGGGTGGCGGAAGGACCCGGAATTCGTCCTCAATCAACAGCCGTTCCGTCATGCGAGCGTCTTGGTGGCCGGTCCAGATTTCGGTACAGGATCTTCTCGCGAGCATGCCGTGTGGGCCTTGAAAGACTACGGGTTCCGCGTGGTCCTCTCGTCGCGATTTGCGGATATCTTCCGAGGAAATTCCGGTAAGCAGGGCCTCGTCGCGGCCCAGCTGGAGCAGCAAGATATCGAGCTGATCTGGAAATCCATCGAGGAGAACCCCGGAATCCAGGTGACGGTCGATCTGGAATCACGGACAGTGACATGCGGCTCATTGACCGTGACGTTGCAGATCGACGAATACACCCGCTGGCGCCTCATGAATGGGCTAGACGATATTTCTCTGACCCTCCAGCATGAGGACGCGATTGAGGCTTTCGAGGCCGAGCGTCCTTCCTTCAAACCCCGTACGCTACCGGCGAAGTTCTAGTGTGATGAAAGATTCCCGGCCGCTCTTGAACCGCCCCGCGGCGTGAGGAGCGGCCGGTCTGCACCGTGCACACTCCCGAAAAAGGTTGTTCCGGACTCGCGACGGCGCGGCAAGGGTGAGTCGCATTCGACGGGCGCATTGGTACCGTAAAATGGTCCCAGAATGCGTGTCACTTGCGGACACGCGCGAATCGTCGGGCTTTTCTCGCCCGCACACACGAGGATTGGAACTCTATGATCGGCGCATTGCACATACAGGGTGGGGAACCCCTCCGAGGGGAAGTCTCGGTCCGTGGCGCGAAAAATCTCGTGCCGAAGGCCATGGTCGCGGCCCTACTCGGTGCAAGCCCGTCCGTCTTGCGTAGCGTCCCGGAAATTAAGGACGTCAATGTCGTGACCGACTTGCTGTCCTTGCACGGCGTCACGGTTAACAAGGATCCCGAGAACGGGGATCTCAAGCTGGACCCCACTAACGTCTCGGTGGCCCGACACGCGGATATCGACGCGCATGCGGGTGACTCCCGCATCCCGATCCTGCTGTGTGGCCCGTTGTTGCATGCCATTGGCGAGGCCTTCATTCCGGACCTCGGCGGATGCAAAATCGGCGACCGCCCGATCGATTACCACTTAGAGGTTCTGCGGAACTTCGGTGCTGAGGTCGATAAACTTCCGTCGGGTATTCGGATGACCGCACCCAAGGGTTTGCGCGGGGCAAAAATCGACCTGCCGTACCCCTCTGTGGGAGCAACCGAGCAGGTCCTGCTGACGGCCACGCGCGCTGAGGGCAACACCGAATTGCGCGGTGCGGCCACTGAGCCCGAAATCATGGATCTCATCGCGATCTTGCAGAAGATGGGCGCGATCATCACGGTTCAGACCGATCGCGTGATTCACATCGAAGGTGTTCCGAGCCTCAGCGGATATAACCACAAGGCCCTGCCAGACCGCATCGAGGCGGCATCCTGGGGTTCCGCTGCGCTGGCCACCGGCGGCGACATCTTTGTTCGTGGAGCTCATCAGGCCGACATGATGGCCTACTTGAATACATTCCGGAAAATCGGCGGTGGCCTCGACATCACGGACGAAGGCATCCGGTTCTACCACCCTGGTGGCAAACTGAACCCGCTTATCGTCGAGACCAACGTGCACCCTGGCTTCATGACCGACTGGCAGCAGCCCTTGGTGGTGGCGTTGACACAGGCCGACGGCGTCTCGATCGTCCACGAAACCGTGTATGAAAACCGTTTCGGATTTACCGGGGCTCTCAACCGCATGGGCGCGACCATTCAGCTTCATCGCGAATGCCTCGGCTCGGTCCCATGCCGTTTCGGGCAGCGCAACTTCCTGCACTCGGCGGTCATTTCGGGACCGACGCCGTTGCACGGAACCGACATCAATATTCCGGATCTTCGCGGCGGGTTCAGCCACCTGATCGCGGCTTTGGCCGCCGAAGGTGACTCCAAGGTGACCGGAGTCGAACTCATCAATCGCGGTTACGAGCGATTCGTTGCGAAGCTGGAAGGCCTCGGAGCAAAGTTCGACATCGAAGACCTGGCGGCCTAGCAGTCATGGCGGGCGAAGGAAAAGCGGGAGTGCGGAAATCCGCGCCGTCGAAGAAGAAGCGGCCCTTGGAGACCGTGGCACCGAGCCGCGGCGGGGATCTGCTGTTTCGGGCGACCGCGGCGGTCGTGCGACGTGCGTTGGACCTGGCCATGAGGCGTTCCTGGAAAGGCGTGGAAAAATTGCCGCGCGACCAGGGGTACATCGTGGTCGCAAACCACGTGACCGAGGTGGATCCGTTGACGGTCGCGTACCTCGTGTACATGTCCGGAACGATCCCGCGTTTCCTCGCCAAAGAGTCCCTGTTCCGCATTCCGGTGGTCGGCACCATACTTCACCGCACCGCACAGATTCCCGTTTTCCGCGGTTCCATGGATGCGCGGAAGTCGTTGGAGAGTGCTCGAGCGGTCATCGACGCCGGGGGCGCGGTGCTGATCTATCCGGAAGGAACCTTGACCAAAGATCCCGACCTCTGGCCCATGGCTGGTAGGTCTGGTGCCGCGCGGCTTGCTTTGGCCACTGGGGCACCCGTCGTGCCGATTGCTCACTGGGGCGACCAAGAATTCTTGGCTCCCAAGGCCACCAAGCCCCAATTTTTCCCGCGCAAAACCGCTCACGTCTTGGTGGGAGACCCCATCGACCTGTCGGATGTTCGTGCGGAGAATCGGACGGATCACGTGAGCCGTGATGCGCTGGCTGAGGCTACGGAGCGCATGATGGACGCGCTGACCGGCCTGGTCGAGCAATTGCGAGGTGAGGAGGCCCCTGAGGGGCGGTGGGATCCTCGGTTGAACCGCAGGGTTCCTCGAACTCCCGGGAAAACCGCTAGGTAGCCAACCCCGAGGGCGCCCCTCAACCCGCCGGGACACCCGCGAACGGAAGGAAAATCGTGAACGCTCAGGAGCAAGCACCCACCGTTCCACCATCCGTACCGACACCTCGCCGTGTCGCCGTTTTAGGTGCCGGAAGTTGGGGCACCGCCTTCGCCAAGGTCGCGGCCGATGCCGCCCGCTTGGGCGCATCAGACGGAGATTCGTGGGAGGTCGTGCTGTGGGGTCGCAATCGTGACTCGATGGCATCGATCAGCACCTCTGGCATCAACGAGCGATATTTCCCCAACACCCGGTTGCCGGAAAACCTCGCCTTTACGTCTGACCCGGAGGAAGCTTTGCGGGGAGCCGACGTCGTCGTCGTCGCGATTCCGGCCCAGGCACTGCGGTCCCAGCTCGAAGCGATGGCATCGATCATCGAACCCAACGCGGTGGTCGTCTCCCTGGCTAAAGGGTTAGAGCGTGGCACCGGGTTGCGCATGTCGGAGGTCATCGAACAGACGCTCCCCGGATTTGGGGAACAAATCGCCGTGCTCTCCGGCCCTAATTTGGCCAAGGAAATCATTCAAGAACAACCGACGGCCTCGGTCGTTGCCTCCGTTTCGGAGCGTTCCGCCGCCCTGGTGTCTCGGGTTTGCGCCACGACGTATTTTCGGCCCTACACCTCGGGCGACGTCGTTGGCGTCGAGCTGGGCGGTCTCGTCAAGAACGTCATCGCATTGTGTGTAGGCATCTGCGAAGGACGGGACTACGGCGACAACTCGAAGTCGTCCATCATGACCCGTGGACTGGCGGAGACCACGCGTTTGGCGGTCGCTCTGGGCGGGCGAGCCGAAACTCTTGCTGGGCTCGCCGGCATGGGGGATCTCGTGGCCACCTGCTCGTCTCCGTTGTCGCGCAATCACACGGCCGGGCGCCTCTTGGCTCTCGGGTTGAGTGAGGTCGAGGTCGGCCAGCGCATGACACAGACCGCCGAGGGCATGAAGTCAGCGTCGGTCGTTCGCGACCTGGCCCGACGCCACGGCGTCGAAATGCCCATTGTGGAGGCCGTCTCCGCCGTCTTGGACGGGCAGATCACCGTCGACCAGCTACAGCCGATGCTCCTCGGCCGTGCCCTCAAAGCCGAGACTCCTCATGGGGGACCACAGGGAACCAGCGCCCCCGGGCATTGACGCACTCTGCGCCGCGGCCCTTGAATTTTGCACCACACGTCGTCAGAAAGTAACGCCATGACCATCAATGCCACTGCAGGACGCACCACCGTCGGAATTCTCTTTGGAGGGGTCTCGTCGGAGCATTCCATTTCGCTGATTACCGCTCAAGGCGTGCTGGGCGTGCTCGACCACGACCAATACGAACCGGTGCTCATCGGCATTACCCGTGAAGGCACCTGGCACTTGAGTAGCGAGGACGAACTGTCCCGTTTGGCGGCGGAATCCAAGCTCCCGGAATTTCGTGGCGAAGGACCGCAGGCTTCTTTGCCCATGGGCGAGGGGCAGGGAGGTATATTCCTGCGCCACGCGGACGGATCCTTTGAGGAAGGACCGCGGCTCGACGTCGTCTTTCCCCTCTTGCACGGGCCATTCGGCGAGGACGGAACCGTCCAGGGGCTCCTCGAGATGGCTCGACTCCCATACGTTGGGGCGGGGGTCACCGCTTCGGCCGTGGGCATGGACAAGCACTTCATGAAGGTAGCCTTCGAGGCGGCGGGGCTCGAGGTCGGCCCGTATCGTGTGGTGACGGCACGCGATTGGGCGAACGATCGTGAGAATGTCACGCGCCGGATTCGTGAACTCGCTCTTCCCGTATTCGTTAAACCTGCCAGGGCCGGTTCCTCGTGCGGCATCACCTGCATCGATTCGTGGGACCAGTTGGAGGCTGCGATCGCTACGGCACATGAACTGGATCCTAAACTCGTGATCGAGGAAGGCATCAGCGGTCGTGAGATCGAGTGTGCCGTGTTGGATGGTGCGAATCATGAACTTCCGAAGGCTTCGCACCCCGGAGAGATTGAAATCGTGGGGGACACCCACACCTTCTATGACTTCGAGGCGAAGTACCTGGAATCTTCCTCCTCGGAGCTTCGCTGCCCTGCGGACCTTCCGCAGGAGGTTCGTGAGGAAATTCGTGCCAAGGCGATCCAGGCGTTCCTCTCTTTGGACGGCGAAGGCCTGTCACGCTGCGATTTCTTTTACACGGACGACGGCCGCGTGGTCATCAACGAGGTCAACACCATGCCCGGATTTACCCCCATCTCGATGTACGGCATGATGTGGGCCGAATCGGGAATTGGTTACGGTGAGCTCGTGGATCGGCTCATCCGGTTGGCGCTAGAGCGTCCGGTGGGCCTGCGCTAAGGGATCACTGTGTCGCCGTCCTCGGACGGTCGATTAAGAACGACGACGGGCGGGGCATCACGCCGCCGCCCGTCGCGTGCGTGATCACCCCTGGTCGGAAAGATCCAAGTTATCGGAGACCGAGGAACACTGCTTCGACTGGTGGATACGATTCACCGACGATTGCAGATCAACGAGGATGGTCGAGGAATTCACCTTGCCCGCATCGAACGTCACCTGAACGGCAGGGGTGCGGCCGAATGAGGTCGCAGTCCACGTTCCGGTGCCGTCAAAATTCTGGCCTTGAGCGGTACCCGAAGCTGATGCGCTGGACCCAGTGGAACTTTTAGAAGCAGTCGCATCGTGATCGTCATCCTTGCGGATGGTCCAGTCGACGTCGTTGACCCGGACACACGGATCCATGACCGGTTCCTTCACGCGAGCGCCGCACTTGACGATGATGGTCGCCGGGTCTCCGTACGCCGTGGTTGCCTGTGCGGTTGTCTCCCGTTTCGATTGTCCGGCGAGGGTGTCCGGCATGGCGACCATGGCCTTGGCACAATCTGGGTTGGCGGCGTCGGGCGCCGGATCGAGCGTCACAGCCTGCGAGCAACCGCTCAACGCCAACGTGAGCGCGGCAGCCAGAGGAATCATGGCGCGGCCCGGGAACTTTTTGCCTTGTAACGGCCGGGGGCTGGACCCTAAACTAAGGACTTTGAAGGGACCCTGAGGTACAGAAATCACGTCCTCGAGGATACCTCAGATGAACTTATGGAGGTGCCGTCCAGGCTCCTCCCAGTGGGCAGGTAGCACCCGTCTGTGTATTCAGTCAGGGGAAGGAGCGGACATTATCATCAGCCATAGTCAGGGGCGTACTCTCAGGAAAGCGCGGATAGCCACGGTGCGCGGGGTTGCGTGTACGGCGGCGGTCGGCGTCGTGGGAATGACGTCCTTGAGCGCGGCCATGGCCGTGAACGCTGAGTCGCCCTCCAACACGCCAGGGACCACGAGCACCGCGGAGCCCACCCACAACGGGTCCACGACGAGCCAGCCCAGCACCGGCGATTCCACCCCGCAAACGTCGCAAACCTCGGTTCCCACGCCAACGAGCGAACCGACGACGCCGCCCGACCCGACGCCTACTTTGGAGCCGGAGCCCACCCATTCCCCGGAGCCCACCAAGGTTCCTGAACCGACGCCGACTACGGAACCTACCCCCGAACCGACGCCGGAACCGACGAAGACGCCCGATGTCCGCCCGACACCGGAACCCTCCTATCAACCTGCTCCGGCACCGGCCCCGACGCAACAGCCGGCCCCGACCCAACAGCCCGTGGCCCCGAATGGAGACTCCGCCCCTAACGGCGGACAGGTCGAGGCCCCTCAGCCAACTACGCCAGGGAACTCGGTGCCCCAACCTGCACAGGGTCCTCAAGACACCAACTCGACGATTCAGACTCCGCAATCCGCTCCGACCTCGGTCGCATCGCCGAGTCCCGGTGCCGTCGTGAACGGTGAATCCAATTCGGGCGGGTCGGGCCCCGCCGGAGGATCGTCTTTGGGCGAAGTCAACGGCATCTCGAGCTGGGTGAGCCACTACCTCGATTCGAAGAAGTCGGACAACTCGGACTCCGTGAATTCCGACACGAACGCGGGCGTGAGCAATATCGACGAGCGGTCTAACGCCGGGGCGGAACAGCAGGACGTCTCGAGCCAACGCAATCTGAGCTCGCTGCGTGGGCCATGGCCGATCCTTGCCTTCACCATCTTGGCATTGGGCGGAATCTGGGCTGTGCTTTCACGTACGTCCAAATCTCGCTCCGCAGACCAGAACGACCGCTGACCCGTGGCCCCTGCCGGTGTGACGGTCGGAGAAACGTCCGAAGAAGAGGTGTTGCGTCCCGTCCTCGCCATATTTGAGGAACATCGACGCTGGGTGACTCGGCAGAATAACGGTACCGAGCTGATGCTGGGTCCGGGTGACGACTGCGCCGTCTACGACCTTTCCGCCGGGCGAACCGTCGTCACGATTGACTCGCAAACCCAGGATCAGGATTACCTGCTCGAATGGCCCAACGGATACCGCACCACAGGCTTCGACATGGGGTGGAAATCGGCGGCTCAGAATGTGGCGGATGTCGCAGCTATGGGCGCGATTCCCACGGGTCTGGTCATTAGCCTCGTCCTCCCGCCCGACACATCGGTGGAAATGGTGCGGGACATGGCCCGTGGGTACTGCGCAGCCCTCCAATCCCTGGGCGCGACGAGCTGCACCGTCGGTGGCGGTGACGTGGGGTCGGGAACGGAAATCGGACTCACCGTAGCGGCCTTTGGCTTGATACCGGCGAAAACCTCTACTGCGGTTTCCGGAGACTGTGGCACTCCCGTAGTGAAGCGCTCAGGCGCGCAACCGGGCGACGTCGTGGTTTTGGCCGGCACGGTGGGGCGGGCCGCCGCAGGCCTTGATCTTTTGAGGGCCAGCCAGGGTCCGGTACCGGACCTCGACACCGCGGCACCAGAGTCCTGGGCCCATCCGAGGTCCGACCTGAGCGCCCTGATGGCATCCCAGCTGCGTCCCCAACCACCGATCGTCCAGGGGCCGATCCTCGCGGAGCACGGCGCGACCGCGATGATCGACGTTTCCGATGGGCTCCTGCGGGACGCCGAACGCCTCGCCACGGCATCGAACGTCCGCATCGAGCTGGACTCGGAATTGCTGGAACCCCTGGTCGAGCCCTTGCGCCCAGCTGCTTCGGAACTGGGCCTCGACCCTCTGGAGTGGGTGTTGTCTGGAGGAGAGGACCACGGACTTTTGGCTTGCATTCCCTCGTCGAAACCCCTTCCCGAGGGGGTACGTGCGATAGGCTCGTGTGGACAATTAACGGGCCGGGAAGCCTGCGTCCTCGTGGACGGGAAAGCCCGGATTCATAGGGGATGGGACCATTTTGCAGCAAAGGACCGGTTCTAGCGCCGCCGTCATGAGGCGATGGCTGACGGACGCCGCGGACGTGCTGGACCGTCACCAGGACGAACTGAACTCCCTGAATATTTTTCCCGTAGCCGACGCCGACACCGGAACGAATTTGGCCGTCACGGTACGGGCCGGTGCGCAGGCCGCGGACATGGTCAATACGACGCTGGTGGGGGAACTTTTCGAGATCTGCGGGCGGCACTGCCTTGAGGAAGCCAAGGGAAACTCCGGAACCCTCTTTGCGGTGATTTTGGCGGGATGCGCCGAGCCTCTTCGCGATCAGACGCGCATGACGGCCTTTGGCTTTGCCCGGGCCTTGGAATATGCACGAACCCGAGTTCTTGGCGCTTTGCACGATCCCGTGGAAGGCACCATTTTGTCCTTCGTCAATGACATCTCCCGGGCTGCCGGTCAGTGGACGGATCCAGACGATTCCAATAAGAATCTTTGCCTCATGCTGACTCATCTAGTGGATGTCGGTCATAAGTCGGTCGGTCGCACCAGTACCCAACTGGAAGTGCTTCGGGACAGCGGTCGGGTGGACGCGGGAGCGCTGGGAATGTTGATCATCTTCGACGTGCTCGCCCACACCGTTCGCGGAGAAACCTACCCCGGGGCCGAAGCGCGTCCGTATGCTGCGTGGCTTGAAGCGGAACGCGAGGAACATTTGCCCGTGACGCGGGGCGCTGGTTCTTCTGGAACTGGTCCGGCCGTCGGGGAAGACGGCGTCGAGTTGATGTGTGCCATCGAGCTCGAGGCTCTCGCCGCCGCTCAACTCCGGCACGAACTGTCGCAGGTGGGAGACTCTGTGATCATGACCGCCGTCTCCCAAGAGCCGAACGACAAGATTCGGTGGCGCGTGCACGTTCACGTACCGGACGCCTCCACCGCGATGAGCGTTTTGAGCCACTTCGGTAAGCCTCTGGACATCACCACAGAGTCGCTTTCGGCCGAGGACACCTGATTCATGGCACCCGAGGCTCTCGAGGAACGTCCCCTCCGGTCGGTCCTGCATCCTAAGACTGCCGATGCTCTGGCTCGTCATCTCGACCTCAACACGGTCGGCGATCTCCTCGAATATTTTCCTCGGCGTTACCTGCCACGGGGCGAGCTCACCCAATTCTCCGACCTCGTCTGGGGTCAAGAAGTCTCGATTATTTCCCGGGTCCTCTCCGTGACCACTCGTCGTCTGCACTCCCGTCGAGGGTCCATTGCGGAAGTCCTCGTCACGGACCAACTGGCCCCGGAGGAATCCTTCGCGCCGGGGGTTGACGACGCCGGACGGCTCGACGCGCTGGCCGGCTCCTCGGTCACGGTTCCCACGGGTCCGCAGGGCAACACGATGTCCCTCTCGTTCTTCAACGCCTGGACCGCGTCCAAAGAGCTTGCGGTCGGCGACCACGTGATGTTTTCCGGCAAGGTCTCGGAGTTCAAGGGGCAATTGACCCTGACGAACCCCCACTATGCGGTGCTGAGCGAACCCGGCGCATTGGACGGTGAAGCGCACGACCCGGACGCGCCCCTGCCGCCATTGCCGGTGTATCCGGCCACCGCAAAGTACCCAACGGATCGCATCGAGGCCGCGGTGCGGACGCTCCTGGACAAGGTGGATCTGCGAGACTGTCACGATCCTGTGCCGGGCGACCTGCATCGCAAACATGGATTGCCGAGCATCGCCCAGGCCTACCGGCTGATCCATCAGCCTCGGGAGGACGGTGATCCCCACCGGGCGTTGCGGTATTTCCGGTACAGGGAGGCCCTCGTGCTGCAGGTGATCTTGGCCCGCCGCGCCGCCGTGTTGGACGCGCAACGCACCAAGGCGTACCCAGCCATCGCGGGCGGCCTCCTCGAAGCTTTCAACGCGAACCTTCCCTTCACCTTGACGTCCGGACAGAAGCGGGTCGGTGAGGAGATCGGCAGCGATATTGCAGGGGAGCGTCCCACGAATCGGCTCTTGCAAGGTGACGTCGGGTCAGGGAAGACCCTCGTGGCCCTGCGAGCCATGTTGCAAGTGGCCGACGGCGGCGGGCAGTCCGTTCTCTTGGCCCCCACGGAAGTCCTTGCCGGGCAGCACGAACGGTCTATTCGGACCGCACTCGGCGAGCTAGCGGAGAAGGCCGGCGTCGTCGTGCTGACCGCGTCCATGCCCGCTGCCACGAAGCACCGGGTCATGACCGACATCGCGTCTGGGGCGGCGTCGATCGTGATCGGCACCCACGCCGTGTTGGCAGAGCACGTGAGTTTTGCCGAGCTGGGTCTCGTGGTGGTCGACGAACAACATCGGTTTGGCGTGCGGCAACGTCACGCGCTCATGGGGACGGACGGTTCGCCCGTGCATCGGCTCGTCATGACGGCGACGCCGATACCTCGATCCGTGGCCATGACGGTCTTCGGAGACCTCGCCGTGTCGGTCCTCGATGAACTCCCCGCCGGCCGCCAAGAGGTCGCCACACATGTGGTCTCCTTGGCGAATCATCCCTCGTGGGAGGCCCGCTTGTGGCAAAGGGCCAGGGAGGAAATCGACCGAGGACATCAGGTCTTTGTGGTGGTACCCACGATCGGGGACGGTTCCGACGACGCCGACGTGGCGGACGATTCTCCCACCGCTCAGGAGGGATCCGGCCGTGGCGGTTCCGGCAAACGCCTCCAGTCGGTAGAAGGCCTCACCGCGACCTTGAGGTCATTGCCGGTGCTCTCCGGGTGCCGGATCGAGGCCCTTCACGGAAAAATGGACGGTGCCACCAAAGCCGAGACCATGAACGGCATGGCCCAGGGGGACATCGATCTTCTGGTCGCGACGACGGTGATCGAGGTGGGGGTCGACGTTCCCAACGCCACGTTGATGATCATCATGGATGCGGACCGGCTCGGAATGTCGACCTTGCACCAGCTGCGGGGGCGGATCGGCCGTGGCGGTCACGCCGGAACCTGCCTCCTGGTGACGGAACAAGATAGTGAGGGAGCCTCGATGCCCCGGCTCGACGCCGTCGCTTCCACCCGGGATGGATTCGAATTGTCCACGCTCGACCTGGAGCAACGGCGAGAAGGCGATATTCTGGGCGACAGTCAGTCGGGCCGACGCTCGACGCTTCGCAATCTGTCGGTGGTCCGCCACGCCAAGATCATCGAGCAGGCGAGGGCCGACGCGAGAGAGCTCGTAGGGAACGACCCCCAATTGGAGAGGTTCCCGACTCTGCGGCACGCCGTGGTGGAAGCCGATAGTCAAGAAAATACGGAGTACCTCTACCGTGGTTGAGGGATGCTGCCCTCGAGCACGCCACTGGTAGATACGAATCAAGGACGGACACTCAATGGGACGCATCATTGCCGGTGCCGCAGGCGGCGCCCGGTTGGCATCGGTCCGCGGCGACAAGACCCGCCCCACCACGGACCGCGTTAAAGAGGCGCTGTTCTCGCGTTTAGAAACCTACGATGTGCTCACGGACTCTCACGTGCTGGACCTTTTCGCGGGATCCGGGGCCCTGGGGTTAGAGGCGGCGAGCCGTGGAGCCTCGCACGTGACCCTGGTCGATCGAGACCGCGCGGCCCTGGAAGCTTGCCGGGCCAATCGGGACGTCGTGGCCAAGACGGGTCTCTTCGCCGAGATCTCCGTGGTCAACGCCCAGGCCGAAACCTTCCTGGGACGTGGCGATAACCGCTGGGACGTGGTGTTTGTCGATCCTCCGTATGCCATGACCGACGCCGAACTCACCGAGATCTTGGCGTCCCTCTCCGGACGATTGACGGAGGGCGCCGTCGTCGTGGTGGAGAGGTCGACCCGCAGCCCCGAGCCTGCGTGGGGTGATGGTCTATCCCGGTTTGGTCATAAGGCCTATGGGGAGACGACGCTTTGGTTTGCGGAACCGGAACTCGGGTCCGTGGACGGCGAGGACTAACCTTCGGCCAGGCTGCGGGTCCGCGTGACAACTCGGACCATCAGAGTCCCGCCCGCTGCAAGCGTTCCGCCGATTGCTGGAGCACGTCGGGACGCTTGCAGAACGCAAAGCGGATCCAGGAGGCATAGAGGGTTCGATGGGGTGCAGTCGCGAAGGCCTGAAGAGGCACCACCGCGACACCCGCCCGCTCCGCGAGGGACCGGGAGATTTCCAGGCCGTCCCGCCCCCACGGTTCGGGAACACCCTCCGTGGAGGCCACCGCGAAAAAGGTTCCTTCGGGTCGGCGCGCACGGAAGGCGCCCCCGTCGAGCCCGTTCAGGAGAACCTCTCGCTGTTGGAGGTATTGGTCGTTCAGCTCGGTGTAGAAGCTCTGTTCGCGAGCCCAAGCCATGGCTTCCGAGACCGCAACTTGGAGGGGTGCGGCCGCGGAGTGCGAGAGATATCCCTTGGTGGCACGCAAACCGCGTGTCAATTCCGGAGGCGCAATGGCCCAACCGACGCGCCATCCGGTGATCGAAAAAGTCTTTGACGCGGAGGAAACCCGGACGGTTCGGTGGCGAGCCGACTCGAGTGAACCGAGGTCCACCGGATTTCCGTCGAACACCACGTGCTCGTACACCGAATCGGTCAGAATGATCGAGTCGTGACGCTCGGCCAGACCGGCGATCAGCTGCATGGTCTCCTGGCCGAACACCGCGCCGGTGGGATTGTGCGGATCGTTGACGAGCACCATTCTGGTGCGATCCGAAAAGGCATCCCGCAACCGTTCGAGGTCTGGGGCGAAGGTCGGCGGAAGCAACGGAACTGTGACGATTCGGGCGCCCGTCAGTCCAGCGATGGCCGGATACAGGTCATAAAACGGTTCGAAGAGAATGACCTCGTCGCCAGGCCGAAGGTACGCCATCATGGTGGCGGTGAGGGCTTCCGTGGCACCGGCCGTCACAGTGATTTCGGTGTCCGGATCAGGTCGGCGTCGTCCAGCGATCTCCTCATGGATGGCGATTTCCGAACGTAGAGTGGGGTTGCCGGCAATGGTGGCGTACTGATTCCGGCCTTGGGCCACGGCTCGAGACAGGGCATCCGCGAGGACGGCGGGACCGTCCGTGTCCGGGAAGCCCTGACCGAGGTTGATGGCATCGTGCCGGTTGGCCAACGCGCTCATTTCCTCAAAAATCGTGGAGGACAGCGAACCCTGCGCGTCTAACAGGCCGGCAGACTCGGCCAATCCAACCCACGGGGGAGCGGGCTTCGAACCCTTCGCGGTGACGTTTGCGGTGTCCTGGGAATCATCCTGCATTCCTACATGGTAAGGGCCGTCACAACGGGTGACGAAAGTTGCGACGTGCGGAGTCATTCCCCGGCACGACAAGCCCCGGCGAGGCGAGCCCTGGTAACTTGGACCCATGAGTCTTGCCGTTTGCCCGGGTTCTTTCGACCCGATTCATAACGGACATGTCGAAGTGATCACCCGCGCCACGAAGATTTTTTCCAGTGGCGTCATTGTCGCCGTGTCTAATAATCCCGCCAAAAAGTACAGATTTAACCTCGAGGAGCGCCTCGAGATGGTGACCGAGGTCTTCGGCTGGCTCGACGGCGTGACCGTCGAGCCGATGGCTGAGGGGCTTCTTGCCGAATACGCTCGGTCGCGAGGGGCGACGGCGATCGTCAAAGGCCTTCGAGACGCGAAAGACTTCGTCTACGAGGCTCCCATGGCGACTATGAACCGCAATATCAGCGGTGTCGAAACGGTATTTCTGGCGGGCGACCCGAAGAACGGACATTTGTCCTCATCTCTCATCAAAGAGGTGTCCTCATTCGGGGGCGACATTCGGAGTTTTGTTCCCCGCTCGGTCGGACGTCGTCTCGGGGGATAGACGGACCCGGAAACGGACGTTTCCCCTAGCCTGCTTCAACCGGCCGCCATATGATGTTGGTCATAAGCCCTGCGCCCCAGAGGGTCGAGGGTTGTTTACTCACGATTGGCTGAGTAGGCTAGACAGTCGGTCATCACGTCGTATCAGGAGTTCATCATCAGTAATGACAGTTCTTCATCCCTGACGGTTTCCGTGAGGGAGCTGGCCAAGCGGCCGGGGAGCACGGAACACCTCGATGAGACCGTGACTGTGCCTCAGGACTTCGGGAATCCCCAAATTGGGGCGCCCGAGGGTTCCGACATCACACTCGATCTCCGCCTGGAATCCGTGCATGATGGTATCTTTGTCAATGGTGTTGCCTCCGTGAATGTTCACGGAGAGTGCAGCCGGTGTTTGGATCCCATCGACTATCCAGTGACGGCTGACATTCAAGAGCTGTATGTTTTTGAACGTGAACCCCAAGGCCAGTCGCAAGACGAAGCAGACGAGCAGTACTGCGTAGAGAACGATTCAATCGATCTTGAACCGGTGCTGCGAGATGCGGTCATCACGCAACTGCCGTTCCAGCCCGTGTGCCGGGAGGATTGTCAGGGCCTGTGCTCCGAATGTGGAGTGCGCCTCGACGAGAATCCCGATCATCACCACGAGAACCTGGATCCTCGCTGGTCGGCCCTTTCCGGGCTGTTCGGTGCGGAGACCGCAAACGAGACAACCGAGACGAGAGAAGAGAGATAGCCGTGGCTGTTCCCAAGCGGAAAATGTCCCGTGCCAATACGCGCGCACGTCGCTCCCAGTGGAAGGCCTCCGCGCCTCAGCTGGTCAAGACTGTTGAAAATGGCAAGGTGACCTACAGCCTTCCCCACCAGGCGAAGGTCGTCACCGATACCGCCGGCACCCCCCTGTACCTTGAGTACAAGGGTCGCAAGGTGGCCGACGCCTAAGACCGGCGTCCCTATGACTACCGTGCAACACGGAGACCTGTTGAAGCGTCTCGGCGTCGACATCGACGCCGAGACGCTTCAGCTTGCGCTCACACACCGTTCTTACGCCTATGAAAATGGCGGTATCCCACACAACGAGCGCCTCGAGTTTCTTGGCGACTCAGTGCTGGGCCTGGCGGTCACCTCGGAGCTTTACGGTCGATTCCCTGACCTTCCGGAAGGTGAATTAGCCAAGCGTCGGGCAGCCGTCGTTTCCGAGCGGTCCCTTGCGGCGATCGCTCGATCCCTCGAGGTGGGCCCCCATATTCGGTTGGGCAGGGGCGAGATGTTGACCCATGGTGAGGACAAGGACTCGATCCTTGCCGACACCATGGAAGCCCTCTTTGGTGCCGCGTACATATCGTGCGGTGGAGCTCCCGCCCGGGACCTCGTACTTCGCTTGACCACACCGCTTCTGGACGATGACTTCGTTCTGGGCGCTGGTCGGGATTGGAAGACGGAAATTCAAGAACTCGCCGCCGCCATGGATTTGGGCGACATTCAATACCACGTGACCGGAAGCGGACCGGATCACGCTCGCGTCTTTGAGGCGCGGCTCGAGGTCGGAAATACGACTCAAGGCGTCGGCACCGGTACGGCCAAGAAGCATGCCGAGCGAGCTGCGGCCGAGGCGGCATACCGCCACCTGACCTCGCAGGAGTCGGCCGACGTCACCCAGCTTCGAGACAACAGCCAGGATCGTGCCTGAACTACCTGAGGTTGAGGTAGTCCGGTCCGGACTCGCCAGGCACATCATGGGTGCCCGGATCGTGGGCGTCGAGGTTGCCGATCCCCGCTCTCTGCGGCGCCATCCTGGAACCCCGGAACAGTTCGCTTCTGCCCTGAACCGAGCCGTCATCCGGGATGTGTGCCGCCGGGGAAAATACATGTGGCTGCGGTTCTCTTCCGACGGCGAGCAACTCGACCCTCGCGGCGTCGTCGTGCACCTGGGGATGAGCGGACAACTACTGTTGGCGACCGCGGACATGCCTCCGCATCGACACACCCGCATCACGTTCACGCTGGAAACCACCGACGGCGAGGCGGTGGAACTCCGGTTCGTTGATCAACGGATTTTCGGAGGGCTCTTTCTCGACGACGTCGTTCCGGTTGCTGACGCGCAGGGGAGACCCGTGCCGGCCGCGTCCACCAGTGTGCTGGACCTTCCCGAAATTCCCCAGACTGTCGCGCATATTGGCCGCGACCCGCTAGACCCCTATTTCGACGCGCAGCAATTCCGACGGCGCATTCTCCGGACGACCAGCGGCATCAAACGCGTCCTCCTGGATCAGTCGGTGATTTCCGGCATCGGAAATATTTACGCGGATGAAGCGCTGTGGCGCGCACGGATTCACTACGCGAAGCCGGCGCGGTCGCTGTCGGCGCAGAAAACCCGCGACATCATCCATGCGGCTACCGAGGTGATGACGGAGGCTCTGGCTCAAGGCGGGACGAGCTTCGATGCGCTGTACGTGAATGTGAATGGGGAATCCGGCTATTTTGAGCGCGGGTTGAATGTTTATGGGCGCGCTGGGTTGCCGTGCAAACGATGTGGGGCAGCGATCGTGCGGGAGCCGTTTATGAATCGGTCGAGCTACTATTGCCCTGTCTGCCAACGGAAACGCTGACTGGGTGGCGTGCTGCAAGAGGAGTCTGGGGCCGCAAAAGGATCGCCTCGGCGACAGTTCATCATCCGCGGGCCGTGCGGCGACATGCGGCCGGCAGTGAGGATCTTGCCTCTCGGGTGGTCGGTGCGACGATCACGAGGATCGCGCGTCGCGGCAAGTACCTCAGGTTGGTCCTGGATGATCAGAATGCGCTGCTCACGCATCTGGGGATGAGAGGGCAGATGCTCATCACGTCGCCCGGCGTGACGATCTTTCGACACGAGCGGGCACGGTTCTCCTTCACCGATGGCGGCAGTGATCTGCGCTTCGACGACCAGCGCCCGTTCGGTCACTTGATGTACGACGGCGGGGGAGCGGCGCTGCCGTCGCCGATCGCTCACATTGCGCGAGACCCGTTCGATCCGTTGTTTGACCAGGCAGCTGCGGTCACGCGAATCAAGACCAGACGGACTGGGATCAAACGTGTCCAGCTGGACCAGACACTCGTGTCCGGCATCGGGAACATCTACGCCGACGAAGCGCTGTGGGCCGCCAAGGTGGACGGCGAAACGGCGGCGTCGTCGATGTCCAAGACGAGGATCTCGGCTGTGATCGATGCTGCGAGGGAGGTCATGGCCGCTGCGCTCGCCCAGGGAGGCACGTCGTTTGATTCTCTCTACGTTGACGTCTCCGGGGCCAGCGGCTACTTCGCCCGGAGCCTGAACGTCTATGGGCTCGTCGGTCAGCCCTGCCCGCGCTGCGGCACGCCTATCGTGCGCAATCAGTTCATGAACCGCTCGAGTCACTACTGTCCTAGTTGTCAGCGGAGACGATAGCCGCGCTTGCACTGTTCCGTCCGGAATCCTTACGTATGCCAATCCCGTCGCGCAGAATGGAGTGCATCGTGAACGAGCCACCTGAGCCCTTCATGCACTGGTGCGAAGTCTGCGGCATCGAGGAACTGCTTACCTCTGAGGAAGCGTTCCGAGCAGGCTGGGACTTCCCTCCGCGGTCAGGGTCTTGGGGAGTAGTCGGTCCGCGGACCTGTGGCAAGTGCCCGATGACCGCCACCGTCTGGTGGGCGGTGACGATCGATGGCTACGACCAGGCGCAGCTGCGCACGCAGCAGCGCGACGTCATCGCGCGGATCATGGGCGAGGTCCCTGAAACTGAACCGGCAGCGCAGGACTCTTGCGCGCTCTCGGAGCAACGGGATCAACTTGATCTCTCTGACGGAGGCTCTTGGCTGGTTGTGACGCGCTCGGGTTCCGGGTATCTGTTTCGGCTTGACGGCGATGTCCGCACGGTGGTCCGGTTGGTCGCGGACGGGGCGAATGCTCGTGCTGACGAGAGAACGGTGATGCGTCGTGACGGGGAAGTGCTGCCACTGCTGGGGCTGATCGAGCCGCCGATTCAGGTGGGACGGCCGGCGTACCTCGTCGTCGGCAACGTCAGCGACGACGTGGGGTACGTGTCGACGACTCGGGCCACCACGCCTGTCGTAAGCATCCGCCGGCTGGGATGAACCGAGTCCTCGTCAGAGCGAGCCGTTCCTCACGGTGTCACTCCAGGCGAATCGACGCTCCGCGAGAATGATTCCGCCTATGCAGAAGGTGTTTGCTGCACGTGTGGGAGCACGTCTTGCTCGCTCGGACCTACACGTCTCGACGTTGGAGGTTGCGTGGCTAGCGGGTTGGTTACTTGTGCGTGGCCGGTCTGAGCTAAGTGTCACTGCCCGCCGGTACGATGGGCAAGTAGGGGCCGAAACTCATCCAAGTAGGGGCCGAAACTCATCTAAGCCGCGACCGCTGAGGTCAGCACGTCAAGAAGGATGGACGCATTGCCGAACATGGCCATCGATCACGCACGGATCGCTTCGCTCATCTGGGGCATCGCCGATGATGTGCTCCGCGACCTCTACGTCCGTGGGAAGTACCGCGACGTGATCCTTCCCTTCACAGTCCTTCGCCGTCTAGACAGCGTGCTCGGTCCAACCCGTGACGCAGTCATGTCGATGAAGAAGATGCTGGACGACGCTGGCATCGCAGACCAGGATGCTCCGCTTCGGGACGCGGCGAAGCAGGACTTCTACAACACGTCTGGGTTTGCGCTACAGGACCTGCGCCATGTTTCTAATTCCATGCGGCTGCGGCAGAACTTCGAGGCTTACCTTGATGGGTTCTCGCCCAACGTGCAGGAGATCATCGACAACTTCGAGTTCCGCAACCAGCTGACACGTCTCACCAAGGCGGATGCGCTTGGCGCACTGATCGAGAAGTTTCTTGCACCGGACCTCAATCTCTCTCCGAGCGGTCTCGACAACCACGGTATGGGGACGGTCTTTGAAGAGCTCGTTCGTCGGTTCAACGAGGAGAACAACGAAGAGGCCGGCGAGCACTGGACGCCTCGGGACGCCGTGCGCCTTATGACGCGGCTGATGTTCGAACCCATCGCAGACACGATCCCGTCGGGCACCTACAGGCTCTACGACGGTGCTATGGGCACCGGTGGCATGCTGACCGTCGCCGAGGAGACACTGAAGCACCTCACGGAGATGTCTGGCAAGAAGGTCTCCACGCACCTCTACGGGCAGGAGATCAACGCCGAAACGTATGCGATCGCGAAGGCCGACCTGATCCTCAAGGGCGACGGCAAGGCGGCCGACAACATCGTCGGTGGTCCGGAATATTCCACACTGTCGAACGACGCGTTCGCGGGCCAGGAGTTCGACTTCATGCTCTCCAACCCGCCGTATGGCAAGAGTTGGAAGACTGACCAGGACCGCCTCGGTGGCGCGAAGAAGATCATCGACCCGCGGTTCGTCGTCAACCACGACAATGACAGCGAGTATTCGCTGGTGACGCGGAGCAGCGACGGACAGTTGATGTTCCTCGCGAATCTGATCGCGAAGATGAAGCAGGGCACCGAGCTCGGCTCCCGGATCGCATCGGTGCACAACGGCTCCTCGCTGTTCACCGGTGACGCCGGCCAGGGCGAGAGCAACATCCGACGATGGATCATCGAGAACGACTGGCTCGAGGCGATCGTTGCGCTGCCGCTGAAGATGTTCTACAACACCGGCATCGCCACGTACGTGTGGGTGCTCTCGAACCGCAAGGAAGATCGCCGCAAGGGCAAGGTCCAGCTCATCGACGCCACTGACTGGTACACGCCGCTGCGCAAGAACCTGGGCGAGAAGGGTGTCGAGGTCAGCTCGACTGACGCCGACAGGGTCCTCGAAGCGTTCAAAGCATTCGACGAGTACGAGGACACCGATCACTCGAAGATCTTCGACGGAGTGGACTTCGGGTACCGCAAGATCACTGTCGATCGGCCCTTGCGCATCGCCGGTGTAGATCCGCATCGTGTTTACACGGCGAAAGAGATCAAGCAGTTGAAGGAGGACGGCGTGCGCGATGAGAGTGCGCCACCCCTCATCCGCAAGGCCCTGCCGTACGCGGCGACACCCGATCCGCTGCACGGGAGACACGAAGCCGTCATCGACGGCCGCGCCCGTGTCGTCGAGTACGAGCCCGATGTTGAACTGCGTGACACCGAACAGGTACCGCTCAACGAGCCCGCGGGTGACTATGCCAACGGCATCGAGGCGTTCTTCCGCCGCGAGGTCGAGCCGTACGCCCCCGATTCCTGGATCGACGACTCGAAGACAAAGATCGGCTACGAGATCTCCTTCACCCGTCACTTCTACAAGCCCGCGCCGATGCGCACCCTAGCCGAAATCCAGGCCGACATCCGTGCTCTGGAGGCGGAGACTGAAGACCTGATCGTTGAGATCGCGGGGGAAGACTGATGTTTCGAGATCTACCACGTTATGCCGATCTGTCCAAGACGACTGTCAAATGGGTACCTATTTTGCCGCGCCACTGGGAACTGAAGCGAGGTAAGTCGCTTTTTAAGCGCGTCCAACGGGAACCTTTAACCTCAGACGGAGTTGTCACGTGCTATCGCGATGGCGTCGTGACGCTGAGGAGTCGTCGTCGATCGACAGGTTACACGGAGTCCCTGAAAGAGATCGGCTATCAGGGAATCCGCAAGGGTGATCTTGTGATCCATGCGATGGACGCGTTCGCTGGGGCTGTAGGAGTCTCTGACAGCAATGGAAAGGGAACTCCCGTATATAGCGTATGCATACCGCGCGGGGAAGCGAATCCACATTACTATGCCGCGGTCATACGCGAAATGGCGCGTAGCTTATGGATTACTGCCCTCTCTAAAGGAATTCGGGAACGCTCAACAGACTTTCGATTTGAGACGTTCGGTGCGCAGCTCCTTCCAGTTCCGCCGCCAGAAGAGCAAGCCGCGATTGTGAAGTACATCGACGATGCGCGCGTGCGGATCGAAAGGGCTATAGCCGCGAAGCGTCGCATGATAGCCCTGCTCGAAGAACAGAAAGCAGCGATAGTCGCCGAGACACTAATGGACTTCAAAGGGTCGAGCCGCGAGCTACGTCACGTGCTAGAAAAGCTTGTAGATTGCGAGCATAAGACCGCGCCGTATGTTGAGGGCGGAAAGCATTGGATCTTGCGTACCTCGTCGGTGAAGAAGGGGAAGATCGATTGGTCCGGCGCGTACACGACAGACGCTGAGTCATTTGAGGAATGGACCCAGCGTGCCACTCCTCGACCCGGCGACGTGATCTTTACACGAGAAGCTCCAGTTGGGGAGGCGGCTGTGATTCCGTCCGGACGAAACGTTGCGCTCGGTCAGCGCACCGTTCTGATGAAGCTTCGCAAGGATGTAATTGTTCCCCAGTTTCTTGTTCACCAGATCTACGAGGGCCTCCCTCGGGAGCGGATCAAGTTGGCTACTCAGGGGTCTACCGTCGGGCATTTCAATATGGATGACATCGGGTGGATGCGGGTGCTTGTCCCAAATCTCGAGGAGCAAGAGAAGGCGGTTGCTAAGATCGACGATCTTTCGCGTAAGCCGCACGAAGCCATCATGAAAGCAGAGCGGGAGATGAGGCTCCTCCAAGAATTTCGTACCCGCCTTTTTGCCGATGTCGTGACGGGGCAGGTTGACGTCCGTGCGATCGCCGCATCGTTGCCTGAATTCCCGGAACTGGGGATCGGACTGGACTCGTTGTTGGATGATGCACTTGCCGGAGGTGAGGAGTGAGCATGCGGCGTCTCAATGAGGAGAGCTTGGAAGCGCTCATCGTCGACCAGATGGTCGAGGATGGGTGGGGTGAGGGCGCGCCAGCCGATTACGTTGCGTCCTACGCTCTCGACCTCAACCAGTTCACGAAGTTCATCGAGACGACACAGTCCGAGCGCGTCGAAGCACTTGGCCTTCGCTCCGACACCCCTACACGTCACAAGTTCCTCGCGCGGCTCCAGGGTGAGATCACGCGCCGCGGTGTTGTGCATATGCTGCGCAACGGTATCGACCACCACGGTCTCCACGTTGATCTGTACTACCCAACGCCTGTCGAGGCGAACTCCCGTGCTGTTGATCTCTTTGACGCGAACCGATTCGTAGTCACACGACAGGTCCATCACAGTGTGAGCAACACGGGTGACGCTGTAGACCTTGTCGCGTTCGTCAATGGTTTGCCAGTATTCACATTCGAGTTGAAGAACAACATCACGAAGCAGACGGTCGAGGACGCGGTCCAGCAGTACCAACGCGACCGCGACCCCCGTGAGCCGCTGTTCGCCTTTGGCCGGACGATCGCACACTTCGCCCTCGACGACCAACGCGCCCGGTTCTGTACCGAGCTCAAGGGAGCTTCTTCGTGGTTCCTCCCCTTCGACCAGGGCTTCAATGACGGGGCCGGCAACCCGCCAAACCCGGGCGGTGTAATGACCGACTACCTCTGGCGGCAGGTCCTCGCTCCGCACAGCCTCGCGGGGATCATCGAGAACTATGCACAGATCGTCGTTGAGAAGAACCAGAAGACCGGCAAAAAGGCCCCGAAAGCGATCTTCCCGCGGTATCACCAGCTCGACGTTGTCCGGCAGCTACTTGCCGATGTCGAGGCGAACGGTGCGGGCCGCCGGTACCTGATCCAGCACTCAGCGGGCAGTGGTAAGTCGAACTCGATCGCCTGGTTGACGCATCAGTTGACCGAGACGACCCATGAAGCTCGCATTGCCTTCGACTCGATCATCGTCGTCACCGACCGAATCATTCTGGATAACCAGCTCACACAGACGATCAAGTCGTTTCTACAGGTGGGCTCGACGGTGGTGCACGCCGACCGATCGGGGGATCTCAGGCGGGCGATCTCGGCGGGTAAGAAGATCATCGTCACGACGGTGCAGAAGTTCCCTTACATCCTGGATGACATCGGAGCGGATCATCGCGACCGCACGTTCGCCATCGTGATCGACGAGGCGCACTCGTCGCAGGGCTCGAAGACGTCGGCTGCAGTGTCCCGCGCTCTCGGCGGTATCGACGAACTTGAAGATGACACCGTCGAAGACCAGATCAACCGCATCATCGAGGGTAAGAAGCTCCTGACGAACGCGAGCTACTTCGCGTTCACTGCGACTCCGAAGAACAAGACCCTCGAGATGTTCGGTGAGCCTGTGCCGAACTCAGACAGAGGCACGAGCTTCCGGCCTTTCCACTCGTACACGATGAAGCAGGCGATCCAGGAGGGCTTTATCGTCGATGTCCTCGCGAACTACACTCCCGTCGATAGCTATTACAAGCTCATGAAGACCGTAGAGGACGACCCCGAGTTCGACGCTAAGCGTGCATCGAAGAAGCTCCGCGCGTACGTCGAGGGTAACGAACATGCCATCGCACTGAAGTCCGGGATCATGGTCGAGCACTTCCTCGGCCAGGTCGTGGGAAAGCGAAAGATCGCCGGGCAGGCCCGGGTGATGGTGGTGACGTCATCGATTGCACGATGCATCGAGTACTTCCACGCGATCCGTGAGGCACTCGCCGCGCGCAAGAGCCCGTATCAAGCAGTCGTTGCCTTCTCCGGCGAGCACGAGTACAAGGGCATGAAGGTGACCGAGGCTAGCTTGAATGGCTTCCCCTCCAACGCGATCGCGGAGCAGGTGGAGACCGATCCTTACCGGATATTGGTCGTCGCCAATAAGTTCCAGACGGGATACGACGAGCCGCTGCTGCACACGATGTACGTCGACAAGGCGCTCTCTGGAGTTCTGGCTGTGCAGACGCTGTCGCGTCTCAACCGTGCCCACCCTGCCAAGCACGACACTTTCGTTCTCGACTTTGCGAACGACGCCGACGATATCCAGCGAGCGTTCGAGCCGTACTACCGGACGACGGTGCTGGCCGAGGAGACTGACGCCAACAAACTTCATGACCTAGTGAACGATCTCGACGCCGCCGGCATTTACACCCTCGAGAAGGTTGATGAGTTTGTGAGTCGCTACCTGGCTGGTGAGAGTCGTGACCAACTCGACCCGCTGCTGGATATTTCTGTTGCGGAGTATATTGAGCTTCCCGACGAAGACGACCAGGTGTCGTTCAAGGGTGATGCCAAGGCGTTCCTGCGGACCTACAACTTCCTGTCTACCGTCCTGCCTTACGGGAGCCAGGACTGGGAGAAGCGATCGATCTTCCTCGATCACCTCGTGCCGAAGCTCCCAGCGCCGAAAGAGGAAGACCTCTCCGCGGGCATCCTGGAGAACATCGACCTCGAGTCCTACCGTGCTGAGAAGCAGAACGCGATGAAGATCGTTCTTGCCGACGAGGATGGCACGCTTGCCGGAATACCGCCCGGCGGCGGTGGGCACCGTTCGGATCCAGAGCTCGATCGGCTCTCGGCAATCGTGAGGAGCTTTAACGACCACTTTGGCAACATCGAATGGAACGATGCCGACCGTGTCGGGCGCTTCATCACAGAAGAGATCCCGAGGCTCGTGTCCGAAGATGAGGCCTACAGGAACGCACAGTCAAACGACGACCCTGTGAACGCTCGCGTAGAGAGCGACCGCGCGCTCGGTCAAGTGATGCTGCGTCTTATCGCGGACGACACCCAACTGTTTAAAGAGTTCCAGGATAATGGCAGTTTCAAGCAGTGGCTGGCCGAAGCTGTCTTCAGGGCGACGTACCGAAAGGGTGCTGCATAAGGGTATCGCGTCGAGAGCATCCAAGGATCATGGCTCAACGGGCTCTAGGGGTGGATTCGATTTCTATATGGGCTATGAGGCGACCCCGTGAGTCCCCGCGGGCTTTTGAGTTGAGTCACTGTGGGGCAAGTGTTGCCTTAGTGACGTTTCTAAGCCGCCGCCTCGATGTCCACTCCTGCCTGCATCCTGATCCGAGTGGCACGGTTGGATGACCTTGAATGAGTAACTCTGATCAGACCCTAGGGCTGGTGGGCAATTCGAGGTTAGAGTTCTATGGCGTTAGAGAGCGTTGCAGGGCAAAGTATCCGTTGGGCGTGTAGCAAGCCAGTTCGCAACATCGGCTCTTCGCGCCGCTATATGTAGTGAGAGCGATCTGTCGGAGGTGGGTGGAATGATGAGAGTCTCGCGAGTTGGAGGTCTTCTGTCGAACAGTGCGACGCAGCCTGCCACGCAGGTCCGCTCCCAACTCGAATCGCTGGGAGAGGCGAAGGCTCACCGCTGCGAAGCGGCCCGATTTATCCGGGCCCGCGTCCGCATCGGGTTGAGTACGACGGACTTGGCTGACGAGGTCGGCGTCTCGCCGCACTCGCTCATCCGGAGGGTGGTCGAGCGCGGCCGCACCACGGAATCGTCGGCGCGACGGGCCAACCAGCGCCTGGCCGTGATCGACGACCCGCTGGCCGACCCGACCAGTGGCTACCTGGAGGAGACGCCGTCTCGCCTGAAGAAGACCGCCGATCTCTCCGGCAACCACGGTGCCGACGTACTCGTCCTCGCCGACGCGCTGAAGCTCAGCCCCACACAGGTGCGCGACCCGCTCGGCGACGCCAACAAGCGTCCCGTTCTGCGTCTCGTCGGCGACGAGGGCTGACGGCAATGGCATCCGTGCGGCAGCAGGTGCAGAGCGTCGACGACGTGATCTGCCAGAACATCGCCCGATTCGGCGACGATCGTGCGTTCCTCTCCCAGAACGTTCTCGCCCAGCTCCGGAACTTGGTCGAGGCGCTCGTGGTCTGGGCGCACCTCGATGATCCAGACGCCGAGTTCCACTACAACAAGGTGGCCCCGGCACTGGAGGAGATCAAGGCGAAGGCGAAGTTCCGGTTGCTGAGCAGGTTCCACAGCCTGCTCCAGGCCAGCGTTTCTCACTACACGTTGGACGGCGATCCGTCCGAGCGGCTGATGCTGAAATATTACGAGTACCTGCTCCGCACGCGCGACCTCACGCTGAAGGAGTTAGGCATCGCGATCCTCGGCAACCTCGAGAAGTACCCTCTGGACCTCGACCCGTCGCTCCGCGAGTACCACGAGAAGATCGCCGGCCGTATTGACGCTGTTCGGGCGACGCGGGCCGAGCCGCGTCGCGAGCGCTACTACGTGCACAGTTCCCGACCGTTCTTCGTCCAGGGCCGGGTCTACTATGAGGTCACCTTCTCAGTGGCCCACAACTGGACGAGCAAGTTCGACCGCACGATCGCGTTCACCGACATCGACATGACCGACCGGTACGCGGCCTACCTGGACCTGTCGAGTGAGTCGATCACTGTGCTCGGGCAGACCATGCCGATCCTGATCATCCGGTCATGGGAGGTCTCGATCCGCCCATGCGAGTTCGACAACTTCGCCCGGTTCTTCGGCGACTCATCCCGCGTCCAGTCGAGCCACACCGAGTATCGCAACCTGATGCAGTATCTGACGACGACTCGCTCCAGCCTTCTCGACCTCGTCGACATGTCCGACGCCAGTTACAGCCAGATCCGAAACTGGGCCCTCAATGCCTCGCGCCGTGATCCGGCGATCTTCCCTGTGCTCGACCAGGCCCGCACGATCATCCGCGCGAACCGTCCGGGATCCCGAGTGCTGCGGTACCTGATGCTGCAGATGCGCAACCAGTGGATCAAGGCGCAATTCGATCCAGCGGAGAACCACTGGCTCTCGAACCTCCGACTCACGTCTCGGAGCAGCCCGTTCGACAAGATGCCGTTCTGCACGTCGCCGAGCGGGCACAACCCGCGCTTCGCCGATCTTGCGGAGAGCCTCGATGCCAAGGGCCGCGAGCACGAGCTGCTGGCGCGCCGGGTGCGGAACAACGTCGAGCAGCGCGGCATGATCTACACGCCGGAAGCGGAGTGCGAAGACCTTGGTGACGTCGACGCGCTCATCAAGACCTACAACAGGCTGCTCCCGCCGACTCAACGTCACGCGCCGCGGAAGCTCGCCCATGCGAACGGGCATGTCTTCATCGTCGGCTACGAGGACGACACGGTCGCGATCATCGAGAAGTTGCAGGTGGCCGCCGGCGAGGGCCTCGACGGTCATGCCGACGACGTGCAGGTCTGGCTGGATGCGAATCCCGACGTGATCGACGATCCCTCGAAGGCGGATGCTCTGAAGCGGCTGTTCGGACAGTCGAACGTCGCGATTGTCGCCGGTGCCGCCGGCACGGGCAAGTCGACCCTGGTCAACCACATCGCCAACTACTTCTCGGACGAGAGTAAGCTCTTCCTCGCCCAGACGAACCCGGCCGTCGAAAACCTGAAGCGGCGCGTGGATGCCACGAACACCCAGTTCAGCACGATCACCAGCCACGTCTACCGGAGCGAGGACTTCGGCTCGCGGTATGACGTGCTGGTAATTGACGAGTGCAGTACTGTCGACAACGCGAACCTGCTCAAGGTGCTGGACTGCACGAAGTTCGACCTGCTCGTGCTCGTCGGGGACGTGTACCAGATTGAGTCGATCCAGTTCGGCAACTGGTTCAGCATGGCCCGCTCTTACCTCCCGAAGGGATCGGTCTTCGAGCTGACGAAGCCCTTCCGTACCGATGACGACGGGCTCCTCACCCTTTGGGACAGGGTGCGCAAACTCGACGACCGCATCGAGGAGTCGCTGTCGAAGAACGGCTACTCGGCTGTGCTCGGTGCAGCCCTATTTGAGCACCGCAGCGCGGACGAGATCGTGCTCTGCCTGAACTACGACGGTCTCTACGGCATCAACAATGTCAACCGCTTCATGCAGGCGAGCAATCCCGGCCACGCTGTGACCTGGGGCGAAGCGATGTATAAGGTTGGAGACCCCGTGCTATTCAACGACATCGACCGATTTAAGCCCGTGATCCACAACAACATGAAGGGCACGATCGTCGATATCGAGCGGGTGCCCGGTCGGATCACGTTCGAAGTCGAACTCGAACGCGAAACGACAGCGTTCGACGTGTCCGGGACGGAACTGCGCTGGGTCGGCGGAGCCGTCGTTCAGTTCGACGTCTTCGAGCGGGTGAGCAGCGACGACGATGACGACGACCTCAATACTCTGATCCCGTTCCAGATTGCGTACGCGGTGTCGATCCACAAGGCGCAGGGCCTTGAGTACGACTCGGTGAAGGTCGTCATCACAGACGCAAACGAAGAGCGGATATCGCACAGCATCTTCTACACGGCGATCACTCGCGCGCGCCGCCAGCTGGGAATCTTCTGGACTCCTGAGACACAACAGCGGGTCCTGAGCAGGCTCACCGTGAAAGAGAACACGAAGGACGAGGCTCTCGTTCAAGCGCGCCGTGGTGTGACAGCTTTGACGAGCCGACCGCGACGGAAAAAGATGCGGTCGAGGTTGTAGCCGCATTCTACTTCAGGGTGGGGTGCGTGCGGCTTCCCCCGGCGGTCAGCCCTGAGATCATCGGCCGATCGGGTTGGCATAGGAGTACCACGTTCACTCGAGCGTGGAGAGAAGGTTCGCCGGCCTCACATCGAGGCCATGGGCGAGCTTGACGATGACGTCAAGAGTCGGGTTCCGGCGTCCCCGCTCGAGTCCGCTGATGTAGGTGCGGTCCAGGCCGACGTGGTGTGCGAAGGCCTCCTGTGACTCCCATCCGTGCTCACGGCGCAGATCGCGCAGACGATCGCCGAAGGCGACGCGATGGGCAGGGATGGTCATGCATTCAAAGATTCCGATACGCTGACGATGAGTCCACGGACTATGAGTCACATCGATGTGTTCGGAGCTGTGGCAGTCACCTCGGCCCCTCTGGATGCTCACGAGATCTGGAGGAGTCATGACCCACCTAGATGAGTGGATCAGCGTCGTGGCCGCGGCGGAGCGGTTCAATACGAGCTCTCAGGCCATCCGACGGCTCGTGAAGCTCGGGATCGTGCTAGGGCGCAGGGATGAAGCGGCAGAAGCTCAAGGGATATGGCCCATCTGGACCTTCGTCCACGCCGGCAGCCTTGATGAGTGGTTCGGTGAGACTGCACGCATCGAACACGTGCGTAGGATTCGAGCGACGGCACGGCCGTTCACGAAGGAGCAGAAGATCGCCATCGCCAGGGTGTTCGTCGACCATCTGGAGTGGGCGCGAAGCGATAGAGCGGCGACCCAAGGAGCGAGGAAGCGGGTCGAAGCCCCAGGGGTGCCTCAAAGCGGCCCCTCGGTCTCGGTAGTCTGGAAGCACTCCCGCCATGGTGTGCGTACGGGTGAGTCCAGGCGTGGCGACTCGGATCGCTTTGCCGAGTTGTCTGGTAGCCGGATCCCCTCCTTGATGGACCCCTTATGATCCGACGAGGAGGCGAGAAGACGATGGATCACCCTGACAATTGTGAGACCGCGAAGACTTACTCCTGTGTGTGCTCGTGCGGGGGCGCGCTCCACGGCGCGATCCTCACCAGAGGCATCACCACCTCGGACCCGGCCAGGCGGGCGGAGGCCATCGAGTGGGCCGAACCGCGGCGCTGGACACGTATGACTAGGGCGGCGCAGACGGCGACTATCCAAGACAATGTTGCTGACCGCCAGCCGGCGGTGACGGGCATCGTCAGCGAACTGGTCATCACCCTCGTTGGGCAGGCGCGAGATGATGCGGAGATTGACGTTATCGCCGCTATGGCGCAGCAGATATCCGATGAAGTTGGTGCGGACTTCCAACGTCACCTCGACGGCGGAGGGCCCGACCGCCGAAGCAGCCGTCACTTGTGGTGTGTGGTCTTGGCGACGATCTGTCGACTCTACGACGAAGCCTTCAGCTTCATCACCTCGTCCGTAGACGATCTAGTTGGTGCAGTCATGATGAGGCTACGCGAAGACATCTCATTCGATCGGACAGACGACACTCAAGCACGCGACATCTACCAATACAAGTACCGCGTCGTCGCGGCGTTCGAACTCGTCGAGTACTCGTTCTTGGAGTCGCTGATCAAGAAGGCTGTCATGGCCGTCATCGCTGCGGCGAAGACGATCGGCGAAGAGTCCGTGTTCAAGCACCTACGCTTGATCGGCGTGATCACATGCCCGGACCCGGACCGACACCCCGACGTCATCCGACACTGTTTGTGGCCCCTCTTGTCTGGTCCGTTTCAAGACGCGCTCCAGGAGAACCTCGAGATACAGATGCGCACATGGCTCCGTAACGCCTACGTCGTAGGGCCCGGTAGTTGAATGACGAATTGTCTTAGGCGGGGGCCAAAAGCGGGTTTGACCCGTCCGGAGCTGATGAACGGTTCGCGCGGCGATTATTGGACGACCGGTCGCATTGCGGGTTGTCGAGGCTGGGGTGCTGCAAGCTCCGATTGAGTCACGGTCACGATGGTCTTTGCGCGAGTGATCCGCTGTGGAGTCTGGGGTGTGCTGCGATGAGCCGGCGCTCTTAGCGGCGGGTGCGAGGTGTGCCCAATCATGGCCGGCGGAGCCAGTCCGTAAACCTCTTCCACAAGCTCCTGGCAGGCGCTGGCAGTTCGGTCGTCACATCTTGATCGTCTGTATTCGGGGATGTCGGCGCAACGGCCTCGACGGTGGGAACAGTGTCCTGCTCAGCGATCGGTTCGGCGTTGATCTTTGCCTGCTCTTCCGTGAGAGGGGAGCGGTCGGCCGCAGTCTCTGAAGGTGCCTTGTCAGAGTGTGATTGAGGAGGTTCTAGTTCCGTAGCCAGTTCGACTTCAGGACGGACCGCCTGTTCAGGGCGTGGTTCGTCGGGATGATCCGATGCTGTGTGATTGCTCGATGCTGGCGGTGAGATGGGTCGTCGTCTCGACTGGGCCGCGTTTGACAACTCAAGGTCGCTTCGCAGCACCCAGACTCGCGCCATCTCCAGACGTCGAAATTTCTTCTTCCAAACGGGGGCCCGCTGCAGCACTCGCTTGCCGCTGAGGATTTCTGCGAGGATCGTCGCCAACGAGCGGGATTTGTAGATCAGCGCTTGGCGGTCAGGATCGAACTCCGCGATCGATCCCCGCGCGAAGAGGAGAGCATTGCGCTCTTGCGAGGGATCTTCCCACGGTCTCTGGGGTGCATAGTTGTCGCTCGGACTAAGTACCGAAACGTAGATGCCGCCGTTCTGAAAGACCTCCTTGCGGATTGCTGCGCTCAGAGACTTGGAGGCTCGCTCGGGAAGTTCTGTCGGGAACAGCCAGATCGTCCTTGCTGCAGTGTTCGGGTGGCGAAGTCTGTGTTCCATCGCTGGTACTCAAGGACGAGGTCGTGCTCCGGCAGGAAGACGTCGCCGTGGGTGAGGGAGTGCTCGACCTCGGCCTTTGCACCCAGCGTTTTCGCGATCCTGTACAAGCGGCCCTTGATCCACAGGTGCTCGACTCCCTCTGGCCCGCCTCCTCCGTCGAGCGTAGCGGGGTCTTGTTCTATCTCGCCAGGGCTGACTGGCATGTCTACCTCGTTGTGGTCACAACCTCCGGAACGGATGGCGAAGAAGCGAAGACCGCTTGCGCTCATCCGCTTCGCCATGAGCAGCGTGTCGCACGAAGAGACGATGCACTTCACGTGGACCGCAGGGTTCTTATATATCAACTCCCAGTCGGCCTGGTCGTTCACACAGACCTCGACCGGTTCCTCTGCGCCAGGGAGGTCCATGATGAGACCGCGAATCTTCACCTGATGGTTACGGTGCGTCGCGTGTACCTTCTTGCCGATTGTGCGGTCCTCTGGACGGTGGCCGACGAGGGGCTTCCGGGAGCTGGGTGGCTTGCGATGGGCCGGTTCGGAGTTCATGCCTTCTTGTCTATCAGCACCCCCCGACAAGTAGAAGATCCCTGGGGCAACGTCCTTGAAGAGGCGGTCAGGTGCGGCGACTCCCAAGCGCAGGGTTTGCGGGCGGAGCATCCGCGTGTCAGTTGCCAGATCGCGAGTTCAGGCCGTGCCGGTTGCAGGCGTCAGCCTCGCCAGAGCTCGAACGACTCCCAGTCGCGGGGTACGCCCATCGACTCGACCGTCAGGGCGAGCGAGGTCGGGAACCTCCGCAGCAGCGCGGCCAGCTGTTGCGCCCAGTCAGAGCAGGGGTCGATGGTCGGCAGGAGACACGCGATGACCGCGAGGGCGTTGTAGGTGCCGAAGACACCTTTAGCCGTCTCCTCATCACGCAGGTGGTCGAGGATGGGGACCTGTCCGACCTTCGGGCGAGCCGGTGCGTTCTGGAGCTTTCTGTTGAACAGGCGGGAGTGGTGCGTCGCGACGTTACGAACGTAGTTCAGGCTGGCCAACCAGCTGCTCGTGATGCTCTTCGTCGGGACTCCGAAAGCCAGGGCGATCTCCTCGGCATCCTGCTGGTTCATCCCCCGATAGAGGACTGAGAGGTGGCCCAGCTCGAGGATCTCGGTGAGCGCCCAGACCGGCATCCGATCGTCGTACTTCTCCCGAAAGTGCTCGTCCGAGCGGGTCTTCCTCTCGTTGACGCGCCGAAGCCATTGCACGTGCTTGCTCGGCGCGGGATCCCGCGCGTCGGTGCTCTCGCCGGTGAAGGACTCAGTGAAACAGACCGGGTCCTCGTAGGCGAAGGGGGACCTTCGGCCGAGCACGTACCCGATCCGCATTGGAACAGCCACTTCGATGCGCTCGACGCCGTCCATGACGAGCAAGCGCAGGCGTCGGTCGAAGTCGATGAGGTCCTCGGCCTGCCGCAGCGTTGTGCCGGCCCTGTAGTCGCTGAGCACGCGGACCCGCACGCGGCCCTCGTCGTCGATGTCATCCTCGGACTCACGGAACGGGTAGAGGTACCCAGTGAGGCGGTAGTAGCCGACCGCCTGTAGGACCGATGCGGCCCGGGCGTGGTCTTCGATCTCGACTCCGTGCCTCGTCAGTCGATCGATCTGTTCGTCGACGGACAGCCACGGCTTCGCATACTCGGCCATGACCCTCCCCGGGAAAGAAAATCAGCCCGCGCCTTGCGGCAACGGGCTGATCATGATGGTGCAAGGATAGCACGTAGCGGATGCGAGGCTCAGTAGTCTGTGGACGGCCGCCGGATCTGCGGCGGTCGGACGCGCCGGGACCTGAGCACGAGTTGAGTGCCGATTGGATGGCGAGTCGACTGGCGATTCAATGCGCTGTACATAAACGTGTCAATGGTGGCGAGTCGGGCTATTTTGAGCGCGGGTTGAATGTTTATGGGCGCGCTGGGTTGCCGTGCAAACGTTGTGGGGCAGCGATCGTGCGGGAGCCGTTTATGAATCGATCCCCGTATCGATGCCCCAAGTGTCAACGTGCTCCCCAAGGGTTTCGTCCCTTGGCATAGCGGCGGCGAGGCACATCAAGCAGCCTCGACCCTCAGACCAGCGGCTTCAACGCCGCGGTATGTTCACCCACCCGCGGGCGGTAGTATCGCCGCAACCGGCGCATTCCTTCGTCGATGCTGACGTCAGGCGTCCAACCCAGCAGTTGCTGGGTTTCGCGCTGATCAAACCAATGTGCGGTCGAGAGCTGTTCGGCGAGGAATCGCGTCATCGGCGGCTCATCGCCGTTCGGGCGCTTCTCCCAGATTTTCTCGACCACGCTTCCCGCGAGTTTCGCGAGCGACGCCGGGACCGTGCGTTCCGGCGGGCGAACCCCGGCGGCGTCGCACATCATGGTCATCAGTTCACCGACCGTGCGCGGTTCGCCGTTGCTGATAACTAGCGGTTTGCCGTGAACGGTCTTGAGCCGCTTGTAATCCTTCACGATGGCCTCGGCAGCATTATCCACGTAGGTGGAGTCGATCAGGGCCGCGCCGGCGTCCAGAAGGGGAATGCCGCCCCGGTGGGCGCGTTCGATCACGCGCTCAACCAATTGCGTATCCCCAGGACCCCACACGAGGTGCGGGCGAACGACGCCCACGAGGAAATCCTCGCCGTCGTAGTCGAGGGCGAGGCGTTCGGCGTAGGCCTTGGACCGGGCGTAGTTGCCCCGTGCCGCGGCCGGGTCGGCGGGTTCATTGGCTTCGCCCATGATCGCGGAGCCCGAGTGTGCGACGGAGGGGGACGAAACGTAGACGAACTTTCGCATCCCCGCGGCGCGGGCGCCTTCCAAGAGCAGTCGGGTTCCGGTCACATTGGTCCGGACGTATTCTTCCCACGGTCCGGTCACCGATACCTTGGCGGCAAGGTGAATCACGGCGTCGGCGCCCTCCAGTGCACGAGCGACGTGTCCAGGATTCGTAATGGACCCGCGATGCTGTTCGAGACGCTCCAGGCCCTTGCTCTGCAAAGATTCTCGCACCGCGACGGCGTCGCGTCGCTGGAAGCAACGCACCGTGTATCCGCGGGCGATCAGCCGCAACGCGACGCGCGAGCCAAGCAATCCACTCGCGCCCGTGACCACGATGGTGCGGTTGCGGGACTTGGCCAGCGAATGGTCTGCCAGTATCTCGCGGCGAGTACTCGGATCGGGGGCCTTCCAAGGCGTGCGCTTGCTCATGGTTTCGTGACCTTTCCACCGGATAGTACCGACGTGGCCCAAGAGGCCAGGCGCGGGCGGTCGATCTTGGAGTTGTGACGAATATCGGTCGGGTGCTCACGTACCTGGAGAATTGCCGCAGCTCGAATGCCGGTGGCGGATTCCACGGCGGACCGTACGGCACGGGCCAGATTGGGCGGTGCCGGGCCGTCCTTGACCCGCGCATGCTTACTTCCGTTCTCACCGGCGTCGCGTTCGACGACGATGACCGGCACCTGAGCGCCCCACGGCCCGACGCCCACCACCGCGGCGCGGCGGACCCCAGTGATGTGTTCCGCGGCGGTCTCGGCGGCAACGGGCGTGATGATGCCTTCAGGCGTGGAGAGGAGGTGAGACATCCGTCCTTCGACCCAGAGGCGCCCGCTCGCGTCGAAGTGCCCGACGTCGCCGGTGCGATGCCAGCCCGGAATGGTATCCGAGGCACGTTCGGTCCACCACAGTCGGTCGTAGTGATCCTTGGCGTGCGGTGCGGAGGCAATAATTTCGCCGGTGACGTTTTGCGTGTAGGTAGGGTTCCCGGTCGCGCGGCCTTCCTCGTCGAGGGGAACCACCGCCACACGGGCACCGTAAACGGGAGTTCCTACGCAGACACCGCTGCCGGCACCGTCCACACCATTTTCTGGTTCGGAGTCTGCCGCGGCCTCGCGGATCTGGTTGAGGTTGATATCGGTCACCGGTAGGCATTCCGTCATGCCGTACGGGGTATGGAGTTTGGCGTTGGGGCATACCGTCGCGACCTCTTCGAGGAGCGGGATGGTGATGGGGGCACCTGCCGAGAGCAAGCGCCCTACGCGTTGCATGGCCCCGCGTTCCCGTTCGCTCAAGTCGTCCTTGGTGGCCACGACGTTCATGAGGGCGGCGGGGCTCGCGAAAACGACGGTCGCACGGATTGCCTCCACCGCCTGGGCGAGGGCGCGGGCCGTCAGGGTCTTGGGTTTGGTCACGTCCATGTCGGGGGTGACCGAGGTGGCGCCCAGAGCCGGTCCGAGCAGCGCAAAGGGAGCAAAGCCCGCGACGAGGCCGGCACCGGCGGAGAGGTTGTACGTGTTCTGGATGGCGTCTCTCATCGCGGAAAGCTGGCGATGGGTGTAGGCAACGCCCTTGGCCGGCCCGGTGGAACCGGAGGTATAGAGAATCGCGGCTACGTTGTCGGGTTGGGGGGTATCCCACGGCGTCGACGGTTGAGCCTGGCGGCCTCCGTGAGAGTCGATGCCTGCCTCAGCACCGAGGAACTTGAGGGTGCTCGAATGCCCCGTACCTGCCAGAATTCGCCGTCCCGGCCACCCGGCGGTCTTGGCCGCGAGGAGAGCTTGAGGGGTGCCAATCAGGAATTCCGGGGAAGCCCCCTTCAAGGCACGGGTCAGACCGCGGATTCCCAACCCAGTATCGGCAATCACGATGACGGCCCCGATTCGCAGGCACGCATAAATGAGAATGGTGAGTCGTGAACCCGGCGGGACCAGAAGGTTCACACGAGTTCCGGCTCGAACACCAAGGTCCCGAAGTACGCCAGCCGCATGATCGACGTTTTCGGAGAGTTCGCGCCACGACAATTGCCGCCGGATGGTGGCCAAGGGCGCAGAAGCATGCTTCCCATGCGACGTCGGGTTGGCCGACTTGTGGGCGGGGCCCATGTCGACGACGGCGAGGGATTCGTCGTCGCGGCGTTCGTCCAGTTCGGCCGTCATGGGGCGGTACTGAAGGGCCAGGGGAGAGGCGCGGCGTTCCTTCTCTCGGGTAATGCGGTGGTGATCGACCACGGAACGTGCGCCCAAGAGGGCCTCATCCAGCCAGGTGAAAAGCACCGGGGCGATGTTCTGGTCTTCCGCGACGAGGTGTCCGGAGTCGTCGAAGCGGTGCAGTTGTGCCTGGGGATTCCGTGAGAGGATGTCGTCGAGGTAGCGCTGTTGGAAAACCGGATCGGCGGGGCCCCAGAGGACCAGGCAGGGCAGATCGTCATCATTGACCGCTTGAGCGATGCGTTCCATGTGGGGATGCGCCGGGTGCGAAGGGTCGAGGGGAATGTCCGCCACGAAATTCTGGATCCCTTGGCGGTCCTCGGTGGAACGGTACGGTGCCCGGAAGGTCGCCTTGACCTCGGGGTCCCACTCGCCTCGATGCAAGGAGAGTGTGACATCCAGGAAGGCAGTGGTACTCGAGGTTCCTCGGCGATGCACGGACGGATGGAGCGCGAGCCGTAGTGCCGCGGGAATCTTCTCCTCGCGGGGATGGTGCAACGCCGTGTTGGTGAAAATCCGTCCCTTATGGAGTTCGGGATGCTCCACGCCCCAGCCCTGTGAAATGAGTCCGCCCCAGTCGTGGCTCAGCGTCACGACGCCGCGCTCACCGGGATTCTCATCAATGCCCAGAGTGCGGGTGAAATCACCGAGATCGCTGATGCGATCCGCCAGGCTCCTTTCGGTGCCGGTTCGTTCGGAATACCCCATGTCCAGCTGATCAACGGCAACCACGCGCCACGGCTGACTCCCTGAGGTAGCACCGGCCGAGACCACGTCTCGCCACAGATAAGACCACGTGGGGTTGCCATGCACACACAGGATGGTCCCCACTGGGTCGACGCCCAATCGCTCGAGTTCCGCGGCGTTGTCCAAGAAATGCCACGTCCGCTCGGTCCCAGCGTCGACGGGCGCGGAAGAGGGCACCGTGAGGGTTCGGCTCTGATCGCGGGCCACACCGGGCCAACGCTTGAGCGGAATCGGTCCGGGCTGCGGCGTGTGGGGATCTGTCCGGTTCACGGCGACCAATGAGTACCTCTTCCTTGCGGTGAGTCGGTGGTTACCAGGCGATTTCCATGAGGGCGGTATTCAAACCTGAACCCACGCCCATGCACAGGACACGCTGGCCGGGTTTGAGTCGCTCGGCCTCCAGCGCGAGGGTCATGGGAAGTGCCGCCGCCGCGACGTTTCCCCAGTACGGGAAGGTCACGGGGATACGGTCGCGGTCGATGCCAACGGCGTCGATAATCGCGTTGGTGTGGGAAGTGGAAATCTGGTGGGTGACGTATGCATCCATATCGGACCAGTCCCAACCGTCTTCGTGCGCGCGATCCCATGCGTCCGTCACGAGCTGGAGCCCGTACTTGAGCAGACCGGTGGCATCGGTGCTCATGCCTTGGCCGGCTTCGCCTCCGATGCACAAATCCTTGTGTTCGGTTCCAGCTCGCGAAATCGATCCCAGAATCCGATGGCCTTCCGGGTGGCGGTCGGCGGGTCCGACGACGGCGGCTGCGGCGCCGCAACCGAGGGTCAACGTCGCGAACTGTGCGAGGACGTCGTCGCGAGTTGCGGACGGATCATTCAGCATTTTGAGGGCGGTGTCATGCCACGGGGTGGGGTCCTCGCCGCACACGATGAGCGCGTACTCGATGGCTCCAGCATCAATCATGGATGATGCAACGGTGAGGCCGTTCACGAATCCGAGGCACGCGTTGGTCATATCGAAGTTCAACGCGTGGCGGGGGAGACCGATCTCGTGGTGGATCCCCACCGCGACGGCGGGCTCGAAATTATCCCGGGTGACGGACGTGTTGATGATGAGCCCGATCTGCTCGGGCTGGATACCGGCTTCGGCCAGTGCAGCACAGCCCGCTTGGGCTGCGCCGTGCTCGAAGGAACTTTCGGCAGACCATGCTCGTCGAGAGGAGATTCCGGCGAGGCGCTCCAGAAGGCCCTTGGGCATCTTCAAACGCCTATAGGTATCCGCGAGTTGCTCGTCGAAGTATGAGGAGGGCAACTCCTCTTCGGCCTCCACCTTGGTCACTGAAAGAAGCGCAGAGTTGCGGTGGTGGATAGAAGAGTTAGGGATCAATGAATCGAGCCTTTATCCGGAAAGTGGGCGGTGTGGTTGCGAGGATCGTCCTCGACACTCAAGAGGCAAGTCTACTACCCGGTGCGCCGCCGGTCAGTCATTTCACCGGTCACGAAACGTGAGATGGGACCTTGATGCCTGTGGTGGGTTGCCGGCACACGCACGCGATAGAGTGGGCGATCGGTCATCTCTCACGGTGACCCGCTATCCGTCCGAGCACCATAATCGAGGGAGAGGCATGCACCTCAAGACGTTGACGGTCAAAGGGTTCAAATCTTTTGCCTCGGCTACCTCCTTCGAATTCGAGCCCGGTGTGACCGCGGTTGTCGGGCCAAATGGCTCTGGAAAGTCCAACGTCGTCGATGCGTTGTCCTGGGTCATGGGCGAGCAAGGAGCCAAATCCTTGCGTGGCGGCAAGATGGAAGACGTCATCTTTGCAGGAACCTCTGGCCGTGCACCACTCGGCCGTGCTCACGTTTCGCTGACCATCGATAACACCGACGGCGCATTACCCATCGAATATTCCGAGGTCACGATCTCTCGGACCTTGTTTCGCACCGGCGGCTCCGAATACGCGATCAACGGCAACTCGTGCCGCCTGCTCGATATCCAAGAGCTTCTTTCGGATTCCGGCCTCGGGCGCGAGATGCACGTGATCGTGGGCCAAGGGCAACTCGACCGCATTTTGCACGCGACCCCGGAAGAGCGGCGTGGCTTCATCGAAGAAGCTTCTGGAGTCCTGAAACACCGCCGGCGCAAGGAGAAAACGCTCCGCAAACTCGCGTCGATGGAAACCAACGTCTCGCGACTGGAGGATCTCACCGGGGAGATTGGCCGGCAATTGACCCCACTGGGGCGTCAAGCCAAGGTGGCCCGTCGCGCTCAGCGGATCCAACACGATGTCCGTGACGCCCGCGCGCGTCTATTCGCTGACGATTGGGTCCAAGCCTCGACCGCATTGGAGACCGACGCCGAAGAGCTGCAACGTGTTGCGGACGATTTGCGGCGTCTCGAGGCGGAGCAGGAAGAGGCGACTCGAGCCATCGCGGAGATCGAGGCGGAAGCGGCGAGCCTTTCTCCTCGAGTGTCTCGGGCCAGGGACACCTGGTATGCGCTCTCCCAACTGCGGGAACGCTACGAATCGCTCAAGCAATTGGCGCAGGAGCGACAGCGCACCCAGTCCACGCCCGTTGGCAGGGCCCATCTGCGGGACCCCGAACAGCTTCAGGCCAACGCCGAGCGGATTGCTCGCGAACTTGAGGACGCTGAGCACGCCGTGGAACAGGTGGAACAGCGCCATCTCGAGGCCGGGGAGGAACGTTCCCGGGCCGAGGACGAGGCGCAAGCCGCTGAGGCCCACCACGCACACTTGGTCGCGGCCTCGGCCGAGCGGCGGGAAAACCTCGCGTCTCTCCGGGGCGCCATGTCCACCGCACGTTCTGAACACGAATCGCTTCAGACGCGACGTCGCGAACAAGAGGCCGAAGTCGCATCCGTGCAACAGCGCTTGGACACGTATCGCACGGACCTCGAGAGGCTCTCTGGCGCCTCAGGCCCGACCGATGAAGATACCGCCGCCGCCTCTCGTGCCTCGGATGAAGCCCACGCCGCAACGGAGTCCACGCAAGCCCAGTTGGACAAGGCGGCGACGTCCCTCAACGCGACCCGGCGCGAACTCGATGCGGCGCTGGCTCGGGTTGAGGCGCTGAAAGAATCTCTTCCAGCCGCTGACGCTACGGAGGCGATAGCGTCCGCATTTGGCGACCAGATACGCCGGGTGCGGGACGGCGTCACGGTGGAACCAGAACATGCGGGAGCCCTCTCGGTGGCACTCGGCGCGGTGGCCGACGGGCTAGCCGTCCGCGAGCCGGAAGCACTTCAAAACATTCTGAACCATGCACGCGAAGAAGGACTCGGCGTCGTGAGTCTGCTGGTGGACTCTCCGAATGTGGTGCGTGGCGGAGGCGATGACCTAGAGAATGCCCTTCATCGCATCAAGGAATCGTGGGCCTCGGACGTCGTGTGGGCACCCCGCGTGGTGACCGGTGGAGACCTCGCCGAGAGCGTGCGCACCATCGTGAGCAGGTGCCTGATTGCCCCGAGCCTCGACGTTGCCTGTGCGTTGAGGGACCGCCTGCTGGAGCTGCCCGACGGCGAATTGACGACGCCGGGGTGGCAGGTCGTCGTCGCGGATGGGACCGTCATCGCCGCCGGTCAAGCACGCGGCGGAAGCGCCTCGGGGGCCACCGGGCTGGAGATTAGTGCCCGCTTGGCGTCCGCCGAGGAAGCCCTGGCAGGGCTCCGAGAACGGCACGATCAAGCCGTGGCCAAACACGAGAAAGCCTCGGAAGAACACCGTCGATCCCGAGAGGCGGCGCGGGCCGCTCGCGAAGAATTCGCGCGCATCAGCAAGGAGAGCAGTTCCAATGCCGCGGCGCTCGCCCAGGCACGGACCCTCGTGACTTCCACAGAGGAAGAGCTCGACGGCGCCAAACGCCGATTGGAAGAACTCGCTGCGCGAGAGCCCGCATTGGCCGAGAAGCTGGAACACGCCGTCGGGGCCGTCTCGGCGGCATTGGAGCTCCAGGACGAAGACGGCGGCGAGGCGTTGGAACGCGCCGAGGTCGCCAGGAAGGACGCAACGGAAGCGGCCAGGACCGCTCGCACTCGCGAAACCGAAGCACTCCTGGCAGTTCGAAGTGCGCAGAGCCAGATCGACCAGCTTAAACAACGCAAAGACGCCGCCCTGCGTGCGGTGTCCACGGAAAAGGCGGCACATGCGGAGGTCGAGCGCCAAGAAAGGCGCCGCCGCATCCAATACCAGGCCACCAGCCGAGTTCTGAGCATGATCGGCTCGGTCTGCGAACGTCTCGAGGCCTCCCTCACCGTGGCCGACGCGGAACGGGAACGACTCCAAAAAGAACGGGCCGGACTCGAATCACGCCTAGCGGAAGCCCGGACTCGCGAGAAATCCCAGCGAGACGCACTGGACGCGCAACGCTCCAAGGCCCATTCGGGGGAACTGGAGCGTGCCACCCGTGAAGCCAAATTGGAATCTCTCCGCGAATCGATCCTGGAGGAATTGAGCCTGACGACGGACACCTTGGTGTCTGACTACGGTCCGCACCTGCCGATTCCGGTTCTGGACGAATCTGGGGAGACGACGGGCGAGGAACCCTTCGTGCGTGAGGCCCAGGAGAGACGGCTCCAACGAGCCCGCAAGGATCTCAAGGCGTTGGGTAAGGTCAATCCGTTGGCCCTCGAAGAGTTCGCGGCCTTGGAAGAGCGCCATACATATCTCGTGCAACAACTCGAGGACCTCAAAGCCTCGCGCGCCGATCTTGAAGAAATCATTCGCGATGTCGATGATCACGTGCGAACCGTCTTCACCCAGGCCTTCCACGACACCCAAGAACAATTCGTCAAAGTATTCGCCACCCTCTTCCCCGGCGGCGAAGGAAAACTGGTCTTGACCGATCCGAGCGACATGCTGACCACCGGCATCGAAGTGCACGCCAAACCTGCCGGGAAGAAGGTCAAGAGACTCTCTCTCTTATCCGGCGGCGAGCGCTCGTTGACCGCCATCGCGATGCTGGTGGCGATCTTCAAGGCACGGCCATCGCCGTTCTACGTGATGGATGAGGTCGAGGCCGCGTTGGACGACCGAAACCTGGGTCGACTCTTGACGATCCTCAAGGAACTTCAGCTCAGCTCGCAGTTGATCATCATCACCCACCAGAAGCGCACCATGGAAATTGCGGATGCCCTCTATGGCGTTTCGATGCGCGGCGACGGTATTACCCAAGTCATTTCGCAAAAGTTGGCAGACCTGCGCTGATAATTCATTCAGTCCTTTTGCGGGAAGGATGCCCGCGGGGTCAGGAAGAGCACGACTCCGGCCAGCGCGAGGAGCCCGCCTGAGATACCGAATGCCGGGGCAAAGCCGACGCCGTCGATCACGGCACCGAGGACGATGGGGGCGATGATTTGCCCGACGTCGGCGCAGGCCTGATAGGCGGACATCACGTTGCCGCCGGACCTTTTCGATCCCACGATGTCCGTGAGCGTGGCCTGCATGGAGGGCGTGTACAGCCCGGTACTGAGACCCGCCAGGAGACAGAGCGCCCACAGGGACCAGGCATGACCGGCACCACCCAACACGCCTGTGAGGATAGCGGCCACAACGAGCCCGGTGACCAAAAAGGGGCGGCGTCCATAACGGTCCGATAGGCCGCCGAAGAGAATCTGGGAGAGCGCCGATCCTCCGGCGAAGACGCCCAGGGCGATCCCCGCGACGCTGGCCCCCGAACCGAACCCAGAAGCGGGCGCCCCACTAGCGGTAGCTATGGCCGTGGCGAAGAGGGGAATGATCGCGACGCGAGCCCCGAGGTTGGCCCAACCGTGTGCGAAGCTCGCCAAGAGCAAGGACCTGTAGCTGCCGATTGACCATGCCTGAGAAAAGGTCATCGGCAAGAGCACAGACCCGGTATCCGTACGGGCCTCGACCGGCCTGAGCTTCCAAGCGGCGACGGCGATCGCAAAAACTAACGCGAGCGCATAGATCACGAAAGGCGCCCGCAGCCCCCAGGCCGCCGTGAGACTACCAATGACCGGTCCCATGATGCTTCCCAGCATGAACGACGTCGCGTAGTAGCCAGAGACTTTGGCGCGAATCGACGGCGGGGCCAAGCGGGCGATCAGCCCCATCGCTGAGACCGTAAACATGACCGATCCAATGCCACCCAGACCCCGCAAAATGACGAGCAAAATATATGAGGGCGCGAAGGCCGTGGCCGCGGAGGATAGCGCCACCACGGCCAAGCCCATCAGATACGTGCGCCGTTCACCGACTCGGGACATGATCGGTCCGGCCACCGGGGCCCAGGCCACCCGCATCAACGCAAAGGCGGACATCACGGCTCCCGCAGCGGTCGCGCCCACGCCAAAGGAGGTAGCGAATTGCGGCAATACCGGGGCCACGACGCCGTAGCCTGCGGCGATCACGAAGGCCGCCACAACGAGCACTTTCAGGTCCGTGGGAACCTTGGGACGTGGGGCCTTTCGTCCGGGGCTCGGCTGGGATGATTCAGGGGACGACTCTGCGGCGTCGTGCGGGGGTTTGGGGGTCACGGGAAGCACCCTACTCGACCGCGGACGGACCCGCGATCCACAACCTGCACCGTGGTGTTGAGCATCAGTGTGCTTGTGGCAAGCTGGGAACGTGAACGACACCCTGATCCTGATCCTGTACATCCTGGCCGGAGTCCTGGTGCTTGGCGGTCTGGCCTTCGTCTTCTTGAAAGGCCCGAAAGCCCCCAAGGAGGGCTACCCGGAGACTCGCGACGAAGACGATACCGAGGGCTCGACTTCGGTCACGACCAAGCCAGCCTACGAGCGTCCCGCCCCTGTGGCTGGTCGCCTCCAACGACTCCGCGCACGACTCGCTCGCTCCAACTCCATGCTGGGCAAGGGCCTCTTGGCCTTGCTCTCGAGCGACAAGATCGACCAAGACGTGTGGGACCAAATCGAGGAAACGCTCCTCATGGCGGACCTCGGTTCCGAACCGTCCCAGCGGATGGTCGAGGCACTACAGACCCGCGTCAAGGTTGAAGGCACGGAAGATCCCGCCCGGGTGAAGACCATGTTGCGGGAAGAACTCCTCAAACTCGTGGACCCCACCATGGACCGCGAACTCGCCCTCGACGGCGCCGGCGATAATCCAGGCGTGGTCCTGGTGGTGGGCGTGAACGGCGTCGGCAAGACGACGACCGTGGGCAAGCTCGCCCGCGTGATGGTCGCCGAGGACAAGAGCCTCCTGCTCGGTGCTGCCGATACATTCCGCGCCGCGGCCGCGGACCAACTCCAGACGTGGGGAAACCGCGTTGGCGTCGAGACCGTCCGCTCCGACAAGGAGGGGGCCGACCCCGCGTCCGTCGCGTATGAATCCGCCGAACGCGCCAAGAATGACGGCGTGGACACCCTCATGGTCGACACAGCCGGACGCCTGCAAAACAAGGCCGGGCTGATGGACCAGCTCGGCAAGGTCAAGCGTGTGCTCGAAAAGGTTGCGCCCGTGACTGAGGTACTCCTCGTCATCGACGCCACTACGGGCCAAAACGGCATGGTGCAGGCCAAGGTCTTCGCCGAGGTCGTGGACATCACCGGCATCGTCCTGACCAAACTCGATGGCACGGCCAAGGGCGGCATCGTGGTGGCGATCCAGAACGAACTCGGAGTGCCCGTAAAACTGGTCGGACTCGGCGAAGGCCCGGACGACCTGGCACCCTTCGACCCCGAAGGCTTCGTGGACGCCATCATCGACTAGCCTGGCAGTCGCCGAAAACCACGGACCTATTGCACCGAGGCCCGATGCCTTTCCCACGCGGGAGGACATCGGGCCTTCGTGTTGTCCGGTCCCAAGCCCAATTCGTATACATTCCCGAAACGTTCGCGGCAGATTTGTAACATCCCGGACATCATTCCTGCGTCGAGACGAAACACGCCATCCCGAGACTGGAGTTGACTGCCAACCCAGGGACCGTGACGAGGTCCCGCCAGGAAGGGACACTTCATGGACCACCTCACCGCCCAAGATGTGTGGACGATCGTCGCCGCGTCGCTCGTCCTCTTCATGACGCCGGGACTCGCCTTCTTCTACGGAGGAATGACCCGGGTGAACTCGGCCCTCAACATGATCTTGATGAGCTTCGTGTCGATCGGATTGGTTGGCGTGGTCTGGGCACTCTGGGGAAGTTCCATGGCCACGGCACCTGCCATGATCCCGGGAATCGTGGGAAACCCCACCGGCAACTTCGGTCTCGGCCAGTCAATTTCTGACGGAGACCTCATGTCGGCCGGATTCTCCGCAACCTTCGCCATCATTACTGTCTCGCTGATTTCCGGCTCCATCGCCGACCGCACGAAATTCGGATCGTGGTGCGTTTTCGTTCCGCTATGGGTAACCCTCGTATACGCCCCACTGGCCTTCATGGTGTGGGCCGACGGCGGCCTCTTCGCAGAACACGGAGTGATCGGCCAACGACTCGGAGAAGCCATCGACTTCGCCGGCGGACTCGTCGTTCACATCAACGCTGGCGTCGCGGGCCTGGTGCTCTGCCTCGTCCTCGGCGTCCGGAGAAACTTCACGACTCGGGCCGAACACCGGCCCCACAATGTGCCGTTCGTAATGCTTGGCGCCGCCATTCTCTGGTTCGGCTGGTTCGGCTTTAACGCCGGAGCCGCCACCGACGCCGCCCAAGCCGGGCGCATCTGGGTCAACACCCTCGTGTGCCCGGCGGCCGCCATGCTCGGGTGGCTCCTCACCGAACGCCTCCGCGACAAGCACCCCACCTCCCTCGGCGCGGCATCCGGCATCGTCGCCGGCCTCGTCGCCATCACCCCCGCGTGCGCCAACGTGGACCCGGCCTGGGCCATCGTCCTGGGTTTTGTCTCCGGGGTGGCGTGTGCGCTCGCCGTCGGGCTGAAATATCGCTGGGGTTATGACGACACCTTGGACGTCGTGGGAGTGCACCTCGTCGCCGGCATCATCGGAACGCTCGCTCTGGGGTTCATTGCCACGTCAAGCACCGGACGTCCTGGATTGTTCTATGGCGGAGGCCTCGGCCTGCTTGTGACTCAGGTCGTGGCAACGGTGGCGACCGTGGGATTCACGGCCCTGGGAACGTTCTGCATCGCGTGGGTCCTCAAGCGCACCATAGGATTCCGGATCAGTGAAAGTGACGAGGAAGCGGGCATCGACGCCATGGTGCACGCGGAAACGGCATACTCGCTGATGGCCGGGGCGTCGGGGGAGCGCTCCGGAGAATCGATGGCTTCGGCGTCTCCGGCAGGTGGGGAGGATCCCCGAGTGTGAGGCGATCGGCCGTTCGCGGCGTGGAAAAATGATGAGGCTATGGGGCGGCCGGTGCTAGTCTTGTAAGCCGACCGACCACCCGTGGCGACCGGCCATGTTTGAGTGCCGCGCCCGGAGACCACTGCACTGAAAGTAGACCACGTCACGTGTTCAATTCCCTCTCCGACCGTCTAGCTTCGACCTTCAAAAACCTCCGCGGCAAGGGCCGACTTTCGGAGGCTGATGTTGATGCCACCGTTCGCGAGATTCGGCGCGCGCTGTTGGACGCCGACGTCGCGGTCCCCGTGGTTCGTGCCTTCACGGCATCCATTAAGGAACGTGCCACGGGTAGCGAGGTCTCCGAGGCCCTCAACCCGGCACAACAGGTCGTAAAGATCGTCAACGAGGAGCTCCAAGGCATCCTCGGTGGGGAAACCCGACGCATCAACATGGCCAAGACGGGCCCCACGATCATCATGCTGGCCGGCCTTCAGGGTTCGGGTAAAACGACGTTCGCGGGCAAGCTGGGACGCTGGCTCGCCGGCCAGGGCCACAAGCCGCTGCTGGTCGCGTCCGACCTCCAACGCCCCAACGCCGTCACCCAGCTGAAGGTGGTCGGCGAGCGGGCTGGCGTCCCGGTGTACGCGCCGCACCCCGGAACGACGAGTGAATTCGACGATCCCACCGGCGATCCCGTGCAGGTGGCGCGCGACGGCGTGACTACGGCTCGCGCCAAGCTCCACGACGTCGTGATCGTGGATACCGCCGGCCGTTTGGGTGTGGACCAGGAACTCATGAAGCAGGCCCGCGATATTCGCGATGCCATTGTTCCGAACGAAGTCCTGTTTGTCATCGACGCCATGATCGGTCAAGACGCCGTCAACACGGCGTTGGCCTTCAACGAGGGCGTCGACTTTACCGGCGTCGTGCTCTCCAAGCTCGACGGCGACGCCCGCGGCGGTGCGGCACTGTCCGTCGCTTCCGTGACGGGCAAGCCGATCATGTTCGCTTCAACCGGTGAAAACGTCACCGACATCGAACAGTTCCACCCGGACCGTATGGCCAGCCGCATCCTGGACATGGGCGACGTCCTGACCTTGATTGAGCAGGCCGAGGCGAGCTGGGACAAGGCCGAAGCCGATCGGATGGCCAAGAAATTCCAGGACCGTGAGGACTTCACGTTCGAGGACTTCCTGGCCCAGATGCAACAGATCCGCAAAATGGGATCGATGAAGAAGATGCTGATGATGATGCCGGGTGCGGCTCAGATGCGTCAGCAGCTCGAAAACTTTGACGACCGCGAGATCGACCGGATCGAGGCCATCGTACGCTCGATGACGCCGCACGAGCGTGTGGCGCCGAAGATTATCAATGGGTCTCGACGTGCCCGTATTGCTCGCGGTTCCGGTGTGACGGTTTCAGAAGTGAACCAGCTCATGGAACGATTCGCTCAGGCCCAAAAGATGATGAAGCGTATGGCCTCTGGCCAGGGCGTTCCCGGAATGCCCGGCGGAATTCCGGGCATGGGTGGAGCCGGCGGTGCGAAGAAGAACCGCAAGAACGTCAAGGGCAAGAACGCGAAGAAGGGCCGCTCGGGTAATCCTGCAAAGCGCGAAGCGGAGCTCAAGGGTCAGGTCCGTAAGCCGGCGCAGAAGAACGGCTCGAGTTTCGGAAAGAGCCAGGATTTCGATATGGATTCCATGAATTTGCCGAAGGGCTTTGAGAAATTCCTCGGGGACAAGTAGACCTAGAGTCATGGTCGATACATACCTTTCCCCAGAGGATTTCAAGGCTTTCGTCGCATCTCTGCCGCGTCGACGCATGGCCGCTGGAGCAATCATTACGGACGAGTCCGATCGGTTGCTGATCGTCAAGCCCAATTACAAGTCCGGATGGTCTTTGCCGGGTGGCACAGTTGAGGCAGGGGAGTCTCCTCAGGAAGGATGCTTCCGCGAGGTCCTCGAGGAGGTCGGGCTCGACTTGCCCCGAGGACGCATGCTTCTGGTCTTTCACGGCCTCAATATGGGCGAATGGGGCGACTCCGCGTACTTCATGTACGACGGCGGTTCCATCCGCTCGGATGCACCGATCACTCTTCAGGAAGAGGAGCTGACGGACTACCGCTTCGTCCCGTTGACTGAATTGGACGGATTCTTGAGCCCCGGGTTCTCGGACCGATTGCGCCAGGCACATGACGTCCGGGGGACGGACGCGGTCATCGAGCTCAGCTCACACGGCTGAACCGACCATCCACATCATTCGCATCCTCACCTCACGTGAGGAGAACACGAGTAGCGTGAGGAATAGACAGACCGACCACTGCGAAAGGGGAATTTCGTGACGGAACAGCGTCCCACCCACCCAACGCCTGAACCCGGAGGCATCTCCTGGCAGTGGGTCCCCGTTCGTTTGGATCTTCACCGCCAGCTTCGGGAGACGTCTGAGGGTGGCGTCGTCGTGACGGGCAGCGGTGTTGACGCCGAGCGTGAGCGCATACTTGCGGTGATTCGTGAACAGTCGGTGCCAGCCCTCTATACGGTCGGCGATCACAACTTACGGCTGATGGTGCCGGTACATATCCGCGACGAGATCACCCACGTGGCCAGGGCAGACGAAAACGGCGAGCTTAGCCTGGGCGGCGAACTCGGTGAGTTCATGGAAACCATTCTGGCCTTCCCAGGTCTGGAATACGCCTCATGGCAAACGGGCGACGGCATAACGGGTGCGCCAAGCGCCGTCGCCATGTTCGAAGCAAGCCACCGGCAGGTGCAGCGTGCCATCGTTCAGTCGAAGCCCGAGGGATGGATTGAGCGTGCCAGCGCGGGCGACCGCTGGGTGATCGTGACCTCGGAACGTTACGAGGATCTCCTATCGATCGTCGACGAACTTCCGCACCGAGCCGTCGTACTCGACACCGACGGTGAGCATCGTGCCGCGACATTCTGCCCCACCGTCGGGGACCCTGTGACCTTGGCGTGGGGTCCTGTCCGAGGCGCGGTGTTCACCTATCCCACAAATTCCCCGGCCGGTGCACTGCAATCCGAAATCGCCGGCCAGGAGGAGCGTGAGGTCCGCGACGCCGCTCGGACTCAAGCGGTGAAGAACCTGACGGAAGCCTTCGGGCTGGATGACGTCGGTGCACGCCGCCTTTCGCGATACGCAGCGGACGATCACGGACGTTTTGCTCCCGAGTCCGTCCTCCAACTCTTGGGGCTCACCGATATGCCCGCAAAGATCATCGACGGTCGTAAGGCCATGGCCGATCAGCCAGATTACGAACGGGTGGAAGCGCACGGCCGTGCCCTGAACCTCGACGACGGCCGCGCGGCCCTCCACGCGGCCCAGGAGCTCGGGGCCACGGCGCGCCGAAGCGGATGGGCCTTAGCCGCCGCAACCGGCGTCGGTATTGGTGCGTGGCTGCTACGTCGTAAGCGATAGGCGTGGCTCACCACCCGAAACTCGCGGCCCTCAACGGGTGGCTCAACGATCCAGAAGCCCCCGAATGGATACGCCCACGCCCGGGAAAGAGATCGCAACGGGCCGACGTTCTGCTGGCAGTGGTTTTGGCCGTCTTGAGTTTCCTGCTGACGGGCCTCATGCAGTCGTTTGGCGGTCCGCTAGGCGAGAGCACCTATTCGCCGGTCGATTACGGTGCGGCGGTTCTCATGCCTCTCGGCCTTCTCTTCCGACGAAGATTTCCGCTGGTCACATTGATGGTGGCCACCGTTCTCTTTCTGGGGCTGTCTACCCTCTCGCCCGCCGTGGCGACATCATGGATATTTCAGGCGTGCTACTTTTCCGCCATCTACACGGCGGTGGCCTGGGCGCCGCATCGTCGCCGTACGTGGATCGTCGTCGGTTTGGTGGTGGTCGGCTTCCTAGCCCTGATTGCGGTGCCCTGGATGCTCCAATCCACGTATGAAACCGGCCTGCGAATCAAACTTGACGACACGCAAGGGCCGCTCGATCCGGTGATCGCCTACGCCATGTTCTCGGCGCTCGTGAACGTCGCATATCTGTGTGGCGCAGCCCTTTTCGGTAGAAGTTCCTGGAAGGGCGCACTGAGACGCTCCCGCCTGGCCGAACAGACGCGCACCATCGAAAGCCAAACACGGATGCTAACGCGACAGGCGATTGTCGAAGATCGATTGAGGTTGGCCCGTGACCTTCACGATTCCGTGGGCCATCATTTTACCGGGGTGGGCCTCCAAGCCGGAGGCGTCAGGAGAATCGTGGAACGCTCGGTCGTGGGGGATCGAGTGATATTAAACGAGGAGCAGACGAGCCTCGTGAAGGAATCCTTACAGGCCATCGAATCCAGCACTAAGAAAGGCATCGGCGAACTCCAGACCGTCCTGCGGGTGCTTCGTGCCGAAGACGAGGAGAACGAAGTAGGTCCGGAAGCTTTCCGAGATCTTCCGGCCTTGCTCGAACATTTTGAAGAGCTGGGCCTCACGACGCGATTGTGGATTAGCGGTGACAACGGATTGGTCTTCGATGAATTGGCCGAACATCCGTCCGCAGAAGTGAGGAGAGGCCTCTATCTGATGATTCAGGAGGCCCTGAACAACGTGCTGAAGCATTCCATCTCTCGGGAGGCCAAACTGGCCGTGAAGTCCCGCCGCACCACGCAGGAACTCGAAGTGCAGATTCTCGACGCCGGACCGGCGCGAGCCGCAACCTCAGAACGCCTGGTTTCCAGTAGTGGCGCAGGGATTCGGGGCATTGAAGAACGGGTCACACGGTGGGGAGGCCACATCCAGTATGGACCGTCGAGTGAAACGGCTGGGTGGACTATCTCATGGACTATTCCCTGGCCCGTTTCATGGAGCAGTGGAGAGGACTCCGAATGAAACAGCCGTTGCGGGTATTTCTCGTCGACGACCAAGAACTGGTCAGGTCGGGATTTTCGTTGGTCCTATCGGTCGAACCGGGGATCGAGGTCGTGGGTTCGGCCGCCAACGGAATGTCGGCCTTGGAACAGCTGCGGGCCGATCCCGCCGACATCGTGCTCATGGACATTCAGATGCCGGGAATGAGTGGTCTCGAGGCGACTCGCGCCGTCGTCGCCGAGGGCCTCGGGCAGGTCATCATGTTGACGACCTTTGATCGGTCGGATTACCTCTTTGGTGCCCTCCAAGCCGGAGCAAGCGGATTCTTGCTGAAAACGGCCAGCGCGGAAGACCTCGTGGCCGCGATTGAGGCAGTGGCCGACGGACATGCACTCTTGAGCCCGGAAGTCACGCTTCCGTTGATCCGACGTTTCGTGGAGCCGGATTCGTTCCGCTCCGGGGACGGGGCACACAGCGCGGGTCCAGGAAACCGTGGAACTGCGCGTGACGAGGAAATTTCTCCCGACCAGGCGCGGGCTTTGGACGAGTTGTCGGAGCGGGAGAAAGAAGTGCTGGTGCTGATGGCTCAGGGTAAGTCTAATACCGAAATTGCTGCCGAACTCTTCCTCGGTTTGGCTACCGTCAAAACCCACGTATCTCGGGTATTCGCCAAAACCGGAAGTCGAGACCGGGTGCAGGCCGTGATCTTTGCCCTGCGTACCGGACTAGCCGATCTGGAGTAGGCCTCCCACGTGATGCAGACGACCACGCCGGGAAGGTTGACGTGCTGGTCATGCCTGGACACGTCTGGCATACTTGACGGGTACTCAATGCGCGCGGCCCCTCTCACCGTGTGACATTAGGTTCGCAGGATCTTGCACGACAACCCCGCCCCACGGGTGTGCGTCTGGATCCGACCTTGTATAGATACAGGAGAGTCCACACAAGTGGCTGTTAAGATTCGTTTGAAGCGTTTGGGCAAAATCCGCGATCCGCGTTACCGCGTGGTCGTGGCCGATTCCCGTACCAAGCGAGATGGTCGTGCCATCGAGGAGATCGGCATCTACCAGCCGACCGAAAACCCCTCGTTGGTTCAGATCGATTCCGAGCGTGCGCAGTACTGGCTGTCCGTCGGCGCTCAGCCGACCGAACAGGTGCTCGCGTTGTTGAAGCTGACCGGCGACTGGGCCAAGTTCAAGGGCGAGGGCGCTGCTGAATCGACCGTTAAGCCGGTTGAGAGCAAGCCTGAGTTCCAGGTCCCGGAAAAGGACTCCGTGATCATCACCGAGGCGATCACCAAGAAGGGTGACGCCAAGGCTGAAGAGGCTCAGGAGTCTGAGGACAAGGCCGAGGCCGCCGAAGAGTCTGCCGAATAATCATGTTGTCCGAAGCCTTGAAGCACCTCGTCCAGGGGATTGTTGATCACCCCGAAGATGTCGATGTTCGTTCCCGATCCGGCAGGAGAGGGCAGACCCTTGAGGTCCGCACCCATCCTGAGGATCTAGGTCGCGTCATCGGCCGGGGCGGTCGTACCGCAAAGTCGGTGCGTACCGTGATTAATGCTCTGGCCGACGGAGAACAGGTTCGGGTGGACGTCGTCGATACCGACAGGCGTCACTCATAACATGAACGGCATTATGCCGTGACGATGGGCCCGCGTTCACCTTTGTGGTGGACGCGGGCCTGTTATATTTCCGTGGAGTACACCGTGGCGATCTGGCCACCGAAGTGAAGGAGACCACCGCTGTGAAGGTGCAGGTTGCGCGTATCGGCAAACCCCACGGGATCAAGGGGGAGGTCACGGTTCAGCTGTACACGGATAGCCCGGAGGCCCGCATGGCCAAGGGCGCAGAATTCGTCTTGGAGCCGCCGCATCCCTTGGCGCCTCACGGTACCGTGACCATTTCGAGCGCACGGTGGAATAAGTCCATCATGGTGCTGGGCTTCCGGGAAGTGCGCACCCGCAATGACGCGGAAGCTCTTCGGGAGCACCGTTTGGTGCTGGATACCGACACCGAGGAAGATTCGACTGAGGGTTACTACGAGCACGAACTCGAAGGGCTGGACGTCTACGTTGTCTCCTCGCCTGATGAAACGGAACTGACGGAGCCGGTGGGAACCGTCGCAGGTCTCCAGACCATGCCCACCCAGGACCTCCTCACCGTCACCCTTCACGATGGCACCGAAGCGCTGATCCCGTTTGTGGAAGAGATTGTCCCGGACGTCGACCTGGAGCAGGGCTTTGTCGTGTTGTGTCCGCCGCCCGGGCTCCTCACCGTAAATTCGGACGACGAGGATGACGAGGCGGCGCAATGACTCCTCGCTACGACGTCATCTCCATTTTTCCCGAATACCTCCAGCCGCTCGAGCTCTCCCTGATTGGCAAGGCCCGCCGCGCAGGCTTGCTGGACCTAACGATCAGCGATCTTCGCGATTTCACGACTGATCGTCATCGAACCGTTGACGACACCCCGTACGGTGGCGGAGCGGGCATGGTCATGAAGGCCGAACCTTGGGCGCAGGCGCTGGAATCCCTGCTTCCCGACGGCGACGACGCCGAAATGTTCAGCATTTTGGACGTCAACGATAGCCCTCTCTTGGTCGTTCCGTCCCCGGCCGGACACGTCTTTACGCAACGCACGGCTGAAGAATTTGCTACGGAACGGCACATCGTTTTCGCTTGTGGCCGGTACGAAGGCATCGACGAGCGGGTTCTCGAGTGGGCCGCGGATCGCTTTCGAGTGCTGCCGGTCAGCCTGGGGGACTACGTGTTGAACGGGGGAGAGGTCGCGGTGATGGCGATGATCGAGGCCACCGCTCGCCTCCTGCCCGGCGTGATTGGTAATCCCGAGTCTTTGGTTGAAGAGTCCCATTCCGACGGATTGCTGGAATACCCCGTCTACACCAAGCCATCTGTATGGCGGGACCGGCCCGTTCCGGAGGTCCTCCTATCGGGTCATCACGCCGTCATCGCGCGGGCTCGTCGTGATTGGCAATTAGAACGGACCGCACGACGTCGTCCAGATCTCATCGAGGGGCTGCCAGAGTCCTCGTTGGACCGGAAGGACCAGGCGGTGCTGCGTGACGTGACCGCACACAGTGATGAGGACAACACCGAGTAGTTCATTTACCCCGCGTTCCTCCGTGGAACTGATCAGTGCGGTGTGGCAGAATAGGGGATCGCGCCGTCTCCGGGCACGCCCCTGCCGCAGGGGGAAGAGCGACCATACGGAAGACGGCACCTCAGCACCAATCGTGATGAGGTGAAACATTTCTTCGGAAGCATTCTCGCTTAGGGCGAGGAAGCCTCCGTCGTATCAATCAGTTGGTGGCCTGCGGCATTGGCTGAGGAGAATAATCTCATGCAGACTCTGGATTTCATTGACCAGAAAAACCTCCGCACGGATATCCCGGAATTCGGCCCGGGCGACACCCTCGATGTTCACGTGAACATTACTGAGGGCAATCGCTCCCGTGTTCAGGTTTTCCGTGGCTACGTCGTCGGCCGTCAGGGTGCCGGCGTGCGCGAGACCTTCACCGTCCGCAAGGTTTCCTTCGGCGTCGGTGTGGAGCGTACGTTCCCCCTGCACTCCCCGATTTTCGACAAGATCGAGGTTTTGACGCGCGGTGACGTTCGTCGCGCCAAGCTGTACTACATGCGTGACCGCCACGGTAAGGCAGCTCGTATCCGTGAGAAGCGCGAGACCAAGTAAGGTCTTTCGTCATCATGACTTTGGCCGATACCTCGGCCCACGCCGCCAAGCGCCGGTTCCTCTCGGGGAACCGGCGCTTGGTCGTGGTGGCGTTGTCGATTGCCGTCGTCGTCATAGTGTGCATCCGTGGATTTGTCCTGGATGTGTTTTACATCCCTTCGGGGTCGATGGAACCGACCTTGAAGGGCGGCAATCGAGTTGCCGTGTGGCGCTTGGACGCCGGCGAGCCTCAGCGCGGGGACATTGTGGTCTTCGATGGTTCGGGGTCGTTGGCTCCCTACGATTCTGGGGCGAACGCGTTGACTCGCTTGGCCTCGGAAGTTGGCGCGTGGGTCGGAATGACTCAGCGTGACGATATTTACGTGAAACGCGTGATCGGCGTCGCCGGGGATCACGTGCACTGCTGCGCCGCCGATGGGAAGGTCACCGTCAACGGAAAACCTCTCGACGAGCCGTACATCATGCCGGGCGACGCACCGTCGACGACACCATTCGACGTCGTCGTTCCCGAAGGCCGCATGTGGGTCATGGGCGATCACCGTTCCGAATCGCGGGACTCCAGGTCGCTGCTCGGCGCACCCGGTGGGGGCCTGATTCGTACCGATAAGATCGTGGGTCGCCCCGTCGCCGTGTTGTGGCCGCTCGATTCCGTGACCCGAATTCGCCGATGACGGACGCCGACGCCAGTAGACTTGGCTGAGACCTGAGCTTGTGAGAAAAGGACACCCCATGGCATCTGATCAGAACGCCTCCGCCGACGACTCCTTGGGTGGATCGACGGTCGAAGAATCTCGCACTGCCCGTCGAGCAGCTCGACGTGACAAGAAGCAGGAGCCAGAGGGACTCTGGCCGAAGATTAAAGAGATCCTGCTGGTCATCTTCTACGCCCTCATCATTGCTTTCATCGTCAAGACGTTCCTGATCCGCGGATTTTATATTCCGTCCGGTTCCATGGAGAACACGCTGGAACTCAACGATCGAATTTTCGTGAATGTCGCCGGTAACTACCTTTCCGACCCGGATCGTGGCGACATTGTGGTGTTCAAGGATAGCCAGCACTGGATTCCTGAGAATCAGTCGAATACGTCGTCTAACCCGATTCGTGATGCTCTCTCGTTTGTGGGCGTCCTGCCGGATTCCTCGCAGAATTACCTCATCAAGCGCGTGATTGGTAAGGGCGGCGACCACGTGACGTGCTGCTCCGCCGACGGCAAGGTTCAGGTCAATGGCAAGGCTATTGATGAATCCTCGTACCTCTATCCCGGCGCCAAGCCCTCAGATTTTCCTTTCGATGTCACCGTCCCGGAGGGCGAATACTTCGTGATGGGTGACCACCGTAACGCCTCGGCTGACTCGCGGTATCACATTCAGCAAGGTACGGAATTCGTCAAGCGCGACGATATTGAAGGACGCGCGTTCGTTACCGCGTGGCCCATTAGCCGTTGGACGTGGCTAGATTCCGCCGACAACGTCTTCAGCGACATTCCCGGTCCCAAAGCAACGAACAGCGATAAGTAATGCCCTCGGGTTCGCAAGAGCCTACCTTGGACCGGGGGCCGGACCTTGCCGTGGAGCAAGAGTTGCTCGAACACGGCTATGCCGGAGTCGTTGGCATGGATGAGGTTGGCCGGGGAGCATTGGCGGGACCGGTAACCGTCGGCGCGACGTGGGTACCTCCGGGACTTGCCTTGGCCGTGGAAGGTCTGACGGACAGTAAAGCTCTGAGTCCGGCCCGACGTCGGAATATGGTCCCCAAGATCCTCGACTGGGTGGTGGCCGCTACCGGTAGCTCGACGCCCCAGGAGATTGACGAGTTGGGGATCACGCAAGCGTTGCGCTTGGCCGGGATGAGAGCCATGGATCAACTGTGTTCGCGAGTTGGGCGAAGCACGATATTGGCATCCGCGGTCTTGTTGGATGGCCGTGACGACTGGCTGACACGTGCTAGGGACCTATTGTCCGCGCTGGAACCAGATCCGTTGGCTCGCCACCGCTCTGAGAACGACGTGTGGGATTTGCCGGTGACGATGCAGGTCAAAGGCGATTTTCGGTGTGCGTCCATTTCCGCGGCCAGTGTGGTCGCGAAGGTAGAGCGCGACGACGTCATGGTCGAGTTGTCGGAGGACCATCCGATGTATGCGTGGGATCGGAATAAGGGGTACGGTTCGTCGTCGCATCGGGACGGAATTCTTCGGTGCGGGCCTTGCGCGGAGCATCGGTTGTCGTGGTCCTTGGGGGCTTCGGAAGCACAGATCCGGGCGGCGTTACGGACCCGGGAGTTGCGACCCGGAACTTAGGCGCCGTCCACTGATGACCTCGTTTGGGGGAGTTACGGTGCTTATCCACAAATAATGCCCAAATTGCCCGTGCGTCACCGTGCACCGAGTCGGAATGGTGCATCTTGTGGGGCATGAATCGTTGTAGCAATTCTCGGATCAGTCTTGGCTTGTGGGGCGAGGAGATCGCCTCGTCCTTGTTGTGTTCGTTGGGTTGGGAGGTCCTGGAACGCAACTGGAGACCGCGTCCCGGGTGCTCGACCGTGCGTGGCGAGATCGACATCATCGCCGTTCAGGGTGAGCAGTTTGTGGTGTGTGAGGTCAAGACGCGCTCGAGTCTGCGATTTGGGCATCCTTTTGAGGCTGTGGATGTGTCAAAGGCCGCGCGGCTGGGTCGCTTGGCGGGTGCGTGGTGCGCGGCAACGGGGACCGACCGGGAGCGCGTGCGTGTCGATGTGATCGCGATCGTTGGTGATCAGCGGAGGTTCTCGGTGGAGCACCTGGTGGGGGTGCTCTGATGGGGTATGCCAGGACGTTCACGGTGGCGTTGTTGGGGTTGTCGGGTCACGTGGTCGAGGTTGAAGCGGATATCGGGCAGACTCTGCCGGCTTTCGTATTGCTGGGTTTGCCGGATTCGTCGTTGAAAGAGTCGAGGGAACGTATCCGCTCGGCCGCGAAGAATTCAGGTGTACCCCTCGTGCCGCGAAAACTGACGGTCAACCTTTCACCCGCAGGTCTCCCGAAAGCGGGTACTGCTTTTGACCTGGCGATCGTGGTGGCGGCGATTCAGGCGGCCGGTCAAGCGCGTCCGACGGATCGGTGCGTCTTTCTCGCCGAGACGGGGTTGGATGGGTCGTTGCGTCCGGTTCAGGGCGTGTATCCGGCGGTCAGCGCAGCGGTGGCGGCTGGGCATCGAGTCGTGGTGGTGGCCCGTGAAAACCGTGCCGAAGCGGAGTTGGTGCATGGGGCCGAGGTCCATGGGTTCGATGCCTTGGCGGATGTATTGCGTTGGTGTGGTGCGGAGGATGCGCGTCTTCGGTGGCCGGCTCATCGGCGCGTCCTGGAGCCGGCGGTACAAAAGGCCAGGGCACGCCCCGATTTGTGTGATGTGCTGGGTCAAGAACAGGGCCGTTGGGCCTTGGAGATTGCAGCCGCCGGGGGTCATCACCTCGCGATGTTCGGACCTCCGGGCTCGGGAAAAACGATGTTGGCGGAACGACTGCCGAGCATCTTGCCGGCCTTGGACGAATCGGCTTCTCAGGAGGTGACGTCGATTCATTCGGTGGGTGTTCCGGACGTCCGATTGAATCAACTGATGACCGAGCCTCCATGGGAGGCACCACACCATACGTCTTCGGCGTCGGCGATCGTGGGCGGCGGGAGTGGATTACCTCGGCCGGGCGCGATTTCTCGTGCTCACCATGGCGTCCTCTTCCTCGACGAGGCGCCCGAGTTTCGCCGAGGGGTACTCGATGCTCTGCGTCAGCCCCTCGAGTCCGGGTGGATCACTCTGAATCGGGCTCAAGGGAGCGCGAAGTATCCCGCTCGATTTCAGCTCGTGTTGGCCGCTAATCCGTGCCCTTGTGGTCGCTCTCTGAGCGTCGGAGAAGTCTGTTCGTGCGCACCTCGGGAAAAGCGTTCATATTTAGGTCGCCTGTCGGGGCCACTGATGGATCGCATCGATCTTCAGTTGCGGGTGCCGAAGCTTTCGTGGGCCGAGATCTCGCAGGGGCAGGTCCCGGAAACTTCGGACATTGTTGCAGGCAGGGTTGCTCATGCGCGTGCTCGGGCACGGGAACGACTCGCCCGGTGGGGCCTATCGTGTAACGCCGAAGTTCGGGGAAGCCAACTGCGGAATGAACTTCGGTTACCGGCGAGCGTCCTCGGCGGGCTGCGCAGACTGCAGGAACGTGGTCAGATTTCACTGCGTGGGTGTCACCGTATTGAACGGGTCGCCTGGACGTTGGCCGATCTCGACGACGCCGAGTCGCCACGACAAGAGCATATCGACGCGGCCATTGGCCTGCGGACCGGAGTGGGGTGTTCTGCATGACGCGGGAATCGACACGGATGGCCGCTGAAGACGTTCGAAGCGCCCGAATCCAGCTAATGCACTTCCTCGAACCCCAAGATCACTTGGGCATGGCGCTAATCCATGTGCTCGGCCCCGTGAAAGCTTACGAGATCGTGGCGGGCCGAGCTCCATCTTCCGGTGAACTGGATGTCGTGAGGGAAGAGCGTCCTGAACTTTCCGAACGAATGGACGAGGAGTCTTTACGGAAGACTCTGCACCGATGGCGTCAACGACAACCCCTACGAAGCCCCTTGTCCATGGAACGAACTTTGAGCGATAGAGGATCCTGGCTCGCCGTACCGGAGGACGAGGATTGGCCCGAAGCTTTGGCGCATATAGGGGAGAGGGCACCGATCGGTCTCTGGGGGCGGGGAGACAGGGCCGGCCTCTCCACGCCGGTGGACACGCAACTCGCCGTCGTTGGATGCCGAGATTCCACCAATTACGGTCACGAAGTCACGGGTCATTTGGTGAGCGCGGTGGCCGCGGAAGGCTACGGCATATTGTCTGGTGCCGCTTTCGGTATCGACGCCGTCGCGCACCGAACAGCACTAGCCACGGGGACGGGGGCGCCTTCAACGGTCGCGTTCCTCGCGTGTGGAATCGACCGAACCTATCCACGGGCTCACGAAGAACTCCTGCGGGACATCGAGAGGTCAGGGTTGATTCTGACAGAGCTGAATCCAGGTTCGAGTCCCATGCGTCACCGATTCCTGCAACGCAATCGACTGATCGCGGCCCTGTCGGCGGTGACTCTCGTGGTCGAGGCAAGGCTTCGATCGGGTGCCCTCAACACCGCCCGTCATGCCTTGGAGATGGGCCGCACGGTCGGTGTGGTTCCGGGTCCGGTGTTCAGCGCGCAGTCGGCGGGATGCCATCGATTGGTTTCCGAAGCACCGGTAGAACTCGTGACTTCCAGTGATGACCTGCTGAACCTGCTACCCAGTGGTGAACACCGAGGAAAGGGCTCCAGACATACAACGAAGGCGCCGCCTCGAGACAATGTGGAGACCGAATTGGCCCTGACCCAGATGCAGGTGTTGGTGAGAGAAGCACTGCCAGCTCGTCATCCCGTACCGCCTGAGAGGCTTTGTAGCTCCGCCGGGTTACCCATCCGCGACGTCCTCGCCACACTAGCTCAACTGGAGCAGCGTGACTTGGCCGAATGCCGTGACGGTTTGTGGAAGATGTCGACAGGTGGCCGCGCATGACGCGTAACGCAACCAATCCACCAGGGGAGAAGCCCCCGGGTACAGTAGGGAAATCCGAGGGTCTCGATAAGGACCCTCACAACGTATGAGGAGGTGCCGCGATGTCGGACGTGACGAATGAGCCCTGCGTCTTCGTGACTGCCCAACGTAAAGCAACCGAGATCGAGGGCGCCCTCCAGCGCAAAGGAGTGCGCGTGGAGCATTGTCCTGCGTTGCTCACGACCCCGGTTGAAGACGATCCTCGGCTCATGGCCACGACTCGCCACATCATCGAGAGTTCACCGGACTTCGTAGTCGTCACCACCGGCAGAGGGCTTCGTGGATGGCTCTCGGCGGCGGATGCGGAGGGTTGTGGAACGGAGCTCCGCGAAACGCTGAGAGGGGCGAGAATTGTGGCCCGCGGGGCCAAGGCCCTCGGCGCCTTGCGGGGCGAAAAGATTCCCGTCGAGTGGGTGTCTCACGAAGAGACGGCTGCGGACGTTGGGCGGTACCTTTCGACATTGTCTTTGGAAGGCCGGACCGTCGTCGTCCAGCACCATGGAACAGGTTCTGATGGCCTCGACGAGCTCATCGAATCACGGGGTGGCAAGAGCGAACCCATTGTGACCTACAGGTCTGACCCGCCCTCTGACTCCGAGCCGTTGCTGAACAGCATCCGGGCGGCCGCACACGGCGGTGCCATTGGGGTTCTCTTCACCTCGGCCAGCGGCAGTGAAGAATGGTTAGCGTTGATGAGCGAGACAGACCGAGCCCAGATCCAGAGGGCAACCCGGACAGGAAAAACGGCACTTTTTGCCGTCGGGGACGTCACGGCAGCACCACTGGTCGCCGCCGGATTGAGCGTGCGCGTGCCGAGTCGATTCCGCCTGGGCGCTGTTCTCACGCTCATCACAAGGTGGGCGTCCGATCTGAGAACTCCCACGATGGAGACGACGCCGTGAGCACCGCAAATTCACAAGACAACCATGAACTGGGAGAAACGTTCACCCAAGCCCTCGGCGAGTTCGAAGAATACCTTCGCTATGAGAAGGCGCGTTCCCCGGAAACCCTTCGGGCCTACACATCAGACTTGCTGGAGCTCTTCCGCTTCGCCCAAAAGGTAGGCCTGACCTCGCCTTGGGAGCTCGAACTCGAGCACCTCCGCGAATGGCTCGGTTGGGGATTTGAACGTCGCGAAGCCAGAACGACCTTGTCACGAAAGGCGTCCAGTGCCCGCACGTTCTACGCCTGGGCTCACGGCAGGGGAAAAATCGACACGAACCCCGCCCTCAGAATCCAATCTCCGAAAGGGCATCGTACCCTTCCCAAAGTGCTGAGCACTCAGGACATCACACAGCTTCTCGAACTCGTCGAGAGCGACATCCTCGAGAACCCCGAGGACGTACGAGCCTTGAGAAACCGTGCCGTCGTCGAGCTGCTGTACGGCTCCGGGGTGCGCATTGCAGAACTCTGTGGACTCAATCTGGGTGACATCAACACCGAACGCAGGACTATCACCGTTACAGGTAAAGGCAATAAACAACGGACTATCCCCGTAGGAATCCCGGCAATGTCGGCGATCGACCATTGGATACGCCGCGGGCGCATCCAATGGGTCCATTCCGCCGAGAATGCCCTCTTCATCGGCGTCCGCGGCAAGCGCGCTGGAGCACGACAAATTCGGGATGATCTCAACGCGCTGCTGAGCCGAGCCACCAGCGCAGGCGCCACCGGGGCCCACATTTTCCGCCATACAGCGGCCACTCACATGGTCGATGGCGGCGCTGATATCCGTGCAGTCCAAGAAATGCTTGGGCATTCAACCCTGGCCACAACGCAGATTTACACGCACGTTTCCGTGGACCGGCTTCAAAAGACGTACCGTCAGGCGCACCCGCGAGCGTAAGGGGATCCAGGGAATTCACAGAAAGCCCACCGATGATCCACGGCTCTCCGGGTCTATGCCTCGCGCAAAATATCGGGCACAATACTAATCGTTGACCCGTTCTTGGTTCACCGTCGTCAGGTCGTAGGGGAAGACGTATCTGTCGATGACATGGGAGCCTAAGGTGAATACGACGTCAACCCGAGGGGTTTTGCACGTACACGCAACCCCGAGTGCATTGTGCCCACACATCCGCTGGGCGCTGGAATCCGTGGCCGGCCGGTCAGCGGATCTTGAGTGGTACCCGCAGGAGGCCCTGCCGGGACAACTTCGAACCACCATGGAGTGGGAAGGCCCTCAAGGCACAGGCGCCCTGATCGCCTCCGCTTTGCAACGACTCAAGTCCTTGCGTTTCGAAGTGACCGAAGAAGCGAGCAGCGGCTCAGATGCGGGGCGATGGGCTTACACCCCTCAACTGGGTATCTTCTACGGAATGACCGACTCCCTGGGCAATACGGTCATTACGGAGGACCGTGTGCGGTACGCCTATGAGTTTTCTCAAGGAAACCCCGAGGTTCTACTCCGCCAATTTGCTCTCGCGTTGGGCGAAGCCTGGGACACCGAACTTGAGCCGCTTCGTGAGCGTGCCATCGAGCCAAGCAATGTGCGATACCTGCACCGCGTTGGCTAGCATCGAATCCAGATAGCAAAAGGGCCCCATCAGTTCCATGACTGATGGGGCCCTTTTGCGTGGTCCCCTTCCGGGCGACCTCGCTGGGAGCTCAAGACCTAGTTGACGCTCCGGAAAGCCACGACGGCGTTATGTCCGCCGAAACCGAAGGAATTGGACAAAGCCACGATGTCGCCCGAGGGCAACTCGCGAGCCTCCGTGACGACGTCCAAGTCGATCTCCGAGTCCTTATTCTCGAGGTTGATCGTGGCCGGAGCCTTGCGGTCGTACACGGATAGAACGGTCATCACGGCTTCCAATGCACCGGCGGCACCGAGAAGGTGGCCCGTCATCGATTTCGTCGCCGAAACAGCAATATTATCCGTGTGATCGCCAAAGGCCACCCGAAGCGCGATAGCCTCGGCCGGATCACCGACGGGGGTCGACGTCGCGTGTGCATTGACGTGCACCACGTCCTCGACCGCGATGTCACCGGCGGTCAACGCTTCGCGGATGCTTCGGGCGGCGCCGATGCCCTCCGGATCATTGGCGGTGATGTGATGGGCGTCGGAAGACACCCCAGATCCGGCGAGTTCCGCGTAGACCCGCGCGCCGCGCGCCTTAGCATGCTCCTCAGACTCGAGGATCAGTGCCGCAGCGCCCTCACCCATGACGAAGCCGTCACGGTCGACATCGTAGGGGCGTGACGCCGCTTCGGGGTCGTCGTTGCGCTTAGACAAGGCTTGCATTTTGGCAAACGAAGCGAGGGTCATCGGGTGAATCGCCGATTCGGTACCTCCGGCGATGACGACGTCAGCTTTACCGCTGCGGATCAAGTCCAATCCGGCGTGCAACGATTCGGTGCTCGAGGCGCAGGCCGAAACCACGGTCTGGGCGGTCGCACGTGCCTTATGGTTCAGAGAGATCGCGGCCGCGGAGCCATTCGGCATCAACATGGGAACGGTCATCGGCAGAATGCGGCGGGGGCCCCGTTCACGAAGGGTGTCCCAGCTATTGAGCAACGTCCAGACGCCGCCAATGCCGGTGCCAAAAGAAACGGCGAGGCGATCGGGATCAAGTTCCTCCGCGGCGTCGGCGTCGTCGGCGGTGAATCCGGCATCCTTCCATGCCTCGCGAGCGGCGATCACGGCGAATTGCCCCGAGGGGTCGAGCCGCTTGGTCTCGACCTTGGAGATGAATTCGGAATCTTCGACGGACTGTCCTGCACGTCCGGCAATGTATACGGGGAGGTCGTACTCGGCGACCCAATCGTCCGTAAGGGTCGTGACGCCGGAAACGCCTTGGAGTGCATTGTCCCACGTCTCGGATACGGTGCCGCCGATGGGGCTGAATGCGCCCAATCCGGTGACTACAACTTTCTGACTCATCTCACGTCTTTCTTGATTCCGCCCACGTCGATGGGCTCAGTCCGCGTCGGACATCCTATAGGTGGGCGAAAGGGAACAGTTGGGGAGAAGCCAGGGCGCGGCACCTTAGTACCGCGCCCACACAACGACTACTCGGAAGCGTTAGCGATGAAATCGACCGCTTCACCCACGGTGGTGAGGTTCTTGACCTCTTCGTCCGGGATGGTCACGCCGAACTTTTCCTCGGCGTTGACGACGATGGTCATCATCGAGATCGAGTCGATGTCGAGGTCCTCGGTGAAGGACTTCTCGAGCTGAACGTCGGCGGTTTCCACGCCGGTCTCCTCGTTGACGATTTCGGCGAGGCCGGAGAGGATCTCGTTTTTATCAGCCATGATGTTCTCCTTTTTTGTGTGAACACACATCGAGTCAACGATGCATGCGTTGTCATGCGGTCATGTAAAACCGAAGCATCCCGTGCCAACGGGCATGAACTAACCCCTACTTTATCGTTTCGAGGCCGAACGCGCCGGTAGCTCGGCCATTCCACACGCTGCAATTTCGCTGCAGGGGATAGTGATGTGATCAGTCAGGGCAGGATGATGACCTGAGCGGCGAAAACCAACCCCGCGCCAAAACCGATCTGCAGGGCGGGCTTGCCTGACAATTCGGGTTGCTCCTTCAAGAGGCGGCACGTGGCCAGGGGGATGGACGCCGCGGAGGTGTTGCCCATCTCGGCAATATCTCGTGCGACGGCAACATGCTCCGGAATTTTGAGGGTCTTGACCATTTGATCGATGATCCGCATATTCGCCTGATGAGGGATAAATGCACCTAAGTCCTCGGAAGAAATACCGGCAGATTCCAAGGCCTCTTGGGCGACTTTGGCCATTTCCCACACCGCCCAACGGAAAACGGAGGGACCGTCCTGGTACAGGGTCGGCCAGATCTTATCCTCGGCAGTGACGGGCTCGTGTGCCCAATCCCTGTTCCTCACCTCGAGCATTGAATGGCTCATATTAATGGTTTCCCATTTTGAACCATCCGAACCCCACACCGTGGGTGAAATGCCGGGGTGATCCGACGGACCCACCACGGCCGCACCTGCGCCGTCGCCCAAGAGGAATGAGATGCTTCGCTCGGAGTTGTCGATGAAGTCCGAAAGCTTCTCGGCTCCAACGACCAATACCATGCCCGCCGTTCCGGCTTTGACCAGAGCATCTGCCTGAGCGATCCCGTAGCAGTAGCCGGCGCAAGCGGCCGAAATGTCGTAGGCCGGGGCCGGAGTGGCACCGATGGCGTCAGCCAATTTCGTGGCGAGTGAGGGCGTCGCGTAGGGGTGGGAGACCGTCGAAACCAACACGGTGTCGATCTGTTCCCCAGAGACTCCCGCACGAGACATCGCATCCTGAGCGGCCTCCAGGGCCAGGTCGAAAACGGAGGTGTCCGCACCGGCCCGGCGCCGTGTGGAGATGCCGGTGCGCGTGCGAATCCATTCGTCCGAGGAATCAATCCACTGGCAGACGTCGTCATTCGTGACGACGACGTCGGGTCGCGCCTCGCCGACGCCGAGGATTCTGGTGTATTTCTGAACAGGGGTCGTCTTGAGGGTAACCACGATGCTCTCTTTCCAGTAGGTTCGAGCTACTTTTCGAACAGCTCGTCCAGCTGATCGGGAGTGTTGAGCGCCGTTCCGGGAACGCCCTTCATGCCGCGCTTTGCGAGGCCGACCAATGTGCCGGCGGGGGTCAGCTCAATCAACCGATCCACTCCGGATTCCTGCATGGTCTGCATGCAAAGATCCCACCGGACCGGGCGGGTCACCTGGTCAACCAGGCTCTGTGTAGCGGCCGCGCCTGACGTGACCGGCTTGCCATCTTTATTCGACAAAAGGGTGGTCACGGGTTCGTCTGTCGAGAGGTCGTGGGCGAGTTCTTGAAGGTCGGCTACTGCGGGGCGCATGTACGACGTATGGAATGCCCCAGCGACTTTCAACGGGATAACTCGCGTCTTCGCGGGCGGATTGGCGGCGAATGCCTCCAGATTTTCGATCGATCCAGCGGCCACAATCTGACCGCCACCATTGGAATTGGCCGCGGTCAGCCCGGCCTGCTCGATGGCTTGCCGCACGTCTTCCTCGGAGCCGCCCAATACGGCGGACATTCCGGTGGGTTCCGCTGCGGAGGCACGGGCCATTCCCGAGGCGCGGACTTTGATGAAGCGCATGGCATCTTCAGGCGTCATGACACCGGACAGTGCTGCGGCGGTGATCTCACCGACGGAGTGGCCGGCCCACAGCACGCGCTCTTCACGGACGCGCTCCGTCAAGAGTTCGCCCACGACGATGCCCGCCGCAACGATGAGGGGCTGTGCGATAGCGGTATCTTTGATGGTTTCTTCGTCGGCTTCGGTGCCGTAATGAATGAGGTCGAGGTCGGCGGCGGTGCCGAGGGCCTTTAACCGCTCAGGCACTCCATCGACATCGAGCCACGGGGTCAGAAAACCAGGTTTTTGGGAGCCCTGTCCAGGGCAGAGAATTGCTAACACGTTCAACAGCTTTCCAGAAATGTAGGTATCAGTCACGTCGCAAAAAAGGCGCTGCGGTCGAATCGGAGTGAATCGACCGCAGCGCCTCGATCACGACTTAGGCGTCGCCACCGGCGTTTCCGCTGGTGCCAGCGTTGACATCGAGGAGGTCATACTTCTCGATGGCCTTCGCAGGAGCATCCTGATCTACCTCTCCGCGGCGAGCAAGCATTTCAAGCGTGCGCACCACCATGGAGTGGGCATCGATGTGGAAGAAGCGACGGGCACCGGCACGGGTGTCGGAGAAGCCGAAGCCATCCGCACCCAAGCTCGCGAACTCGTTCGGAACGAACTGGCGAATCTGGTCCGGAACCTCAGAGACGAAGTCCGAAGTGGCCACGATAGGGCCGACGGCGCCTTCGAGCTGCTGAGCCACGAACGGAACGCGGGGCTCCTGCTCCGGGTGGAGCATGGATTCACGCTCGGCGGCCAGACCATCGCGACGGAGTTCGTTCCAGGACGTCACGGACCACACATCGGCCGAAACGTTCCAGTCCTCGGCGAGGAGCTTCTGAGCTTCGAGCGCCCACGGGACACCGACGCCGGAGGCCAACAACTGAGCACGGGGGCCATCCACCTCAGCCGGCTTGAGCAAGTACATGCCCTTGAGCAGGCCTTCAACATCCAGGTCCTCAGGTTCGGCGGGCTGGATGATGGGCTCGTTGTACACCGTGAGGTAGTACATGACGTTGTGGTCTTCGTCGCCCGTGCCGTACATGTGCTCGAGGCCGCGCTTGACGATGTGGCCGATTTCGTAGCCATACGCCGGGTCGTAGTGGATGACCGCGGGGTTCTGCGAGGCCAAGATGGGGGAGTGCCCATCCATGTGCTGGAGGCCTTCGCCCGTGAGCGTTGTGCGGCCTGCCGTGGCACCCACAATGAAACCGCGCGTCAGCTGGTCGGCGGCGGCCCAGAAGGAATCTCCGGTCCGCTGGAAACCGAACATCGAGTAGAAGATGTAGATCGGAATCATCGGTACGCCGTGTGTCGAATACGACGAACCCACCGCCGTGAAGGCAGCCGTGGCACCGGCCTCATTGATGCCGACGTGGAGGAGCTGCCCCTGGGCAGACTCCTTGTAGGCCAGCATGAGTTCGCGGTCCACCGAAAGGTAGTTCTGACCGTTCGGGTTGTAAATCTTCTGCGACGGGAAGAACGAGTCCATGCCAAAGGTACGGGCCTCGTCGGGAATGATCGGCACCACGTGCTGACCGAATTCCTTGTCTCGCATGAGGTCTTTGAGCAGGCGGACAAAAGCCATGGTGGTGGCCGCCATCTGCTTGCCGGAACCCTTCTTGGTGACGGCGTAGGCCTTGTCCGAGGGGAGGACCAGCTCACGCTGGGAGCCGTCTCGGTACGGCAAGAAGCCACCGAGTTCCTTGCGGCGCTCCAACATGTACTTGATCTCCGGAGCGTCCTTACCGGGGTGGTAGTACGGCGCACCGTAGAGATCCTTCTCGAGCTCTTCGTCGGTGATCGGGATGCGCAAACGATCGCGGAAGACCTTGAGATCTTCCAGGGTCAGCTTCTTCATCTGGTGGGTCGCGTTGCGTCCCTCGAAGTGGCTGCCCAGGCCGTAGCCCTTGATGCCTTGAGCCAAGATGACGGTCGGGCGACCCTTGGTCTCCATGGCCTGCTTATACGCGGCATAAACCTTGCGGTAATCGTGGGCGCCGCGCTTCATGGCCCAAATCTCTTCGTCCGACATGTCTGCGACCATTTCCTTGGTCTCGGGGGACTTGCCGAAGAAGTGCTCGCGCACGAATCCGCCGGATTCGGCCTTATAGGTCTGGTAATCGCCGTCCAGAGTTTCGTTCATGATGCGAACGAGCTCGCCGTTTTCATCCTTCTGGAGCAGGTCGTCCCACTCGCGGCCCCACAGAACCTTGATGACGTGCCATCCGGCACCGCGGAAGAAGGCTTCGAGTTCCTGAACGATCTTGCCGTTACCGCGCACAGGTCCGTCGAGGCGCTGCAAGTTGCAGTTGACCACAAAGGTCAGGTTGTCCAGCTTGTCATTGGCGGCCAGTTGCAGTGCGCCGCGCGACTCCGGCTCGTCCATCTCGCCGTCGCCGAGGAAGGCCCAGACGTGCTGCTGCGAGGTGTCCTTGATGCCGCGATTGTGCAGGTACTTGTTGAACTGCGCCTGGTGAATCGCGTTCAGCGGACCGATGCCCATCGAAACGGTCGGGAACTGCCAGAAATCCGGCTGGCACCGGGGGTGCGGGTATGAGGGGAGGCCGTTTTCGCCCTTGGTCTTCTCCTGACGGAAACCATCGAGCTGCTCTTCGGTCAAGCGGCCCTCAAGATACGCACGGGCGTAGTTGCCGGGCGAGGAGTGGCCCTGGAAGAAGACCTGATCGCCACCGCCGGGGTGGTCTTGGCCGCGGAAGAAGTGGTTCATGCCCACTTCGTAGAGCGTCGCCACGCCAGCGAAGCTGGAAATATGCCCGCCCACGCCGATTTCGGGACGTTGGGCGCGGTGCACCATCACGGCGGCATTCCAGCGCATCAGCGCGCGGTAGCGTCGTTCGATCTCTTCGTCACCGGGGAACTCGGGTTCCTGGTCGACGGGAATGGTGTTGACGTAGTCAGTGGTGGTGACGGTCGGGACCTGGATGCTCTTCGCTCCAGCGCGTTGCAGCAATCGCCGAATGATGAACTGGGCACGCTCCGTACCCTGGGATTCAACCAAGGCGTCGAAGGCTTCGATCCATTCGGAGGTCTCTTCATGATCCTGGTCCGACAGACCCAAGGTGAGGGCGCTGAGGATGTGGTCATTCGTCTCTGAGGGAGCCACGTGGAACCTCTCTTTGTCGATGTGAGGAGAAAGCTCACACCCCGTGGTTGGGGTGAGTAGGGCAGGGCACGTTCGACCCACCTGGGCTTTACAACATCCTATGTTGTCACACCAGACCGGACATTTACGCACATTCCAAGTGCTCCTAGGGAGGTCTGAAGCGGTTTCATCTCGCTGAGACCCCGTGTTCCTTGGGGCTCTGCAATGTTGCAGTGTTCGGGATCACGAGGATTCTGGCGTCACTTGATAGAGTGGATATCACGTGTTGACCTAGTTCAATCGTAGCGCTCAACGATGCGCACCCACCCCGGGGTCATCCGGGGTGAATCAACATCAGGAGGAAAATACGTGAGCGAGACCAAGACCGCCGGTGACCGCCCGGCAGTCCTGCTTGGTTTCAAGGATGGGGATCTCATCCAGGAGTTCGGCTACGACGACGACGTCGACTTCGTCCTGCGGGACGACCTCGAAGACGTCACCGGTTCGGAACTTCTCGACGAAGATGACCAGGAAGTGGTGGACGCCGTCGTGTTCTGGTGGCGCGAGGAAGACGGCGATCTGGTGGACGCTTTGGTTGATTCCCTCACCACGCTCGACGAAGAGGGCGTCGTGTGGCTCATGACCCCAAAGGCTGGGCGAGACGGCCACGTTCCTCCGGCCGATATCCAGGAGGCGGCACAGGTCGCAGGACTCAAGCTCACGACGAGTGCGCAGGCTTCGAGCGACTGGTCTGCGACGCGTTTGGTCACGACCCGCTTCTAATCTCCAACTGGCTGTGTCAAACCTCACCTCCGTCAGGGCCCGCTGAATTGTTCTCGGGCACGACGATCCATGTACTGTAATCAATCAGATCGGGTGCTGGCTGCTGAAAAAGTGGCCCACTCGATTTTCAAGGGTCTTTAGCTCAGCTGGTAGAGCGCCACGTTTACACCGTGGATGTCATCGGTTCGATCCCGGTAGGACCCACCACTCAGGTTGCTGGCCGATACCCAGCGTCCAGGCCATCGGCGCATTTGGCCACTGTCCATTCGACGTTTTGATCTTCCGAGTAAGCTGCGGACGTTTGATGGACAAATTTTCACGCAAAAATTCTGTTGATGCTGTCCGCCCTCCGCGAGCGTTACAGAAATAATGGCGCTTCGCGGCCACGGGCCTATCCGGACGGCGTAGCCTAGGGAACATGGCAGTTGAAAGTACTTCTCCCCAGAATTCCGCGGAAAATGTTGGTAAGGCCCAAATTGGCGTGACCGGTTTGGCCGTCATGGGCGCAAATCTCGCCCGAAACTTGGCTCGAAATGGCTACACCGTAGCATTACACAACCGCACCTCCGCGAAGACCGATGACCTTCTCTCGAAGCACGGTGAGGAGGGTAACTTTGTCAGGACCGAGACCCTTCAGGAACTCGTGGATTCCTTGGAACGGCCGCGTCGCATTCTCATCATGGTCAAGGCTGGCGCTCCGGTCGACTCCGTGATTGAGTCCCTGATCCCGCTCTTGGATCGCGACGACATCATCATCGACGGCGGTAACTCGTACTTTAAGGACACCATCCGTCGCGAGAAGGAATGCGCCGAGCACGGGCTGCATTTCGTGGGTGTGGGCGTTTCCGGTGGCGAGGAAGGTGCCTTGAACGGACCGTCCATCATGCCTGGTGGGTCGAAGCAGTCGTATCAGTCGCTTGGGCCCATGCTGGAGAAGATTTCTGCAAAGGCCGACGACGGCGCGCCCTGCTGTGCGTGGATCGACACGGACGGTGCCGGTCACTTCGTGAAGATGGTGCACAACGGCATCGAGTACGCCGATATGCAGGTCATCGGTGAAGCCTACAACCTGCTCCGTTCGGTCGCAGGCCTCGAGCCGCAGGAACAAGCCGAAGTCTTCAAGCGGTGGAACACCACCGATTTGAATTCGTACCTGATCGAGATCACCTCCGAGGTGCTATCGCAGGTGGACCAGAAGACCGGCAAACCGCTGGTGGACGTCGTTGTGGATCAGGCAGGGCAGAAGGGGACCGGGCGGTGGACCGTTCAGTCGGCCCTGGACCTGGGTTCCCCCGTGTCAGGCATCGCGGAATCGGTTTTCGCGCGTGCCCTCTCCTCGTCGAACCCCGAGGCCCGTGAGCAGGCCCAAGAAAAGTTGCCGGCCGGCCTCATTGCCTCCACCGGTGTCGCGAAGGGCGACGAAGAATTCGTTGAAGACGTTCGGAAGGCGCTGTATGCCTCGAAGCTCGTCTCCTACGCTCAAGGTCTCGACATGTTGGCCTCGGCCGGCGCGGAATTCGGCTGGGACCTGAAGCTCGACACGATCGCTTCGCTCTGGCGTAATGGCTGCATCATTCGCGCGGAATTGCTCGGAGAAATCATGGAGGCCTACAAGGGCGATAACGCGCCCGTCAATATGTTGCTGGCCCCTGGTTTCCTCGAGACGCTCGAGGACCTCCTTCCGTCGTGGCGCCGTGTGGTCTCCAAGGCGACGGCTTTGGGCGTTCCTGTTCCGGTCTTTGCTTCTTCGCTGTCCTACTACGACGGCTTGCGCCGCGATCGTCTTCCGGCGGCGCTCATCCAGGGACAGCGGGATTTCTTCGGCGCGCACACCTACCAGCGTGTCGACGAGCCGGGTTCTTTCCACACGCTGTGGTCTGAGGACCGGTCCGAGATCCAGACGGACTAACCTGTACGTCTGCCAACGGCACGTCCAAAAAACGCCGGCGCCGTCCCGTATATGCGGGGCGGCGCCGGCGTTTGGCGTCCCGGAAGGCTAGATCCACATGGCGGGATCGATGTACGTCACCGGATCGACGAGGGGCGCCTTCTTCTCTGGCGTCCTCGGACGGGCCTCAGCGGGGATACCCGTGACGATCGAATCCGCAGGGGCGTCGTGAACCACGACGGCGTTGGCGCCCACGGCAGAGTCGTCACCAATGGTGATCGGTCCCAGCACCTTGGCGCCAGCGCCCACGGTGACCCGGTTTCCTAGTGTGGGGTGCCTCTTGACTCGCTCCAGGGATCGCCCGCCCAAAGTGACGCCGTGATAGAGCATGACGTCGTCGCCTATTTCCGTGGTTTCTCCGATGACAATTCCCATGCCGTGATCGATGAAGAAGCGGCGGCCGATGGTGGCACCGGGGTGAATCTCAATGCCCGTGAGCCACCGGGTGATTTGCGACAGCGTCCGGGCGAGGGTCTTGTATCGGTCTTGGTGCCAGAGGCGATGGGTTAACCGGTGGACCCAGATGGCATGGAGGCCGGAATAGTTCAGGAGAATCTCGAGGTCGCCACGCGCCGCGGGGTCGTGGGTTCGAGCGGTGGACAGATCTTCCCGAAGGCGGCTGAGGAAACTCACGGTCGAAGTCTCTTTCGAAAGGGTGTGCGTGCGTGGGCCGTGGCACCGAGACGCGGGGCGAACGGATTTCAGGCTCTGCTGAGGTCCAACCTCGTTATCGGCTTGCCTATTCCCTCACGGGAAAAGTGACGTTGCCAGGCAGACATGAAGCACGGTGCCCACGCGAACGATTCGCGAAGGCACCGTGCGTTGTCAGGAGTTCTAGGGCTAGCCCCGGATATCCTCGTACAGGAGGGTGGAGATGTACCGCTCGGCAAAGTCGCACACCACGGTCACGATCAATTTGCCCTCATTCTCGGACTTCTTGGCTTCCTCCAGTGCGGCCCACACATTCGCGCCGGAAGAGATGCCGCCCAAGATTCCCTCCTGGGCACCGAGTTCACGAGCTACTCGGACGGCGTCGTCAATCTTCACGTCGGTCACGGAGTCGTAAATATTCTGATCCAAGGTTTCGGGAATGAAGTTGGCGCCCAGGCCCTGGATCTTGTGGGGGCCGGCCTTACCTTCAGTCAGCAACGGAGAGTCGGAAGGTTCGACGGCGATGACCTTGAGGTTTGGGTTCTGTTCCTTCAGGTACTTACCCGCGCCGGAAATGGTTCCACCGGTACCGATGCCAGCGACCAGCATGTCGACTGCGCCGTCGGTGTCATTCCAGATCTCCGGGCCCGTGGTGTCGTAGTGCACCTGCGGGTTGGCCTCGTTCTCGAACTGACGTGCCAAGACGGCATTGTCAGAGTTTTCAACAATCTCGGCCGCCTTGTCGACGGCGCCCCGCATACCTTCGGCACCGGGGGTCAGCACGATTTCGGCACCGTAAGCCCGGAGCATGACTCGGCGCTCGGTCGACATCGTCTCGGGCATGGTCAGAATGACCTTGTAACCGCGAGCGGCGCCCACCATGGCGAGCGCGATGCCGGTATTGCCGGAGGTTCCCTCGACGATCGTTCCGCCGGGGCGCAGCTGTCCGGATGCCTCGGCGGCGTCGACGATGGCTTTTCCGATGCGGTCCTTGACCGAGTTCGCCGGGTTGTAGAACTCCAGCTTGACGGCGACGTTGCCCGGAAGATCCTTGTCCAGTCGGTTGAGACGGACGAGCGGGGTCGAACCGATGGCCTCGGTAACGTTGTCCAATATCTTTGTCATAGTGTCGCCTTTCGTCATGAAGTGTCTCTGCTGATGAGGGCTTCTACCGACTACGGTAGTCTGCCGCGCGGTTAGGCTTGGGGCTCGAGCCACATCTTGTAATATTCGCGGGCCTTGCGGAGCTTGGGGTCGATGATCGCTTGGCAGTAGCCGTTATACGGGTTCTCACGCTCGAAGTCTTGGTGGACTTCCTCGGCTCGATAAAAAGTCGAGAGGGGCTCCAGTGTCGTGACGATGGGCTCGTCGAAGAGGCGCTGGGCTCGCGCGATCTGCTTTTCGAAGAAGGCCTTCTCTGCGTCGTCGCGGTAGAACAACGCTGATCGGTATTGGGTGCCGACGTCGAATCCCTGCCGGTTGAGGCTCGTGGGGTCGTGTGTCGTGAAAAACATGTCCATGATGACGTCTTCGGGCACCACGTTTTCATCGAAGCGCACCCGCACTGCCTCCGCGTGGCCAGTCTGCCCGGTACACACATCGGAATAGGTGGGGTTTAAGGTCTCACCACCCGTATATCCGCAGATGGAGGATTCCACTCCTCGGGTTCGCTGGTAAATCGCGTCGAGACACCAAAAGCATCCTGCGGCTACAGTAAATTCCTTCATTGCTCCATTGTCTGACCGGCGGAAGCACTCCGTCATCACGGTTTCGCTGTTGGGGGAGCCATGACGCGGAAGCTTCGGTTCCATAGACTGATCTCATGACTACACCGAGCCTGCACGACGTCGTCCAAGCTGCCCACGATCTATGGCCCGTGAGCCTAGCGGAAGATTGGGATGCGAGCGGTCTTGTCAGTGGTTATCCGGAGGCGCCGGTCGAACGTATTCTGTTCGCCGTCGATGCCGTTCAGGGAACTGCACGCGAGGCGGTCGAGGCGGGGTGTCAGCTCCTGATTACACATCACCCGCTCTTGATGCGCGGTGCGTCTTTCCTCCCTGCGTCGAGTGACAAAGGCCGTGTGGTGCACACGCTGATTGAAGGGGGTTGTGGCCTCCTCGCATCGCATACCAACGCCGACAGTATGCGCAACGGTGTTTCCGACGCGCTCATTGAGGCGTGTGGGGTCACCGAAGCTCGACCGTTGGGCGATCCGGAGGGGGAGACCGGCATCGGACGTGTGGGAGATTTGCCTCAGGAGGTCTCTCTCCACGAATTGGCCATGCGGTTAGCCTCTGTGCTTCAGCCGACGGCCGGTGGGTTGCGTATCGCGGGGCCCAAGGATGGTCGTGTACGCCGCGTCGCCGTCTGCGGAGGCGCGGGCGATTCCCTCTTTGACGTGGTGAGAGCCGAATCTGCCGATGTATATGTGACGGCGGATCTACGCCACCACCCGGCTTCCGAAGCTCGCGAACGTGCACTGCTCCAAGGTGGAACGCCGTACCTGGTGGATTGCTCACATTTCGCCAGCGAGGAACTTTGGCTCGCCAGGGGAGCGAAAATGCTGGAGGCGCATCTTTCGGATCAGGGTTTTGAGGTCGAGATTCTGCTGAGCAGCCTCAATACCGACCCGTGGGATTTTTCCATCACGCCGAATGAGGTTCCGGTCTCGGCATCGACCGATCCGGAGGGCTCCGGCTACGCCCGGTAGCGGCGCATGACCCGTGGAGTTCGGGTTCCTTGATCGTTTGGAATGGACGGGCCGGAGCGTAAGCCGGGTCTTGTGCCTGCGCCAGGTTACCCAGGCGAGGTGACAGTCATCCATCTAGCCCGCCGATTGCTCGGCGGATCAAGCGGTCTACCCGAATGCTGGGGCGAGCAGCCCTCGTGGCGCATTCTGTCTGACCTTGCTCCGAATGGGGTTTACCGAGCTTCCCGCGTCGCCGCGGGAACTGGTGGTCTCTTACACCACCGTTTCACCCTTACCCGTTTAAGCGGGCGGTTTCATTTCTGTGGCACTGGCCTGCGGGTTACCCCGAGTGGACGTTATCCACCATTCTGCTCTGCGGAGCCCGGACTTTCCTCGAGGCGTGAAACGCCGCGCGACCGTCTGTCCGACCCGTCCGGGGGACAACTCTACACTGGGAAGAATGCTGATCTTGCTTCCTCCCTCCGAATCGAAAATCGCACCACAGAGTGGCCCGCAGCTCGACATCGCCGGGCTGAGCTTTCCCGAACTCCGTGACGACCGTCGGGAGATGGTGCGTCGACTGGTTGAGGTAAGCGCCCGGGACGATGCCGCCGAGCTACTCAAGACCGGTCCGAGCCTCTCCGAGGAAGTCAAGAGGAACATTCGACTCGAAGAAGCACCCACGGCGCCAGCGATGAGTATCTACAACGGCGTGCTCTATGACGCGCTCGGGTATCACACGCTCGATCGCGATGCGCGAAGCAGAGCGGATGGTTCGCTCCTCGTGATGTCCGCGCTCTGGGGTGCCGTGACACCTGGTGACCTCATTCCCGCGTACCGGCTTTCTATGGGAGCCAAGGTGGTCGACGGTCAACCGTTAGCGTCGTGGTGGAAACCGCGACTGAAACCCGTCTTGGACCGTGCCGCAGAGGGCCGCATCATCGTAGATTGCCGATCGTCGGGGTATGCGGCGGCATGGAAGTCGCCGTCGGACCGAACGGTGTCGATTCGAGTGGTTCGGGAGCGCCACGGTCAGCGGAGCGTCGTTTCTCACATGGCCAAGCATTATCGAGGGCAGGCGGCTCGCATTCTGTTGGAATCAGAATGTGCCTCACAGTCAATAGACGACGTCGCCGAGAACCTTGCACCTCATATGGAGGTTGAACTGTCTACTCAGGGGCGCCAAGGGTCCCAGATCACCCTGATTCTCCGGGAATGAAGGCCATGTCGCGGAACCTCAAGTAAAGGTTTACTCTTCGTCGTGGCCGAAGGGGTCTTCGTCAACCCCAGGCATCCAGGTCAGCCCGGGTACACCCCAACCTTCGGCCTTGATGGTTTTACGGGCCTTGCGTCCCCACCGGTCGTTGAGGCGGTCAACATAGAGCTTGCCGTCGAGGTGGTCGGTTTCGTGTTGCATGACGCGCGCGAACCACCCCGTTGCGTCGAATTCGACCATCTGACCGTATTCATCCTGGGCCTTCATGTGGACCCACTCGGCTCGTTTGAGCGGGAAAGCCAGGCCTGGAACCGAGAGGCAGCCTTCAGACTCGTCATGCTTATCGGGGGCGACTTCAGGAATCTTGCCGAGAGTGAGCTGAGGGTTGATGAGGACGCCGCGGTTGGGTGCGTCGTCGTCGTTGTCATAGGTATAGGTGAAGAGTCTGAGGGGCACGCCAACCTGGGTTGCTGCGAGTCCGACCCCGTGTGCGCGGTCCATGGTTTCGTACATGTCCTTGACCAGGTCACGGAGCTCATCGTCAAAGACGGTGACGTGACGGGTGGGTTGATGAAGTACGGGTTCACCGGTGATCACGATGGGTCGAATGGTCATGGAAGCTCCAAGATGGTCGGACAATGGGCGTCACCTCACCGTATCCAATTTTTCCGGTGCCTACTCGCGGGGAGGGGTGTCGGTGGAGGATGCATGACGTCGATGAGACGGGGACACGAATTCTCAGGTATTCTGAACACCGTTCAAAACTCAGTGACCGGTCCATACCGCTGACTTCCAGCGAGGTAAAAAACGACCGGTGCGCACCGAAGTGGAGTCCACCATGAATAGTTTGTCCAGTAGCCAACGACCGGCGGCTCAACCCGTCTCACGGTCCAGTACCGGCCGTTCGATCGCGTACATCGCGGTATTTGCCGCATTGGTAGCGGTGTTGGGGCTCCCCGGCAATATTCCGCTGCCCGGCCTCGTGCCGATTACGGCGCAGACGCTCGGCGTCATGCTGGCCGGCGCGATTCTTGGTCCGTGGCGCGGGGCGGCATCCATGGCCCTTTTTCTGATTTTGGTGGCCATCGGGCTTCCGTTGCTCTCTGGCGGCCGAGGTGGCTTGGGCGCCTTTGTGGGGCCGAGTGCGGGATATCTCGTGTCCTGGATATTGGGTGCCGCGGTGATCGGATGGGTCATGCGCTCGGGTGATGGTCGGCCTACCTGGACCAAGTGCATCGTCGGTTGTTTGCTCGGCGGGATTCTCGCCATTTACGCGGTCGGCATTCCGGTGCAGTCGTTCGTCACGGGAATGTCGATGAGTCAAGCGGCTTTGTCGTCCTTGGCGTTTATCCCGGGTGACCTCATCAAGTTGGTGATTGCTTGCCTGGTCACGATGTCCCTGTGGAAAGCGTATCCGAGGGCATTCCAGCGGTGACGTCCTCGGGATCTGCCCGATTGATGCCGCTTCGTGGACCCGACCACGAAGCGGTATTGAGACGTGCGCTTGAGATGCGACGGGCCGGGAACGTACCGCTCATCGGAGACGAACGATGGTCGGACGCTCGGTGGACGACGATGCTGCGGTCTCTCGACCGACGTGCGATCCATCCCGAAGCAGAGTGGGCGGTTTTCACCTCCGGTAGCACGGGACATCCGCGGGTTATTCTGCGAACACAGCGCTCCTGGGATGTGGCATACCCTGGATTGAATCGGATCGCCGGAATCACGAATCATGATCGGATGCTCATCGCAGCGCACCCGGTCTCGTCGATGGCCACATTTGCGGCTTCACATTCCGAACACACCGGCTTCGACTTCACGGTTCCACAGCGCGCCCGAGTGAGCGCAGAGGATCTGAGGGACGTGACCGTGCTTCACGGGACCCCCTGGCATGTGAGGGACGTTCTCGACCTCCTCGATGCCGGGTGCTCCACCCCGCTTCGAAAGGCTCTCGTGGGTGGTGACCGTGTGGAACCAGGACTACGCCGTCGGGCTGAACGACATGGCATTACGGTTCACAGTTATATCGGCGCTTCAGAACTCAGTTTGATTGCCGTGGACAGCGGCGATGGAGCCGAAATATTCGACGGCGTCGAGGTCGATATTCGAGATTCTGTCTTGTGGGTCCGCACAGAGCAGCTCGCTCTGGGGTGTCTTGGGGGCTCCGGAAGTCTGCGGCGCGACGGCGAGTGGGCCAGCGTCGGTGACCGGGCCAGTCTGCACCATGACCGGCTCACACTGCATGGGCGCGACGACGACGCGATCCTCACCGCAGGCGCTACGGTCATTCCGTCGGATGTTGAGTCAGTACTCCAGACATTGCCCGGAGTGAGAGCATCCGTCGTCGTCGGCATACCCCATGCGCGCGTTGGGCAGATTGTTGCGGCGGCCGTCGAATCGAGCCTCGCTGAGCCGAACCTTCGGGAGATCACAGCTCGTGCCTACCGTGAGCTGTCGGTCGCCGAGCGACCGCGTCGTTGGAAAATGGTGAAGGAGCTGCCACGCACGTCGGTGGGTAAGGTTCGGCGCATCACGGCGGAAGAATTCGAAGCGCTACCAGAGGTGAGGCCCATGGACGGTGGTTCTGGTTCAGTCGAGGGAGGCCGAACATGAACGACGTCGCAATCATTAGTGTGGCACGAACCCCCATCACGGGACGATCCCGCGCATTGTCTGGATACGGTGCTGAGACACTCGCCGGGAACACCCTTCGGGCCTTGCGCGAGATGAGCGGCATCAGTCCGGACGCCGTCGTGCTGGGCAATTGCACCGGGCCTGGTGGAAACCTCGGACGCATGTCGGCTTTGGCGGCGGGGTTTGGTACGGACTGCGTGGGGTGGGGCTTGGACGCGCAATGCGGTTCCGGAATGCTCGCCGTCATGCAGGCTGTTCAGCATGTGGCGTGTACCGGGCAGATCGTCGCTGCCGGGGGAACAGAGTCGGCGAGCACGGCGCCCGTCCGCTCGATCAATGGCGAGGCCTTCGAGCGTGCACCGTTCGCGCCAGAGGGGTTCCCGGATCCCGACATGATCGAGGCCGCCGACCACCTCGCGGCTCAGCGCGGAATATCGCGGGCCAGACAGGATGAATTTGCCGTACGGAGCCACGCGCTCACACTGTCGTCCGCCGAGTTTGTGGGGGAAGAGCTCATCAGCTTGCGTCATCCCGAATCTGGCAACTCCATCATCGATGACGGCCCGAGGAAGCTGACCCCACACACCACGTCTCGGTTTTCCCCGGTCCGCACCGAGCCGCGGGCCACGGTGACTCCGGTCAGTGCGGCACGGATTTCAGACGGCGCCGCCGCGGTTTTGCTTCGGCCAGAAAGCCAGGCTTCGGGCCCGCGGTGGATCATCCGCGGATCCGCGATGACCGGCGGTGATCCGGCGCTTCCTGGAATACTGCCCGTCTCGGCGATCCGCGGTGCGCTGAAGGCCTCGGGTATGGGCCTGGAGAGGCTCGCCGCCGTCGAAATAGTGGAAGCGTTCGCCGCTCAAACCCTGGCCGTTGCGGATGACCTCGGTCTCGCGGTTGGAGGCCACATCGACCCGCGGGTTAATGCCTGGGGCGGCGCATTAGCGCTGGGACACCCGTGGGGTGCCTCGGGAGCAGTCGCACTGGTGCGGCTCGCCCATCGTCTCCGGAGGGAAGGCCCCGGGGCGGTAGGCGTTGCGGCGTGTGCCATAGGCGGAGGAATGGGAACGGCAATGATGCTGGAGTATGTGGAATGACCGTCAACATCACGAATATGCACGTCCGAGTGGACGGCCATCAGGGGCCGGTGACGCTCTTAGAGGATGTCACTCTGAACCTTGAGGCTCCGAGGACGGCGATCCTGGGGGAAAACGGCTCCGGAAAGTCAACCTTGGCCAAGACGTTGGCAGGGCTCATCGCCCCCGCGGAAGGCGCCGTACAGGTCAATGGGATCGACGTGGTCAAGGAGGTCAAACGACTCCGTCGTGAGGTCGGGTTCGTCTTTGCAAATCCCGCGGCGCAGGTGATCATGCCAACGGTTCGCGAGGACATCGCGCTCACGCTTCGGGGCCGCAAGCTCTCACGTCAGGAGATTTCTGAGCGGGTGGAACGGGCCATTGAAGAGCACGAACTGACGTCGTTAGCTGACCGCCCATGTCACTCGTTGTCGAGCGGGCAGATGCAACGCCTCGCCCTGTGTTCGGTCTTGGTCGGGGAACCTCAGCTCGTCCTTGCCGATGAGCCGACGAGCCTATTGGACGCTCGCCATCGGCGCATCATTGCCGAGCGCCTCCTTAAACCCGCCGCCCCACAAGTAATTCTCGTGACGCACGACCTCGAACTGGCACGACGCTGCGATGAGGCCGTATTAGTGGCCGACGGACGCATTGAAGGCCAGGGATCGCCGGAGGACATGATCGAGCGGTATGAGGAGATTCTTGGATGATCTCTCTGTATCAGCCAGGATCTAGCCTGATTCATCGGCTGTCTGCGGGATATAAGCTTGCGGCCTTCGCGGTCATTGCCTTGGCTCTGTCGTTCGCCCCAGCAACGTGGGTGACCGTCGTCCTCTGCGTGATCCTTCCCGTTCTGGGATACGCCGTGGCGCGCTTGGGAACCAGGACTTTCTTCCGGGACTTGCGTGGCCTGCTTCTGCTGGTGGTCTTCCTGGCCGTGACCCAGCTGATTTTTCTCGACCCGATGGACGCGACCCGGAACACCGTGCGCGTGATTTCGATTGTGCTCCTTGCCCAAGTGGTAACCCGGACGACGCCCATCGACGGCATGATCGAGACTTGTGAGAGAGTCCTTGGGCCCTTCCGACGCTTCGGGGTCAAGCCTGAGCGCATGGGACTCGCGATGGCGCTGACTCTGACGTCCGTGAATCAACTCGGGGGAATCGTCCGAGACGTGCGCGATGCTCAGGCAGCGAGAGGCGTTCGTATTGCGCCGTGGGCCTGGGTGATGCCGATGTTGATCTTGACCTTGCAGCACGCGGATCAGGTCGGCGATGCGCTCGATGCGCGCGGTGTGGGGGATGACGAGGGCTCGTAGCGGGGGAGAGGCCCGCCGCTTGGTCGGCATCATGAGGGTTGAGGCTTAACGAATGAGGCCCCGAAACATCTGCAACAGATGTTTCGGGGCCTCATTTTTCTGGGGTGAGCGACGGGGTTTGAACCCGCGACCTCCTGGACCACAACCAGGCGCTCTGCCGACTGAGCTACGCCCACCACGCCGTCTTCGACCGTGGGTGCTTAGTGACCCGTCGATCGGACAACGAATAAGAGCTTACATCAGCCGCGCCGAGGGGGCCAACTGAACCCACCTCGTCACGAGTGATAACTCTCACACGCAAACACCCAAGTTAGGAGTTCGAGGAATCTTGCCCCGAAATACGCTGGGCGATGGCGCGGGAGGCATCCGAATCTGGGCCGGGCTGCGGCACGAACACTGCCTCCCGGTAGTAGCGGAGTTCGTTAATCGAATCGCGAATGTCGCCGAGCGCCCGATGGTTGCCCGTCTTCTCTGGCGACTGGTAGTAGGCGCGCGGGTACCAGCGGCGCGAAAGCTCTTTGATCGTCGAGACGTCGATGATGCGGTAATGCAGGTAATCGATGACCTCCGGCATGTCACGGACGAGGAAGGTCTTGTCAGTCCCCACCGAGTTGCCGCCCAACTGGGCTTTGCGTGGTTCGGGCACATACTTTTTGATGTGATCGAGAACCTGCCGCTCGGCCTCTTTCATGTTCATGCCGGAAGGGAGTTCTTCCAGCAAGCCGGACGTGGTGTGCATGGTACGCACAAAGTCATTCATCTGGTCGACGGCGACCTGGCTGGGTTTGATAATGACGTCCAGGCCGTCGTCCAGAATGTTCAATTCGCCGTCCGTGATGAGAACTGCGACCTCGATGAGAGCATCCTGCTCCAAGTCCAGGCCGGTCATCTCACAGTCGATCCACACGATGCGTTCATTTGAAATAGACACAATGACAACCTACATCTCTTGGTCGCGGGCCGGCGGGCTCGGCGCGAATCCGTGGGGCAACCTGTAAAATTGGGCGAAGCCTCGATCGAGGTGGAGACAGATCAGTAACCAATTTCACGGCAGGGGGACGCTTGAGCCACAGTGCACGGCTTCGGCAGCGACGGCCCAAGGAACCACGGTTCGTCCAGCGCAGCCCCCTTCGGACCATCATCATCGGAACCATAGGTTCGTTGCTCATGATGGTGGGTTCCTTCGGTATCGGATGGCTCGCCCCGATTTCCCAGCTGAGGTTGCAGCAGTGGGTCATTAACCTTCGCTACACCGACGGCGCTGTGGTGCTCTGCATCATCTTGACTGCCGTGGGCGCTATGGCGCTCACTCGCGAATGGATGCGCTTGAGTCAGAAAGTGAATTGGGCGGAGGCTTCGGCGAAGAAATGGGTGACTGCCGCCATCCTGAGTTGGACGGCCCCCTTGCTGGTGGCCTTTCCACTCTTCAGCCGCGATGTCTATTCCTATTTCGCCCAAGGGCGGGTATACCAATCGGGTCTCAATCCGTATGAGTCCGGGGTGTCCTCGGTTAACAATTTTTTGCAGAATGGGGCCGACCAGCTGTGGAGCCAATCTCCACCGCCATACGGCCCGGTCTTTCTCTGGATCGAAGACATCGTGGTTCGCATAGCGGGCGATTCTCCCGATACCGCGTTCTATCTCTTCCGGGGCGTATCTCTGATCGGCGTCGCATTGATCGCGATCTTCCTGCCCAAATTGGCTCGGATGCACGGAGTGAATCCGACGCGCGCGGCCTGGTTGTGCCTGGCCAACCCGATGTTTCTGGTGCACTTCATTGTCTCGGCACACAATGATGCATTGATGATCGGTCTGATGATCGCCGGCATCTATGTGGCCGCGCGGTGGCGCAACGTTTACGGTGGTTTGTCCGGTATCACATTGACGACGATCGCGATTGCGGTCAAGCCGATCGCCCTGCTCATTCTGCCCTTTATCGGCTTGCTGTGGGCCGGCCGGGGTGCCTCATGGCCTCGTCGATTTGTGTACTGGTTTCTGACGGCGGCCATATCTCTCGCCGAGCTGTGGGCCTTGGGCATGGCGAATGGATTTGGCTTCGACTGGGTTGGCGCGCTCTCAACCACGGGCGGAGTATGGATCTGGTATGCGCCCGTGGGATTGCTCGGGTTCCTCCTCAAACTATGGGGAGATTCGCTCGGCCTTCCGGGTGGGGATCTGCAGTCCTACCTGTTCAAGATCGGCCAGATGGTGGGAGTTCTCGGGGCCGCGGTCATGGCGTTTGTCGGGCGCGACGAGAAGATCATTCGTCGTCTGACCATTGGCTTGACCCTGGTCGTGATGCTCAACCCGATGATTCAGGCCTGGTACGTCGTGTGGCTCATCCCGTTCTTCGCCGCCACCGGGATTCGGGCCGATTGGCACGTGGATTTCTTCCTCTTGACCACCTTGTTCTTCATGATGTGGGCCGTTTCGGATCAGCTCGATGTGTTCCCGTACCTCAGCTTGGACCTCAACATGGGCCGTTTGGTGGCCGGCGTCGTCGCCCTGGTGTATGGCTTGTACATCATGTTTATCGATCCCTCCACGCGCCGTGTGTTCCGGCGCGAACATCGCGTGAGTGCAATCATTTGAGCCGCCAAGTGGAGGGCCAGGCCCTTGCGCGGTACCCTAGATGAGGCCTGATGGCCACGCCTCAGTAGCTCAGTGGATAGAGCAGGAGCCTTCTAATCTCTTGGTCGGGGGTTCGACTCCCTCCTGGGGCACCATGACACTCCGCTGACCCGCGGCCTCTCGTTGATATGTACAGGGGCCGGTCAACGGAAAGAGCTTGAGCATGCGCACCAAGCTGACCACCGTGGACACGACGAGGCCCCGCCAGGGAAACTTTCTGGCGGGGCCTCGTCGACATGTATTTCATGAGGACCAAAAATCTCAGATGGGGCTCGGGGATTTCTCCCGGCAGCAATACCTTCCGATCCCGGACTCCTAGCGGTGTGATGCGCGGCTTAGGTGCCTTGTTGTGGCCAGATGGATTTCCGGCGTCAGTCCAAGTCTCTGACCCGTCGAGCGGGCACGCCGGCGTACAGGCCATTGGGTTCGCAGTCCCGTCGAACAAGGGCCCCGGCCGCGATGACGCAGCCCCGGCCGATCGTGACTCCTGGGAGGACTGTCACGCATGCACCAAACCAGCATCCGTCCTCGATCGTCACCGGTAACTTCGTCGTATGTCCGGCACGAGCATCTTCTGGGCCAAATTCATGCGTGGCGGTGCAAATGGTCGCATTGGGCCCAATGGCGACACCGTTTCCAATGGTTGTGCCCCTCTCGATGAAGGCCCCATAGTTCACCCAACTTCGGTCGCCCACCACGACGCCCCGTTCCAAGAGAGAGCCAGGTGCCACAAAGGCCGTCTTGCTGAGACGGACCCCTCGAATTCTCAGCCTCCGGCTATATCTGGCACTGGGAGAGAGCCGCTTACGACACGTGAAAATAAAGTGCTTGACCTCACGAGCACACTGGATGATTTTCATGGATTGATAATAGGTTGAGCGCTAGCGTGCTCAGATTGGTCATTGTTTCTTGACTCCATGAATGAACGGGCCCGCGTCATTGAAAAGCGCCTTTCACCTGCAGAATTGCAAATGTCGGCAGCGAGCTCCTCTATAACCATCGCCGAAGGAGCGCCAGGGGTGTTGTCAAAATCACGCCATCTCTACTGGAAGAGTGTCCATGGGCGTCAAAGATCGGCGGCTGATCTACGTCTCGCTCATCACGCTGAGGCTTGCCGGCGGTGGGGAACTCGCCGGATGCGTTCCTGACGCCAATCTTCGATCTCGGGATCGTGAGTGTCGGTGAGGCTTGTTGTGACGCCGAGAATAATTAGTTTTTCCTCGGACCCTCAAAGCTTTCTGGGCCTGGATAAAATGCGGCCTTTAAGAATTCAGTTTTCGAATGTCATGAGATTAATCCGTCACGATTAATATCGCTTTGGGTTTATGATTTCTGTTGCCGACGGGTTTCTTCAATGGCGCGAGGCAACCGTCCGGTCGCGACTACCGGGAAGGGCTGGCCTTAATTCGTCGGCGGTAGTCCGGGGTCGGTGTCCCGGTGGTCGTCGGGGCACAAATCCAACTCATACCAGGAGACGTCGTGCCATGCGCCGTTCTTCCAACCCACCTTCGTATAAGTCCCGATGAGTTCGAATCCAAACTTTTGATGAAGACGATTGCTGGCGTCATTGGGCTGGGTGACCCCTCCCATGACTCGGCGAAAACCTTTCTGACGAAGCCGATTCAACAGTTCGGTGTATAGCCGCGTTCCGCCCCCGTTCGACCTTCGAGCACCATCCATGTAAACGCTGGCTTCGCAGGCCCATTGGTAACTGGCCCGGGGGTTGAACGTTCCAGCGTAGGCATAACCCGCGACTTCGCCGTCGTCTTCAAGAATCAGCCATTCGTGGGTTTCCAGGGCCGAGGCAATCCGCTCTTCCATGTCGGCGGACGTAGGCGCGACTGTTTCAAAGGTGATGTCGGTGTTTTCGACGTAAGGCCGGTAAATGGATGCGCAGGCTTCCGCATCGGCTTTTGCGGCGCGTCGAATCACACTGTTCATGAGAGCTCCTCGGTTTGGGCGTGAAACACAGGGTGTCAGCTCTGTGTTTCGTGCGGGTAAATCCGTGCCGAGAACGAGAATGTGTAGCAGAATTTTGTCACGATCATCCCGATGCCCACCGCGTCGGTGCAGTACGAGAGGCTCATTCCATGACGCGACCTTCGTGGGGGCGTAAAAACTTTGCCGTCGGTGCGGCCGTGGCTGCCATTCTCTTGGCGACCGCGTGTTCCGAGACGACGACGGCCAGCGGGAACTCCTCGTCGTCGGGGAGCTCCCAAGCAACCGCATCGTCCGGGCCTAGTGATTCGCAGGTCGAGCGTGTGCGAAACACCGTGAAACAGGCGATGCAAGTTGCGCCGACCGAGCAGAGCCTCCGGGAATCACTGGTTAAGGCGGGATGGCCGTCGAACCAGATCGAGACAGGCCAGAACATCACACCTACCGGCCTGGACGTCGATAACGTCGATGCCGCCATCGCCACGGAGGGACGCTGCCTCATGGTGGACGTGCGCGCTGATAAAAACGTTTACGTCACGACCGCCGCACCTTTGTCGGATGGGCGATGCATGATCGGAACCATACACAACGAATAATCGACGCCGCGGTCGACGGCGTCTGGATAGTTCCTGGTCACACAGCGCGACGCGATGACTCCCCAGTCTGCCCGGACATAGTAGCCTGGGGAACATGGCTGAATTTATTTACACGATGTCTAAAGCCCGCAAGAAGGTGGGTGACAAAGTCATCCTGGACGACGTCACCATGTCGTTCTATCCGGGCGCCAAAATCGGCGTCGTCGGCCCCAACGGTGCCGGTAAGTCGACCATCCTGAAGATCATGGCTGGCCTCGACCAGCCGTCCAACGGCGAGGCGCGGTTGAGCCCCGGTTATTCCGTGGGCATCCTGCTGCAGGAACCGCCGTTGAATGAAGAGAAGACCGTTCTCGGCAACGTCGAAGAAGGCGTCGGCGAGATCAAGGAAAAGCTGGACCGCTACAACGCCATTTCCGAAGAAATGGCAAACCCCGACGCTGACTTCGACGCGCTCATGGAAGAAATGGGCAAGTTGCAGGGCGACATCGACGCCGCGAACGCGTGGGACCTCGATAGCCAGCTCGAACAGGCCATGGACGCCCTGCGTTGCCCACCCGGCGACGCACAGGTGTCTAACCTCTCCGGCGGTGAGCGTCGTCGCGTCGCCCTCTGCAAGCTTCTTTTGCAGAAGCCAGACCTCTTGCTGCTCGATGAGCCCACGAACCACCTGGATGCTGAGTCGGTTCTGTGGCTCGAGCAGCATCTCGCGTCCTACCACGGCGCCGTGTTGGCCGTGACGCACGACCGGTACTTCCTGGACCACGTCGCCGAATGGATCTGCGAGGTTGAGCGCGGACGCCTGCACGGCTACGAGGGCAACTACTCCACATACCTAGAAACCAAGCGCAAGCGCCTGGAAGTTCAGGGCAAGAAGGACGCCAAGCTCGCGCGGCGTCTGGCCGACGAACTCGACTGGGTCCGCTCCAATTCGAAGGGGCGTCAGACCAAGTCCAAGGCCCGCCTTGCCCGATACGAAGAAATGGCGGCTGAAGCGGAGAAGACCCGCAAGCTGGACTTCGAAGAAATCCAGATTCCGCCGGGACCCCGACTGGGTAACCTCGTCATCGAGGCCGAAAACCTGCAGAAGGGCTTCGGCGATCGTAGTCTCATCAAGGACCTCTCGTTTTCCTTGCCCCGCAACGGCATCGTCGGCGTGATTGGTCCGAACGGCGTCGGTAAGTCGACGTTGTTCAAAACCATCGTGGGCCTGGAGCCTCTCGATGGTGGTGACTTGAAGATCGGCGACTCGGTCAAGATCTCTTATGTTGACCAGAACCGCGCCAACATTGACCCGGAAAAGTCCCTCTGGGAGGTCGTCTCCGACGGGCTCGACTACATCCACGTCGGCCAGGTAGAGATGCCGTCCCGTGCGTACGTATCGGCCTTCGGTTTCAAAGGTCCGGACCAGCAGAAGAAGGCCGGAGTCCTCTCCGGTGGCGAGCGCAACCGCCTGAATCTGGCGTTGACGCTCAAGCAGGGCGGAAACCTTCTCCTCCTCGACGAGCCGACGAACGACCTCGACGTCGAAACCCTGGCATCGTTGGAAAACGCCCTCCTGGATTTCCCGGGCTGTGCCGTGGTCGTCTCCCACGACCGGTGGTTCCTTGACCGGGTGGCCACGCACATCCTGGCGTGGGAAGGAACCGAGGAAGAACCGGACAAGTGGTACTGGTTCGAGGGTAACTTCGAATCCTACGAAGAGAATAAGGTCGAACGGCTTGGGCCTGAAGCCGCCCGCCCGCATCGTCTCACTCACCGACGCCTGACCCGCGACTAATCGCTGGTCTACCACGATGCCCCCGCTATCTCTCGTCGAGGTTGCGGGGGCATCGTGCATTCATGAGACTACGCCAGGGTGTGTCCGCAAAGCCCTTGAACGACGACGGACGGGCAGCGTGCGTCAGCCGAGGTCTTCGTCGGGAACCCGGACCAGCGCCTCTTGGGTCGTCGTCGCCACGAGTTCTCCCTCGCGAGTAAAGATGCGTCCGCACGCCAATCCGCGGGCGCTCGAGGCGTTGGGAGACGTCTGGGTGTAGAGCAACCATTCGTCGGCCCGTGCAGGTCGGTGCCACCAGATGGCGTGGTCCAAGGAGGCGAGGCTCAAACCAGGGTGAGCCCACATGAAGCCGTGACGACGAAGGATAGGGTCCATCGGCGTGTAATCCGAGGCGTAGGCAATGGCGGCCTGGTGGATACGCGGGTCATCGGGTAGGCGCCCGTGGGTCCTAAACCACACGGTATTGACCGGCTCATGACGTCCTGGGGGAGTCACGTAGATGGGGTCGGTGACGTGACGAATTTCGAAGGGCCGTGCTCGTACCACCCAGCGAGCGAAGGGGTGATCGATGTCGCCCCAGAGCTGCTCCGAGCTCTTCAGGGATTCAGGATCTGGAATGCCGCTCGGCATCGGTTCCTGATGTTCAAGCCCCGGAGCTGGTTCTTGGAAAGAGGCGATGGCCGAGAGAATGACCTGACCATTTTGATACGCATGCACCCGTCGCGCCGAAAACGAACGACCGTCACGCATTCGTTCCACACCGAAAGTCACGGGTATGGAAACGTCACCCGGACGGAGGAAATATCCGTGCATTGAGTGAACGGGCCGATCAGGGTCCACCGTGCGACTCGCCGCCATGACCGCCTGCCCAAAGACTTGCCCGCCAAAAATGCGATCCGACTCTGGAGCGATCGTGTGCCCCACGAAGATGTCCTCGGTGGTTCGCAGGGGTTGCTCGGGCTCGAGGGAGAGCATGCTGACGAGCGCTTGCGTGGGGTCGACGTTGTGGGAGGGGGACTCGGATTCTTCGAAGGTGCTCACCATTCGATCCTACGACCATGCGCCCGCGTCATGAGCCGACATAGGGAATCGTGATCGTCCCCAGTGCCCTGAGAGGATTCATAATAGTTAAGGATTTCCCGCTTTCTATTGCGAAAGAGATGCCCTCACCGTTGCAAAATTCACGCTTTCAGCTTTCCGATCATCGCGAGGCAAAAGATCTCGCGACGTTGCTGTCTCGGGTCAAAACCATCGACTCCTCCGCGGCCGTCCGCCTTCAGGCTCGGGGGCGGGTCTTGGCTGTGTGGGCACCTGTCATGAGCGCTGAAACATTGCTGGATACGGTGCCTACGGTGTTGGGGATGCGGGCTTTGCACCTCGCCGAGGATTCAGAGATCGACGCCACGGTCGAAGCCTCCGCGGTGCTCGACCGTTTGGCCCGGATTGGCGCGAACGACGGCGCCCTGCCGGTCCCACCCGTGACGGTCAACGCTGCTTGGGCGGGAGTCATGCCTCCATCCCGTGGGTGGACTGAATCTGGTCGGCTGGACGCCGAAACGGTGTCTCGGATTGCCCACGAGGGAATGAGGGCCGTCGAGGAGGCGCTACCGACCAACCCTGGAGGCGCAGTCCTGAATACCGTTCGTTCTCGCGTGTGGGGAAGCGATTCCGGTGAAGGCGTGGTGAGCGGCGCCCTGTTTGGCGCCACCGTCTTGGGATTTAACGACACCGACGAGGGATTCACCGTCTACTCCAACGGTCCATGGCGCAGGCTATCGAATACGCAGGGGCACGTGGTGTCCAAATCGGCATCCGCCGTGTGAGGGTTACGAGGAGGCGTCCGGTTCGTCGGGCGTGTTAGTCATGGCGTGGGCCGCGCGTTCGAAGTAACCCCAAATCATGCCATCGTGCAACGGAGGCAGCTCCAAGCAGTCGAGGGCTTCTCGCATGTACGTGAGCCATCGTTCTCGCGCCCACGAGTTGATGGCAAACGGCGCGTGACGCATGCGCAATCGTGGGTGGCCTCGTTCTTTGCTGTAGGTCGTGGGCCCACCAAAATACTGCTCCAGAAACATCTCGAGCCGCCGCCGCGCGGGCTCCAGATCTACTTCTGGATACATCGCTTTGAACTCGGGATCCCGTTCCACCCGGTCATAGAACTCCGTGGTGAGTCGGTGAATGGCGGCGTGACCGCCCAGTTGTTCGTACATTGTGGGGACAGGAGAAGCCGGACTCGTCATAGTTCCATAGTGCTACGACGAGCCCGGCTAAGGCGAATGCGCTGACGACGTCAGGAAATGACGTCCGCCGACCTCACCCGCAGGGCACGCTCGATGGCGTCACGTCCCTCCATGACCTGTCGGCGGAGTGAATCCTTGCCCTCGCCAAGCTCCACCAGGAATTCCTCCGCGGCGTCGAGGACATCTCGATCCACAATCTGGGGGAACAGCCCCGAGATGATCTGCTGAGAGATCTCGTGGGAGAGCTCGCTCCAGACTCGTTCAATCGACGCGAAGTACCGGTCCACGAAAGGCCGGAGTAATGCATCACGGTTCGTCGCGTTGAATCCGGCAATGGCCGAACGCTGGATCACGTTGGGGAGTTCGTGGTGGTCCACCACCAAGTCCCACACCTTTTCTCTAGCTTCGAGGGTCGGCACGGCGGCCCGAGCCTGAGCGGCGCGCTGAGCGCCGGTCGAGGTGTTGTCTCGTGCTGCGAATTCGTCGACGTCCGTCACGCCTCGGCGGCCGGCGGCGACGAGCGCCGTCAGCATCTTCCAGGCAAGATCCGTATCGATCTCGAGGCCTGGCAGGGTCACGTTTCCGGTGTACAAGCCTTCGAGGGCGTCGAGCTGTTCATCGGTGATCGCGTGCGTTGCGAAGGCCTGCACGAACTGGAGCTGGCGGTCAGATCCTTCGGGGGCGCCCTGCGAAATGTCCCACAGGCGATCGGCGGCCATCTCGCGGGTGTCTTCTTGCGCGTCCGAGCGGACGTACATACGCAACGTGGTGGCGAGATTCCGCAACTGCGTCAGAACCGTGGTGGAATCGGTCTCGGCGTCGATATTATTCAGAACCATTTCCACGAAACGACGGGCCGGAACCTGTCCATCCCGGGTGCTGTTCCATGCCGCGCCCCAGACGACGGCGCGCGGCAGGGACTCCTCGAAATCGCGCAGATGGACCTTGGCGTGGTGGAAGGAAACATCATCGAGCCGAACCTTGGCATAGGCCAGGTCCAGGTCGTTGAGGAGGAGCACCAAGGGACGGGGGCGTCCGGCGACGTCCGGAATTTCCGTCCGCTCTCCGTCGACGTCGAACTCCACGCCGTGAACGCGCACGAGCCGGCCATCGACGACGTCGTAGAATCCGGCCGTCATGCGGTGGGGACGGAGGGTCGGGTGCTCATTGGGCGCCGTCTGAATGACCTCGATGCGAACGATACGGCCTTCGTCGTCCACCTCGACGGAGGGGGTCAATGTGTTGACTCCGGCCGTTTCGAGCCAGGCTTCGGACCACGAACGTAGCTCACGACCAGAGGTGGCCTCGAGTTCCGCCATCAAATCAGCGAGCGTGGCGTTACCCCAGGAATGCTTGTCGAAGTGCTGATGGAGGGCCTTCATGAAGTGCTCTTGCCCGACCCAAGCAACGAGCTGGCGCAATACGGAAGCACCCTTGGCATAGGTGATGCCGTCGAAATTCACCTGAACATCATGGAGGTCCTTGATGTCCGCAACGATGGGATGGGTCGAGGGCAGCTGGTCTTGGCGATAGGCCCACGTCTTCTCCATCGCGGAAAAGGTGGTCCAGGCGTGGGTGAACCGGGTGTTTTCCGCGGCGCTGAGGTGGGACATGAATTCGGCGAACGACTCGTTGAGCCACAAGTCGTTCCACCACTTCATGGTGACCAGGTCGCCAAACCACATGTGTGCGAGCTCGTGCAGCACGGTGATCGCACGACGCTCGATCATCGCGTCGGTGGTCTTGGACCGGAAAATGTAATCCTCGAGGATCGTGACGCAACCGGCGTTCTCCATGGCACCGGCATTGAACTCGGGCACGAAAAGCTGATCGTATTTGGTGAACGGATACGGCACGCCGAATTGTTGTTCGTAAAATTCGAAGCCCTGCTTGGTCAACACGAAAATTTCCTCGGCATCGAGGTAATCCATGAGCGACCGACGAGCGTAGATATTCAACGAAATATTCCGGCCGTCCGAGGACGTCACCTGGTCGGACAGGCTGGAGTACGGCCCCGCGACCAAAGCGGTGATGTAAGAAGAAATTCGGGGTGTCGTGGCAAAGGTCCAGACGTCGGCCTCGGCACCTTCCTCACGTCGTTCCACGGGCTCATTCGAAATGAGAGTCCATGATTTCGGCGCCGTGACGACGAACGTAAATTCGGCCTTGAGATCGGGTTGCTCGAATACCGCGAACATTCGGCGGGAATCGGGAACCTCGAACTGCGTATAAAGGTAGACCTCGTCGTCCACGGGATCGACGAATCGATGAAGACCCTCACCGGTATTGGTGTACATGGCGTCCGCCACCACCGTGAGTTCGTTCTGCTCCGCGAGGTCTGGAAGCTGAATGCGGACGCCGTCGGAAACGGCGGCGGGATCGAGTTCCCGGCCATTGAGCGTGACGGAATGAACCTGGTGCATAATCGCGTCAATGAACGTGGACGAACCGGCCACAGCGTCGAAAGAGACGGTTGTGGTGGAGGTGAAGACGCTCTCCGAGGCGGTCAGGTCGAGGGTGACGCGGTAGGAGTGGACCTTCGTTACGGTCTCCGCGCGCGTCGCGGCTTCCTGACGCGTCAGATTGAGTCCTGGCATGTGTGTCGCCTTTCGAAGTGAAGTTGGTCTGACTCTCAGGCTATTACAGGAGCCGGTAGGCTTGAATCACCCACACGATGTCAGCATCAATTCTCTGAGGACGGATACCAACGTGCGTGTACATATAGCCACCGATCATGCAGGGCTCGAAACGAGCCGCTTCCTCGTCGAATCGTTGACGAGCCTCGGATACGATCTCGTGGACCACGGACCGAGGGAATACGACCCTCTCGATGATTACCCGAGTTTCTGCATTAATGCGGCTCTGGGCGTTCGCGCCGACAGGGAACGCGGGCTCGATTCCCTCGGTATCGTCCTCGGCGGCTCGGGAAATGGTGAGCAAATGGCCGCTAATAAAGTTCGGGGTATTCGCGCGGCCCTTGCATGGAATCACGAGACGGCCGCACTGGCTCGCGAGCATAACGACGCACACATTGTCGCCGTCGGCGGCCGTCAACACACTGTCGAAGAAGCCCTGGAGATCATTAAAGTTTTCCTCTCGACCGAATTTTCGGGCGAGGAGCGCCACGCACGGCGCATTGGGCAAATGGAAGAGTACGAAAATACGGGGCGCATCGCTGGCCACCACCTCGATTCGGATGACTAACTTTTCCGTCGTGGCTCTCGCCAACCGTACGGGCACGGACTAGCCATGCCCGAGGGGCACTCGATTCATCGTCTCGCCCGTCAATTCCAGGACGTCATGGTGGGGTGGAAGCTCCGTGCCACGAGTCCTCAGGGGCGGTTCGCCGAGGGAGCGGCGCTCATCGACGGCGCCACGGCCGTATCGTCCCGCGCCGTCGGAAAACATTTCTTTCTGGAGTTCGATCAACGGCTGACCCTCAACGTACACCTGGGAATGTATGGTGCCTGGACATTTGGTGGCGACGAGACTTTTCGGGCTGCCTCCTCTATTGGGGCGCCCAGAAAGATCGGGGAACGGGAACATGCCGACGAGTCCACGGGGCAGAATTATCACGGTCCGCCACCGCCTCGCCCGACGACCCGCGTCCGCCTCGAGTCCGAGCATGGATGGGCCGACCTCGTGGGAGCCACGACCTGTCGGATCCTGGAGCCTACTGGGGTTGCCGAGGTTTTGCGTCAACTCGGGCCGGACCCTCTAAACCCCGAGGCTGACCCGACCCCATTTCATCAATCCTGCGCCCGAACCTCGCGCCCCATCGCCGCGGTCCTGATGGACCAGAAGGCCATCGCGGGTATTGGCAATATCTATCGTGCGGAGGCGCTCTTTCGGGCTGGCCTCAATCCACACCGCGCGGCCTGCGAGCTGTCCGACGCCCAGATCGACTTGCTGTGGCGCGATACGGCCAAGCTCATGAGCGCGGGGGTGGAACTCGGCCGCATCGTCACGACGGCCCCAGAGCACCGATCCGGCCTAGATGCCGCCGATGCTTGGCCAGACCATGCTCACTACGTATATGGGAGGGCAAGTCAAACCTGTCGCGTGTGCGGAGAACGTTCCGTCGTCGTTGAGGACATGGCCGGACGGAAGCTGTATTGGTGCCGGACCTGTCAGGCCTAGCCATTCCTGCTATTCCTCGTTCTCGTCGATGACGCGGCGGATGTCCTCTTGGCACCTCACCTGGCCATGTTCCGCCGCTTCGACGACGATCTTGTGCTGACGGGCCGTCACCACGGGAACCTCTTTTCCCTGTGAGTCCACGATCGTGACATCCGTGATGGTGTCGCCTTCGGCAAGCAAGGCCTCGTCATTGATGAGTTTCTCGAGATCGTCCCAACGAATCACGCGCCCGGTACCGGCGACGAAAACCGAGCGATCCGAACGGTCTTGATCCTGGCCTCCGAGGTGATTGAAGACGAGGTTCAGAAGCACCGCCATGAGGGTCGCCGAAGAGATTCCCGAATGGAAGATGATGCCGATCCAGGAGGGGAAGCTGTGGTAAAAATTCGGCTCGACGACGGGAATGAGGCCGAAAGCCAACGACACGGCAACAATGATCATATTGAGATTGCCCTCGTATTCGACCTTGGACAACGTGCGGATGCCCGATGCCGCAACCGTGCCAAAGAGGACGACGCCGGCCCCGCCCAGCACCGGGGACGGCACGGCGGCTACCACACCGCCCATGACAGGTAGCAGCCCCAGCAGTACCAGGATGACGCCACCGGCGACCGTCACGAACCGGGACTTGACTCCGGTGATTGCCACGAGCCCGACATTCTGGGCGAAGGCCGATTGGGTGAACGAATTGAAAACCGGAGAAGCCGCAGAGGACAGCATGTCGGCACGCAAGCCATTGGCGATCCGTCGAGAATCCACTTTCGTCCGGACGATCCCACCCACGGCAATGATGTCTGCGGTGGTTTCGGCAAAGGTCACGATGATGACGATGAACATCGAGATGATCGCGGCTATGGAGAACGTCGGGAGGCCAAAAGCGAAAGGCTGAGGGAAAGCGACAATTCCCCGGTCGAGCACGCCCGAAAAGTCGGTCCAACCGAAAATTAGGGACACCACCGTGCCGATGACGATCGCGAGGAGGATGGACAAACGAGAGATCATCGGGACAGGTATTCGGCTCAGAATCAGCACCACGGCCAGTGTTCCGACGGCGATGAGAATATTCCGGGCGCTGCCGTAGTCGCTCGCTTCCGCATCGCCGCCCATGGCCCATCCCGCGGCAACTGGCATCAAAGACAGGCCAATGGTCGTGATGACGGTTCCCGTGACCACGGGCGGGAAAAACTTCACGATGCGAGCAAATGCGGGGGCGACGATCAGACCAATAACTGAGGCCACAATGACCGCGCCGAAGACGCCTTGAAGTCCATCGCCGGCCGCGAGAATCGACGTCATCGTGGCGACGCCGGAGAAGGACACGCCTTGAACCAAGGGCAGCTTGGACCCGAAAAACGGAACGCCAAAGGATTGAAGGATCGTCGCGAGACCACCCATGAACAGACACGAAGCAATCAACACGCTGATGCCACTGCTGTCGAGGCCCGCGGCGTTTCCGATGATCAGGGGAACGGCAATGATGCCGCCGTACATCGTGAGGACGTGTTGGAGTCCGTAGGCGAAGGAATCAGCGACGGGTAAACGCTCATCTTCCGGACGCTTCGTGGTTTCTGGGGGCTGGGTGGTGGATTGCTTGGAAGCCGACATCTGAACTCTCCATCGAGGGTGATGCGCAGCGATGGCTTCACACGCCAAACTCTGGGGGAGGCGGGAGTCTAAGAGCTGCACCGGACTGTTATGTATTCCGTAATACGAAACCAAGTTTTCTTATCGTAAAATCGTAGATCGCCCGAGGTGAGTTGACAAGGACTTTTAGTGATTTTGAACACCTGTTAGAGTTCTTGCTGCCTGTCGAGGGAGATTCCGACGTCAACTTCGAAGGCCGGCGGAGTAGCAGACGCCGTAAAACCTGAGCTGGTGGCTTCTGGTCCCATCTCAGTCGCCACTCCAAGGTCGAAATAGACCGCAGCAATGACGTGGAAGGCGACTGACATGGTGAAGCAACATGAGTTGAAGAACGAATCCCGCGTGGAGGTCACCGCGCATGGTGTGGCCGATCCGGAGAGGTATGGAGGCTCGCGATCCTCGACCGTCTGGATTAAGGACCCCCTCGCGATTCATCTGGGGCGCGGCGTGGATTCGTCCTCAGCGGCACGAGGAATCGTGGTCGACCTCAGCTCGGGAACCATTGTGGAACTCGTGCCGGCCGGTGGCGAACCAACCGGGGGTCCGACGTCGCTGAGGCAAATCGTTGACGCGAGCGAACATGTGGTGACGCCAGGCCTCGTCAATTCGCATCATCACTTTTACCAAACCCTCACCCGTGCATGGGCACCCGTGGCCGACCTGCCTCTTTTCGGCTGGTTAACCAACCTCTATCCCGTGTGGGCTCGCCTCACACCTCGTGCCTTGGAGGTGGCAACAACGGTCGCCATGGCGGAACTGCTCGAATCTGGTTGTACGACGACATCCGATCATCACTACCTTTTTCCGGATGGGTTGGAACATGCCATCGACATCCAGGTGGAGGTGGTGCGTCGCTTGGGCATGAGGGCGACGCTGACTCGCGGTTCCATGTCGCTGGGCGAGAACGAAGGGGGACTGCCGCCTCAAAACACCGTCCAGGACGCGGAAGTGATCCTGGAGGACTCGCGGCGTCTCGTGAATAGCTACCACGAACGTGGTTCAGGGGCTCAGGTGCAGATCGCCTTGGCTCCGTGTTCCCCTTTCTCGGTGACCACGCACCTGATGCGAGACAGCGCCGACTTGGCACAAGAACTCGATGTTCGTTTGCACACCCACCTGGCCGAAACCCTCGACGAAGAGGACTTTTGCAGGGAACGGTTTGGCCTCCGAACGGTGGATTACCTGGATTCCGTGGGATGGCTCGGAGGCAGAACGTGGTTGGCCCACGGCGTACATTTTGATGACGAGGAGATCGCCCGGCTCGGTAGGGCGGGCGTCTCTGTGGCGCACTGCCCGACGTCTAATATGCGGCTGGCCTCCGGGATTGCCCGAGCCGTCGATCTCGAGGAGGCGGGAGTTGCGGTGGGACTTGGGGTCGACGGGTCGGCGTCCAACGACGCATCCAACCTGATACGAGAAGTGCGTCAGGCCCTGTATCTTCAACGACTACGCTTCGGCACCGAGCGGGTGACGAGTCAACGAGTTTTGGACTGGGGGACGCGTGGTTCAGCACGCGCGCTCGGGCGCCAGGATATTGGGAGTATCGAAGTGGGGCGGCAAGCCGATCTGGCCATGTTCCGGCTCGATGGCTTCGCCTTTTCCGGGGCACATGACCCACTTGCCGCGCTGGTGTTGTGCGGCGCGGAGAAGGCCGATCGTGTGATGGTGGCGGGCCAGTGGAAGGTGATGGACGGTCGAGCCATCGGATTGGATCGGGATGCTTTGATGGCCGAACACCGAGAAGAAGCCTTTCGGCTGGTTCATCAGTAGTACGGGAGCGTCCGGCTGGTTAAAGCACAAGGCCCCAACTTCACTGAAGTTGGGGCCTTGTGACCTACGTGGAGGGGATGACGGGAATCGAACCCGCGTAATCAGTTTGGAAGACTGAGGCTCTACCATTGAGCTACATCCCCGTGCGAACCTCGACTATATAACCCCAATCGAGAACGGTTCGTCAAATCCGCCTCTGAACCGTGTCGCGGGAAAAATTCGCGGATTCCCGATTTGGCGCATAAACTAGCCTTTGCCTCACGGGGCGTAGCGCAGTGGCTAGCGCGCCTGCTTTGGGAGCAGGAGATCGCAGGTTCGAGTCCTGTCGCCCCGACGTTGGAACACCGGCTCTGGTGGATACGGCCGACTTCGCTGTATCTGTGCCGCTTACGGTGTGACTCTGACACCTGAAGATTGCAGAGCAATTCGACACGTCCGGCACCCCGCCGGACGGAAACCGTCCCCGACTTGTAGGAGATCAACGGAAGTGAAGACCGCCGTCGAGAAACTGAACCCGACCCTGGCCAAGATCCAGGTGGATGTTCCTTTCGAGGAATTCAAGCCGTTTCTCTCCAAGACGTACAAGGAACTGGCTGAGCAGATCCAGATGCCGGGCTTCCGCAAGGGAAAGATTCCGAACCAGCTCATTGAGCAGCGCGTCGGCTTCGATTTCGTCGTCGAGAATGCCCTCAACGAGGGCCTGAACGGTTTCTACCAGCAGGCCTTGACCGAAAATGAGCTGACCCCGCTGGCTCAGCCCGAGGTCGAGGTTCAGCAGAAGCCCGAAGAGAACGCTCGCGAAGCGGACGTCTCCGTGTCGATTCAGGTTGTTGTTCGCCCCGAGGTTGAGTTGCCGGATTACTCCGGCCTTAAGGTCGAGGTCGACGCCGCAGAGGTCACCGCCGAAGACGAGCAGAAGGCGCTCGACGAGCTCCGCGGCCGTTTCGGAACGCTGAAGGCCGTAGACCGTCCCGCCGCTGAAGATGACTTCGTGACCCTCGATCTCAACGCCATGATCGGTGACGAAGAGGTCGACGCCGCGAACGATCTCTCCTACCAGGTGGGCGCTGGCACCATGCTCGACGGATTGGACGAAGCCATTACTGGCCTCTCCGCCGACGAGGATGCGACCTTCGAGACCACTCTCGCTGGTGGCGAGCACTCGGGCGAGGCCGCGACCGTCAAGGTTAAGGTCACCGCCGTCAAGGAGCGCGAGCTTCCCGAGGCCGATGACGAGTTCGCTCAGATGGCTTCCGAATTCGACACGATCGAAGAGCTCAAGGAAGACCTGAAGAAGCAGGCCGCTCAGGGCAAGGTCGTCGAGCAGGGTAACGCCGCTCGCGACAAGGTTCTCGAGCGCCTCCTCGAATTGGTCGAGGTGCCGGTCCCGGAGAAGGTCATCGAAGACCAGATGGAGCAGCACTTCAAGCAGGAGAACTCCGAGCAGGACCACGACACTGAGGAGCACCGCGCCGAGGTTCGGGAGAACACCGAGCGTGCATTCCGTAACGAGGTCGTGTTGGACGCGATCGCCGATAAGGAAGAGGTCGGCGTCGAGCAGTCCGAACTGATCGACTACATCATTTCGATGTCTTCGCAGTACGGCATGGACCCGAACCAGTTCGCTCAGATGCTGGATTCCTCCGGTCAGGCCGGCATGATGGTCGGCGAGGTTCGCCGCTCCAAGGCGCTGGCCAGCGTGTTGGAGAAGGCAGAGGTCGTGGACACCGAGGGTAACTCCGTGGACCTCTCCTCCTACATCAAGCCGCAGGGCGACGGCGAGACCGTCGAAGCTGAGAAGGACTCCGAAGCGGACGCTTCCTAACTCCTAGGCTTTGGAGCGCGGCCCTCAGCACACACAGGGTTGCGCGACATTCACCTCATGAAGGCGCCCCACCGGGTTTCGGTGGGGCGCCTTTGGCGTACGTTGCAACGTCGGCTCGGAAAGGGCCGACAGCGAAACCATGTCGGCCGAGACGGTTAACTGGAACGCCAACAGCGAACTATTGAGGAGTACCCAGGCCTGAAGGGCCAACGACTACTAGTGTCGAAGGCAGCATACGAGGCCCACCCGATGTGTTTTTACGAGGTGGGCGACGTCGAACATCGAGAGAGGTCAATAGCACCATGGCTCATAACCTTCCTTACGGCGAGAGCACCGCGCGGGATACATCCAGCGGCCGTCCCATGATGAGTCGGGAAGCAGGAAACGGTCAGGACGACCACGTATATAACCGTCTCCTCAAAGAACGCATCATTTGGTTGGGTTCGGAGGTCCGTGACGACAACGCCAACCTCATCTGCTCCCAGATGCTCTTGCTGTCCTCTGAGGATCCCAGCTCAGACATCTACCTGTACATTAACTCGCCGGGTGGATCGATCACGGCGGGCATGGCCATCTACGACACGATGCAGTTGATTCCGAACGACGTCGTAACCATTGCCACCGGCATGGCGGCCTCGATGGGGCAGTTCTTGCTCTCCTCCGGAACCCCGGGGAAGCGCTACGCCACGCCGAACGCTCGTATCCTCATGCACCAGCCTTCGGGCGGCATTGGGGGTACCGCGTCCGATATCCGGACCCAGGCCGAATTGATCCTCTCCATGAAGCGTCGGCTCTCGGAACTCACCGCCGAGCAAACGGGCAAGACCGTGGAACAGATTCTGGAAGACAACGACCGGGACAACTGGTTTACGGCCGACGAGGCCCTCGAATACGGATTCTTTGACCACATTGCGCAGAGCGCCAACTCCGTGGCCGGTGGCGGCGGAACGCTCAAGGACGAGAAGTAGGGCATACCGCGGCGTTATGCCCGGAGACCACGTCAAAGATTTTTGGAGGAGAAACACTCATGAACTTCACTTCACCGCAGCCGCAGGGGCCCCAGGCCGCCGGCGTTGAGATGCCCAGCAACCGATACGTGCTTCCGAGCTTCGAGGAGCGGACTCCCTACGGCTACAAGCGCCAGGATCCGTATGCGAAGCTCTTCGAGGATCGCATCATCTTCCTCGGTGTACAGGTTGACGACGCGAGTGCCGACGACATCATGGCTCAGCTCTTGGTTCTGGAGGCCCAGGACCCTGATCGCGACATTACGATGTACATCAACTCGCCGGGCGGTTCCTTCACCGCGATGACGGCCATTTACGACACGATGCAGTACATCCGGCCGGAGATTCAGACCGTATGCCTGGGCCAGGCCGCTTCGGCCGCATCCGTGCTTCTGGCCGCGGGTACTCCCGGCAAGCGTTTGGCCTTGCCGAACGCCCGCGTGCTGATTCATCAGCCCGCTTTGGCCGGTCAGCAGGGTGGTCAGGCGTCGGACATCGAGATTCACGCCAATGAGGTCATGCGCATGCGCACCTGGTTGGAGGACACCCTCGCTTTGCACTCCGGGAAGAAATCCGCCGAGGTGAATAAGGACATCGAGCGAGACAAGATTCTGACCGCCAAGGACGCCTTGGACTACGGACTGATCGATCAGGTCTTGGATTCGCGAAAGATCAATAAGCCGCAGATCAACACGGCGGACTAGTCACCGAATGGGCGACATCATGTGTCGCAACGAGACGGCGTCGGAACCCGGAAACACGCCGGGGCCGACGCCGTCGTCGTGCTCACGGTGACCTCACGCGCCGCAGTGTGACGCACCGTGTGAAGCTCTAAAACTCCTGGTGAACCTTGCCGGCAAACTTGCCGAGGAGAGCGTCACAAGGTGCTTCAGCATGTAGCCTAGGAGGGCGAGTCATGTACGCCGCACGGAGACGGCGAAGATTCGCGACGCACCACCTTCAGGAATGAGGAGCCAGCATGTCGAGAATCGGTGAAAGCACCGACCTCCTAAAGTGTTCTTTCTGTGGAAAGTCCCAAAAGCAGGTGCGGAAGCTCATCGCGGGACCCGGCGTGTACATCTGTGACGAGTGCATTGAGCTGTGCAACGAGATCATCGAAGAAGAGCTGGCCGAGGTGGCCGAGATTACGTCGATGGAGTTGCCCAAGCCTCGAGAGATTTTCGAATATCTGCAGGAATTCGTCATCGGACAAGAGCCCGCCAAGCGGGCACTGTCGGTAGCGGTGTACAACCACTACAAACGAATTCAGGCCAAGGATTCCGTCACGCCACAGAGCGGTGAATCCCTCCTTGCCACCGGTGGCGAGGATGTTGACCTCGCCAAGTCGAATATTCTCCTGGTGGGCCCCACCGGCTCCGGTAAGACGTATTTAGCCCAGACGCTTGCTAAGAAGCTCAACGTCCCGTTTGCCATGGCCGATGCCACGAGCCTGACGGAAGCCGGCTACGTCGGCGAAGACGTCGAAAATATCCTTCTCAAGCTCATTCAGGCCGCCGACTACGACGTCAAGAAGGCCGAAACAGGCATCATCTATATCGACGAGATCGACAAGATCTCTCGGAAGTCTGAGAATCCCTCGATTACACGAGATGTCTCCGGTGAAGGCGTGCAACAGGCCCTCCTGAAAATTCTGGAAGGCACCGTCGCCGCGGTTCCTCCCCAGGGAGGCCGTAAACATCCGCAACAAGAATTCCTGCAGATCGACACCACCAATGTGTTGTTCATTGTTGCTGGCGCCTTTGCCGGCCTGGAAGAAATCGTGGGTTCGCGCGTCGGCAAAAAGGGAATTGGATTCGGAGCTCCGATTCAGGAAGCCTCCAAAGAATCAGACATTCTCCGGAAGCTTCTTCCGGAAGATCTCCTCAAATTTGGCCTTATTCCTGAATTCATCGGACGCTTGCCTGTCCTCACCAGTCTCTCTGGCTTGGACGTCGAAACCCTCAGCCGGGTTCTCACGGAACCCCGAAACGCTCTCATCAAGCAATATAAGCGCATGTTCGCATTGGACGATGTCCACCTCGAGTTTGAGGATGGGGCAGTCCGTGCCGTCGCCGAACTCGCCGCGCAGCGTGGAACAGGTGCCCGTGGCCTCAGGGCCATCCTGGAAGACCTCCTGCAACCCGTCATGTTCGACATTCCCTCCAGGGAGGAGATCGCGCAGGTCATTGTGACCGAGAAAGTGGTCACCGACGGCGAGGAGCCTACCTTGGTTACGCGCGTTTCTGACGATCGGAAGAAATCGGCGTCATAGGCAAAGGACGACACATTCGCGTTTGATGGTGACATGCATCATATGATTTGGTCACGATCCGGTTACAAACCGGGTGTCGCCGGTATTTCTGATTAAGGTTTGATCAAGATTCTTCGGTGAGCTTGAGCGGCCTCCGGGCGCGTGCTTAAGTAGATCTCGGCTCAACGAGAAATACCGGAGGAGATGAGATGCATCGTATCGTCAGAATTGCTGTTTCCATTTTCCTTTTGGTGACATCTTTTTTCGTGATCACCGTGTTGAGGGATCACGGGATGCTCTCGTCTTCGGAGCAAGCCGGTGGCTTTGCCATTATGGCGGTCGTAATCGGAGGTATTCGCGCGGTCATGTAAGCGGCGGATTGCCGTCAGGGATTTGATCATGAGATCCACACCAAGGATTCCGTTACCGCCGAGACTCTGCTGTTTGCCGGTGGGCTCATGTATGCCTGGCTCACCCTGGGAATTCTGGTCGGTACCGGGGGAGTGAGCCCTAGCTACGAAGAGGTCATCAAGCCGTTTCTCGGATGGGCCTCGCTGGTCGTCGTGGGGTTGACTGTAGTCCTGTATTGCATGGGTACGTACCGTCTTCGTCGGGGAGAGTTCTCGCTCGGTGGACGCAGCTCGGATGAGCGTCGTGAGCAAGTGGCCCGTGAATTGACTCACCGTTGGCGGGCATAAAACTCACGGCTCGTTCGTTGAACTCTCCGAAAGATCGATGATGCATCGAATAGCAATCTGGCAGGAGAGAACGAAACATGACTCAGCATGCTGAATACTGGTTTGACCCGATTTGCCCTTGGGCTTGGATGACCTCCCGGTGGATGACTGAGGTCTCCCAGATTCGCGACGTCGAGGTGACCTGGCATCCGTTTAGCTTGGCAATCCTCAACGAGGGCAAGGACCTCGACCCCGGATACCGGAAGCACATCGATGATTCGGTGGGCCCGGCTCGCGTGGCCATGGCCGTTCGCGAAGAAGCCGGCCAGGAGAAGGTCAAAGCGTTCTACGACGCCGTCGGGACGGCGATCCACCCAGAGAACACGGGTGAAGAAGACAGCCGCCAGCGGTACCGGAAGGCCATCGACAAGGCCCTCGCGGAGGTCGGCCTGCCAGGGGAGCTTGGTGAATACGCGGATCAAGACGTCTACGACGAAAAGCTCCGTGAATCCAACGCTCGAGCTTTGGGTCTCGTGGGCGACGACGTCGGAGTACCGATCATTTCGATCGACGGCACGGCCTTCTTCGGCCCCGTGATGTCACCGGCTCCCAAGGGGGAAGAGGCTGGCCGAGTGTGGGACGGTGCGGTGGCCCTGGCCTCGTACCCAGGTTTCTTCGAACTCAAGCGGTCCAGGACCACCGGACCCATCTTCGACTAATTCCCTGACGAGTCTCGCGAAGAGCGCCGGGCCTTCTTGGCCTGGCGCTTTTCTTGTGTGCTGGCCCAGGTGTAATTGAGAGCTTCGTCTGAGGTATAGGAAATCATGGCGAATACTTGGCTGGCCATCAATACAAAGACCGCGTACACATTGGAGGAATCTCCCGTGTCGGTCACGATCTGAACCGCGATGATGATGAAGCTGATGCACAGCAGCGCCAACAAGATCTGCCGCGCCCGGTTATGGCCTCGCAGCACGTTGATCGCCAGCAACACCTGAAGGATCGCGGCCACGGTGATGGCCAGGGAAGCGCCGGCCACCACAAAGGTCCAGAAGTCGCTTCCGGTGTCGGTGCCAAAATTCTCGGCGGATGCCAGCAGATCGGTGGAAAGGTTCTCCTGAACACCGGGTCGGTAGAACAGCATGAGGGTCCGCACGATTTGCAACAGAGCCACCAGGGTGACGAGTGCGCCGGCAATCCAGACGTCGGGCGGCGTCTTTTTGGCCAATTCCGCGATGTTCCGGTGCTTCTGGTCGGGATCGCGATCTGACTCGCTCTCGTGATCGCCGGGAACAACCTCGTCGAGATCAAGGATCGGCAGGTGCCCGTCGGTCTTGATCTCGTCACCGCCACCGTTACGCGAATTGTAGTCACCCATAAAGTTCTCGAGCCGGTCCTCGGTGACTTCCGGGTTCTTGTACTGGATGGTGGAGACGACGTAGTCACGCTCGAGGTCGGTATCGGAATCGACCTTGTGGGTCACCTGAAAAGTGAACAGGGATACGCCGACGGCGTTGTCGTACGTCGCAGCGGCCAGCCAATTGACCTTTTTGCCGCCGGGGAGGCTCCAGTCTTTGGGCGTTTTCCAGAAACGGACGTGGTGCCGCTTGCTGGGATTCCCGTTGACCTCTTGCTGGTACGCAAAATCCTGCTGGCGGCCGAACAGCAGAAGCGGACTCACCGGTGCTTCTGGGTAGGAGGATTTGCGTACGGAGGACACGATGATGCGCCAGGAACTCTTGAGGGTCACAGGTTCGGCTTTGGTCCACCCCGCGCGCGTCATGGCCTCGTGAATGTCATCCTCTTCGGCAATGAGCGCGAGGTTGACCGGGTCGCCTAGAAGCCCATCGCCCGTTTGCGTGCGCCCAAAAAAATAGTTGGGCACGTAGATGTTGGTGAGGATGCGGTGCATCCGGGGGAGGGTCAGGTACGAAGCGAGCGCCCAAAAAATCAAGATAAAGAGCACGGACCACCAGCTCAGGTGGACGGCTTCGGTCAGGGAGACGACGGCGAGCCACAGGCCTGCTAACCCAGCGAAAATGAAGTAGACCTGGTCCGAAAAGCCGTTGAAGAGTCGGCGTCCATCGGCAAATTGTTGTTTGATGCGGCTTTCACCGGTCTTGTCGGTGTCGCCTTGATAGACGGGGTAATTCGGGTCGTCCCGCATGCTTGTCCTGCTTTCTTCCGGCCGAAGCCTGCCCCGCAGCACGTGTGTGACTGCCGGGCAGGCTGCCGGAGGTGGTTCCGGTGCGTGGTCCACCAGGGGGTGGGGTTGCTGGTTACTCCCCGGGGATCAGCTCGACCGCGGAGACTGCTAGCTCACCCTCGGCTTCGGTCAGCGTGAGTTCTTGAGCATTGCCGGCTGCCTTGAGATCGCCGATTCCCGCGCGGAGCTGATCCAGCTGTCTTGCGGGTCCGGAGATGGTGGCCGAGGCAACTTCGGTGCGTTGCTTGACCTTGGCTTCCGACTTGGACTTGCGTAGCCCCGAAAGGGCCTGTCCCACCACGGTGAGCACCTCGATATCTCCGGCGGAGGCGACGTCGTCCCAGCCCTGCGACGTCGGCCAGGAAGAGCGATGCACCGAGCCTTCCCGCCACCAAGACCACACTTCTTCGGTCGCGAACGGCAGGAAGGGGGCGAAGAGCCGCAAAACGGCGTCGAGTGTCGTCGCCAGAGCCGCGTGCACCGAGGCCTGCTCTTCCGGCCCGCGAGCGCCATAGGCGCGGTCCTTGACCAGCTCGACGTAGTCGTCGGTGAAGGTCCAGAAGAAGGACTCGGTCAACTGCAATGCCCGAGCGTATTCATAGTTGTTGAAGGCATCGGTGGCCGCCTCGATGACCTGCCGCAGCTGGGCCAAGAGGGAACGGTCGAGGCCTTGAGTCACGACGTCGGCAGATACTCCACGGCCGATGACGGAAGACTGGTCCACGCCCTGCATGAGCACGAACTTCGAGGCGTTGAGCAGCTTGATGGCCAAGCGACGCCCAATTTTCATTTGGCCCTCGTCGTAGGCGGTGTCGGCGCCCAAGCGGGCCGAGGCGGCCCAGTACCGTACGGCATCGGCCCCGTGATTCTTCAGAACCTCGTCGGGCACGACGACATTGCCCTTCGACTTGGACATTTTCTTCCGGTCGGGGTCAAGGATCCATCCCGAAAGGGCCGTGTTGGTCCACGGAATCGTTCCGGCGAGGGTCTCGGCGCGCACCACGGAGCTGAATAGCCAGGTCCTGATGATGTCGTGGCCCTGGGGGCGGAGATCCATGGGGAAAGTGACCTTGTGGAGGTCCGGATTCACGGCCCAACCCGTGGCGATTTGCGGGGTCAGGGAGGACGTGGCCCAGGTGTCGAGCACATCGGGGTCGGCTGTGAAGCCTCCCGGCTGGTCACGTTGCGATTCCTGGTATCCGTTGGGGGCTTGCGCGGCCGGGTCGACGGGCAGTTGAGCCTCGTCGGGGATAATGGGGCGATCGTATTGAGGGTCGCCGTTGTCGTCGAGCGCGTACCACAGCGGGAAGGGAACGCCGAAAAACCGCTGACGGGAGATCAGCCAGTCACCGTTGAGCCCTTCGACCCAATTTTCGTACCGGGAACGCATGAAGCTTGGATGCCATTGAATTTCGCGGCCGCGTTCGATGAGGTCTTGCCGACGGTCCGCGTCTCGTCCGCCATTGCGGATGTACCACTGGCGCGAAGTCACGATCTCCAGGGGCTTGTCGCCCTTTTCGTAGAACTTCACCGGGTGCTTGATGGGCTTGGGATCGCCATCCATCTCGCCGGACTCAACGAGCATTTCAACGACGGCCTTCTGAGCCGAAAAGACTGTGGCTCCTGCCAGGCGCTCGTACCGTTCACGTGCGGACGGTTCGGTGATCCACTCAGGCGTTTCACGGGAGAATCGACCATCCCGACCAATGAGCGCACGGGTGTCCAAGTTGAGTTCGCGCCACCAGGTCACGTCGGTCGTGTCACCGAACGTACAGATCATGGCGATTCCGGAGCCCTTGTCGGGTTGTGCAAGCGTGTGGGCCTTGACCGGAACATCCACCCCAAACAGCGGAGAAGTCACGGTCGTCCCGAACAGGTCCTGGTACCGCTCGTCATCGGGATGAGCCACCAAAGCGACACAGGCAGGCAACAGCTCGGGTCGAGTGGTTTCGATCCACACGGGGTCCCCGTTGGGGCGGTGGAAGCTCACGCGGTGGTATGCGCCGTCGCGCTCTTTATCCTCGAGCTCCGCCTGCGCGACCGCGGTGCGGAACGTGACGTCCCACATGGTCGGAGCTTCCGCCATGTAGGCGTTACCGGCCTCCAGGTCTTTGAGGAAAGCGAGCTGGGAAACCTTGCGGGAGTGGTCATCAATGGTGCGGTACGTGCGCTTCCAGTCCACCGAAAGGCCGAGCGTCATGAACAGGTGCTCGAAGACTTTTTCGTCGTCCACGGCGAGCTCTTCACACAGTTCGATGAAGTTCGCACGGGAGATGACGTCCCAGTCGCGTTGGTTCTTGGCGGGCTTCTCCGGGGGACGATAGCCCTCGATGTAGGGCTTGGAGGGGTCGCAACGGACGCCGTAGTAGTTCTGGACGCGGCGTTCGGTGGGCAGACCGTTATCGTCCCAGCCCAAGGGGTAAAAGACGTTCTTGCCGGTCATGCGTTGGTAGCGCGCGATGACGTCGGTCTGTGTGTAGGAGAACATGTGGCCGACGTGAAGTGATCCCGACGCCGTCGGAGGCGGCGTATCGATCGAGTACACGGATGCACGATCGGTGTTCTCGTCAAATGCGTAGGTTTCTTGTTCGCGCCACTGACGCGAATATTTTTCCTCGAGCCCTTCGAGTCCGGGCTTGTCGGGAACGGTCACTGTGGTGGGCGTGTCTGTGCCCTGCGTGTTTTCAGCCATGGGGACATTCTGTCACGCTCGGCTCTTTCTGATACGGACGGTGAGACGCGTCATGACGTGCCGGTACGTATCGTGCAATGTTTGACCCGCGACGGGCTGGTGATTTGTAGGCTGGACTCATGACCTCACCACGTGCGCAGTCCACCCATCGTTCTCACCACGTCGCCGTCGTGACCGGCGCTAGCTCCGGAATCGGACGTGAAACGGCCCGTCAGCTCGCCGAACTAGGCTGGACCGTCTATGCGGTTGCCCGCCGAGTCGAACGTCTGGAAGGCCTGGCCGAGGAAACCGGCGTTATTCCCCACCCGCTGGATATCACGGACGCCGACGGCGCACGGGAACTCGCCGAGCGCGTCATCCAAGAACAGGGGACCGTGGATACCTTGGTCAATATTTCGGGTGCGGCCTTCGGCACGGACAACGTCGGTGAGGGCAACCCCCAAGATTGGGAGGCGATGTACCGATTGAACGTGCTGGGAACGTTGCACATGGTGCAAGCCTTTCTCCCCGCGTTACGTGCCAACGGTGAAGGAACGATTTTCAACCTCACCTCGACGGCGGCAGAGGCCGCCTATGAGGGCGGAGGCGGTTACAACGCCGCGAAGTTTGGTGAACGGGCCCTGACGCGTGCGTTGCGACTCGAAGAGGCGGAGCATAATGTGCGCGTCCTGGAGCTGGCTCCGGGCATGGTGCACACCGAAGAATTTTCGGTCAATCGCCTCGGAGGTAACGAAGACGCCGCTGAGAAGGTCTATGAGGGCGTCGACAAACCGTTGACCGCCGAAGATGTTGCGCGAGTTGCGGTTTTCTCGTTGACATTGCCGCATCACATTAACCTGGACTCGATCACGATGCGCCCCGTCGCGCAAGCGGCCCAGCACAAAGTCATCCGCTCCACGGATCGGTAACTCATGGACCACGACGGTGCAGCATCGACCCATCTTGTGGCGTGTGGGCACGGAACTCGGGACCCACGAGGGCAAGAAACGATGGCCGCACTCGTCCGGACCATTGCGCAACTCGCGGACGGGCCCGTACACGGGGCCTCCGTGGATGTTCAGGAGCCGGCAGTCGGCGACGTCGTCGAAAGTTTGCCCCCGGACTCTCGATGCCTGGTGATGCCACTGCTCCTGTCCACCGGGTTTCACACGAACGTGGACCTGATGCGTGCGGCGGAGCGACGGAGAACATCGGGCGGCCACGATAAGGGATCAGGGCCAGCGCTCGTCTCCGCGCCCCTTGGCCCATCCGCCGATCTGGCGCGGCTGCAGGCTCGCAGGCTCCAAGAGCGTGGATGGCACAGAGACCACCCTGTGGTCATGGGCGTCGTCGGCTCGTCGGTCGCCGCTGGGCGGACCGATGCCCTAAAGCAAGCGGATTTCCTCAGCAAAGAACTCGGTATCCCCGTACGCGTGGGGTATGGTGCGGCGGCGAAACCGACCGTGAGCGAAGCGATCCAAGAGCTTAGCTCTGGGGGAGACCGGACGGTCTACGTCTCCTCATACATCCTGGCACCGGGAATATTCCAGGACCGGTTGGAGCGCACCAGCGCACGCGTCGCGGGACCATTACTGCACATCTCCGACCTAGAATCGTTGGAGCTCGTCGCACACCTAGCCTTGGCCCGAGCCCGCGAAAAATTACGCGATTAGGCCCGGACGCATTCCGGCCGTTGCCATTAGCGCCGACCAGGCGACATGACCCGCAATATGTCCGAAGCCATGACGCCACGTGACGTGGTCTGTGACCTCCCGAGACCTTGTATTGATGCGTGTTGAGAGGCACTTTCCCCAAGCCATCCCGTGTTCCTAGAGTTCCATCATGGTTTCAGACACACGGGAAAGCGCGGGGAGTAACAACGCGACGAAACGGCGCGCGAAAAAGCCCAACGCACAGTGGAAAATCGACGGCACCGCCCCGATGAACCACAATGAAGAATTCAAACTCGACGACAACGGTCTCAACGTGCGCGAACGCATCGAAAGCACCTACGCCGCCGAAGGCTTCGACGCAATCACCGACGACGACCTCCACGGAAGATTCCGCTGGTGGGGTCTCTACACCCAACGGCGTCCAGGAATCGACGGCGGGCGCACCGCCACCCTCGACACCCGCGAACTCGAAGACCGCTACTTCATGATGAGAATCCGCCTCGACGGCGGAACCCTCACCCGCGAGCAACTACAAACCATCGCCGGTATCTCGGAAGAATTCGCCCGGGGTACCGCGGACCTCTCCGACCGGCAAAACATCCAACTGCACTGGATCCGCATCGAAGACGTCCCCGAAATCTGGCGGCGACTCGAAAACGTCGACCTCTCCACAACCGAAGCATGTGGCGACGTCTCCCGCGTCATCCTCGGATCACCCGTGGCCGGCGTCTCAGAGGACGAAATCCTCGACCCCACCCCAGTAATTCAAGAGATCCGAAACCGTTTCATCGGAGATCCCGAGCTGTCCAACCTGCCCCGCAAATTCAAGACGGCGATCAGCGGCCACCCGAGCCAAGACGTGGTCCACGAAATCAACGATATTTCCCTCATCGGAATCGACCACCCCGAGTACGGTCCCGGATTCGACCTGTGGGTCGGCGGCGGATTGTCTACCAACCCCAAATTGGCCCTGCGGCTTGGAGCCTTCGTACGCCCCGAGCAAGCCCCCGAGGTCTGGCACGGCGTCATCCGGATCTTCCGTGACTACGGATACCGGCGGCTGCGCAACCGCGCACGCCTCAAATTCCTCATGCAAGATTGGGGACCCGAAAAATTCCGCGAGGTCCTAGAAACCGAATACCTCGGATACCAGTTGAGCGATGGCCCTGCACCGCCCACGCCACAGCACCCGGGCGACCACGTCGGGGTGCACCGCCAAAAGGACGGCAAAAATTACATCGGGCTCAGCCCCGTCGTCGGACGAGTCAACGGCGGAACCCTGCGAGCGCTCGCGGACCTCATGGAACAGTACGGAACCTCCCGTCTGCGGACGACGCCGTATCAAAAGGTTGTGGTGCTGGACATCGATCCTTCCGCTTCGGACGAGTTCGTGGAGAAGGCCCGGGAACTCGGGCTCGAGGCCACACCGTCGGTTTTCCGGCGAGACACGATGGCCTGCACCGGACTGGAATTTTGCAAGCTCGCGATCGTCGAGACCAAGGCGACGGCGGCCAGGATCGTGTACGACCTGGAAAGGCGCCTTGCGGACGTGAGAGAGGAGTTGCCGGAGCAATTAACCCTTTACATCAACGGCTGCCCGAACTCGTGTGCCCGCATCCAGACAGCCGACATTGGCCTCAAAGGGCAGCTCATCCCCGATGGCAATGGCGGACAAACATCGGGCTTCCAGGTCCACCTGGGCGGGGGTTTGGCGGATCATCACAACGACGGCGCTGGAGGGCTCGGCCGTACCGTCCGAGGACTCAAGGTCGCCTCCGACGACGTCGCCGAATACGTCGATCGAGTGGTCCGGCGTTACATTTCGAGCCACTCGTCCGGCGAGTCGTTCGCCCAGTGGGCACATCACGCGACCGAGGAGGAACTGGTATGACACAGCTCCGAGAATCACGATTGCAAGAAGCAGCACAGGATGCCTCGCACGCGCTCGGCGAGAACGCGGCGGCTGAGGAAGTCATCGATTGGGTTGCGCAGAATTTCGACACTCATCAGGTGGCGGTGGCATGTTCCATGGCCGACGCCGTGCTTCCCGCTTTGGTTGCGGAGCGTTTGCCAGGCGTGGACGTGCTATTCCTCGACACCGGATATCACTTTGGTGAAACCCTCGGGACCCGTGACCTCGTGCAAGAGAAACTGGACGTCAATGTCGTCGACCTCACCCCGGAATTGTCCGTGGCCGAGCAGGACGCCGAGTACGGCAAGGACCTCTTTGCGAGGGACCCTGCGGCGTGCTGCCGGATGCGCAAGGTTGAGCCCCTCAATAAGGCACTGAGCGGCTACGAGGTGTGGTTCACGGGCGTTCGTCGAGACGAAGCCCCGACGCGAACCAATACGCCCCTGATCACCTGGGACGATTCCCACCGGCTCATCAAGGTTAATCCGCTGGCGACCTGGAGCTTCGACGATCTCGTCGACTACGCGAATGAACATCAAGTACCCGTGAACATGTTGCTCACCAACGGGTATCCCTCGATCGGGTGCGAACCGTGCACACGACCCGTAGCTGAGGGTGAAGATCCGCGGTCCGGCCGTTGGGCCGGCTCCTCCAAAACGGAATGCGGAATTCACCTGTGAACCAGCCACGACTGACGAAGGACACCATGACCACAACCCTCGACCCCACCCGGGCCCCAACCGATGTCGAATTAACCGACCTCGATCTCCTGGAGGCCGAAGCCATCCACATCATCCGAGAAGTCGTCGCCGAGTTCGAACGACCCGCCATGCTCTTTTCGGGCGGTAAAGATTCGGTCGTGATGACTCATCTGGCGGCCAAGGCGTTCTTCCCGGCGCGGATACCCTTTCCGCTGGTCCACATAGATACGGGACATAATTTCCCCGAAGTACTGGACTTCCGAGATCGCACCGCGCAGCGTCTTGGAACCCGCCTGGTCGTCACGTCGGTGCAGGATTACCTGGACCGAGGCGAACTCATGGAACGCCCCGACGGCACGCGAAACACCCTGCAAACCGTTCCTTTGTTGGACACCATCGCCAATAACGGCTTTGATGCGGTATTCGGCGGGGGACGTCGCGATGAAGACAAAGCTCGGGCCAAGGAACGAGTTTTGAGCCTTCGGGACGACTTCGGTCAATGGGACCCGCGATCGCAACGCCCTGAACTGTGGAACCTCTACAACGGACGTCACGCGCCCGGACAGCACGTTCGAGCGTTCCCGCTCTCCAACTGGACGGAACTCGACGTATGGCGCTACATCGAGCGAGAAGACATCGACCTTCCTTCGCTGTACTTTGCCCACGTCAGGGACACCTTCGAACGTGACGGCATGATCCGAGCCGTGGGCGAGCATTCTCAACCAACCGGCGATGAGCCCGTCGCGCCTCGACTCGTGCGGTACCGAACCGTCGGCGACATGTCTTGCACCGGCGCGGTCCTGTCCGAGGCCAGATCCGCTCACGACGTCGTCAAGGAAGTCGCGGTGACGACAGTGACCGAACGGGGAGCCACCCGAGCGGATGACCGCATCTCAGAGGCCGCAATGGAAGACCGCAAGAAGGATGGCTATTTCTAATGAGCAGCACCGATACCCTCGCCGCGACGTCTGCGGATACCCGTACTCTCTTCCGGTTTGCCACGGCGGGCTCCGTCGACGACGGCAAGTCGACTCTCGTCGGGAGGCTCCTGTACGACGCCAAAGCCATTTTGGCGGACCAGCTCGACGCCGTGGCACGCACCTCGGCGGATCGTGGATTCGGGGATGACGAGAACGGGCTGGACCTCGCTCTCCTCACCGACGGACTCCGCGCGGAACGCGAACAAGGCATCACGATCGATGTGGCGTACCGATACTTCGCGACAGACGCGCGGAATTTTGTGCTCGCAGACTGCCCCGGACACGTGGAATACACCAAGAACACCGTGACCGGCGCCTCAACCGCCGACGCCGTCGTCCTGCTCGTCGACGCACGTCACGGGGTCCTAGAACAGACTCGCCGCCATCTGGCCGTGGCGAGTCTCCTACGGGTTCCTCACGTCGTCGTCGCCGTCAACAAGATCGACCTGATCGACTACGACGAAGCGACCTTCACGTCCATCGTTCAAGATCTGGAGGACATCGCCCGGGAACTGGGTGTCGAGGAACGGCTCCGGGCCGTCCCCGTCTCGGCTCTTCGCGGTGACAACATCGTGACGACTTCCGATCGCACACCGTGGTACACGGGGCAGACTCTTCTGAGCCTCCTGGAAACCCTTCCGGGACAATCTCGACTCATGCGCGCGGCAGAACCCTTCCGTATGGCCGTGCAGTCCGTGATTCGACCGCAGGGTGGCGTGGCGCCAGGAGTCGACGCCAGTGAATTCCGCGATTTTCGAGGCTATACCGGGCAGGTCACCTCGGGATCCGTCCGAGTGGGGGACGAGATTCGGGTCGCCGCTTCCGGTAGCACGGCCCGCGTCACCGCCATCTGGAACGGGAACACCCGGCTTGAAGTCGCGCTTCCGCCCCAATCCGTGACCCTCGAAATCGACGCAGACCTGGATATCGCTCGCGGCACACTCTTGTGTGCTTCGGACTCCGTGCCCGTCACACGCAACAGCTTCACTGCGAAACTGGCCTGGCTTTCAGACCGGAAGGTGACGGCAGGGACCCATGTACTGATCAAGCACGGAACCTTGACCGTCAAAGCTCTTGTGGCCACGATCGACGGACGATTGGACCTGGAAGGCCTGGACGACCGCCCAGCCGAATCTCTCGGACTCAACGACATCGGGACCGTGACCCTGCGAACGGCCGCGCCGCTTCCAATCGAGGACTACCAAGATCACCGACATACCGGCTCATTCCTAGTCATCGATCCGCACAGTGGAGACACCTGGGGAGCCGGAATTTCCCGGCTACAGTCCCCTGACAGCTCACCCGATGTGCCGGCGGGAACCCATGAATAGCCCACGCGACACCACGACCTATCCCGTCGGTCTGTCTCTCACAGGCCGCGAAGTGTTGGTTGTTGGGGGAGGGCCAGTAGCCTCCCGGCGCGTCAAGGGTCTCCTAGCAGAACGGGCCACGGTTCACGTGGTCGCCCCCGAGGCCGATGAATCGATCCGTCGTGCGGCCGAGCGCGGTGATCTCACCTGGTCCGCGCGAGGTGTTCGGGCTACGGATATCGATTCGGCCTGGCTCGTCTTCGCACATACGTCCTCCCCAGACACGCAGAATTTCGTGGCTGAGGAAGCGGAACGGCGGAAGAGATTCTGCGTCAAAGGTGGAGACACCGCGGGTAGCGCCCACGTCGGCGCCGTCGCACGGTGGAATGGCGTGACAGTAGGGGTCAACGCCAGTCGGGACCCACGACGAGCGGCAACGGCTGCGGCTCACATCCAAGGAGCCCTCGAAACCGGGAAGATTCCTACCCGAGCCGTTCGCACGAGCGCCCCACAGCCGGAAGCTCAGGCCCCCGGGACCGTGGCACTCGTGGGCGGCGGTCCGGGAGATACCGGGCTCCTCACAGTTCGCGGACGTTTCCTCTTGTCTGGCGCCGACGTCGTCGTCGCAGACCGGCTCGGCCCTCGACAGGTGCTCGCCCAGCTCCCGGAGACGACGCACATCATCGAGGTGGGCAAACAACCAGGACATCACCCGGTCACGCAGGATGAGATCAACCGGATTCTCGTCCGAGAAGCACAGAAAGGGCAGCGGGTCGTCCGGCTCAAAGGCGGCGACCCGTTCGTCTTCGGTCGCGGGGGAGAAGAAGTTGAATACTGTGCCGAACACGGCATTGCCACGGAGGTCGTGCCCGGAGTTACTTCAGCCGTTTCCGTACCCGCCGCCGCTGGAATACCCCTGACCCACCGTGGCATCGCGTCAGGCTTCAGCGTGCTCACGGGCCATCAGAACATCCATCACCTACCCTCAGGAAGCGACCACACCCTCGTCATCCTCATGGGAGTCGGCACCCTCGCCACACTCGTCCAAAGCCTCCTCTCCACGGGACGCCGCGCAGACACCCCGGTCGCCATCGTGGAAAGAGGCTGGACCGACCGCCAGCGCACCACGATCGGACAACTCGGAAATATCCACCATATTGCCGCGAAAGTCGGCGTCGAGTCACCCGCCGTCACGGTCATTGGCGACGTCGTGAAGCTCTCGCCCGCATATCCGGGCCACACCGGCGCAAACCCCGAGGTGGACGCTTCAGCTCGCACCCTCACAAGCAACATTTTTGCCTCGTCAGGGTTAGACAGGAAAGACCCATCTGCCTAGACTGAGAGACGGTGCGAAGACCCGGCGATCACCGGCGAGCAATCCGGAAGAACGGGCAGTACCTGTGTTCTCCCATCGATGCGTTGCGGCGCGGGAGACCACGGAATAGATACAGCCTCATTAGACCCGGACGGGTAGGCCCGAGACAGCCGTCATGAAGCGGCCGTTGCCGCTGAGACATTCTCGCGGTGGCCTCCATGGCCACCGCGAGGCGTCCCGGCGTCCACGGCAAGTGAGGTGGTACCGCGCCAACACGGCGTCCTGACACAAACGAATGTTCCTTATCGAGAACCAGGATGTCAGCGTGAGCACTCACTACCCCAAGGCGACCCACTCAACTTCTCAGCCCCTTCCCGCCTCGCCTTCCTTCCCAGAACTCGAGGAAAACGTCCTCAACTACTGGGAACACGATGGAACGTTCCAGGCCAGCATCGCCGAACGCGATCACGGTGAAGGCGCGACGGACGAATTCGTCTTCTACGACGGCCCCCCATTCGCCAACGGTCTCCCGCACTACGGCCACCTCCTGACCGGCTACGTCAAGGACCTCGTCGCGCGCTACCAAACCCAACGCGGAAATAAGGTCGACCGCCGCTTCGGATGGGACACCCACGGACTGCCTGCCGAGCTCGAAGCCATGAAACAGCTCGGCATGACCGACAAAAAACAGATCGAAGAAATGGGCATCGATCAATTCAACGACGCCTGCCGGTCCTCGGTCCTGCGGTATACCGACGAGTGGGAAAAATACGTCACCCGACAGGCCCGCTGGGTCGACTTCGAGAACGACTACAAGACCCTCAACGTCGAATACATGGAGTCGGTCATCTGGGTCTACAAGCAGCTCCACGACAAAGGCCTGACCTACCAGGGATTCCGCGTGCTTCCATACTGCTGGAAGGACGAAACCCCGCTCTCGAACCATGAGCTGCGGATGGACGACGACGTCTACAAAGACCGCCAAGACCCCACCGTCACCGTGGCATTCACCCTCAAAGACGGCTCAACCGACCTGAGCCACCAACTCGCCGGAGTCGCGGCCATCGGCTGGACCACCACGCCCTGGACCCTGCCGGCGAACCTTGCGCTCGCCGTCGGCCCGGAGATCGACTATGTGGTGTTGCCGGCAGGCCCGAAGGGTACGTCCGTCGAGGCACAGCGTTTCCTGTTGGCCGCCGAGCGCCTGGGTGACTACGCCGAAGATCTTGGATATGAGGACGCCGAATCCGCTCAGGCGGCCGTAGAGGCCCACCACCTCGGCCGGGATTTGGAGGGCTTGCGCTATGAGCCTCTCTTCGACACCTTCGTCGACAGCGAAGCCTACGACACCTCACGGGCCTGGCAGGTTCTCCTGGCAGACTACGTGACGACGACGGACGGTACCGGCGTGGTCCACCAGGCTCCCGCCTACGGTGAAGACGACCAGGCGACGTGCGACCAGTACGGCATCCCGGTCATCTTGACGGTCGATGAGGGAGCCAAAGTCCTGCCTCTATTCCGTGGCACGGAGCTGGAAGACATCGTGGGGCTCCAAGTCTTCGAAACGAACACCCCGATCATCCGTCACCTGCGTGCCAAGAACGTGCTGTTGCGCGAGAAATCCTACGTGCACTCCTACCCGCACTGCTGGCGGTGCCGTAACCCCTTGATCTACCGCGCGATCACCTCGTGGTACGTCGCGGTGAGCCAGTTCAAGGACCGCATGGTCGAGTTGAATGAGCACATCAACTGGATCCCTGAGAACGTCAAGCACGGCCAATTCGGCAAGTGGTTGGAAAATGCCAGGGACTGGTCGATCTCGCGTAATCGCTATTGGGGCTCTCCGATCCCGGTGTGGGTATCGGACGACCCGAACTATCCTCGGACGGATGTTTACGGTTCCTTGGCCGAGCTTGAAGCCGATTTTGGCCGCATGCCGCTGAATCACGAAGGCAAGCCGGACCTGCATCGACCGTTTATCGACGAGCTGACTCGCCCCAACCCGGACGATCCGACGGGGCAGTCCACGATGCGCCGCGTCCCGGATGTCTTGGACGTATGGTTTGACTCCGGGTCGATGCCTTACGGGCAAGTTCACTACCCGTTCGAGAACAAGGAGTGGTTCGAAAACCACTACCCGGCGGACTTCATCGTGGAGTACATCGGCCAGACGCGCGGATGGTTCTACACCTTGCACATCTTGTCGACGGCGTTGTTCGACCGGCCGGCCTTCACCAATGTGATCTCACACGGCATCGTGTTGGGCTCCGACGGTCAGAAGATGTCCAAGTCGTTGCGCAACTACCCGGATGTCTCCGAAGTGCTTGACCGGGACGGCTCCGACGCGATGCGGTGGTTCCTGATGTCGTCGCCGATCCTTCGCGGCGGCAACCTGATCGTGACCGAACGCGGAATCCGTGAAGGCGTACGCCAGGTCATGCTTCCGATGTGGAACGCCTATCACTTCCTGACGCTTTACTCGAACGCCGCTTTCGGTGGTCAGGGTTACGACGCACGCCCGAGGTATTCATGCGACCACGTGATGGATCGATTCATCCTCGCGAAGACCCGCCAGCTCGTGGAGCAGGTCACGGAGGATTTCGACGCTTACGACGTCTGGAGCGCCTGCGACCACCTGCGCATCTACACGGATGCCCTCACGAACTGGTACGTCCGACGCTCCCGTGAACGCTTCTTCGACGAGGACATCGCAGCATTTGATGTGCTGTACACCTGCTTGGAGACGATGTGCCGCGTCGCCGCTCCGTTGCTTCCCATGGAGACTGAGGTGATCTGGCGTGGCCTGACGGGCGGGCGATCTGTCCATCTCACGGATTGGCCCGACGCCGGTCTGTTCGCCGAAGAATCGGACCTCGTGGAGCACATGGAGACGACGCGGGCCATCTGTTCGGCGGGTTCGGCACTGCGCAAGGCCGAGAACCTCCGGGTGCGCCAACCCTTGGCGAAGTTGACGGTTGCCGTACCGCGCGGCAAAGAACTCGGCGAGACTTTCTCCGAAATCATCGCGTCCGAGCTCAACATCAAACACGTGGAGATTCTCGACTCCGAGGATGTCTCGCCGGAGAAGTACGGGATTTCCCGAAGCCTGAAGGTGAACGCTCGCGCCGCGGGCCCGCGCCTCGGCAAGCAGGTCCAAGCGGCCATTAAGGCGTCCAAGACCGGCGACTGGCAGGTCAACGACGACGGAACCGTCGTCGTGGGTGTCCAGGCAGACGGTCAAGGATTTGCCTTGCACGCCGGGGAATTCGAACTCGAGACGGTGGTTGCCGAGGGTGCGCATCAGGACCGAGCAGTCTCGGTCATTGATGGCGGATTCTTGGTGCTCGATACCGAGTTGACCGACGACCTCCTGAAGGAGGGCGCGGCGCGCGACATGGTTCGGGTGATCCAGCAGGCACGCAAGGACGCCGGACTTCAGGTGAGCGACCGCATCGTCACCGTCGTTCGGGACCGGGCCGAAAACCTTGAGGCCATCCGTGCCAACGAGGAACTCGTCGCGGGGGAGACGTTAACTACTCGCCTCGTCCTTGAGGAGGCCGCGGACCCGTCGGTGACCGTCGAGACCGTTGCGAGCAACGACCAAGAGAAGGATGCATGAGCAACCAACCATTTCGTGACGACGCCGACGGTGGGCGCGAACACGAGGAATTGCCCGAAGAGCTCAGCCCATTCGGGGCCGACGATACCGACGAACTCGCCGAAGAACGGGACCTCGACGACCTCGAGTTAGACGATGCCGTAGGCCTTCCCGTCCCATCCCGCGATGATTCGGGCGACGTGATGGACGACGTCTTTTCGGTCGAATCCATTTACGCCGAACTGCGTGGCAGGGCTCCCGAAACTCAGATGGCACCACGGTTGGATGCGATGCGTCTAGCCATGGACTTCCTGGGGGACCCGGCACATAGCGCACCAGTCATTCACGTCACCGGAACCAATGGCAAGACCTCGACGGCCCGTCTGATCGAGCGCTTGCTCCTGGCCCATGACCTACGGCCGGGCCGCTACACCTCCCCGCACCTGGAAAAGGTCAACGAGCGCATCTGTTTGGACGGCGAGCCGGTCGATGATCGAACGTTCGTCCGTGTGTGGGATGAAATTCGTCCATACCTTCAGATGGTCGATGCCCATCTGGCGGAACAGGGCGAAGTCCCGCTCACAGAATTCGAAGCCATGACGGCGTTGGCCTTCGCGATCTTTGCGGACGCACCCGTCGACGTTATGGTGCTCGAAGTGGGCTTGGGAGGTGCCTGGGACGCGACCAACGTTGCGGATGCCCAGGTGTCCGTGGTCACCCCCATCGACCTGGACCATGTGCACATGCTTGGTGAAACGGTCGAAGAGATTGCTCAAGAGAAGTCCGGGATCATCAAACCCGAAGGTTTCCTCGTCTCGGCGGTGCAGAAGCCCAGCGTCGCAGAGATCCTGTTGGCGTCAGCCCGGGAAAACGACGCCGAGTTCCGCTTCGAGGGCGTCGAGTTTGGCGTCACGGAGCGGACACCGGGCGTGGGCGGACAGGTCGTGACCATTCAGGGTTTGGCCGGGCGATACGAGGATGTGGCGCTGCCGCTCCTCGGGGCTCACCAGGCGGAAAATGCTTCACTGGCCGTGGCAGCGGTCGAGGCCTTCCTCGGGGGTGGGGAGAAAGAACTCGCCCTGGACGTGGTGCGTGTCGCGTTTGAGGAAGCCACGTCACCCGGGCGGTTGGAGGTCGTGCGCAACGCACCCGTCGTCGTGCTGGATGCTGCGCACAATCCCCACGGTATCGAGGCTTCGGCCCAAGCGGTGGGCGAGGCCTTTAACATCAAGCAGCTCAACATCGTTCTCGGCATCCTCTCGGATAAGGACGCCCGGTCCATGCTGGATATCTTGCGGCATCACTACGCCGAGTCCGAGGAATTCGAGACGCGGCTATATCTCACCCAGTCCACCTCTCCGCGAGCCATACCCGTGGAGGAGCTGGCCGAACTTGCCGTGGAGGCCGGGTTTGACGAGGACGCCCTCGAGGTCCATGAGCGTCTCGACAACGCAACGGTTGCGGCGATATCCGACGCAGCGGCCAGGGAAGAGCTCGACGCCGCGGTGTTGATTACGGGGTCGATCACCGTCGTCGGTGAAGCCCGAGTGTTACTGGGCGGCTAGGAGAAGATGATGGCTCGACTTACCAAAGCGCAACGTGAATGGCGACCCGGCCAGGTGAAAAAGCCCGGATCCGTCAAGGTCATGTTCGCCTCCACCGTGCTCCTCTTGGAAGCTTTTGTGGTCTTTTTCGGGACCTTGGCTTACTTCGGGTTGCAACATCTGCATTCGGGAGTAGGGGCGAAAACCGGAGTCATGGTGGGCGGCGTGATTCTGGCGGCAGCCTTCGTCGCCAACTGTGCGTTCCTTCGTAAACCATGGGGTTACGCCGCGGGCTGGATTCTGCAGTTGCTTCTCGTAGCCACGGGATTCTTGCTGCCGGCGATGTTCGTGATCGGCCTGTGCTTCCTCGCAGCGTGGTGGTACTCCATGCTGACGGGAACAAAGATCGACCGCGAAAAGAAAGAGCGGTGGGACGCCGAACTCGAGTGGGAACGTACCCACGGTGGTGCTTAGTCTCTGGTGCGAGGCCGTGGCGTCATGACCACGTCATGCCATGGTTGGGTCGGTGAAGCTTCAGAGGCCCCCGACCCATCATGTATTGATCGCGAGTTGGAGTCTCGGGCGGTATTCGGCTCGTGGAGTCGTCGGAAACCGGGCGAGAAGCGCGATGTACAGGGCGCCGGCGAAATTCTCGAGATGCTCTCCGGAACCCGCCGCACGCCGAGCGTTCTGATCACGGGTTCTAAGGGCAAAGGGGAAGCCGCGACGACGGCGGCCGCGCACCTTTCGAACGCGGGGTTGCGCGTGGGATTGGTCTCGTCGCCCGGCATCATTTCCAACCTGGATCGTTTCAGTATCGACGGAGCCGTCGTTGGTGCGGGAACTTACAACCGGTGGCTTTGTCGTCTGTCGGACGCCGTGGAGTCCCAGCGGGAGCGCCTCCGGGGCTATTTGGCGCCGACCGGGCTGTTCACCGTCATGGGGCACGCCATGATGACCGCGGCAGGGGTCGACGTCGTTGTTCATGAGGCCGGTATGGGCGGTGCCCGCGACGAGATTTCGTTGCTCGATCGTTGGTGCGTCGGGTTTACCAGCATTTTTGCGGAGCACCTGGATGTCTTTGGGCCCACCCTGGCACACGTCGCTCAGGAAAAGTTCGGCCTCATCCGGCCGAACGACGTCGTCTGGTCTGTACCGCAAAGCCAAGGGCCGCGGCGGGTGCTGCATGACCTGGCCGAGCGGAGGAACGCCCAGGTGCAGATCGTGGCGGCGGGGGACTTCCGGACTCAAAATCGAGCCTTGGGGGAGGCTCTCGCCGATACCGCTTGTCGGGCTGTGGGCGTGAGTACGAGCACGGAGCCCGTGGTCGTCAGCCGACCAGGACGAGGCGAAAAGCGCGTCAACGCATCCGGCGCGAGATACATCGTGGACGCGAGCATTGACCCTGAGGGGCTGCGCCGAACCTTTCAGAGCGCCCAAGAAGCGTGGGGCGCGGTCGACCAGATTTTGTGGTCCGTACCGGCCACCAAGAACGTGGTGGGAATGGCCGACTGGCTGGACGCTCAGGCCATTCCGCACTATTTTGTCCCATTGCCTGGCGGACACCTCGACTATCGGCTCCCTCAGAAGCTCCAGGAGCGGCTCCGCATCATTCCCCGTGATCGAGCCATGGACGCCGTCATCGATCGCACAGTGATCACCGGGACCATCTCTTTCGGCTCCTCCATTTTGAGAGAGACGGGCGTCACCCTGGAACGGCTCTACGGCCCGGTTAGGATCGATACGAGAGATTCAACCGACCAAGGAGTTTACGGATGACGGAACGTTCATTAGTCCTCATTAAGCCCGACGGCGTCGAACGCAACCTGGTGGGTGCCATCTTGGCCCGCATCGAAACCAAGGGTTATCGAATTGCCGAGCTACAGCGCCTCAGCGCGACGCGGGACATTTTGGAACAGCACTACGAAGAACACCAGGGCAAGCCGTTCTACGAGCCTCTCCTGGAGTTCATGATGTCTGGCCCGATCGTTGCCGCCGTCATCGAAGGCGACCGCGCGATTGAAGGGCTGCGGACCATGATGGGGCCCTCGGATCCCACGACGGCGCCCGCAGGCACGATTCGCGGAGATCTTGGCCGGGACTGGGGCGAAAAAGTGCAGAAAAACCTGGTGCACGGCTCGGATTCGCCGGAATCGGCGGAACGCGAAATCGGAATTTGGTTCGGCTGATCGGCCCGCTCCACAGAAAAACGCTCCGTTGCCATATGGCAACGGAGCGTTTTTCTGTGGGGCTCCTCGTTTAGAACATCGCGAGAATGTTGGCGAAGAACCGGATAAAAATAATTCCGAAGATGACCAACAAGATCATCACGGTCAGGAACCAATTCCACCGGGGGAGAGTCTCGGCGATTCGCGGGGATACGGGAATAATCCCCATGCGGATATTGTGCATGGTCACGCTCACCGAAAGTATGGTTTGAACGATCCACACGATCATGCAGTACAGGCACAGAGCGTCGATCTGGAACGTCGTCTGATACCACAGCCAGAAAGTGAAAATCGAACCCAGCACCACACCGATATTGACGCAGATCCAATACCATTTGGCGAACCGTGCACCGGCCAGCATGGCCGTACCGAGGGTCAGAATGACTGCATAGGCGACGATGCCGATGAACGGGTTGGGGAAACCAAAGAGTTCGGCTTGAGGGGTTCGCATGACCGTGCCGCAGTTGAGCAGGGCGTTGATGTCACAACTGGCTTTGTGACCAGCATCCAAAAAGACCTGAAGCCGTTCAAAAACGAGCGCCGCAGATGCGAAAAATCCGATGGCACCGGTAATGACGAGCAGCCAGCTGAAACGTCTTTCGGTGGACTCTCCAGCCCCAGAAAGGGGTCGATCCGAGTCGTTTCCGACCTCACGACCGATTCTCGAAGTGCTCACGCGATAGTCCTTGTGGGTTGGGGCGTGCGGTAGAAGACCGCGCTCGTACCCCATCATCCTAACCAAGGGCTCCTTCGAAATTTTACGGAAAGCTTCGCAAGTCCACTGGGAGCTCCCTGATAATTCGTAATCCGGCATGTGGACGTGTTGCTGTGCGATACTGGCAGAGGTGAGATCCGCGCCGCACGCGGTTCGAAGCCCAATGTGCAGCCGACAGGTGCCGTGTACCGCGTCCCGACCAGGGATGCGAAGACCACCTTGCACAAGACTTCTGCGAGACGCGAAGCTCGGCGCGACCATTGGCCCGAGTGGTGCCCTTTGCCGGCATCTCTGTTACGTCGGCTCGACGTGCGCCACGGGGTACGCCATGACTTCCGGTCGCCGCGATGAATGCGGTGAGACCGAATAATCGAGAGAGATCGCGAGTGCGGCTCGGGATGCTCTCCTAGGAGTACCAACTAAACATGAGCACACATCACGAAGGCGCCGCCGAACTCGGTGGGGCCGAATCATCGGAATCTGAGAACGCCGTGTCGTCCGCGAATTTCGGACAGGAAACCACGGCACCTTCCGAACAGTCGGAAGCTCAACAGCCAGAGACCACTCAAAATGCACCCGTAGAAGCGTCGGGAGCCTCCGCTGAACAGACGACCGACGAATCACAGGACGATCGCGACAACGACGACACCCAGGACGGGACTTTTCCCGCCATCTCGGCGACCTCGTTGCTCTTTCACGCCCCCGACCTTGACGAAATAAAGGCGGCGGCGAAGGCCAAAAAGGCGGCCGAGGAATCTGAGGAGGATGAGCCTGAGGACGATGCGGTTGATGACGGCGAGGTGGTCGCCCGACGTCGTCGCCGCCGACGTCGCGGTGGTGAGGACCTCGAATTAACCGGTGGTTCGGAGGATGACCCGCCCAACACGGTCACCAAGGTCCGCACGCCGCGAGTGACCGAAGGCGCCACCTCCAACAAGGTGACGTCGGTTAAGGGATCCACTCGTCTCGAGGCCAAGCGCCAGCGTCGTCGTGACTCTCGAGCATCGGGGCGCCGTCGCCACGTGATCACGGAAGCGGAGTTCCTTGCGCGGCGTGAATCTGTAGATCGCCAGATGATCGTGCGGCAAAAGGACGACCGGATTCAGATCGGTGTACTGGAAGACGGCGTCCTTTCGGAACACTTCGTGTCGAAGACGCAGCAGGACTCCCTGATCGGCAACGTGTATCTGGGCAAGGTCCAGAACGTGTTGCCGTCTATGGAGGCCGCCTTCGTCGACATCGGCCGCGGCCGGAACGCTGTGCTGTACGCGGGGGAAGTGAATTGGGACTCGAGCGGTCTCGACGGGGCCCCGAGGAAGATCGAAAACGCCTTGAAGTCCGGCGATTCTGTACTGGTCCAGGTGACCAAGGATCCCATCGGGCACAAGGGCGCTCGTCTGACATCTCAGATCTCGCTTCCCGGCCGATACCTGGTCTATGTACCCGGTGGGTCGATGACTGGCATCTCGCGCAAGCTTCCGGACACCGAGCGTGCACGCTTGAAGAAAATCCTCAAGGATAAATTGCCGGAAGGCGCTGGCGTCATCGTTCGCACCGCGGCTGAAGGCGCTGCAGAGGAAGAGCTCGCACACGACATCAATCGCCTGCGGGCGCAGTGGGAAGACATCGAGTCGAAGTCCACGTCGAAGAAGACGCTGTCCCCGGAGATGCTTTATCAGGAACCGGACCTCACCATTAAGACGGTTCGCGACGTTTTCAACGAAGACTTCTCCGCGATGGTCGTTCAGGGGGAGCAGGCCTGGGACAACATCGAAGCTTACGTGACCTATGTGGCTCCCGATTTGCTGGACCGCCTCAAAAAGTGGGACGGCGAGGGCGACCTCTTCGATCACTACCGTGTTGAGGAAGGCTTAGCGAAGGCCCTGGACCGCAAGGTATTCCTGCCGTCGGGTGGCTCGTTGGTCATTGATCGCACCGAGGCCATGACCGTGGTTGACGTCAATACCGGAAAATTCACCGGATCCGGTGGAAACCTCGAGGAGACCGTCACCAAGAACAACTTGGAGGCTGCCGAAGAGATCGTGCGGCAACTGCGTCTGCGCGACATCGGTGGAATCATCGTCATCGACTTCATCGACATGGTCCTGGAGCAGAACCGGGACCTCGTGTTGCGCCGACTCATCGAATGCCTCGGTCGGGATCGCACCAAACATCAGGTCGCTGAGGTGACATCACTCGGACTCGTGCAGATGACGCGTAAGCGCATGGGTACCGGCCTCCTCGATGTCTTTTCCGAGCCCTGCGAGCATTGCGGCGGTCGGGGTGTGATTGTGCATGACCAGCCGTTGAAGGGCCGTTCAGGTTCCGACGCCGTGGATCACAGCAACCGCAACGACCGCAAGCGGCACAAGGACCGCAACCGTTCGTCACGTCCGTCACATGAGACGCCCAAGCGCAATGACGCTCAAGCCGAGGCAACGCGCAACGCCGTGGCCAATATCGCGGCGGCATCCGCGCACCACGACGACGACACGTCAGGGTCCGGCCAGCATGACGATGCTCAGTCGGTCCGTCCGGAGAGCGGTGAATCGAAGTCGGCCAAGAAGCGGAAGCGCCGCAAACGGAATAAGGATCGCCAGGCCGAGGCAACGCGGAGTCAGGATTCGGCTTCGCAGAGTTCCCAACGAAACGCGGACTCCTCGGAGGATCAGGGCGGCGCCTTGACCGACGGCAACCCGGATATGGTCGTCACCATTCAGGGCGAGGTCGTCAACCTGCCGCAGTCCGAGAAGGGCGGCCAGCGGAAGTCAACGCGTCGTGATGACTCTCAGCTCAGCCTCGATTCGCTCAATGCGGCCTTCGACGGTAAATCGTCTGACGAGCGAAAATCGTCGGATGCAGACGCCGACCAGAGCACACCGGACACGGTCTCCACCACCGATCGTGCCCGACGTCGTGCGGAAGAGCGCCGAGAGGCTTCGAGGGCCCGTTCAGGTCGTCAAGGTGCCGAAGCGGCACGCAAGGCTGCCCTGGAAGCTCTGGAAGATATGCGCCCTGGACGTAACCGGCGCCAGAAGCCGTCGGAGGATACGACGAAGTCAGAGTCGCGTTCCAACCGTCGGGGCGATACCAACCGACGTCGCCCCAACCGTCAGGAGACGCCGGATCCCGCGAAGGCAACGGTGACCGGAGTCGCGGTGCCGGGTAGCGGTCAGGCATCTGGCGAGGAGAAAGCCGCGTCCAATGAACCGACCGCATCCGTCCCCACTTCGGCGACCGGTGCACCGGAAAAGCCGAAGAAGCGTCGCGTTCGTCGAGCCGCTTCGAGTGGTTCCGACGGTGAAATTCAGACGGGCATTTCCGGTGCGGCCTCGGGAGGTTCGGTATCTTCAACCACCTACCGCGCTCCGGAATCTGAGAAGTCCGAGTCCCAGAACGTCACGATGTTGGGTGTGGGCGTGACGGCTGACGAAATTCAGCGTCCGGAATGAGCCGGTGTTAGTGTGATGCGTGTCGCGCCAAATTGGGCGCGACACGCATCACCGTCACTTGCCGCCCGACTTGCGGTGTCGTAGTCTTGTATGTCGGTGCTCATTAACATCTCATGAACGGACGTTAAGGTCCGAGCCGGTCAAACGGGCTGAGACGAGTCAATGAGCAAGAGAGTCCGGACGCCCGGTGGTTGACTCCGCAGGTAGCGATGCGACTGGTCCCATCCCATTCGGCGAGGGCCTGTTGAATTAGGTGCTCTCCCAAAAAACTTTGTACAGATAACGTCGAGAGAAGTGAGTTCCCAAGTGGTGTACGCGATTGTCCGCGCTGGCGGCCGCCAAGAAAAGGTTTCCGTCGGAGACCTCGTGACCCTTGACCGCGTCGCCGGCGAGGCCGGCAGCACCATTGAGCTGCCCGTGCTGATGCTGGTTGACGGCGAGAAGGTCAACGCCGATGCGAAGTCCTTGGCTTCCGCTACGGTCACGGCAGAGAAGGTTGAGGACCTCCGCGGTCCGAAGATTGTCATTCAGAAGTTCAAGAACAAGACCGGTTACAAGAAGCGCCAGGGCTTCCGCGCTGATCTGACCAAGGTCAAGATCACCGGCATCAACGCCTAGTAACCCCCAGCACGGTTTTCCGTCAGAAATTTCATCCGAAGGTAGGCAGGTATGGCACATAAAAAAGGTGCAAGCTCAACCCGTAACGGCCGCGATTCGAACCCCCAGTACCTGGGTGTGAAGCGCTTTGGCGGCCAGGCCGTCAACGCCGGCGAAATCATCGTTCGCCAGCGCGGTACCCATTTCCACCCGGGCGAGAACGTCGGCCGCGGTGGAGACGACACCCTGTTCGCTCTGGCCGCTGGTCAGGTCGAATTTGGCCGTCGCCGCGGCCGCAAGGTCGTCAACATCTTGTCCGCAGCGGAGTAATTCGTTCGTCGTGACGTGCCGGTCGGTGTGACCGGCAGAGGAAAAGAGGGCATGCGCGTACGTCGCGTATGCCCTCTTTTCTGCTTAACCGATAGAATCGCGGAATACGCACCGCAAGATTTTGAGGAGTTTGTGTGGCCAACTTTGTGGACCGGGTCGTCTTGCACGCCAGCGGCGGATCCGGGGGAGACGGTTGCGTTTCCGTGCGCCGTGAAAAGTTCAAGCCCCTTGCCGGGCCGGACGGTGGTAACGGGGGCAACGGCGGTGACGTGATCCTCAGGGTAGACGGTCAGTCCACCACGCTCCTCGAATATCATCATCTGCCGCATCAAACCGCGCCCAAGGGCGATGTGGGTCGAGGCGGTCTGAGCCACGGACGGCACGGGGAGAACCTGATCCTCTCGGTGCCACAAGGCACCGTCGTCAAGAGCAAAGACGGCGAAGTCCTAGCCGACCTCGTTCGGGAAGGCGACGAATTCGTCGCGGCCCGGGGCGGAATTGGTGGCATGGGGAATGCTGCCCTGGCCTCGCCCAAACGGAAAGCGCCGGGATTCGCCTTGCTCGGCATCGACGGCGAGGCACGCGACGTCGTACTGGAACTCAAATCGATTGCCGACGTCGCCCTGGTGGGTTATCCCTCGGCGGGTAAGTCCTCGTTGATTGCGGCCATGAGTGCCGCACGTCCCAAGATCGCGGATTATCCTTTCACCACCCTGGTGCCGAACCTCGGCGTCGTGGAAGCGGGCAACGTACGCTTCACGGTGGCAGACGTTCCCGGATTGATTGAAGGAGCATCTGAAGGCAAAGGCCTAGGTCACCGATTCTTGCGCCATGTCGAGCGGTGTGCCGCGATCGTTCACGTGATTGACTGCGCGACGTTGGAGCCGTATCGCGACCCGATCAGCGACTTCGAGACGATTAACGCCGAATTGTCTCGGTACGACGTCGATCCCACCGCCGGTACGTCCACTCCGCTTGTGGAGCGTCCACACATCGCCGTGCTCAATAAGATTGATGTTCCCGAGGCTAGGGAACTCGCCGAATTTGTCCGTGGTGACCTCGAAGCCCGAGGTATGCGCGTCATCGAAATCTCCACGGCGTCGCACGAGGGTCTGAAGGAGCTTTCCTTCGCGATGGCGGAGCTCGTGGAGGCCGCTCGTGCTGAGGCCGTTGAGGTCGAAGAGGAAGCACCTGCTCCGGCGGTTATTCGTCCACGCGGGTTCTCCAAGAAAAAGGTTCAAGAGTTCTCAATTCGTCATGAAGAACGGAACCTGGAGCCGCTCTTCCGCGTATTGGGTGAGAAGCCGGAGCGTTGGATCAAGCAAACCGACTTCGCAAATGACGAAGCTGTCGGGTTCTTGGCGGATCGTCTCGCTAAGCTCGGGGTCGAAGATGAATTGTTCAAGCAAGGTGCCAAGCCTGGCGACGCCGTCGCCATCGGACCTGACACGGATGCCGTGCTCTTCGATTGGGAACCGACGATGATGACCGGTGCGGAAAACCTCACGAGTCCCCGAGGAACAGACGCCCGGCTCGAGGAGCTGCTTCGTCCGACGCGTGCGGAGAAGCGTGAAGACTACCAGCAGCGCAAGGACGCGAGGGCCGCCGCACGTGCGGACCTCGAGGCCGAACGCCTTGCCGGTAAGTGGACGGAATCAGTGGACCAAGCGCGTGAGCGTAAGGCTCGTGGAACCGGCACCGAAGAAATTTCTGGAGGAAACGGGACAGAATGAGCAAGGCCAACTCGAAGCTGAAACAGACCGAGATCCAGCGCTCCGCGGAAAACCGGGGGAAGAACCGGGTCAGCCCCATCGCCAAGCGTTCGGATATTCCCAAAGCCAAGCGTGTGGTGGTCAAGGTTGGTTCGTCCTCGTTGACCTCCATTGCGAATTCCTTGGACGAACTCGCGGTCGCCACGGTGACCGATGTGTTGGCCAAGGCCCACGCTCGCAATGTCGAGGTGGTTTTCGTGTCGTCTGGTGCAATTGCGGCCGGTCTGGCGCCCCTCGGCTTGAGCCGTCGCCCCAAAGATCTCTCCACGCAGCAGGCCGCGGCCTCCGTGGGGCAGTCGCTCATCATGACCCGGTACACGGAGCTCTTCACCCGCTATAACGTCACCATCTCGCAGGTGCTCGTGACGGCCGAGGACCTCATGCACCGGAACCGCTACCACAACGTGCATCGTCAGCTGGAGCGCCTTCTCGACCTCAACGTTCTCCCGATTGTTAACGAAAACGACGCCGTCGCGACTCACGAACTGAAATTCGGGGACAACGACCGCATCGCGGCGCTGGTCGCCCACACGATCAAGGCCGATGCCCTCCTGTTGCTCTCCGATGTGGATGCCTTGTACACCAAGCACCCAGCCGAGGGCGGCGAACGCATCGCCGAGGTTTCGGATCCCGAGAAGGATCTGGAAGGTGTCGAAATCGGAACCATCGGTCGTGCCGGTGTGGGATCCGGCGGCATGGTCACCAAGGTCGAGGCGGCCAAGATTGCGTCGGCATCGGGCATTCCCGCGCTCGTGACCTCCACGGCGAATGCGGCGGCGGCGCTGGCGGGTGAGGACGTCGGTACGTGGTTCAAGCCCACGGGAGGCCGTCGTTCGGTGCGTCTGGTGTGGCTGACTCAGCTCGCCAAAACCAAGGGCGCGTTGACCCTCGATGACGGCGCCGTGAAAGCGATCCGCCGCCGGACCTCTCTCTTGGCTGCGGGAGTCACCAAGGTCGAGGGTGTTTTCCGTCCGGGAGAGGCCATTGCGCTCAAGACGCCTGAGGGAAAGACTATTGCTCACGGGATCGCCGCTTATTCAAGCGACGAATGTAATCTGACCGCAGGAAAGCACACCGACGACGTCGTGGACGAACTCGGCGAGAATTTCGACGGCGTGCTGGTGCACGTCGATAATCTCGCGTTGTTGCGCCGGAAACCATAGACTCCGAGCCGGCGGTGGGGGCGGTCAAACGTTTTTACGTTCAGTGAAAGCGGATGATTCGCTGACCGCCTCCCGCTAGGGTTGACGTTATGAGCGAAAACGCACAGGAACACCAGTCCACCTTTTCGGTCCCTGAAGACGTTCAGACCGCGGTCAATGCGATGGCCGATGACGCCCGGAGGGCTTCCCGCGCTCTGGCCACCGCCGATCGGAGTCGTAAAGATCGAGCTCTGATCCGCATCGCCGAGGCCATTGACGCCTCCCGAGAGGTCATTCTGCGGTCGAATAGTGACGATGTGTCTCGGGGTCGAGAGAAGGGCCTCGCTGAGAACCTGTTGGACCGGCTCACGCTGAACGATGAGCGCATTGATGGACTCATCGAGGCCCTCCACAATCTTGCATCCCAGGTTGACCCCATTGGGGAGATCTTGGATGGCCAGACCCTCCCCAATGGGTTGAGGGTGTCACGCGTCAGGGTTCCCCTCGGCGTCGTCGGTGCCATCTATGAAGCCCGCCCCAACGTGACCGTGGATATTGCGGGACTCGCCTTGAAGTCTGGTAACGCCGCGATGTTGCGAGGTGGCTCGGCTGCCCTCGAAACGAATAAGACGCTCGTCGGCGTGATCCGAGACGCACTCGACGCCGCGGGGCTGCCCATGGACGCCGTGCAGTCGGTTGACGAGTACGGCCGCGACGGTGCCAACGCTCTGATGCTGGCTCAAGGCAAGGTCGACGTCCTCATTCCTCGCGGAGGCGGCAACCTGATCCAGTCGGTGGTCCAGAACGCCCGCGTTCCGGTCATCGAAACGGGGGAGGGCAACGTTCACATCTACTTGGACGACACCGCCGATGCCGAAAATGCGGTCCCGCTCGTCGTGAACTCGAAGATTCACCGCCCCTCCGCCTGCAACTCCGCCGAAACTTTGTTGATCCAAAAGGGATCGCAGGCGGCCGGCGAGGTGCTCAAGGGATTGTTGGACGCTGATGTCCGCCTCCACGTGGACGATGCGTCTGCCGAGCTTGCGGGCGGGTTCTCAGATCGAGTGGTTGCGGCAACAGACGACGATTGGGATTCCGAAACGCTGGCACTCGAAATGTCGGTGAAGGTCGTCGATTCCATGGAAGAGGCTCTCGAGCATATTCAGAAGTACTCGACTGGTCACACCGAACTCATCATCACTAACGATCTCCGTAAGGCCGATGAATTTGTGAATCGCGTTGATTCGGCGACCGTCATGGTCAATGCGTCCACGCGATTCACCGATGGCGGGGAATTGGGCCTCGGAGCTGAAGTCGGAATTTCCACGCAGAAGTTGCATGCTCGCGGACCGATGGGCTTGGCTCAACTCACCTCGTCGCAGTGGGTGGTCCGGGGGCAAGGCCACGTCAGGGGCTAAACTGGACGTGACCTCATCGCACCGGCATCACGGCGGACGCTGGAATCGGCCCGTCGGAAGGGAAAAATAGGACTATGCTCAACACCGCTATCCTCGCCACCGCAACATTGGCGGAAGAATCCGAAGGGTTTGACCTCGGCATCCCCCATTGGTTGGTGGCTGTGATTTTCTTCGCGGCATTCTTGCTGATGGCCATCGTGACCATGTCGTTCTCCGGTCGCGGCATCCGCCGTGATTCGGTGAGCCCGTCGTCGCTTTCGCCGGAAGAAGTCGAGGCCATGACCGAATACCAGCAGAAGCACCGCCGCTAAGGCCTTCGACGGAAGCTGGGACCCCGCTTTGCACCGCCATACGGGGTCCCATTCGCACATTTCATGAATCCTCATCTCACTACTGCCCCTGGCCATGGATTATCCGTTCCGCCCCGCAAGGAGGGGCGGACCCGCCTCGGCGTCATGGGCGGAACATTCGATCCGATTCACCATGGCCACCTGGTTGCGGCCAGCGAAGTCGCCTCGGTTTTTGACCTCGATGAAGTGGTTTTCGTGCCCACAGGCGAGCCGTGGCAGAAAGCCGACAAGAAGGTGTCATCCGCGGAGCACCGGTACCTGATGACGGTCGTCGCGACGGCATCGAATCCGCGATTTACGGTATCTCGGGTCGATATCGACCGCCCTGGGCCGACGTACACGGTCGATACTCTTCGAGACCTCCGTTCCCTTCGTCCCAATGCGGACTTGTTTTTCATCACGGGCGCAGATGCTATGGCGCAGATTCTTTCGTGGAAAGACGCCTCAGACATGTGGGATCTCGCGTATTTTGTCGGGGTCACTCGTCCCGGACACGAGTTGGCGGCGCCCTATCACGGCGAGGGTGTGGGATTGCTGGAAGTGCCGGCGATGGCCATCTCGTCGACCGATGTCAGGAGACGTTCCGCGGCAGGCAAGCCGGTCTGGTACTTGGTTCCCGACGGCGTCGTCCAGTACATCAACAAGTACGACCTGTATGATCCGCACGGTGAGACGGGAGACGAACCGGACCGCCAGAACCCCGATCGCCTCCCGAGGGAACATGGGGGAGAAACCCAGACCGGTAGACTCAACAACGACGCAGTAACGCCGCGTCGAGCGGATATTTCAAGGAGCTTCAGCTGAGTAGCAATCTTCCCACCACGACCGACATCACGTCGGACCCGGACAAGGTGTATGTGGCGGAGGACGGAACACAGGTTCCTCCGGCCCCGGAGGAGTACGGTCCCCGCCGCCTGGCCCGCTATCGTCGCGGGTATTTGGCCGAGGTCCGGGGAGAGCCGCCGCTGCATACCCAGGGCGTTCCGATTGTTCCGACGATCGAGCCCAGCCCGGACGTTTTGGAGATTCACCGCCGGTTTGAAGCGCTTTCACGTTCTCTGGAAGAGCACGGGGAGTTTGTCCAGTTGGGCGAAAACGCCGAGTTTGATGCGTTTATCGCCGAGGACGCCTCGGCCGTCAAGTTCCAAGAAGAGGATGTGCTGAACGCGGTTCAGCGTCACATCTTGGGCGAGTCGGGGAGCGTTGCCGATAGTCCCAGCATGTCCATCAACCCGGCGCACCTCTCCGGGTTCAGTAGTACTGATATCAAGCGGGACTACGACGAACACGTGTTGGGCCCGGTCACCACGGGGGTGCCCGTCGTCTTCGGCCCGGACGAGCCTCAGGTTCACAACGTTGCTGGGGGCGCGACCTTGCCGGACGCGACACCGGTAGAGTCCGAGTCGTCTGACGAACCTGACGTCACGTCCATTCCTTTGACCGCACCAACGACCGGTGGGAAGGAAGAAGAACCCCAGAAATCTACCGAACAGACGTCGGGAAACGCGGCTGCGGCATCTTCGGCGCGACCGGTTCGAGCGATGGACGCTCACGGCCTGGACTTGTCCGGCATGGACCGTAAGGCGCCAAAGTCTGGTTCCAAGATCGCCCTCTTCATCATCATTGCTTTACTTCTGATTGCGGCCGTCGTGCTGGGAATCATTTTCCTTCTCTGATCCGACCGCTTCTCGAGTCCCGAAAGGACACCATGACAGCTACTCAAGAATCCATCGACGCCATCACCGTGGCCGCGCAGGCCGCTGAATCGAAGCAGGCCACGCAGCTCAACGCGTACGACGTCTCAGAGATCATGGGCCTCATCGACGGCTTCCTGATCGCCTCCGCGTCCAACGAACGCCTTGTGGATGCCATTGTTGACGAGGTTGAGGACCAGCTCCGTGAGCAGAAAAACCTGAAGCCGATTCGCCGCGAAGGCAAGTCCGGCGGACGGTGGGTCCTGTTGGACTTCGGTGACATCGTCGTCCACGTTCAGCACGAGGAAGAGCGCGAATTTTACGCGTTGGACCGCCTCTGGGCAGATGCTCCGCGCATCTCGCTGGGCGTGGAGAACGAAGTGCAGGAGGTCGGTGACCTTCCCGAGGCGACGGAACTGGCACCGGAACCTAAGTCCTAAAAATTAGGTGGTGCAGATCACCGTTCACGGATTTGCACAACTCGCGAAGGCTCTCATATAGTAGAGGAGTTGCCGCGAGGCAAACACCAGAGATCATCTTCGTGATGATCACATGGGGCTGTGGCGCAGCTGGTAGCGCATCTGCATGGCATGCAGAGGGTCAGGGGTTCGAGTCCCCTCAGCTCCACCATAGTTGATGTATACGAACCCCCGACATGCGGAAGCGTGTCGGGGGTGAGTTCGTTGAAGGGCTCGGTACGGACGATGAGCTGTTCGTCTTCGCCGATGTAGATCTTCTCGAAGAAGTCTTGGTTCGCGAGACGCTTGGCTTCGTCGTCGGACGGACGGTACATCGTGGCGCAGTAGGTCAGCAGCTTCATGGCACTGGATAGGTAGCTGCGTTGCACGGTGTACTACTGTGGTCGTTCTCGAGCTTGCGGTCGATTTCCGCGAGGCCGGCGCGGGTCCGGTCCTGTTGACGCTTGAGCGTGTCGAGGTCGAATGCGCTGCATTTTGCTGCGGCCGCCGCCGGGGATCGCTGACGACGGCGGTGACCTCACGGCCGTGCGCGAGACAGCTTGCCCTGCTCGGCCGCCGGCACCGGGAACGGCGATCCGAGCAAGTACGGGAGCTCTTGTGATGTCCGCTAAGACGTGACGGCGTCTTTGGGCAACTGGTTACTTCAACGATACCGAGAGCCCATGATGACTAATCAGGCAGGGGTCCGACCTGCGCTAATCGACGCCGCCTGCCCCCCCCCCCATCGGAATTCCCGATTCAGATAAGTGGCAAGGGGGTGGCATGATCGGCGTCTGTCTCCGCGTCTGGCCCCGATGTTTCACCGAACTGCGCTCGATGGTCGGCGTCGTCACAGCCAAAGTCCTAGCGCAGACCTTGCGTGACATGAAACGCAACGGCTTCATTACCCGTTGCGGCCTTCGCGTCAATCCTCCGCATGTCGAATACGAACTCACCCCACTGGAGGGGGGCGTTATGGACATCATCGACGCCGCCGAAACTCCGACAGCTGACCCAAATCGGCCCTCGGCGACTTTGTATCCCTATATAGTTATTGGATGGGAGTAACTACTGAGACAGAAGTTCTCGTCGTGGGAGGTGGTCTCGTCGGGTTGGCGAGCGCCGCGTTCCTCGCGCGTCAGGGCGTGGCGACGACGCTGGTCGAGCGGCACCCCTCGACGTCCGTGCATCCGAAGGCTCGCTTGGTGACGGTGCGGAACATGGAGCTCTACCGATCGATCGGGATCGAGAGCGCAGTCCGGTCCGCGGGGGAGCCGAGCAGCGGTTTCGTGGTGGCCGACTCCCTCTCCGGCGATTTGACCAGTTGGATCGCGCCGCCGGCAGAGGAAGTCGAAGCCGCCGACCTCAGCCCGACCACGCCCTTCTCTTGCGACCAGCAGCGTCTCGAACCGATCCTCCTGAACGCCGCGAGGGGGCTCGGAGCGGAAGTGCATTTCGGCACGACCGCCAGTGAGATCGCTCAACTGGCTGATGCGGTCGACGTCCGCATCGATGGACCGAACGGCGAGCAGACGATCCGGGCGCGGTTCGTGGTGGCCGCGGATGGATCCCGGAGTGGGCTGCGCCAGCAGCTCGGCATCGCGATGTCTGGAACCGAGGTGCCCGGCGAATCCGTGAGCGCGCTCTTCCGAGCTGACCTGGAGCCCGCGCTCCGGGGACGCACTGCGGACGCGGTGTTTTGCCGTGCGGCGGGCGCATTCCTGTTCGCTCGCGGGAATGGTGCCGATCGTCGGTGGCAGCTGGGCACGTACGTGCGCCCCGAGTGGAAAGGCCGCGACCCCAGCGACCTCGCCGACGAGCTGACCGAAGTGCTGAGAGCGGCGACCGGGCTGCCCGACGTGCAGCCGGCACTGGAGGACATCGCGTTCTGGCGCACCGGCGCATTTGTCGCGGACCGGTTCCGGTCCGGCCGCGTGTTCCTGGTAGGCGACGCCGCGCACGTCATGCCGCCCTATGGCGGCCTCGGCGGGAACACTGGAGTGCAGGATGCGCACGATCTCGCATGGATGCTCGCGGCAGTCGTGCGCGGCAACGCCCCCGAGCGGCTCCTGAACCGTTACGAGGCCGAGCGTCGGCCCATCGACCAGCTGACCGTCGACCAGGCACTCCTTCGGTCAAGGAAGGCACCAGGGCAGGTGCAAGCCGACGGTCAGGTCGACGCGCTACGCCTCTCGCTCGGCATCCGCTACGGCACCGACGACACCGCCGGCTTCGACGACCCTGCTACGCCGACCATGGCCGATGGCACCCGCGCCCCGCACCTCACTCTGCGCGACGGGCGCAGCATCCTCGACCTGCTCGACTCCCGCAGCTTCACGCTTATCGCCGCGGACGATCTCGCGGCTGATGACCCGCGAGTGCACGCCGTGTCGGTCCACCCTGCCGACATTGACCCCCGACATTCGGCTCGGTGGGCGAGCACTTATGGTCGCGCTCCCGGCCACCTTCTCCGTCCCGACGGCATGCTGACGGGTGTCGTCACCTGCGCGGAGGATGTCGCGCGGCTCGTCGACCGCGCCCTGGCGATCACGCCCGGCTCAGCCGAGGCACGATAGGGCGACCATGGACGACGTCGACCCGATCTGGCAGATCATCCGGGCGTTGAACCGCGCCATCGCCGAGCACGAAGCAGCCCAGCGAACAATGGTGCCTCGCTAGTCAGTGCAGGCAAGACGACGCTCGAAATCGTAGTGACGATAAAGTTGCAGGAGAGCTTTCCTGCGGAATAGGCGGCTGCGCTGAACTAAACATGGTAGCTGCGTCTTTCGAGTTGGTGAATGCACCGTCAACGAGGCGAGGATGGCCACGCTCTCCAGTGAGGGCGAGTGCGCAGGGGGGGGGCACTCCGTTATCAACCCCTGAAGACGGTGGTGTCTGGGTATCAACGCCGTACTACGACCTGATGATCGCCACCTGATACCGCTGCCGGCGTCGCGCTGGTTCGGGATCGGGATATGGTCAGATACCCGAGCCCATCACTGAAGCCGGGATGGTACTGCGAGTTCTGGACGGACAAGGAGACGCAGGAAGCTAACCGGATCGCGCAGGTCAAGGAGACCCCGGGGTGGAGCCATAATTGCCCGGTCTTGTTTTCGCGTTGCCAGGAAAATCCGACCGGTTATTAGGAACCGCCGTTTGTGGGGAAAAGGGGCGGTACCAGGCGGGTCTGGCACTCAACCTGAGATAGGCATAGCGTGGAATCACATCACGAGATGCAGGTCTGATCGGTGGTGTTGCTTTGGCACGAATACAGACGGCGACCGGTAAGGCCGAGCGTCAATGAAGTCACCGACACATGCCGTCTCTGTATACGGCCCTTGGGCCGCTGATAAGTCACATGCATCGCAGGCAACAGCAGGAGAGAACTTTGAGCAACGATTTCGAGCAGATGTTCCCCATAGGCGAGCCCAACGAGGCCTTCGCCGAGTACTTCATCGGGCAGAGCTACCTCGCTCCGCTGACAGATGGCTCAGTCCCGGTCTCGAACGTATCTTTCCAACCTGGTTGCCGGAATAACTGGCATATCCATCACGGCGCTGACGGCGGCGGGGATCAAATTCTGCTGTGCACCGCCGGTTCGGGTTGGTACCAAGCGGAAGGCGAAGAGCCCATCAGCATGGTTCCAGGCACTACGATCCGAGTACCGGCCGGGACAAAGCATTGGCACGGTGCGAAGGCTGACGCATGGTTCTCACACGTCGCGTTCATTACGCCCGGTCAGGACGTCAGTAACGAGTGGCTGGAGCCGGTCTCCGACGAAGAGTACCGCGCTCTGCCCACCACGCAGGACGACGAATAGAGTCCCTTACCCGGTGACGGCTAGATGCCGGGAACATCCACAAGATTTGGTGCAGGCACCATCGCGTTGACCAGGCGCTTCCTATGGGCCGTCGCCGGGGCGCCAGGAAAGTGATCTACTGCATGGTGGGGCCGAAGTAGCCGACTTAAGCTCGGGTTATCGAAAGCTGCAAGGAGGCCGACATGACCGTCGTCAAGATCAATAGACTCTCCGTCCCCGAAGGCGTGGGCCCGGAACTTGAGCATCGATTTGCGGAGCGAAAGCACTCTGTGGACTCTGCACCCGGTTTTCAAGGATTCGAACTGCTACGTCCCGTTGGCGAGCAGAAGGAGTACTACGTCATTACTCATTGGGCCGATGAGTCTAGCTTCCAGAACTGGGCATCCCAACGGCAGGCACGGGATCCGAAGACCACGGTGTCGACCTCGGAGGGAATGCTGGAGTTTGAGGTCGTCGATCTCGACTAATTCATGACATGGCAATGGCCAGCCGGGTCAGTTTTATACCCGTGCTGGCCATTGTCGTTTCGACTGTGAATTTCTAGGCGGAGACAAAGACGGAGTCGGTCGCCTCGCGTCCCAATGAGAGGCTGTCCTCGCTCCCGGCGATGTGCACCTCGAGTCCACCCGAATACGGTGCGCCGGGGGAGATTTCGACCCGCACGCCGACTGTCAGCCCCTTCGCAGAAAAGTACTGAAGCAGCTGCGGGTCGGCATCGGAAATTCGTTCAATCGTCACCGGCCGTCCCGGTTCCGTGTCCGTGAGACGATGCGCTTCAGGAGTAGATATTGTTCCGTCGCGTCCAGGGATCGGGTCCCCGTGGGGGTCCCTTTCCGGGTGGCCCAGGACCTCGTCGATCCGGTCGATCATGAAATCGGAGACGGCGTGCTCCAATTCCTCCGCCTCGTCGTGTACCTGATCCCAGGTGTAACCGAGAGTTTCCACCAAAAAGGTCTCGAGGAGTCGGTGCCGTCGAACCATCGCGACGGCGTGCGAGCGACCCTCGTCCGTCAGCGTCACGGCGCCGTAGGGAGCGTGGGTGAGTAACCCCTGGGACGTGAGTTTGCGGACGGCGTCGGAAACCGACGACAACCGCAAGCCCGTAGTTTGCGCAATCGCCGAGGCGGTTACAGGGCTATCTGACCACTCGTTAAGGGACCAGATGGTCTTGAGGTAGTTCTGTGTGCTGTCGGTGAGCTGCGAGACGGACATGCTCCCCATCTTACGAACAAACGCCCAGGGGTTTCACGGTGACCAGGAGCGGGTCAGTTCCACATGCCCAGAAGGGCCATCCACGCGGTACCGATCGTGCCCCAAATAATCACGTTGGCCACCGAAGCGATGAAGCCGACGCGGAACCATTCGCGTGTGGACACGTAGCCCGATCCGTAGATCACGCCGGAGGGACCCGACGCGTAGTGGGTGAGTCCGCCCATCAGGTTGCCGAGGAAGCCGAGGATCATCGCCGCAAACATGGGTGGCGTGCCGGTCGAGATCGCTGCCCCCAGGAAGACGGCGTACATCGCCACCACCTGGGCAGTATTCGAGGCGAAGAAGTAATGGACGTAGAGGTAGCTCAGCGCGAGGATCGCGAACGCCAAGGGCCACGGGAATCCGCCCACCATATTGCCCACCGAATTTCCGATCCAGCTCATCACACCCAGTGCGTTGAGTTGTGTGGCCATGCCGACCAAGACGGAGAAGAAGATCAGCGTGGACCAAGCGCCCGAATTAGCGGCCATATCCTTCCACGTCAGGACGCGAGTCACGAGCAGAATCGCGATGCCCAGGAAGGCCGCCGTCGTCGCGTTAATACCGAGTGAGCTACCCAAGACCCACAGGATGAGTAGGACCACGAAGGTCAGCAACATGATCCACTCTCCGCGGGACATGCTGCCGAGTTCCTTCAGCTGTTCCCGGGCATGGGCGGGGGCGTCGGGGGTCTTTTTCAGCGTCGGCGCGTAAACCTTGGACATCAGCCACGGCATCGTGATGAGTGAAACCAGACCCGGAAGTGCGGCGGCCAGTGCCCACCCGCCCCACGTGATATTGACATGGTGCTGGGAAGCGAAGCTGACGGCCAACGGATTTCCGGCCATGGCGGTCACGAACATAGCCGAGGTGATCGTATTGACCTGGACCGAAGTCATCGAGAGGTAGGCACCGAGCCGCTTGCGGGATTCGTCGCTCTCCGAGGTAGAGCCGTTGACGGTCGCGAGCGAGGCAACGATGGGATACACGACGCCGCCGGCGCGGGCCGTATTCGACGGCGTCGCGGGGGAGAGCACCAGGTCGGTCAGGGCCATGCCGTAGGAGAGGCCGAGGGAAGATTTCCCGAGCGCCGAGACAAATAAGAGCGCGATCCGTCGGCCCAAACCGGTGATGAGGAATCCGTCGGCGATGAAAAAGGCGGCGACGATCAGCCAGATCGTGGAATCGCCGAAGCCCATGAGCGCTTCCTTTTTGGCGTTCATCGTCCCGGTGATCATCGCAGCGGCTAGACCAACGATGGCCACCGAAGCGGTGGGAAGCGGCTGGAGAATGAGCCCCAGGATCGTGCCGACGAAAATGCCGGCCATATGCATTCCTCGGGGATCCACACCCTCCGGAACCGGGAGGAGATAGATAGCGGCCGTGACGATGAGGATCAGGGCGATCTTCAGCGTCATGGATTTCGTGTTGCCAGCTGAACCCTTGGGTTTCTGGGGTGCAACGGTCTTACTGCTCACGATGTGTCCTTTAAAAGTTTGACGTGACTGATGGGTACCCGGGCCCGTTATGCCCTGGATCAACCCCTTTCGACTTTAGGTCCGCGACGTCCGGATGTGGGGCCTGGAACGGCCAAAAACCGAGTTCCCCTCGCCACATTGACAGCACGGCGTGAGCCTGATTTGCCGAACCTCTGTGACAAACTGGACACATGCCTCTATCTCGGCCCCGCATCCGCAGGAACCACGCGAAGACGCGCCGCACACCGTCCATGAGTCGTGAGGCGGTGAACCTGGGGTACCGCATCGCCGATGGAATTCACGAACGTCGTGAAAAGGCGGCCATTAAAGCTGGCAACGAGCCCGCGATCGTGCCCTTCGTGGGTTACGGATCCACCCAGTGGGTCAGGGTTTTGGGGCGTGCCCTATACAAAACGATGTTGTTTTCGGAACTGAGCGAGACGTTCTCGGGTGATCAACGAGCCAGCAGCCCGGCACGCGGCTGGCGCTCCTTCACCTCGGTCCCGATTTCCTACGCAGAAATTACGGTGACGATCGGCGGACAGCAATTTCAGGTGTCCTCCGACCGTGGAGGGGTCCTCGACGTGAGCCTCGACATCACCCTCGAGCCTGGCGTGCATGAAGTGACCATGAGCATGGAGGGATCCGAGACGGTTTCGTCCAGCGTGTATGTGGTTCCCGAGGACGAAAACATCGGCATCATCTGCGACGTCGACGACACCGTCATGGTTACCGCTTTGCCTCGCCCGCTTTTGGCGGCCTGGAACTCCTTTGTGCTGAGCGAGCACGCACGTATGCCGACCCCCGGAATGCCCGTCTTACTCGAACGCATTCATCGGGCCCACCCGACGTCGCCGGTGATGTACCTATCGACCGGAGCGTGGAATGTCGCGCCAACCCTTCGCCGGTTCTTGTCTCGAAATGCCTATCCGGAAGGCACACTTCTGCTGACCGACTGGGGCCCTACAAGGACGAGGTGGTTCCGTTCGGGCGCGGCCCACAAGGTCAATTCGTTGCGACGACTGGCCCGTGAGTTCCCGGACATGAAGTGGATTCTCATTGGCGACGACGGTCAGAGCGATCCCGACATCTATAACGGCTTCGCTTTGAGGTACCCCGAGCACGTTGCTGCCATCATTATTCGTAATCTCACCGTCGGCGAGTCCGTCTTGGCGTCGGGCCGGGTCTGGGGAGACGACCGTGCCCGGGAAATTGCCGCAGGTTCACTGTGGATGGAGGCCAACGACGGCGCGACTCTCTGCGACAAGCTCAAGCGCACCGACCTCTTGTGAGGTCATTCGCGACACGCGAGTGTCGTCGTGTTTCTCATGAATTTTAGGTGACGGATTCTGTGGACAGACCTGTGGTCGAGCGTCCGTCAGGAAAGCATCGACCGTGCGATTTCGCGGCGGAACGCTCCACGAATTACATCCTTGTTGTGTGCACACCCTGGGGATAACTTTGGCGGTCAAAAACACATATGTTGGGGGCTCTTCTGGAAGCCAACACAAGATGTAGTATTGATTCGAACCCAGCGACGTCGCTCGAGGAAGCAGGTAAAACTGCTCAGAGCACCTGTCGCCCATCCCATGGCACGAGGAGAAACCATGTCAATCACCGTTTACACCAAGCCCGCCTGCGTCCAGTGCAACGCGACTTACCGTGCCCTCGACAAGCGAGGCATCTCCTACGACGTCGTGGATGTCACCGAGGACAGCCAGGCTCTCGAGCACATCAAGGGATTGGGCTACATGCAGGCCCCCGTCGTCGTCACCGAGGATGATCACTGGTCGGGTTTCCGCCCGGACAAGATCTCGACCTTGGACGTCGCCCTCGCTTCCTAACCTCAACCGCTCACTCGTAGATTTCGGGAGCACCTCATGGATACTGCGCTCGAAACTTCTCGTGGCGCACCGTTGACGGACGACGAACCACTGATCGTCTACTTCTCCTCCGTCTCCGGAAACACCCAGAAATTCGTTGACAAGGTGGACGCCGCGTCACTTCGGCTTCCATTGCGCACCGGCGAGGAGACGATCCATATGGATCGTCCGTACGTCCTGTGCGTTCCCACCTACGGACGGCCCCGTTCCGGCGGAGCCATCCCGCCTCAGGTCATGAAATTCCTGCAGGTTCCCCAGAACCGGGAACTGATGCTCGGAGTCATGGGCGCGGGAAACACCAACTTCGGGGAACACTTTTGCATCGCGGCGGACAAAATTGCCGTCAAATGCCGTGTCCCCGTCCTCTATAAATTCGAGCTCATGGGCACCAGCGACGATGTTGCCCGCGTTAACGAAGGATTGAAAGCTTTTTGGAAACACAACTCCCCACTCGCGACGTAAGCTCTGAACGCGGTCACGACGACCCCACCATCCCGGAGAAGTACAAGGGCCTGGGGTATCACGAGCTCAACGCGATGCTCAATTTGTACGACGCGAACGGCAAGATCCAGTTCGACGCCGACCGTCAGGCCGCGCGCCAGTACTTCTTGCAGCACGTCAATAACAACACCGTGTTCTTCCACGACCTCGAAGAGAAGCTCAAGTACCTGGTTGAGCATCAGTACTACGAGCCCGAGGTCCTGGAGCAGTACTCGATGGACTTCATCCGGTCCCTCTCGAAGCTCGCTTACGCCAAGAAGTTTCGTTTCCCGACCTTCCTCGGGGCGTTCAAGTTCTACACCTCCTACACGCTGAAAACTTTCGACGGACAGCGTTACCTGGAGCGTTTCGAGGACCGCGTGGTCATGGTGTCGCTCGCCCTGGCACGGGGTGATGAAACCCTCGCGACGCAGCTCGTCGAAGAAATCATCTCCGGACGTTTCCAGCCGGCAACTCCTACCTTCCTGAACGCGGGCAAGAAGCAACGCGGCGAACTCGTCTCCTGTTTCCTCCTGCGCATCGAAGACAACATGGAGTCGATTGGTCGCTCCATTAACTCCGCTCTGCAGCTGTCCAAGCGTGGGGGAGGCGTGGCCTTTGCCCTCACCAACCTGCGTGAGTCGGGCGCGCCCATCAAGAAGATCGAGAATCAGTCTTCTGGCGTGATTCCGGTGATGAAGCTCCTGGAAGACTCGTTCTCCTACGCGAACCAGCTGGGTGCTCGTCAGGGTGCCGGCGCCGTATACCTGCACGCACATCACCCGGACATCTACCGATTCCTGGACACCAAGCGGGAGAACGCGGACGAAAAGATCCGCATCAAGACCCTCTCACTCGGCGTCGTCATTCCGGACATCACGTTTGAGCTCGCGAAGCGGAACGAGGACATGTACCTGTTCTCGCCGTACGACGTCGAGCGCGTTTACGGCGTGCCGTTCTCGGACGTGAACGTCACCGAGAAGTACTACGAGATGGTCGACGACTCGCGCATCGCGAAGAAAAAGATCAACGCCCGTGAGTTCTTCCAGACGCTCGCCGAGATCCAGTTTGAATCCGGTTACCCGTATGTGATGTTCGAAGACACCGTGAATCGGGCTAACCCGATCGACGGCAAGATCATCATGTCCAACCTCTGCTCGGAGATCCTTCAGGTCTCGCAGCCCTCGGAGTACAACCCGGGACTGGATTACGACCACATCGGCAAGGACATTTCCTGCAACCTCGGTTCCTTGAACGTGGCCGGGACGATGGATTCCCCGGACTTCGGCCGAACCATCGAAACTGCCATCCGTGGGTTGACGGCCGTCTCGGACATGTCCGAGATCGAATCGGTGCCGTCTATTGCCCGAGGCAATTCGATGTCGCACGCGATTGGCCTGGGGCAGATGAACCTGCACGGGTACCTGGCGCGTGAACGCGTGTTCTACGGTTCGGAAGAGGGTATCGACTTCACGAATATCTACTTCTACACCGTGTTGTTCCACGCGTTGCGGGCTTCCAACAAGATCGCCATCGAACGCGGGGAAACCTTCGTAGGCTTCGAAAAGTCGAGCTACGCCTCGGGTGAGTTCTTCGACAAGTACGTCAAGCAGTCGTGGGAGCCGGCCACCGAGCGTGTCCGTGAACTGTTCTCCGAAACGCACATTCCCACTCAGGCCGATTGGGAAGAGCTCAAGGCGAGCGTCATGGAGCACGGCATTTACAACCAGAATTTGCAGGCCGTCCCGCCGACCGGTTCGATTTCTTACATCAATGGCTCGACCTCCTCGATCCACCCGATCGCTTCGAAGATCGAGATCCGTAAGGAAGGTAAGCTCGGGCGCGTTTACTACCCGGCTCCGTACCTGGATAACGACAACCTTGAGTACTTCCAGGATGCCTACGAAATCGGCCACGAGAAGATCATCGACACCTACGCGGCCGCCACGCAGCACGTGGATCAGGGTCTGTCTTTGACGCTATTCTTCCCGGACACGGCCACGACGCGTGACATCAACAAGGCTCAGATCTACGCGTGGCGCAAGGGGATCAAGACGATCTACTACGTGCGACTGCGTCAGCTCGCTTTGGAGGGCACCGAGGTCGAAGGCTGCGTCTCCTGCATGCTGTAATACCGTGATGGGGAGGGTCGGATGGACGTCCGGCCCTCCCCGACACCCGATGCGTTCAGAGAGCGCATCACCATCGAAAACTTCACCACCATCACCCGCGATGACGCGCCCAGCGCGCCCAAAGGAGTCCCGCCTGCCATGATGAGCGAAAAGGTCGAACTGGTCCACAACGTTGAGGCCATCAACTGGAATCGCATTCCGGACGAGAAAGACCTTGAGGTCTGGGATCGGTTGACCGGCAACTTCTGGCTTCCTGAGAAGGTTCCGCTGTCCAACGACGTTCAGTCGTGGGCGACGCTGAACGACGAAGAGAAGCAGCTGACCATGCGGGTGTTCACGGGCTTGACCTTGCTCGATACCATCCAGGGGACCGTCGGCGCCGTCGCTCTCTTGCCCGACGCGCTTACGCCTCATGAGGAGGCCGTGTACACGAATATCGCGTTCATGGAGTCGGTGCACGCCAAGTCCTATTCGTCGATTTTCTCGACGCTGTGCTCGACCAAGGAGATCGACGAGGTCTTCCGCTGGTCCCGTGAGAACGAGCACCTGCAGAAGAAGGCGAACATCGTCATGGATTACTACCAGGGCGATGATCCGTTGAAGAAGAAGGTTGCTTCGACGCTGCTCGAGTCTTTCCTCTTCTATTCGGGCTTCTACCTGCCCATGTACTGGTCCTCCCACGCCAAGCTCACGAATACCGCGGACCTCATCCGGTTGATCATTCGCGACGAGGCCGTTCACGGTTACTACATCGGCTACAAGTACCAGCGTGGTTTGGAACAAGCCAGCCCGGAGCGCAAGCAAGAGCTTAAGGACTACACCTTCGAGCTGCTGTTCGAGTTGTACGAAAACGAGGTGGCCTACACGCACTCGTTGTACGACGGCGTCGGCTTGTCCGAGGACGTCAAGAAGTTCTTGCACTACAACGCCAATAAGGCGTTGATGAACCTCGGCTATGAGGCGATGTTCCCGTCGTCCGTGACCGACGTTTCCCCGGCGATCCTCTCGGCGCTTTCCCCGAACGCGGACGAGAACCACGACTTCTTCTCGGGGTCGGGTTCGTCCTACGTCATCGGCAAGGCCGTCAATACAGAGGATGAGGACTGGGACTTCTAAACCCCGTCGTCGTCACACGATGAGAATGCTGTGACTTGAGAATTGCCCGGGCCGTTGGAACACCACGGCCCGGGCATTGTCGTTCCAGCCGCGCAGTCACGGAGCAGGTTCGTTCACTCACAGGGGAGCCAGTCGCGCCACGGTAGCAGCTCGCCGTATTCTCGAGGTGAAGATCACCTAGGTTAGGAGTCACACCGTGGCACATGCTGCAACGTCGGAGCAGGAATCCCAGACCCACCACCGCGGGGAATCGGCCCTGTCACAGCCGAGGTCCACCAAGTCACCCACAGAGCTTCAGATAGACCGGGTGTACCGTCAGGTCGGGAACAAGCAGTCGCACCACGTCGTCGTGCTGGAGCAGACCTTTACAAACTCCGCCGACGACATCTGGCAGGCCCTGACGACGCCGGAGTCCTTGGGTGTGTGGCTCGAACCGGTCGACATCATTTCTCAGGAAAGGCGCCGCTTCAGGACGGGCAAGACCGGAACCGAAGGCACCGTCGAGATCTTCGACGCGCCCCGATTGCTCCAGGTGTCCTGGGAAAACGGCTCACAAATCGGCGAACTGCAGATCTCCATCACGCAGACCGAAGCCGGCTCCTCGTTGACGCTTCGGCATCGTGTTCCGGCCGACGAGCACTGGGACACCTACGGCGCAGGAGCGACCGGCGTCGGCTGGGATGGCGCGTTCTTGGCACTCCACGCGTATCTTTCGGGACGGGCGGCGACGGTGCGCGAACGCATGGCCGCGCTGGAAGGCTCGGAAGAGGGCAATCGTTTCATCGAGGATTCCAGCAAAGCATGGGAAGCCGCGCAGGTGAAGGCCGGCGACGACGAGGCGACCGCGCGCTCACAGGCCGAACGTACTCAGGCCTTCTACCGCGGTGAGGAAGCTCCGAACCAGGCGTAGCTTCACAAGCGCCGGCTTTCGCGGGGCGAATTTCGTCGCCAGATTTCGAGTCAGGGCGTGTGATGTCAGCATCAAGGCTGGCTTCACACGCCCTGAGTCGTCCCCCGTTGCCTAATCTGCGCCGTCGCTTCGATTGAGGTGTCCGGTGAGGCGCTCATGGATTCGAGCGGAGGACGGGTCCAGCCCAACGACTTTCACCAGGTGCCTGCCCCGTCGATACCGGTCCATGATCGAGTCGAGTGCTGCCACCGTGGAAGCATCCCTGATCCTGGCCTGGGAAAAATCAAGGGTCACTCGTTCGGGGTCTTCGGCATAGTGGAAGGACTCGTACAGGTCGTTCGAGGAGGCAAAGAACAGAGTCCCGTCAATGCCATAGCGCACGGAGGCGAGCTCATCGCCGTCGTACTCCGGAATCCTAGTGACTTCCACCAAATGTGCCACGCGCCGCGCAAAAGCAATCATCGCAGCCATCACCCCAACGGCTACTCCTAATGCCAGATTGTGGGTCGCTACGGTCACCACCACGGTCAGCACCATGACCAGAGTTTCGGACCAGGGCATGCGCCGCAGGAGCCGTGGCCGCACGGAGTGCCAGTCAAAGGTTGTGAACGCTACGTAGACCATCACCGCGGCGAGCGCAGCCATCGGAATGACCGCTAATACCCCGTGCAAGCTCAGAATGAGCGCGAGTACCGAGGCCGCGGCCACCAACGAGGACAAACGCGTGCGGCCTCCGGTCTTCACGTTGATCATTGTTTGCCCAATCATGGCGCAACCTGCCGAACTCCCGAAGAGTCCCGAGACGACGTTGGCCAGCCCGAGCGCCCATGATTCCCGTGTTTTCCGTGACGGGGTATCGGTGAGGTCATCGACCAACGCTGCCGTCAGGAGGGACTCGATCAGGCCGACCACGGCCATCGCAAAAGCCACCGGTGCTATGGCCACGAACAGGTCCCAAGACCACGGCACGTGAGGAAGCCCGAATGCTGGTAACCCTTCCGGTAGCGAGCCCGTCTGACCGACGGTGGGCACATGTCCACCCACGAGTAGCGAAACCGCCGTCACCGCCGCTATCGCGACCAGCGGTGCGGGGATCAGAGTGAACCAGCGGGGCAGGAGGAAGACGATGAGTAGCCCCAGGGCGACCAGTGGGTAGACCATCCATGGAACCCCCATGAGCTCTGGCATTTGCGAACTAAATATCAGGATGGCCAGCGCATTGATGAACCCCTTCATGACCGACCTCGGAATGAATCGCATCAGCTTCGCAGCGCCGAGCATGGCCAAAAGGATTTGAAAGAGACCGGTGAGGATCACGGCTGCAAAATAGTATTGAACACCGTGACTGGCGATGAGAGGCGCGGCGACCAACGCCACGGAACCTGCAGCCGCGGAGACCATCGCGGGACGACCACCAAACACGGAGGTGACGAAAGCGATAATGACCGCTCCGAACAGACCCGTGCGAGGATCCAAGCCGGTGGCGATGGCAAAAGCCATGGCCTCAGGTATCAAGGCTAAAGACGTGACAATACCGGCGAGGACTTCTGTCAGAGCGGTACGAGGGTTCCTGATCGCTTGAGCGATACTTAGCGGTTGAGCCGCCACGGGGGATGCCAAAAAGGCCACGAAGATTCGCTCCTGATGAGGTGGGGATGCCGAATCCAAGAGTATCGGAAGGAGGTGCCGAGATTCTCGCGAAGATTTCTTTTCGGGGGTCAAGGTAATCTCTCGTTGAAACCTACACATGAGGACGACCATGCTCATTGAACGTGCCGACGACCAGACACCCACATCCTTCGGGTCCACCATTGACCGTCTCCGACGGATAGCAGCGGGTGAGGAAAGCTCGGTACTGCGATTCTCCCGTCCGGAACCGGTGGTCGGTTTTGGCCGACGGGACGAGCTCAACCCTGGCTTTGCCGCGGCTCGGGAGGCCTGCATTCGACGCGGCTTCTCGGCCTCCGTCAGGAAAGTCGGGGGTCGGGCCGCCGCATACCACCGCGACTGCCTCATCGTGGATCATCTCTTCGCCGACGACGACGCCACAAGCGGCAACATGCGCCGATACCGAGAGTTCGGAAAACTCTACGCGGGTGCGCTCCGTGACCTTGGCATCGAGGCAGATGTGGGAGAGATCCCCGGGGAATACTGTCCCGGTGAATTCAGCGTTCATGGGCTCGACGCCACCGGCCGCAAGATCAAGCTTGTGGGCACCGCTCAACGAGTCATCGCGGGAGCATGGTGGTTTTCTGCGGGCATCGTGGTGGCGCGTCCTGAACCGCTCAAGGCAGTGCTGACCGAGGCGTATCAGCACCTCAATCTACCCCTTGACCCAGGAACCATCGGGTCGGCCAATCAGGCGGTGCCGGAACTCCAGTGCGAAGACGTGGAGGACGCGGTGCAGGAGCACTACGAACGGTGGCTGGTGAATAACTCTGCGGGCTAGGGAAGCAGCACATAGCAAGGGTTATCGTTGTCATCAGAGGTGTCGTGTTCATTTTTTTAGCCCACGATTGACACAACACCGGCAATAATGAGGATGACAACGGTCAATCTGTGACGGCTGAGACATCCGGAGAAGCCGTCTAACAAGGTGCTTCCAAGATGCGATGAGTGTCCGTGGACCCAGTGATAGCCGACCATGAACTCCGGTACATCAAGGAAGTAGAGGGTTCGTAGAATGTGTGGACGGTACGTTATCGCCCGAGCCTCGGGGGACCTCCTGGGCGGAGTCGAGCTTGAAGAATCCCTCACCAATTACAACGTGGCGCCGACTCACACCGTGCCTATTCTGGTCGATCACCCCAATGACGGCGGTTTCACCCGAGAAATTCACGGGGCTCGTTGGGGCCTGCTTCCCGTGTGGGCCAAGGACGAGTCTTTTTCATCGCGAGCTTTTAACGCGCGGTCTGAAACCGTGACCGAGAAACCCACCTTCCGGCATGCCGTTAAATCCCAGCGTTGCGCCATACCGGCCACTGGATACTACGAATGGAAAAAATCGACTCCATCGACTGGGGGTAGAACGCAGAAGACCCCGTTCTATGTGCATCCCGAGAATTCCGACGACAACATCTATTTCGCAGGGCTTTACGAGTGGTGGAAGATCCCGGAGGGAGAGCACGCGGGGGAGTGGCTGTTATCCACCACGATTTTGACGATGCCTTCGCCCGGAGAAAGCGACGCGGAAAAGTTTTCCTCCGAGACGTTGAACGAACTCGGGGAACTCCATGACAGGCTCCCTATCCCGCTCCGGTATTCGGGTGACGACAACGACGAGCTGTCTGTTTGGATGCGGGCACAGGAAGAGGCCGACGTCGCCGTGGAACGCATTCGGGGCCAAGCCTACGACGTCGCGCGGGAATGGGTCCTCACCGAGGTGGGGCGTGAAGTCGGGTCGGTGGCACATAATGGACCAGAGCTTATTCAACCGGTGGAGCGCTTGATCTAAGATTCCATCACCTGACCAGACCCACGAGATACGACAAGGCCCCCGGACCAGCGGTACCGGGGGCCTTGCTCGAAGCTACCTTCAGAGTTCGGAGTCATCCTCCGGGATCCAACGCTTGAAATCCAAGGTCAGATACAAGGCCAAAGCGGCGGAGTTGTCCTCGGCGATGCGCAGCGCAACCTCTTCATGACCCAGCTCATGAAGCTGATCAATCGCAATACGAAGCAGTTGCTCGGCGAATCCTTCACGACGGCGGGTAGCGGCCGTGAACAGCTCGAAAACGTACGGCGTATTGGGAACTCCGGAACCCACACGGGAGTCGAGAACGATCGCGGCCGCAACGATACGACCGTTGTCATCAACCACCACCGGGGATGCCGACTCAATCAGGTTTCCGTAGTCACCGGCGAAAACCTTGTGAAGGATTTCGAGCGCCTCGGCCTGGCTACCGACGACGTCGACGTCGTCGTACGAGGCAAAGAAGAGCTTTGCCAGACCGTCGGCATCCTCTTGCGTGACGGGGCGAGTCGAAACCTTGAGGGGGCGAGTGTTGGCCCACGTCTTTCCAATAAGTGTGATCGTGCCGCTCACGAAAACCTCCCGAATGATTCCCACCGGCCACGTTCCGTAACCGTATGTTTGTAGTCACTAGCCTATCCTCCGGAGGGCGTTCGCGGAGCCTAGTGGTGACGATCGACGAATGGATCTATACCCAGGTTATCGCGTTATAGAAAATTTTATCCTGTGTGGTCAGAATCTACTGGTAGTTGGGTTATCGCACCGGTCTCACGAAGGATCGTTCCCAGCCCTTCGAGAACCTGGTCCGTGTCGTTGGCGAGCGCGTCATGATGAAGGGTTTCAGACGTCCACGTCTGAAGGTTGGCAACCGAGTTCGCGGTGTGTAACGCGTGATCGTAATCCACGTACATGTCATGGCGATACGCGCTGGCCGCAACGGGAACCTCATTAGTGCTGAGGGCGTCGAGGTCATAGAGACGACCCCAATCGTCCTTATCGGCCAGGACCTCTGCGGTTTCCGCTAGAGGCCGTAATGCGGGGTCTTCCCGGAAATACCAGGGGTGAATCATCTCCCCGGTCAGCATCAGGGGATCGGCGTCGGAACGGTAATCTTCGCGGGATGTGCGGACCTGATCAGCGGCCCAGCCACTTCTCACGCCGGGGCCGTTACAGTAAATCGCCTCATGCATGAGGGCGTAGAGCGGTTTTCCGGCAAAAGTGATGTCTTGATGTGTATCGGTCAGGAATGCTTCGGAGAGTCGCTGATCGCCCTCCGCAAATGCCGATTCCAAAAGGTAATGCAGACCGTGAACTCGAGAATTTCCACCCAGTCGATGACCCACCATCTGAAATCGATGCGGAGTCAGCGCTTCACCGCTCGGAAGTTGGATATTTTCGCGACGCAGCAGCTCCGCGATCCGTACAGCGCGGTCGCGATCTTCTGGGTACCACGAATAAAACTCGTGATTTCTTTCGGCCACGCGGTCAAACGTCGATTCGTAAACTTCGTGAGGGGAGGCATGAAGGGGAGCCAGTCCGGCGGTCATCCAGGAATGAAGCAGCGATTGCGGTGCGAAGGAAAGATAGCTCAAGGTGATGAAGCCGCCGAAGCTCTGCCCGAGGGTTGCCCATCGTTTCTCGGGCTCGTTGCGGGTCAACGTCGCGCGTACGGACTCGGCATCGGCAACGATCGAATCGGCCCGGAAGTGCTCCAAATAGGCCGCTTGTTGGGCTGCATTTCCGCGAGCAACCAGGCCTTGGGCTGTCAAGGGCGTGGACCGACCGGTCCCACGCTGGTCCAAAAGGACGACGCGATATACGGTCGCCATGCGGCTGACCCAGCCATGATCCGCGAGGGGACGCGGTGACGGCATCCCCGGTCCACCTTGGAGATACACCAGGTATGGCCGCTTCTCCGGCGCCCCATGTGCTTGATCACCGGTGTGCGTCACTACTCGAGCAAATAAGTCGACGGTTTCGTCGCGCAAACCATACACGTCAGATTCCCCGAAGGGCGTGTCGTGCGACCATTCCCAGGCGTGGGCCAGCGGCACCTGAAAAGTCATCTCGGTGATGTGCAGGTCACCGACGCGATGGCTAGGGCCAATACTGTGGGGCACAGGCCGTAGGCCCGGTGTCGACGTCGTCATGATTCCGTGTCCTTTCAGCTTCGGACGGCATCGCGGAAAGAGCCAACGTGATCGATGCGGATCACAGGGGCCCCGACGTCGTCTGATGATAAGAGATCCACCGTCGCCGTGATGCCGAAATCGAAGTTGTCGTCCGGATCAGAGAAGGTCTGCCGTAGGCGCCACGTCGTGTCATCGTGTTCATCAATCGTGAGCAGACGCGGGGAACGGGCTGAGGCGTCGGTGAAGATATCGTCGTACTCGTCAAAGTACTCGTCCAAGGCATCGGCCCAGCGATCCGCATCCCACCCTGAATCCGCATCGAGTTCGCCGAGCTTTTGTTCCTGTTCATCGGCAAAGAGCTCGACGCGACGGAACATGGCGTTGCGCACCATGACCGTAAAGGCGCGACGATTATCGGTGAGACGAGGTGCAGATTCCGCGACGAGTTCTTCCAAAGAATCTTGCGTCGGCTCTGCTGCTTCGCCCGACGTCATTTTCTCCCACTCGTCGATGAGGGAGTTATCGGTCTGGCGGATCAGCTCGCCGAGCCACTGGATGAGGTCTTCCAAATCATCCGTAAGCGAGGAAATGGGCACCGTCTGTTTCAATGCCCGATACGCGTCCGAAAGGTACCGCAAGAGAATACCTTCGGAACGTGTGAGTTGGTAATACTGCACGAAGTCGCCAAACCCCATAGCGCGCTCGTACATGTCGCGAACGATGGATTTTGGCGCCAGCTCAAATTCCGAAATCCAGGGGGCACCGGAACGGTACGTCTCGAAGGCCTCCTCTAGCATGTCGGCGAGGGGCTGCGGATAGGTGATGTCCTCGGCGGCATTCATACGCTCGGTGTAGTCCAAACCCTCGGCCTTCATCGCGGCAATAGCCTCTCCACGCATCTTCTTTTCTTGTGCGTTGAGGACCTGGCGGGGCTTCTCGAGGGTTGCTTCAATCACCGAGACGGCATCGAGGGCATAGGTAGCCTCATCTCGGTCTAGCAGCGTCAAAGCGGCCAAAGCGAAGGGCGACAATGGCTGATTCAGCGCGAAGTTATCTTGCAACTCCACCGTCAAGCGAACCGTACGACCTTCTTCGTCCGGCTCGCTGAGGCGTTCGATGACTCCCGCGGCGAGGAGCTCGCGGTAGATGCCGATCGCCTTGCGGATCAGAGCACGCTGTCGCGGCCGAGGCTCATCATTTTCGGTGAGGAGCTTTTTCGCCGCCACAAATGGGTCACCCGGACGGGCCAGGAGGTTCAACATCATGGAGTGAGTCACCGTGAAACTCGAAGTCAGGGGCTCAGGCTCGGCCGAGACGAGTTGCTCGAAAGTCTTCCGGGACCATGCCACAAACCCCTGAGGAGGCTTTTTCTTCTTTCCCCGAGTCGATTGTGCGATCTTCTTTTCATCACCATCGAATTTGGCCCGGGCCTTCTCGAGAATTTTCGCGTTCTCGATGTCGTGTTCGGGAGCCTGAACCACCACGGTGCCGGCGGTGTCGAAGCCTGCCCGGCCGGCGCGCCCCGCAATCTGGTGAAATTCTCGTGCCTTGAGACGACGCGTGCGTTCGCCATCGAATTTGGACAAAGCCGTGATGAGCACGGTGCGAATGGGCACATTGATGCCGACGCCCAGGGTGTCGGTGCCGCAAATGACTTTGAGAAGCCCGGTTTGGGCCAGTTGCTCCACGAGCCGCCGATATTTGGGAAGCATCCCCGCGTGGTGCACCCCGATTCCGTGTCGGACCATTTTATTGAGCACCTTGCCGAAGCCAGATGAGAATCGGAACCCGGCAATGGCATCTGAAACCCGTTCGCGTTCCTCCTTGGAGAGCACGGAAATACTCATGAGAGCCTGCGCCTGATCCATCGCCTGGAGCTGGGAAAAATGCACCACATAAATTGGCGCTTGGTTGGTCGTCACGAGTTCTTCGATGGCCTCGTGGACGGGCTCTTCCGAATAGTAGTAGTTCAGCGGAATGGGGCGCTCCGAACTCGTGACATAAGCCGTAGGTCGGCCCGTCAATTCGGTGAGTTCGCGTTCGAACCGGGAAACATCCCCCAGAGTGGCGCTCATCAGCAGGAATTGTGCCTGCGGCAATTCAAGAAGCGGAAGCTGCCATGCCCAACCGCGTTGCGGGTCGGAATAGAAATGGAATTCGTCCATCACGACCTGTGTCAGGTCGGCACCTTCTCCTTCCCGCAACACGATATTCGCCAATATCTCGGCGGTGCAGCACACAATGGGCGCCTGAGCGTTGACCGAAGAATCCCCGGTGATCATTCCGACGTTTTCAGGGCCAAAGATCTCGCAGAGATCAAAAAACTTTTCGGAGACTAAAGCTTTGATGGGAGCCGTGTAATACGAGCGTTGTCCACGGGCGAGCCCAGCGAAATGAGCAGCCACGGCCACGGTGGACTTTCCGGATCCCGTAGGGGTAGCAAGGACGACGTTGGCTCCGGCCGCAATTTCCAAGACGGCTTCGTCCTGAGCAGGGTAAAGCTCCATATCCCGCGAGGCGATCCACGATGTGAAACCTTCGTAGATTTCGTCGCCAGTGAGGGGATTCGACGCGTAGTCCCCTCGGAAATACTGATGGTCGGGTCCGGCTAGGCGGGGGTCGAGTGCTTCAAGGAGTTTCATTGACTCCCATGCTACCGGGACTCGGCGGCCCATGACGGGCCTGCATCGAGTCTCTTGGGCCCGGAATCCCAACGATCCGAGGGCATAATGGAGTTATCTGAGACACCCAGAGGAGATGACCCATGTCCAATGCTTTTCCGTCCGACCTCGAAATCGCTCAGAGCGCCGATCTCTGGCCCATCGCCCGTATAGCCCAATCGGTGGGCATCAACGATGACCGTTTAGAGCCGTACGGGAAGCACGTCGCCAAGGTGGTTCTGGCGGAATCGCAAGGAGCGCGCCAGCATCAGGGAAAATACGTTGTCGTGACCGCCGTGACGCCGACGCCGCTCGGTGAAGGAAAGACGGCTACCAGTGTTTCGCTGGCTCAGGGTCTTGCTGCGACCGGGAGGAAAGCTTTACTGACCCTCCGGCAACCATCGATGGGCCCCACCTTCGGTATCAAGGGCGGCGCGGCCGGCGGCGGATATTCGCAAATCGTTCCCATGGAAAAGCTCAATCTTCATCTGACGGGTGATTTCCATGCCGTGACGTCGGCTCACAATATGCTGGCCGCGATACTCGACAATCACCTGCATTTCGGCAACGAGCTCGACATCGATGAGCGCACCATTTTCTGGCGTCGTGTCCTTGACGTCAACGACCGTGCGCTCAGAAATATCGTCCTCGGACTCGGCGAACGCGCCGACGGCGTGACGCGTCAATCGGGTTTCGACATCACCTCCGCGTCCGAACTCATGGTGATTCTTTCACTCGCCACCAGTTTTGAAGATCTCAAGGAACGTCTCGGACGTATTGTCGTTGCATTCACCTCCTCAGGTGAACCAGTCACGGCGCGGGATCTCAAAGCCGACGGCGCCCTGAGCGTCATTCTGGCGGACGCCATGCACCCAAACCTCATGCAGACCTTGGAACATGTGCCCGCACTAATTCACACGGGGCCCTTCGGAAATATCGCGACGGGCAATTCGTCCGTGGTCGCGGACTATGTGGGTCTCGAGCATAGCGACTACGTCATCACCGAAGCCGGATTCGGGTCAGACATGGGCGCGGAACGATTCGTCAACGTTAAATGTCGAGTCAGCGGGTTGCGTCCGGATGCGGCGGTACTGGTCGTTACCGTGCGTGCGTTGAAGTCACATTCAGGTCGGTATCGCATCACACCGGGAAGCCCCTTGCCTGAGGGACTTCTCACCGAGAGTCCCGACGACGTCGTGGCAGGCGCCGAAAACCTGAGAAAGCACGTCGAAATTCTCCGGTCATTTGGAATCTCGCCCGTCATCGCCATTAATGCATTTCCCGCGGACTTCGAGTCCGAACATCAGGCGATCAGAGATATCGCACGAGATCTCGGCGCCGAGGTCGCCACGCATCGCGGTGTGGCCGAAGGAGGGCCGGGAGCCACCGAACTGGCCGAGGCCGTGGTCCGGGCTTGTCAGGAGCCCGGTGAATTTCGCTTCACCTACGATGACTCCGATTCCCTCGTCACGAAGCTAGAGAAAGTGGCGACCACGGTCTACGGCGCGGATGGCATTGACCTGTCCTCGTCGGCGGCAGCCCAACTGGACCGGTACGAAAAACTCGGATTCGGGGAGCTACCGGTCGTGATCGCCAAGACGCACCTTTCGATCTCGGCCGACCCTTCCGCGAAGGGTGCTCCGACGGGGTGGCGGCTTCCCGTACGGGAAGCGCGACTCGCGGCGGGCGCCGGCTACGTGTATGCCATCTGCGGCACCATGCGGACCATGCCCGGCCTGTCACGGCATCCAGCCGCCGAGCGAATTGGCTTCGACGAGAACGGAACGTTGCGGGGGCTGTTCTGAGGCCTTGCCCCGAGGGGGGAGCTACCAGCCTCGTTCGGCCCATTCCTGGAGATGGGGGCGTTCCGCGCCCAGCGTGGTGGAGTCACCGTGGCCAGGCAGGATCACCGTGTCATCACCATATTCATCAAAAATCTTGGTCGTGACATCGCGATACAACGAATTAAAGGCTTCCGGTGAACTTGTCTTGCCTAGACCGCCGGGGAACAGCGAATCGCCGGTGAAGATGTAGCTCGGTCCGTCGTCGGGCGTATAGGCCAGGGCAATCGAACCTGGGGTATGGCCCACTAAGCCGATGACGTCGAGTGAGAATCCTTCCAGGTCCGCGGTGTCGCCATCCTCAAAGGTAATATCCATCGGAACGTTAATGTCCGCTTCATCGGCCGCCCCGCACGCGGTCAGAGCCTCGGACCGGGAGACGATTTCGGGCAGGGCCCGAACGTGATCCCAGTGCGAATGGGTCGTGACGATGAGTTGCACGTTGCCACAGCAGGCACATTGATCGTCGACGTCGTGTGCACCGGCGGCAACGAGGCCTGAAATTGCGTCGGGATCATCGGCGGCGTCGATGAGCAGTTGTGTGCCGGTCCGTTTGCACGTCACGAGATAAACCTTGTTGTCCATGCTCGAGACGCTGATATAACGGATGGTGACGTCACTCAGGTCGATCTTCTCGGTAGCGATTGCCATCATGGTGCCGAGTTTAGGACTTTCTAGGGGTTTCGGCACAACCCGTGCCGAAGATTCGTTCACCAGCGGCAGACGACGCCCACAAACCCTCCATGACTCGTTAGAATAAATCTTCGAATACGAACGACGAAATCGATGCGGACTTACGTCCGGTAGCCACCACGAAGACAGGCAGTTCATGACCACTCAGCACGTTCAGGCAACGCCACCAGGAGCACCGCAAGATCTCACTCGGATCCTCGTCAAAGGTGCCCGAGAGAATAATCTCCAGAACGTAGACCTGGACATTCCGCGAAACGCGATGGTCGTTTTCACGGGGCTGTCTGGCTCGGGCAAGTCGTCTTTGGCCTTTGACACGATCTTCGCGGAGGGGCAACGCCGCTACGTCGAATCCCTCTCAGCGTATGCGCGCATGTTCTTGGGCCAGGTCGACAAGCCCGACGTCGATTTCATCGAAGGCCTCTCTCCGGCCGTTTCCATCGACCAAAAGTCGACGTCAAAGAACCCTCGGTCGACGGTCGGGACGATCACCGAAATCTACGACTACATGCGCCTCTTATGGGCACGCATCGGGCATCCCCACTGTCCCATCTGTGGTGAACCCATTACCCAACAGACGCCACAAGCCATCGTCGATCAATTGATGGCCTATCCCGAACGCACCAAACTTCAGGTCCTGGCGCCGATGGTTCGGTCACGCAAGGGAGAATTTGTCGATCTTTTTGCCAATCTGACGCAACAGGGGTACTCCCGGGCGATCGTCGATGGGGAACAGATCCAGCTTTCGGAGGCCCCCAAGCTTAAGAAGCAATATAAGCACTCGATTTCCGTGGTCGTGGACCGATTGGTCATCAAGGAATCTGTTCAACAACGGCTCACGGATTCCGTGGAGACGGCTCTTGGACTTGCGGACGGCCGGGTCGAAATCGACTTTGTGGACGACGACTCCGACGAAGGTCTGCGTGCTTTCAGCGAGAACCTGGCGTGCCCCAACGAGCACCCCATCGAAACGTCGGAAATTGAGCCTCGTGCGTTCTCCTTCAACAGTCCCTTTGGTGCCTGCTCGGAGTGTGACGGCATCGGGTCGCGTCTCGAGGTGGACGAAAGCCTCGTTATCCCTGACCCGGAGAAGACCCTCGGCGAGGGCGCTGTGGCGCCGTGGTCGTTGGGCAAGGCTTCTTCCGAATATTGGCTTCGCCTACTAGCCGGGCTCGGGAAAGAGGTCGGTTTCGATCTCAACACTCCATGGCAGGAATTATCCGCCAAAGCGCGAAGCGCAATTCTCGATGGTAAAGACTTCAAGGTCGAGGTCTCCTACCGGAACAGGTTTGGTCGCGAACGCCGATACACCTCCGGATTCGAAGGCGTCTACGCGTACATCAAACGTAAGCACCTGGAAACCGAGTCGGACCGCGCTAAAGACCGATACGAGCAGTACATGCGTCAGGTTCCTTGCCCTTCGTGTGGAGGCGCCAGGCTGAACCCCACCATGCTCTCGGTGACCGTCGGGGGAGCGTCGATTTCCGATGTCACCTCGATGTCGATGTCGGACGCGCAAGCATTCATGGCAGGGCTTGAGCTGACTGAGCGTGAAGTCAAAATCGCCGAGCAGGTGCTCAAGGAGATCAATGCGCGCCTGCAATTCCTATTGGATGTAGGGCTCGATTACCTCAACCTCGGACGGGCCGCGGCCACACTTTCCGGAGGCGAAGCCCAGCGAATCCGATTGGCCACGCAAATTGGATCCGGTTTGGTCGGGGTTCTGTACGTGCTGGACGAACCGTCTATTGGTCTTCACCAGCGTGATAACCGCCGTCTCATTGAGACGTTAACCAAACTGCGCGACCTCGGAAATACGTTGATCGTCGTCGAACACGATGAAGACACGATCAAGGAATCCGATTGGGTGGTCGACGTCGGCCCTGGTGCCGGCGAACACGGCGGCCGGATCGTTCACTCCGGTCCCTACCAGGAGATTCTCAACAACCCGGAGTCGCTCACGGGCGCGTACCTCAACCGGGATCGCGAGATCGCTGTTCCGACCAAACGTCGACCTATCGACAAAAAGCGCATGATCAAGGTGGTCGGCGCGCAGGAGAACAACCTGAATAACCTGGACGTCTCGTTCCCGCTGGGAGTTTTGACGGCTGTGACGGGTGTTTCAGGTTCGGGTAAGTCGACGCTGGTCAACGACATCCTGTATACGAGCCTCGCCAATAGGCTTAATGGGGCCAAACAGGTCCCAGGTCGTCACCGTCGTGTCGAGGGAGTGGACCTTCTCGACAAGATCGTCCACGTGGATCAGAGCCCCATTGGCCGTATGCCGCGCTCCAACCCGGCCACATATACGGGGGTCTTCGATCACATCCGCAAATTATTTGCCGAAACGAACGAAGCGAAGGTTCGTGGGTACCTTCCCGGCCGATTCTCCTTCAACGTGAAAGGCGGACGGTGCGAAGCCTGCCACGGTGATGGAACCTTGAAGATCGAAATGAACTTCTTGCCGGATGTTTTTGTGCCGTGCGAGGTCTGCCACGGTGCGCGCTATAACCGCGAAACCCTGGAGATTCGGTACAAGGGAAAGACCATCTCGGAAGTTCTCGACATGCCGGTCGAGGAAGCCGCGGAGTTTTTCGCCGCATTCACACCGATTGCTCGTCATCTCAATACGCTGGTCGATGTCGGCCTCGGCTACATTCGGCTGGGTCAACCCGCGCCGACCCTCTCCGGCGGTGAAGCCCAACGCGTCAAGCTGGCCTCGGAACTACAAAAGCGTTCAAATGGTCGAACGATTTACGTCTTGGACGAACCGACGACGGGCCTTCATTTCGAAGACATCAGCAAGTTGCTCAACGTCCTGCAGGGTCTCGTGGACAAGGGAAATACCGTTCTCACCATCGAACATAATCTGGATGTCGCTAAATGCGCCGACTGGATCGTTGATATGGGTCCTGAAGGTGGTTCCGGCGGCGGAACGGTTGTCGCTGAGGGAACCCCTGAAGACGTGGCTCGGAACAAGAACAGCTACACGGGGCAATTCCTTGCCGAAGTTTTGGAGTCACCATGACCGTGAGCCCAACGACCGTAATTCTCTTTGACCTTGACGGAACGTTGCTGGATCCTGCCGGAGCCATTACGGAAGGCATTTCCGATGCCATCGCGATGCACGGCTTTGACAGGCCTGATCCTGAAACGTTGAGGAAATTCGTCGGGCCACCCACCGATGTGTCGCTGGCTCGGTACACGTCGATTCCCCGCGAGCGTCACCGAGACATTCTCACGACGTATCGCAAGGGATATCTCGAACGTGCACGGTCCGTGTCGGTTCTGTATCCGGGAATGCGTTCGCTGCTTCAAGAACTGAGTACTTTGCCGGTTTGGGTCGGAATCGCGACGCAAAAACCCCTGCCGACCACCAGGATCCTTCTCGACGACTTCGGCATGAGCAACTACTTCGACGTCGTCTCTGGTGCGTGGGACGCCCTGAAGCCTGAAACACACGATCTTCCCCGGGACAAGGCCGGTGTCATAGAACGGGCCCTACGACAGGTGAAGGACGACGCCGAAGCACGTGGAGACGCCGTCGAGTTGAGCGGGGTTATGGTCGGTGACCGCGAGTACGACGTCACGGGCGCTGCCCACAATGGGCTACCGTGCATCGGCGTGACTTGGGGCTTTGGCGGTCCTGAGGAATTAGAGGCGGCCGGCGCAGATCCGATCGTCGACGACTCTGCATCTCTGCGGGCAGCCCTTCGAGATATGACCGGCCTTCCTCTTGCCCCATGAGAAGTCAAGAATGCCTCTTCCGAACGCCGTGAGGCCTGTCGGGGAGCCGCGCATGTACTTTGCACGTCAATAGTGGCGTTCCGCCTCGCGCGTGCGGTGCGGGTACAGTAGGGTCGACGAAATAATCGAGGGGAGTTGCTCGTGACGCTGTATTCATTGGCCCAATCCGCGGTAACCCGTCTATTGAAGACAGGGTTTCGGGCTCGAGTGACCGGGTTGGAGAACTTCCCTGAGAATGGCCCCGTGATCGTCGCTTCAAATCACCGGGCATTTCTCGACAGCGTCATCATTTCCGCCATGATGCCCCGACGCGTGGCATTCCTCGCCAAGGCCGAATACGTCAACTCACCGGGTATGCGCGGCAAATTGATGAAGACGCTCTTCGACATGATTGACATCATTCCGGTGAACCGATCGGACCAGTCCCAACGGTTAAAGGCCCTGGAAAAGGGACTCGAACGACTCGAGCAAGGCGAGGTCTTCGGGATCTATCCAGAAGGAACTCGTTCGCGGGACGGATATCTGTATCGAGGCCGGATCGGCGTAGCGTGGCTGGCCCATAAGACGGGCGCCCCGGTGGTCCCCATCGGCCTCATCGGAACGGAAAAGCTCCAGCCGCCTGGTTCCCGGCTCATCCGACCGGTGAGATTCACGGTAAGGGTCGGAAAGCCCATGTACTTCGATCGTATGGGTGATCGGCAGACGGGTAAGCAACGGCGCCAAACGACGGATCTCATCATGGATGAAATTGCACAGCTTTCAGGGCAACCGCGAAAGAACGAATACAATACCTCACCGTCCTTGGACAAAGATTCGGGCATAGCCGAATAGGAGGAATACTACGCAGGGAGAAAAGCATGGCAGACCCGGCATCTTATCGGCCCGCGACGGGGGAGATCCCCACCAGTCCGGGAGTGTATCGATTCCGTGATGAGTTCGGTCGTGTCATCTACGTCGGCAAGGCGAAAAACCTGCGGAATAGGCTGAATTCCTACTTTCAAAAACCGGGTCAGTTACCACCCAAAACCTATGCGATGGTTCATACCGCATCGAGTGTGGAATGGACCGTCGTCGGCTCCGAGATGGAATCGCTCCAACTCGAATACACCTGGATCAAGCAATATACGCCTCGGTTCAACATTATGTATCGGGACGACAAATCGTATCCGTACTTAGCGATATCGATGTCCGAGAAATTTCCGCGAGCCCAGGTGACGCGGGGCGCGAAGAAAAAAGGGTCACGGTACTTTGGCCCGTTCTCGCAGGTGTGGGCTATCAAGGAAACTTTGGACTCGCTGTTGCGGGTTTTCCCCGTCCGAACGTGCACCCGGTCGGTTTTCAAGAGAGCCGAACGAGCGGATCGCCCGTGCCTGCTCGGCTACATCGATAAATGCTCAGCTCCGTGCGTCGGCCGCATCGATGAAGAGGAGCATCGACAACTGGCCGATCAGCTGTGCAAATTCATGGCGGGGGACTCAGAGAAGCACATAAAGAGGCTGACCGCCGAGATGGAAGCTGCCGCTGAGAATATGGAATTCGAGCGGGCGGCTCGTCTGAGGGACGACATTGGAGCATTGCGAAAGGCCTTCGAACGCAATGCAGTCGTCTTGTCCGATTCGGTGGATGCCGATCTCTTCGCATTCCACGAAGATGAACTCGAGGCTGCCGCCCAGGTATTCCACGTCCGAGGAGGACGCATCCGTGGGCAACGTGGCTGGATCGTCGAGCGCGTGGAAGATCTCTCGGCTCCAGAAATGGTCGAGCAGTTATTGCAACAGGTTTATGGCGAATCTGCGGTGACCTTGGCCAGCTCTCCCGACGACGCGACGTTGAATCTCAATGAAATCCCACGAAACGTGCTCGTTCCGGTGATGCCTGAAAATGCGGATGACCTTCAGCAGTGGCTCACCGAGCTCCGCGGAAGCAAGGTCGGTATTTCCGTGCCTCAACGCGGCGAACGCGTCCAATTAATGGGAACCGTCGCGGAAAATGCAAAGCAAGCCTTGACCCTGCATAAATCCAGGCGGGCCGGAGACCTCACCACGAGGAGCGCTTCGCTTCAAGAACTCCAGGAGGCTTTAGACCTTCCCAACCCGTTGATGCGGATTGAGTGCTACGACATCTCACACGTCCAGGGAACGAATGTCGTCGCCTCAATGGTGGTCTTTGAGGATGGGCTTCCGCGAAAAGCGGACTATCGAAAATTCTCGATCCGTGGAGAAGCTGCTCGAGACGATACGGCCTCGATGTACGACGTCATCAGCCGGCGCTTCAAACGCCATCTTGAGGATCAACGTCAACGCGAGTCGGAACCGCCGACCTCGGGCGAGGTGGATGAATCCGCCGCGACTGAGCCGGCGAAATTTGCGTATCCGCCCAATCTCGTGGTCGTCGATGGTGGACCACCTCAGGTGGCGGCCGCCCGCCAGGCACTGGATGACCTGGGGATTACCGACGTAGACGTCATCGGTCTCGCCAAACGTCTCGAAGAAATTTGGGTGCCCGAAGACGATTTCCCGGTCATTCTTCCTCGATCTTCCAACGGCCTCTTTTTGCTGCAACGCCTTCGAGATGAAGCACACCGCTTCGCCATTACTTTCCATCGAAGTAAGCGCGGCAAAGCCATGTTGGTTTCCTCCTTGGACGGCATCGAGGGTCTCGGGAAGGCCAAACGCGAGGCGCTGATCCAAGACTTCGGTTCGTTGAAGGCGATACGGGAGGCCGGCGTCGACGACTTGACCCGGGTGCGGGGCATCGGCCCGACTTTAGCGACAAAAATCTTGGATCACTTATCCACAGAAGGCCAGAAACCAGCAGAATCAGAGGCCGAGGCCGGGTAGGCTTAAAGCACGAGACTCGTCGTTCGCCCCGCGCCTTCGCGGGACCGGTCCGAACCTGTTTTCCGTCTTCAAACGACACCGGGAGCTACCTGTGACGCATGTGAACCCTCCGATGAATTCCGAGGACCTCACACCCAAAAAGCCCGCACAAACCGAGATGCTCGTTATTACCGGAATCTCGGGTGCCGGCCGATCTACGGCCGCCCACACCCTGGAAGACGCCGGTTGGTACGTCGTCGACAACATTCCGCCTAACCTTCTGGCTCCATTGGTGGATCTTGTCGCTAGGGCGCCTCAATCGATGCCGAAACTTGCGGTGATTATCGACATCCGTGGCAAGGCACTGTTTGCGGACTTCAAAGAGGCGTTCGGTGTGCTCCAGAATGCTCCGGTGGAATTCACCATCTTGTTCCTCGATGCTTCCGACGAGTCGATTATCGCGAGGTACGAGGCGCAACGGCGTCCGCATCCGCTTCAAGGAAATGGCCGGATTCTCGACGGCATCCAAGCAGAGCGGGAATTGCTCGCGGATCTCAAGAGCCGAGCCGACGTCGTCATCGACACCACCGGATTTAACGTTCACGAATTGTCACGACGAATTTCGCAGACCTATTCGATGTCGGGTCCCACGATCGTGAATATTACCGTCATGAGCTTCGGGTTTAAATACGGACTACCGCCGGACGCAAACTTCGTAGCCGACATGAGGTTTATCGCAAATCCGCACTGGATTCCTGAGCTACGTCCCTTCACCGGGCGAGACGAACCAGTCAAAAATTTCGTCCTCAACAAAGATGGCGCCAAGCAATTCATCGACCATTTCGTGCCGTCGCTCTCGCCGGTCATCGAGGGGTATCGTGTCGAGAATAAACATTATGCAACCATCGCCATAGGTTGCACCGGAGGGAAACACCGTTCAGTTGCGGTGACCGAGGAAATCGCCCGCCGATTGGGCGAACTAGAAAACGTGACGGTCAATGTGCAACACAGGGACCTCGGTAGGGAATAGAGCGAAGGACGGCTCGATGAATGAGACACCTCGGGGCCGAGGACGGCGACTTCCGGGATCACACGATGCTCCCAAGGTCGCAGCACTGGGCGGAGGGCACGGACTGTACGCTTCGCTCAGTGCCCTGCGACTCGTCACGCCCCACATATCAGCCGTCGTGACCGTCGCCGACGACGGAGGCTCCTCCGGACGCCTGCGAGAACAGTTCAACGTCCTGCCGCCTGGGGACCTGCGTATGGCACTTTCCGCTTTGTGTGATGACTCGGAGTGGGGCTATTTGTGGCGAGCCGCTATCCAGCATCGGTTCTCGGCGCTTCCCGAGGCGCCGCAAGAAATCGATGGGCACGCCATGGGAAATCTTCTTCTCGTCAGTCTGTGGCAACTCCTCGACGACCCCGTCGCCGGATTGGATTGGGCGTCCCGGCTTCTTGAGGCCCGAGGGCGCGTTCTACCGATGGCATTGGATCCGCTCATCATCTCTGGTGATGCTTTCATGCAAGACGGCTCTCGGGAACGCGTCGTGGGACAAGCGAAATTGGCAAAGGCTGCACGCGTTGTGAATCTCAGCCTCGAGCCGGAAGAGGCACGTGAGTGCGAGGAATCCACCCGCGCGATACTCGATGCCGATTGGGTGATCCTCGGGCCGGGATCGTGGTTTACCTCAGTCATTCCCCATCTCTTGCTTCCACAATCGAGAGATGCCCTCTGCCAAACCGACGCCAAAATCTGCGTTTCGATGAATCTGGGATTGGAGCAAAAGGAAACGTCGCGTCTAGGAGCGGTCGGGCACCTGGAATCCCTAGAGGAATATGCTCCAGAACTGTCAATTGACGCGGTCGTCGCTGACCCTACTTCTATGGAGCGGTCTCATGAGTTTGAAGAAGCAGTTGAGGCACGTGGGGCAAAAATGGTCTGGAACCGCATGAGGACGCGCAGGGGAGAAGACGTCCATAACCCATTGCGCCTTGCTGCCGCCTATCAGGAGGTCATGCGTACTCGCGACAAGGCGTACGGCATGGAACCCGACGCGCCCACCGTGTAATCTCGCGTTGTGGCCCGTGTACGCACGAGACCCCGTGAACCACGTATCCAAGATCAGCCCGGAGGAACGTAAATGGCCTTGACGGCACTCGTGAAAGACGAACTGGCCAAGTTCGAGGTACCAAAATCCTCCACACGTCAGGCCGAGGTCGCGACCGTCCTGCGCTTCGCCGGTGGGCTGCATCTGGTGTCCGGGCACATCATGATCGAAGCCGAACTGGATCATCTCGGCACGGCCCAACGTATTCAAACTGCCATCGAGGAGCTATACGGCCATCGAACCGTCTTAATGACGGTTTCCGGAGGCGCTCTCAAGCGCGGTGGTCACTATCTATTGCGCGTGGACCAGGGCGGTGAAGCTCTGGCTCGACAGACTGGTTTGTTAGATACCCGTGGGCGCCCCGTCCGCGGGCTCCCTCCGGCCGTCGTCAACGGCTCACTCGCAGATTCTGAGGCCGTCATGCGAGGCGCATTCTTGGCTCACGGTTCCTTAACCGAGCCAGGCCGCTCATCGGCCATGGAATTCACGTGCCCAGGATCGGAAGCTGCCCTTGCGCTGGTCGGTTGTGCCCGACGACTCGACGTCTTTGCTAAGGCGCGGGAGGTGCGCGGCGCCGACAGAGTCGTCGTTCGCGACGGCGAAACGATAGGTCAATTGCTCAAACGCATGGGAGCCAAGGACGTTCTCTCGCAGTGGCAAGACAGCCGCACGCATCGTGAGGTACGAGCCACGGCCAACAGGCTCGCAAATTTTGATGACGCGAATCTTCGTCGTTCCGCACAGGCAGCGGTCGCCGCCGGGGCACGCGTTGAACGCGCTTTAGAGATTTTGGGCGACGACGTGCCCGAGCACCTGAAATATGCCGGTCATCTGCGATTGGGGCATCGTCATGCGAGTTTGGATGAACTCGGACGCTTGGCTGACCCCCCGCTCACCAAAGACGCGATTGCGGGACGTATTCGTCGTCTACTCGCTATGGCCGATAAGCAAGCGGCGGTGGAGGGAATTCCTGGAACCGACTCGTCGCCCCGTTCAAGCAACGAATAGCGAATAGAACGAAGAGCCCGTCGTACGCCGCTTGGACGGGTAATTCACCCATCCGGTTCCCTCGACGTGGCTAAGTATGCTCACGGCGTAAATTTGCCACACGAAACCACATTTCGACGTCGTGATGGTCGCCACCGCCCGCCAACTCGGCGAATCGAGGACATGCGGCCTTGCCGCACGCCATACCCCGTAGTCCACATTCGATTCTGCGCGCCAAAAAAATCGAGAAAACACACCCAAACACACACAAAATCACCTAAACTAAGACCAGGACCGAACGGAGACCCGTCAAGTGGGGTTCCTGTCGATGTGAATGCCACGTGGTCAGGGTTCGGCGGGTGACCTCCGCATGGATGAGTCACCAACAAAAAGCACTCAAACTGAGGAGTTTGATCAACAGTGACTGTACGTATTGGTATCAACGGTTTTGGTCGCATCGGCCGTAACTTCTTCCGCGCCGCGCTCGAGCAGGGCGAAAACATCGAGGTCGTAGCCGTCAACGACCTGACGAGCCCCGAAACCCTCGCACACCTCCTCAAGTACGATTCGATTCTCGGACCGCTCAAGTCAGATGTTTCGGTCAAGGATGGCCACATCGTCGTCGACGGCAAGCAGTTGACCGTTCTCTCGGAGAAGAACCCCGCAGACCTTCCGTGGAAGGACCTCGAGGTAGACATCGTTCTCGAATCGACCGGGTTGTTCACGGACGGCACCAAGGCAAAGGCGCACCTGGACGCCGGCGCCAAGAAGGTCGTCGTTTCCGCCCCCGGAACCAACCTTGACGGAACCTTCGTCATGGGCGTCAACGACGACACGTACGACAACGACTCCCAGCACGTAGTTTCCAACGCTTCGTGCACCACGAACTGCCTCGCGCCGCTGGCCAAGGTGATCGATGAGAACTTCGGCATCAAGTCGGGACTCATGACCACGATTCACTCCTACACTGCGGATCAGCGACTTCAGGACGCGCCGCACAAGGACCTGCGTCGTGCCCGGGCTGCCGCCGTCAACATGATTCCCACGTCGACTGGTGCAGCTCGTACCGTTGGCAAGGTTTATGCACCCGTTGAAGGCAAGCTCGACGGCATGGCATTCCGCGTTCCCACGATCACCGGTTCCATCGTGGACCTCTCCTTGAACCTGGAGAAGGGCGTCACCAAGGAAGAGATCAACGCGGTCGTCAAGAAGGCTGCCGAAGGCGACTACAAGGGCATCATCAAGTACACCGAGGACCCCATTGTTTCGACCGACATTGTCGGCGAGGAAATTTCCACGGTCTTCGATGCGGATCTCACCTCCGTTCTCAACGGCCAGGTCAAGGTCTTCGCGTGGTACGACAACGAGTGGGGATTCACGTCCCGCACCGTCAAGTTCGTCAACATGTTGGCGGCCAAGCTCTAAGATAGGAATCGGATTCGGATTCCCACGAAGAGGTTGGAGTAGAACACCATGGCACATGCTCTAGAAGAGCTCATTGCCGGTGGTGTCAAGGGAAGGCACGTTCTGGTCCGCTCGGACCTGAACGTGCCCCTTGACGGGACCACCGTGACCGACGATGGACGTGTCAAAGCGTCCTTGCCGGTTGTGAAAAAACTTGCCGACGCCGGGGCTAAGGTCATCGTTATGGCCCACCTGGGCCGGCCCAAGGGCCAAGTTGACCCGAAATATTCCATCAAGCCCGCCGCCGACCGGTTGCAAGATCTCGCGGATTTCACGGTCGAGGTCGCCGAAGACGTGGTTGGCCCCGACGCGCAGAAAAAGGCTCGTGATCTCGGAGAAGGCGAAGTCCTCGTTCTCGAGAACGTTCGCTTTGACCCCCGGGAGACCAGCAAGGACGACCAAGAGCGTGCGAGCTTCGCGGAGGAACTTGCTCACCTCACCGGTGAACGAGGCGCCTACGTTGACGACGCTTTCGGCGCCGTTCACCGGCGGCATGCCTCAGTCTTTGACATCGCGAAGGTCCTTCCGTCGTACTTGGGTGACCTCGTTGCAACGGAACTCAAAGTCCTTTCGACGATTATCGACAACCCGAAGCGGCCCTTCGTTGTTGTCATGGGTGGGTCAAAGGTTTCGGACAAACTTGCCGTCATTGACAATCTGATCGGCAAGGCCGACGCTCTCCTGATCGGAGGAGGCATGTCCTTCACCTTCAGCGCCGCGCAGGGCTACAAAGTTGGACGTTCACTGTTGGAGTCGGACCAAATCTCAACCGTTACCCAGTATTTGGAACGGGCAGAGGCCGAGGGCACCAAGATCGTCCTACCGACGGATGCTGTGTGGGCGTCAGAGTTTTCTGCGGATGCTCGTCATGAGGTTCGGTCAATTGATTCGTTGGAAGACGGAGAAATTGGTGCCGAAGGCCAGGGCCTCGATATCGGCCCGAAGTCTCAGGAACTCTTCGCCCAGTACATTAAGGACGCTCAAACCGTTTTCTGGAACGGACCTGTTGGCGTCTTCGAAATGGAAGCCTTCTCGGGAGGTACACGGGCAGTCGCGACGGCCGTTGCTGAGTCCGACGCCTTCAGCGTGATCGGTGGTGGCGACTCGGCGTCTGCAGTTCGCAACCTTGGATTCTCCGACGACGAGTTTGGCCACATCTCCACCGGTGGCGGTGCCTCGTTGGAGTATATAGAAGGCAAAACTTTGCCAGGTCTGGAAGCGCTCGGCGTCTAAAGGCACTAGCGGGCCGACCACCTCGTGGTCGGCCCGCTCTTCTCTATGACCGGACGACTCTGGGCGGGCGCGATTGAGCTCCCGACCGATACCACACCCGTGAACTCGGCATCGTGTGGATGCCACGACACAAAGGACAACGCATTGACGACGCAGACCAACGGAACCTTTGACCGCAAGCCGCTGATCGCCGGCAATTGGAAAATGAACATGGATCACGCCGAAGGCGTGGCGCTGGTTCAGAAGCTTGCGTGGACTCTCAACGACGCCAAATTTGATCACGACCGGGTCGAGGTGGCCGTGTTTCCGCCGGCAACGGATCTTCGCTCGGTACAGACCCTTATCAACGGGGACAAGCTGGACCTGGTGTATGGCGCGCAGGATCTCTCGCCGGAAGATTCGGGTGCCTTCACAGGCGATATCTCGGGAGCTTTCCTGAAGAAGTTGGAATGCACCTACGCTCTCGTGGGACATTCAGAACGCCGTTCAATCCATGGAGAAAGCGACGAATTGTGCGCACGCAAGGTCCAGGCTGCGTACCGACACGGATTGACCCCGGTGCTGTGTGTAGGCGAGGGCCTGGATGAACGAGAAGCGGGCCGACACGTCGAATACACCTTGGAGCAGCTCAGGGGATCGCTGGACGGCCTGACCCCCGCACAAGCGAAGACACTCGTTGTCGCCTATGAGCCCGTTTGGGCGATTGGCACGGGGAAGGTCGCCGGTCCCGGCGACGCTCAGGAAATGTCTGCCGCAATCCGTGCCGAGATCGCGAAGCTCTACGACGCCGAGACGGCCAACGCAGTGCGCATCCTCTACGGAGGCTCTGTTAAGGCTGATAACGCTGCGGCTACTCTGAGCGAAAAGGACGTCGACGGCGTCCTCGTCGGTGGCGCTTCCTTGAAGGCCGAGGAATTCGCAAACATCGCTCGATTCGAGAAGCACGTCGTCTCTGAATAAGGGCTATCCCCACCAGGCGACACAAGGCTAGGCGTGATTCACGCCTCCGCTCTATGGATCAAGCAATCCTATGACGTAGAGTTGGGCTGAATGTCATGTTCGTTGTGGCCACGTCGCTTGTCCTCCTTGAGGCGATGCCACAAGGCAACGAAAGGTCGAAGTGGAAATATTACGTTGGGTCCTCTTGGGGATCATCGCGCTCACCAGTGTGCTGACCATCTTTTTCGTCCTGCTGAATAAGGGCAAGGGCGGGGGACTGTCGGACATGTTTGGTGGCGGAATGACGAGTTCGCTGAACTCCTCCGGCGTTGCCTCCCGAAACTTGGTCCGTCTCACCGTGACGACGGCCATTATCTGGGTCCTCGCCATTATCGGCTATGCGCTGTTCCTGAGGTTCACCGCCGTCTAACTTTCTCAACGAGAAGAACGTACAAGGGCCGTCTCACCGTTTCGGTGGGACGGCCCTTTACTTTGATGGGGTTCAGCTCACTGTGGGCATCGACCTTGTGAAATCAGGTTCCCGAGTTGTGAGGTCACTGGGCAGAAACCAGGTCAGTCACTGAAGACGTCCTGCGCCGCCAGATACAACGTCTCGGTGCGTCCACGGGCGCCAACTGCCGGCGTCTCTTGCAAAACCTCGCTGGATGCTTCTTCCTGGTGGCGATGAGCGAGAAGTCGCTGAAAGGCGTCTTGCTTGTCTCCACCGGCGACGAGAAACCAGATTCTCTCGGAACGGTTGATCATGGGCAAAGTCATGGTTGTTCTCTCCGGCGGCGGCTTGGGAGATTCACGAATCGCCAGGACACCATCAATCTCTGACAAGATCTCGCTACGCTCGGGAAACAGCGACGCGATGTGGCCGTCTGGGCCCATCCCCAATAAGGACAGCGCAAAGTTGGGCGAGACGGCGCCCGCGTCCGCGTGAGCGGCCAGTTCCTCTGCATAGGCTTGAGCCGCCGCGTCTTCGGAGGGGAAAGCTGTTGCTGAACCCATGATGTGAGCGTTGGCCTTCGGCATCGGACCCTCAGCGAAGAAGGCGTCAAAAGCCTGCTGCGCGTTGCGTTCGTTGTGCCCTTCGGGAAGAAAACGCTCGTCCGACCACCACACGTGGACCTTCTCCCAGGCTACGGTGCTCACCAAAGGGCTCGCCGCGACCTTGGACCAGATGCCGGCGCCCAACGAGCCGCCAGTAATACTGATGTGGACTACATCGCGTGTCGCGGTCTCGTCGGACAGGAGTAATAACAGCCTTGCGGCTGCGGATTGGGCGACGAGCTCTTTATTCGGGTATCTGAAGACCTGCGGCAGTTTAGGCATCATAGACCTCCGTGTACCGGTTCGGATCTCCGGCAGGAACCGGCGCCTGGCCTTGAACGAACTTCACGTCCGACGACGCCAGACCATTCTGCAAGACGTCACCGAATACCTCGTCTGGGTCGAGCCGGCGAAGTTCCTCGGCAAGACATTCGGAAAGGGTCCTCACCGGTAAAGCGATCTGCTGGTCTGCGCTTCCGGGACTGGAAAGGGTCGCAATGTTCTGGCCTGGGCGATAAATCGTCACTTGGCCGTCATCGCGGCACAAGCTGACCCGATACAGACCGCGCTGCTGCGGGCTTTCTTGAATCTCGACCGTGGCACCCAAGCGGTACCCAAGCCAAGTACCCAACAGGAGAACCGACGGGGATTTCTCTGACCCTTCGACGATGACCTTGGATACGTGATGAGTCTCGGGATCGTCCATGACTGCCGCCAATTGGATGCGCCACAACGTCAGCCGGGTCCATGCCAGATCGGTGTCGCCTGGGGAATACCGGAGGCGCAAAGCTTCCAACGCGTCCCAGGGAACCTCGGCACGAGCGGAATCGGTGATCCGCCGATGCGCAATCCGACCGATCGAGTGATCAGCGGGGCATTCCGGCAATGAATGCGGACACCAAGCAACGATCGGGGCGTCCGGCAAGAGGAGAGCCGCAATCAAGGATTCGGTTGGACGAGCGGACTCTCCCCAGCCGCGAAGAATCACGATCTCGCTGGCTCCGGCGTCGCCGCCCATGCTGACCTCGGCATCAAGCCGGTTATCGCCCGACACATCATGAGCGATGTGGACGATGATGCGGCACGGATGCTCGTGGCTGGCTGCGATCGCTGCGTCGATGGCATTCTTTGAGTGGCCCTTATCGGCCATGATGACGAGGGTCAGAACTCGGCCGAGAGTGCTGATGCCGGTGTCATCGCGCATGCGAGCGAGCTCTTTATCAATCGTGGAGCTCGTGGTGTCTTTGAGGGTGCGGATCATTAGGGCCTCCTCCAGGCTCGACCATCACGAGCCAACAGTTGATGGGCTGAATCGGGTCCCCACGAACCAGGGTCGTACTCTTCCGGACACATCCCACTGTCCTGCCAATACTTTTCGAACGGGTCCAGGATCTTCCACGAGAGTTCCACTTCTTCGTGTCGAGGGAATAGCGGGGGTTCTCCCAGAAGGACGTCCAAGATCAATCGCTCGTAGGCTTCAGGACTGGACTCGGTAAAGGAATGCCCATATCCGAAGTCCATACTGACGTCGCGCAGTTCCATTTGTGTTCCAGGAACCTTGGATGCAAAACGAATGGTCACGCCCTCATCCGGTTGGATTCGGATCACAATGGCGTTTTGGCCGAATTCCTCGAAGGAGTTTTCACGGAACAGCAAGTTGGGGGAGCGCTTGAAGACGACGGCGATCTCCGTGACCCGTCGTCCGAGTCGTTTCCCGGCCCGAAGGTAGAACGGAACTCCCGACCAACGACGATTGTTGATGTCGAGTTTGATGGCTGCGAACGTTTCCGTTCGAGAGTCATCGGGAATGCCTTCTTCATCCTTGAAGCCTTTAACTTCCTCGCCACCTTGGAACCCTTCGGCGTATTGGCCCAAAGCGGAATAGCTTTCGAGGTCTTCTGGCAAGGTGACGGCTGCGAGGACCTTGGCTTTTTCGTCTCGGAGGTACTCGGCGTCAAAGGTGATGGGCTCTTCCATCGCCGTGAGAGCCAGCAATTGGAGCAGGTGATTCTGAATAACATCCCGAGCGGCGCCGACACCCTCGTAGTACCCGGCTCGCGAGCCGATGCCGATGTCCTCGGCCATCGTGATCTGTACGTGGTCCACGTAATTCGCGTTCCACAAAGGCTCGAACATTTCATTGGCGAATCGGAGCGCCAGAATATTTTGGACCGTTTCCTTGCCCAAGTAATGATCGATACGAAAGACGGAATCGGCGGGGAACACACCCTCCACGATGTCGTTCAGCTCGCGAGCCGACTCGAGATCGTGCCCAAACGGCTTCTCAATGACGACCCGCCGCCAACCAGTGGTGTCATCGTGATCGGCAAGACCATTCTCCGCGAGTTGCGTGCAGACTGCCTCGAAAGCCTTCGGGGGAATCGATAGGTAGAACACATGGTTGCCCCGGGTTCCTCGCGACTCTTCGAGGTCCGCCAGGGTTTGCTTGAGCCGACGGAAAGCGTCAGCTTCATCGAAGGACCCCTGGACGAAGCGAATCCCCACGGTCAACTGGTTCCACACGTCTTCCCGGAACGGAGTTCGAGAATGGGCCTCCACGGCCTCGCGAACTTCCGCCCTGAAATCGTCATCCGACCAGTCGCGACGTCCGAACCCCACCAGCGCGAATTTTGGCGGCAATAGTCCGCGGTTCATGAGGTCGTAGATCGCAGGAAGGAGCTTCTTGCGGGCGAGATCGCCCGTGACGCCGAAGAGGACGAGGGCCGACGGCCCGGCAACACGGGTCAGGCGACGATCTTGTGGATCTCTCAGCGGATTGGTTTCTTGAGTAACCGACACACCAAATCCTTTAATTAAGAAATATCTTCTCGGTGAAAACTCACCAGATGGTCAAACCGCGCGTGACGGGCCGCTATTCCACGGCCGCCACGCGCGATGACTTCGTTTTACTTGCGGAGGGCGGAGGAAACAGTGTCCAAGAGTTCCTTCCAGGAGTCCTCGAACTTCTGAATCCCTTCTTCCTCGAGTTTGGCTACGACATCGTTGTACGAGATGCCGATCTTCTCGAGTGCGTTAATCTCCGCCTCGGACTGGTCGTACGTGCCCTTGACGGAATCGCCAGTGATCTCCGCGTGGTCAGCGGTGGCCTCGAGCGTCTTCTCTGGCATGGTGTTCACGGTGTTTTCCACGCACAAACCAGTGACGTACATGGTGTCCGGGTACGACGGATCCTTGGTGCCTGTGGAGGCCCACAACGGCCGTTGTGCAGCGGCACCGGCTTCAGCCAATCGGTTCCACCGCTCGGTGGCGAAGGCTTCTTCGTAGACTTGATACGCGAGGCGGGCATTGGCCAGCCCGGCCTCGCCCTTCAGCTGCTGGGCTTCGTCGGTTCCGATCTTGTCCAGCTGACCATCGACCTCCGAATCCACTCGCGAAACGAAGAAGGACGCGACGGAGTGAATCTTGCTCAGGTCATGTCCGTTTTCGAGGGCCTTTTCCATACCGGTCATGAACGCGTTGATCACGGCGCGGTACCTTTCGAGCGAGAAGATCAGCGTCACGTTGACGCTGATTCCCTGGCCGAGTGTCTCAGCGATGGGCTCGAGACCAGCCTCTGTTGCGGGAATCTTGATCATGACGTTGTCTCGGCCCACAGTCTCGTGGAGGCGGCGTGCCATCTCGATGGTTTCTTCGGCCTTGTGAGCAAGACGCGGGTCAACTTCGATCGAAACGCGTCCGTCAACGCCCTGTGTCGATTCGTAGATTGGTGCGAAGACATCGCAGGCATCGCGGACGTCGTCCGTGGTCACTGTGAACACGGACTCCTCGACGTCGGCACCGGCTTCAGAAAGTTCCTTCATTTGAGCGTCGTAGGCGTCACCCTTGGACAGAGCCTGAGCAAAAATGGTCGGGTTGGTCGTCACGCCGACGACGTTGCGGTCCCGAATCAGCTCGTCCAGGTTGCCGGACGTCAGACGCTCCCGGGAGAGGTCGTCGAGCCAAATGGAAACGCCGGCGTCGGAAAGCTTTTGGGTGTGGGTAGTCATCTGTAGTACTCCTCTTGGCGATGAAGTTATTCGAAAACTGAGTGGGCCGGGAGGCTCACATGATCGCCGCCCGGCCCGTCGGTCCTATGCCTTCGAGGCGTGGATCGACTCGAGGGCCGATTCCACAATGGCCTCCGGCGTGATACCGAATTCCTTGTACAAGGTTTTGTAGTCGGCTGATGCTCCGAAATGATCCAGGGAAACCGCGCGTCCTGCTGATCCCAAGATGTCGTTCCACGACATCGCGCTTCCGGCTTCCACGGATACTCGGGCCGCTACACCGGCCGGAATGACCGATTCACGGTAGGCGGCGTCTTGACGGTCGAACCATTCGCGGCACGGCATTGAGACCACGCGGGCGGCCACGTCCCGTTCGGCAAGGAGCTTGCGCGCCGTCAGCGCCAACTCCACCTCCGAGCCGGTAGCGATCAACACGACGTCCGGAGTGGAATCGGTGTCTGCGAGAACGTATCCGCCGCGTGCAGTGCCTTCTGCCGAACCGAATTTCTCCCCTTCGGCTTCGGGGTGGAGATCCACACGGGCCAGAGTCGGGAGCCCTTGCCGGGTCAAGGCGAGACCCGCTGGACGTTCCTTCTGCTCCAAAATGGTGCGCCAAGCGACTGCGGTTTCGTTGGCATCGCCCGGACGGACGACGTCGAGGTTCGGGATGGCGCGCAAGGACGAAAGCTGCTCGACCGGTTGGTGTGTAGGTCCATCTTCTCCAAGACCGATGGAATCGTGAGTCCACACGTAGATCGAGGGGACGCCCATCAGCGCCGAGAGCCGGATCGCGGGCCTCTGGTAGTCGCTAAAGATGAGGAACGTGCCGCTGAAAGCTCGCGTTGGCGAGGAAAGCACGATTCCGTTGACGATAGCTGCCGCAGCATGCTCGCGAATTCCGAAGTGAAGGACACGCCCGTAAGGATTGGCCGTGATCTTCTTGGTCGAGCGCGAGGAGGGGTTGAAAGAATCTGCGGATTCTATCGTGGTGTTGTTGGAACCAGCGAGATCAGCAGAACCGCCCCAGAGCTCAGGGAAGGTCTCGGCAATGGCATTAATGACTTTGCCGCTTGCCGCGCGGGTCGCCAATGATTCGCCTGCTTCGAACACGGGGAATGAAGACTTGTAGTCCTGGGGGAGGGCACCTTCAGAAAGACGACGGTACAGCTTCGCCGATTCAGGGTTCTCTTCCTGCCACTGCCTAAAGCTCTTTTCCCAGTCCTGGCGTTCCTTCTGTGCACGAGTCTTCACTTCACGTGCGTGAGCCAGAACGTCGTCGTTGACTTCGAAGGTCTTCTCCGGATCGAATCCGAGGACTTCCTTGACGGCCTTGACCTCGTCGCCGCCCAGCGCTGAACCATGAATGGCACCCGTATTCTGCTTGGTGGGTGCCGGCCATCCGATAATGGTCTTCAACGCGATCAGGGTCGGCTTATCAGTGACCTTTTGAGCTTCACGAATCTGTTCGTAAAGCTCTTCGACATTTTCTTCGTAATGGTCTCCGCCATGAGTCCAATCCACGGTGCGGACATCCCAACCGTAGGCTTCATAGCGTTTGGTGACATCTTCCGTGAAGGCGACGTCGGTGTCGTCTTCGATCGAAATTTGGTTCTGGTCGTAGAACACGATCAGGTTCCCGAGTTGCTGATGACCAGCCAATGACGACGCCTCAGAGGTCACGCCCTCTTGCAAGTCGCCATCGGATGCAATCGTGTAAATCATGTGGTCGAAGGGGCTCTTACCCTCGGGAGCCTCCGGATCGAAGAGGCCCCTCATGCGACGCTGGGCGTATGCAAAGCCCACGGAGGAAGCCAATCCTTGCCCTAAGGGACCGGTAGTGATCTCAACGCCCCGAGTGTGCTTGTACTCCGGGTGCCCCGGAGTCAATGAACCCCACGTGCGGAGCGACTTGAGATCGTCCAGTTCGAGACCGTAGCCGGAGAGATAGAGCTGGATGTACAACGTCAAAGAGGAGTGACCAGGGGAGAGGATGAACCGGTCACGGCCCGCCCAACGGTCATCCGAAGGATCATGCCGCATGACGCGCTGCTGGAGCAGGTAGGCAAGAGGAGCGAGACTCATCGCCGTACCGGGGTGGCCATTTCCGACCTTTTCGACCGCGTCCGCAGCCAAAACGCGTACGGTGTCCACCGCACGACGATCCTGGTCGGTCCATTCGAGCTTGTCATTGAGGTTAGGCACGAAATTGCCCCTTTCTCCGCTGATATGTGCGGGCCCCGACCGGGGTGACCGAGATCAGAATCCCGCAATTTCTCCCTCCAACAGTATGCCAATACGGTCCAGACGGGCAGGGGAGTGAGCCGACAGCGGACGCACCATTTCACGATGCGGCGATGAGACGGAAATATCACGTGTCAGCTGGGGAGTGCTGCCCAATTCGTTATATGATGGAGGTTGTTTTTCCCTCCCACCCCGGTCGATATCTGAAGATGGCAAGCGGGTCTATTCCGTAGGGTGAAAACGTCAATCACGAAGGGTCGATGAGTGAAGCGCCAAAGTATCAGCGAGACACCACCTTCCGCGCACACCGTCCACGACGGCGCGGGGAAGGGATCCACGATGCCAAGCCCCCACAGCGCGGCGTCGGGGTCCAAGGTGGGGTTGCGGCGAAAGCTCAAGGGATTTTTCCTTCTCACCAAGCCGCAAGTGATTGAGCTCCTTCTCGTCACCACTGCACCCACCATGATTTTTGCGGCCGGTGAAATCCCGAATCTTTGGCTGATCCTCAACACCATGCTCGGCGGCGCGATGGCCGCCGGTGGTGCCGGAGCATTTAATTGCTATATCGATCGCGAAGCCGACCGGCTCATGAAGCGCACGGAAAAGCGACCTTTGGTGACGGGTGAAGTTACTGACCGCGAGGGACTCGTCTTCGCTTGGATACTGTCCATCGTTGCTGTGGCCTATCTGACGATGTTCGTTAACCCGCTGTCGGGAGTTCTTGGCCTCGCTGCGATTCTGCTGTACGTGGTTTTTTACTCGCTCATTCTGAAGCGCCGAACTGCTCAGAACATTGTTTGGGGCGGCATCGCGGGGTGTATGCCCGTATTCATCGGGTGGGCCGCAGTTGAAAACAGGCTCAGCTTTTCAGCCGTGGTTCTCTTCGTCCTGATCTTCTTGTGGACTCCGCCTCATTACTGGCCTTTGTCGATGAAATACGCGGAGGATTACCAGCGTGCAGGCATTCCCATGCTGGGGGCAATCGCGTCCGCAAAGGCCGTCTCGGTTCAGGTTGTTCTGTACGCTTGGGCGACGGTCATCTGTTCCCTCATGCTCATACCCGTCGGTGGTGCCGGTTGGGTCTATGGTCTGACAGCGTTGATTGCAGGTGCCTGGTTCATCTGGAAATGCCACCATCTGCATCAATTGGCCTTGGCTGAGGAAGCCACGTCTCGAACCGCGATGGTGGTTTTCCACGCATCGATTACGTATCTGACCGTCGTATTTGTCGCTTTGGCTATCGATCCATTTGTCGGAGGGTCAGTCTTGTAGGCCAGGCTGCCTCACACCGAATATTTCGAGGAAAGAAAACCCCCACTCATCCCAGGGATGAGTGGGGGTTTTGGCGTGGTGACGATGGTTTTCGTCAGACGATTCCGTTGGCCTCCGCGATATCCACGCGGCTTTCCGCCAGCTGCCGCAAGGCCGGGGTGCCCAGGACCACCATGCGCTCGAAGAGGAACGTGACCGTCGCTACCAGTAGACCTGCGCCCACGAGGTGAAGCCAGACGAGAGAGCTAGGAGACCCGGTGAAATATTGGGTGTAGCCGATGGCTCCTTGAAATAGCATCACGACGAAGATTGCCACGATGTTTTTGGAAACGGCTGGTGCCCACAGCCTCTTCTTCGCGAGGATGAAGGTCACGACCAAGAGAATCATCAGAGCCCAGACCGGTACCGAGTGGAATCGGGTCACCGTCTCTGGGTTGAAGGCGTGACGGGCGGAAGAAGCGTCCCCGGAATGAGGGCCGGTTCCCGTGACCAACGTGCCCATGTACACGACCACGGTGGATAGAACGGCAATCACGAAACCGAGCGAGCGCTGCACATTATCCGGTCCGGGTGTATCCGACAGTCGTTCACTCTCAATGACCGATCGCAAGGAATAACGGCGGGCCCTCGCATAGAAAATTGAGGCCATGGCGATCATGATTCCGGAGAGCATGAAATGCACTCCCACCATCCAGGGATTCAATCTAACCAACACGGAGAATCCGCCGACGATGGCCTGCACGATGACGCCCACGCCCAATGCCAGCGAGATATAGAACAGATCGGTGTACCGGCCGCGAAGACGCCATACCGCGATGAACGTCGCGAGGGCCACAATTCCGACGGCGCCGGTCAGCGTACGGTTTCCGAATTCGATGAAACCGTGGATGCCCATTGCCGGGACGTTCGTCCACGTCTCATCGGTGCACCGTGGCCACGTAGGGCACCCCAAACCGGAACCGGTCAAACGAACGAGACCGCCGGTAATGACGAGCAAGAGGTTCACCAGAACCGAGGCCAGCCCCAGACGCCGAACCCACGCCGTGACATTGAAAGGGATCAGACGATCCGCCCATGAAGGCGAAGTTGCCGGAGCGGGCGTGGACATTCTCAGTACCTCAATAATCTGACGACGACGCTAAACTCCTCCTATTATCCGCTGATCAAGTCGTCAGAAGCGAACTGATCGGTCGTGGTCATGACCACTTGAACCATCGCTTGGCGGCGTAGCCTGCGACCACGATCCAACAGATTAGGACCACATGGGGCCACCAGGCGACCTGGTGGGAAACGAAATCGGCGCGGAGGGCGTCGCCCAAGGCGCCGGAGGGAAGCAACGCGACAACCCACCCGAGAAAGCCTGGTGCATGCTGCGAGGGGAGGAGGGAGCCGCCGACAGCCGCCAAAACGACCCACAGCGTATTCACCAAAGCCAACGTGGCTTCGGCTCGAACCGTACCCGCCACCAACATGCCAACTGCAGTAAATGCCGCGGCCCCCAAAATAAGGGTTGGAATGGAGAGCAATATCCCGGTCAAGGGTGGTTGCCAGCCGAGAATGACGCCGACGATCGCCATAACCACGTATTGCACAATAACGATCGTGAGTACGGCAACTCCCTTGCCGGCGATGAGGCCACCCCGACCCAAGGGAGTGGTGGACATAAATCGCAAGACGCCGTAACGGCGATCAAAGCCTGTGGCGATTCCTTGACCAGACAACGCGGTCGACATGGCACAGAGAGCGAGCACTCCCGGCAAGGCAAGATCTACACGGCCTACGCCCTTCGATGCAGCCGTCGAATCCAGGAATCCCGTGAAAGACAATGCAAGGAGTGCCATCAGCGGGAACAAGATCAGCAACATCAGTTGCTCACCGTTCTTCAACATGGCCAACGTTTCGAACCGACCTTGCTCGAGGACGCGTTTGCTCGACGAGGCAGGTCGTCGTTTGGCCACCGTGGGTTCCGTCATGAGGTCTCCGTGGCGTTCTTCATTCGTGGGGGTACTCACCGAACATCGCTCCCAGACACTTCGAGAAACAGGTCTTCGAGGCTCTTCGAGGTGAGCTCGAAGTTGAGGGGCAATTCGCCGGAACGTTCCCAAGACTTTGTCAGATAAACGAGGTGTTCAGGACGAATGGGCCCCGATAACTCATAGGTGCCGTGCTGGGTCTCGCGTAGTTCGAGACTTTGGGAAAGGGCCTCGGGGAAGAGGTTCGTGAGGCTCAATCCGGATTGAGAGACCGTGAACCTCGCCCTTTGACCGCTAAATTCGGGCGACAGCAACTCGTGGACTCGGCCTTCGACGACGTTCTGTCCGGCGTCGACTATGTAGACATAGTCGGCTAGACGTTGTGCATCGTCCATGAGGTGAGTCGTCAAGACGATGCAGGTTCCTTCATCCCGCAGCTCGCGGATCAGGTCGAAAACGACCTTGCGAGACTGGGGATCGAGCCCTGCCGACGGCTCGTCGAGAAAAAGAACCTCGGGTCCGCCAACGAGAGCAGCGGCCATAGCAACCCGCTGCTTCTGACCTCCCGAAAGACGCCGCACGGGAGTTCCGTCAAATCCGTTGATCCCTAATCTTTCGATCAGCGCTTCAAGGTCTGCCGGGGTCTCGTACATCGAAGCCACGTGCTTGAGAAGCGGAATGGGCCGGATGGCCTGCGGAAGACCGCCGTCCTGAAGCATAATGCCGACTCTGGCACGCAATTCGGGACCTGCACCCCAGGGATCCGTTCCGAGCAATCTCACGGAACCGGAAGTTGGGCGCATCAGTCCTTGAGCACAAGACAGCGTTGTGGACTTACCCGCGCCATTGGCACCCAAGACGGCCGTAATCTCTCCACGCCGAGCTTGGAGCGTGATGCCGTTGACGGCATTAACTCGCGTGGGCGCACCCTCGGCACGGGATTCCCTGCGTGGTCGCCGAGCGGCGGGAAAATCTTTGTACAAGTCTTGGACGACCACAGCTGCGTCGCGTGTCGTCGCCTCACCCGGGCGCTTCTCATCTCCTAAAACTGGCACCGTCCCAGTCTACGGCGAGCTTCCGCCCTCCTCAGCATTGAGACGGTGTGGTGTATGACAGGCGGCAAGGTGCGCCTTACTGGATAGGTCGGAATAAATTAGGACATACTTTAGTTATGTATTCGATGAAGCACGCTACCCAGACCAAGGGTGCCTCGCCGCAGGTAGGTGCCGAGACCGAAGAACGGACCCGGGACCGGGTCCTGCAAGGCGTGCTTGCTCATGGCCCGGTGTCCGCTGCGGATTTGGGTCGCGTTCTGGGTCTCACTCCCGCCGCCATTCGGCGGCACCTTGAGGCCCTCGAAAAGGAACAGTTCATCGAGGTCACGGTGGTGCGCAAGCGCGGCGGCGGTGCAGGCCGACCTGCCCGGAGGTACGTCATCGCACCCCAGGGGCATGCTGAACTGGGCAATGACTACCTGGGCATTGCGATTGAGTCGCTCCACACCATCAAAGAATCTCTCGGAGAAGAAGCACTTCGTGAGTTCGCCCAAAAACGCTTCGAGGAGATGGAGCGTCGCTACCGGCCGATCGTCGAAGCTGCGGGATCCGATATTAACGACCGAGCCAAGGCGCTCGGTGACGCCATGACTCGTGACGGATTCGTCGCCAGCACCTCCGTTTTGGCGATGGGCGAAGCCGCGCGAACTGTCGAACTACCCGAGCACCTCCTCTCGAGCATCCAGCTCTGCCAAGGTCACTGCCCAGTCCGTGACCTGGCCCAAGAATTTCCCGAGTTCTGTGATGAAGAGACTCGGATCATCGCCTCCCTCTTGGGAGTCGATGTCCGACGCCTTTCGACCATGGCCGGGGGAGCCCATGTATGTACAACACACATCCCCTTGGCTCGCGGGACACAGCAAGCCACGACCCCGTCACAGGGGAAAGCGACACACAGCAAGGAAGGGTCTCCATGACTGAACAAGCTGAGCGAACAGCCGACGGCAACGTCATTTCCGACGTTCTGGAACGAAACCCCGAGCTCGAAGGAATCGGCACCTACCAATACGGGTGGTACGACTCCGACGACGCCGGACAGTCCGCAAAGCGCGGATTGAACGAGGACGTCGTCCGAGACATCTCCGCCAAGAAGAATGAGCCTGAGTGGATGTTGAACCTCCGGCTCAAGGCCTTGAAGTTCTTCGATCGGAAGCCGATGCCGACGTGGGGAGCCGATCTGAACGAGATCGACTTCGACAACATCAAGTACTTCGTGCGTTCGACCGAGCGTCAGGCGGAGTCGTGGGAAGAACTGCCAGAGGATATCCGGAATACCTACGAGAAGTTGGGTATTCCCGAGGCCGAACGCAACCGCTTGGTGGCCGGTGTGGCCGCCCAGTATGAATCAGAGGTGGTTTACCACCAGATCCGTGAAGACCTCGAGCGCCAAGGCGTCATCTTCATGGATACTGATACGGCCCTCAAGGAACACCCCGAGTTCTTCGAAGAATACTTCGGCACCGTCATTCCGGTGGGAGACAACAAATTTGCTGCCCTCAACACGGCGGTTTGGTCCGGCGGATCCTTCGTCTATGTTCCCCCGGGAGTTCACGTAGAGATTCCGCTGCAGGCCTACTTCCGTATCAATACGGAAAATATGGGTCAGTTTGAGCGGACGCTGATTATCGCGGACGAGGATTCCTACGTTCACTACATCGAGGGTTGCACGGCTCCGATCTACAAGTCGGACTCGTTGCACTCGGCCGTCGTCGAAATCGTGTGCAAGAAGAACGCTCGCGTTCGCTACACCACGATCCAGAACTGGTCGAATAACGTGTACAACCTCGTGACCAAGCGCGCCATTGCTCACGAGGGAGCAACCATGGAGTGGATCGACGGAAACATCGGCTCCAAGGTCACCCAGAAGTACCCCGCCGTTTACATGGTGGGGGAGCACGCGAAGGGTGAGACTCTCTCCATCGCTTTCGCCGGCGAGGGCCAGCACCAGGACACCGGGTCGAAGATGGTTCACATCGCCCCGAACACCTCAAGCTCGATTGTTTCGAAATCGGTGGCGCGTTCTGGTGGTCGTGCTGCCTACCGCGGGTTGGTTCAGGTGCGTGAAGGCGCCAAGCATTCCAAGAACAACGTGGTGTGTGACGCCTTGCTGGTCGACACCATCTCGCGTTCGGATACATATCCGTACATCGACATTCGCGAAGACGAAGTGACGCTGGGCCACGAAGCCACGGTTTCGCGGGTCTCCGAGGAACAGTTGTTCTACCTGCAGCAGCGAGGACTCCCCGAGGACGAGGCCATGGCGATGATCGTCCGCGGCTTCGTCGAGCCCATCGCGCGCGAGCTCCCCATGGAATATGCACTCGAGCTCAATCGTCTTATCGAACTCCAGATGGAAGGATCCGTAGGCTAAAACATGACTGATCAGATCAAACAGGATCAGACCGAGACTTCCGAAAAGGTCGACGGCGTTCACACCGGTGAAGCACGGCCCGCGATTCCCGGTATGGATCAGGAAGGCGAAAAGCTTTCGCCCGAGCTGTCCATCGACGACACGCTTCGTGCTCGCAAGTCGGATAATGCAGGTCAAACTGACTCGCAGGTCATGCATTCACGTGCGGAACGGCCCTGGAGCTTCGACGTCGCCGACTTTGCGCTCCCGAATGGCCGTGAAGAGGAATGGCGTTTCACTCCCATCAAGAAGATCGCTTCCCTATTTGAGGATGCGGCCACGGACGTCGTCGACGGAAAGCCGGCATTCAGCGTCTCCTTCGACGGCCCTGAATCTTGGCTTGCCGGGACTTTGAACAAGGGCGAGGCCCCTCGAGACACCGTGTTGCGACCTGCGGATCGCGCAGCGGTGGTCGGATCTGCCAACGCTCCCGAGGCCATGCACGTTCTTGTCCCGGAAAACGAGGAACGTCAGGAACCCGTGACGGTTCGGGTAGAGGGGCACGACGCCTCGGCACGCTCGAATAACCACGTCGTGATCGAGGCAGGTGCCAACTCACACAGCACCGTAGTGCTTGAACACACCGGTTCGAGCCGCCATAACGGAAACGTGGAGATCATCGTTCGACAGGGCGCGAGCCTGACCGTCGTCTCCCTGCAAAGGTGGAACGACGACGCCTTGCATGTGGGCCAACATGATGCCGAGGTCGGTAAGGATGCGCACTACAAGCACATCAATGTGACGCTGGGTGGCAGCATCGTCCGTCTGAACTCAAATGTGCGGTTCTCCGCTGAAGGCGGCAACGCGCAACTGTTCGGCCTCTACTTCGCAGATTCGGGTCAGCATTTGGAACACCGTTCCTTCGTGGACCACAACGCTCCCCGGAATACCTCCAACGTGTTGTACAAGGGAACCCTTCAAGGCGAGGATGCCCACACGGTTTGGGTGGGCGACGTCCTCATCCAGAAGGCTGCAGAAGGCACCGACAGCTACGAGAAAAACCAGAACTTGGTGTTGACGGACGGTGCCCGCGCGGATTCCGTGCCCAACCTGGAGATCGAAACCGGCATCATCGAGGGCGCCGGCCACGCTTCCACGACCGGCCAGCTCGATGGGGAACACCTGTGGTACCTCATGGCCCGCGGCATCCCCGAAAAGCAGGCTCGTCGCCTTGTGGTCCGCGGCTTCTTGTACGAAATCATCCAGCAGATCCGTGTTCCGGAACTCGAGGACTCCCTGATGGACGCCCTCGAAGATGAACTGGCGATCAGCGACAACTAATGCCGGCAGGCATCCCCGAACTTCATACACTTCAGAGGAGTATTCATGTCCACTCTTGAGATCAAGGATCTGCACGTCTCGGTCATCCTCGATGACGAAAACACCAAGCCGATCCTCAAAGGCGTCAACCTGACCATTAAGTCCGGCGAAGTTCACGCCATTATGGGACCGAACGGTTCCGGTAAGTCGACCCTTGCGTCCACTATCGCCGGTCACCCGAAGTACACGATCGATTCCGGCGAAATCCTCCTGGACGGCGAAGACGTCTCCGAGATGTCCGTTGACGAGCGCGCCCGTGCGGGACTGTTCTTGGCCATGCAGTACCCCGTAGAGATTCCCGGTGTGACCATGTCCAACTTCCTCCGCTCAGCCAAGACCGCCGTCGACGGCGAAGCACCGGCTCTTCGAACCTGGACCAAGGACGTCAAGGCAGCCATGAACGAGCTGAAGATCGATCCGGACTTCGTCTCGCGTAACGTCAACGAAGGATTTTCCGGTGGCGAGAAGAAGCGCCACGAGATCCTCCAGCTCGAATTGCTCAAGCCTAAATTCGGCATTCTCGATGAGACCGACTCCGGGCTCGACATCGACGCCCTTCAGGTGGTTTCCGAAGGCGTCAATAGGGCACACGATGCCAACGACATGGGCGTCATGCTCATCACCCACTACACACGCATTTTGCGCTACATCAAGCCCGACTTCGTCCACGTGTTCGTTGACGGCCACGTTGCGGACCAGGGCGGACCCGAGTTGGCCGAGCGCCTCGAGAATGAGGGCTACGTCGGCTACCTTGAGGGGGCCGGAGCATGAGCGAAGCAACGACAGAGAAGCCTGACGGGCGCCCGTCGGACCAAGAGATCGAGGACGCCCTGGCTAACGTCATCGATCCCGAGCTCGGGGTCAACATCGTCGACCTGGGCTTGCTGTATGGCACTCGCTGGGACGACAACGGTGCGTTGATCATGGATATGACGCTGACTACCGCTGCCTGCCCTTTGCAGGACGTCATCGAAGAGCAGGTCACGCAGAACCTTGAGCCTGTGGTGGACGAATGGCATGTCAACTGGGTGTGGATGCCGCCGTGGGGTCCCGAGCGGATTACCGAAGAGGGGCGCGATCAGATGCGCGCTCTCGGATTCAATATCTAACGCTGCTACAGCACAGATGATGAGGCCGGGCCGCTCCCTTGTGGAGCGGCCCGGCCTTTTCTCTTCACCTGCGGCGGCTAGGACCCAATAGGTCCGTTGCCCTTTTTCCAGGCCACGACCGCAGCGGGTCGGGCCAGAGACTTACCGCCGTCGGGCCAGTGGGACGTTGTGGACTCAACCGTGGCCTCGTCGTCTTCACCAGGGTGCTGAACGTTAACCAGGACCCGGCGCTCCTCGACGATCGGACCGCACGTTTCCGCATCCTTCGGAACTGTCAGGAACTGTTTGGTCAGGCCACGGGTATCACCTTCGAGAGACACGGCAAACAGACCATCATTGGACTTCAACGCATTGCCGTCCGTGGAGATCCAAAGATTTCCGTGCGGATCGAACGCCACGTTATCCGGGCAGGAGATGGGGGAGACGCTGTTCTTGTCGAACCCTCCGAAATACGTTTCCGCCGCATGAGGATCACCGCAAACGAGCAGAAGGTTCCAGGTGAAGGACTCGCCGGTGTGCTCATCGTCCATTTCCAGAACCAGGCCGTTCTTATTCTCCTTGATTGGCGCGTATTCGGCCGTCGGTGCGTCATTCTTTCCCGGACGATTGGCCCCTCGGTAATCGTTATTGGTGAGCGCGGCATAGACCTTTCCGGTCTTCGGGTTCGGCTCCACGTCCTCGGGCCTGTCCATTTTGGTGGCCCCGGCCGTGTCAGCAGCGAACCGCGTGAAGATCAGAACTTCCTCGCCGGTCATGCCGTTAATGTGGGACGTTACGCTTCCGTCGGAATTGCTGGTGGCCAGCCGATGCCAGGTACCTTCACCGTCATAGGCGCCATCCTTCGGAAGCTTTCCTTCCGTGAAATCATCGGAATTTCCCTGGAATGACGCCACGTACAAGGTGCCTTCATCCAGGGCCTTCATGTTGGCCGCTATCGCTTCGGGGGTTGACCCTTCAGTGATGCGACGCGACGACACGAATTTGTAGATGTATTCGAACCGTGCGTCGTCCCCGGAATAGGCGACGATCTGGCCGTCGTCGGTCACGTGAATGGTGGCGCCTTCGTGCTTAAAGCGTCCCATGGCGGTGTGCTTGACGGGAGTCGACGAGGCATCCCACGGGTTAATCTCCACGACGTAATTGAAACGGTGAGCCTCGTTCGGCTCCTTGCGGAGGTCGAAACGATCGTCGTACTTCTCCCAGTGACGGACGGTCTCGGAGTCCTTCATTCCATAACGGTCATTGCGCTTTTTGGCGTCCTTTCCCGTGGCTTCCGCGCCCCCGGCAAAGTACTGATCGACGTTCTCCTCGCCGGAAAGCACCGTGCCCCACGGCGTCAATCCTCCGGCACAGTTTCCGAGAGTCCCGAGAACCCGCGTGCCCGACGGATCCGCCTTCGTCTTCAGGAGTTCCTTTCCGGCGGCCGGCCCAGTGAGTGTGAACTCAGTGGTGCCGGTGATCCGACGGTTGTACTTGCCCATGACCGGCTTGAGGCTACCGTCCTGGTCGTTTCCTTCAACTTCGAGGACCGTGAGGCCGTGTGAGGCCCATTCGATCTTGACGTCATTCTCCGAAGGATTGTCGGCGTCGTACCCCGGGAACATTTGCTGAGGGGTCGTGTATTCGTGGTTGCACACAAACAAGAATCTCTTGTCGCTACCCTCGATCGGCAGCAAGGCGGCGAAGTCCGGGTTGAACCCGAATTGTTGAGCCGCTGCCTCCGGGGTCTGCTGATTCAGGTCCCACTGGGGTGCCCCGGGAACCACAGGATCGCCCCAGCGAATCAGCACCTTATTGTCATATCCATGGGGGACGACGACGGCGTCTTGTGTATTCGGAGCCACGACGTCGAAACGCATGCCGTCGGGAATATCCCCGGACGAAGTTCCGTCAGAAGAACCTGACGGGGCGCCTACGGAATCCGCCGAAGCTTCAGAGGTAGCACAGCCGGCCGTGACGGCGGCGCCGCCCACGGTCATTGCCGCAGCCCCTGCCCCCTTGAGGAGCCGACGCCGGTCGAATACCCGTCGGGCGACATCGCGGAAATACTCGTTATCAGAAGTATTGGACACGGGCTTTGCGCAAGCGTCACCGCATTTGTAGACGCACGTACGATGCGATCGGCTCGAGGTGAAGTTGAGCAACGGAAGTAGTTTTCGCCCCTGTGGAGCCACGGTTCCTCCTGGAAGTGGTGTGGTTGATGCAAATTTGTGCCAAAAGGCCACACCCGTAACCTAGGGATGCGGTGTTACTCGCGACGAGACCTCGACTAAACACCACATCAACCCCAGGTAAACCCGAAATTATTCGGCATGCCAGGTCCCTGAGAAATGCTGCTGTGATCGTCATCCTTGCATAGAGTCGTAAAATGGAAAGGATGCCGTCATGGCGTCTGTGACGTCCCAGTTCTCTGGGGCAATTATCAATAAATGACGCACCCCGATCCGCCCGGAAGGTCGATGTCCACCCTTGATTACAGTTTCGAATCTCGAATTGCGTGCTGGCGCTCGTCTACTGATGGACGAGGTCAATTTCCGAGTTAACAAGGGGGATAAAGTCGGTCTCGTCGGTCGTAATGGCGCGGGTAAAACGACGATGACGAAGGTCTTGGCCGGGCAGGCACTTCCCGCTGGTGGAGAAGTCACCCATTCGGGTTCCATCGGCTATCTGCCGCAAGACCCAAAGGTCGACGATATGGAGCAGACCGCACGGGATCGGATTTTTTCCGCTCGTGGTTTGGCCGGCGTCATGGGTCGCATGCACCGGGCTCAGCAAGACATGGCTTCTGAAGATCCCCAGGTTCAGGCAAAGGGCATGCGGTCCTACGACCGCTTGGAAGCCGAGTTCATTTCGGGTGGCGGTTACGCCGCGGAATCAGAAGCCGCAACGATCACTCACAACCTCGACCTTCCCGAGAGATTACTATCGCAACCGCTGCGAACCCTGTCCGGCGGTCAGCGTCGCCGTGTGGAACTTGCTCGGATTTTGTTCTCGGACGCCGACACCATGTTGCTCGACGAGCCGACTAACCACCTCGACGCGGACTCCGTTGCGTGGCTGCGCGAATTCTTGCGTGGGTACCAGGGCGGCCTGTTGGTGATCAGCCACGACGTCGAACTCATGGAACTTGTGGTCAACAAGGTGCTCTATCTCGATGCGATCCGGTGTGTGGTCGATGTCTACAACATGGATTGGAAGCATTACCTCCAACAGCGTGAGCAGGACGAACATCGACGCAAACGCGAGCGCGCGAATGCCGAAAAGAAGGCCGGCGCACTCATGGAGCAGGCAAATAAAATGCGTGCCAAGGCGACTAAGGCAGTAGCAGCCCAGCAGATGATTAAGCGCGCCGAACGGCTCATGCGCGAGGTTGAGCCGGAGCAAGCGAAGGATAAGGTCGCCGCGATCCGTTTCCCCGCGCCGTCTCCCTGTGGCAAGACGCCGCTCCGAGCCAGTGGGCTTTCCAAGTCCTACGGTTCCCTCGAGATCTTTACCGACGTGGACTTGGCCATCGACCGAGGTTCCCGGGTCGTGGTTTTGGGCCTTAACGGTGCCGGTAAGACCACCTTGCTGCGAATGCTCGCGGGAGTTTCGGAACCGGATTCCGGTCAGCTCGAACCGGGCCATGGGCTGAAACTCGGCTACTTCGCTCAGGAGCACGACACCCTAGACCCGGAGCGGTCAGTTCTGGAAAATATGCGCACAGCGGCTCCGGACCTGCAAGACACGCAGGTTCGCACCATTTTGGGTTCGTTCCTCTTCCAGGGGGACGACGTCAGCAAGCCCGCGGGCGTCCTGTCCGGCGGCGAAAAGACCCGCCTCGCCTTGGCCACGTTGGTCGCATCTAGCGCCAACGTTCTTCTGCTGGACGAGCCCACTAACAACCTTGACCCCGCAAGCCGTGAAGAAATTCTGAACGCCTTGAAGACGTATGAGGGCGCGATCGTCATGGTCTCGCACGATGAAGGGGCCGTTGAGGCGCTCGATCCCGAGCGGGTTCTGATGCTTCCGGACGGCATCGAAGATCACTGGAACAAGGAATACCAGGACCTGATCACGCTGGCTTAGGAACGGGCCGCGTCGGATCGGTACGTTCGTCAACGGACGTACCGCTCCGACGGCGATTCTTAGCGTGGTCGACGCGCCGTCCCAAAAGCATCCACCTCGGCGTCCTCGATCTCTTCGGCGCTGGGGCGTTTGCGTTTCTTCGGTGGTTTCGGCCTCACGATGGCCTTCATATGTGACGGCATGTCGTCGATCATTTCCATTTGCCGCAAGACAATCGATTCGTCAATGTCGCCGATATACGTGCCATCGGCGTCGTAAAAACGCCCATAATATTGTTCGAGTTCCTCGGCCAATTGTGCGTCGAGGCGGTCATTTCGCACCTTTTGACGGGCGCACCAGGCATAAGCGACGAAGACCAAGACAGAGAAGGCGTACCACTGCATCGAGTATGAGAGGTTTGGTCCCGCGTCTTGTTCCGGTTCGCTGAGCTGAGAGGGCGACGACGCCGGCGCCGGGTCTTCCGAAGCTAAAATCCCGTACCCGGACTCGGCCACGGGATAGCCCAGGTTCTGGCCGAGGCGTTTCACGTCAACGGAAGCGATCTGTCCTGACGGCGCGCTCTTTCCGGTATCCGCTTCAGAGGCCTGCAGACGCGCCACCACCGTGACATTTCCCTCGGGAGGCGGCGGAACGGCTGAAGCCGGCTTAGCATTCGAGTCTCCGGCAGGTACCCAGCCGCGGTCGATCACCACGGTGGTGCCAGACGTCGTCGTGAAGGGGACGAGGACCTCGAAACCGATGCTGCCGTCGTGCGGCCGGTTACGAACCAGAATTTGGTCCTTCGGATGATAGGAACCCCTCATGGAGATCGGGGTCCACTGTTTGTCTTGCTGATAATCCTGAAAGTAATGACCGGCCTCAGAGAAAGGTTCGGGGGAGGCGTCATAATTCTGGCTGATGCGACTATTCCTGTAGTCCAAGGCCTCCTTGCGGTCCATCTGCCAGCCGGCCAGATAGACGCAAAGCAATGAGAACAGAACGCACAGACCGAACGCTCCGATCCATTTGCCGGACAACAAGAACTTGTACACGCACTACCTTTTCGTGGACCTACGTAGGGGGAGTTTCATCCTCGCGGACCGAGGTCGATGGTCTCCTTGAGGAATCCTCGCGCGCCGAGGAATTCTTCTAAAAAGACCCGATGTTCCGGACACGCCAGCCATACTTTACGCCTGTCGGGTGTGTGAATCGACGGATTATTCCACTCGAGCCGGAAGGCAGCCTCGGCAGAACAACCACGCCGGGAACAGGTCGGGATGTCGACGCTCTCGGGGGTTCCCAAGAGATCCTGAAGATTCATGCGTACCGCCTTCCTCGTGGTCACGGTCCTCGGCCTCAACACCGTCGGATGGAAGCCAATGGATGGCTCGCTAGTACTGGTGCCCAGTCCGGTATTCCCCGTCGATGACGTCGTCCGACGGGGGAGAGCTCGGCGCTTCGCCAGGAGAACCATGGCTGATGTCGTCACCGTTCTGCTCGCCATCATCCGGTTTTTGATGTCCCCGCGATTCCTCGGCCGAATAGGTTTGCCCAGGAATAAGTTCTCGTGGCTGCCGACCGGGATCGTAAGAAACATCACGAACTTCCGCCCGGTCATTACCGTTGGCCAAAACCACCGCGACCCACGGCAAAACGACGACGCCGACGACGGCCACCCAGCGAATCCACCCGTCGAACGCGACTGCCACGATCAAACACACGATGCGAAGTCCCATCTGCAAGGCGTATCGCTTCATGCGATGGTCGATGCCTTCGCTATGGGGCGCCTGGGCACCGGTGATGGTGTGGACGTCCTGAGGCTCATCGTGAGCGTCGGACTTTTCTCGATGATCGCGAGGTGACAACGCCGGTCCCTCCTCCCGGAATCGTGATGTTGAGGACCGCATAAAGAATCATTGTCTCACTTTGGAGCACGGTTCGGGCGCCGAAGTGGGTCTTTGGTGGCCGATTGCGTCAATATCCACACGGACACGGGCCATGGCTCGGATAGGATGAAGGATTGAATACCGCATCAGGAGTCCGGTCCTCGAGGCCGGTTGAAGCCGAAAGGTGACCATGGCAGCAGAACCGACGTCTACCGATACTTCCCAGGACTTTCAGCCCCGGACCGTTCTCGTCACCGGAGGCAACCGCGGCATCGGCCGTTCGATCGCCGAAGCCTATAGGGATCAGGGACACAACGTCTGCGTGACGTATCGTTCCGGGGAAGCACCAGAAGGTTTCTTCGCCGTTCGTGCGGACGTGACCGATTCCGAATCCGTGGATCGTGCGTTCAAAGAGATCGAGTCCGAGTTCGGCCCTGTCGAGATCTTGGTGGCGAACGCCGGAATGACCAAAGACACGCTGCTGCTGCGCATGAAGGAGCAGGACTTCACGGAGGTCGTCGACACCAATCTGACCGGAGCTTTCCGGGTGGTGCAACGCGCGGCCAAGGGCTTTATGCGCAAGAAATTTGGTCGCGTAGTCCTCATTTCCTCCGTCGTTGGCCTGTACGGATCCCCGGGCCAGATCAACTATTCTGCGTCGAAGGCTGGCCTTGTGGGTATCGCACGCTCCCTCACTCGCGAGCTGGGAGCCCGAAACGTCACGGCAAACGTCGTCGCTCCCGGATTCATCGATACCGATATGACGGATGTTCTTCCCGAGGAGACTCAGGCAAAGTACCTGGACACCATTCCGGCCCACCGTTTCGGTACGCCTGAGGACGTCGCACGCGTGGTTCGGTGGCTGACCAGTGACGAGGCGGCGTACATCAGCGGCGCCGTCATCCCCGTCGACGGCGGCCTCGGAATGGGCCACTAAATTCACCGATTTTTGGCCGTTGGTTTCAGCCAGCGACCGTTGAAAACATCAATATCGCGTCCTCGGTAGCCTCCGAAGACGCCGTAGAAAGGACAGCATGGGCGCTCTGGACAATAAATCCGTAATCGTGACCGGTTCCTCGCGAGGGGTTGGCGCTGACACCGCCAAGATTCTCGCCTCCGAAGGAGCGGGCGTCGTGATCAATTACCGACAGAAGGCTCCCCGGGCCAATAAAGTCGTCCAGGCCATTGAGGAAGCTGGCGGCCGCGCCGTCGCCGTGGGAGCTGACATCACCAACCACGACGACGTCCAGCAGCTGGTCGACGCCGCCGTATCGAATTTCGGCGGACTCGACGTCTTGGTGCTGAACGCCTCAGGTGGAATGGAAACTGACTTGGGCGAGGACTACGCTCTTCGCCTCAACCGCGACGCTCAGTTGGATTTGTTGCGGACCGCAGCGGCCTCCATGAAGGAAGGCTCACGCGTTGTCTTTGTGACGTCGCACCAGGCTCACTTCATTCACGACGTCGAGACCATGCCCGAGTACGAGGCTGTGGCCAAGTCAAAGAGGGCCGGCGAGGACGCCCTCATCGCTGAGATTCCCGCATTGAAGGAGAAGGGGATCTCGTTGGTCGTTGTTTCTGGCGACATGATTGAGGGCACTGTTACGGCAACGCTTCTCAATCGGGCCCGCCCGGGAACGCTCGAAGAGCGTCGCAATGAGGCAGGCAAGCTCTACTCCGTTGAAGAATTCGCCCAAGAGGTCGCCGCTATGGTCACGGCCGACGTCGAAACCGGCCACGTGGAACTCGTGGGCGGAGCGAAGGGCTTCCTCAACTAAAGCTCGGGACACAGCTGGGGCGTGGCACCATCATCACGGTGCCACGCCCCAGTTCCATATCCGGAGGCCGCTACATACCGATGAGATGCCGCACGGCGTCGAGCCGTGGGAAGTTGATCTGCGCGTCCGCGACCTGTCGCAGAACCGGCTTGGCGTTGTAGGCCACCCCGAGCCCGGCACGATCCAACATCATCGCGTCGTTGGCGCCATCTCCGACCGCCACGACGTTCGAGGGCTTCACACCGAACTTTTTGGCCCATTCCTTAACGGAATCCTGTTTGACCTGACCGTCAACGATGGTTCCACGGACTTCGCCGGTCAAACGATCGTCCTTGATCGTCACGTCATTCGCCCTGGCACATTCGATGTCTAGCTGACGAATCACTGGCTTCAAGATAGTGATGAATCCACCGGATACGACGCACACCGGGTTGTCCGAAACGTGGAAGGCGTTAACCAATTGGAGTGCTCCAGGGTTCAACACGAGGGAACGCGAGACACGATGCATGACGGCTTGGTGTTGCCCGGAAAGAGTTGCAACTCGTCTCCTGAAGGACTCTGAGAAGTCCATGTCCCCGCGCATCGCCTGCTCCGTCACTTGGGCAACTTCGTGACGCACCCCGGCCACGGCGGCAAGTTCATCGATCACCTCTCCGTCGAGGAGCGTCGAGTCCGCGTCCATGACAAGCATGCGCCGATCAGCCGTAAGGATCGCTGGGTCGACGACGTTGAGGTCGTACCCCTCGAGGCCGCGGCTTAGTGGATCGGGGCGCAAGGTGCCACGCAATTCCGCGAGATCATGAGGCCAGCGAACATCCAAGGTGACAACGCTGTACTGGGGGCCGCCACGTTGTGCGGCTCGCCGCCCATCAGCCCGGACTTCCGGCAAGGCTGGCACGGAGTAGTCAATGCCATTCAGGATCTGGGCACCGGCATCCTCAACGTAGCGATACAGGTCTCGATGCCGATCAGCGGGGGCGCCCACCCTCAGGGCAACGATTCGCAGGTTTTTGCTCATATTTCCCATCCTATGGATGGAAGGCTCAGGTTCCCAGGTATGAATGCTCTCCACTTGCCGAGTGTCACGGCTAGGTAAGTCGGGCCGACGTGGCTTAAAGTCGAGACATGAGTGCTGTTTTGGAGCTAGTTAACGTCTCCGTGGTGCGGGGACAGGGCCAACGACTAATCGACGGAATCACGTGGACCGTACGGGAAGGGGAGCGTTGGGCAGTGCTCGGCCCCAATGGCGCCGGCAAATCGACGTTGATGAGCGTCTGCGCCGCGCGATTGCATCCGACCTCGGGCATGGTGGATATCCTGGACGAAATTTTGGGGGCCGTGGACGTCTTCGAACTGAGGCCTCGGATCGGTTTGACTTCGGGCGCCATCGCTTCACAGTTTCCGGCGTCCGAAAAGGTCCGAGACGTCGTCGTCACCGCAGCCTATGGCGTTACGGGACGTTGGCGTGAGGGCTACGATCAGATGGATCACGAGCGCGCCCAAGAACTGCTCGAGCAATGGGGCGTATCCCACCTGGCGGACCGAACTTTTGGTTCCTTGTCCGACGGCGAACGGAAGCGTGTTCTGATTGCCCGCGCTCTCATGACCGACCCGGAACTCATGATTCTCGACGAGCCGGGGGCCGGAATGGATATTGCCGGCCGTGAAGACCTCGTGGCGCGCCTGACGGACCTCGCGCAAGACCCCGATGCGCCGACCACTCTGTTAGTCACCCACCATCTCGAGGAATTGCCCCGCGGCCTCACACATCTGCTCCTGTTGAACCACGGCCGCGTCGTCGCGCAAGGCCCCATCGATGAGGTCCTCACCTCGGAAAATCTCAGTGAAGCCTACGAGATGCCTCTCAAACTGACCTCCGTGGATGGCCGTTACACGGCGTTCTCCGCGAACTAATGTCCATTCTGGAAATTTGCATCATATTGGTTGCTGGCCTCTGGGCCGGTGCCATTAATACAATCGTCGGTTCAGGCACTCTCGTGACCTTTCCGGTGCTCGTGTCGATGGGCGTGCCACCGGTCACAGCCACGATTTCCAATGCCATGGGCCTGATCGCCGGGAACTTCACTGGCGCTTGGGGGTACCGAAAAGAGCTCAAGGGATTAGAACGCACCCTCTGGAAGCTCATTCCGTGTTCCCTGATCGGTGGGATCCTCGGTGCCTACCTTTTGTTGCACCTACCCGCCAGTGTTTTTGAGGCTGCTAGCCCGATTCTCATCGGTGTGGCGTTGCTTTTCGTGATCTTCCAGCCGAAACTGCAGGCTATCGTCCGAAAGAGGCGCGAAGGCACAGAGTTGCCGTCCGAAGAGAGCGACCATCAACCGCCGATACTTTATGCGTTGGTATTCTTCGCCGGCGTCTACGGGGGCTACTTTGTGGCTGCCCAAGGGGTCCTTCTCTTGGGGATATTGGGCGTCTTCCTCCTCGCATCACTCCAGGGTGCCAACGCCATCAAGACCGTCTTAGTGGCCAGCGTTAACCTCATCGCAGGAATCTCATATCTTTTGTTTGCGTTTGATCGAATCGACTGGTGGGTGGTCCTCCTGATCGCCATCAGCTCGACCGTCGGTTCCTGGGTGGGGGCCAAGATCGGACGACGATTGAAGCCGGTGGTTCTTCGGAGCATCATCGTGATCCTGGGACTTGCCGCCATCGTCAAGATGGTCTTTCTCGACTAGGCCGCGACACATTTTTTCGGAGCACCTATGAATAACCCTCAATATGGACCGGCCGAGCTGGCCGCCCGCGCGGCCCACGTTGACACGATTCCCAATGTCGTGCGCGTGGCCCAGCAGCAGATCGCAGATTCCCATGGCCGTGCTGACGAACGAGTGCTCAGGGACTTGCGCTTCTATCGTGGACTGACCGACGTCCGCATGCGCACGTCGCGAGAATCGGAGTGGGGCGTTTACATCGCCGAATCATCCAAGGTCTTGCGACGAGCCCTCGATGCAGGCCACGCCCCCTTGTCTTTTCTCATGTCGGACAAGTGGGCTGCGGATTTGGAAGACGTCCTTCGAGCGTGGCCGGAGGTCCCTGCCTACGTGAGCGACGACGCCACGCTGGAAGACCTCACGGGCTTCCACCTGCATCGGGGAGCACTGGCCGTGATGCGGCGTCCACAACCGTTGAGTGTTCGCGAGGTTATTCGTGGAGCTCGACGCGTAGCGATATTGGAGGACATCGTGGATCACACGAACGTCGGCGCCATATTTCGCTCAGCGGCAGCTCTGGGTGTCGACGCCGTCTTGGTCTCGCCGCGCTGCGCGGACCCGCTGTATCGACGCTCGATTCGAGTCTCGATGGGTACAGTATTCCAAGTTCCGTGGGCTCGTTCGGAATCGTGGCCGGATGATGTGGAGGCACTCCACGAAGCCGGCTTCACCACGGCGGCCCTCGCCCTGGAACCGGATTCCATCACCCTCGACGAGCTCTCAGCCCGGAACGAAGACAAACTTGCCCTCATTCTCGGAACCGAAGGGCATGGCCTGAGCCGGGCTACTGTTACGACCGCACAGGAAACGGTCATGATCCCCATGGGCCACGGGGTCGATTCACTCAACGTAGCGGCGGCTTCGGCCGTGGCCTTTTGGGAAACGCGTGTCCGCTGATTCCTTCTCTTCTTGCAGTACACGTGGTAGCGTTATGTGGTCGCCGTACCGCGGCGTCCTCCGTGGCGTGTTCGAACAATATATCGACCGCCCCGTGGAGAATCTCAGCTTTACTCCCTAGGCCTGGCAAAATCCAGTCCGATTGAAAAGGTAGACCCATGCAGACCGATATTCACCCGGATTACCACGCGGTCCTCTTCCGCGATCTCGCGTCCGGCAAGACCTTCCTGACCCGTTCGACCGCCACCAGCCAGAAGACTGAAACCTGGGAAGACGGCAACGAGTACCCCTTGATCGAGGTCGAAATCTCCTCCGAGTCGCACCCGTTCTACACGGGTAAGCAGCGCATCATGGACTCGGCCGGTCGCGTCGAGCGCTTCAATGCTCGCTTCAAGAACTTCGGCAAGGCTGGCAAGTAACCAGCCCCTCGCTGAGAAGGTGCCGGGAATCTTTCACGATTCCCGGCACTTTCTGTATGTTCAGAGTAAAATCGGTCGGGTTAACTGACCCCCGAACATCACCGAACCTGACGGAGTATCCGAATGTCGCTGAACGACGACCTCCTGGACAACGGCAACGAGCCGCAGCCCCGGCGCCGAAAAAAGAGGCGCGGGGGACTCATCGCGCTCGGCATCTGCGGGACTCTGCTCTTGGTCGGCGTGATCGCCGTTGGGGCCTATTTTGCCAACCTGGCCCACAACTTTGATTCCGGAACCAAAAAATTCGCCAACGCCCTGCCGGACGACAAAAATCGGCCGAAAGAAGACGGCTCTTATAACGTTTTGCTCCTCGGCAGCGACTCGCGTCAAGGGGAGGCCGATGAAAAAACGGTTTCCGGTCAGCGCGCGGACACCATCATGCTCCTCCACGTTCCCGCCGATGGGGGCCAGGCGTACCTGATTTCCATCATGCGTGACACCTGGGTCGATATTCCGGGACACGGCAAGGCAAAGATCAACGCGGCCCTCGACCAAGGGGGTATTCCCTTGGAGGTCCAAACAATCGAGCAGTTGCTGGACACCAGAATTGACCACGTCTCCGGCATCAATTTCGAAGGCTTCCGTGACTTGACCAATTCCGTCGGCGGCGTCACCGTCGATGTTCCTGTGGCGTTCACGACCGATCACGGTGAGTCCTACGACAAGGGCCCACAAAAGATGAACGGGGACCGCGCGCTAACCTTCGTCCGGGAACGCTATGCCTTCGCGGACGGGGACTATCAGCGGGTTCGCGACCAGCGTGCCTATATTCGTGGCCTCATGAAGGCCATCGGCGACCCGCAAAACTTCGCCAACCCGCTCAAGGTTAACGACATGGTCAAAACCTTCTCGCCCTATGTACAAGTCGATGACTCGCTCAATTCCACGGAAGCGGCAAAGATTCTGATGAAAATGGGGCCCAACGGCTTCAAGAACATGAAGATGATGACTCTGCCGAATGCCGGGACCGGGTGGTCCGACGACGGCCAGTCCATCGTCAATCTGGACGAGGGAGCCGTCCAGGAACTCAGCAAGGCCATGAAGGATGGAACCATGGATCAATTCGCCAAGACCGCAGGAACCGACTAGCCGCGAAGCGCGACACGCGAAGCGACGTCGTGCCTCAGAGACTCATGAGGCCACGACGTCGCTTCGGTCGTTTAACCCGAAGGCGAGCCGAGCTCAAAATGTATCCGCTCAACAGACCCGCACCACCCGCGCCTCCGCTGATGAGGAGCCCCTTCCAGCTTCGATAGCCTTCCGGGTGCGTCGAAATAATCTTGGCGGAACCATTCACCAAAGCGGCCAAGACCGCACCGGCAACCAATCGGTTCCCGACGACCTCGACGCGGTCGATAATTTCTTCCAGCTCATCCGCGCGGAGATGGACGTCAAAGCCGCCATTTTCGATGACGCTCATGATCTTTCGTAAGGAGCTTGGCACCTCGACGCCGAACCCCACGGTCTCCCGAGTCATGGCAGTAAGCCGCTTGAGAATGGCCTCCACCGAAACCCTGCTCGATACGAATGCCGTCGCAAAAGGCTTGAGGACGGCGATGAAATCAAAGTCCGGGTCGATCAGCTCACCCAAAGATTCGGCCGTCGCGATCATGCGGATCAAGAGCGCCGCTTCTGAGGGCAGGCTGAGCTGATGCCGGTGCAACAAGGCCATAACGTCCGTGAGCACCCTGCCAATATTCAGATCGTCAAGGCTTTGCCCGGAGTACTGACGGATGATGCGCCCAAGATCTGCCTCAATTTCCTGAGGCGTGACATTACGGCCGTGTGAATTGGTGAGACGGATGACGGCGCGGCTGCACTGCTTTATGTTCTGGGTCGTCACGCCAATCAGCAAGGGAAGCATGCTGTCGCGGAAGTCTTCGCTCAGCTCGCCGCACATGCCGAAGTCGATCAGATTGATGGCGCCGTCTGGGCGCACAAACAGATTGCCCGGGTGAGGATCCGCGTGGAAGTAGCCGAACTCAAAGATCATCCGGCACATCGCACCGGTCGCATTCACCGCGAGCCGATGTCGATCGATTCCGTGGGCGTCGAGCGCGTCCACATTGCTGATTTTGATTCCACCAACGCGTTCTTGCGTCAGGATGCGCGAAGTCGTTGCTTCCCAGTAGATGTGGGGGATATGCAATTCAGGATCATCGTGGAAGAAATTCGCGAACCGATCGCAGTGCGTTGCCTCGATGGTGTAGTTGAGCTCCTCCAAGAGCGTTCGGGAGAACTCCGCGCTCAGTTCTACAACGTCGTACTGCTTGGCTAAGGGAACATACCGGCTCAACAGCGTCGCGAGGTCGCTGATGATATCTAGGTCCTGATGAACTTCTTCGAGAACGCCCGGTTTGCGGAATTTAACCACGACATCCTGCCCGTGCAAAACCCCCGCGTGGACCTGCCCGATAGACCCCGACGCCAGGGGAGTGGTGTCAATGGAATCGAACTGTTCCAACATGGTTTGCTCGGGCTGTCCGGCCAAGGAGTCCATGAGCTCCTCGTAGGGAACGACCGTTGCGTCGTCCTGCAATTTGCGCAGTTCTTGCGTGTAGCTCGTCGGTAGGAGGTCTTGTCGAGTCGAAATGAGCTGACCGACCTTGATGAAGGTCGGGCCAAGCTCTTCAAGGGCCATCCTCAAATGCTGAGGTTGGGTGAGGCGCTCACCGGTTTCGGTGCGTCGGACCCGATGCAATGGGCCGGCGATCGGGGCGCCCAACCCCTCCACCAGGAATCCCAATCCGTGACGAATGAAGACGTCGGCAATCTGGAGAAAGCGGTCGGTCCGAGAGCGAGCGCGGGTGAGCAATGGTGTCACCTAGCGACGCGAGCCCGAGCCGCGGCCGTTCGAGTAATCCTCGCCCACGGTTTCGTAGTCGTCCGAGTGCTCCCACTCCGGATACGAGTAGCTTTCGTCGTATTCGGAAGGCTCCGTATCTTCCTCAAAATCGACATCTTCCTCCTCCGACAGATGCTGATCGGAGTAATACCCGTCGTTCACCTCGGGTGATTCGTCGTACTTCGCGACGTCGATAGTGTCCGTGGCGGCCTCGGGCTCGGCTTCTTCCAGGTCGAGGTCTTCCGCATTGGGGGAAAAGGGCTCCTGCTCCGGTCGTTGTTCGAGGGCTTGCTCTTCCTGGTCGGCTTCGGCACCCTCAGGCTCTTCAGACTGGTCCAGGGCCTGAGGTTCGTGGTCAGACGCGGAAGGACCACCGGTCGGGTTGATATCGATTTGGTCGTACATCCGACCAGACCCCTGGAATCGCGACATGTAGACGCCGGCGAATACCACCGATGCACCGACGATGATGCCCAACACACCGAGAATCGGCTTGAAGAAAATCAGCACGATGCCCAGGATCAAGATCAGCGCACCGAGGACGCCCAAGCCCCATCCTGAGCCTCCGCTGTGTCGATGACGCTCCACAAATCCGGCCTTGGTCGCAGACGAGCTTCCGTGAGTATCCGGGTGGAGCCGTTCGACGGCGTCGTCGGGCTTTTCGGCTCGCTTCAAGCTGGGGTTCTCTTCCGCCTCGCTCGGCACGTAACTCGGGTCGAGGTCATATGAATCTTGTTTGGCCTTGAGGAGAGGCAAGGAATTGGGCAGATCCGTGTACCAAGAGCTCGGGATTTCGTCGGCGCGAACCGTCTGGACGGTGAGAGACAGCTCGAATGAGCTACCACGGATGGTTCCCCACACGGCGGTCAACTTGTTGTGCTGGAAGGCGTGACGAACCACGGGCGCCAGCTGTTCAGACATCTGGGTGCTGAGGCGTCCGACGATGCGACGGTCGTGCAAGACGTCCACGACCTCGACCTCGCTGCCGTCCGCCAGCTTGTGACGGTTCGCCTCAAGGGTCAGAATGACGCGGCCCTCGCCAGACATCGGGAGGACGTCGTGGAGGTACTCAGCATGTTCGTTCTCGTTAAGAACCTTGACGCTGGACCCCTGGGGGAGAAGAGCCGCGTGGAGGGGAGACGCATTGATCGGGAAGAGCAGTTCCGGGCGCGAAACGGAGAGGATCGCGCGGGTTTCCAGGCGAGGATGATCACCATCGCGCCGTTGGGTCGCCCAGAATCGAATCGGCGCGACGGGCGTGTATCCCGAATAGATGATGCGTGCCAGGGGATTCCAATAACGTTCGGAATCCTTCACGGTCATTCGGGCCACCTTGTAACCGTTGACCCAAATCGCGATGCTCTCGGGAAAGACGGGGTTGTCGGGCTCCGGAACCAGCTGAGCCGTCGCGTCGACGACCTGCTCACGATCCAAGCGTTTTCCGTCGAAGAGCCGCAAAATCTCGGCGTCGTAATAGTCCTCGGTGACAAGCTCCAAGGACCCACGGTCGTTGAGCGCGTAATCCGTCACTGCGAATCTCCTCTAATATCCCTCAATACCCGAAGCAGGTCCTCCTAGAATGTCACAACTTGGCCCCTGGAGATCGGTAATCGCGGCGAATCTTACGGTCGTGTTCCTCGCCGTCCCGCGGATCGTCAGGGTGCCACATCAGGTTCTTTAAATTTTGGACCATAGATCGCGTATGCGCGACGTCCTGATCGCGTCCTCAGAACGTTCGGTCAGTTCACGGCGCAAGGCCCGGGGCGCGTCAGGATGATCTGCGAGCCATTCCTGGGTTGCAGCCACGGGGTCGACGTCGTCGTCCACGGTGGGGAACAGGCCCCTGACAATTCGGGTCGCCATACCGATCGAGTGGTCTGCCCAGACCGCGCCGAGTCCGTCGAAGTACTGAGCCCCTTGCCCTTGCCTCAGAGCTGGGTCGCCGGTCATTAAGCCCACTGCCGTCGCCGACAGTAGGTCGTTGGAGAGATCCTCGCCGAAGATCCTTTCCCAAGCCAGAGCCTTCTCGTCTGTGCTCGGCAAGGCGGCTAACGAACGCGCGTGACCGATGGCGGCGTACTGGCTGGGGTTTGCTGCATAGGACTCTTCGAGGGCGGTACGGGTGAGACGACCGTGAGCGGCAAGCGCCGTCCGAGCCAGCCACTGGATCTGGTCTCCCAATGTCAGGCCTCGCCACGGGGTGCCCGGATGGGTTGTCGCCCAGTCCAGGAGCTCGTAGGCAATGTCGGCCAGCGCTCCAGATTCACGGCCCAAGACAAGGCTGTGCTGTACCAGAACTCGTTGCTGGTCGCTTCCTTCCTCTACCGATGCCAAGCCGTCCCGCAGGTGTGCGGCCAAGGACTCGAGCTGTGACGTCCGTTCCGGTTCAGGGACATACGACCGCAGTGCCGTACCCGCATGGATCAGTAGGGTGTCCAGCAGGGTAGGGGAATTCTCGCGGCTGAGTCCCCGGCCCACATGCTCGAGGTAACGGCGAGGATCGATCTGGCCCAGCCGAACCATGTTCCACAGCGAGCTGCCCAAGACGCCCCGGTCCAACGGATCACTGATCGTGTGTCCATACTCCAGCGCCGTCTCGACATCGGACTCGGACAGCAGGGCTAGGGCATAGGTCTGATCATCCTGATTGACCACAACGATGCTCTCGGCGTCGCCGGCGGGAGAGACGTCCAGGGATACGGTCGTCGACGTGCTCTCGGCACCCGCGGATACCTCGCAGGGAACCACCTGGGTTCGCTGCAGGGAGCCGGCGTCCAAAGAGAATGTCGCGAGATTGAGCACATGGGGGCGACCGATAGCCTGCGAAGCCTCATCGGGGAAGGTTTGCGCGAGTTCTGAACGTTGGGCGCTGTACGTCAAGTGGGTGACACCGGCCGTTTGCAACCAGGCCCGGGCCCACTCACTCAGATCGCGGCCGCAGGCCTCACTGAGGACCGCTAAGAAATCCGAGAGCTCCGCGGTCCCGAATTGATGTCGCTTGAAATAGACGCGGGCCGCCTGAATGAATTGTTCGAAGCCCACATATGCGACCAGTTGTTTGAGCACCGAAGCGCCCTTGGCATAGGTGATGCCGTCGAAGTTTTGTTTGGCCGCCTCAACATCGGGAATATCGGCGACGATCGGGTGCGTGGTCGAATATTGATCCTGCGTATACGCCCAGGCTTTCCGACGATTGGCGAACGTCACCCACGCTTCCTCGTAGCCTCCGACCCGTTCTGCGGCCAAGGAACCCATGAATTCGGCGAAAGACTCCTTGAGCCACAAATCGGACCACCACCGCATGGTCACGAGGTCTCCAAACCACATGTGCGACATTTCGTGCATGATGACATCGGCTCGGCCTTCACGTTGCGCCACCGTCGACCCATCGGGGAAGAGATACGACTCCGTGAAGGTCACCAATCCGGGATTCTCCATCGCACCCAGGTTGTATTCCGGGACGAAGGCCTGATCGTATTTGCCCCACGGGTACGGGTAGTCAAAAAGATCCTGGAAGAAATCGAGGCCATGCCGAACGAGGTCGAAGATATTTTCCGAGTCCATGGACTCGGCCATCGATTGCCGGCAATACAGGGTCATGGGCGTGACCCCTGAATCTGACCCGCTTCGTCGATACAAGGAGCTCACCGCGTGGTACTGACCGGCGAGCAAGGTCGTGATGTACGTCGACATGCGTTGAGTCGGAGCGAAGCGTCGTCGCGAAACCCCCTCGAGTACGGGGTCGTCTTCGGTCGCCACAATCTCTGTATTCGACGCGACGACCCAGTCGCTCGGGGCCGTGACGGTGAAAGAGAAATTCGCCTTGAGGTCCGGCTGCTCAAAGGTGGGAAATACACGGCGAGCATCGGATGGCTCGTATTGCGTATAGAGGTACGTGCGATGATCCTGAGGATCGATAAACCGATGTAACCCTTCCCCGGAACGGGAGTACAGCGAACGACCGTGAATCACGAGCGTATTTGTCGGCGCAAGATCAGGTAGCTCAATGCGACTGCCATGGACCACCTGTGCCAGATCCAAACGCTGCTCGTTCAGAGTCACCGAGTCGACGCTGTGGTGGATGTACTCGATGAAGGTCGACGCTGGTTCCGGGCCGGTGACGTCGGCCGAAAAGGTGATGGTCGCCTTAACGGGAAAAGACTCCATCGTCGGATCGGCTGCGTACGTCAGGTCCACGTGGACGTCGTACCGATCCATCTCAAGGAGCGCGGATCGGTTCTGGGCTTCATCAAAGGTCAAATTATCGTTACGCACACCACAGAGTATAGGAGTTTTACCTTGTAACTCTCGGACGCACAAGCGGATAAGGGGCGGAAGCACGGTCATTTTCCGTGCGTCCGCCCCTTGTCATGTCGCTATGCTCAGCAGCGATCTCTCCGTGCCTAACGGCGTTTGCCCGAACCAGACGACTTCATCTTCATCAGCGTCTTTTCATCCACCGGAGCATCCGACGAGGCCCGTAGTTTTCGGAAGTATTCCGCAGCGTCAGCCTGTCGCACCTCTTCCAGACCACTGGAAATTTCGGCGCGGAGATGTGCCTGGGTCCAGCCAAAGCCTTCCACGAGTTGCAAGGAATAGGGCTCGATTTTGTCGAGGAGCCGATTGATGTACTCCTCCAGCGCCCGACCGCGTTGCGTGGAGATGAGGCCGTAGGACACGTACCACCCCAAATTCTTGTGGATCAGCGTGAGACCGTACAAATCTCGCAACCAGGTCATGACTTCGTGGGTTTTTCCGTCCAAGGAATCGACGACGTCGCTCATGGCTTCCCACGCGAGGAGTTCACCGTGCGAACGGGCGGCATCGATCAACTTAACCTGTTGGCTGTTAAAGACCTTGGTCGCATCGGTGGCCGACATCTTTCGTGCCGGCCGGAGCGCCTCGGCGGCCTCTGAGACCTTGGTGTGCACGCGATCCTGCATGAGTTCACGCTGCCACTTGGGGTCCTTGAGGGCCTTGGCCGACTTTTTCTGAGTACCCGTATCGTGAATGAGCTGGGCAACGCTCCGAAGTCCCGTGCGATTGAATGCAAGGTCTTCCGCGCGAGAGGACACATATTTGGTGATCGTTCCGACGTCGAGCCCCGCGAATTCCTTCGAGTAGTCACCCAACAAGCGCTTAGCCACCAGCTGCAAAAGCACGTGGTTGTCACCCTCGAACGTCGCATAAACATCCAGGTCTTGGTAGAGCGACGTGAAACGGTTCTTGGTCATGAAGCCTGCACCGCCGGTAGCTTCACGGCACTCCTGCAGGGTCTCCAAAGCACCCCACGTAGACAGTGGCTTGAGCGACGCCGCCAAGGTCTCCAATTCCGCACGATTTTCCGGCGTGTCCTCTCTGCCCGAGAAGACATCATCAAAGGTCGATAGCAATCCGTGATGGGCAAAGGCCTGGGCGTAAGTGCGGGCCAACAGAGGCAAAAGCCGACGCCGATGGAGCTGATAGCTCATGAGCGTTGCTTCGGTCTCTCCGCCCGCGGAGAACTGACGCCTCTCATATGCGTATCGGATGGCGATGCTCAACGCGATCTTGGAGGCATTGACGGACGAGCCGTCCAGGCTCACGCGGCCTTGAACGAGTGTTCCGAGCATCGTGAAGAATCGGCGACCTGGAGAATCAATGGGGGAGGAGTAGGTCCCGTCGTCGGCAACGTCCCCATAGCGATTGAGCAGATTGGTCCGGGGAATCCGGACATGGTCGAAAGCCAACCGGCCATTATCGATTCCGTTGAGGCCGCCCTTGTGCCCGTCGTCTTCGGACTGGATACCGGGAAGATTCACCCCGTCTTCGTCGCGAATCGGCACGTAGAACGCGTGGACTCCATGGTTGACTCCCTCGGTGATCAGCTGAGCAAAAACCACGGCCGCCTTGCCATGCTGAGCGGCATTACCGAGAAATTCCTTCCACGCCGATTTGAACGGAGTATTGATCACAAACTCTTCGCTGTCGGGATCGTAGGTGGCCGTGGTCGCTATGGAGGCCACGTCAGAGCCGTGGCCGATCTCGGTCATCGCGAAGGCGCCGGGAACATCCAAATTCATAATTCCTGGCAGGAAGCGGCGGTGGTGTTCCTGGGTGCCGAGTTGATGAACGGCGGCACCAAAGAGGCCCCATTGGACGCCGGCCTTGATTTGCAGAGAGGGGTCGGCCGCCACGAGCTCTTCGAACCCAGCGATATTTCCGCCGGGATCTTCGCCGCCGCCAACGTACTCAGGATAGGCGCGATGTACGACGTGGTTTTCGACCAGGATCTGAAGCTGCTGCAGGACGCGTTCGCGGTGATCCTGATAGCTGAGAGTATCGACCTTGTGCAACGCCGGATCTTCAATGAGATCCCGAACCTTCTGACGGACCTCTTTCCACGGGCCCATGAGCTTGTCGTGCAGCGTCTCGACATCGATTCGCTCGTCGGTGTCCGGTCCTTGAACGGCCTGCACCTCGTCCAGCGGGCCCTGAGACGTGCCTTCAGGTGATCCTTTGGACGCTTTCGGGTGCGACGCCGCGGCGTCATCCGTCAAGGAGGATGTGGGGTTCAGCGGCATGTTTACTCCTGAATCTGATGGGTTGGTGTGGCGGTCTGGGAGTTCCGAAGTCTGAGTCATGTGTGCTCCTTTAAGGGCATGAGGATCCATTGGGTGAGCTGATCCACCGTTTGTTCGCGGGATGGGGCTTCCCCTTTGACATAGGCGCGGCTCCACTTTTCGATCACGGATTGAACCATCCCGACCACAGCTCGGGCCCAATAGTCGAGCGAGACGTCGTCCGGTAAGGAAAGTTCCCCACTCTCCTGGGCAACATTTCGCAAGGAGGCCAGCAAGAGGTGAGCGACGTGATCGGCAAAGAGCCCCAATGACGATGTCGGGGCTTCGTCACCATCCAGACGTGCCCAACCCAATCCGGCATGAGACGTCACAAATTCGTGGATGGACGGCGAACGCTGAACCATCACGAGGTACGCGTCAATCATCCGGTGCACGGTATCCGCCGGGGATGACCCGTTGGCGGCCGCCTCGACGATTTTCTGTTCCAGGCTTGACAGCAAAAATTCACCCAATGCTTGGCTGAGACCCGCTTTGTCCGTGAAGTATCGGTAGTAGACCGACTTGGACGTCCCAGAATGGGCGGCGATCTCTTCCATAGAGGCTTGCGGACCGATTTTGTGAATCGCGTACCGGGCTTCCCGAAGAAGCTGACGACGCCGCACCTTACGGTGGGTTTGCCATCGAGTCGCGCGCCCATCGGGGGCGGACGATTCGATGGACGCATCTTTCCGTGTTTTGACGGCCTCGTTGGTGTTCACGATACGCAGAGTATCAGGTACTCTTGACTTTTGTAACCCCAGTCACAAGGGACGATGCGGTGGGAATCGGCTTCTCGCTCGAGCGAAATTCAGCGCTTTGCGCCGTCGTTCCACAACCTTCTAGATCCGGAGGATCCATGTCTCAGGCCTATGTTCTCGGTGGTAACCGCATTCCGTTCGCACGTTCACACGGGGCCTATGCCTCGGTCAGCAATGTGGACATGCTGACGAGTGTGTTTGACGGATTGGCAGCTCGATTTGGCCTTGCTGGCGAGCACATCGGCGAAATCGCGGCGGGCGCCGTCCTCAAGCATCCCAAGGATTTCAACCTCACGCGTGAGGCCGTCTTGGGCTCGGCCCTTTCATCATCAACCCCCGCCTACGACGTTCAGCAGGCGTGCGCAACCGGCTTGGAAACTGTCTGGGGACTGACCAACAAGATTCGTTTGGGTCAGATGGACTCTGCCATCGCCGGCGGTGTCGATTCCGCTTCCGACGCGCCCATCGTGGTCTCCGAAGGACTCCGCCGCGGACTGCTCAAACTAGCCCGGGCAAAAACCCTCAAGCAACGACTCGCTGCCGTTTCTTCCCTGCGCCCGGCCGATATCAAGCCGCAAGCCCCGGGAACGGGTGAACCGCGCACTGGACTTTCCATGGGCGAGCATCAAGCCATTACGACCGCTGACTGGGAGATCAGCAGGGAGGACCAAGATGAGCTTGCCCTGACGAGCCACCAGAATCTTGCTGCCGCCTACGATCGCGGATTCTTCGATGATCTGGTGACCGGCTTCCGCGGATTGAATAGGGACAACAATCTTCGTCCGGATACGTCCCTGGAGAAGCTTGCGAAGCTGAACCCGGCCTTCGGTCGCAGCCTTCCCGGCGAACCGACCATGACCGCAGGTAACTCGACGCCATTGACCGACGGCGCATCGGCCGTGCTTTTGGGCAGCCAGGAGTGGGCAGATCAGCACAACATGACACCTCTGGCCCGTGTGGTCGATGCACAGGCCGCGGCCGTGGACTTCGTCGACGGCGACGAGGGACTACTGATGGCCCCCGCCTACGCGGTGCCACAGCTGATCGAACGCAATCATCTCGGTCTGGGAGACTTTGACTTTTACGAAATTCACGAGGCCTTCGCGGGCACCGTCCTGTGCCATCTCAAGGCTTGGGAATCTGAGACATTTGCCCGGGAAAAGCTCGGTCGCGACCAGGCCGTGGGTTCCATCGATCGGTCCAAGCTGAATGTGAACGGTTCATCGCTTGCAGCAGGCCACCCCTTCGCCGCTACCGGGGGACGAATCGTCGCCTCCCTGGCAAAGCAACTTCACGAGAAGGCCACAGAAACCGGCAAGACCCAGCGCGGACTCGTTTCTGTTTGCGCGGCGGGAGGACTCGGCGTCGCCATGATCCTCGAAGCCGAAAAGCCCGCCAACTAGTCCACCCATAGACTTCAGGAGGAAGCTCAGAACGCGATGAAGGATTCTTACACACAAATCGTTAATTCAACCCTCGGCAAGAAGGTCGCCGGGGCCCTCGGCTTACCGCAACCCGTGGAGCTGCGCCGCTACGAACCGGGGCAAGACCTGCTGAAGGATCAGAAGGTCTTGCTCATCGGAGATGACGCATCCGACAACCTCGCCGAGACTCTTCTAGGTTGGGGGCTCGAGGTTCGACGCCACCCGGAGGCACATACGCGATACGGCGCGATCATCGTCGATTTCACGTCGGCGGCACAGCCGTCTGACCTTCAAAGGCCGGCGCTGGCCGTCGGTTCTGCCCTCCGTAGCCTTGGGAGCTCCGGTCGGGTCCTGGTCCTAGGCCGAGACAGCACGTCGGGGGACACCCCGGAGCTCGTTGCCACCCAGGCAGGTGTCATGGGGTTCATGCGTTCCCTGGCCCACGAGATGCGCAAAGGAGCGACCTGCAATCTCCTAAGCATTGCCCCTGGAACTGCGACCCATAGTGACGCGGTCACCGGACCATTGCGATTCTTCCTGTCTTCGCGTTCCGCCTACGTCAGCGGTCAGCCCCTCACCGTGGGGTCAGGCCATGCCGAGACTCCGTCCGACGCCGATCATCCGGTTGAGGGAAAGGTTGCCGTCGTCACCGGCGCCGCACGAGGAATCGGTGAAGCCATCGTCCGCCGGCTGAGCGACGATGGCGCGAAGATTCTTCTGGTTGACGTCCCCGGGGCGGGCGAGGCGCTCACCAAGGTCGCCAATAGCGTCGGCGGCCGAGCGCTTCAGCTCGACATCACGGATCCCAAGGCAGGTCAGCGTATCGCCGAGGCGGCTCAGCAGCACTACGGCCGGTTGGACATCGTGGTGCACAACGCCGGTATCACTCGGGATAAGACTTTGGCGAATATGGATGAGAGCAAGTGGGGATCGGTTTTGGCCGTCAATCTGGCCTCACAGTTGGCCATGAATCGGCAGCTACTCGATTCTGGGGTGCTCGGCTCGACGCCGCACGTCGTCTCCCTGGCCTCCACGAGCGGCATCGCCGGTAACCGGGGGCAGACGAACTACGCGGCGTCGAAGGCTGGAATCATCGGCATGGTCTCCGCCATGGCCCAGGAGTTCCAGAAAGCCGGAGGAACCATCAATGCGGTGGCTCCCGGGTTCATTGAGACCGACATGACTAAGGCGATGCCAACCGTGACTCGCGAGGTCGCGCGTCGGCTGAATTCCTTACAGCAAGGCGGCCGGCCGGAGGATGTTGCCCAGGCAGTTGGCTTCCTGGTCTCAGACGCCGCCGGTTGCATCAACGGTCAGACCCTTCGCGTGTGCGGACAGTCGATGGTGGGTGCCTAATGAAATTTCCGAGCATCAAGAGCCTCAAGCCCAAGAGCGGAGCCAGCGTACAGGGTGATTCGGCCGGCGCGGCGAAATTCTACGGCCAGATCCTGGTCAAAGAGTTGGGGGCCGCCGTCGACAAGCAGCTGCATCGCCGCGGCTCGTCGGATTCTCCGGCACGCCATGCCATGCCTGCACCCGAGGCGCTCGAAGTGGCCGAGCGTCGGGTGAAGGTCGACGCCGAAAAGCACGCTGCTTTTTGCGCCGTCGTGCATGCGCCTGCCGGGGAGGACGCTCACGGTGGATTCCTTCACGCCATCAGCTTTCCGATCTCCACAGAGGTGATGACGAGTCGCACGTTTCCGCTCCGGCTGCTAGGCCTAATCCACCTCAAGAATGAGGTCACGCAGCGGAGGCCCATCGCCGTGGACAGCACGGTCAAGATTCGGTCCCGGGTTAAAGAGTTCGGGACCCATCGCAGGGGAGTGACCGTCACCATTCTTTCTGAGATTTGGGACGACAAGGGCGAGCTGGCCTTCAGTGACGAGTCCCTGTATCTATCCAAGCAGGCCAAGACCACTCAAGACGACGAGACCGCCGTCCGCAAGGATTCGCAGGCGGAGTCCACGCGGCGAGAAGATCCTCGTGAAGGATTTCGGCTCATCGGACGCTGGAGACTTCCTTCCGAAACCGGTCGTAAATACGCCAAGGTTTCGGGCGATGCCAACCCGATCCACCTCAGCGCTGCTTCGGCCAAGGTGTTTGGGTTCCCCAGTGCCATTGCCCACGGAATGTATTGCGCTTCCAGGGCCTTGGGGCAGCTGGCCGATGACCCGGCAGGCCCCGGACAATGGACGGTGGAATTTGGATCGCCCGTAGTCCTTCCGTCCACCGTGGAGATTTGGAAGGATCGGGCCGCACCTGAGGGACGACGTCGCATTCGGGGAATTGGCCGTAAGGCACGGAAGAACTTCGAATTCGCGTGGAATCGCCCGGAGTAGCTTCGAAGATCTCGGGAAGTGCCGATCATCACAGGTGATCGGAGCTTGAGAATTTGCGTGCCCGTCGAGCATCCAGTAAGTTATTACTCGTTGCCCGGGAGCTCGCTCCCGAGATCACCTGCGCGGGTGGCGGAATAGGCAGACGCGCTAGCTTGAGGTGCTAGTCCTCGTATTAGAGGGTGGGGGTTCAAGTCCCCCCTCGCGCACCAGGGAAAAGGCCCCGGCCGGAACGAAAGTTTCCGGCCGGGGCCTTTTGGTATTTAACCTCGAAATTCCCAAATATTCCCACATATTCGGACACGGCTGTGGGAAAATGACTCTGGGGCGTCGACCCCACCACGTGAGCCTTGGGAGAGAGGACAGTAACCATGACCAGTGATTTCCGGACCACCTCGAAATTGGGCATTGTCGGAGCAGGAGGAGTGGGGTCGGCCATGGCGTACGCCGCCATGATGCGCCGGTCCGCTCGCAATATCGCCCTGTACGACATTGACGGCTCCCGAGCTGAAGCAGAAGCCCTGGATATCGCCCACAGTTCATTGTTCGCCGGTGGTACGCCCGTTGTCGGCAGCGGAGACCTCGGGATTCTCCGCGACAGCGACATGGTGGTGATCACCGCCGGGGCCAGGCAAAAGCCCGGACAAACTCGACTCGAATTGGCCGATGCCAACGTCAAGATTCTCTCCACCATGTTGCCCCAGCTGTTGGAGGTAGCACCCGACGCCGTCTACATGTTGGTCACGAATCCGTGCGACGTCCTCACTGTCGTCGCCCAGCAGATCTCAGGGCTGCCCGCCGACCGCATCTTCTCTTCGGGAACCGTCATCGATACCTCCCGGCTTCGGCTGCTCATTGGTCAAGCAGCCAACGTCGCGACCTCGAGTGTGCATGCGGTGATCATGGGGGAGCACGGAGATTCCGAATTTCCCCTGTGGTCCCAGGCCAATATCGGACAAGTTCCGATCGATGAGTGGGTCGACGATAACGGTGACCCACTATTCCCGGAGGAACGGCGCATCGAACTGGCTGAGCAAGCAATGAAAGCCGCCTATCGAGTGATCGACGGCAAAGGGTCAACCAACTACGCCATCGGCCTTGCGGGCGCACGCATCGTCGAAGCCGTCTTGGGCGATCAAGCCGCAGTACTTCCGGTGTCGACCGTCCTCGAAGACTACCGAGGCGTGAGCGGGGTTGCCCTGTCCGTTCCTTCCATCGTAGATAAGAATGGCATCCGGGAACGCTTGCAGGTTCCGATGTCCGATGAAGAACTGGCCAAGTTGCACCGTTCGGCGGAGGCTCTCGAACAGTCCATGAGCGGACTTCGATTCTGAGCGAGGTGAAGTCTCACAGTTGCCCTGCTAGATCGAACCATCGGTGTTTTCACGGGCGTAAAAGTCGGCTAGTTTAGGAGCATGACTACGGAACCGCGCGTCGCGCTCAATTCGCTCATTCAGGCTCTCGAGGAACATCTGACCGCCCTGTCAGCCAAGCGCGGCGAGCAGGACACCGCCGTGGAAAATGCTTACCTCGGTATCGCGGATGCCTTTGAGGTATATGAGGACGCCATCTACGTCGCGTATAACGAAGTCACCCCGCTGGAAGTCTTCGTGGAAGATGACGACGAGGACGAAGAAGACTACGACGAACTCGACGATCTGGACGAAGACGACGACTTCGAGGATCTCGATGAGGACGACGAGGACGAGACTCCCTCTCGGTAATATCTCGGCCAGCTTGGAACGACGGCAGGGACTCCTATCACGGAGTTCCTGCCGTTCTTCTTTAACGAACAGCTGACAAGTCACAATGAGTAGCCTGTAACTTCACCCACAAAGTGTGGTGCCTGAGAAGAAGCCCGAAGATGAGTATGTAGAGTCGAGGCGTGGAATGGATACAAGCAATTATTCTCGGCCTCGTTCAGGGCCTGACGGAGTTCCTGCCGATCTCATCATCGGCGCACGTGAGCATCGTGGGGCAGCTACTGCCTCATAAGGATGACCCGGGAGCCGCGTTCACCGCGATCACCCAATTAGGTACGGAAACCGCCGTCATCTTGTTCTTCTGGCGGGACATTGTGCGCATCATCTCTCGCTGGTTCCTCTCCCTTCGAGGAAAGGTCAGCCGGCAAGACCCCGATGCTCGCATGGGTTGGTTCATCATCATCGGATCCATCCCGATCGGTGTGTTGGGTCTGCTCCTTCAGGACTACATCGACACGGAATTCCGTAGCCTATGGATCACCGCGACCATGCTCATCGTTTTCGGTGTTTTCCTGGCCATTGCTGACCGCATCGGAAAAGAACAGCTGAAACTCGATGACCTTAACGTCAAGCACGGCGTTCTCTACGGATTGGGACAGGCCCTCGCGTTGATTCCCGGAGTTTCACGCTCGGGCGGCACCATCATGACCGGTCTTTTCATGGGATATACCCGAAAGGCCGCAACACGCTATTCCTTCCTGTTGGCCATTCCCGCGGTCTTCCTCTCCGGTTTGTACAAATTGGCAAAGTCGCTCTCCGACGGATTTGACCCCTTCTATTCGGCCGGACCCACCATCTTGGCCACAATTATCGCGTTTGCCGTGGGCTATGTGATGATCGGTTGGCTCCTGAAATTCATTTCGAGCCATAGCTACAGCGTCTTCGTGTGGTACCGAATCGCCGTCGGTCTGCTCGTCTTCGTATTGCTCGGCACTGGCGTCATCGCCGCATAAATCTTCCCGCCCGCTCCCGTCGAAAGGCGTCCATGCGTACGTGGTCCGCACCGCACATTCCTGATCTTCAGACCGCCGGCCCTGTGCCGTCGGTATTCGACTCACGGCTCCATGAGATCGTGAAGCTTCCCGAAGACCGCGAATCGGCCTCTCTGTACGTGTGCGGAATTACTCCGTACGACGCAACGCACATGGGACATGCCGCCACGTACGTGACCTTCGATCTGCTGAATCGGGCCTGGATCGATGCGGGATACGACGTCTCGTTTGTCCAAAACGTGACTGACGTGGATGACCCGCTCTTGGAACGAGCGGAACAGACCGGCGTCTCCTGGGAGGCTCTCGCGGAAGAGCAAACGGATCTTTTCCGTTCAGACATGGAGGCACTCAACGTCATCCCTCCGAATCACTACATTGGAGCCACGGAGTCGGTCGATTGGATCGTTCCGTGGGTAGAGCGGATGATCGAGGACGGCTTGGCATACCGGGCCAGCGGATATACCGACGACGACGGCGTGGAGCATCCGGACGGCGACGTCTACTTCGACGTACGAGCGGCCGCCGATACGGAACATGAGCCGGCTCGCTGGTATCTGGGATACGTATCCAATTACTCCGAACGAGAAATGGGACCGCTCTTTGCCGAACGTGGGGGAGACCCAGAGCGACCCGGCAAGAAGGATCCCTTTGACGCACTCTTATGGCGCGCTCATCGTGAGGGCGAGCCGTCCTGGGACGGAGGTTCTCTTGGTCCCGGACGCCCCGGTTGGCACATCGAATGCACCGTTATTGCCGAACGTTTTCTTGGGATGCCCTACACGGTCCAGGGCGGTGGCAATGACCTACGTTTCCCACACCACGAGATGGGTGCAGGGCATGCCTATGCGATGTCGAAGAACCGCATGGCAGAACACTACGTGCATACCGGCATGGTGGGACTCGACGGCGAGAAAATGAGTAAATCGAAGGGAAACCTCGTGCTCGTTTCTCGACTTCGCGAGCGAGGCGTCGACCCGTCAGCAATCCGATTGGCCATTTTGGCGAACCACTATCGCACCGATTGGTCCTGGACACAGGAGCTTCTGGACGAGTCTGAGGCAAGGATTCAGGCTTGGCGGCGCGTCATGACGGCCGACCCCACCGACGACGACACGCGCTCTAGCGATGCCGTCATCACGGCGGTACGTCAGGCTTTAGCTCAGGATCTCGACGCTCCGAAGGCACTTCACGCCCTCGACGAGTGGGTGTCCCAGGTGGAGGCCGGAGGCCCCGCTGGAGACCGCCGTGAAGTGGCACGTGTCGTCGAAGCCCGCTTGGGCGTCACCCTCTGAGGTTCCATGAACGGTCATGAAGGTTATCTCATCGGCCGGATCGCGGGAATTCCGGTCCGACTCTCGAGGTCCTGGTTTCTCCTGACCATCCTGATCATCGCCGGCTACGGAAGCTACCTCTCGCAACGTTTCGTCTGGCTTGGCCCTGGAGCATACCTGGCGGCTTTTGCCTTTGCCGTGCTCCTCGCGATCTCCGTGCTCATTCATGAACTCAGCCACGGGTTGACGGCCAAGGGGTTCGGTTGGTCGGTCTCTGGCATCAACCTGACCTTGATGGGCGGCCACACGACCTTTAGGTCATCTCATGCCACCGCGGGGCGTTCCGCCATCGTCTCGCTTGCTGGCCCCGTCGCGAATCTCGTTCTGGCCGGCATCGGGTGGGGACTCCTTGCCGGCCTCGATTGGACGGGCTGGCCGGCCTTGGTTCTATATCTCATCACCACTTCGAACGGATTTGTGGGTCTGTTCAACCTCCTACCGGGTATTCCCCTCGATGGCGGCTATGCAGTAGAGGCCTTGGCGTGGAAAGTGACGAAGAACCGAGACACGGGAACCCGGACGGCCGGCGTCGTCGGTTACCTGGCCGCCGCGGGGCTCATCGCATGGCTCATACTCTCGGGCACGTGGCACAACGTGGGCATGATCGTCTTAACCATGATGGTCGCCTTCATCGTCATCTCCGGATCCTCGCAGGCATTCCGAAATGTCCACCTGCGCCAGGCCGTGGACGGAATTTCCGTCGTGGCTCTGGCGAGACCCACCACCGCCGTCAGGCTCACCGACCGTCTCAGCGCATTTCCGCCCCTCGAAGATCCCCGAGGGGTTTACCTGGTCACCGACGACCGGGGTCAAGCACGGGGTGTGGTCGATGCCGCGGCCATGGCGGAGGCATCGGCCGTTGGCGACGACGACGTCAGTGCCGAAGGACTCATGGTTTCAGCGACGTGGGACCGCCCGGTGCCTGAGGGTCTCCAGGGGCACGCCCTGATGTCCTTTGTGGCTCAATTGCCGGGGCGCATCTGGCCTGTGAAGTCGTGGGACGGGCAGCCCACAGTGCTCTTTGAATCCGATGTGATCGAAGCGGTTCGACGTAGCCAGCGCGACTGATGCCCAGCGCGTCCATGAAGCGCGGCCCAACGTGCGAGAATGGTGCGCGAATCAATTTCGATCGTGAATCGTCAGGAGTCGCACTTTCATGGCCTCAGAATCATCGGAGCATCGGCCAACGTCCGTAACCGGCGCGCAAAACCGCAGGGGCCCCTTCCGCGCAGGTGAACGGGTGCAGCTCACGGACGAACGCCGTCGCATGAACACCATAACCTTGGTGGAAGGTGGTGAATTTCACACCCACCGAGGGGTTCTGCTTCACGACGATTTGATTGGCAAGCCCGAAGGAACCGTCATCTCCAATTCCGTCGGGTTCCAGTATCAAGCGCTGCGCCCGTTGCTCAAGGACTTCGTTCTGTCGATGCCCCGCGGTGCCGCCGTGGTCTATCCGAAGGATGCCGGCCAGATCATCACTATGGCGGATGTCTTTCCGGGGGCGAGGGTGATCGAAGCCGGTGTTGGTTCCGGCGCTTTGAGCATTTCCTTGCTTCGTGCCATCGGCGATTCCGGTCATTTGCGTTCCTTCGAGCGTCGTGAGGAATTTGCCGATATTGCTGCCGGCAATGTCGAAACGATGTTTGGCGGCCCGCATCCCGCGTGGGAACTCACCCTTGGCGACCTCGCTGAACAACTGGGGGAGTTTGAAGCGCCGGGCACCGTTGATCGCGCGATTTTGGATATGCTCGCCCCCTGGGAGTGCGTATCCGCCGTCGCGACTGCTCTCGCTCCGGGCGGCGTGATCATGTGCTACGTAGCTACGGTGACGCAGCTATCTCGCGTTGCGGAGGCATTGCGCGCGGATGGTCGCTTCACCGAACCCGAATCCTTCGAGACTATGGTGCGCGGATGGCACGTCGAAGGACTCGCCGTCCGGCCCGACCACCGCATGGTCGCACACACAGGATTCCTCATCTCGGCTCGCAGACTCGCCGATGGTGCGCAACGCCTGGCTCCCAAGCGACGAGCCTCGAAGTCAGATTTCACCGAAGAAGACATGAATGCATGGACTCCGATGTCGTTGGGCGAGCGGAACGTCTCAGACCGTAAACTGCGCCGTGCCGGACGGGATGCCCAACGGCAAGCGCAGAACGCCGCACGCTCCGGACACGATGCGGACACTAGTGGTCAGTAACGTCGCCGCGGTGAGAACATGGATTCATGGCCGAATCTGAATCCACGATCAACCCGCGCGACCACGAGATGACCCTCCGGCAGCTCAATGTCTTGCGCGACCAACGCTTGAACCTCAATAAACAGTTGAAGGAATCAACGTTACGCAACGACAAATTGGTCCGTGCCCTGGAAGGGGCACGTAGCGATATTCAGCGTCTCAAGCAGGCCATCGCTCAAGATCTCGAAGCTCCCATGAACCAGGCCCAAGTGGTCCGGGTCAATCACCGCAATATCTGGTCGTCTTCCATGAACGACGACGTCGCCCCGCTCGTATCGACCCAAGCCAGCCTGGACGTGGTGATGGGCGGGCGCCGGATCAGGATCCCGGTGAGCCCTGTGCTATCGCTCGATGAGGTCAAAGTCGGCATGACCGTATTGCTGACGGAAACCGTCGGGGCATGTGCCTGCGTCGGATATCGCGAAACCGGTGAGATTGCGAGCGTCCGGGAGATTTTGGGTTCCGACCGTTTGGTGTTGGGGACCGGTTCGAATAACCAAGTCGTCGCCCTGCGTTCGGGACAGTTGGTCGAATCCGAGGTCAAGATTGGCGACGCCGTCTCCTTCGATTCGGCCAGTGGCATCGCGCTGTCGCTCGTGCCTAAATCCGACGCCGAAGACCTGGTGCTGGAAGATACTCCGAATGTTTCCTACGAGGACATCGGTGGCCTGACGCCTCAGATCGAACAGATCCGCGATGCCGTCGAACTTCCGTTCTTGTACCCGGAGCTGTATCGAGAGCACGATCTCAAGCCGCCGAAGGGCATTCTTCTCTATGGTCCTCCCGGAAACGGCAAGACCTTGATCGCTAAGGCCGTGGCCAAGTCCCTGGCCGATCGGATGACCGGTGACGCGCAAGACGGCACATTGCGCGGATACTTCCTCAACATCAAGGGCCCGGAATTGCTCGACAAATTCGTCGGTGAAACCGAGCGGCAGATCCGCGCCATCTTCGCCCGCGCCCGGGATAAGGCTACGGCAGGAAACCCCGTCGTCATCTTCTTCGACGAGATGGAATCGCTGTTCCGAACGCGTGGTGCGGGCAAGTCTTCCGACGTGGAAACGACCATCGTTCCTCAGCTCCTCGCCGAGATCGACGGCGTCGAGTCGTTGGACAACGTCATCGTCATCGGCGCCACTAACCGCGAAGACATGATCGACCCTGCCGTTCTTCGGCCCGGTCGACTGGATGTCAAGGTTCGCATCGATAGGCCCGATTACCAAGGCACCGGCGAGATCTTTGGACTCTATGTGCACTCCGAGCTGCCGCTTCGTGCGGACGACGTCTCGAAGTACGGTGGCGACCGAAATGCACTGGCTGCATCCATGATCGAAACGGTGGTGGCCGACATCTTCACCCGGGACGAAGAGCATCGGTACTTGGACGCCGTCTTGGTCGATGGCCGGCGAATCCCCGCGTATTGGTCGGATTTCCTCTCGGGTGCCTTGATCCACAACATCGTGGATCGTGCCAAAAAACTCGCCATCAAATCCTTCCTGGACGATGAGGTGAAGGGTTTGAGCGTCGAGCATCTCGTGGAGAGCGCCCGGACGGAATTCTTGCAACAGCGTGATTCCGCATCACGAGGCGACGTTGAAGATTGGCTGGGACGAATTGGGCATTCGGTTCCGCTCTCAGGCATTGAATTTCCTAGCGGAAGCCTGGAGGCCAGCCACTCTGAACGAGGAATTTCATGATCTTCGAACGTGCCATGGGCACCGAAACGGAATTCGGCATCATCTGCCCGGACAACCCTGGAGCCAATGATTCGGTGCTGTCGACCTTGGTGGTCGACAGCTACCCCCATGCGGCCGCCGAATCCGGGTGGGATTATGCCTCCGAATCGCCGTTGGAAGACGCCCGTGGGTTCCAGATGGGGCAATCGGAAGCACACCCGAGTCAGCTGACCCATCAAGGTCACGTATTGACCAGCGAAGACATCGCTCGGGAGGTTCTGGATGATTCCCCGAGCATGGTGAACCGATCGTTCTGGGACCGTGCCGTGATGAACCGCGTGTTGCCTAATGGGGCCCGTTTTTATGTGGACCATGCGCATCCTGAGTATTCCGCGCCGGAGACCACCAACCCCTGGGACGCGACGATTTGGGACCTCGCAGGCGATCGCATCGCTGCTGCGGCGGCCACGTCAGTCGGACGCAGGTACGCCGAGTCGTGGCCAGAGGCCATCCACCTCTACAAGAACAACACGGATAATAAGTCCGTCTCTTACGGCGCTCACGAAAATTACCTAGTTCCCCGATCCCTGAATTTCCAGAAACTCGCGCGTCATCTCTTGCCGTATTTCGCGACGCGTCAAGTCATCACGGGCGCCGGCCGTGCGGGCATCGGCGCGAATCATGTGAGGCCTGGCTTTCAGATCAGCCAACGGGCCGACTTCTTCGAGCGAGAGATCGGCTTGGAAACCACCATCCGCCGGCCGCTCGTCAACACCCGGGACGAACCTCACGCGGACCCCGAGCGCTTCCGTCGCCTCCACGTGATTACGGGAGATTCGAACCTGTCTCATACTTCGACACTCCTTAAACTGGCGAGCGCGGCCGCCGTGCTGACGCTCATCGAGCACGACGAGGTGCCGGACCTCACGTTGGCAAACCCGGTGCAGGCCATGATCGAGACAAGTCATGACCTGACGTTGGAGCGACTCCTGACGCTCAAGGACGGACGTCGAATGACGGCCGTACAGATTCAACGGGCTTATGCCGAGGCCGCCCAACAGTTGGCGGAAAAACGTGGATGGAACGACGAGCGAACTCGGCGGACATTCGACCTCTGGTTCCATGTTCTTGAGGCTTTGGAAAACGATGTGTTGTCGTTGGCTAACCGCTTGGATTGGGTTGCCAAGTACGCTCTCATCCGGCAATACGAAGGACGCGGTGTCGGTCTTGACGATCCCAAGATTCAGGCACTTGACCTTCAATATGCCGATTTACGACCGTCGAAAAGTCTGTACACCAAGTTGGTCTCTTTGGGCCGCATGAAAACTCTTGTGGACGACGCCTCAATCGACGACGCCGTCGTCGAGCCTCCCGAAAACACTCGGGCTTACCTCCGCGGCAAGATTTTGGGCCGTTGGCCTCACCAGGTGGATTCCGCAGGGTGGGATGTCTTCACGGTCACAGACCCGGCAACGGATCGGCGACACCGGTGGCTTATGGAGGACCCCGCGCGGTGGACTCGCGAGGAAACCGAGCATGTGATCAATTCCAGCTCGAACGCGCATCAGGCCCTGTCCCGTCTGGGCCTGCGTAAAATTCAATGATGGAGAAAGGACAGGATCACCGTGGCACAATTTCGTGAATCATCGCAGCCGTCGGCACAGGATCAGTCGCAAGAAGAAGACGTGAGCCTTGTGCGGGGTGAACATTCCCTGGACCACGATCTCGTCAGCGAAACCGACGACATCTTGGATGAAATCGACAGCGTTCTGGAAGAAAACGCGGAAGACTACGTCCGTGGGTTCGTCCAGAAGGGCGGCCAGTAGGCTACATGCAACGCAGGATCTTCGGAGTAGAAACCGAGTTTGGCATCCGATTTTCCATGTCAGGGATGGGCCATTTGGGTCCCGAGGAGGCAGCACGGAAGCTGTTCCGCCCTGTCGTGGATTGGGGCCGCTCGTCGAACGTGTTCCTCGAAAACGGCGCTCGGCTGTATTTGGACGTCGGATCGCACCCGGAATACGCAACGGCAGAATGCGCCGAGCTGACGGACCTCGTACGGCAAGACAAGGCCGGCGAACGGCTCTTTGAGCGCTTGGCGCAACGCGCCGAGGAAGCCCTGATAGCCCAGGACATGCCCGGGCGATTGCACCTTTTCAAGAACAACGTCGATTCTGCCGGCCACTCGTTTGGCTCTCACGAGAACTATTTACTTTCGAGGAAAGCAGAGTTTTCACGCCTCGTTCGCTTCTTGGTTCCGTTCCTCGTCAGCCGGCAGATCGTGGTGGGCGCGGGTCGAGTCCACCCAACCGGTCCGCCCGAGGCCCAAGGCGCTCCTGGAACGGGCGAGGCTTCGTACTCGTTCTCACAACGCGCCGACTATGTATGGGAGGCTTCATCCTCGGCGACCACGAGATCGCGCCCCCTCATCAATACCCGCGACGAGCCTCACGCCGATGCCTCACAGTATCGCCGCCTCCACGTCATCGTGGGAGATTCCAACATGTCCGAGACCACGACCTTGGCTCGGCTGGGCATGACAGACGTCATCTTGAGAATGATCGAAGATCACGCGAACCTCGAGGACCTGGAACTCGCAAATACGGGCCAGGCGCTCAGGACGATCTCTCACGATCTCACCGGTCGCGAAACGGTCGAGCTGAAAGACGGACGACACATGTCGGCCTTGGACCTGCAACGGTATTACCTAGAGGCGGCACAGAGCTTCTTGGCAGCACATGGGTCTCACCGTTCGGAAACGGACTATGTCATGGATCTTTGGGCGCGCACCTTGGACGCGGTAGACCGTCAAGATACATCCTCCATCGACACCGAAATCGACTGGGCGATCAAGAAGAAATTGCTCGACCGTACCGCCGCAAAGCGTGGCTGCGATTATTCAGATCCTAAAATGGCCCAACTGGACTTGGCTTATCACGACATCAATCGGGCCCGCGGTATCTACTATCTTCTCGAACGCAAAGGCCAAGCAAGGCGTTGGATCGATGAGGAAAGCGTTATCCGCGCGGAGTCCGTTTCGCCGGAAACTCGTGCCCGGATTCGCGGTCGGTTTATCGCCGCTGCACAACACGCCGGGTCCGACTACACGGTGGATTGGGTCCACTACAAGATTAATAATGTCCCCGCGATGGCCCATGTATGCCAGGATCCCTTCGCCACGTTCGATGAGGACATTGAACGAACCATAGAACTCCTGCGAGAAGCGACGGCTTCGGGGTCAACCCCCATGCCACCGCTGATCTGACACGTCCAGGAATTTCGCCGTCGAGTCATCTAGAGTCGACGCCGTGCCCTTGGACGTCACGAATCGTCCCGACCGCAAACACAGTGAGGAAATATTCCGTGCGTAGATCCCTGAAAATCTCTGCCGCAACCGTAGCCCTGGCGCTTGCCTTGGCCGGTTGCAGCAATGATCACGGCCTCGACTCCATCGACTACAAGGATCAAGGCGCGGACAAGGCGCCGTCGATCTCCTTTGAGACCCCGTTGACCGTGAAAGACGACTCAACGCGTCAGCTCAAGGAAGGTGACGGAGAGAAGGTTGGCACGGGAGACACCATCCTCGTCAACGCGGCTGTTTTCAACGGAGCGGACCAAAAGAGCCAAGGGGACACCTATTCCGGCGCTCCCATCCCGATTACCGTCAATGACGACTTGAAGGACAAGCTGCCGAAGGTCTACGACATCCTCAAGGATTCCAAGGTTGGAACCACATTCGCCTACGCGAAGAAGCCCCAAGACAACGCCAGCGCAGGCGCATCGGGCGGTTCGGATGCCAGTGCCGTCGAGATCTACAGCATTTCGAAGAAGCTGAAAAAGTCGGCCGACGGAGAAACAGTTCCTCCGAAGGAAGGGCTACCGAAGGTCACGATGAAGGACAGCGGACCGGAGATTTCGATCCCCGAGGGCCAGCCTGATCCGACGACGTTGACCTCGCAAAACCTGATCAATGGCAACGGTGATGAGGTCAAGGAAAGTGACCAAGTTTTCGTCAAGTACTCCGGTGTGAAGTGGTCGGACGGAAAACAGTTTGATTCGAACTGGACTAAAGACCCAAACGGGTTCCCGCTGAACCAGGTCATCAAGGGCTGGACCGAGGGCCTCAAGGGCAAGAAGGTCGGTGACCGGGTGCTCTTGGTCGTACCGACGGATAAGGCTTATGGCACCAAGGAATCCTTGGGTGCAAACGCACAGCAACCGGCAGGACCGTTGGTCTTCGTCGTCGACATTCTCGGGACGTCGAAGGCCGATCCCGCTCAGGGCGCGGGGCAGGGCACCGGCCAGGGCACAACACAGAAGTAGAACTCTCGAGCTATCGCGGAGGCATCCCGCGGGGCTCTCAGAAAGGATCGATATGTCATTTGGACAACGCAATCTGGATCGCACCAAACCTGAGGTAGATTTCCCCGACGGCCCGGTTCCCACCGAATTACGGAGCATCGACATCATCGAAGGCGCGGGCCACGAGGTTCAGCCCGGAGACCAGGTTCAGTGCCATTACGTGGGCGTGACTTACGAAGACGGTGAAGAATTTGACGCTTCATGGAACCGTGGCGAACCGCTCGCATTCCGAGCGGGTGTTGGCCAGGTCATCGAGGGTTGGGATCAGGGGCTTCTCGGCATGAAGGTCGGAGGCCGCCGCCGTCTCGAGATTCCGTCTCAGATGGCCTACGGCGAGCGGGGCGCTGGGGGAGCCATCGGGCCTAACCAGGCGCTCGTCTTCGTCGTGGACCTCGTGGACGCCCGATAGTTCAGGAGCGGGGTCGCTTCGGCGGCCCCGCTCAGTTCTCATGGCTACGACCGTACCTGAGAGGCTCTTCGCCTTATACAGTCTCCTCGTCTCCCAAGAGCGCCCCATGACCAGGGCGCGCATCCGGGAGAGTATTGACGCATATCGGAGTGCGAGCTCTGATGCGGCTTTTGAACGGACCTTCGAACGAGACAAATCGGCGTTGCGGCGTCTGGGGATGCGCCTGCAAACGAATACTTTGCGCGGAGAACCGGTCTATAGCCTGGACCGCAATCGCCTCTGGCTGTCGGAAGAAACATTTTCGCCTTCCGACAAGTTGACCCTGGGGGTCGCGGCCCGCCTTTGGTCGGACCCTCACTATGCACGGGATGTAGATCGCGCGGTGAGGCGACTCGGATATCGTGACGAGAATTCCACCGAACCTCACAATCGCTGGAGTCCGGCGTTGAATGGGGGAGGAGATCACCTCGATCTCGTGCTTGAGGCTCTCGCCCAAGGCACCGAATTGCGCTTCAACTACCGCCGTGTCGATTCCTTCGACGCTTTGCCCCGCATCATGAGGCCCTGGGGAGTAGGGCAACGATTCGGGCACTGGTACGTCGGTGGTTGGGACTCTGACCGGAAAGCCTTTCGCACGTTCCGCTTGTCCAGGATGAGCGCCATCACGCAATCGTGGACCACGCTACCGGCAGCCGACCCGGAGTTTTCCATGGCTCGAGTGCTTGCCGGAATCACCGAATCTCAGAGTCCTGCGGTAAAACTCACCTTTCCCACCCATGCTTGGCCCATGGTCATGGACTGGGTCGAAGACGGCACAGCGCTTCGCGGGATGGATGCGCTCTCGGAAATTCCTTCCTCGATGGAGCAAGGCCAAGTGGGGAGCGCATCGATTACTGTCGATGTCCCGGATATCCAAGAGTTGATCCGGTGCCTCGCGGAACTGGGTGGTGCTGTCACGGTCGAGGTCAGCAACGACGCTGGATTCTCCAGCGCGGAGATCAATGATCGGGTCGAGGCACAGGCTCGGCACGCTGTCGAATTGCAGGACGAAGTCTCCTCGGCCTATACCTCGGGGGCCGTGCAGATTGAAGCCCCGCGCAGGGAACGTCATCGAGAGGCGAGCGAGCGACGGTTCGTTCGTCTCGTCGATCTCGCATCATTCCTCGGATCGCATCAGGGTTGCACGACGGGAGAGATCGCGAAGCATCTGGACATTCCGCCGTCGCAAATCAACAAGGATTTGATGGCCTTGGCCAACGCTGGATCTGAGCTACTGGGCAGCGCCTACATGATGGTGGACGCACATGACGACGTCGTCCGGGTCGAGCTTCCGCGAGAGCTGGATCAGCCCCTCAGCCTCGCTCCTGACCAGACCATTCGTCTCGTTCTCGCCTTGCATCTTTTGGGGGAGATCAGCCCAGGACACCGTGAGCAGACTCGGGGCATCGCCGATAAGCTCGCAAAAACGGTGACCCTCGCTAGCGTCGAGTCCGATCAGCTCTCGGTCCATCTCGAATCCATTACCACGGAACATCTGTCTATCCTGCGCGAGGCAGCTGACGAAGGCCGTCATGTAGGCATCCTGTACCGTTCACGGTCGCAAAGCTCCGCTACGTGGCGCACGGTGCGGCCCACTAAGGTTTATGCAGACGGACCCACGTGGTACGTCAGCGCCGCCGACGCCAAAGACGGCCTAGAACGCACCTACCGGGTCGCATCTATTCGGGCCATCGAACGTGAGACGCCACCTGTCCGCCGACGCCAAAGACGGCCTAGAACGCACCTACCGGGTCGCATCTATTCGGGCCATCGAACGTGAGACGCCACCTGTCCCGGGTGTCCCTGCTGAATCCACGGCGGCTCACGGTGGTGACAACGAATCGCCGCAAGATACCACCGCTCACATGTGGGTCGATGCCTCGTGCCCCGAGCTTTCGGCTCTCATGAATGGAACTCAACTCGGCCAGGCACGGATATCGCGTGCGGATGGTTCCAGCATCGAGGGACAGCTCATCGAGGTTAGGGTTCGCAGCTGGTTCAGTCTGTACCGGATGATGTTGCACCACGCGGGGCGCATGGCATTGTGGCAGCCACAATTGTGGGCACCAGAATGGCGAAGAGAGCTCTATCGACGCCGGATTCTACAGAATCCCTGTGACCCAAGCGATCGGCCAGGTCAGCCTACTCACAGTTGATGGATGCGTATAATGGAACCCATGCCTTGGTGGTTTTGGATACTCTTGTGGACGGCGCTCGTCCTCGTATCCGCGGCCGTCCTCGGATTACTGATGTGGTGGGTCATCCGTCGGTTCTTCAAACTGTTGGATGAGATCGGCACCCTTGGACAAGATATGACAGAGCGATGGGAGAAGTCGTCGAGTTCTGTGGCCACCGGAATACGTGAAGCCCCGGTTCCCGGCATTCTGATACCCGTTCATCAAGCTCGCGAGGAGTATCTTCGCGAACGCACGAAGCGACACGAACGTCACGTCGCCCAACGCATCGCGCGCCGTGACCACCGCGGTCAGCCTCAGAACGTGAGGGACCTATACCGCGGTGATAAGAAAGGAAAATCTCATGCTCGGTAGGCTCTTCGATCACCCCCTCTACTTGGTGATCCTTCTGGTCATCATCCTGTTGTTGTTTGGCGCTCCGAAACTTCCTGGCATGGCCCGAAGCTTGGGCCAGTCCATGCGTATCTTCAAGTCCGAAGTCAAAGAAATGAAGGACGACAAGTCCGACAAATCTGGCCAGGGTCAGAAGAACAGCGTGGTTAATGGAGAGGTCGTCAGCAATGGCGACGTCGACTCGAACGGTTCGCACGCGCCCGGTGGCGCCACCGCCGAGCCCAATGTGCGTGATCAGGGGACGTCGCACCGCTGATCGTTGGTCTCGACGAGTAGGTCCGTGCTGGAAAGGCATGGACCGCTTGGCGCTGTACCGACCTTGGAGACACAAGGACACTCAGAAAACATGGCTTCAAAGTACAGCCGGAAGGGAAATCCCGAGGCACAGATGGCCCTGCGGGAGCATCTCCGGGAATTTCGCAATCGGTTAATTAAGGCCGCCATCGCCACGGTCATCGGCGCCGTCGCAGGGTTTTTCTTTTACAATCCCGTCATGAAGGCGATCACGGAGCCTATCGCCGAGATCGCCTCCGAGCATGGCCGTCACGCCACCATCAACTTCAACGGAGTGGCCTCCGCTTTTGACGTGATGGTTCAGGTTTCGCTGGCCATCGGTTTGGTCCTCGCCTCACCAGTGTGGCTCTACCAATTGTGGGCCTACATCATGCCGGCCCTTCATAAGCGGGAGAAGCTCTATGCCTTGAGCTTTATCGGAGTCTCCGTCCCGCTTTTTCTTCTCGGAATCTTCATTGCGTGGCTGTGCATGCCGGCCGCAGTTTTCACGCTCACGGCATTTACCCCCGAAGGTCAGTCAAACTTCATCGAGGCCAAGACCTACATCTCGTTTGTCGTCAAGCTGATTCTCTCCTTCGGAATTTCATTCGTGGTGCCAGTGGCCCTGGTTGGAGTCAATATGATGGGGCTGATCCGCGGACGGACCATCCTCAAGTCCTGGCGCTGGGTCGTGGTCATCGTTGCGTTGTTGGCTGCTATGACTGCTCCAGGAACCGACGTCATGACGATGTTCTACCTCATGGCGCCGCTACTTCTCCTGTTCTTCCTCGCCATCGCGATTTGTATCTTCAATGACAAACGACGGGATAAGAAGAACGCCAAACTCGCAGAATCCTATGGAATGGAAGCCGACCAGGCGACCCCTGCCGGACGACTCAAGGATTTAGGTCTCGAACCCAAGGATTAACGTTCTGGGAATACTCCAAGACGCTCATCCGGCGGTGAGCGGAATTCGGTCAGGTCAAGGATCTAGACCGGTAGGGTGGGGTATATGCCTAGTTACGCCGACCAATACCGCGCGGCTCGGGCGCGAAACGAGTACTTGCGCTCTCCGCTTGGCGCCTTTGAAGAGTCGCTGAACTTTCCCCTGGATGATTTTCAGCGCGAAGCCTGCGAAGTCCTCCAGCAGGGAGATGGCGTTTTGGTGGCGGCACCCACCGGAGCCGGCAAAACTGTGGTGGGGGAGTTCGCCGTCTATTTGGGTCAGCAACAGGGCAAAAAGGCCTTCTATACGACCCCCATCAAGGCCCTCTCCAACCAAAAATTCCAGGACCTGTGCAAGACCTACGGCTCCGAGAACGTCGGATTGCTGACTGGTGACGTGGCCGTCAATTCCGAGGCCCCCATCATGGTCATGACCACCGAGGTCTTGCGGAATATGTTGTACGCCCAATCGAGCACGCTGGACTCGCTCGGCTACGTCGTCATGGACGAAGTTCACTACCTGGCCGATAGGTTTCGCGGTGCCGTATGGGAAGAAGTCATCATCCACCTGCCAGAATCCGTGGCGGTTGTGTCCCTGTCCGCCACGATTTCCAATGCCGAGGAATTTGGGCAGTGGCTCGACACCGTCCGGGGTTCCACCACGGTAGTCGTTTCCGAGCATCGGCCCGTGCCTCTGTGGCAGCACGTCATGACGGGACATCGCCTGCTGGATCTCTTTGCCGACAACACGACCATCTCGCGCGCCGCTGACATCGTACGTTCAGGAGACACCGAGAAACTCAAGGTCAATACCGAGTTGTTGAAGGCAACCTCGAAACGTGGGGGACCTCGGCGAGGACGCAAGGGCAAGGGCCACGGTCGTTCCGGGTCACCACGGATGCGACGCGCTCCACGCCCCGTGGTCCTCCGTTCCCTCGAAGAGGATGGTCTTCTCCCGGCCATTTACTTCATTTTCTCCAGAGCTGCTTGCGACGACGCCGTGGGCCAGTGCATCAATGCCGACATTCGGCTCACAGACGACCGTCAAGCCCAGCTGATCCGGGCCTACATTTCGGAGGCCACAGCAGCGATTGATCTTAAGGACCTTCGAGTTCTGGGATTTGATCAGTGGCGCGAAGGCTTGAGCCGTGGAATTGCGGCTCACCACGCCGGCATGTTGCCGCTCTTCAAGGAAATCGTTGAACAACTCTTCTCGATGGGACTCGTGAAGGCGGTCTTCGCCACGGAGACTCTTGCTTTGGGCATCAACATGCCGGCGCGGTCGGTGGTGATCGAAAAACTGTCCAAATTCAATGGCGAGCAACACGTCGACATCACGCCGGGGGAGTACACACAGCTCACTGGACGAGCCGGACGACGAGGCATTGACGTCGAAGGCCATGCCGTTGTGCTCTGGGACGACGGCATGGACGCCCGCCAAATTGCTGGGCTGGCTTCCCGACGGACCTATCCGCTCTATTCAAGCTTCCGCCCTACGTACAATATGTCGGTCAATCTGCTGGACCATTTTGGTTCTGATCGGGCCATGAGCATTTTGGAGTCTTCTTTTGCTCAGTTCCAGGCCGATAAATCCGTGGTAAATCTGGCGTCCAAGGTCCGTCGCCAAGAGAAGGCCCTTGCTGGCTACGAAGAGTCCATGTCATGCCACCTCGGCGACTACGTGGAGTATGCAAACCTCAAGTACAACCTAAACCAAAAGGAAAAGGCCTTCGCGCGAGACCGGAAACGGGCGAACCGCGACGCCGTTGATTCCTTGTTGCAATTGCTCACCCCAGGGGACGTGATCGAAATTCCGCGCGGTAGGAGTGCAGGAACGGCGGTCGTCGTCGGCAAACCCCAAGGAGGGTTTGAATCACGGGTTGGCATCGTGACCCTTTCCGCTCATCTCCGTGTGGTGGGACCCTCCGACTTTGACGGCGACGTCAACGTGATCTCAAGGGTTAAGGTTCCCAAACACTTCACGGGGCGCACCCCGGAAGAGCGTCGTGACATGTCGGCTCGCGCCACAGCCGCACTTGACGCCGGAAAACCGCCCCGCTCTATTTCGGCCCCTGTATCTCCGGAGTTCGAGTATCGACGTGATGAGCGCGAGGGGATCGCGCGTCTTCGCAAGGCCGTCGAGAATCATCCATGCCATGGGTGTTCCGAACGCGAAGACCACGAGCGCTGGTTCAATCGTTGGGTGAAGTTGAAGAAGGAAACCGATTCACTCCGGCATCAAATCGACTCCCGAACCAACACGATTGCTCAACGATTCGCCCATATCCTCGAATTATTGGCGGAGTACGACTACGTGGCCCCAGGAGGGGATGGTACACCTGAGCTTCAAGTACAAGGTGAAGCGCTGAGGAAGATTTATGGAGATCGCGATCTCTTGACCACACTGTCCTTACACGGCGGGTACTTCCAAGATCTGGATCCCGCGGCGTTGTGTGCGGCGATGTCGGTTCTGGTTTTTTCCGGTAAGAGGGAAGAAACGGTCTTTATGCGTCAGTATCCCGCTGGATTAGGCGGCAGGGTGGATTCGCTCCATGCGATGTGGACCGAGCTGACGAGCCGAGAGCGTCGCCACAGGCTTCCAGAGACGCCCGTTCCCGACGTCGGGCTCATGTGGTCGATCTATCGGTGGGCGAGAGGCGGTAGCTTATCCCAGTCCCTAGAACGGTCCGACCTCGTTGCGGGGGACTTCGTCCGAGCTACCAAACAGGTGATTGACGCACTAGACCAGTTGGGTCACGCCGTCGATGATGCTGACTGGCGCACCGTGTGTGAAGCCGCCATTGGACTGATCAAACGGGGAGTCATCATTCATGAATTGGATGCGCCATCAGGCGAGGACGAGACTCCGGAGTTCAGCGACATTTTCGATGAGGCATGAGAAAGAGAATAAGGACATTGGAAATTTTTCGTGGCTATGAAACCGTCATGTATCGGAATGGATCCGTATATAGCCCAGCCGACCCGTTCGCGACGGCCGTCTTGGTACAGGGGGAGCGCGTCGTATGGGTCGGGGAAGAGGCCGGCGCGGACTCCGTCGTCGATGACTCGATGCACACCGTCGACCTCGACGGACTGATTTTGGTCCCGGGTTTTGTGGGGCGAATCGACGCTTCTCAGGCTTCGCAAGATACGGATGTCCAACTGGCGCAGTCAGGCTACACGGCGAGCGTCGTGGCGCAGGACGATTCATGGCACCTTCGACAGGTATTCACGGATCAAACGTTGGATCTCCCGTCAGCCGTCCGAGTAGCCGAGACAAGCCAAAACTTCACGGACATCGAAGATAGCGGGCTCCTGCTGTCCGCCGACCTCAACGACGAGCAATGGATCGACGTCGTGAAAGACCAGTTGAAGGCAGGCTCAGCTGTCGGCCTGGTCAGCTCCAGTAGCGTCGTTGGTGACTCTACGGCGTTGAACCCCTGGGAATGGGCGACCCGAGGACTGAGACTGAATTCCCAAGATTCTGTGGGTTTGCCGAGTCGCGCCACGTTCACCGCTCAGACACGAGGGCTCAGGCGACTGTTTAGGGCCGGCGGACCGTTCGGCGGCCAAATCGTTCCCGACGCGCCCGCAGACTTCGTAGGCTGGCGGGCCGAAGCGCTCATGGTGCAGACGGCAGACACACGCATCGCAGCATGGAGTACAGACCCCCGGGCAAGGACCCCATTGCTTCCGGAGTTGAACGAACATTCTTTCCCAATAGCCCAGATTGCTCGTGTAGGTTCGAGAGAGATTTCGTGGTGACATCCCAGGTCGCCTCGGGTGACCCGAATTGGTGACAACCTGGGATAAGGTAGCCGCCGGTACAATTAATAAGGCCAACGTCATATCGGGGATCCGCGAGGACGCGTGATCTCAGCAGGAGAATACATAGTGCGACTTAAGACCCTGACCGTGATCCCCACGTTTAACGAGATTGAAGCTCTTCCCGTGGTCATGAAGCGCCTTCGTGCTGCCCAGCCCGAAGTGCACGTTCTTGTGGTGGACGACAACAGCCCCGATGGGACCGGCCAACTCGCGGACCGGCTCGCCGCAGAGGATTCATTGATTCACGTCCTGCATCGCGAAGGCAAAGGTGGCCTTGGAGCGGCGTATATTGCCGGATTCAAATGGGGTCTCGAACGCGGCTATGACGTCCTGGTTGAGATGGACGCCGATTGCTCACACCGCCCCGAAGAACTCGGCGGCCTATTGGAAGCCGTTGAGCAAGGTGCCGACCTTGCGATCGGTTCACGCTACGTTCCCGGCGGCAAGACGGTCAATTGGCCGTGGCACCGGCAGTTCCTGTCGTGGGGAGCCAACGTCTACGCCCGAACCATGTTGGGCACCACCGTCAAGGACATTACCGCCGGCTACCGCGCGTTCAGAAGCGAAACCCTGACGAAAATTGACCTCGACACCATTGAATCGGTCGGTTACTGCTTTCAGATCGATTTGGGCTGGCGAACTCAGCTACAGGGCCTTACTGTCGCTGAAGTTCCGATCACCTTTGTGGAGCGCGAGGTCGGGGACTCCAAAATGGATTCAGGCGTGATCTTCGAATCCATGACGAAGGTTGCCCGATGGGGCCTTGGAGCACGGCTCAAGACCTTGAAAAATAAGCTCGCTCGGGCGAAGGCATAAGGAAGCCACTCGGCTATACACGATGAAGGGGCGGCACCCAACGCGGGTGTCGCCCCTTCATATTTCCTGAACGATCATTCGACGTTCGGCGTATTTCCTCGCTTCGAACGACCGGGGGAGTTACTTCTCCGGCGTGGCGAGGTCCAAGCGATCACGGTAGTACTCGATGCGCTTCTGGAGAGTCTCTTCCAACTCTTCCATGGAGCGTCGTTCCAGCAGCATGTCCCAGTGGGTACGCACCGGCTTTTCGTTGCCAGCTTCCGGCCGGGAGCCATCAACCAAATATGCTTGCTTACCGGACTTGGCCGACCAGGTCGCGGGAATCTCGGCTTCGACCGCAAAAGTGACGAAGACTTGCTCACCGTCTTCCGTACGGTACTCAACACGCTGACGCGGAGCGGGCTCCACGCCCTGCTCTGATTCCATGGACTGAGAGCCCAAACGCATGCCTCGCAGGCTACGGTCACTCATAAATATTTATCCTTCCCCGGTGCCAGACAGTTATCGCTGATCCCATCAGCGCTGGCACGCCCTCATTTATTCCCTTCCATGGTCTCATTGATCACCATGAACACCGAAATTTCGGGTCCCGGACGACGAATGCCGCCCAACCGCCCCGCAGGGACGAGATGAACGGCATTCATCGGGAAACCTAAATGACCTATTTGTCTCCAGGGATCCCATAGGTGCTGGGGGACTGCCCCGTGGATCCGCCCTCATTGGACGCGTTCGTCGTCCCTGGGACCTCATCGCGATCAGCTGTCGGGGTCGAGTCGACATCAATGCTCGACGGCGGCATCTCAAATTCGTCTGGGTCCACCATCGTCTGATTCGGATCTGCCTTGAGATCGTCCTCGGTCACTTTGAGCACAGGGGAGTCCACGATCGGGTCGTCGACGTCGTCCGGAACCTCGACGTCCTCCTCATCGTCGGAGACGTTGGTGAAGGGGTTCATGGGGTCAACCCCAGAGCCGTCGTCGCCAAAGGCCTTACCGATACCACGCAGCGCATCGCCCAGCTCGGTCGGAATGAACCACAGCTTGTTGGCATCGCCTTCAGCAAGCTTCGGCAAGGTCTGAAGGTACTGGTAACTGAGCAGCTTCTGGCTCGGCTTCGCCTTGTGAATCGCGCTGAAGACCTTATGAATGGCCTGAGCCTCACCGTCGGCGCGAAGAATCGAGGCCTTAGCGTCACCTTCTGCCGAAAGAATCGCCGCCTGGCGTTCACCTTCTGCGGTGAGAATCTGCGATTGCTTCTGTCCCTCAGCGGTAAGAATCGCTGCACGACGATCCCGCTCAGCACGCATTTGCTTTTCCATCGAATCCTGAATGGATACCGGGGGCTGAATTTCCTTGATATCCACGCGGGAGACGCGCAGACCCCAGCGTCCTGTGGTGCTGTCCAACACGCCACGGAGCTCCGCATTGATCTGGTCGCGGGAGGTCAACGTCTGCTCAAGATTGAGGCCACCGACGACGTTACGCAAGGTCGCGCTCGTGAGCTCATCCACGGCGTGAATGTAGTTGGTGATTTCGTATGTAGCGGCACGAGGATCCGTCACCTGGAAATAGACCACGGTATCGATTCCGACGACGAGGTTGTCTTCAGTAATCACGGACTGCGAGGGAAACGAGACGACCTGTTCGCGAAGATCGATCAGAGGGAGAACCCTGTCAATGAATGGGACGATAAAGTGCAATCCCGGATTGAGCGTCGTCTGGTATTTACCGAGACGTTCCACGATTCCTGCACGGGCTTGGGGGATAATCCGCACTGCTTTAAAGACCGTGATCACCACAAAAATGATGATCAGGACCAGCACGATGATGAGCGGGGTCATGCGACTACCTTTCAGGTGGTTCTTTTATTCGGGATCTAGAGTGTGGTGCTATCTTGTTCTGTCTCGGGAGCTTCATTGCTCACGATTGCTGTTGCACCCTCAATGCGTTGAACGACAGCTTCGTGTCCAGTAGGAATCGGCGCCGAATCACCAACGGTTCGCGCCGTCCAATGATCGCCTTCAAGCCGAATGAGTCCCGTCTTGTCGGACACGGCCTCCAAAACTTCCACGTGTTGGCCGATCAGTCGGTCGACATTGGTCGGAGCGTGTGGGGAATTCCGACGAAGACGTCGCAGCATAATGGGACGCACCAAGAACAGCAGAAGAATTGCCACGACAGCGAAAACGATGACTTGGACCGTCCAGCTATCAACTGCCAATGCTGTCAGCATTGCAGCTAGGCAACCGAACGAAAGCATCAAGCAGAAAAAGTCGAGCGACAGCATTTCGATGACGCCCAAAATGATCGCTGCTATGAGCCAGACGTCCACCGGATTCTCGACAATCCACGTCAGCACGATTGAGTCCTTTCACGGGGTATATATCTATCGTGCATGATTCGGTCGGCGAATACATCAACGGCAGACCGTCCAGGCAGAGATCTATACAACCGATAATCTACATTATGTAAAGTACAAGAATCTGGACGCCCCTATTGGCTGCCGAATCCATGTCCGCGGTAGATTCGACGCATGACTCCTTCCCCCACACTTCACTCCGAACGCCGCGCAGCACCATCTATGCCCGTTTGGGCCTTTGCCATCATCGATGCACTCTTGATCATGATCTTCGCTGGCATCGGCCGAGCCTCTCACGGAGAAGCTATTTCGGGTATTGCCATGACGGCATGGCCGTTCCTCGTGGGCGGCGCCGTGGGATGGATCGTCAGTCGCGCGTGGCGTCGACCTGAAATCATCTTTCCTACCGGAGTCGCCATATGGGTCTCCACCGTCGTCGTCGGCATGATTCTTCGCGCGATCACAGGTGCCGGGACGCACTGGTCGTTCATCATCGTCGCAACCATCGCGACCGGCGTTTTTCTCCTGGGATTCCGCCTCGTAATTCGCTTGATTCAGCGATTCGCGCACGGTCCGACCGCGAAGTAAAGCAAAAAACGCTGGCTACTCCCCGAGCGTATCACTAACCTTCAACTTATACCTAAGGTTAATCTTGGAGGAACCGAATCCAATCCTGCAGCACACGATGCGCGCTTCCGGAATCGATGGACTCCTCCGCACTATGTATGGCCTCGTTCAACCGGTCCGGCAAGGGCCGATCCACATCGCTCGAGGCCGATACCAGACCAGCGGCCGCATTAAGGACCACGGTGTCGCGAATCGGCCCCTTCTCCCCCGCAATGACCCGCCGAATCACATCTGCGTTGAATTCGGCATCCTTACCGGTGATGTCGCCCAACGTATTCGAGGGCAGGTTCAAATCGGCAACTTCAATGACGCTCTCCTGAATCTGCCCATCGAACGCCTCCCAGATGCGGGACGGGCCGATCAAGCTCAATTCATCGAGATTGAGTGGCCCGATAAATACCAAGGCGTGTTGCCGACGACGAGCAAAAACATCCGCCATAAGTGGTGCAATCCGAGCATTCGATACACCGATAACGGATGAATCGACCCGAGCGGGATTAGCTAGCGGTCCCAAAAAGTTAAAGATCGTCGGGACGCCCAGCGTCTTCCGGATCGGGCCGATATATCTCATGGCCGGATGGTATGTATTCGCGAAGAGGAACGAGATTCCGACCTCATCGGCGGAGGCTTCGACGCGATCAGCAGGCGCATCCAGCGGCAAACCTAGGCGCTCAAGAGCATCCGCGGACCCCGTGGAGGACGACGACGCCCTGTTTCCATGCTTGACGACCTTCAGGCCCGTCCCGGCAATGACCAACGAAGCCATCGTCGAAATGTTGACCGTATTGTGCTGGTCTCCCCCGGTGCCCACGATGTCCACGGCGTCGCGCGGGCCGTGATAATCCTTGGCCATGCTGAGCATTTGTTCGGAAAGCCCGTGAAGTTCCTCGGCCGTCTCCCCCTTGGTATGCAAACCCACCAAGAAGGCCGCAACGTGGACCGGGTCGGCAGCGCCGGTCATCATGTCTTTCATGGCCCAGGCAGCCTCGTCGTAGGTCAGATCTTCGTGACGTTCAATCGCGTTGATCAGCGACTTCCAGCTGGTTTCACGTGCGTGGAGTGACGAATCGTTCATCCCTCAACCTTACGGGATCACAGCCCGCACCTGTCAGCGATACTCTCGAACCCTGACGTATCCCTGGACGCTCCCTGGATAAACACGTGTGGCCCTCGTCCCACCGTTACGTGACCTTAATACCTACAGGGCGCGAAAAGCCCCGAATTCCCGCGGATTTCCAACGATCTGCGGCACGCTCCGTGACACGCCGGAGGGCACAAACGGCGTTCCTGTTGGTTCGACGGGAGTTTTACCGACATAATGTCTATGTGACAACTGCAACCCAAACTCACAGTAAGTCGGCACAACCGACGCTCAATCGCCCGAACATCGTGTCCGTTGGCACGGTGGTTTGGCTCGCGAGTGAGCTGATGTTCTTCGCCGGACTCTTTGCCATGTACTTCACCCTGCGCGCCACGGTGCCCGAGGTGTGGGCCGAAAACACCCACCACCTTGATGTTCCGCTCGCGCTGGCAAATACGATCGTCCTCGTCTTGAGTTCGGTCACTTGCCAGTTTGGCGTGTTCAAGGCGGAACAGCTCAAGGCACGACGCACCGGTTCTATCTGGCAGGTCGGCCAGTGGGGAATGATCGAGTGGTTCTTCCTCACCTTCATCATGGGCGCGTTCTTCGTCAGCATCCAGTCGATGGAATATGCAACCCTCGTCTCGGAGGGCGTCTCGATTGCCGGTAGCGCCTATGGTTCGGCGTTCTACATCACCACCGGATTCCACGCTCTTCACGTGACTGCGGGACTCATCGCATTCCTGTTCATCATTGGGCGCGCCTATGTTGCCAAGCGCTTCGGTCATTACGAAGCGACCTCGGCAATCGTGGTGTCCTACTACTGGCACTTCGTCGACGTGGTCTGGATTGTGCTGTTCCTCGTCGTCTACTTCGTCAAGTAGACGTCGTTTCAGCGGTCCGTCCCCACATCAATCACACACAGACAAAGGAACTCCTGACGTGAAGGCACTTTCTCAAAAGCGGCGTCATCCGCTGGCGGCCATCATTCTTTTGGCTGTCGCTCTTGTCCTGACTGGCGGCCTCTATGCAGTTGCCTCAGCCACCAACCAGGCCAAGGCCGACTCCTCACAGAGCTACACAGCAGATGACATTGCTGCCGGACAAAAGTTGTTCCAGTCGAACTGCGCCACTTGCCACGGCACGAGTGCTGAAGGCACCCAGGACGGGCCGTCCCTGATCGGTGTCGGCGCGGCCGCGGTGGACTTCCAGGTCGGCACGGGCCGTATGCCCATGCAGATGCAGGGTACTCAGGCCCAGATCAAGCCGGGTCAGTTCAACGACGAGCAGACCAAGCAGCTCGCCGCCTACGTTTCTTCCTTGGGTGCAGGCCCCGGCGTGCCGGATGCGGAATCCTTGGACACGAGCAAGGGCGATGCCGCTAACGGCGCCAAGGTCTTCCTGGCCAACTGCGCCATGTGCCACAACGCGGCAGGCGCCGGCGGTGCCCTGACTCGCGGCAAGTTCGCGCCGACGCTCATGGGCGTCTCCGAGCAGCACATCTACGAGGCCATGGAAACCGGCCCGCAAAACATGCCGGTGTTCAACGACGCCAACATCACGCCCGACGAAAAGCGCGATGTCATCACTTACCTGAAGGCACAAGAAACCAACAGCTCCCCCGGCGGACTCGCGCTGGGCTCCCTTGGCCCGGTTTCTGAAGGCTTGTTCATCTGGACTATCGGACTCGGAGTCGTCGTAGGCTTCACCGTCTGGCTGACCTCGCGGTCCGCATAAGCCCAGCAGGGCATCACACACTTACTAGTAGCTCGTACCAAGGAAGTTAGAGGAACACATGGGCAACCATCGTGACGGAGCACCGGATCATTCCGGCGCCGTTGCTACCTCAGAAGATCAGAACCAGGAAAAATTTCCGGATCCTGGTCTGCCGCATCACGAACCACGTCTGACCGACCTTGATCCTCGGCGTGCTAAGCGTGCCGAACATCAGGTCTCCTGGCTGTTCATTCTGTCGATCGTTGGCGCTTTCATTTTCTGGATCGGGTTCTTCGCGATCAAAGCTAACGGCGACATGTACGACGTCAATAACCCGGATCCCACCAGCAATCTGCGCTTGCAGAACCTGCTTCTCGGTCTCGGTATTGCGTGCACGATGTTCGGCATCGGAATCGGCATTGTTCACTGGGCACGTACGCTGATGCCTGACCACGAGATGGTCGAGATGCGTCACGAAATCAGCTCCGAGGATTCACGAGCGGAAGCTCAGGAGATCGTCGAAACAATCATCGACGAATCCGGTGTGAAGCGTCGTCCTCTGATGCGGAACACCTTGATCGGTGCCATTATCCTGGCGCCCCTCACCTTTGTGACTCTGTTCCGCGAACTCGGGCCGATCGATACCAAGGTTCTCTCTCACACCTTGTGGGATAAGGGAGTTCGCCTGGTTCGCGACCCTTCCGGAACTCCCATCAAGGCCGCCGACGTGACCATGGGCTCCGCTTACCACGTTCTTCCCGAGAACATTCTCGATATCTCCCACGAAGATGGTTACCTCGAGGAAAAGGCCAAGGCCGTTGTTCTTCTGATGCGCATGGATCCGGAGGAGTTGCACGTTTCCGAGGATCGCAAGGACTGGAACGTCGACGGCATCATCGCCTACTCCAAGGTTTGCACGCACGTTGGTTGCCCCATCGCTCTGTACGAGCAGCGGACGCACCACCTGCTGTGCCCCTGCCACCAGTCAACGTTCGACGCTGCAAATGAGTGCGCCGTGGTCTTCGGCCCCGCCGCCCACGCGTTGCCGCAGCTTCCGATCACCGTCGATTCCGAGGGCTACCTCGTTGCCCGCAGCGACTTCCACGAGCCGGTTGGCCCGGCCTACTGGGAACGCGGCAAGCAAAAGCAAGAGATGGCGAGTGAGGCTTAATCATGTCTAATGCCGTAAACGAATACCAGGCCTCGACCACCCCCGGCCGTATCGCGAACTTTGTTGATACTCGAGTGGGCATGTCGGGAATCGTGCGTGAATTTGGCCGCAAGATCTTCCCGGATCACTGGTCCTTCATGTTTGGCGAAGTCGCTCTATACAGCCTCGTCATCCTGATTCTCTCGGGAACCTACCTGACCTTCTTCTTCGACCCGTCGATGACCTCTAAGGTCTACGACGGTAGCTACGTACCCATGAAGGGCGTCGAGATGTCGGCGGCATATGCATCCGCATTGCATATCTCGTTCGATATCCGTGGCGGCTTGTTTATGCGTCAGGTCCATCACTGGGCCGCTCTCATGTTCGTCGTCGCCATTGCTGTGCACATGATGCGCGTGTTCTTCACTGGCGCATTCCGTCGCCCTCGCGAGTTGAACTGGGTTGTGGGCGGCATGCTGTTCGTGCTCTCCATGGCTGCCGGATTCACCGGTTATTCACTCCCCGATGACGTGCTGTCCGGTAACGGTCTCCGCATTATCGACGGCGTCATGAAGGCGATCCCGCTGGTCGGTACTCACCTCTCGCTCTTCTTCTTCGGGGGTGAGTTCCCAGGCCACGCCGTCATCGGCCGCTTGTACACGTTGCACATCATGATTGTGCCCGCGCTCATCTTGCTCACGGTCGCTATTCACCTCTTCATGGTGGTCGTCCACAAGCACACCCAGTACCCCGGCCCCGGACGTACCGAAAAGAACGTTGTCGGCTTCCCTGTTGGTCCGGTTTACGCCGCCAAGGCAGGCGGGTTCTTCTTCGTGGTCTTCGGAATCATCGCCTTGATGGCCGGAACCGTCACGATCAACGCCATTTGGAACTACGGTCCCTACGATCCCTCCCCTGTTCAGGCAGGTACGCAGCCTGACTGGTATATCGGTTGGGTCGATGGCGCACTACGTCTGATGCCGGGCTCCTGGCCCTTCCACTGGCAGTTGCAGGCAGGTGGCACCTGGGTGTTGGCAGTGTTGCTCCCGATGGTGCCCGCTGCGATCCTGTTGGGCTGCTTCTTCCTGTGGCCGTGGATCGAACGTTGGGTTACCAAGGACAACCGTGAACACAACATCCTGGATCGCCCCCGTAACGCTCCGTTCCGTACGGGCGCAGGCGTGGCCGGTGTGACCTGGTACGCCGTCATGATGACTGCGGCAAGCTCCGACTTGATCGCGACGCACTTCCACGTCGCTCTCAACGACGTCGCCTACGTGCTCCGGTTCCTGTTCTTCTTCGGACCGTTCATCGCCTTCGAGATCACGCGCAGGATCTGCCTCTCCTTGCAGAGGAAAGACCGCGAATTGGTCCTCCACGGTGTCGAAACCGGCCGGGTCGTTCAACTTCCCCACGGTGAATTCATCGAAGTACATGAGCCTCTCAATGAGTACGACATGTACCGCCTGGTGGACTTCAACTCCCCGAAGGTCACTCCCGCTCAGCCGAACAAGAAGGGCAAGATCACTGGCGCCGAGAAGGTTCGCGGTCGCATCTCCCGCTTGTTCTTTGAGGACAGGGTTGCTCCCGTAACTCCCTCTGAGCTGGAAGCTGCTCACAAGCATCACGAGATTGAGGCAGGCGGTCACTAGTCTTCACGGCTAGGCCAAATACCTCGTCTAGGAAAGGCCCTCGAACTCCGTAATGGAGTTCGAGGGCCTTTCTTCATGCGCTAGCTGGATTGATGGAGTACCGGGAGCTACAACCGCCGTCTGCACGTTGACGGAGGCGGGGTATTCTCGCCGCCCGCTTCAGGCCAGTTCTTGTGGCGGAGTCGTCTAGTGGTTCTAGACGCCTTTGTCCACCGGCGTCGTGGCTACCCAATAGATTCGCTCTACTCCGTCGGTGGTCTCCCATTGTCCGTCCACTCATGGAGGTGACACATCGGCAGGTAACTTTCCGGGGAGCACTTCTTAGCACCTGTACGTGTGGGGTGCGCTCTCCCTCATTTCCTGTCAGATCGTTGTCGAGCAACCGATAGACCGGCTGCGCAAATACCGAAGAACCACGTGTCGATTCTATCCGCTCGAAACTTCTCTCCCAGTGGCCTCGGCGGGATCTCACCCCGCTGAAGATCCGAAGAATGTTGCTCGAGTCTCGGAGGACTACACGGTGTCGGCAATGGGTGGCAGGGACGCGATGCTGGAGCCTATACGATCGCGAACAACACATTCGGTAGCGTATGTCCGATTTGGTGGTGGTTGCCTTGCGTCTTTCGATCTGTTCGGTGGCGTTTGTCCGTATCGGTTGAGATTGCCATGCGGGCTTCGGTCCGTTTAGAGGCGTTTGTCCGATTTGGTGGGGTTTTCCGTGCGGTCTCCGGTCTGTTGAGCGGGGTTTGTCCGTATCGGCGGCGGCAACCGTTCGGTAGGTCGCTCGTTCGGTGGGGTTTACCCAATTTGGTGGGGCCTGCAGCTGTTAGGAGGCGGTGTAGCCACCACCTAACGGAATTAAGCACATCCGATTCGGGTAAGCGCCACCCAACGTCGAGACTTTTCCGTCTCTACGCTCTCCACTCGTGATGGTAGGCGCCCGCCAACCGGGCAACCGCCGCCTAAGAGCCGGATGCCACCCGGCCCCGATGAGCGACTAACGGCGACGGGCGGTGGACACCCCCCCTCCTGATGCTCCAGTCGGACCCCTCAATAGCCGCGGTTCGGCTGTCCACGACAGCCCGGGTCGCAGGGCAGCAGCCAACATGCTCTACAACAAAGATGTGGCACCACCCTACGCGTGCCCCGTGCATTGGGCGGACCCAACCTCCGCGACAATTGCTACTACACGCAGCGCACATGCTGCCATCCCGCACATGCGCCGTCCCAAGTTCAGTTTCCCCTAGCCCTTGCGCAAGCGCTTGGAGAAATCTCGCGTAGTCTCCGGCGGGCGCGGAAGTTACACGAGTCCTGAAGCTGTCGGTCCCCCGGGGCCTCCACCAACGTGGCCATGCAAAAGCCCCCATGCTCTACGAGCATGGGGGCTTTCTAGCGTCAAGAAACCTATTTGTCCCTAGTGGGCATGGCTTCCGCGGTTGTATTCATAGACCCAACCAACAAGTGCCACCAAAGCTACCGGAACGGCAAGCATCAGCAGCCACCAGCCGATGGCCAAGGCGACGACGCCAATCGTGGCGGCAATGCCCAGAAGGAGAGGCCACCAGCTCCACGGCGAGTAAAAACCGTAGTCACCGGCCGCGTCGGCGATCTCACCGTCGAGGTTATCCGACGGCTGGTTCGGGTGCTTCTTGTTGGTGAAGCCAAAGAAGAAGCCCAGGAACGCCGACATCAGAGCGGTCAGCAACAGAGCGGGGAATCCAACCCATTCCTCAAAATTGGTCATGTATCCGTAGACAATGCTGACCGGAACGAGGAAGACGAACAAGCCCCAGAAGAGAATGCTATTTTCGCGCACGTTGTGACCTCCTAGGAATTCACCGTGGCGGCCTTGCGGGCAGCCGAGGCGACGTCGTGGTTCGTGGACAGTTCCGGATGGTGCAGGTCCAACGCGGGGCGCTCAGAGCGGATTCGCGGAAGAGCCGTGAAGTTGTGGCGCGGGGGCGGGCAAGACGTTGCCCATTCCAGCGATCCACCGAATCCCCACGGATCGTCCACTTCAACCTTCTTGCCATTTCGGGTGGTGATGTAAACGTTCCAGAAGAACGGCAACATCGACAGCGCGAGGATCATGGCGCCGATGGTCGAGAACTGGTTCATCCAGGTGAAGCCGTCCTCCGGCAAGTAGTCCGCGTAACGACGGGGCATGCCGTCCACACCGAGCCAGTGCTGGATGAGGAACGTGGCGTGGAAGCCCACGAACAGCAACCAGAAGTGAATCTTCCCGAGACGCTCATTGAGCATCTTGCCGGTGAACTTCGGCCACCAGAAGTACAGGCCACCGAACATGCAGAACACGACCGTACCGAAGACCGTGTAGTGGAAGTGAGCCACCACGAAGTACGAATCGGACAGATGGAAGTCCAGCGGCGGCGTAGCCAAGATGATGCCGGTGACGCCACCGAAGAGGAAGGTCAGCAAGAAGCCGAACACCCACAGCAGAGGCGTTTCAAACGTCATGGACCCTTGCCACATCGTTCCGATCCAGTTGAAGAACTTCACGCCCGTGGGCACCCCGATCATCATCGTCATGAACGAGAAGAACGGAAGCATCACGGCACCGGTCACGTACATGTGGTGCGCCCACACCGTCACGGAAAGGGCAGCAATCGAAATCGTCGCGTAAACCAGTCCCTTATAACCGAAGATCGGCTTGCGAGAAAAGACGGGAATGATTTCCGAGACCACACCGAAGAATGGAAGGGCCAGCACATACACCTCTGGGTGGCCGAAGAACCAGAAGAGGTGTTGCCAGAGAATCGCGCCACCATTTTCGGCGTCAAAGATATGGCCGCCCAGTCGTCGATCCATACCGAGGGCAAACAGAGCTGCAGCCAGCGGCGGGAAGATCATGATCAGCAGAATTGCCGTGATCAGGGTGGTCCAGGTGAAGACGGGCATACGCCACATCGTCATACCCGGTGCGCGCATGCACAGAATGGTCGTGATGAAGTTGACGCCGCCCATGATGGTGCCGAAGCCCTGGAGGGCGAGTCCGAAGACCCAAAGGTCACCGCCCACGCTGGGGCTGTACGTCGTCGAGTTCAGTGGTGCGTATGCGAACCAACCGAACGATGCAGCGCCCTGCGGGGTGATGAAGCCCGAGATAGCGACGAGTGAACCAAACAAGAAGAACCAGAACGCCAACGCATTGAGGCGAGGGAACGCCACGTCAGGCGCGCCCAGCTGAAGCGGAACGATGACGTTGGCGAACCCAACGAACACCGGCGTTCCGAACATCAGCAACATCAGCGTGCCGTGCATGGTGAAGAGCTGGTTGAACTGATCCTTGGTCTCAAGGATCTGCATTCCTGGCTGGAACAACTCCAAGCGCATGACGAGCGCCATGATGCCAGCGAGCAGGAAGAACGTGATGGAGGCGATCAAGTACATGTACCCGATCGTCTTGTGGTCGGTCGAGGTCAACCAGCTGACAATGATCCGGCCTCGCGAGCGAGGAACGGTACGTTGAGCAACCGTTGATTCTTCAGCTGAATACTCGAGTGTAGACACCGGTACTCCCCTACTTCGATTCGTTCTTGGTGGGATTGCGGTTGTACTCATCACCGAGGCGTCCGTTATTGCCCTGGTCCTTGAGTTCCTGCATGTGCTTGTCGTAGTCGGACTTGGAAACAACCTTCACATTGAAAAGCATCTCCGAGTGGTACTCACCGCAGAGCTCGGCACATTTACCCTGGTAGTCGCCAGGCCCGCCGGTCTTGAAGTCCATGTAGTTGGTCTGTCCCGGGATCGTGTCGATCTTCTGCAAGAAGGCCGGTACCCAGAACGAGTGGTTGACATCGCGAGACTTCAGCTGGAGCTCAACTTCGGTGTTCTCCGGCAGGTAAAGGGTCGGAAGGGAATTCTCCACGCCAGGCTTGCCATCGAGGTGACCCTGCGTTCCCGAGGTGTACGTGTTGCTATCCAGGTAATTGAAGTCCCAAGCCCATTGCTTGCCGTAAACCTCAACGGTGACTCCCGGATGGTCCCACCGTGCATCAACGGAACGCTCGGCACGGTCGGAGAACGAGAAGAGGCTGACAATCAGGATGATCGGGATGATCGTGTACATGATTTCCAGCGGAAGGTGGTATCCAAGCTGGCGGGGGTAGCCGGTCTCGCCCTTGCGGCGACGGTAGGCGATGATGCACCAGAGCATCAAGCCCCAAGTCACCAGGCCGACCGCGAGAGCAGCGATCCAGGAGCCAATCCAAAGATCCATGATCGTGTCGACGTTGTCCGTCGTACCGCGCTTAGTTGGCAAGAAGCCGTTTTCGGCGGTCTCCGAACAACCCGTCAACAGCAGCGTGGCGGCGGCGGTCGCGCCAACGGCAACGATGCCCTTAACGCGGCTGCTACCGGTTCGGTTCTGCGAACTCACAGACTGCCCTTCCTCTTCTATGCGTGCGTGTGATGAAAACGGTGGCCCAGGCGAAAATCCTGGACGGGCCGGTCACCTCTATCTTAGAGCCAGCTTACTCGCACCTGCGGATTCCCGCTGACACTGTGTCACCACAGTACCCGGTTTCATGCTTTGAACGGTTCCGCGACATGAGCGCGATGTGGACTCCTGAGGCCCTGATTTGGTGCGCTCCACACGCAAATGGCCCGGACTCTCAGGCTTTGCCAAGGTCCGGGCCATATTACGAGCCACTCAAGCGCGATCTATGTCACTTAGTGGAATGAGTCTCCACATGCGCACGAGCCTTGGGCATTCGGGTTATCAATCGAAAAGCCCTGCTTCTGGATCGTGTCTTCGAAATCGATAGTTGAGCCCTCGAGATACGGCGTACTCATGCGATCCACGATCACTTCTACGCCATTGAAATCGCGGACAGCATCGCCGTCGAGAACGCGCTCGTCGAAATAGAGCTGATAGATCAGGCCAGAGCATCCGCCGGGCTGAACGGCAACTCGCAAACGAAGATCGGTGCGACCTTCCTGTTCCAGCAGAGCACGTACTTTCTCGGCCGCACCATCGGTCAAGTTCACGCCATGAGTAGGCAATTCCGTGGTGGTTTCCGGGGCTACAGTCATCATCACACCGGCCTTTCTGCTCCTCGAGGAGCCCTGACATTGGTCTCAGTTCAGTGTAACGCCGTGCTTGACGGTCGTATTCCAACGACTTTGCGGGACCGAATCAACGACGTGACGGTGCAAGCAGGGTCTATTGGCCCTTCTTATTCATATGGGTCAAGAACAACGCTTCGGAGACAATAGCTCGCTGGAAGTCCGGGATATACAACGATTCATTGGCACTATGCGCTCGGGTATCCGGGTCTTCGATGCCAGTAATGAGGATGGAAGCCTGGGGAAAAGTTTCGACGAGCGAGGCGACAAAGGGAATTGACCCACCCATTCCCATCAACACGGGCTCTGTGGACCACGCTGAGCGCATGGCACCCAGGACTGCTTCGGCGGCTTCGCTGGTGACGTCGGCCTCGAAGGGCTGACCCGCCTCCCCCGCTTCATAATCGACCTCGCTTCCCCACGGAGCATGCTTGCTCACGTGCTCCGACAAGAGGCGGTGAGCTTTCTCGGGATCTTGCCCCGGGGGAACTCGAAGGCTCACGCGGGCACGTGCGGTGGCGGCCATCGTATTAGATGACTGATCCACGGGAGTGACATCCATGCCGATGATCGACAGGGCAGGCTGTTGCCACAGTCGCGAGGCCACACTTCCGACACCCGTCAGCGGCGCTTCGGGAAGCGTGCCGGCATCCTTCCGAAAGTCTGATTCCTCATAGGTCAGGCTCGGCTCATCGCCCCGCACAAGCCCCTCGACGGCCACCGACCCTTTGTCGTCATGAAGGGAGGCCAGTAGACGCACCATGGCTGTATTGGCATCGACGACCGGACCGCCAAACATTCCTGAGTGCAATGCGTGATCCAAGGTTCTGACGGTGATAGTTCCCGAAATAACACCACGCAAACTCGTGGTCAGAGCGGGCACGCCGGCCCGCCAATTCGAGGAATCAGCGACGACGATGGCATCCGCTTCAAGCTTGTCACGGTAGGTTTGCAGGAAGTTCTTGAAGCTCGGAGAACCTGCTTCTTCCTCACCTTCGATGAAGAGAGTAATGCCTAGGCCAAGGTCGTCACCACAAACTTCTTGAACTGCCGCAACCGACGTCAGGTGGGTCATGACACCCGCCTTGTCGTCGGCGGCGCCACGGCCGTACAGACGGTCCCCGATCTCCGTGGCGGCCCAAGGATCCGTGTTCCAATCGGCACCGTCACCCACCGGTTGCACATCGTGATGCGCGTACAGCAAGACCGTGGGATATCCAGGGCTCGGCTTCTTGTGAGCGACGACCGCCGGCATGCCGTCCCGACCATCTGGTTGTTGCGCCGTCAAAATCTCGACTTCGTCGAACCCTGCCTCTCGCGCGAGTTCCTTGACGGCTTCGGCGCTCTCTCGTACCTTCGTCAGATCGTGACTCTCCCACGCGACCGACGGAATGGCGACGAGCCGTTTCAGGGTTTCCAGCGCCGAAGAGAAGCGGCTGTCTACGGAATTCTTGACTTCAATTTCAACTTGAGGATTAGGCATATATTCACGCTTTCCAGGGTGTGCCGGGATCTAGGTTGTGAGAGCCACTCTAGGACTCCCCCAGCTACTGACGGTAATAGCTACGAGTTTCACGTATCCTGAAGGAGTGTTCGGAAGCAAGAAGAAAACCTCCCATGACAACGCCGCAGAGGATCAGTCATCGCCTTCGATGACTGAAGCCGAAGCGCATACGCAACAGGGAAAGGGCCGCCCAACTCCCACGCGCAAGGAACGTGAACAGGCCCGTAAACGGCCGTTGGTCCCTGATGATCGAAAACTTGCCAAGGAAAAGCAGCGGCTTGCCGCACAAGAAGCGCGACAGCGTCAGAGCGAAGCCATGCGAACAGGCGATGACCGTTACTTGCCGATCAAAGACCGTGGCCCTCAACGCCGATTCCTTCGAGACTATGTTGATGCCCGATTCAATATCGGTGATTATTTCATCATCGTGCTGCTCGCGATATTCATCATCGGCCTCCTCATGCCGCTACATATCCAGCAGTACACGATTTGGGTCATGTGGATCTTCATCGCCATTTGGGTATTGGACTTTTTCATTTTGTGGCGCAAACTCAAGCGAGTCGTCGTCGAGAAATTTGGTTCCGCCGAGCCAGGCTCCGGCATGTACGTCTTCAACCGGGTCATGATGATCAGGAAATTGCGCATGCCCAAGCCCATGGTCAGACGCGGCGAGTTCCCTTCCTAGAGGCCCTCGACATCACAGAAAGGCACGGACCGATTCCTCCATAGAGGAACTCGATCCGTGCCTTTTGCGTTACTCGCTTTCCCTCAGGGTCGACCCTGACGGCGTCGAAACTTTGCCAGTCCGCGATTGATTCTTGCGGCCCAGAACGGCCCTTCGTAGAGAAAGGCCGTATACCCCTGGACTAGATTCGCACCGTGATCTAACCGTTCTTGAACGTCCTCCGCAGTACTCACCCCTCCGACAGAGATGATCGTCATCTCTGAACCGACATGTTGTCGCAGCATTTTTAAGACGGCGAGAGACCGTTCGCGCAACGGGGCACCGGACAGACCGCCTGCGCCACAGTGGGCAATTTCGTCGGGAGTAGAACGAAGACCTAAGGACTGACGCTCGATGGTGGTATTCGTCGCAATGATTCCGTCGAGATTCACGTCTAGGGCGAGATCTCCGATGGCAGCGATCTCCTCGTCCGTCAGGTCCGGGGCAATCTTAACGAGCAAGGGTACGTGGCGGCGTGCGGCGTCGTCGGCGGCCTTCCCGACCTCCGTCAACAATGGTCGCAGGGATTCGATGTGCTGAAGGTCCCTGAGCCCGGGGGTATTCGGCGAACTGACATTAACCACAAGATAGTCGGCTTGCGGCGCGAGAGTTCTGGCGCTGTGGAGGTAATCCTCAACGGCGTCGTCGAGGGCGACTTTTTTAGTTTTGCCGATGTTGACCCCGACGACGGGACGAGTTCCGTCACGGTGATCGTGCCAGAGATCAGCGTGAACCGATGCGAGCCGTGGTCCTATGGAATCCGCACCGTCGTTATTGAATCCCATTCGATTGATGACGGCCCGATCCTCGATGAGGCGAAAGAGTCGAGGCCGCGGATTCCCCGGTTGAGCCTGTCCCGTGACCGTACCGACTTCCACGTGCCCGAATCCGAGGTCGGTTAACGCATTGACGCCGGTAGCTCCTTTGTCGAAGCCGGCGGCCAACCCAAACGGGGACGGAAAGGTCATTCCCAAAGCCTCGGTCTTGAGTCGAGGGTCGGGGGCCAGAGCTCGGCGTAGAACCTTGGAGAGGCCCCAGGCCCGAAAGGCTTTGATTCCCGTGAATCCCCACGAATGTGCCTTTTCGGCGTCCATTCCGGAGAAAACGATCTTGAAAAAAGTGGGGTAGATTCTGGGCACCCTGACTCCTGGTCGTTGTCCTGACGATTTAACCATCTATCTAAACTTGAGGTTTTGCGTCGCGGGGATTAGCCCGAAACCGCATCGACCGCCGCACCATACCGGCGATCACGACGCGCGTATTCCTCAATCGCCTTCCACAACACCAAGCGGTCGACGTCGGGCCAGAGAACATCCATGAAAACCATTTCCGCGTACGCACTTTGCCACAAGAGGAAATTCGAGAATCGCTGTTCCCCGGAGGTCCGAAGAAACATGTCCACGTCGGGCAGTTCCGGAGCATACAGGTACTTGGCAAAGGTTTTTTCCGATATCTGCCCCGGTTTAATGACCCCTTGCGCCGCATCACTGGAGATTCTGGCAGCGGCATCGGCAATTTCGGCACGCCCACCATAATTCACGCACATCACGAGCGTGCACACGGTGTTGCCTTGCGTCTCCCGTTCGCAAATTTCTAGTTGCCGGATGACGGACTTCCACAATTTCGGCCGTCGGCCGGCCCAGCGAATACGCACACCCCACGACTTGAGGGTTTCCAGCTGCCGTTCCAGGACGTCGCCGCAGAATCGCATGAGGAAGCTGACCTCGTCGAGCGAACGTTTCCAGTTTTCCGTGGAAAAGGCGTACGCGCTGACGACCGGCACTCCCATCTCAATGGCACCGGCGACGACATCGAGCAGTGCACGTTCACCCGCTTTGTGGCCTTCATTTCGGGGCAGGCCTCGCTCGTTGGCCCACCGGCCATTTCCGTCCATGACAACGGCGACATGTTGTGGAATGAACTTCTGCGGGATCTCGGGAGCCTGTTGCCCCGACGGGTGAGGATATGGCGCTAGAACCACCATCAATTCCTTTCGAGCAACGCGAACGAGCGGAACTCCCGTTCCACGTGCCACTGTACATAACGTTGGAGGAGGTCCCCGACCTTGTTGGCCACCTCGCTGTTCCGGACGGAATCAAGGGATTCCCAATCTCCCCGAGCGACCGACTGAAAGTAGGCCACTGCGGCAGCCGATAGCGGCCGGTCGCCCGCTTGCGCACAAGAATCGCAAACAAGCCCGCCCCCAGCCATGCTCCACGCGCGGAGGTTGTCCTCGGAACCACATCGAACACAGCGCTCGGTCTCGATATACCAACCACCAATTTTCATGGCTCGAATCAGAAAGGAGTTGAAGATATCGGAGACTTCGTGGGCCGATCGGGCCAAAGCGGAGAGAGCGCCCGCCGTGAGATTGTAGAGCTGATGTCCCGTTTCTTCATCGGCCTGTGCCAGGTATTCGGCAACCTCAGCGATGCCGACCGCGTGTGTGTAGGCGACATAGTCGGCGACGATGGGGGCCGCATAGGCCTTACGGGTGACCGCTTGCGTCACGGTATCCAAATTGCGTCCGTAAACCAGGGACACATCGCTGATCATAAAAGGCTCGAGCCGGGCACCCAGCTTCGATGTACTGCGCCGAACGCCTTTGGCGACTGTCCGAATCAGTCCGTGATGGGCCGATAAACCCACGACGATTCGATCCGATTCCCCCAGCGGATACGTCCTGAGAACGATGAGGGTATCCCGGTAGCTCCGAGACGCTGCAGTGGTGGTAGGCACTTCATGATTATTTCACGCCTGACCACGGCGTTCGGTCTGGTCCGCTTCGGGGCGCCTGCACGACGTCGTCGAGGCGGACCAGACCAAGCCTGTCCGGATCAGCGCAATGCTCGGTTGACCGCCGAAATCAGGGCCTTGAGTCCGGCACGAGTCGTGTTTGCATCGATTCCGACGCCCCACAAGACCCTGTCCTTCACCGCCACTTCCACGTAGCTGGCGGCCTGAGCGGATTCGCCGGCCGAGAGCGCATGTTCGGAGTAGTCCATCACACGGACATCGACCCCTTCATGCCCAAGGATGCGCGTCAATGCGTCAATCGGGCCATTACCCACACCTGAACGCTCGATTTCACGACCGTTGACGTCCAATTTGAGCTTCAGGGTCGTATCGCCCGTTTCCGTTGCTTCCGTGGACATCTTCGCGATACGGAATTTACCCCAACGCGGTTCTCCACGCTCTTCACGAGCAGGCAGGTACTCATCCTTGAAGATGTCCCACAATGCCACGCTCGTGATCTCTCCACCCTCGCTGTCAGTTCGATTTTGAACGACCTTCGAGAATTCAACTTGAGCGCGCTTGGGCATATCCAGGCCTTTCTGCTGCTTCAGCAGATAGGCGACGCCGCCCTTGCCTGACTGCGAATTCACCCGAATGACAGCCTCATAGTTTCGGCCCAAGTCTTGCGGATCGATCGGCAAGTACGGTACGGCCCATTCCATCTCGTCGATATCCTTGCCGGCTTGCTTCGCGTCGGCCGCCATAGCGTCGAAGCCCTTTTTGATCGCGTCCTGGTGCGAACCGGAAAATGCGGTAAAGACCAGGTCGCCGCCATATGGGGAACGTTCGTGGACTTTGATCTGATTGCTGTACTCGACGGTCTGACGGATCTCATCGATATTGGAAAAGTCAATCTGCGGATCAATTCCCTGAGTCAGCAGATTCAGGCCCAAGGTGACCAGGTCCACGTTGCCCGTGCGTTCCCCATTCCCGAAGAGGCAACCTTCGATGCGATCGGCTCCGGCCAAGTACCCCAGTTCCGCCGCTGCGACCCCTGTGCCTCGGTCATTATGAGGATGAAGCGACAGAATGACATTCTCCCGGTTGTCCAGGTGCCGGTGCATCCATTCAATGGAGTCAGCGTATACGTTGGGGGTGGCCATCTCGACGGTCGCCGGAAGGTTGATGATGACCTGCCGGTCGTCGCCAATACCCAACTCGTGGGTGACGGCATTCGCCACGCGTGCCGCATATTCGACCTCGGTGCCCGTATAGGACTCCGGCGAATATTCGTAGGTAATGGGCACCGACGTACTCAATTGCTCCTCGTATTTTGTACACAAGCGAGCACCGTTGAGCGCTATGTCCATGATTCCATCCTGATCCTGATGGAAAACCACACGACGCTGCAACACGGACGTTGAATTGTAGAAGTGAACAATGGCCGAAGGAGCACCCTCGATGGCCTCGTACGTGCGCTCGATCAGATGTTCACGGCATTGCACCAAGACCTGAATGGTGACGTCGTCCGGAATGAGGCGATCTTCAATGAGGGTACGTACGAAATTGAAATCGGTTTGAGAAGCAGCCGGAAAGCCGACCTCGATCTCCTTGTATCCCATGGAGACCAGCAATTTGAACATGGCCAATTTTCGGTCAGTATCCATGGGATCAACCAGAGCCTGGTTGCCGTCACGAAGGTCCACGGCGCACCAGCGAGGGGCGTGAGACATAACCTTGTCGGGCCAGGTTCGATCCGGCAACTGTACGTTGATCTCCTCCTGGAAAGGCCGGTACTTGTGAATCGGCATGCCAGAAGGTTTCTGCGGAAAAGTCATCGTAGGTGTTCTCCCTTGAGGTGATGAAGACTGAGGCCGGCGCGACAATCCTCCGCAGCGAGGTGTCGGCCTACTCGATGATCGAAGCCTCGCTACGGCACCTAAGGAGGAGGTTAGACCGCGTCAGTTTCACGAGTGCCAAGCTACCACCGGTGTCGGCACTCACATTCATCGAGTCGTCCGGTGTCCACATCGTGATACACCCGGGCCTCGGCAGCTCCTCTGAGATGGTTCCCGTGAATTAGTACTCGAAGGCCTGCTGACAGGTCTGCTGATCTGCCGTCTGCCCGTTCGCTCCCCCGACGATCTTTTGCGACGAGTCCTTCTTCACGGTGTCGCCCGACGTGAAATCTTTACCAACGGTGACACTGATTCCAGACAATCCCGCAGTTTCAACTACCTCCGTGGACCCCACACCGAAGTGGCTCGCAAGTTCTTGGGCTTGATCCTGGTAGCCGGCAGGGTACTGAATAGTCGTCTTATCGGAAGAATCCGCAAGCTCCTGGTACGTCACGTTGCTGTATCCCAAGTGTTCAACATTCGAACTCAAGTCCTGGGCGCGACCCTGTTTACCCGACGCATTCGACATCGACACCGGAACGGTGCGGTCGATCGACGCCGTCGAGGACTGATCGGGCTGAGGCGACTTGTCATCCTGTGAGTCGGCCAAGGAGCCATCTTTTTGCAACGTTTTGAAGACCTGTTCTGAGTCCGCGCTGAGCTGCAACTTGTTCTGGTCGTAGGTATAGGGCTCGGTCGGAACCGTTGCGAAGACAATCTTCGACAGGTCTACGCCTGACAAGATTCGTCCGACACTCACAAGGGTCGCGGGATCAGTAAATCCTTGATCCACGGTGACGTTCTGAGTGACAGCCTCCGCGATACCGTACATCTTGCCCGGATTAGATAGCGTTCCTTGTGACTTCACCTTCCGCATCAAGGACGCGAGGAAGCCCTGCTGGGCCTGAATGCGGCTGGTGTCAGAGCCATCACCAAAACCATGGCGGGAACGCAGGAAGGCCAGAGCTTGCTCGCCCTCGACGTCGGAGTGTCCAGCGGGCAGGTCAAGTCCGGAATATTCATCCTTAATCGGCTTATTGACGCACACGTTGACGCCGCCCACCACCGAGCTGAGCTGCTTTACCGCGTTGAAGTCCACCAGCATGAAGTGATCGACGTTGACGCCTGTGAGTTTATTGATCGTCGCCACCGTGCAACCGGGTCCACCGTTGGTCAGCGATTCGTTGATCTGGGTATCCTGTTCGGCCGGATAAACCTTTCCGTCGGAGCCCTTGCACTGTGGAATATCGACCATCAGGTCCCGAGGGAACGAAAGAACGTTGACGTTCTTGTGGTCTTCGCTGATCTGCATCAGCATCATGACGTCTGAGCGAGCACCCGATTCCTCGTCGCTCGCACTCCCATAATTGGAGTTATTTCCAGACCGAGTGTCGGAGCCAATGACCAAAATATCGAGGGGGCCGTCGGCGAGTTGGGAGCCGCCGTTCATCTGGTCGCCGAGGTTCAGCGCTTCGGTACTCACGTTCGACCGAAGCCTCATGGCCGCGAAACCTCCGGCGCCCAGCACGACCACGAGGAGTCCAACGCAACACAGAGCCAACCACATGCCCCGCCGGGAGTTTCTGGCGCGGTTTTGATAGTGGCGCCCTCTGGGGGTCAGAGACGTGGCCTGGCTGTCTTCAGACGTTTCCGGCGCATGCGTCACAGATGGATCCTCTCGAAAGTGGGCTACCGTAAAATTTCGTTCATTCTATGCGTGACAACGCCGGGGAGGACAAATGTCCGTCCACGGCGCGCACTATTGCATTTCCGGTCAGAAGCCCAAGCGCCTTAAGGCGCGAGGGTCACGTTGCCAGTCCTTAGCGACCTTCACATGGATGCTCAGATACACCTTGGTCCCGAGAAGTGCTTCAATGCCCTGGCGGGCCGTGGTACCAATGTCGCGCAATCTGGCGCCACGTTTGCCGATGATGATGGCCTTCTGAGAGTCGCGTTCTACATAGAGGTTCACGTGCACATCAATCATGGGGTCGTCTTCTGGACGATCCTCACGATCCATCATTTCTTCGACAGTGACAGCGACGGAGTGAGGAAGTTCATCCCGGACGCCTTCCAATGCGGCCTCACGCACGAGTTCCCCAACCATTACGGCTTCGGGCTCATCCGTCAGGTCGCCATCTGGGTACAACGGAGGGGACTCGGGCAAGTGTGAGCTGAGGACTTCTCCCACCTGTTCGACCTGGAACTCCTGGACCGCGGAAACGGGAATAACGTCGGCCCAGCCTCCGCCGCCGTCGTTGTCACCCCGACTGGCCTCCGAGCGTTGGGTGTCGCCCGAGAACAATTCAGAACAGCCCTTCGCTCGTGCCTTGCCGCCCTTAGCCGCACGACGCTCTAATCGCTCTTGGCGGGCTTTGCGTTCGGCCGTCATGACCTCATGGCCCAATTCGGAGACGGCGACAAGCTGCTCGGCGAGCTTGTCCGGGGTCACTTTGTCCGATTTGGTCACGATAGCGACGATGGGCTTATTGCCAGCGGCTGCAAGTTGCGATGCGATGTAGCGATCCCCCGGGCCAATTTTTTCATCCGCGGGAATACAAAAACCGATCACATCGACTTCGGCGAGCGTCTCCGCAACAAGATCATTGAGGCGCTCACCCAAAAGTGTCCGCGGACGGTGAAGTCCGGGAGTGTCGATCAGAATCAACTGGGAATGTTTGGAGTGAACGATTCCACGAATGGTATGTCGTGTGGTCTGGGGACGATTCGACGTAATCGCGACTTTTCGGCCTACCAGGGCATTGGTTAAAGTCGATTTTCCAGCGTTGGGCCTACCGACCAAAACCGCGAATCCCGCGACAAAGTCCTCGGGGACCGTGGCAAATTCCATTTAGTGCTCCTCCGAGGCTGTGTGCGCCTCGTTATGGTTGGGAGCCGACTCGCGCCAGACGAGGATCGTCCCCACGCGATTTCGACGTCCCTCCAGTTTAACTGCCTTCAGACCAATTCCGTAGATCTCCGCGCTGGACCCAACGATCGGGACCCGTCCTAGCGCCTTTGCGAGGAGCCCTCCCACGGACTCGACGTCGTCGTCCTCAAGATCCATGTCGAAGAGTTCACCGAGGTCGCTGATGCTCGTTCGAGCCGAGATTCTGTATGCGTCGCCTTCGGGCGTTACCTCGGGTTCGGCGGCATCGTATTCATCGACGATTTCTCCCACGAGTTCTTCAATGAGGTCTTCCAATGTCACCAACCCTGCGGTGTCACCGTATTCGTCGACCACGATGGCCACATGGGTTCCTTCACGCTGCATGATGGGTAGCAGCTCCGAAACCTTTTGCGACTCCGGCACAAAACGAGCGGGCCGCAACAGCGACGTGACAGTGGGCTGATTCTGAGTAGCAGACGTGTTGAACATGGCCTCGGCGACATCCTTGAGGTAGAGAAATCCCCGGACGTCGTCGAAATCTTCGCCCATCACCGGGATTCGGGAATAGCCCGACCGGAGGAAAAGGTTCAACGCATTGTCCAATGTGTCGTCCAGATCAAAGGTCACGGTGTCGGTCCGAGGAACCATCACCGAACGGATCCGCGTGTCATCAAGGTCGAAGATCGAGTGCAACATGGCCGCTTCGTTGTCTTCGAGGACGTCATTGCCACTCGCCCGATCCACAAATTCCCGGAGCTCCTCTTCTGTGAAGAAGCCGGCATTTTCCTCCGTCGCGGGAGAAACCGCAGAACCGCCTTGCATGAGGAGTCGGGGAACGGGGCCCAGAATCGCCGTCAGGAATCGCAGGAGTCCGGACGTCTTGGTCACGACGGCGAGGGGGTGCGCCCGTCCGACATGGCGAGGAGTCACCCCAATCACGACGAAACCGAGAACCGTGGCGATCACTACGGCACAAGCTGCGGCCAGCCACATCCACGGCATGAATCGCAAAAACATGATGGTCAGGGTGACCGTGACCAACGATTCGCACAGAATACGCACGAACCGCAGAGCGTGCATGTAGGGACGAGGGTCGGCCAAGACACGACGCAGGCTCGCGCGGCTTTCAGCCTGAGAGGCTTTTTCCGCCTCGTGCCGGGGAAGGTAAGTAAACGCCGACTCTGTGGCGGTCAAGACAAAAGCGACCGCCAGCAAAGCCACGGTCACGACGATGAGAAGGGCCGTGATCATGCGGTGTTATTGCCTCGTTTCGACGGGTGCAGGATGACCGAGAAATTCTTCCAAGATGCTTCGCTGAATTCCAAACATCTCGGCCTCTTCCTCGGGAGTTCCGTGGTCAAAGCCAAGACAGTGCAAAATACCGTGAACTGTAAGCAAGCACAGTTCATCCGAGAGGCTGTGTCCCGCCGCCTTGGCCTGGCGTGCGGCCACACTCGCGCAAAGTGCAATGTCACCTAGCGCGCCTTCGGCCCACTGCTCCGAAGTTCCCGGAGTCAATTCGTCCATGGGAAACGACATCACATCGGTCGGCCCAGGAAGCTCCATCCAATCCAGGTGCAAGCGCTCCATCTCGGCTTCGCTCACCAGGGCGATGCCGAGTTCGGTGGAGGCCTTTACCTTGAGTTGAGTGAAGCTGAAAGCGACGAGCGAGGCGAGATTCTGGATTGTGGCCTCATCAAGGACGGGTTGGTCCGAATGGTCCTCCATCGAGGAGACATCTATGGTCACATTCGGCAGTGACACATCCGAATCTTTCGTGCTGTCGCTCATGCGCCATCACTCCGGGTTTCCGTCGGTGCGTTTTTTCGGTCATGGCGTTGCTGCGTCGCGGCCTGCTGGGCTTCTTCCCATCGTCCATACGCCGTCACGATATCGCTGACCAGTTGGTGGCGCACCACGTCCACCGGCTGAAGTCGAGCAAAATGAATATCTTCCACACCGTCAAGGATCCGTTGAACCTGTCGCAAACCTGAGGTAGATCCGGTCGGTAAATCAACCTGAGTGACGTCACCGGTGACGACCATCTTCGAGCCAAAACCCAACCGAGTCAGGAACATCTTCATCTGTTCTACGGTGGTATTTTGTGCCTCGTCCAAAATGACGAAGGCATCATTGAGAGTTCGACCGCGCATATAGGCCAGCGGAGCAACCTCGATGGTTCCGGCCTCCATCAGTCGAGGGATCGATTCGGGATCCATCATGTCGTGCAAGGCGTCGTAAAGCGGCCGTAAGTATGGATCGATCTTCTCGTTGAGGCTACCGGGCAGGAATCCGAGACTCTCCCCCGCCTCTACGGCTGGGCGAGTCAGAATAATCCGAGTAACTTCTTTGGCTTGCAAAGCCTGAACGGCCTTGGCCATTGCCAGATATGTTTTGCCCGTTCCCGCGGGACCGATGCCGAAGGTCACCGTATTGCTGTCAATAGCGTCCACGTAGGCTGACTGGTTGACAGTTTTGGGGCGGATCTTTCGTCCCCGGGAAGACAAAATATTTTGCGACATGGTGGGGCTCGCCGTGGCCATATTTTTCACCAGGAGGTCCACCAGCCGTTTGACAACTTCCGCTGTGATGCGAACTTCTTGTCCGGCGAGCACCTCAAGTTCTTCCAACAAGCGGATCACAAGATCTACCTGCGCCGATGGTCCGGAAACCGAGACACCCAGGCCTTTGAGCCCAAAGGATACGTCCGAAAACGCACGTTCAATCACCAAGATGGACGAATCCTGGGGGCCTAAAACCTGAACCATGGACTCGCGGCTCTTGAATGAATAGGTCCGAGACACGGATAACGGTCGCGATAGCCCCGGCGTAGATGCGGTGGTCAAATGTGGGAAAACCTCTCCTGTGCGAAATATGGATCCGAGACTTCTCGAGCCCATCTCTTCTTTCCAGACTACCGCGAGTATCTGTTGGTCTCCATCCAATTCCCGACTCCTCGGGATCGACGAGCACGAAAGCCCACGTAGACTGTGCGGGGAAGAATTGAAAGATCCGTGATCGGACGGTTTCAGGTGGAGAGGGATAGCGATGGCGAGACGAGGCCGGCGATCAACGGCAGGGGCCGTCGTCATCCTGATCGCTATCGCCACTTCCCTGAGTGGATGCGGCGTTCTCGACGCCGCGAATAAGGCCAGCCAATCCCAAGAGTCACAACAACCGACATCCGCGCCGTCGCCCAGCGATTTGAAAGTCCCCTTGTATTGGGTGGGCCAGACGTCGAATTCTTCGTATCTCTTCCGTGAATACAGCAATTATCAGGCTGAGGATGCGGCGCCCAGCGGCGACATCGTGTCCACGACCATTGCCATGCTGTCAAAAACTCATCCGCGAGACGGCGACTATCACTCCGCGTGGAAGCCCGCGAGTCGCGTTGGGTCGTCTATGTCGGCGACGGGAACGCTGACCGTTGACGTCTCCCCCGACATGTTCAATATGGCGGCTACCCCTACCGAGGCTCGGATGGCCATCCAACAGTTGATCTATACAGCAACGGCTGCCGCCGCCGTCGCCGGAATCGGCAAAGCGGGCCCCGATACTAAGGTGGTCATTCTGGTCGACGGACGACGGGGGTTCACCTTTGGGGGGGCAAACGCTTGGAAGCCCGATGACCCGAGACAAGGCTGCAGCCGCTCCCCTGTGGATCATTGATCCCAGTCAAGACGAACAGACCACGTCGACCTTCAGCGTCAAGATGGTGGCTTCGAATATTGCGTCCAAGGTGTATTGGGATATCAAAACCAACGACGACGTGGTGGCATCCGGCGAGGAGAATCTCTCCGAACAGGACGATGGGCTTCAGGAAATTCAGTTCAGCAAGTCACTCCCCACAGGGAAATACACCATTCGCATGTATATCCGGACCGAAGACCTCAGGGATCCCAGTTTCGCGGTCAAGGGTCACGACATCAGCATCACTGACGACCACACGTTCACCGTCAAAGGCCGATAGCGCGTCTAATCCCAGGAACCTCGGATCGCATGGAGTACCGACATCGCTGCGGCGCCAGCGGTCGAGCTCCGCAGAATTTCCGATCCGAGTCGAACGCATTGGCCGCCAGCGGCCTCGAGCATGGACGCTTCGTCCGCTCCAATGCCACCCTCTGGCCCGACCACGAGGAACACAGTTCCCGAGTCATCGTTCTCTCGGGCCGTAACGGTTGTTAGAGCGACCTGTGCCTCTTCATGAAGAATGAACATCGAGTCGCCCGGCCCCAGAATATTCGTCAGCTGACGCGTGCTGTGCAATGGTTCGACCCTGGGGACTAAGGAGCGGCGCGCCTGTTTGGCCGCCGCTTCCACCGTCTTGACCCACTTGGCATGGGCTTTAGCTGCCCGGTCTCCCTTCCATCGGACGATGCTCCGCTCTGCCTGCCACGGCACGATGGCCGACGCACCCAGTTCGGTCGCCATCTCGACAGCCATCAGATCGCGGTCGCCCTTGGCCAAAGCCTGCACGAGGACGATGCCCGACGCGGGGTCCGAGTTCACCTCCGAAGCAAGCGTCAGCCTCAATCCATCCGCTTCCACAGATGTCACGGTGCAAACGGCGCGATGTCCGCGGCCGTCGACCAGGTCGATCGACTCATTCGTCGTGATCCTCTTGACGTTCTTGGCGTGGTGCCCCTCGGAGCCACCCAACGACATGGAGTCTCCGAGGGCGCGACCTTCAAGGTCACCAGGGTCAACGTAGAAAACCGGGCGTGTCATGTGATGCGCCTAGTCTTGAAATTTGTCGCGAAGTCGCGAGAAGAATCCGTGACCGGAATTCTGGACGGTTTCACCGACCGGCGATTCTTCACCACGCAGTTCCGCCAGACGACGGAGCAGATCCCGCTCCTCTTCGCTGAGTTTGGTCGGGGTTTCTACCTCGAAATGTACGACGATGTTTCCTCGCCCTGAACCTCGAAGCTTGCTCACACCGAGATCACGCAAGGTTGTGGTCTGCCCCGTTTGGGTTCCTGCCTTGACGCTCACATCTTGAGGTCCGTCGAAGGTATTCAGGGAAATGGTCGTGCCCAAAGCAGCGGCGGTCATGGGGACCGTCATGCGGGCATGCAAGTCATCGCCTTCACGGGTGAAGGTTTCATCTGGAGCAACACGAATCTCGACATACAGGTCCCCGTTCGGGCCACCACCGGTACCGGCCTCGCCTTGGCCACTCAAGCGGATACGCGTTCCTGTGGAAACGCCCGCCGGAATCTTGAGCGTGAGGGGCTTGCGCTGGCGCACGCGTCCTTCGCCGTAGCACTCCTGGCAGGGATGCTTAATAACGGTGCCAAATCCCCTACAGCTGGGGCACTCTGCGGTCGTCACGACATTGCCCAGGATCGACTGAACCTGGCGCTGGATGTGACCCTGACCGTGGCATACGGTACAGGTTTCGGGTTCGGTTCCCTTTTCCGTCCCGTGGCCGGCGCACACCGAACACGTCACCGCAGTGTCCACGGTGATCTCCTTTTCGGTGCCGAAGACCGCATCCTGGAGAGATACGCGAACGTTGATCAAGGCATCTTGGCCCTGACGGACCCTGCTTTCTGGGCCGCGAGGCGAACCTGCGCCTTGGAAAAAAGTCTCGAAAATATCGGAAAAACCGAAACCTCCACCAGATCCCGGGAACCCTCCACCGAAACCGGTGTTCGTACCGTTTTCGTTTCCGGTCGCGTCATAGATCCGGCGTTTCTCCGGGTCCGAGAGGACATCATTGGCGTGTGACACGCGCTTGAACTCCTCTGCCGCTTCAGGCGAGGGGTTCACGTCTGGGTGAAGGGTCCGTGCTTTCTTGCGGTAGGCCTTCTTGATTTCTTCCGGGCTAGCGTCTCTGGAAACGCCGAGAGTCTGGTAATGATCGCTCACTGAAGTTCCTTAATCTGCGGCCAGATGCCGCGTGGATTCCACGTTTCTACGATGTAAAGCTGCTGGGTTTTTACTCGTGCAAAATTCGGGAGAGATATCGAGCCACGGCCCTCACGGCGGACATGGTGCCTGGATAATCCATGCGTGTGGGTCCCACGACTCCGAGCTTCGATGCGAGGTCGGGCCCGTAGCCCGTTGCCACGACCGAGGCATCGGAGAGTGGGGTCTCCGCATTCTCGTGGCCAATTCGCACCGAGACCCCACGGGCATCGTTGTCGATTTCCGATAACAATCTCAACATCACCACTTGCTCCTCCAAGACGTCGAGAATGGGGGCGATGCTTCGAGTAAAGTCTTCGGTCGATTCCGCGAGGTAGGACGTTCCAGCCATCACGAGTCGTTCTTCTTGTTCTCCGCGGCCCAGGATGGCGACGGTGGCCGCCAGCAGGCTCGAAGTTTCACGATACAGCGGATCGGATTCCGCTACCGCGGATACCAAGGGCTGTTCGAGGTCACCGACGGAGCGATCCAACACCTTGTCGAGGAACTTAGCCCTCAACCGAACGACGAATTCTTCGGGCACGTCGTCAGGCACTTCGACGGCGCGTTGGCTGACTCCTCCCCTATGGGTAATCAGAACGACCAAAACTATTCGAGGGGCCATGGTCACGAACTCGAGGTGGCGGACTTTCGCACCCGTCTTCGTGGGGTATTGGACCAATGCGACCTGACGCGTCAATTGCGACAATAACCGCACTGACTTCTCCATCATTCGATCGACTTCATCGGTCGAATCGAGGAAACTCGCGATGGCTCGTCGCTCAGCGGCAGAGAGAGGCTTGATGGAAGAAATTTGGTCGACGAAGGCGCGGTATCCCTTATCCGTAGGGATACGGCCTGCGCTTTCATGGGGCGCGGTGACCATTCCCGCTTCTTCCAGCGCAGCCATGTCGTTACGCACCGTCGCGCTCGACACACCCAAGTTATGCCGTTCCACGAGAGCTTTGGAACCCACCGGCTCACGAGAATGCACGTAGTCCTCAACAATGGCGCTGAGAACTTCGAGACGTCGCGGCTGATTCACGGGTGCGTCCCCTCCTCGATGCTTCAACCATGGATGTGCCGGCCAGGTCTGGCACTTGGCCAGTCCGTCTGCTAAGTCTACGCTCGAGAACCGATCACGGAAAATATACGAGGCACGATCAGCTCTCGGCGAGCGGCCGCGATATATTGTCCACTGGCCACGAGGCCAACGTCATAAGACAGCCGTGAGGAGCACCGATGGATCGATACGGATGGGGTCCCCAGGACATCAGCGATGGCCGCATCAGTCATCGTCCGGTCGAGCCTCAGATCCTTGAGGTACGTCGCGGCATGGTCATCGAAGAAGTCCAGAGCGGATGGGTTGGTGCGGCTGTCACGTTGCGAGCCATCGGCGGTGAACGCGTGGTCGGCCTCGAAGACCGACATGGCGCCGTCCGAGAATTTCCTATGGGCTATGGATTTCTTTATGAGGGAGAACCCGTCAAACTCACCGTGCCTCAGGCTCCCACGAAGAACGCTCCTCAACGAACCCGTTCGGGGTCGGTTGCCGTTCACGGAGCGAAGGCTCGAACGGCGCGCGCCTCTCGCATGGTCGTCGAGGGTCTCCACGACGCGGAACTCATCGAGAAGGTCTGGGGTGAAGACCTCCGCATCGAAGGCATTGTGGTCGAGCCCCTTCATGGACTGGACCACGTCGCCGATTACATCCGCGAATTTCAACCGAACTCTCAACGACGGCTCGGCGTCCTCGCGGACCACCTTGTCCCCGGAAGCAAAGAGTCCAAACTTGCGGAAGAAGCAATGCGCCTGCCTGGCGCCCGCAGCAATGTGCTCTTCGTGGGGCACCCGTACGTAGACGTCTGGGAGTCCGTGAAACCCGCAACCGTCGGACTCGATGTATGGCCGACCGTGCCCCGTGGCGAAGATTGGAAAACCGGGATTCTCCAGCGAATTGGTTGGCCACATTCCACGCCCGCACAACGCGCAATCGCCTGGAAGAAGATACTATCGAGTGTCAACACATACTCAGACCTCGATCCGGGTATTCTCGGACCGGTAGAACACATTATCGATTTCCTGACGGAGCCACCGGCAAGCGCCTCGTGACTTAGCGGGCGTTGGTTGCTGGCAAGTTGATGATGGACATGGAATGGTGTCGATGAGCATGTACCGGAGCATCCTCAACACCGGTATCATCGGTACAAGTATTGTGTGACGCAATGAACGACAGGTTCGGCAGAAAAGGCGAGTTTTTGACGACCACGAGCACCAAGCAGAAACCACCGTTCGAGGGAGTATCGGCGACGCCGCAGCCCTTGAGCGTTAAAGACGACCGTTCGATGGCCACCATGGCTCATTTCGGCGGGGTCGTCGGGTGCGTTCCGTCGGCCATCATCTATGCGACCCTTCGCGCTCGTGGCCGATTTACGGCCCAAGAAGCTCGCGAAGCACTGAACTTCACTCTCGTTCCGTCGATTGTCATCGTGGTGTGCGTGGCATTGTCCGTGGTACCCGGAATCGGCTGGCTCTTCGGGCTCATTGCAGCCATCGTCTGGGTTTACCTTGCCGTTTCCGCACTCATCGCCGGAATTCACGTGAATCGCGGCAACCCGTACCAATATCGGTGGAACACTCGGGCCCTCGATTGGGTTTCCCGACGCCGCTCCCGCTGAGCCGTCTCCACGGCTGATTCTCGGCCCAGGCTAGGGCGCCATCAGACGAGAAGATCCCGAACAACGGCGTCGCCCAAGAGCCTGCCCTGACGCGTCAGCCTGATTACGCCTCTCTCCAGCGCCTCCCGCTCGAGGAGTCCTTGCTGCGCCAACCAGTGCGTCTGGTCTCGACCTTCGGGGCGGACCTTATGAGTTTCCAGCCCCTCGCGAATCCGCACCGCGAGCATGATCGTCTCCATGTAGCGAGTATCGGCATCGAGGATCTCCCTCGCTATCGCCGGCGAGTCCCCTTGGCGGACCCGCTGCGCGTACGGAAGGGGATGTTTGATATTCCACCACCGCACGCCATTGACGTGAGAGTGCGCTCCAGGGCCGATCCCCCACCAATCCTGGTTCTTCCAATAGGCCAGATTGTGCCGGGACCTCGTCGAGTCCGTCCGTGACCAGTTAGACACCTCGTACCATTCGTATCCTGCCGAGTGCAGGAGCTCGTCCGCGAGAAGGTACATGTCGGCCTGCTGGTCGTCGTCGACCTCAGAATAGACACCCCGAGCGATTTGCGATGCCAACTTGGTTCCTGGCTCCACGATGAGCGAATAGGCAGAAATATGATCCGGACGGTAGCTAATGGCCGCTTCTACGGATGTACGCCACTCCTCCAGCGTTTCGCCCGGCGCCCCGGATATCAGATCCACCGAGACCTCGAGGCCGACCTGTTTGGCCCATTCCACGACCTTTGGAACATTCGATGGTTCGTGAGTTCGGTCCAAGATACTCAAGATCCTCGGAACGGCAGATTGCATTCCGAAAGAGACACGAGTGAAACCTGCCTCTTTGAGGGCTTGGAGATCCTCTAGTTCTACGGAGTCTGGGTTCGCTTCGGTCGTGACTTCGGCGCCGTCTTCCAGCCCAAATACCTCCTGAGCTCGTTGAAATATGGCAACGAGGTCTTCCGTAGGAATACGGGTGGGGGTACCGCCACCGAAGAACACCGAATGCATGGGTCTTGGGGCAACTCCTGAAGCTTCCAAGATGGAGCGAGCGATATCGAGTTCCCGCAAGGCGTCCTGTGCGTAGGTGAGGCGTCCGACGCCATCGCCGAAATCATCCGTGGCATAGGTATTGAAGTCACAGTACCCACACCGTATGGAGCAGTACGGAACGTGAACATACAGGCTGAAAGTCCGCCCGGAGGCATTCTTCAGGACGGATTCTGGCAGACGCCCGTCCCGCGGGGCCGGGTCACCAGTGGGCTGAGCGGGGCTCACTTTTTGGGCTTATCCTTGGCCTCATCCGCTGAGCTGAGCGCCGCGACAAAGGCTTCCTGCGGCACGTCTACCCGACCGATGGTCTTCATCCGCTTCTTGCCTTCCTTTTGCTTTTCGAGCAACTTACGCTTACGCGAGATATCGCCGCCGTAGCATTTCGAGAGTACGTCTTTACGGATGGCCCGAATATTTTCACGGGCGATGATGCGCGAACCAATGGCCGCCTGGATCGGCACCTCGAACTGTTGCCTCGGAATCAGTTCCTTGAGCTTTGCCGCCATGGTTACGCCGTAGGAATACGCTTTGTCGCGATGGGTAATCGCCGAGAAGGCATCGACTCGCTCACCCTGGAGCAATATATCCACCTTGACCAGATCCGATTCTTGTTGCCCATCCAACTTCCAATCCAGGGATGCATACCCCCTGGTGCGGGACTTGAGCTGGTCAAAGAAGTCGAACACGATCTCGGCGAGTGGAAGTCGGTATCGAAGCTCCACACGTTCTTCCGAGAGGTAGTCCATTCCCCCGATTTGCCCGCGGCGCGACTGACACAGCTCCATGATGGCTCCCACAAATTCGCTGGGAGCAATGATGGTGATGGCCACCATGGGCTCTTCGATCGTCTGAAGCTTGCCCTCGGGGAATCCGCTGGGACTCGTCACCCGCATCGAGGATCCGTCTTCTTGGACGACGTCGTAGATGACGTTGGGAGCCGTGGAAATCAGGGACAGATTGAATTCACGTTCCAGGCGCTCACGAATAATTTCCAAGTGGAGCATTCCCAAGAAGCCACACCGGAATCCGAAGCCGAGGGCCGCGGATGTTTCAGGTTCATAGACCAACGCGGCGTCGTTGAGCTTGAGTTTGTCCAGCGCGTCACGCAGAACCGGGTAGTCCGAGCCGTCGATCGGGAAGAGTCCCGAAAAGACCATGGGTTTGGGGTCTTCGTAGCCACCTAGCGATTCCTCGGCGGGGTGGCGACCGTCGGTAACCGTGTCGCCCACCCTGGAGAGTCGAACATCTTTAACGCCGGTGATCAGATAGCCTACTTCGCCGACGCCGAGTCCATCTGTGGGTTGAGGCTCAGGTGAGATCACGCCGATCTCTAAGAGCTCGTGCTCGGCGCCGGTCGACATCATAGCGATGCGTTGACGTGGCGAAAGTTTGCCGTCGACGACGCGGATATAGGTCACGACACCGCGATACGAGTCGTAGACGGAATCGAAAATCATGGCCCGTGCGGGAGCATCCGGATTTCCCTGCGGTGCCGGCAAGTCCCGAACGATGCGGTCAAGCAACTCCTCGACGCCTTCACCGGTCTTTCCGGAAACTTTGAGGACATCCTCTGGGTCCCCGCCGATGAGGTTGGCAATCTCTTGTGCATATTTTTCGGGCTGAGCGGCCGGAAGATCGATCTTATTGAGCACCGGAATGATGGCCAAGTCGTTTTCCATGGCCAGGTAGAGGTTGGCCAAGGTCTGAGCCTCGATGCCCTGAGCGGCGTCGACAAGAAGCAATGCGCCTTCGCACGCAGCCAAGGAGCGGGATACCTCATACGTGAAGTCAACGTGACCGGGCGTGTCAATCATGTTCAGTGCGTACGCGGTTCCGTCCACTTCCCAGGGCATACGGACGGCCTGAGATTTGATGGTGATGCCGCGCTCGCGTTCGATATCCATGCGATCGAGGTATTGCGCCTTCATGTCACGCGGGGTGACGACGCCGGTCGCCTGCAGCATGCGGTCGGCGAGCGTGGACTTCCCGTGATCAATGTGGGCGATGATGCAAAAGTTCCGCAGAATTGTCGGATCCGTTGCGGCGGGCCGAGGGCCCTGACTCGCCTGTGGTGCCACGGGGGCCTTCCTTTCGTGGATGGGTCGCACGCTCGTGCCGGTCAATGTCTTAGTTTCCCATGTTTTCCCGTGGTTAGCGAAGTTGTCCCCTATGCTGGGGCCATGAATCTCGATGGAAACACCGTGAACCGAATCTTTCGCTTGGGCCGATCCGTTTTTCGCCAGGTCCGGCAGCTTCAGAAAGAGTCGTCGACGCCCACCTCGTCTCGCGCCCCGCGCAACGCCGGCGCTCGGGGCGCCTCGTATCGAGGTGATTACCACGGTCGCCTCAATACCAGTTATTCGCCGAAGCCCGACGGTCGTCCCGATCCGGGTGAAATTGTCTGGACGTGGGTTCCTTTTGAGGAGGACTACTCGCGCGGCAAAGATCGACCGGTACTCTTGGTCGGCCGAGACGGCGAGGACCTTCTAGGGCTGATGCTCACCAGCAAAGATCACAACAACAGTCGACACCGCGACGAGAGATACGTTGATATAGGGAGCGGCCCGTGGGACAAGCAGGGCCGGGATTCTGAGGTCAAGGTTGATCGAATCATTCGAGTCAATGGACAACAGGTCCGGCGCGAAGGGGCCGCGGTGAGCCGGGAAATCTTCGATCGGGTCATCTCCGAGGTCAACTCGTCGCGATAGGTGCTCTCCGGCATCTTCGGCTCACGTTAGTGGCGTGGTTCATGGTGTGTTTACCCTGGCTCCATGTCTTTGGCTCTGATAAACTCGTTAGCTGTGTGTCCGATGGTCATCGGGCACTGCGGGCCGGATTGCCATAGGCATCCCCACGCCGCTCAGTCAAGATTCGGCTCGTTTGCCCTCACTGACCTATTAGACAAAACAGAAAGTTTTTAAGTGGCTAATATCAAGTCTCAGAAAAAGCGCATCCTCACCAACGAGAAGGCGCGCCTGCGTAACAACGCCTACAAGTCGGAGTTGCGCACCGCCGTTCGCAAGGTGAACACCGCTGTCGCCGCTGGCAACAAGGACGAGGCCGTCCAGGCTCTCTCCGTTGCTAGCAAGAAGTTCGACAAGGCTGTGAGCAAGGGTGTTCTGCACAAGAACAACGCTGCGAACAAGAAGTCGGGCTTGAGCCAGCGCGTGAACGCTCTTTCCTAGTCTGTCTCAGGAAAACGTGAGCCGAAGGGCCCTTCCCATTTGGGAAGGGCCCTTCGACTTTTAGTTCTACCGATCCGATCAGCCGTTTCTCCCCCGAGAACCGGCAGTCGACAGTGTCAGAACGGCCCTTTCCAGCGCGTAAACCGGATCGTGGCCTTCCCCCTTAACTTGTGCATCCGCCGTCGCGAGCCCTCGAATAACCCGGCTCAACGACTCTGAGGAGAACCGACGCGAATCACGTTGCGCCTGCTCAACTTGCCAGGGCGCCATCCCCAGTGACTTTGCCAAGGCTGAGGAGTTCTCCCGCCGGCCATGGACTTGTGCAATGTGCCGGACCCTCATCGACAGAGCGCCTACGAGCGGCACCGGATCCACTCCCGAATCTAGAGCTTGTCGAAGAGCCCTGAGAGCAAAGCCGCTCTTTCCGCTGACCGCCGCATCAGCCACCTTGAACGCGGTCACTTCGACACGGCCGCCGTAGTACTTTTCGACGACGGCGTCGGTGATCGTCGCTGGACCGTCGGCCATCAGTTGTTGGCTCGCCGCGGCTAATTCGGCGACGTCCGTGCCCGCGGCGGCGATAAGGACTCTGGCCGCGTCCGGTTCGATGCGCCGCTCTTCCGACCGAAACAGTTGATAAACGAAATCCATTTTGTCGCGGTCGTTTTTCAGCGGTTTACATTCGACGACAGGGTGCTTGGCCTTTTTAATCGCGTCGAGGAGGCGCTTTCCCCGGTTTCCTCCCCCGTGATGCAGGATGACGACGGACTCTTGGTCAGGGCTTTGCACATACGGCAATGCTTCGGTCAGGAATTCGTCGCTCATCCGTTCCACATCCCGCACCACCACGACGCGTGCATCACCGAAGAGAGAGGGGCTCGTGGCCATCGACAGAGCGCCCGGTGTGTAGTCCTTGGCCGATACATCATGGATTTCGGCCTCACCCACAGATTCACGTACGCGTTCCACCACTCGTCGACGAGCCTGCACAGCGAAGAACTCTTCGGAGCCGCTCAACAGAATCACCGGAGCCGGTTCGATGTCTCGCCAGGTTGGCCCTGAAGGAGCCCTGGAAGGTGAACGTGGAGGCACAGCAATCTCCCTGCATCGATGATCGGTACGGTGAACGGAGGTGATCGGGCACCATCCTATGGCTCATTTTCACCTTCCCCGGTGGTGGCCAGTCTAGTTGGTGCCGTCGTCGACCATCGAAAAATAGTCATCGCCGCCACGAGGCTGACGGAGCACGCGCCTATTACTGCCCACGGGCTCTGCCCCATCTCGAGAACCGACCACGGAAGAGCCGTTACTCCATGGGCCACACCAACAATGGGAGAGGCCGACCATCCGGCGCACACGGTCAGGGCATCAGCAAAAAATGGAAAAGGAGCCATGAGGGTTGCGGCAAGACCCACCAGCGTGACAGCGGGTACCAACGGCGTCACGACGACGTTTGCGGGAATCGTGTAGGTGCCCCAAACGCCCGAGATGGCGGTGATCACCGGGGCGCACCACACCGTAGCGATCGTACTCATCGATACGGCTTCCGCTAGGACGACGGGGCAGAATCTCTCACACATATCCCGAAGGGCCTTGCCCTGACAGAGAATTCCGGCCGTGGCCAAGACCGATAGGGTGAACCCCACGTCGTGAGACAGCCTCGGATCGGCGATGAGTAGCCCGACCACCGTGACCCACAACCAGGACAGGGCGAAGCCGCCTCGTCCGAGGATCATCCCCCAACAACCTAAAACGCCCATCCATGAGGCACGCAGCACGGATGAGTCGGGGCCGACGAGGTACACATATCCGACGACGGCCGCGATTCCCAGCAGTAGGCTGACCGTTCTGGGAGACCCTGCCCATCGAGCGGCTCGTAAACCAAGCAGAGTCACCAGTGCGACATTGGATCCGCTGACGGCAGTGAGGTGCGTCAGGCCACTGGTCTTGAAAGCTTCCTTGGTGTCGGGAGTCATACGCGAATCGTCCCCGTAGCTCATACCGGTGACCAAAGCGCCGACGTCACGGTCCAGCAACTTCTCCGCCCTGTTCACGGTGTCTTCTCTGATTGCTCGCGCCCACGGCGGAAAAGGTTCATGCTCCGAGGATTCACCGCTGACGACGATCGGTTGAGAGACCAACCGAAGTGCCGGATGCCCGTCGGAACTCGGATGAAGCTTGGCAATCGCGACATAGTCTCGGTGGCCTCCTTCTTCGAGGAAGTGATATGACTCACGGTCGCTCCACCACACCTCCGTAGGGAGAGAACCCTCGGAAATTTCTCCGCCGGCGTCGATGCGGCGAAGATCGACGTCGGTCACCCATGAATCCTCAAATCTTCCGGCTACTACTCTCAAGGGGCTATCGTGCCGAAACGTGACCCGTACCCGTTCCCCGTTCTCTGCGGCCCGTCGCATCGATACGGAGAGACTTTGCTGGGTTAGTCCGTCCCATCGCCACATCACTCCAGCGATGGCCAGAAGGCTCACGCACAAAGCTGCAGCCGCGGCGGTGACCAGTGGACGGCCCCAGGCTAAGCCCCATGCGCTCATCAGGCACGACGTCGTCGCCGCACCAAGCACGAGTGGAACACCCCATGTCGGCAGCTCCCTCCCGCTGGTGACCACGACAGACGCGACGCCCCAGGCACAGACCGCGGCCGGCAAAAGACGGAAGTTAGCGCCCCTCACCTGGCCGTCATGAATCCGAGAATTCACCATGAGACCAGTGGCTCCAGCGCAGCGATCATCGTGGGGCCGATCCCGGGAACCGCGTCCAGCTCCGATAGATTGCGAAATGGGCCGTGCTGGGTTCGCCACTCGATGATGCGTTCGGCGAGCTTCGGTCCGACTTTAGGGAGTTTTTGGAGCTCTTCGACATCGGCGGTGTTGATGTTGATCTTGCCGTGGCTCGTGGAACTCGCGTCATGAGCTGAGACTTGACCGTCACGGGGAGATGGAAGATCATCGCCCGCACGCGGCACTCGAATTTGCTGACCACTAGTGACCTGTTCGGCCAAATTGATGTCCTCCAGCCGAGCACCCTCGATCGCTCCCCCAACGGCTTCGATCGCGTCATTCACTAAGGCGCCGGGTGGCAATCTGACCAGGCCCGGTCTCTTTACGGCTCCCACCACGTGTACGGTGATCTCGCCAGTTGTGGCCTCCGAAATGGCCGTCGAGGATCCAGACGCTCCAGCGAACCTCGATTCGAAAGATTCCCAAGGCACGGTTGACCCTGAGGTTTCCACGGCCAAGTTCGCGGTTTCCCCGTGGCGAGGAAGAAAAACATACGATCCCACCAGAGCGACGACGACCATGGCAACGAGGGCGATCGTCGCGCGGGGTCTAGGTGCAAGACCGAGCAGTCTTTTGGATGGATTCCGTGCATTGCGACTGGCCCGTAGGGTGCCGTTCTGCGATCGGTCCTTGGTCAGCGCATCAAGCGCATCCTCGTTCTCGCTGGGCAATCGCGTTCGCGACCGCTCCATGAGCGCATTCAACCGTTCGCGCCCAGGAGCCGTTCCGGTTCGCGGTCGCGAGGTTGCCCGACGGCGCACACTGTGAGAATCCGTCGCATGAGCTTCCGGGTCCGTGAGAAAATCGTCCATACGGAGAAGCTAGTCGGCTAGCGCAATCGCTTTCCCGAGATGCGACCGCTCACGCCTCTTCCCTGTGGAACTACTAGCTTTTCATCCGGGGACTCAGCTCGATGTGGACGAAAGCTCTGGCACCAGTCCTGCTGGTTCACACACGGCACTGACCGGGCCGAGACCGGCATGGATGGCCAATACGGGCGGTACCTCCGAGCGGACGACGATCGCTCTCGAGCCGAGTTCGAGGGTGACTAAATCCGCAAGGCGGTTAGCAAGAGCGCTTCCGTAAAAATCCTGAATGGCCACCACCACTCGACCGTCTTCACCTCGTGAAGCTTCGTCTTCCGCTAACGCCTGACGAGCATCCACCACCACCAATTCGCCCAAGCGCTTGACGGCGGCGGCCTCCTGACGTGGCCTTTCCACATATTTCAGCCGACCCTTTTGGACGGTTGCGATCGGTTGAATCTGAAACATCTGGCCAACCATAGCAAGACTCTTCGGAATCCGACCGCTACGAGCCAGGGCATCCAGCGTGGGCACGTAGAAGAGCAACCGAGCACATCGGGCGGCTTCTCCGGCCGCGGCTTCAACCTCAGCCGGGCTGCCTCCGGAACGCGCGACGTCGAGAGCGGCCACAACCGCCATTCCTTGTGCCATGGCCACGGTCCGGCTATCAATCACGGAAACGGAGGCTTTCGCCCCTCGGGCACTAGCCCTCGCGGCGTCGACGGTCCCCGAAAGTTCCGACGACAAGTGAATCGACACGATATGTTCGAATCCTTCGGAAGCCAAGGACTCATACGCCGCGGCGAAAGCCCCCGGCGAAGGCCGGGATGTTGTCATACGGCGACCCTCGGCGCTGGCGATCACCAACCGTTCCTTCAGACCAGGGTCATCTTCCTCCGTGAAGATTTGATCCCCCACCATCAAGGGAAGGGAAATTGAGACGAATCCGCCCCCGGAACGCAGTCTGGTCGACAACGCCGGGCCGAGACCGATCGCCGAATCCGTGACGATCGCGACCTTCTGCCGGGGGCGGGATTCCGTGCTCACACGAACCTCAGATCACGATATTGACGAGCTTAGGCTCACGAACAATCACTTTGCGGATCGGTGACTCTCCGATGTTCTTCCGCACCGTGGCGTCCGCCAAGGCCAAGGCTTCCAAGTCCTCTGCGGATATATCCTTGGCAACGTCGAGGCGGGCCCTGACCTTACCCTTGATCTGAACGACGGCGGTCACCGTCTCATCGACCAACATGGCTTCATCGACGGAAGGCCACCCCGCGGTCAACACGGGTGTCTCGTGGCCAATTTCGTGCCACAGGTCCTCAGCGGTGTACGGCGCGTACAGCGACAACAATACGGCTACGGCTTCCGTGGCCTCACGAACTGCAGGGTCTCCCACGCCGGGGCCGGAATCGATGGCCTTACGTGTCGCGTTGACCAATTCCATGGTCTTAGCGACGACCACGTTGAACTTATGCGACTCCAACGCTTGCTCGGCCTCGTGGATGGTGCGATGGGTGACGCGACGCAAGGCGTCGTCGCCCGAGGAATCTACAGGAGAAGCCGAACCGACGTCTTGCCCCAGTCGCCAAGCTCGGGCCAAGAACTTACCGGCTCCGCCGGGAGAAACATCGGCCCAGTCGACATCGTCCTCTGGCGGAGAAGCGAAGACCATGGTGGTGCGCACAGCGTCAACGCCATATTCGTCAATTTGCTGTCCGAGATCGACCCCGTTGCCCAACGATTTCGACATGGCTTTTCCGCCATTGAGGACCTGTCCTTGATTCAGCAAGGCCCGGAACGGCTCGTCGTAGTCGATGTAGCCGAGATCTCGAATCACCTTGACGAAGAATCGAGCGTACAACAGGTGCAAAATTGCATGCTCCACTCCTCCGACGTACTGGTCCACGGGCTCCCACTTGCGCAGTTCCTCCGGGTCGAAGGCCGCAGTATCCAGATGTGGATCCGCGAAACGCAGGAAGTACCACGAGGAATCCACGAAGGTATCCATCGTGTCGGTGTCCCGCTGCGCCGGCCCACCGCAGTTCGAACACTCAACGTTGACCCACTCCGTGGCGGCCGCCAGAGGTGACTTCCCCTTCGGCGAGAGGTCCTCGCCCTTGAGGTTGTCGGGAAGGCGCACCGGAAGCTGGTCCTCCGGTACGGGCACCTCTCCGCAGGACTCGCAGTGAATGATGGGAATCGGCGCGCCCCAGAAGCGCTGACGTGACAGCAACCAGTCACGCAGGCGGAAGATGGTCTTGCCCTCGCCCTTGCCTTCACGCTCCAGAATCTCGATGGACCGTCGGATGGCCTCGGTTTTGCCCAAACCGTTCAGCTCACCGGAATTGATCATGGTCCCCTCGCCGGTGGTGGCTTCCCACGTTTCGGCGGGGTTCTCGGCGTCGGTATCCACGACCACTCGGACCGGAAGATCGAATGTCCGCGCGAAATCGAGGTCTCGCTGGTCATGGGCAGGAACGGCCATGATGGCGCCGGTGCCGTAATCGGCCAAGACGTAATCGGCAGCCCAAATGGGGAGGCGCTCTCCCGTCAACGGGTTAATGGCATGACGACCGATGAACACACCCGTCTTAGGGCGATCGCTGGATTGACGCTCAATGTCCGAGAACGCCTTGACCTCTTCCCGGTACGCTTCGAGGGAACTCTTCTGCTCCGGCGTCACGAGCTCCACGGCAAGATCGGAATCCGCCGCGACCACGAAGAAGGTATTGCCATACAGGGTATCGGGCCGCGTCGTGAAAACGGAGAGCTGAGTCGCGGGCTGGGTATCGGTCTGTTCGACGTCGAAGGTGACCTCTGCGCCTTCCGAACGACCGATCCAGTTTCGTTGCATCGCCAAGACACGATCGGGCCAGTGGCCTTCCAACTGCTTCATGTCGTCCAAGAGCTGTTGCGCGTATTCGGTGATTTTGAAGTACCACTGGTTCAGGGACTTCTTCGTCACCTGCGTGCCACAACGTTCACAGGCTCCATTGACCACCTGCTCGTTGGCCAGCACGGTCTGGTCTTTGGGGCACCAATTAACTGGCGAATCCTTCCGGTAAGCAAGTCCCTTGGCATAGAACTGCTGGAACAGCCACTGGGTCCAGCGGTAATACTCCGGATCGGAGGTGTGCAATCGGCGGGACCAGTCCACGGCGATACCGTAGCGCTTGAACGAGGCCGCCTGAGTCTCGATGTTCTTGTACGTCCACTCGGCAGGGTGGGTGTTGTTCTTGATGGCCGCGTTTTCCGCCGGCAGTCCAAAAGAGTCCCAGCCGATCGGGTGCAGAACGTCGTAGCCCTTCTGTTTCCAGTAGCGAGTGACGACGTCGCCCATGGCGAAGGCCTCAGCGTGGCCCATGTGAAGGTCCCCTGACGGGTAAGGAAACATGTCCAGGACATATTTGCGTTCCCGTGAATCGTCGTCGAGTGGGGCGAAAACTTTCTCTCGCTCCCAGTAGTCCGCCCACGTCGCTTCCAGGGATGAGAAGTCGTAGGTCTTCTCGTCCATGAGGGCTCGTGAAGGATTCTCTCCAACCGATTGAGGCACAGTGTTTCCTTTGCGCTGGTGGGGTTGTACGTCGTGATGAGCAGGAAGCACCCAGAAGAGGGCCTGCCATCGGGAATAGTCCACAGTCTAACCCTGATGACGCATGCTCGACGATCCGGCTTGTATCGTGAGAATCGGCCGGTTCCGAAGTAAAGGCGAACCCGTCGTCGACCCATGAGGAGTAGCGTGACTCGAACCACCCCATCGTCCGTCTTCGAGGATGTTCCTCAGAACTTCACGTTGCCTCAAGAGTCGAGCCTGGAATTCGACGGCAGCCGCGTTCGCTACTGGACGTACACAGCTCCTCGCTCGGAAGCTCTCGTAGACTCTCCACTCATTCTCATGGTTCATGGCTTCCGCGGAGATCATCACGGCTTGGCGCTCATCGCACAGGAGCTGTCCACGGAATGGGACGTCGTCGTCCCCGACCTCCCTGGATTCGGAACATCGGAGCCTCTGGTTGACAGAACACATTCCTCCGAGACGTACGCGGATGTCATTGCCGCTCTCATCCAACAGCTCCGTCCGCGGCCCATCGTCCTGGTCGGGCATTCCTTCGGCTCGGTCGTAGCGGCGCGAACGGCAGCTCATTCACCGGACGGCGTCGAAGCACTCGCTCTGATCAACCCCATTTGTGAACCTGCGCTGGAATCCTCGGCAAGGATTCCGTCCCTGGCGGCCTCGGCCTTCTATCGGGCCTGCGCGGCCCTGCCGGCCGCCATCGGCGATCGGCTGATTCGCTCCTCTTGGGTCACCCGCATCTCGTCGGAACTCATGATGAAAAATCGCGATCCTCGGCTGAGACGCTTCATCAACGGCCAGCACGACGCCTATTTCGGTTCCTTCGCTTCCCGCGACGTCGTCCTTCAGGCCTACGAGTCCTCCATTCGCGACACGGTGACCGACGCCGCCGCTCACGTCCAGGTGTCGACCGCGCTCATCGTGGCCGAACACGATGATTTGGGATCGGTCCCTGCGCAGGAGCGACTCGCCGCACTCTTCCCCCGCGCCGATCTGCACGTCATTCCCGAGGTGGGGCACCTCATCCATTACGAGACACCACGGCGGGCCGCCGTTCTCATCGCTACCTTCGTGGAAGCACACATTCCTTCAACGGTAGGAGGATCTTTGTGAACACCCTCGCCCGCCAACCCAACGAGTTGCGGCTCATGATCGACGCACGCTACGTTCGGCCGGTCCACGACGGCATTAGCCGATATACCGCGAGCCTGCTCCATGCCCTTCACCGAGGAATTATTTCGGGAAATTATCCCCAGATTAAAGTCGTCATGGTTATTTCCGACGACGAACAGCTGGCCCAACTGCCTGACTTCCCTCATGTGAAGGGATTCTCCCCCACCGGCCCTTTTGAACCTTTCAGCGCGTTGCTACTCAACCGGTATCGGCCGGACGTGTTGTTCTCCCCGATGCAAACAATTGGCTCCTGGGGCCGGCGTTTCGGTTTGATTCTGACCTTGCACGACCTGATCTACTACGATCACCCGGATCCTCCGCGTTTCCTTCCGGCCGCGGTCCGTTGGGGTTGGCGACTATTCCATCGCACGTACCTGCCGCAGCGTTTGCTCCTTAATAGGGCAGATGACGTCGTCACCGTCAGCCAGACCACGGCCCATTTGATGGTCCAGCATCGCCTGACGCATCGACCACTACACGTCATCTCGAATGCTCCTCCAGAAGGGTCTGGCGTCGATCTTCAGGAGGCGATGGCGAGGATTCCACATCGAAAGCGTTCCCTGGTGTATATGGGATCCGCCATGCCGTATAAGGGCGTGGATCTTCTGATCACGTCAATGGCCGAATTACCCGATTATGAATTACATCTGCTGTCCCGGTTCGATCCTCGTCGAAAAGAGGAATTGCTGCGCCTCATCCCCCAAAATGCCCAAGTGATCTTTCACGACGGCGTGACGGACAGCGAATATCAACACATGCTGGCGACCTGCACGGCATTAGTGACCGCCAGTTCCGCGGAAGGCTACGGGCTGCCCGTAGCGGAAGCGGCGGCCGAGGGGACCCCGAGGATACTCACGGATATTCCGATTTTCCGTGAAGTGGCTCCGGGAGCATTACATTGCGATTTTCAGAAGAAAGGCACCCTAGCCCAAGCCGTGCGTTCCCTCGAAGACCCTCAGGAACTGAAAAACCAGGTCGAAAATGCGATCCGTGATGCCGCGCGTGATAGTTGGGACCGCTCCGCTCGAGATCTCGTGCGACTCGCGACCTCAACGCGAGAGCGACGTCGAGGTTAAGGCGAATCCGGCGGACAGGATCGTGGCTACAACACATCCAGGGCATCGCATCGAATCTGCACCGACTGGTATTTTTTCGAGGCTGAAAAGGAGGCGCGCGTACTTCGGAGCCGCTCGGTGACTTGGGGTGCCAAGCCGTACGACATGAAGATGATGGCTCGATAATCGTCATCAGTCTCGTCGTCGGTCAGCGGTACAGGGTCTATCACGCGCAACCCCGAGGCAGGTTCCAAATCGTCAAGGTGAAGAACACGCACAAACTCCTCAACGGATACTCGGGGTCCGGTAATGGCAACGGTCCGAACCGCAGGCGGCAACAAGAGCTCATGCCTTTCAGCCAGCTCTCGCGAAGCAAATCCCGACGGGTCCCACCGAATCAGTGCCCCTAAGGCTGCGGAATCCTCCGCGGTGCAGACGACCTGCCCGCCCTGATCTCGGGATGCCACGAGGGCGCTGGCGTTCATCCATCGTCTGAGCACGGATTCGGCATTGCGAAGCGAGTCTCTCGACAACATGAGATCGCCATCCAACAACAGCGCTGCCGTGTATCCTCCAGGCACCGTGGGTTCCGCACCCGGAGTCGCCACCACGAGCGCTGGCGAATCGCCTATGGAGGCCTTGATGTTCTCTCCGCTGGACGAAACCACCGGGACTTGAGGGAACGCGCGTCCGAGCTCCTCCGCGGTCCGCAGTGCGCCGACGCTCGTGAGCCGCCATGAATCATGTCCGCAGTGGGTACACTGCCAATGTGCGACCCCGCGGTGGCACCATCGGCACACGGCATGGGAGCGGGAGTCTTTCTCGAGGCTGAGCGGTCCGTAGCAGTGCTGACACCGGGCGGACTCTCGACATCGGGAGCAAGCCAAGGACGGCGCATAGCCGGTTCGAGCAACCTGAATCAAGACAGGGCCGCGGTTCAGTCCCTCGCGGGCCACCTGGTAGGCCAAATGCGGAATGCGGGCCCTGGCGGCGAGCGGGTCCCGTTCCCGCGTGTAGGAGTCAGAGGTGGCCCTGATGAGCGGAGAATTCTTCCGGAGATCCTCTCGCGCCGGGGCCATCGACCGGGCCCAGCCGGTCTGGACGAGACGCTGACATTCCGGGCTGACGGCATAGCCTAAAAACACTGAGGAGCATTTTTCGAGCTGCGCCCGGAGGAGCAAGACATCGCGTGCGTGACAATACGGTGCTTGTCGCTCGGTGAGGTTTTCGTCGCCGTCGTCGTAGCAGACCACGACTCCGAGTTCGGGCACGGGGGCGAACGCTGCCGAACGAGTACCAATCACCACCCAGGCTTCACCCGACAGGACCCGCAGAAACGATGAGTACCGTGCCGAGAGACCGTCCTCGTGGTGAAGCCGTGCGATCCGTTGCCCGTCGACCAGCCGGTTAACGGCCGATTCCAGCTGATCCAGGCTGCGCCGGTCGGGAACAATGACTAACGCTCGGCGTCCTGAGGACAACGTTTCCGCGCACGCACGGGCCGCGAGCTGAGCCCAACCGGATTCGGCGGACGGTGCAACCGACATCACACCGCGAACCGGTGGCCCCGACGACGTCGCCAAGCTATCGAGAAAGCTCTCGCCGCCACGGTACAAGGCCCAGCCGGAAACGTCGTCATCTGGCTCAGGTTTCAGCCATGTAGGGGAATGGGTTTCTACCGCACTACCCAAGCCATCGCCCCAAGACCCTTTCGCGGGACTTTTCTCGGGCTCCGCACCGGAGGATTGCGCTTTTCCCTCGGACGCCCCCTGTGAACGTGATTGTTGTCCGAGCCCCAGAACCTCACGCTCAAATTGTCGTTCGGCCCGGGCAGCTCGGGGCGGCACCGCCAAACGTACGACGTCGGACACCAAACCAGCACTCCGCGCGGCAACCGACCGGCAGAGCTCCCAGATCTCGGGTCGAAGGGCCCGCACCGGCGAGACCACATCACGCAAGGCCTGGAGACTCACCGAGGCATCACTGGTAGCCACTCGTTCAATGAGCCAAGCCACCGTTTCCCGACCGTGAAAGGAAACGCGAACGCGAACCCCAGGCTGGGCGTCGTGATCAAGATGAGCCGGAACGGAATAGTCAAAGAGTCGGTCCAGGTGCGGAACCCGCGTATCGATCGCGACCCTGGCCACGGGTAACTCTGCGGCAAGCTCCACGGCGCCGGGTTCCCTACCAGGATCCGAAGACGCGACGTCCAACCCTTCCAAGCCCGGAAGGATCCCCTCCGGCTCATCGATCATGGGGTAACGGCTGCCCGCAAAGCGTCCACTCGGTTCGTCCGCTCCCACGTGAATTCGGGTTCAGAGCGGCCGAAGTGACCGTGAGCGGCCGTCTTCGCATAGATGGGACGCCGCAAATCAAGGTCGTTGATGATGGCCAAAGGCCTGAGGTCGAAGACGTCGCCAATGGCCTTTTCGATGCGAATCGGGTCCACGTGGTTCGTTCCGAAGGTCTCAACGTAAAGTCCGACCGGACGCGCCCGCCCGATGGCGTAAGCAACCTGCACCTCGGCGCGATCGGCCAATCCCGCGGCTACGACGTTTTTGGCGATCCACCGCATGGCGTAGGCCGCCGAACGATCCACCTTCGAGGGGTCTTTACCCGAGAAGGCGCCACCGCCATGACGTGACATTCCACCATACGTGTCCACGATGATTTTCCGTCCGGTCAGCCCGGCATCGCCGACCGGACCGCCCTGAACAAATTGCCCGGCCGGGTTAATGATGTATTTGGCCCCATCGATATCCAGGTCGAGATCCGCTAGCACCGGATCGATGACGAAACGTCGAACCTCTTCTTCAAGGGTTCGGAGATCGTACTTCTCGTCGTGCTGACTAGAGAGGACTACTGTGTCGACGGAAACCGGGGTGTTGCCGTCATACCCCAACGTGACCTGAGTTTTCCCGTCCGGACGAAGATCAGGAAGGACTCCATCTTTCCGAACTTTGGTTAGCCGCTCAGAAAGCCGATGCGCGATCCAGATCGGAGCGGGCATCAACGCTTCGGTTTCGTTGCTCGCATAGCCGAACATGATGCCCTGGTCCCCCGCGCCTTGGCGGTCAAGATCATCGCTGGCCGTGCCGTCACGGGTTTCCAGTGAGGTGTACACGCCCGCGTTAATGTCAGGTGACTGCTCACCGATCGACACCGAAACACCGCAGAATTCACCATCGAATCCGCGGGTTGAGGAGTTGTAGCCGATGTCCAAGATCGTGTCACGCACAATCTTGGGTATTTCGACGTAGCCGCGAGTCGTGACCTCACCGGCCACCATGACCTGACCCGTGGTAACCATCGTCTCCACGGCGACATTCGACATGGGGTCTTCCGTCAAGAGGGCGTCGAGGATCGAGTCGGAGATCTGGTCGCAGATCTTATCCGGATGTCCTTCGGTCACTGATTCGGACGTGAAGAGGCGAAGATGCTGATTATCTTTGGAAGTCACTCGATCACTCTACCCGTTTGCTTCAAAACCTCGGGCCCTATGAGCCAATATTGAGGTGTGACGCCACCCGCGTCATGAGACGTCTCGCAAGCACGGCTTTGGGGCCGGAAACAGATTCGGATGCAATTCCATCGTTGGTTGCGACGAGGATCGTGGCCGCGGTTTCGTCGCGCCCAAACACCAGTTCCGAACCGACTTCGTTGACCACAAGCATGTCCGATCCTTTCGACCGGAATTTCGCCTCCCCCAATTCTGCGACCGAGTGCTCGGGCGACCCCGTTTCAGCGGCAAAACCCACCAAAAAGGCGGAATGCTCCCCTCGACGCCGTGAATCCACCAGGCCCTTGAGGATGTCTGGGTTCCGCACCAATTCGATGCTCGGAGCATCGTCGGCGTCCGGATCCTTTTTGATCTTTGTTGTGGCCATGGATTTCGGACGGAAATCCGCTACTGCGGCTGTCATGACGACGGCGTCGGCGGAGTCCTCCCCCAGGACCGACGCGTGGACCGAAGACTCGAGCTCCAGGGCTGAAGAAACCCGGTGAACTCGAAGTCGTTCCGTCGGTTCAGGCGCCTCAACCTCAAGGTGGGCCACAATCAGGTCTACCGAGGCACCGAGATCTGCCGCAGCCTGGGCTATCGCGATGCCTTGCCGACCAGAGGATCGGTTACCGAGATAACGTACGGGGTCCAGCGCTTCGCGGGTTCCTCCGGCCGTGACGACGATCCGCCGCCCCGTCAGGTCCGGATTCTCGGTTCCTTGGCTAGTCAATACGGCAAGGGCCTGTCGATGAATTTCGGCTGGCTCCGGAAGTCGGCCAGCACCTGAATCCCGACCGGTCAGTCGCCCGACGGCGGGTTCAATCACGGTGAATCCGTCCCGACGCAATTGGGCCACATTGCGGCGCGTCGCCGGGTTGTTCCACATCTGAGTGTGCATGGCCGGGGCAAAAACGATCGGACACGTCGCGGTCAGGATCGTAGCAGTCAGGAGATCGTCGGCTCGCCCGGTGACGACCTTGGACATGAGGTCCGCGGTAGCCGGGGCAACGACGATGAGTTCGGCCATTTCTGCTTGTCGGACATGGTTTACCGAGTCGACATCTTCGAAGACTGAGGTACGAACGGGGTTGCCGGAGAGGGCTTCCCAGGTGGCAGCTCCAACGAAATTCAACGACGACCGAGTGGGCATGGCCACGACGTCATGCCCTTGTTCACTGAATAAACGCAGAAGCATCGCGGCCTTGTACGCCGCGATGCCTCCACCGATTCCGAGTATTATTCGCACCCGTTTAGTCTAACGGGTGCCGTCCGGGCACTCCTACCCGGTTTCGGAGGTTACTCGGACTGATCCGAGTTCTCTTCGCTGAACTGCACGAAGGCGTCCGCAGATTCGGACTCCTGTGCGAACATCTCAGAGTTAAAGAAGTCAGCCACGGGCTGGTCGTCGGAGATGACTTGACCGTTCTCGTTGAAGCGGCCTCCCTCGACGTGCTTCACCTCGATGACATCGTTTTCAATCTCGCGCATCGCGATGGAGAGAGACTTCTCGTTCAAGGACGTGTCGACCAACGGACCCACGTGCTCGAAGAGGCCTTCCTGCAACTGCGAGTAGTAGGCATTGATCTGACGAGCACGGCGAGCACCGAAGATCACCAGACCGTATTTAGAATCGGTCTTCTCGAGGAGTGAATCCACCGAGGGATCGATGATGCCTTCATGTTCGGAAAGTGCCAAGAATTTCTCCCGTGACGTTGATGGGTATGTACCGGGCCGATCGCCCGATAATCATCCGACGGCCACCTGTGGGGCCTCGGGCAAAACTAAAAGTCCATGATACAACCGTATGCCTAGGATTGCACCCTGGTCGGCCCCAGCGTGGTTTCGACCGGCCGTCGGACCACGATTCACCGTACCCGGATTGGTCGCGTCAGCTCCGCTGTGTCGCAGATTCAATTCCCATGATCTTCACGACCTCGGCCGCCGCTTTTTCCACAGTGTCGTTGACGATCGTCTCGTCAAACTCGGGCTCGGCAGCTAATTCTTCCTTGGCCGTCTCCAATCGAACACGCTGTTCGGTGTCCGTTTCCGTGCCGCGCGTCCGCAAACGACGAACCAACTCATCCCAGCTCGGCGGCGCGAGAAAGATCATATTTGCTTCGGGCATCGCATTGCGTACCTGCCGAGCGCCTTGAATATCGATTTCCAGGAGCACGTGGCGTCCTGCGTCCAATGCCTCCGTCACCATGCGACGCATCGTTCCGTACCGATGGTTATTGTGAACCTTGGCCCATTCGAGCATCTGACGGTTGTCAACCATCGAATCGAATTCTTCGTCAGAGACGAAGTAATAATGCACCCCGTCTTGTTCGCCAGGACGGGGTCCACGCGTCGTCGCAGAAATGGACAACCACACCTCGGGGTAGTGATCGCGGATGTAAGCAGAGACCGTCCCCTTTCCGACGGCTGTCGGTCCGGCCAAAACGGTCAACTTAGGGGACTGGGTCTCTGACATTGGACTACCCTTCGAGGTATTCGATGAGATTCTTACGCTGGTGAGCCCCGAGGCCGCGAAGGCGACGACTCGGTGCGATCCTCAGATCACGCATGATCGCAGCAGCTCGCACTTCACCAATACTCGGGAGCGATTTCAACATATCCTCGACGCGGATGCGTTGCAAAGCTTCATCCGTATCCGCGCGCTTCAAGAATTGCTCAATGGTGATTTCGCGATTCTTAAGCGCGAGTTTTGCGTTAGCGCGCGCCTGCCGCGAAAGCTTGGCCTTTTCACGAGCCGCCGCGCGTTCCTGGTCGGTCAGAGGGCGTAGAGCCATAGTTACTTCCTCTCCAGTGCGTACGAGATAACAATTACTAATCCCCAAGATTCCCGTACGTATGGAAACTAAAGTACCCCAGGAATGCCGTACTTACCAGTCAGTAACACGCCGAATCTCGTGCTTTGTTTGACCTCGAAGGATACCTTCGTACGGCACGGACCCGCGCCTAGCCGGCATGCAGGGTTTGGCGCAAACGGGAATTGCAGGCAATCGCTTCCCTGACCAGCGCATCCGTATCCGGTCCATGACGTAAAACCCCACGTGAGGAGGAGACGACAACCTGATCCCGACATCCCCGGAAAACCTGAGCAAGATCCTCTTCCGAAGCGCCCTGGGCTCCGTATCCAGGAGCGAGGATCAGTCCATTGAACTCAGAGAGATGAATGCCCAGCGTGTCCAGCGAGTCGCCCACGGTTGCCCCCACGACCAATCCGCAGGGTCCGACATGCTTCGAAGGGTGGCGTTCGTTCTCTTTATACGCTGCCTCAACGACACTTTTGGCCACCGACTTCTCGACTCCCTGATGCTGAACCTCGGCGCCTTCAGGGTTAGAGGTTAGCGCCAGCACGAAAGTGCCTTTCCTAGATTGCTCGGCCTGACGCATCGCTGGGTCCAAAGAACCGAAGCCCAGGTACGGGCTCACGGTAAGGAAGTCCCCCGCCAACGGCGAGGACGCCCCCAGCCATGCGTCGGCATAGGCGGCCATCGTGGAACCGATGTCCCCACGCTTCGCATCGCAGATGACCTCGGTCCCCGATCCACGCATCGTCTCGATCACGCGTTCCAGGACCGCGATGCCCCCGGAACCGTGACGCTCGAAAAGTGCCACCTGAGGCTTGATCGAGGCGACTCTCCCCGACATGGCCTCGGCAACGGTCATGGCGAATCTCTCGAGGCCGTCCACCGAATCTTGAAGCCCCCAATCCCGCAGAAGCCCCGGATGAGGGTCAATCCCTACACAAAGGGGGCCGAGCTCCTGCATGGCGCCATAGAGGCGATCCCCTGCCTGCGTCATCGGTCGATTCATTTCGATGTCTTCTGAGCGGCTGCGGACAGGGTCGCTTCGTGGTCCTGGAGGCTCATGACATCCCAGGTGTGACGACGCTGCGCATCGATGGACTGGATCGCCGCACCGAATTCGGAGATCGTCGTCATCAATGGACATCCGATGCTCGTGGCCGCCGCGCGAATCTCGTAACCATCGCCGCGCGATTCCTCGGCGCCGGACGGGGTGTTAAAGATCAGGTCGATGTCGCCGTCGGTGATCATGTCCACGACGGTGCGCTCCCCTTCCTCTGCTTCCCGAAGCTTGGAAACCACCGTGCAGTCGATCCCGTTGCGCCGCATGACCATGGCGGTCCCACCCGTCGTGATGATCTCGAAACCGAGCTCCTTGAGCATCTTGACGTAGACGATCGCCGCTCGTTTATCACGGTCGGCAACGGTCACGAAAACGCGGCCCTCTGTCGGCAAGATGTTTCCGACGGCGGCCTGCGCTTTGGCAAAGGCCGTGTCGAAAAATGCATGGAGTCCCATAACCTCGCCCGTGGAACGCATCTCCGGGCCGAGCAGAGAATCCACGGCAGCACCGGTCTTGGTGCGGAACCGGTTGAAGGGCAATACCGCCTCCTTGACGGCAATTGCGGTGTCCTCCGGCAAATCGGCGCCGTCCATGTGAGAGGGCAATCGGCCTTCCTCGATGAGAGAAGCGATGGAACGTCCTGTACCAATCAACGCCGCAGATTTAGCCAGCTGAACACCCGTCGCCTTGGACACAAACGGAACCGTCCGTGATGCCCGCGGATTAGCCTCGATGACGTAAAGGTTGTTCGAGGCCACGGCGAACTGGATGTTGATCAGTCCGCGGACGCCCACACCTTCGGCGATACTACGGGTGGCCTTTCGAACCCTTTCGATGATGCTGGGGCTCAAGGTCACGGGCGGGAGTGCACATGCGGAGTCGCCGGAGTGAATACCCGCTTCCTCAATGTGCTCCATGACGCCGCCCATGTAGAGATCGGTCCCGTCGTAGAGCGCGTCCACGTCGATCTCGATCGCGTCTTCGAGGAACTTATCGATCAAGGCCGGCTGAGACGGTGAAACCTCGGTCGCGTGGGAAAGGTAACGCTCCAGATTTTGCTCGTCGTAGACGATCTCCATGCCGCGACCACCCAATACATAGGAAGGTCGCACGAGCACCGGATAGCCAATCTCGTCGGCGATCACCTTTGCTTGCGCGAACGTTGAGGCCGTCCCGTTCTTCGGGGCAATCAAGCCGGCCCGGTCCAAGACTCGCGAGAATTCTCCACGGTCTTCGGCGAGGTCGATTGCTTCTGGCGACGTGCCCAAAATCGGGACCCCCGCCTCTTGAAGTTCCCGAGCAAGTTTGAGCGGAGTTTGCCCACCGAGCTGCACGAAGACACCGAGAAGACCTCCGGTACGCCGTTCCGAGTCGATGACTTCGAGCACGTCTTCCAACGTCAGGGGCTCAAAGTACAGGCGCGTGGAGATGTCGTAGTCAGTAGAAACGGTTTCGGGATTGCAGTTGACCATAACGGTCTCATAGCCGGCTTCCCGCAGAACCATCGAGGCGTGAACGCAGGAGTAGTCGAACTCGATCCCTTGGCCAATACGGTTGGGCCCCGAGCCGAGAATCATGATGGATTGTCCCCCGTGCGGGGCCACCTCATCTTCCTGGTCGTAAGACGAATAGTGGTAGGGCGTGAACGCCTCAAATTCCGCCGCGCAGGTGTCTACGGTCTTGAACACGGGACGGACGCCGAGACTGTGGCGTACCCCGCGGACGACGTCCTCCCGGAGATGCACAAGTTCCGCGATCTGGGCGTCGGAGAATCCGTGACGCTTCGCCGTCTCTAGCGTCTCCCGCGTCAAATTCCCGTCGGTGCGTACGAGGTCGGCCACTTCGTTGATGAGAACGAGCTGATCCAAGAACCACGGGTCGATGCCAGTGGCCTCATACATACGGTCGACACTCGCGCCCGCTGCAAGAGCCTGGCGAACGTGATGAATGCGCTCGGTCGTCGGCGTCTTGCAGGACTCGACCAGCTCCTCGAGCTTCGCAGGATCCAGCTGGTCATTGCCGAAGGTAAATTCGCTGCCTTTTTGTTCCAGCGATCGCATCGCTTTCTGCAACGCTTCGGTGAAATTGCGTCCCAAGGCCATGGCTTCACCCACGGACTTCATGGTGGTCGTCAGAGTCGGATCCGCAGCAGGGAATTTCTCGAAGGCAAACCGCGGAATTTTGACGACGACGTAGTCCAAGGTCGGCTCGAACGAGGCCGGGGTTTTGCGCGTGATGTCGTTGGGGATCTCATCGAGCGTGTACCCGAGCGAAAGCTTGGTAGCGATCTTCGCGATCGGGAAACCCGTGGCCTTGGAGGCCAACGCGGACGAACGGGAGACGCGCGGGTTCATTTCGATGACCACAATGCGGCCCGTCACGGGATCCACGGCGAATTGAATGTTGCATCCGCCGGTGTCCACGCCGACCTCACGGATCACGGCGATGGCCACGTCGCGCATCTTTTGGTATTCGCGGTCGGTCAAGGTCAAGGCCGGAGCCACCGTGATCGAGTCGCCGGTGTGAACACCCACGGGATCAAAATTCTCAATCGAGCACACGACCACGACGTTGTCGTTCTTGTCGCGCATCATCTCGAGCTCGTATTCCTTCCACCCGAGGATCGACTCCTCGAGCAAAACCTCCGAAGTCGGGCTGTATTGAATGCCCGCGCCGGCGATGCGGTGGAGGTCTTCCTCGTTATAGGCCATGCCAGAGCCCAATCCACCCATGGTGAAGGAAGGGCGAACGACCATGGGATAACCGAGCTTTTCCGCGGCCTTCAGCGCCTCCTCCATGGAGTGAACGATCTCAGATCGGGCCGATTCGGCGCCGCAACGCTCGACGACGCCCTTGAATGCTTCACGATCCTCACCCAGATTGATGGCCGCGATATTGGCACCGATCAGCTCGACTCCGAATTTCTCGAGAGTTCCGCGGTCGTCCAGAGCAATCGCCGCGTTGAGGGCGGTCTGCCCGCCCAGGGTCGGAAGGATGGCATCAGGTCGTTCGCGCTCAATGATGCGCTCAATAGTGTCCGGCGTAATGGGCTCGATGTACGTGGCATCGGCAAATTCCGGGTCGGTCATGATGGTGGCCGGATTCGAGTTCACAAGAATGACTCGGATGCCCTCTTCGCGCAGCACGCGGAGGGCCTGCGTACCGGAATAGTCGAATTCGGCGGCCTGACCGATGACGATGGGGCCGGAGCCGATGACCAGGACGCTCTTGAGGTCGTGACGACGAGGCATAGGTTTACTTTCCTGCTTTCTGGCTGGCGGCATCGGTGGAAGTCATGAGCTCGATGAATCGATCGAATAAGTAGGCCGCGTCGTGAGGTCCAGCCGCGGCCTCCGGGTGATATTGAACGGAGAAGGCGGGAATGTCCAGGCAACGAAGACCCTCGACGACGTCGTCGTTGAGACCAACGTGCGACACCTCAACCTTTCCAAATTCTTCGCAGGGTGCGGTAACCGGCCCATCGAGCGGGGCGTCCACCGCGAATCCATGGTTCTGGGCGGTAATCTCCACGCGACCCGTGGTCCGGTCCATGACGGGCTGGTTGATGCCACGGTGCCCAAAGGGCAATTTGTAGGTACCGAACCCGAGGGCACGTCCCAACAGCTGATTGCCAAAGCAAATGCCGAAGAAAGGAATTCCTCGACGAAGAATTCCGCGAAGCAACTCGACCTGGACATCGGCCGTTTCCGGGTCGCCAGGACCATTCGAAAAGAACGCGCCATCGACGTTCAGATCGACGAGCTCGTCCAGAGTGATGTTCGCAGGGACCACATGGACCCGCACCCCGCGCTCGGCAAATCGTTGCGGTGTCATGGATTTGATGCCCAGATCGACCGCGACGAGCGTAGCAAGCGGTTCGCCGTTCCATCCGTGGTCCCGCGGCTCAACGGTGTACTTGCTGGTCACGCTGACCTCGTCCGCGAGCCGGCGCCCCTTCATCTCGGCGGAAGCGACAACTCGGCGGATCATCTCCTCGTGTGAGAGTTGGGCCTGCTCGCCACTGAAGATCCCAGAGCGCATGGCACCCGAATCTCGCAGGTGACGGGTCAGGGCCCTCGTGTCCACACCCTGAATGCCAACCACACCTTGTGCGGTGAGGTCCTCATCCAACGATCGCTCGGAGCGCCAATTTGAGGGCCGTCGGGCAGCATCTCGTACGACGTATCCGCTGACCCAGATGCGACGTGACTCGGCGTCTTCGGCGTTGACGCCGGTGTTGCCAATGTGAGGAGCGGTTTGCACGACGATCTGCCCCGCATACGAGGGATCCGTCAGGGTCTCTTGATAACCGGTCATGCCCGTGGAGAAAACGGCCTCTCCAAAGGCCTCCCCCGTTGCACCGTAGGTTCGGCCGCGATACGTCGTGCCGTCTTCGAGAACCAGTACGGCCCGATTCGCGGGCTGCTGTGCATGTGTCATGAATTCACTTCCTAGTGGTTTCTACAGACGGCCCGGAGGCCTCAGTGTCCTGGTTCTGGTGAGGTGCGGGAAGAGCGGTGGCAGCGTCCGGAACATGTGCTCGTAGACGGTCCAACAGCTCAGGAGTATCGGCGGCTCGTCGGGTTCGTAGCCCGGTGTCCACCAGCCGGTCGCCGAGACGCCACGAGATGACGGCCAACCCGTCCTTCTCGACGAATTTTCCGGCCATGCCGGATTCGCGTCGAAGCACCTCGATGGAATCCCGAGGGATCCAGAGGTCTCGGGAGCCATCGCGAGTCACGATCAGGCCCTCCGGATAAACCAAGGCCTGGCCATTGGATTTCACGCCCAAGCCGTGAACCGCAATTCTGTCCAGCCAGTCTCCGGCGGTGGTGGTGCAAACGTATTGGACGTGGCAGGCGAATTCCGCGGTGCTTCCCTCGAGTTCCTGGGGAACGTGAGGTACGTCAGCGATTCCGGCCTGTCTTGTGGTTCGGGAGCGCCATCCCCAGGCAATCAGGGCGAATACCAAGGCCGCCAAGATCAACGAAGAGACCAACGTCAGCAGGTGGTTGACAGACATCTTTTCCTAATTCTCCGCGCCAGCATTGCGCGGTGTAGCCAAGCAGCCGTTCAGCACGGTCGGGTGACCTTTGAGGAAGGTTGCTCGGACTTGGCCAGGAACGTCCATCGCCTTGTACGGCGAATTACGTCCCTTAGAAGCATGGGTTTGAGGGTCAACCGTTCGGCGAGCTTCGGGGTCGACGAGCACCATATTCGCGGGTTCCCCCTGGGCGAGGGGGCGGCCCTGATCATCGATACGGGCGATGCGAGCTGGGACGGTGGACATAATTCGAGCAACATCGGACCAACCGATCGTGCCGGTTTCCACGAGGGTCATCTGAATAATGGACAAGGCCGTTTCGAGCCCCGTCATACCCATCGCCGCGGTGGACCACTCACATTCCTTGGCCTCGAGGGGGTGCGGGGCATGATCGGTTCCGATCACGTCGATCGTTCCGTCGGCAACGGCCGCCCGCAACGCTTCCACGTCTTCTCGTGTACGGAGGGGCGGATTGACCTTGTACACCGGGTCGTAAGTCCGCACGAGCTCATCCGTGAGCACCAGGTGGTGCGGTGTCACCTCGGCGGTGACATCAATGCCGCGCTCCTTGGCCCAGCGAATGATTTCCACCGACCCCTTGGTGGAAACGTGGCAAATGTGCACGCGAGAACCGACATGCTGAGCCAATAGGACGTCACGGGCGATGATCGCCTCCTCCGCGACCGCCGGCCAACCGGCCAACCCCAGGTCCGCCGACACACTTCCCTCGTTCATCTGGGCGTCTTCGGTCAGTGCAGGCTCTTGAGCATGTTGGGCGACGACGCCGTCGAAGGTCTTGACGTATTCCAGGGCACGGCGCATCAGCAACGCGTTATGCACGCACTTGCCGTCGTCCGAGAACATGCGGACCTGGGCCCGCGAATCAGCCATGGCCCCGATCTCGGCGAGCCGTTCACCTTGGAGACCCACCGTCACGGCGCCGATGGGGTGGACGTCGGCCCACCCTGCCGCGCGGCCGAGTTCCCACACCTGTTCGACCAGACCTGCCGTGTCGGCCACCGGCTGTGAATTCGCCATCGCACAGACGGCGGTATATCCCCCCGCTGCTGCGGCTCGCGTCCCGGTTTCGACCGTTTCCGCGTCCTCGCGGCCTGGTTCCCGAAGGTGAGTATGGACATCGACGAGGCCTGGGAGGGCGATCAGGCCCTCCGCTTCGATGACTTCGGCGTCACGCTCCGGAAGGTCGGTTCCTGTTTCGGTGATGGTGGCGTCTTCGACTCGCAGGTCGACGACGTTTTCGCCGAGAACATTGGCCCGGCGGATCAAAAAATGCTGTGAGCTCATGATGTCCTTTACAGTGCGGAATGGTCGGAAGTGCCCTGAGGCCCGGTGAGAAGGTGATACAACACGGACATGCGCACCGAAACACCGTTGGTCACCTGGTCGAGGACGAGAGATCTCGGAGAGTCCGCGGCGGCCGCACTGATTTCTAGCCCGCGGTTCATGGGTCCGGGGTGCAAAATTGCCGTTTCGGCACCGCGACCGTCCAAGTAGGCCAGCCGTTCCGGCGTCAGGCCCCACATCCTGGCGTACTCCTCCGACGACGGGAAAAACGAGGCATGCATGCGCTCCCGCTGGATCCTGAGCATCATGATCGCGTCAAGGTCGTGTGTTAGCGCCTCGTCGAGGTCGTAACACACCTCGACGGGCCAGTCGTCGATGCGCACAGGCAACAAGGTCGGCGGCGACACCAAGATCACGCGCACCCCGAGCAAGGACAGCAACCACACGTTGGATCGAGCGACCCGCGAATGCAGCACGTCGCCCACGATTGCTACCGTCATGCCCCGAAGACTCGAGCCACGCGTGGGCTCCCCGGTTAGTCGAGACCGATGCTGGCGCAGAGTCATGGCATCCAACAAGGCCTGCGTCGGATGCGCATGCATTCCGTCCCCGGCGTTAATCACGGGGGAAGAAATCCAGCCGCTGGTTGCCAAGCGTTCCGGAGCACCCGAGGAAGGATGGCGGATCACGATGGCGTCGGCGTTGATGGCTTCGAGGGTTTGAGCGGTGTCTTTGAGAGACTCGCCCTTCGACACGGAAGAGCCTTTGGCCGCGAAATTGATGACGTCCGCGGACAGTCTCTTCTCAGCGGTTTCGAAAGAGATGCGAGTTCGCGTCGAGTCCTCGAAGAACAGGTTGACCACGGTGCGTCCGCGCAGGGCCGGAAGCTTCTTGACCTCTCGGTTGCCCACCTCGGCCATGCTGTCGGCGGTGTCGAGAATCTCTATCGCCTCGGCGAGGCTCAAGTCTTGGGTATCGAGTAGATGCTTCATGCGATGGATCCCTTCTTGGCCTCAGCGCCCGGATCGAGCACGACACTGTCGGAGACATCGCGATCCCCGGTACCGCCGGACGTGATGGGCGGTTCGTCGGTTTCTCGAAGAAAAACCTTGACGGATTCGTGGTGCGACGTCGGCAGGTTCTTACCCACATGGTCCGCGCGAATAGGTAGCTGACGATGGCCGCGATCTGTCAGGACGGCGGGGCGGCCAAAATCCGCCAGGGCGTCTAATGCCGCGCGAATGGTACGACCCGAGTACAAGACATCGTCAACCAAAACGACGTTTTTTCCGTCGATCCCCGCGGCAGGAATGTGTGTCGGCGCCGGGGTACGGGACGTGTTCCGCCGCAGATCATCGCGGTACATCGTGACGTCCAGTTGCCCCAGAGAAGCATCAATATCAAATGACGTTTCGGTGGCGGCTATTTTCTGCGCCAACCTTTGCGCGAGGGGAAAACCTCGCCGGGGAATGCCTAAAAGCACGAGATCCTTCGTGCCCCTATTGGACTCGACGATCTCATGAGCTATACGGGTCAGAGCCCGGTTGACATCCGCGGTATCCAAAATCACGCGCGCGTTCGAGGAAATCCGAGTATTCGGTTCCGCATCGGAACGGTAGTGAGTAGTCATCGCGATTGCCTCCTTCCCCGCCTCACGGGACGGAATTTAAAGGTCAGCAAGATGAATGCATCTCGGCCAAGCTACCACACCGAAAGACGGACGCCGCCGGGAGAAACTCCCGACGGCGTCCGTCGTTGTCTTAATCGGTCATCAAGGTGGGCTTGACCTTCTGCAATCGACCCAGCACCCCGTTGATAAACCGCGGTGAATCGTCGGTTGAATGCGTGCGTGCCAGGCCCGTCGCTTCCGCCACGGCTACGGCGTCGGGCACATCATCGTTGTACAGCAATTCCCAGACACCCATGCGTAACAACGCGCGGTCCACGGAGGGCATGCGATCCATGGCCCATCCCTTGGAATAGGTCTCGATGTACTCTCGGATCTCTTCGTCTCGCTCGACGACACCCTGCACGATTCTCTCTGAATAATCTGAGATCAATGCCGAGGTGTGCAGGCGCCGACGCCGGAGAACCTCGAGGGTATCCTCGTGGCGTTCTTCGGCCTCAAACAGTACTTCCAGGGCGCGAACGCGCGCTTTAGTTCTCGAATTCACTCGTTGACGCGGCCCAGGTAATCGCCGGAGCGGGTGTCGACCTTGACCTTGGTGCCCTGCTCCACGAACAGCGGAACCTGGATCGTGGCACCGGTTTCGAGCGTGGCGGGCTTGTTGCCACCGGTGGAACGGTCACCCTGAAGGCCCGGCTCGGTGTAGGTGATTTCCAGAACTACCGACGGCGGCAACTCAATGTACAGCGGCGCACCTTCGTGCATCGCGAGAGTCACGTTCTGGTTTTCCAACATGAAGTTGGCGGCGTCTCCAACCACAGCCTCCGGCACGTTGATCTGGTCGTAGGTCTTGTTGTCCATGAAGACGTAATCGGCACCATCCTGGTACAGGTACTGGTACTCGGAACGGTCCACGGTGGTCAGCTCGACCTTGGCGCCGGCGTTGAATGTCTTGTCGACGACCTTGCCGGTGTTGACGTTGCGCAGCTTGGTGCGCACGAACGCACCGCCCTTGCCCGGCTTGACGTGCTGGAATTCGATGACACCCCAGAGATTCCCGTCGAGCTTGAGGATGGTCCCGTTCTTGATGTCGTTGGTCGTTGCCACGAACACTCCTTTGGCGGATCGTCGATGGGCACGCTCAAACAGCGTGCATGGTTAATCGATAGCTATTGTAACGCTCTGGTGGTACCTGGTTTTTCAGGATGCGATTTCTTGGTAAGTCGCAAACAGAATGGATTCGTCCGGAACTTCCATCATGCGGGGAGAACCCACACGGTCGAGGACCACAAAACGTAAGAGATTTCCGCGGGCCTTTTTATCCCGGTGCATGGCGTCCAGGAGCTTTTTCCACTGGTCCCCACGGTACGTCGTCGGAAGCCCAACACTCTCCAGGATGCTTCGGGTTCGGTCCACAACGGCACCGTCCAAATTGCCCGCGGCTGCGGACAATTCCGCGGCAAAGACCATTCCGACGGACACGGCCGCACCATGACGCCATTGGTAGCGCTCGTTGACCTCAATCGCGTGCGCCAGCGTATGCCCGTAATTCAAGAATTCACGGCGTCCCGATTCTTTGAGATCCTCCGAGACAACCTCGGCCTTGACCCGGATGGACCGTTCAATCAATTCACGAATGACGGCGGACTGCGAATCCCGTACTTTTTCGGGCTCGGCCTCGATGAGATCCAATATCACGGGGTCCGCGATGAATCCACACTTGATGACCTCGGCTAATCCTGTGACCAACTCGTGGACCGGAAGGGTCCGGAGGGTGCCCACATCGCACAATACGGCGGCGGGCGTGTGGAAGGATCCCACCAGGTTCTTGCCTTCGGCGGTATTGATGCCCGTCTTTCCGCCCACGGCGGCGTCGACCATGCCCAACAATGTGGTGGGAATGTGGACCACACGAACCCCACGCAACCACGTAGCCGCCACGAACCCTGCGACGTCGGACACCGCGCCGCCTCCGACGGAAATGATCGCGTCGGAGCGGGTGAAGTCGTTCTGCCCCAAAACCTGCCAGCAGAAGGCCGCAACTTGGATGTGTTTGCCCTCTTCGGCATCGGGGATTTCCGCACTGAAGGACTCGAAACCCGCAGATTTGAGGTCATTCATGACGAGTTCACCCGTGGAACGCAAGGCTCTCGGGTGAACCACCAAGACGCGTTGAACACGGGGGCCCAAAATTTCGGGAAGTTGAACGAGCAAGTCATGCCCAACGTGCACGTCATAGTTATCCGTGGGCAACTGCCCCGTAACCGAGATCCGCGTTGGTGCCGCCTGTTCCTGACTCATCTGTACCTCCTGCTAGAGCGGCGCGCTGTGACGCCACCATTCGACTCAGCCGACCTCGTGGGATTCCGATTCCGCCTGGTGTTTCTTGTCTTGAACCGCGTGGTGAATCTCCTCGACGAGTTCCGGAACATCACGCGGCCCTGAAGCATCGACGACGATGTCGGCGAGTTCCTCGTAAGTGCCCACGCGTTCGTCAAAAATTTCTTGCCATCGTCTCATGGGATCCGGCTGAAGCATGGGACGGGATGCATCTCTCATGATCCGTGGGCGGACGGTATCCGCGTCCACCCGAACGAAGACCACTGTGTGCCCCTGGAGGAGTCGACGGACGCGTTCCGACATCGGTGCTCCCCCTCCCAGAGACACCACCGATCTCTCCCCGAGGTCCTCTCGGAGGATCTCTTCGATCGACGACGCCTCGAGGTCTCGGAAGTGCGCTTCTCCATGGTCCACAAAAATCCGCGCAATTTCTCCATGATGCGCCACGATGTACTCGTCCGAATCCACAAACGCGTAACCGTGGGACTGCGCCAGGCCTCGCCCAAGCCACGATTTACCGGCGGCCATGGGGCCAATGAGGATGATGGACGCTCGGCCGTCACGAGTCATTGATCCCAACCCCGCGAGTTGGAAACCCACCCCAGTTCCTCGGGAATATTTTCCAGGTACGTGCGCATGTTGCGTTGAGATTCTGCGATCGAATCTCCGCCGAATTTCTCCAGGTAGGCATCGGCGAGAACGAGCGCCACCATCGCCTCGGCCACCACACCAGCAGCCGGCACGGCGCAGACGTCGGACCGTTGGTGATGCGCGGTGGTCGGCTCGCCGGTCGAGGTATCTACGGTCTTCAACGCCCGAGGAACTGTCGCGATGGGCTTCATGCCGGCCCGCACCCGAAGGGTATCGCCGATGCTCATCCCGCCTTCGATGCCTCCGGCTCGGTTGGTTTCGCGAAGAACCCGGCCGTCCGCGTCGAGAGAGATTTCGTCGTGAGCTTCCGTTCCTCGCCGTGCGGCGGTGAGGAAACCATCGCCGACTTCCACGCCCTTAATGGCTTGGATCCCCATGAGCGCGCCGGCCAATCGCGAGTCGAGGCGGCGGTCCCAGTGAACGTAAGAGCCAAGCCCCGGGACGAGACCATATGCGAGAACCTCGACGACGCCGCCCAACGTTTCGCCGTCCTTGTGTGCGACGTCTACCTCACGCACCATGGCTTCCGACGTTTCGTGGTCGAAGCACCGCAGCGGATCCGCATCCAGAGCTTCGACGTGACGCGGAAGAGGTCGCTCGGCGTCCAGAGGGGCGGCCACCGAACCGATTGCCGTCGTATGGCTCACGAGCTGAGCGCCCAGTGCTTCGAGAATTTTCGCCGCGACCACACCAAGCGCCACACGGGTGGCCGTTTCTCGAGCGCTGGCGCGCTCCAGCACAGGACGGGATTCGGAGAACCCGTACTTCTGCATACCGGTAAAGTCCGCGTGACCCGGACGTGGGCGCGTCAGCGCGGCGTTGCGAGCCCTGCCTTCGAGAACGGATGGGTCGACCGGATCCGACGACATGACGTCGGTCCATTTGGGCCATTCGGTGTTGGCAATCTCGATGGAGACGGGGCCGCCCTGCGTCAGGCCGTGCCGGACTCCACCGAGGATCCTCACGCGGTCTTCCTCAAATTTCATCCGGGCGCCTCGGCCGTATCCGAGCCGACGTCGCGCGAGGGCGTCCCGAATATCTGCCGACGTGAGCTCGACGCCGGCCGGCACACCCTCAATGATTCCCACGAGTGCTTCGCCGTGGGACTCCCCGGCCGTCAGCCAACGCAATGTCACGGTTTTACCTCTATCTTTCGTGTGAGTATTCGGTGATCCGCCGTCGTTCCCGTGGAGCCGGTGAAATTCCTATCGGGATTCAGCGACGGGGCCTAAGGGTTTGATCGTCGTAAATCTTGCGGGGGGCCTTCACGCGAGCTTGCACGCCAGCGGCGTCGGCCATCGCCCTCAATACTTCCATCTGATGCGGCAGTTCCTCGGAGAGAAGTCGCCCCGTGAACAGTTTGATCTGATCCACTGCCTGATACAACAACATGTCACGCCCCGAGACGGCTGCGGCGCCTCGGTCTTGCGCGGCCACGGCCAGCCCCGAGGGCCACGGGTCATAGGACACATCCAAAAGTGCCAAACCGGTCAAATCCCCCGAGATCGACGACGCATAGTCGTCAAAGGCCCGAGCCGGCAATGTCGAGACGATCACGTCGAATTCGCCCATGTGGGCCGGGGCAGCCTCCAAAGGGGCCCATTCCAGCGTCGTTCCCAAGCGATCGGCCACCGACGCCACGCGCTCGGTCCGTTTCGGGTTCCGCACGAATACGGTCATGTTGTCCGCACCCAGGATGTGTAACGCCGCAGTGGCCGCGGTAGCCGTACCGCCTCCACCCAGGATCGCCGCTCGGGGACGCTCCGGCAGGTGGGATTGTGCCGCGACGAGGGCATTGACGATTCCGGAAACGTCGGTGTTATGTCCGAGAATGTGACGTTCTTGCTCCGCCCCGATGGGCACCAAGGTGTTGATGACTCCCACAACCTGTGCGAATCCCGTCAGACGATCGGCCTGTCGGCACGCAACCGATTTCAGGGGCATGGTCACGGAGAAACCCCTCCACCGCGGATCCTGCAGAGCGGGGGCGACAGCCGTGGCGAAGTCATCCTCCTCGACATCCGCCAAAGTGTACGACAGCTCTTCGCCGAGCACCGCATAGGCCGCCCGGTGCATCACCGGCGACAGGCTGTGATGCACCGGGTGACCAAGTACGGCCGCCCACGGTCCTTCAGGCGTTCGAGTCAGGAGCATTTGCCCGAATGATCCGAGCACCACTGGTCGTACTCTTCAACATTTTTCTGATGCTCTTCATAGGTCTTGGCGAATTTGGTCTCGCCCGTATCAAGATTCACCGTCACCCAGTAGTAGTAATCGTTGTGATCCGGATGCGCTGCGGCCTTGATGGCATCCGCAGCCGGCGAACCGATGGGCCCAATCGGCAACCCCTTATTGGCAAAGGTGTTGTACTTATTGGACGCGTCTCGCTTTTGGTCATCGGAGATCTGATACGTCTTCTTGCCGAGCCCATAGGCAACCGTGGCGTCGGACTGCAAGAATCCCTGAGTCTCGCCGCCTGGGTTATCCACACGGTTGTCGATGGCTCCGGCAACCGCCTTGTAGTCGTGCGGCGTCGCCTCGAATTCGAGGATCGAAGCGACCGTCACCGTATGGAAGATTTCGTCGTCGCTGTCGACGCCTGCGTCTTTGAGATCCTTCTTCGTCTTGTCGACCATCTCCTGGATGACGTCTTTGGCCGAAGCATCGGACTTGAAACGGTATTCTCCCGGATGCAGGAATCCTTCCAGCGAGTTGAATTGGCTCGGAATGCCGAACTGGCCTGGGTCCTTGTCGAGCTCCTTGAAGTCGCTGACGTTGATTCCGGTGCCCTTAGACAGGGCGTCGAAGGCTTCGTCCTTACGGAGATTCTGATTGATCGCGACGTAGTGCTTGGCACTACCCGATCCGGTGAGCGAGTTCATCGCCGCTTCAGAACTCATGTGTTGCTGAAGCTCGAAGGTTCCGGGCTGAATGAACTTGCCGTTGGCCTTCTCTTCCATGGTGGAAACGAATTTCTCGCTATTGGCCACGACGCCCTTTTGTTCGAGCTGCTGACCGACCGTGGCGTTGGTGTCGCCTTGTCCAACCTCAATGCTGACACTCTTACCGTTACCGTCACCGTGGTAATCCTTGGCTTCGAAAAGTCCCGTCCGGGGGCCAACGTGGTTACCAAGCCGATCACGAAAATGATGGTTGCCGTGATGAGCGCTTGACGACGTCGGGCTTCGCGTCGGCGCGCCTGCGCGGGAGTCAGATCTTCCTGCTCGATGCGTAGCCCTTGGATTCCGGCGCGTCGCTCGGCATCTGTCGGGGAGAAAAGCCCGTGGAAGGACTCATTGTCATCACCCGAAGACTCTCCACGGTTTTTTCGTGATGAATCTTCGCTCACGAAGGTTCTCCATTCTTTTCGGTGTCATCGGGTAACGGCTCAGTGCCGACGCCGCGTTGCTCCGAGTTAACACAATATCCCGCGACCGAGCGATCCGCTTTCAGCGCGTCGAGGGCCTGTTGAAGAATATGCACCGCTGCCATCTGGTCAACCATGGTTTTGAAGTCCCGTGAAGAGACACCCGCCTCGTGCAAGGAACGCTGCGCAGAGACCGTCGTGAGCCTCTCGTCCACGAGCCAAACGGGGATGTCACCTCGCCCCTCTTCTAGCAGCTCAGACACCAGTCCTGCCGCGTAATCTTCGGCCATCTGGGTGGATGCACTGGAGCCGCCACGCATGGTCCGAGGATGCCCCACGAATACCTCCGTCACCTCGTGCACGTCGATGAATTTACGCAGCACCCGACGGTCCGAATTGGTATTGGAGTTTCTCTTTAAAGTTTTCAATGGTGTGGCCAAAATCCCATCGGGATCGCTCAGGGCGAGGCCGACGCGGGCATTGCCCACGTCGACCCCCATGCGTACGCCCCTTCTCATCACGATCGCGATGATCCTGCGGTAGCGACCTGGCTCTTGACGGCGTCAAAGGCCTCGGAAATTTTGGTGGGATCTTGGCCGCCGCCCTGGGCGAGGTCGTCCTTGCCGCCACCGCCGCCGCCCAATACGCCAGCTGCGGTCCGCACCAAGGCGCCAGCCTTCACGCCCTGCTCACGGGCCGCCTGGTTGGTGGCGACCACGACGACGGGACGTCCGTTATTGACACCGGAAACCACCACGGTTGCGGCATCTTCTCCGAGCCTGTGGCGAAGGTCAGTCGCCAGATTCCGGACGTCGTCGCCAGCAAGTTCACCGGCGTCGTGCGCGAGCACCCGGACTCCGCCCAGAAGCTCGGCCTTTTCCACGAGCCGCCCGGCTTCTGCCTGGAGTTTTTCCTTACGGAGCTTTTCCAGTTCCTTTTCTGCCTGCTTGAGACGCCCCAGGGTGGACGAGATCTTTTCCGGAAGATCCGCCGAATTCTGCACCTTCATGAGGTCGGTGAGCTGATGGACCAGCGTGCGTTCGGCAGCAAGGTGGTTGAAGGAATCCAGCCCCACCAAGGCCTCGACACGACGGTTACCCGAACCCACGGACTGCTCGGACAGCAACGACAACGATCCGATCTCCGCAGAGGTCGACACGTGCGTGCCGCCGCACAACTCCCGGGAGAAGTCTCCATTGATCTCGACGACGCGCACGATATCCCCGTACTTCTCGCCGAACAGACCGATGGCCCCCATGGCCTTCGCTTCGTCCAAGGGCATTTCGCGGGTCACGACGTCGTAATTGTCACGGATCGCGGTATTGGAGACCCCTTCGACCTCTTCGCGGGCGCCGTCAGACAGTGAGTCGGTCCAGGCGAAGTCGAAGCGGAGGTAACCCTCCTTGTTGAAGGATCCTCGCTGAACCGCTTCCGGGCCGAGAACGCTCCGCAAGGCGGCGTGCACGATATGTGTGCCCGAGTGCGCCTTTTCGGCATCTTTGCGACGTTGAACGTCAACCTGTGCCAAGGCCTCTGATCCGGTGACTACCTGGCCTTCAGTCACTTCGCCTTTGTGGACGCTCAGGCCACGAACCGGCTGCTGAACATCGTGGATGCGAATCGAGAATCCGTTACCGGTGATCATGCCGGTATCGGCCGCTTGACCGCCGGCCTCGGCGTAGAAGGGTGTCTCGTCCAAAACGATTTCTACGGAGTCCCCCTGGGAAGCCGCCGGAACGGACACACCATTCTGCAAGACCGCCCGAATGGTGCTTTCTCCTCGCAACTGTGTGTATCCGGTGAAGACCGAGCCGCGCTCGTCGACCAATTCTCGGAAAGCGCTGAGATCCGCGTGAGACCCCTTCTTGGCCTTCGCATCGGCCTGGGCACGATGACGCTGCTCCTCCATGAGTGCACGGAAGGCAGACTCATCCACGGCGACGCCGGCCTCGGAAGCCATTTCCAGGGTCAGATCAATCGGGAAGCCGTAGGTATCGTGCAAGGCGAAGGCTTCTTCACCCGAGACGGATCCGCCCGCTGATTTAGCGTGAGTCACCGCTTCGTTGAGTCGAGTCGTTCCCGATTCGATGGTGTGAAGGAACGCCCGCTCCTCGGCATACGCGATCCGTGAGATGCGATCAAAATCGGTACCAACTTCAGGGTAGGCACCCTGCATGGCGTCCTTTGACACGGGCAGGAGAACCGGCAAACACGGTTCGGTGACCCCAAGGAGCCGCATCGCGCGAATCGCACGGCGCAACAAGCGGCGCAGAATGTAACCGCGACCTTCATTCGAGGGACTCACACCGTCGGCGATCAGCATCAGCGACGAACGGATGTGGTCGGCGACGACGCGCAAGCGCACGTCATCCTCGTAGCCCTCATCCTCGGCGGATTCAGAGCCAAAATATTTCTTTCCGGCGAGTCGAGCGGCCTCGTCCAGGACGGGCCGCACCTGATCGGTCTCGTAGAAGTTCTCAACACCCTGCAACAACATGGCCAAGCGCTCGAGCCCCAGGCCGGTATCGATATTCTTCTTCGGAAGCTCGCCGAGGATCTCGAAGTCTTCCTTACCGATCCCCTCGCCACGTTGGTACTGCATGAACACGAGGTTCCAGATTTCGATGTACCGGTCTTCGTCGGCTGCGGGCCCTCCGTCGCGACCGTACGCAGGGCCACGGTCGTAGAAGATTTCCGAGTCCGGGCCGGCGGGACCTGGCTGGCCCGTCGACCAATAGTTCTCCTTCATGTTCATGCGCTGAACACGTTCCTCGGGGAATCCCACCTCCCGAGTCCAGATGTCGTAGGCTTCCTGGTCCCCTTCGTACACGGTGACCCACAAGCGTTCGGGATCCAACCCGAATCCACCCTCGTCTTGAGGCGTGGTGAGCAAGGTGTAAGCGAACGGGATGGCCTGCTCTTTGAAGTAGTCCCCAAACGAGAAGTTTCCGGCCATCTGAAAGAAGGTTCCGTGGCGGGCCGTCTTCCCTACCTCGTCGATATCGAGCGTACGAATACACTTCTGCACCGACGTCGCACGGCTATAAGGAGCCGTTTCACGTCCGAGGAAATAGGGGATGAACGGGACCATTCCGGCGATCGTGAACATGGCGCCGGGCTCGTTGGAGATCAAAGAAGCCGACGGGACCACGGTGTGTCCACGTTCGGAGAAGAAATTGATCCAACGCTTTTTAATGTCCTGAGAAAGCATGTCCGCTAAGTGTCCTTCGTCCTGGGAATCTATCGTGACGATTCAAAATTTGGTGCGCCTCACGGGGAAGCACTCATCCGCTAACGTTCTCGGTGCTCCGCACCGCCGGTGAAAAAGCCTGGCGGTAGATCCGCGTCGCGGACCGGAGCCTCACCGTCGAGCACGTCCGGGCGTGCCTCTTCCCGGGTCGGTTCCGACACGGAGAGGTTCTCGGTGTTGTAGGTATCGCCCCATGTATCGAGGGACCCGGGGCGAAGGTCCTTCTTTTGGTTGGCATACCGGCGATTGAGTTCGTCTTCCCGCTCGGTCATGCCTTGTTTGACGGTGGCCGCAAATTTGAGGCCTCGGAGAGCTCCACGACGCACAGGGCCCATGAAGTCCGAGGCCCAGATTTTATCGAGGGCGCCTTGGTGATTACTGCGCTTATCAACCTGCATGGAATCCCTGACCACTAGTTCTTGGGCGGCGTGGACAACCTGTCCCCCGCGCTTCGACGCGAAGTATCCCGCGGCGGCTCCCGCCAGAATCAAACCAGTTTTCGTCCAGAAGCTCATTGGGCCCCTCCCGCCGGACTATCGGTAGCTCCCCCAGTGCCACGGGTGCCATCAGCTGAGCCTTTCCCCGGGGTGTCCTCTGGGCGGAAAGCTTTGCGAACTCCGTAGGAGAAAGCAGCCATTTTGATGAGCGGTTGCCCCACCGTCGAGGCCACCAAGCTAGACAACGCCGATACGTTAGCTGAGGCATCGGAGACGTTATCGGTAATGCCTTCCACCTTGGCCAACTGAGAATTGGTGGTGGTGACCGTTCGCGTCACTTCATCGATCAAGGGACCTGTTCCCTCGTTGATCTGTCGGACCGCAACTCGTACCTCGTCGAAGACCTTGCCCAACTTGACGATAGGCACCGCAAGCAGGGCTACCAAGATGGCAAATACTCCGGCCGCAATCAGGCCGGCAATGTCTCCACCCGTCATAGACGCAACCGTCTCCTCTGTCGACTTCATGGATTGGTGGCCCAGGAAAGGCCACCGGAATGAGTGTCAGTTTACGGCATCCATCCCGTTAAGAGCGTGATGGCCCGGGCATGTGCCCGGGCCATCACTATGAGGCCTAAAGAATTACGCCATACGGGCGTAGTACTCGACCACGAGCTGTTCCTCGCAAGTGACAGGAATCTCGCTACGCTTGGGTGCGCGCTCCAGCTTGGCGTGCAACTTGTCGATCTCGACATTCAAGTATCCCGGAGTGTCCGGCAGAACGTCCTGGTGCGCGCCGGTGGCGGCAACCTGGAACGGATCCATCTTTTCCGAACGCGGGTGGACGTGAATGAGCTGACCGGGCTTCACCTTGAAGGAGGGGCGATCCACGCGGACGCCGTCGACCATGATGTGACGGTGAACGACCATCTGGCGTGCCTGGGAAATCGTACGAGCAAAGCCCGAACGAAGAACCAAAGCATCCAGACGCGACTCGAGCAGCTCGACCAGCTTTTCACCGGTCTGACCCTCGACGCGCTTCGCTTCGGCGTAGGCACGACGCATCTGCGCCTCACGAATGTTGTACTGGGCGCGAAGACGCTGCTTCTCGCGCAGACGGACAGCATAGTCCGAGTCAGCCTTCTTGCGGGCACGACCGTGCTGGCCGGGGCCATACGGACGACGCTCGAAGTACTTCTCAGCCTTCGGAGTCAGCGGGATTCCGAGGGCACGAGACTTGCGCACCAAGTTACGGGCGCGCTTGCTCTTAGTAGTAGCAGCCACAATTTACCTTTCATGCGGTTGACCAATTTCCGCGGAGGTCCTTGGTCATTGTTCTGGTGTTACTGGCCTCCAGAGTGCCGCGCACGTTTCGCGCGGTGGAGAGCTCGAGTCAGCCGCAACTCTTGCTACAACTACCCCGGTGATCACCATTCGGTGCGTTTTGGGGAGCTTGCCAGCCAGCGTCCCACCTTACCTCATGCTGTGCCACCCCACCAGCCTCCATGAACCCGTGTCCGACACCCGCCTACTTTTGCAGCGAACGCCCACCCTCACGTTAGGGATAAAGCTCGAAACGAGGATTTCCCATGGGCTTGACCAGCATCGAGTATGTGGTCGGCATTTCGTACTTCATCACGAGTTGGCAGTTTCGGAGCGTGCCATTCGGGGAAGTGTAGAAAAGCTTCATCGGAACGCTCACCTGCGCACCGGCCCAGTCTTTCCTGTTCGACCTCTTAGACCCTTCCCAATAGACCGAAAGTGAGAACAAGAAGCCAACTTGTGCCCCGCCACCCTGATCCGATCCCAGCGTCGTCGTTCCCTCATACGTAGTACCGTCCCGGAAGACAATTTTGGGTCGAGGAAGCGTGTAGTGCGCCGCCCGATTGTACATCTTCCAGTTGACCAGGCCCCGGTTGTGGCACTGCCACTTCGTTCCGAAGTTCATGGCAGTGGTCGCGTTGAGCAAACCTCCCGCCGTGGTGCTGTAGGTTTTGGCGCCGATCACCTGCCACGCAGAGGCAAATTTTGCGCTACAGATCCCGGCGTTGAGTTCGTCATCTGACGGGCAATAGTCGGAATATGACGCGGCGTGCACCGGGCTGGCCCCCAAAACCACCGGCGCGGACCAGGCGGCGCCCTTGGCGAGCGTCCGTCGAGAAATAGTTGGATTCATGAATTCCCCAAGTGATGTGCGAGCTGTTCCCAACTCCCAGTAATCAAATTGATAAGTAGCCGCCGAGGAGGTGGTTACGAACCACCTTCAGCCCACAGCGACGTGGACATGATATCCAATTTTTATCCAAATTTTAACTACCGGTCCGTGCTACTTCTCCCAAGGATCTTGCGGATGATTCCGAGTCGCTTCTGGAGGGGTCGCTCGGCGCCGTACTCGGTCGGACGGTAGTACTCACGTCCCACAAGCTCGTCCGGTGCATACTGCTGTTGTGCCACGGCATGTGGTACATCATGGGGATAAACGTAGCCTCTACCATGACCGTGCTCAGCTGCCCCAGGATAATGGGCATCCCGTAGGTGTGCGGGTACACTGCCCGACTTCCCGGAACGGATATCCCCGATGGCGCTATCGATCGCGGTCACGACGGCGTTGGATTTCGGGGCAGTAGCTAAGTGAATGACGGCTTGTGCCAGATTAATCCGGGCTTCGGGCATTCCGATGAGTTGCACAGCCTGTGCAGCCGCAACGGCCGTTTGCAACGCGGTGGGATCGGCCATGCCAATGTCCTCGCTCGCGTGCACCACGATCCGACGCGCGATAAATCGAGGGTCCTCGCCCGCCTCGATCATGCGCGCCAAATAGTGCAGGGCAGCATCCACGTCCGAACCACGAATGGACTTGATGAAAGCCGAGATGACGTCGTAATGCTGATCCCCCATGCGGTCGTAGCGCAATGCGGCCCGGTCCATGGCCTCTTCGGTGTGCTTTTCAGTGATCTCGACGGGTTCCCCATCATCGCTCTCCGACTCTCCGTAGGCCACCGCAGCAGCTGCCTCCAGGGCCGTGAGGGCGCGCCGGGCATCACCGCCGCAAAGTTCCACCACATGACGGCGGGCGGACGCGCTCAGGGACACTTTCCCCTGGAGTCCTCGTTCGTCTGTGACGGCCCGGTCGAGCAAACCGCCGATATCTTCCGCATTCAGGCTCTGCAAGGTCACCAAGATGGATCTAGAGAGCAAGGGGGAAATGACCGAAAACGAAGGATTTTCCGTCGTGGCTGCGACCAGCACTACCCACCGATTTTCCACTCCGGGCAACAATGCATCTTGTTGAGCTTTGGTGAATCGGTGAATTTCATCCAAGAACAAGACCGTCGTCACGCCGCGCAAGTCTCGGTCGTTGAGGGCTTGGTCCATGACGGCTCGGACATCCTTCACACCAGCCGTCACCGCTGAGAGCTCCACGAATTTACGGGTCGAACCACGCGCAATCACGTGAGCGATTGTCGTCTTTCCGGTCCCCGGAGGGCCCCACAAGATCACCGACGACGGTCCAGCCGGCCCAGCGTCTTCCCCCGCTAAGACTCTCAGCGGAGAACCAGGCTTCAAGGCATGCTGTTGTCCCACAATCTCGGAGACCGTGCGGGGACGCATCCTCACAGCCAAAGGGCTTTGAGGGCCTCGGGATCGGCCCCCAGTTTCGGAGCCTTCTTCCCGACCATCAGAGGAATCGAAGAGTGATTGAGTCACGATGAAAGCCTATCGGCAGGCGCTAGCTGGGTCACAACAGGTCAGCGCTGTCCAGAATGAGGGTCACGGGACCGTCGTTGATCAACTCGACCTGCATGTTCGCACCGAAACGCCCCGTTTCCACGTCCGCGCCCAGTTCCCTCAATCTGGCGACGTAGCGTTCGAAGATGGGTTCCGAAACCGGTCCCGGTGCGGCCTGAGACCATGAAGGGCGCCTTCCCTTCTTCGCGCTTCCGTACAGCGTGAATTGACTGACGGCCAAAATCGGTGCGCCCGCTTCAAGGCACGAGACTTCTCCGTCCATCAGCCGCACGTTGCAGGTCTTATCGGCAAGCTTGTCAATCTCGCGATCGCCGTCGTCGTGAGTCACGCCGACGAGCGCCACCAATCCGGGGCGATCGATGCTGCCAACGACTTCGTCGTCGACCGAGACGTTGGCCCTGAGTGCCCGTTGTAAAACTATGCGCATCAGCCCATGCTATCGCCGTCGAGAGTTCCGACTCACTCAGCTGCGAACCGGCACTACAACGCGCGAAGCCCCGGTCCATACCGGGGCTTCGCGCTAGTACTTTTACTTCTCCGTGGCCTTGGGCTCGGGCTTGGCGTCCACGCCAGTCTCACGACGTTGTTGATCCGTGATCGGGGCCGGAGCCGAGGTCAACGGATCGTAACCGTTGCCGGTCTTGGGGAAGGCAATGACCTCGCGAATGGAGTCCGTGCCGGCCAGCAAGGCCATCATGCGATCCCAACCGAACGCGATTCCGCCGTGGGGAGGCGCACCGTACTTGAAGGCTTCGAGGAGGAAGCCAAACTTCTCCTGCGCTTCCTCTTCGCTGATGCCCATGACGCCGAAGACCCGCTCCTGGACATCCCGGCGATGGATACGGATAGAGCCGCCGCCAATTTCGTTGCCGTTGCACACGATGTCGTACGCATAGGCCAACGCGGATCCCGGGTCTTGGTCGAAGGTGTCCATGAATTCGGGCTTCGGTGACGTGAAGGCGTGGTGAACGGCCGTCCAAGCGGAATTGCCGAGCGCAACGTCGCCCGAATCCACGGCATCCTGAGCCGACTCAAACATGGGGGCATCGACAATCCAGACAAACGCCCATTCGTCGTCCTTGATCAGACCGGTGCGGTGGCCGATTTCAACGCGCGCTGCACCGAGTAGCGCCCGCGAGCTCTTGACCTCCCCCGCAGCGAAAAAGATGCAGTCGCCCGGCTTGGCGCCGACCTTCGCCGCGATGCCTTCGCGTTCGGCCTCCGTGATGTTCTTGGCGACCGGCCCAGTCAGGGTGCCGTCTTCCTGCACGAGGACGTACGCGAGCCCCTTGGCGCCGCGTTGCTTGGCCCATTCCTGCCAAGCGTCCAGCGTACGGCGCGGCTGAGAGGCACCGCCAGGCATGACCACGGCGCCCACGTAGGGAGCCTTGAAAACTCGGAAGGTGGTGTCCTTGAAGTACTCGGTGAGTTCCGTCAGCTCGAGGCCAAAGCGCAGGTCTGGCTTGTCGGAGCCGTACTTCTCCATCGCTTCCCAGTAGGTCATACGACGGATCGGACGGGGAACTTCGACGTCGATCAGTTTCCAGAGCGCTTCCACGACCCGCTCGCCGAGGTCGATGATGTCGTCTTGCTCCACGAACGAAGCTTCGATGTCCAGCTGGGTGAACTCCGGCTGGCGATCGGCGCGGAAGTCCTCATCGCGGTAGCACCGTGCAATCTGGAAGTACTTTTCGATGCCGCCGACCTGCAGCAGCTGCTTAAACAGCTGAGGGGATTGCGGCAAGGCGTACCAGGAACCGGGTGCCAAACGGGCCGGGATCACGAAGTCTCGTGCGCCTTCGGGCGTCGAACGCGTCATCGTGGGCGTCTCGACTTCGAGGAACTCATCCTGGTGCAGGAGCTCTCGGACGGTGCGGCTCGCGTCGGAACGCAGGCGCATGGCCGCAGCAGGCGCCGGACGACGAAGGTCCAGGTAGCGGTGACGCAGACGCGCTTCTTCGCCAACTTCCACGTGTTCATCGATCTGGAATGGCAAGGGAGCCGAGGTATTGAGCACCTCAACACCCTCCACTTCAACCTCGATCTCGCCGGTCACGAGATTGGGGTTATCGTTTCCTTCCGGACGGCGGGTGACCTTGCCGGTGACCTGCAGGACGTACTCGTTGCGCAGGGCATCGAAGTCGGCCTCATCGTGGAACACGCACTGGGTCACGCCTGCCCGGTCTCGTAGATCGACGAAGGCAACGCCACCATGGTCGCGACGGCGGGCAACCCACCCAGCAAGGGTGACGGTCTCTCCGATGTTCTCGGCGGTGAGTTCACCGAGGGTATGCGTGCGTAACACTCACGGTCCTTTCGACGTGGTCGGCGGGCTTCCCGCCGGGGTGTGTAATGCCGAGTCTACCGACCTGAGGTTAGGCCCCGGTTGGCAAACGGGCTGATGTGGATGAGTTAACGGGCCTCGGACGTCGCCACCACGCGAGGGACGAGGTCCTCTTCGGGCGGCATCCATGCCTGGGGATCGGCCGGGATCTGTTCTCCCGAGCGAATGTCCTTGACTTCGTGAAGGGTATGACCGTCGTCGTCCGTGGAGAGGAACCACACAAACGGAATCCCACGACGGTCGGCGTAGCGAATCTGCTTGCCAAATTTCGCGGCATTCGCGGACACCTCGCACGCCACCCCACGCGAACGCAGCTGATCAGCCACGTCCTGAGCCTGGGGCCATGCCTCGTCGTTGGTGAGGGCAATCAACACCGCGGACGGGACCTTACGCGAAGCCTGTGCAAGATTCTGAGACAGCATTCTGGCGACCAAGCGAGTGACGCCGATCGAGAGGCCCACGCCGGGATAGGTCTTCTTGCCGGTGCTGGCCAGAGACTCATACCGGCCACCGGAGCAAATGGAGCCGAGCTTCTCGTGACCCACGAGGAAGGTTTCGTACACGGTCCCCGTGTAGTAATCGAGCCCGCGTGCAATTGAGAGATCCACGATCACGGTACCGGGAGCCCGTTTAGAAGCCTCGGCCATGACTTCCGAGAGCTCTTGGAGGCCTTGTTCCAGCAGCTCGTCGTCAACGCCAAACGCACGCACCTTCTCCACGAAGTCCAGGCCTTCGCTTCGAATGGAAGCGAGATCCAACGCCGCATGCGCTTGCTGCTCGCTCGCTCCCACCTCGTTGCGAAGAATCTTCGCGACGGCCTCGGGACCGATCTTTTCCAGCTTGTCGATGGCTCGCAGAACGCCCGCGGTATCGCTGAGGCCGATGCCGCGATAGAAGCCTTCCGAAAGCTTCCGGTTATTGAGCCGAAGCCTGAATTCCGGGATGGGAAGTTGCTTGAGCGCCTCGACGACGACGAGTGCGAGTTCGACGTCGTACCGGAAAGGAAGAGTCTCCTCCCCCACGACGTCGATGTCCGCCTGAGTAAATTCGCGGGCGCGTCCCTCCTGCGGACGCTCACCGCGCCACGATTTTTGGATCTGATACCGCATGAACGGAAAGTTGAGGTATCCGGCGTTCTCGACGACGTAGCGTGCAAACGGAACCGTCAGGTCAAAGTGCAAGGCCAACTTTTCGCTCGAGGCAGTCCCCGAATCTTCTTGCAGTCGAGAAACCGCGTATACCTCTTTGTCGATCTCGCCCTTCTGCAGGAGCTGGTCGACGGTTTCCACGGAACGCGTCTCGATGGATGAGAATCCATGCAGTTCAAAAGTGCGGCGCAAAACGTCCAAAACGTGGTTTTCCACGACCCTTTCTTCGGGTAGCAATTCGGAAAAGCCGGACAAGGACGCCTTTCGGGCCATGAATCTCTCCTCGGTTCGCCGCACCAGACCTGCGTTGTCGGGCGCATACTCGCCCTTAAGCCTAAACCTTGCCGCCTGGCCCGCACGAACCCGCGCGGGCATGAAGAATGTTTTGACGCTCATCTGCCCGCGAAACCCTCCGGCAAGGTGATCGACGTCCCATATATATTGGGTCACGACGTCCTTTAACATCAGGATGACTTCGCACAGTGAATGATCAAGGCCTCCTGGCCTCCCACGAAAAGAGTTTCAGCGGTGACCGAACAGAAATCCGACGACAAGCCGACACCGGCAAACCTCCCCGGCGCACCCGTTGCCCCTAAACCCGTAGCCGCTCCGGCCGCTCCGAGATCTCTGGAGGAGGCCAAGCGCCACGGAACCGTGGGCGAAGATGGTCATGTCTACGTGACCTACCATGGCGAACAGCTTTCCGTGGGCGCGTTTCCCGATGCCACGGCGGATGAGGCGCTGACGTACTTCGCCCGCAAGTTCAGTGAAGTCGAGACTCAAATATCCCTCCTCGAGAACCGCATTTCCCAAGGCGCCAACGCAGAAGCCGCACGCAAGAATCTCGAGCATGCGAAGGAGCAATTGCAGGCACGGGCCATGGTGGGCGACATCGCGGACCTCGAGCGCCGGGTTCAAGAACTCGATGACAAGATTGCCCGGCGCGCCGAAGATCAGAAGGCGGAAGCCGAAGAAGCCAAACAACGCGCGGCCGCCGAACGTGAAGCGGTGGTCAAGGCGGCAGAAGAAGTTGCGGCTCAAGACCCGGCGAAGACGCATTGGAAAAATTCCAGTGCTCGCATGGCCGATCTTTTCGACACCTGGAAACTCGCCCAGAAGCAGACCCGCCTACCGAAGCAGGTCGAAGACGACCTCTGGAAGCGGTTCCGGAACGCGCGAACGAATTTCGATAAGAACCGTCGCGCCTATTTCTCTCAACTTGACCAAGACAATGCCAAGGCCAAAAAGGTCAAGGAAGAACTCATTTCCGAAGCAGAGGCGCTTTCTCATTCCACTGATTGGGGGCCGACGTCCGGCAAGTACCGTGACCTCATGGATCGGTGGAAGCAAGCGCCTCGCGCTTCGCGTAAGGAAGACGACGCCCTCTGGGCTCGGTTCCGCCAGGCTCAAGACGTCTTTTTCGACGCCCGGGCCGCGGCCAACCAGGAGACGGAACAGCAATTCCAGGAAAACCTCAAGGTCAAGGAGGCCTTGCTGGAACGCGCTCGCGCGATTTTGCCAGTGACAAAGCCCGAGATGGCCAAGTCTCAGCTCGCGCCGATCCTGGACGAATGGGATCAGGCCGGTATGGTGCCTCGAGCAGACCTACGCCGCATAGAGAACGAGTTGAAAAAGGTCCAGCAGGCCATCGCCGACGCAGAACAGGCCGAATGGGAGCGATCCAACCCCGAGACGCAAGCTCGCGCTTCCTCGATGGAGATTCAGCTTCGTGAAGCCATCGCCGGTCTCGAGGCTGACCTCAGCAAGGCCGAGGCCGCTGGCGACGAGAAGACTGCTGCCAAGACGCGGGAGGCCCTCGAGGCCCGTCGTCAGTGGTTAGACCAGGTCTCTTCAGCCACAGACTGAGCCCCGAAGACCGATTCCTGCCCACGGTCAACGCGGACCCGATGAATTTTCCACATTTTTTCGGGTCCGCGTTTTCGCGCCCCTCAGTGGGGTATCTCCATGACATGACGAATTTTGAGCAGCGGAGCGGTCCCACCTCCGAGAGCACAGAACCATGCGTCTCGCCAGGAGAATTTGTCCTTGCGGGACGGGATCTCACCCACTCAGAGGCGCAGTCCTTGTGCGCTCGGGGCCTTCTCACACCCGTCCTCTTCGACCTTTACGCGACGTCTTCTCCCGGCACCGAAGAGCGAGCACGAGCGGCCGCGCACTATCTCAAACCCCAAAGTCGAAGGGTCGCGATCTTGCATCGGCTGACAGCCGCGTGGATTTATGGTTGCTCCGCCGCCCCGGAGGCCATCGAATGCTCGGTGGGTGGCAGGTCGGGTCACCGGTTCGGCCCTGAAGAAGTCCCCTTCGTCCGCCACCGATTCACCCGCTACACGCCCTATGACGACCTGAACATAGGCGGCGTCCGGGTCACCACTCCCCTGCGAACGTGCGTCGACATTGCGGTACACGATGGGGGCCGCCGGGCAGACCTCGTGCTCGCCACACTGCTACGCGCCACTGAATACGGTTGCGGCCCACCCTCAGTATGCGCGGCCCTAGCTGCCCTGCCGCGCGTCAAGTTTCGACAACGCGCAATGGAACGTGTGTTGCGGTTAGGGCCCCGTGAGGCACGAGGAGCGCTTAAGTCGTCTTCGGCGTGGGTCGAGAGCCGGTAATCCGGTAGACGTCGTAGACGCCGTCGATTCCCCGGACTGTATTGAGCACGTGGTCCAGATACCGGGGGTCACCCATTTCGAAGGAGAACCGCGATATCGCCAGGCGGGACACATTGGTGTGCACGTTGGCCGACAGAATATTGACGTGACTTTCCGACAAGACCCGAGTGACATCCGACAGCAATGATTTGCGGTCCAAGGCCTCGATCTGAATCTCGACGAGAAATACCGATGATTTCGTGGGGGCCCACCGGACCTGAATACGGCGAGGGTCATCCTGAGCGTGCCGCATGTTCGGGCAATCCGAACGGTGCACGGAGATCCCATGGCCGCGGGTGACGATTCCGATGATGTCGTCGGGCGGCACAGGCGTACAGCATCGTGCCAGTTTCGTGTAGACGCCATCGGCGCCCTCAACAATCACACCGGAATCGGCGAATTTGGGGCGCGCATGGGTCGTGATCGGGGCTTCTTCTTCGAGGTCTTCCTCGGTGCCAATCTGGCCGCCCAAAAGGTCAACGAGACGGTCGATGACATCTTGCGCCTTGATCTGTCCCTCGCCCACCGCTTCATACAGGGCTGCGACGTCGTCCTTGTGGTGTTCCTCGGCCACGGAGAGCAGCAGCTTGCTCGTGAGCAACTTCTGCAACGGGAGGCTGTGCCGGCGCATCGAGCGGGTCAAGTTGTCCTTGCCCTTTTCGATGGCCTCTTCGCGCCGCTCCTTGGTCAGGAAGTGCCGGATCTTCGTCCTCGCCCGGGGGCTGGCCACGAATTTGAGCCAGTCTTCACTTGGACCGGCATCTTCGGCTCTCGTCGTCAGGATCTCTACCCTGTCGCCATGGTTGAGTTTCGACGACAACGGCACCAGTTTGCCGTTAACCCGGGCACCGATCGTGTGCTCGCCAACCTGTGTGTGAATGGCGTAGGCAAAATCCACCGGGGTTGATCCGCTGGGCAGAGACAGGACATCTCCGGCCGGTGTAAAGACAAAAACTTCCTGAGCATTGACCTCGTACCGAAGGGAATCCAGAAATTCCGAGGAATCCTTCGTTTCGGACTGCCACGACATCAAGGACTGAAGCCATTTCAGGGTGTCCGCGGAGTCTTCCGTCCGTAATTCGCCGGATTGGGATTCTCCCCGCGCGGCGGCCTTGTACTTCCAATGCGCCGCAATGCCGTACTCGGCCTTCTGGTGCATTTCGTGCGTACGTATTTGGACCTCGACCGGTCGGCCCGACGGACCGATCACCGCCGTATGCAGGGATTGATACGTGTTGAATTTCGGAACGGCGATGTAGTCCTTAAACCTACCCGGCAACGGCTTCCACACTTCGTGGATCGCACCCAACGCGGCGTAGCAGTCACGAACCGAGTCGACCAGCACGCGAATCGCCAAAAGGTCATAGATCTCGTCGAACTCTTTGTCCCGAAGAATCATCTTTTGATAAATCGAGTAATAGTGCTTCGGCCGCCCCGTCACGTCACACGAGATATTCGAGGAGGACAGCTCTTCCATGACGCCCGTGCGGATCTCTTGGAGCTGCCGTTCACGTTCCGGCGTTCGATCGCCGACCATTCGCACGATTTCGTCGTAAATGCGGGGTTCAAGCGCCGCGAAGGAGAGGTCTTCCAGCTCCCATTTGATCGTATTGATGCCAAGTCGGTGCGCCAGAGGCGCGAAAATTTCGAGGGTTTCTTTGGCTTTTCGCGCACTCGATTCGGGTGAAACAAACCGCCAGGTTCGAGCGTTGTGCAATCGGTCGGCAAGCTTGATGACCAAGACTCTGATGTCCTTGGCCATGGCGATGACCATCTTTCGCACCGTTTCGGCTTGGGCCTGCTCGCCATACGTCACCTTGTCCAATTTGGTGACGCCATCGACGAGGTCCGCGACTTCCTGGCCGAAGTCCTCAGTGAGTTCGGCGAGGCTATAGTCGGTGTCTTCCACAGTGTCATGAAGCAGGCCGGCAATCAGCGTCGCTCCGGAAGCGCCGAGTTCCGCCAAAATGGTGGTAACCGCGACCGGATGCGTGATGTATGGGTCCCCGCTCTTACGTTTTTGACCCGTGTGATATTTATCTGCGACGGCAAAAGCACGCTCGATGACGGAGAAATCTTCTTGCGGATTACTGGCTTTGACCGTGCGGAGCAAGGGCATCAAGACTGGGGAAACCGGCTTGGTGCGATTGACTGCCGCTTCAGGATTATTTCCCACGGAGTTTCCTGCCTGGGCGCGGTCGGCGCTGGTGGCACGTGGAAAAGCTCGCCGTTCCGGGGTCCGCGTGGACGCTGAAATGACTCGGTGAGTTCCGTACCCGTCGTGTTGATCAGATCCTGCCAAAGTAAACTCCTACCCCCTGTGATGCACCTAGTGTAGTCCCAGCGGACCGTTGTCCTGCGCACAGCCACTACGGACGACGCCGACGCACCCGTAGGTTCGCCGGCGTCGTGAGTTTCAATGGCAAACTCGAGCCCATTTGCGGTTACACCACCGCACCGTTGTCGGGGCCCTCGCCTCCCTTGGGGTCGAGCCGCGGTACGGGACTGGTGTCTGTGGCAACGTAACCGCGGTTCGCGTTTCCTCGGGTGTCGCCACCGCGTCGGACCGAGTGGCCGGACCCAGCATCCGTGGTGGAAGTTTCGGACGGCTCTTCTTCGTCATCCGTCACGGCTTCGTCCTCCCCATGGGGTTCGCCGGTTTCGCCACGTGCGATCCTGCGGGCCTGCTCCTTGATGGGTTTTGAGCCCTGTCGCAGTGCTGCGTACAACGGTGCCGAGACGAACAAGGTGCCGAGCGTGCCCATGATGATGCCGATAAAGAGCGCTAGGGAAAGGTCCTGAAGCGTTCCGGCGCCCAGCATGAATGCCCCGATGAAAAGGATCGAGCCCACTGGAAGGATTCCCACCACAGAGGTGTTAATCGAACGAACCAGGGTCTGGTTGGTCGCGAGGTTTACCTCGTCGGCGAAGGTTCTGCGTGTATTGCTCTGATATCCCTTGGTGTTTTCTCGAATCTTGTCGAAAACCACGACCGAGTCGTACAGCGAGTACGACAAGATTGTCAGGAATCCGATGATCGCCGAAGGCGTGACTTCGAATCCCACGAGCGCATAAATTCCGGCGGTGGTGATGACGGTAAAGGCCAACCCGGCAATCGCCGACAGCGACATCTTGACCGTTCGGAAGTACAACGCCATGCCAATCGTCGCGAGCAACACGAAGATGATCAGTCCCCACGTCGCCTGGCGCGTCACACCCTGACCCCAGGTCGGGCCCACGTACGACGACGTCACGTCGTCGGAGCTGACCTTGTAGGCATCTTGCAAGGCCTTCTTGACCGAGAGAGTCTCGTTGTCGTTGAGTTGGTCGGTTTGAACACGAATGGTGCCCGCGGCAATTTTGGTGACTTCGGTCTGCTTTGCACCGGAGTGCTGAGACACTGCCTTTTCGCCGACATTGATGTCCGTGTTCTTGGTGTCCGAAACGGTGAATTCCGAACCGCCGCGGAAATCAATGCCCATCTTGAATCCGCCAGTCAGCACCGGAATCAACAGCGCGATGAGGACCAAAACCGCCGAGATACTCAGCCAGAGCTTCTTCTTCGGAATGAAGGGGACGGATGTTTTACCCGTATAGAGATTGCTTCCGAGCTGTGCGAACTTAGGCATGGTCGGCTCCTTCGGAGATCTCTCCGGACGCGTCGTCGGGTGTCTTTCCAGAATCGGTAGTTTGCTCCCGGGAGGCGAGGGCTTCCGCACGGCGCCGTTCGGCGATCGTCATCGGACGATCTTCCTCAGAGCCGCTCTTGCCACGAGATTTCGAGGCGCGCGGAGAATCTTCCGGGTCGCGCAACCGGCCGGCTCCGCGGTACAGCGGGACATACCCCAATGCCCTAGCATCGAGCCCAGAATGCTTGTGGCCTTCGCCGAAGAATTTGGTCCGAGACAACAAGACCATCATTGGGTGCGTAAACCAGAAGATCACCATGAGGTCCGCGATCGCGGTGAGACCCAGCGTAAAGGCAAAGCCCCTCACGTTGCCCACTGCGACGAAGTACAGGACGACGGCGGCCAACAAGTTGACACCCTTTGAAGCCCAGATGGTTCGTCGGGCACGCAGCCACCCATGGTCCACCGCAGACGGGACGCTTCGACCGTCTCTCAGGCCGTCCCTAATTCGTTCGAAATACACGATGAAGGAGTCCGCCGTCTGACCGATAGCGACGATCAAACCTGCCACACCGGCCAGCGACAATCGATAATTAACCGCCCAGCCAAGCAAGGTAATCGCCTCATAGGTGACCACGCCCGCAACAAGCAACGATGCGATCGTGACAAAACCCAAGAGTCGGTATTGGAAGAGCGAATAAATGCACACCAGCAAGAGGCCGATGATGCCGGCGATGATGCCCATTCGAAGCTGATCGGTGCCAAGGGTCGCAGAAATCTGCTGTTCCGACTCGATATGGAAGCTGATCGGCAAGGCACCGTATTTCAGCTGTTCAGACAGCGACTCGGCGTCTTTCTCAGTGAAGTTACCGGTGATCTGCGCTTTGCCATCCGAAATGACCGCTTGGGAACGGGGTGCCTGAAGGACGCTGCCGTCGAGCATAATCGCGAATGAAGCCTTGGGGTCATTCTGGTTTTTGCCGTAGAAACCGTTGAGGCGCTCAGTGACGGTTTTGAAGACGTCCTTGGCGTGATTGTTGAACGAGATGTTCACGCCCCACTGACCGGTACTGACGCCGTTTCCTGATTGAACCTGAGAATAGCTGGCGTCGGAAATATCCGAACCGTTCAATTCGACGGGGCCCAAAATATACTTCTGCTGCCCATCGGCAGAACAGGCCACCACGGCCTTCTGGGGATCCAGTTTGTCGTCCTTGCCTGGGTGAGCAGCACAGTCCCGGAGTTCATACTGCTTTTGCAGCTCCGGAGTGATCCATGCGGAATCAGACCCATCCTTAGGCTTGTCCGACGGCTTGGGCATCTTGGCGTAGTCCGTGCGGTCCTTTTCAGGGACCGGGGCACCGCTACCTTCGGCCAACACGGATCGGAATGACATCTGGGCCGAGGCCTGAATGAGATCGCGCGTCTCTTGGCTTGGCACACCCGGCATCGAGACGACGACGTTCCGGCCCGACTGGGTGCTGACTTCAGCTTCCGAGACCCCAGAGCCATCGACGCGCTGTCGAATAATATCCACGGCCTGGTCGAGCTGATCCTTACTAATGTCCCCACCACCGTTGGTGGCCTTGGGGGAAAGAATCATCTCGGTTCCGCCGGAGAGGTCGAGCGCCAGCTTCGGCGTCGACTCACCACCGAGCTTTGCTGCCGAGAGACCGATGACCCCGCCGAGCACCACCACGATGGCAGTCAGCAAGATCAGGGCTTTTCTCGCGCCCGACATTCTTTTGTTCCGAGCCATAAGCTTTCCTGTGGATCACGACTCGAGGTGCCTACAAAAGCAGGCACCTCGAGAATGGATGAATTGGTGTTAGCGGGACGAACCGTGGGGGAAATCGTCTCCGCGATCGTCGCGGTACTCCTGGCCGCCATCTTCACGATCTCCGCGTGGGGTCTCACCGTCGGTGACCTCACCGTTCAGGCGCGGGGCGCGGTTCTCAGCGGAGGTCGATCCGGAATCGAAGCGGGGATCCGTGGGGTTCTGCGCGGCGCGGTCCTGAGATTCCGCCGAAGGTTCCGTGACGCCCTTTTCGGCTGCGGCACGAGCGGCCTCGGGAGTGCCCGGGATCTGGCCGTTGTCGTCGAGCACGGTGGTGACGGCTCCCAAGTGAACCGTGATTTCGGTTTTCGGGGCCACTTCAATCACGGCACGATTATTCGGTCGGTCCACAGAGACAATGGTTCCGAAAACACCGAACTGCGTCATGACACGAGTTCCGGGAACCATGGATTCCTGGCGCTCAGCCATCTGTGCGCGCATCTTTTTCTGGCGACGCATCGGAAGCACGAGGAAGACCACCACGACCACCAGCATGAGTCCCAAAAGCAGGAAGTTCGAGCCTCCGCCGCCCTGTTCGGCGGCCTGGAGACTCCCGGTCGAGTTGATGGTGGAAAGTAGCATGTGTTCCTCACGTCTTGAAGCTGAACTGCCGGACTTCCAGGCCACAGAGGGCGAGGATAGGCAGACCTGGCCAGTCTAATGGAAGAGTCTGAACGTCGAGTGATAACCCTCATCCCCGTCGAGGGACGACCTTGCCCGTTACTCCGGGGCGTCCAATCCGAGGTGTTCCCAGGCAGCTGGAAGTGCGACTCGTCCACGTGGAGTTCGCCCCATGAGTCCTTCCCGGACGAGATAGGGCTCGGCAACCGTTTCGACCGTCTCGGTTTCTTCCCCGACGGCGATGGCCAGAGTTGAGAGCCCCACTGGTCCGCCACCAAATTTGTGAATCAGAGATTCGAGAACAGAACGGTCGAGCCGGTCGAGCCCTCGGGAATCCACCTCGTACATGTCCAATGCTGCGGATGCAGACCGAGCATCGATGTGCTCAATGTCGTTGACCAACGCCCAGTCCCGCACTCGGCGCAGCAACCGGTTGGAAATACGAGGGGTGCCCCGCGAACGAGACGCTATTTCGTGAAATCCTTCGGTTGAGATTTTGAGGTCCAGCAATCCGGCGGAACGGCGAAGTACGAGTTCCAGTTCGGCGACGTCGTAGAACTCCAGGTGTCCCGTGAAGCCAAAACGATCCCGGAGCGGCCCAGGGAGCAGACCTGCGCGGGTGGTCGCACCCACCAAAGTGAAGCTGGGCAATTCGAGAGGTATGGAGGTCGCTCCGGCGCCTTTTCCCACGACGATATCCACACGAAAATCTTCCATCGCCATATAGAGCATCTCTTCTGCGGGGCGAGACATGCGGTGAATCTCGTCAAGGAAGAGCACCTCACCAGGTGTCAAGGAAGACAGAATGGCCGCGAGGTCTCCCGAGTGCTGGATAGCCGGCCCAGAACTAATGCGCAGGGGTGCGCCCATCTCTTCGGCGATGATCATGGCTAATGTGGTTTTGCCCAGTCCGGGAGGTCCGGAAAGGAGAACGTGATCCGCGCTCCTCCCCCGCAATTTAGAGGCTTCCAAGACGAGGGACAATTGCTGCCTCACCCGCTTTTGGCCCACAAAATCGTCCAAGGCCTTCGGCCGAAGAGCAGCCTCGATGGCCTTGTCCTCGGGTTCAGCCTCCGCATCCACGAGACGTTCCTGCCCGATGCGTTGTTGCCCGGGCAGCTGTTGGGCGTCGTTCTCGGGGAACTGCTGCGTCATCTTTTCCTCTCCGACGGGCTATTTGGACCGGTGGCCCATGGCGTTGGCGCGCCCGAGGCCTGCCAAGACGGACCGAAGTGCTTGCGCAACGGTCATGGATTCTGCGGCTGGCTCGGATTCGACGAAGGAGTCCACCGCCGCGGTGGCGTCTTTGTCCGTCCACCCGAGGCCGATCAGCGCGTCCAGGACTTGCCCTCGCCACGGAGGCCCCGGCTCGCCCGCGGTATGGGGCGACGCCGGCGAGTCCTCGGCTTCAGGGTCCGGTAGCACCAGTTTGCCGGCCAGCTCGAGGACGATGCGTCGCGCCCCTTTAGGCCCAATTCCGGGAACTTTGCTGAATGCTTTGTCGTCCCCCGCGGCGACGGCCCGCGAAACCTCGACGGGCGAATAGACCGAGAGTACGGCCAACGCGATCCTGGGCCCGATCCCCGAGACCGAGAGCATGGTGGTGAAGACCTCCCGCTCATCGTTATCCCGAAACCCAAAGAGCGTCAGGGAATCCTCTTTAACAATCAGAGAGGTTTCCACGCGCGCCGATTCGCCGCGTCGCAATGTAGCGAGCGTACCGGGCGTGGCGTGAATAAGCATTCCGACGCCGCCCACTTCGATGACGGCGTCGTGGAGACCCACATGGGTCACGGTCCCAGACAGAGAAGAGATCATGAAGCCACCTTATTCGAACATAGATACGAATCGCACGTTGTGACTCACCTGTGGATGAATATTCTCACGAGTCACGTTGGTCAGCGACCACGTCGCGACTTTTCCTCAGCGTCTTTCCACGCCCTCTGTGCGGGGGTCATTCCACCCGAGGCTCGCGATTTCGGCACGGATCCTTGGTGCGTCTGGACATTCGTGCTCATATTGATGCCGGTCCCGATCACACCAGATCGCCAGCCGTGACAAATCGCCAAAGCCAGGGCATCGGCGGCGTCGGCGGGCTTCGGGACGGAATCGAGGTTAAGGATTCTGGTGACCATTCGCCCGACCGATGCTTTGTCGGCTCGGCCGCTCCCGGTGACTGCCGCTTTAACCTCGGACGGAGTGTGCCACGCGACGGGGACTCCCGCCGAGGCCGCAGCCGCGATCACGACGCCGGATGCGTGCGCGGTACCAATCACGGTATTCACCGATTCTTGAGCAAAGACCCGTTCAATGGCCATGACATCCGGCTGGTACGTCTCGAGCCAGCTTTGCATTGCCTGTTGGATATGCAGCACTCGAGCATCGAGTGCGTCGGCGGCCTGCGTACCGGCCACTCCGGCGTCCACAAAGTGAGCCTTGCGATTGCCGGCCATATCTACGACGCCGAATCCGCACCGGGTGAGTCCGGGATCTACCCCAAGAATGCGCAGGGGCCCGTTCGAGGCCGTCGATGCGACGGCCCCAACCGGGCCCGAACGGGTCGTGCTCACGCGACTCTTCCGTACGATCTAGTCGTCGGCTTCGAGTTCGGCCATGACCTCGGGGGAAATGTCCGCATTCGAATAGACGTTCTGGACGTCGTCGAGGGCTTCGACTGCGTCGGCCAAACGAAGGAATTTGCGGGCGCCGTCAGCGTCGAGGTCCACCGTCATGGTGGGGCGCCACTGCGGGTCGTCGTTGTTGTATTCCAGCTCGGCCTCATCGAGGGCTTGACGGATCGCGTTGAGGTCGGATGCCTCCGAGATGACCTCGAAGAATTCGTCTTCTTCCTTGACCTCGTCGGCGCCGGCGTCCAAAACGGCCATGAGGAGATCGTCTTCCGTCAGGCCATCTTTCTTGGCAACCTCAACGACGCCCTTGCGCTCAAACATGAAGGAAACCGACCCGGGATCGGCCATCGTTCCACCGCTACGGGTCACGGCCGTACGAACGTCCGCGGCGGCACGGTTCTTGTTATCGGTCAGGCATTCGATGTACAGCGCGGACCCCTGAGGACCACGAGCTTCATACAGGATCTCGGCGTAATCGACGACCTCACCGGTCAGCCCAGCCCCACGCTTGACGGCGCGGTCGATATTGTCGTTCGGGACCGAGTTCTTCTTTGCTTTGGAAATCGCCAGGTCGAGGGCCGGGTTGCCTGAGACGTCTGCGCCACCCATGCGGGCAGCAACCTCGATGCCTTTAATGTACTTGGCGAAGGCCTTGGCGCGCTTGGCGTCGATTGCGGCCTTCTTGTGTTTGGTGGTGGCCCACTTGGAGTGACCCGACATAGATGTGCTCCTCGGTGTAGACGGTGACGTGTTGCGGAACTGCCCCTGGTCGGCCGCGTGTAGCGAAGCAACGTGACGTCGGCAAATGACGTCCGCGCGGCACCAAACCAGCCAGTCCGCAAGGAATTCTTCTGTTCATTGTAGCGGCGGGGCACCAGTCTCCCTCACCGCGGTACGCCAGAGGCGTGCTGGAGAGGCGACGAGTACACCCCCGTTTCGCTCCTCGCGCATTTCGAGGAGCGTTTCAGCGCAGGCCTTATCGGGGTCGCGTCGCGGCGGTCTCGCGAGCTTTGGTAGCCAAGGAGTCGTCGATCTGCGCCGGGACGAAATGCCCAAACTTCTTCTCCACGGCGTGCCGGATGAGGTAATCCGAGATCACAGGGTTCTTCGGCAATAACGAACCGTGGAGATAGCTGCCGATCACGTGGTGTACCCGCGCACCCTCGCCGTCGTCGTCGAGGTTATTGCCTTCCCCCTTGACCGTGGTGCCTAGGCGCTGCACTCCCTCGCCCAGATAGGTGAGTCCGGAGTGGTTCTCGTATCCCACAATGGTGCCGAACTCCTCCGAGTTCAGGACGATATTGCCGATCAGACGCTGTTCGCCGCCCACGGTATGGGCATCGAACAAACCGATGCCACGCAGCACTTCTCCCCCAACGGTGGTGAAGTCTTTGCCGAAAAGCTGGTAGAGGCCGCAAATCACCAGCATGGGCGTTCCAGTCTCGGCCTTATCGCGCAACACGGGGGCGATCCGATGCAGGTCGTCTTGGATCACGCTCTGGCCGGAGTCCTGCCCGCCGCCTCCCACGAGGATGTCGAAATCTTCGGGAAATTCATCGCCGGGGTTGTAATCCAGGATGTCGACGTCGTATCCATGTTTGCGGGCGCGGCGCGACAGAGACAGGGTATTACCCCAATCCCCATAGATATTCATGTCTCGCGGGTACAGCTGAAGAATGGTGAGCTTCTGGTTGGTCATCCGATGTCGTCCACCTTCGTGATTTTGGCAAGTTCGCGACGCAACGCGAGCATCGAGGTATAGGTGCAGAACACGCGCATGGGCCGGTCGCCGGAGCCTCGGATGAATTCATCCAGGGCACTCGCCAGGTCGGTGTTGACCGCCCCGACGGGAACGTCGTCGTGTTCCAATCGAAGCGCCATGTCGAACGCTCGAGTGCCGGAGACGACGTCGACCCCACCGTTCTGCAAAGAATCGAAGTCCACGTCCCACAACCACGAAACGTCGCGACCGTCGGCGTATTCGTCGTTGATGGTCATCATGGTGGCGTAGTCCTGGCTCGTGGCCGATGCCAAGGAAAGACGGAATCCCGCGGGATTCTTGACAAGCAGCAGCTGGAGGCTCCGGTCGCCAATAGACACGGACTCGCCTCGACCAAATGCTGGCGTGACCTCGCCGAGCTCTCGGAGCAGGGCCGACTCGTCGACGTCGTCGCCCATGATCTCGCGGGCCACGGCTAGGGCACCCGCCGCGTTGTACACGTTGTAGATACCGTAGAGGTTGATCGTGGCAGTGACCTCTCGATCACCGAGCAACAGGTGCGACGAGGTGCCTTCGAAAGATGAGAGGGTCACCGCCGCTTCGGGGAGGTTTTCCGCCTGAGTCGCGCGGCGTTTATCCCGCATTTCGTCGTCCGACGGGAATTTGGACCGTAGCTGCTGGGAAAGACCGTAATAGGCAACATGGGTGCCCTTTGAAACATCTTCGGCAATACCGCGAATTCGGGGATCCTCGCGGTTGAGTACCACGGTTCCGGTGGTGGCTTGAGCGACCTTGGTCAGCATTTTGCGGGTCGTATCTATCTCACCGAATCGGTCAAGCTGATCGCGCATTACGTTGAGCAGCAGGGCATATTTCGGCTGCACAAGCTTCACAAAATGCACGGCATGAGCTTCGTCTAGTTCGAGCACCGCGATATCCGCGTCGAGTTTCCCCGTAAAGTCCATTTCCGCTAGTAATGCCGCGGCCACGCCCCGCACAAAATTCGATCCCGTGCGATTGGTAAAGACTTTGAGCCCCTGAGACTCCAGCAACTGAACCGTCATTTTGGTGGTGGTGGTTTTCCCGTTCGTGCCGGAAATTACCACGACGCCGCGAGGCAACTTTTTCAAATTTCGGGGCACGAAATCCGGGTCCAGCTTTTCCATCACGAGTCCAGGAAAGGCCGAGCCGCCACCGCGGAGCGATGAAGCGTACCTAATCCCCTGCCCGATGAGGCGCGTCGCAGGTCTGAAGATCACTGGTCTTGGCATGGATTCATCCTAACCCGCATGAATCGCCCAACTTTGTCATGATGATTGGATGACTGACACGCATCCGGCGGATTTCCCACAAGGCCCCTTCCTGTGGCGCGACCTCTCGTGGCCCGATCGTCGCCCCGTAGCGCGCCTGGAAATGATGCGGGACGGATCTCCGACGGGCGAACGGCTGAGTGTCGCCATCTCTCCAGGGGACGAAATATGTGTGGCGACGTGCACAGACATCGCCGAAGCCGGCCTGTGGTGTAGCGGTTTCGCGCATGCCGAGTTCGACGACACGGGATTGCCGCGCTTCCGCCAAGTCCCCTGCCCCCGTTCGAATCGTCTCCGTCAGGGGCAACAGTGTCCGTTGTGTCGACACTTGGATAGGTTTCGTCCGGTGCATCGCGTACATCGTGGGTCTGAGCTCACCGAAGCCGCTCGTGCGTACATCGATTGCCCGCATTGGTTGTATGTGGCGACTTTTCCCGATGGGACCTCGAAGGTCGGAACCGCACACGAACGCTCGAAGACTTCCCGCCTGGACCAGCAGGCGGTGGCACTTGCGGACTACGTTGCGCTGGCTGACGACGGAGTGCTTGTCCGAGAGCTGGAGGACGCCGTGACGCAGCATGTTCGATTGACGCAATTCAAACGGGTCACGACGAAGCTGACCAGCTGGTTGGCCCCCGAATCTTTCGAAACCGTCGCCCGGAAACACGAGCAGACCGTAGCGAAGGTCGCCGAGTTCCTGGATGGCTTCGAAAACCGTGGTTTCGCCCCCGTCGAGGAGGCATGGTCGCCGGGAGATTTCTCCGCACCTTTCACCGAGCATCTAGACGACGGCTCGCTCTGGGAGGCTCCTGACCAGTGGCCTTCGGAGAGTGCGACGGGCAGAGTCGTCTCTGGCTCGGGTCCGTTCCTGCTCACGGGCTCCGCACAGAATTTAGCTGAGGGAACGCTCGCGCCCCCGGAGGTGCGATCTCTCGTCAATATGACGGCGCTCAAGAATAGGGCGTGTCGCACGGTATCCGGCGCGAATTCACGGCGCGAGGAACAGATCCGTTTGTTCTGATATCCCAAGCCGTGGCACTCAGGGAATATTCTGGACGGCATGTCGTCTGATCAGGTGTTTCCTTCCGCCCCTGCCCCTTCGAGATCGCTTCGCTATGTGACCGCTTATACTGGCTCGGCCACAGGGTTCGACCCTGTGTATTCCGAGGCGGTGCGCCGATTGGGCGTGGCGTTTGCCCAGCGCGGCATCGGCCTCGTCTACGGCGGCGGGAAGGTTGGGCTCATGGGCGTTCTCGCGGATGCCGTCATGACCGGCGGTGGGACCGTGACCGGAGTGATGCCTCGAGCACTCGCCGATGCGGAAATTGCCCATGACGGCCTGTCCGATCTGGAAATCGTGCAGGATATGCACCAGCGAAAGCACCGAATGGCCGAGGTCGGCGATGCCTTCATCGCCCTACCAGGTGGGGCCGGAACTCTCGAGGAGCTATTCGAGTCCTGGACCTGGCAGCACCTGGGCCTTCACACCAAACCCGTGGCTTTGTATAACGTCAACGGCTTTTGGAACCCCCTGCTGGATCTCCTAGACCACATGGTGGAAGAGGGCTTCCTCCGACCGGAGTTGCGTGAGTCTCTCGTCGTGGAGTCAGAACCGGCTCCCCTGTTAGAAGCCTTGATCGGTTGGAATCCCACGACGCCGAAGTGGAACCGCGACCGCTAAGTCGCGAGGCCTCGGTCCCGTGGGTGACTCGACGTCGTCGTGACTCCCTGGGATTAGTTCGTTGATTCCGTGGGTTCTTTGGGCCAGGCTTCCGAGACGAGACGACGTATCTCGTCGAGGGTTTGTGTGACCGTTTTGGTCCCGGCAACGATCGGCAGGAAGTTGGTGTCACCATTCCAACGTGGGATGACATGCTCGTGCAGGTGTGCCGCGATACCCGCCCCACCGACTTTCCCCTGGTTCATGCCGATATTGAACCCCGCGGCGTTCGAGGTTTCGCGAAGGACCCTCATGGCCGTTTGCACGCATGCCGACATCTCCGCGGTTTCTTCCGGGTCGATGTCGTCGAATTGTGCGACGTGACGGTACGGGCAAACCAATAAATGCCCTGGGTTATACGGATACAAATTCAGCACCACGAAGACTCGCTCTCCGCGGTGGACGATGAGTGATTCTTCGTCGGTTCGATCGGGCGCCGCGCAGAACGGGCACGAGTTTTCCGTGTAATCCTTTTGCCCGCCAGAAACATACGCCCGACGATGCGGCGTCCACATGCGTTGAAAAGCATCGGGGACGCCGGGAAGGACGAAGTCGTCGGTCGAATATTCAGCGTTGTCCGTCATGTCTCCAGCTTAGGGGTTGAGACCCGTGACGTCGGGTTGATCGACGGCTAGCCGTTAAAGCAGCGTGGCCGCGAAACTCTCATGTTTCGCGGCCACGCTGAGATCCGATGTTTTTATTCGGCGTCGCTGGATTCGACGGTCGTCGCGGTCGGATCAAGATTCACGCGCTGGCTGACGTGCTCAACGATCCTCGCCACGGCCTCGTCCACCGGGATCCCGTTGTCTTGGGAACCATCCCGGAACCTGAAGGAAACCGCCCCGTTGTCGGCGTCCTCGCCTCCGGCAATCAGCACGAACGGGGCCTTCTCCTTGGACGCATTACGGATTTTCTTGGGGAATCGATCCGTACCGTAATCGACGTCCACCCGGATTCCGTGCTTCCGAAGTTTCTCCGCGATTTCGCCCATGTAGTCGTTGAACGCCTCCGCCACGGGAATGCCGATGACCTGGACCGGAGCCAACCAGGCGGGGAATGCGCCGGCGTAGTGTTCGGTCAAGACGCCCATGAACCGCTCGATCGAACCGAATTTAGCGGAGTGAATCATCACGGGTTCCTGACGGCTCCCGTCGGCCGCCTGATATTCGAGCCCGAATCGCGACGGCTGGTTGAAGTCGTATTGAACGGTGGACATCTGCCAGGTGCGCCCGATGGCGTCCTTGGCCTGAACGGAGATCTTCGGGCCATAGAAGGCGGCCCCACCCGGATCCGGAACGAGTTCGAGGCCGGTTTCCTGAGCCACATTCTCCAAGACTTTGGTGGCCTCTTCCCATTGCTCATCCGTCCCGATGAACTTGTCCTTCTTCTCGCCTTCCGTCTCGCGCGTGGAAAGTTCGAGGTAGAAGTCCGTCAAACCGAAGTCGGTCAGGAGGGACAGCATGAAGTTCAGCAGGTGACGGACTTCGTCCGGCGCCTGTTCCTTGGTCACGTAGCTGTGCGAATCATCCTGCGTGATCATGCGGACGCGGGTGAGCCCCTGAAGCACACCGGATTTTTCATCCCGGTAGACGGTTCCGAACTCGAAGAACCGCAACGGCAGTTCCCGGTAGGACCGTCCGCGAGCGCGGAAGATCTCGTTGTGCATCGGGCAGTTCATGGCCTTGAGGCGGTAGTCCCCGTTATCGAGTTCCATGGCGGGGAACATGCCGTCGGAGTAGTACGGGAGGTGCCCGGAGGTGTAGAAGAGATCTTCTTTGGCGATGTGGGGGGTTCCGACGTACTGGAATCCTTCCGCGATGTGGCGGTCGCGGACGTAGTTTTCCATTTCGCGTTTGATGACGCCGCCCTTGGGATGGAATACGGGTAGTCCCGGGCCGATGGTTTTGGGGAAGGAGAATAGGTCGAGTTCTTCGCCCAGTCGGCGGTGATCGCGGCGTTCGGCTTCGGCGATGCGTTCTTTGTAGGCGACCAGTTCTTCTTTGCTCGGCCAGGCGGTTCCGTAGATGCGTTGGAGCATCGGGTTCTTTTCGGAGCCGCGCCAGTATGCACCGCCGGAGCGGGTCAGGGCGTATCCGTTGGCGATGAGTTTGGTGTTAGGCAGGTGCGGTCCGCGGCAGAGATCTTTCCACACGGTTTCGCCCTTGCGATCGACGTTGTCGTAGATCGTGATTTCGCCTTCGCCAACTTCTACGCCTGCACCTTCGGCTGCGTCGGCGCCGGATCCGGGCCCCTGGGAGAGCCCGAGGAGTTCGAGTTTGTACGGCTCGTTCTTCATCTCCTCGAGGGCTTCGTCGTGGGTCACGGAGCGGCGTCGGAAGGTTTGTCCGGATTTGACGATTTTCATCATGGATTTTTCGAGCTTCTTGAGGTCTTCGGGAGTGAAGGGTTCCTCGACGTCGAAGTCGAAGTAGAAGCCATCCGTGATGTAAGGGCCGATGCCGAGTTTGGCATCGGGGCGCATGGCCTGCACGGCTTGGGCCATGACGTGGGCGGTGGAGTGGCGGAGGACCTCGAGGCCTTCGGGCTGGTCGATGGTGATCGGGATGACGACGTCGCCGTCGGCCACTTCGGTGGAAAGGTCTTTGAGGACGTCGTTGATGCGGGCTACCACAATAGTGGGGTCGTCCTGGAACAGGTCCGCGGCGGTGGTGCCCGTGGTCACCTGCTGGGGTTCGCCGTGGACGGTGATCTGCAGGTTGTCGGCCGGGTTCTCGGCCATGGACACTCACTCCTTGAGTCGTTGGGCGCACGCCGATACCTGGGGCGTGCGGTGTAGAGCCGTCCCCCGTTTGCGGTGGGACGTGGCGATTCTACCCGGTCTCGCGGTGGGCATGGACTACTGCGGTGCTGGCCTCGGGGCCGTGGGTTCTTCTCAACGCTGTGGGGAGGTGTGCGCGAAGTTCTTCTGGGATGGGGATGTCTCCTTCGAGGACCTTGGTGAGGTCCCACGCGCGTTCTGCGGTCATGGAAATGCCGCGTGGACCGGTTCGCCGTGTGGTTCCTTTGATCAACAGCATGGGGGTGCCAAAGAGGTCAGGGCCGGAGAGCCGTTGGGCTTCGTCGAAGAAGGCGGTGTCCACGCACCCGGTGCCGTCGTCGATGGAGATGAAGACGACGCGTTGTCCGCTTTTCATGGGTGGCGTCATGGTGGAGACTCTCACACCGACAACCCATACTTCGGAGGTGTTACGCAGGTGGATCAGGTCGGCCGCTGGTGTGATGGGCCATCCCGCGAGACGGTGGCGGTATCCCGCCATGAGGTGGGCGGAGACGTCTAAGCTCAGCAGGTCGAGTTCGGTGTGCAGGGTTGCGGGGAGATCACTCGTATCGCGGTCTGGGTAGGGCGTTTCGTGGTATGCGCCGAGAGGTAGAGCCAGCTGAATGGGGACGGCGTCGGCCCCCGTGTGGTGGTGGGGTGGCAGTTCCCCGTTCCCTCCGTTCGGTGCGACGTCGCGGAACACAGCGGTATCGAGCGCTCCGACCGCGGCGAGGCGGTCCAGGGTGGGTCGGTGTGGTCGCGCCCGTTCCCGCAGGTCGGCCACCGATGTGTAGGGTGCATGGGCGATCATGCGATCCGTTTCGGCTCGACTGATTCCGGCGAGTTGTGTCAGGGGCAGGCGAATTCCCCACCGGTTCGTGCCACGGACACGTTCCACGCGGTAGTTTCGCCCGGATCTGTTGACGTCGAGCGGGAGCAGGTCGATGCCGAGCCGCCGCGCTTCTCCCAGGAGGAGCCGTTGTGGGTACATGCCGGGGTCGTGCTCGAGGATTCCGGCCATGAAGTGGGCTGGGTAGTGAGTCTTCAGCCAGGCGGACTGGTAGGTGGGGATGGCAAAGGCGGCTCCGTGCGCCTTGCAGAATCCGAAGGACCCGAAGGCCGCGAGCGCAGACCAGGTTTTCTCGATGACTTCTGGGGTGTATCCGCGGGTTCGCGCGTGTTCGCGGAAATATTGTTCCACGTCGGGTTCGGATGGTCCGCCCAGTTGTCGGCGCAGTTCGTCCGCTGAGGCCAGGTCGCACCCGGTCATGGTGCTCAGGACTTTGAGGACTTGTTCGTGGAAGACCATGACTCCCCCAGTTTCGGAAAGGTAGGGGACGAGGTCTTGCTGGATGTAATGAGGGCTGGCGAATCCGTGTCGGGATTCGAGGTAGGGGCGCACCATGTCCGATTGCATGGGGCCGGGTCGGAAGAGGGAGATGTCGATGATGAGGTCTCCGACAGTGCCGGGCTGCATCTTTCCGATCAGTTCTCGTTGGCCGGGTGATTCGATCTGGAAGCAGCCGAGGGTTTCCGTCGAACGGATGAGGTCGAAGGTGGCTTCGTCGCGGGTGTCGATAGATTCGAGGTCGGGGGCGCTTCCTTCGGTCCGCTCGATTTCTTGCAGGGTGTAAGCCATCGAGGATTGCATGCGCACGCCAAGAATATCGAGTTTGAGGAGGCCCATGGGGTCCATATCGTGTTTGTCGAATTGGCTCATGGGAAGCCCTATTCCGGAGGGTTGGACGGGTGTCCGCCGTCGGAGGGATGAGTTGGAGAGGATCACACCGCACGGGTGCATTGACAGGTGGCGTGGGAGCCGGTCGAGTCGTTCGGTGAGGTCGATGAGGAGGTTGACCCCGGGGTCCCGTGCGGCCTCGTCCTTTAGGGCGGCGAGTTCGGGTTTGGTGTCGAGGAGCTCGCGGAGTTCTCCGGCGGGTATCCGCCAGATGGTTTTGGCGATGCGGTCGGTTTGGTCGGCTGGGAGGCCTATGGCCCGGGCGGCGTCGCGGACCGCTCCGCGTGCTCGGTAGGCGTTGTGCATGGACATGAGGCTGACGCGGTGATCGCCGTAATGGTCGAAGACGGCGCGGTAGATTTCGTGGCGTCGGGCCGATTCGACGTCGATGTCGATATCGGGCAGGGTGGAGCGCTTGTCGGAGAGGAAGCGTTCGAAGACGAGGCCGTATTCGAGGGGGTCCACCACGGATATGTTCAAAAGGTAGTTGACGAGGGAAGAGACCCCCGACCCACGGGCTGCGTGGCGGATGCCTAATGATCCGATGAGCCTCGAAACGTGGGCCACGGTCAGAAAGTATGAACAGAATCCGAGGTTTTCGATAACGCGCAGTTCTCGGTCGAGGCGTTCTCGCGGAGTTTCCCAATCGGTCTCGGCGAGTCCTGGACCGTGGACCACACGGTTCGCTGCAGAACCATAGATGCGGTGTAATGCGGCGTCGCACCGGGCTCGGAGTTCCGCCGCGGGTGGGTTGGTGACGCCGGTGAGGTGCGCTTCGGGCACGGTAGGGGTTCCGTAACCCATGTCTGTGGCAGGGTCGATGGCGCACCGGTGGGCAAGTTCGGCGGTGGAGGCGAGCAGATCGGCCGAGGTGATGCCGGCGTCCGCAGCCCGGGTGATGTCCCGGGCAATTTTTTTCATCTCTGTGGGGGCTTTGAGCCACCCTTGGCCGTTGGCTTGTTGGTTTCCGGATCCCAATGATGTGAGCCCTCGGGCGGCGTCGAGGAGGTCCGCGGTGACGGCTTGATCTTCGGTGGCGTAGCGCGCGGCGTTGCTGAGGACGGCGCGGATTCCGTTCCCTGCGGCGAGGCCGAGCATGCGGGCGGCATGGGCGGTACTGCGCTGAGCTCCTGGGCGGGTGAGGTGGCTGACGAGGTGGACACGCAGACGCGAGGCCCCGACGAGTCGTTTCCAATCGTTCAACGCGGAACGCGCCATCCGGTAGCGACGGGCTGTGGCGAGGCGTCCGACGTCGGATTCCGGCCCCAGGAGTATCACGAAGTGACCTTCTCCCCCGGCGACGGCGCGCCCAAGGTCTGCCGCGGTGAGGTAGGGCCTTCCCGCCAGGGTTCGCCCTTCGGGATGTTCATAGGCTGCGTGAGCTCGGCTGACGATGTGGCAGAGGTCTCCGTATCCAGCCCCGGCGTCGTGACCTTCGGCGAGGATACTGATGCGGCCCGTGATTTTTCGGCGAGTGGGGTCCGCGAGCGCGAGATCCACTCCGATCAGGGGTTCCAGCCCGTGTTCCCTGCAGGTGCGGACGTGTTTGACGGCTCCGTAGAGACCGTCTCGGTCTGTAATGCCGAGGTGGGTTGCGCCGTGTCTGGCCGCCGCCGAGGCGAATTCTGAGGGTTCGGAGACGCCATAGTGCGCACTGAAGGCGCTGTAGGTGACCAGATGCGGGAAATTCACCCCTTAATCGAACATATGTTCGAAAATTAAGTCAAGGCCGCACCCTTGGCGTAGCGAGAGCGCCCCATGCAAGGCGCCCGACACTCACTCAGAAACGGGCCCCCACCAAGACTTTCCAGCGAAGTGATCCACCGTTTCCCCTTCCGGGCGGCAGGTATTGGTCAGCTCACCGATGCCTTCGATGCGAACCGTGACGTCATGTCCGGCCTTCAACCAAAAGCGGCGAGGCTTCTTGGACATACCCACCCCAGCAGGAGTGCCGCAGGCAATGACATCCCCAGGTTCGAGGGTCATGAAGGTGCTGAGGTAGGAGACGATTTGGGCCGGGGTGAAAATCATGTTGGCGGTGGTTCCGGACTGCATGACCTCACCATCCACGAGGCACTCGATCTGCAGCCCTGCGACGGGATCCACTTCGTTGCGCGCCACGATGTGCGGTCCGAGCGGAGTGCTGTAGTCCCAGTTCTTCCCCTGGAACCATTCGCTCGTTCGCCCCTGCCAGTCCCGCACCGAAATGTCGTTGAAGAGCGTGTATCCAGCAATGGCCGCGAGGGCCTCTTCTTCGCTCGCGCGACGCACACGGCGCCCCATGACCACGCACAGCTCGGCCTCGTAATCGATCTTGGTCGATTCTGGGGGCATCGCGATGGGGTCATCCGGCCCCACCAGTGAATTGGCATATTTGGTGAAAATGGTGGGGTACGTGGGCAATTCCGCCCCGACCTCTTCAGCATGGTCGTGATAGTTGAGGCCAACACAGAGGATTTTTCCCGGCTCCAGAGGCAAAACATCCGTTACCGACAGGGCATGGGGAATCTTTTCGACCCCAATGCTCGAATAGAATGCGGCGCGGGCCTCATCCTCCCCATGGCGAAAGAGTTCGCCGTCCAGCACACTTGCGGGTCCGACGTCTCGCAGATAGTAGCGTTTTCCCGCGACTTCGACCCAGGTATAGAGGCCGTTTTCTTTCTCCAACAGGCTCTCAACGTACGAGCGTCCCAGCTTCATTCTTGGCACCCTTCACATGACGGAAAACTCCTTATCAGGCTACAGGCTTCCCATCATTCTCCAGCTCCCCGTAGTGCGGTCCCTTTCCAACTGGAAGGTCCTGAATTCGTCTTCCGGAACAGCACGACGACGACGGCGTGCCTCTCCGGGACGCTCCACGACCACCTGCACTTGCCACATCTCTCGATCCACCAGGTGCGGGCAATGATCCTTGGGCGCACGATCCACCTCGACCCACCAGGCGCGCCGTTCATACCAGCGGATAGGGTCCGCGGCGACGCGATAGCGATGGCCGTCGACCACAACCCTCGCTGGCTGGCCCGATGTTGTGGTCATAACCTGAGTGTGCGACATGATCCCCCCTCCATGTTTCGAATATATATTCGAATCGTACGGAGGGGGACTGACAATTTAAGCCGACGAACAGAGGGGCTGGTCCCTGCACGCTCGCCCTGGCGACGGTGGCTCGTTTGGGTGGCGGTTGCCTCTGCCGGCGGTGGTGCTTACCCGATTCGGCGGTAGTGGCCCCATCCAGTGGCGGTTGCCTCGCCCCGCGGTGGCGCTTACCCGCTTCGGCGGCGGTTACCCAATTCGGAGGGGCCCACCGCTATTAGGTGACGGTTAAAGCACCACCTAATAGCGGTAGGCGCCACCAAAGGCGGGAAACCACCACCGAACGACGACGCCCAGCCACCCACCAAACGCGGGTAAACGCCACACCAATCCGGAAACCGCCACTAGATAGCCGCTTCCCGCCACACGGCCGCCAAGGGTAAGGCCACACCATCGGGTAACCCCCACTAGATGGCCGCTTACCGCCGGCCGGGAAGACGACGAACAAGAACCCCCGACGGGAAACCCCACCCAACAAGCCTCAACCTGAGATGAAGCGTCCCCTCGCACCTCGGCAAAACCCGAAATACCCCACGACGAAAAATCCGGCGGCTCCCCTTCACCCGCAGGGAAGGGAAGCCGCCGGACGTCACACAGGAGTTCGATCAGGCGCCGGAGTGTTCCTCATGGCGCCCGTGGGCACGCTCCAGTAGATCGCGGAAACGGCTCTCTGAATCGATCAGGGAATCTCTGCGCTTGCTCGGGAGAGCTCGGAGTTTCTCCTGGTACTCCACCAGCTCATCGTGCTTGGCCTGACGGCGTTCCTCTGAGGTCTCTTCCGGAAGGTCGAGGTATTCGGTTGCTGCTTTCTCCGTGCCGGTCACGATCCTCAGAGCCCGACCCTTGGGGCTAAACAAGGACAACAGAACGGTCAGGATCAGAACTCCGATAATCACGATCAAGGACATGCCGATGCTGACTTCAATCACCGGAACGGGCTGACCATCGTTAATAAAGGGAAGGTTGTTTTCGTGAAGTGCGTGAAGGATCAGCTTGACGCCAATAAACGCCAGGATCACGGAAAGACCCCATGAGAGGTAAATCAGACGGTCCAACAGTCCATCGATGAGGAAGTACAGCTGGCGCAGACCCATCAGCGAGAACGCCGTCGCCGTGAACACAATGTACGGTTCCTGGGTCAAGCCAAAGATCGCGGGGATCGAATCCAGCGCGAACAACACATCCGTACCGCCAATGGCCACCATGACGAGCAGCATAGGGGTCATGACCTTCTTGCCATTTTCCCAGGTGAAGAGCTTGTCGCCGTCGTATTCGTCGCTGGTGTGCATGAAGCGCTTGGCCAGCCTCACGACGACGTTATTCGCTTCGTCCTTCTCCTCGCCGTTGGACACCTCACCCTTGATGAGGTTGCCAGCGGTCAGCAGCAGGATCAGCCCGAAGATGTAGAAAACCCACGCCCACGCGTTGATGGCAGCGGCACCCACGAAAATAAACGCCGTACGTGCCACCAGCGCGAAAATAATGCCGAAGAGCAAGACCTTCTGCTGATCAGCACGGGGCACTTTAAAGGACGCCATGATGATCAGGAAGACGAACAAATTATCCACCGAGAGCGCCTTCTCGGTGATGTACCCGCCGTAGTATTCGGCGGCAAATTGCCCGCCGTCGAACCCCAAAATCACTAGGCCGAAGAGAAGGGCGATGCCCACGTACACGGCCGACCACACGGCGGCCTCTTTGATCGTGGGTTCGTGCGCCTTACGCACATGGAAGATGAAATCGTAGGCCAACAGGCCCAAGATCACCACGAGGGTCACGATCCATTGAATAAGGGGAATTTCCATCGAAGGGCTCCTGTGAGTCGACAAACTGCACAAGTCTCTCCCCCACGCGGCGGGAACAGGTCCCGAGACACAGCGTGGATCGTGCCCGGCCAGGCATCGGCGCCTGACGTATTGACGTGCACGAAATCGAGGGATACTCCCTTGCTATAGCATCCCAGCCTACGGGACCTCGCGACGTCCGTCCACGTCAGGCGCCTCACGGCGACCTATTTTTCCGAGGAATTCGCCTCTCGGAGCTCGCGACCCTTGGGTGACAGCAGCGAAGCGGCCACGGTGATCGCCAAGATGCCCACGATGACCACCAGTGAGAGCATCGTCGAAATCTCCACGACGGGCACGGGATGACCCCCGTTGATGAAAGGAAGGCTGTTTTCGTGCAGGGCGTGCAGGATCAGCTTGACACCGATGAACCCGAGAATAGCGGCGAGTCCCCACGACAAGTAGATCAGGCGGTCCAGCATCCCATCGATCAGGAAGTACAACTGGCGCAGACCCATCAATGAAAAGGCCGTGGCGGTGAAGACAATATAAGTCTCCTGGGTAAGGCCGAAGATTGCCGGAATCGAGTCAAGAGCAAACATGATGTCGGTCAGGCCGATGGCCACCATGACCAACAGCATGGGAGTCATGACCTTTTTGCCGTTCTCCCGCGTGAACAGCTTGTCGCCGTCGTACTGATCGGTCGTCTTGAGGAACCTCTTAGCCAGGCGAACCATCACGTTATTCGCCTCATCATCGCCGCTCTCGGCGTCGTGGACTTCATCCTTAACGAGCTTGCCGGCCGTGTACACCAGGAATAAACCAAACACGTAAAACAGCGCAGCCCACCGGTTGATGGCCGCCGCGCCCACGAAAATAAACAGGGTTCTCGCGAGAAGCGCCACGACGATGCCGAAGAGCAAAACCTTCTGCTGATCAGCACGTGGCACCTTGAAGGACGCCATGATGATCAGAAAGACGAAGAGGTTATCGACCGAAAGGGCCTGCTCGGTGATGAACCCGGCGTAATACTGCACCGCGACGTCGCCACCATCCCAGATGAGAATGAAGAGACCGAACAGCAACGCGATGGTCACATAGAAGGACGTCCACAGGGCCGCTTCTTTGATCGTCGGCTCGTGAGGCTTACGCACGTGAAAAATAAAGTCATACGCAAGCAATGCCAGGATTATCACGATCGTGACGATCCATTGAGTGATGGAGACCTCCACCGGCCCTCCTTGTGGGTATCAAGAACCGCACAAGTCTCTCCCATCGCCTCCGCATGCGGCGCGACCCCGTGCCCGGCCAGGCATCGGCGCCTGACGTGCTGACGTTCACAGGTCGAAGGGGATACTCCCTTGCTCAGGGAGAAACTCTACCGCCATCCGATTCAGGAGGTGACCGCCGGAGCTGGACGAAGCTATCGATCTCATTAGGTAAGCTACTCATCGAGGCCACTAATCGACGCCGAGAAAAGGACGTATAACCATGACCACCGCCTGGACCCGAGCACGGTCGTACATTTTCGGAGCCATCTTCATGGCCGGAGCCGCGTTCTTTATCTGGAGCATTCCGTCTGACGGACGTGTCGGCGAGTTCGTCGACTGGGCCATCGGATTTTGCCTGGTCTGCGCCGTACTTCTGGTGATCACCGGAATCTTCGCCGCTTCCAAGCGCTCCCAGCGGGAAATTGAGGAAATGGGAGAAATGCAGGCGCTAGAGGGATCCCACGCCCCGAATCGCGCGAAGATCTCCCAGTAAATCGTTCAACAGACGCCCCCGGCTTGAGATGAAGCCGGGGGCGTTTTTGTATATCCGGCCGAAGGTTATCTTTCGCCGGCCGGTCGCCACCCCAATGCGGGGCCAATGCGGTTCGCACATTGCTCGAGAATATGACGCCAGTCCGAAGGTTCGAGCTCAAACGGCAATTCGACGATGAATTCGTCCACCAGGTTGAAGGACGGATCGCCCAAAAGACCTTCAACAATGTCCTCGGTACTCCCGATTCGATCCGGTGCGATGATGGTCTTCTCTCCCAAAATCTTTGCGGTTCGCGGCGTTCTCCGCGCAACATACTCTTCGTATCGAACCTTCTGCTCCGGCGAAGTCTCGTCGGTCGGAACCACGACCCGAGCTTGAGCCGCTATTCCGGAGCGCCGTTCGGCCAACGCACTCCGGTATTCACGGATGACGGCCGCCTGAGCCTCGTCGAAATCGCGAATGCCATTTTCCGTTGAACCGATATTGCTCACCAAGAGACCGAGCCCGCTTTGCCCAGCCCACCTGGCCGAACGCAAAGACCCGGCCCCGTATGAAAGCCGATCCGCCAGCCCTGGACTCAGGGGCTGAACAGTTTCGGAGTCAAAGTCGCCACCAAATCCTTGATACTCCCCAAGATCTCGAACTTTTTCTCCCCGCAAGAGCGAGACAAGCCGGTGAATCCTGTCATATCCGTAATCCTCATAACGCCAGCCCGGACCGAAAACCACGTCTTTGACGTCGTCGTCAAAAGAAGGCGGGTGGACGCTCAAGCCGGGTCGCAGGCGCCCGCCGCTGAGGAGGTCAGCCACGCCGAGATCCTCAGCGAGGCTCAGGGGATTTTCGAACTCCATCGGAATGACGGCATTACCGAGTTGAATCCGCTCGGTCGCCTGGGAAAGAGCGCCCAGCATCACCCCAGGGGCCGTGACGCCGTATTGCATATGGCGAGTTCGAAGCCAGCCCGAGTCAAAACCCAAGAATTCGGCATAGCGGAACAGGTCGATGGCGTCCCTCAAGCCGGTTCCTGGATCATCGGCCGAAAAGGGCGCGATGTGCAAGAATCCGAGACGTTTCAGGGAACGTGGTTCAACGGGCACAGGGGTACCTCCATCTCAGGAAAGGAAGCCGGCCGCCTCACGGGATCATCCCGCGTGGTCGGTGCGAAGCTTCTTCTTGTTGAGCTTACCGACCGAGGTGCGCGGCAACTGGTCCATCACAACGATCCTTTCGGGAAGCTGCCACTTCGCAAATCGAGCTCGGAGCGTGCTCAGTACCGCTTCGTCGTCGATCGCCTCCCCCTCGCGTGCCACGACGTACGCCACCGGACGCTCGTCCCATTTTTCATCGGGGACGCCGATCACCGCGGCTTCTGCTATGCGCGGGTTATCCAATATCGCGTTTTCCATGTCGATCGAGGAGATCCATTCGCCGCCAGACTTGATGACATCCTTCAACCTGTCCGTGAGCTTTAAGTACCCGTTTTCGTCGATGACGCCGACGTCGCCCGACCGCCACCAACCGTCGTCGAAGGCATCCGCCGTTTCCGGACGGTCGAAATATTCCTGGGTGATAAATGGTCCCTTGTAGTAGATCTCTCCCGCCGATTGGCCGTCATGAGGCTGTTCTTGCCCGTCAACAGAAACCACTTTGATGTCCACACCGGCACTCGGAAGTCCCTGCGACCTCTTCAAGTCCCACTTTTCGTCCTCGGTCAAATGATTCAAGCTCGACTTTAGATTCCAGTTAATCGAGACGATGGGCGAGGTTTCGGATGCCCCATATCCGTGCACGATGTCCACGTTGGCCACGTCCCGGAATCCCTTCATGAGGGACAGCGCGGGCTCGGATCCAGCGACGACGACGCGTAGACCCGTGAGATCGGCTTGAGGCTCCTCCGACCGGAAATATTCCAGGAGCGGAGTCCAGATCGCCGGGGCACCATTCGAAATGGTCACCCCTTCATTCACTAGGAATTCGGCGAGGTCCTTCACCTTCCCGGCCGAGTATTGGCCCGGCATCACCAGCTTGGCGCCCGCCAAAACCGCAGAATGGACGAATCCCCACGACATGACGTGAAACATGGGAGTCACCGGCATCAGACAATCCCGGTGATTAAAGCTCAGCGAGGTGTGCAACGCCCACGCGTGCAAATACACCGATCGGTGAGAGTAAAAGATCCCTTTAGGCCGCCCCGTCGTCCCGGTGGTATAGCCCGCATAGGCGGCGGTGCGTTCGTCGACCACCTGCCAGTCGTACTCAGTCTCAGGCTGTCGGGCTATCTCATCCTCGAGATACACGGGATTCGGCAAATGCGTCGCAGGCCGCGCACCACCACGATCCGACACGATGATCCACCCTTGGATTGATTCCACGTCGTCGAGAGATTCCACGATCGGCATCAAGGACTCGTCCACCACGATCCAGCGAGCTCCGGAATGGCGCACCACGTAGCCGAGATCCTCGCGGGAGAGCTTGGCGTTCAGCTGAAGATGAGTCGCCGCCAGACCTGGGATGGCGAAGTACAACTCCATGTGGCGTCGGGAATTCCAGTCCAAAACACCCACGACATCGCCGGCCTCCACCCCAAGAGACTCCAGCGCTCGAGCCATCTGGTTGACCCGTGTCCATTCGGTGGCGTAATTCGACCGGCAGATCCGCCCCTCGGAATCTCGATACACCACTTCCGTCTCGGGATAGGTGCGAGCCGCGTGTCGAAGCATCGTGGTCACATTGAGCTGATACGTATCGCCTGTGGTGGACGGATGGCCGGTCAACATGCAGAACTCCCTTGAATAACGAGTGGACACAAGGTCAAAATGTGTCGCAGATCTCATAGTACGGAGTTATGCCAGAGGGGTCGACGTGCGACATCGTCTTACACCTGAATCGTTGAGTCGTGAGCGGCCCGCGATTCCAAAACCGCCACGGCATGCTCTTCGGCCCAGATTCGCAAGGCCCGAATTGGCTCCGCCAAACTACGCCCCACGGCCGTCAACTCGTAGTCAACTCGGGGCGGGACCGTACCCGTGACATGGCGCACCACGAATCCGTCGCGCTCCATGGATCGAAGGGTCTGAGTCAAAACCTTCGGGGTGACACCTCCAACCCTTCCACGAAGTTCCGTGAATCGGAGTGGCCCGTCGTTCAAGCTCGTGACAATCAGCGGCGTCCACCGATCGGTCACGTGCCGAAGAACCGTGCGAGACGGGCAACGAGGATCCATGACGTCAAAGGGCCCCTGGGGTTCGGACGCGATTGCGCCGTGAGATGACATCGACATTTTCTCCTTAGTTTCCTTGAGGTACCTAATATCTAATAGATACTATGCACAACAGACGATCCGCAACCGCGGACCCAGTACGACAGAGGAGATCGACATGAAAATTGCAGTCATTGGAGCCACCGGCATGATTGGTTCGCGGGCCGTAGCGGAAGCTGCCCGCCGTGGACATACGGTGGATGCGTATTCCCGTAGCGGACGCCTTCCCGAAGTTGCGACGGAAGCGTTCTCACTGGATACGGCAGATACACAAAAGACCGTCGACGTCATCGCGGACCATGACTTTACGATTCTGACGGTCGTCAATGGTCGCACCGGCGACTTTGCCACCGATATCGAGAATCACCGCGCGCTGATCGCGGCCCGCCCTCGGGGCCGATTCCTCGTCGTCGGGGGCGCTGGAGCACTTCAGGCTGACGAGCACACCATGCTCAAGGACACCGAAGGCTTCCCCGCCGAGTACAAGATCGAAGCAGATTCCTTCGCCCAGATTTATCTGGACTATGTCGATTCCGAGGGACTCGAGTGGTCGATGCTGGCCCCGGCCCCCGTCATCGCGCCCGGCGAACGCACCGGCCAGTACACGGTTGCGCTAGACGTTCCGGCAGGCGATTCGGTTTCCGCGGAAGACTTTGCCGTCGCGCTGATCGACGAAGCCGAAATGAACGAACACACCGGCAAGCGGTTCACCGTAGCAAACTAACCGCCACCGGACGCCACGAGGGCCCGATCAACATGATCGGGCCCTCGCCATGTTCACACCCTGGTTTCGTCGCGGCGTCCCGCAAGAACTCACCAGAGACGAACGTGCGGCCGGTCGCGGAGACTAGGCGTGACCCGCCTGTTGCATCTGGCGCAGTTCCTTCTTGAGGTCCGAGACTTCATCACGGAGACGCGCCGCCAATTCGAACTGGAGCTCCGCCGCGGCGTTGCGCATTTGCTCGGTCATCTGCTCGATGAGATCCCGGAGGTCCTCGGCTGGAGCCGCTGCCAGTCCGTCCTCGCGAATCTTCGCGCTGGCCGCCAAGGTTGCGTTGTCAGCGGCGTCGTCGGACTTCCCCTTCTTGCCTTTACCAGCAACGGGCGCAGTGTGATTATTTGCGGCCGCACGCTGAGCCAAGAGCTCTTTGGTGTCCTCATCTTCGCGGGCGATCAGGTCGGTGATATCAGCAATTTTCTTGCGCAACGGCGTCGGGTCGATGCCGTTCTCCTTGTTGTACGCGATTTGAATCTCACGACGCCGGTTGGTCTCGTCGATCGCGGTCTTCATGGAGTCGGTGACCTTGTCCGCATACATGTGCACTTGGCCGGAAACGTTACGGGCCGCGCGTCCAATGGTCTGGATCAACGACGTCGTCGAGCGAAGGAATCCCTCCTTGTCGGCGTCCAAAATGGCGACCAGGGACACCTCTGGGAGGTCCAAGCCTTCGCGTAGCAGATTGATGCCCACGAGGACGTCGAACTCGCCCAACCGAAGTGATCGCAACAGCTCTACACGCTTCAGGGTGTCGACGTCGGAGTGCAGATATTGGACCTTCACACCGTGCTCGACGAGGTAGTCCGTCAGATCCTCGGCCATCCGCTTGGTCAAGGTCGTCACGAGCACGCGTTCGTCGCGTTGTGCCCGCTGATTAATCTCGTCCAAGAGGTCGTCGATTTGTCCCTGAGTCGGCTTGACCACCACTTCCGGATCCACGAGACCCGTGGGGCGAATGATCTGTTCGACGTAACCGTCGGCCTGCGACAGCTCGTATTTTCCAGGAGTTGCAGACATATACACGGTTTGCCCGATGCGTTCGAGGAATTCGTCCCATTTCAATGGACGGTTGTCCATCGCGGAAGGCAACCGGAACCCATGCTCCACGAGCGTCCGCTTACGCGACATGTCCCCCTCATACATGCCACCGATCTGCGGAATCGTCACGTGCGACTCGTCCACGATCAGCATGAAATCGTCCGGGAAATAATCCAGCAAACAGTGCGGCGCCGATCCAGCCTCACGGCCATCAATATGCCGTGAGTAATTCTCAATACCGTTGCAGAATCCCATCTGCTCCATCATTTCCAGATCGTACGTGGTACGCATCCGAAGACGTTGGGCCTCGACGAGTTTATTCTGCTCTTCCAATTCCTTGAGACGTTCGCCCAATTCATGGTTGATGGAATCCACCGCACGGGCCATGCGCTCGGCACCAGCCACATAGTGCGACGCCGGGAATACGTACATCTCGTTCTCTTCCCGGATGACTTCGCCGGTTAATGGGTGGAGGGTGTAAATCGATTCGATCTCATCGCCGAAGAATTCGATGCGAATCGCGTTTTCCTCGTACATCGGAATGATTTCGACGGTATCCCCGCGGACGCGGAAGGTGCCCCGGTGAAAGTCCACGTCGTTGCGCGCATACTGCATGTTCACAAATTGGCGGAGGAGCTCGTCACGGTCCATTTCTTCGCCCTGTTTTAGCGTCACCATCTGGGCGACGTACTCTTCAGGCGTGCCGAGGCCGTAAATGCACGAGACCGTGGAGACCACGACGACGTCGCGCCTGGTCAGCAACGCGTTGGTGGCTGAGTGGCGCAACCGTTCCACTTCTTCGTTGACCGACGAGTCCTTTTCGATAAAGGTATCGGTCTGCGGGACGTATGCCTCAGGCTGGTAGTAGTCGTAATAGGAGACGAAGTATTCCACCGCGTTATTCGGCAGCAGCTCACGCAACTCGTTGGCCAGCTGAGCAGCCAAGGTCTTGTTTTGAACCATCACCAGAGTGGGGCGCTGGACCGATTCCACCAGCCACGCGGCCGTCGCCGATTTACCGGTACCGGTGGCGCCCAACAGGACGATGTCCTTCTCGCCGCCTTCAACCCTCTCGGTGAGTTCGGCTATGGCCTTCGGCTGATCGCCGGCGGGCTTGTACTCGGAAATGACTTCAAATGGGGCGACGACGCGGTGGATCTCCTGTGCCAGACTCATAAACCCAGGCTACCGCTATTCGCACGAATGTTCGATCGTTCGCGCCGACGGCGAACCACCCCTATCCCTGGCCCGAAAAGTGATGCGCCGGTGGGTTGACGCATCACGCTACAAACTCATCCCTAAATTGCCGAACGATGTCGTCAAAGGATGCGTCTCGCATGAAGCCGAGCTCGAGCATCCGGTCCACCGCAAACTCGCCCGGCCATGAGCAAACGATCTCCATGACCGCCGGGTCTTGGCGATCGGTGACGAGCTCACGAGCCTCGGGTCCTCCTACCGCCTCGAGGGACGCCAGCATATCTTCTACCGTGACAGATATCCCCGGAATGTTCATTCCACGCCAAGAGCCAATTTTTTGACCATCAATCTCGAGGGCATGTACTAGATTAGCCACCGCCATATTCGGCGACGAAAGCCACATCCGGGTCTCGTGCGGTACGGGGCATTCCGAGGCGATTCCGGAGAGCGGTTCCCGAATAATCCCTGAGGCAAAGGAGGAAGCAGCCGAGTTGGGCTTTCCGGGACGAACCGAAATAGTGGGAAGACGGCAAATACGCGCATCCACAAAACCTTTTCGTGAATACTCATTGACGAGCAATTCGCCCACAGCCTTCAACGCCCCATACGTTGAGTCGGGCTGCTCCGCCCAGTTTTCCTCCACGATTCGGGGCACTGAGCCTCCGAAGACCGCCAGTGAACTCGTGAAAATAAACCGCGGCGAATTGCCGGCATGGCGGACCGCTTCCAGGAGGGCTCTCGTCCCGTCCAGATTGACCGCCATGGCCTGATCGAAATTTTCCGCCGATCCGCCCGAGAGCACCGCTGCCAGGTGGAATACGGCGACGGTATCGTTTCCGACCACCTCGGTCAGGATCTCAGGATCTGCAAGATTCCCCACGACCGATTGCACCCTGGGATCGTGGCTTCGGTTCTCGGCCAGGTCCAAGGAAACCACCTTGTCAAAGGAAATACCGAAGTCACCGGCGTCTTTGCGACGCAAGAGCTCATCGATGACGCGGCTGCCCAGGAATCCAGCTCCTCCCGTGACGATAATTTTCATGATGTCTCCTCTCGTACGGCCCCTAATGTCTGCGTCATATGCGAGCGCATGGCTTCGCGGGAGCCTTCGGTATCGCGTTGTTCAAGGCGGTTCAAAATTTCCGTGTGCCACGCGATGGCTTCTCGACGCACCTTGCGGGTGGCAGAGGTCTTCAAGCGAACGGCCTGAAGCACCTCTTCGAGTGGCCGATAGGTGGCAGATAGGTATTCATTCGAGGCGGCGTCAATGATGATGCGGTGGAAGGAGATATCAGCCTCAACGGCCCGGGGAATATCAGGCTCCGACTCAACGCTCTCCGCGGCGATCATGATCTCAAGCTGCTCTCGCATGAGCGCAAGCTGCTGGGATGAAATACGTTGGGCGGCGAGTTCCGCCGCGCCGATCTCAAGGATGTGCCGAACCTCCGTGAGCTGTTCGATCAGGTTTTGGCTTTCGCCTCGGAGGCTGCCTCGGAGCTTCATCAGATCGGCGTCTAATAGATCCCACTGTTCGGCAGGGGCGACTCTATTGCGTTTACCGTGGCGGACTTCGATAACGCCTCGACTCGCAAGGGCCTTAATCGATTCCCTGATGGTCAACCGTGAGACGTCGTATTCTTCTGCAAGCTGCCCTTCTGATGGAAGCTCGTCCCCTATGCCGTAAGCGCCCTGCCCAATTTTCTCCAGGAGTAACCGACTTATGCGGTCGGCAAGACTCTTGGTCATCCTTGTCTCCTCACCAGGACGTCATCATGTGATCTGGTTGACAGTATGCCACCCATAGCTACACTTGTCAGATATCTGACAACTGCCAGGTGGTGTCCCCCACATCTGGCCGGAAGAGAAGTCGATGGAGATTTCATGTCCCCGGTAGCCCTCGTACTTTTGGGTGTGGCCGCAGTGGCCGTCATCTTGGCTCTGATCATTAAGGTCAAGGCCCACCCATTCATTGCCTTGTTACTCGTATCCGTAGGGCTCGCCCTGGCCTCTGGTATCCCGCTGAATGAGCTCGTTCCCCTATTGGAAGACGGAATGGGAACCACCCTTGGTTCCGTAGCCCTGATTGTCACCCTCGGTGCAATGCTCGGAAAGATCATCGAGGTCTCGGGCGGTGCCGACGTACTCGCCAAGATGATGCTCCGGAGGTTCGGTCCAGATAAGGCTCCGTGGGCGCTAGGGACGGCAGCATTCATCTTCGGAATTCCCGTATTCGTCGATGTCGCCCTCATCGTGCTGATGCCGATCATTCTCTCGGTGGGGAGGCGTCTACAGGGCAATATGCTCAATTACGCGTTGCCCACGGTCATGGGCCTGCTAACGGTTCATGTGGTCCTCCCGCCACACCCTGGAATAGTTGGCGGTGCGCAAGTTCTGGGAGCCAATATCGGCATGGTCCTCTTACTGGGATTCATCCCGGCGATCATCATGTGGATCTGCGCGCAACTGGTCATTCCATTCATTACCCGACGCGCCTTCTCCCCTGTCCCGGCCATCCCCGCCACTGACCTCGCCGAATCTGGAGAAGAGTTCGACGAAGATGTAACGCAGTCATTTCCCCACGTGGAGAATCCACCGAGCCCTGGCCTGGTGATCTCGATGATCCTTATTCCACTGGTTCTGATCATGACTCAAACCCTGACCTCGATGCTCCTTCCGGAGGAAAATCCGGCGGTGGCTTTCTTCTCATTCGTCGGCGCATCCCCCATGGCGTTGTTAATCGGGGTTATTACGGCGGCAATCGTGTTGGGATATCGCAGAGGCTGGGGTCTATCCCGCGCCGAGGACGTCATCAACTCCGCGCTCCCTCCGGTGGCAGCAGTCATTCTCATTACGGGAGCCGGTGGCACTTTTGGGCATGTCCTCAAAGAAACGGGTGTAGCCGACGCCGTCGCGCAGGCACTCGCTGGCACGGGACTTCACGTTCTGGTCCTCTCGTGGCTCATGGCAGCTCTGATTCGAGCGGCACAGGGATCCGCGACAGTTGCCACATTGACCACCGCACCACTCATCGCTCCACTGATTTCTTCGATGCACCTCGCGCCCCTTCAAGTAGCGCTGGTCGCCGTGACCATCGGTATCGGTTCAATGGCACTCTCCCACGTGAACGACTCCCTGTTTTGGGTCTGGTCCCGATACAACAAAGTCACGACCGCTACAGCGCTGAAGTCTTACACCGTGTTGACCACGGTGACGTCCATCGCGGGATTCTGTGTTGCCCTCATCATGTGGCCCATCATTTCCGCCATCGCCTAAAACCACCCCAGAGGAGTACACGCATGCTTACCTCACCCCGTCGTCTGCTCGTTCTTGACGATGACCCCACCGGCTCCCAGTGTGTCCACGATGTCCCGGTCGCTTTCGAACAAGACCCAGAACTGCTGAACAATGCCATGAGTAGCCCTGGATCCACATGTTTCACTCTGACCAATACACGTGCCCTCGATGAAGATGACGCCGTAGCATTGAACCGCAGCACGCTGTCCCGATTTCTTCAGGCAGCGTCCGGACAGGAAACCCCGCTGCACGTCGTGTCTCGCTCCGATTCGACGCTTCGCGGACACGTGATCGCCGAACCGAATGCCTTGGCAGACGTTCTCGCCGAGCACGACATCGCCGTTGACGCATTTCTCTTTTGCCCGGCCATGCTTGAAGCCGGGCGATATACCAAGGACAACGTGCACTACGCCGTGGTGAATGGCGAACATCGCCGAGTCGAAGACACGGACTTCGCCCGCGACGCGACCTTCGGCTACTCCCATTCGAACCTGGCTGAATTTCTGGAAGAACGTTCAGCAGGGCAAGTAGCCGCGGAAAATGTTCTGAGCATCTCTCTTGACGACATTCGCGTCGGAGGAGTCGAGACGGTCTACGGCATCCTTCGCGCCACGACCAACCGGCAGTGGGTCGTGGTTAACGCGACCGAATATTCTGACATGGAGGTTGTCTCCGACGCCGTCACACGCCTTGAGAGCGAAGGCCACCACTTCGTGACCCGCTGTGGCCCTTCGTTCGTCCGCGCACTGGCCGGGCAGCAAAGCGCACAGATCCTCGATCCCCGTGACATCACGATCGACCAAAATCGCGGCCAGCATGGTCTCGTCGTCGTCGGCTCTCATGTTGGGCTGACCACCGAACAATTAGCTGAAGTGCAGCGTCGCGGCGGCCTCACAAACATCGAACTCGACGTCGAGAAGCTCTTGGACCCTGACCAACGCGAAAACCACCTGGCTCAGTCCGTCTCCGCGATTCGAGAACATCTCGCACACCAAGACGTCGCTGTGTACACAAGCCGAACGCTGATCTCGACCTCCGACCCTGCCGAGTCCCTACGCATCGCGCGGTCGGTCTCGGACGCCGTGGTCGACGTCGTATCCCGGACTCGCTCCGCCCTCCCGGCGTGGGTGGTCGCGAAGGGTGGCATCACCTCTCACGAAGTCGCACACCGCGGGTTAGACATCCGGTTGGCCAACGTTCGGGGACAGTTTTTTCCCGGACAAATTTCCCTCTTCGACCCCACAGAAGCCCCCGAGGAGGTCCGCACCTGCCCATACGTCGTGTTCCCCGGCAACGTGGGCCATAAGGAGGCCCTCGCCGACGTCATCGCCCGCCTCCAAGCGGCAACCCGATGAACACACCTCGACAGCACGAAGGAACCCCTAACATGACCAATACCCCAACTGTCGGCTGGATCGGACTCGGCGCCATGGGTGCGCCTATGGCCACAGTGACGGCTAGAGCCGGCCACCAGGTCACCGCATTTGACCTCAACCCCAAGGTGCTCGATTCGCTCCGGCCCACCGTTTCCTCCGCGCTATCGGCCCGAGAAGCGGCCACCGGCGTCGATGTCGTCGTCATCATGGTGGCCACGGGCCCACAATTGGACGCCGTGCTCTTTGGAGATGACGGCATCTCAGACGTCCTCTCCCCCGACACAACCGTGTTAATCATGTCCACCGTCGGACCAGCCGCCGTCGAGTCAGCCGCGATCGCCCTGGCTCCCATCACTCAAAGAGTCGTTGACGCGCCCGTTTCCGGCGGTGTTTTGCGAGCCGGACAAGGAGACCTCTTGGTCATGGTTGGAGGAGCGCACGAACATATCGACGCTGTACGGCCGCTGCTCGATGCCATGTCATCGAATCACCCCGTCGTCGGGCAGGCACCCGGCGATGGACAGAAATTCAAGATCGTCAATCAACTACTGTGCGGCGTACACATTGCCGCCGCGGGCGAAGCACTCGCGCTCGCGGATTCGATGGGACTCGACGTCACTCAGTGCCATGAGGTCCTCAATGGTGGAGCAGCCCAATCCTTCATGTTTCAGGACCGCGGCTCCAGGATGGTGGCGGAAGAGTTCCACGAAGCACGCTCTGCCCTCAATATCTTCGTCAAAGACATGGGGCTGGTAACCGACGCCGCGCGAAAGGCGGAACAACCGGTTCCGTTGGCTTCAGCGGCCGAACAGCTCTACGTGCGAGGCCGTCGCGAAGGGTTTGGCCTCCACGATGACTCCGTGGTGTATCAGTTGCTTCGGACCCGTCAGAGTTGAGGTTGAGGCTCTCCGCCGTCATTTACCAGTTCACGCCATAGGCGGTCGACCTGCTCTTCCGTTTCCTCCTCAGAACCCGAGTTGTCGATCACCCACGTCGAGATCGCGCGTCGTTGTTCGTCTGTGGCCTGGGCACGGATCCGTGACCGTGCGTCGTCCGGATCCATTCCGCGCGTTGTCACGAGACGTTCGACGCGCGCCGCTTCAGGTGCTTCCACGACGATCACGCCATCGAATGAGTCTGACTGACCAGTCTCAACCAGCAACGGAATGTCTTGCACGATCACGAACGAGTCAGGATCTTCCTCCGCTGCATCCACGCGCTTGCGCGATTCGGCCCTCACCGCCGGGTGAACGATCCCGTTGAGACGCTCCCGCGCCGATTCGTCAGAGAACACCACCCGAGCCAACGCCGCACGGTCCAACGCGCCGGAGTTATCCAAAACAACGTGCCCAAAGGCCTGAATGACGTCCTCAAACACCTCCGTTCCGGGCTCCATCAGATCCCGGGCGATGGCGTCGGCGTCGATGATTTCTGCGCCACGCTGGGCTAGCATTGCGGCCACCGTCGATTTTCCCGAACCGATGCCCCCGGTCAGACCGAGGTGCCACGTTTTCTGGCTCATGACTCTCCTTCGTTCGTATGCGGCCTTCGTCTCAGCGTAGCTGCCCTCAAACACTCCTCACACTACGGATCCCCCTAAACTGGTGCGGTGACCGATTGCCAGGAAACCCGTGCCCGCAAGTACACCGTTCCTCGTGACACGCGACCCGTCGAGGCGATTCTCGAGATTAAGAAGAGCGAATTCATTGGGCATATTGCTCGAGTTGAGTCCGAGGATGAAGCGCGACGCTTTATCGAAACTCTCAGGAAGCGTTACCACGACGCCCGGCACGTTTGTTCCGCTTTTGTGATCGGTGCGGATCGTGAGATACAGCGGTCCTCCGACGACGGCGACCCTGCCGGAACCGCCGGCATTCCCATGTTGCAGGCGGTTCTTTCTCACCGCACGGACGGTGATGATGAGTCCGTCACGGATCTCTCCGATCTTTGCGCTGTTGTCGTGAGGTACTTTGGCGGGGTCAAACTGGGCGCCGGTGGACTAGTCCGCGCGTACACGGACGCGACCGTTAATGCCCTGGCTGAGGCCCACTTGATTCCTCGACGTCGGCTCCGGCATGGACTGATTCATGTACCTCACGCGCAAGCAGGTCGCTTGGAGAATGAGTTGCGGGCGGAACACTTCGTAGTTCTCGGTACCGACTATTCCTCGTCTCAGGCCACACTGACTATCGCCGTTCCCGACGACGCTGAATCTCTCAGCGGAGTCGAAGCTCGAATCGCGGCGCACTCCTCTGGCCGATGGGCTGTCACTTGGGCGGGAACTGATTGGGTGGACGGCTGATCCATCGGATACGCAGAAGGCCCCTTCACCGTGACGGTGAAGGGGCCTTTTCTCAGGCTAAACGCCTAAAGCTGCAAAGTGCTTCCCTGGCGGGAGCCGACCGGCTTAGTTGTTGCCGGTGAGCTTCTCGCGCAGTGCAGCCAGGGCCTCGTCGGAAGCGAGCGTGCCGGAATCGGCAGCTGCCTCGGAGGAGTAGCTGGCCGGAGCCGGAGCCGAAGAGGAAGCCGACGAGGTGGACGAGGAAGAACCAGCGGCCGCGGTGGCGGCAGCATCGGCATCCTCGGCCAGGGCCTTGCGGACCTGTTCCTTGTGAGCTTCCCAGCGGGCCTGGGCATCAGCGTACTGCTGCTCCCAGTTGGCGCGCTGTGCCTCGAAGCCCTCGAGCCATTCGTTGGTCTCGGGGTCGAAGCCCTCGGGGTACTTGTAGTTGCCCTGCTCGTCGTATTCGGCAGCCATGCCGTACATGGCCGGATCGAACTCGGTGCCCTCGGGGTCGACGCCTTCGTTGGCCTGCTTAAGGGACAGCGAGATGCGACGACGGTCCAAATCGATGTCGATGACCTTGACGAAGAGTTCTTCGCCCACGGAAACGACCTGCTCGGCGAGATCCACGTGGCGGACCGCGAGCTCGGAGATGTGGACGAGGCCCTCGATGCCGTCTTCGACGCGAACGAACGCACCGAAGGGAACCAGCTTGGTGACCTTACCGGGAACAACCTGGCCCAGCGCGTGAGTGCGGGCGAAGGTCTGCCAGGGATCTTCCTGAGTGGCCTTGAGCGAGAGCGAAACACGCTCGCGGTCCAGATCCACTTCGAGAACCTCGACGGTGACTTCCTGGCCAACCTCGACGACCTCGGAGGGGTGGTCGATGTGCTTCCAGGAAAGCTCGGAAACGTGGACGAGTCCGTCGACGCCGCCGAGATCCACGAACGCACCGAAGTTGACGATCGAGGAAACGACGCCGGTACGAACCTGGCCCTTTTCGAGCTTGTTGAGGAAGGAGGAACGGACCTCGGACTGGGTCTGCTCGAGCCATGCACGGCGGGACAGGACCACGTTGTTGCGGTTCTTGTCCAGCTCGATGATCTTGGCTTCGATCTCCTGGCCGATGTACGGCGCGAGGTCGCGCACGCGGCGCATCTCCACCAACGAAGCGGGGAGGAATCCGCGAAGGCCGATGTCGAGGATGAGGCCACCCTTGACGACCTCGATGACGGTACCGGTAACGACGCCGTCCTCTTCCTTGATCTTCTCGATATCGCCCCAAGCACGCTCGTACTGAGCGCGCTTCTTGGACAAGATCAGGCGGCCTTCCTTGTCCTCTTTGGTCAGGACGAGAGCCTCAACCTCATCACCAACGGCAACAACTTCACCGGGATCGACGTCGTGCTTGATGGAAAGTTCGCGGGACGGGATGACGCCTTCGGTCTTGTACCCGATATCCAGCAGAACTTCGTCGCGGTCAACCTTGACAACTTCGCCAGAAACAAGATCGCCGTCGTTGAAGTACTTGATGGTCTCGTCAACGGCCTTGAGGAACTCTTCTTCGGTTCCGATATCGTTGATCGCGACCTGCGGGGTGTTGGTGGTCATGTAGTAGGGGCTCCGATGTGGATAGATTTTGTACTCGGTCGACCCCGCCCTGTCCATTGGACGTGTTGGGACGAAGCCGAACATTTATTGGACTGCGCGCAGAAAAAACGCGCCCTATCAGTGTATGACGTGCGGCAAACACGGTCAACGCCGAATACGCGGAAAATCCCCGCGTGTCGGGCATTAATTCATCAATTCGGCGTGAGTTACGCCGCATGACCCGGAACCCGAGACCGTAAGCCGTATCAGCCATAACGCCTGCAGGTTCCGGGGGTATACCCGCCGGAAAGCCCCAACGTTTCCCGACGTGCGCGGCGCTAGAAGTCGAAATCGCAGAACGGCTCGTCGTCGACCGAGAAGAGATGCGTAGCCTGTACGACCCCTTCCCCGCGGATCACACCGAAACGTGCCTCCACCTTGCACCCACGGAACACCGCCGAGGCCAAGCGATCCACCGAGAAGCGCACCCGGGGAGCCTCCGGGACCAAATCGGCGTCGTCTTCGGAGGTGCTCCCCCGCTCACCGACCGGCGGCAACTCTTCGGAAGCCGTCACGGTCCCGACACCGTTTTTCACGCTGAGCGCGTACGCACCAGTCACGAGACCCATGGGATCATCCACCAGGATCACAAGGTCGCCGTCGATGGGATAACGGCGGGCTTCAAGAACCTTCTGAACATCGAGAATTCGCGTCCAGATGAGATCCTCATCTTCGGTCAGGACCACGTTCCGTGGATTGGCAATGAGCGCATCCAAGGGCTGCCCCGGCGATTCGTCGAGTATCAAGGAATCGACGAGGTCAAGCTGAAGGAGATGATCCCAGAGGGCAACCCACGCAGCGGTGGTCGCCGCTTGAACGTCCACGACTTTCGCCCGGGAGACATCATGCTCCCGGCCCTGATGCTCGATGACGGCAAATCCGTCCACGCCCTTCGCCCCGCGATACACGAAGGCTTCTCGTTTAAGACGAGGCTTCATGGACTCTTCGCCCAGAGACACGATGCCTAGGCGGTCATCGATGATCTTGTCCGACCGCGAGATTTGACCCGGGATGATTTGGAGGCGTCGCTCGTTAAGGTCACGCGCCAGCTCGACGAGGTCACGCGGCTCGGCTTCGACGATGGTGCCGCCTTCCGCACCCGTGGCCTCCATGACCTCGGGCAGGATCCTCGGCTTGGATCGAAGATTGATGTCGTAGGTGCACAGTCGAGTACTAATCCCGAAGCCAAATCGACCGTAAATGCCCCCTTCGGTCGCCGTGAGTGCGGCCAACGGGTAGCCGTTACGCTGCGCTTCCTCAAGCTCGGACTGCATCATTTGGCGTAGCAATCCTCGGCGTCGATGGGTCGACGAGACGCTCACACCGGTGATCCCCCAGAGACCCAGCACGGATGCTCCCACATTGATTCGCATGGGGAAGCCGAGGATCGTGGCCACGGGCTTCGGGCTACCTCCCGCCCAGTCCGGTAGGTCTGCCGTGTCCTCGAAACCCCGAACAACGACTCCGGACTTTTCATCGTGACGGGCCCTATAGTCCTGGATCTCCGCCTCACCGGGAGTCGCATGAAATCCGTGGGCGATGCGGGTGGAAATCCGCCGATACTCATCGGTGGCCCTTCCGTCTTTTCCCGTGAACTCGGTCAGATGGATCGGTTTCAGACTCATGTCAGTGCTCCCTCGTCGTGTCGAATCGGTTCCGTCGGTGCGTCGTGAGGTTAGTGGGCTGCGTCGTTCCAGGATCGACCGTGACCCATCTGAACCTCTAGAGGCACCGCGAGTTCCACGGCACCACCCATTTCATCGCGAAGAATTCCCTCGGCAGCCTCGAGTTCTCCCGGTGCGACCTCAAGAATGAGTTCGTCATGGATCTGCAGCAACATCCTGGTGCGCATATTGCCTTCGTTGAGACGGCGCTCCACCCCGAGCATTGCCTTCTTGATGATGTCGGCCGCCGAACCCTGAATCGGAGCGTTCAGAGCCGCCCGCTCAGCCATCTCCCGCAACTGCCGGTTATCCGATTGGAGATCCGGCAGGTACCGACGACGCCCCAGCATGGTTTCGGTGTATCCGTCCCGACGAGCCTGCTCCACAACCTCGCGGAGGTAGGTCCGCACGGCGCCAAACCGCTTGAAGTAGTTGCTCATGAGTCCACGCGCTTCATCGACGCCAATGCGGAGCTGCTTTGACAGGCCGTACGACGAGAGGCCGTACGCGAGACCGTAGCTCATCGCCTTGACCTTGGAACGCATTTCCGGAGTGACCTCAGACGGCTCAACTCCGAAAACCTGAGAGCCCACGAAACGGTGCAGGTCCTCCCCGGATCGATAGGCCTCGATGAGCCCCTCATCTCCTGAGAGATGGGCCATGATGCGCATTTCGATCTGGGAGTAGTCGGCGGTCAGCAAGGTTTCGTAGCGTGTGCCGTTGACCTCGTCTGGGGCGACCACGAATACGCCACGAATCTGCCGACCTTCGTCCGTGCGGATCGGAATATTTTGTAGGTTCGGTTCCGTGGAGGAAAGTCGCCCAGTGGAGGCGATGGCCTGTTGGAACGTCGTGTGGATGCGTCCATCCGAGGCGATCGCCTTCTTGAGGCCCTCGACAGTCTGCTTGAGCTTCGTTTGGTCCCGGTACCTCATGAGACCCGTCAAAAATCGCTCCCCCGGTGAATCCGGAGCGGCGTTTTCCAAAAGGTTTTGTAAGGATTCCACGTCGGTCGAATACCCGGACTTGATCTTGCGTGTCTTGGGCATGTCCAGCTCATCGAACAGCACGGTTTGAAGCTGCTTGGGCGAGCCCAAATTGACCTCGTGGCCCGCGGCATCCCAGGCGCTGTCTTGGGCCTGCTTGGCCTGCCCAGCAAAGTTATTGATGAACCCATCCAAGGCTTCCGCATCGACGCTCACGCCTCGGCGCTCCATGGATCCCAAGACCTGCGTGAGGGGAAGCTCCAATTCTCGGGAGAGAGCCGTCATGTTCTTTTCGGCGAGCTCCTGGTCCAGCCGCACGCTCAACGCCTCCGTCAGCGAAGCCAACTGTGCCTCGTAGTCTGAATCCACGGCGGTGTCGAACAGCGCGCCTTGCGCATCCTCCTCGGCAGGTTCCGGCAAGGAAGAGTGCAGGTACTGACCCACGAGGTCCTCAAAAACGTGCTCGCGGCGTCGCTGCAGAGGAATGAATCCACACAGGTAGGCCGAGAGGGCCGGATCATCCACCACACCGCGCAGTTCCACGCCGATCTCGGCGAAGGACTTATAAGCGTCTTTGGCGTTGAACACGATTTTGGGCTTTTCCTCGTCTTCGAGCCACGAGGTGAGGGCGGAATGGGCATCTTCAGCGAGTTCCGCCCACGGGAACCACGCTGCATGTGGTCCCGAAACTAACGTCACGCCAACGATGTCCTTCTCGTGGGCCCTGCCGGTCTCTCCGTTGCCATAGTGTGGCCGAAGGGTAATCGCGGTTGCCGCTCGCGCCGATTCAGAATCCCCAGCAGCGCTGGCGTCGCCGGCGGCTCGGTCCAACCACGCCGTCACCTCTTTGCTGGTTGCCGGCTCCTGAACCTCTTCAATGGTGCTTTCGACTACCGTCTGCTCCGCCGCGTCTTCGCCGTAGAGAGCGAAGAGACGGTCCCGGAGCGAATTGAATTCCAGCTTGTCGAAGAGTTCATTGATCTTCTCCCGATCTGGCCGCGGCTCTTCGGTTTGTTCCACGGTGATCGGAAGCGCGACATCCGTGACCAATCGGTTAAGACGACGGTTGCGGCGGACATCGTCGATGTGGGCCCGGAGAGCCTCTCCCTTCTTGCCGGGGATTTCGTCCGCGTGGCTCAGGATTTCTTCGAGGTCCCCATATTTAGCGATCCATTTGGCGGCAAACCCGGGGCCGACGCCGGGTACGCCCGGAAGGTTGTCCGCCTTCTCGCCCGTGAGTGCCGCGAGGTCGGGATACTTCTCCGGTGGAACCGCGTATTTTTCTTCGATGGCGGCCGCATCCATCCTCGGAAGATCTTTCGTGACGCCTTGCCGCGGATACAGGACGGTCACGTGATCGTTGACCAGCTGGAAGGCGTCGCGGTCGCCAGAGACCACCAGGACCTCCATCCCGGCTTCCGCGCCGAGAACGGACATCGTGGCAATGACGTCGTCGGCTTCGAACCCTTCTACGGTCACGCTGTGGATGTTCATCGCATCCATGACCTGCTGAATTAACTCGACCTGGCCGATGAATTCCTGCGGGGTTTCATCGCGACCGGCCTTGTACTCCGAGTATTCCTCCGAGCGGAAGGTGGGTCCGGAGAGATCGAAAGCTACCGCTACGTGCGTCGGCTGTTGACCTTTGATGAGGTTGATCAACATGGCGACGAACCCGTATACGGCATTCGTGCATTGGCCTGTCGACGTCGAGAAGTTCTCGGCGGGCAAAGCGAAGAAGGCCCTGAAAGCCATCGAATGTCCGTCGATGAGCAACAGGCGCTGCTTGCCGTTCTGGCTACTGGGTGTGGAGGATGAAGCGGAAGTCACCCTTCAATCCTAGTCATGGCCAGAAGCGAGATGTGAGTCTGGGACCACGAAACTGTGGATGGACCGCCTGGATGAGGCCGTCATGCACAGTACACAGGGCTCCCTCCCGGCCCCTGTCTGGGTTAGGAAACCTGAGAGACGACCGTTTCGGCGACCTCGCGCATCGACAGGCGACGGTCCATCGACGTCTTCTGAATCCACCGGAAAGCTTCCGGTTCGCTCAAACCCATCTTGGTGATCAGCAGGGACTTTGCGCGATCCACGAGCTTTCGTGTTTCAAACTGGTCTTTGAGGCCCGTAACCTCTTTCGCTAAGGCCTTGATCTGTTCGTAGCGGCTCATGGCCACCTCGATCGAGGGAATGAGGTCGTGCTCGGTAAACGGCTTGACCACGTAGGCCATCGCACCGGCTTCCGTGGCGCGGTCCACGAGTTCTTTCTGGCTGAACGCGGTGAGGAGGACGACGGGAGCAATCTGTTCCTTTGCGATGACCTCAGCGGCACTGATTCCGTCCATTTTGGGCATCTTGACGTCCATGAGCACAACGTCCGGCTGATGCTGACGAGTCAGCTCCACGGCTTCTTCGCCGTCACCAGCCTCGGCCACAACGTCAAAGCCCTGGTCTTTGAGAATTTCGACGATGTCGAGGCGAATCAGCGCTTCATCTTCGGCCACCACGACGGTACGGCGTTCCGTCTCAGATTCGTTCATCTGAGTCTTCTCTTCCAGGTTCGTGGTGTCCTGTTCTGGCGTCGGGTCTGTCACCGTGCACTCCTCTGGTAAGCGGTCATCATCAAGACCGTGGCCGCCGTGTATGGATGGGCTTCTCCCCTATTTTACGTGCACAGGCGCCGTTCCTGCGCGGTCTTCACCGCCTGTTGATGATTATTCCGACACATCCATCGGCTCGAGGCAACAGAAAAGCCCGGCGCTTCTCTGGGAAGCGTCGGGCTCTTCATGGTGTCAGTTCCTCAGCAGTCAGGCTCCCGAGACGGCGTTGGCCAGCAATTCGAGGGATTCCTCGAGTTGATCCTGCTTGACCAAGGGCATTCCGAGTTCCTGCGCGAACTTCGGGTCCATAGCCGACCAGTCGTAAGTCAGCGTGACGTCGGTCGAGTCGGAGCCGGTGGACTCGAGGCTCCAGGTCCACTCCCAACCCGGGGGTTCCTCACCCGCAGGTGCGGTCTTCCAGGCGATCAACTTGTTCTCGTCGTAACCGGTCACGAAGTTGTCGGTCTTGTAGTCGCCGCCCATGTGCTCACCATTCATGTTCATGGTGAACTTCACGCCGGATTTTTCGATGCGATCGGTCCGATCATCGGAGACCACGAATCCCGATCCGTCGAATTCGTGGTGACGCTCAGGGTTGCTCAAGAGATCAAAGATTGCCTTGGCCGGAGCGTCGATGGAGCGGCTGACCGTAATGGACGTGGTGTCAGACATGCGTTCTCCTACTGTTGGACTTCGGTGGTTCATCCCCGGGAGTCCCGAGGAAACCCTGTCCACACCACCCTAGTGGCACCGACCACACGGCACCCAACGGTCTGAGGGCTATCAGCCACGAGCTGATTCGTTCAATTCTGCCTTCCCGTGAACGGGTTCTCTGGTGACCTCGACCGCGCCGTCACCATTCAAGGCCTTCCGTTCCCGCTAGCATGAAGGCATTCGGATGTGGCCATTTTCGGCCGTCGAAGACGGAACCCAATCCAAGGACACAGACATGACGCGACTCGTAACCGCTAACCTCTTTTCGACCCTTGACGGGGCCGTCGAAAATCCCGCCGCTTGGCAAGGCGACGCCTTCGACGACATCTTGGCACAGGTGATGACGTCGACACTTTCCTCGGTCGACGACGTCCTCCTCGGGCGTTCAACCTATGACATGTGGGCCTCGCATTGGACCCGCGACGACGTCGAAGACCCTTTCAAGGACTTCATCAACTCCGTCCCCAAACACGTGGCATCGCGAACGCTCGCCCGTGAATCGGTGACCTGGGACAACTGTTCCGTCATCGACGTCGAGCTCTTAGAATTCGTCCGCTCCCTCAAAGAAACCGAAGGGCGGGACATCTCGATCCAGGGAAGCCTCAGTGTGATTGCCCAGCTTCTGGAGGCCGGGCTGCTGGACCGCCTCACGCTCATCGTTCACCCAGTGATGGCAGGATCTGAACGACGTCTCAGCGATTCGATGGATTTGTCCTCCGGACCGCTTCCATTGACGCTCCTAGACCACCAAGTCAACACCAAAGGAACCGTCGTTCTGACGTACGGGCCCGCCTCCTAAGCTCGTCGCGACACTAAAAAAGCGGCCTTCCCAGCTATTTTTCATAGCTGGGAAGGCCGCTTTGTAGCAATGGTGCCCAAGGTGGGACTCGAACCCACACTCCGTGAAGAACCGCATTTTGAGTGCGGCGCGTCTGCCAATTCCGCCACTTGGGCCAGTCTCGTCAACGGCTTGCGTCGACTCGAACCATGAATACTTTACACAATCCTTGGTCCGTGCGGAAATCCATAGCCCAGCTGTAGCCAGCGCCACCCGGCGAACGGGGCAAGGGAGGCTTCCCCTGCCCCGTCGACGCGCGCCGGGCGTCGATGACCGAGGCCCTCGACCACAGCTAAATGCACCAAGTTAGTGCTTGTACGGCCCGAGTTTTTCGCGGCTCTCGGGAGCACGAGCCCCCGAATCGTCAAGGTCACCGACTCGGTGGACCTTGACCATGTTGGTCGAACCTGCGACACCCAAAGGTGTACCCGCCGTCATCACGAGCAGCTCATCGGGCTTGACCAGGTCATATTTGAGAAGATAGCGGTCGACCGCTTCCGTCATGCTGTCGGTGTCATAACACTCGGACTGCTGCACCGCGTCGACGCCCCAGAACAAGGCCATGAAGGCACGCACCTTGTCGTCCGGGGTAAAGGCCAGCACCGGCTTGGACGGGCGCAAACGGCACAAACGACGTGCCGAGTCTCCGGACTGCGTGAACGTGCAGATGTAGTTGACGTTGAGCTGGTCAGCAATGTTCACGGCCGCCAGCGTCACGGCACCGCCACGGGTTCGAGGCGAAGAGCCCAAGGCCGGAACACGATCCAAACCGTGCTTCTCCGTGGACTCGACGATGCGCGCCATCGTCTGAATGGTGATGATCGGGTACTTACCCACGGAGGTTTCGCCGGACAGCATCACAGCATCCGCCCCGTCAAGAATCGCGTTGGCGCAGTCGGAAGCCTCGGCGCGGGTCGGCATGGGGTTGGTGATCATGGACTCGAGAACCTGGGTCGCCACGATCACGGGCTTGGCCCAACGGCGGGCCAGCGTAATGGCCTTCTTCTGGACGAGGGGCACCTCTTCCAGCGGGTACTCCACACCGAGGTCACCACGGGCCACCATGATGCCGTCGAATTTATCGACGATGTCTTGGAGGTTATCCACGGCCTGCGGCTTCTCGATCTTGGCAATCACCGGAAGACGAAGACCCTCTTCCTCCATGATCTCGTGAACGCGGGTGATGTCGTCGCCCGAACGAACGAAGGACAGGGCGATGATGTCCACACCCGTCTGCAAGGCCCAGCGAAGGTCCTTTTCGTCCTTCTCCGTCAGTGCAGGAACCGAGACTGCGACACCGGGGAGATTGATCCCCTTGTGGTCGGAGACCTTGCCGCCGACGACGACTCGGGTGGTGACCGTCGTGGCATCCACCTGGGTGGCCTCGAGGCGGACCTTTCCGTCGTCGATCAGGAGCGCATCTCCGGGACGCACGTCGCCGGGAAGTCCCTTATAGGTGGTGCCACAGATGTCCTGATTACCCGGAACATCGTCAATGGTGATCTTGAAAACGTCACCTGGCTCCAGGTTGACGGGACCATCAGCGAAAGTTTCCAAGCGGATTTTCGGTCCCTGAATGTCGGCCAAGATCGCGACGTTCTTGCCGAGATGAGCCGCGGCACGCCGGACATTGTCGTAATTGTTGATGTGGACTTCGTGGTCACCGTGGCTCATGTTCAGCCGGGCAACATTCAGTCCAGCGGAGATGGCCTCCGAGACTTTGTCGTAGGTGGAAAGGGCGGGTCCAAGGGTACATACGATTTTTGCGCGTCTCATAGCGTCAACTCTAGTTCCCTCAATGCCACATGAACAGTAAGGCGAGGCAACATCCCCGGGTTAAGAATGGTGTCGTCAGGGTCATCGTCACGAACTGTAGCCGGCCGATTCCACCTGCGTTTCCCCTAGAAACCGGGGGTTTTCGGGGATTACCGGGGTAAAGCACAGCGTGTAGATATACCTCACATACGGTTACCCCACATCCCAAATTTCCCACATCTACCCACACTCGCCAGGTCATGGTCCTTGCCGTAGGGTCGTCACGACTACAGTGGAGGTGATGCTCATCATGCACCGCTCAGATCACCCATTGCGTCTGTGCGTACAACGGACAAGAGGAGAAACCTTTGGCCACGACTCTCGTGCTCTACGGATCAAATTACGGATACACCCGTTCGTACGCCGAATGGATCGCCGAGGATCTGGGTGGTCGCGCACTCGCAGTGAGCGACGCCACCGGAGACGACGTCGCCCAGGCTGATCTCGTGGTGTTGGGAGCCAGCGATTACGCGGGAAAGCTGACGAATGCCGACCAGTTTAAAGCTTTGGACGCCGCCCTTTCGCCCAAGAAGAAGGGCTTCTTCACCGTCTCCTTTTCCGGAGATGTGTCGCAGCCAACGGAGAAACTCGATGCACTCATCGCGAAGAACCTCGGCGAGGTCTATCAGGACGGCGCGCCCACGGCTCACTTTCGCGGCGGAATCGACTACTCGGTTCTCTCCCGAGCACACAAAACCGCAATGGTCGGCGTCAAAACCTTCTTGAAATCTAAACCGCACAAATCAGAGACCGACCGTCAGATGATCGACTGTTACGGCGGTTCGGCCGACTATCGCGACCGGTCATCCATCACGCCGTTCATCGAGGCACTGAAGGCTCTCTGACGACGACATCCCCTCGACATGCCATGAGCCCCCGGATTCAGGAGAAGAATCCGGGGGCTCACTCGTCCGCGACCGGCGATGCGCCGTCGTGGTCGGTTACAACAGATTGATCGGTCGGTCCGAAGGCGAAACCGGTTCCGGAAGAACCGTGGTTCCCACCAAATGCCGCTCTACCGCCGCAGCGCAGGCTCGGCCCTCGGCGATGGCCCACACCACGAGCGACTGACCCCGGCCAGCGTCGCCGCAGGAAAAGACGCCGGGCACGTTGGTCATGTACTGGTCGTCGCGGGCCACGTTGGTCCGAGAGTCGAATTCCGCTCCGGCCTGATCCACGATGTCTTCCGAATCCTGACCGGTGAAGCCGAGGGCCAGGAACACGAGATCCGCAGGAATGACCCGCTCACTTCCCGCTTTGGGCCCTCGAGTGCCGTCGTCACGGTATTCTGTGTCGGCGATCTTGAGACCGGTGAGGACGCCGTCCTCCCCCACGAATTCGATGGTCGAGGCGAGGTAGTTTCGGTCGCCGCCTTCCTCGTGGGCGCTGGCGACCTCGAAGAGATTCGGGAACATCGGCCACGGTTCGTGGTCGGCACGTTCCTCTGGAGGGCGCTTACCAATGGCCAGCGTCGTCACGGAAGCCGCCTTCTGCCGGTTCGCGGTACCGATGCAATCCGCGCCGGTATCGCCACCGCCCAAAATCACCACGTGTTTGCCTTCGGCCGAAATCTGATCCGGAACGTCGTCGCCAGCGATCACGCGATTCGACTGCACGAGGTAATCCATGGCGAAGTGAACACCGTCGAGTTCACGTCCGGGAATCGGTAGGTCTCGAGGCTTGGTTGCCCCGGTGGCCACGATCACGGCGTCATAACGACGGCGGAGCTGGTCCCAGGAAATATCCCGACCGATCTCTACTCCCGCGCGGAATCGGGTACCTTCCTCGCGCATCACGTCCAAACGGCGATCCAGCACCGATTTTTCCATCTTGAAGTCGGGAATTCCGTAGCGGAGAAGCCCGCCGATACGGTCGTCTCGTTCGTAGACGGCCACCGTGTATCCGGCCTGTGTGAGTTGCTGCGCAGCGGCCAGTCCGGCCGGACCGGAACCCACCACGGCCACCGTCTTGTCGACCAAGCGCTCTGGCAGGTGAGGCTCAATCAGCCCCTCGTCGAAGGCCTTCTCACCGATCGTGTATTCGACCTGTTTGATCGTCACGGCCGGCTGGTTGATCCCCAGAACGCACGACGACTCGCACGGTGCGGGGCACACGCGACCGGTGAATTCCGGAAAATTATTGGTCGCGTGCATGCGCTGCACTGCCTCGGCGGTCTTGTCGCGCCACATGAGGTCGTTCCACTCCGGGATCAAGTTGCCCAGCGGGCACCCCTGATGGCAGAAGGCCACGCCACAGTCCATGCACCGGGACGCTTGTTCCTTGAGGACCGCCGAGTCTTGCTCGACCTGGACCTCTTTCCAGTCTCGAATTCGCACCGGTACGGGGCGTTTGGGCCGGTCAACTCGATGATTGTGCTTCAAAAAGCCTCTCGGATCAGCCACGTGCGGTCTCCTCCAAAATTTCTTGCCAGACCTGATCCCCATCGGGATCCGTTCCTTCAGCTTCGGCGCGCGCCCTAATGTCTCGGACCGCCGCGAAGTCCCGCGGTAGGACGCGTGTGAACCGTGCGAGAGACCCCTCGGGATCGGCCAACATGGTCCGAGCGATCTCCGAGTCGGTCTCCGCCACATGCTGACGGAGCAGCTCCAGGACAATTTCTTCTTCATGCGGGTGGAGCCCGGCGAAGGTCAATTCCCCCGACTCGCGCGCGGCCTTGTTGACATCCATGACGTCGAGGTCCAGAACATACGCCACGCCTCCCGACATACCGGCTCCGAAATTTCGGCCCGTGTCGCCCAAGATCAGAGCAACACCACCGGTCATGTACTCGCAGCCGTGGTCGCCAATTCCTTCGACGACGGCGGTGGCGCCCGAGTTTCGAACCAGGAATCGTTCACCGACTTGGCCTCGAAGGAACATCTCGCCGCTGGTCGCTCCATATCCGATGACGTTGCCCGCGATCACGTTGTCCTGAGCGATAAACAACGCGTCCGACTCCGGCCGGACGATGATGCGGCCACCCGAAAGCCCCTTGCCCGTGTAGTCGTTGGCGTCGCCCGTCAATCGGATAGTGATGCCCTGGGGCAAAAACGCACCGAGAGACTGGCCCGCCTGACCGTGAAGGTTCAAGGTAATGGTGTCGTCCTCCAGGAAGTCGGCACCGAAGGTCTGCGTCACGCGGTGCCCCAACATCGTGCCGATCGCCCGATCGGTGTTGATGATCGTGTGATCGATGGAGACGGGGCGACGATCGCGCAATGCAGGTTCCGCGAGCCGGATGAGCTCGTTATCCATGTGCAATTCCAGCTCGTGGTCTTGCGGACGAGTATTTCGGATGCCTTCGTTTCCGAACTCGTCGGCAGAGGAACGCAGGATATCGCGCAGGTCCAGCCCATCGGCCTTCCAATGGGCCACAGCCTTGCGGGTGTCGAGCACTTCCGCGTGACCGATCGCCTCGGCGAGGCTCCGGAATCCCAGTTCGGCCAAATACTCGCGAATCTCCTGCGCGATGAATTCGAAGAAGTTCACCACGTGATCAGCTTGACCACGGAAGCGTTCGCGCAACTGCGGATTTTGGGTCGCGATGCCCACCGGGCACGTGTCCAAGTGGCACTTGCGCATCATGATGCAGCCTTCGACCACCAAAGGTGCGGTCGCGAAACCGTATTCTTCCGCCCCCAGCAGTGCCGCCACGACGACGTCGCGGCCTGTCTTCATTTGGCCGTCGGCTTGGACCACCACACGATCGCGCAGCCCGTTGAGCAGCAGGGTCTGTTGCGTTTCGGCGAGACCGAGTTCCCACGGGGCTCCGGCGTGTTTGAGGGAGTTCATGGGTGCCGCACCGGTGCCGCCGTCGTGACCCGAAACGAGGACGACGTCGGCCTTCGCCTTAGTGACGCCGCTGGCTACGGTGCCGATCCCCATTTCCGAGACCAGTTTGACGTGGACCCGAGCTTCCGGGTTCGCCCGCTTGAGGTCGTAGATGAGCTGGGCCAGGTCTTCAATCGAATAGATATCGTGATGCGGCGGCGGTGAAATCAGCGAGACACCCGGCGTCGCGTGACGGGTGCGGGCAACCCACGGATAAACCTTGGCCGACATCAATTGGCCGCCCTCACCCGGCTTAGCACCCTGTGCCATCTTGATTTGGAGGTCGGTCGCGTTGGTTAGGTACAAGCTCGTGACGCCAAAACGTCCTGAGGCTATCTGCTTGATGGCCGATCGACGTTCAGGATCCAGCAAACGGTCGAGGTCCTCGCCGCCTTCTCCCGTATTCGACTTGGCCCCCAGACGGTTCATCGCAATGGCGAGGGTCTCGTGGGCCTCCTTCGAAATGGATCCGTAGGACATTGCGCCCGTGGAGAATCGACGAACGATCTCGCTGACGGGCTCGACCTCCTCGAGAGGCACCGAGGGACGCTTCGACCTGAAATCCAAGAGTCCACGAAGGGTCATGAGATCCTTCGACTGGTCGTCCACCAGCTTGGTGTAGGACTTGAAAATGTCGTAGCTCCGAGTCTTCGTGGCGTGCTGGAGCCGGAAGATCGTGTGCGGATTGAACAAGTGCGGCGGCCCGTCACGACGCCAGTCGTACTCGCCGCCGGTCTCCAGGCTTCGATACGGAATCTTCACGCCGTCCTGAGGGTAGGCACGATCGTGACGAGACTTGACCTCGGCGGCAATGACGTCGAGCCCCACACCGCCCATTTGGGAGTGCGTTCCGGTGAAATATTCGTCCACGAGCGACTGCGCAAGTCCCAATGCCTCAAAGGTTTGAGCGCCGCAATATGAGCTGACCGTCGAAATGCCCATCTTGGACATGATCTTCTGCAGGCCTTTACCCAAGGCCTTGATGAGGTTCGTGGTCGCCTGTTGAGCCGTGACACCGGTTAGGTCACCGGTGGCGACCAGCTGTTCCACGGATTCCATGGCCAGGTACGGATTGACCGCAGAAGCACCAAAACCCACCAGGGCAGCAATGTGATGCACTTCCCGGACGTCACCAGCCTCGACGACGAGAGCCACCTTGGTGCGGGTCGCGGAGCGCAACAGGTGGTGGTGCACAGCCGCCGTGAGAAGGAGCGAAGGAATAGGTGCCCAGTTGGCGTTCGAATTACGGTCTGACAGCACGACGTATTCGATGCCGCGGTTCACGGCCGCAGAGACCTTCTCGCAAATTTCGGAGATCCGAGACCGTAATGCCGCTTCTCCCCCGGCGGGTTCGTACAGACCCCTCACTTTGAGCGCGGCCGGCATGCCGTCGTCGTCCTCGATGTACATGATCTTGTCGAGCTGGTCGTTGTCGATCACGGGGAAATCGAGCTCGAGCTGACGTGTGGGCACGTACCCGTTGCGCAAAAGGTTTCCGTTGGGCCCCAGCGATGATCGCAGGGAGGTGACGAGCTCTTCGCGGATCGAGTCCAACGGCGGGTTCGTCACCTGGGCGAAGGACTGGATGAAGTAGTCGAACAGCAATCGAGGCCGGCCGGAGAGGACCGCGATGGGCGTATCCGTGCCCATCGCGTAGATCGGCTCGGCACCCTTCGCCGCCATCGGCCCGAGCAGTGACTTCAGTTCCTCGTGTGTGTATCCAAAAGTTTGCTGACGCACGAGAATCGACTGAGCCGACGGATTGCGGTGCTCACGCTCGGGAAGATCGGCGAGCCGCATGATGTTGCGATCCGCCCACTCTTTCCAGGGGTTGCGGGCCGCGACGTCGTCCTTGACCTCCTGATCAGGAACGATCCGGCCCTCGCGGGTGTCGACCAGGAAGATCTTGCCCGGAGCGACGCGTCCCTTGGACACAATCTTCGTGTCACCCAGATCGACGACGCCGACTTCGGATGCAAAGATCACCAGTCCATCTTCGGTTTCCCAGTAGCGGCCCGGACGTAGCCCGTTACGGTCCAGCACGGAACCCACCAGTTCACCGTCGGTAAAGGTCACGGCGGCCGGGCCATCCCACGGTTCCATGAGGGTCGAGTGATACCGATAAAACGCGCGGCGCGCCTCATCCATGCTCTCGTGGTTCTCCCAGGCCTCAGGAATCATCATCATGATGGCCTCGGTTACGGAACGCCCAGAAAGCATGAGCAGCTCCAAGACCTCGTCGAAAGACTGTGAGTCGGAGGCGCCCACGGAACAGATCGGAAAGAGTTCTTCCGGACGGCGTCCGAGCACCGGGGATTTGAGCTGCGACTGACGCGCACGCATCCAGTTGCGGTTGCCCTTGACGGTATTGATCTCACCGTTGTGAGCGATGGTGCGGAACGGCTGGGCCAGAGGCCATGAGGGGAAGGTGTTGGTGGAAAACCGCGAATGCACGATCGCCAGGCGGGTCACGAAGGCCGGATCAGAAAGGTCGGGGTAGAACGGCTCCAACTGGGCCGTCGTCAGCATGCCCTTGTACGTGATGGTGCGCGTCGAGAAGGACGGGAAGTAGATCCCCAACTTATGCTGCGCCCGCTTACGCAGACGGAAGGCCTTTTGGTCGAGCTGCCGTCGCTGCTGGTCGGCGTCCAACTCGATCACCGGGATGTGTCCCGTGACGGCTTGATCTGCCTCGTCGGTGATGGCTTCCGCGATAAACATCTGCACGAAATACGGCATGACGGCGCGGGCGGATCCCCCCACGATGCTTGAGTCCACCGGTACCTCGCGCCAACCGACCACCCGGGTTCCTTCACCCTCGGCCATTTCGGTCAAGGACTGCAGAAGCTCCTCGGAGTTGACTCCATCGGTCGGAAGATAGGCCGTGCCGACGGCGTATTTCCCCAGCGGAGGTAGCTCGAAGTCGACGACGGACCGGAAAAAGTCGTCCGGGATCTGCGTCATCACGCCAGCGCCGTCGCCCGTGCCTTTGTCGGCTCCGACGGCGCCGCGATGTTCCAGCGAACGGAGGGCGGTCAGGGCTTTGTCGACGACGTCGTGCGTGGCCTCTCCCGTCAAGCTGGCGATCATCGCCAACCCACAGGCGTCCTTTTCGAACTCCGGGTCGTACAGTCCGTGTTTCTCCGGAATGTCCGCGAACGTCTTGAACGGTGAAGGTGCGTGGCCGCGTCCCTCGGCGGAATCGGTCATATCGAAACCATTCAAAGTGGAGCCTCTCCTCCTCGTGTCAGTCCGTGAACTCATGCCAGGTCAGTGCCCTGCGAGTTCGTCGGTGCCACGTACTCCTGACGAGGCGGCACCGCGGTTCGGCGAACCGGTGGATCCAACATCCCTGTCGATCGGGTTTCACGTGCGGGTCTTGAAGTTCCGACGTCGAACGGGAGAGGAAGGGTCACGGCTGCTGGCGCAACGAGCGCGACCGGTCGGAGCTCTAGGCCCCGACGATCCAACGGTCACCGCGTCTTTGCAGCTACTACGAGATATTTCGGCGCTGTGTGGTGCACGCACCGAGTCGATCATGTTGCCTCGCCTGTGATGTGATGCGGCGGCAAGGCACGACTTTCCCATGTGTTGTTCCGCCAAAGTACCACGACGTGACCCACGTCCCTGAATGAGGTCTCAACTTCTCCACGTATTACGGCTGAGATACAGAATCATTACGAGCACGAAAAGAGGGCCGGTTCCATTTCTGGAACCGGCCCTCTTCAACTCCCATGTGGTTAGGCTTCGACGGCCGTGGCGTCGCGATCTTTGGAAATATCCTCAGGATCTTTGGTCTTGCGGCGGCTCATAGCGAACAGCATGACCGCGCCGAGAACCACCAGGAACCCCGACGTCCACACGTGAATCCGGAGACCCAGAAATTCATCCGAGTGGTCGATCCGGAGGAACAGCTCAATGAGGAATCGGCCGAATCCGTAGTACATGACGTAGGTCCAGAAGACCTGCCCCATTTTCGTCAGAACCCTCCGGGAAAGCCACAGGATGACGAGCCCGCCGAGGATGTCCCACAGGGATTCGTAGAGGAACGTCGGGTGAAACAAAGTTCCGGGCGGGTACTGTTGCGGAAAGTTGCTGGACAGCGGGTCGATTTCGAGTCCCCATGGCAAGGTGGTCGGTTTCCCGAAGAGCTCCTGGTTGAACCAGTTCCCCCACCGGCCGATGCCCTGAGCGATAAGAATTCCAGGGGCCGCGGCGTCGGCAAATGCCGCCAAGGAGACGTGCTTCCGGCGGCAGGCGATCCAGGCTCCCAAGGCTCCCAGGGTCACGGCACCCATGATGCCGATTCCGCCCTCCCAAATTTTGAGGGCATCCCAGGGGTTTTTGCCGGGACCGAAGTAGTCACCGGGGGCCGTGATCAAGACGTGATACATCCGGGCTCCGACGAGCCCAAAGGGAATGGCCCAGAGGGCGATGTCCCAAATATCGTCGGGGTTACGGCCTGTCGCTGCCCACCGTCGAGTGGTGAGCCATAGGCACACGAGAATCCCCAGCAGGATGCACAACGCGTACGCGTGGATGGTCAGGGGGCCCAGATGAAAACCGGACCAGCTGGGAGACGGAATAGCTCCGAGGATGGGTACCACCAGGCTCATGCGGAGGCTCCGGACCGACCCGCCAACTGTCTCGTCAGTTCACCGACGGCTTCCGGGCCGCCCTCTCCGAGCGCCCGAACGAGGGCGGTCCCCACGATCACGCCGTCGGCGTAGCTGCCAATTTCTTCCACGTGCTCCCGGCGGGAGACGCCGAGTCCAACGCAGACCTTCGGTGCGCCCGCGGTTCGGAGGTCGGACACGAGCCGTTCGGCCACGTCCGAAACGGATGATCGTGCCCCGGTCACTCCCATCACGGAAACGGCGTAGACGAAACCACTTGAAGCCCGAGAGATCATTTCGAGGCGTTCGACCGTAGACGACGGTGCCGCGAGGAAAATTCGGTCGAGGCCGTGACGGTCACTCGCCTCGAGCCATTCTGCGGCTTCGTCCGGGACCAGGTCGGGCGTGATGATTCCGGCGCCACCGGCAGCAGCGAGCTGCGACGCGAAGTGGTCAACGCCCTTTCGAAGCACCGGGTTCCAGTAGGTCATCACGACGACGACCGCCGAGGTTTGGGCCGTAATCTCGCGGACGGCACGAAAAACGTCGTCCACCCGGAAACCTCGGGACAGTGCCACGGCGGTGGCTTCCTGGATGACGGGGCCGTCCATGACCGGGTCGGAATAGGGTATGCCGAGTTCAATGATGTCGGCCCCGTTCTGTCCCAGCTCAATGCCGGCCCGAATGGATTCGTCGACTGTGGGATAACCCACCGGCAGGTAACCAATCAGTGCAGGGCGTCCCTCCGCTTGGCATTCCGCAAGCTTGGCCGCGAGTGGCGACTCCGGGTTGGGCTGAGGGAAGCTTCGGGTCGAGGCGCTGAATTGTTCCGATTCGGGCGTGGTCATCGAGTTTCCTCCGCGGCGTCGTGGGCGTCAGATTCCTGGCTCTTCAGTGTTGAGGCGTTGACCTCGGAACTAGGGATGGCCTTCCCCAGGCCAAACCACGACACCGCAGTGTCCATGTCTTTGTCCCCACGCCCGGACATGCAGACGGCGATGATCTTCTCACGGGCTCCCTCGGGATCCTGTTCTTTCCACGACGCGGCGAGATCAAGCGCTCCGGCCAAGGCGTGCGCCGACTCGATGGCCGGGATGATGCCCTCGGTTTCGCACAGAATTCGCAGGGCATTCATCGCCGCGCTGTCCGTGATCGGAAGGTAAGTTGCTCGACCGATGTCAGACAGGTACGCGTGCTCGGGCCCGACTCCGGGATAGTCCAAGCCCGCCGAGACGGAGTGGGATTCGATCGTCTGACCATCGTCGTCTTGCATGAGATACGTGCGAGCACCATGCAAGACTCCCGGACGGCCCAAATTTATGGTGGCCGCGTGGCGACCGGTCTCTACGCCGTCGCCGCCCGGCTCCAAACCAATGAGTTGCACCGAGGTGTCATCCAGGAAGGCGTGGAACATTCCGATGGCGTTCGAGCCGCCGCCAACGCAGGCCGTGACCGCATCGGGGAGACGACCAGTTTGTTCCAGGATCTGGCTCCTGGCCTCGGAGCCGATGGCGTCATGGAAATACCGCACCATCGCGGGAAACGGATGCGCTCCGGCCGCGGTTCCCAACAAATAGTGGGTATCTTCGACGTTCGCGACCCAGTCCCGGAGGGCCTCGTTGATCGCGTCCTTCAACGTTCGTGAACCGTTTTGAACCGCGATGACTTTGGCTCCGAGCAATTGCATCCGCGCTACGTTCAGGGCCTGCCGGTCGGTGTCGACCTCGCCCATGTAGATCACGCATTCCATGCCGAAATATGCGGCGGCCGTGGCCGTGGCGACGCCGTGCTGTCCCGCACCAGTCTCGGCGATGAGACGGGTTTTGCCCATCTTTTTCGCCAAGAGGGCCTGCCCCAGGACGTTATTGATCTTGTGGGATCCCGTGTGGTTGAGGTCTTCCCGCTTCAGGAAGATGCGCACGCCAGCCCGTTCACTGAGGCGCTGGGCTTCGGTCATCAGCGACGGGCGATTGGCATAGTCCCGCGAAAGCCTCTGGAACTCGTCCAGGAAGGCCGGGTCGGCTTTGGCCTTATCAAAGGTGTCTTCGAGCTCGTCCATCGCCCGAATCAGGGATTCCGGCATCCATTGCCCGCCGTATTCGCCAAAGTACGGACCGCTAGCGTTCTTGAGGGTACCGCCGGATCCTTCCAAGAAGGCTTCCGCGAGCTTGTGATGCTCCTGAGGAGATGGGGAATTAGCCATTGTGTGCTTCCTTCTCTTCTAAATAGGCAGCCCGTGCTTTGCGCCCTTGCTTTTTGAAGAGGCTGACGGCGTCCCGAGGATCATCGTGTTTGACGAGCGCCTCGCCCACCAAGACCGCCTCGGCACCTTGACGTCCGTATTCGGCCACGTCTTCGGCCTCAACGACCCCGGACTCTGCCAAAATCACGGGCCCGGAAGGCAGCTTCGACGCGAGTTTGCCGAAATGAGCTTTGTCCGTCCCCAGCGTCTTGAGGTTCCGAACGTTCACGCCCACAATGCGCGCATCCAGCTGAGCCGCACGCTTGATCTCCTCGACCGTGTGCGTCTCGATGACAGCGTTCATTCCCAGGCGATGGGTCAGTTCTAGATATTCGCGCAGCTCTTCGTCGCTCAAGGCCGCCACGATCAGCAGGATCATATCGGCACCGTGAGCACGTGCCTCCCAGATCATGTAGGGATCGATCGTAAAATCCTTGCGCAGGATCGGGATCGAGACCTCGGCACGGACGGCGTCTAGGTCCTCCAAAGATCCCTTGAAACGCCGGGATTCCGTCAGCACCGAGATCGCCGCGGCTCCCCCGGCCTCGTAGTCATGGGCCAATTCGGCCGGCGACTCGATGTGCGAGAGATCGCCCGCGGAGGGGCTGGCGCGCTTGACCTCGGCCAGGATTTCGAGGGTCGAGGCATCGGGTCCACGCAATGCCGAGACGGCGTCCCGGGCAGGCGATACCGACGAGACCCTTTCCTTGAGCTCGTCGAGGCTCACCTTCCGGCGCCGCTCTTCGAGATCTTCTCGGACTCCGGCGATAATTTCTTCCAAAACGGTCATGAAGCTGTGGTCTCCGGTCTGCTGCGATGCGTGACGTTGTGCCGCGCCTGTTCATGAAGAACAGCGCCCCGCCGAAGGCTGGTGCCTCGGGGAGCGCTGTCGTCATGGATTGTTAGTGATGGCTCTTGAGCCGTGAGCCGAGCTTGCCGTAACCGGCGGCTTTCAAGATGCCACCGACTACCCCGCCGAGCAGAATGATGGCGACACCGATGATGATCCACACCATGCTGCCGCGGTCGAAAGCAACCGTACCGACCAGAGTCCCGAGCATCACCAACGTGACCAAGGCCCAGGCGGCCGGTGTATTTCCGTGTCCCTCGACGGCGGTCGGCGTGAGTTCGAGATTCTGTTCAGAGCTCACTGGCCCTCCTAATACGAAGTGATCAGCACGAATTCGTGCGCAGTCTGTGAATAGTCTATGTCAAGGATACCGCCGGCAACGGATGTTGCACGGGCCTCACCGCGTCGGGTCTTCGCCCTCGCTCAAGGAGTCCCAGGCATCGATATCGTCAGCGTGAGGGTTCTCACCTCGTTGGACCGAATGTTGCGACGTTCGTTCGTAACGCCGGGAGGTGGTCTTCCACGACCGGCTGCTCCACCACAGCCAGGCCGCCGCGAGGATGGTGGCGACCCCGAGGACGAGAGTCAGCCAGGGCCAAACGGTGACAACGTACTGGCCTCCGGGTCCGTTGGTGCCGGTGGCTTCGCCCACCTTGGTCATCGCGGCATCCGTGGGGTTCAGAGCGGCGGTGAGGGCAGCGATCCCCATGCCAAGTCCAGCCAGGGCAATGACGGCGCTGATCACCAACCTCAACACTTTGCCCGCGATCCGAACCGTCAAGACGCCGGCCAAGGCCACCAAGGCCAAGGCGGACACAGCGGGCGCCGCGTCCGTGCCCTTAACGTCGACATCGACCGCTGACATCACGCTCGAAACGTGTGCCTGAATCCACGGGAATAGCGTCGTCACAAAGGCCAACGCAGGAATCAACAAACACACCAAGATCACCCGCCCTGAGCCGGGAGCCCGTTTCCCCTGGTCCGTCCCTCCGGACACTTCGGGGGCCGCGAGTGAGGCGTTGTCCGGTTCCTGGGTCAATGCTTTTCCTCCTCGGCGATGCTCGTCAGATCACGGGCACGGAGCGCCGCCTTCAAGGGGGCGGCAGCTTTACTCACGGATTCATCGGCTTCCGTTTCGGGTTGAGAATCTGCGACGATTCCCGCTCCTGCTTGCACGAATGCACGATTGTCGCGCAATAACGCGGTGCGGATGGCAATGGCCATGTCCATGTTTCCCGCGAAATCGAAATACCCGACCACGCCAGCGTAGACCCCTCTGCGGTGTGGCTCGTAATCGTCGAGGAGTTGCATGGCACGGGGTTTCGGTGCTCCCGAGAGCGTTCCGGCGGGGAAGGTGGCTCTCAAGACGTCGTACGCATGGGCGTCGTCGCGAATGTGGGCCTCGACCGTCGAGGAAATGTGCATGATGTGGCTGAACCGCTCGACCTCCATGAACTGCGTGACGGCCACGGTGCCCGGGGTGGCGATCTTCGAGAGATCGTTCCGGGAGAGATCCACGAGCATCAAGTGCTCCGATTTTTCCTTCTCATCGGCCAGGAGTTCTTCTGCGAGCGCGACGTCTTGCGAGTGGGTCTTTCCTCGGGGGCGGGATCCGGCAATCGGGTGCGTGCTGGCACGGTCGCCGTGAACGGTCACCAAGGCCTCAGGCGAGGAACCTACGATCGAATAGGGTTCGCCGTCGGGGTCTTCGAAAGTGTAGAGGTACATGTACGGCGAGGGGTTGGTTTGCCGCAGGACGCGGTAGACATCTAATGGCGGCTCGGGGCAGTCTGCCTCGAAACGCCTGGAGATGACTACCTGGAAGATATCCCCGTCGACGATCGCGTGTTTAGCCTCGACGATCGCGTTCATGTACTGCTGGCGACTCCATGTTTCGTGGACTCGCTCGTCGTCCACGGGTGACGAGGTGTCCTTGTCATCGCCCGTGAAAATGGAGACCGTGGTCCGCCCGAGGGGTTCGGCGAGGTCATCGATCATGGATGTCAATCGCGCGACGGCGTCGTCGTAGGCCCAGTCCACCCGGTCCGAGGTGCCGTTCCAATTGATGGCGTTAGCCACCAAGGTGACGGAACCGTCGTGGTGATCGTGAATCGCCATGTCGGATACGAGGTTGAGGGCAAATTCAGGGAGGTGGACATCGTCCGTGGGTGGGTGTGGCAGTTTCTCCCAGTGCCGGACGGTGTCCCAGCCCAAGTAACCGACGAGTCCCGAGGTCAGGGGCGGAAGACCGTCCCATGCTTCCGTGTGGAGCATCTCAAGGGTGTCGCGGATGGCGTCTACGGGAGAGCCGTCGGTTGGGGCCCCTTCCGGGATGGTGCCCTGCCAGTGCGGTTTGCCGTCCTTGGTCGTCAGCGTCGAGCGCGAGGAGACGCCGATGAATGAGTAGCGGGACCACTGGGCGCCTTCGTTGGCGGATTCCAGGAGAAAGGTTCCCGGCCGGCTCTGGCCATCGCGCGCCACGAGGGAGCGGTAGAGCCCTATGGGTGTCATGGAATCCGCGACGACCTTGAGGGTCACCGGAATCACCCGGTGTTCTTCGGCCAGCTGACGGAATTCCTCGCGGGTTGGCCGGAACTTGCCGGAGTAGGACGGTTCGTGGGTCTTCATCGATGTTTCCTTAAGCGATGGATCGGCCTGGGATTAGTGGTCGTCTCGGTGGCCCGTGACGGCGTGCAATGACCTCTCGTCGAAACAGGTTCGCGTTCCGGTGTGGCACGCGGCGCCGACTTGGTCGACCTGCACCAGCAGTGCGTCGCCGTCGCAGTCCAATGCAACGGATTTGACGTACTGGCGGTGCCCCGAGGTGTCGCCTTTACGCCAGTACTCGGCGCGGGATCGCGACCAGAACGTCACACGGCCTGTGGACAGGGTGCGTTGCAGAGCTTCGTCGTCCATCCATCCCAACATGAGCACTTCACCGGTGTCGTATTGCTGGATGACGGCGGCAACGAGTCCTTGATCATCGCGTTTCAACCGCTGCCTGATCTCCTCGGGCAGGGTGGATTCCTGGGTACGTGGCTGACTCATCATCGCCCACCACTCTACCGTCCGGCCTTCGGGCCGTCGTGACGCAACGGTGGCGGGCGAACGTGACCGGTGGGACACCTCGGCGTCTCCCCCGTTTAACCTTGTGGGCCTACAATCGACCCATGAGCGCGATCACAGAAATTCGACAAGACCTCGTCAATGTCCTGGGCCGGGTGGGCCCTGGCTATCCCACACTCTGTGAGGGTTGGAACACCGAGCACATGCTCGCGCACCTGATCTTGCGGGAGACTCGACCCGACGTCGCCGCCGGAGTCCTCCTTCCCCCGCTTGCTCAGCGCACGGAAGCCAAGACCGAAGAACTCGCCGAGGAACTCTCCGATGGTCAGGCGTTTTCTCACGGTTTGAGCCGTTTCGAGGCGGCTCGTCCGCTCATTCGCCGTGTTGAGGCGGTCGACGAGACGACGAACTTCTTGGAGTACCTCGTTCATCGCGAGGATGTTCTGCGTGGATCGCCCGGTGCTTTGGAGATGAATGCTGGCCGAGAGGCAGATGCGGATGAACAATCCGCCGTCTGGAGGGCTCTGTCCCGTCGTGCGGGACTCTTCGCGAAGAATTATCCCGATGGGCTCACCATGGTGGGGACCGACTCCGACGGCTCACCGACCTACGGGACCAAGGTCGTGCGCCAGCCTTCCGACGAGTCCAGGGTCAGCGCCGTCGTGCAGAAGGTCGTGCGGGCCCCCAGCACCGGTGAGTCCGTAACGCTCACGGGAGAACCCCTCGAGTTGATGATGTATCTCTTTGGACGTCGGGACGCCGCCCGAGTCGACATTTCCTACTAGTTTCCGCGGCACCCAGCGTCACGACCGGAGATCAGCGGACCTCGAAGCCCGCCTGTCGAACAGCGGCTTTGACGTCCCTGATCGCGTGATCTGGCCCGAAGTGGAAGATGGACGCGGCCAACAACGCATCCGCGCCCGCTCGGACGGCCTCCGGAAAGTGCTCCACCTTGCCGGCGCCTCCGGAGGCAATCAGTGGGAGGTCTACGACGCCGCGCACCGCCCGGATCATCTCCAGATCGAATCCGTCGCGCGTGCCGTCGGCGTCGATGGAATTCAGCAATATCTCGCCCACCCCGCGTTCGGCGGCTTCGCGAGCCCATTCGAGGGCATCCAATCCCGTCGAGGTGCGCCCTCCGTGTGTTGTGACCTCGAATCCCGATGCGGTGTGCTCCGACCGCTTGGCGTCCACGGAGAGCACGAGCACCTGATTCCCAAATCGATCTGTGATCTCGTTGATGACGTTCGGATTCTTGATGGCTGCGGTGTTGATGGACGTCTTGTCCGCCCCGGCCCTGAGCAACCGATCGACATCTTCCGGCGTGCGAACGCCTCCGCCGACCGTCAGAGGAATGAAGACCTGTTCGGCCGTCTTCGCGACGATGTCGTAGGTCGTTTCGCGGTAGGAGGAAGACGCCGTGACGTCGAGAAAAGTCAGTTCATCGGCTCCGGCGGCATCGTAGCGCCGCGCCAGCTCGACGGGGTCTCCCGCGTCCCGGAGATCCTCGAAGTTAACGCCCTTGACGACACGTCCCGCGTCGACGTCTAAGCAAGGGATCACACGAACAGCAACGCCCATGATGCGTCTCCTCTCACCGAGTAGGTGGCTACAGCCGAGCCGCCGCGATCGGGGACACCAGAATGGCCCGTGCCCCGGCGTCATACAAACGGTCCATGATCTGGTTGGTGGACTTCTTGGGCACCATGGTGCGCACCGCGAACCATCCCTCACGTTGGAGCGGGGACACGGTCGGCGCTTCCAGACCTGGAGTAACGGCGGTTGCTGCGTCCAGGTCGTCTCCGCTGACGTCGTAGTCCATCAGCACATATTGGCGGGCAACCAGCACACCGCGCAGGCGACGTGAAAGCACATCCAGGCCTGCACGATCTTCCAAGCCACGGCGCTTGATGAGCAAGGCCTCGGACCGCATGAGGGGTTCTCCGAATGGTTCGAGTCCGGCCGCTCGCATGGTGTTTCCGGTTTCCACGACGTCGGCGATGGCGTCGGCCACGCCCAATCGGATGGACGATTCGATGGCGCCGTCGAGCCGAACCACCGAAGCTTCGATGCCCTGTTCTTCCAGATAATTCTGCACGAGGTTCGAATAGCTGGTCGCGATCCGCTTGCCGTGGAGCTGTGAAATGTCGCTGAACTGGTCACGCGGACCCGCGAAATGGAAGGTCGAACGAGCGAAATCGAGGCCCAAGGACTCCTCGGCGTTCGCTCCGGAATCGAGAAGGAGGTCCCTGCCCGTGATGCCGACGTCGAGGGTTCCGTGGCCAACGTACACCGCGATATCGCGGGGACGAAGGTAGAAGAATTCAACGTCGTTCTCTTCGTCGACGATCACGAGTTCGCGACTGTCACGACGCTGCAGGTACCCCGCTTCGGTCAGCATCGCTTGGGCGGCTTGGGAGAGGGATCCCTTATTCGGGACGGCAATGCGCAACATGGTCTTCCTTCGGGCGCTGATCGGTGATGGTTCTTGGGCGATCGTGTCCGCGACTACAAGTACGAGTAGATGTCCTGCGGCTTGAGGCCCCGCGCGATCATCAGCACCTGAAGGTGATAGATCAGCTGGGAAATTTCCTCAGAGAGTTCCTCGTCCGACTGGTATTCGCCGGCCATCCACACCTCGGCGGCCTCTTCCACGACCTTTTTCCCGATCCCGTGAATACCGGAATCTAGCTCGGCCACGGTCTTCGAACCGTCGGGTCGGTCGGCTGCTTTAGTGGTCAGCTCGGCGAAGAGCTCGTCAAATGTTTTCACCTGTTTAGGGTACCCCGGCGTTCTCAAAGTCGAGACAGTGTTACCGCGGTGTGGACAGCGGCCGACGTCGCTTCGTAGCCTTTGTCCTCCGACGATCCCTCGAGCCCGGCACGATCGAGGGCTTGCTCTTCGTCGTCGCAGGTCAGCACGCCGAAACCGACCGGCTTTCCGCTCTCGAGGCTGACCTGGGTCAACCCCTGCGTCGCCGCCTGACAGACATACTCGAAGTGAGGCGTTCCTCCACGAATCACGACTCCCAGCGCGACGACGGCGTCGTGGCTCTGAGCCAGCCGTGCGGCGGCCACCGGAAGTTCGAATGATCCGGGCACGCGCACGATCGTCGACAATTCGCTGAGACCGGCCTCGGACAGGGCACGAGAGGCCCCGTCCAGGAGTCCGTTCATGACACGCTCATGCCATGAGGCTGCCACGACGGCGACCCTGAGGTCTCCCGCGTCCAGATCCTTCAGTTCCGCCGTGAATGCGCCTTCTCCACTCATGATGTCTCCTTCGTTCCGTCAGCTACGTTGGGTGAATTGTTGTCGTCATGGTTGACGTCAGCTTGTTCCGGGCCCTCATTCGTGAGCAGCTCGAGGCGGTGATGCATGCGATCCCTCTTGGTCGCAAGATATCGTGCATTTTCCGGTCGTGGACCGATTTCGTCAGGTTCGATCGACGAGACCTCGATGCCGAGCGCGGCGAGTGCCTCGACTTTGGCGGGGTTGTTGGTCATCAACCGTAACGTCGTGATTCCGAGGTCTCGGAGGACATAGGCCGCCTGGGCATAGGCTCGCGGGTCAGGTTCGAAACCCAGCGCGAGGTTCGCGTCCACGGTGTCCATCCCTTGGTCCTGGAGAGCATAGGCCCTGATCTTGTGGACCAGCCCGATGCCTCGCCCCTCATGGCCCTTGATGTACATCAATGTTCCTCCGACCTTGGCAATGGTCTCGAGGCCTTGGGCCAGTTGCGGACCACAGTCGCAACGAAACGATCCGAAGACGTCACCCGTGAGGCACTCCGAATGCAAACGAACCAGAGGCTCCGGGTTCTCGGAATCGATGATGTTGCCCGAGGCGTCCGCCGCGGTCGCGGTCAGAATTTCGTGGCCGTCAGGGAAAGACCACGCCCGGATGCTGAAAATGCCATGGGGCGTTGGGACCATCACGGCCTCCGACGTCGCCTCGGGACGAATCCGCTGCTCCCCCTCGTCCCCAAAATCTGGTGGAATACTCATGCGTCAAGGTCCTCCACCAAGTCGGCCTCGAGCTCCGCTTGGAGATCAGCAATCGAAATCATCGGCAGGCCGTGCATCGTCGCGAATTCACGCAAAGCATCGAAGCGCATCATCGAACCGTCATCGTGAACTACCTCGGCGATATATCCGACGTCGGGGAGGCCAGCCAGCCGCGCCAAGTCGACCGCGGCTTCGGTGTGCCCCTGCCGGGCGCGCACACCCCCAGGAACGGCACGCAAAGGCAGGATGTGGCCGGGGCGCGTCAGGTCCGACGCCGTGGAGGACGAACCGGCGAGAACGTTCAGCGTCTTGGCTCGGTCAGCAGCGCTGATACCAGAGGTAATCCCACGGGCGGCGTCGCAGGTCACCGTGTAGGCCGTGGATTTAGGGTCCTCGTTGACTGCCGTCATGGGAGGCAAGTCGAGGGCATCGGCGCGCTCGGGACTCATGGGTGCACACACCACTCCTGAGGAATACCGGATCATGAAGCCCAGTCGTGCCGGGTCGGCGAGCGCCGCGGCTCCGATGAGGTCGCCTTCATTCTCCCGGTTCTCGTCGTCCACCACGACGGCCAAGCCGCCTGCACGAATTGCTTGGACGGCGTCTTCGACGGCGTCGAGCCCCGTCGACACGTCGGCGTCATGGTCGGGGATCTCCGTGAGGGCTTCGTGCGCGGGGGTTTCGAAGGCTCGGCTCCTCGCCAAGTATTTAGCGACGGCGTCGGTCTCCAGGTTCACGGGGTCTCCGGGGTGGGCGTCCCCCAGGGTGGTGGCTCGCAACGTCGTCGGGATAATTCCCACTTCAAACCACGGATCCGGAGAACCGGCCGGGCTGACCGCGGTGACAGTCAAGGAAATCCCGTCCACCGCAATAGAGCCTTTTTCCGCCAAGAACGGGGCGAGGCTTTGAGGCATGCCGATGCGGACGATCGACCAGTCGGGCAGGTCTTCGATCGCGAGGATCGTGCCGGTGCCGTCGACATGCCCCTGCACGATGTGACCGTCGAATCGGCCGTCGGCGCGGAGGCAACGCTCCAGGTTGACTCGCGATCCCGGGTGCAGGGTCCGCAATGAGGTGCGGGCGAGGGTCTCTCCGATCACATCGGCGGTGAAGATTCCGGGTTCGGCGTGATGGGGCGTGGCGGTCAGGCATACTCCGTTGATGGCCAAGGATCCGCCCTCGTCCAGATCAGCCACCAGGTCTCCGGCCCGCACGGACAGTACCGCCGAGTCGGCGCGGAGATCGAGATGCTCCACGGTTCCGAGGGATTCAATGATTCCGGTGAACATGATGCGTTACTTTCTCTCGTGGGGACGTTGAGGTGCGAGATGCGTCAGGGTGTCGTTTCCGAGGCGTCCGATGCCTTCTCGGGTTCCGTCGGCTTCGCCGCTAGCTGGGTCGATCGCGAGCCGATAAGCCTTCGCCAGGGTGGGCACGCTGAGACCGTGTGTCGCGGAGCGGCCCTCGCTCAGAAGGGTGGGAGCGGTATACCAGTACATTTCATCGACCAGATCCTCCGTGAGGAAGGCCGAGATGATGCTGGGCCCTCCTTCGATGAGCACGTGACCGATCCCCTGTTGGGCAAGACGCCGAAGGGCCTCCCGGGGGTCGCGAGTGTCCAAGTGCAAATGGCCGGGACCTTGGTTGAGGTGTGCTCCCGCCGGTATGGTCCGGATGCCCATGACCGCCCTGAGGGGTTGGCGCCCCAATGGGTGTCCCCCGGTGTCGCGCGCGGAGAGCTGAGGGTTGTCGCTCAACGCCGTGCCCGTTCCGACGAGAATCGCATCCGCTCGGCTGCGAAGTGTATGCCCGTGGGCCCTCGCTTCGGGGCCGGTGATCCACTGACTCGTTCCGTCCAGCGCGCTCACCTGGCCGTCGAGTGAAGCGGCCACCTTGGCGGTCACGAATGGTCGTGTCTCTTGTTGGGAGGCCCACCATCGGGCGTTGATGTCGTGGGCTTCCTCGCGAAGGAGTCCCGCATGCATGTCGATCCCATGGGAGGCCAGGAATTCCGCGCCCCCTGCGGCGCCCGTCCCATCCGTCTCGGCATAGGTGACCTTCGGTATGCCGGCGTCTGCTATCGCTTTGGAACACGGGCCGGTTCGCCCGTAATGATTGCACGGCTCGAGGGTCACGTATAGATGCGTGTGGTTGAGGTCGGTTCCGGCCCGGCGGGCTTGTTCCAGAACATCTACCTCGGCGTGAGGCGTGCCGCTCCCCCGGTGCCACCCCACGTGAAGGATGTCCCCGGATTCATTGGTCAGCACCGCCCCCACCAGGGGGTTCGATCCTCGGACTCCGTGCAGAGCCGCCGTGAGCGCCGCTCGCATGGCTCTGAGGCCAGATTCTTCCGCCGAGTGGTTCACGCGTGGTCCTTACTCGTGACGTCCACCGTGGGATCCGGGAATTGAGTTTCCAGTTCAACGCGCCGCTCTTGGTTCCGGGTACGCCACCACATAAAGAAACCGGTCAGTGTGAAGCATCCATAGAACAAATACATGAACCCGGAGGCGTAGTAGCCGGCCGAGAACAACAACGGTACGCCGACGACGTCGACCGCGACCCAGATCAGCCAGAATTCGACCCATCCCCTGGCCATTCCCCAGGTGGCCAGCAGCGTTCCCACGAAAATCCATGCATCCGACCACACCGGTTCGTAGGATCCCAGGGCCCGAAAAACTGGCGTGAGCGCTGCGGTACCGCCGATAAAGGCCACGACCAGCACGAGTCGTTCTTTCCATGTGGCCCACCGCGGCGAAACGGCCGAGCGGCCTTGTTGCTTAGCGGTCTTCCACTGGTACCAGCCGTAGATCGACACGATGATGAACATGATCTGCCGGGCCGCTTGGCCGAGGAGGTTCACAGGGTGCGGGGAACCAAACACGGCACCCATAAACACGGTCAATAAGAGCAGATTTCCGGCAATGCCGACGGGCCAGGCCCAGACTTTGCGCCGCATTCCGCCGAGGGCAGATGCCAAGCCGAAAAGATTGCCCAAGACCTCGCGCCAGAGGATGAAACCTCCACCGATCGACAGCTGAGCGTCAAAGAGCCACCGCAGAAAGTTCACTGTTCTCCTTCCGAGCTGCGGAGGCTCCGGGGAGAACACAACGTTAGGCCCAGCCCATCGAGGAAGCCCGCTGAGAGCGAGCGTCCGACGGCGCTGTGCCGCGTTCTGCTCGTGCGCCTTTATCCAGACTGTGACTGTCGGTACCGGAATTTCACCGATTCGGCCGGGCCATTCAAGAGGAACTGAATGAACCGGGTCGCGGACTATAACCGCCGGTTCGGAATTTCACCGACCCCCGGAGCACGATTGCGTGAATTCGATTATGGCACATCGAGTGCCGATGAAGAGGTTTAGCCCACCGATCGGGATGCAATGGAACGCAATGAAGAGATGGCCTCCGCAGGGTCCTTCGCACCATAGACGGCGGATCCGGCCACGAACACATCGGCCCCAGCCTCGGCCGCACGCCCGATGGTCTCTTCCGAAATTCCGCCGTCGACCTGCAAAGCGACCTGGGCATCAGAACCGCGGATCGCTTCCGCGGCACGCCGCAATTTCGGCAAGGTCACATCCAAGAATTTCTGGCCACCAAACCCGGGTTCGACGGTCATCACGAGGAGAAGGTCCAACTCCTCGAGCATGTCGAGGTACGGTTCCACCGGAGTCGCCGGACGCAACGCCATCCCGGCCTTGGCGCCCTGAGCTCGTAGCTCGCGCGCGAGCTTGATCGGTGCTATCGCAGCTTCCGCGTGGAATGTCACGGACTCACACCCGATCTCCGCGTAGCGAGGTGCCCACCGATCGGCGTCCTCAATCATGAGGTGGACATCGAAGGGCACGGGTGAGACGGCGTGGAGTCGCTCCACGACGGCGGGTCCCCAGGTCAGATTCGGCACAAAGTGGTTGTCCATGACGTCGATGTGGGCCGCATCGGCCGTCTCGATGGCACGCAGTTCCTCGCCCAGGCGAGAAAAATCGGCGGACAAAATGGACGGGTTGATGTGAAGATGCCTCACGGGCCCTCCTGACGTCGAGACGCGGTTTTCCCGTCTTGTGCCTTGCAAGAGACGGGGTGCATGTCACAGCATACCGAGAGCACTTGCCGCTTTCGGCCGTGCGCAGACCTATTTTTTGCGCAACAAGGCCATGAACATCGCGTCCGTTCCATGCACATGCGGCCAAAGCTGTGCCGTGGTGGCCGCCTTCTGCCCCTCGGCAACTGGAGCCCCCGCCATCGGCGCTCCAGGAGCAGCTTCGCCCTCGAGGGCTCCGGGAAGGGCCGCCGCCTGCATGGCAGCGCCAGTATCGAGCAGTTCGACGTCGTCCCCGTTCAGGAGGTCCAACAGCACGTTCTGTGTTTCGGCGGGATGGGGCGAACACGTCACATACGCGATGAGACCTCCCGGTCTCGTCACTGTGACGGCCGCGCGGGCCAAATCGAGTTGTAACGACATCAGCTCCGCGATATCGCCCGGCGTCTTCCGCCACCGGGCTTCCGGCCGACGTCGCAATGCCCCGAGACCCGAACACGGAACGTCGACCATGACCCGGTCGAAAATCTCACCGGTTTCGCCAAAGGCCTCGACCGCGAGCGATACCTCTTCCGGGAGGTCCGCGGTGTGGATCGTCTCCGCGATGGCACGTCCGTCCGAAGTCAGCACCGTGTAGGACTCCCGCGGAAGCGGAGCAAGGGCCTTGCGGACGAGATCTGCACGGTGCTCGGCCGATTCGTTCGCCACAAGCTGCGCACCCCTCTGGGCGGCGAGTGCACCGAGCAGCGCCGCTTTACCTCCGGGACCGGCGCACAGATCGAGCCAGGCACCGTCCGAACCCTCGATCGGTGTTGCGGCGAGGGTTCGGGCCACGAGTTGAGACCCGGCGTCCTGAGCCCGGACGGTGCCGGATCGTACCGATTCGAGCCTGCTCAGGTCGCCGTGGCGATATACGGCCGACTCCTCAGTGAGTTCGCCAGGTCGGGCGTCATTCTCACGGGCTTCGGCGAGGTCTCCCAGCCCCGGCAACGCGACCAGGTGCACGGAGGGGCTTTCGTTGTCCGCGTCCAAGAGCGAGCGAAGCTCCGAGGTCGTACGACCGTGTGCCGCCAGTCCTTGGCGGAAGGCACGGACGATCCATGCCGGATGCGATGTCTCGAGGGAGAGCCGCTTGACCTCGTCGGTTACCCCTTCCGTGAGTTGCGCCAGCCACTCGTCGCGGCTCTTCTCGCTGACGCGACGCAAAACTGCGTTGACCATCGTGGCGGGTCCGGCACCGATGACGCCGCGCGCCAGACCGACGGTCTGATTCAACGCGGCGTGGGCCGGAACCCTCATTCCGAGAATCTGGTGGGCCCCCAGGCGCAACGCGGTCACGATCTTCGGGTCCGTTGCGGAGAGCTTCCGATCGAGGCATTCGGCCAAGACGGCGTCGTAAATTCCCCGCTCGCGCAACGTTCCGTAGGTCAGTTCCGTGGCGAAGGCCGCCTGACGCCGGTCCAACCCGTGGCGACGAATCGTCGACGGCAAAACCAAATTCGCGTAAGAGTCCTGGGTTTCGACGGCCTGAAGAACCTCGAAAGCGACCAATCGTTCCGGGTCTGCGACTCGACGCCGTTGGCTGGGCGCGGAGGACGAAAAGTTTCGCGCTCCCTGGCTCTGACGATTGCGCTCCCGGCCCTGTGCATTTCGACGCTTTGCGCCTCCCCGCTGTGGGGACGACCCGGCGCGCCGACCGCCAGATGCCGATGACCGGCCGCGTCCTGAAGTTTCGCTCATTGAAAGACCACCGTATTCTGCTCGAGTTGCCCGGCTCCACGGGCCCAGTCCGCCGCGGCCATCATCTTCTTGCCCGCCGGCTGGAGGCGCTCAACGCTCACTCGCCCGACGCCGCAGGCGACCGTCATCGTGCGATGCTCCAATCGGGCAGTGCCTGGTGGGGCTGGGTCGGCCGCATCGTGGACCTGCCGGATTCCTTGCATCTTGACCCGCTGGCCGTTGAGTTCCGTCCAGGCCCCGGGTTCTGGCGTCACTCCGCGCACCTGCGCCGCGACGTCGGCGGCGGAGCCCGACCAATCAATGCGTCCATCCTGAAGGGTGAGTTTCGCGGCGTAGGTCGGTTCGCCGGACTGCGGCGTCGCGACGATCCGCCCCTGTGAGACGTCACCGATCACCTCGGCAAGGAGAGCGCCTCCGCTGATGGACAGCTGGTGCAGCATGGTCCCTGCAGTGTCGTCGTCAGAGGCCGTCTCGGTCAGGGTCTTGTACACCGGGCCGGTGTCCATGCCCTTTTCGATCTGAAATACGGACGCGCCAAGCTCTCGCTCCCCCGCCATCAGCGCACGTTGCACGGGTGCCGCTCCTCGCCACGCCGGGAGGACCGAAAAATGCAGGTTGATCCATCCGTGTTCCAAGGCGTCCAACGCTCGACTCGGCAGGATCGCACCATAGGCGACCACCGCCGCGATGTCCGGGGCGAGGTCCGTGACCGCCTGGTGCGCTTCGTCGTCGTACGCACCGGATTTAATGACCGGAAGACCCAGCTCCTCTGCCCGACGCGCCACCGGCGACGGTGTCATCACACGCTTGCGTCCCACGGGGGCATCATTCCTGGTCAGAACCCCGACGACGTCGAGCCCGGCGGCGAGGAGCGCTTCGAGCGGGGGGACGGCCGTCTCCGGGGTCCCCGCGTACAGAACTCGGGTCATGAGCGTCCTCCCAATGCCGAACCACCAAAAGCTGATCCCTTGCCGAAGCTTGACCCAGCGGCGAATCCGCTGGACACGGTGCCCGCCCGGCGTCGTTCCACTCCCGCAGCAACGTCCCGATAGTCGGCGGCTCGGATGGCTTTCATGATCCGCTTCTTGTCGTCGCCGACCAGCCGGTCGATGTACAGCTTGCCGTCCAGGTGGTCGGTTTCATGCTGCAAGCATCGCGCCAAAAGGCCTTCGCCTTCCACCACGACGGGACGATTATTTTTGTCCACGCCGGTGACGCGCGCCCAGTGTCGGCGCGGGGTGTCGCTACTCAACCCGGGAACGGATAGGCAGCCTTCGCCGCCTTCTTGGGGCTCCTCGCCCACTTCGAGCACCGGATTGATCACGTGACCGACCTCGCCATCGCGCCCCTCGACGCCGTAGGTGAAGAGTCGCAGTGAGACCCCGATCTGCGGCGCGGCTAGCCCAACGCCTTCGACCTCGAACATGGTTTCAATCATGTCGTCGACGAGGCGGCCGATTTCGTCGTCGAAATTCGTCACGGGTTCACACACGGTACGAAGTACCGGATCGCCAAGAGTGCGCACGGTCAGTACGGTCATCGAAGTCCTTGAGGTTGGTGAGTCAGCTGGCGTTCTGTTCGGGCAGGGTGACGCGCGGGGGCGGCGGAACCACCGGCATGAGTGGTTGAACGGCCCCGTCGGCAGCGATCGAATCCACGCTCCGGTGGTATTCCCATACTTTACGGAGAGCGCAGAACTTGAACCAGCTGTCCTTGAGCAAAGCCGGATTCGCTTGTTGGGGTTTGACTTCAGTTTCACCGAGCGCAACTCCCAGGAGAACGGGTGCATCCCCGTACTCCCACGGTTCCCACTGTCCCGTTTCGGCGTCAACGAGATACTCCTCCGCCTTGACCCCGGCCACGAGCTGCATGATGACCTTGGCGTCCAGCGGTTTGACGCGGTTTTTCCGATCCGTGCCTTTGGTCTTGTAGTCGATGATGCAGACGCGTCCGCCGATTCGAGCCACGAGATCCAGGGTCCCCGCGTATCCCACGGTGTGGTTCCACACCGTCACTTCTGCCGCAAGAGGCTCGGGTTGGTAGAGGTCCCACCATTCATCGAACCGATCCGCCCAGTCAGTTTCCCCATGCGCGCGCAGGGTTTCCCGGGTCTCGGCAACCTGATTTTCTCGGCCCAACTCTCGCAAAGCGACGGCTTCGCAATAGTTGTGCACCCGATCTCCCCGTGCGGCGGCTTGATCTCTGTATCGTTCGGCTGCTGCGGCGGCGTCGCGAATGACGGCGTGTTTGAGGCCGGTCGAGCGCCCGGCCCGGAGCATGCGGTCGTCTTCGAGTGCGGCCTTCGCTGCCATGTACCCATGCCAACCGCCCAGATCTTGAGCAAACTGGCCGATGACCGTCGTAATGGAAGGCACCGTGGGCTCACCGTCCACCTTGCGCGCATACATGCGCCCGTGCTCGGTGGCGGTTGCCAACCTCGGTTGGGTCATCGATGAATCAGTCCTTCGTACTGGCGTGTCCGGGGGCTTGGGCGGCGCGCCGTGAGAGCCCACCCAATCTTCGGTCCACCCCGAAATGCTTCATTCCAGTGTGCGTCCGGTCAGTCCACACCCGCGGGATCGACACTGCACCTCGGGTGCCGATCTACACCACACCTCATGAAAAAGGTCCCCGACCGGATGTTCCGGCGGGGACCTTCACCTGGCTGCTGGGCAACCATTTGTGCGCGATACTGGGTTCGAACCAGTGACCTCTTCGGTGTGAACGAAGCGCGCTACCACTGCGCCAATCGCGCTCAGCACTCGATACATCTTAGAGACGCCACCCCTGGGAGTCAATTCGGCACCCTCCAAGGGCCCGTGATGCACAACACGGTCACTATTTCGACGCCACATGGCCCGATTTCACACCAAGGAACCCTCTTCTCCCCCGTAATTCCGGGGATTTTTGGGTATGGATCGCTGGATTTTGCAAGACCTTAGAAGATGTGTAGAGTATTCATCTGTCAGCGCGACGGGCTGGAAATATTCACCCGCCGGACGTCAGGGTGTCACCCTGGAGTTTGCTGGACATGCGGTTGTAGCTCAGTTGGTAGAGCACCACCTTGCCAAGGTGGATGTCGCGGGTTCGAGTCCCGTCAACCGCTCGCAGCTTGCTTCACCTCGTGAAGCGAAGGCCCTGAGTCGCTTGATCAGGAACATGGTGAGGTGGTCGAGTGGTTAGGCAGCGGCCTGCAAAGCCGTGAACGCGGGTTCGAATCCCGTCCTCACCTCGCAGTACATAATATATTGATGTAACTCGCGCGATTGGCGCAGCGGTAGCGCGCTTCCCTGACACGGAAGAGGTCACTGGTTCGATCCCAGTATCGCGCACAAAGGAAAGGCCCCGGTTCTTTGGAACCGGGGCCTTTGTGCGTCTACCGCACCTGCCCAATCACGGGTCCGTACGTTCGGGTCAGGCCGACGTCGCTAGGTCATCAGTCCGAGTATCCCTTTTCCGATCGTCAGGGCGGCTCCGGCCCCCGCGAGCGTCAGTGCGAGTGTCCTCGCAATGTTCGGGGAGATACGCCGAACCAACGGCCGGCCCATCACCAAACCGACGACGACGGAGAGCGCCACACCCGGCAACAACCAGGGCGGGGGCAGAGCGGCCCCGTGCACCGCGCCGACCGACCATTTGGCGACGAGAGACATCAGGCCGAGGGTCATGAACACCGGTTGCATCGTTGCGGCGTATTCCGTCTGACGCCACGAGGTCACGCGCGAATAGATCACCATGGCGGGTGCGGCGACTCCGGCCGTGACGTTCAAGAGCCCGCCCGCGGCACCGGAGACCACGCCGACACCGGACCCCTGTACCGCACGGGTTTGCTTTCCCGCCAGCGTCACCACCAGGGCGAGAGCGACGACGCTACCGACGATGAGCTGAAGAACGGGGCCGGGAGCCAGCCGAACGAGGACGGCACCGGGGACCGTTCCCAACACGGCCGACAGGCACAGCAACCGCCACTGTTTCCAGTTGACGGAACGCCACAGCGCGACGGTCAGGAGGGCCCCAGAGACCGCGGTGGTGAGATTCGCCAAGAAAATGCCGCTCGCCCCACCCAGGATGAGGGTGAACACCGGAGCGACCACCAGGCCCACCCCGGTCCCGGAAATCCGTTGCAGAATCGTGCCCACCACGACCGCCGGAAGTATCCACCACAACAACGGCAGCTCCTTCCGCCAAGCCCATTGGGGGCCTAGTTTTGATGCGCCGAACCCTCGAGCATGCCCTCGCGAGCGAGTGCCGTCAGACGAGAGACCGCGCGGAAGTACTTCTTCTGGTATCCGCCCGCCATCATCTCCTCGGTGAAGACCTGGTCAAATGGCGCACCGGACGAAATGATCGGAAGGTCTCGGTCGTAGAGGCGATCCGCAAGCACGACGAAACGCAGTGCCACGGCCTGCGAGGTAATCGTCGTGACGTTCCGCCACGCGATCCCGTCCAGCCCCGCCACGAGCTGGCGGTATCGGCTCGGGTGAACCGAGGAGAGATGTTCGATGAGCTGGTCGAAATCGTCCACGGCAACCTGCGTGGATTCTCCGAAATGTTGTTCCACGACGCGATCGAAATCGCCATCGGCTACGGGCTGCGGAGCCGCCGGCAAGCCGCGGTGGCGGTAGTCCTCGCCATCCACGCGGATGACCTCAAATTGATCGGCCAACACCTGAATTTCCCGTTTGAAATCCACCGCGGCAAATCGTCCTTCTCCCAGGGAGCCGGGCAGGGTATTCGACGTCGCCGCGAGCTTGACCCCGGCATCGGAAAGTTCGCGCATCAAGCGGGACATCAGCACGGTATCGCCCGGGTCATCCAGTTCGAACTCATCGATACAGACGAGCTTGTAGGTGGACAAAGCCTCTACCGTCTTGCGGAAAGACAGCGCTCCCACCAAGTTGGTGTACTCGACGAATGTGCCGAAGGCCTTAGGCCCAGGTACCGCGTGGAATAAGGAAGCCAGGAGGTGGGTCTTTCCGACGCCGAATCCGCCGTCGAGGTAGATTCCGGCTTTATCCTCCTTCTTGGCCCCTTTACCGAAGAGCTTGGAGAGGAAGCCGCCTTGAGAGGATCCGCCAACCGTTTGCGCAAAATTCTTGAGCGCCTCGACGGCCTGAGACTGCGACGGTTGCTGCGGGTCGGGAATGTAGGTATCGAAGGAAACCTCCCCGAAGCGCTCCGACGGCGTGAACCCTTCGAGGAGCTCCTCCGCGGAAACGTTGGGACGTCGGTCGACCAGACGTATGGGGTTTTCGGGCACCGTACTCCTTCGAGGCTGAGTCTCGCTCATCATGCGCATTCGACCTCTTCACGGCGCGAATACGGGACCGCAGCGGGGCGGCGGTCCACAGCGAGTGTAGTCTCTCCGCGATGCGTGCGTACAACGCCGCGTCATGACTATCGTGGGAGCATCCTCAAGAAAGACAGGTGAGTCGTGTCGAAAAAATCATCCAAGCATTCATCCGGGGCACCTACGGCCGCCGTCACTGCCCTCATCGAGTCGGGCTATGAGTACACTCTTCACCCATTTGAACACGAGGACACCCAGAATTTCGGGGCCGAAGCCGCCGCTGCACTCGGGCATTCCGCCGATCGAGTCTTCAAGACACTCATGATCACTCACGACGACGACTACGCCCTGGCGGTGGTTCCCGTGTCGGGTTCGCTGGCTGTCAAAAAGGCCGCGGCCGCGCTGGGTTGGAAGTCTGCCTCGTTGGCTCCCCCGGCCGTTGCCGAAAAGCGTAGCGGCTACGTGCTCGGAGGCATGTCACCGTTGGGCCAGAAGAATCCCGTGCGTGTGGTGGTGGATGCGAGCGCCCGGGAACACCCCACGGTTTTCGTCTCGGGCGGGAAACGAGGTCTGGATGTGGAGCTGGCTCCGGATGACCTGGTCGCCGCGACCCATGGAGAGTTCGCGGATATCGCCGCGCAGTGAACCCGGCCGAGTCGAGATGCCGGGCGGCTGCGGCCGTCCGGGCTGATCAGTAGTCCGCCTGGCGCTCGGCGACGTCCAACGGGGACTCGCCCTCTGGCAACTCCGTGGGGGCGCTCTCGTGAAAGAGATGTTCCGGCAGCCACTCGACCACGGCTTGCTTCCATCGCTCGGGGTCCACGTTCCATTCTTTGGTGTGCCGGGCTTTATGAAACGGGACGAGTTCCACGAGGCTATTTCGGGACGCCAGGTCCACGGAGGTATTGACGGGCACGAATTCGTCGTCCACCGAGTGCAAGATCAGGGTTGGGGTCAGGAGTTCATCGCTGCGGGAGAGCCAGTCCAAGTCAGAGAGGAGAATGGGCGCACCTAATCCGGTCATCATTGCGGCTCGGGGTTCGGCGAGGAGGTCGGAGACCAGCTGGCCCAGCCTCAACGGCAAACGCTGCATCCGCGAGTGGTACCGGATGAGTTCGAACCAGTCCACCACGGGACCGTCCAGCACCAAGGCCTTAATCAGGTGCTGGTATTGGGATTTATCGGTGGCTTGCAAAGCGATGGCGCCGCCCATGGACCATCCAAAGAGCACGACGTCGTGAGCCCCGTGATCAAGGGCGTAGCGGATCGCGATCTCGATGTCCTCCCACTCCGTGAATCCCAGGCCGTATCGGCCGTCTTCGGAGGGCGGCGCATCCCGATCGTTTCGATACGCGACATGGATACTGGTCATGCCCAGTTCTTGCACCGTGTCGAGTGACCGGAGGGTCTCTTGGCGCGCAGCCCCACGGCCATGCACCATCACGGCCCACGTCCGGCAGGACGAGCCCTGGGGCGCCGGAACCACCCATGCGGGAGCATCCCCGACCGGCAACTCAAGGGTCACGTCGTCGTAGTCATATCCCGCATCGCCGGGGTTCTCGTAGATAGCGCCGGACCAACGTCCCCTCTTGGCCTCGCGGAGGTCTCCTTCGTGGACTTCGACGACCCGCCGTGTCACGGTCTCGAGCCTCGGAGAGTAGGCCACGACGTCGCCCACGACGGCGTAACCCCGCCCACCATCGAAAAAAAGCATGTACCGACCGCTGACCAGAGTTTCGTCGTTGGCGGGCAACGTCACCGTGGTGGGAATATCTGATTCGCTGGGTTCGGGGGTCTCATAGCCGACGCCGAGAATTCTCAGAGCCTCATTACCTTGTTTAGGAGGGGTCACGATGGTCCGCGCGTAGAATCCGGCGATCGTCGCCACCGCGCCCACCGCGAGGCCGGTAATTGAAGCCCCTGCCACGACGCCGGTACGGAGACCGGAAACCCAGGGACGTCGCACTTCGGGAGTCATGCCAGGGATGTGACTCATCACGGAGGCGGATCGCCCTCTCCTACCGATCGCCGACTCCAATAAGCCCACCAGGTACCGCCCTTTCTCGACCGTGTCTTTTACCATCATCCTTGCTTGTCAATCGGTAGACAACCAGGTCATTTGGGGTGCGTCGCGAGTAGGGTTTGAGTCATGAGCACATTGCTAGTGGTAACCGAAGTGACTCTCGGCCAAACGGAGATCGAGAACATCAACATCGTGGCCCCGCAGGAAGAGGGTGACGATGTCCGTGTCGTGGTCCCCGCCGCGCTGCCGAAACATCTGTGGCTGGAATTTTTGGACCAACTGGCGCTGTTGGACTTTGAGGAAGCAGTTCACGTGGTGTCCCACGCGGAAAAGGGACCGGCGACGCTGGAGTCCGACGCTCGAGCAATCCTCGAGGATTCTTTGGCCGTTCTCAGCGATGCCGGTTTCACGGCGCGTGGCCGGGTTGCGTTGGGCGACCCCGTGGCCGCGATGCGCGAAGAGGTGGAAACCGGCGCCCAACAGGTGCTGATCATCACCGAGCCCCATCCGGTCGAGGACACGCTGAACATTCATTGGTCCAACCAAGCGGAAAGGACCCTAGGGGTGCCGGTATTGCACCTGTACTGGGGAACGGGACACGTCGATGACTGAGAAGAACCCTTTCGAAAACTCTGCGCTGAACGCTAGCGGCTCGGCACAACGGAGCGAGGTGGAATGGCAGCAGATCCTCACTCCCGAAGAATTTGCGGTATTGCGCCAGGCCGGCACGGAACGGCCCTTTACCGGGGAATATTGGGACGAAGACTCCCCAGGCACGTATTCCTGCCGCGCCTGCGGGACCGATCTCTTCGAGGCCGATACAAAGTTTGATGCCCGGTGCGGCTGGCCGTCATTTTTTGCACCGTTGGCCGAGGAACGAGTCCGATACATCAAGGACACTTCCATGGGCATGGAACGCATCGAGGTGCAGTGTGCCGCGTGCCATTCTCATTTGGGGCACGTGTTTCAGGGCGAAGGATTCGGCACACCCACGGACCTTCGGTACTGCATGAACTCCGTATCCCTGAAGTTCACGCCGTCGGGATCCTGAGTCGCGCGTAACTTTGGGGGCCTGTTGACCCTAACCGGCGTGCCTGCCGGGTGCGTCCGCTCGCTAGTCGTAGCCTGGCAACGTGACGACGCCACAGGATGATCTCCAGACGCCAAGCCAATTTCAGGAGGCCTTGGAATCACTGCGTCGCGCCCGATTTCAGCCTGAACTTTCGCTGTCACCGATTGATGCGCCCCAACATCTGGCGCCATACGGCGTCGGTTTGGGGGCCGGGGTGGCGGATCCCGATGCCCCAGATCAGGATCTCGCTCTGGGACGGTTCATTCTTCTGTTCGATCCTCGAGCACCGGAGACCTGGGGCGGGGAATTTCGCGTGGTCAGCTACATCCGCGCAGCGATTGAACCCGACGTCGCGGCAGAACAGTTGCTCTCCTCGGTCGCCTGGGACTGGCTCGTGGAATCCCTCGAGTCCAAAGGCGCTCTCCATAAGCAGGCTGGTGGCACGGCAACGCGCGCCTTTTCTCAAGGCTTCGGAGTCCTTGAGGACAGCGGCGAACGCAATGAGATCGAGCTGAGGGCATCATGGACCCCTACCGGGCCGGACATGCGCCGACATCTCGAAGCCTGGGCCGACATGGTCTGCACCTACGCTGGCTTGCCCCCGCTCCCGGAAGATGTGGCCCGTTTCCCGGTGAGCGGTATCTAGCCGTTGACTTCCTCGAGATGCTGAGCCCCACGACGCGGATTTCCCGTGAACTAGACTAGACGTGCACAAATGACAAGGCAGGACAGCCGAGGGATGGCACTCCCCCTCGAGGCAGGACGAAGGATGGATACCCGGCCCGTGACAGCGTCATGACCAAGGAATCGACCCCCATCGGCGGCCACGACCAGGCTTACGGAGAGGGGTTCAGCGCCGACGAGCTCGAGAAACTGAGCATCGATCCCGAAGACCTCGGACTGAGCCCTGATCTGGTCATTCCCCCATCCGTTCCGCTCAACGAGCCGTCCGGTGGCGTACCGTCGGTCATCGACACCTATCCCGAGCTTGAGGAAGCGGCCGAGCTCTTGACGAAGCACTCGGGACCGGTCGCGATCGACACGGAACGTGCCTCCGGTATTCGCTATGGTCAGAGGCCCTTTCTCGTCCAGATTAAACGCGGGGACTCCCCCATCGTGCTGATCGACCCCGAGGCCTTCGAGGACTTGACGGTGATTAACAGGGCCTTGTCGGGTGCCGAGTGGATCATTCACGCCAGCTCACAAGACCTTCCGAGTCTGCGCATGGTCGGGATGCATCCTTCCCGGCTCTTCGACACCGAATTGGCCGGACGCATCGCCGGGCTGCCCCGCGTCGGTCTCGGTGCGATGACTGAGGAGCTCCTGGGCTATGCCTTGGCCAAAGAACATTCGGCGGCCGACTGGTCGCAGCGTCCGCTCCCGACTCCGTGGCTCAACTACGCCGCGCTGGACGTTGAACTCCTCGTGGACCTGCGTGACGCCGTCGTCGAACTCTTGCGGCAACAAGGCAAGCTCGACTGGGCCCTCGAGGAATTCGAAGCGATCTGCGACGCACCCGATCCCGAGCCCAAATCCGACCCCTGGCGCAAGACCAAGGGCATTCGCCAAGTTCGCTCGCCTCGCCAGCTCACCGCCCTCAGAAACCTGTGGAACGAACGGGATCTTTTGGCCCGACACAAGGATGTCGCTCCGAAGCGGCTCCTGCCCGATTCGGCCTTGATCGCGGCCGCGAAGGCCATGCCCGCATCCGTCCCACAATTGCAACGCATCCCGGGTTTCCACGCCAAGCTCATCAAAAGGGAGTCTGTGCGGTGGGTACGAGCCATTCAGGAAGCGGCTCGCGAGGAAAACCTCGTCCCATACAGCATTCCTAGCTCGTCTCCCCCTCCCATCAAGGCATGGGAATCCAAGCGACCGGATTCGGCGGAGTCTCTCAAAATCGCCAAGGAGACTATGTCCGAGCTGGCGGAGCAATACTCCATGCCGTCCGAAAATCTGCTCACCCCGGAGCACCTGCGGCGTCTGTGTTGGGAACATCCGTATCCTTCCGAGGAGACGGCGATCGAGGCCCTGCGCGGATATGGTGCGCGGAATTGGCAGATCGATCTCGTCGCCCACCCCCTGGCCCGCGACCTCGCCGAGGACGCCTGACGACGGAACGACTCTTCGATACCGCGAGTACCGGGTAGATTCGTGACGGGCGTTACAGTACCGTGGTGCTGAAACACCCCGTCGAGAGGATCCCCATGACCGTGTCACATCCCGATTACACGCCGCTGACAGACCGTTGCCCCGACGAGGTGGTCACGCACGTCTCTCGCGACGTCGTCACCGGGCCTCAGGGACGAAAGATCGCGGTACTGACCTTGCACAACGACTCCGAGAAGCGCCCCGAGACCCTGGGACCCCGCTCGATGCAAGAATTGCTCAATGCCATTGACGAGGTCCACCGGTTGGCAGAAGACGGTTCCGTAGACGGCGTCATGATCGAGGGAACGGCCCCAACTTTCGCCGCCGGCGTCGACCTCACCCTGGTGAGCACCCTAGCGGCAGACCCGGAAACTCCCATTACCGCGGTCGGGGCGATGGGACACGACTTTGTGGAATCTATTCGTTCCATGCCGGTTCCCACGTGCGCTCGAGTCAATGGCACCGCGCTCGGCGGTGGACTCGAACTCGCGTTGGCCGCCGACTACCGGATCGGTCATCCCGGAACCAAAAACATTGGTCTTCCCGAAATCCGCCTCGGTCTGATACCGGGATGGACGGGGGTCTTCGCCTTGCCGCGCCTCATTGGCCCGGAAAATTCCGTGCGCGTCATCTTCCACAACCCACTCAACAACGGCAAGTCCCTGACCTCGCAACAGGCTCACGAGATCGGAATCCTCGATGAACTGACCGAGGCTGCCGTCACCGACGACGACGCCCGAAACCAGGCCCTGGCATGGTTCGAGGGCGTGGTTCGGGGCGAGGTCGTCGTCGACCGCCCACACGAGACGGATCAAGAAGAGCCTTTGTGGGCCGCGGATAGCGACGAGGGAGGCTCGTTGCGCGAACGATTCGAGGAATCGGTGCGGGCCGCAGAAGAGATCGTGCAGCGGAAGACCTCCGGTGCCAGCGACGCCGCTCGAGTTGCCCTCGAGGTCTTTACCAACGGTCCGCTCGAGTCTCGTAAGCAGTCGCGGGAACGCCAAATCTCCGTCCTCGACGAGCTCGCCCGCGGCGACCAATTTTCTTCGTCCGTCTATTCCATGTTGGAACTCGTGCAGCATCGCGCCAAGCACCCCTCGATGGTTCCTCCGGAGGTCGAGCCTGCGCACATTGCCAAGGTGGGCGTCGTCGGCGCGGGGTTGATGGCCTCGCAACTCGCGCTGTTGTTCCTGACTCGGCTCCAGGTTCCGGTGATCATCAGCGACGTCGACCAGGCTCGCGTTGACCGAGGATTGGACACGATTTCCGGCGAACTTCAGAAGAACGTGTCCAAGGGACGATTGGCCGAAGAACAGGCCGCACACCTTCGGACATTGGTCAGCGGCACCACAGACACGGCAGATTTCGCCGATTGTGACTTTGTGATCGAAGCGGTTTTCGAGGAAACCCAGGTCAAACGGGATGTATTCGCGAACCTCGAGAAGTCCGTGCGCACGGACTGCATCCTCGCGACCAACACCTCCTCGCTCCTGGTCAGCGAGATGATCGAAGACCTCGATCACCCCGAACGCGTGATCGGTTTTCACTTCTTCAATCCGGTCGCCGTCCTCCCCCTCGTGGAGATTGTGCGGACGGACTCGACCACCGACGCCGCCATCGCGACGGCCTTCTCTCTCGCCAAACGGCTCGACAAGATCGCCGTCGGTGCCCGGGATTCTTCCGGATTCATCGTCAACCGGGTGCTCGGCGTCGTCCTCTCCGAAGCCGGCCTGGCCCTTGATCGGGGCGCCTCCCCGGAGAGCATTACCGAGGCATACCGGCCATTGGGACTTCCCATGGATACCTTCACCTTGATTGACCTCGTGGGGCTCCCCATCGCGGTGCACCTGTTGGAATCCCTCGAGCGTCACCAGGGCGATCGATTCCACGTGTCCGAGAAATTCCGGACGCTCAATGAGCACGCGATCTCGCCACTGTCCGACCAGAAGGGCGGCCTGAGCACCGAAGCCCGCGAACTCGTGGGCGCGTCCAACGACGATACGGTGACCCAGGAGACGCTCCGGACCTCGGTGGAAGGCGCCTTGGCTTCGGAAATCTCTCGTATGCTGGATGAAGGTGTGGTCCCGGACCGCCAAGACATCGATCTGGCCATGATTCTGGGCACCGGATGGCCGTTCTTCAACGGAGGAATCACCCGGTACCTGGACCGCGTCGGTGCCTTCGAGCGTATCGACTAACGGGAACGTCGAAGGGCCCACCGATGCCGTGCATGGCGCACGTAAACGGTGGGCCCTTCGGTGTCATGGTCATCGGCTGCGGGATCGTGCCGGCCGGTCCACAGAATGCGGCATCGATACCGCGATGCAGGCGCATCACAAGACAATCCACGGAGGACACGTTGTCAGAGCAGCAGCCCACTCACCATCCGCACGACATCACGGAGGCGGCCGGAACCGACGGATCGGTACGTGGTGGGACCCCGCGACGTTCCGCTCTTGCCGGAGCGGGCGCCCTGGCCGGAACCGCAGCCGTCCTTTCGGCATGTGGCTCCAGCTCCGATTCGGACCAGAGCAGTGGCAAAGCGAGCATCGATCCCCAGAAACCCGTGGATCTCACGTCGACCACCGATGTCCCCGTGGGAAGCGGCATCAAAGCATCGGCCGACGGCGTGACGGCGATCGTTTCCCAACCCAAGCCCGGCGAGTTCAAAGCCTTCAGCTCGTCCTGCACGCACCAAGGCTGCTCAGTTAACGTCCAAAAGGACACCATCACCTGTCCATGCCACAGCTCGGTCTTTTCGCTGAGCGATGGATCCGTCCAGGCCGGTCCGGCACCTGAGGCCCTTCCGGAGTACACCGTCGCGGTCAACGGCGACCGCGTCACCATCAGCTAGCCAGCCAGCGCCTCGCGCGGCCCTGAGCCCGCGGAGAAACCACACCCTCAATAACGACGCCGGGCGGGGAAGTCATTCAACTCCCCCGCCCGGCGTCGTGCTATCCGGCTGGCTCTTAGGCCTCGCGGACCAGGTTCCTCAGCACGTACTGCAAGATGCCCCCGTTACGGAAGTACTCCCGCTCACCTGGGGTATCGATGCGAACGTCGGCGTCGAACTCGGTGGTCTTGCCGTCTTCCGAGGTCGCCGTCACGTGAACCGTCTTCGGAGTCTTGCCCTCGTTGATTTCGGTCACGCCCGTGATCGAGAACGTCTCTGTTCCGTCCAAGCCGAGGGATGAGTGCGACTCACCCTGCGGGAACTGGAGCGGAAGAACGCCCATGCCGATCAGGTTGGAACGGTGGATGCGCTCGAAGGACTCGGCGATGACAGCCTTGACGCCCAGCAGGCGCGTGCCCTTCGCTGCCCAGTCACGGGACGAACCCGTGCCGTACTCCTTGCCGCCCAAGACGACCAGCGGAGTACCCTCAGCGGCGTAGTTCTGTGCGGCGTCGTACACCGCGGCCTGCTCGCCGCCCTTCGTGAAGTCGCGGGTGAAACCGCCCTCGACGCCGTCCAACAACTCGTTCTTGATGCGGATATTCGCGAACGTACCGCGAATCATGACCTCGTGGTTACCACGGCGAGAACCGTAGGAGTTGAAGTCCTTGCGCTCCACACCGTTCTCGGTCAGGTACCGACCCGCGGGGGTATCGGACTTGAACGAGCCGGCCGGCGAAATGTGGTCGGTCGTGACCGAATCGCCCAGCTTCAGGAGCACGCGTGCACCCTGGACATCCTCCACGGGATCCGGGTTCATCGTCATGCCCTCGAAGTACGGTGGCTTGCGCACGTACGTCGACTTCTCGTCCCACTCGAACGTGTCACCCGTGGGGGTGTTCAGGTTCTGCCAGCGCTCGTCACCGTCGAAGATCGTTCCGTACTCGGTGCTGTACTGGTCCGTGGAGACCGAATCGTCGATGATGGACTGGACCTCGGTCGGATCCGGCCAGATGTCTCGGAGGAAGACGTCGTGACCGTCCGCATCCTGACCCAAAGCGTCGTTCTCGAAGTCGAAGTCCATGGACCCGGCCAACGAGTAGGCGATGACCAACGGCGGCGAAGCCAAGTAGTTCATCTTGACGTCGGGGTTGATGCGTCCCTCGAAGTTACGGTTACCCGAAAGCACCGAGGTGACCGACAGATCGTTATCGCTCACGGCCTGCGAAACCTCGTCCTCGAGCGGGCCCGAGTTACCGATGCAGGTGGTGCAGCCGTAGCCGACAATGTAGAACCCGACCTTTTCGAGCTCCGGCAACAAGCCAGCCTTCTCGTAGTAGTCGGTGACGACCTTCGAGCCCGGTGCGATCGATGTCTTGACCCACGGCTTGGCCTTGAGGCCCTTCGCCGCGGCGTTACGAGCGAGCACGCCGGCCGCCATCATGACGGACGGGTTGGAGGTGTTGGTGCACGACGTGATCGAAGCGATCGCGACGGCGCCGTGATCCAGCTCGAACTCGCGTCCATCCGGCATATCGACGTCGATCGGATTCGACTGGCGGCCACTGGCGGACGCGGCGGCAGAAACGCGGCGCGGACGCTGCTCTTCCTGCTCCTTATTCGAAGCCGTGGCGGCCGGAGCATCGGATGCCGGGAAGGACTCGTCGCCCGCCTCGGACTGCTTGCCGTTCACGTAGTTGTTCAGATCCGCACGGAACTGCTGCTTCGCATTGGTCAGCTCGATGCGATCCTGGGGACGCTTCGGGCCAGCGATCGAGGGAACCACCGTCGAGAGATCAAGCTCGAGGTATTCGGAGTACTCGACCTCGTTGCTCGGGTCGTGCCACAGACCCTGTTCCTTGGTGTACTTCTCGACCAAGGCGACCTGATCCTCGCTACGGCCGGTCAGGCGCAGGTAGTCCAGGGTCACGTCGTCGATCGGGAAGATCGCGGCGGTCGAACCGAATTCGGGGCTCATGTTACCGATCGTGGCGCGGTTGGCCAGCGGCACCTCACCGACACCTTCGCCGTAGAATTCGACGAACTTGCCGACCACACCCTGCTCACGGAGCATCTGGGTGATCGTGAGCACGACGTCGGTCGCGGTCGAGCCGGCGGGAATCTTGCCGGTCAGCTTGAAGCCCACAACCTTGGGAATCAGCATGGACACGGGCTGACCCAACATTGCGGCCTCGGCCTCGATGCCGCCGACGCCCCAGCCGAGAACACCCAAACCATTCACCATGGTGGTGTGGGAGTCGGTGCCGACGAGGGTGTCCGGGTACGCACGGAGGACGCCGTTCACCTCACGAGACATGACGGTCCGGGCCAGATACTCGATGTTGACCTGGTGAACGATGCCCATTCCCGGGGGGACGACCTTGAAGTCCTCAAAGGCGGTCTGTCCCCACCGGAGGAACTGGTAGCGCTCGCCGTTGCGCTCGTATTCGATGTCCATGTTGCGCTCGATCGCGTCCTTATTTCCAAAGGAATCGATCTGCACCGAGTGGTCGATCACGAGCTCGGCGGGAGCGAGCGGGTTGATCTTGCCAGGGTCGCCGCCCAGGTCCTTCACGGCCTCGCGCATGGTGGCCAGGTCGACCACGCAGGGAACGCCGGTGAAGTCCTGCATGATCACGCGAGCCGGCGTGAACTGAATCTCGGTGTCCGGTTCGGACGTGGGATCCCAGTTCGCCAGGGCTCGAATGTGCTCGTCGGTGATATTCGCGCCATCTTCGGTGCGAAGCAGGTTTTCGAGCAACACCTTCAGGCTAAACGGCAGCTTCTCCGCGCCCTCGACCTTGCTGAGTCGGAAAATTTCGTAGTCGGTTCCATTGACGTTCAACGCGCCTTTGGATCCGAAGCTGTCCACAGTGCTCATTGCTTGGGACTCCTCTCGCCACTGTCATTACGGGGCGTAGTTCCGTGTCCCCAGGTGAGTCCTAGCGCAAATACGCCCTTGCAGAGCGTCGGTGATAGGTGTGATGCAAACCTTTGGAGACACAGTGACACTAAGCCTTCGCCTTGAAGTGTACCCGTAAGTGCGCGGGCGGACCCTCATGTGACGACACTTTGTGCCGAGGACGAACCACCGTCCCACCTGGAAATTTAGGCTCGTTCAAAAACGGCCAGCGTCTCCACATGGTGTGTATCGGGGTACATATCCAGCCCCGTCACCTCCGCAAGCTTCCATCCGAAGGCGGCGAGATAGCCGGTGTCTCGACCCAATGCCGCCGGGTCGCAAGACACGTACACGATGCGCCGCGGACCAATCTGCGTCAGACGCTCCAAGACTTTTCGCCCGGCGCCCTGGCGTGGCGGGTCGAGGACCACGACGTCGGGAATGGATGACGGCTCGGGCGAGTACCTCGATGCAGGCCGGTTTCGGCGCCCGGGATCGGCCCCTCCGTGAGCCTCACGACTCGGCGTGCCCCATCGAGCCAGTGCCTGTTCGACGCCGGCCCGGGTGGTCACGATCTGAGTTTGAGCCGCGCGCGGGGTCCGAGCTCGACCCTCGGGACCAAAATTGAATTCAGCGTCGGCGGCAGTCACTGGCGAGCCCTCCACGGCCCACACTGTCCCAGGTCCTCCCACGCGGTCCGCGAGCGCCGCCGTCAAGAGCCCGGCCCCGGCGTACAGATCCCAAGCCGTTTCTCCTTCGGCGAGTCCGGTAGCTTGTCCCACGAGGTCGTAAAGTCGTTCGGGCGCTGCGCGGTGATTCTGCCAAAATCCGCCGGCTCCCACTCTGAAACGCAATGACGAGCCGTCGGGGAGGCTGAGTTCCTCGACGACGTCCCCGCTCCCCCGAACCACGACCGGAGCGGGCTTTTCGCCCCGGGAACGTCCGGAGCGTGGGGCCGGGAGAATCACGGCCCCGACCGCCTCGTCGGTGGGCAGGCACATTCCGAGTTCCACGTCGATGTCGTCGGCGATCTCCTCCGGCACGACGCCGTCCACGGCCGTAAGGACCACCAAGGGTGGGTTGCCGCATGCGGGAGCCGCCACATCGATGCGCTGGATGCTCCGCCATTCCCCCTCGTAGAGGCGCAAGGCATTGATTCCGGCGATCGCGAAGGGCAAGTCCTCGACCGGGATGATGTCCGAGCCGTGATATGGATGCATACCTAAGCGGCCCGAATCATCGACGGCCCAATGAACCCTCGTGCGCCATCCCTCGTCGGAGGGCGCGTCCAAGGGCTGAACCGTCAGGTCGGTCAAGAGGCCGTCGGCCGGATCCATTCCGCCCAATCGTTCCAGCTGCTCTCGGATCACTCCTGCCTTGTATTGGCGCTGCGCCTCAGGGCGGATGTGTGCGTAGTCGACGCCTCCGACGGGCGTTTCGGTTCGCTCTGGATCGGCGGGGGCCCAGTCGTAAGATCGCCGATCCGGTGAGGGATTCAGGATCTCGACGGCCCGAGCATTGGCGAAACGGCCGCCTTTGCCCAGTGACTCGACACGGGCCCGGACGCGCTCACCGGGAAGTCCATCTCGGACGAAGCACACGAGGGATTCGTGTCGACCGACGGCGGCACCCCCGTGCGCCATTCGGTCCAGATCTACTTCGATCTCGCTGCCTTCTTCGATCACGCCAGCATCTCCTCGTCTTCGTGTCCGAGCCGCCACGGCACCACGGCCGTTACCACTCCAGGTTCGCGGCGTAGTGCCTTGGCAATTTTGTGTCCCGATCTATGGTGCAGGAATTTATCCCACCAGTGCTCCAGAACGTATTCGGGAACGTACACGATCACGACGTCGCGGGGCGAGGCCTGTCGCACTCCACGGACGTGTTCGACCACCGGCAGAACGGGGTCGCGATATGGCGATGCAAGGATCGTCAACGGCACCGGTACTTCGTAGCGATCCCAGAGCTGACGGGTTTTCCGAGTCCCGGCTTCATCTACGTTGAGCACCAAGGCCTCGATGGTCGAGGGTCGGGTCGCCCGAGCGTAAGCCAGGGCCCGTAGCGCGGGCTTTCGCAACCGCGGTACCACGACGATCGCGTGGACCCGTGAAGGTAGAGCCTTGAGCGGATTCCTTTGTGTCACGGCGAGCTCCCGTTCGATCGCGGAATAGTGCTTTTTGATGATCCACGCGGTCATCGTCACGACGCCGACGACGAGGACCGTGACCCACGCACCCTGCGTGAGTTTGGTCAGCAAGACCACGACGGTCGCCAGGACCGTGGCGATCAAGCCGATCGCGGTGATGATTTGGTCGCGCAGGAGGCGGCGTCGAGGCTGAGCATCCAGGACCACACGGATCTCGCGACGACGCCGCAAGAACACGGCGGTCTGCGTGAGGGACATCGAGAAGAGGACCCCCACCACATACAGCTGAATCAGCGCGTTGACATCCGCTCCAAAGGCGAGGGTTACGACCGCCGCCGAGGCCCCCAACACGAGCACGCCGTTGGCGTAGAGCGACCGGTTGCTCCGCGCACGGAAGTGCACCGGCAGGTAGCCCTTTTCGGCCATTGTTGATGCCAAGATCGGGAATCCCGCGTATGCGGCGGCCGGTGCCATCAGCAAGAACAGCACCGTGCTGATCACCAAGGCGTAAAACATGACCCCGTGGCCGCCGACTGCCTCTCCTACCTGCGCCAAGATCGGCATCTGCTGAAAGTCTTCGGAGCGGCCCTGGCCGTTCAGGACGAGTTGAGTGGAATCCATAGTGACCACGGCACCACTGGCACGCGCCAGGTAGAGCACGACGACCAGGACGACCGCGGTAGCCACCCCAGTGATGGTCAAGCTTCGTGCCGCATTCTGAGCTTTGGGTGGCCTAAAGAAGCGCACCGAGTTGCTGACGGACTCCACACCCGTCAAGGTCACCGCGCCTGAGGAAAACGAACGGGCCACTAAGAGGAACAATCCCATACCCGTGAGGGCGTTGGATTCTGCGGTTTCCGGTCTGACATAGAAGTCGTGGCTGGGGGCCTGCCCCAACGAGCCGCTCCACGCCTCCACCAAGCCCACTCCCAGCGTTACGGTGAGGCACACGACGAAGAGGGCGGCGGGAATGAAGGCCACCCGGCCCATGAATCGAAGGCCGCGGATAAAGACGAGCGTCAGAATGATGACCAGGCACACGGCGACCAATTGTCGGTGGCCCGCCACAGCGGGGATGAGATCCATGAGATACGTTGCCGCTGAGGAAACGGAAACGGAAACGGTGAGGACGAAGTCAAACAGCAGGCTGACACCAGCGGCCGCTCCCGTCTTGGGCCCGAGGAGTTCCGTCACCACGTGATAGTCCCCGCCGGATACGGCCACGTCCCGGATGTTGTATCGGTAGGTGCCGATAACCAGCAGCAAGACGATCGCTACCCCGAGGCCAACCCACGGGGACAGTGCCAAGCCCGCAGTGCCCGCCAGGGCCAGAACCATGATGATTTCATCCGGTGCATAGGCAATCGCCGAGAATCCATCCGCACCAAAGACCGCGAGCGCGGAGCGTTTGGACAGGACCAAACTCCGAATCTGCTCGGTCTCTTTCGGTGCGCCAAAAAGAGCGCGCCGCAAGCGAGTGGGAAGTGTTTGCACAATGCCATACGCTACCGCACCACCGGATGTCGTTTCCGTGGGTGCATTACGCTGGTCCTGAGCCCACCGCCGCGTCCGAATCCATCGTTCGACCGCGGCCCACGACAATGTCAGGAGACCATCCACCGTGCCCCACTTCGTGATCATGGGCGCCGGCCGCGTCGGCGTGATGCTCGCGCATTCTCTCGAGGCCGCCGGTCACACCGTGGCGATCATCGACCAGGACGAACGCGCTTTCCGCCGGCTTCGCAAGGATTTCGACGGCAAGAAGGTCAAGGGCGTGGGATTTGACCGCGAAACCTTGAAGCGCGCCGACATCGAAAGTGCCTACGCGTTTGCGGCGGTGTCGAGCGGCGACAATTCCAATATTTTGGCGTCCCGCGTGGCACGCGAAACGTTCAAGGTGGCGCACGTGGTGGCGCGCATCAACGACCCCAACCGGGCCGAGTTCTTCCAACGTTTAGGCGTCCCCACGGTGGCCGCGGTTCGTTGGAGTACAGACCAGGTGCTGCGTCGCATCCTCCCGGAGCAGTCGATGACCGGCGATTACCGCGAAGCGTCGGGCCGTCTCGTCCTGGCCGAGCTACAGCTGCATGAGGACTGGACGGGCCACCCGTTGAGCGACATCGAAGACGCCGCCGAATTGCGGATTGCCTACATCACCCGGTTTGGCGAAGGCATGTTGCCGAGCGCCGAGACGAGCTATCAGCAAGGCGACGTCGTGCACGCGATGATGCGCACCCAGGAGATGAACGCGGTCGCGAGGATTCTCTCGGCTCCCCCGGCAGGGTTGGACGACGAGCCCCTCGAACCGAAACTCCAACAGCGGTCCTGGGGAAAACCCGCCTCGACGGTCGAGAGGCTCAACGACGTCAACGGCAAGGATTCCAGCGATTCCGGCCTTGGCCGAGGCATGGGAAAGGAATAACGTGCAGGTACTGATTGTCGGCGCAGGATCCGTGGGGTCCTCGATTGCGCACGAGTTGTTGGGCCATGGCCACCGGGTCACGATTCTCGACGAAAAACCCGAGTCCATCGGCCGGTCTGATTTGCGCGGGGCCCACTGGCTCATTGGTGACGCCTGCGAATTATCCGTCCTCCGCCAGGCCGAACCTCAAAACGCCGACGTCATTGTGGCGGCGACCGGCGATGATAAGTCCAATTTGGTGGTCTCTCTCCTGGCCCGTTCGGAATTCGGGGTTCCCCGAACCGTGGGCCGGGTCAACAATCCGAAGAACGAGTGGCTCTTCGACGAATCCTGGGGTGTCGATGTCGCGGTGTCGACGCCGCGCCTGATGACGGCGCTCGTGGAAGAGGCGGTGGAGGTTGGCGACGTCGTGCGTCTCCTCGACCTGCAAACCGGCGGGGCAACGTTGATCGAATACACGGTCCCCACGGATCACCCGTACGTTGGCTGGACGGTGGAAACCATCGATTGGCCGGCCGAAACCACGTTGGTCGCCATCTTGCGAGATGGCGTCCCGATTACGCCCAGCAATGACGACGTCGTCGAAGGCGATGATGAGCTCTTCCTGATCACCACCCCGACCGGAGAACGCGAATTGCGGAGCCTCTTCAACGCCGAGGTAGACAGTTCCGAGTCGAGTTTTGAGCGCGTCGATGAGCCCGGTACGGACGAGCTCAGCCAAGGGCAAGAGATGTAGCGTGTCTCCGCCGTTGAGGAGCCGCCGAGATCAGTTCTCTGCGGCCTCCACGACGACGGCGGGGCGCGTCATCATCCACGTGATCCAGAGGCAGAAGGCGTACAGCGGTATTCCCATCACCAGACGGCTGATGCCCAACGCCGGTAGGTTCTCCGCGAAGAATAGCGGGAGTTGAACCGCGAGCCGGACGAGGAACATCGCAGCGAGGACGCCGGTGGCGAGCTGATACACGCGTCGTCGTGCCGGCTCCCCACGCCACGCGGTGTCTTCGCCCCGAAGCATGCCGTAGATCAATCCGAGGAGGGGCCACCGCACCGCCATCGACAGAAGCAGGCCCGCCGCGTATGCGCCGTTGGTCCAGAAGCCCACCACGTAGTAGTCGATCGGCTTGCCCCCGGCGTGAGCGAAAAATGCACAGATCAACACGCCGACCGCTCCGGAGAACGCCTGAATCTTTTGGCCTCCGGTGATGAATCGGAGGACTGAAGCCACCACTGCCAAACCGATCGCGATCGACAGGGAAATGCCCAACGACGAGGTGATCAGAAAGGCCGTCAGATAGGCGATAGACGGCAAAACGGCCTCAAGGAGTCCTCGAACTCCCCCGATCGCGTGCATCACGTCGATCTGGCCGCGTTCATCCCGGCGGAATGCTCCGGAGTTTCCATACGCCTGGGCCATCTGCTGGCCAAAGGTGAGTCGCCGCTCCTCGGGCCCCTCGGCGGCCTCTCCCGGGTGGTCATGGTGCTCACTCATGCGGTCGCTTTCCTTTTCTCCATCAAATCTCTTGGTGTCGCGAGACGATTTCGTAGCGCGGGTTGTAGATGACCGGCACGCCGTTCAGGTCGGCGAGCATCCCCGAACACCGCAGTCTCGTGCCGGCGCCAATGCCGGGCACGGTTCGTTGCCCGTGCCAGACCAATCGAACGTGAGTCCCCGGCCCAAGGGGCGCCTCATCGTCCGTGTCGAAGTGCGGCATATCCATCGCGATCGCCGATGTCGGGGCCACGAAGGAGCCTTTCGGGGTCTTGCCCCGGGTCTCAGAGGACACGGTTCGATAGCTCGCGGTAATGTCCACCTCAGCCTCGTACCTCGGACGCGCCATGATGGGTTGCAGATGCACTTCCGTCACTCGCCCCTCGACGAGCACTCGAATGCGTTGTTGCGGGGCACCTGACCGCACGGGCATTTCCGTGGTCGGTTCGGAATCAGCCAATCTTGGTGATTTCCGGGCCGCGTTCCGGAACCGGCAAGCTTTGAGCCTCTTCTTCCGTGGGGTCACGGCGCACGGCGTTATCCGGGATGTTCAGGGGCAAGAGATCCCGGGGAGCCATGGGTTCGCGTCCGCGAACGACCACGAGACTACGGAAGATGCGCTCCATTTCACGGGCAGAACTCCGCTTGACCGCGGCGTCTCCGGAGAACACACCGCGCAAGAACCAGCGGGGGCCGTCGATCCCGACGAATCGTGCCACGCGGTAACCCCTGTCGCCATTCGGCAAGGATGCCGGCAATTTCGCGATGACCTGTCGGCCCAGAGTGCCCTCCAAGATATCGACGACGCCATTCTGCTCGCGCACCGACGCGGCCAGCTCGGCCCGCACCTCGGCCCACAAGCCCCGGCTCTTCGGCGCGGCGAATGGTTGAACCTGCAGGACCGCGCCATCTTTCTGGAAAGTCACGGACACGACCGACTGGCTGCGCTGATCAACATCGATGCGCATATTGACGTTCTCATCCGGTTTGATTCGAAGCCCACCAAGATCAATGTACGAGTCGTCGGTCTCGATCTCGGAGACGTCGAAAGGGCCGGTCACGGAACGGTCCGGTTCATCGTCAAGGTCCTGGTCCGCGGCGGCCGCGGCCTGTTCGGCGCCCTCGATATCTTCGTCATCGTCCGCATTCACCAGATCGCGTTCGGCATCGGTGTCCTCAACCGAGGTCGCGCCTGAAGCCTCTGAGGACGGAGTTTGCTTGGCAGACTCCACGTCCTTCGATGTCTCGTCCGTTGCTTCGGCGTCCTGCTTCTTTTTCTTTCCGAATCCCAGCACTTTCGGTCCTTCCTACAGGGTTCCCGTCGAGCCGAAACCGGCCGCACCGCGTTCGGAAACGGGCAGTTCGTCGACGATGCCAAATGTGGCGTGCTCGTATTTCTGGATCACGAGTTGAGCGATGCGCTCCCCGCGATGAATCTCATAAGTTTCATTCTGGTCTGTATTCAGCAGCGTGACCATCAATTCGCCACGATAGCCGGAGTCCACGGTTCCCGGGGCATTGACGACGGTGATGCCGTGTTTGGCCGCGAGTCCGGAACGTGGGTGGACCAGGCCGACGTAGCCCTGAGGCAAGGCGATCGCCACACCCGTGGGAATCAGGGCGCGCTGGCCGGGGGCCAAGGTGACGTCGTGCCGGGCCCGCAAGTCCGCGCCGGCGTCGCCGTCCTTCGCGTAGCTTGGGGCCTCGATGCCCGCGTCCAATAATTGCACCGGTACGTCCACGGTGGGGTGCATGTACCCATTACTCCTTTGTCGCCGATGGGATCCCGCGCCGGCTATGAGCGCGTCCTCAGGTCGACGCGCGGGGTGCTATCCCGACACGCCTTAGGCCACTGTAGCGGCTTCACCGCCGTGGCCGGGCTCACGGGTTAACTCCCCGAGGGCGCCGACGCGTATTCTGGGAGGCATGTCTGAGCCTGCCTCCCCAACCCCCGACGACGCGCCTTTCGGCGATCCCGGCCGCGTCATATTCCACGAAAAGCTCGTCCCCGGCGCGGGCATGTGGATTTTCGTGGCCCTCACCGGCGTCGCCAGCTTTGCCGTGGGTGCCCCCATCAACATCCCGATCGCGATCGTGGCCGGAATTATTGTTGCGGCAACGTTGGGTTTAATTCTCTATTCCTCATCTCCCGTGCTGGAAGTCACAGAAGATTCGCTCCAAGTCGGTCGCGCTCACATCGAACGCGAATTCGTCGGGGAGGTTGAGGTTTTCCGGGGCGAAAACGCTCGCATCGCGTGCGGCCCCGCCGCCGATGGCCGAGCATTCATGAATTTCCGCCCGTGGGTTTCCCCGGTCGCACGAATTCACATCACCGACCCCGCGGATCCGACGCCGTATTGGCTCACAAATTCCCGCCGTCCCGAAGAATTCGCGCTGGCACTGGGTTCGGACCCTGCGGAACAGACGGTTCGTACACCCCTCATCGATCAGCCCGTCGCCGAGACGGACGAGGAAGAAGCGCCCTGAACGCTCAGAGGTCACCACGTTGCCGACACATAAAGGGGAGGGGCCATTTCGGTCCCTCCCCTTATGCGTTAACGGGTCACGGCGAGTTTTACGCCTCGCACTCCACGCAGTAGTACAGGCCGTCTTCTTCGCGTGCAATCTGAGAGCGATGACGCACCAAGAAGCATGAAGCGCAGGTGAATTCGTCCTGCTGGGCCGGGAGTACCACCACGGAGAGTTCCTCGTGGGACAGGTCGGCGCCCGGCAACTCGAAGCTCTCGGCGGCAGCGTTCTCGTCCTCATCGACGACGTTGGACTGCTGATCGCTTCGGTGAGACTTCAGCTCCTCGATGGAGTCGGAGCTGCTCTCTTCGTCTTGCTTGCGCGGGGCGTCGTAATCGGTAGCCATGTGTTTGTCACGCTTTCGTTGGTTTTTGTGTCAATCGGCCCACAGGGCCAAATCGATCGTCAAGTGGTTCTCCCAGCCGGCATACACACTTGCCGACGCCATCTCGGTAAATTCATCGGAGTCACGTGTGCCGGTGTCGCGATGATTGTTCACTATCTCCCCCGTAACTGTCCAGCCGAATTTCCTGACAGCTGATTCGCGTCGATACGGAAGTCCCTTGAAAAAGAACACAGGCGGTATTCTGTCTGGAGAAGCGGGCGCGATCGTCCAGGTCACGGACGCGCCGGACGAGTATTTTCAAAGGAGAACTGATGGATCGGCTGACATTCGTGGGTGTCCAGGACGACGGCGAACACCTCGTCCTCGAATCCGCGAACGACGGGCACCGGTATCAGGTTCGCATCGACAACGGCTTACGCAATGCCGTAGTCAAGGCCCGACGCGCCCAAGCACCTCGGGGCTTGAGCGGTCGCGGTGAATACGGCCCTCGAGATATTCAGACTCGCTTTCGGCAAGGTGCCAGCGTGGACGAGATCGTTGCCGAATCCGGCTGGAAGCCCGAGCGCGTGCGCCGATACGAATGGCCCATTTTGGCAGAGCGCGCCCATATCGTGGCGGCCGCTCGTCAGGTAACCGTCCGCCAACTCGGCCATCACTCCCCCGGACGCCGGACTCTGCACGACCAGGTCGTGGCGGTTCGCGAGGATTGGAATTTCGCCGAGGGCGATGCCCAGTGGAATTCCTGGCAACGCGAGGACGGTCAGTGGAATGTCACGGTCTCCGTGGATTATTCGCAGTCCGCTCTCGCCCAGATTTCCCCCGGCGCGGATTTTCCCGCCCGATTTGTCTATAACCCCGCAAATCAAACCGTGACGGCGGGCAACGCCGTCGCCGAGTTCCTCTTGGGCAAGAGCTTGTCCGACGCCGACGACGGCCCTCAGCCCGTGGAGGCTCCGGCGGATGAGGCGACCCCGCCGCACGCCGCAGGATCGGACGCCGACCCCGACGGCGGGAACGAACCCTCTCACGACGTCGTAGACGATTCCACGGAGTCGTCGACCGTCGCACCAGAGGACGCCGAAGAGTCCGTTCCCAGCACTTCACGAAGCCACCTTCACGCCGTGAGCGATGAGCAGACATCGACGGAAGCCCTCTTGGACGAGCTGGAGACCCGTCGCGGGACGCGTGCAGGCGCTGACCCGGACAGCGATCGACGCCTCGCTCAGATGAGCGAAGACCTTCCGATGGAAGACTCCACGACGGATGAAGCCGAAGCCGAGGACAGCGAACCCACCCTCGACATCGAGGGGATGGACGAAGCCCGTTCCCAGGCCAGTTCTGCCAAGCAGGGTTCATCGCGTTCACGGAGCGGCCGGCCTTCAATTCCCAGTTGGGATGACATCGTCTTCGGGCAGCAACGTCCCAAAGACTAAGACCAACACCACCCCAAACCGTGACCTTGCTTATCCTTAGAAACATTCGGTAGCTATAAACTCGTCAGTAGCCGCGATATCACGGTACTTTTATGTATGAGGTAGTCAACTGCCTGTTTCGCACACAACGCGCAAAGGTCTGCATGGGGAAGAACCGCCGCAAAAAGCGTCCAGGGAGCGGCACATCGCCGATCGGCCCGAAGGAAAACACCACGTCTGAGACGTCCTCCACCTCGGAGGAAGAACCCTCGACGTCCGGTAACACAACGTCACGTCCGTCGGACGCGTCGTCCTCCGCCGACGGTTCCTCCATGGACCACTCCGAACCTGTGGACGAAGACAAGGCGTTACCCACCGAGCCGTTGGAGTCCGAGGAACCTGGCTCCGCGAACCGCGACGACCTAGCCCCAGGCTACGAATACGTTGGTCAAACAGAATCCTCCAGGACGGTATCGCCGGCCACCGAGCCGATGATGAGCCTCAATGACGAGCTTTTCTCCGATGCCGAGATTCCTACGACCAAGCGTGAGCGGAGGGAACAACAACGACGCCGCGAAGCCATCGAGGCACGTCGCCGTTCCCAGCAACGCGCCCGTAGCGGCGGTTCCACGAGCTCCCGAGGCGCAACGGCTTCGGGGATCGCGGCGGGCGCTATGGCCGCCAACGCCGCCTCCTCGCCTGAATCAATCAGCGCGACGTCGGCAGCAGATGCCGACGGAAATCCCATCGAGCATGCTCCGGAAGGAGCTGGTTCATCCGAAAGCGGCCCTGGTCCAGAGCCCGCAGGCATCGCTGCTCCAGGCAGTGATGACACGAACCGCAATGCCGCATCGGTTGAGAGTCCTGTAGAAGACACCGCGCGAGGATCGAAGGCCACACCGTGGATATGGACGGGCGCGGGAGTCTTGGCCGTCCTCGCCATCAGTGGAGGAACGGTCCTCTTCCTCAACCACCAACAGAACGATGCTCCCCCGGTTGCCAGCTCGTCGGCAACGACCACCTCAAGCACGCCCACCAGCAGCTCACCAGCGCCCACGTGGGAAACCCCGCCACCGGCACCCGTACCGAGTGTCATCGAGCAACAGCCCGTTCCGACGGCACCGGAAGGAAGCGTCTCCCAAGCCCCCACCGTCGCTCCGACGACACAGGCTCCCGCGCCGACGCCAACCCCCGAACCGACCACGCCGGAACCGACGACTCCCGAACCCACAACCCCCGAACCGACGACGCCCGAGCCTACGACTCCGGCGCCGACCCAAGAACCCACGCAGGCCCCAACGCCAGCGCCGACGACACCGGCCGCGCCCGCAACTCCGAACCGCCCCTCTGGCAAGACCGCAGCGACGGAAGCGCCGGCGCAAGACATTCCGTCACAAAATGCAAGTCACGGTGGTGGCCAAGGGCGCGGTTAACCGACCCTTCGGGGCGAGTAGGACCGTGACCGACGAGGCCCTGCTCCTTAGCGGCCCTGCCCCGTCGGGGGAATAACCCGGAGGGGAACGTAGCGTTCCTCGTCGGTCCACGAGCCGTGTTGCCCAACCATGGATAACGCGGTGGAGCGGGTTCGTCGCAGGTCGTACAACGCCAAGGAGCCACGTGCGGCGATGATGAGATCGCCGATCCGTTTCCTGACGCCGGGGCGCACCTCGGCTCCAAAATATCCGGATTCCATCAGCTCGTCCCGGTCCAAGACCCAGGCACGGTCACCGAATTGACGGGTCCACGCGGCGACGAGCCGCTCTTTTGCCTCGTGGTCCGCGGGATCCTGCAGGTGCAACTGAACCATGCGGGGCTCCCCAGCGGTGAGTTTCACCCCGTCCACCAAATCAGGGTAGGCGGAATAATCCACGCGGTCGGTCTCGGGGATATCCACCATTCCGTGGTCCGCGGTGACGAGGATGAGCGTTTCGGGGCCAACTCTCGAGGCCAGTCGCTTCAGGCCCAAGTCGAGCTCTTCGAGGGCTTCGAGCCAGCGCTCCGAGGTGCAGCCGTGCTGATGACCCGATTGATCCAGTTCTCCCCAGTACAGATACATGAACGTCGGCGTTCGCGTCGCAAGCAACTCAGCCGCCTTGCTGACTCTGGCCGTCGTCGAACCTGCCCCCACGAATTCGGTTCCTCGGAGAGCCGCATCCGTCAGCGCGGAATGCTCATAGGTCGGCATCGACACCGTCACGGGACGGGTAATACCCGCAAGCCGTTCGAACACGGTCGGCACGGGTTGCCAAGCCACTGGATCGACCGCCGGGTCCCAGCCCGAGAGTTGGTTCACGACGACGTCGCGCTCAGGATCGACGACGTCGTAGCCCACCATTCCCGTTTGTCCCGTCGGCTGGCCCGTACCGAGCACCGCGAGTGAGGCAGCCGTCGTGGACGGGAGCGCGGCGTCGAGCGGACCCAAATTCACGGAGCGACGAAACGTCGGGGCATGCCCTCGATGGCGGTTGACGAGTTCTTCGCCCAAACCGTCGACCAACACCACGCACACATTCCGAAAAGGGCCGGCGGGACGCCCGGCCTCCCGCAACGCATCGCCAAGGCCCAATTGGTCCGGAAATTCCGGAGCCCGTTCCGACTCCGCGACCGGGAGGAAAACGGAAGCGGCCGAGCTGAGCACATTGGCAATCGAGGCGCCGTCGTATCGTGGGGGGCCCGGCAGCGGGGTGCCCTGAAGATCCGTCACTGCGGCGGACTTGGTGGTTTTGTCCTCCACCATCAGGCGTGCGACGTTCCGGATAGCTCGGTGTTGGCTCGCCGAAGGGCTCGGGCGAATTCCTTGGCGTCCTCAACGGCCTTTTGTCCATCGGCCTCGGCGGAAATCCTCAAGACGACGTCTTCGCGCGCTGCCACTCCGGTGTACCCGTGATCGGCCTCGCATTGTGGGTCGGCACAACCGGCAGGTTGGAGGTCCAACCTCTGACTACCCGTCCACGACATCATGAGTGTCACTTCCGAAGCCGGGGTTTCCGACGTGTAGTTCTGCGGTTGCCGGTACGCGTAGGAAAGCGTCACCGAGGTCAGGTTTCGGATCGGCACCGTCTCCGTGGACACGTGGGCCACAATCTGTTGGGCGTCTTCGTCCAACGCTTGATCGTCTACATGGGTGACTTGAACAATATCCCCGGCTAAAGCCACGACCGTAACGTGGCGGTGCACCTCGTTCTGATCGAAATGCGTCTCCAAATGGACGAGGTGGGAGGTGGGAATTTGGCCATCGAGAGCGTCCCACACCACGTCGTTGACCAATTGCGGGTAGAAACCGGCGTTGACGATGTCGCGGTCCAGATTCTGCCCTTCATGTCCTGACTCAGCCATTCACTCGCTTTCGACGATTCGCCGACGTCGTCACGCCGGCATCACCCAGTTCGCGCATCAGTTCTCGACGCGTCTCCGTCATTCTACGGTCCTTCGGGCACACCCGCGTCGGTCCGTGTCACGATCCAGACATTGTGCGTCGCGCGCTGTCTGTTCTCTGCTGCGGATTACCGAGTTTCATGGACGCCCCCAGGACCGTCAAAGTATCGGCCGAAATCATCACGGGTTTTAGTTCCAGCAGGGCCACCTCGGGAAGGCTGTCCTTCAACTGGGCAACCCTTCGCAGGAGGTCCTCCAGCATGTCGACCTTCACGGAGGGCAGCCCGCCGTACCCGAAAAGCTTCCGGGCCGCTTTGGGCGCTCGCACCATCTTGACGACGTCGCCCTGAGTCAGCGGCGGCACCCGGTGGGCCCAGTCCTCGAGAAGATCCACGGAATCGCCGGACATGCCGAAGGACAAGACGGGACCCAACAAGGGGTCCTCCGTCGCCCTGACGACGCAGTTCTGCCCAGTAGGAGCCATGGCTTGAACTTCCAAGTCGAAGACGCCGTAAGGGCGCAGGGTGCGATGCATGAGATCGATGTCGCGCCGCAACGCGTCCTCGTTCTCGATACCCAGGCGGACGCCTCCGAGATCGAGACGGTGACGCATGGTCGCATCCATCGCTTTAAGGGCGACCGGGTAGCCCAACCGGTTCGCTGCCTCTGCGGCTTGGTCTGGCGTGTCAAAGGGGACGGATTCCAGGACCTTGATCCCGAAGGTCGCCAAGAGGTTTCGTGTATCTGTCTGGCCCAATTCGGCGAGTCCGTCACCGGAGACGCCGCTCATCAGGCCCTGGACCAGATCCTTCGCGGCGGGGATATCCGCGTCCTCGACCTCAGGGACAAAGACCTCTTCCTGTTTGCGCCAGGCCGCGTAGTCCATGGCTGCTGCCAATGCCGCGATGGCGGATCCAGGGCTTTCGTAACATGGAACGCCCGGAAAGGTCCGCGCTTCGTCGCATCCGGCGGGCTGGATCTCGCGCTCCACCGGGTGGATTCCCCGTCGGTAGCTCGACGGCTCCGTGACCCCAGTAAACGCGGCGAGCACGGGCTTACCCGTCGCCGCCGCGCACTCCATGAGGACCTCGGCGATCTCTTCCGGCGTGACAAAAGGCGACGGGAGGAATGAGGCGACGACGGCGTCGTTCGACTCGGAGTTCAAGGCGCCCAACACCGCGTCTCGAATCATCTGCAAGCAGTCGATGTCCGCACTCGAGGTGTCCAACACATGGTCCGTGTGGTGCCCCTCGACGCCGTGGCTCACGCACGCATCGGCCAGTACCTGCCCCAGAGCGAACGCGTTAGAGAAGATCGCCACGCGACGTCCCGTCGGGAGGGGCTGGGACACCAAAAGTTGCGCAATGTCCATGAGGTGATCCGAGGTGTGGGCGCGGATCACGCCGGACTGGCGGAACATCGCATCCAGGGCCTCGACCGGGGCTTGGGTGGTCCTCCCGGAATGCCCGGGAGGCAACCGCACGCCGGTCACATCGGATTTGGCGACCACGACCGGTTTAGATCTGGCCAGTCGCCGAGCGATTCGGGAGAATTTTCGGGGATTACCGATTGATTCGAGGTACATGCAGCAGGTCGTGGTTCCTGGGTCATCTTCCCAGTACTGCATGAGGTCGTTACCCGAAACGTCCGTCTTATTGCCCGCCGAGAACGCCGTAGAGACCCCAACCCCGCGCCGGTACGCCGAGGTTCCCAGTAAGACCCCCATCGCCGCCGACTGGCTGAAAAGCCCCAAGTGGCCGCGCAAGGGTGAGACGGTTCCGAGCGAGGCATTCAGGCTGACGTCCGGGTCGGTATTGATCAGGCCGAGCGAAGCCGGGCCGATGACACGCATCCCGTAGCCACGGGCCTTTCGTACGAGGGCCTGCTGGCGGGCGCGCCCCCGGGCGCCGTCGTCGGCGTAACCGCCCGTCACGATGCACACCCCGCGCACACCCAAACGTCCACACTGGTCCACGACATCAGAGACCGCGGGAATCGGAACCGACACCACCGCTAAATCCACAACCTCGGGAAGATCCTCGAGCCGCGCGAAGGCTTTCATACCGGCCAATTCGAAGGCCTCGGGATTCACCCCATACACGGGTCCGGTGAAGCCACCGTCGACGATGTTCACGAGAATTTCGTGGCCCACCTGCGTCCAGTCCCGCGAGGCACCCACCACGGCAATCGAGCGTGGCGCCACCAGAGAGGCAACCGACTTCGCCTCGGCGCGATGCTCCCGGGAAGCCATGACTTCCCGAGATTTTTCGGTTGGGTCGATGTCGAAGCTCACCATCACGACGCCGTCGTCGAAGACACGGGCCACCTCGAACCCGGCCTCGGAAAACACATTGAGCATCTTGCGGTTTTCAGGCAAGACCTCTGCGGAAAACTTGGTGATCCCACATTCCAGCCCCGCCGCAGCGAGGTGTTCCAGGAGAATCGAACCGATGCCTCGTCCATGGTGATGATCCGAAATGAAGAAGGCGACCTCGGCCTCATTCGGCTGATTCGTGCGATCGTAACGACCGATGCCGATCATTTCCTCGCCCAGCATGATCACGAAGGCGACCCGATCGTGGTGGTCCACCGTCGTGAAGCGCGTGAGCTCTTTAGCGCTCAAGGCAGACTTATAGGTGAAAAACCGCAGGTAGATCGTGCGTTCCGATTGCCGGGCATACATCTCCGCGAGCGCGTCACGATCGGATGGTTGCACCGGACGCAAGTGAGCCGTAGCACCGTCACGCAACACCACGTCCGCTTCCCAGTGGGACGGGTAGGAATTTTCATCGACCATGAACCACAGTCTAGTAGCGCAAGTCACAGGCGCCTATTGTTCTAGACTGGGGTCGCCCGTTTTCGCTCAACCGTGAGGATCCGTAGATGGCACCCCGCCGTAAGTCGTCGCATACCCCCGAGGACTTCCCGCTCGACGTGGTCGAGAATATCGTCGACATCGACGTGTCTTCCGAGATGGAAACGAGCTTCCTGGAGTACTCCTACTCCGTCATCTATTCCCGCGCGCTCCCGGACGCGCGCGACGGACTCAAGCCCGTGCAGCGGCGCATTTTGTTCATGATGATGCAGATGGGACTCCGTCCCGACCGCGGACACGTCAAGTCCGCACGAGTCGTCGGCGAGGTCATGGGCAAGCTCCACCCTCACGGCGACAGCGCGATCTACGACGCGATGGTGCGCCTGGCGCAGTCCTTTGCCATGCGCATCCCGCTCGTAGACGGACACGGCAACTTCGGCTCAGTCGACGACGGCCCGGCTGCAGCCCGCTATACCGAGGCCCGTATGGCCCCTGCCGCGCTGGCGCTCACGGGTGACTTGGACGAAGACGTCGTCGATTTCGTGCCGAATTACGATAACCAGTTCACCCAGCCCGGGGTCCTCCCCGCGGCCTTCCCGAATCTTTTGGTCAACGGTTCGTCGGGAATCGCGGTGGGCATGGCGACCAACATGGCGCCTCACAACTTGCGGGAGGTCATCGCTGGGGCACAGCACCTCATCGACCATCCCGACGCGAGCCTCGACGACATCATGAAGTTCATTCCGGGGCCCGACCTTCCCACGGGCGGCCGCATCGTCGGTCTCAACGGCATCCGGGATGCCTATGCGACGGGCCGTGGTTCCTTCAAGACTCGGGCCAAAGTGTCGATCGAGCAGGTTACTCCCCGCAAACAGGGGTTGGTCATCACCGAATTGCCGTACCTCGTGGGGGCGGAAAAGGTCATCGACAAAATCAAGGATGGCGTGCAGTCGAAAAAGCTGTCCGGCATTTCCGACGTCGTGGATCTCACGGACCGCAAGAACGGAACACGGCTCGTGGTCGAGCTCAAGAACGGTTTCAATCCCCACGCCGTGCTCCAGTCCCTGTACAAGTACACGCCACTCGAAGATTCCTTCGGCATCAATAACGTGGCCCTTGTTGATGGGCAACCACAAACATTGGGTCTTCTGGAACTTCTCACGGTGTATGTATCGCACCGAATCGACGTCGTTCGACGTCGGACCGCGTTCCGCCTCAAGAAGTCCCAGGACCGCCTCCACCTCGTCGAGGGCCTGCTGATCGCAATGCTCGACATTGACGAGGTCATCGAGATCATTCGGACCTCGGATCAGACCGCTCAGGCCAGGGAACGACTCATGGTGGTTTTCGACCTGAGCGAAGCACAGGCCAGCTACATCCTGGAATTGCGGTTGCGGCAACTGACCAAATTCTCACGCATCGAACTCGAATCGGAGCGCGACGATTTGCGCTCCACCATTGACGAGCTCGAGTCCATCTTGGCGTCGGACCACAAGCTCCGTGGCGTGGTCTCGGATGAGTTGGGTGACGTCGCCGAACGCTACGGTACCGATCGGCGCACCGAACTGCTCGAATCCGATGACTTGGCTCAACTCGCCTCCGCCGTCACAGCATCCGGAGCGTCGTCCAAGAAGGGACTTGGCCTAGCTCTAGAGATCGCGGATGACCCCTGCTGGGTGGCCCTGTCAACCTCGGGCATGGTGGGCCGGACGCCGGGTGGTCCCGGCGGCCGGGAATCTTTTGCGGATCCCGGCAAGCGCATCAAACATGATGCCCTACGGTCCTTGATCCCGACCACGGCGCGGGGCGAGATCGGGGCGGTGACGTCGGCTGGCCGTATGGTTCGAGTCAATGTCATGGATATCCCTCAGCTCGAACTATCCGGGACCGCACCGAATTTGGGAACCGGCGTTGCGGTCAAGGATTTCTTGACGCTCGAACGTGGTGAATCCCTCATCGCCCTTGCTCCGCTGCATCAGGTGCTCGCTATGGGCACGGCTCAGGGCGTGGTCAAACGGGTCAATCCTGACTATCCCCTGAACCGGGACGACTGGCCCATCATTTCCCTCAAGGAGGGCGACGAGCTCGTGGGCGTCGCACACGCGACCAACGACGATCACCTGGTGTTCATCACGCGCGACGCCAAGCTTTTGACCTTCGATGCCGCGAAGGTTCGCCCACAAGGCCGCACGGGAGGCGGTGTGGCCGGTATTAAGCTCGCGGACGGGGATCGTGTGATGTTCTTTGGTGCCGTCTCCCCCACGGAGCCCGGCGTCGTCGTGACTGTTGCTGAACCTGGCGACAGCCTTCCGGGGATGTCTGGCGGCTCGGTAAAGATTACCGAATTCTCCGAGTATCCCTCCAAGGGTCGAGCCACGGGCGGCGTTCGCGCGCATCGCTTCCTGAAAGGCGAGTCGGCTCTACAACTCGCGTGGGCGGGACGCGGACCGGCTAAGGCCGTCTCTTCGGCCGGAGTTTCGCGATCGTTGCCCACGGAATTTGGGACACGCGATGGTTCCGGCGTGCAACTGCAGCAACCGATTGACGCCGTCGGGCCGGCTCTCGGCAGCGGGGCCGAGGACGGCTCGGTCCGCGACGACGAGGCGGACTCGGCTTAAGCCGGTGCGTAGGCGGTAGCCGCTACTTGAGGGCAACCACGTCAGCACAGTAGACGAGGTCTGCGGGCCGATGGGAAATGATGATCGTTCCGGGTCCGCTCTCGCCGTGGGCGTCGAGTCGGGTGGCCCGGTCGATTTCCTCCATGAGCTCTTGAGCGGACTCGTGATCCAGGTGAGCCGTGGGTTCGTCGAGCAGCAGGAACGAGGCCTCGGTCAGCAGGGCCCGTGCCACGGCTAGCCTCTGGCGCTGTCCGCCGGAGAGATTCGAGCCCCCGGCACCCACACGGGTATCCAGGCCGTCCTCGAATCCACGCACGACGTCACCGAGCCCGACTCTGTCCAGCACCGAGTACAACTCGTCATCCCCCGGTGCCTGCCCCCGGGGCTTGGCGAGGGCGAGGTTTCCTCGAACCGTTGAATCGAAGATATAGGCGTCCTGAGGGCACCATGCCGAGACTCCCCGGAGCGTTTCCGGGTCCGATTTGACGCCGTCCACGGACACCTCGCCTTGTTCGGGACGGAGAAATCCTAGGAGAACGGCCAAGGAGGTCGATTTACCTGATCCGGACGGCCCGGTGAGTCCCAGAGCCTGCCCCCGCTCGACTCCTCCGCTAACCCCACGGACAGCAGGTCTCTCCATCCCCGGCCAGCGGGCCGACACATTCTGGATCCGCAACGTCTGCGCGTTGTGTCGCGTCGTCTCGGAGTCGTGATCCGTGCGTGAACTCGGCAGTTCTTCAGGAACACCCCGATCAATTTTGGCAACGAGACGCGCAAAAGCGGGCCAAGCCCGGAGCGCATCGGTGGCTTGGGCGGCCGGCTCAACCAACGCCGTGCACAGCAATACGGGAATCGCAGCCACGGGAGCGGAGATCTGTCCTGAACTCACGGGCGCCCACGCCACAAGCCCAATCAAGAGCGCGGTCAACCACCACAGTCCGAGGGTTGTGGCATTGCCCAGACCTGCGGCAAAGGCCGACCTCCGAGCGGCGTTCAAGGAATCTGCGTCCCAATGCCGGAAGACCCGCAACACGTGGGGTCCCAGAGAATTCCCTCGGAGGTCCTCGACGGCCTCCGTCATGCCGACGACGCCACGGAGGGTCCGGGATGTGGCCGTTCGTCGTATGGATTCGGCCCGACGATCTGCCCACGTCACGACCCAAGGAAGGCAGAAGGTGCTCATGCAGGCAGCCACCCCCACGAGCCACGTTGCAGACGGGACCGTCAACGAGGTCACGACAACCGCACCCACCATCACGGGGATGTTTGTGGCGATGGGCAGGAGGACACGCGGCATCGCGTCGCGCAGTTCATCCACGTCGCCGACGAGACGGTCTAAGAACGCTCCTCCCCGGAGCAAGGTACGTAGGCTCAGAGCGGATTCCCCGACGGTCCGCCACGCTGTCATGCGCAACCGGTTAGCCGCCCTCAACACGACGTCGTGGGTCAATAATCGCTCCGCGTATCGGAAGGAGGCTCTTCCGAGGCCGAAGAATCGGACCCCGACGATCGCCACCATCAGATACATCATGCCCGGCTGTTGAGAGGCCCGAACGATCAACCAGCCAGACAACGCCGTCAACGATGCCCCAAAAGCTACCGTCAAAAAGTTCACAGCTAATGGGCCAAGCGCCGTGGTCAACCTGGCCCCGGTGATCCGCTTCAAGGATCCCAAGGTTTGCACGACACTACGAGATGCAACGTTCCCCTCAGATCCCGCCGGGTAGTCATCTCTTGGGGCGTCGGTTCCCTGCCCTTCGGCTTGGGGAATATCTACCGCGTGGCGGTCACCGTGGGCGGCATCCTTCGTCAGTCGCGCACCGTCGAGGGCTTGAGTTCTCGAGGAGGTGACCACGACTTGCCTATCTCCAGGCACCTCCAGGAAGTACTCCGCGTGAGGCACCGTCGCCGGATCGTGAGTCACCCAGATGACGGTCGAACCGTAGCTCGCGATCTCGCGTAAGGCCCCCGCCACGGACGCGGCGGCGCGATCATCCAGGTGGGCCGTGGGTTCGTCGACGAGAACGAGCAATGAAATCTGACGACTGCCACCCGCGTCGAGGACCATGCCTCGTACTCGCGCCAACACCCTCGCCACGGCCAGACGCCGGGCCTGTCCGGCGGAGAGGGCGGACGGCGCCACATCCCTCAGGCCCTGTAGTCCCAGATCAGTCAGAGCCCCGCGAATAAGGGAGTCCACCGCTGAAGACTGTGGGCCATCGGATGCAGGAGGTTCGAGGCTTTTACTCTGGACCGACCCGTTGTCATCGACTTCGGCGAGCCAGGTTTCGGCGAATTCGGGGGCCGTATACAGACCCATTTCGTCGTAGACGGTTGCGGCGAGAAATGAGGGGGTTTGACTGATCCACGCGGTCTCCGAGGGCGCGCGAACCGTCGGCGTCTGGTGTTCCGCCGGCATCGCGTCGATCATGCCGCCGAGCACCTTCAACAACGTGGATTTGCCCCCGCCGGAAGGCCCGACGACCACCGCGGTGCTCCCTGCCGATATGTCCAGGTTCACGTCCGTCAAGACAGGGCCTCGTCCCGGGTACGCCACGGAGACTTGTCGTACGCGCACACCCCCATCCTGGTTCGTCTGACGTGCATGGGGTGCGCGGCCCCGTTCAACGACCGCTTCTGCCCGACGCAACGCATCAATGCCATCTTGGGACTGGTGAAAAGCAGAACCCAGGTCCCGCAATGGTTGAAAGCACTCCGGAGCGATGAGCAAGACCGCCAACGCCGTATCTAGCCCTATCGACCCCGTCACGAGCCGAAGCCCAATGAAGACCGCGACAAGAGCGACGGAGATGGTGGTGATGAGTTCGAGCGCCAAGGACGATTGGAACGCCGAACGAAGCGTCGTCAGGGTCCGACGTCGATAGTTTTCACCCAAATCGTCGAGGGCCTGGGCTTGGGCCCGGTTCCGTCGGAGCCCGAAGAGTACCGGTAGCCCCCGAGAGAGTTCCACAATGTGGCTGGACAGCCGCAATAATTGAGTCTGTGCCTCGCGGGTGTCCTGCTGGGTGGTCTTCCCGATCAGGATCATAAAGAGCGGAACCAACGGCAACGTCAAAACGAGGACCAGCGCGCTGATCGGGTCGAGCCACAGGACGACGAGCATAAGCACCACCGGAATCACCGCAGAGGAGCACATAGCCGTCAACGATTTGACGTAGTAGTCATCGACGGTGTCGAGCCCCCGCGAGGCCAGAACGGCGATGCCGCCATCGGACGATGATTCGCTGTCCCCGCCCGTTTCGATGCGGGCTCCGGCGGATGTCGACGAGCGATGGAGTACAGCCTCAAGAAGCCGACGACGCAGGTCAGACTTCGTGGAGGAAGCCGCTCGCTGTGACGCCACAGAAAGAGCCCAGTCCGCGAGTGCCCGAATGGCAAGACCAGCCACACCCCATGCAGCGATCTGCCAGGCCCAGTGCCCGGGATCTATCCCAGTCAGCCAGGAGGGAAATAGACCATCGGCACCCGCCGAATGCGAACCGACGAAATCTGCCCAATCGCTCGATGCTTCGGGGCCATTGCCCGAGGAAACGACGCGGAATGCCTCGCGAGCCAGCACGGTCAATAGTGTCGCGACGGACGCCGCGAAAAGGACGAGGCCCGCCGCCCTCAATCCACTGATGACCGAGAGCCAGGCCATGATGCGGCGAGCCCCCGGACCCAACGGCGGACGCGCCGAGGTCCGAGGTTGGGTCGTGGGGGCTTGCTGCTGGGTCATGACTCTCGCTTACCGGGCGTTGGGTTGATTCGCCAAGCTGGTGACGTCGTGAGCCGCTGGGATGTGCTCTGCCGACAGGCGTTTACGGAAGACCCAGTAAGTCCATCCCTGGTAGAGGAACAGTACCGGTAGCCCAATACACGCCACGATCGTCATCACCTTCAACGTGTAGGGCGAGGAAGAGGCGTTCTGAATCGTCAAGGTCGTTCCTCCCTCCAACGTGGTGGGAAGGACGTTGGGGTAGGCCGCCATGAAAATGGCCAAGGCACCAAACACGGCGAACCCTGCAATCCCCGAAAACGCTATGCCCTCACGCCCCTTGGAAGCCATGACCCAGGCGATCACTGCGGCGACTGCGGCCAGGACGAGGAATGTGAGCGACAGGGCCGTCGCGCCCAGTATCTGAAGCCACACGGCCCACCCGACCATCGGCAACAATGCGATCGGAAGCGTTCTGACCATGTAGGCCCGGGCGCGATGGCGAACCTCTCCGTCCGTCTTCAGGGCGAGGAAGGCCAAACCGTGGACCAGAGAGAACCCGACCATTCCAAGGCCGCCGAGCACAGCGGGAACTGTCAGCCAGGCAAATGGTCCACCAACCCGGTCCGCGTGATCATTGAGTGGCAGGCCCGTCGTCGTGATCGCCAACGCGGCGCCGATGAGAAAAGCGATGAAGAAGGAAGACACCGACATGATCGCGTTCCACCGTGCTTCCCACCGAGGCCCGGTGAGCTTGCCACGATATTCGATCGACACGGCTCGCAAGATGAGGGCCAGGAGGATCAAGGTCAACGGTATGTAGAGGGACGAAAAGAGCGAGGCATACCACATGGGGAAGGCCGCGAAAATTGCCGCGCCACCCGTGATGAGCCACACTTCGTTCCCGTCCCACACGGGGCCAATAGTGTTCAGCAGCAGGCGCCGCTCTTTCTCGTTTTTCGAGAAAATTCGGCCCATGAGCATGCCGACTCCGAGATCAAATCCATCCAGGACGATGTATCCGATCAGCAATACACCGACTACTAAGAACCACAGGGTCGGTAATCCAGGTTGTCCTACAAATTCTTCGAACATGGTGATGTGCTCCTAGTAGGCGAAGGCCAAGACATCGTCATTTTTGGTGGGATGATCCTCGTCGTCGTGATCATCCGAGGAGACAAGCTCTGGCATCGCGGCGACGACGCCCGTCTTGACGTATCTCGAGATCAAGAAGACCTCCACGACCATGAGTACCGCGTAGATCAAGACGAGGACCGCCAGGGAGAACAGCATCTCCCCCGCCGTCACGTGGGGCGAAACCGCCGCCTCTGTGAACATGTAAACCCGCTGATCCAGTGGCAAATCAGGGTTAGGCGCTACCACGAATGGTTGGCGCCCCATCTCGGTGAAAATCCAGCCCGCAATGTTGGCGCCGAAGGGCGCGAGGATTCCGAAGATCGCGAGTCTCGTGAGCCACTTTGACTGTGGAACAGTGCCCTTCCGGGTAATCCACCAGGCGAAGATGCACGCGACGGCAGCCATACCGCCGAAGGTAATCATGATGCGGAATCCCCAGTAGGTCACCTCCATCAGCGGAAGATAGCTGATTTCTTGGCCAGCACGATCCCCATACAGCGAATTATCTGCGAGGTTCGTGCCATACATCTTCTGGTACTCGGGCATCAGCGTCGTAATGCCCGGAATATTCGTGTGGAAATCATCGTGAGCCAAGAACGAGAGCAACCCGGGCAATTCGATGAGGTTTTTCACGTCATCACAGTTCTGCGAACCCAGATCCGACACCGTCATGACAGAGAATGCCGTCCCGTCGTGACAAGCGGCTTCCGCGGCGGCCATCTTGAGTGGTTGTTGTTGGAACATGAGTTGTCCCTGAATGTGGCCGCTGAATGCCGTGCCCAAAAATCCGATGAGCCCGATCAGAATGCCGAATCGCAGAGAACGGAACCACACCTTGTAGTCGCGTTTGTCCTGCGCGCCTCGTCCGGCGTCGCCTACGATGACGTAGCCCTTTTCATCCACGGAGTCGACACCGCTGGTACGCCGCTTCCACAGCTTGTACCAAGCGATACCGAGGAGGAAGGATCCCGCGACGGCCAAGGCACCAAAGATGGTGTGTGTGATCGCTACCAATGCCGTGCTATTCGTCAGCACCGCCCAAACGTCATTGAGAATTGGCCGTCCGTTGACCACCTCGTATCCCACGGGGTGTTGCATCCACGAATTCGCGATGATGATGAACGTGGCCGACAGCCAGGATGCCAGCACCGCTGCGGCGAGGCAGAATGCGTGAATAGTCGGCTTCAACTTCTTCCAGCCGAAAATCCACAGGCCAAGGAATGTAGATTCCACGAAGAAGGCCAACAAACCTTCCATCGCCAGCGGAGCGCCAAAGACGTCGCCGACGAATCTGGAGTACTCGCTCCAAGCCATACCGAATTGGAACTCCTGAACGAGGCCTGTGGCCACGCCCATGATGAAGTTGATCAAGAATAGTTTTCCCCAGAACTTCGTCATCCTGAGGTATTCCTCTTTGCCGGTCTTCACCCAGAGAAGGTTGAAGATCAACACAACCATCCCCAAGCCCAGCGTCAGAGGAACCATCATGAAGTGATAGACAGTGGTGGTCCCGAACTGCCAACGGGCAATTTCTACAGTATCCACGGTTCTCCTCGCGCATCTGAACGCACACAACCGGACCCCAGCGGACCGGTTAAGTTCAAGATAGCAACGTGGTCTGAACACTTGATGACGACCCGTCAGCGGCCTCTTGACACGCGGGAAAGGGTAGTTTTTACCCTTTGTTCCCGGGACTGGACGATGTCTTGACGTTATTCGTGACGATCAAGCATAAGGTCTTTTGGACCTCATCGATGAGGGCCCACCGATGCTTGGGCAAAGGTATGGAAATGGTCGGATCCGCGACGATGCGGATCCGACCCAGAAGATTCACCGAGTGATTAATTACACATTCACTGCCGTCAGGCTCCGCTCACCGGAGCAGGACAGCTGGACTTTCGGCCACGTTCTGATCAGGCGTCAATCTGTTCGAGGTCCAGTTGATCCGCGTGGCTGATCAAGAATTCCTTACGAGGTGCCACTTCCGATCCCATCAACAACGAGAAGGAACGTTCGGCGGCTTCGGCGTCTTCAATGCGCACACGCCGCAACAATCGATGCCGCGGGTCCATGGTGGTTTCGGCCAATTGGTCAGCGTCCATCTCGCCGAGACCCTTGTACCGCTGGATCGGTTCTTTGTACTTCTTACCCTTCGCCTCGAGGTCGTTCAGGATTTCCTGAAGTTCTTTCTCCGAATAGGTGTAGACCATCTCGTTGGCCTTGCCGCCTCCGTTGATAACTTCCACCCGGTGCAACGGCGGAACGGCAGCGTAAACTCTGCCCGCTTCCACCAGCGGCTTCATGTAGCGATAGAACAACGTCAGCAAGAGCGTCCGGATATGTGCGCCGTCCACGTCCGCGTCTGTCATCATGACGACCTTGCCATAGCGGGCCACATCGAGGTCGAAGCTTCGGCCTGAACCCGCACCAATGACCTGGATCAGTGCGGCACATTCGGCATTGGCCAACATGTCAGTGATCGAAGCCTTTTGAACGTTGAGAATCTTGCCGCGGATAGGCAACAGCGCTTGGTACTGGGACGAACGCGCCAAACGCGCGGTTCCCAGAGCCGAGTCACCCTCCACGATGAACAACTCACTGTGTTCCACATCGTTGGAACGGCAGTCCACCAGCTTGGACGGCATCGTCGACGTTTCGAGAGCATTCTTTCGCCGCTGCGTCTCCTTATGAACACGCGCCGAGATCCGTGACTTCATCTCGGCCACAACCTTTTCCAGGAGTGCCGCAGACTGTTGCTTCTCTGAACGGTTCTTCGACGTCAGGACTCGATCCAGTTCTCGGGAAAGAATCTTGCTGACAATGGCACGGACTGCCGGCGTACCCAAAACTTCTTTGGTTTGCCCCTCAAACTGCGGCTCCACCAGCCGAACGTTCACGACAGCCGTCAAGCCAGCGAGGATGTCGTCCTTTTCAATCTTGTCGGTCCCGACCTTGAGCTTGCGCGCGTTCGCCGTAATTTCTTTACGCAGAGTTCGCACCAGGCCCTGTTCGAAGCCGGTGACATGGGAACCGCCCTTGGGCGTGGCAATGATATTCACATAGGACTTAACTGCAGTGTCGTAACCCGTCCCCCACCGAAGAGCGATATCGACCTCACACTCGCGCTCGACGTCTTCCAGCTTGGAGTGTCCATTGCTATCGAGTACCGGAACGGTTTCGTGAAAGCTATCCGAGCCTTGAAAACGCCACACATCGGTCAGAGCGGGACCTGCCGCCAAAAACTCGACGTACTCGGCGATGCCGCCGTCGTGCTGAAAGACTTCCTCGTGAGGCCCGTCTTCACCCGGTGTTCCAGGCAGACGTCGTTCATCGCGAATCCGGAGGCGGAGGCCGGGAACGAGAAAGCTGGTCTGTCGGGCGCGCTCGACGAGGCGCTCGTAGTCGAATCTGGCGTCCGGTGTGAAGATTTGGCGATCCGCCCAGTACCGGACTCGCGTGCCGGTCACGCCTCGACGAGCCTTGCCGACGACGTCGAGCGCGGCCTTGCCCTCCGCAGGGGTAAAGGGGGCATCGGGTTTTGGCGATCCCCCGTCGTCAAAAATGCCGGGTATTCCGCGCTGGAATGACATCTGATACGTCTTCGAGCCACGGTCTACCTGGACGTCGAGGCGCGAAGACAACGCGTTGACCACCGACGCTCCCACTCCGTGGAGCCCGCCCACGGCGTTGTAGGTTCCGCCGCCGAATTTGCCGCCCGCGTGCAATTTAGTGAAGACCACCTCGACGCCGGAGAGCCCGGTTCGAGGCTCGATATCAATGGGGAGGCCACGGCCTTCGTCCTTGACCTCCACAGATCCATCGCGGTTCAAGACGATGTCAATGGACTGGCCATACCCGCTGAGAGCCTCGTCCACCGAGTTGTCGATAATTTCCCACAGGCAGTGCATGAGTCCCCGAGAGTCGGTCGAACCGATGTACATACCAGGGCGCTTGCGGACCGCCTCCAGTCCTTCCAGGACGGAAAGCTGACGGGCGGTGTACTCGGAATTCTTCGGCGACACTGAGCTGGGACTCCTGACAATCTGACGACGACGACGCCGCTACCGGCGCGACCTCGAGTCTAATGGTTCATGAACGCCACATGACGCAACGCCCACAGCGAACTAGCCGTGGTGGGGATGAAATCGGCCTTGGAGCGTGTTTGCATAGATGAACATTCATATCCGGAAGGTATCTATTGGATGTCGTAAACGGCTTTCACAAGCCTTTCGAAACCAGTAGCAACGACCGGATCGAGACGTCAGGAGGTAGTCATGACGGCGACATTGGAAGCTCGGGAACTCAACGCAACCGACCGTTGCGATTCCTGCGGGGCTCAGGCTTACGTGCGCGTTGTGCTTGAGAACACTGGCGGCGAACTATTGTTCTGCGCCCACCACGCGACCACCAATGAGGACAAGCTTCGTCCATTGGCAAGTCTGTGGCAGGACGAGCGCGATCGTCTCGGCGCTACAGCCTCCGCATAATTAATGTGCCGATGCCATGCATCGGATGTAGCAAAGGCCCCGGCCCCGCCAGTTGGCGGGACCGGGGCCTTTGTCATTCGCCCCTGTGAGGGATGAGGCCGGAGCGCTTTCCGGCCTCATCCCGTTCAGACGATTAGTCCAAGTAGTCCCGCAAGACCTGCGAGCGCGAGGGATGCCGAAGTTTCGACATGGTCTTGGACTCTATCTGCCTTATACGCTCGCGGGTCACACCGTAGACCTTCCCGATTTCATCGAGAGTCTTCGGTTGCCCGTCCGTCATACCGAATCGCATGGCGACGACGCCGGCTTCCCGTTCGGACAAGGTGTCCAAGACCGAATGGAGCTGTTCCTGCAGCAAGGTGAAGGAGACGGCGTCTGCCGGGACTACGGCTTCGGAATCTTCGATGAGGTCGCCAAACTCTGAATCGCCGTCCTCACCGAGGGGTGTATGCAGCGAAATCGGCTCGCGGCCGTACTTCTGTACCTCGACGACCTTCTCCGGTGTCATGTCGAGTTCCTTGGCCAGCTCCTCCGGAGTTGGTTCACGCCCCAAGTCTTGAAGCATCTGGCGTTGCACACGGGCCAATTTGTTGATGACCTCGACCATGTGGACCGGAATACGGATCGTGCGTGCCTGATCGGCCATGGCACGCGTGATCGCCTGACGAATCCACCACGTTGCGTACGTGGAAAATTTGAAGCCCTTGGAATAGTCGAATTTTTCGACCGCGCGGATCAGGCCAAGGTTTCCTTCCTGGATCAGGTCCAAGAAGAGCATGCCTCGTCCCGTGTACCGCTTGGCCAACGACACGACCAAGCGCAGGTTGGCCTCCAGGAGGTGGTTTTTCGCCCGCTTTCCGTCGTGAATGACCCAGCGCAGCTCTTTGCGCTCTTGCGAGCTGAGTTCATCCGCGCGGTCCTTGAGCTTGTGCTCAGCATAAAGACCAGCCTCAATGCGCATGGCCAAGTCAACTTCTTGCTCTGCATTGAGCAAGGAGACCTTGCCGATCTGCTTGAGATAATCCTTGACGGGGTCAGCAGTAGCGCCTGGAGCAATAACCCTCTGAGCCGGCTCATCGTCGTCGTCGGTGGTGGAGATGACGAATCCGTTGCCCTTTGCGGCGACGGTTTTCTTCTCTTCCTTGTCGGCGTCGTCGGCGACGGGGGTCTCGTCGCGGTCGATTTCCTCGGCACCCTCAGGCTCTTCCGAGGTCGTCGAGGTGGGGGCAAGCTCTTCAACGTCCCGCGACGTTGGTTCTGAATTCGCGGCGCTCGATTCGGCAGCCTCCGTCTTAGCCACACCCACCGTCTCGGAGGTGGCTTTCTGACGCGACGCCGTCTTAGCCGGAGACTTCTTGGTAGCCGGCTTGGCCTTACTCTTGGTCTGCGCGGTGGCCTTTGAGGACTTCGCGGTTTTTGACGACGTCACGGCGCCGGCGGTCGTCCCAGCGTCGGCTGTTGCCGAGGCCTTGCCTTTGACCTTGGTATCGCCGGACTCTGACTTTTTGCGTGCAGCAGGTGACACTCAAAAACCTTTCTTCCCTGTCGTGTATGCACAGGCGCGTAAAACACCTATGACCCTGTCAAGTCTGCGCCGACCCTATAGAGGGTCAGCCGCGCGCAACTCGCAAGGCCGTACCTGAGAAATAACGAGGTCACTTCCGCGTTTATTCCCGGGCACATTTACCAAGTCTGCGATTCCGCGTGGACGCATTGCGTCACGGACAAGACGGGGTCTTCGGAGACACATTCTGTCAGAGTTTTTCCCATGGACCTATTCGTTAACCGACGTGTGACCAGACCCGCCTAACCACGCCGGGATCGGAGTGAGCGACATGAGTCGTCGACACAAGAGCGCGTGTTCCATCCCGGCAAGAGTTTGGACTTCTTCCAAGTAACGATGCGCCTGACTACTCAGCCCGAAGAACCAGCTCAAATACGCATTGGCCACTCGAGCAAAATCTTGAGATTCCGGCTCCGCGAAGTACTCCACGATGCTCAGGAGCACTCTTGCGGCCAACATACGGTCTCTGTTTGGTGGGATGCGGTGCCGTCCGGTCACGATGCGTGCCCCGATGCTCGTCCCGTCGACGACCTGTCGGAGATCGCCCCGCATACCTCGAGAAAATAGTTCAGCGGCTCGGCGATTGCATGCCGTCAGCACTAGGACACTATGCAGTCCAGCAACGTCGCCGATTGTTGTCGCCAGAGACGTCAGCGCCGCCTCGTCCACCGTCGGAACGGCGTCGAGCATTGCGTTTCGTGGCCTGGGCTGGCCCCGGAACGATTCCGCCAAACGAGTCAACTCGGCGTCGAGCCGATACAGAGACACGTCACTCCCCCGGACGGCTCGTAGTTCCGCCCGTGAGGCGGCGCAGAGTCGTCCTTCTTCATTTGGCCCCACCGCGGACCGTACATCCAACGCCCCTGGGAAGATGCAGTGGTCGGCAACAGCATGCTCTGCCTCGCGCAAGGAGTAACCTTCCACTGCAAGTGCCACGCCAACTGGGCTGGTCAGAATCGATTCGAGATTTCCCTGTGGCTCTACCAGCCACTCGTGCCGACGGGACCTGAGACCTTTCAGATGCGAACCCACGCGTAACACCGAGACCATCTCACGCCGTTCCCCGTCGGCCTCTCCTGGATTCGCTTCCTCAACAATGACCGAGCCCCACCGCCCAGCGTCCACATCGACCACCCAAGCGCCCGGAGCGTGAAGGCCAGCGCGAATGATCGTGGCTCGGGTCGCGAGGAGAGACAAAACCGTCGATGTTTCGCACAAGAACGAGTTTGGAATAGCCTCCTCAGGATTGGAGCCGGCGGTTCCTCCACCTTCTTCGACTGCGGAGCAACTTGTGGTCTCCGCAAAGGCTGCCGCGAATACCACCGCTGTGGACTCGGCGTCTTCGATCGGCTGAATCATGCCTCGCATGGTTTGGCACCACGACTCAAAGCTGGAGTCATGGGTCGGCAGGTTGACGCGAAGGCAAGGGCCTAGACGCCCGTCCGAGGCTCCTAGGACAACAAGGGAATTTCTCGGCCAGTACCCCAAGGCATGCACCATGTAGGCCAAGATGTCTTCCGGCGTTCGCGCCACCGTGTTCAACTGTCGCGTGGTCATGCGTGAATCATGTGTTGATGTCATGCCGCACAGAATGACCAGATCGGGCGACGCCGATTCACCGTAAATCCCGTTCGGGCAGTTCCCTGTGATGAAGGGACCGTTAAACGCCGAGAATCGCCATCTTGTGGATGACGATTCTCGCGAAGAGGGCGTTCAACTCAGTGATCGTTGTGTTCGTCGTCTTCGTGCTCGGCCAGGAACCGCTCGATGGTTTCGCCCAATTCGTCGGCATCCGGAATCTCTGATTCGTCGCGCGCAAGCAAAGACCTCTTCGATGCGTCCGTCATGGTCTCGTCATACCGCTTTTCCAAGTGGTTGACGATGCTCTGCACTTCGATGGACCCGTTGACTTGGTCATTAATTTGTTGCTCGACCTCTCGCCCGGCCTCCCTGAGCCGGTCCGTCGGGAGGTTGAGCTTCGTCGCGGCGCTGAGATGTTCTAAAGCCGTCACAGCCGCTTGGGGAAGCTCCGCCTCGGACAGATACTGAGGAACATTCACCGTGTACCCGACCGTGTCGAAACCACGTTGGGAGAAGTCCACCTCCAACAGGTGACCTGCCGATGCGCCCAATTCGGCGAGCGGCTTCCACGGTGAGATCCCTTGGATGAGGTCGTTTCGGTTTCCATGAGCCGTGACGGGCAATGGCCGCGTGTGCGGAACAGGCATCGGCATCGAGGCGATGGAGGCGACAAGACGGACTTCCATCTTCTCCGCCAGGTCCGTGACTGCCTTGCTAAACCGTTGCCATTGCAGGTCGGGCTCAGGCCCCGCAAGCAGGAGGAACGGTTGGCCCAGCCCATCCGTCACAGCGTAAAGCTTCAGTTCCGGCAAGGAGAGGTCCTCGAAATGATCCTCGAGGAATTTCACGACCGGCCGACGGGAGCGATAGTCGTAGAGCTGATCGACGTCGAACTCCACGATTTCCTCAGTCTGCAACTCCGCCAAGATCGCCTCGGAGACTTGCTGAGCCGTGAATCCTGCTTCAGCGAAGCCAGTCAGGGCCACCACCAGGTCAAGCCCCTTCAGCCGGGGGTCATTGAGCAGACCTGGATGCCCCAAATACAGCTTCTGTGGATCTTGCATCAGCTATCCCTCTACCTCGTCGACGACAGCGGTACCACAAGTAGTCCCTACTGCGGATTTCACAAATTATCCCCATATTCCCCCTCGGTGACCAGTTTCAAGGCCTAGGCTTGGGGTCAGGGGGAAGCACTAAGGGTCGTACAGGCATAACCCCCGGGACGTCCTGAGTATTTCCTCCGACGCTTGTGATACGCCGCGCATCGTTGCACGTCGCATTCACCGGAATACCTCATTCAGGTAACACCTATCCAGCTAATACAAGGAGCATGGTTTGACGGAGTCCACAGAACTCGCATTTTCATTGGTCGAGCCGGAACTGGAAAATATTGACGCTCAGGTCTTGGTGATCGGCGTCGTACAAGGCCCTGAAGGCCCCCAGCTCACCCCATCCGCCCTCGATGAAGCCAGCGTCGAGTCCCTCGAATCGAGCCTCGAAGACCTGGGCCATCAAGGCACGGCCGACCAGCTCTTAAGGCTTCCTAGCTACGGCGAAGAAGGGCCATTCCTGTTGGCCCTCATCGGTCTGGGGTCTCTAGCCGAAACAGGCCCCGAACGTCTCGATGCCCTTCGCTCAGCCGCCGGCAGTGCGGTCCGCCAGCTGATCGACTTCGAATCGGTCGCCCTGAATCTCCCGGCCTCGACCCTGTCTGAGGTCTCCGCCCTCGCAGAAGGCGCCGCCTTTGGCGCATTCTTTGATGCCGGACGCCGTACGGCCCAGGACGTCCTGGAGAAAGAGCCCGTCTCCGACGTCGTGATCGTCAGCGACGTTGATTCCGAAGGCACCATGGAGATCTTCCAGCGGGCCCTTATTCTGGGCGAAGCGGTCGATTCGGCCCGCAGGCTCGTCAATGAAGCCCCCAATGACCTCTATCCCCAGGTCTTTGCCGACCGTGCCGTCGAGCGAGTCTCCGGAATTGACCGGGTCTCCTGCACCGTCCTGGACGAAAAGGCCCTCGAAGAGGGCGGGTTTGGCGGCATCTTGGGTGTTGGAAAGGGCTCCGAACGCCCACCGCGACTGGTTGAGGTCACCTACGAACCTGAGAATCCCGTCAAGAGCGTCGCGTTGGTCGGCAAGGGCATCACCTTTGATTCGGGTGGTCTTTCCATCAAGCCTGGCTCGGCCATGATGACGATGAAGTGCGACATGGGCGGGGCCGCTGCGGTTCTCAACGCCGTCGCAGCGGCAGCCGAGCTTGAGCTCCCGATTCGCATCACGGGCTACCTCTGCATCGCCGAAAATATGCCTTCCGGCTCGGCGACGAAACCGAATGACGTGCTGAGCATGCGCGGCGGCACCACCGTCGAGGTGCTTAACACGGATGCCGAAGGCCGACTGGTCATGGCGGACGGCTTGGCCTACGCCTCCGAGGCAGAGCCCGACTACCTGCTCGACGTCGCCACCCTCACGGGCGCCCAGATGGTCGCCTTGGGGACGCGCTACGCCGCTGTCATGGGCGATGAGCAGCTCCGCGGACAAGTCCTCGAAGCGTCCGAACGAGCCGGTGAGCCGTTTTGGCCGATGCCGTTGCCGAGCTACATGCGCGCTGAATTGAAAACCGAGGCCGCCGATCTTAAGAACATCGGTTCCGGTCGCGACGGCGGAATGCTCATCGCGGGCTTGTTCCTCCAGGAGTTCGTCGGCGAACGTGAGGGAAAGAAGATTCCCTGGGCCCATCTGGACATTGCCGGCCCCGCGTACAACGAAGGATCGGCTCGTGGATTCGTCCCCAAGAACGGCACGGGCGCTTCGGTCGCCACGTTGGTGAGCCTCTTGGAGGACCTCTCCGAAGCCTGACCTAAGGCCCGTTCACTATGGCAAAAAGCCCCTTCGAGGTGTGATGATCCTCTCGAAGGGGCGTTTTGTCTTCCGTGGCGTTAAGTAGAGACCTGGCCGACCAGGGATATAAGCTAGACAATGATTCAACATCAGCGACAGGCCTTCGGGCCTGTACCCAACGCGAGGGAGCGTCCACGTGGCCGATTCGGCAAATGCTTTCGACATTCTCATTCTAGGCGGCGGTAGCGCGGGCTACGCCGCCGCTCTTCGCTCGGTTCAGCTCGGCTACTCCGTCGGGCTCATCGAAAAGGAAAAGGTCGGAGGTACCTGCTTGCACTGGGGTTGCATCCCTACGAAGGCGTATCTCCACTCCGCGGAGGTCGCGGAAGAAGCCCGCGAATCCGAGAAATACGGTGTCAAGGTCAGCTTTGAGGGCATCGACATGTCCAAGATCCGTGACTACAAAGACAGCATCATCTCCGGAAAGTTCAAGGGACTTCAGGGGCTTCTCAAGATGCGCGGCGTCACCGTCATTAACGGCAAGGGAAAGCTGACCGGTAAGAACACCATCGACGTCGATGGCACCGAATACACCGGTGAGCACATCATTCTCGCCTCCGGTTCGATTTCAAAGACTTTCGGTCTCGAAATTGGCGGTCGGGTTCTCACCTCTACCCAAGCGCTAGAGATGGATTACTTGCCGAAGTCGGCGATCATCCTCGGCGGCGGCGTCATCGGCTCCGAATTTGCTTCGATGTGGCGCTCGATGGGCGTAGACGTCACCATCATCGAGGGTTTGCCCCACCTCGTACCGAATGAGGATCCCTCGATCATCAAGGTCCTCGAACGCAATTTCAAGAAGCGCGGGATCAAGTCCAACCTCGGCACCTTCTTTGAAAAGGTCGAGCAGGACGACAACGGCGCCAAGGTCACTCTGACCGACGGCAAGGAATTCGAAGCCGATATCGTCCTCGTGGCGGTCGGCCGTGGCCCCAACACCGAAGGACTGGGCTTCGAAGAAGCCGGTGTCACGATGGACCGTGGCTTTGTCATCACCGACGAACGCCTTCACACCGGCGTCGGAAATATCTACGCCGCGGGCGACATCGTCCCCGGTTTGCAGCTGGCTCACCGTGGTTTCCAGCAGGGCATCTTCCTTGCCGAGGAAATCGCCGGCCTCAACCCGGTCATTGTGGAAGACATCAACATCCCCAAGGTCACGTTCTCTGACCCCGAGATCGCTTCCGTGGGTTACACCGAGCCCAAGGCCAAGGAGAAGTTCGGCGACGACAACATCGAGGTCTCCGAATACAACCTGGCCGGCAATGGCAAGAGCTCGATCCTCGGCGCCAACGGCATCATCAAGTTCGTGCGCGAAAAAGATGGCCCCATCATTGGTGTTCACGCCATCGGCAAGCGCATCGGTGAACAGATCGGCGAGGCTCAGCTCATCGTCAACTGGGAAGCCTACCCAGAGGACGTCGCCAAGCTCATCCACGCACACCCGACGCAGAACGAGGCACTCGGCGAGGCCGCTATGGCCCTGGCCGGTCACCCGTTGCACGGTTGATCGCCGCGATCCTACCGAGATAAACACTCATCACACAGGCAATATTCATAAGGAGAACGGGAAGAGACGATGTCTGAAACCGTAGAACTGCCCGCACTGGGCGAATCTGTCACCGAAGGAACCGTGACCCGCTGGCTCAAGTCCGTCGGCGACACCGTCGAGGTTGACGAGCCCTTAGTCGAAATCTCGACGGACAAGGTGGACACCGAGGTGCCTTCCCCCGTTGCCGGAACGATCGAGGAAATCCTGGTCGACGAGGACGAAGAAGTCGAGGTCGGCGCGCCCCTCGTACGAATTGGCGACGGTTCAGGAGCCGGATCTTCAGATGATTCTTCTTCGGACGAATCCTCTGCTCAAGAGGCACCGGCCGAAGAGCCTGCCCAGGAAGAAGCCCCGAAGGAAGAGGCTCCGAAGGAAGAGGCTCCTGCCGCATCTGAGCAGAAGTCCGATTCTTCCGGGTCCGCCGGGGGCGAAGGACAGGAAGTCACTTTGCCGGCTCTTGGTGAGTCCGTCACCGAAGGGACCGTGACCCGTTGGCTCAAGTCCATCGGTGATTCCGTGGAGGTTGACGAACCTCTCGTCGAGGTGTCCACGGACAAGGTCGACACCGAGATTCCCTCCCCTGTTGCCGGCACGTTGCTGGAAATCAAGGTTGACGAAGACGAAGAGGCCGAGGTCGGTCAGGTTCTCGCAATCGTCGGTGCTGAAGGATCTTCCGCGCCTGCATCTGATTCTTCGAAGAATGACTCCGCCGCTCAGGAAGAGGCTCCGAAGGAAGAAGCACCGAAGCAGGAGGCTCCCAAGCAGGAAGCCCCCAAGGACGAAGCTCCGAAGCAGGAAGCCCCCAAGCAGGAGGCTCCGAAGTCCGAACCCAAGCAGGAGTCTTCCTCGCAGAGCGGTGAAGTTTACGTCACCCCGCTGGTGCGTAAGCTCGCTAAGCAGGAGGGCATTGACCTGAACACCATCAAGGGTTCAGGCGTTGGTGGCCGGATCCGGAAACAGGACGTTCAGGCGGCCGTGGATGCCAAGAAGTCTTCCGAAAGTGCAGCTCCTCAGCAGTCCGCGGCACCTTCGTCTGAGGCTCCCGCCCCGAAGGCCCCGGCCGTAGACACCGAGAAGCGCGGCAAGACGGAGAAGGCCCCCCGGATCCGTCAGACCATCGCCAAGCGGATGAAGGAATCCCTCGATGTGTCTGCGCAGCTGACTCAGGTCACCGAGGTCGACATGACCCGCGTTGCCAAGCTTCGTGGACGCGCCAAGAACTCCTTCCAGGCTCGTGAGGGCGCCAAGCTGACCTTCCTCCCCTTCTTCGCGAAGGCCGTTGCGGAAGCATTGCAGCAGCACCCCAAGCTGAATGCCTCGTACGATGCTGATGCCAAGGAGATCACGTACCACGACTCCGAGGACATCGCCATCGCCGTGGATACCGAGCGTGGGCTGTTGGTCCCGGTTGTTTCCAACGCCGGAGATCTCAACTTGGCAGGCCTTGCCAAGAAGATCGCCGACGTCGGCGAGCGCACCAAATCCGGCAAGATCGGACCCGATGAGCTCTCCGGTGGAACGTTCACCATCACGAACATCGGTTCCTTCGGGGCTCTCTTCGACACCCCGATCATCAACCAGCCGCAGGTTGCCATTTTGGGGACCGGATCGATCGTCAAGCGCCCCGTCGTCGTCACCGACGAGGAAGGCAACGACACGATCTCGATCCGTCAGATGTGCTACCTGTCGCTGACCTACGATCACCGATTGGTCGACGGCGCCGACGCCGGTCGTTTCCTCTCGACGTTGAAGAAGCGCCTTGAGGAAGGCAAGTTCGAGTCTGAGGTTGGCCTGTAAGGCTCCGACCGACGACGCATATGAGGCGGCCGCCCCGAAGGGGTAGCAGCCTCATATGCGTTAACCTCGCACCACGTGTCAAACCCCACCAGTTTTTACTGACACTATGACGCCAAAAAGCTAGAAACGTTCTAGAATTGATGTATGTCTGTTCTGATGTCCATCTTCCTGTTCCTCCACATCCTGGGGGCCGCCCTCGTCTTCGGTCTCTGGGTCGCAAATTTCAAGCCGCCGCGCGTGGTCCCCGTGCAGTTCTACGCCGCGTTACTTCAACTCGTCACGGGCATCCTCATGTGGGGAATGCTCGAAATGGGCGACGGCGTCGTGAACCACGCCAAGCTCGGAGTCAAACTTGTGATTGGCTTGGCCATCGCGGTCACCGCGTTCATTGGGCAACGCAAGTACAAGGCAGGGGAAGCAGTTCCTACCGGAATCGCTCACTCTGTCGGCGGCCTCGCTCTCATCAACATTGCCGTGGCCACTCTCTGGAACTAATTTTCACGTTCCCATCGGAGTAACGTCCGAGAACTTCCACGAGCCGGTGGCTCGTCCCAGTCCGATGCGGATTCTCTGGGACGAGGCGCCGGCTTCGTTGTGTTGAGGCTTCGGTTCCTGGGCTGTGGGGCCGTTCCAGCCTGTCACCGTCAGGGTGACCACCACTTCGGCCCGTTCATCGGCGACCTTCTCAACCTGGATGTCAGACACAGCGCTATGAAGGTCCGGCCACCGAGTCTTTGTCGTGTGGAGTTCTTGGATGAGCTTGAGGTCTTGTTGCTCCACGGCTCCACCCCGTTCCGCGTAGAGGGCGATCTTTTCCGCGTCGGCGTCCCTCAAGGCTCTATCTCGAGCCTCAAACAGTGAGGTAATCTCCGATGTCAGTTGCCCCTCGTCGCCATTTTCACTTTTCGCCGGTTCCATGCCTGACGGCCTGGGTATGAGCCCGTCGGAGGCTTCTGCTGAAGGCTGACTGTGGCCCAGGGAGTTCGTCGCCTGAGGCTCCTCAACCCACCATCGGCTGCCGAGCATTGCCCCGCCGGCAGCCATCGCAACGGCACCTGCCAGGATGAGTGAACGCTTCGAGGCGGGGAACCGGCCATGGGGCAGGCTCCGAGCAACCCTGGCCTTGACGAACGATTGACCATCCGGGACCGTACGAGTTTTTTCTTCGCCTGTTGGTTTCGATCGATCAGAAATCCGGGCCCCTCCACGTCCGCGGGAAGCCGCACGCACCCGTTCGATTCCACCCCAGAGTGGCGTGTGCTGCGTTTTGGAGTGAACGGAACCCGAAACATTTTCCACCGGCAGGCGTCGCACGAATTCCGGATACGCTGCCTGCCTGAGCGGTAGCGGCATCGACTCCCAAGCCCCCGTTACGGCGAGAACCACCTCCCTCACGTCCGGCCTCGACTCGGGGGAATCATTCAGGGCCGACTCTAAGACATCAACGACCGGACGGGGCGTTGACGGGCAGACCATAGGAAGCGGAAATCGGGACACACTCGGACCCGGAGCACGGCCCGTCAGCATTCGCCAGATCATCGCCGCGAAATCAAAAACCTCTAAGGCCACGGCCCCAGGACCCGACTCTGGTCGTTCCCGCCACGGATCCGACCACGGCGGCTTGATGAGGGGGACGCCCGAGACCGAAAAGTGCACTTCGGTTGGCCGAATATTTCCGTGCACGATTCCGCGCCCATGCAACCAGCTCAAGGCCCGCCCGACTCCATTGACAATCTGCGCGCACTCACCAGGTTCTACCTTTCCGCGGGCGTCCAATAACCTGGCCAAGGTTCCGCCGTCGGGAAACTCTAAGGCGATCAGCGGACACAATGGATCGCTGGCGGAAGCATCGTGGGTGTACAGGATATGCGGATGACGCATGCCTACCGATTCGGAGGCCACTGTGGCTCCCCATCGGGCCGCAGCCTCGGAAAGGTCATCGATGTCACCGCTTGGCGGTGCGTAGACACAGAGCAGCCGCTCGATCTCGGTCCGACGCCGGACTCTGCCCTCGAGCCCGCCGGCATCATCGGCATCACCGACCTGCCCCTCGTGGTCCGCCTCCCGTAGCTTCGCGTACCACGAGGATCGACCTTCCTCCTGCTCCAATTTTTGTATCAACCGATACCGTTCCAAACCAGACAGGGCTGGTCCGAACGGGGCTGGATGTCCTGTTGTCGCAATAGTCATGCGCATAGGTGTACACCCGTTGGCATGAGTCTCATCACGTTATCCACAGGTTTCAACCATTTCGCGGGACATTCGTGTCTGGAGATTTAGCCGCCTCATGTCCCGGCGGTAGGGTTAACCCATGTCTTTGGTCATGAATCGGGTTGGTCTCGCGCCCGAGTACGTGGACTATCGTGAAGCCCTCGCACTGCAGGAAGAGATCCACAGCAGCGTCAGCAACGAGGAACGGGATAACACCGTTCTTCTGTTGGAACATCCCCCGGTCTATACGGCCGGCAAAAGAACTGAAAAGCACGAATATCCACAGGACGGCACCGACGTCGTTCCCATCGATCGCGGTGGGAAGCTCACGTGGCACGGCCCCGGCATGCTGATCGGTTACCCCATCGTCAAGCTTCCCGAGCCCTTCGATGTGGTCCGCTACGTCCGGATCTTGGAAGAGATCCTCATGAAGGTCGTGTGCGACTTGGGCGTCAAGGGTGAACGCGTTGAGGGACGATCGGGAGTTTGGGTCCGTGGTGAAGGGATCGAACCAGATCGGAAGATTGCCGCCATCGGTATCCGCGTCGCCAAGAAAACGACCATGCACGGCTTCGCACTGAACTGCAACAATGATCTCAGTTCTTTTGCAAACTTCATTCCGTGCGGCATCACGGATGCCTCCGTCACGACGATCAGCGAACAACTGGGGCGGAACATTTCGCCGTCCGATGTTGTTGACCAAGTCGAGACAGAGCTTCTGGCCAATGCAGACCGACTTGCTGCGTCGTTTACGCCTCGTGTCGGACCGTCAAAGGTCTGATCCGCACCGATCCCTCGTTGCGGTTTCACGACCATGAAGGAGAATCCATGACTATCGCCCCTGAAGGACGCCGCCTACTGCGCGTGGAATCGCGCAATGCTCAGGTCCCCATCGAGAAAAAGCCGTCGTGGCTGAAAAACACCGCAAAGATGGGTCCCGAGTATCAAGAGCTCAAGAGCATGGCTCGAAGCGAAGGTCTACACACGGTGTGCGAAGAAGCAGGCTGTCCCAATATCTACGAATGTTGGGAAGATCGCGAGGCAACGTTCCTCATCGCGGGTGACACGTGCACGCGTCGATGCGATTTTTGCGATATCGCCACAGGTCGCCCCGCTCCTCTGGACCCCTTGGAGCCCGTGAAGGTCGCCCGCTCGATCCAGAAGATGGATCTCCGCTACGCCACGGTGACCGGGGTCGCCCGTGACGATCTCGACGACGGTTCCGCGTTACATTATGCGAAAACCATCGAAGCGATCCACGAGATGAACCCCAACACTGGCGTGGAAATCCTGATTCCCGATTTCCAAGGCAAGCCAGATCGTTTGGACATGATCGTCGATGCAAAACCCGAGGTGTACGCCCATAACGTGGAAACCGTTCCTCGGATTTTCAAAAAGATCCGCCCCGCTTTCACCTACGAGCGTTCCCTGGATACCATCTCGCATGGCAAAGATCGCGGGATGATCACCAAGTCCAATTTGATCCTCGGCATGGGCGAAACCAACGAGGAAGTATATGAGGCTCTGTGCGATCTTCACGACGCCGGAACCGATATCATTACGCTGACGCAATACCTCCGGCCGTCACCGCTCTTCCACCCCATTGATCGATGGGTTAAACCGGAAGAATTCGTGGCATTGTCCCAGGCCGCCGAGGAAATCGGATTCCTGGGCGTCATGGCCGGGCCAATGGTTCGTTCGTCCTACCGTGCGGGTCGCCTCTGGGCTCGGGCGATGGAGAAGATGGGCCGCCCCATTCCGGAGCATCTCGCCCACATCGAAGACACCGGTTCGGCCCGCCAGGAAGCGTCGTCTCTCGTCGCAGCCGGCCTGTAAGCCTCCTGTTTTCTTCACGACGCCGTCGGCAACCCCGCCGACGGCGTCGTGCCATGGCCGGGTAGTGTTCCCCGCGGGAATTCTCCTCCCGTAGAATGGTCCCGAATCCCGGGGCAACCCGTGCCACCACACCCAAAATCAACGAGGAAATCAACGTGTCGTCACAGAGTGCCAAGAACGGCAAGCTCACGCGTGAAGAAAAGCGTGCCGAAAAGCGAAAGAAGAAGGGCGATAAGCCTGGATATTTTGCTCAGATGAAGCAGCTCTTCACGATGACCAGGAAGTCGGATCCCAACATTGGTTGGATCCTCCTGACCGTCGCGCTCGTGATTCTGCTGGTCTTCCTGCTTGTCGGCGTCTTATTGAATAACTGGATCACCTGGCTCATCATCGGTGTTCCGGTCGCTGCCCTAGCCTGCGTCATCATTTTGTCGAGGCGAGCCGAACGAGCGGCCTTCGGGCAAATTGAGGGCCAGCCAGGAGCTGCCGGTGCTGCCTTGTCGACCTTGCGCCGCGGTTGGATTGTTGAGGAACAGCCCGTCGCGGTGAATCCGCGCACCCAGGATCTCGCATTCCGCGCTTTGGGCCGGCCCGGCGTCGTGCTCGTCACGGAAGGCCCAGCAAGTCGGGTTAATTCATTGGTGGCGCAGGAAAAGAAGAAGCTCAACCGCGTTGCCCCCAATGTTCCCGTGCACGTCATCAAGTCCGGTAACGGTGAGGGCCAGGTTCCCTTGAAGAAAATTACCAAGACGATGAAGAAGTACCCGAAGAACCTGACTCAGCAAGAAGTCCACGCGGTCAATAACCGCCTGGCTTCGCTCAATAAGGGAATGCCGATGCCTAAGGGTGTGGATCCGATGAAGGCCCGCCCTGACCGTAAGGGACTTCGCGGACGTTAATTCCGTGTCTTGAATAAGTGGCGGGGACCGATCACGACGATCGGTCCCCGCCACTTTTGTGTGTACGAAAGACGTTGGGCCGGCTAACGAATGCGAACCAGGACCGTTCCGACGACGCGGTCGTGAAGGCCACGCCCGTCGCCGTCAACGATCAAGACCGGGATGAAGAGCGTCACCAAGAGGCCACGTATGAAGGCTCGACCGAATCCAGCCGGTTCCCCGTCCAGGGTTTGCACCTGCATCCCGCAGATGAGATGCCCCACGGAATGGCCCATGACGCCAACCAGAAGCCCCTGATACACCCAGAAGACGCCAGATACCATCAGCGAATGCGCCCATGAGTCTCCTCCGCCCACCACGAGGTGGGTGATGCCGAGGCAGAGAAACCAGTCGATGAACAACGCCACGATTCTTCGTGGCACTCTGGCGAGGGAGCCACGCCCCGTCTCCGGACGGCCGAATCTACTGCCAGGGTAATCGCTGTCGGGCCGCGCCGAGGACGTCGCGCGGTGGGAGGTATCGGGTGACCCAGCGCCGTCGGCCGAATTTCGAGTGGATGCCATAAAGTCCAGGATAACGAAACGGCATAGTGACTCGGGTTATGGTGGGACAGGTGGTCGCACCGTTGCCGGAGCGCCGTTGGGATTGAGCCACGCTGTTACGTGCCGGAAACATAGCAGATACAGCAGGGCAACGTTCCAGGCTTAACCTGAGCAACAGAAAACACGCAGACAGCCTCGTTCGAAGGGTTGTCGGGTGTGATCGCGTTGAGCAATCTAAGGAGAACTCCGACCATGTTCGAAAATGCCCAAGAAGTGCTGGATTACATCCAGAATGAAGATGTCGTCTTCGTCGACATCCGCTTCACCGACCTGCCTGGTGTGCAGCAGCACTTCAACCTTCCGGCGAAGTCCGTGGATGATGACTTCTTCGTGAACGGACAGCTCTTCGATGGGTCCTCCATTCGTGGATTCCAGGGAATCGCCGAATCTGACATGCAGCTGATCCCTGATCCCAAGTCGGCCTTCGTCGATCCTTTCCGCGTTGAAAAGACCCTTGTTTTGACCTGCTCGATCGTGAACCCCCGCACGGGCGAGCCTTACCACCGCGATCCGCGTGGCGTTGCCGAACGTGCCGAGGCCTACCTGAACTCAACGGGAATCGCCGACGTCGCCAATTTTGCGTCCGAAGCTGAATTCTTCATTTTCGAGGACGTTCGCTACCAGGTCTCCCCCGAGCACACTTTTTACCGTGTCGATTCCGACGAAGCCCCGTGGAATTCCGGCCGTGAAGAAGAAGGCGGCAACCAGGGCAATAAGACCCTGACGAAGGGCGGATATTTCCCGGTATCCCCTCAAGACAAGCAGGCTGACCTGCGCGACGCCATCTCCGTCACGCTGGACGAGGTCGGCTTGGAAGTTGAACGCTCACACCATGAGGTAGGGGCCGCCGGACAGGCCGAAATCAACTACAAGTACAACACCATGACTTTGGCGGCCGACGACCTCCTGAAGTTCAAGTACGTCGTCAAGAACGTTGCAGATGCCTTCGGCAAGTCGGCGACCTTCATGCCGAAGCCCGTCTTCGGTGACAATGGCTCGGGCATGCATTGCCACCAGTCACTGTGGAAGGGCAGCGAACCTCTGTTCTTCGACGAGCGCGGGTACGCCAACCTGTCTGACCTTGCCCGCTGGTACATCGGCGGCCTCCTGCAGCACTCCTCCGCGGTTCTCGCCTTCACCAACCCGACCGTTAACTCGTACCGGCGCCTGGTCAAAGGCTTCGAGGCGCCGGTCAACATGGTGTACTCGCAGGGCAACCGCTCGGCCGGCATCCGCATCCCCATTACGGGCTCCAACCCGAAGGCCAAGCGCCTGGAATTCCGTGCGCCGGATCCCTCCTGCAACCCCTATCTGGCCTTCGCCGCGCAGCTCATGGCAGGCCTCGACGGAATCCGCAATCGGATTGAACCGCCGGAGCCGATCGATAAGGATCTGTACGAGCTTCCCCCGGAAGAGGCCAAGGACATCAAGACTGCTCCAGGCTCCTTGAGTGAAGCCCTCGATGCCCTGGAAGAAGACCATGAATTCTTGCTGGCCGGAGACGTCTTCACCGAAGACCTCATCGAAACCTGGATTTCGTACAAGCGCGAGAATGAGCTGACTCCTCTGGCTCTCGTACCGCATCCTTTGGAATTCCAGCTCTATTACGGAGTCTAAAAGTCTCTCAAGTCTGGCAAGACTGAGGGGGTAGGGCACTGCGCCCTACCCCCTATTTGTCATGTCGCCCACAGATCATGAGAGCGCCGCTCAGCAAGAGTTGGAGACGACGGAGCAATTTACTGAGGCACTTCCCAACGTCACGACTCCCTTGGCGCAAAGGAGAACGATACGGCATATTGTTTATATTCGGGGTCGTATCCATGAACATCGTTATCAGCAATAAAATTCCCACTATCACCGACGGTATCGTCCCTCAGGTGAATGGTGGATCGCCCGGGAAGGTTGTCCGAGTCCATACTGAACGTGCCTGATTTGTCCTCGGATCGCATGATGTAGGTGTCGGTAACGGGCTCCCACCCCCAGAATTCGTTGACGGTAGTTGATTCTATTTTAATTCTGTCGTGGATAGAGATTTTCTCACCGTCCTTGGCCCCTTGAGCCGTGATCTTGAAATACGGGTCCACGCCCGGGCAAATTCCTCCAAGAGTCCACATGTGGAAGAAATCATTCTGAAAACAAACGTCCGTCTTACGGCTATTGTCGTAAACCTTGTAGTAGTTTCCCGAAATGAGAGGATTCCCCTTGCTATCAAGAACATCGGAGGAATTACCGGGAGCGGCCTGACGATTTCCGCCATTGAGTGCATGAGCCGGAGCAATCGCACCAGAGAGAGTCAGAATACTCACGACCATGGTGAGGATGATTTTCCGCCGAACAGCTCGAGACGTCGGCTCCTTGGTCATAGTCAGATCGTTCATTGTTACTCCTTAAAACTTTGAACGAGTGTGCGAATTTGACCGTAGCGACTCATTCTGGAAAGTTCCGGAGAAATATGGGTAACGAACCTGTTAGCCAACGCTCGCGGACGGCGCCTCGCCAACTGACTCGCCTCAAGGGCGCTTCATGTGCCACGAAAAGCATTGCGGCCCACCACCGGGCCGGTGCGGTTCCTCTGCTGAGGCAGAGTTAGTCGAAGACGAATGCGGTCCGCAGCCGTTCCGATTCATCGAAAAAGCGATGGATTCTACGACGGTCGGCGTCGGTCAGCACTTCCCCCTCCGTCGAGTCAAAGCGGAATTCGAGGGGAACACCCGGGGTATAAAACAACACGATGGTTCCCCCATGATTGGGAGCTTTGATCGTGATCAGCTCCGAAGATACTTTGGCCAGGTGCAGCACCTGTTCCCGGAGTTGCGCCAAATGGCGGTCCCCCATGATGATCGTCGTGGTGTTGTAGATCAATGTGCCCATGATCTCATCCAAACACAATCCGACGACGGAGCAATCGTGTGACGAGGCTACCCATCGGTTGACGTCACGGAGGTTCCCTCGACGAAACCGTGAGCGGTCATCCAATCGTCGTTATATATCTTGCTCAAGTAACCTCGTCCGTGATCCGGCAGGAGAACCACCACGACGTCGTCCTCCCCCAGACCTTGCGCGACTCGGAGCGCCGCGACCACAGCCATTCCGCTCGAGCCTCCCACCAAAAGGCCTTCCTCCCGTGCAAGCCGGCGAGTCATCGCGAAAGATTCCGCGTCTGAAACCCGCTCGTATCGATCCACCGACGCAGGGTCGAAACTGTCGGGAAAATAATCCTCGCCGACGCCTTCGACCAAGAAGCCATGGGGTGATTCCCCGTCCACCGCCGAATAAATGGATCCTTCGGGGTCGGCTCCCACCACCATCGTTGTACCGTTCGAGACCTCGTGAAGGTAGCGTCCGGTGCCGGAGATGGTGCCTCCCGTACCAATACCTGCGACGAAATGCGTGACCCGGCCATCGGTATCGCGCCAAATCTCCGGCCCAGTCGTTTCGTAATGAGCTCTGGGGCCGTTGAGGTTGGCAAATTGATTGGGTTTGAATGCTCCCGGTATTTCAGCGGCCAGCCGATCAGAAACCTTGTAATAGGATCGGGGGTCCTCCGGTGGAACGTCCGCCGGTGTCATGACGACCTCGGCTCCGTAGGCACGCAAGACGTCGACCTTCTCTCCGGCGAATTTGTCGGGCACGACGAAGATCATGCGGTACCCACGCTGTTGGGCGATCAACGCGAGGCCAACTCCCGTATTGCCGCTCGTGGGCTCGACGATGGTTCCACCTGGACGCAGTCGCCCTTCGCGTTCGGCCGTTTCAATGATTCGGCAAGCTATGCGGTCCTTGACCGATCCTCCTGGGTTCAGATACTCGATTTTGGCGAGGACCGTTGGGGATAATCCATCGGTCACGCTCTGCAGCTGGACCAAGGGTGTCTCGCCAACGAGTGACGAGATATGGGATGCGAAACGCACGAGGTTCTTCTCGCTTTCCATGGTTCATCATCGGCCCGAGGAAGACGGATCGTCGTCTAATCCAGGGGCCGGTAAAAGAGTTTTTCAAAGACGGCGCGGGCGTGCCGAGTAATCCGAAGGTAGTCCTCTTCCAACTCGGTAGCGCTACCTGGTTCATATCCGCACCATCTGGCCGTGGCCTCAAGGTCTTTCCGAGAGCCGGGAAGGGAATCCGAGGCCCTGCCGTTTCGGAGGACGTTAGCGCCACGAATACGCGTCGCCAATTTCCACGCGGATTCGAGGGTGCCGGCGTCTTCTGCGTCCATCAACCCGAGTTTCACCGCTTCCTCGAGGGCACGCAATGTGCTCGTCGTCTTCAGCGAAGGATTCTCGTGGGCGTGAAGCAGTTGGATCAATTGAACCAACCATTCGACGTCGCTCAGTCCGCCGCGTCCAAGCTTGACCTGGCGTGCAGGATCCGCGCCCCGAGGCATGCGTTCTGACTCGACCCGGGCCTTGACCCGCTGGATCTGACGTACCCGTTCCTCTGGGAAGTCTTCGGGATACCGGTACGGATCCACCAGCCGAATGAATCGCTCCCCCACATCCGCGGAGCCGCCCAAGGGCCGTGCGCGCAAGAGTGCCTGGAACTCCCACGTATCCGCCCAACGCTCGTAGTATTCCGCGAAGGAATCGAGGGTCCTTACCATCGGCCCCGACTTGCCTTCGGGCCGTAAATCGGCATCGATTTCTAAGGCTTTCTCGGCTCGTATCGCAGGTTTCATCGGCATCTTCAGCAATTGCATGCTTCGATTGATCAGTGCATTGGCTTGCGTCACGGCACGGGTCTCATCGACGCCCTCTCGGGGCTGGTGTACGTACATGACGTCCGCATCGGATCCGTAACCGATCTCGCGGCCGCCCTGTCTGCCCATCCCGATGATTGCCACATCGGTGAGAACTTCTTCGCCCTTTTCTTCGTAGAGCTCCCGCTCAGATGCGTGAAGGGCGCCCAGGATGGTGGCCTGATCGATGTCGGCCAAACCACTCATGATGTCCTCTAGCCCGATCACTCCCGAGGCCTCTCCGAGCGCGATCCGGAGAATTTCGCGGCGTCGGCTCAGCCTGATCATTCGAATCGCTGACGGAGCATCCGGATGCCTGGACATTTTGGACTGGATTTCGGCCCACAGGTCTTCGAATCCCACGGGACGCAACTTCTCATCATGGTCCAGCCACGAAATGGACTCCGGTTCATCTTCCAGAAGATCGGTGATGTACCGCGAACTCGACAGGATCGCGCACAGCCTTTCCGCAGCGGCCTGAGAATCCCGCAGCATGCGCAAATACCACTGGGTTTGCCCCAAGGACTCGGACACCCGACGAAATCCCAAAAGTCCGGCATCCGGATCGACTCCGGCAGCGAACCAGCCAAGCAGAACGGGCAAGATCGTCCGTTGGATCTCGGCGCGCCGGGAAATACCCTTCGTCAGCGCTTCGATGTGGCGCATCGACCCGCGCGGGTCGAGATAACCCAAGGCCGCAAGCCGGTCTTGTGCCGCCTGAGGGGTGAGGGCGACGTCGTCGGGAGATAGCTGGGACACCGCGGCCAGCAAAGGTCGGAAGAATAGTCGTTCATGGAGACCCCGGATGGTCCGCTGCGAGCGCTTCCACCGGGATAGGAGATCCGCTGGAGAAGCCTTACTGCGGTCGGAAACTCCGCGCATTCCACGCATCACGGTCGCCTGTTCGGCTTCCTTCGTCGGCATCAGGTGTGTCCGACGAAGGTGAAGCAGCTGGATTCTGTGCTCCAGTGTGCGTAACCACCGATACTCGTGGTCCAGTTGAGCCGCAGGCTCTCGGCCGACATAAGACCGTTCCCTCAGGGACGCAAGCGCAGCGGTGGTCGAACGATCGCGAACGTTTTCATCAGTTCGTCCGTGCACCAATTGCAAGAGTTGAACGGTGAATTCGACGTCGCGGAGCCCGCCAGGTCCCAACTTAATTTGCCGCTCACGTTCGGCCTGCGGAATATTGTTGGTCACTCGACGGCGCATGCTCTGCACGGAGTCCACGAAGTTTTCTCGCCCCGAAGCCTCCCAGATGCGCGGCGAGATGGCTTCCAGGTATTCGGCTCCGATGGTCGGAGATCCTGCGATGGGACGGGCCTTCAAGAGCGCCTGAAACTCCCAGTTTTCCGCCCATCGCTCGTAATATCTGCGGTGTGAATCAACGGTTCGCACCAAGGGGCCGTCCTTGCCCTCGGGACGAAGGTTCGCGTCGATTTCCCACAGTCCAGGTTCCGGCCCGACACCGTAGATCACAGGCGTCATGGCTTTCACCATCTCGGTGCCGAGACGCATCATGGTCTCTTCGTCGGGCGCCGTCGATTCACCTTGGGCGACGTACTCGGAGGGTCCGACGGCGTACATGACGTCGACGTCGGAAATATAGTTCAGCTCCCTAGCTCCGCACTTGCCCATGCCGATCACGGAGATGTCCACATTTTTCGATTCTGGATCCTGGGAAAGGCATTCGGCACGCGCCACGGCCAAGGCGCCGTCGATGGCGGCGCCAGCGAGATCCGCAAGAGCTGCGCCCACCTTCGGCATATCGGACACGGGATCGTCGGAGGTGAGGTCGGCCAGCGCAATTCGCGTCAAACGATCGCGATACGTCACGCGAACCGCCGACTTGGCGTCCTCCCCGGTGACCTGGGCGACCGGCCAGGGCGAGTCAGGGTCAGCACCCACGCTGGTCAGAAAAATGCGCCGCAAAGACTCGGCGAGGCCCGATTCCTCGGGTTCCGGCAAGGGGGCAGGATTCTCATCGAAAATCTCGACATGTTGTGTGTGCCTCCGGAGGAACTCACCAAGGGCTTCGGAGGCACCAAGGACACGGTAGAAACCTTCGGCATCAGCTCCCCGTTCCACATACCGGGCGATGTTCGGGTCCTCGGCCAACATCCACACGATCGATTTCAAGGCCACGTCAGGGGACGGACTGAGCCGGAGCCCCTCGAGGAGACGACGCTGGTCCACGCCTTCAAGTTCACGCGATTCTAACCACCGACTGGCGCCGGTGAGGTCATTGAAACCGACCGCAGCGAGGTGTCTCTTTGCTTCGGGAATCACGGGGTGGGGACGGTCCGAATTTTCCGACATCATCTCAGAGCAGGCCGAGGTTGTACTTCAGCTCGTACGGCGTCACTTCCATGCGATAAGCGGTCCAGTCGTCTTGCTTATTGCGCAGGAACTGGTGGAAAACCGTCTCCCCCAACGTTTCTGCCATGAATTCGGAGTCTTCGGTTTGACGAATTGCGTCGTGCAGGGAGGAAGGCAAAGGATCGTGCCCCAGGCTACGGCGCTCCGCCGCGGTCATCGACGCGACGTCGTAGTCCTCGGCGTCAGGTAAGGGGTATTCGTTCTCGATGCCTTTAAGACCTGCCGCCAAAATGACTGCATATCCGAGGTACGGGTTGACCGCGGAATCGACGCCTCGGTATTCGATGCGGGCCGATTGCATCTTGTTGGGCTTATACAAGGGCACCCGGACGAGTGCGGAACGGTTATTGTGTCCCCACGAAAGGTAGCTGGGAGCTTCTCCGCCACCCCAGAGGCGCTTATAGGAATTAACAAACTGGTTCGTCACAGAGGTGAATTCCGGAGCATGGCGCAAGACTCCGGCGATGAAGTGACGCGCCGTCTGAGACAGCTGGTATTCGGCCCCTGCTTCGAAGAAGGCATTGGTATCGCCTTCAAAAAGCGAGAAATGCGTGTGCATGCCCGACCCCGGAAATTCGGTGAAGGGTTTGGGCATGAAGGTCGCGTAGATTCCTTGAGAAAATGCGACCTCCTTGATGACGGAACGGAAAGTCATGATGTTGTCGGCCGTTTGAAGCGCGTCTGCGTGTCGCAGATCAATTTCATTTTGTCCGGGCCCACCCTCATGGTGGCTAAACTCCACGGAGATTCCGACGGACTCCAACATCGTGACTGCCCGACGACGGAAGTCTTGAACGACGCCGCCGTAGACGTGGTCGAAGTAGCCTTCACGATCTACGGGTTCGGGATGCCCCTCAGAATTCAGCTCTTGGGACTTGAGCAGGTAAAACTCGATTTCCGGGGAGGTGTAGCAGGTGAAACCCATGTCCCCCGCCTTAGCCAGGATGCGCTTCAGAACTCCGCGAGGATCGGCCGTGCTGGGTTCGCCGTCGGGGGTCAAGATGTCGCAAAACATCCGCGACGTCGGTTCCGTCTCTCCACGCCACGGAAGCAGCTGAAAGGTGGAGGGGTCGGGCTGCAACAACATGTCCGATTCATGGACGCGAGACAGTCCTTCAATCGATGAACCGTCAAAACCGAGCCCCTCTTCGAAGACGGTCTCCACCTCGGCCGGGGCAAGGGCAACCGACTTCAAGGTGCCGACGACGTCCGTAAACCACATCCGGACAAACCGCACGTCGCGTTCCTCGATGGTACGAAGGACAAATTCTTGTTGACGGTCCATGACTCTCCTTGGCGGTCGGTGACCTCGATCGAATCCGTTTCTCACTCTATCCCGAGACGACGAGCTCCTTACGGAAAATTGCCGACTTGTGGATAGCAGACCGCGAAGAGTGGCGGGATACGTATCATGAGGGACATGGCTTCATACTTGCAGGACCGCGACGACCAGACTCCCCACGCCGATGACTGGCTCAGCGCGGTTCGCCGGGTCAGAACCACTCATCTCCAGCGATGCAAAGACCTCGGTCACCGATTCTCGATGTTGACTTCATATGACGCCTTGACCGCGGAGATTTTCGACGCCGCTGGCATCGAGGTCCTCCTCATCGGAGATTCGGCGGGAAACACCGTCTTCGGTTATGAATCCACGCTTCCCGTGACCCTCGATGAGCTCATCCCCCTGACGCGAGCGGTATCCCGAGCGGCTCAACGTGCCCTTGTCATCGTGGATCTTCCGTTTGGGACCTACGAGGAATCGCCAGCCCAGGCCGTGGCTAGCGCCGTTCTCCTCATGAAAGAAGGCGAAGCCCACGCGGTGAAGATGGAAGGTGGGGCCTACTACGCCGAACACGTTCGGGCCATGGTGCAGGCGGGCATTCCCGTGATGGCTCACGTGGGATTTACCCCGCAGTCCACCAACGCCCTCGGCGGATTCCGGGTTCAGGGCCGGGCTGAAGCGGCTTCACGGCTCATCGAGGATGCCACCGCCCTGGAGGCCGCCGGTGCCTTCGCGGTATTGGCCGAAATGAGTGCGGAAGACGCCGTTCGTGCCATGGACGAGGCACTCACCGTCCCAACCGTAGGTATCGGCGCGGGTCGTTCGACCACCGGCCAGGTCCTCGTCTGGCAGGACATGGCCGGATTGACCACGGGCAAGACGCCCCGGTTCGTCAAGAAATATGCCGACGTACGATCGGTCATCACCGACGCCGCCTCGTCCTACCGAAAAGACGTGCTCGACGGCAGTTTTCCTGCCGAAGCGCACGTCTTTCGTGAGTGAAATGTCACCCGGGGCTAGGCGTCGCCTCGCCACTCGGCGTCGGAGCGGTCCCAGTCTTCATTGCGTTCTTGGGCTCGTTCTAGTGCGTGCTCTGCTTCTGCCCTGGTGGCGTACGGACCAATTAACTGGCGGTAGTCGGACTGGGCACCTTCTTCGACCTCATGGGTGAAGGTGTTGAACCAGAACTGCGAGTCGGGGTTGCTTCCGCCGCTGTCGTTGACGCTCATGATGTGCCTCCTGAATCGAGCTTGTGTTCTAGAGTTGACTATATGTCCCGCAGCAATACTTCCACGAGATCCCATAACGTTCCGGCCCCGAACGGAGGCGCGCCCATAGGTGCATTGACGCCGGGCGTCGTCGGCCCTACCCGCAAAGTTCCGGCGTCCATCGAGCGCCCCGAATACGTCGGAAAAGCCACCGCACAAGAAGGATCCGGCTCAAACTTCTACACCCCGGAAGAAGTAGAGCTCATCCGTGAAGCGGGAAAGATCGCGGCAGGATCCATTGTCGCGGCCGAAGAATACTGCGTACCCGGGCGAACCACAGACGAGATCGACCGCGTAGTGCACGAATACATGTGCGACCACGGTGCGTACCCGTCGACCCTCGGTTACAAGAATTTTTGGAAATCCGTGTGCACATCTCTCAATGAAGTGATTTGCCACGGAATTCCGGATTCTACGGTTCTTGAAGATGGCGACATCATTAATCTCGATGTCACCGCCTACAAAAATCGGATGCACGGCGACACCAACCGCACCCTCCTCGTCGGCGACGTCGACGAAGAGTCCAGGCTATTGGTGGAGCGCACGGAGGAAAGCCTTCGACGGGCCATGAACGCGGTCAAACCAGGCCGGGAGCTCAACGTCATTGGGCGCGTCATTGAGAAATACGCTTCTCGCTTCGGATACGGCGTCGTTCGCGATTTCACCGGTCACGGCGTCGGCAGGGAGTTCCACTCAGGGCTCATCGTTCCCCACTACGACGCGGCCCCGGCGTATAACACCGTCATCGAGGAAGGCATGGTCTTCACCATCGAGCCGATGCTGAACCTCGGAACCATCGAGTGGGACATGTGGGACGACGACTGGACCGTTGTCACCAAGGACCGCCGCCGTAGCGCACAGTTTGAGCACACGATGCTGGTCACCGCCGACGGCGTCGATATCTTGACCCTCCCGTAACCCCACTAGCCTCTCGCTCAACCTCTTCCAGGAGAACGCATGTCGTCAGTGACCCCCGACCGTCCGGCTGTAGCCATTCAGCAGGACCTCAACTCCGTCTCCACTCTTGCCGATCCGCAACCTCACGAACTGGCCATTGGCATCGACATTGGCGGAACCGGCATCAAAGGTGGCGTTGTGGACCTGCGAACCGGCTCGCTGGTCAGCGACCGCCACCGCATCGATACGCCACAACCCGCCACCCCGGAAACCGTCCTACCGGTCGTGCAACAAATCGTCGAGGAGCTTCAGTCTCGCGACCTTGCCCCAGACCCAAACACCGCCGTGGGAATCGACTTTCCGGCGATCGTGAAAAATGGTGTGACCTGGTCCGCGGCAAACGTCGACAAGTCCTGGATCGGCGCCGAATTGAAGAAGCTCGCCGAATCTTCGCTCGGACGAACCGTCTACGCGGTCAATGACGCGGACGCGGCAGGTTTGGCCGAAGGAATCTACGGCCAAGGTCGTGACCGAAACGGACTAATCCTTGTGATCACCTTGGGAACGGGAATTGGTTCGGCCATGATCCATAACGGCATTCTCGTGCCCAATAGCGAACTCGGACACCTCGAAATTGACGGCCACGACGCCGAATCAAAGGCCTCCGTTCGTGCCCGCGAGCGTGAGGATCTTTCCTGGGACAAATACGGAGAACGGCTACACCGGTACTTCAGCCGGGTGGAAGCGCTCTTCTCCCCCGACCTCTTCGTGGTGGGCGGCGGCGTGTCCAAGAAACCGGAGAAGTTCATGCCGTATCTCGAGGACATCTCCACACCGATCCGCCCGGCCGCGCTGCAGAACAATGCCGGGATCGTGGGCGCGGCCCTCTGGGCAGCGGGGCAACCTGGAGAAAGGGAATACCACGACCAAGAGCTGGAGGATTAAGAATTACCCGGTTGCTTCTGACGAGTGACCTCAAGAAAAAATCCGTTCGCGGCCTCCGGGCCTCGAACGGATTTTTTCTCCCTCAGAGTGGATCCCTGGGGTGAAACCACGCTGGCCCATGCCGTGACGGACCGGCATGGAACATCTCGCTTTAAATGGTGAACGCCGGTACCTGACGGCTTCCCCTCCGCAAGTACCGGCGACCAGTCACTATCTAACCATAAGTTCCTCGACGGGTCTAGATCAGAGTCGGCTGATCCGGTTCGTCGGAATCTTTGGCCTTTTTCGCCCGACGACGCGGCTTCGCCTGGGAGGATTCTCCATCCTTCGAGGTTCCTTCCGCCGGCGTCGTCTTCGAAGCGGCTCCGGCACCGCCGTCGGCTTCGTTGATGCCCCTCAAGGTGCGGATGGCGGTTTCGAAGTCTTCAAGACCATCGAAGGCTTGGTACACACTGGCGAACCTCAGGTAGGCCACCTCATCGAGGCGTTGTAGAGGTTCAAGAATAGCGAGACCGACGTCGTTGGCGTCGATTTCGGCAAGCCCCTTGGCCCGAATGGACTCCTCGACCTCTTGGGCCAACAGCGCCAGGTCGTCTTCGCTGACGGGTCGCCCCTGACAGGCCTTGCGCACACCAGAGACGATCTTGGCACGTTGGAACGGCTCGGTGGCCCCGGATCGTTTGATGACATTCACCGACGTCGTCTCGAGCGTGGAAAATCGCCGTGAACACGACGAGCATTGGCGGCGACGGCGGATGGCGGAACCATCGTCGGCCACGCGGGAATCGACGACCCGGGAGTCCGGATGCCGACAATAGGGACAATGCATTCAGCTCACTCCTGAGGTGGACCGACGATCAGTACGTGCCGCTATGGCGGCCCCGTGCGCGGGAAGGTCCTCCGCCGAGGCCACGGCAATGATGTCGTCCCCCACGGCGGCTAGAGCATCCTCGGTGTACTCAATGATTTGCACGGCCTTCATGAAGGACGTGGTGCAGAGCCCACTGCTGTGGGTAGCTGAGCCGCCGGTGGGCAAAACGTGATTGGATCCAGCGGCGTAATCGCCGAGGGGCACGGGGCTATACGGGCCCAAGAAGATCGCGCCAGAGTTCCGTATGCGAGACGCGACCTCACGGGGATTCTCTGTGTGGATCTCAAGGTGCTCGGGCGCGTACGCGTTGACGACGTCGATGCCACGCTCGAGCGAATCCGTGAGGATCACGCCGGATTGGGGCCCGCCGAGCGCTTCCCTCACCCGGTCACGATGTTTGGTCTCGGACACCCGCCGTTGCAAAGCGGTTTCGACGGCCTCTGCGAGTTCTGGTGAGTCCGTCATCAGCAACGATCCCGCGTGCGGGTCGTGCTCGGCCTGGGACAGCAAATCCGCGGCCACGAATTCGGGATCGGCGGTGTGATCGGCGACGACGGCGATTTCGGTGGTCCCAGCCTCTCCATCGACGCCGACGATCGAACGCAGCTGCCGTTTGGCCATGGCCACAAAGATATTTCCGGGACCGGTAATCGTATTCACGGGTTGAAGGGATTCCTCACCTTCCAGCCCATACGCCATGGCCGCGAGTGCTTGAGCCCCGCCAATGGCCCACACCTCAGTGACTCCCAAAAGACCTGCTGCGGCAAGGGTCGTGGGATGCGGCAAGCCGTTGAATTCCTTTTGAGGCGGCGTGCACAAGACGACGGAGTCAACGCCGGCTGCCTGAGCGGGAACGACATTCATGACGACCGACGATGGATACACCGCGAGTCCACCGGGAACGTAGAGACCGACCCTCTGCACGGGTGTCCAGCGATGGATCAAGTGAGCGCCCGGCGCCACCTCAACGGAGGCGTCGTCCGGTCGTTGCACGGCGGCAAAGGCCCGAGTCCGTTCGATAGCGGTCTCCAGGCCGCGTCGAACCTTAGGGTCAAGAGCGTCGACGGCCTCACGTATGGCCGATTCGGGAACCCGGAGGGATTCCTGTGTTACGCCGTCGAAACGCTGGGCAAGTTCGCGCAAGGCCTCGGCGCCCCTATCACGGACGTCGGCCAGGATGGAGGCGACCGATTCCTCGGCCGACGCCAAGAATTCCCCGGTGGGTCGCGGAACCACGGATCGAAGCTGCGAGGGGCTCAGGTGCTGTCCCCGCAGGTCAAGTACGCGCATGAGCGGAGTGGGCACGGTGGTCGAATCAGTCTCAGTCACGTGACCAGTTTAACGTCAACGACCGCGATCAGCAGATTCGGTGGTTCACAGTCCGTTGTCGGAGCCTCCGGAGCGTTCCAAACAGGAGGAACCGAAGAGCACCTTGAGGTCACCGAACAACGCTGGATTCGGGTTGACCCTCAGCCGCGGAGACAGTCTCATGAGAACATCCTTGGTCCGGCAGGCTAGGTTGATCCTCACCTCGGCGTCCCCTCGGTGATTAATCAAGATGTTCTCTAGCTCCCGTAGCGTGGATTCGGTGGCCCGGTGTTCGGGGATCGACAGAATCACCGGTCCCTTTTGTCCATCGGCATCAATGTCTGGAACTTTCAGCTCTTGGGCACTAATCGTGACGGAACCGTCGTCGCGCCGCTGTAGCCGGCCCTTGATCGTGCAGATAAGGTCTTCCGTCAACACGCCGGCGATGGGTGCGTAGACCTTTCCAAAGAACATGATCTCCATGGAACCGGTACGGTCCTCGAGTTCAATACGCGCGTATGCATTGCCGCTCGACTTGGCGACCTTCCGCTGCACCGAGGTGATCATGCCCGCCACCGTCACCACAGATCCGTCGGGCTTACCGTCTTCGTCTAGGAGCGACTGCACCGACGAGTCAGACAATTGCCCCAGGACGTCGTCGAGCCCCCGAAGCGGATGATCGGACACGTAAAGCCCCAGCATTTCCCGCTCAAAGTTCAGCATGTCGCGACGTTCCCACTCGGGGACGTCCGGAATGGCCACCGTGAGGTCGGTCGCTGGATCGTCGTCGTCCATGCCGAAACCGCCGAAAAGATCGAATTGGCCGGCTGCCTCCTGTCGTTTGACCGAAACGGTTGCGTCGATGGCTTCTTCGTGAATGAGCGAGAGAGCGCGACGCCGGTGACCTAGGTCGTCAAATGCGCCGGCCTTAATCATCGACTCGATGGTGCGCTTATTGCAGACGACCGCCGGCACCTTTTTCAAGAAGTCGTGGAACGAGGTGAACTTTCCCTGGCTTTCGCGGGTTTCGACCAAAGCAGAAACGACGTTGGCCCCAACGTTGCGCACGGCGCCCATTCCGAAGCGAATGTCGTCACCCACTGGAGTGAAGTTCAATGCCGATTCGTTGACGTCCGGTGGGAGCACCGTGATGTTCATGTGTCGACATTCGTTGAGATACAGGGCGAGCTTATCTTTATCGTCGCCGACGGATGTCAGCAGAGCCGCCATGTATTCCTGCGGGAAATGCGCCTTGAGGTACGCGGTCCAGTAGGAAACGAGGCCATAAGCCGCGGTGTGCGCCTTGTTGAATGCATAGTCCGAGAACGGAAGAAGGATGTCCCACAGTGCCTTAACCGCACCTTCCGAATACCCGTTATCGATCATGCCCTGGTGGAAGGTCTCGTACTGGCGATCCAGCTCGGCCTTCTTTTTCTTGCCCATGGCACGTCGCAGAATATCCGCTTCACCCAGAGAATATCCCGCCACCTTCTGCGCAATGGCCATGACCTGCTCCTGATAAACAATCAGACCATAGGTCGTATCCAGAATCTCCGCGAGGGGCTCTTCAAGCTCGGGGTGAATGGGCGTGACTTCTTGCAGACCGTTCTTTCGCAAGGCGTAATTGGTATGCGAATTAGCGCCCATTGGTCCCGGTCGATACAGCGCAAGGACCGCGGAAATATGCTCGAAATGATCCGGCTGCATGAGCTTGAGGAGCTGACGCATAGGTCCGCCGTCGAGCTGGAACACACCGAGGGTGTCCCCTCGCGCGAGCAACCGGTAAGACTCTTCGTCGTCGGTCTCGAGGGTCTCCAGGTCGAGGTCGAAATCCCGGTTCGCCTTGATGTTCTCAATGGCATCGGAAATGATCGTCAGGTTTCTCAACCCGAGGAAGTCCATCTTGATGAGGCCGAGGCCTTCACAGGTCGGGTAATCGAACTGCGTGATGACCTGGCCGTCCTGCTCACGACGCATGATCGGAATGACGTCGATGATGTCGTGACTGGACATGATGACGCCAGCGGCGTGGACGCCCCATTGACGCTTCAGTCCCTCGAGGCCTTCCGCGGTCTCAAAGACCTTACGGGCTTCTTCGTCGCTGGACAGGAGCTCACGAAGTTCGTCGGCCTCCCCGTATCGCTTCGCGTCCTTGTTGCAGACGTCCTTCAGCGAGATGCCCTTACCCATCACGTCCGGCGGCATCGCCTTGGTGAGCTTCTCCCCCATCGAGAAGGGATATCCGAGCACCCGAGAGGAGTCCTTGAGCGCTTGTTTCGCCTTGATGGTGCCGTACGTGACGATCTGCGCGACCTTGTCTTCGCCGTACTTTTCCGTCACATAGTGGATGACCTCGGAACGACGACGATCATCGAAGTCCACATCGAAGTCAGGCATGGACACACGGTCCGGGTTGAGGAACCGCTCGAAAATCAGGTCATGCTCGAGCGGATTCAGTTCCGTAATACGCATCGCGTAAGCGACCATCGAACCGGCGCCAGATCCACGGCCCGGCCCCACCCGGATCCCGTTGTCCTTCGCCCAGTTGATGAAGTCGGCCACCACGAGGAAGTATCCAGGAAAGCCCATCTGGGTGATGATGCCGACCTCATACTCGGCCTGTTTACGGACGTCGTCCGGAATGCCGTTCGGGAAACGGTAGTGCAGACCGTTTTCGACTTCTTTGACGAACCACGATTCCTCGTTTTCCCCGGGAGGGCACGGGAAATTCGGCATGTAGTTGGCGCTCGTATCGAACTCGACATTGCACCGTTCCGCAATTTCGAGGGTGTTATCGCAGGCTTCCGGAAAGTCTCGGAAGAGCTCCCGCATTTCGGCGGCCGATTTCAGATAGAACTCGTCGGCATCGAATTTGAACCGCTTGGGGTCTTGGAGCGTCGATCCCGATTGCACGCACAGGAGGGCTGCGTGCGCTTTGGCGTCCTCGGCGTGGGTGTAGTGGAGGTCGTTGGTGGCGACCAACGGCAATTGCAGATCTTTGCCCAGGCGCAGCAGGTCGCTCGTCACCTGTTTCTCGATGCCGAGGCCGTGGTCCATCAGCTCGAGATAGTAGTTTTCCTTGCCGAAGATGTCGCGGAATTCCGCCGCGGCGTCCCGAGCTTCTTGGTATTGGCCCAGACGAAGGCGAGTCTGGACTTCTCCGGAAGGACAACCCGTCGTCGCGATCAGGCCTTTGCCGTAGGTATTCAGCAGTTCCCGGTCCATGCGGGGCTTATAGAAATGCCCTTCCAAAGACGCCTTCGACGAGGCCCGGAACAGGTTGTGCATGCCCTGGGTCGTCTCGGCCAAAAGCGTCATGTGGGTGTACGCGCCACCGCCGGAGACGTCGTTGCGCCCGCCATCGCCAAATTTAACGCGCGTTCGATCCTGCCGGGCCGTACCGGGCGTCACATACGCTTCCACGCCAATGATGGGCTTGATGCCAGCGTTTCTGGCCCGGTTCCAAAAATCGAAGGCGCCGAAAAGGAATCCGTGGTCGGTCGTCGCCATGGAATCCATGCCGAGTTCGTGCGCGTGCTCGAAGAGGTCATCAAGACGCGCCGCGCCATCCAGCATCGAATATTCGGTGTGGACGTGCAGATGGGTAAAACCTTTGCCGGAGGATGGAGCCGCGGAAGTCACCACTCCACTTTAGGTGCTCGACGCCGTGAGAGCATCTCCGTTGCGCATGGCGTCCACCGCAAAACTCAGGTCGGGCGAATATTCGCTCGTGAATTCCACCACCTGGCCCGTGCCGGGGTGCTCAAAACCGAGCCGATGAGCGTGCAACCACTGACGAGTCAGCCCCCAACGGGCCGAGAGTGCCGGGTCCGCCCCGTACGTAAGGTCACCACAGCATGGATGATGCAGAGCGGAAAAATGGACCCTGATCTGGTGAGTACGTCCGGTTTCCAAGTGAACTTCCACCAGGCTCGCCGGGCCGAAGGCCTCCAGAACTTCGTAATGCGTGATTGCCTCGCGGCCGTCCTCGACGACAGCGAAACGCCACTCGTGCCCGGGATGGCGTCCGATTGGCGCGTCGATGGTCCCACGCAGGGGATCCGGAATTCCTTGAACCAGTGCGTGGTAGACCTTGGTCACGGTTCGCTCTTTGAATGCCTTCTTCAAGACCGAGTACGACTGTTCGTTTTTGGCGACAACCATCAAACCCGACGTTCCAACGTCCAGCCGATGCACGATACCTTGACGCTCTGCCGCACCGGATGTGGAAATTGCCACCCCCACTGCGGTCAGCGCGCCCACCACGGTGGGACCATGCCAGCCCGGGGAAGGATGGGCCGCCACCCCTGCCGGTTTGTTGACGACGACGATGTCGTCGTCTTCGTGCACAATGTCAAACCCATCCACGGTTTCTGGCACTACGCGGATCTTGGCATCGGGATCCGGAACCTCCGCCGTAACCTGAGCGCCCACCGGAACCTTCAGCGACTTCGTGGGCTTGAGCGGTTTTCCCCCGACCTCGACGGACACCCTGTCTTCGGCACACCACTGACTGGCCGCCGATCGGGAACGCCCGGTGACCTCGGCCAAGTATGCGTCCAAACGCAACCCCGAGTGGTCGGCATCAACGGTCCACGTCGTCACGTCGTTCGTATCCTTCATGAGCGGTCCTCTTCAGCAGGTTGAGCGGGCTCGGAAGTGCGCCCGTCGAGCGGAACTCCTCGAAGCATCACAATGGCTAGCACCACAATGCTCACCGTGATGCAGGAGTCCGCGACATTGAAAATCGCGAAGTGCGGAACGGAGATGAAATCAACGACATGTCCGCGCCCAAAACCGGGTTCACGGAAAAGCCGGTCGGTGAGGTTGCCCAGCACACCCGCGAGCAGCCCAAAAAGACCAAGAATCCAGGCACGAGAACGGGCCCTCGGGAGATAGAACAGCACCACGCATGCGACGACTGCCATCACGATCGTGAAAATCCAAGTGATGGATTCCCCCATCGAAAATGCCGCACCCGGGTTCCGGATGAATCGCCACCACAGCACGCCGTCCACGACGGGGATGACCTGCCCTTCCGTCATATTCGACACGACCATGTGTTTGGAGACTTGGTCGAGCGTGTACAGCACGATCAGCATCACCACGCCGCCCATGACATAGGGGCGACGAATTCGATCCGACGAAACGGTGTCGACGCGCTGGCTCACGGTCGAAATTCTCCTCATAGATAGACTGCGGGGCTAACACTCCGGTAGTGCTCGAAGCATCCGGTATGCCGTTAACAGAGTACCGGGGCCAGCGCCACTAGGACGCTGACCCCGGTTACCGGTCGAGACTCGACGGTCTCCGTTCCGACTTACTTGGAGGCGGTCGGCTCGACGCGCGGCGAATTCTCCAAGTCGGTGAGCTTGCCCTCGAGGTAGGACTTCAGCTCGCGACGGTACTTCGATTCAAAGGTGCGGAGGGTTTCCACATCAGACTCGAGATTGGTCTTCGACTCCTCGAGAGAAGCAAGAATCGACGAGCGCTTGGCTTCCGCATCGCTCAAGAGCGACTGAGCCGTGGTTTGGCCTTCCTCGATGAGACGGGCCTTTTCGGACTCTCCCTGGGAGACGTAATCATCGTGCAGACGCTGAGCCATGGCGATGACGGCCGCCGCCGACGCGGCAGACTCGCTCTGGCCTCCCTGAGCGGATCCGGCATTTGTGGAATCCGACGCCTGAGCGGTCTCGCTCGTCGTGGCGCCCTCGGCCGCCGTGGGAACCTGCTCCTCGGTCGGGTGAATCTCAGAGTTGAGGTTTTCGGTCTTCAGATCGGACGAAGAGTCAGACTCGACGTTCAACGCTGCCACGGAATCGGACGAGCCTTCACCGTTCGATGTGGAGTTCTTCGACGTCGCGTTCTGAGTCGGAGCCTCAGCGTTGCTCACGCCGACCGTCGAGACGGAATCCGACTCGGGATCGACGCCGGCCTCGCGAAGCTTCTGCGTCAACTCGTCGTTTTCCTTGTGGAGACGGCGGAGTTCGGTCACGACCTCATCGAGGAAAAGGTCGACCTCTTCCTGGTCGTATCCCTCACGGAATTTGGTGGGTTGGAAGGTCTTGTTAATGACCTGTTCCGGGGTCAATGTCATGAAATACACCTCTTGTCGTTGAGATGCGGCGGCTGTCGCATCGAAGTTGTGTTGGGGGCAAGCCGGCCGCTGCCTCACGGTTCACACGAGAGCTTATGGGAAAAGTCTGACGAAAACCTTGATGTCGAGCGGAGCGCCGACGATTCGGCTAGGACACGCCCGAGGCTAACGAGGCTCTCACGATGCTCTGCGCGATGCTGAGAACGACCAACAACACTAGGAAGCCCATGTCAAGCGAAACGGTTCCGATACGCAATGGCGGAATCCACTTACGCATCAACCGCATCGGCGGATCGGTCATGGTGTAGACCGTCGACGCAAAAATGAGCGCAACACCTTGAGGCTTCCAGAACCTCGCGAATGTTTGCACCCAGTCCAGAATCAGCCGAAACATCAGCACGAGAAACGCCAAATACAAGGCGAAATGGATGATGGCCAAAGCCGAGATCAACGGACGAATCCTTCCTATGACGAACCAAGCACCGACGCGCTATTAGCTGTGGTTGAACAGTGAATCGTCAGATTCGTTTGGTGCCGACGAGACGTCCTCGGACGCGAGGACCTCCAAGTTGGAGGGCGTCAGCAAGAACACCTGCTCGGTCACACGTTCAATGCTGCCGTTCAGAGCGAACGTCAGTCCCGACGAAAAATCTACCAGTCGCTTTGCCTCAGCAACGTCCATATCCGTGACGTTCATGATCACGGGAATGTTGTTCCGGAAGGATTCGCCGATCACCTTCGCGTCGTTGTAGGAGCGCGGGTGAATGGTGGTAATGCGTCGCAATTCGTTTTCGCTTTCGGTTTGTGCCGCAGCACGGTTAATCGGGGTCACGGGAGCGCGGTACTCATCTTCCGCATCCGTCGCTTCCTGGCTGTTACGCCGGGAAGTAGTCGTTTGAGCAGCATCGGCTCGACGCACGGCCGAGGAGGACGAACGAGATTCGCGGCGAGGCTGAGAGCGTCGCTCCACGGGACGACGCTCGTCCTGATCGTCAAGCTCGTACTCATAGTCTTCGTGCTGTTCGACTCGGGGGCGAGTCGCCAGTGCCGTGGAGCCTTCGATGGATTCGCGCGGGGCACGCTCCATCGAATCGGCATACGACTGTTCATTTGCTTCCGGCTCAACCCGACGCCGTTGCGCCGCGGGCTGGGCCTCGTACCCGTCGTCGGCGAGGCCAAGAAAGACCATCGCCTGGCGCAGTGTTCCGGCCATGTGAACTCCTCGAGAATCGTTCGTTAAACGGGCGCTACCCGCCAATGGGACCATTATTCCCACTGACTAGGGAAATCAGGTGGGTCAACACGCCACAATCGGGGAATCATCACGCGTTATTGCGTGGTCGATTCCCCATGATGGCACTTCCAACTCGGACGCTGGTCGATCCCCATCGTATCGCTTCAGCCATATCACCGCTCATACCGGCAGAGATCTTCCAGGCATCGGGATGGCTTTCCATCAGACGACGGCTGAGCGTGTGAAGCTTCTCAAAGGCACGATCGGGTTCAGCACCAAGCGGTGCTACGGCCATTAGCCCACCGAGCTTCAGGCCATCTGCCTCGGAAATGAGATCGGCCAGGTGCTCGATGTCCTGGGGATCCGCTCCTCCCCGGGCCCCCTGTGCAGCCTCTCCGGGAGTTACCTTCGCGTCGTCCAAGCCCACCTGGATGAAACATTCCAGGCCACCATGACTCGCCGCCGCCGGCTCAGAGGCTTCGCCAGCTTCAGCGCGAGAAATCGCCGCGGAATAGGCTTTGCTCAATGCTTTGACGATCGAGGCCCGATCAACAGATTGGACGCTCGTCGCGTATCGGACCACTGATTTGGCCTTATTCGACTGCAATTGACCGATGTAATGCCATGACACCGGCTCATCGATAAATGGGCTGAGGTCATGTGCCTTCTGCGAGGCTTCCTGGTCGCGATTCTCTCCGTAGGTGCGAATTCCGAGGTCGTACAGGGCCTTGACGTCAGAGGCGGGAAAAAACTTGGTGACGGTTATTAATTCGACGCCGACGTGAGGATCCCTCACATCGGCCGGCGTCATCGCGGCCATCTGCTCAATATCTTTCAGGACGCGCTCATGTCGCACGGACAATTCTCGTGCCCGCTCCGCCTCATACTCGATTGCCGTCATGTCAGTACATCTCCTTCGTCGGTCATCGATTCAGTCCGTGAGGACGCTGATTGATGACCCCGCCGCCACACGAGACCGGCGATCCTCCCTTGTCCAGGTGCTCGCCGATGCGAAAAAAGGTCGTCCTGTTCAAAGGTGCATTCGTTGATGACTTTGCGGTGAACCTCCACGCCGAGGCTCCGCAGTTGCTTTTCGGCGGCAGCTGGAAGATCGAGACCAGGGCTACCCCAGCGTGTATTAACGGCGATACCCGGAAGCTTGGCCTCGGCCTCGTTCGCCATGTCCGGAGGCACCTCATAGCACCGTCCACAAATCGACGGCCCTATCCAGGCTTGCAGATCAGTTCCTCCAGCGGCACGAAGGGATTCGATGGCATTCGGCAAGACTCCGTGAAGGAGCCCTTGACGCCCAGCATGGGCCACCGCATAGATCAGGGGATTCGACGACGTCACAATCACCGGAAGACAGTCGGCCGTCATGATGGCCAGGGGGCGCCCGTGCGTCGTCAACGCCGCGTCGGCCACAGGTGCCAAGGCGCGCTCTTCCTCCGCAGAAGAGCTCAAGGGAATGAGCGGGGCTTCGTCGGCAAGTGCGACGTCCGTCCCATGCACCTGCTCCAAAAACAACAAGCTACCCGGATCGAGGCCGATTCCACGTTCGATGCGTCGTCGGTGCTCCTGAGGGTCCGCCGTTCCAAGCACGTGCAAACCGAGGTTTCCGGTAGCAGATGCGGTAAAAGCGATCGACACCCCCGACGAGAGGTCCGCTCTATGCCTCAGATGAACACGCGTATCGCTTGTCGATCCTCCACCCTCGTGCATTGCACCGTCCACCGCCTCGAAATCGGCCCCTTCTATGAGCCTGATGGCAAAACTACTTACGGGGCATAACGCCCCCACGTACGCGCCGTGGATGAGATGCGACGGGCGGGACGGCCTAGCCGTCCCGCCCGTCGGCTTCACACGCGCGTTTTCAGTTGGTTACTTCAGGAAGTCAGGAACGTCCAGCGAATCCTTACCGGATTTCTTGGCGCCCGACTCCCCGTTCGGATCAACGGCCGGGGGCAGATCAACGTCGAACCCGGCGTTCGCCGGAACGTCCGAGTCATCCTGCCACTGCGAGGAGCTACCACCGGAGAATGAGGAGTTCCCGGAATAGCTGTTGCCGCCGCGCTGCGGGTTGCTGGCAACCTTGGCCGGCTGCGAAGATCCGCCGCCGTAGGTCTGCTGCGTGCGCTGCGCCTGGTTGGCCGCCGCATTGTTGTTATTGCTGTTCGTCTCGGGGTTCAGGGAATCGAATCCCGCGGCAATCACGGTGACCCGCGCTTCATCGCCCAGGGCGTCGTCGATCACGGCGCCGAAGATGATGTTGGCATCGGGGTGAGCCACTTCCTGAACCAACCGAGCGGCTTCGTTGATCTCGAACAAGCCAAGATCCGAGCCGCCCTGGATGGACAGCAGGACTCCGTGGGCACCGTCGATGGATGCCTCGAGAAGCGGTGATGCGATGGCAAGCTCCGCAGCCTTGACGGCACGGTCCTCTCCCTGCGCCGAACCAATTCCCATGAGAGCCGATCCCGCGCCCTGCATCACGGACTTGACGTCGGCGAAGTCCAAGTTGATGAGGCCCGGGGTGGTGATGAGGTCGGTAATTCCCTGAACACCGGAGAGCAAGACCTGGTCCGCAGACTTGAATGCGTCGAGCATCGACACATTGCGGTCCGAGATGGAGAGCAAGCGGTCATTCGGGATCACGATCAAGGTGTCGACCTCGTCGCGCAGAGACTCGATGCCGGTTTCGGCCTGGTTCGAACGACGGCGTCCCTCGAAGGTGAACGGGCGAGTCACAACGCCGATAGTCAAAGCACCGAGCGAGCGAGCGATACGGGCCACGACGGGTGCGCCACCGGTACCGGTTCCGCCACCCTCGCCGGCGGTCACGAAGACCATGTCGGCGCCCTTCAGGACTTCCTCGATCTCTTCTTCGTGATCTTCGGCGGCCTGACGACCAACTTCGGGGTTCGCACCGGCACCAAGTCCGCGAGTCATCTCGCGACCCACATCCAGCTTGACGTCGGCATCCGACATCAGCAACGCCTGAGCGTCGGTGTTAATGGCAATAAATTCGACGCCGCGAAGGCCGACTTCGATCATGCGGTTGACCGCGTTGACGCCGCCGCCGCCGATGCCGACGACCTTAATGACGGCGAGGTAATTCTGGGGAGTTGTAACGTCCATGGGTTTCCTCGTTTGAGCGTGTGAAGCCAACATTCCGGAACCCGAGTCCTGAACCTAAGATTGAAGGTTTAGATTATGGACCGGATTTCGACTATCAGCCGGTTCCTATACCGCACCTAGAGTATCAATCACCGGTAGGCGTGTCGCACCGATTCGGCGTTTCGCGCCTAAGAATTTCCGGGAAATCTCCTCAGTTTGATGGTGATATTCAACCTTGACGTTAAGGTTTAGATCACCGAGGACGCGCGATGCGTTACTTGGTGACCGGGTGATCAGGACTCGAAACGTCGTAAACCGACGCGCCACCTTGATCCTTGAGGGCCTTGACCAGGCTATTCAATACTTGAGCCTTAAATTCGCTCTGGTCGCTGGTCCCCCAAATCACTTGTGAGCCGTCCTTCATGTCCAAACGAATATTGGACGGGGAATCAGCCTCAACCTTGTTCAGCTGAGACAACAAGGACTGCGGAAGAGTCTGCAACGCCGCCACCGCCGAGGTGAAGGATTCGCTCTTGACCGCATCCGGACCGCCATCCAACAAGGGCACGCCGGCTTCATTCACCGACTTCTTCGAGCCCACAGCGACGCCGTTTTTATCCACCAGGATGTATTGGTCACCGGACTTCACGGTTGCCACAGGAATTCGCTCGTGAACGGTAACTTCCAAGTCGTGGGGCGGCTTCGCTTCGATGCTGACGCCTTCGACGACGACGTCGTTACCGATCATGCCCTGAACCTCGTCCGAGCTGATGCGCGTCAACGGCCGTCCCTTGAGGGGATCGAGGGCCTTTTGCACCTTTGCTTGGTCGGAAAGGTTTGCCCCTTTGATCGTGATGTTGTGGACCGCCAACAAGGGCGAATAGAACACCACGCCGAAAAACAAAAGGGCCGCCAGGAGTAGCACCCCGATACCAGCGATCCAGCGGGTTCGTCGGGGCAGCTTCCCCCACCAACGCGCGCTTCTCTGGCGATTTTGGGCACCTCGCGAGGGCTGGTTGCCCTGCCTCTTCCGGCGCCGGTCCTCCGCCTGAGGGAAGCTCAGGATATTATCCGGACGCTCTTCGGCCCCAGTCTCAGTGGGCTTCGAGGACGGTTCCGGGCGGTCGTCCTGCGCAGTCCTTCCGGGCTGCTCCTCCGGCACACGTTCGACCCGAACCTTAGCTTCGTCATTGACGCGCACTGCGGCAGGGCGGTGTTCGTCGACTCGCTGGGTGCTCCCGATGGCTTCGATGCGTTGTCCTCGGGTACCGGCGTCGCCCCGAGCCGTCGCTTCGGCCAACTGATCGCGGGGGTTACGTGGCGCTCGGTTCGGCCGTTCGGAGTCTTCCGTGGTCGAGACCCTGGGCGCTTCGCCCGAGGAAGAGACATCCGCAGGACGCACAGAACCGGTCGTCGCGTCTTCTCCTTGCTTCGACGACGAAGGCTGCTCCTGGTGACGGGGCATGCGTGGACGATGGAGTGGACTCATGCCAAATCCCGGGCGTTGACGGGCCCTTCCTCACGCAGCTCGTTCAAGACGATCTCGCCGTACGTTGTGACGTCGCCGGCGCCGATCGTCATGACGATATCTCCATCATTCGCCGACGAAGCAATCTGCTGGGCTGCTTCCTCGGGGCTCGCGGCGTACCGCACCTCGGTGAACCCGGCGTCTGTGATCAGGTGGCTGGTCACGCCGGCCATCGGTTCCTCGCGAGCGGGGAAGATGTCGACCACATAGGCACGGTCCGCCAACGAGAGGGCCTCAGCAAATTCTCGGGCAAATTCCTGAGTTCGCGAGAAGAGATGCGGTTGGAAAATCGCGTAAACGGTGTGCCCATCGGCAACGGTACGAGCGGCTTCTAGCGCTGCGGCCACCTCGGTTGGGTGGTGGGCGTAGTCGTCGTACACGGAGATTCCGCGCTCACGACCTCGCAACTCAAATCGGCGAGCAGAACCGGTGAATGCGGACAACGCTTGAGCCGCCCGATCCATATCGAATCCGGCGTACAGAGCACAGCACAGGGCTGCTGCCGCATTCCGAACGTTATGCGCGCCAGGGACCGAAAGCCTCAGCCGCGTGGACCCCGAGTGGGAGTTCCCCCTCAGATCTACGTCCCAGGTCACCTCGGCGGTACTGGTCGTACCTTCCCCGTTGATGTCGCGAATCACGACGTCGGCACCGTCCGTGGTGCCATAGGTCAACACAGTTCCGCCCCGGCTCCGGTGCCCCGTCGCCAGACGCCGTGCGCCGGGGTCATCCCAGCAGGCCACCAAGACCCCGGGGTCGGCCAGGGAATCAACAAATTGATCGAAGGCATCGGTGACAGCCTCGGAGCTTCCATAGAAGTCCAGGTGGTCAGGCTCGACGTTGGTCACGACGGCGATAGTCGGCCTGTACTTGACAAAGGAGCCATCCGATTCATCGGCTTCGGCGATGAACCATGAGTCAGGTCCCGTCGCGCCAAGGGCCGCGTTGGACCCCAGAGCCGCAATCCGGGCTCCTACAGCGAATGACGGCTGCGCTCCCACGCCGTCGTACATGACCGAAATCATGGAGCTCGTGGTGGTCTTGCCGTGCGTTCCGGCGACAGCCACCGATTGCGACTGGTCCATCGAGGCGGCTAGGGCATCCGACCTGTGCACTACCCGTAATCCTGCGGCCCGGGCTGCGGCGAGTTCCGGGTTCGTCGGCTTAATGGCTGTGGAGACGACAACGGTGTCCACGTTCTCGACATTCGAGGCGTCCTGCGGAATATGGACCGTGGCGCCCTTCGCCCGGAGGACGTCGAGCGCGGCGTTGTCCTTCATATCGGATCCGCTCACCGAAAGCCCATGAGCCAACATCAAATCGGCAATCGCCGACATTCCCGTTCCGCCCATGCCAATGAAGTGGATGCGTCCGAGCTCGCCCAGCGAGGGCCGCTCCGGAAACGGCGGATACATGAAGTCCGGCAGCAATTTCGAGTTCTCGTGCTGTGCATTCATGGGATTAGTGGTTCCCTCCCTGGCTTGCGGCGTCGTCGATCAGCTCTGCCATCTGCTGCGCCGCGTCGCGAATGCCATGACGGTATCCGTTCCGGGACATCTCTGTGAGGCGTTCCGAGTTCGTGACGACGGGCAAGACCGAGGACACAAACCAATCGGCGTTGAATTTCTTGTCCTCGACGAGCAGGGCGGCGTCTGAGTCCACCAGACCGGCAGCGTTCAACGCTTGTTCGCCGTTCCCGATCGGGAGCGGCACAAAGACCGCCGGACAGCCAACGGCGGCGACTTCGCTCACGGTGGCTGCGCCGGATCGAGCGATCAACAGGTCGCACGCCGAATACACCTTTTCCATGCCGTTCACGAATTCGACCTGGTGGTATCCGGGGGCGTTGAGCAAGGAACCGTCATCGTCCAGCAGCTGCTTACCTCGACCGGTGATGTGCAACATTTGGACGCCCGATTCAACCCATTCCCGACGACGCAGAACCTCGGCGATCGTCCGATTCATGTTCTGTGCGCCCAAAGAACCGCCCGTCACGATGATGGTCGGCACCCCGTCCTGTAGGGCGAGCAGCTGGCGTGATCCGGACCGTTCGGCGGCACGGTCGCACTCAGCGATGCGACGGCTCATCGGCATGCCGACGTGACGTCCTCCGGCAATCGGCGTCCCCTCGAAGGCCGTCGCCACGACAACGGCCTTCTTGGCCCCGACCTTATTGGCCAGTCCCGGACGTTGGTTGGCCTCGTGGATCACCACGGGTACGTTCTCGCGGGCCGCCGCAAGGTACATGGGCGTGCACACATACCCACCAACACCTACGAGCACATCGGCCTCGGCGCGGCGCAATATTTCCTGGCCTTGACGAACCGCGCGACGCATCCGTAGAGGGAGTTTCAGCAAATCAAGACTGGGTTTGCGGGGCATGGGCACCCGGTCCACAAATTCGAGGTCGTAACCAGCCTCGGGGACCAGCCTGGTCTCCATACCTGTCTTGGTGCCCACGGCCACGATTTTTGCCTCAGGGTGCCGTTCGCGCACGGCGTCCGCAATGGCCAGTAACGGGGAAATGTGCCCCGCTGTCCCACCTCCGGCAACGACGACGGACAGAGGCTGGGTCATGGTCGAATCTCCCTTGGTCGGTAGTGGTGGTCTTCGCAGAGCGAGATCGGTGTCTAGTCTACGTCCGCGCGATGCTTATCGAGGGACGCCAGACTGATCGCGGGATGGGTCGGGGATTTTGTCAGGGCCATCCCGAAACCGGCCGCAAAGAGGGAGACCGTCAAGGACGTGCCTCCGTAGGAGACGAACGGCAACGGAATACCGATCACGGGCAAGAGACCCGTCACCATACCAATGTTGACGAAGGCTTCCCCGACGAACCAGGCCATCAGGGCTGCCGCAGACAAGCGCACGAAACGGTCGCTCGAGCGAAGGATCACCCGGGCCAGGCACAGCGCCATGACGGCAAAGAGGGCCACCACGATGCACGTCCCAATGAATCCCAGCTCTTCACCGAGAATCGCGACAATGAAGTCGTTGTGCGCCTCGGGAAGATAGTTGTATTTCTGGCGCGACTCCCCCAGGCCCTGCCCCCACCACGAACCCGTAGCAAGTGCCGCCAACCCTGAATTGGACTGAAAGCATTCCTGTCCGTCGACGCACTGGGAGGGGAAGAGCCACGACGTGACACGGCTCAGGCGGTGCGGGGCGGATACGACCACCAAGACCGCGATAAGCAATGCACCCAGAATCGATCGCGTGAAAATTTTCATCGGCGCACGTGCGAACCACAAGGCGCTCGCGTAGATCAGCACAAAGACGATGCAGGTACCGGCATCGCCACCGATAATCACCAGCCCACTGACCGCAATGAATCCCAGCGACGACGGCAAAAGCGCGGCGTGTGCACTGGTCGCGACCCGCGTGGACCGAGCTAGGGACCATACGACCCATAGCATGAGCGAGAATTTAGCGATTTCCGACGGCTGGAACGACAGCGGACCAAGGGCGATCCAGTTCCGGTTACCGTTGACTTCCTTACCCAGGGGCGAGAGCACCAAGAGAAGCAAGACCAGCGAAACCCCCATCAGCCAGTACACCAGCCGACGATTTTTCCAGAAGGACAGCTTGATCCGCGCCGCGACGAACATCGCGATGATCCCGATAAAGGCGAAAATACCCTGCCTGATAAAGAGGCTATACGGCGATTGTCCCTGAGCAATCTGCTCGACGGACGAAGCGGACAGCACCATCATGCACCCCAGCACCGTGAGGCCCAGAGCCGATACGGCGATGCCGATCGCCGCGCTATTCATCGATCCCGTGGCGACCCACCGATATAACGGCCGCGAAACATAGCGGTATCCGTCGGCGATCTTGGTCCACAAAGTGTCGCGGCGTGGCTTTCTCGGGCGCTCCGGTGCTGCTGTGCTCATGCTCCGGCGCTTCCTTCCCCGGCTTGGTTGATCTTCTCAACGAGCGCACTCACGGCGTCGATGAAAGCCTCGCCGCGTTCCGCATAGGAAACGAATTGATCCATCGACGCCGCGGCGGGCGCCATGAGAACGGTGTCGTTTTGCTCCGCCAGCTCATGCGCGATGCGCACCGCTGACGACATGATGGATGGCCCGTCTTCAGAAGCAACCTCGGGCGAGGCGGCGTGATGAATCGGCACCTGCGGCGCGTGCTTGCTCAGGGCATCCGCCAAGGAGTCGGTGTCGGTACCGATCAAGATCACTGCCTTGAGGCGGTGGGCGTGCTGGGCCACGAGGTCGTCGTACGCCACACCTTTCGACAGCCCTCCGGCGATCCAGATGACCGGGTCAAAGGAACTGAGCGATGCGTCGGTCGCGTGCGGATTGGTGGCTTTGGAATCGTTGACCCACAGCACGCCATGCGTGGTGGCCACGGGTTGGATGCGGTGCGCTCCAGGTTGGTAGTTCCGCAAACCATCTCGTACGGCCACCGGGTCGACACCAGCCGCTCGTGCCAGGGCCGCAGCTGCCAGAGCATTCTCGACCGTATGACGCGTGGGCAACTCCCCCGTGTCTTTGACGTTGGCGAGCTCCGCAGCCGACGTCCTACGCTCTTCCACGAACGCACGGTCCACCAGCAATCCATCCACGACCCCGAGTTGGGACAGATACGGCGAATCGGTGGTGAAGGAAATCGCCCGGCAGCCTTCCTGCACGTCGGCTTCTTCGACCATGCGTTCGGTCAGAGGAGACGCAGCGTTATAAATGCAGGCCACGCTGGTGTTTTCGTAGATCTTGGCCTTGTCTGCCTGGTAGTTCTCGAAGGAACCATGCCAGTCGATATGGTCTTCGGCAATATTCAGCACTGTCGCAGCAAGGGGCCTCAGCGAATGGCTCCAGTGCAACTGATAGCTGGACAGCTCCACCACAAAGACGTCGTAGTCGACGGGATCGCGCAAAGCGTCAAGAATCGGTGTTCCCACATTGCCCACGGCGATCGCTTTTAAGCCGGCGGCCTGAAGGATGGACTCGGTCATACCGACGGTCGTGGTCTTGCCGTTGGTTCCCGTCACGCACAACCACTCTGTGGTCTTGCGCCCGGCGCGCTCACGCAGTCTCCACGCGAGTTCAACCTCTCCCCAGATCTGAACACCCTCACGGACGGCCTGATCCAGAATGCCCAGGGTGGGACGCAGACCCGGTGAAGTCACGACGAGATCAGGCCGTGCGCCGTCGACGTCGGGCAGGGAATTCATCGCTCCATCGCCGAGGACTGCTCCCGCCGCCCCCACGATCCCGAGCGTCTGCTCTTTGTACCGGGTGTCTTCGGTGTCCTGGCCGTCCACGACGACGACGCGGGCTCCCAGCTCGATCAGGGTGTCGGCTGCGGCAAATCCGGAGACGCCCAGGCCCGCGACGACCACACGCAACCCCGACCATGAGGCGTCCCAGCTGGTCAGTTCGGCCAACCGTGAGTTCTCCACGACGGGATTCTCATTGGTTGCTCGCATTAATTGCTCACTCCTCCGTGGCTGATGAGCCAGTCACCATAGAAAACGCCAAGGGCCAAGGCGACGAAGAGACCGGCAATGATCCAGAAGCGCACGACCACCGTGACTTCTTTCCATCCCTTGAGTTCAAAGTGATGCTGCAAGGGCGCCATCTTGAAGACGCGTTTCCCACCTGAAAGTTTGAAGTACCCCACCTGGATGATCACGGATGCGGAGATCATCACGAAGAGGCCGGCCATGAGCACCAGGAGAATTTGAGTGTGGCTCAAGATCGCGAAGGCCGCCAAGGCACCACCGAGCCCCAAGGAGCCGGTGTCGCCCATGAAGATGGTGGCCGGTGACGTGTTCCACCACAAGAAACCGATCAACGACCCGACCAAGGCGGCGGCCACGACCGACAGCTGGCCGGGATCCCTCACCTCGTAACAGACGTTTTCTACAGAGCCCGGGCCACAGAGGTGGTTGGTCTGCCACATGGTGATCATGAGGTACCCGGAAAACACCAGAATCGAGGCACCTGTTGCCAGGCCGTCCAGCCCGTCCGTCAGATTGACGGCGTTGGTCGTGGCCGTGCCGATCAGGTTAGACCAGATCACGAAGAGGATCACTCCGACTACAGGGATGCCAAAGGAAAGGTCCAGCCATTGGATGTCCCGAGTCAATGAGATGTGCGTCGAAGCCGGAGTCCAGCCCCGGTCATCGGGAAGCAACAGGGCCAGCACACCGAAGATCACGCCGACGGTTCCCTGCAGAACAATTTTGCCTTTCGGCGTGAGCCCCAGCGACTGCTTCCGGGCAATCTTCTTGAAGTCATCGATGAATCCCACACCGGCCATGCCGATCATGAGGAACATCAACAGCAGTGCCGATGCCGACGGCGTCAGCGTGCCGCCAAAAATCAGGCCGTTCAAGAGAAGAGAGAGGAAAAACGCGACGACCGTGGCGCCCATAATAACGACGCCGCCCATCGTGGGAGTGCCTCGTTTAGTCTGGTGGCTCGTGGGTCCGTCCTCACGAATGAACTGGCCGTACTGCTGCCGCACCAGAACCTTGGTGAACAGCGGCGTCCCGGCCAGCGAGAGGATGAGACCGAAGGCCGCGGCAAGCAAGATGGAAATCATGCGTTTCCTTGCGCCTTTCTTCCTAGTGCGTGTCCGGCCTGAGGGCCGCCGGTTTGATCGTGTGCCACTCTATCGCCCAGGAAGCGTAGACCCGCGCCGTTCGACGATTTGAAGAGAGCAATGTCTCCCGGTTCAAGTTCACGTCGCAGGATCTCGAAAGCTTCATCCGCGTCCTTGACCCATACGGCTTCGTCGCCCCAGGAGCCCTCTAGATGGGCCGCGTTGAATAGTGGCGCGGCTTCCTCGCCGATGACAACGAGCTTGGGAATATTCAACCGCACGACGTCGCGGCCGACTTTGTCGTGTTCCTCAACCGAGGCCTCGCCCAGCTCAAGCATCGGGCCCAGGACAGCCCAGGTCCGCCGTGGCGGTTGTGCGTCCCTGCCCATCTGCGCGAGCGTGCGCAAGGCTGCGGCCATGGATTCAGGGTTAGCGTTGTAGGCGTCGTTGATAACGGTCACACCGTCCGGACGATCCGTCCGTTCCATGCGGTACCGGCTCCCCGCGCCTAGTGTGTTGAGGCCTTGAACGATGGCTTCGGGCCGAAGACCTGCCATAAATGCCAACGAGGCGGCCGCCAAGAGGTTGTACACGTGGTGCTCGCCCATGAGTTTCGAGGCGACGGAAAATTCGTCACCGTTCGGGAAGGACAGACGGAAGTGCGGGCAGCCTCCCTCGTCTGTTCGGAGGTCCCTCGCCTCGAGCAGGTCGTGGTCGGTCGTTCCCACGTGGCGGCCTTCGACCCCGAAGTACGTCACGGGGGCCGAGGCCTTGGACTGCATCGGCGCCACCCGGGTGTCGTCCAGGTTCAGCGCCACGCCACCGGTCGATGCGACGCCGTCGGCAAGTTCCGACTTGGTGATGGCGATGTTTTCTACTCCGCCAAATTCCCCGGCGTGAGCGGTGCCCACCTTGAGAATCGCGCCGTAGTCCGGCACCACCATGTCGCAGAGGTAACGAATATTGCCCAGATGATTAGCGCCCATCTCGATGACGAGGAAGCGTGTGGTGTAGTCCGCGCGGAAAACCGTCAGCGGAACGCCGACTTCACCGTTGTATGAGCCGATGGGGGCAACCGTGGGCCCCTCCTCGGCGAAGATTCCTGCCAGAAGATCCTTGGTAGTGGTCTTCCCCGCGGAGCCCGTAATTCCTACGACCGTGACATCGCCATGCCGACGAAGCCTGCCGACGATGTCATGTGCCAAAGCACCCATAGCCTCGACGACGTCGTCCACCACGATGGCGGGATATACGGCACCCTCGGGATCGGAGGTTTCCCTCTCTGCCAGGGCTACCGGGGAACCAGCGTCACGAGATACACCAATGAATCGATGCCCATCCGTAACTTCTCCGGGTTTGGCGATGAAAAGGGTTCCTGCCGACACCTCGCGAGAATCCGTGGTCGCCGAGTCACAGGTCGTGGACGCCGCGAGAGTCTCGTCCATGCCGACGATCCGTCCCCCGACCGCCTCGGAGATTTGTTGAACTGACAGTTCAATCATGATTGTCCTCCCGTGGCTTCTTCTCGTGCGCGCCGAGTTGCCAGAGCTTGACGCAGCTCTTCACGATCGTCGAGGGCATGGTCCACCCCGGCGACATCCTGGCTGGTCTCATGTCCTCTGCCGGCCACCAAGATCGAATCCTGTGGCCCGGCAATCTCGACGGCCCGTGCAATAGCGGCGGAGCGCGGAGCGATATTCTCCACACTCGAAGCCCGTGCGCCGTCCTTCATGGCATCCCGAGCACCGGCTTCGACGGCCTCGCGGATAGGCCCCGGCGCCTCATGGTGAGGATCATCGTCGGTGACCAGCACGACGTCGGCGTGCCGAGCGGCGATGGCTCCCATGATCGGACGTTTGGTCTGGTCTCGCTGGCCGGTGGCACCAAAGACCACAATGACCTGACCGTGAGCCTCGTCGTTCGGACGGATCGCGTCCAAGGCACGCTCGAGGGCATCCGGGTTGTGCGCAAAATCGACGATCGCTACCGGTTCTTGACTCAACACTTGCATGCGGCCCGGCACCAGAGGCGTCAAGGCATCCTCGGTGGCCAAGACGTCTCGCAGACGGTCGAAATCCACGCCAGATTCGGCGACCATCACGGCAGCAAGAGCCGCATTGGAGACGTTGAAGTCGGCGGGTAAGCCCGTGGCCGTGCGAATCTCCCGGCCGTCCCTGTGGCGGAGGGTAAAACGATGCCCGATGCCCGCAGGCTCCACCGACTCGACCGTCCAATCGGCGTCGGGCCCTTCCGATCCGGCAGTATTCCCACGGCCAAATCCGGTGGACAGGGTGACGACTGAGCCGTCTCCCTGGGCCTGACGTGCGGAGTCCGCCATCCAGAGGCCCCACGCGTCGTCGATAGTGACCACGGACCGTCGTGAATGTTCCGGGGTAAAGAGTTGTGCCTTTGAGGAAGCGTAGGCCTCCATCGTGCCGTGCAAATCCAAGTGGTCCTGTGTGAGGTTGGTGAATCCAGCGACGTCGTAAACCAGACCGTCCACACGCTTGTAGTCCAGGGCGTGCGACGAAACTTCCATGGATGCCGCGGTAATCCCCTGCTCCCGCATCACCGTGACCAACGAATGAACGTGGGTGGATTCCGGCGTCGTCAGTTTGCTCGGGATGGCGGTGCCACCGGCAAGGATCTCGATCGTGCCAATGAGACCGGTGAGGTGGCCCAGTTCCGACAGCACCGAATTGACCATGTAGGTGGTGGTCGTTTTGCCATTCGTCCCGGTGACCGCGAAGAGTCGCTGGTCTTCGGCGGATGCGGGCTGGCTCGAATAGATGTGAGCGGCCAACGGTCCCACGACGTCGCGCACCCGATCCACGATGAGCACCGGCAGCTGAACGCCAAGGGCCCGCATCCTTGCGAGGCCGGGTTCGTCGGTAAGAATTGCTGCCGCTCCAAGGCGTACGGCTGCCTCGGAAAAATCGGCCCCGTGGACGTTCGCCCCGGGAAGCGCCACGTAGAGATCACCGGACTGAACTTCTCTGGAGTCCATGCTGATGCCGGCCACAACTACGGTGGTGGCACCTTCTGCCCGTGCGGCGTACCCCCACTCCTCTAGCGCCGAGGAGAGCTCGTCCAGGGACCTGGTTGGCACATTCGACGGGCGCAGGTTTTGGGCGGTCCCCTTCAGAGAGTCCGGACCCGGAGGGGGCGTGTGCTCCGCCGACCGTTCCTCAGAAGTCATGTGGGTGGTCCTTCTTCCTGCGTCCTGCATGCGTGCTCTTGCGGGTGTACCCGATTATTGCTGCTAAGTGGTCTTCACAAGGGAAGACACTACGTATCACGGTGCGATTACCTGCCTTCGCCCGTCTCGTCGTCGGTAAATTTGGGGATCGAGACCGGCTTTGTCGTCGATCGCGGCACTTGATAGTACTGCAAAACTTTTTCCATGATCTTCGAAAAGACGGGGGTACAACCAATCGCGGTGACATCGCCCTTGGGCCGCTGCAAGACGACGCCGACCAGGTAGGTCGGATCTTCCATGGGCCCGATGCCAATGAACGAGGTCGTATAGCCGTCGTAGCCGCCGCCCTTGTCCGCCGGGGCTTCCGCGGTTCCGGTTTTACCACCGACGCGCCAGCCCTTGACGGCAGCCTCCTTGGCGCCGCCTTCGGTAACGACCACTTCCATCATGTCCCGCACCAGTTGCGCGGTGCGCTCGGACACGATGCGCTTCCCCTCGGGTTTGGGCCGCTTGTCCTCGGTACCATCCGGCCCGACGATGGACTCCACGATTCGCGGCGTAAGTTGTATTCCCTTATTCGCCACGGCTTGATAGGCCATCATCGTTTGAAGCGGCGTCTGAGAGACACCCTGACCGAACAGCACCGTGTACTGCTGGCGGACATCCCAGTCTTTGGCTGGCGCCAAAATCCCTCGGTTCTCGCCTGGCAGTTCGATACCGGTTTTCTTTCCGATGCCGAATTTTTCGAGCCAGTCGTGCCGCTGGTCTTTCGAGAGCTGTTTTCCGGCCAAGACGGTTCCCGTGTTCATGGAATCCGCGATAATTCCGGCAAGGGTTCGCTTTTGTGCCCCGTGGTCGAAGGCGTCGGTAATGGTCTGCCCGTCGATGTGGAGCTCGGCCGGAACGTCGAATCCACTCGTGGGCGTGGACTTGCCCTCTTCGATCACGGCCGAGGCGGTCAGAATCTTTTCCGTCGACCCGGGCTCGGTGGCCGCGCTGACGGTCCTCGCCGCGAAGTCACCCGGAGCCGCCTTTTCGTAGTTGTTCGGGTCAATCATCGACGAATCGGCCAACGCCAGTATCGAGCCGTCTTTAATGTTCATGACCATCGCGGTCCCCCACTCGGCATCCAACTCATCCGAGCGGGCTTTGACCTGCTGCTGAGCGAAGTACTGAATATCGCGATTAATGGTCAGACGAACGGTCTTACCGTCCTCGGCGGGTTGATTCATATCTTCGCCCACCGGGATGCGGATGCCATTGGCACTGATTTCGTAGACTCGTTCGCCATCTTTACCCGTGAGGTCAGTGTCGAACTGGAGCTCAATGCCGCCGGCGGCGCCCTCAGAGTTCAGGAACCCGACGACGGAACCACCAATGGAACCGTCCGGGTAGCTGCGCTTGGAAATGGACTCCGAATAGATAAATGGAGCCTTGATGTCCATGACCGCGTTGTTGACATCAGGCGTGACCTCTTCGGCGATGACGGCGTATTTGCTGTCTCCATCGAGGCTCTTTTTGATGTCGTTGTCCGGCTTCTTGAGGATGTCGGCCAGTTTGTACACCACATCCTGAACGCTCATCTCTTTCTCGTTCAAGCGGTCAACGGGGGCCACAGCCGTTTGGTCCACGGTGATCTTGTATCGCTGAATTGAACGAGCCAAGACGTTGCCGTTGATGTCATGAATTTCTCCGCGCAGTGCGGCAATTTTCTGGGTACGACGCCGTGCATCCAGGGCCGCTTTGGCTCGCCCGGTGGGGTCGATGGCTTGCACCCAAAAGAGTCGCCCCACCAGGAGGGCCAACATGGCAAGAAACGCGGAAATGCCAATAAAGCTGCGCCGAAGTATGCCTTGGGCTTCCTGGCCTTCGGCGCCCGCCGCCCCCTCGGCGTTTCTGCCGTCGCGGGGATCATCCGGTTGGGTCCGCCCGGGGCGATCCTCGGTTGAATCCACTGGCTTCTTTCCTACCCCTCCGTATCGTGGCGGGGACGCACCCCGAACCTTCTTCATCTCCCTGCGTCGGCGATCAAGCGCCGACCGGGATCTGGACCGAATTTCTTAGTCTAGAGCCTCGAACTGAACGATCCTGGCGGTCCGAGAGTGGAAACCACCACAATCGACCTCACCACTCACGACCTGTCAAGGACGCTGTGACCTCGCTAAAGTTTCAGCCCCTACCTGTTAGTTCGAATGAGCACTCTGAGAGGGTTGTGCAGACGGCTGGTCCGACTTTTTATTGTCGTCCTTCTTTTGGTCGGCTTGCTTCTTTTGGTCGGCTTGCTTTTTCTGATCTTCGGCTTGCTTGGCGGCGTCGGTGTCGCTCTCCAGCGGCGGATCGATCAAGTTGGTCTGACCGTTCTTCTTCGCCTCGGCGTCGTCCGACGGGGCCGCTTGTGCCGCAGCGGGTGTGCCGCTGATCTTCGAGTTTTTAAGATCGAGCTGCGCCTGATCGCTGGCGGAGACCATTCCCAGCTGTGAAGCGCGAATCGCCAAGTTCTGAGGAGCCTGGTGATATTCGATCTCCTGACTCATTTTCTGATTGTCCTCAGTGAGGGAACGCTCCTGAGTGCGAAGGTCCACGAGTTTGTATTGATTTGAAGACAAGGAGATATTCAGCAGAAGGACCACGCCCAGGGTCATGAAGACACCCAGTACAGTGGCAATCACGAGCGATAGCCGTCGGCGACGACGTGCGACCGTGGCGGTGGCGAGCGGGCGACGACGACGCGGCTCCGGGGCCACGGCCAGCTCATGCTCGAGTTCTTCGACTTCGGCATCCCCGACGACGCGAAGGTTGCGTCGCTCCTTGACCGCACTCAGGTTGAGGGCGGCGGGTACACCATTCTCGGTTTCCGAGTCTGTGTACTGCGGTTCTGCACTCATGAAGCCGTCCTAGATTCGCGGATTCGTTCCGCGGCCCGCAACCTTGCGGAGGCCGCGCGCGGATTATTGTCAATTTCTTCGTCGGTTGGATTCTCGACGCCGCGAGTCAAGATCTTGACTTCGGGTCGGTGTTCTTCCAATTCGACTGGAAAACCTTTGGGGGCCGTGGAGACCGCCAAAGCCGTCATCCCACGCTTCACAATTTTGTCCTCAAGTGAGTGATAGCTCATGGCTACGACACGGCCCCCAAGGGTAAGAGAATTCAGTGCGGCGGGAATTGCGGCCTCGAGAGCCTCAAGCTCATGGTTAACTTCAATCCGAAGGGCCTGGAAGGTTCGCTTGGCGGGATGACCCGAATGTCGCTGAGCCGCGGCTGGAACAGCCTTCTTGATGATCTCCACGAGTTCACCCGTACTGACAATTCGGTGATCCTGACGAACTTCAACTAGAGATTGAACAATTCGACCGGCAAGTTTTTCTTCGCCCCAGTTGCGGAGTATGCGCCGGAGGTGATTTGCGTCATATTCATTCACAACAACCTCGGCGGTGAGATCATCGTCGACATTCATGCGCATATCCAACGGCGCATCGAAGGAATAGGCGAAGCCTCGCTCCCTTTCATCGAGTTGAAAGGACGAAACTCCGAGATCGAAGAGAACGCCGTCGACGCCCTGTAGGCCACGGCGCCGAACGATCTCTGGAATCTGGTCGTAAACTGCGTGCTCGGGCTGGAAACGGTCACCAAAGCGCTTCAACCGCTCTCCGGCCAATCGGTGGGCCTGAGCATCACGGTCGATACCGATCACCGTTAACGCCGGAAACCGCTGCAAGAGATGTTCGGTATGTCCACCCATTCCCAAGGTGGCATCGATGACCACGGGGCGTTGGCCCGAGAGAGCGGGCTCAAGCAAGTTCACGCACCGCTCCAAAAGTACGGGAACGTGACGATCACGTGCCGACCGCTCCTCGTGAGAGGTCTTTGCATCCATCAAAGGCCTCCGTTTCTCCTCGTGGCTACTCAGTTGCGCGAAATTGCGCTTTTCCGCACCCCTACGGCAAGAACACTGCTGCCTGGTCCCCATCCAAACGAATTCGGCCCTCAATATGGCCTGGCTCAGGGGAAGTTGAGCCAGGACGATTCCGAATCGTCGGCTGGAGATCACGCACCAGAGGTCACATCAGCCCCGGGATCACCTCTTCATCGGTTTCCGAAAATTCCGATTCCTTTTCTCGCAGGTACTCGTTCCAAGCATCCGCGTCCCAAATCTCGGCCCGGGTCCCAGCGCCGATCACGGCCAGCTCTTTCTCAAGACCTGCATATTCCCTCAACGAGGAGGGAATCGTGACACGACCCTGTTTGTCGGGCACCTCATCCGACGCACCCGAGAGAAACACGCGAATGTAGTCGCGGGCCTGCTTCGACGAAATAGGGGCTTGGCGCATTTGCTCATGCACCCGCCCGAATTCCGACTCGCTGAAGACGTAGAGGCAACGCTCCTGTCCCCTGGTCAACACCAAGCCCTCCGAGAGTTCGTCTCGGAACTTGGCCGGCAGGATGAGTCGCCCTTTGTCATCGAGGCGAGGCGAGTACGTTCCGAGGAACATTCGCCACCGCCTCCCCTGAATACATTGCGTGCACTCTCTTGGTCGAATGCCACAGAAACATAAGGAACCACCCTTATTGCTCCTGCGCCCACCACTTTACTCCACTTCCCTCCACATGCAACACTTTTCCTCCATATCTTGGAGGAACACCCCCGTCCACGGCCGCAGAACGCTGCTATTCCGGGGCGGATACGTGGTGGAGGACGTGCAAACGCTTCGCCCTCGTGGTGGTGCACATCGACGTTTTTGGGCACAAAAAAGGGCCGACACCGTGACAAGGTGTCGGCCCAGCCTCCTGGTGGAGGACAGTGGGGAGGAAAGTGGAGGCCTAGCCTCTGTTGTTCCGTTCCTCCCATTTCTCTTCTAAACGTCGCATGAAGGACGACGACGAACCGGCGGATTTCGGAGCACCATGTGCAGAACCGCGCTTGTGACCTTTCGTGCTGGAGCCGCGAAGTGTTGCCACGTAGACGCCGAGCCCCATCACGACGAATCCTACGACTCCCACGACGACCAGCTTGGACGCAACGCCAGCGAGTACACCCACCAACCCCACGACCGCGATGACGATGCCCAGCACCAGATACCGCACGGATATTCCGCCTCGATCTCGAGTAGACGAGGTCGTCTCGGAGTGCATGGACTGCGCGAAATGCGGATCCTCGGCATTCAGCTGCTGTTCGAGCTGGTCCAACAACTTCTGCTCGTGTTCAGACAGTGGCATGGTCGTCTCCTCTTCCCAGGGCCGGGATGCTGTGACGGCCAGGGAAACCGTCCGTCATCCGTCCGTTAAGAATAGTGCTTCCTGGGATCAATTTCACTGGGAGGAACCTCGTAGGTCGTCCCGGAGGCGAGGAGTTTCGCTATCCTCTGTCCTAGCTTTCCCCTCCTTCTCGTATCGAGGCGCCACCGCGCCCTTCAGGAGGCGCGCCGGTAGCAGCCCCGTCGGCCCGAATTTTTCCCGAATCTGGTCCATCGCCGACTCCGCATGGTCCCACTCCCCTTCCGCGACCAACTGATCGGAGGACGCCGCGTCCCAGAGCGAAAGCTGCCGGCCCGAATCGTGCAGGTCTAGTCGTTCCGCCCGCACACCCACTAACCGAATCCGCGAAGCTACCGGGCCTAAATCGTCGAATAGGCGCTCGGCGGCGTCGTACACTTCACGTCCCGTTTTCGCTCCCTGGTCCAGGGAACGTGCACGGCTTACGGTACGGAAGCTCTCATCGCGAACCTTGATCGCGACGCCGTATGCCCGTCGGCCACTTGCCCGAAGCCTGCGCGCGACGTCGTGGCTCAGCTGAAGCAACACCGTCTTGATCTCACGCACGTCGTCGGTGTCGTAGCTGAAGGTGTGCTCCGCTCCCATGGACTTTTCCACCCGTTCCGTCACGACGGGACGGTCGTCGATTCCCCGGGCCAGGTTGTATAGGTGAGCACCCGAGGCCTTGCCGAGCCGCCTCACCAAATAGTCGAGGGGAGCTTGACGGACGGCACCCACCGTGTCGAATCCGGCCTCGTGGAGATTTTGAGCCGTCTTTTCCCCGACTCCCCACAACGACCGAACGGGCAGGGGATCCAAAAAGTCGTGAACTTTGGCATCGGGAACAATCCATAATCCATTGGGTTTTGAACCGGTTGAGGCCATTTTGGCCAGGAATTTATTTCCCGCGATACCAACGGATGCGACTAATCCCGTGGCTGACTGGATGTCCGCCCGGAGCCGCCGGGCAATCGCCACGGGACTCCCCATTCTCCGGATGGCTCCCGTGACGTCGAGGAAGGCCTCGTCCACGCTGACTTGCTCCACCAGGTCTGTGACCTGACGCAGAATTTCCATCACCTGCCGGGAGTAACGGCGGTAGGCTCCATGAGTCGGATCGATGTAGACGGCGTGGGGCGCTAATTGTCGGGCGCGAGCCACGGGCATCGCGGACCGCACTCCCAGGTCACGGGCTTCGTAAGAGGCCGACAGGACCACGGAACGCGTACCCGAACCAGCCACAACGACTTGCTGGCCCACGAGTTCTGGCCGCGTCAGCAGCTCAACCCCCACGAAAAAGGCGTCCATATCCACGTGCATGATCACGCGGTCGTCAAATCCACGCACGCTCCCCGACATGGCTCCTCCAATTCTCTCCAGACCCCGTAAAATAGAAAACACTCATTACACGCCACTATTCCCAGGAATATTTTGTCCCCGGGAAGTCAGGAATCGTTGCCGTGAATCACGCCGCCCCGGACGACGCCGCATCCCGCCGAACCGCCGCGGAGCGGGAGTTCGTGCAGGCGGTCGAGGAATCGATTCGAGATTTCCTCAACCGTCAACGCTTGACCATTCTCGACGTTTCCTACGAAGCACTCCCATTGGTGGACGCAATCGAAGCGCTGTGCCTCGGTGGAAAACGCATGCGGGCGCTCTTGGCGTTCTGGGGTTGGCAGGCCGCTGGCGGTTCGGCAGACTCCCCCGAAATCGTCAAGGCCGGTGCCGCCATCGAGCTCTTTCAGTCGGCGGCCTTGATTCACGACGACATCATCGATCACTCTGACACGCGCCGGGGCCGTCCCGCTCTACATAAGGCCTTCGAATCGATGCATCGAGACGAACATTGGGAGCTGGATCCCGCCCAGTTCGGAACGATGAGTGGAATTATCGCCGGTGATATGTGCCTGTCCTTCTCCGAGGCGAAATTCGCGACGGTGGAGGTCCAGCCCGACGCCGCCCGGCATGCGCGGCGCATTTTCGATCTCATGCGCACCGAGGTGATGGCCGGACAATACCTCGACGGCCTCTCTGAGGTCGTGGGCATCGAAGACCCCGACGACGCTCTGCACCGCGCGTCGACGGTCATTCGCTTCAAATCGGCCAAATATTCGTGTGAGCATCCGTTGACCATCGGTGCGGCGTTGGCGGGTGCCGATCAAGAATTACTGCAGCGTCTCCGGGAATTTGGACTTCCCTTGGGTGAAGCCTTCCAGCTGCGTGACGACGTCCTCGGCGTCTATGGCGAACCCGAAGTCACGGGGAAACCCGCCGGAGATGATCTGAGGGAAGGCAAGCGGACCATTCTGATTGCGCTGGCAGAACGCGGCGCCGAACCGGAGGACGTCGCATTCCTCGAGACCCATCTCGGGGACCCGACGATGGATGAATCCACCGTCAATCGTTTGCGAGACATCATCCGCGCGAGCGGCGCGCTGGACGAGGCAGAGTCCATCATCTCCACGACCGAGCGCCAAGTCAGTGCGGCGCTACGACGCCTGAACGCGGATGACCGGATCACCGAGGCGCTTCGATCCATGGCTTCTCGCGCCTTGCACCGGAGTTCCTAAAACCCACGTGATGCCGCCTCTCACACGACGGCACCACTCGGGTTCCTTACCAGGCCAGTGCTTGGGCGCGGCGTCGGATTTCGGTTTTTCGGCCTTCATGCAACGCGTCGATGGGCCGGCCGGGTAGCGAATCATCTGCGGTAAAGAGCCAGTGAATCGCGGCCTCGTCGTCGAATCCCGAATCCGCGAGGACCGTCAGCGTCCCTCGAAGCGAATCGAGAACCTCGCCGTCGCGCATGAAGAGCGCCGGGACTCTCCGCACTCCATCGTCGTCTCGTACGGACAACAGGTGACGATCGGAGATCAAAGTGTGAACCCGGGTCACTTTAACGTCCAGGCTCTCAGCGATGTCGGGAATGGTGATCCAGTCGCCGACCAGGTCAAATAACTCGCGTGTTTTTTCGTTAGAACTCACGTCTCTAGGCTAAACCACCGGACGGAACGAGCACGCCCAATGTGCCGATCGCCTACAATCGGTTCAATGAAGAGGACTGCACCGGGACCACTGACCGGCCGGACCCTCGAGGGTCGCTACCTCCTCGGAGACATGATCGCCCGAGGAGGCATGGGAGTTGTCTACCGCGGACGGGATACCCGCCTGGATCGTCCGGTGGCCGTCAAAGTCTTGAAGGACTCGGTCGGCTCGACTCCCGAGGCCATGGAGCGATTCGTTCATGAGGCCCGAGCGGCAGCGGCCATCTCAGACCCTCACGTCGTCACGGTGTGGGATCAAGGCATGGACGAGAGCGGTCCAGACCCGGTCGTTTACCTGGTGATGGAGCTGGTGGACGGGGCCACCTTGAGGGACCTCATTAAAAGGCGCTCCCCCATGACCGTGCGAGAGGCCCTGCGGGTCGCCATACCTCTCGCCGAGGGCCTGGCCGCCGCGCATCACATCGGCCTCGTACACCGTGACGTCAAGCCGGAAAATGTACTGACGTCACCGAACGGCTCCGTCAAAGTCACCGATTTCGGCCTGACGCGACGAGTACAGGCGGAGTCGGCTACCTTGAGCCTGGTCGGTTCGGCCAACTACATCGCCCCGGAACTCGTACAACGTCGGCCTGCTGGCAAGCCCGCGGACAACTATTCGGTGGGGATCATGATGTACGAGCTCCTCACCGGGGTTCCTCCATTTCGCGGCGAGACACCCTACGCCGTGTCGATGGCCCACGTTGATGAAGTGATGCCGGACATCCGCCGTCGTTTCCCTGACGTGGACCCCGAAATCGTCGAAATCATCTCGTGGTGCTGCGCCAAGGATCCGGAAAACCGCCCTCAGGATGCCGAAGACCTCCATGGCGAGCTCGTCCACATTTCTCGTCGCCTCACCGACGACGCGTTGGACCGCAGGCCCCCGGGGTACCGAGAAGATTCGGCAGATCTGTTTAGTGGCTTGGAGACCGCGAGCCACACCCGACCCGTGCAACTCCAGGAATTGCGCGCTCCGACCACAGGGTCCAAGGCATCGCGAATTGCAGTCGATACCGATCTTCCGGAAGAGCACGCCATGGCGGACCGTCCCCGGGAGAACGTGGCCGCGGAGCCCATGACCGAAAGCGTCGCCGCGCAGAGACCTCTCGACGCCGCAACGCGGGTGATGCCCACCGGACCCACGCCCGATAGCACCGGCGCTCCACCGCGGCGCGAAGCCGAGGCACACAGCAGTCATCCCGCGGTGCCTACTCATGTCCTCGGCTCCACAGAGCCCTACCGTGCGTGGGTATGGATCCTCATTTTTGTGTTGGCCGCCTGCATGGTTGCTTACCTGGGGTGGCTCGTGGGCGTCAGCATTCTGTCAGATGACCCATCGGTTGTCTCGTACGGCATGCCCACGGGAGTAGCCGCAACCCCGTCGAGCGCGTGACAAGCCCCCGTCTGATCAACTCAACATGAGCCCGTACGCATTCAAGGCGCGGCATCATCGCCCATCTGGACGACGACGCCGCGCCTTGTTCGTTTCTGGAGGCTGAGAGTTACCGCTTGGCGAGGTACTCCGCGACCAGGAAGGCGATCTCGAGGGACTGCATGTGGTTCAGACGCGGATCACACAGGGTCTCGTACCTGTCCGCAAATGCCGCCTCATCGACGGCGTCCGAGCCGCCCAAGCATTCGGCGACGTCGTCACCCGTCATTTCCACGTGGATTCCTCCGGGAATGGTCCCCAACTCGTCGTGGACCTCGAAGAAACCTCGTACCTCGTCGACGACGTCGTTGAAACGGCGGGTCTTGTAGCCGGACGGTACGGAGATGGTATTTCCGTGCATCGGGTCGGTGACCCACACGACCTTCGCACCCGCATCGCGGACGCCTTCGACCAGGGCCGGAAGGTTTTCACGGATCTTCGAGGCGCCCATCCTGGTGATGAATGTCAGGCGCCCCGGGCTACGTTCGGGGTCGAGCTTGTCGATGAGCCGGAGGGTGTCGTCGACGCTGGTCGTCGGGCCGAGCTTGACGCCGATCGGATTATGAACCTTGGACAAGAAGTTCACGTGGGCGTCGTCGAGACCCCGGGTGCGTTCCCCCACCCAGAGGAAGTGCCCGCTGGTGTCGTACGGCAGGTGGGTGCGCGAGTCGATACGAGTCAGCGCCCGTTCGTAATCCAGGAGCAAGGCCTCATGCCCCGCGTAAAACTCGGTCCCGCGAATCGCGTCGAAGTCCGAGCCGCAGGCATCCATGAACCGAATGGCTCGGTCGATTTCCCGGGCCAGGGACTCATACCTGGCGTTGGCTGGGTTAGAAACGAATCCGTTATTCCACTCGTGCACCAAACGCAGGTCGGCAAAACCGCCCGTCGTGAAGGCCCGAATCAGGTTCAGCGTCGAGGCCGACGTGTGGTAACCGCGCAACATACGCTCAGGATCGTGTTGCCGGGCTTCCTCGGTGAAATCGAATCCATTAACCATCTCTCCCCGGAAGGTCGGGAGAGTCACATCGCCCCTCGTTTCGAGGTTCGAGGAACGGGGCTTGGAGAATTGTCCCGCCATGCGCCCCATCTTGACCACAGGCATCGACGCGCCGTAAGTCAGCACCACGGCCATCTGGAGCAACGTCCGAACTCGACCGCTGATCTTGTCAGCGGTGGCGTCCGCGAACGTTTCGGCGCAGTCGCCACCCGTCAAGAAGAACGAACGGCCTTCGGCGACCTCTGCCAATCGCTGTCGCATTTGATCGACTTCACCCGCGAAGACGAGCGGCGGAACAGACTCTAATTCCGAGACCACGCGATCAAATGCGGGGTGCTCCGCCCAGGTCGGTTGCTGATCAGCTGAGAGGCCCCGCCACTCGTCCAGGCCGGGATAGTCCTTGGCCGACGGCGCGGTCGAGGTCCGGAAAAGTGCCTGGTGAGAATTCAACTGATCTGTCATGCGAACCAGTGTACGGAACGCGAGCGATTGCGCCGTGATCCGGCCGAAATTATGTCGATATTCGAGATTGCTTTAGGTCACAGCCCTAAAGCTATCCCCGGTCCGCCTCATGCGCGACAGCGTTCGAGGAGTCTTCCTCCGAGTCTCCCGTCGACGACTTTTCCCCTGAGGAACGCCGTTGCTGCGCGTTCTTGACGGATTCGTCCACGCGAGCACGTGCCTCGTGGAGCTTCTCTTCGACACGATCGAGACCCGGTTGAATGCGTTCTTTGGCATTCTCGACGCTGGCTCTCGCGGACTCGACCGATGCCTGGGTACGTTGCTTCGCCTTGTCGAGCACCTCAGAAACTGCTGCCTTCGCGTCCTGCACCCGTTGCTTCTCCATGGCGGCCTTGACCGTGGCGGCGTAGACATCCACGTACTCTTGGCCCGAGAGCCGCTGTATGGCCTGGATGATCTCATCGGCCACGGTGCGTTGCACGGCGTGTTCCGATGCTCGCCCCGCGTACTGGGAAAAATCCAACGGCTCACCGATGATCGTGCGAACGGTATCGATGCGGCGGCCGTCTTCAGTGGTTCGTCGCGGGAGCTTGTGACCCTTGGGTTGAACCTTCTCGGTATTGATCATCGCGACCGGAATAACCGGTACACCAGATTCCAAGGCCAGCCTCGCTACCCCAACCTTAGCTTTGTACAACCGGCCATCTGGAGACCGCGTGCCTTCCGGGTAGATCCCCAGGAGCTTGCCATCCGCGAGTGTTTGAGCCGCTTGCGACAGCGACTTTGCCGATTTTTTGCCGCCCGAACGGTCCATCGGGATTTGGTTAATGCCTTTGAAGAAGGCGGCGGTGGCCCGGCCGACGATCCCTTGGCCGGTGAAGTACTCGGATTTTGCCAAGAAGTAGACCTGGCGGTCCACGGCGACGGGCAGAAACACGGAGTCGGCGAAGGACAAATGGTTAGAGGCGAGGATCGCTCCTCCCTTGGCGGGGATGTTCTCCAGGCCTTCGACGTCGGGCTTGAACGTCTGGTTCATCACCGGACCCACGACGAAACGCTTGAGGAGCATGTAAAGCACGATCAGTTTTCCCTTCAGACCGATTGCCGCGGTTGGTGACCCCGCCGCGTGATTGTTAAAAGACTATCCGGTCACATCCCGGATTCCCACGTGCACCGATGCAGGACTCGGACTCAGAGTCATGACAGAATGGAATTATGGGCTACATCACAGATCATTGGAGTCGACGCCGTCATGCGGCGCCGGCTGACCGTGAGAGGTCCGTCGATACTTCTGCCGGTTCGTGGGAGGGCGGACCCGACGGCGTCCTCGTACTTCACGGATTTACGGGCTCCCCTCATAGCGTCAGGCCATGGGCGGAATCCTTTGCCGCGGCCGGGCTGGCGGTGGAAATGCCGCTCCTCCCCGGTCATGGAACCACGGTGGATGACATGTCCACGAGGACGTGGCACGAATGGGCCCAAGCCGTTGACGACGCGTACTGGCGGCTCAAGTCGCGCACGGAACGCATCGCGGTTGCTGGGCTGTCCATGGGCGGTGCGTTGGCTCTTCACGTGGCGGCTCGACGCACGGTAGACGCGGTGGTCCTCGTCAATCCGGGGGTCATGGATCCCATGAAGCTCATGCCCGTCGCCCGATGGCTCGCGCCCCTCATCCCCACGGTCAAGGGTGTGGGAGACGATATCGCCCGGCCAGGCGTGACGGAAGGCTCCTACCCGGAGGCGCCATTGAAAGGCGCCGCGCAACTTCACCAGTTGATGAAGGAAGCGCGCAAAGTTCTCCCCGCCGTCACGGCACCCGTTCGGATCTATCGCTCCCTCACCGATCATGTGGTGACCGACGCGAGTCACGAATACCTCGTCGCTCATCTCCGGCCGGAACCGGAATTGATTCGGCTGAGTTCCAGCTATCACGTCGCCACACTGGACTACGACGCACCCACCATTTTTAGCGGCTCCCTCGATTTTCTCGCGAGTCACGGTTTCCGCCTCGCACGCCCGGGGAGCCATCTATTGGACGAAGAGCACGCACTAGAGAGGACCCCATGAAATCGACGTCGGTCGAGCTCCATGAACGCTTCGATGAAAAGACCAATATCTCGGATCTCTTGGAGTCCAAGTTCCCGCACAAGGCGGACGAGCTGCTCTTCAAGGTCCAGCGCGCCGAAGGGGAATGGCAAGACATTACCGCCCGCCAGTTCCACGAACAGGTCGTGGCGGTGGCCAAAGGGCTCATCGCCGCGGGTATTAGCCCCGGTGACCGAGTGGGGATCATGTCGCGGACCCGCTACGAATGGGCCGTCATCGATTTCGGTATCGCCTACGCCGGTGGTGTTTCGGTGCCGGTGTACGAGACGTCGTCGCCGTCGCAGATTGCGTGGATTCTGGGAGACTCGGGTGCTCGCGCCGTCATTGTCGAGTCCCGTCAGCACAGTGCGGCCGTCCGGCGTGCCACCCAACACGCTGACCTTGCTGTGGAAAATGTATGGCAGATCGACGCCGCGGAGTCGGACCAAGCCTCACTGAGCGCTTTGAAGAAACTCGGCGCTTCGGTCGATGACTCTCAGCTGGAAGCCTCCCGCACCTCCCGGCGACTCGACGATGCCGCGACGATCATCTACACCTCCGGCACCACCGGCAAACCCAAGGGTTGCCTCCTGAGCCACGCGAATTTCGTGAAACTGTGCGCCTCGGCGCGCCAAGCCATTCCCGAAGTGGCGAGCTCTCAGAATTCGACCTTGTTGTTCCTTCCTCTCGCCCACGTGTTTGCTCGCTATATCCATGTGTTGTCGATCGACGCCGGCGTCGTGGTCGGTCACTGCCCGGACCTGAAGCATCTGACCGGCGATATCAAGTCCTTCAGCCCCACCTTCCTCCTGGTGGTGCCTCGGGTCTTCGAGAAGATTTATAACGGGGCCAGAGCAACGGCGCACGACGCAAGCCGACTCAAGGGACGAATCTTCGATGCGGCCGAACGCATCGGAGTGAAATGGTCCGAAACCGTCATGTCGGGCCGAAAGCCTTCTCCCCTGCTCGCTGGTCAATACGCCGTGGTCAACCGGCTCGTCTTCGCACAGCTGCGCGAAGCGATGGGCGGACGAGTTTCCTATGCGGTCTCCGGTGGCGGGCCCCTCGGGACGTATTTGGGGCACTTCTTCCATGCCGTGGGCATCAAGATTTTGGAAGGCTATGGCCTCACCGAAACCACGGCTCCCCTCACCGTGGGAACGGTCAAAGATTTTCAGATCGGCACGGTGGGTCCCCCACTACCCGGCACGGATATTCGCATTGCCGACGACGGTGAGGTGCTCTGCCGCGGTGTGGGAGTCATCGATCATTACCACGAGAATTCAGAAGCAGACGCGGATTCCTTCACGGAGGACGGTTGGTTTCGAACGGGCGACCTCGGGGAGTTGACCGATCGGGGCATGCTCAAAATTACCGGTCGCAAGAAAGAGATTCTGGTGACGGCGGGCGGAAAGAATGTGATTCCGGGGTTGGTCGAAGACGAGATTCGGAAGTCTCCCCTGGTGTCGCAGTGTGTCGTGATCGGTGACCAGCGGCCCTTCATTGCCGCACTGATCACGCTGGATGAGGAGACTCTCCCTAAGCAACTCAGCGAGCTGGGCTTGGACTCCACCATGAGCCCTGAAGCCGCCGCCGAGTCCGAGGAGGTTCAGCACGCCGTCCAGGAGCTCATCGACCGCGCCAATGACAACGTCTCCAAGGCCGAGTCGGTGCGAGCGTTCCGCATCATTCCGCAGGACTTCACCGAACAGTCCGGACACCTCACACCGTCCCTGAAGATTCGACGGCCCCAAATCATGAAGGACTACGCGGAGATCATCGACAGTATCTATGCGCAGAAGAAGCCCACGTCCTAAGGGCACGAAACCCACAGGAGGGGCGGGATAATTCCCGCCCCTCCTGTGGGTTAACTGACGAACTCCTCTGAACCGGCGTCAGTTACCAGGGACGTCCAAGCCCAGGAGCGCGTTCTCCACGACCTCCGTCAACGCGGGGTGAATCCAGAATTGTCCGCGAGCCATCTCGTGGGCCGTCAGGCCGAAGCTCATGGCCTGGATCAGTGGCTGGATCAACATGGATGATTCGGTACCGATCAGGTGAGCCCCGAGCAGTTCCCCGGTGTCCTTTCGGGCGACCAGCTTGACGAACCCAACGTGGTCCTCCATGGCCCAGCCGTACGCGACATCTCCAAAGTCCTGGATTTTGACGCTGATCTCAAAGCCCTCGGTTTGAGCCTTTTCCCGAGCCTCAGACTCCGTCAGACCGACGGCCGCGATTTGAGGATTGGTGAAAACAGCATGAGGAACGAATCGCTGATCCGTCGAGCGCAGATCCTCCGGGTGATGAATATTGTGCTGCACCGTGCGCTCTTGGGCATTGGCCAGGTGCTTCAACTGGATCTCCGAGCTGACGTCACCCAAGGCCCAGAGCCCGGGCACCGGTTGTCCTCCGGAAAGCACCCGCTGGTATTCGTCAACGGATAGCACGCCGTTGTCCACGTCCAGCCCAACCGATTCCGCGCCCAGGCTGTCGACGTTCGATACACGTCCCGTCGCGACCAGCACGACGTCGGCGGTTTCCGTGGTCGTCGAATTTCCTTCACGAAGGGTCACGCTTAAAGCGCCGTCGACCTGCTCGATCGCGTCAATGCCGGTGTTCAACCGCACATCCCACTGTTGGCCCGCAACCTCGGCGAACCTCGTGGCGACGTCGGCGTCATGTTCACGCAATACCCGCTCTGACCGATTAGCCTGAATCACCTCTGATCCCAGGCCGGAGAAGATGCCCGCAAATTCTGCGGCAATGAATCCACCGCCCACAATGACGACTCGCTTGGGGAGCTCCTCGATCCGCATGATGGTGTCGGAGGTGTGAACCCCAGGGAGGTCTATCCCTGGGATATTCGGGCGCACCGCACGAGACCCTGCCGCGATGACGACGTGGCGTCCTCGAACCCGCTGTCCCGAGGCAGTCACCAGCGTGTGCGGGTCCTGGAACGTGGCGTACTCGCTATAGAGGTCGACGTTCTCGAGCCCCTCTCGGTATTCCTTGCCGCTCTCGGAAATGGCATCAATACGACCAAAAATCCTGTCACGGATTTCCCGCCAGCGAACCTGCTGACGTTCCATCGTGACGCCCAGCGCGTCGATCTCCAGACCGTGCCGGGCCGTCGTCGCCGGGTAAGCAAACATTTTGGTCGGTATGCAACCGCGGTTCAGGCAGGTGCCTCCGAAGACACCTCCATCGATGATGGCGGCCTTCTTGTCACGCCATTCGTGGTTGATCAGGCTGTTTCCCGAGCCAGACCCCACCACGACCACGTCATACTCGTGGACCTCTTGATTGTCATGATCTGCCATGCTGTCTCCTCATTTCAGAATTCACCATATGCGGGGCACCATGCATTATTCCGGCCTCGCGAGCGTCTACCGCATAAAACATGGCGGGCCACGGCTTCATTCCCGAAGCCATGACCCGCCACGTCGTCATTCCCTCATCACGGAACCGTTAGGAATCGATGGTGATCACGAGGTCTCCGCCGGCCACCTGCCGTACGTCGTTGAAGAGAACGCGACCAACCGTGCCTGAGGTCGTCGCCGTGATGGAAGCCTCCATCTTCATCGCTTCGATGGTCGCAACTTGGTCACCCTCCTTGACCTGGTCCCCTTCCGAGACGGTGATGGTGACGGCGCCCGCGAACGGAGCCGCGACGTGTCCCGGTGTCGAGGGGTCAGCCTTCTCCGCAGCCTGTACCGAGGACTCAACCGACTCATCGCGGACGTCAATGGAACGCTGCTGACCGTTGAGGGTGCACATCACCGTTCGGTAGCCCTTGTCGTTGGGCTCCGAGATGGCCTGCATCGTCGCGAGCAGACGCACTCCCTTGCCCAAGGAAATGACGTGTTCGCGCCCTTCCATCATCCCGTAGAGGTAATCGCGGGTATGCAAGACAGAGACGTCGCCGAATTCGTCGACCGTCGCCTGGAAGTCCTTGGTTGGCCCCGGGAACAACAAGCGGTTCAAGGTGTCTCGTCGAGTCTGCGAATCGCCCTGCAGGTTTTTCTTGTCGTCGTCCGAGATCTCCGTAATCGACGGAGTGGAACGGCGTCCTTCCAACGCCTTGGTCCGGAAAGGCTCCGGCCATCCGGCCGGCGGCGTTCCCAACTCGCCGTTGAGGAAGCTGATCACGGATTCCGGAATATCGAATTTCTGGGGGTTGGCCTCGAACTCCTCGGGATCCACCTTCATGCCCACCAATTGGAGGGCGAGGTCTCCCACGACCTTCGAGGATGGAGTCACTTTGACGATGTTTCCCAACATCCTGTTGGCGGCCGTGTAGGTGTTTTCAATCTCTTCGAAGTGTTCCTCCAGGCCCAAAGCGATCGCCTGTTGGCGCAAGTTCGTCAATTGTCCGCCGGGAATCTCATGCTGATACACCCGGCCCGTGGGAGAAGAGAGCCCCTTCTCGAATGGGGCGTAAATCGCCCGCAAGGACTCCCAGTACGGTTCCAGGGACGACACGGCGTCGAGGTCCAAGCCGGTGTCCCGATCCGTATGTGCCAACGCCGCGACCAGGGCAGATTCGGACGGCTGGCTGGTTGTGCCCGCCATGGATGCCACGGCGACGTCCACGGCATCGACCCCCGCTTCGGAGGCGGCCAAGAGCGTCGCAAGTTGGCCACCGGCCGTGTCGTGCGTGTGCAGGTGGACCGGCACGTCGGCAAACTTTTCCCGCAAGGCCGAGACCAGGCGGCGAGCGGCTTCCGGACGCAGCAGACCCGCCATGTCCTTGATGGCGAGAATATGAGCGCCCGCGTCCACGATCTCCTGCGCCAACCCCAGGTAGTAGTCGAGGGTGTAGACCTTCTCCTCCGGGTCCAGAAGGTTGCCGGTGTAGCACATTGCCACCTCGGCAACCGCGGTTCCCGTCTCACGAACCGCACGAATCGCCGGTTCCATCTGCGAGACATCGTTGAGTGCGTCAAAGATGCGGAAAATGTCGACGCCGGTTTCCGCCGCCTCCTGCACGAAGGCGTCGGTGACCTCGGTCGGGTACGGGGTGTAACCCACCGTGTTTCGCCCACGAAGCAACATCTGGATCGGGATATTGGGCATCGCGGCACGCAACAGACGCAATCGCTCCCAGGGGTCTTCACCCAAGAATCGCAGCGCGACGTCGTAGGTGGCCCCGCCCCACGCCTCGACGGAGAACAGCTCAGGGGTCACGTGGGCGACGGCGGGCGCGGCAGCGAGCAGGTCACGGGTGCGAATCCGGGTAGCGAGCAACGACTGGTGGGCGTCCCGGAAGGTCGTATCCGTCACGGCCAGAGGCTTGTAATCCCGTAGGGCTTTCGCGAATCCCTCCGGTCCCAGCTGCTGAAGCTTCTGACGCCAGCCTTCAGGCGGAACCTGTCCCGGATCGTCAAAGGGACTGCGGAACGGCTCTTCGACCTTGTCCCCGGGGAAACGCGGCAATTTGGTGCGCGGATCAATTCCCTCGATGCGCGGCCCATTCGGCTGATTCACCGTGACGTTGGCCAGGTAGGTCAACGCCTTGGTGCCACGGTCCGAAGAATGCTTCTTCGTCAACAACTCGGGGTGCTCATCAATGAACGGAGTAGAAACATCCCCGGCTTGGAATACCGGGTCTTCCAAGACCGCCAAAATAAAGGGAATATTGGTCGCCACGCCGCGGATGCGGAACTCGGCAAGCGCGCGTTGCGCCCTTTGGACCGCCGTCGTGAAGTCTTTACCCCGGCAGGTGACCTTGCACAGCATGGAGTCGAAGTGCGGCGAGATTTCAGCGCCCGCGTAGACGGTGCCGCCGTCCAATCGGACGCCCGCGCCGCCTGCGGAACGGTACGCGCTGATCTTCCCGACGTCGGGCCGGAACCCGTTCGCTGGGTCCTCGGTGGTGATGCGGCATTGCAACGCGGCACCCCGAACGCGCAGGGTCTCTTGGCTGATGCCGAGCTCTGGGAGGGTCTCGCCAGCGGCAATCCGCATCTGTGCCTGGACCAGGTCGATGTCCGTAATCTCTTCGGTCACGGTGTGCTCGACCTGAATCCGGGGGTTCATTTCGATAAAGACGTGTTCACCGGCTCGTTCACCGGCGGTATCGACCAGGAACTCGACGGTACCCGCGTTGACGTAGCCCAGTTCCTTCGCGAATTTCACGGCATCGCGGTACAGGGCCTGACGAATGTTCTCATCGAGATGCGGGGCGGGCGCAATCTCCACGACCTTCTGGTGACGCCGCTGCAACGAGCAGTCTCGCTCAAATAAGTGGACGACGTTCCCCTCAGCGTCGGCCAGAATTTGCACCTCAATGTGCCGGGGCCGGAGCACGGCCTGCTCCAGGAATACGGTCGGATCGCCAAAGGCAGTTTCGGCTTCACGCATGGCGGCGGACAGCTTATCGGGAAGTTCTTCCCGGGAGTCGACGCGGCGCATTCCTCGACCGCCGCCACCGGCCACAGCTTTGACGAAGATGGGAAAACCGATCTCGTCTGCCTCGGCCAACAATTTCTCTTTGTCGGCAGACGGCTCGGTGGAATCCAGCACGGGGATTCCCGCACGTCGGGCGGCCCTGAGTGCCTCAACCTTATTTCCCGCCAGATCGAGGACGTCCGCGGGAGGACCGATGAAAGTAATTCCGGCTTCTTTTGCGGCCTCCGGCAACCGAGGGTTCTCGGACAGGAATCCGTACCCCGGATAGATGGCGTCGACTCCCGCTTCTTGGGCGACGCGAATTATCTCGTCAACATCCAGGTAAGCACGAACGGGATGCCCTTCTTCGCCAATGGGATACGCCTCATCCGCCTGCTGACGGTGAATTGAATGGCGGTCTTCGAAGGGGAAGACGCCTACGGTTTTGGCGCCTAGCTCATACGCGGATCGGTATGCGCGGATCGCAATTTCGCCACGGTTGGCGACCAGGATCTTGGAGAACATTGATAACCGTTTCCGCCCGCAACTCACGATTTTCGTGGCGTTCCGGGCTTGTCTGGACGATGAGAGCACGGTGCTCGTCGTCTTTCATATCTTACGGACTCTGGTGTGATTCCTAACTTAGGCGACCAATCTGCAACGGCGAAGTCTGTGACCTGGTAGACGTCAATTTTCTACGCGACGTCGCTTCCCGGTGCGTCTTTCCGGCATGTCAAGACTTCGTCGATGGATATGATGGGTGTGAATTTCCCATCTCCAAGCCATCGCGAGGTATGTGTGACGCAGGTTGTCAGTATCAGCTCCCTGAAGGGCGGGGTTGGAAAGACCTCAGTCACCCTGGGATTGGCTTCGGCCGCCGCCGCGCGTGGGCTGAGCACCCTCGTCGTGGATCTCGACCCACACGGTGATGCCAGCACGGGGCTGGCGGTGTCCACTCACACCTCCGCGGGATCCGATGCCGCCACCGTTCTCCGGACCCCCAAACGCCGGTCCGTTGAGGCCGCGTGTGTACCCGCAGGGTGGTCCACCACCCGCGCTTCGGGACGACGCCCGCGTCTGGACGTCGTCGTCGGCTCCTCCGGATCCGTGACCTTCGATCATCTTCCGCCGACGCGAAAAAACCTCAGCCGTTTGCGGACCGCATTGCAGGGAACAACCCGTTACGACCTCGTCCTCATCGATTGCCCACCCACGTTGAACACCCTCACGATGATCGCCTGGGCGGCCTCAGAAAAGGTCCTCGCCGTCGCGGAGCCCAGCCTGTTCTCGGTGGCCGGCACGGAACGCACCATGCGAGCCATCGCCCGTTTCGAATCCGAGAACGAATTCAAGGTTCAGGCCGCCAGCGTCGTCGTCAATAAGGTGCAGTCGGACTCGGCCGAACACCAATACCGCATCGAAGAATTGCAAGGCATGTTCGGCAAACTCGTGGTTTCTCCTACCATCAACGACGCCGCCGTGTGGCAACAGATTCAGGGGTCGGCCTCCCCCGTTCATTCGTGGTCCGGCGATGAATCGGCGGTCGCCATGGCTCAGGCCTTCGACACGATTCTGGGCGGCCTCATTTCGGCCTAAGCAAACCTCTCGCATCGGGGAAACCCGGGTGATGACACGACGACACAGGGCGACCAGTTTTCACTGGTCGCCCTGTGCGTTGAAAGGATATTTTTGCGGCTAGCCCGCAGCGTTGCGACGGGCAGCCCGTCGGGCCGAGAGTTCGTCTCCTGGGAAGTCCTCACCGGACTCTTGTTGCAAGGGGGCACGCATGTCTTCGCCGGGCATGGTCGAGAGGTTATTCTCCAGTTCCCGCCAGACGCGACCAACCGCGATGCCGAAGACGCCTTGACCAGCTTGCACGAGGTCGATGACCTCATCCGGCGAGGTGCATTCGTAAACGCTCGCACCGTCGGACATCAAGGTGATTTCTGCAAGGTCCTCGACGCCGCGAGTCCGCAGGTGCTCGACGGAGGAGCGAATCTGTTGCAGTGAAACACCCGTGTCCAGGAGTCGCTTGACGATCTTGAGGACCAAGACGTCGCGGAATGAGTACAAACGTTGCGTACCGGAACCTTTGGCACCGCGAACCGTTGGTTCCACAAGCTTAGTGCGTGCCCAGTAGTCCAGCTGCCGATACGTGATGCCCGCGGCCTTACACGCCACGGGGCCGCGGTAACCGATGTTTTCGTCGAGCGCCACGAGATCTTCATCGAACAACATGCCCTGACGGCCCTTCGGTGGTGAAGGGACGATGTCTTCCATGCCAGGAAGTTGCATTTCATCGTAGGCCGGCGCGTCGGCCACGCGCAGCTCTTCTGTCCGAGCGATATTCAGGCGATCCCGTCGTGGGTCGTCGTGCGATCCATTCTGGCCCACGAGGGTCCTCCTTCATGATCCGGGGAAGTCATCAGTCGTAGTAGACGCTAAAGCCATCCCCGGGTCGGGTCAAAGACATTTGACCGTGTCCCAGAGGCAAGCTCTGTAGGTGTGAGTGATTCGCACGTGTCCGTGCGAGTGCCCCTTACTCTACCAAGTCTTTTCCACCTGATCCGCGACCAGCGTGGCGTGAAGATTGGTGCACAGCGAAGAAATTTCGCGCGCCGTCTGCGATGCCTTCTCTTGAGACCGCTCGTCGCGCCGACTGGCCATGGGGGCAACCGCTTGAGTCACCAACGCGACCTCGCGGTCGGCCGCGGCGCGGAAAGGGCGCAAATGACGTGGCTGCAACCCATGCGCCGTCAGCCGCGAGCACAGCTCCGTCACCTGAACGGCCAACTCGTCGAATGTTCCATCCGACCCTTCTTCGATCAGGCCGTAATTGATGAGCTCCCGCAGCATGGGCAGGTCCACCGAGGTTTTCCGCGACAGCTCCCGAAGGGTGAACTTTCGTGGTTCTCGTGGCTGGTTTTGAATCTCCGACGCATCGGTCATACGGGTCTCGGTAACGTCGTTCGGAAATCCGTTTTGCTCGAGCTCTTCGACCTTCGCCTTAATGACTTTGAGGGGAAGATACTGGTCCCTTTGCAGAGTCAGCACGTACCGTAGCCTGTCGATGTCCTGGCTCGAGTACTTCCGGTAGCCGGTATTCGTCCGTTGCGGGAACACCAGGCCGCGATCCTCCAGGAAGCGAATCTTGGACGCCGTGAGCTCGGGAAATGATTCTTCCAAGTGACTCAGCACCTGGCCGATGGTCTTATCCTTGGTCTCCGCGGCTTCGGAAGGCTCCCCGGAGGTGTCCGGTTCGTTCGTCGACATCTCCGCAGCGCTCACTGAGCGTCACTCGAGTAGTACACGAAGGCGAACTTTCCGATGCGCACCTCGTCCCCACTCTTCAGGGTCACGTGATCCACCCGATCCCCATTAATGTACGTTCCGTTCAACGAGCCTGCGTCGGTCAGGTCGAAACGGCCTGCGTTGAACTGGAAGACGGCGTGATGCCGCGAGACGGTCACATCGTCGAGAAAAATATCGGCATCCGGGTGCCGGCCCGCGACGATACCTTCGTTGCTCGCGCCGCCCTGGGCCATGCTCGCATCCAGGAGGAAACGGGCGCTGTGTTGAGGGCCCTCTTGGGCGATCAACAGGGCCGATTCCGCGGGAAGGGCCTTAATTGCGGCAATTTCCTCTTCGGCCAGTTTACGTTGCGGCCGCACCCCCGGGCTGGCTGCCGCCAGACCGAAGACGGTGGTATCCGGGCTCGGATCGTGATGATCGGACATATTCTTCCCCTTAAGTAATGTGGGCGCACTCGCGTCGCATCGGCCGGTGAAGGAAGGTTGAGGGGCCTTCCTCATCGATTCCGCAGGGCGTGGTCGGTGCGTCATCGCGCATCCGCGACAAACGACCGCGCGACGGTCCAAACCCTGGACCTGCGCCTGAGACTTAAAGTCTAGCCGGAGGACCTGAAAAGTTCTGCCGGTTCACCCGTGAATTGGTCGGATATTCTCCAACAGCTCAGGCAATTTCGCTTTCGTACCCCTGGGCGTCCAGCAGTCCGCCCAAAGACCCTGCGTCCGAAGGGCGGATTTTGACGAGCCATCCGTCGCCGTAAGGATCAGAGTTCAGAATCTCCGGAGAGTCGGCGAGGGAGTCATTGACTGCCACGATCTCGCCAGTGACGGGCATGTAAAGGTCGGAAACCGACTTTGTGGACTCGACCTCACCAAAAGACTCCCCCGATTCGTGCTGAGAACCCACTTCGGGAAGGTCGACGTAAACAACATCGCCCAGGGCATCCTGCGCGTGGTCGGTAATTCCGACAGTCACCAGACCGTCCCCGTCTGGGCGGGAAATCCACTCGTGTTCGGCGGTGTACGACAGCTCGGCGGGAACGTTGCTCATAAGGCGCCTTTCGAGGAAAAGGTAGTGAGAAATCTATGACAATGGTGCCGGTGCCACGCCTGGCAACACCGGCACCATTATTACATGGGACACGTTCTCCGGATGCTAGATCACGGCATCCGAGAAGTGGTTGGGGTTACCGAAGCGGTGTGCCGTGATCGAAACGGCCTGTTCATGCAGGAACGGCAGCATTTCGATGCGTCCCGCCTCGGTGACCTCGTGGTGGTACACCGCGACGTCGGGACGGCCTCCAAGCGCCTCGAAGACGGAGCCGTGGTCATCACCGATGTAACGGATACGGCACCCCTCGAAACGAGTTCCTACCAGCCCCGCCGGCTTGATGTTGCGGATGCCCCGGAGGGAAGTCCGCCAAGCATCGTCGGTCTCGATCGTGATGTTGACTCCAGCGGACTCCAACGCACCACGAACATACACCGGCAGCTGGGTCGCCACGGACAGGTCGATCGGGGCTTCGGCGGCAAGGCCCGCCGCAACCACGCGGAGGGTTTCCGCAAGTGTTGCCGACTCGTCGGCACGCACGTGGACCCTCTGCGCCACGTAGCGCAGGATATTGCGCTCGATTCCCAGCTGCGAGGGGTCGTGGTGCACACCAAATTCGGTGGCCCAGGCCTCGGCATCCGAGGACGCCGACCTCGAGAGGAACTCAATCTGCTCCTGCGTCAGGGCGTGAGGCTCACGAGCCCTATTCAGCAGTTCACGAGCCTTTTCATTGGAGGGCGACGCGATGGCCGTAGCCTTCTTCGACGTCCAGTCCCCGAGTGCGATCAGGTAGTTGGGACCGCCCGCCTTGGTGCCCGTCCCCACCGTGGACTTCTTCCAGCCTCCGAACGGCTGACGACGCACGATGGCGCCGGTGATGCCGCGGTTGACGTAGAGGTTGCCCGCCTGAACGCGGTCCAGCCACAGGGCCAGCTCGTCGGAGTTCAGGGAGTGAAGTCCTGCAGTGAGTCCGTACTCGGGGGCGTTTTGAAGCTCGATTGCTTCTTCCAAGGTCTTGGCCGTCATGACGCCCAAGATCGGCCCGAAATACTCGGTGAGGTGGTATTCGCTACCCGGCTTAACTCCGGCACGGACACCCGGCGACCACAGCTTGCCGGACTCGTCGAGCTGCTTGGGTTCGATGACCCACTGTTCTCCCTCACCCAACGTGGTCAGGCCACGCAGGAGCTTGCCCTCGGGGGCCTTGATCACGGGGCCCATTTCCGCACGGATATCCGTGGGGTAGGCAATGTGAAGGGACTTGACAGCATCGATGAGCTGATTCCGGAAACGCTCCGACGTCGCGGCCGAACCCACCAAAATGACGGTCGAGCAGGCCGAGCACTTCTGCCCCGCGTGACCGAAGGCCGAATTCACGACGTCCTTAACCGCGAGGTCCAAGTCCGCGTTCGGTGTCACGATGATCGAATTCTTGCCCGAGGTTTCGCCGAACAACGGCAGATCCTTACGGAAGGAGCGGAACAGCTCAGCCGTCTCATAGCCGCCCGTCAGGATGAGGCGGTCCACATCCGGGTGTGCCACAAGTTCACGGCCAAGGTCGCGCTCGGAGAGCTGCACCAGCTGCAGAACCTCGCGGGGAACGCCCGCCTCCCACAAAGCATCGGCAATCACGGCGCCACACCGCTTGGACTCACCGGCCGGCTTGAACAGCACAGCCGAACCCGCAGCGAGGGCCGCCAAAGTCGAGCCCGTCGGGATGGCGACCGGGAAGTTCCACGGCGGGGTCACCACGGTGACCTTGCTGGGGTGGAAGTCGGCGCCGTCGACGGTCTCGAGCGCTTCGGCCAAATCGGCGTAGTAGTTGGCGAAGTCGATCGCCTCGGAAACCTCAGGGTCGCCCTGGTCAAGCAGTTTTCCGGCTTCGGAGGCCATGACCTCGAGCAATTCGGCGCGCTTGGCACCAAGCACCCGAGCGGCCTGACGAAGGATCGCGGCACGCTCGTGAGCCGGGCGAGCGCCCCACTCTTCCCCAGCCTTCTTGGCCCGAGCCACTGCATCCTGAACCTGCGAGACCGAGGTCAGCACGGAATCCTTGACCAGCTGGACGCCGAGTTCCGACGCCTCAGCTCGCCGCAGGATTTCCTTACCCCAGGCACGGTTATGTGCCAGCGAGGTATCTGTGTCCGGGGTGTTGTCGAAGGAATCACCCGGCGTGTATACGTTGTCGACCGTTTCTTCGTTCCGGTTCTGACGACGATTCGGCAACGGGACCTCGTCGGTGACCTTCTCGAGGGAACGCTCGAAGCGGGCCCGCTCACGGTCGAAGAGGAACTGGCTGTTATTGAGGTCGAAGATCGCCGACATGAAGTTTTCACTCGATGCGTTCTCCTCCAGGCGACGAACCAGGTAGGAGATGGCGACGTCGAACTCCGAAGGACGAACCACGGGCGTGTACAGCAGCAGCTGGCCGACGTCGCGCCGAACAACTTCGGCCTGCTGCGCCGCCATGCCGATGAGCATCTCGTATTCGACGTCGTCCAGTACTCCACGGTGCTTGGCGAGCAACCAGGAGAACGCGATATCGAAGAGGTTGTGCCCGGCCACGCCCAAGCGGATGTTCTTGGTGTGTTCGGGGCGGAGCGCATAGTCAAGTACGCGCTTGTAATTGGTGTCCGTGGCTTCCTTGGAATCCCAGGTGGTCAATTCCCACTTATGGACAATGGCCTCGACCATTTCCAAGGAAAGGTTGGCGCCCTTAACCAGGCGAACCTTGATCCGGGACCCTCCGTTGGCCACGCGCTCGGCGGCCCACTTCTGAAGTCGCTCCATCGCGGCCATGGTGTCCGGGAGGTAAGCCTGGAGCACGATGCCGGCTTCCAGATTCTTCAGGTGCGGCTGGTCGAGAATCTTGGTGAACACCTCGATGGTCATATCGAGGTCCTTGTACTCCTCCATGTCCATGTTGATGAACTTCGGAGTGGCTGACTGGGCCGCGTATTCGTAGAGCGGCGTCAGGCGTTCGACGGCACGGTCGACGACGGCGTCGAAGGACCACGGTGCATGCGGTCCCGAAACCGAGGAGACCTTGATCGAGACGTAATCGACGTCGTCGCGACGCAAGAGACGCTCGGTCTCACGGAGGCGATGCTCGGCCTCGTCATTTCCGAGCACGGCCTCGCCGAGGAGATTGATATTGAGTCGGTTGCCACCCGCGGTGAGGTGTTTGATGGCGGGCCCCAATTTTTCGTCACGAGCGTCGACGATCAGGTGGCTCACCATGTCTCGCATGGCTTTGCGAGCCAGAGGGATCGTGGGCCAAGAGAGCTTGGGAGCCACGATGCCGCCCGCGCGCACGGCGGCACGCAAATGGGGCGGAAGGAACTTCGGAACGATGGGGGCCAAACGGCCCAAGTTGCGACCGGCGGCCGCGTCATCCTCGGGACGAATAACCTCGTCCACGAACCCGACCGTGAATTCGAGGCCATGCGGGTCTTTGAGAACACCGGCGAGCTGCGCCGCAGCCTGATCTTCAGGAACCTCGCGAGAGGCCTCAAGCCACCCTTTAACGATTTCTCCGGCTTCGTGAGCCATAGTCTCGTATTCAGCGGAAGCGAAAGGATTCGATGACAAAGAGTGCCTCCTTTAAAAAGCATGAGCTATCAAGCACAGGCCGCGCACCGTTGCGTCAGCCTTCGACGCGCGCACGCACGTCTTCCCCAAGTATGTACCATGACTTAGGTAAGCAAAAGTTATAGGAACTTACAGGTATCCAACAGATCAGCTCACGAATTGGAGCCCATGCTCGACGTCAAAAAATTGCGCGTTCTCCAGGAACTCTCTTACCGGGGAACGCTCTCCGAAACGGCCGACACGCTTGGTTACACACCTTCCGCGGTCTCCCAACAACTTGCCGCGCTGGAGCGGGAATGCGGGCACAAATTACTGCAAAAACACGGTCGCGGCGTGAGCTTGACCCTCAAAGCTCGGACGCTAATTAAACACACGGAAAAGATCCTCCACGAACTCGAACTCGCCCAGACAGCCCTGGAGGCGACCGAGGAGACCCCCGGCGGCACCGTCCGGCTCGCCATTTTCCAAACGGCGGCCATGGCCCTATTGACGCCGACCCTGGAAGCATTGGGGGCCTCTTACCCCCATCTCAACGTCGAAGTCATTCAACGTGAGCCGGAGGCCGCGCTGGAACAAACCCACATGCGCGACATCGACTTGGTGGTTGCGGAGCAATATCCGCACCGGTCGGTTCGTGAATTCAATGAGCTCGATTCTCGTCCACTCAACGAAGATCCCGTGATGTTAGCCGTCCGCCCAGAATCCACCATTCAATCCATTAAGGATGCGGCCGAGGCCTCCTGGGTCATGGAATCGCGCGAAAACGCGAGCCGGGGCTGGGCGCAACATGTGTGCCGAACGGCCGGCTTCGAACCCCGAGTCACCTTCGAATTCAATGACGTTCGGGCACACATAGACTTGGTTGAACGGGGCCTGGCCGTCGCCTTGCTCCCGGGATTTGCCTGGTCAGGCACCACGCCTCGGGTTCGGTTGATCGAATTACCCAACCTTCCCCACCGGACTGTTTTCACGTCGGCCCGTCGCGATATGGCCAAGCGCCCTGCCATCGAGGCCGTGCGATGCGCTCTCGAAGAATCAGCCCGCCAAGTTAAATTGTTGTGACCGACTAGCGGACAACTCCCGCGGTCTTATCCAGGAGGATTTTGGCGGTCAGCGCATCGACCACCAGGTCTGTGACGGCGCGAGCCCTCAAGGCGCCCAAGAGAGCAGCGGCCCGATGCGGCCCCGAGACCACGCAGAGCCGATGTTCGATGCGCCGCAACTCCTGCGGCGTCGGCCCCGAAACCCGACGATTCATCTCGATGTCCTGCCATGTTCCGTCCTCGCGCAAAAGTACGGTACAGATATCGCCTACCACTTGCTCTCGCGAAAGAGCAGCAAAGTCAGCGTCGTCGAGGTATCCCGAACTGTAGACATGCGATGGGAGGGGTCCGTGGATGGCTCCCACCCCGAAGAGCGCGACGTCGGCTTGTGCCTGCAATCCCAGCACCCCGCGAATACTCCTCTCGCGCCACATTGCCTGCTTGGTGTCGGCAAAGTCGAAAAATGCCGGAACCGGGAAATGGACGATTTGCGAGCCAAAGGCCTCCGCAATGGAGTTGAGGATCGCCCCCGTGTACGGGATTCCGGAGCGTCGAGCATTACCCGCCCCGTTGAGCTGCACCACGACGGAGTCCGGAACCTTCCGGGGAACCAGATGGCGCGAGAGCTCCGTGACCGTGGAGCCCCACGCCACCCCAAGGATCGTTCCGGGATCCATGAGCCGGTCGAGCTCTACCGCCGCCACACGCGAGACCTGTTCCATCTGATGTATGGGCGAGGAACTGCTCCGCACCGGGACGACGTGAGCGTTGATATCGAAGAGCTTTTCCAAGCGAGATTCGAGTTCATCCCCTTCCCCCGTGGGCTCCCCCAAGGTGATCCGAACCAGGCCCGTATCCCTCGCGTATTTAAGGAGTCGTGAGACGGTGGCTCGAGACACGTCAAACTCTTTGGCCACCGCGTCCATCGTCAGGTCTTGCAGGTAATACATGGTCGCCGCTTTGTGAGCCAGATCATCACGTTTGTTCATGTCCACCCCACCCAAAGTGCACGTTCGTTCAATAGTCCTGATCATTCTTTCATAGTCGACTACAACTAGGAGAGAGACGTCACGAGTGTCACCCCACCATCGACGTCGAGAACCCTAGCCGCCAACATCAAGGAGATGTCATGAAAACTGCCGCAACACACCTGACCGCGGCCTCCCGCGCCGAAGCACTCGATGCGATGAGCGATTCAGAAGGCGTAGACATCCTGGTCATCGGCGGCGGAGTCACGGGCGCGGGAATTGCCCTCGATGCCGCGACGCGCGGTCTGCGCACTGCCGTCGTGGACGCCGGCGACTGGGCTTCCGGAACCTCGGCATGGTCCTCAAAGCTGGTTCACGGAGGCTTGCGGTACCTGCTGAACCTCGACTTCAAGCTGGTTGCGGAAGCCCTCAAGGAACGCGGTCTTCTCCTCACCAGCTTGGCCCCGCACCTGGTCAAGGCCCAGCCCTTCCTGTGGCCCCTGAAGATGCCGGTCATCGAACGCAGCTACTCCGCGATCGGCATCGGCATGTACGACGCGATGGCCATCGCGGGCGCCCGCGGTAAGAAGACCGTGCCGACCCAAAAGCATTACTCCAAGAAGGGCGCAAAGCAGCTCTTCCCCGACATCAAGGATGACGCGCTCACCGGAGCCATCCGCTTCTACGATGCACGCGTCGACGATGCACGCTTGGTCATCGACCTCATCCGTACAGCCGCCGGATACGGCGCCTTGGCAGCCAGCCGCGCCCAGGTCACGGGACTCCTCAAGTCCGAAACCGGCCGCGTGATCGGCGCTAAGGTAACCGATCTCGAAACCCAGGAGGTCCGCGAGGTTCGAGCCAAGCACGTCATCAACGCGACCGGGGTCTGGACCGAAGAGACCGAATCCCTGACCGGCAAGGAGCAGGGACTCGAGGTCTTGGCATCCAAGGGCGTACACATCGTCGTGCCCCGCGAACGCATTAATGCCGAATCCGGCATCTTCTTGCGCACCGAAAAGTCGGTGCTGTTCATCATTCCGTGGCAGCGCTATTGGGTCATCGGAACCACGGACACGCCCTACGATCAGGACGTCGCTCGCCCCGTGGCGACGGCGCAGGATATCGACTACATCCTGGACCACGCCAACGCGATTCTGGACAAGCCACTGACCCGGGACGACATCATCTCGACCTACGCAGGCCTCCGTCCGCTCCTTCAACCGGGCGTCAAGGGTGACGAGTCAACGCAGTCGACCAAGGTCTCCCGCGAGCACACCGTCGCCGAGGTGGTACCCGGCATGTCCGCCATTGCCGGCGGCAAGCTCACCACGTACCGCATCATGGCCAGGGATGCCGTGGACTTTGCGCTGGGAGCGACCGCGGGTGCACGGCCATCCATTACGGAAGACATTCCGTTGGTTGGGGCCCAGGGGTACCAGGCGGCTCGTACACGTGCGGGTCAGATCGCCGAGCAGTTCGGCTGGACCGCAGCGCGTGTGGATAGCCTGTTGGATCGTTACGGTTCGGAAATCGACGACGTCCTCGACCTGATCCAGGAAGACCCCGAGCTCGGGAAGCCGCTCACCAACGCCCCAATGTTCCTTCGGGCGGAGGTTCTACTCGCGGTTCGCTACGAAGGCGCCCTTCACCTCGAGGACGTCTTGATGCGCCGGGTACGGCTCGACCTCGAGCAACGGGACCGTGGCCTGTCCAGCGCCGAAGAAATTTTGGCGATCATGTCCCCCGAGTTGGGATGGAGCGCCGAAGACCGCAAACGCGAATTCGACAACTATGGTCAGCGTGTCAGCAATATTGCACGCGCCGAAGAGCAGAATGATGACGCAGGTGCATCCCAGAGCGTGACCGCCGACCCCGAAATCATGCCTCGCAAGATTCTGGGCAAGAACTAGTCCCTAGGGAATCGGGCGGGGCCTTATTGTCCCGCCCGATTCTCCATTTCATCAATCACCCGCCGGGATCGCCCCGGCAATTCTAGGAAACACAGACACGACGACGTGTCGGAAAGTAGCAGCAATGGCCGTTTCAGTCCTCGCCGCGGATTCTCCCGGAATCCTCGGAATTGCCCCTGACCTGATGAAAGATGGCGTTCCGACGACACTCGGCATGTTCACCTCCGAATTCGTGGGCACCCTCATTCTGGTTCTGCTCGGTTGCGGCGTCGTCGCCGGACAGGTTCTCCCCCGCACCAAGAACCACGCCGGTGGCTGGCTCATGGTGGCCTTCGGCTGGGGTCTCGGCGTTTATGCCGGCGTTTACGCTGCCTACGCCACGGGTGGACACTTGAATCCCGTGGTCACGCTGTCCTTCTGGGCCGCTCACAAGGATTTGGCTGAAGGCATCCCTTCCACCGCGGGCAACGTTTTCATCTACATTCTGGCCCAACTAGTCGGCGCCATCATTGGCGCGGTTCTCGTTTACTTGACGCACAAAAAGCATTTCGACCTCGAAGCTCCCGCAGCCGACAAGCTTGGAGTCTTTTCGACCGGTCCCGAAATCCGTTCTTATGGATGGAACTTCCTGACCGAGATTTTCGCGACTTTTGTGCTGATCGCCTTCGTCCTCTTCTCTGACAAGACGCCCAGTGAGGTCGGTCCGTTGCCGGTCGCTTTGGTCGTCTTGGCCATCGGCATCTCTCTCGGTGGGCCCACGGGCTACGCGATCAACCCGGCTCGTGACCTCGGTCCCCGCATTGCCCACGCGATCCTGCCGATCCGCGGCAAAGGATCCTCGGACTGGTCCTACGCCTGGGTTCCCGTCTTCGGTCCGATCGTTGGCGGTCTGCTCGCCGCCCTCGTCGTTCCGCTGGCCGTGTCCCTCTGATGTCCACGGTCGCAATGATGCGACCATTCTCGAAAGGCATACCTCATGAACGCTGCAAAGGATGAGAGAACGAACAGGGCACTGTTCTCCGAAACTATGAAAACTGATAAGAAATACATCCTCGCCATTGACCAGGGCACGACCAGTTCCCGGGCCATCTTGTTCGATAAAAAGGGCCAAATTAAAACCATTGGCCAACACGAGCACCGGCAGATCTTCCCGAAGGCGGGATGGGTCGAGCACGACCCTCAGGAGATTTGGCGCAATGTGCGTAAATCGGTTGCGGACGCTTTCTCCGACGTCGAGGTCAACCACCACGACGTCGCCGCCGTTGGCATCACCAATCAGCGTGAAACCGCCGTGGTTTGGGATAAAAACACCGGCAAGCCGATTTACAACGCCATCGTGTGGCAAGACACCCGCACGCAGGCCATCTGCGATGAACTTGCCGGTGATGATGGATACGACAAGTACCACGACCGCGTGGGTCTTTCCCTGAACACCTATTTCGCCGGCCCCAAGGTGAAGTGGATTCTGGACAACGTCGAAGGCGCACGGGAGAAAGCCGACAACGGCGACCTCCTGTTCGGCACTACCGATACCTGGGTGCTGTGGAACCTGACCGGTGGCACCAAGGGCGGTGTGCACGTCACCGACGTCACCAACGCCTCGCGCACCATGCTCATGAACATCCGGACCCTGGAGTGGGAAGAGGACATCGCCAAGGACTTCGGCATTCCGATGTCGATGCTCCCGGAGATTAAGTCCTCCGCAGAGATTTACGGTCACGGCGACGCTCGCGGATTCCTGCGGGGCACCCCCATTGCCGGCATTCTGGGCGACCAGCAGGCCGCAACGTTCGGACAAGCCTGTTTCGAATCCGGCCAGTCGAAGAACACCTACGGAACCGGCAACTTCATGTTGATGAACACCGGCAAGGAGCCTGTGTTCTCTGATAACGGCCTGTTGACCACGGTCGCGTACAAGATCGGCGAAGCCGACACGGTATATGCCTTGGAAGGCTCGATTGCCGTGTCCGGTTCCCTGATCCAGTGGTTGCGCGACAACCTCGAGCTCATCAGCGACGCCAACGAAACCGAAGCTCTGGCGACGTCGGTCGAGGACTCCGGTGGAACGTACTTCGTCCCGGCGTTTTCGGGCTTATTCGCGCCGTACTGGCGCCCTGATGCCCGCGGCGTTTTGGTCGGAATGACCCGCTACGTCAAGAAGGCACACATTGTGCGCGCGGCATTGGAGGCTACCGCCTTCCAGACCCGCGAAGTGATCGATGCGATGAACGCTGATTCCGATGTGGACCTCACCGAACTTCGCGTGGACGGCGGCATGACGGCCAACGAATTCCTGATGCAGTTCCAGGCTGATCTTTTGCAGGTTCCGGTGATTCGTCCGAAGGTTGTCGAGACCACGGCCCTCGGTGCGGCGTATGCGGCCGGCATCGCCGTCGGTTTCTGGGACGGCGAGCAGGATGTCGTGGACAACTGGCAGGAAGATAAGCGGTGGACGCCCAAGTTGGACGTTGACGAGGTCGAGCGTCAGTACCGCCTGTGGAAGAAGGCCGTACAGAGGACTCTCGATTGGGTCGACGAAGACACCAAGGGCTAGTTCCTGGGTGTACCGACTTCAAAGATCCGTCGGCCGCGACACTCCACCTGGTGGGGCGCGGCCGGCGGATCTTTTGTCATGATGGGCGATGATCGAGCTTTCGGTATCCCGGCACTCCATCGCCATTGATATTCCGGAATCAGAAAGGGCCTTGATGAACGACGCCGCAGGTCTCTTCGGAGACGACGCTTTCGACCGGGAGCCCCGCCAAATTGTGCCCGGTGTCGTCCACGTGCCCGGGTGGTTGCCCCTGGACCACCAACGCTGGTTGGTCGGCCAGTGGGACCATTGGGGTCGGGGCCCGATTCCCCCACATTCGCCGCTCATTCATGGGCATCCGATGTCCGTCCGCATGACTTCATTGGGTTGGCACTGGGACTCTGCCGGATTGCAGCCCCAAGCTCGGGAGTTCGGCGGCGCTTCACCCCTGCCCGTTCCTGACTGGCTGATCCGATGGGGACGTCGCGCCCTCGCCGATGCTTATCCTCGGGACCAGGCACCCGATTGGCCCGGGCTCAACGAGGATGAGCTAACCGCCTGGGCCGCTACATATACGCCCGACGTCGCACTCATCAATTACTACGAACCGAGCGCCTCGATGGGAATGCATCAAGACAAAGATGAGCTGTCCTCTGAGCCAGTCGTGAGCGTCAGCGTTGGGGATACCGCGCTTTTCCGGGTGGGTAATCCACAAACAAAGAACAAACCGTTCCGCGATGTCCGGCTAGCTTCGGGCGACTTGATAGTTTTCGGAGGACCCAGCCGGTACATGTTCCACGGAGTTCCGAAGATCCTCTCTGAGACGGCACCGCCGGATGGCCCAGTGAAACACGGACGATTCAACATGACGTTGAGAATGACAGGACGCACCTCATGAATGACGCACCCTCTGAAAGCTCGCTGGCGCGAAGCGAATGGGCCAACGGTAGCGCGATGATGCGTGACTACTACGACCACGAGTGGGGAATACCCGTCGTCTCCGAGGCTGGCCTCTACGAGCGGTTATGTCTCGAAGGATTCCAGGCTGGTCTTTCGTGGGCGACCATCCTGGCTCGCCGGGAAGCATTTCGCGAAGCCTTTGCGGACTTCGATCCCGACGTCGTGGCACGCTTCACCGATGACGACGTCGAACGTCTCGTCGGCAACGCCGCCATCATCCGCAGCGGCCCCAAAATTCGATCCGCAATTTCCAACGCGCGTGCAACCATCGCACTCCGAGATCACACGGAGCCTGTGCTGGCGGGATGGACGCTCCCTCTCCAGAATGGTGAGACCTTGGACATCGAGCCAGGCCTCCCCTCACTCATCTGGTCCTTTGCTCCCACCAGCACCCCGGCCCCCGAGGCCGCTTCCGACGTTCCGACGCAGTCTTCCGAGTCCGTTGCCTTGTGCAAGGAGCTCAAGCGCCGGGGTTTCTCCTTCGTGGGCCCCACCACCGCCTACGCATTGATGGAAGCCGTAGGAATGGTAGATACACACTGGGTCGGAAGCCACCAACGCGGCGTATCCCAGGTTTTTTCTCCGGAAGGACGACGAGCCGAACTGGTGTCACACGCCAGTCACGGCACCGAGACGACGGCGAACTAGTCCGCGCCGACGGTGATCGCTTCCGCCTCATCCTCTGCGGACTCATGGGGGCGCTTCGGCACCAGGTGGTGTCCGGAAAGGGCCAAGACCAAGATCGCGATCGCCAACGTGCACACGGCCATCCAGTACGGCGCGCCGGCTCCCACGGCATCGGCCACAGGCCCGGCAACGGCAGGCGCAATGGCGCCGCCGATAAAGCGCACACCCGAGTAGGTCGAGGACGCGATGGACCGAGGAAGGCTCGTTGCCTCCATGACGGTTTCGGTCAACGCCGTATTCATCACGCCTTGGAAAAGTCCAGCAATGACGATCAGGACGATGAGACCCACGAGGGAGCCATGAAGCGTCGCGGCCAAGATCATGGTCACGGCCAACAGTCCGAGCATGGAGAACAATACCGGCCGTAGACCGAAGGTTCGCGTCAGGATGGGGGCAATGAACACGGAGGCAATGGCCAAGGCGAGGCCCCAGCCGAAGAAGACGAATCCCAGCTGATGCGCACCGAATTCAGAACCTGACTTGGCCGCGGCGGCCTCTAACGGATACGGGGAGTACGCGAGCAACACGAAGAACGCAAAGTTGTAGAACAACGCGGTGAAGGCCAAGGCCCGGAGGGCAGGATCTTTGAGCGCCACAAAACCTGCCGTGAGGGCGTGCTTCTCACTGCGCTGAGCCGTGCCCTTCTTCGGCGAGCGCAATAGGGCTACGATCGCGATAAATCCGACCGCCATGAGAGCCGCGGTACCAAAGAACGGCCCTCTCCACGAGAGGGATCCGAGCACACCGCCGACCAGTGGGCCGACCGCCATGCCAATACCAAGAGCGGCTTCGTAGAGCATGACCGCTTGACTGCTTCCACCCGCCGCGGCACCGACGATCGCCGAAAGCGCCGTCGAGATGAACAAGGCGTTACCGAGGCCCCATCCTGCTCGGAACCCGATAATCTCACCCACGGTTCCCGACGAGCCTGCGAAGGCTGCGAACGCGACGATCAGCACGAGTCCAATAAGTAGCGTCGTCTTTATGCCAATACGGCTGGAGACCCATCCAGTAAAGAACATCGCGATGCCCGTGATGAACAGGTAGCTCGTGAAGAGGAGCATGGTCTGCCCCGCCGTGGCGTCGAGTTCGCGGCTAATCGCCGGGAGGATCGGGTCCACGAGCCCGATACCCATAAACGAAACCATGCATGCGAAAGCAATGGCCCACACTGCGATGGGCTGTTTGAACATCGATGGCTTTCCGGGCTTCCGCTGATCCGCGGCAGACCCGCCTGGCGCATCGACCATTGGCCGGGAGTCCATTGGAGTACTAGTGGTCATGCGAGTAATTGCCTCCTTAGCGGCAATGCCGTCCTCAAGAAACGGCGTTTCATATTGCTTAGCTATATTTATGAGCAAAAAAATATACTTCTCAGAAGCGCACTCGGCGGCGCTCGCGGGGCCCACTTCCGCGAGCCCCGCGAGGGAGCAACTAAGACTTCGAAAGGTCGAGATCGTTGGCGACTGAGTCAAAAATGGCTGCGGCCCTCCACAGAACCTCTCGCTCTTCTTCGGTGAGGTTCGCAATAGCCGGTTGAATTTTCTGCGTAGCCTTGCGCCGAAAGTCGTTCAGGACCTTCTTGCCCAAGACGGTGATCTCCATCAACTGGGCGCGCCCATCGTAGGGGTCCGATTGCCGGTTGACGAGCCCCTCATTCTCGAGTCTCTTGAGAACCCCCGTCATGGTCGGCTGGGTGATGTGCTCAGCAGAAGCGAGGTCTCCGATTCTCATGGGGCCGCTCAAAGTGAGGTTCGACAGCACTCGCAAGACGATGGTCGACCTCTCACGACCACTGTGACGCGACGCGGCCCGCACAAAACGGCTCGCCGAAACAATCAGTCCGGTGGCTTTCCGCGATTCACTCTGAGTGAGTTTTTCGTGCCCGGACGACGATCGAGGTGAGTGCGAATCTGACATGCTCACGATGATACCCCCATTTATATAGCATGGCTAATTATATTGAGGGGAATCCTCGACGGACGCCAGGTGCGGAAGAATCACCGTCTCCCAAATCCTCGCATTCACACCTCGAAAGGCCCCCATGTGACCCACCGACGAAACCCCTAAATCTTTCGGCGCATACCGAAAGTGTCTCCGATCGGAACTCCGGTAGAAGCCGAGCAGAGTTTTGAGTGCGGCCTTCGACATGACGACGTCGTCTTCGAAGGAAATGGCTGTAATGGGCGCCGTAATGCCTGAATACCCCGGCGCCAACCACGGCCGTTCGCCCAATATATAACGGGGGAAAGCAACCCAGCGCGTCCATTGGGCCATGACTCCCGCAGGGAGATTGCCAAAGAACCGCAATCTTCGCCCTGGAAAGTACCCACAAATTCGTCGAGCTATGGGACCGACAAGGAAAAACATCACTGCGCCGGGGAGCGCAGTTTGCCAGGGGGATTTCCAACCGGAGCCCACGCCCGTGGCCACAAAAATACTCTTTGTTACGCCCTGGTCCCCCGCAAGCCCCAAAAGTTGGCCGCCCAGGCTATGCCCCACCCACGTGACCGGCAGATCCGAATAATTCTCGCGTATCCAGTCCACGACGATGCGTGAGTCCCGACCCCAATCCAAAATGTCCACCGAGGAGTTCCGCAAAGACCCCTCGAGAGAATCTCCGTATCCCGAAAAATCAAAGGTGACCGCCATGAAACCTTGGCTGACCAGCCATCGCGCAAAGGCATTGTAGTGACGGGCCCGGGTAGCCATCGCGGGAACCACCAGCACAATTCCCGAGGCGTGCGCCGGCTCGCCCCAAACGTTCAGAGCGACGGGCAACCGTTGTGCACCTCGGAGCTCAACCCTCCGTGACTCGATCTTCTCTAAGACCTCATCGGTCGTCGTGGCTTCGATCATGTGGCTTGCTCCTTCAAAGACGCCGCTCTGAGGCACGGCACATGAGACACGCGTCTCACACCTATGGTGACCCTACCGATAGGATCGGAAACATTCCAGGCACCCCTTGGGTGTAGTTTCCGTGAGGTTCGAGGTTCCAGTGACTCGCACATTTCGACAGGTCGACGTCTTTTCCCCGGGACCGCTTCCGGGTAATCCGGTGGCCGTGGTCCACGACGCCGATTCCATGAGTGACGACGAAATGCTGTCCTTCGCGAACTGGACGAATCTCTCGGAAACAACGTTCCTACTAGCTCCCCGTTCAACCGATGCTGACTACCGACTTCGCATCTTCACGCCCGCTAGAGAGCTTCCGTTCGCGGGACACCCCACCCTTGGCTCGGCGCACGCTTGGCTGGAGGCCGGCGGAAGGCCTCGACACCCAGGGATCATCGTTCAAGAATGCGAAGCGGGCCTGGTTCGGGTTCGGTCCGCCGAGAATCGGCTCGCCTTTATGGCGCCCCCGCTGACGAGATACGAAAATGTGGAGCCACGGATAATGGGCCGTCTCTCCGAATGCCTCAGAATCGACCCGTCGGATATCCGTGATGCTCAGTGGATCGATAACGGTCCAGGGTGGGTCGGAGTTTTGCTCCCCTCTGCCCAGTTCGTCCTCGATCTCAACCCCGACCTGTCCTTGGTGAAGGCCTCTGGGCTGAAGATTGGTGTCGCCGGTTTCTTCAGCGAAAATCCGGCTCCGGCGGACCTTGAGGTCCGGGCATTCGGTGCCGGGGACGGATCGTCCGAGGATCCCGTGACAGGAAGCTTGAATGCCGGCCTTGCGCGATGGTTTACGGACACCCATCGCGTCGGACATTCCTATAGTGCCCGACAGGGAACGACCTTGGGACGAGGAGGGTTTATCCACGTCACGCGGGACGATGAGGTGATCTGGGTGTCGGGCGCCACGAGGACCGTCATTTCGGGGAACCTCGATTGGTAAGACGGCGGTCGACCGCCCCTCCCGAAGCAGGGAGGCCTGTGTGCGGAGCCGCCCCACGTCGATGACCGACGTGGGGCGGCGTGGGGACCCCGGATTCCTTCCGGGTCCCGAGATCGTGGCGTCTGGTTACCGATCGTCCGAATCAAGACGGACGATCATCTTGCCGGTGTTAGCGCCTTCCATCATGGAAATGAAGGCTTCCGGTGCGTGATCCAGGCCGTCCACGACGGTTTCGTCGTACTGGATCTTGCCGTCACCAAACCAGGAGCTCATGGCTTGCTGGAATTCACCGGCGTACTCCATGTAGTCGCCCACAATGAATCCCTTGAGCATCAAGGATTGCTTGACCATATTCGCCATGTTGTCCGGCCCGGCCGGAGCCTCAGTCACGTTGTACTGACTGATCGCGCCGCAGAGGGCCGCCCGGCCGTAGCGGTTGAGGGAATCCAACGCGGCCTCAAGATGGTCTCCGCCCACATTGTCGAAGTACACGTCGATGCCGTTCGGCGCAGCCTTCGCAAGCTGCTCCCGAATGGGTGCCTCCTTGTAGTTGAGGGCGACGTCGTAGCCGTACTTCTCGGTCAGCAAGGCCGTCTTCTCGTCACTTCCCGCGGAGCCGATCACCGTTGATGCACCGAGGAGCTTGGCAATCTGCCCCACAGCGGTTCCCACCGCGCCGGCGGCTCCCGAGACGAAGACGACGTCGCCTTCCTTCAGTCCCGCAACCTTGGTCAATCCCATATAGGCGGTCATTCCCGTCAAGCCGACCATGCCCAAGTACACGGACAGGGGCGCCCCCGGAATTTCGGAAATCTGACGGAATTGGGCGGCGTCGTCCTGGGCGAGGTCACGCCAACCGAATTGGTGTAGGACGTAAGCGCCTTCCGGCAATTCCTGGCTCTTCGATTCGACCACTCGACCGACGGCTCCGCCGGTCATGGTCTCCCCAACCTCAAAGGGCGCCACATAGCTTTTCGCGCCGGACATGCGGCCACGCATATAGGGATCAACCGACATGAAGAGGTTTCGGACGCGCACCTGGCCGTCGGCCAGCTCCGGCAACTCAACGGTGGTCGTGGAAAAATTCTCGTGTGTGGGCCATCCGGTCGGCCTCGACGCGAGCTGAATCTGGGTGCTGACGTGGTTGGACATTACTGGACTCCTATCGACGGAATGACCTGAGCGACTATACTTCCAGACACTAATGTTCCCTACCCGAATACGCTCTCGATGAATCACACTTTGCAGGGTCTCAGGTCCACGTTGCACCAGTTGGACGGCAACGGCTATGGCGCCTATAAGCGCCTGAAAGGGAGCTACGATTACGGGGAATTCGACCTTGTGATCGATCACGTACAGTCCGACCCTTACGCACCACCGTCGTCGATCCGTGTGATTTTTTCACTGGCCGACACCTCGATACCTCACTCCATGTGCGAGGGCCACGACCGCCGGGTCGCCACCGCAGACTTCATCGCTCGCGATCTCACCAAACTTCTCTGTGGATGCTCTTATCGCGGACTCAGCATGAGTAAGCCCGGGCAGGAAATTCTCGAAAGAACCAACGTCGTCGTCAGCGACGACACCGTTGAGGTACGACTCAGCGTTTCACTACCGGCGGGCGGTCGGCGCATCAAGGGGCGAGCAGCCGCCCATGTGCTGACCAATGATCTTCCCGATCTCATCGAGCGGTCCGCGCTCTTGTCGGGGATGGACCAAGAAGCCCTGAGCCGACAGGTGGACCTCTATCTCGATCAGAGGAACCTCCAACATCAATTGGCAGATCGCGGCCTGGTGAGCTTCGTGGGCGATGGATCGGTCCTTCCGAGGTCCTCCGGCGATTCTGACCTTCCCCTACGCTCCGGAGTCGCTTTCCGTAGCCCACAGGCATTCCGTGAAGAGTTCACCCTTCCGTCTGGGCGCACCGTCACCGGGATGGGTGTGCCGCGCGGTATCACCGTCATTGTGGGCGGCGGGTACCACGGGAAATCAACACTCCTGAGGGCCATGGAACGCGGCGTCTACCCGCACGTCGGTGGAGATGGACGGGAATGGGTCCTCACCGCCCCCGACGCCGTATCCATCCGGGCCGAGGACGGCCGCGCGGTCACCGGGGTCGATATTTCGCCCTTCATCGCGAACCTGCCGTCGGGCACACGGACCGAGAGCTTCACGACGACGAACGCGTCCGGCTCCACGTCTCAGGCGGCTAATCTTGCCGAAGCTCTCGAGTTGGGCACGTCTTTGTTGCTCATTGACGAGGACACCTCGGCCACGAACTTCATGATTCGCGATCCAGCAATGCGCGAACTCATCCCTGCCGGTTCGGAACCCATTACTCCCTTTGTGGACCGGGTGCGCCCTCTTCTGGAAGAACGCAACACCTCTACCGTGCTGGTCGCCGGCGGAACCGGGGCGTTCTTCGGCGTCGCAGACCACGTGATCGCGATGGACGAGTACATACCTTCCGACGTCACGGCACGGGCCCACGAGATCGCTGCCCGAGACTCCACCGCAACCGGGAACGACGACGCCGCAGAGCCGATTTTCGCACGTCGCCCCCGGCGTGTGCCCCAGGCGGATGCACTCTCCCCCTCGGACCGGCGGAAACCGGCGAGGGGCCGTGGCCTCGACTCAATTCTGGTCGGCCGCGAAGACATCGACGTCGCCTACTTGGCTCAGCTCGTGGATTCGTCACAAACGAATGCCATCGCCCTGTGCTTGGAGGCGGTCACCCGGGAACTCGATGGGTCCACAGATCTCGTGGCCAGTGTGCACCACGTGATGGCAAGGCTGGAACGGGACGGCTTGGACGCGCTTGTGAGACGAGGAGGGCCTCGTGGAGACCTTGCCTGGCCCCGGGCGCAGGAGCTTCACGGAGCCATCAGCCGCTACCGCAAGCTCAAGCTCCGTTCATAGCTGGCTCTCGCGTAAAAGTAGTGGTAGCTCCACCGCGCCGAGGCCTTGCCCGGCCCTAGGCTGGAAGCATGTCACTTAAGAGATCACGTCATCAGAAAATCATCGCCGGAGTATGCGGAGGCATCGCCGAAGCATTGGATTGGACTCCCACCCGAGTCCGATTACTCTTCATCCTGTCCTTCCTCATTCCGGGGCCACAAGCGATTTTTTACCTCGTCGCCTGGATCGTGATCCCCAAGGAAGACCGCAACTAGCCTCGTCGCCTCGTCACCACGACGGAGTCTAAAAGCGTCGCCAATTCGCCATTGGGCCCCTCTGCCTCTCGGCGTCGAACTTCACAGATTTCCGTGGTCCATTCGGCGCCAAGATTCAGTGAATTCAGGTCCTCTTCCGGCTGAGGAAAATCACCCGGCCCATGTCCGCGGGCACTTTCCGACCACGGCGGGGGCGCCGCGTGGGAAATGATGCACAGCCTCCCGCCCTCAGCGACCAGCGAACTCGCCCGACGCAAGATCTCCACGCGATCCAATTCGACCGGGGACTGCAAGAAACTGGCCGTCACCAGGTCGAATGGCTCTACTGGGCCCCATTCGGCCAGGTCCGTAGCCTCGAAGTGGGTTGCCTCGGAGAGTCCTTGATCTTCAGCCGCCGCCCGTGCACGTGCCACGGCCGTCGCAGAAATATCGACGCCCGTAGCTTCCCACCCGGCGCTGGCGAGCCACAGGACATCCGCTCCCTCGCCGCAACCGAGGTCGACCGACCGTCCCGCAGGAAGGTCTTCGACCACTCCAACGAGCGTGGCGTTGGGCCGACCAGACCATATCCGTTCGGCTGAGGAATAGCGGTTTTCCCAAAATTCTCGAGGGTCAGTCGTGGCATCGTCGTTGTGAGCGTGGTGCATCGTCATGCCTTGAGCCTAGACTCGAGATTGCTTGTGTGGCAAAGTTATTTGCCGAAACAGCAACAAGTAGGGAAACCATGGACGATCAACTATCTCGTGTTGGGCCGCGCTTACGAGCGGCGCGCTTCGGGCAAGGCTTGACTCTTGAAGGCCTCGCGGAACGAGCGGGCCTCTCGGCGAGCACGCTGTCTCGCTTGGAGGCCGGAAAACGTCAAGCGAGCCTCGAGCTTCTCCTACCCCTTACCCGTCAGCTCGGGATGAGCTTGGACGAGTTGGTCCACCCGAGCACCCCAGACCCTCGTGTACGCCGTCCCAGTTTCCGGCGAGCGGGCGTCGTGGTCGAACCGCTGGCACCAGAGGGTTCCTCCGTACACGTGTTCAAGATGACGCACTTGCCAACCCGAGAGGTACCACGTCCGGGGGTGCACCCTGGATTCGAGTGGTTGTACGTTCTCTCTGGAGAGCTGCGCCTCCAGCTCGGCGAACGAGACATGACCCTGGGAGCTGGCGAAGCAGCCGAATTCGATACCTTGACTCCCCACGCCGTGACGGCGTCTGGATCCAAACCGGCGGTTATTCTCAGCATTTTCTCCAGGGATGGCGCTCGTTTCCACACGCACGAGATCGGCGAGGAGCCCGACCCCGACGCAGAGCCTCTACGGTCACATGCCTGACCGCTCTCAATTCACGGCCGCTATGGAGCGCCATCAAGTATGGATTTATCTGGGAGCCGCACTGGCGGGTTTGGCATGCGGACAGGTCATGCCGTTCATCGGGGCATTCTCCGCGAGCGCCGTGTGGGCAGCGCTTGTTCTGCTTATGTACGGAACGTTCACGCAAATTTCCAGTTCGGCCCTTCGTTCTGCGTGGTCGGACTGGCGTTTCCTCACCGCCGCACTGGTGGGAAATTTCGTGGTGGTACCGCTCGTTCTTGGGGCCCTTCTTCCGTGGCTTCCGGAGAACCCCGCGGTTCGGCTCGGAATCATCATCACCCTTCTTGCCCCGTGCACCGATTGGTTCATCACCTTTACGCACCTGGGTAAAGGTGACGCGTCTCGTGCCGCTTCACTGGCACCGCTGTCTCTAATCCTCCAAATTCCAGCGGTCCCTCTCTATTGGGCACTTCTCTCCCCCGCTGGCTCCGGGCCGGCGTGGGGACCAACAGGTATTCTGCCCGCAGTGGGAGTCATTGTGGTTCCCCTGACGATCGCCTGGCTGACGGAGGCTTGGCTTCGTTCACGTGACGCCCACAGCAACGATCCGGAGGATCCTCGATCCGACGGGACGGCAGAATCCCGCTGGCGATCGTGGTGGTCACGGATTCCCGTTCCAGCGCTGGGCGCCGTCATCTTTCTCGTGATGGCCGGCCACGTCAACGACGTCGCCGGGGCCGTAGACGTCATTCCCTCCGCGGGCGCCGTCTATGTGGGGTACCTGGCCATCGCACTAGTGATAGCGAAGGGGCTGAGCCTGGTGTTCAGGCTCAGCCCCCGAGGTTCCCGGACCCTGGCCTTCAGCCTGGGAACGCGCAACTCCTTCGTGGTGCTACCGCTCGCGCTCGCTCTCCCTGCGGGATGGGAATTGAGCGGCGTCGTCGTGGTGCTGCAATCCCTCGTGGAGCTACTCGGGATGATCCTCTACCTCTGGATTGTCCCCAAGCTCCTGTTCCGGGACCGTCCTGTTTAGTGGGCTCCGGCGGTGGCGGCCGGTTCGAAGACCGGAACCTTCCCCGTTTCCGGAACCTGGGTACCGCGCAGCGAGGCACCCTTCGTTTCCTTCATGAACAAGACCGCGATGAATCCAATCAGGCAGGCACCCATCATGTAGAACGCAGGTACCAGGTCGTTACCGGTAGCCCCGATCAAGGCCTCATTCACCATGGGCGACGTACCGCCGAAGATCATGGTGGAGACGTTATAGGCGATAGCGAATCCGGCATACCGTACCGGAGCCGGGAACATGGCAGGGAACGTCGCGGAAATGGTGCTGAGCTGAGGGATGTAGAGCAAGCCAAGAACCGCGAACCCAAGCAGCGCAAACCAGAAGCCCTGCGCCATGAGCAAATACATGGGAACCGACAGAATGAAGAGCGCGATGAGCGAGACGAACCACATGGGCTTACGTCCGACCTTGTCCGAGAGCGCGCCGCCAAATGGCATCACGACCATCATCGCGAACTGCGCGATGAACATAACGGTCAATGTGGTGGAACTGTCCATGCCGACGGAACTTTCCAGATAGGTCGGCATATACGTCAACAGCGTGTAGTTGACGACGTTCACGGCCACGACCAGGCCGAACACGATGGCCATCTGGCCCTTGTGATGGGCGAAGAGTTCTTTGAGCCCGCCGCCGACCGAACTTTGATGCTGTTTTCCTTCGAGCTCCTCAAAGATCGGCGATTCCGCGAGCTTGGACCGCAGATACCATCCGATCAAGCCGAGAGGGCCGGCCACCAAGAACGGGATGCGCCAACCCCAATCCATCATCGCCGCGTTCCCGAGGGTCAGCTCCCCAATCAAGACGATGAGCGAGCCGAAGGCGAAGCCACCCAGGGTGCCGAATTCCAAGAAGCTTCCATAAAAGCCTCGGCGATGATCGGGAGCGTATTCGGCCATGAAGGTCGCTGCCCCGCCGTATTCACCGCCCGAGGAGAACCCTTGAACCACACGCAATACCGCGAGCAGGATCGGGGCAAAGACTCCGATGGTATTGACGTCCGGCAGGACACCGATGAGGAAGGTCGCGGCCGCCATCAGGACGATCGTCAGGGCGAGAACGCCCTTACGCCCCATCTTGTCGCCGATCGGTCCCCAGACCATGCCGCCAATTGGCCTCATGATGAAGGACAAAGCCAGCAACGACAGCGTCCATAATTGACCGTTGTCGCCGGGGAAGAAGTGCTGAGAAAGGTACGCCGTCGAGACCGCGTACAGACCGTAATCAAACCACTCGGTGGCGTTGCCGATGGCGGAAGCTCCCACGGCCTTTCGGACTGTTTTGAGGTCTGGCTCAATGGGTGCCGGACCCGTTCCGGAATCCTTCTCGCTAGTCTGGTGGGCGTCGATTCGTGCTGGCGATTCATGTGCCATGAAATGATCCGATACTGTGGTTTAGCCGAATTGCGCTGTCAAATACGTTCATTCAACGGTAGATTGGCGGTCTGTGACAGTCAACACGGAACGAACCGCTCCATACCTGAATGTCGCGTCATCAGCGCGAAGTAGGCTGATGAAAAATTTTCTGAAATGAAACCTCACATTCGCCCACTCTGCGACGACTACCTAGTGATGGATAGCAAAATTCCCTTTGAGCAGGTCGTTCAGCACCACGGTCCCACCGTGTGGCGAGTTTGCCGTGGCCTGCTTCGGTCACAACACGACGCCGAAGACGCGTGGGCCGAAACGTTCGCGGCGGGGTTGAAGGCCTGGCCCGACCTACCTGGCACGACGACGGTGGAAGCCTGGCTCGTTGCCGTCGCTCGGCACAAAGCCATCGATGTGGCCCGCGGCAACGCCCGTCGCGCCACACCCAGTGAACCCGGCGAGGGAAGATCCGGGGGGCCGAACTGTTCGGCAACGTCGGAAAGTGCCGAGGAAACGGTTCTGCGGGACGTGAACGCCCAACTGTTGTGGGCAGCGGTGCACCAGCTACCGGAGCGGCAACGACTCGCGGTGATCCACCATCATCTGGGAGGACTACCGTATCGGGAGGTTGCCGCGCTCGTCGGCGGCAGAGAAGCTGCGGTGCGTCGTGCCGCCGCGGACGGATTGCGATCCTTAAGGAGACAACGAAACGAATTGATGGAGCGTGAACAGTGAATACAACGAGGCATGAATTTGACGAAATTTTTCCCGTTCCGTCAGACCACATGACACGATTACACGAAATTTTGGAAGAAAAAGTGGTGGACGAAAATCTGGAAATTTCATATCGAACAGTAGATTCACCGCTGGGCACACTCATGCTGGCAGCGACGAGCGAGGGCGTTCTTCGCGTAGCTTTCGAAGGAGAAGATTTCGATCACGTTTTGGAGTCACTCTCGGAATCGGTCAGCCCTCGAATTCTGAAATCCCGGCGACGTCTTGATCAGCCCGCACGCCAACTGGAGGAATACTTCGACGGCGCACGGCAGGTGTTCCATCTACCTCTGGACCGCAGGTTATCCCACGGGTTCAGGGGAACCGTCCAGCACTACCTTCCGACCATCCCCTTCGGAGAGACCCTCAGCTATCGCGACGTCGCGGAACGAGTCGGTCATCCTCAAGCTGTGCGAGCCGTCGGATCGGCGTGCGCCACGAACCCGATCCCTGTGATCGTGCCGTGTCACAGGGTCGTCCGCGCGGACGGATCATTGGGTGGATATCTTGGTGGGCTGGAGGCAAAGCGAGGACTCTTACGCCTCGAAGGATCCGGAGGGCGTTAATGGAACCCGATTCATCAGAGTTATTTACCGGACTGAGCGCTTTCCCGCTCACTCCATTGCACGATGACCGGATGGACGAGTCGGCTTTCGGCAACATCATCGGCATGCTCGACGCCGCATCCGTAGACTCGATCACTGTCTTGGGGTCGACCGGTTCGTATGCCTACCTACACACTGAAGAACGTGCCAGGGCCGTTGAACTCGCCGTCGAGAACGCGTCATCCACTCCGGTATTCGCCGGGATTGGGGCCCTCCGCACCTCGGATGTGTTGACTCATGCCGCCAACGCCCGCGAGGCAGGTGCGCGAGCGCTATTGCTCGCACCCGTCAGCTACCAGCCTCTGACCGATGAGGACGTTTTTCACCTGTACCGGGCGGTGTCCGAATCCACCGATCTTCCGATCATCGTCTACGACAACCCAACCACCACACACTTCTCGTTTTCCCTCGACCTCTACGCCCGCGTGGCAGCGCTGCCCCACGTTGCGTCCGTGAAGATCCCGCCCTTGCCTTCTGATTCTCGGGCTGCCGCGGAACGGGTTCATCAGATCCGTGACGTGATCCCCCGGGACGTCGTTGTGGGAATTTCGGGCGACGCCTCCGCCGCTCAGGGCCTGGTGGCGGGGTGCTCCGTTTGGTATTCCGTCATCGGAGGCGTCTTGCCGCAGCTTGCCCTCCCGATCGTGGAGGCGGCTCGTCAGGGGCATGACGCTCTGGCGCGGGAGACCTCCGACCGATTGCGGCCCCTGTGGGATCTTTACACCGAGTTTGGCGGGAGCGCCCGCGTCGCTGCCGCCATCGCGGAAGCTCTCGGCCTGGCCCAGTCTTCGTGCCTCCCTCGTCCGATTCTTGGCTTGGACGAATCGGGCCGGCGCCGCGTCGTCGCCGCGCTACGTGAGGTGGGTATCGATCGGACCGTGGATGGCTCAGCCTTCGGCGATCACCGCTAGGACGGCTTGACCGTAACGTTCCTGCTTCTTGGCGCCGATGCCGCTGATCCCGGCGAGGGCGGCGTCGGAAACGGGCCGTTCACGAGCCAATTCGATGAGCGTGGCGTCGGGGAAGACAACGTAGGCCGGAACCTGTTGCTCCTTCGCTTCCGCAGTCCGCCACGTTCGCAGCGATTCAAATAGTTTCTGTTGCGACTCGTCCAGCTCCGCCGCGGCCGCTGAATTTGCCTTCCGTCCGCGTCTGTTGGAGGACCGACCGGTTCTGCGGTCGGGCATCGTCCGCAGCATGATACTTTCCTCCCCGCGCAGTAGGGGGCCAGATGCGGGCGCCAGCACCAGCGTGCCGTACTCCCCCACGGTTTCGACGACGTTCCGGGCGAGCAATTGCCGCACCACTGCCCTCCACTCGGATTCGCTCAGATCATCGCCGATGCCCCACACACTCAATTCTTGGTGATTCGACTGTTCGGAGCGCTCATTGGAGACACCCCGCAGGACGTTGATAATCTGGCCGGCCCCGAATCGCTGGCCTCGTTCGCGATCCAGCCGGACGATGGTCGACAGGAGTTTTTGGACCGGAACCGTGGCATCCCACGATGCTGGCGGATTGAGGCAGTTATCGCAATTGCCGCACGGTTCGGATTCTTGGCCGAAATACCGCAGAATCTGGACGCGACGGCAGGCCGTGGTTTCGCACAGTGCCAGCATGGCGTCCAGATGTCCCCGTTGGACCCGGCGATGCTCTTCGCTGCCTTCGGAGTCGCCGATCATGCGCCGGAGCTGGACGACGTCTTGGAGACCGTAGGCCAACCATGCCGTGGCGGGAAGACCGTCTCGGCCCGCGCGTCCGGTTTCTTGGTAGTAGCCCTCAACGGACTTGGGCATGTCAAGGTGCGCAACGAATCGCACGTCGGGTTTGTCGATGCCCATGCCAAAGGCGATAGTCGCCACCACCACGACGCCGTCTTCTCGGAGGAAACGACGTTGGGCACCGGCGCGTTCCGATTCGCTGAGGCCGGCGTGATACGCGACGGCGTCGATGCCTTGAGCCTGAAGCCAGGTTGCCGTTTGCTCCACGCGTTTGCGCGATAAACAGTACACAATTCCGGCGTCGGACTCGTGCTCCGTCCGGATGAGGTCCAAGAGTTGTTGGCGCGCGCTATTTTTCTCGGTGATTCGGTATTGAATATTGGGCCGGTCGAAACTTGCCACGAAATGGCGGGCACTATCCATCCGGAGATTTTCGGTGAGTTCCCGGTGCGTGACCTCGGTTGCGGTCGCCGTGAGGGCGATTCGCGGGGTTTCCGGAAACCGTTCCGCCAACGCGCTGAGGCCCAGGTAATCTTGCCGAAAATCATGGCCCCATTGGGAGACACAGTGGGCCTCGTCGATCGCGAAGAGGCATACGCGAGACTCCTCGAGGAGATGTAGCGTCCTGGGCTGAACTAATCGCTCAGGCGCCATATACAAGAGGTCATATTCGCCGGCTCTGAGGCTCGATTCCACGTCACGCACTTCCTCAGGAGTCAACGTGGAATTGAGATATCCCGCTCGAATACCGACCGCAGCCAGCGCATCCACCTGGTCCTGCATGAGTGCGATGAGCGGAGAAACGACGATTCCTGTGCCCGGTCGAACCACCGCAGGAATTTGGTAGCAGAGAGATTTTCCCCCGCCGGTGGGCATGAGAACGACGGCATCCCCGCCCGCGACTACGTGGTCGATGATCTCGGCCTGCGAACCTCGAAAGGTGTCGTATCCGAAAGTGGATTGGAGGACATTCAACGGTGAAGTGGAGGCGTCGGCTGTGGAAGTCACGCCCCTACGCTAGCGCGATCGGCGACGTCGCGCCCGCCCTGTGGACGATCGATAGCCTATGAATCATTCTCTTGATCCGTCGACGCGGTTCAGGCATCTCCAAACTTTGATCACCCTTGCCGATTCTCTAGAGAAGCGTTTGAATACTCTCGTCCGCACCTACTGAATGGGAGATATTATGGGAACCCTGGCAGAGTGGGCCGCAGCACTCGTCGCTGTGGTGGCGATATTTTTTGCATGGAAGTCCAACCAAGCGTCAACCGAGATGTTATCCATGGAACAGCGACGAGACGAAGAAAACGAACGCCGAAAGAAAATGGATCAAGCATCCAACATTTCCGCTTGGTGCACGTTCCTCCCGGATCATCAAGGGCCGCGCAAGGATGCGCTCCAGATCCTCAACAACTCCCAATTGCCGGCGTATCAGGTCGACATTCACAGCACCAACAAGGATGGAAATGCCAACAAACCGCTGCATTTGGAAGTTCTACCACCCGGAAATTTTATAGCGCTGAGTAATGAAAAATTCGGTTGGGATTTCCCAGAAGCGAGAGAGACATTCACTGGGACCATTCGCCCCATCACCAAATCCACCACATGGTGCGTCGAGAATATTGAACTCACGGATTCCTTCGGCAATCGGTGGGAGCGCGATCGACGAGGACAGCACACGCTGATTTCCTCTGCTCCGGAACCACACTGATTCCCATCGAATTCACTAAGCGGGATCCTGGCCTCCTTTAGCCTTCCCTGTTCACCAGGGCGGGTGCTGGACGTCCCAGGAGGGCTCGCAATGTGGAAGCTTCGGGATATTCGGGGCGTGCGACGCCGCGTCGTCTGAGCACCGGCACGACCTCGTCCACGAAACGGTGGAGTTGCGCCACGTCACTGACCTGTAGGACGAAGCCATCCGCCGCGCCGGCGGATTTCCACTCGATCATTTTCTCGGCGATAGTTTCCGCAGAGCCCGCCACGATAAATTGCGTCTGCTCCAAGAGGTCCCCAAGAATTGAGGCTACGGTTCGGCCTTCCTGAGCAGCCTGTCGCAGCGGCTCCGCGAGCCACGTTCCTTCGTGGGCCATCCCCCGCTCGACGTCGTCTTCATCGATCTGCTGGTGAAAGGTCGAGACAGGGCGGCCGATGGCCACCGAAACCCGTTCTGCCATACGGTCCCAGGTGCCGTGGAGCTGCCAGTAGGAGGCCAAGGCATCCTCGGCGGTTGCGTCGTCGTCGGTGACGAGGGCGATAAGACGTGCCAAAAGGAGCGGTTCGGCTCGCTTCGAGGATTCCGGATCGCCCGCTTCGCGAAGACGCGCCCGGTATGAAGTGGCCGCCTGAATACTGGTAGGCATGGCGAAGACGGCGTCGGCGGTGGCAGAAGCAAGACGAAGCCCTTGAGGCGACTGACCCGCCTGGAAAATAACCGGCTCTCCCTGTGGGGAGGACTCAATGTTTAGCGGGCCGGCGACGTCGAAGAACTCACCGTGGTGCTCCAACGCGCGGACTTTCGAGCGATCCATATATTCACCCGTCGCACGATTCCGCAGAAATGCGCCTGGGTCATGGCTGGCCCAGAGTCCACGAATTACCTCGATTGCTTCTTGTGCTCTCGAGTACCGAGTCTGGTGATCGATCTGGCCGGACAAGCCAAAATTCCGTGCTGCCTGGTCGCTCAACGAGGTGACGACGTTCCATCCCGCCCGCCCGCCGCTGAGGTGATCCAGTGAAAGCATCATCCGGGCGACGTTGTACGGGTGTTGATAGGTCGATGAAACCGTGCCGACCAGCCCGACCTTGGAGGTCGACGCGGCTAGGTAAGACAGCAGTGTCAACGGCTCAAAACGAGAGAGATAGTGGGGCGGTCCGCTGGGGTCGGCGAAGACGGCGTCGGCAACGAAGAGAAAATCGAAGGTGCCTTCTTCCGCAAGTTCAGCGACCTTCCGGTACCAGCCCGAGTTGATCGAGGCGTCGACCGGCTCTTGGGGGTTCAACCACGCGCGTTCGTCGTCGGGCGCGCCGGAGGCTGTCGGCATAATACCCAGGTGGAGGACGGACTGGGGCGGAGTTACTTCTGCATCCACGTCAGACAAGGCCATTTCTCGTTTTTCAAAACTCAACAGGACGACATCAGCATGAACGTTCTGGGCGGGAAACGCCATTCGGCGCGCCCTAAAATGGGTGGCTTTTCTCCGTTGCCCAGCTCGACGCCGTGACGACGAGGGGTTTGAGGCTGGCTTGCTCCATCGTTCAGGGTGGCGACGACTGATCTTGGCTGTAGAACGGTCCTTCATCGAGCAAGGGTCTGACCATACTGGGCTGAGTTCGCCAGGACACGCGCTGGGAAGGATCCGGACAGGTGCCGACGGCGGCGCGGGGGCTGGGGTCGGCCCTCCCTATGCCCCTTAGTGGCGGTTACCCAATTCGGCGGGGTCCACCGCAGTTAGGTGGCGCCCAAACCACCACCAAACTGTGGTAAGTACCTCCAAAGTAGGGCAACCGCCACCGAACGACGACGCCCGACCACCCGCCAGGCGCGGGTAAACGCCGCATAAGCCAGGCATCCGCCACTAGATAGCCGGATCCCGCCACCCGGCCGGCACCGGTATACGTCACATAAGCCGGGCAACCGCCCCTTGATAGCCGGATTCCGCCACCTACCGGCAACGGTAAACGCCCCACCAGCCGGGCAACCGCCACTTGATAGCCATTGCCCGCCGACCCGGATGACAGGGAACGGTGAAAGTGGACAGTAAGTGGACACCAACGACCCTTAAACGAAAAAATCCCCGGAACACCAACGTTACTTCGCTGATATTCCGGGGATGTCCGTCGGGTTGACAGGATTTGAACCTGCGACCCCTTGACCCCCAGTCAAGTGCGCTACCAAGCTGCGCCACAACCCGAATTTATGCCCGGTCATCGCCGGGCACTCGAATCATCATACAGGATCACCCCGACGAACGCACATCGGCCAAGGCGCTCTTTCCGGGACCACGTGGCCTTCGGAAAGAGCGCCGATGGTCCGACGCCGGAACGGATCCAGCCGCGTTAGCGGCGTCGTCCGCCCTTGGAATCCCGTGTCAGGGAGCGGCGTTCGCGAACTCGCATGGAGATTTCCAACGGTGTTCCTTCGAAATCGAAGGTTTCGCGAAGGCGGCGAATGATGAACCTGCGGTACCCCGGATCGAGGAAGCCCGTGGTGAAGAGCACAAACTTCGGCGGCCGCGAGGATACTTGCGTTCCGAAGAGGATCCGCGGTTGCTTTCCGCCACGCAGTGGGTGCGGGTGGGCCGCGACGATCTCGCCGAGGAATGCGTTCAAACGGCCGGTCGGAATCCGCGAATCCCAAGCCTCGAGGGAATGGAGCAGCGCGGGAACCATCTTGTCCTTGTGCCATCCGGTCTTCGCCGAAATATTGACCCTCGGCGCCCAGGCCACGTGCGCCAAGTCGCGGTCAATTTCGCGTTCCAGCTCGTCGCGGCGGTCTTCGTCGAGGGTGTCCCACTTGTTGAAGACCAGCACCATGGCGCGCCCGGAATCGATCGCAAGTTGCAAGATGCGCACGTCCTGCTCGGACAGCGGCTCGGACACATCGAGCATGATCAGGGCGACTTCGGAACGCTCCAACGCGGTTTGGGTACGCAATGAAGCGTAGAATTCCGCGCCCTTGGCCATATGCTGCCGACGTCGAATACCGGCGGTGTCCACAAATCGGAACGGGTGTCCGTTCAATTCGATCAGTTCGTCCACGGGGTCACGAGTCGTTCCGGCAATATCGTTCACCACCGCCCGGTCCTCCCCCGCGAGCTTATTGAGCAGCGAGGACTTGCCGACGTTCGGACGACCAATGATTGCCACGCGCCGCGGCCCCTCGTACTGATCCGGTTCGGCATACTGCGAGTGCTCCGGCATGACCTCAAGCAACGCATCCAACATGTCCGCGATGCCCCGGCCGTGGACGCCGGAAATCGGGTGTGGCTCCCCCATACCCAGGGACCACAGCGCGGCGGCCTCCGGTTCTTGGTATGAATCGTCGATCTTGTTGGCGGCCAGCAACAAAGGCTTCTTGACCCGGCGCAACATTTGAACGATCGCCTCGTCCATGTTCGTGATGCCCACGAGCGCATCGACCACCAGGATCACGACGTCGGCATGTGCCACGGCGATCTCCGCCTGGGCGGCCACCTGCGCGTCGATCCCCTTGGCATCGGATTCCCAACCGCCGGTATCCACGAGGGTGAACGTCTTACCGTTCCACTCGGCCTTATACGCCACGCGGTCGCGCGTCACACCCGGGGTATCCTCGACGACGGCTTCTCGCCGCCCGAGGATCCGGTTAATGATCGTGGACTTGCCGACGTTCGGCCGTCCGACGATGGCGACCACAGGGTCGGGCTCGACGGTAGGCTCTTCGCCCACTTCGAAGCCCCAATCGACCAGGAGTGCCCGGTCTTCGTCCTCCAGCTCGTAGTCGTCGAGTCCGGCCCGTAGCGCTTGTGCGCGCTTTTCGGCCTCCTCGTCGTCCAGGTTGGCGAGGTACTCCTCGACATGGTCCTCTTCGGCACCACCGAGGTACTTCTCCTCGTATTCGTTCATCTCAGTCATCGTGTGAGCTCTTGTCGTTCTCTTCGTCGTGGTGCGCTGCCGCGGTCTGACGAATCACGTCGATCACGGCGCGCACGGTCTGGTCAAAGTCCAGGTCGGTCGAATCCACCAAGGTGACCCCGTCCGCGGCCTCGGTGAAATTGGTAACTTTGGAATCTGCGGCGTCTCGTTGCGCCACCTCAAGCTTGAGGCGGTCGTCCGAGGCTTCGCTACCGATCTGCCGTCCGCGGCGTTCCATGCGGGCTTCCTCGCTCGCCGTGAGGAGGATCCGAACCGAGGCATCGGGGGCGACGACGGTCGTGATGTCGCGCCCTTCCGCGACGATCCTGCGCCCGTTCGCCACGATTTCCATGCGCTGACGAGCGATCAAGGCATCGCGAGCCTTTTGGTTTCTGGCGACCGCAGAAACCTTCTCGGTCACTCGAGACTCCCGAATCGCATTCTTGATATCGATCCCGCCGACCATGATGGTCTCCACAATCGGGTCCGTACCAATCTGCAGCTGGAAGTTTGCTGCGGCGTCGGCGACGGCCTGATCGTCCTCAAGGTCCACACCGGCCTCGAGGCACCACCAGGCCAGCGACCGGTACATCGCGCCCGTGTCCAGGTAGGCCAGGCCAAGCCGTATGGCCACCTCACGGGACACGGAGGACTTCCCCGAGCCGGAGGGACCGTCGATCGCGACGACCAGTTCGGATTTCCACGCCTCGGTCTGGTCGCCGTCCTTAAACTGCGACGCCGCAGGCTCAGCGGGCACTGCCGCTTGCTCCAAGCGATCCTGATTATCTTGACTCACGGTGTCCTCCATCGGTTGTCATCGGCACGCCGGTTGGCAGAGCCCCTCGTCATTCGGCAATCTTCCAGCCACGATCGGTGAGCTCGCTGACGAGCTCCTCGCGTGCATTCGGGATCACGGATACCTCGACCATACCCACCGGTTGGCCCTGAGAGTGTTCCATTCGCATGTCCTCCAAGTTGACGCCGATTTCTTCGATCTCGGCGAGCAGCTTGGCCACCTGGCCCGGGGTATCGTCCACGAGCACGGTGAGCGTGGCGAAAGCCTTGGGGGAACCGCCGTGCTTGCCCGGAATCCGCGCGACGCCGTCGTTACCTTGAGTCATCAACTCGGCGATATCCAGGCGAGCACCATCGGCGGTCGGATTTTCGAGCGTCGCTATGAGTCGATTGATGTCGCGCCGGACTTCGTACAGCGTTTCGACCACCGGTCGCGCATTCGAGGACAAAATCTGCACCCACAGCCCCGCGTCGGAAGCGGCGATACGGGTGGTATCTCTCAGTCCTTGGCCCGCCAGGCTCAGCGACTCGAGCGGCGTATCCCGCAATCGAGAAGCCAGCAAGGACGACATCACCTGGGGAACGTGAGACACCAGCGCAACCGTTTCGTCGTGCTCTCGAGCATTCATGTACGCAACGTTGGAGCCAAGATCCGTGGCGAGCCCCCGCGCCAGTCGCACCGTTTCGCCGGCGACGTCGTCGTGCTCGCAAATCACCCACGGCCGGGACATGAACAGTTCGCCTCGCGCCGCGACCGGCCCGGACTTCTCCCGGCCAGACATGGGGTGGGTCCCCACATAACGGCTCAAATCCGCACCGCCTGCGCGAACGGCGTCGAGAATCGGTTCCTTGACCGAAGCTATGTCCACGACGACGGCGCCCGGATAATCCTTGAGCGCGTCGACGACCGTACGAGCCGTGACATCCGGCGGAGTGGCGACAATCACGAGCTGCGGGTCAATGTCCGCGCGGGCTGCCTGCTCCCCCATCCGCTCAGTCAAGAGCGCGAGAGAACGTCCCGCTCCGATATCCGCAGATACGGCCTCGGTGGTCGGTGAGATATCCGAAACCCAGGTTTCCACACCTTGAGCGGCCAGCCCGAGACCGATGGAGGAGCCTAAAAGACCCGCTCCAATCACCAAGACCGGCCCGGAGACGGTAGCGCTGGAAGTTTCGGCCACGGTTACATCCCCACCGAAGCGAGCAGCGATCCGATCTCGACTTTGGACAGGTTCCGCACGGTTCCTTGCTTTTGGGATCCGATACGCACGGGCCCCATCTCGATGCGCACGAGCTTCTCCACGGGGTGGCCGACGGCGTCAAAGAGACGACGCACGATGCGGTTCTTACCGGAGTGAATCGTGACCTCGACGAGCAAGTGACCGGGCGTGGAATCGACCAAACGGAAATCGTCCACGCGTGCGACACCGTCTTCCAGGCGGATGCCCTTCTTCATCTCGTGTCCAACGCCGTGCTCCATAGGCCCACGAACCTGCACCAGGTACTTCTTGGGCACCTCGTAGGAAGGATGCGTGAGTCGGTTGGCGAGCTCGCCGTCGTTGGTCAGCAGAAGCAAGCCTTCCGTGGCGACGTCGAGGCGCCCCACGTGAAAGATCCGTTCCTTCTTCTGAGGGTTGAGGTAGTCCGAAATGCAGGGGCGCCCTTCGGGGTCCTCCATCGTGGCGATAACGCCTTCGGGCTTGTTGAACGCGTAGTAAACCTTGGAATCGTCGGTCTGGATGGTCACGCCATCGACCTGAATGTGTGAGGTTCGAGGATCCACGCGGACGCCAAGTTCGGTGATGATCTCGTCGTCAACGACCACTCGGCCTTCGCGAATCATCATTTCGCAGACGCGACGTGAGGCGACACCAGCCTGGGCCATGAGCTTCTGCAGGCGCACGCCGTCGCGGTCGTACACGTCCAGGTGGTCTACCGGAGCTGCCCGGGGACGGCGCGGACGGTGGGGGCCGCGGTATTCGTGGTCGGGACGGTATTCGCCGCGTTCCCGCGCGAAGATCTTTCCTGCCTGGCCCTTTTTCGGCTTGAATTTCTTGGCGTCGGATTTATTCGCGCCCGACTTGACGACTGGCTTCTTGCCGCGAGAGTCGGCTCCTGGGCGAGACGGGCCCTTGGCGTTAGGGTTCTTGAAATTTTTGGACGCACCACCGCGCGCAGCGGGTTTCCCCTGCGCTCCTCGCGAGCCTCCGCGAGAATTGCTGTTGCCGGTGTTCTGACGTCCCGTCGATCGATTGGCCATGTTCCTGTACTTTCGGTGGTTATGCGGTTGTGGATTCGGCACGGTTGTCGGCTGACAACCCGTTTCCTTCCATCCCTAGAGCCGCTGCTCGTATTCGCCGATATCTTCCACGTCGGGTAGATACGGCGAAATCTTCGGCAGATCCCCCAGGGTTTCTAGCCCCATCTTCTCGAGAAAAAGTGGCGTCGTCACGTACAAAGTGGAACCGGATTCGCCCGGTTCGTCGTCTTCGGTGACCAAACCCCTGGTTTTCAGTGTGCGCACGACGCCGTCGACGTTGACGCCTCGGATCGAAGAGACCCGAGCGCGGGAAACGGGTTGGCGGTATGCGATCACTGCGAGGGTTTCCAAGGCCGCCTGCGAAAGCTTGGCGGTTTGACCCTCCAGGATGAAACGCGAGACCCACGGCGAGAATTCCGTGCGGGCGTAGAGGCGCCAGCCCCCGGCGACCCGCCGCAATTCCATGCCGCGAGGTTCCCTGGGGACACGTTGTCCGCCGGGGGTTGACTCTGGGACATCTGCTAAAGATTCCTGGTCGACGTTCGTCGCGAAATCCTCAGTATACCCGTCGTAGTCGCGTCGCAGGGAGTCCACGGCTTTCTCTATGGTGACAACGGGCACCATGAGGGCTTCGGCGAGTTCGAACTCATTGACCGCGGATTCCGCGACCATCAAGATCGCCTCGACCGCGGCCTTCACGCCGCCGGGCACCAGGTCCACCGTGGCGGGAGGGGGTGCGTCCGGGGCAGCTACGCCGTCATGGGGCGATTCCGGCCGGTCGCTCATGAGTCATCTTCTCCGGTGTAGTCGTCGCTGGCGAGGCGTTCGGCACTCCAGGATGGGTCCTCCCCGATCCAGCTAATGGTCAATTCCTCGAGCGGTCCTTCCTGCGCGAAGCCGACGACGTGGTCTCGATACATCTCCAGAAGAGCGAGGAATCTCACCACGATGACCAGCATGTCTTCGGCATCGGCGATGAGTCTCGTGAAGGTGGCAGGTGGGCCGTCCATGAGAGCCGCCGCGATGTTCTCAGCTTCATCGCGAACCGTCACTCGAGCCCCATGAAGGTGGTCCAGACCCACCTCATCGGGAGATTCCTCCTTGGGCCTCATGGCTTTCTCCGCGATCGCGGCGAGCTGTTCAGGCGTCGTGGTCATGATCAGCTCGGGCAACAGGTGGGCAAATTCGGGTTGTAACCCGCCGGGCCGAGGATGCCGGCTCGCTTCGGCTTTCATGGTGTCGTCCATGACCTGGGCGACGTCCTTAAAGGCCTTGTACTGCAACAACCGTGCGAAGAGAAGATCGCGAGCTTCGAGCATCGCGATGTCGTCTTCGTCCTCGACCTCACCTGCCGGAAGCAAGCGTGCCGCTTTGAGATCAAGCAAGGTTGCGGCAATGACCAAGAACTCGCTGGCTTCATCCAGCGCCTTTTCTAGGCCGGTGTCTCGAAGGGCTCGTACGTAGGCGATGAACTCGTCGGTGACGGCCGCGAGCGCAACTTCGGTGATGTCCATCTCCCGTTGGGAGATCATCGAGAGCAAGACCTCGAAAGGTCCCGCAAAATTCTCCAGGGATACCGCGAACCCCGAGCCTTCTACCCGTTCCGATTCTGCGGCGGCGGGTCCGGGCTCGGGGTCCGTGGGAACCCTTGACGGAGCGGTTTTCAGCGGGAGCCTCCGCGGTCAATGAGCTCCTTGGCCAGTTCGCGATATGCCACCGAACCGGTATGCGTCGGCGCGTAGCTCAGGATCGGCTCGGCGGATACCGTTGCGTCGGGGAACTTCACGGTTCTCTTGATCACCGTGTCGAAGACCTTGTCGCCAAAAGCGTCAATGATTCGGGCCAGAACTTCCTTCGAGTGCAACGTCCGGGAATCGAACATCGTCGCCAGCACGCCGTCCACGGTGAGGTCCGGATTCAGACGGTCCTGGACCTTTTCGATCGAATCGACCAGCAGGGCCACCGCGCGCAGGGCGAAGAATTCGCAGATCAGCGGGATAATCACGCCGTCGGCCGCGGTCAGAGCGTTGACGGTCAGGAGGCCGAGCGAGGGTTGGCAGTCGATCAGGATGACGTCGTACTCATCCTTGACCTTCTTGAGCGAGCTCGCGAGGACCTGTTCACGCGCCACCTCGTTGACGAGTTGGACTTCCGCCGCGGAGAGATCGATATTCGCCGGCAACAGGTCCATGTTGTCGAATTCGGTCCGCCGCACCGCGCTGTGCACGTCGACCTTGCGATCCATCATGACGTTATAGATCGTCGTCTCCAGCTCGTGGGGGTTCACTCCGAACCCGGCGGAGAGCGCACCTTGCGGGTCGAAGTCCACCATGAGTACGCGCCGGCCCAGTTCGGCCAGGGCGGCACCCAGGTTGATGGTCGACGTCGTCTTTCCGACGCCACCCTTCTGATTGACCATGGCAATCACGCGGGCGGGACCGTGGGAGTCCAGGAGTTCCGGTTCCGGAAACCGGCGAACGGGACGTCCGGTGGGACCGAGTTCTGCTTCGGAGTTCTGTGTACTCACGCGCACCTTTTTCACATTGGGGGCGGATATGGACTGCCCTTAACCTTACAGCGACATGCCTTTCGGGCAGAGGCGTTCGGTGATCTGTGCACTTTCCGCCGGATGCACCGCGCCCGCCCGTGCATGAATTGCAGGGGCGGGCGTGAGCGGTCACGTCACCAGAAACGTCACCTAATGGCGAGCTGTGGATGGCTCGGCCTTTTCAGGTTGAGCGCCGTCATCGTTGTCAATGGCGGCTTCTCCACCCATGGTCGCTTCGTCGAACTTAATCTCGCCGTCAAGGACCTTGTGCACGCGGTTCAGATCCACCTCGTGTGACCACTTGCCCAGCAAGAGCGCCGCCACGGCGTTGCCGGTGAAGTTGGTCAAGGCACGTGCCTCGGACATGAAGCGGTCGATGCCGACGATCAACCCTACGCCGTCGACGAGGTCGGGGCGGTGCGACTGGAGCCCACCGGCCAAGGTCGCGATGCCCGCACCGGAAACACCCGCCGCACCCTTCGAGGCGATAATCATGAAGATCAGCAGTGAAATCTGCTCGCCCAGTTCCAAGGGCTTGCCCATGGCATCCGAAACGAAGATCGAAGCCATCGTCAAATAGATAGCGGTGCCGTCGAGGTTGAAGGAATACCCGGTGGGAACTACGATGCCGACCACCGGTTTGGAGACGCCGACGTGTTCCATCTTGGCGATCAATCGGGGCAGCGCCGCCTCCGAGGAGGACGTGGAGAAGATCAACAGGTATTCACGGGCCAAGTACTTCATGAGCTTGAGAATGTTGACGCCGGTGAAAATCTTCAGCATCGCGCCCAACACGATCACGATGAACAAAATACAGGTGATGTAGAAGCCGACCATGAGGATCGCCATTTGCCCGACGGCCTTGATGCCGGTGGCTCCCACGACGGCGGCGATTGCACCAAAGGCACCCAACGGTGCGATCCACATGATCATCCCGAGCAGTCGGAAGACGAGAGCCTGCATGTATGTGATGAACTTCAGGATCGGCTTACCGGAATCCCCCATGCGCTGCAACGCAAAGCCAACGAGCAATGCCACCAGCAACGTCTGCAAGATATTGCCGGACGTCAACGAGGAGAGCAGAGACTTAGGAATGATTCCGAGCAGGAATCCCGTGGTTCCGCCTTCGGAACTACCTTCGGCGTCATCGGGAAGTTTGTAGCCGGTGGGGTGATAATTCAGACCGTCACCGGGGTGCAGGACATTGCCCACGACCAGCCCGATGAACAGCGCGAACGTCGACATGATGAGAAAGTAGATGATCGCCAGACCGCCGACTTTACCGACGGTGGCGGCACGCGCGACCGAGCCGACACCGAGGACGATGGTGCAGAAGATCACCGGTGAGATCATCATCTTGATGAGGGCGATGAATCCGTCGCCCAAAGGCTTGAAAGCCTGGCCGACGCTGGGCGCTATCAAACCGACGAGCACGCCGGCGATGACCGCAAGGATGACGGAGACGTACAACATGTGCGTGCCGTCTTTGTACCACGGCTTCTTCGCTGTGGACTGGGCCATGACGCTCCCCTTTCAGGTGTGTGATGGATGATTGCGACGGCGTGCCGGTGAGGCCGACGCCGTCGCGGGTATTCAAGAAGTATGGTGGTCTGGACCACTTTTCCGGTATTTGTGTTCATAAAGTTCGTGAGGAGCGCCACGTGCGGTCGAGTGAAGTAGCCGCCGCGACCCGTACATCGCCGTTCGGTCGCGGCGCCAGTGCCCGGGGGCTCTCCTCCTGGGCCATCGCCCGTATCTTCTTGCTCTTGCAGATGGTGATTGTGGTGGTCGTGTGCTGCACCGTCGGTCTTCTCATGTTGTGGCGTGCACAGTCCGCCGCGGAACAACGCGCCACGGATATCACGAAAGCCGAAAGCGCGACTCTGGCCCAGGACCCGTTCGTCATCCAGCAGGTCACCTCCGCCGATCCAAGCGTCGGGCTTCAGCCCTATGTTTCGAAGGTCGTCAACGGTTCGTCGGTCAGCTTTGTGACGATCATGTCCCCCGAAGGAATCCGGTACACCCACCCAGACGAAAGCAATATCGGTCAGCACTACCTCGGCGATATATCGCGAGCCCAACGCGGGGAAACCATGACGGTCAAGGAACGTGGCACGTTGGGGATGTCCATGCGCACGATCATGCCGATCCGCGACGACCATGGAACCGTCGTCGGCCTCGTGTCGACGGGAGTAACCGTGACGGAGATTTCCGCGACCGTCCGGGACGGCCTTCCCGCCATCGGACTCTTCGCTGGAATTCTGCTGGTGACCACCACATTGACGACCGTGCTGCTATACCGATATCTGCACCGTGCAACCCTGGGTTATAGCCAGCAGGACATACTGAATTCCGAGGCCACCCGGTCCATGGCGCAAATGCTCCGGATCCAAAACCATGAGCATCGCAATCGAATGCACACCGTCGTGTCTCTGCTCGACCTCGGCCGGACAACTGAGGCACGCCAGTTCGCTCGCGAAGACCTCGAATCGACCGGCAGACACATGCCATCGTGGGGAAGCTACGAGCAGCTGCCGGCCGTTGCCGCTTTGCTATCCGGTAAGGCTCGTGAGGCCAAGGAACGCGGCATCGAACTCACGGTACGGGTCGACGGACATTGGGACGCCATACCCTTGAGTGAAATCGAATTGGTCACCGTGGTCAGCAATCTCGTGGATAACGCCGTCGATGCCGTCGCCGGTTCCACGGAATCTGGCACGGTGGAGGTGGAGCTTAGCGAAACCGATGCCGGGTGGGACATCGTCGTGGCGGATAACGGCCCGGGTGTCAGCGACCATGACCGCGCACGGATTTTCTCGTGGGGCTACTCGACTAAACCCACGGGCCCTGAGGGGCGCGGTCTCGGACTAGCCCTCGTACGCGACACGCTGGCCCAGCACGGGGCAAGCATCGATGTCTTTAACGACGCCGGGGCCGTATTTACCGTTGTCATTCCCCGGAGCGAGGAGAGGATGAGCCGATGACACTGCGCGTCATCGTCGTCGACGACGAAAGCGTGACAGCCTCGGCGCACGCGGAATACATCCGGTCACGGTCAGGATTCAGCGTGATCGGAACCGCCTTTAATGCCCGGGGTGCCATCGAAGCGATCCGAACCTCATTCACACGCCACGAGCCCGTAGACCTGGTGTTGCTCGATATCAATCTGCCGGATCGTTCGGGGCACGAGGTCGCGAAGTTTCTCCGAGCGGAAGGGTTGCCCGTGGACCTCCTGATGGTCACCGCGGACCGTCGAGCCGCAAGCCTTCGCACCGCAACCCTCCACGGAGCATTTGGTTATCTCGTCAAACCGTTTCGCCTGGAGGATCTGGGTCGGAAACTCCAGGAGTATGCGCAGTATCGGCAGCGAGCCGGGACGAGCGGCGAATGGGACCAGGCCTCCATCGACCGTCTCTTCCAGCGCCAAAGCACCACCTCTACCCTCGACTTACCCAAAGGTCTGTCCGAAGACACTTTGGACGATTTGTCGGACCTCTTGAGCAGGGCGAAGGATGGCCTTTCGGCACGTGAGATTTCGGAACAACTCGGGTTATCCCGGGTGACCGCCCGAAGGTATCTCGAGTACCTGCACGAATCAGGCCGCGTGGATCGCCGTTCGCGCCACGGCACACCGGGACGTCCCGAGCTGGAGTATTCCTGGCTCTCCTAAATACTTCCTGTGATTACCTTTTCTGCACGATCTGGCGGATTCCCTCGAGAACGCTCGGGTCTTCGATCGTCGACGGCACACGGTATTCTTCGCCGTCGGCCATCTGACGCATCGTCTTGCGCAAGATCTTGCCGGAACGTGTCTTGGGTAATCCCTCGACCACACGGACCTCCTTGAAGTCGGCCACAGCTCCGATCGTGGAACGGACCATTCCCACCAGCTCACGGGCGAGTTCTTCCTCGGTGATCTCGACCCCTTCTTTAAGCACCACGTAACCTGAGGGGCGCTGGCCCTTGAGATCGTCGGCGACGCCGATCACCGCGCTCTCGGCGACCGCGGGATGGGCCGCGATCACCTGCTCCATCGCACCCGTTGACAGCCGGTGACCGGAGACATTAATGACGTCGTCCGTCCGGCCCATCACGTATACGTAGCCGTCCTCGTCCACATAGCCAGAGTCGCCGGTCGCGTAATAGCCGTCGAAAGCCGAAAGATACGAGGCGATGAACCGCTCGTCGTTGCCCCAGAGCGTCGGGAGGGTCCCGGGCGGTAGTGGAAGACGCAGCGCAATATTGCCTTCCTCACCGGATGCCACGGGAGTGCCGGTGGGGTCCAGCACGACGACGTCATAGCCAGGCACCGGAACACTAGGCGAGCCAGATTTAATGTCGAGGGGTTCGAGCCCCCGCGGGTTGGCAGCGATGGGCCAACCCGTTTCGGTTTGCCACCAATTGTCTGCAACGGGTACGCCGAGGAGGTCGCCGGCCCATCGGAAGGTTTCCGGATCAAGGCGTTCTCCTGCAACAAATAACGTCTCCAGGGAGGAGAGATCGTAGTCGCGGCTCAGCTCCCCCTCCGGATCGGATTTTCGGATCGCCCGAAGCGCGGTCGGAGCGGTGAAAAGGACTTTGGCACCGGATTCTTCGATGACTCGCCACAGCGCACCCGCATCGGGAGTCCCCACCGGTTTACCCTCGTACAGCACAGTGGTCGCCCCGGTCAGCAAGGGTGCATAGACGATGTAGGAATGTCCGACCACCCAGCCGACGTCGGAGGCAGTGAACATCACTTGCCCCGGCCCGACATCGTAAATATTGTCCATCGACCAGCGGAGCGCGACCGCATGGGAGCCGTTATCCCGCACCACGCCTTTCGGCGCTCCCGTGGTACCCGAGGTGTACAGAATGTAGAGGGGATCCGTTGCCCGTACGGTCACGCAGTCGGACGGGCTGGCTTCGGCCGTTGCGGACTCCCAGTCGATCCATGTGGTCTTCAGCCCGCTGGCTGCGGTACTGGCTTCGGATTCCGCGCAGTTTCCTTCGAAGCCGTCTCGTTGCCGGACGAAGACCGCGTCCACGTGATGGTCGGAGAGGCCCAGTGCCTCGGCCACCGCAGGAAGGTATTCGATCCGACGTTTGGGTTCGACACCGCCGCTGGCCGTCACGACCACCTTCGGCGTGCAATCATCGATGCGCGCAGCAAGTTCACTCGGCGCAAATCCGCCGAAGACCACCGAGTGCACGGCGCCGAGCCGCGCGCACGCCAGCATCGCCACGATGGCCTCCGGAATCATCGGAAGATAAAGGAGAACCCGGTCGCCGTGGGTCACGCCCTTGCTCGCGAGCGCACCGGCGAATTTCCTGACGCGCTCGAGCAAGTCGCCGTAGGTGATATCGGCCTGAGTATCCGTGACTGGGGAGTCGTAGCGGATAGCCACCTGGTTTCCGCGGCCTGCCTCGACGTGTCGATCGACGGCGTTGAAGCACGTGTTTAATTCCCCGTCCGGGAACCACCGATAAATCGGCGCCTTGGAGTCGTCCAGGGCGACGCTCGGCGGTTTTACCCAGTCGATCCCCTGAGCTGCTTCTAGCCAGAACTGTTCGGGATGATGAATGCTTCGATCAAAGGTTTCGCGGTACGTCGATGTCATCTCGTCTCGTCCTCACATGGGCCGGGTGGGATTTCTTGGCACGCCACGGCCGATAGCCGGTTGGCGTGGCACCCAACATAGTGTCTTGGCTCACAGCACACAAGACTTATGTATACAAAATGTGCAATTACTGAGGAAATACCACGCGAAATGCCAGACCATTGCGCCTCATCACGCTTTTCTGTATACATGGAGGGGAAGAGACGTCCACCACATTGTGGGCTCACCGGCATTCGAGGAGGCGACGATGAAGGCTTCGGATCGTGCATATGAGCAGTTGCGCACCGACATCATCGAATGGCGATTGGGCCCTGGCACAACGCTGAGTGAGGTGGAACAGGCCGAACGTCTTGGATTCTCCCGCACGCCCGTGCGCGAGGCCTTTTCCCGTTTGATGGCGGAAGGGCTCGTCGAACCGGGTCGAGGCCGCGGCGTCGTGGTCTCCCCCGTCTCGGTGGACAAAGTACGCGCCATGTTTGAACTCCGTGTTGCCCTGGATTCCCAGGCGGCAGCCCTCGCCGCGCTCAAGGGTCAGCCGAAGACCTTCGAGAATTTAGCGCATCGCCTCGACGACGCCGTACTTAACCTGAGCGAGGACGACGCCGACCGAAGCGGCTACTACGCCCTCATCGAGGAGATGGATGCGTCCATCGATGAGGCCGCCCAAAATTCGTACCTCGCGGTGGCTCAACGCCAGCTACGAGTTCACCTTGGACGAGTCCGCAAATTGTCCAAGGACGACGACCGTCGTTTGGTCCGGGCCGCCCACGAACACGCCGATATCGCACGCGCCATCGCATCCGGCGACGTCGAACTCGCACAAGCCGCGACGCGAATCCATCTATCCCACGCATTGCAGGCCATCCTCAATGCGGTGCCGAAGACCGATGGCGAGCAAGCCTACGCCGCCTAAATCCCAATAAACATCAAGTTGCCCAGTAGTGAGAGAGGACGCCTCGTGACGACTACCCATAACGTTCGCGTTTACCGCAGTGAAGAAAACCTCGCCCGTGAAGATCAGCTGGCCCACAAAATCGCCAGCGTGGCCACCGATCCTGTGGCGATCGAGCCCGAGGTCGAGGAGATGGTCATTAACCGCATTCTCGATAACGCCTCGGTGGCGATCGCTTCCCTCAATCGCGGACCCATTATTTCCGCAAGAGACCAGGCACTGACGCACAAACCGACCTCCAACGGCAACGGCTCCGCCCTGTATGGAGTCGATGCGTCGTTGGCCAAGGTCTCCCCCGAATGGGCGGCGTGGGCCAACGGCGTCGCCGTGCGGGAACTGGATTATCACGACACGTTCTTGGCGGCGGAATATTCCCACCCGGGTGACAACATTCCCCCGATCCTGGCCGTGGCTCAGCACAGTGGCCGCACGGGTGCCGATCTCATTCGTGGTATCGCCACCGGCTACGAGATCCAGATCGACCTGACCAAGGCCATTTGCCTTCACAAACACAAGATCGACCATGTCGCCCACTTGGGACCATCCGCCGCAGCGGGAATCGGTACCCTCTTGGGGCTCAACACCGAAACCATCTTCCAAGCGGTCGGGCAGGCTCTCCACACCACCACGGCCACACGCCAATCCCGCAAGGGCGAAATTTCCACGTGGAAGTCCCATGCGCCGGCACTTGCCGGGAAGCTGGCGGTTGAGGCTGTGGATCGTGCGATGCGCGGCCAGACCTCACCGGTGCCGATCTACGAGGGTGAAGACGGCGTCATCGCCTGGATGCTCGATGGGCCGGACGCTTCCTACGACGTTCCGTTGCCTGAGCCTGGCGAAGCCAAACGAGGAATCTTGGACTCCTACACGAAGGAGCATTCGGCCGAATATCAGGCGCAGGCTTGGATCGACATGGCCCGCAAGCTCCACCGTGAACACCCCGAGATCGCCGATCCCGAGAAGGTTGACTCGATCGTGCTGCACACATCGCACCATACGCACTTCGTGATCGGTTCCGGAGCCAACGATCCGCAGAAATACGAGCCCACCGCCTCCCGCGAGACGCTGGACCACTCGATTCCGTACATTTTCACGGTCGCGTTGCAGGACGGAGAATGGGACCACAATCGTTCCTATGCCCCCTCGCGCGCAAGCCGTCGCGACACCGTTGCTCTGTGGCACAAGGTCACGACGTCGGAAGATCCCGAGTGGACCCGGCGCTACCACTCGGTGGACCCGCAAGAAAAGGCCTTTGGCGGTCGGGCAGAAATCACCCTCCGTGACGGCACCGTCCTGACGGAAGAGATTGCCGTTGCCGACGCCCACCCGCTTGGGGCTCGGCCCTTTGCTCGCGAACAGTACATCCGGAAACTGCGGGCTCTGGCGGACGGCTCCGTGGCCGATTCCGAGCTCAACCGCTTCATTGAGGCGGCCGAAAATCTTTCCTCCTTGGGAGCGGGCGAGCTGGATGCCCTCAACGTGACGGCCTCCATCGACCTCGCTACCGGCTCGAAAGGATTGTTCTAAATGTTGTACCCGAAGACCTCTCCGGCTCAGAAGCGCGAAGCATTGCGGAGCCTTTTGAGCGATGGGCCTCGCCGCGGCGGAACCATCAAACAATTTCCAGGGGCATATACGCCAATTTCGGCCCGCTTGATCGAAGAGAAGGGGTTCGACGGCGTCTATATTTCGGGCGCGGTGTTGGCTAACGAGCTGGGCTTCCCCGACATTGGATTGACGACGCTCAGTGAAGTTGCGCAGCGCGCCGGACAGATTGCCCGAATGACCAACCTACCGGCCATTGTGGACGCCGACACCGGCTTTGGCGAACCCATGAACGTCGCCCGGACCGTTCAAGAGCTGGAAGACGCCGGGCTGGCTGGTTGCCATATCGAAGATCAGTTCAATCCCAAACGCTGCGGACACCTGGACAACAAGAACATCGTGGACGAGGACACCGCCATTAAGCGGATCCGCGCCGCGGCAGAAGCCCGCCGAGATGAGAATTTCCTCATCATGGCCCGGACCGATCTTCGCGGGGCGGAAGGATTGGAAGCGGCCATCGACCGGATGAAGGCCCTGGTCAAAGCGGGAGCCGATGCCATTTTCCCCGAGGCCATGAAGGATCTCGGCGAGTTCGAGGCCGTGCGCCAGGCAGTGGACGTCCCGGTGCTGGCCAACATGACCGAGTTCGGCAAATCCAAGCTCTATACGACGACCGAGCTCTCCGGAGCCGGTGTGGACATGGTGATTTACCCCGTGACATTGCTTCGCAGTTCACTCGGCGCCATGGAACGCGTTTTGGAACGCATTGAGGCCGACGGCACCCAAGAGGCCGCCGTTGATGACATGCTGACGAGGGCACGCCTGTACGAGCTCGTGGATTACGAGTCGTACAACACCTTCGACACCGGCATTTTCAATTTCGAGGTTCCGGAACGGTTCCGCTAAGTCTTCCCATCATCCGATCAAGGATTCGAAGGAGAATCACATGACGACTCAGCACAACGACATCAAAAAAGGCCTGGCCGGCGTCGTCGCCGACACGACCGCCATTTCCAAGGTCAATCCCGAAACCAATTCGTTGCTGTATCGCGGCTACCCCGTTCAGGAACTCGCCGCGAACTGCTCCTTTGAAGAAGTAGCTCTTTTGCTCTGGAACGGCGATCTTCCGTCGGAGGAAGAACTGCGCGATTTTCAGGACTTCGAGCGCTCGCACCGTGAGCTCACCCCAGAGCTCAAGGCCGTCATCGACGCTTTACCCACCGATTGTCACCCGATGGATGTCTGCCGCACGGCGGTTTCTGTCTTGGGTGCGCAGGACCCTGACTCCGAAGAGCAGTCCGCGGAAACCAACCTGGTCAAGGCCAAGAAACTGTTTGCGGCCATGCCCGCCGTCGTCGCATACGACCAACGACGTCGTCATGGCGAACCCCTGATCGCTCCCCGTGAGGATCTCGACTACTGCGACAACTTCCTGTACATGACTTTTGGCGACGTTGCGGCTCCCGAGGTCAAAACGGCGTTCCAGGTGTCGATGGTTCTGTACGCCGAGCACTCCTTCAATTGTTCGACCTTTACCGCTCGGACTATCGCGTCCTCCTTGGCGGACATGCATTCAGCCGTGACAGGTGCCATCGGCGCTCTCAAGGGACCCCTCCACGGTGGTGCCAATGAGGCCGTCATGGAGACGTTCGACGAGATCGGTATCCGTAAGGATGAATCCGAAGACGACGCCGAAGCTCGCTCCAAGGAATGGATGGACGAGGCGCTGGCTCAGAAGAAGAAGGTCATGGGATTCGGTCACCGAGTGTATAAGAACGGTGATTCCCGCGTTCCCACGATGCAGTCGGCACTATTCGACATGATCCGTTACTACGACCGTGGAGAAATGCTGGGCCTGTACAACGGACTTGCCCGGTCGATGGACGAAGCCAAGGGGATCAAGCCAAATCTCGATTACCCCGCCGGGCCGACTTATCACTTGATGGGCTTTGATACCCAGACCTTCACTCCGCTCTTCGTCGCGGCACGCATGACGGGATGGACCGCTCACATCATGGAACAGCTCGCGAATAACTCCTTGATTCGCCCGCTTTCGGAATATGACGGTCCGGACGAACGCCACGTCCAGTAGAACTGTGGCGTCTGACGACGGGCCTGGGCGCAAAAACGCGGCCGGGCCCGTTTGCGGCGTACAGTGATCAATAGTTCACGAAAAGGATGTGAAATCTATGGTGACTCAAAAGGTTGTCGCAACGCCGCCCAAATCATCCATTTTTCTGACATTAACTATTCACCCCGGTTCCGAATCCTCGGTCCTCGGGCTTTTACCTGCGGTGTCCGGACTCACACGCTCTGTCGGCTTCCGACACCCCGATGCAGAACTCCTCAACGTCGTCGGAATCGGTTCCGAGGCATGGGACCGCCTGCTACCAAATGCGCACCGTCCTCAGCACCTCCATCCATTTCGTGAGCTGACCGGTCACCCTCATCACGCCCCTTCCACGCCCGGCGACCTGCTCTTCCACATCCGTGGGCGAACGCCAGACATGTGCTTCGAACTCGCACGGGTTCTCATGGAGAAATTTGGTCCCTACACTTCCGTAGAAGACGAGGTCCACGCCTTCAAATATTTTGATGAACGTGACCTCCTCGGTTTCGTGGATGGAACCGAAAATCCAGAAAATGACGAAGCTTACGACGCCGTGCTCATCGATGATGATCCGGAATTCGACGGAGGGAGCTACGTGCATGTCCAAAAATACGTCCATGACTTAGCCGCTTGGGATTCCATCACCGTCGAAGAGCAAGAACGGGTGATCGGACGGACCAAGTCTGACGACCTCGAATTTCCCGATGATGAAAAACCCTCCAATTCACATCTGGCGCTCAATGACGTGAGCGATGATGAGGGCAACGACCTCGATATTCTTCGCTACAACATGGCCTTCGGAGATTTCAGCAGCGGTGACATGGGCACGTATTTCATCGGCTACGCCAAAGATCCAGGCGTGACCGAGCAGATGCTGGAGAACATGTTCCTCGGAGATCCACCGGGAAACTACGACCGTATCCTGGACTTCTCGACCGCCCAGACGGGGGCCCTATTCTTCGTGCCGAGCATCGATCTCCTCGACGATATCGATGCCCTCACAGAAGGCTCCCCAGCCTCCACCAACGAACCAGCACCTTCGACGCCGCTCCCAACCGATACCGAATCCGGCGACCATCCCCCCGAGGGGTTCACCGTCGGACGCCTCCAAGCCTGAACCACAACCCATCGTCCCGCGACCTGTCGCGGGACTTCCGGCCGGATATCACCGGCGCGCAAAGGAGAAGACATGACCAGCAGCAATCTTCACCGCGAACTTGCCCCCGTCTCTCAGGCCGCATGGGCCGAGATCGAGGAAGAAGCCATTCGAACCTTTAGCCGAAACATCGCCGGCCGACGCGTCGTCGACATGCCCGAGCCACAGGGAACCGCCTTCTCATCGCTTGCGGCGGGACACGTGACCGACGGGCGAGAGATCGTCCACGGCGCACAGACCCGTAGCCGCGATGTCATTCCAGTCCTCGAAGTCAAGGTCCCGTTTACCGTGACGCGCCAGGCCGTCGACGACGTATTGCGCGGTTCCGTGGACTCCGACTGGCAACCGGTCAAGGACGCGGCCACAACCATCGCGGCCGCCGAGGACACCGTGGTATTCCACGGCTACGACCAGCTCGGCATGACGGGAATGGTCGATGCCAGCTCCAACGAACCGATCGCAATCCCTGAGGACGTCCGCGACTTGCCGCGATCCGTCGCCCAAGCCCTGACACGGCTTCGTCTCGCCGGAGTCGAGGGGCCGTACACCCTCGTGGTGTCCGCGGACCTGTACACCGCCATCTCCGAAACCACGGATCACGGTTACCCGATCCTCGAACACCTTCAACGAGTGCTCAAGGAGGACGGGAAAATCATCTGGGCGCCCGCGCTCAACGGCGCGCTGGTCGTCACGACTCGCGGCGGCGATTTCGAGTTGCACCTGGGCGTTGACCTTTCCATCGGGTACGACTCCCATGACGCGCAGAACGTGCACCTTTACCTCCAGGAGTCCTTCGCCTTCCGGGTCGCCTCGGACGAGGCCTCAGTTCCGCTGACCGCCTAGGTCAGCGGTCTTATTAGCCGACCGCGCGCGGGTGGCTCGTGAGGAACACCTCCCGGAGAGTGTCCGCAGTCACCCGCGTGTAGATCTGTGTGGTCGTCAGCGAGGAGTGTCCGAGCAGTTCTTGCACAACGCGAATATCCGCTCCGCCTTCAATCAGGTGGGTTGCAAAAGAATGCCGCAATGTATGTGGTGAAAGCTCTTCGGTGACGTTCGCCCTGGCGGCCGCCTTTTTCAAAATCAGCCACGCCCCTTGCCGTGTGAGACGACCGCCCCGGGCGTTCAGGAAGAGTGCGGGCGTAGCCGACCCTTTGGCTGCGAAAAGCGGACGGGCACGCACCAGGTACGCGCTCACTGCGTCGACGGCGTAGGAGCCCACCGGGACTAGCCGCTGTTTACCACCCTTGCCTTCGAGGCGGGCTGCGCCGCCCAGCCCGTTGGGGTCTTCCGTTCCTCCCGCTTCACCCGCGAATTCGGAAGAGAGATCGTCTCGGTCAATTCCGACGGCCTCGGAGATTCGCGCACCGGTGGAATAAAGGAATTCGAGGAGCGCAGCATCTCGAAGCCCCGCTGGGGTCTCCCGATCAGGAGCCTCCAAGATGCGCGCCACGGTATCCACGGGCAGGGCCTTCGGTAGGCGCTCCCCCGCACTCGGCGGGTTGACCGCCGCCGCGGGATCATCCTCGGTGATTCCTTCGAGAACCCAAAATTTGTGAAGCCCCCGCGCTGAAACGACACCTCGGGCCACACTGCGGGTCGACAAGCCACATCCGCCCTCGGAGGCGGGCCGTGCCATGTGTAGGACGTAGTCCCGCACGTCGTCGGTCGTGATGTCCTGGGGGCTCTGGACGGAACGTTGTTCGGTCAGGAAGTCGAGGTATCGGCCGAGATCTCTCCGGTACGAGGCCAGAGTATTGGCCGAGAGGCCGCGTTCGACCGTGAGGTGCTGGAGATATCGCTGGACGGGACGTTCAAACCCTGCCGGTACGTCGAGCTTAGGCATCTGAGGATGTGCGGAGGTTCGGATGCGCAGGCCATGGTTCGTTGGGTGCACGAAGGTCTTGATGGCCGCGTTGAAGGCTCGCGTAAGCGGCCAGGATCGCAATATTCGCCGACGGCGAGTGCAACCGGGAGGTTAGCACCGCGGTGACAGCTTCCTCCAGAGGTACCCAACGGGTGACAATTTCGGCTTCTTCGCCTTCCCGTTCCGTGCGGTCCTCGGGAGCCACTTCCCCGATGCCCCGAGCCAAAAAGATCCTATTGGCTTCGGTCGAGCAACCCGGTGAATTATTGAATTCCGCGAGAGTATGCCACGTGTCCGCGGTGAGATCGGTTTCTTCGGCTAGTTCCCGTTGAGCGGCCGCCAGCGGCTCTTCCCCTTCGATATCGAGAAGGCCCGCAGGAATTTCCCAGAGGTTCATGCCGACCGGCTGCCGATACTGGTTGATCAAGAGGATTTCGTTCCGGTCATTGAGCGCCGCGACGGCCACGGCACCGGGATGACGCAGGTAGTCACGGTTGAGAATCTCTGCAGACTTCTCCGGACGGAGACGAATGCTGTCCCGCACGACGTCGAATATCGCACCCTCAACAAGGGTTTCGCTGGCGACCAGCTCCCGCGGATTGACATGGTCTTGGAGCACGTCTCCGTCGTCGACTCGAGGTTCCGGGGTAGCTGCGTCGTTATCCGTCATGCCCCCAGGGTACACAGGAGTACACGGTTGAGCGTTGGTCTTTGGCAGGGGCGGCACCCGGCAAACTCCGCCGCGCGACGACGGCGAGTGACCGCGCCGGGCCTGCCGCCCCTGGACGGTATGTCTCGCGACGAAGAGCCTCAATCTGCAGGCCATCGAGTAAGTGTGGCTTTCGAGACCCATCACGAGAAAACTGCTGCCCCACTTGGGGATTCTTCAGAAATAGACAGTCTAACTAATTACTTACACGCAGAGATTAACCATCCACTCCACAAAACAATACCGATCACATTGCGTCTTGTATTAAACTTTTTTCACCCAGCTGGATCAACATACGAGAGGTAAATAATTGTGAAGCGAACAATATTGCCCTTTGGAGTAGTCGCACTTGCCACCCCTGAATCCTTTACATGCGCAGGCTTATGACAATGACTCTGCCCCACGAGCTTGGACACGAAATAAGGCTTACTGGGACTACTGCTAATCTCACCCCAGCACGCAATTAACTTTAATAGGAACATGGAATTTACGAAAAGATTCTTCACTTTGCTTTTCGTTCCGCTGGCGGCGGCCGTCTTTTCCTTTGCTTCGCTCTGGCTTTCCGAGACCGATGCTCCACTGGTGGGGAGGAATGTGCTTTCCATATCCTCCGACATCACGAGTCCCCGAGCTGACACTCCGACCTCCAGTCCGGAGTTCCTACGCACGCTAGAGACTGAGGTGAAAAACCGGCACCTTAACATCGCTCGGCTCTCGGATAACGCCGAGTCGCCTGTCAGCGGGGCGGAGCTGCAGGTCCTGATCACGCAACCAGACGATCCCTCGTATCACCTTCTGACCAAGGGATATTCGCCCTTTAACGCGGGATACGACGTCGTGGTGAAACCATGGGATTCTTCGCAACAGGATCCCCGTGCGTTCTATCTCCTTTTCGGAGATGCCCAGGCGATGGAAGGTCTGGACGATGCGCTTGCTGCACAGGGATACACGGTACGACAGTTTGATCGCTACTCGTTCGATGAAGTTTTGGGGCAAAATATTGGCTCTCCCTTGTCCTTTGCCTTGATAGCCAGCCTCGTGGCGGCGTCTTGTTTCTCTTGTGCCATGACTTTGGTGAGCGCCAAGAAGGTCGCACGGCTGCGGCTCGCTGGTTGGTCCGTCGGGCGAATTCTGGGTCACGATTTCTGCAGCGGGGCTGTCCCATACCTTGCCGGACTCCTGGTGACCACCGGGATTACTGCCTTATTTTTGTCCTTCTACAATGGGCTCGCCTCATTCGGCATTTATCTTGCCGTCTTTGGATCTTTCGCCACAGTATTCATGGCCGCGGTCATTGTGTCCCGGTTTCTTGCTTTGGGGTTGCTGTGCCTCGTTCCGGTGCCCGCAACGTTGACGGGCAAGAGGCCGGTGAAATCGTTGTATGGGTTGCTCTGCCTACTGAAACTCACCTGTGTCACGCTTCTTCTGGTCTCGCTCGGTGCTTGGTACGGCCAATTTGGTCTGGCAACTTCGCATCTCCGGGCCTTCGAACAATGGAAAGAAACACCCGAGGCCGCATTTTTGCCGGTCAACGGTCCCACCTGGAGTCAAGCGGAAGATCAGCTCATCACGGACTGGCTCGTCTCTGAACTTCGGCATGGGAATGTGATCATCAGCCATTCGCAAGTCCGTCAGCACGTTCCGAACGACGACGCCGTCATCGAGTCCAGTTACCCCGCCGTCTACGTAAATCCCGAATACCTGAGACACCACAGAATCCACGGAGTCTCGGATCACGTCGCGCTCGAGGAGATGGAACGTTCAAAGACCGCCCTGGCCTTCAAACCCTATGGTGCACCAGCCGAAAATCTCACTGTGGACGATCTCATCCCCGGCATGGAGCTACCTGCTCTTAAGGTCGTGGACACGGATACGACGGGCGACGTCTTCACCCATGGAGATTTGACTCACGAGAAGAAGGAATTCGTCGAGAACCCCCTAGTGGTGGTCTTGCCCGATCACGTCCTCATCGAAAACCCCAGGGCGATCTCTGCATGGGTGACAGATGGCGGCCTTTTGGTGAGAGACGCAGAGGCCGCATCGAACCGTCTCCGTGAGTCCACCGCGGAACGCTACTTCAATCCTCCAACGCCCGGCTCGACGTACCAGGCACATGCCCTCAAATTGACCATAGCCGATCTTCAAGCCACTGGATCCGCAATCGTGGTCTATGCGTTACTCGTCGTGTTCTCGTGTCTAGCTTTCGCGGCTACCTATGCGGCGGCCCGTAAGGACCAGCTATTCCGAAGGCACCTCTTCGGTTGGAACCCGATGCTCGCTGCCGGCCCAGCTTTCGCAGGAATTGGCGCGGTGTGGTTATCATTCCCGGCTGTCATCGGGCATCTGATACATCAAGCCCAAGATCCCATGGCCCTGATCTCTCAGTCCTCACTGGAAGTCATGGGGTACATCAGGTTCCTCTTCGTCGCAGGGCTGTGCGTAGGCGCCGTCGTCCTCCTCCTAGCAGGAACGGGGATCCTTGTTTTCTCCCGACGGGCCGTTCTAGAGAAAGGACGAATTCATTGACGCCCTACCTTCATTTCGCCTCTGAGTACATGGAACTCGGGGGTCGGACTCTATGGAGTTCCCTCGAGATATCGGCCGAACCCGGTGAGATGGTAGCCCTCATGGGTCCTTCGGGGTCAGGTAAGACGACGCTCCTCAACTGCTTGGGTGCACTAACCCGTCCGTCCACCGGATCACTCACGGTCGGTGGCGTCGAGGTGCATCCGGCCTCGAGCGCCGTGAGACGTAAATTTCGACGCGACCACGTCGGATATCTGTTCCAGAATTTCGCTCTAGTCGAGTCGGAATCCGTGGAGAAGAATATCGTTGATCCGCTGCGGATCATGCCCCGAAGGCGCCGCCCAAGCGCCTCGGACATCTCGCAAGCCCTGAGTAGTCTCGGCCTGGTGGGCAGGGAAAAGGATAAGGTCTGCGGGCTCTCCGGCGGCGAACAACAGAGGGTGGCGCTTGCTGCCGTTCTCGTCAAGAAGCCCTCGTTGATCCTGGCGGATGAACCGACGGGGTCTCTCGACGACGCGAATGCACGGGTCATCATCGCATCCGTGCGGCGTCTCACCGATCAGGGAGCCTGTGCCGTGATCGCTACCCATGATCACGATGTCGCTCGATCCTGCGATCGGGTCGTAAATCTCCAAAAGTTCACGGTGTCGGCGTGATGCTGAAAAGCTAAAATGAAGGACCGCCGTCAACCCGTTCCCGGGGAGACAGCGGTCCTTCAATCTTCGGGGGAAAACCCTACTGGTTGTGGCTTATTTGAGACGATCGAGCGCCGCCGCCACCAGACCGCTGAACAGCGGGTGGGAGCGCGTGGGCCGCGAAAGCAATTCGGGGTGCGCCTGAGTCGCCACATAGTAGGGATGCTCCGAGGCCGGCAATTCCACGAACTCTACCAATCGGCCGTCGGGGCTGGTCCCGGAAATCACCAAGCCCGCTTTTTCGAGGTCGTCCCGGTAGGCGTTGTTGACCTCGTAGCGGTGGCGGTGCCGCTCCTCGACCTCGGTTGCGCCATACGCCGCCGCAGTCACGGAACCTTCGGCCAACGTGGCCGGGTACAGGCCAAGACGCATGGTTCCGCCAAGATCCCCCGCTCCCTCAACGAACTGCTTCTGTTCTTCCATCGTCGCGATCAACGGGGTCGACGTCTCGGGCTCAAACTCCGTGGACGATGCGTCCTCGAGTCCGACGACGTTGCGCGCGTATTCAATCACCATGCATTGAAGTCCCAAGCACAGGCCGAGAGCGGGAATCCCGTTCTCCCGGGCGTAGCGAAGCGCGCCAAGTTTGCCCTCGAGGCCACGGATTCCGAAGCCTCCGGGGACGCAGATGGCGTCCACGTCAGCGAGTTGGTGTGCCGCGCCTTCTGGCTGGGCGCACAGATCCGAGGCGATCCACTTGAGCTTGACCTTCGCATCGTTAGCGAAACCACCCGCGCGTAGTGCCTCAGAAACCGAGAGGTAGGCGTCGGGCAGGTCGATGTACTTACCCACCAAACCGACCGTGACTTCGTGCGTCGGCTCGTGGACCACTTTGAGGAGCTTGTCCCACTCCTCAAAGTCGGCCTCCTGATAATCCAACCCGAGGTAATCCAAAACGTAGGTGTCCAAGTCTTGGTGGAACAAGGTTTTCGGGATGTCGTAGATGCTCGGGGCGTCGGGGCAGGAGATGACGGCCTCGGTGTCGACGTCGCACGCTCCCCCGACCTTGGCCTTGAGGGACTCCGGGATATCTTGCACGCACCGCAAGACGAGCGCATCGGGGATGATCCCCAAGCCACGCAGCGCCGCAACGGAGTGCTGGGTGGGCTTGGTCTTCAGCTCACCCGAGGGGCCGATGTATGGAATCAGCGAGACGTGAAGGAAGAAGACGTTTTTGCGCCCAACGTCACGGCGAACCTGACGAGCTGCTTCAAGGAATGGCTGGGACTCGATATCTCCGACGGTTCCACCGATTTCGGTGATGATGATGTCCGGGGCATCAGCGTCGCCGGTCGCCCGACGGCGCATTCGTGCCTTGATTTCGTCGGTGATGTGCGGGATGACCTGAACCGTATCGCCCAAATACTCGCCTCGACGCTCCTTGGCGATCACGGTCGAGTACACCTGGCCGGTCGTTACGTTGGCGGAAGCGTCGAGGTTTTCGTCGAGAAAACGTTCGTAGTGACCGATGTCGAGATCGGTTTCTGCGCCGTCGTCCGTGACGAACACTTCGCCGTGTTGGAAGGGGTTCATTGTGCCCGGATCGACGTTGAGATACGGATCGAGCTTTTGCATCGTCACGGAGAGTCCGCGCGAGCGAAGGAGGCGGCCCAAGCTTGACGCCGTCAGGCCTTTACCAAGAGAGGATGCGACACCGCCCGTCACGAAGATCTGACGAGTCACTTTTTCGTCGCGTTGAGAAGTTGCCGAGGATGTCTGCTTATCGTTCACCACGGAATTCAAGCCTATCACGAGGGGTTTCCATCGCACCGGTCGTGGACCGGGCAGACGGCTGACGAGTGCCAATCACAGCTGACCGGCGGATTGGAGAAGTTCTTTGGCGTGGGCCCTGGCGGCCTCGGAATCGGCGTGTCCCGCTAGCATGCGCGCGAGTTCGACGATTCGGCCTTCGGCATCGAGGACGTTGACGTCACTCACCGTCGAGTCACTCGATTTGAGCACCAAAACGTGTCGGTCAGCGTAGGCGGCAACCTGCGGAAGGTGAGTCACCACGAGTACCTGAACATGCTGAGCCAAGTGAGCGAGGCGTTTTCCTATTTCTACCGCTGCCTTGCCGCCGACACCGGAGTCAACCTCATCGAAAATGAAGGTGGGCACCGGGTCCACTTCGGCCAAGACAACTTCGAGGGCCAGCATGACTCGGGACAATTCGCCACCCGACGCCCCCTTGCCGAGGGGTCGGGGCTGAGCTCCTTCGTGAGGAGCCAGCTTGAAAGACACCGTGTCCTTGCCATCTGGTCCAAATTTTTCAGCTTCCGCAATCTCAACGACGAGGGAGGCGTTGGGCATCGCGAGAGCCTTCAACTCTGTAGACACAGCGCCAGAGAGCTTCTTTGCGGCCGCGGTACGCATTTCCATCAGTTCGAGAGATTGGGCCTGCATATTTTTGCGCAGCGTCCGAAGCTTCTCCTCCAACGCTTCAGAGCGGGCAGGATCGTCCGTGAGCTGTTCGAGCCGGGCCCGGTTCGTTTCTGCCCACTCGAGGACCTCGGGGATGTCCGCCCCGTATTTTCGGGTCAACTTCTTCAGAGCCGCACGCCGCGCTTCGACTTCGGTCAACCGCCCGGATGATTCGGCATTGAGGTCGGAAAGGTACCCCGAAAGTTCTTCACCGATGTCGGTGGCCTGAATCATGAGTTCGCGGACCCGCTGGGCTAGAGCGGCGAGCGCGGCGTCGTCGTCGGCCTCCTGCGCGAGTGCCCGATGAGCGGAGTCCAAGAGCACCGACACGGTGGTAGCTTCCACATCCGAGTCGCCCCCACCGACCAAAGCGGACTGGGCCACCCCGGCTGCGGTTCGGAGCTGTTCGACGTTGGTCAATCGGGCGGATTCGGCATCCAGGCTTTCTTCCTCGCCCGGTTGCGGCTTGACGGCATCAATTTCTTTGAGCGCCTGGCTCAGGCTTTGGGCTTCGAAAGCGCGAGCGCGCGCGTTCTCCCGAACTTCCCGCAATTCCCGTGCAGAGGCACGGTACTCCTCATAGTTCTTTTGATATTCGTCGAGCTTCTTGGCGAGTTTGTTGCCAGCATAGGCGTCGAGCGCGGACCGTTGGGCCTCCGCGGAGCGCAACCGGAGTTGGTCGGATTGGCCGTGGACGGCCACGAGGGTTTCGCCCACCCGAGATAACACGCCGATGGGAGCAGCGGCCCCGCCGACGGTGGCCCGTGAGCGTCCGGTGGCGTTGACGGTTCTGGAGACGATGAGTTCTTGTGGTAGGCGTTCCGAGTACTCGTCGGATTCGATGGTGTGGGCCTCTCCACCGGCCTCCTCCGTAAGGGCCAGGGCGGCGTGCCCCTCAGGAAGGCGCACTACGGCCTGGGAAAGTGCCGAACGCGCGCCGGAGCGAACGGCCGCGGCATCGGACCGCGCGCCAAGAAGCATCCCCAGTGCGGTCACGACCATCGTTTTACCGGCACCCGTCTCCCCCGTCAGCACGGACAGCCCCGGGCCGAGGGGAAGGGTCGCGTCGGTGATGACACCGAGATCGCGAATGTGGATTTCTTCGATCATGGTTGCTCCGTTCCCTCAGTGTCGGGCAGGTTCCGTTCGGCGACGTCCATGCGGTCCACGGGTCCGCGCCAGCCTCGGGTTGGTAGGTCGAATTTTCGCACCAGCCGCTCTGAGAACGGCGCGGGGTGAATTCGAGCGAGCCGAACCGGCTTATCGGACCTTCTGACTTCGATTCTGGAACCTGGCGGCAATTCGGTGGTGCGGCGACCGTCGCACCAAAGAACACCGAAGTGACCGTTCGTCGGCAAGATCTCCACCGCCATGGTTGAGGTCGGTGCCGTCACCATGGGACGAGAGAACAAAGCATGGGCGCTGAGGGGAACCATGAGCATGGCCTCGACCTCGGGCCACACGATTGGCCCACCACCGGAAAAGGCATATGCGGTGGACCCCGTGGGTGTGGCCATGACGACGCCGTCGCATCCGAACGTGCTGAGGGGCCGGCCGTCTACCTCAATCACGACCTCGACCATTTTCTCCCGGTTCCCCTTTTCCACGGAAGCCTCGTTCAGCGCCCAGGTGTGATTCAGAATCTGACCGGAATTCCAGACCAGAATGTCGATCGCCATACGCTCTTCGACCGTGTATGAGCGATTGACGATGTGGTCTACGGTCTCGTCCAGGTCGCTTCGTTCCGATTCGGCGAGAAAGCCAACGTGGCCGAGGTTGACACCGATGAGAGGAATGTTGGTGTGCCGGATGATTTCGGCGGCGCGCAAGATGGACCCGTCGCCTCCGAGAACGACGCCGAGTTCGATATCGTCCAGCGGAACGTTGTCGTTGATGACTTGGACGCCGACGGCTTCAGCTTCGGTTCCACGCAAGATTTGGAGGTCCGTGCGGCTCATGACCGGGGTGAGGCCCGCCTCATGAAGGCGCACACACGCTTGAGTCGCCGCAGCGGTTGCCTCGGGGCGACCCGTATGCGCGAACAGAAGTATCTTGCGGCTCATGCTCTTTTGCCTTCCGATGTGGGGCGATGGGAACTCCCGGTCAGTTCCGTAGTCCTACCCTAGGCGAGAGGACTGACACTTTAAGGTTCCTTCGCGCCGGGGTGATTTCCATGGCGTCGTCATGACTCTGCTTCCGAGAGGGCGCCCGGCTGACGTAAGAGCAGAAAGTGTTCGCGGTTTCCGTTCTGACCAGGTAACTCGGAGGGTCGTTCGTCTTCGATGACGAGTCCGATGTTCCGCGCTGCTCGTCGAACAGACTCGATGCCGGCTTCACGATCGGCGTCGTTTTTCACCAAGCCGCCCTTACCCAGTTTCGACCGTCCGACCTCAAATTGGGGTTTAACCATGAGAATCAGTGCGCCTCCCGGGCGGGTGACGCGGGCGAGGGGCTCGATCACCAGCGTCAGGGAGATGAAGGAGAGGTCTCCCACGACAAGGTCCACCGTTCCCCCGATGTCGTCGATCGTCAGAGAACGAACGTTGAGGCCTTCCATCGAGACGACTCGCGGATCGGCCCTGACACGCGGGTCAAGTTGCCCGTGCCCGACGTCGACCGCCGCGACCTGCTCGGCACCAGCCTCTAAAAGAACCTGGGTAAAGCCACCCGTTGAAGCTCCAGCATCGAGGCATCGACAGCCCCGTACCGCCACCTGGGGGAATGCTCGAAGGGCCCCGGCCAGCTTATGCCCGGCGCGGCTGACATATTCTCGTGTGGCAGGTTCCTGCACGACGACGCTGTCGTGCTCTCCCACAGGGCGCGAAGGCTTGCTCACGGTGCGACCGTTCACCTCGACACGGCCGGCAGCTATGGCCTTAGCGGCTAAAGTCCTGGACGCTACATGGCCGCGGGCGACGAGCCACTGGTCCAGCCTCACGATTCCCTCGATTGAGACTCTGCGCTTTCAGTCTGTCGGTTGGCGCGCGGTATCAGGCCCTCGGGCAAGGAACTCGGATCCCGGTCGAGCATCTTCCGAATCTGAGCATGTAGTTGTTCGTAAACCGCTACGTGCTCATCAACGGGTGTTTCTTCCAAGCGGTCGAGGAGACGGTCCAAGCTGTCTTCCGTACCTAGCTGCGCAAAGTCATGTAGCGCGTCGGAGTGCTCGTTGCGTCCTTCGACGTCGGGTCCGGCGTCGTCGCGCGGAGTCTCGCTCATGCACGAATCACCCGTGCCGACGTCGCGGTCTCGGCCTCTGGGCGGGCAGCCCACCACGCGGCAGCGGCCGTCCGAACTATTTTGACCTCGGGGACGGAATCGTGCGCTACGACGTTCACGGAGTCATCTTGCACGGTCGCGGAGACCTGGTCACCGAGGCGAGCCACGATGGCGTCACCGGAATAGTCCACGTGTGGTTCGTCGTACTCGGTAAAGAGTTCCCGGAGCGTTCCGACCACGTAGGTGGGACGCTCGGCAACACGAGCATTCACGATGTCGTCCCCAGTCTGCACCCCGGTCATGACGGCAATGCTGGGCAGGCCGGCCTGTTGTGCACCGAGGATATCGGTATCCAAACGATCCCCTATTACCACGGGAGAGCTCACGCCGAGCCGGTCCGTGATCGTTGAGAAAATGGTGGAGCCGGGCTTACCGGCAACACGTGGCGTACGACCGGTGGCTGCGGCGACCGCATGAACCAGAGTTCCATTGCCGGGTGCAATACCGCGTTCCTTGGGGATCGTCATATCGGTGTTAGACACGATCCAGAGAACGTCACGGTTCGCCAGGAGGTACGACGCTTCCGCAAGGTCCTGCCATCCCAGTGTTGGTTCGAATCCTTGAAGGACAGCACGCGGCTGGTCGCCGAACCCCACGACCTCAAGACCTACCTCTCGGGCGCAATCTGCCAGAGCAGAGGATCCGCAGATGGCGACGGGCGTCCCTTCGCCCAGCTGCCCGACCGCCAAGCTGGCCGCCGACTGTGCCGCGCTGATGACATGGTCCGCATCGACGGACAACCCGAGAGAGCGAAGATGCTCTGCAACGGTTTCCACGGACCTCGAGGCATTATTCGTCACGTACGCGACTTCAATACCCTGCTCAGACGCTGTGTTTAGTGAGTCCACCGCACCGTCGATCGGGTGAGGGCCCGCGTATACGACGCCGTCGAGGTCCGAGAGAATCGCATCAAATGCAGAAATCAGCGAAGGCATGGAGGGTTTAGTCGTCTTTCCGTTCGGGTTCCTGGACCGGCTCGGATTCGGGATCCTTCCCGGTCTCGTCCTCTACCGAGGCGACCCCGTCGGCGACGGCGGACTCCGAAGGCGTGAATTCTTCGTGGTCAGTCTCGGAGAGGTCATCCGTGGGTTGCGGCTCTCGAGTCTGGCGCTGCTCGATCATGGCCTCGTCAAGATCTACGCCCTGCTCTCCCGTTGCGGTATCGACCGACTCCTCATCTGGCAGAACATCGATTTCGTAAATTTCCGGGTCTTCAAACTGCCCCTGCCCCAGAGCGGCTTCGGCGACGACGGCGAGTCGGGCCCAAGACGCCGCATCCTTCGTCTCCCCCATTTCCTCGAGCAAGTCCGCGTAGGCGCTGAAGAGTCGCGGGCTGTAAGAAAATGCTTTCTGACGGTTCAATTCAGGAATTTCCAAGGCCTTCTTGGCCGTGGCAAGGTCGCCACGATCACGATGAATTCCCGCGACGACCATGGCCAACTCGACCTTTTCCGCGCCGCGAAGATCCGAGAGTTCAGGGTCACTCGCGGTCTCGAGGGCCTTGTCGATCCGCCCCAAAGCACGCTCGCAGTCGACGATCAAAGCGATGTGCTCGTGCGAACCCGTCATCCGGCGATGCGTGCGCAGCTCACGGAGCGCAACGTCAAAACGTTCCGCAACATACGCTGCGATGGCGGCTCCTTCACGCACTGCGGCAACGCGCCCACCTCGACGGACCGCTGCCTGCGCATGCTCGAGAGCAAATTCGGGATCGACCTCAAGGTACTGGCTTGCCATGACCAGGTGCTTGGCGACGACGTCGGCGTTGTCCTTCTCCAGGACGCGCAACTCGCTCAGCACGGAGCGGTCGAGTTCCCGACCGGTAACCTCCTCATCGATTTCCGGAGCCTTTGGGCGCGACGGGCGATAGCCGTCACGATTCGAGCGCTGGTCGCGCTGACCACGATCAAAGCGACCCGCCGGATCCTGATCCTTCCGGCGCGGGTCACGGTCTGACCTGTCATAAGGTTGCCGATCGTTGAAGCGACGATCACGGTCCCCGCTTCTGCTCCCAGCCCCGCGGTCATCCCGACGCCGTTGGCCACCGCTCCGGTCGTATCCGCCGCTGCGTCCGTATCCACCGTTACGGTCAGAGTTACTCCCCCGACCACGCCCTTCCTGGCCCGAACGGCGGTACTGCTGGCGGTCATTCCCGCGCTCCGAATGCCTACGATCGTCGTCAGCCAAGCTGCTTCTCCTCTATGTACGTAGTACGTGATCTCTGGTATTCCCGAGAGCCCACGTGGTTCTCCTGGAAAGTTTACGCACCTTGGGGCCTGTTCGGCATATCGCGGTTCAGAGTTGGCTCATGATGTACGACTCGTCATGCGTCTCAGGTCGGAGCGTCCACAAACGAGACCATGGCGTTCGTCGGCATTAATCGGAACGGGTGTTAAATGAAAAAGGAGGAGAAGCGTCCACACCCCAACACGGGGCACAAACACTTCTCCTCCACAAAAATATTTTCGGCGGCGACCTACTCTCCCACACACCTACCGGGTGCAGTACCATCAGCGCTAAGAGCCTTAACTACCGGGTTCGGAATGAGACCGGGTGTACCCCTCTTGCCATAACCACCGAA